>NZ_JAXHNN010000010.1:0-1209775 GCF_034520545.1 Halomonas sp.
CGGCCGATGGTGCCTACACCTTCACCCGGTAGCGGACTACAAGACGGCCCACATCCCGGTCGCCGCCTACAGCATGAGCGATGACGGTGGCACCCACTCCGGGTGACACTTCGACGCTGACGATCTCCGGCGCGCCGGTCGATGACGCCTTCGCCGATGACGACGAGATCGTTTCGATCGCCGAAGACACGCAGGCCGCCGGCAACGTGCTGGACGCCAGCCCGAACCCCACCGGCGACGGTGCCGTTGAGGTCACGACCTTCGCGGTGGACGCCAACGGTGATGGTACCGACGAGAGCTTCGATGCCGGCCAGACGGCCACCATTGCAGGCATCGGTGAGCTGACCATCGCGGCCGATGGTGCCTACACCTTCACCCCGGTCGCGGATCCCGACGGCGCGGTGCCGGTCGCGCGCGCCTGCAGCGTGAGTCGATGACGGTGGCACCACTACCGGTGACACTTCGGCGCTGACGATCTCCGTCACGCCGGTCAATGACGCCTTCGCCGATGACGACGAGATCGTTTCGATCGCCGAAGACACGCAGGCCACCGGCAACGTGCTGGACGCCAGCCCGAACCCCACCGGCGACGGTGCCGTTGAGGTCACGACCTTCGCGGTGGACGCCGACGGTGATGGTACCGACGAGAGCTTCAATGCCGGCCAGACGGCCACCAGTCGCAGGCATCGGTGAGCTGACCCGTCGCGGCCGATGGTGCCTACACCTTCACCCCGGTCGCGGATTACAACGGCCCGGTCCGGGTCGCCGCCTACAGCATGAGCGATGACGGTGGCACCACTACCGGTGACACTTCGACGCTGACGAGTCTCCGTCACGCCGGTCAATGACGCCTTCGCCGATGACGACGAGATCGTTTCGATCGCCGAAGACACGCAGGCCGCCGGCAACGTGCTGGACGCCAGCCCAGAACCCCACCGGCGACGGTGCCGTTGAGGTCACGACCTTCGCGGTGGACACCAACGGTGATGGTACCGACGAGAGCTTCAATGCCGGCCAGACGGCCACCATTGCAGGCATCGGTGAGCTGACCATCGCGGCCGATGGTGCCTACACCTTCACCCCGGTCGCGGATTACAACGGCCCAGTCCCGGTAGCCACCTACAGCATGAGCGATGACGGTGGCACCACTACCGGTGACACTTCGACGCTGACGATACTCCGTCACGCCGGTCGATGACGCCTTCGCCGATGACGACGAGATCGTTTCGATCACCGAAGACACGCAGGCCACCGGCAACGTGCTGAACGCCAGCCCGAACCCCACCGGCGACGGTGCCGTTGAGGTCACGACCTTCGCGGTGGACACCAACGGTGATGGTACCGACGAGAGCTTCAATGCCGGCCAGACGGCCACCATTCCAGGCATCGGTGAGCTGACCATCGCGGCCGATGGTGCCTACACCTTCACCCCGGTCGCGGATTACAACGGCCCGGTCCCGGTAGCCACCTACAGCATGAGCGATGACGGTGGCACCACTACCGGTGACACTTCGACGCTGACGATCTCCGTCACGCCGGTCAATGACGCCTTCGCCGATGACGACGAGATCGTTTCGATCGCCGAAGACACGCAGGCCACGGCAACGTGCTGGACGCCAGCCCGAACCCCACGGCGACGGTGCCGTTGAGGTCACGACCTTCGCGGTGGACACCAACGGTGATGGTACCGACGAGAGCTTCAATGCCGGCCAGACGGCCACCATTGCAGGCATCGGTGAGCTGACCATCGCGGCCGATGGTGCCTACACCTTCACCCCGGTCGCGGATTACAACGGCCCGGTCCCGGTAGCCACCTACAGCATGAGCGATGACGGTGGCACCACTACCGGTGACACTTCGACGCTGACGATCTCCGTACACGCCGGTCAATGACGCCTTCGCCGATGACGACGATCGTTTCGATCGCCGAAGACACGCAGGCCACCGGCAACGTGCTGGACGCCAGCCGAACCCACCGGCGACGGTGCCGTTCGAGGTCACGACCTTCGCGGTGGACACCAACGGTGATGGTACCGACGAGAGCTTCAATGCCGGCCAGACGGCCACCATTGCAGGCATCGGTGAGCTGACCATCGCGGCCGATGGTGCCTACACCTTCACCCCGGTCGCGGATTACAACGGCCCGGTCCCGGTAGCCACCTACAGCATGAGCGATGACGGTGGCACCACTACCGGTGACACTTCGACGCTGACGATCTCCGTCACGCCGGTCAATGACGCCTTCGCCGATGACGACGAGATCGTTTCGATCGCCGAAGACACGCAGGCCACCGGCAACGTGCTGGACGCCAGCCCGAACCCCACCGGCGACGGTGCCGTTGAGGTCACGACCTTCGCGGTGGACACCAACGGTGATGGTACCGACGAGCTTCAATGCCGGCCAGACGGCCACCATTGCAGGCATCGGTGAGCTGACCATCGCGGCCGATGGTGCCTACACCTTCACCCCGGTCGCGGATTACAACGGCCCGGTCCCGGTAGCCACCTACAGCATGAGCGATGACGGTGGCACCACTACCGGTGACACTTCGACGCTGACGATCTCCGTCACGCCGGTCAATGACGCCTTCGCCGATGACGACGAGATCGTTTCGATCGCCGAAGACACGCAGGCCACCGGCAACGTGCTGGACGCCAGCCCGAACCCCACCGGCGACGGTGCCGTTGAGGTCACGACCTTCGCGGTGGACACCAACGGTGATGGTACCGACGAGAGCTTCAATGCCCGGCCAGACGGCCACCATTGCAGGCATCGGTGAGCTGACCATCGCGGCCGATGGTGCCTACACCTTCACCCCGGTCGCGCGATTACGACGGCCCGGTCCCGGTAGCCACCTACAGCATGAGCGATGACGGTGGCACCACTACCGGTGACACTTCGACGCTGACGATCTCCGTCACGCCGGTCAATGACGCCTTCGCCGATGACGACGGATCGTTTCGATCGCCGAAGACACGCAGGCCACCGGCAACGTGCTGGACGCCAGCCCGAACCCCACCGGCGACGGTGCCGTTGAGGTCACGACCTTCGCGGTGGACACCAACGGTGATGGACCGACGAGAGCTTCAATGCCGGCCGGACGGCCACCATTGCAGGCATCGGTGAGCTGACCATCGCGGCCGATGGTGCCTACACCTTCACCCCGGTCGCGGATTACAACGGCCCGGTCCCGGTCAGCCGCCGTCACGGCGTGAGCGATGACGGTGGCACCACTACCGGTGACACTTCGACGCTGACGATCTCCGTCACGCCGGTCAATGACGCCTTCGCCGATGACGACGAGATCGTTTCGATCGCCGAAGACACGCAGGCCACCGGCAACGTGCTGGACGCCAGCCCGAACCCCACGGCGACGGTGCCGTTGAGGTCACGACCTTCGCGGTGGACACCAACGGTGATGGTACCGACGAGAGCTTCAATGCCGGCCAGACGGCCACCATTGCAGGCATCGGTGAGCTGACCATCGCGGCCGATGGTGCCTACACCTTCACCCCGGTCGCGGATTACAACGGCCCGGTCCCGGTAGCCACCTACAGCATGAGCGATGACGGTGGCACCACTACCGGTGACACTTCGACGCTGACGATCTCCGTCACGCCGGTCAATGACGCCTTCGCCGATGACGACGAGATCGTTTCGATCGCCGAAGACACGCAGGCCACCGGCAACGTGCTGGACGCCAGCCCGAACCCCACCGGCGACGGTGCCGTTGAGGTCACGACCTTCGCGGTGGACACCAACGGTGATGGTACCGACGAGAGCTTCAATGCCGGCCAGACGGCCACCATTGCAGGCATCGGTGAGCTGACCATCGCGGCCGATGGTGCCTACACCTTCACCCCGGTCGCGGATTACAACGGCCCGGTCCCGGTAGCCACCTACAGCATGAGCGATGACGGTGGCACCACTACCGGTGACACTTCGACGCTGACGATCTCCGTCACGCCGGTCAATGACGCCTTCGCCGATGACGACGAGATCGTTTCGATCGCCGAAGACACGCAGGCCACCGGCAACGTGCTGGACGCCAGCCCGAACCCCACCGGCGACGGTGCCGTTGAGGTCACGACCTTCGCGGTGGACACCAACGGTGATGGTACCGACGAGAGCTTCAATGCCGGCCAGACGGCCACCATTGCAGGCATCGGTGAGCTGACCATCGCGGCCGATGGTGCCTACACCTTCACCCCGGTCGCGGATTACAACGGCCCGGTCCCGGTAGCCACCTACAGCATGAGCGATGACGGTGGCACCACTACCGGTGACACTTCGACGCTGACGATCTCCGTCACGCCGGTCAATGACGCCTTCGCCGATGACGACGAGATCGTTTCGATCGCCGAAGACACGCAGGCCACCGGCAACGTGCTGGACGCCAGCCGAACCCCACCGGCGACGGTGCCGTTGAGGTCACGACCTTCGCGGTGGACACCAACGGTGATGGTACCGACGAGAGCTTCAATGCCGGCCAGACGGCCACCATTGCAGGCATCGGTGAGCTGACCATCGCGGCCGATGGTGCCTACACCTTCACCCCGGTCGCGGATTACCGACGGCCCGGGTCCCGGTAGCCACCTACAGCATGAGCGATGACGGTGGCACCACTACCGGTGACACTTCGACGCTGACGATCTCCGTCACGCCGGTCAATGACGCCTTCGCCGATGACGACGAGATCGTTTCGATCGCCGAAGACACGCAGGCCACCGGCAACGTGCTGGACGCCAGCCCGAACCCCACCGGCGACGGTGCCGTTGAGGTCACGACCTTCGCGGTGGACACCAACGGTGATGGTACCGACGAGAGCTTCAATGCCGGCCAGACGGCCACCATTGCAGGCATCGGTGAGCTGACCATCGCGGCCGATGGTGCCTACACCTTCACCCCGGTCGCGGATTACAACGGCCCGGTCCCGGTAGCCACCTACAGCATGAGCGATGACGGTGGCACCACTACCGGTGACACTTCGACGCTGACGATCTCCGTCACGCCGGTCAATGACGCCTTCGCCGATGACGACGAGATCGTTTCGATCGCCGAAGACACGCAGGCCACCGGCAACGTGCTGGACGCCAGCCCGAACCCCACCGGCGACGGTGCCGTTGAGGTCACGACCTTCGCGGTGGACACCAACGGTGATGGTACCGACGAGAGCTTCAATGCCGGCCAGACGGCCACCATTGCAGGCATCGGTGAGCTGACCATCGCGGCCGATGGTGCCTACACCTTCACCCCGGTCGCGGATTACAACGGCCCGGTCCCGGTAGCCACCTACAGCATGAGCGATGACGGTGGCACCACTACCGGTGACACTTCGACGCTGACGATCTCCGTCACGCCGGTCAATGACGCCTTCGCCGATGACGACGAGATCGTTTCGATCGCCGAAGACACGCAGGCCACCGGCAACGTGCTGGACGCCAGCCCGAACCCCACCGGCGACGGTGCCGTTGAGGTCACGACCTTCGCGGTGGACACCAACGGTGATGGTACCGACGAGAGCTTCAATGCCGGCCAGACGGCCACCATTGCAGGCATCGGTGAGCTGACCATCGCGGCCGATGGTGCCTACACCTTCACCCCGGTCGCGGATTACAACGGCCCGGTCCCGGTAGCCACCTACAGCATGAGCGATGACGGTGGCACCACTACCGGTGACACTTCGACGCTGACGATCTCCGTCACGCCGGTCAATGACGCCTTCGCCGATGACGACGAGATCGTTTCGATCGCCGAAGACACGCAGGCCACCGGCAACGTGCTGGACGCCAGCCCGAACCCCACCGGCGACGGTGCCGTTGAGGTCACGACCTTCGCGGTGGACACCAACGGTGATGGTACCGACGAGAGCTTCAATGCCGGCCAGACGGCCACCATTGCAGGCATCGGTGAGCTGACCATCGCGGCCGATGGTGCCTACACCTTCACCCCGGTCGCGGATTACAACGGCCCGGTCCCGGTAGCCACCTACAGCATGAGCGATGACGGTGGCACCACTACCGGTGACACTTCGACGCTGACGATCTCCGTCACGCCGGTCAATGACGCCTTCGCCGATGACGACGAGATCGTTTCGATCGCCGAAGACACGCAGGCCACCGGCAACGTGCTGGACGCCAGCCCGAACCCCACCGGCGACGGTGCCGTTGAGGTCACGACCTTCGCGGTGGACACCAACGGTGATGGTACCGACGAGAGCTTCAATGCCGGCCAGACGGCCACCATTGCAGGCATCGGTGAGCTGACCATCGCGGCCGATGGTGCCTACACCTTCACCCCGGTCGCGGATTACAACGGCCCGGTCCCGGTCGCCGCCTACAGCATGAGCGATGACGGTGGCACCACTACCGGTGACACTTCGACGCTGACGATCTCCGTCACGCCGGTCAATGACGCCTTCGCCGATGACGACGAGATCGTTTCGATCGCCGAAGACACGCAGGCCACCGGCAACGTGCTGGACGCCAGCCCGAACCCCACCGGCGACGGTGCCGTTGAGGTCACGACCTTCGCGGTGGACACCAACGGTGATGGTACCGACGAGAGCTTCAATGCCGGCCAGACGGCCACCATTGCAGGCATCGGTGAGCTGACCATCGCGGCCGATGGTGCCTACACCTTCACCCCGGTCGCGGATTACAACGGCCCGGTCCCGGTAGCCACCTACAGCATGAGCGATGACGGTGGCACCACTACCGGTGACACTTCGACGCTGACGATCTCCGTCACGCCGGTCAATGACGCCTTCGCCGATGACGACGAGATCGTTTCGATCGCCGAAGACACGCAGGCCACCGGCAACGTGCTGGACGCCAGCCCGAACCCCACCGGCGACGGTGCCGTTGAGGTCACGACCTTCGCGGTGGACACCAACGGTGATGGTACCGACGAGAGCTTCAATGCCGGCCAGACGGCCACCATTGCAGGCATCGGTGAGCTGACCATCGCGGCCGATGGTGCCTACACCTTCACCCCGGTCGCGGATTACAACGGCCCGGTCCCGGTAGCCACCTACAGCATGAGCGATGACGGTGGCACCACTACCGGTGACACTTCGACGCTGACGATCTCCGTCACGCCGGTCAATGACGCCTTCGCCGATGACGACGAGATCGTTTCGATCGCCGAAGACACGCAGGCCACCGGCAACGTGCTGGACGCCAGCCCGAACCCCACCGGCGACGGTGCCGTTGAGGTCACGACCTTCGCGGTGGACACCAACGGTGATGGTACCGACGAGAGCTTCAATGCCGGCCAGACGGCCACCATTGCAGGCATCGGTGAGCTGACCATCGCGGCCGATGGTGCCTACACCTTCACCCCGGTCGCGGATTACAACGGCCCGGTCCCGGTAGCCGCCTACAGCATGAGCGATGACGGTGGCACCACTACCGGTGACACTTCGACGCTGACGATCTCCGTCACGCCGGTCAATGACGCCTTCGCCGATGACGACGAGATCGTTTCGATCGCCGAAGACACGCAGGCCACCGGCAACGTGCTGGACGCCAGCCCGAACCCCACCGGCGACGGTGCCGTTGAGGTCACGACCTTCGCGGTGGACACCAACGGTGATGGTACCGACGAGAGCTTCAATGCCGGCCAGACGGCCACCATTGCAGGCATCGGTGAGCTGACCATCGCGGCCGATGGTGCCTACACCTTCACCCCGGTCGCGGATTACCGACGGCCCGGTCCCGGTAGCCACCTACAGCATGAGCGATGACGGTGGCACCACTACCGGTGACACTTCGACGCTGACGATCTCCGTCACGCCGGTCAATGACGCCTTCGCCGATGACGACGAGATCGTTTCGATCGCCGAAGACACGCAGGCCACCGGCAACGTGCTGGACGCCAGCCCGAACCCCACCGGCGACGGTGCCGTTGAGGTCACGACCTTCGCGGTGGACACCAACGGTGATGGTACCGACGAGAGCTTCAATGCCGGCCAGACGGCCACCATTGCAGGCATCGGTGAGCTGACCATCGCGGCCGATGGTGCCTACACCTTCACCCCGGTCGCGGATTACAACGGCCCGGTCCCGGTAGCCACCTACAGCATGAGCGATGACGGTGGCACCACTACCGGTGACACTTCGACGCTGACGATCTCCGTCACGCCGGTCAATGACGCCTTCGCCGATGACGACGAGATCGTTTCGATCGCCGAAGACACGCAGGCCACCGGCAACGTGCTGGACGCCAGCCCGAACCCCACCGGCGACGGTGCCGTTGAGGTCACGACCTTCGCGGTGGACGCCAACGGTGATGGTACCGACGAGAGCTTCAATGCCGGCCAGACGGCCACCATTGCAGGCATCGGTGAGCTGACCATCGCGGCCGATGGTGCCTACACCTTCACCCCGGTCGCGGATTACAACGGCCCGGTCCCGGTAGCCACCTACAGCATGAGCGATGACGGTGGCACCACTACCGGTGACACTTCGACGCTGACGATCTCCGTCACGCCGGTCAATGACGCCTTCGCCGATGACGACGAGATCGTTTCGATCGCCGAAGACACGCAGGCCACCGGCAACGTGCTGGACGCCAGCCCGAACCCCACCGGCGACGGTGCCGTTGAGGTCACGACCTTCGCGGTGGACACCAACGGTGATGGTACCGACGAGAGCTTCAATGCCGGCCAGACGGCCACCATTGCAGGCATCGGTGAGCTGACCATCGCGGCCGATGGTGCCTACACCTTCACCCCGGTCGCGGATTACCGACGGCCCGGTCCCAGGTAGCCACCTACAGCATGAGCGATGACGGTGGCACCACTACCGGTGACACTTCGACGCTGACGATCTCCGTCACGCCGGTCAATGACGCCTTCGCCGATGACGACGAGATCGTTTCGATCGCCGAAGACACGCAGGCCACCGGCAACGTGCTGGACGCCAGCCCGAACCCCACCGGCGACGGTGCCGTTGAGGTCACGACCTTCGCGGTGGACACCAACGGTGATGGTACCGACGAGAGCTTCAATGCCGGCCAGACGGCCACCATTGCAGGCATCGGTCGAGCTGACCATCGCGGCCGATGGTGCCTACACCTTCACCCCGGTCGCGGATTCCCGACGGCCCGGTCCCAGGTCGCCCGCCTACAGCATGAGCGATGACGGTGGCACCACTACCGGTGACACTTCGACGCTGACGATCTCCATCACGCCGGTCAATGACGCCTTCGCCGATGACGACGAGATCGTTTCGATCGCCGAAGACACGCAGGCCACCGGCAACGTGCTGGACGCCAGCCCGAACCCCACCGGCGACGGTGCCGTTGAGGTCACGACCTTCGCGGTGGACACCAACGGTGATGGTACCGACGAGAGCTTCAATGCCGGCCAGACGGCCACCATTGCAGGCATCGGTGAGCTGACCATCGCGGCCGATGGTGCCTACACCTTCACCCCGGTCGCGGATTACAACGGCCCGGTCCCGGTAGCCACCTACAGCATGAGCGATGACGGTGGCACCACTACCGGTGACACTTCGACGCTGACGATCTCCGTCACGCCGGTCAATGACGCCTTCGCCGATGACGACGAGATCGTTTCGATCGCCGAAGACACGCAGGCCACCGGCAACGTGCTGGACGCCAGCCCGAACCCCACCGGCGACGGTGCCGTTGAGGTCACGACCTTCGCGGTGGACACCAACGGTGATGGTACCGACGAGAGCTTCAATGCCGGCCAGACGGCCACCATTGCAGGCATCGGTGAGCTGACCATCGGCAGCGACGGTGCTTACACCTTTGAACCATCCACACACTACAGTGGGCCAGTGCCACTTGTTACCTACAGTATGAGCGATGACGGTGGCACCACCACCGGTGACATCTCGACGCTAGACATTAAAGTAATACCCGTCGCAGATACTCCTACAGCATCTATTTCGCTAGACAGCGCAACTATTGCGGTGGGCTCAAGAGTTGATGAGCAGATAAGCACAATCATCATCGGTGACGCGACCGGTGATAACAACATCAATGGATCGATAAACACTGACTACAGTGAAGACGAAAACGTCACCGTTGACTTTGGCAGTGATTATGCTGGGCAAACTGTTAGCCTCCAGCTTGATATAGAGATCAATGGCAGCTGGAACTACGACGGAGGTAGTAATAATGCTCAATATTTCGACGATTTCTGGGAGCTTTTGGTCGATGGCGTTGCTAAAGCGCGTTTCTTTTACAATGCTAACCTAAACGAGAACAGTGGCCAGAGTACAGCGAACTCTGACAACCTTCTCTCGGGTGGGGACAATATCCGCTTCGCGAGCCCTTCTACGACGAATAGCAATATTACCGAATTCAAGCATACCTACGATATTGACGTCGTGCTCGACTCCAATGGCAAGGCAGAGCTTGGCTTCGCCGCGCAGACAACCGAGTTTGGGCTCAACGGAGAGACAGCGACGATCACAGGCGTAGCCGTAACGAACCTCGAGACTTACACTTATAAGTTCGATGTGTCCGCGGCACTGGTTGACACTGATACCAGCGAGAGCCTTGCATTGCAGATCTCAGGTGTGCCGCAAGGGTCAGCCTTTGTAAGCCTTGTCAGCACAAACAACTTCACGCTGAGCGATCAAGGTGGCGGGACCTGGTTGCTTACAGGTGTGCAAAATGCCACGAGCCTAACCGATACGCTGACGCTAGTCGTCGCATCTGTGCCGGGGTCCCCGCCGCAGTTCGACCTGAGTGTGCAGTCCATTGCAACAGAGAGTGGCAATCAGGATGAAGCACAGAGCGCTATATCAATGCTGCAGATCAACGGTACTTCTGTAACCAGCGCTCCCATCGCCCTCGACTTGGACGACGACGGTCTAGAATACCTCTCCCTCGACGCAGGTGTGGTGTTCACGGATGAGAACTCTGGTGAGTCTGTGAACACGGCTTGGGTCGGTGCGGACGATGGCCTGCTGGTCATCGATGCCAATAACTCCGGCACCGTAGACGAATCGAAGGAGTACGTCTTCACCGAGTGGTCCGAGACAGCCGAGACAGACATGGAGGCGGTCAGGGAAGTCTTCGATACCAACAGCAACGGTATGCTTGATGCTGGTGATGAGGCCTGGAATCAGTTCGCGGTATGGCAGGATGCCAACTCGGATGGCAAGACCGATGAGGGTGAGTTGTTCTCTCTGGGCGAGCTGGGTGTTGAGAGCATCGCACTTGATTATGATGCGCTAAGTGAAGCGCGGACCGAAGCCGATGGCGATGTGATAGTGCACGGCCAATCCCAGGTGACCTGGTCGGATGGCAGCACGACCACTGCCGAGGACACCAGCTTCGCCATCAGCGCCGCGGAGGTGCTGTCGGATGGTGAGGATGAGCTTTTCCAGGAGGATGGCACTTCCTCACAGGTAACGGCTCAAGCCCCCTATCCTGGGGAGCAGGTCGATGCGCCAGCGAGTGTCGCGCCATCCTTCGAGGAGTTGGACACATCGAATAACTCCATCGAATGATAATGAAACGCTAGGCAGTCTATGCCTCGCCCCGCCCGGTTACCCGGGCGGGGCGTTTTGCTAAGCTGCCTGTATCAGTGTTCGGAGAGACTCATGTACATCAAACGCGACGATGACGGCCGCATCGAACTGGTCAGCCGGGACGAGACGCCGAAGTGCCGAGAGTACCTCTCGGTGGACTCCCCGGAGCTGCTGGCGTTTCTGATAGAGGACGAAAAGGGCAGGGGGCAGGCGCCTTTCCAGGCCTCGGATCTGGCCTTCGTGCGCGTGCTGGAGGACGTGATCGAGCTGCTGATGGACAAGGGCGTGATCAGCTTCACCGACCTGCCGGAGCCGGCCCAGCAGAAGGTGATGGAGCGTCAGTCGCTGCGTAGGCGGCTCAATGGCCTGCAACTGGTGTCCGGCAGTGACGAGGAGGGCGGGGTGATCTAGCCCTGTTGAGATAGACAATGACCATGACGTAACGGGCCGGCATTCAGAAAAATGCCAGACCGTCGCATTGTCAGATCAGCGGCTTGTCGTTCTGGCGTACGCCGGGGCCGGTGACGCCGTCCAGGCCGAGTTCAAAGAGCACCTTGGCTTCATCGAGGTTGTCGACGCCTTCGGCGATAGCCAGTATCCCCAGTGAGTGGCAGAGCGTGGCCATGCCGCGCAGGATGGTCTGCTGCTCGGGGCTCTGGTCGACGCCCTTGACCAGCGAGCTGTCGATCTTGAGGTAGGCCAGGCCGAGGTCCTGCAGGTCGGGGATGCGGGTGAACTCGGCGCCCACGTGCTCCAGGCCGATCCGGCAACCGAGCGGCTGCAGGGTATGGCAGAGGCTGCGGAAACCGGCGAGGTCGTGGATCGCCAGGGACGCCGGGATCTCGAGCCAGAGCTTCCCGGCGACATCGGGGCGTGACGTGAGTCGCGCCCGGAGCTCCATGACGAAGCGCGCATCCTGGATCGAGGCGGCCGAGAGGTTGATGCCCAGTGGCTTGCCGCGCTGGGTGATGTCGCGCACGGCTTCATCGATCACCGCCAGGTCGAGCTGGCTGTCGAGCTCAAGCCGCGAGACCCAGGGCATGAAGACCCCGGCGGGCTGCCACTCGCCTTTCAGGCGCAGCCGCGAGGGGCTCTCGAAGTGCAGAAGCCCGCCCTTGCCATCCAGCACCGGGTAGTGGGCCAGGTAGACGCCTTTCGCCACGGCCTCCTGAAGGGCCTGGCGCCACTGGGCATGGCTGGTGAAGAGGCTGCGGCGCTGCGGGCCCTGGGCGATGACCACGCTCCGGTCGCCGCGGGTCTCGGCGGTCGAGAGGGCGCCATCCAGGCTGGCCAGCAGCACGCTGCGCTGGTCCCCCTGGGCGTAGTCGATCAGTGCCGCGGGCAGGCCAACGGGTATCCCGCCCTGATCCGTGAGGGGGGCGAGATGCTTGCGGAGCTCATGACTCAGCGGTTCCCGGTCGTGGGCATCAGGCAGCAGGAGGGCGAAGTCGCTGCCATTGAGGCGGCCGACGATCCCGTCGCCGCGAACGTTGCCGAGCTGATCGAGGACGGTGGCCAGCCCATGCAGCAGCTTGTCGGTGTCGCGATGACCGAGACGCTCGTTGACCTCGGCCAGATCGGCAACGCGGACCAGGATGAGCGTTCCACTGGCCCGTGCATCCTGGCTCTCCAGGTGGATCTGAAGCTGGGCGATGAAGGCATCGCGCTTGAGCACGCCGGTCACGCTGTCGTGCTGCAGTCGCCGACGCAGGAGATCGAGCCGTTGGCTCTCTTCCCCGAGCATGCTCCCCACGGAGGCGGAGAGCTGGTTCATGGCCAGTACGACCTCGCGCAGCTCCTTCGTGCGAGGGGCAGGAAGGGTGGTGAAGCGACGCTCCCCGATATCCCGCGCCTGCTCGACCACCTGGCGAAGCGGGCGGCGGATGCTATTCACGATCAGCCAGCCCAGCAGAAGGCTAAGAACCCCGGCGAGAGCGAACCAAACTGTCAGGGCGAGGCTGCTCTGCCAGAGCGATCGGTAGGCATAGCCGTGGTGGCTCTCAAGAGTCAGGGTGGCGTATTGGCTCCAGCCGTCCTGGATCACTGCGCGACCGGGTGGAACATCGAGGTCGACCAGACTCACAAACCAGCCTGGCACATCGTCGATGTGGTCGTTGTCATTGCGTTGTAAGATGATTTCTCCCTCTGGGTCGCGCAATTCGATCAAGCGGTAATGGCCGGTGTCGTATTGGGCCGCCATGAGCAGCTCGATGGTTACCGGGTCCTTGTCCAGCTGGCTCATGGAAAGCGCCAGAGCATTGGCGTTGTCGGCGTTCTTGATGCGGACTTCCTGTTCGATGTAGTGGCGACTGGTGGTTACGCCGATGAACAGGCTGCCGATAAAGGCCAGCAACAGTAGCCCCACAATGGTCAGCCATATCTGCTTGATCAGTGACATATCGCTGCTCCCTCGGGGGTTATCCCCTTATTATCAATCATGTTAGATGAAGCCTTGTTGCTGCATACGGTTGATAGCGTTGCGCCAGCGTGAAAGCCGGGCGAGCGGGTCGGCACGCGACTGGGTGGACCCCCCGGCCCAGAGCCCGCTGCTGTTGAAGCTGAATACCGGATCGAGATCAGTGCGTTGCGCGGCCGGGGTGATCGAGGGCACCAGGTTATCGAGCACCAGTGGCTCGGCGGCGGGCGTTTCGTAATAGCCCAATACCATGTGAGCCTGGGTGATGCCGCTGCGGCCGATGCGCGCCTTGACGTAGATCATGCGCAATTTATCCCCCGGCACTCCCAGTTCCTTTAGAGTGATGTACTTGGCAATGGAGTAGTCCTCGCAGTCTCCCTGGCCTCGGCCCAGGGTCTCCAGCGGCGTCGCCCAGTAGTCCTCCTGGCCCCAGATATCGATATCGTCGAGCCAGCGGATGCGCCGATTGAAGAAGTCGTTGACCTCGCGCAGGCGTGTTTCCAGGTCGGCAGCACGCAGTCGCTCCAGCAGCGTAAACCAGGCCTCGAGACTCACCAGACCGCGCTGGCCGTACTGAGCCTGCATGCTTTGGCGCAGGCGCGAGAGGTTGGCCCCGACGGAGGCGGGACCCAGCCCCAGGCCGACGGCCAGCCCCAGGCTGCCAAGCCCCGCCAGGAAACGACGGCGCTCGGGCGAGTCGAGTGTCCGGAAGGGAGGCGGCGACATGGAGCAGGCCTGTATGCGCATTGTTTCAAGTCTAGGGGGCGGGACCCCCTAATGCGAGAGGCTTAGAGTCATGATGTCGAGGGTTTCAGCTCTTTCCGGCTCTTAGCTCGTACGCTCACTCCGGACGTCTCTTACCCCATGCCTCGCTTTTCTATGGGCAGCGACCGGCCTTGTTGAGCACCGGATTGGCATACTGGGTCAGCCACCAGCGGCGAAGGTCATCCGGCACGGTCTGCAGGCGCGCCTGAAAGCGGGCGCGATCGGCGTCGCTGACCTCGCTCAGATCGAGCAGGTCGGGAGCCTCGCCCAGCGCTTCCAGGGCCAGATAGTGGCTGGGAAAGAGGTGATAGCCGGCGAGCACCTGGCGATCGATCTCGGCGGCCGCGGCATCGGGGTCGTCGAACGCCGCCGTAAGCGGGGTGCCGAAGGTGAGCTGTACCCGTCCCTTGTGGCCGGTGATACCGGCGACGATGGAGCTGATGTCCTCGAACTCGCTCTTCTCGTAGTTGCCGCTGGTCTGCATGGCGTGCAGCTCCCTCGCCTTCTGCAGGTCGCAGGGATCGTACTCGTAGCTGATCGAGACGGGCACCAGGCGCAGTTCAGCGATGGCCTCGCCGATGCTCGCCTGGCGTTCGCGGCCGCGGCGGGCCATGGTCAGCATCTTGATGATCGCCGGGTCGGTGCGGTCGATGCCGTCCTTGGCGCGTCCCTCTCGCTGGGCCATCCAGATGGAGTGGTTGTCCGCGAGAATGGAGTGGCGGATGTAGGCGGAGAGATTCTGGTAGGCAGCCAGCATGGCGCGCTTGCCGCGGGCGCTGCGCGGCACGATGAAGCTCTTGTTGAGCCGCATCAGGTCGTTGACGTAGGGCTTCTTGAGCAAGTTGTCGCCGATGGCGATACGCACGGTATCGCGCCCGGCCAGGTAGAGGGCGTAGTTGACGAAGGCCGGGTCCAGCGAGATATCGCGATGGTTGCCGATAAACAGGTAGGCGCTGTCCGGGTCCAGCGAATCGAGACCCTCCACCCGAAAGGTGTCGGTGGAGGTTCGGATCATGCGCTGCATATAGCTGGCGATGCGCATCTGGAAATCATGCACGCCGGTCACGTCACGTACCTCACGGCGGACGGCGACGCTGGCCAGAGCGCGCGACAGGCGTGGCATCAAGCGGCTGAGCCGCGGTAGACGGAAGCGGGTCAGGGCATTGAGCAGCTCGGGATCATGGGCCAGGCGCTCGAGCACCTCGGCCACCTCATCGTCCTGATAAGGGCGGATCTCGGCCCAGGGATCGGCTGCGGGAGTGGGATGCGTCTCGGTCATGGGGTCCAGGCTGTGGTCAGAAGCGATCAGATGCTGCGGGCGTCACCGGCAGAGCCGGCTTCGCCGTCCAGCCACTCGATCAGGCGCTCGATGTTTTCTGCCAGCGCCTGGGTCATCAGGATGAAGTCGGTCTCCAGGCGCACCAGGGGATCATCGCCATCGTCGGTCTGGGAGGCCTCGTCGATCAGGGCATCGTCGAAGCGCAGCGACTTGATCGCCAGATCGTCATGTAACACGAAGCTTAGCCGGCCTTCGATCGAGAGTGCCAGCTTGCTGGCCTGCCGACCGCTCTCCAGCAGCTGCTGGATCTCGTCGCTGTCGAGGTCGACCTGGCGGGCACGCAGCACGCCATCGTCGCCCTTGGCCTTGAGCTCCACCTGGTCGCCGAGTACCAGGTCGGCAGGGCGCGAGCCGGCATCGCCGAGCCAGGTGGTCATGGCCCGCATGGGCAGTGTCTGGCTGGCCAGCGGGGTCACCTTCAGGCTACCCAGGGTCTCGCGCAGCAGATCGAGAAGTTCCTCGGCGCGCTTGCGGGAGCTGGCGTTGACGGCAATCAGCTGGCGGCGGCTGTCCCACCACAGGTCGATCTTCTGGCTGCGCACGAAGGCGCGTGGCAGTAGCTCCTCGTAGACCTCTTCCTTGATCGCCAGCTTCTCCTTGCGGGGCAGCTTGCGCCCCTCGCGGGTCTCGATGGCCTCGCTGCGCTCCTCGACCTCCTCGCGTACCACCGAGGCGGGCAGGATGCGTTCCTGGCGCAGGGCGGTCATCAGACGTTGGCCCTGCAGTTCGTGCAACAGCTGCGTCCCTGCGCGACCGGCCGGGGCGGACCAACCGAGGCGCCTCGCCTCGCTTCCCCCCAGAGGGCGAAAGGCCTGCTCGCCCAGGGCGGTTTCCAGGCTGTCGGCATCCAGCTCCGGAGCGTCGTGCAGGCGGTAGAGATGCAAGTGCTTGAACCACATGGAGCATTTCCCGAGAGAAAAGGGCACATTATGGCCAAAGAGAGGCGCTGGTGCCAGCGTATGAGAAGGTAGCGCAAGACATCGATATTCAAACGATAGTTTGAAAATTGGCTGCCACTCTGACTAGAATCGAGGCTTTGCCCGCACAGGAGCGCACCCGCATGGATTCCCGCATCTCCCATATCACCCTGCGCGTCAGAGGTTATCACCTGGATGGCTATGGGCATGTGAACAATGCCCGCTATCTGGAATTCCTTGAGGAGGGGCGCTGGGCGTACTTCGACGACCGTCCTGGCCTGGCAGCGTTCCTGCAGAAGGGCGACGTGGCCTTCGTTGCGGTCAACCTCAACATCGACTATCGGCGTGCTGCCGTTGCCGGCGACGACCTGGAGGTCCTGACCCGGCTCGCCGAGCTCGGGTCGCGCAGTGCCCGCATGCATCAGGAGGTCCTTCGTGTGCGCGACGGCAAGCCGGTGGCCAGCGCCGATATCACCTTCGTGCTGCTCGACATGACCAGCCACCGGGCCATCGAGATCGGTGGCGAGATCCGCGAGGCCATGGCAGCGCTGGTCTTGCCGTAGCCCCCTTGCACAGCTCCCTTTGCACCCATCGGGATGGTATGATGTCAGGCTGATATTGCGCGCCATGACACGGCCACGTGACGCGCCAACCTGTTGCAGTGCAAAGGATTCGACGACCCATGGGTGACATCGCCAGAGAGATTCTGCCAGTCAACATCGAGGACGAGCTCAAGCAGTCGTACCTCGATTACGCGATGAGCGTGATCATCGGCCGTGCGCTGCCTGACGTGCGCGATGGCTTGAAGCCGGTGCACCGGCGTGTGCTGTTTGCCATGCATGAGCTCGGCAACGACTGGAACAAGCCGTACAAGAAGTCTGCCCGTGTGGTGGGCGATGTCATCGGTAAGTACCACCCCCATGGCGACAGTGCCGTCTACGACACCATCGTGCGCATGGCTCAGGACTTCTCCATGCGTCACGTGCTGGTCGACGGCCAGGGCAACTTCGGCTCCATCGACGGCGACAACGCCGCGGCCATGCGCTACACCGAGATCCGCATGTCGCGGCTCGCCCATGAACTGCTCGCCGATCTCGAGAAGGACACCGTCGACTGGGTCGACAACTACGACGGTACCGAGCGCATTCCCGATGTGCTGCCGACCAAGGTGCCCAACCTGCTGATCAACGGCTCCTCCGGCATCGCCGTGGGCATGGCGACCAATATCCCGCCCCACAACATGGCCGAGATCATCAACGGCTGCCTGGCGCTGATCGACGACTACACCCTCACCGTCGACGATCTCATGGAGCACATCACCGGGCCGGACTTCCCTACCGGTGCCATCATCAACGGCCGTGCCGGCATCCTCGAGGCCTACCGTACCGGTCGCGGGCGCATCTATGTGCGTGCTTGCCACACCATCGAGCACGACGACAAGACCGGTCGCGATCACATCATCGTCAGCGAGTTGCCCTACCAGGTGAACAAGGCGCGGCTGATCGAGAAGATCGCCGAGCTGGTCAAGGAAAAGAAGATCGAGGGCATCGCCGAGCTGCGCGACGAGTCCGACAAGGACGGCTTGCGGGTGGTGATCGAGGTCAAGCGCGGCGAATCCGGAGAGGTGGTGGTCAACAACCTCTTCGCCCAGACCCAGTTGCAGAACGTGTTCGGCATCAACATGGTGGCCATCGAGGATGGCCAGCCCAAGATCCTCAACCTCAAGGAGGTGCTCGAGGCCTTCATTCGCCACCGTCGCGAGGTGGTCACCCGGCGTACGCTCTTCGAACTCAAGAAGGCCCGCGAGCGCGGCCATATCCTCGAAGGCCTGGCCGTCGCCATCTCCAACATCGATGAGGTGATCGAGCTGATCAAGGCCTCGCCGAATGCCTCCGAGGCCAAGGAAAAGCTGCTGGCCCAGTCCTGGCAGCCGGGGCAGGTCACCGCCATGCTCGAACGTGCCGGGGCCACTTCCTGCAAGCCTGAGGACCTGGAGGAGGGTTTCGGCCTCAACCAGACCGGCAGCGAGTACCGCCTGTCGCCGGCTCAGGCTCAGGCCATCCTTGAATTGCGCCTGCACCGACTGACCGGCCTCGAGACCGAGAAGCTGCTCGATGAGTACCTATCGATTCTCGAGAAGATCGCCGAACTCACCGCCATCCTGGCTTCTGCCGAGCGGCTGCTCGAGGTGATCCGCGAAGAGCTGAACGCTGTGCGCGATCAGTTCAGCAACCCGCGCAAGACCGAGATCCAGGCCAGCCACCTGGACCTGCGCCTCGAAGACCTGATCGCCGAAGAAGACATGGTGGTCACCGTGTCGCGTACCGGCTATGCCAAGACCCAGCCGCTTTCCGACTACCATGCCCAGCGCCGTGGTGGGCGCGGCAAGTCGGCCACGGCGATGAAGGACGAGGACGTCATCGAGCACCTGCTGGTGGCCTCGACCCACGACACCGTGTTGCTGTTCTCCAATCGTGGCAAGGTCTACTGGCTCAAGGTCTACGAGATGCCCGTCGCCAGCCGTGGCTCGCGGGGCAAGCCGCTGGTCAACCTGCTGCCGCTGGACGAGGGCGAGGCGATCAACGCCATACTGCCGGTGCGTGATTACCATGCCGAGAACTACATCTTCTTCGCCACTGCCCGCGGCACCGTCAAGCGCACCAGCCTCGAGCAGTTCTCGCGGCCGCGTAGCGTTGGCTTGATCGCCATCGATCTCGATGAGGGTGACCGCCTGGTGGGTGCCGCCATCACCACCGGCAGCGACCACGTCATGCTGCTCTCGTCCAACGGCAAGGCGATTCGCTTCGAGGAGTCCAACGTGCGCGCCATGGGCCGCACCGCCCGTGGCGTGCGTGGCATGCGGTTGCTCGGGAATGCCGAGGTGATCAGCCTGATCATTCCGCAGAGCCAGCAGATCGACGCCGAAGCCGATGTCGAGGTCGAGGCCGAGGAGGGCACCAGCGTCGAGAACGGCAACGGCGGCCAGATCTATATCTTGACGGCCAGTGAGAACGGCTACGGCAAGCGAACCCGCCTCGAGGAGTTCCCGCTGCGCGGGCGCGGCGGCCAGGGCGTGATCGCCATGCAGACCAGCGAGCGCAATGGCGCCCTGGTGGCGGCCATGCAGGTCTACCCTACCGACGAGATGATGCTGATCACTGACCGCGGCACCCTGGTGCGCACTCGGGTCGAGGAGGTCTCGATCACCTCGCGTAACACCCAGGGCGTGATGCTGATTCGCCAGGGCAACGACGAGAAGCTGGTCAAGACCGTGCGAATCGACGAGCCCGAAGATACGGCGACGGCTCCCGAGGAGGCGGGGGAGACCGGCTCTGCGTCACCTGACGATGGGACGCCGACGGCCGGTGCGGAAGATGCCGGTGGTCAGCCAGACCAGGAATAAGGACACGCTACGCTGATGACACGTCACTACAATTTTTGTGCCGGCCCGGCCGCGCTGCCTACGGCCGTGCTGGAGCGAGCCCGGGACGAGCTGCTGGACTACCACGGCCGCGGCCTCTCGGTGATGGAGATGAGCCATCGCGGTGAGGCGTTCGTCGCCATTGCCGAGCGTGCCGAAGCCGACCTGCGCGAGCTGCTGGCCATTCCCGACAACTATCGGGTGCTCTTCACCCAGGGTGGGGCCAGCCTGCAGTTTGCCGCGCTGCCCTACAACCTGCTGGGGGCGGGCGGTCGTGCCAACTTCCTGCATACCGGCATCTGGGGCAAGAAGGCGATCAGCGAGGCCCGCCATCTGTTCGGCGACGTCCACGTGGCCGCCTGCAGCGAGGATAACGGTCACAGCGCCGTCCCCCGTCAGGAAGACATCGTCCTCTCCGAAGACGCCGCCTACCTGCACTACACCGCCAATGAGACCATCGGCGGGCTCGAGTTCGACTATATACCCGAGGCGAGGCGGCCGGATGGCACGCTGGTGCCTCTGGTCTGCGACATGTCCTCGAGCCTCCTCTCCGGCCCCCTCGATGTCTCCAGGTTCGGGGTGATCTATGCCGGTGCCCAGAAGAACATCGGGCCCGCCGGCCTGGTGGTGGTGATCGTGCGCGATGACCTGCTGGATCAGGCGTGCGATTACATGCCCTCGCTCTTCGGCTACAAGACACTCAGCGAGGCGAGCTCGATGGTCAACACCCCGGCGACCTACAGCTGGTATCTGGCGGGACTGGTCTTCGACTGGCTGAAGAACGACGTCGGCGGACTGACGGCCATGGACGCCATCAATACCCGCAAGGCGGCGCGTCTCTATGCGGCCATCGACGGCAGCGGGCTCTATGCCAATCCGATCACGCTGCGCAATCGCTCGCGGATGAACGTGCCCTTCGTGCTCGCCGACCCGCGCCTGGACCGCCCGTTCCTGGAGGAGGCCGAGGCGGCGGGGCTACTCAACCTCAAGGGGCACCGCAGCGTCGGTGGCATGCGGGCCAGCCTCTACAATGCCGTGCCCGAACAGGCCGTGGATGCCCTGGTGGCCTTCATGGCGGATTTCGAGAAGCGGTGGGGGTAATTCTGCTTGGGGTTTCTGCTTGGGGTCAGACCCTTAAATGGATTTAGGGAAGACCCACCCCTAAATCCATTTAAGGGTCTGACCCCGGTGGCTACCCGATGGCTAAACACACGATAATCAGGGGACAAACATGACCGATACCCCCAACGACCTCGAGGCATTGAGGCAGCGCATCGATGCCCTGGACAATGACATCCTGCGCCTGATCAGCGAGCGGGCGGCCTCTGCTCAGCAGGTGGCCGAGATCAAGGCGGACCATGAACCCGGTTCGATCTTCTACCGGCCCGAGCGAGAAGCCCAGGTGCTGCGCCGTATCATGGAGCTCAACAAGGGCCCCCTGGACAGTGAGGAAATGGCGCGACTGTTCCGCGAGATCATGTCGGCCTGCCTGGCCCTCGAGCAGCCGGTTAAGGTCGCCTACCTGGGGCCGGAGGGTACCTTCACCCAGCAGGCCGCCATCAAGCACTTCGGCGAGAGCGCGATCAGTCTGCCGATGGCCGCCATCGATGAGGTGTTCCGCGAGGTAGAGGCCGGCGCCGTCAACTATGGCGTGGTACCTGTCGAGAACTCTACCGAGGGTGTGATCAACCACACCCTGGATTCTTTCATGGACTCCAGCCTGCGCATCTGCGGCGAGGTCGTGCTGCGTATCCACCATCACCTGCTGGTGTCCGAGACGACGCGTCTTGACAAGGTTTCACGGATCTACTCCCATCCGCAGTCCTTCGCCCAGTGTCGCAAGTGGATCGACGCCCACTTTCCCCAGGCCGAGCGGGTACCGGTCTCTTCAAACGCCGAGGCCGCCCGGCTGGTCAAGACCGAGTGGCACAGCGCTGCGATCGCCGGTGACATGGCCGCCAAGCTCTACGGGCTCGCCAGGCTGGCCGAGAAGATCGAAGACCGGCCGGATAACTCCACCCGCTTTCTGATCATCGGTAATCAGGATGTGCCCATTTCCGGCGAGGACAAGACCTCGCTGGTGGTCGCGATGCGCAATCAGCCGGGGGCCCTGCACGACCTGCTCGAGCCCTTCCATCGTCACCAGATCGATATGACGCGTCTCGAGACACGCCCGTCGCGTACCGGCGTGTGGAACTATGTGTTCTTCATCGACTTCAAGGGGCATCGCGAGGAGCCGCGAGTCGCGGCCATGCTCGAGGAGGTCCAGCTGCGCGCCGCCGAGGTGAAGGTGCTCGGCTCCTATCCCGTCGGCGTCCTCTGAGGGATGGCGGATATCGTGAAGCAGCCGCCTGATGAGCGGCGCATCCTGATCGTCGGCCTAGGGCTGATCGGCGGCTCGCTCGCCGCCGCCCTCAGGGCCGCCGGGTTCGGGGCGGTTACAGAGAGCGCCGCCAGGTTCGGGGCGGCTACAGATAGCTCCGCCGGGTTCGGGGCGGCAAATGAAATAGTCGCTTGTGACCCGGATGCCGACGAGATCGCCCGGGGTGTCGACATGGGCCTGATCGATCGCGGCGATACCTGTCTCGAGGCGATGGTCGATGGCGCGACGCTGGTGGTGCTGGCCGTGCCCGTGCTGGCCATGGCCGGCGTGATGAAGGCATTGGCCGCCTGCCTGGATCACGCTGCACCCGATGTCGTCGTCACCGATGTAGGCAGCACCAAGGCGGCGATCCGTGAGGCCGCCCTGGCCGCCTTCGGGCGCATGCCGGCCAACCTGGTGCTCGGCCATCCCATCGCCGGCTCCGAGAAGAATGGGGTGGCCGCCGCCAATCCGCGCCTTTTCGACCGTCACAAGGTAATTCTCACCCCCGAGCCGGATACCGACCCGGCCGCCACGGCCAGGGTGCGCGCGCTCTGGGCAGCCGCCGGGGCCGAGGTGCTGGAGATGGACGTGGCTCGCCACGATCAGGTGCTGGCGAGAACCAGCCACCTGCCGCACCTGCTGGCCTTCTCGCTGGTGGATACCCTGGCCCGCCAGGACGAGCGTCTGGAGATCTTCCGCTATGCCGCCGGCGGGTTTCGCGACTTCACCCGCATCGCCGGCAGCGACCCGGTGATGTGGCGCGATATCTTCGTCGCCAATCGCGATGCCGTCCTCGCCTCGCTTGACGATTTCGAAGTCGGCATTGCCCGGCTGCGTCGCGCGGTGGAGCGCGGCGACGGCGATGCCATGCTGGCCACCTTCGACCGGGCCAGTCACGCTCGACACTATTTCGAATCCCTGCTCAACCAGACCAGCTATCAGGCGGAGTATCAGATGCAACAACACGGCAAGCTGCGCTACCGGGTGAGTCCTGGCGGTGGCGTCAACGGGCGAATTCGCGTGCCCGGCGACAAGTCGATCTCCCACCGCTCCATCATGCTCGGTGCGCTGGCCGAAGGTGTTACCGAGGTGAAGGGTTTTCTCGAGGGCGAGGATAGCCTGGCCACCCTGCAGGCCTTTCGTGAAATGGGCGTGGCCATCGAAGGCCCGCACCAGGGGCGGGTCACCGTGCATGGCGTGGGCATGCATGGCCTCAAGGCGCCTTCCGGGCCGCTCTACGTGGGCAATGCCGGTACCGCCATGCGCCTCTTCGCCGGGTTGCTGGCCGGCCAGGCGTTCGATACCGAGCTGACGGGCGATGCTTCGTTGACCAGGCGACCCATGGGGCGGGTAGCCGATCCCCTGCGCCTCATGGGCGCCGAGATCGATACTGCCGAGGGCGGTCGCCCACCGCTGCAACTCCATGGCGGCAAGTCGCTCCAGGGCATCAGCTATGATATGCCCATGGCCAGCGCCCAGGTGAAGTCCTGCCTGCTGCTGGCCGGCCTCTATGCCCAGGGCGAGACACGGGTGCGCGAGCCGGCGCCGACCCGTGACCATACCGAACGCATGCTCCAGGGCTTCGGCTACGAGGTGCACCGCGACGGCGACACCTGCTGGCTGCATGGCGGGGGCAAACTGACCGCCGCGCCCATCGACGTGCCCAGCGACATCTCGTCCGCCGCCTTCTTCTTGGTGGCGGCGGCGATCACCCCGGAGTCAGACCTGGTGCTCGAGCATGTCGGCATCAACCCGACGCGTATCGGCGTGATCAACATTCTTCAGCTGATGGGCGCCGATCTGCGCCTGGATAATCAGCACGAGGTGGGCGGCGAGCCGGTAGCCGACTTGCATATCCGTTACGCGCCGCTCAAGGGCATCGAGATTCCTGTCGATCAGGTGCCGCTGGCCATCGACGAGTTCCCGGCGCTGTTCATCGCCGCGGCCAATGCAGAGGGGACGACCCGCCTGCAAGGGGCCGAGGAGCTGCGCGTCAAGGAGTCCGACCGTCTGCAGGCGATGGCCGACGGCCTGGCTTCCCTCGGCGTCGAGCATAGCCTGCGCGAAGATGGTATCAACATCGTCGGCGGTGGCAGCACCGAAGGCCCTAACTACGGCGGTGGCTGGATCGATAGCCTGGGCGATCACCGTATCGCCATGGCCTTTACCATCGCCGCCCTGCGGGCAAGCGAGGAGATCGTCATCGACGATTGCGCCAATGTGGCGACGTCCTTCCCCGGCTTCATCGACCTGGCACGCCGGGTCGGGCTGAGCCTTCACGAAGAACAGTCCAGTGAGGAGGGCGCATGAGCACGACTTCCGCATCGAACGCGCCTCCCGTCCTGACCATCGATGGGCCAGGTGGCGCGGGCAAGGGCACCATCAGCCGCCTGGTCGCCGAGCGGCTGGGCTGGCACCTGCTGGACAGCGGGGCACTCTATCGGCTGACCGCGCTGGCTGCCGTTAAACATGAGGTGCCCCTGGACGAGGAAGCCGCGCTGGCCGAGGTGGCACGCGACCTCGATGTGGTCTTCGTCGCCGAAGAAGATGCCACCACCGTGTTGCTGGAAGGGCAGGATGCCACGACCACGATCCGCACCGAGCAGGTGGGCGACGCGGCTTCGCGGGTGGCCGCGCTGCCCGCAGTGCGCCAGGCCCTGCTGCAACGTCAGCGCGACTTTCTCCAGGCGCCCGGTCTGGTCGCCGACGGCCGCGACATGGGCACCGTGGTTTTCACGGATGCACCGCTCAAGATATTCCTCACCGCGAGCGCCGATGAACGGGCCCATCGCCGTCAGCGCCAGTTGCAGGACGCCGGGGTCGATGCTAGTCTATCGAGTCTTTTAAAGGAGATTCAGGCGCGCGATGCACGTGACACGCAGCGCAGTGTGGCCCCGCTCAAGCCGGCCGATGATGCCATCACGCTTGATTCCACGCGCCTGACGATACCGGAAGTGGTGGATCGGCTGACGGAACTGCTGACCGAACGCGGTCTGGCACCCGACACCTGACTCTCCCTTGCGGCGCCTCCGGCAGGATGTAATGACGTGATCCGGCATTTCTTGGTTGTACAAAATTAGCCGTGAGCCGGGTCAGGTCGAACCAGCGCCAACATCCCCGGGGGTTTGGTAAATAAGGCCCGCACTCGCTGGTGGTGCGGAGAAGGCGGTAACGCCGTACTCAACGTTGATCACGTAGGAACATCATGAGCGAAAGCTTTGCTGAGTTGTTTGAACAGTCTCTCAATGACATCAATATGGAGCCGGGTGCCATCGTCCTGGCAACCATCGTCGACATCGACGGCGACTGGGTCACCGTCAATGCCGGCCTGAAGTCAGAAGGTCAGATCCCCGCGGCCCAGTTCCGCGACGACAATGGCGAGCTGACCATCGCCATTGGCGATGAGGTGCATGTCGCCCTGGAAGCCGTCGAGGACGGGTTCGGCGAGACACGCCTGTCCCGCGAGAAGGCCAAGCGCGCCGAAGCGTGGAAGGTGCTGGAAGCCGCCTTCGAGAAGGAAGAGATCGTCAAGGGCGTGATCAACGGCAAGGTCAAGGGCGGCTTCACCGTCGACGTCGACTCCATCCGTGCCTTCCTGCCGGGTTCTCTGGTGGATGTGCGCCCCGTGCGCGACACCACCCACCTGGAGAACAAGGAACTCGATTTCAAGGTCATCAAGCTCGACGCCAAGCGCAACAACGTCGTCGTGTCGCGTCGCGCCGTGCTCGAGGCCGAGAACAGCGCCGAGCGTGAAGCTCTCCTGGCGACCCTGCAGGAAGGCCAGCAGATCATCGGTATCGTCAAGAACCTCACCGACTACGGCGCCTTCGTCGACCTGGGTGGCGTTGATGGCCTGCTGCACATCACCGACATGGCCTGGAAGCGCATCAAGCATCCCAGCGAAATCGTCAATGTCGGCGACGAGATCAACGTCAAGGTGCTCAAGTTCGATCGCGAGCGCAACCGCGTCTCCCTGGGCTTGAAGCAGCTGGGCGAGGATCCCTGGGTCAACATCAAGGATCGTTACCCGGAAGGCACCAAGGTGCATGCCACCGTCACCAATCTCACCGACTACGGCTGCTTCGCCGAGCTGGAAGAGGGTGTCGAGGGTCTGGTCCACGTCTCCGAGATGGACTGGACCAACAAGAACATCCATCCGTCCAAGGTCGTGCAGGTCGGCGACGATGTGGACGTCATGGTGCTGGATATCGACGAAGAGCGTCGCCGCATCTCTCTGGGTATCAAGCAGTGCACCACCAATCCCTGGGAAGACTTCAACGCGCGCTACAACAAGGGCGACCGCGTCACCGGCACCATCAAGTCGATCACCGACTTCGGCATCTTCATCGGCCTGGAAGGCGGTATCGACGGCCTGGTGCACCTGTCCGACATCTCCTGGACCGATACCGGCGAGGAAGCCGTTCGTCAGTTCAAGAAGGGCGACGAGGCGGAAGCCGTCATCCTCTCTATCGATCCGGAGCGTGAGCGCATCTCACTGGGCATCAAGCAGCTCGATACCGATCCGGTGTCCGAGTTCCTGGCCGTCAACGACAAGGGCTCCATCGTCACCGGCCGCGTAATCGAGGTCGACGCCAAGGAAGCCCAGGTCGAGCTGGCCACCGATGTCGTCGCCGTGCTGAAGGCTTCTGAGATCAGCGCCGATCGCGTCGAAGATGCCCGCAACGTGCTGAATGAAGGCGATAGCGTCGAGGCGCGTATCGTTGGTGTCGACCGCAAGAATCGTCAGATTGCCTTGTCCGTCAAGGCCAAGGATCAGGACGACACTCGCCAGAACCTCAAGAAGCTTCGTGAGGAGTCTCCCGAGAGCGGTGGCCCGACCACCATCGGTGATCTCATCAAGCAGCAGATGGGCCAGGACTGATAGCGGCAGGGACCCTGTCCCTTCTGCTTGGCTCTGCTTGGCAAGACAAGGCGCCACCCCTCGGGGTGGCGCCTTTGTGTGTGCCAGGCTTTTCATGGCGCGAAACACATCTCATCGAACGAATTGTCGTTGTTCTTGTTCTATCAGTTCTCCGAGTCGACTTGTTTTCATGGGTTTATGTTGATAAGTATGCCGCTAGATCTCCTGAATGTTGTTAGACGAACTCCGGAAGCCTGTGCATACTGTTGCCAAGGAAGTATTAAAAGGCAATAATGCCGCTGCATCCTGTCATCCCCGCGAAGGAACTATTTATATGTCATCACTGCTCAGCAACTACATGCAGATGGAGCAGCAGCTCAAGCAACTCCAGTCGGAACTGGACAAGCTGCAGAACGACGATCGCCTCAAGGCCGAACTCGAGTTCAAGGAAAAGCTCGAATCATTGATGCGCGAGTACGGCAAGAGCGCCGCCGATGTCATCGCCCTGATCGACCCCAAGCCGGCCTCGGCGACTCGAAGCACTGCCGCCGCCCCGGCCACCGGCGGTACTCGCCGCAAGCGCAAGCTGAAGATCTACAAGAACCCCAATACCGGCGAAGTCGTGGAAACCCGCGGCGGTAATCAGAAGACCCTCAAGGCCTGGAAGGACGAACACGGCTCCGATACCGTCGAGTCATGGCTGGTGCGTGTCGAGGAATGAATTACGATACTTGAAGGCACGACGCCGCTCTTAGGGGCGGCGTCGTTGTTCCCGAGTACTGACGAAGGCCTGTTTCTTCCTCATTCCCGCCAAGGTCTTCGTCTCGACAGCATTGGAAGCCAATGAAATCACCCGATCAGCGACAGCCCATGGACGAGCGAGAGAAGTTGCGCAAGTTTCGCGAACTCGATGATGCCTTCGCAGATGCACTGCGCGAACTCGATCGTCCCGACAGCAAATTCGATATTCCTACCGGCCCGCCGGTCCGTTCATTGGAACGCCTTGAACAGGAGGAGCTTGCCGCGCGTCAGGACGAGCAGGCCCTTCAGCGTGCCTTCGAACAGCGCCTCAAGGCCCTGATGACCGAGTACAGCCTGCCGGCGGAGAGCGTCAGCAGCCTGCTGCGGACCCTCGAGTCCCTCGGCCGGATTGCCTGACGAAACCGTTGCCCATGCCGTCAGTGTCAGCACCGCTCACCCAGTCGGTCATCGGCGGCACCGCTCACCTGTATCGATAGACGCGCAGACTCGGCAGGAAGGCCGTGTCCTCCAGTCGCTCATCGCTGCGTCGGGCCCGGGTGCGAGTGGCAGGCGGGTGAGAAGGAGGCAGGTTGTGGTCGGGCAGCCGGCCGTCGGGGCTCGGCACGAACAGCGGCAGGGCGATGTTCATGGCCCGCCGGCTGCGGCCATCCTGGAGCGGTTCGCGATAGAAGAGGTTGGCACGCATCAGTGGTGCCTGGCTCTGCACCTGGGCCAGCGGTTCACCATCAGGGATGCCGGCCAATTGGCGCAGTTGGATGCGCACGTGAGGGGCTTCACTGTCCAGAGCCAGCAGCTTGTCCTCGGCCTCGCGCACCGTCAGCCGCTTGATCGAGCGCCCGCTGGCATACCAGGCCAGGCGCACGCGGGCCACCGGAGCCTCGGCCATGGGAATCGTCCGCCAACACTGTTTGAGATGAAGCCTGGCGAGTCCCGTGCCTCGCAGGTGGTCGTGCAAGGCCGGATGCCGGAAGGGCAGTACCGCCTTGATCTCCGGGATCAGCGATGGAACTTCGCTGCGTATCTCCGCCAGCAGGGCGGCGAAGGCCTTCTTGGTGGCATTCACCCGAACGACCGCTTCCATCACCTTCTCGTCGGCAGCCACCAGGCCCACATGCCTGCGGGTCGCGCGGCCGTCCTGGCCGTCCTGGTACCAGACATCGAGCAGGACATGGCGTAGCCAGGCGTCATCGGCAGTTTCTTGCGCGAAGGACCAGGCTGAGGCACCCGAGGCCTGCCAGGTCGTTACCAGGTCATCAGTCTCTTCCACCAGGTGATCGAAGCAGGACTCCAGCTTGGCCAGCAGGTGGTACGCCGGGCGCTGCCCGTTTCCGCTCACGACGATTCGCCGTCCCTGTCCGCGCGTGCCAGCAGGGCGTCCAGGTCGCTCTCGTCCATGGCCGGCTCCCCGGCGATGCGATGTGATTCGTCGGCCCAGGCGCCTAGGTCGAGCAGGCGGCAACGCTTGCTGCAGAAGGGGCGGTAGGGGTTGTCCTCGCGCCACAGCACCTTCTTGCGGCACTGCGGGCAGGCGACTTCCAGGGGGCGCGCGGTGTCTTGCATGTTCATACGATGTCGCTTTCGGCAGGATGTCGGGGAAGGATGACGAATCAAGGCTCGGGAGGCAAACCGACGGCTTGCCGGTACTGACGGTCGAGTTCGGCCACCTGCGCGGCCAGGTCCGCCTCGTCGGTGGCATTGTCGATCACGTCATCGGCCCGCGCCAGGCGCTGTGCCCGTGGCATCTGGGCCGCGACGATGGCCCGCGCCTGAGCCTCGTCCACCCCGTCGCGAGCCGCTGTGCGGGTAATCTGGGTGGTCTCGGGGACATCGATGACCAGACAGCGATCGACCATCGTGTCCTGGCCGGACTCGAACAGCAGCGGGGAGATAAGCAGCACGTAGGGGGCACCCTGATCCTGGAGCCGCCCGAGGTGGGCCACCAGCCGTTCGCGGATTCGCGGATGAGTGATCTTCTCCAACTGCTCTCGCGCCTCGGTATCGGCGAAGACGATCTCCCGCAGTGCTCGGCGATTCAGGCTGCCGTCGGGCGCGAGGACATCGTGGCCGAAGTGCTCGGTGATGTCGCCGAGAGCCGGCTCGCCCGGGGCCACGACTTCCCGGGCCACCTCGTCGGCATCCACCCAGGGGATGCCTCGCGCGGCAAATGCCCGCGCCACCGTGGACTTGCCTGAGGCGATGCCGCCCGTCACGCCGATGATCATTCTTGACTCCCTGATCGTTGCCTTGTCCAAACCATGGTGAGCTTAATACAGCAGGCCGGTATAGAGCGCCATCAGCGGTTCGCCACCCAGCAGAGCGATCCATCCGGCCATCACCAGCCAGGGACCGAATGGCAGGGGCGCACCACGCAGGCGCGGGATGGCCAGCTGGATGAGGATGCCTACCACGGCCCCCGTCCCGGCGGAAAGGATCAGTACCAGGGGAAGGTATTGCCAGCCCAGCCAGGCGCCCAGGGCGGCCAGCAGCTTGAAATCGCCGTAGCCCATGCCCTCCTTGCCGGTGACCAGCTTGAACAGCCAGTAGAAGCTCCACAGCACCAGATAGCCGGCCATGGCGCCGACCACCGCCGAAGACAGCAGCAACGGCTGGAACAATAGCTGGTAGAGCAGCCCCGTCCACAGCAGGGGCAGGGTGAGCATGTCCGGCAGCAGTTGGGTGCGCAGGTCGATTACCGCCATGGCCAGCAGGGTCAGACAGGCGCCGAAGATGAACAGGGCTTCCAGCGTCGGCCCGAAGAGTGCCAGCACCGACACGGCCAGCACGCCCCCGGCGAGCTCCACCAGCGGATACTGGGGGCTGATGCGTGCCTGGCAGTTGGCACAGCGTCCGCGCCGCTTGAACCAGCTCAGCAGCGGGATGTTGTCATGCCAGGCGATGGGCGCCTCGCAGCGTGGACACAGCGAGCGGGGCGTCAGCAGGTTGAAAGGGCGTGTGTCTTCTGGCTCGAGTTCCAGGGCCTCACGGGCCTCGGCGCGCCAGCCGAGCATCAGCATCACCGGCAGGCGGGTGATCACCACGTTGAGGAAGCTGCCGAGACACAGGCCCAGCACGACTGCCAGGGGCCAGAGCAGGAAGGGGGGAAGGTCGGCGAGCAAAGGGGTAACTCCTGTCCAGTCGGATCCGGTCCAACATTGTATCGGGGGAAGGCGCCGAATGCCCGGATACTCCGTGACGCAGGCAGGCTGTCCTGTGCCGGGGCTTTGGTCTAGAATCTTTCCCCTTTCATGTTTCAAAGGCACGATCATGACCCAGATGCTCGGACCGGTGATGCTGGATCTGGAGGGCCAAAGCCTGACCCCCGAGGAGCGCGAGCTGCTGGTGTGCCCCGAGGTCGGGGGCGTGATCCTGTTCGCCCGCAATATCGCCACGGCCAGCCAGGTCCGCACACTGTGTGACGAGGTCCGACGCGTGCGCCCCGACCTGCTGCTGGCGGTCGATCAGGAAGGAGGGCGGGTCCGGCGGCTGCGCGAGGGTGTTACCCGTCTGCCGGCCATGGGACGCCTGGGGCGCGACTTCGCCCAGCAGCCCGAAGTGACGCTGCGGCTAACTCAGGATGCCGGCTGGCTGCTGGGCATGGAGCTGGCAGCCTGTGGCCTCGATCTCTCCTTCGCGCCGGTACTGGATGTAGACGGCGGCACCTCCAGCGTGATCGGCGATCGCAGCTTCTCCTCGGACCCTCAGGCGGTGGCCCGCCTCGGCCGCGCCTTCCTCGATGGCCTGCACGAGGCGGGCATGGTGGCCGTAGGCAAGCATTTCCCGGGCCACGGGGGCGTGGCGGCCGACTCGCATCATGAGCTGCCAGTGGATGGGCGTTCCCTGGAAGAGTTGCGCCGGCACGACCTCCTGCCCTTCGCCGCACTGGCGCCCCGGCTCGATGCGGTGATGCCTGCACATGTCGTCTATCCCGATTTCGACTCGCGTCCGGCGGGTTTCTCCCCGGCCTGGCTGGGCATGCTGCGCGAGAGCCTTGGCTTCAAGGGTGTGATCTTCTCCGACGACCTGAGCATGACCGGAGCGGCCTCCGCCGGTACGCCCGCAGAGCGGGCCCGGCTGGCGCTGGCAGCGGGGTGCGACATGCTGCTGGTGTGCAATGACCGCAGCGCAGCCCACGAAGTGCTGGATGCTTGCCGAGGACGCCAGGCGCGTCGCGCCATGCGCCTGCGCTACGGCCGGGCCCGTCCCGACCTCAAGACGCTGGAGGCCCTCTCGCGCTGGCGTCGCATCCATGCGCGGCTCGAGGCGATGGCCGCGGGCTGAAACGCCTTCCCGATTCTCCGACTCCCTTCAAGAGCCGACCGATGATGTCCCGACTCGATGCCGATTCCCTGACGTCCCTGAGCGACATGCGTGATGTCATGGACAATGCCGACTGCCTGATCTCGCAGCCCGAGGTCGAGCGCGCACTGGACCGCATGGCCGACGAGATCACCCGCGATCTGGGTGACCGCCTGCCGGTCTTCTACTGCGTGATGAACGGTGGGTTGATCACCACCGGCCACCTGCTGACTCGTCTGGGCTTTCCGCTGGAGGTCGACTATCTCCACGCTACTCGCTATCGGGGTGGCCTGCGAGGTGGCGAGCTGTTCTGGCGAGTCTCCCCGGAAGTGCCTATGGCCGGGCGCCATGTGGTGATCGTCGATGACATCCTCGACGAGGGCGCTACGCTGGCCGCCATTCTCGATTACTGCCGGCAGGCGGGAGCAGCGAGCATCTCTACCGCGGTGCTGGTTGACAAGCAGCACGAGCGCAAGGCGGTGCCCGGGCTCAGGGCCGACTACTGCAGCCTGGAAGTCGCCGACCGCTATGTCTTCGGTTTCGGCATGGACTATATGGGCTACTGGCGGAATGCCCCGGGCATCTATGCGCCCAAAGGGCTGTGACCGTCCCTTCGGGACTAGCCGTAAGCTGTAAGCCATAAGAAAACCCCGCGGGCTTTTGAGGCTGCGGGGTTTTCTCTTCTAGCTTCAAGCTTATGGCTTACCGCTCCCGGGCGCAGCCCGGGTCACAGCCCCAACTCGTGTGTAGCCTCCTCGCGCATCTTGAACTTCTGGATCTTGCCGGTGACGGTCATCGGGAAGTCGTCGACGAATTTCACGTAGCGCGGAACCTTGTAGTGGGCGATCTGGCCCTTGCAGAAGGCCTTGAGTTCCTCCTCGCTGAGCGACTCACCCTCGCTCAGCTTGACCCAGGCCATCACCTCCTCGCCGTATTTTTCGTCGGGCACGCCGATCACCTGCACGTCCGATATGGCCGGATGGGTGTAGAGGAAGTCCTCGATCTCGCGGGGATAGATGTTCTCGCCGCCGCGGATGATCATGTCCTTGATGCGCCCGACGATCGACACATAGCCCTCGGCATCCATGGTGGCGAGATCGCCGGTGTGCATCCAGCCGGCCTTGTCGATGGCCTTGTCGGTCGCTTCCGGGTTGTTCCAGTAGCCGAGCATCACACTGTAACCGCGGGTGCAGAGCTCGCCGGTCTCGCCTCGGGGCATCACGGCGCCGGTATCCGGGCTGACCAGCTTGACCTCAAGGTGGGGGTGGATGGTGCCCACCGTGGTGACGCGCTTTTCCAGCGGGGCGTCGGTCTGGGTCTGGGTGCTCACCGGGCTGGTTTCGGTCATGCCGTAGCAGATGGTGACGTCCTGCATGTTCATCCGGTCGATGACATTGCGCATCACTTCGATGGGGCAGATGGAGCCAGCCATGATGCCGGTGCGCAGGCTGGAGAGATCGAAGGACTCGAACTCCGGATGCTCCAGCTCGGCGATGAACATGGTCGGCACCCCGTAGAGGGTGGTGGCCTTCTCTTCGGAGACAGCAAGCAACGTCGCTTCCGGCTCGAAGCCGTCGCCGGGATAGATCATGGTGGCGCCGTGGGTCACACAGCCCAGATTACCCATCACCATGCCGAAGCAGTGATAGAGCGGCACCGGGATCACCATACGATCCTTTTCGCTGAGGTTCATGGTGCGGGCCACGAAGAAGCCGTTGTTGAGGATGTTGTGATGGGAGAGGGTGGCCCCCTTGGGCGCGCCTGTGGTTCCCGAGGTGTACTGGATGTTGATCGGGTCGTCGAACTGCAGGCTGGCCTGGACATCGGCCAGATGCTCGGCGGAGACCTCGTCGGCGTGGGCGAGCATCGACTGCCAGCTGAGCATGCCGGTCAGGGCGCGATCGGCGTCGAGACAGATCACGCGCTTGAGGTCGGGCAGCTTGGCGCTGGAAAAGGTGCCGGGCCCACCGTCACGCAGTTCAGGGGCCAGCTCGGCCAGGGTGGCAACATAGTCGGAGGCCTTGAAGGAGCCCTGCAGGATCAGCGTCGAAGCGCCGGACTGCTTGAGAGCGTACTCGAGCTCGTGGGTGCGATAGCTGGGATTGATGTTGACCAGGATGGCGCCGATCTTCGCCGTGGCGAACTGGGTGATGGTCCATTCGGCACAGTTGGGTGACCAGATGCCGACCCGGTCGCCCTTGTCCACTCCCAAGGCCAGGAGTGCGCGGGCCGCCTCGTCGACGGCCTGCTGCAGTGTCTTCCAGCTGTAGCGTAGCTGCTGGTGTCGGCTGATCAGGGCATCGCGCTCGGCGAAGCGCGCCACGGTATCGTCGAAGCAGTCACCGATGGTCTGGCCCTTGAGGGGGGTATTGCTGGTGCCGCTGACATAGCTGATCGTTTGATGTTGGCGTGTCATGATGTTTCTCGTCTTGTTGCCGCCTGTGGCGGTGTGCGTGAAACGGGTGATGACGTCGTGGGTTGCTTTTCGCTCGGGTACTTGGCTCGCTGCTCAGTCTTCTTGGCCGAGGCTGCGCAGTACCTCCCGGGCACGGTGGTCCACGTCGTCGAGCTCCATGCGCATCAGGCGGATGTCCTCCAACTGCCGCTCGAGATTGGCCCGCTTGTCGGCCAGTATCTCCAGCAGTCGCAACAGCTGGCGCGCGTTGCCGTCGGGCATGGCGTCGTACATCATCACCACCTCGCGAATCTCGGCCAGCGAGAATCCCAACCGCTTGCCACGCAGGGTCAGTTTCAGGCGCACCCGGTCCTTCTCGCGGTAGATGCGCTTCTGCCCTTCGCGTCGCGGGGCCAGCAGGCCTTCCTGCTCGTAGAAGCGGATGGTGCGCGGCGTGACCTCGAACATCCTCGCCAGCTCACCGATGGTGTAGTGTCGGTGCTGGCGAGGCAGTTCCTCCTGACTGGCCTCATTGGCCGGAGCGGTTGGCTGTGTCATGACGTCGATCCTGTGGCCGGGTGGTGAACCGGCGGTTTTCCACCTCGTCTGGCAACACTAGACGAGCTTTACGTTAACGTAAAGTGCTTGTTCGACCATGGGGTGATATGGGATAAACCTAGCAAGTGCTAGGTTGGTGTCCAGTCGCAATAGGCGATGATGCCGCCGGGATGTCCACGCGACCTGTCCCGGATCAGAGCGGCCAGGACAACAACCACAAGACGTTACCCACTCATTGCTGAACAAGAGGAATCCCCATGGACTTCTCCCTGACCGATGACCAGAAGGCGCTGGCTGCGGCCGCCGCCGACTTCGCGAGGGCCGAACTGGTCGAGCATGCCGCCGACTGGGACGCCCGCTCCCACTTTCCGGTGGATGTAATCCGCCGGGCGGGCGAGGCGGGGTTCCTCGGCATTTATACCCCGGAAGAACACGGCGGTCTGGGCCTTTCGCGCCTGGAAGCTTCGCTGATCTTCGAGCAACTGGCCCAGGGCTGCGTCTCTACCACCGCCTACCTGACTATCCACAACATGGTGACTTGGATGATCGCCAGCTGGGGCGACGATGCCTTGCGTGAAGCCTGGGTGCCGGCCATGGTAGCCGGTGAGGCGCTTGGCTCCTATTGCCTCACCGAACCCGGTGCAGGTTCCGACGCCGCCAGCCTGCGGACTCGGGCGGTGCGTGACGGTGACGACTATGTCATCAGCGGTTCCAAGATGTTCATCTCCGGCGCGGGGGCCACTGAGGTACTGGTTGTCATGGCCCGTACCGGCGAGCCCGGAAGTGGCGCCAGTGGCGTCTCGGCCATCGTGGTGCCGGCCGATGCCGCGGGTGTCGAGTACGGCAAGAACGAGGAGAAGATGGGCTGGAAGAGCCAGCCAACATGCCTGGTCAGCTTCGACGGCGTGCGTGTGCCGGTCACCAATCGTCTGGGTGCCGAGGGGGAGGGCTTCAAGTTCGCCATGAAGGGGCTGGATGGTGGACGTCTGAACATCGCCAGCTGCTCCCTGGGGGCGGCCCAGCAGGCGCTTACCCTGTCGCGGGACTACCTCGCCGAGCGAAAGCAGTTCGGGCGCGAGCTCTCGAGCTTCCAGGCCCTGCAGTTCAAGCTCGCCGACATGGCCAGCGAATTGACTGCCGCGCGGCTGATGGTGCGTCATGCCGCCTGGCGGCTCGACCAGGGCGACCCCGAAGCCACGGCACACTGCGCCATGGCCAAGCGCTTCGCTACCGACATGGGGTTCACTGTCTGCAACGAGGCCCTTCAACTGCATGGCGGCTATGGTTACATCCGTGAATACCCCCTGGAGCGTCTGGTCCGTGATACCCGAGTGCATCAGATTCTCGAGGGTACCAATGAGATCATGCGCCTGATCGTCGCCCGTCGCCTGCTGGCCGACGGCGTCATCGAATCCTTGCAATAGGAGACCCTAGATGTCGGATCTTGCAGTACTCTTCGACGAGCTGCCCACCCGAGATGGTGGCCGCATTGGCGTGGCCACCCTCAACGCACCGAAATCGCTCAACGCCCTGTCGCTGGAGATGATCCGCCAGCTCGAGGCCAAGCTCGAGGCCTGGGCGGTGGACCGCAGCGTGGTGGCGGTGTGGCTCGAGGGCAGCGGCGACAAGGCCTTCTGTGCCGGCGGTGACGTGGTGGCGCTCTACCGCTCGCTGACCGAGGAGGGCGAGAACCGCGGTGCCGGCCGCGACGGCATCTTCGCCGAGACCTACTTCTCTGCGGAGTATCGCCTCGACTACCGCATCCACACTTACCCCAAGCCGTTGATGGTCTGGGGCGACGGTATCGTCATGGGCGGCGGCCTGGGGTTGATGGCCGGTGGCTTTCAGCGCCTGGTCACCGAGACCACGCGCATCGCCATGCCGGAGATCACCATAGGGCTTTATCCCGACATCGGTGCCAGCTGGTTCCTGGGCCGCATGCCCCCCGGAGTGGGTGCCTACCTGGGCCTGACCGGGGCTCAGCTCAATGCCCGGGATGCCTTGGATCTGGGGATGGCTGACCGCTTCATTCCCCGCGAACGCCGTGATGCGTTGCTCGGTGCTCTGGTCGAGGCCGATTACGGCGACCGCAGCCTGCCCACCCTGCGTGCCGGCGTACAGACGGCACTCGATGACCACGAGGATCGCAGCGCCGCGCCCGCCGGCCAGGTGTGGCCGCACCTCGACCATCTCCAGGCGCTGGTGGGGCGGGTGGATGCCGCCACGGCCGTCAGGCGAATACTGCGTGACACCACCGACGACGGCTGGCTCGCCGCCAACCGCGCGCGTCTCGAAGTCGGCTGTCCGATGAGTGCCCAGCTGGTGTGGCGCATGCTCGAGCGACATGACCACACCAGTCTTGCCGATGCCTTCCGTGATGAACTCGGCCTGTCGGTACAGTGCTGCCGCCAGGGAGACTTTGTCGAGGGAGTGCGCGCGCTGCTGGTCGACAAGGACAAATCGCCACGCTGGCAGCACGAAAGCGTGGCCGGGGTCCCTCATGCCGATATCCAGGCCCTGGTGACCCCACCCTGGTCCAGTGAGTCACATCCCCTGCGCGACCTCGGCGTCGGCCATCGGGTTGGCTGAAGCCACGGAAGGGTTGCAGAAGCGCCCGGTTCAGCCAACGGCGTCGTAGGAGCGCTGCTTGCAGCGCGAAGGTTTGCTGGAGAGAACACCGAGCATCGCTTTGCAAGCAAAGCTCTTACCGGCAGTCCACTGCGTTTTGAACGATTCAAACTATCAACAACAAGGAGTTTAAATATGAATATCGCCTTTATCGGCCTCGGCAACATGGGTGCGCCCATGGCCATCAACCTGGTCAAGGCCGGCTATGACGTTACCGTCTTCGACCTGGTCGAGAGCGCTATCCAGACTCTGGAAGCCGAGGGTGCCAAGCGCGCCGCCAGCGCCGAGGCAGCTGCCAACGGGGCGGATGTGGTCGTCTCCATGCTGCCGGCCGGGGCGCACGTCAAGGGGCTCTACATGGGCCGCGATGGCGCCCCGGGGCTGCTCGATACCCTGGAAGGCAAGCCGCTAATTGTCGATTCCTCGACCATCGCACCTGACGATGCTCGCCAGGTGGGCTCTGCCGCCGCCGAACGCGGCTTCACCTACCTGGACGCGCCGGTCTCAGGCGGGGTGGGCGGTGCCAAGGCCGGCACCCTGACCTTCATCGTCGGCGGCGAGGCGGCCGGTTTCGAACAGGCCAAGCCTTTGCTTGAGGCCATGGGCAAGAACATCTTCCACGCCGGCGACGTGGGGTCGGGGCAGGTGGCCAAGATCTGCAACAACATGCTGCTTGGCATCCTGATGTCGGGTACCGCCGAGGCCCTGGCGCTGGGCGTGAAGAACGGCATGGATCCGGCCGTGCTCTCCGAGATCATGAAGCAGAGTAGCGGTGGTAACTGGGCGCTCAACGTCTACAACCCCTGGCCGGGGGTGATGGAAGGCGCCGCCGCTTCCCGGGACTACCAGGGCGGGTTCCTTACCGATCTGATGGCCAAGGATCTGGGCTTGGCCTGGGATCTGGCACTGGGTTCGAAGTCCACCGTGCCCATGGGCTCACAGGCGCGCAATCTCTTCGCACTGCACAGTGCCCAGGGCAGCGGGCAGCTCGATTTCTCCAGTATCCAGACCCTCTACCGCCAGGGCGAGGATTCTTAAGCGCCGGGCAGCCAAGCAGCCAAAGCCAAGCAGCCAAAGCCAAGCAGCCAAGAAAAACCTCCAGCAGGCGAGTCTGCTGGAGGTTTTCCTGTGTTGCCATAATGGTGCGCGATCACCATCCTGCTCGGCGCTTGGTTCACTTTGCTCTCGATCCGGGGAAGCGGCACAATCCAGTGCCCGTTTCCGTCGAGAGCCTCCATGAGCGCATCCGCTTCACCCTCCCCACCCCCCGCATCCCGCTCCCGTCCCGCCCGCCGCGAGCTGCTCGAAGGGCCCATTGGCCTGACGCTGTTGCGCAAGAGCCTGCCGGTGGTCGGCGGCATGATCGCCATGATGAGCTTCAACCTGGTGGATACCTGGTTCATCTCGCGCCTCGGCACCGAGGAACTGGCGGCGGTGGCCTTCACCTTTCCGGTGGTATTCACGGTGATCAGCCTGGCCATCGGCCTGGGGATCGGGACCTCGGCGGTGGTGGCTCGCCGGCTGGGGCAGGGCGAGCTCGGCACGGTGCGACGCCGAGCCACCGATGCGGCCCTGCTGGCAGTGGTGGTGGGGCTGTGCATGACCCTGCTGGGATTGGCCACCCTGGAACCGTTGTTCCGTCTGATGGGCGCCGATGACCTGCTGATGCCGCATATCCGCGATTATATGGGCATCTGGTATCTGGGGGCGGCGGCGGTGATCGTGCCGAGGGTGCTCAACAGCATCCTGCGCGCCCACGGCAATACCGCTACCCAGGGGCTGACGATGGCGCTGGCGGCCGGCATCAACGTGCTGCTGGACTGGTGGCTGATCTTCGGCGTCGGGCCTTTTCCGGCCATGGGTGTCTCCGGCGCGGCGCTTGCCACGGTGTTGAGCTGGGGGTTCATGGCCGGTGTGCTGGTCTTCCAGCGTGAGCTTCGCGAGCTCTTCGATCTAGCCGGCTTGACAGGGCGAGGTCTTCTAGCGTCCTGGCGGGAGCTGGGTCGTATCGCAGGTCCGGCTGCCGTCACCAGCGTCTTCACGCCCATCGCCCTGGGGCTGATAACCCGCATCGTGGCCGGTCATGGTCATGATGCGGTAGCAGGTTTCGGTGTCGGGTCGCGCATCGAGGCCATCTCCCTGATCGCCGTGCTGGCGCTCTCCATGACCCTGTCGCCGCTGGTCAGCCAGAATGCCGGCGCTGGCCAGCATGACCGGGTCCGCCGGGCGATCCTGGGCTGCTTCGTCTTCGTGCTGGCCTGGCAGCTGCTGGTCTGGGGAGTGCTGCAGCTATTGGCGCCCTGGCTGGTGGCCGGCTATGCCCAGCGCGAGACGGTAGGGGAGGTGCTTCGCAGCTTCTTGTGGCTGGTGCCACTTGGCCTCGGCGCCCAGGGTGTGGTGATCCTCGCGGTCTCCTCCTTCAACGCCCTGCACCGTCCCGCTCGGGCCATGCGACTCTCGGTGGTCAGGCTCTTCGCCCTGACCGTGCCGTTGGCCTGGTTGGGCGGCCGGTTGGCCGGTAGCACCGGGGTCTTCGCCGGGATGCTTGCCGCCAACCTGCTGGTCGCATTGCTTGCCTGGTGGCAGATTCGTCGCGTCTTGGCCCGTTATCCGTAAGTCGGTAGCGGTGTCTCGACCAGGATGGTCGGGGGAATTTTTTCGTCGGCGGGGCTTGGCAGATACGCCCTCTTGGTCTACATTTAATGAAAATGTAGAAATTATTAGCGCGCCAACCGAGGATATCCCATGAGCCAGATCACTCCCGTCACCTGGGACGACCCCTTCCGTCTCGTCGATCAGCTTTCCGAAGACGAGCGCATGGTCCTCCAGACCGCCCACGACTATTGCCAGGAGAAGTTGCTGCCGCGGGTGCTGGAGGCCAATCGTTACGAGCGTTTTGACCGCGAGATCATGAACGAGATGGGCGAGCTGGGCCTGCTTGGCGCGACCATCGATGGCTACGGCTGCGCCGGGCTGAACTATGTCAGCTACGGCCTGATTGCCCGTGAGGTGGAGCGTGTCGACTCCGGTTACCGCAGTGCCATGAGCGTGCAGTCGAGCCTGGTGATGTATCCGATCCACGCCTTCGGCAGCGAGGCCCAGCGAGAGAAATATCTGCCCAAGCTGGCCAGCGGCGAGTGGGTGGGGGCCTTCGGTCTCACCGAGCCGGACCACGGCTCTGATCCCGGTGGCATGAGCACCCGTGCCACTCGCACCGACGGCGGCTGGCGGCTCAACGGCACCAAGACCTGGATCACCAACTCGCCCATCGCCGATGTCTTCGTGGTCTGGGCCCGGGATGACGAGGGCGTGGTCAACGGCTTCATCCTCGAGAAGGGCATGAAGGGGCTTACGGCCCCCAAGATCGAGGGCAAGTTCAGCTTGCGAGCCTCCATCACCGGCCAGATCGCGATGCAGGACGTGGAGGTCTCCGACGACCAGCGCCTGCCCAACGTTACCGGGCTTAAGGGGCCGTTCTCCTGTCTCAACCGCGCCCGCTTCGGTATCGCCTGGGGCACCATGGGCGCCGCCGAGGCATGCTGGCATGCGGCCCGCGATTATACCCTGGAGCGCAAGCAGTTCGGCCGCCCCCTGGCCGCCAATCAGCTGATCCAGAAGAAGCTCGCTGACATGCAGACCGAAATTACCCTGGGCCTTCAGGCGGCACTGCGTGTCGGCCGCATGATCGACGACGGCCAGCTGGTCCCCGAGGCCATCTCGCTGATCAAGCGCAACAACTGCGGCAAGGCGCTGGATATCGCACGCCAAGCCCGCGACATGCACGGCGGCAACGGGATCAGCGACGAGTACCATGTGATCCGTCACGTGATGAATCTCGAGGCGGTGAACACCTACGAGGGCACCCATGACGTCCATGCCCTGATCCTCGGACGCGCCCAGACCGGCATCCAGGCCTTTACCGGGTAAGAGGAGTTCGAGATGAGCGGACCGCTTGACGGCATCACGGTGCTGGATCTGTCGCGGGTATTGGCGGGTCCCTGGGCCGGCCAGCTGCTCGCCGATCTCGGCGCACGGGTGATCAAGATCGAGCACCCGAAGCGGGGCGACGACACCCGCGGCTGGGGGCCGCCCTGGCTGGCAGAAGACCTTGAGAATAAGCAGGACGATGCCGAACGGGTGGCGGCCTACTTCCTGTGCGCCAACCGCGGCAAGCAGTCGCTGGCCGTGGATATCGCCACCGAGGACGGACAGGGCCTGGTCAGGGCACTGGCGAAGGGTGCCGATATCCTGCTCGAGAACTTCAAGGTCGGTGGCCTTGCCAAGTACGGGCTCGACTATCCCAGTCTGCGAACGATCAATCCGCGCCTGATCGGCTGCTCGGTTACCGGCTTCGGGCAGGACGGCCCTTATGCCCATCGGGCCGGCTACGACTTCATGATCCAGGCCATGGGCGGATTGATGAGCCTCTCCGGCGAGCCCGATGGCATGCCCATGAAGACCGGCGTGGCGATCACCGATGTGATGACCGGTCTCTATGCCACGGTGGGCGTGCTCGCGGCCCTGCAGGAGCGCGAGCGTACCGGCCGGGGGCAGCACATCGACCTGGCGCTGCTCGATGTCCAGGTGGCCACCCTGGCCAACCAGGCACTCAACGCACTGGTCGAAGGCCAGTCACCCCAGCGCCACGGCAACGCCCACCCCAACATCGTGCCCTATCAGGCCTTCGCCTGCGCCGATGGCCATCTAGTGTTAACGGTGGGCAACGATGCCCAGTTCGCCCGCTTTGCCGACATGCTCGGCCATCCCGAGTGGGCCGAGGACCCCGCCTACGCCACCAATGGAGCCCGTGTCGGCAATCGGGAGGTGCTGGTCTCGCTGATCCAGCAGATCCTGCTCGAGCGCGACCGCGATGACTGGCTTAGCGAAATGGAGGCACGCGGTATCCCCGCCGGCCCCATCAATAACCTGACCGAGGTCTTCGACGATCCTCAGGTGCGTCATCGTGGCCTGAGCCGTACTTTGCAGCGTGGCGAACTCAAGGTCCCCCAGGTCGCCAACCCACTGCGTTTCGACGGTGAGCCCGCCACCAGCGAGGTGGCGCCCCCTCGGCTCGGGCAGGATAGTGATGAAATACTCGCCGAGATGGGCCTCTCCAAGGACGATATCGCCAAGCTCAGAAGGGCAGGGGTGGTCCGGTAGCTACAAGGCTCAAGGAGCAAGCTACAAGGCAAACCTCTGGCCTTCGGCCAGCGACAAGTTTCAAGAAGAAAGTGACAAGGAAAATTCTCGCGACCTGCATTGCCGGGCACATACTGCCTTGCGCCTTATCTTGGCGAAAAGCGCCGTGTCAGGCCGGTTTCGGCGATCATTCGGGTGGAGATTTCTTCCACTGAGAAACGGGTGGTGTCGATGAAGGGAACATGCAACTGGCGATAGAGCCCCTCGGCCTGCTCGACCTCCTGAACGCATTGGTCGATGGAGCTGTAGCGGCTGTTTGGCCGGCGTTCATGGCGAATGGCTGCCAGCCGTCGCGGGTCGATGGTCAGCCCGAACAGCTTGTGGCGATGGGGTGACAGAGCCTTCGGCAGCTTCAGGGTGCCGTTCTCGTCCTGGTCGTCCTCGGTTAAAGGGTAGTTGGCCGCGCGGATGCCGAACTGCAGGGCCAGGTAGAGCGAGGTGGGCGTCTTGCCGCAGCGCGAGACGCCGACAAGGATGAGGTCGGCCTTATCGTACTGGTGGGTGCGGGCCCCGTCGTCGTTGTCCAGGGCGAAGTGCACCGATTGGATGCGGTCCATGTAGACGTCGTCGCGACCGATGGAGTGGGTACGACCGACGCTATAGGAGGAGTGGGCTTCCAGTTCCTCCTCTAGTGGCTTGAGGAAGGTCGAGAAGATGTCGACCTTGAAGCCCGGGGCCTGGCGAATCACCTCGCGGATCTGCTCGTCGACGATGGTGTCGATGATGATCGGTTGCTCGCCGTCGCGCACCGCCGTGGCCTCGATGATGGCCACCAGGGTTCGCGCCTTGTCGAGGGAGTCGATATAGGGCTTGGTGAGCATACGGATCTCGACGTTTTCGAACTGGGCGAGCAGGCTGCGTCCCAGGCTCTCGGCGGTGATGCCGGTGCCGTCGGAGATGAAGAAGGCGGTGCGCGTCATGGCGAGTCGCTGTTTTCCGTGGGATTCCGGGCATTGTCGGCGTTGGCCGGGGTCGGGACAAGAGGGAGGACGCCTGGCCATTCGGTCGGGTGTTGTAAAAATCCTTCAGTGACTTCGATTTTAGACTAATGGCGAATACCGAGGGACGCTGTTAATGTCGTCTGCACTTTTTCATGCCCGAGTCTTGCGTTGCCTGCCGGCATGTTGCATCCGTCATCGATATTCGGGGAGCTCTCATGGACGATTACATTCAGTGGTTCGATCAATTGGGCATGGATGATGTCGAGCGAGTGGGCGGCAAGAATGCCTCTCTCGGCGAGATGATTTCCAACCTGTCCGGCGCGGGTGTCACCGTACCCGGCGGATTCGCCACCACGGCCCACGCTTACCGCGAATTCCTCTCTCACGAAGGGCTCAACGAGCGCATCAACAGCCGCCTCGCCACGCTGGACGTCGATGACGTGGCGGAACTGGCGCGGGCCGGTGCCGAGATCCGTCAGTGGGTCATCGACACGCCGCTGCCGCCCACCTTCGAACGCTACCTCCGCGAGAGCTACGAGACGCTCTCGGCGATGCATCCCAATCTCAAGGTGGCTGTGCGCAGTTCGGCGACTGCCGAGGACCTGCCGGATGCCTCCTTTGCCGGTCAGCAGGAGACCTTCCTCAACATCGAGGGCTTCGACAACATCAAGCGTGCCGTGCATGAGGTCTTTGCTTCGCTGTTCAATGACCGCGCCATCTCCTACCGGGTGCACCGCGGCTATGCCCACGAGAACGTGGCGCTCTCCGCGGGCATCCAGAAGATGGTGCGCTCCGAGACCGGCGCTGCGGGGGTCATGTTTACCCTGGATACCGAGTCCGGCTATCGCGATGCCGTCTTCGTCACCGCCTCCTGGGGCCTCGGCGAGACGGTGGTGCAGGGCGCGGTGAACCCCGACGAGTTCTATGTCCACAAGCCGACCCTGGCGGCGGGGCGTCCGGCGGTGCTGCGACGCAACCTCGGCTCCAAGCTGATCAAGATGATCTACACCGACGACACCAGCGCCGGCAAGTCGGTGGAAACCGTGGACGTTCCGCTGGCCGACCGCGCACGCTTCTGCATCAACGACGAGCAGATCATGGCGCTGGCCCGCCAGGCGATGACCATCGAAGAGCACTACGGTCGGCCCATGGACATCGAATGGGCGCTGGACGGCGACGATAACGAGCTCTATATCGTCCAAGCCCGGCCCGAGACCGTGGTCTCCCAGCAGGAGGGCGGCAAGCTCGAGCGCTTTCAGCTCAAGGAGAAGGGGCGCACCCTGGTGGTCGGTCGGGCGATTGGCCAACGCATCGGCAGCGGTGCGGTCAAGGTGGTGTTTTCCCCGGATGACATGGAGAAGGTTTTCCCCGGCGATGTTCTGGTCACCGACATGACCGACCCGGACTGGGAACCGATCATGAAGCGCGCCTCGGCCATCGTCACCAATCGCGGTGGCCGTACCTGCCACGCGGCGATCATCGCCCGCGAGCTGGGCATTCCCGCCGTGGTCGGCTGCGGCGATGCCACTGAAATTCTCTCCGACGGTCGCGACGTGACCGTCTCCTGTGCCGAAGGGGACACCGGTCACGTCTACGAGGGGCTGCTGGCGTTTGATCGCCGCGTGACCAGCGTCGATGCCATGCCCGAGATTCCCTTCAAGATCATGATGAACGTCGGCAACCCGGATCGTGCCTTCAGCTTCGCCAGCCTGCCCAACGCAGGTGTTGGCCTGGCGCGTCTCGAGTTCATCATCAACCGCATGATCGGTGTGCATCCCAAGGCGCTACTCGAATATGACCTCCTGCCCGCCGACCTGCAGCAGACCATCGACCTGCGGACTGCCGGCTATAGCGACCCGGTGGAGTTCTATGTCGACAAGCTGGTCGAGGGCATCGCCACCCTGGCGGCCTCCTTCTACCCGCAGCGGGTCATCGTGCGCCTGTCGGACTTCAAGTCCAACGAGTACGAGAACCTGATCGGCGGCAAGCTCTACGAGCCGGGCGAGGAGAACCCCATGCTCGGCTTCCGAGGGGCCTCGCGCTATATCTCGGACTCGTTCCGGCCCTGCTTCGAGCTGGAATGCCGGGCACTCAAGCGGGTGCGCGAGGTGATGGGACTCGACAACGTCGAGATCATGGTGCCCTTCGTGCGCACCACCGAGGAGGCCCGGGAGGTAGTCGACCTGCTGGCCGCCAACGGTCTGGCGCGGGGCGAGAAGGGCCTCAAGGTGATCATGATGTGCGAGTTGCCGGCCAACGCCCTGCTGGCGGAGGAGTTCCTCGAGTACTTCGACGGCTTCTCTATCGGCTCCAACGATCTTACCCAGCTGACGCTGGGCCTCGATCGCGACTCCGGCATCGTCGCCCACCTCTTCGACGAGCGGAACCCGGCGGTGAAGAAGCTGCTGGCCATGGCCATTCAGGCCTGTCACGCCCAGGGCAAGTACATCGGCATCTGCGGCCAGGGTCCCTCGGACCATCCGGATCTGGCCAAGTGGCTGATGGAGCAGGGCATTGACTCCGTGTCGCTCAATCCCGATGCGGTTCTCGAGACCTGGTTCATGCTGGCCGGTGAGACCCTCGGTTGATCGTGTATCCGCCGACAGTGATCAAAGACACCCGGGCTTGCCCGGGTGTCTTGTTTAGTGCACTGCTCTTGCATGATGTCGGACTAGACTAATCGGACATGCCCCGACGAGGAGGTCTGCATGAAGACCCCGATCGCTTTTTATTCCCTGTTGATGGCTGGCGCCCTCGGCCTGACCCTTGTGGCGTCCCCGCTGCTGGCACAACCCGGCAACAGCCAGGGCAAGGGCCAAAGCGGTGGTTCCTGGAAGGAACAGGGCCAGCAGCATCCTGGCCAGAAGGGCCAGGGCCAGAGTAACCGGGAATCGCGGGGCCAAGGCCTAGGTCAGCGCCAGGCGCGAGACAGCGACCGCGGTCGCTACGAGGACCGTGATCGGATGCACGACGGCTCCAGGGAGCGGAGTCGGTATTACGATGAGGCAAGCCGTCCGATGATCGATGAGCGAGAGGTTCGCCAGATCTTCCGTAGTCGGCACGAGGTTATCCGCCATGACGACCGCGACAGCCTGCCGCCAGGCATCCGTATGAACCTGGAGCGCGGCAAGCCCCTGCCTCCCGGTATTGCCAAGAAATTCGACGACCACGTGCGGCGTGATCTGCCCGACTACGAAGGCTATGAATGGCGTCGCGTGGGCACCGACGCCGTGCTGGTCGACCTCACCAACGACATCATCTACGAGGTGATTCACAACATCCTGCGTTGATCTCCTCCGGCAGGCACGACCGTGCTTGCCGGTCTTCCTGCGCCCGCTCTCCTTGATCTCCATCACGCAGGACCCTGCTCCTTGTCGCATACTGTCCATGTCTGCAAAGGAGAACTGCCATGGTGGAACCCCTTGGGGTGGCGCAGGTATACCGGACCTGTCCGACCGATGCCTTCGGTTTCGAGATTACCAGTGAGCTGGAGTCGCTCGATCTTCTCGTCGGCCATGAGCGTGCCCGGGATGCGTTGAGCTTCGGCACCGCGATCCGCAGCGACGGCTTCAATCTCTTCGTCCTGGGCCAGCCGGGGCACGACCGACACAGCCTGGTGGGTAGCTTCCTCTCCGAGAAAGCCCGGTCTGCCTCGCCTCCCAGTGATTGGTGCTACCGTTACAACTTCGACGATCCCGCCGTTCCCCTGGCCCTATCGCTGCCCCCCGGGCTGGGCCGTCAGCTGCACACTGACCTGGAGGCGCTGGTTGAGGAACTGCGCAGTGCCATTCCGGCCGTGTTCGAGAGCGAGGAGTACCAGAACCGTCTCCACGAGCTCAAGGAGGTCATGGGCGAGCGCCAGCGCGATGCCGTCGAGTCCGTGAGACGCGAGGCCCGCGAGCACGACATCCTGCTGCTCTCAACCCCCAACGGGTTCACCTTCGCGCCGGCCGATGGGGAAAAGATGATGCCGCCCGAGACCTTCGAGAAACTTGCGAAGGACGAGCGTGAGCGCATCGAGGCCAACGTCGAGATCCTGCAGCGCAAGCTGACCCAGGCGATTCGCCAGATGCCACATCTGGCCAAGGCGTTGCGCGAACAGGCCAATGCCCTCAATGCGGAGATGCTCGAGTCAGCCATCGGCGCTCCGCTGGATGAGCTCAAGCAGCGCTATGCCGAGCACGAGGGCATCCTGACCCATCTCGACGCCATCCGCGAGGCGATCCTGTTCAATGTCGACTCCTTCATTGCCGCCGAGCCCGACATCCCGGCGGAGGCGGTGTTCAGCCGCTTCCAGGTCAATCTTCTGGTGGACAACGCCGAGGCCGGCGGGGCACCGGTAATCTATCTGGACCTGCCCACTCATCAGCACCTGGTGGGGCGCATCGAGCACCATGTGCACAACGGTACCCTGCTGACCGACTTCTCGCTGATCCGGGCCGGCGCCCTGCATCGCGCCAACGGTGGTTACCTGGTGCTGGACGTGCGTGGCGTGCTCACCCAGCCGGGGGCCTGGGAAACGCTCAAGCGTGTACTCAGGGCCGGTGAGATCCGTACCGAATCGCTGGAGCAGGCCTATGGGCTGATCAGCACCGTGACCCTCGAGCCGGAGCCGATCCCGCTGGACGTCAAGGTCGTGCTGCTGGGCGAGCGACTGCTCTACTACCTGCTTTGCGAGCACGACCCCGAGTTCCTGGAGCTGTTCAAGGTCCAGGCCGACTTGGAGGATGAACTCGACCGTGACCCTGAGCACGTGGCCTTCTATGCTCGCATGGTGGCGACCCTGGCCCGCGAGGCGGCCCTACGGCCACTGGACCGCAGCGGCGTTGCCGCCGTGATCGAGCGGGCCAGCCGGCTGGCCGATGACCAGCGCAAGCTGACCGCGCGTCATCGCGACCTGCGGGACCTCTTGCTGGAGGCCGACCACTGGGCCGGCGAACAGGCGGCTGAGGTGATCGCCCGACGGCATGTCGAAAAGGCGGTCAGTCAGCAGCTCTGGCGTGCGGGGCGGATCCGCGAGCGCAGCCACGAGATGATCACGCGCGGCACCATGATGGTGGCCACCGAGGGGCGCGCGGTCGGTCAGGTCAACGGCCTTTCCGTGCTGCAGCTGGGCGAATATGCCTTCGGCCAGCCGTCGCGCATCACCGCCACGGCGCGTCCGGGCAACGGCCAGGTGGTGGACATCGAGCGCGAGGCGCGCATGGGCGGGCGCATCCACTCCAAGGCGGTGATGATCCTGTCGCGCTACCTGGCCAGTCGCTACGCGGGGGAGGAGCCGCTCTCGCTCTCCGCGAGCCTGGCCTTCGAACAGTCCTATGGCGGGATCGAGGGTGACAGTGCCTCGGTGGCCGAGGTGTGTGCCCTGGTCTCGGCCATCGCCCGGGTGCCGCTCGACCAGGCCTTCTCCGTCACCGGCTCCATCGACCAGCACGGTCGAGTCCAGGCGGTGGGTGGCGTCAACGAGAAGATCGAGGGGTTCTTCGATGTCTGCGGCGCCCGGGGCGACCTCGAGGGTCAGGCGGTGATCCTGCCGGCGACCAATGTCGAGCATCTGATGCTCAAGGACGAGGTCCGCGAGGCGATCGAGCAGGGGCGTTTCCGGGCCTTCGCCGTGTCACGGGTGGACGAAGCGCTGGAGCTGCTCACCGGCCTGCCCACCGGTGAGCCCGACGCTCGAGGGCACTACCCCGAGGGCAGCCTCGATGCCCGCGTGGCCGAGCGGTTGGCCCATTTCCGCGAAGTGGTGAAGCATGCTCGCCAGGCGGAGCGGGGCGGCGATGGCGACGAGCATGAGGAGCAGGACGATGAACGTTGACGCGTACCGGCCAAGCCCGGAAGGGCAGGCGGGGGATGACGAGATCCCGGTGATGCGGGTGCTGGCGCTGCTCGATGCGTCCCGTCACAGCCTGGCGGCACTGGCCGCCGCGGTGGACCTCGCGGCACTGCGTCACGCGGAGCTGGTGGCGTTGTTCGTCGAGGATCAGGACCTGCTGGGCAGTGCCGGTTTCCCCTTTGCTCGGGAGATCGGTGCCGTCTCGGGGCGGGTTCGCCGATTGTCGAGGTCCGATCTCGAGGCAGGCATGGCCCGGCAGGCCCGCCGCGTGGCCGAGGCCCTGGAGTCCGCGGTGGCCGGCCGGGCGCTGCGACACCAGTTGCAGGTCAGTCGGGGTCGGGTGGTCAGCGAGGCGTTGTCGCTGGCCGGCCCCGGTGACCTGCTGGTGCTCGGCAAGGCCGGACTCTCGGGCCACTGGGGCGTGCGCCTGGGGTCTACCAGCCGTGCTCTGATTCTTGAGGCACCCTGCACGGTGGTCATCTGGGATGAGCGCCAGTCGCTCGTCCGCGGCCCCCTGCGAACCCTGGATGACACAGAGGCGAGCGGCGACGAATTTCTTTCCGTTGCCGAGGCGTTGACCCGCCTGTTCGACGGCAGGGAGACCCTGCAGGCGCGCGATGCTCGGCAACTGGAGCAGCAGCTGGCTCGTCTGGACAACGGGGCCCTGCTGCTCCATCGCCCTCAGCTCGCCCGCCTGGCCGAGCAGGACGCCGACCTGCTGGCCCGCCTGCCGATGCCGGTCATCGTAGTCCCGTGACGAGAGCAAACGGTTCTGGCCGACGGGGCGGCGAGAATTTGGCAAGATAGCGCCTCCAACGAGCCGAAGGGGATCTGTCGGGATGGCATACTTGCTGGTGATGGGAGGGCTGGCATTGTCCGTCTTCTTTACGCTGGGCTGGGGTCTGGTACGTGCCACGCGCTGGCTGGCGGGTCGCCTGCCGGGCGCGAGCCGAAAACCGCCGCGGCGCTCGACTCGCCGTGCGCCGGCCAGGCCCAAGCCCGCCCCGCGGTCCAGGACTCGCAAGGCCACGCCCGCCAAGGCGCCATCGGAACCCTGGCGCCTGACCTGCTGGCTCGCCCAGTGGCGCTCTCCGCTGCCGTTGGGCCTGCTGGCGCTGCTGCTTTACGGCGGTGGCCGCCTAGTCGATTACGGCATGACCTATCGCCCTCAGGCCATTCCCGGCGAATTCCAGGGCCTGGTTAGCTCCCTGGGTTGGGCCGCCGGCGCATTGCTGATCCTTGCCTGCCTGAATCTGCTGGCTCTCTGGCGCTGCCGTCGCCAGTGAGAGTGGCGTCGACCCACGCCGCGAAGGCGTGGTGAAGGGGACTGAATCTCGACACTAGTTCCTCAGCCAGTTGCGCAGTTTGACCAGCAGCAGGGCGCCGTCGCCCAAGCGACGGCGCTCGGCGATCAGTTCGGCGAGCATGGCCGGCCGGTCGGTGATGATGGCATCCACCCCCAGGTCGATCAGCTGGGACATCCGGGTGCGATCATTGATGGTCCAGGCGTGCAGCTCGTAGCCGTAGTACCCGGCGAGGCGTACCTCCTCTTCGTCGATGCGGTTGTGACGCAGGGCCAGGGCATCGAAGCCCTGGCGTTCAAGGGTGCCCGACATCACCAGCTGGGCCAGCAGGCTGGTGCGCAGGCTGGGCTCGCGACGCTTGGCCTCGCGCAACAGCCAGGGCGACATGGCGGCGACAAACATGTCCCTCATGATGTCTGGATCGCCGCAGGCCAGTGCGGTCACCCGATCCTCGGCGCGGTACCGACAGGTGCGACGCACTTCTCGCTCCCTTTTCAGGTCGTCGAGGACCGCATCGACCAGTTCCAGCTCCCGGCCGGGGTCGGGCTTGAGCTCGATCATCAGGCTGGCGCGTCCGCGTACCGCCGCCAGGACCTCGTCCAGCCCCGGAATCGGCTCGCCGATGAAGGGATCACCGAACCAGCTACCCACATCGACCTCGGCAAGTTCCGCTTTCGTCAGGGCGCCGACCCGGCGGTTGTCGCCGGCCAGTCGTCTGAGGCTCTCGTCATGGTAGAGGACCACCTCCCCGTCGGCGGTGAGGCGCACGTCGATCTCGATGCCATCGGATCGGTCCCGGATCGCCTGTTCCACCGCGGCCATGGTGTTCTCCGGCGCCTTCAGCGAGCTGCCGCGATGGGCGATGATGGTGACCTCGTCGCGGATCTCGAAGCGGTTGACGATCAGCCACGCTTGGCCGATGGCGAACAGCACGACGGCGAGCTCGACGGCCCAGGCCAGACGCCCTGGGTGGGTGCCGGGCGGCGGTGGCTCGGGCCTTGGCTCACGATGGGCCAGGTGCAGGTAGAGGCAGGTAGCCTGGAGGGCATTGGCGGCAATGCCGCCGAAGGTGATAGCCAAGGCGATCAGCAGGTAGGCGGTGAGGTAGGCGAGCATGGCTGGGACCAGCACGGCGTTGCGTTCGGGTAGCCACCACAGCAGCGGCGTGACGATCCAGTCGAATAGTGCCGTGGCCAGGAGGGGCAGCATGATGATACCCAGCAGCAACAAAACCACCGCAGCGGCTATATGGTGCCCGCGGCCTCGAGTCAATTGTACGCTGCGCGCGAGTGCCGCCGGCGGCGATAGCCCCTCCAGGGTCAGCGCCGGCAGGGCCAGGTGCCAGCGGACATAGAGGGTCCCGGCCAGCAGGAACCAGGCCAGTACCGGTACCAGGCTGCTGCCGAGAAAGGCCCAGAAGGCGGGGGGGCGCATGTTTTGCACGAAGTAGGCATCCAGCCCCCCCAGGAAGAGGTCATGAAGCCAGGCGAGGCTCAGCGCCAGCGGGATCAGCAGCAGCAGCTGGGTCCCCACCTGGAGTACCACCAGGCCGCTGATGGCCGGCAGACGGCGCAGCGTGGCCCAGAGGGCCTCGAAGGCCAGACGGACATGGTGGTCCCGGGGGCGTACCGCCACCAGGATCATACCGGATTGCTGCAGGTAGAGCACCAGAAAGGTCAGTCCCACCGCGACCAGCAGCCAGAGCAGTCCACTCGGGCTCATCAGCAGGGCGATCAGTTCGTTGTTGGTGATCACCGGACGGCCGAACTGGGAAAGCAGGCCCGAGAGTGTCCAGCCGACGGCCGGCAGCAGCAGGCTCGAGGCCAGCAGCGTGAAGAAGAGGTGATAGGCGATCAGCGGACGCAGATGCTCGCGCAGGGTGCGCAGCACATCGCCGCTCAGTCGTGGCAGGGGTAGCATGGACAGGTGCAGGAAGAGAACATGACATCAGAGTGACAGCACTTGCCTGCCACGGGCAAGTGCCTGTTACCGCGGGCTTCGGCGCAGTTTAGCGCTCCAGGTCCAGCTGCTCCTCGGCGACCAGAATGCCGTTGTTGTCGGCATACAGCCACTGGCCTGGGGTCAGGGTGACGCCGGCGAAACTCACCGGGATGTCACGCTGTCCCTCGCCGCGTTTCTCGCTCTTGCGTGGATGGGCGCCCAGGGCCTGGATGCCGAGCTCGGTCTCGGCCAGTATGTCGACGTCACGCACGCAGCCGTACATCACCACCCCGGCCCAGCCATGACCGGCGGCCTGTTCGGCCAGCATATCGCCCAGCATTGCGCAGCGGGTCGAGCCGCCGGCATCGACGACCAGCACGGCGCCGTCGCCGGGCTCGGCCACCGCTTGCTTGACCAGGGAGTTGTCCTCGAAGCATTTGACGGTGCGGATCGGCCCGGCGAAAGCCTCGAGGCCACCGACGTTGACGAAGATCGGATCGAGCACCTGCACTTCGGGGTAGGCGTCGCAGATGTCCGGTGTGATGATATGGCTCACGGTGAGGCTCCTCGTGTCGTGGGCGATCCGGTGATGATGCCATGGTCCAGGCAGAACGGAAGTCCCCTTTGGTGGGAAAAGCGCTTTGGCAGGTCAGTCAATCTGGACGGAGCAGAATAAAAAAAGCGCCCCGAATGGGGCGCTTCGTTCATCGGCTCCGGCCGCCGCGGACGGCGGCCTTCGATGTTGCGAGCATCGGAGTCGAACCTGAGGATATCAGAATACTGCTGATCAGGCTTCCTGTGCGATCGGAATCACGTTGGAAGCGGCGTTCTGATACTCCTCGATCTCGTGGAAGTTCATGTAGCGGTAGATCTCGCTGGCCATGGCGTCGAATTCACTCATGTAGCGGCGATACTCGTCGACGCTGGGCAGACGGCCTTCCACGGCCGCTACGGCCGCCAGCTCCGCGGAGGCGAGGTAGACGTTGGCCCCGTCACCCAGGCGGTTGGGGAAGTTTCGGGTCGAGGTGGAGACCACGGTGCTCTTGGCGGCGACCCGGGCCTGGTTGCCCATGCACAGTGAGCAGCCCGGCATCTCCATGCGTGCTCCGGCGCGGCCGTAGATGCCGTAGTAGCCCTCTTCGGTCAGCTGATGCTGGTCCATCTTGGTCGGCGGTGCCAGCCACAGGCGGGTCTTCAGGCTGCCGGCCGGCTGCTTCTCGAGCAGCTTGCCCGCGGCACGGAAGTGACCGATGTTGGTCATGCACGAGCCGATAAAGACCTCGTCGATCTTCTCGCCGGCCACGTCGGAGAGCAGGCGGGCATCGTCCGGATCGTTCGGCGCGCAGAGTACCGGCTCCTTGAGCTCCTCGAGGTCGATCTCGATGACCTCGGCATAGTCGGCGTCCTGGTCGGCGCGCATCAGGCTCGGGTTGGCGAGCCACTCCTCCATGCCCTGAATGCGGCGCTCGATGGTGCGACGGTCGCCGTAGCCGTTGGCGATCATCCACTTGAGCAGGGTGATGTTGGACTTGAGGTACTCGGCCACGCTGTCTTCGGACAGGGTGATGGTGCAACCCGCGGCAGAGCGCTCGGCGGAGGCGTCGGAGAGCTCGAAGGCCTGCTCGACGGTGAGCTCCTCGAGGCCCTCGATCTCCAGCACGCGGCCGGAGAAGGCGTTCTTCTTGCCGGACTTCTCGACGGTCAGCAGGCCGTTCTTGATGCCGTAGTAGGGGATGGCGTGGACCAGGTCACGCAGCGTGACGCCTGGCTGACGCTTGCCCTTGAAGCGCACCAGCACGGACTCCGGCATGTCCAGCGGCATCACGCCGGTGGCGGCGGCGAAGGCCACCAGGCCCGAGCCTGCCGGGAAGGAGATGCCCAGCGGGAAGCGGGTATGGGAGTCGCCGCCGGTGCCCACGGTGTCGGGCAGCAGCATGCGGTTCAGCCAGCTGTGGATGATGCCGTCGCCCGGACGCAGCGAGACGCCGCCGCGGTTCATGATGAAGTCGGGCAGGGTGTGGTGGGTGTCCACGTCCACCGGCTTCGGGTAGGCGGCGGTGTGGCAGAAGGACTGCATCACCAGGTCGGCCTGGAAGCCGAGGCAGGCCAGGTCCTTGAGCTCGTCGCGGGTCATCGGACCGGTGGTGTCCTGGGAGCCCACGGTGCTCATCTTCGGCTCGCAGTACATGCCCGGGCGCACGCCCTCAAGGCCGCAGGCCTTGCCGACCATCTTCTGGGCCAGGGTGAAGCCCTTGCCGGTGTCCTTGGGCTGCTCGGGCAGGCGGAAGACGTCAGAGGGCGCCAGGCCCAGCGACTCACGCGCCTTGGTGGTCAGGCCGCGGCCGATGATCAGCGGGATGCGGCCGCCGGCGCGGACCTCGTCGAGGATCAGCTGGGTCTTGAGCTCGAAGGTGGTCAGCACCTCGTCGGTGCCGTGCTTGCATACCTTGCCCTCGTAGGGATAGACGTCGATGACGTCGCCCATATCGAGGGCGGAGACGTCCATTTCCACCGGCAGGGCGCCGGAATCTTCCATGGTATTAAAGAAGATCGGCGCGATCTTGCCGCCGAAGCAGAAGCCGCCGGCGCGCTTGTTGGGCACGTTGGGAATGTCGTCGCCGAAGAACCACAGCACCGAGTTGGTGGCGGACTTGCGCGAGGAGCCGGTGCCGACCACGTCACCTACGTAGGCGACCGGGAAGCCCTTGGCCTTCACTTCCTCGATCTGCTTGAGCGGGCCCTTGACGCCGGGCTCCTCCGGCTCGATGCCGTCTCGCTCGTTCTTGAGCATGGCGTTGGCGTGCACCGGGATATCGGGGCGCGACCAGGCATCCGGGGCGGGTGAGAGGTCGTCGGTGTTGGTCTCGCCGGGCACCTTGAACACGGTCAGGGTGATCTTCTCGTCAAGGGCGGGCTTTGAGAGGAACCACTCCGCCTCGGCCCAGGATTGGATGACATCCTTGGCCACAGCGTTGCCCGCCTTGGCGCGCTCTTCCACGTCGTGGAAGGCATCGAACATCAGCAGGGTGTGCTTGAGCTGCTCGCCCACCTCCTTGGCGAGTTCATCGTCGTCGAGCAACTCGACCAGGGAGACGATGTTGTAGCCGCCCTGCATGGTCCCCAGCAGCTTGACCGCGTGTACCTTGTCGATCAACGGCGACTCGGCCTCGCCCTTGGCGATGGCGGTGAGGAAGCCGGCCTTGACGTAGGCCGCCTCGTCGACGCCGGGTGGAACGCGATTGGTGAGCAGGTCGAGAACGAACTCTTCCTCGCCGGCGGGCGGGTTCTTCAGCAGCTCGACCAGTGCGGCGACTTGCTCGGCGTTCAGCGGCTTCGGCGGCACGCCCTCGGCGGCGCGCTCCTCGACATGTTGGCGATAGGCTTCAAGCACGGTGGGGCCCTCATCGGTGGTGGTGGCCGAAGCCGGCAGAGCTTGTCACGCTTCGGCGCGGAAAAGGATTGGCAGACTCTTCTTATTGCTAGGGTGTCAGCGGTGCCGAGATCATAGTGGAAACTGTCGACAATGTTAAGTTTGGACCGTGATAACGGCCTTGAACTTTGGTCGCCGGCAACTTCGGGATGCCACCCCGGCCTTCCCCGCGTTACCATGACGCTCTGTCAACGCACGTTAACGTCAACGGGAGGGGACATGGGCGAGCGCATCATCTCACCGTGCGTCGGTCTCTGCTCGACCACCCTGGGTGACCCGGTTTGCCGAGGTTGTCAGCGTGTCGACAGTGAGATCCGCGACTGGCCAGCTCTGTCGTGCGAGCAGCGACAGCGGCGCATGCTTGAGCTGGATCGGCTGCGGTCCGAGGTTGCCGGGCGCTTCCTGGAGGTCGTGGATCCCGCCAGCCTGGAGGCGCAGTTGCGCCGTCATCGTATCCGCTTTCGGGACGCACAACCGCTGCTCTCCCGAGCCGTGGAGCTGCTGCGGGTCGGTCGTGGCCGCATTCGTGACCTGTCGTGCTACGGGCTGGCCGGTCACGAGGGCGAGGATGCTGTCACGCTCCATGAACGCATCACCGCCGACCTGCTTGACGCCGCCGAGCGGCGACGAGCGCTGATCTCCGACCCTCTTGACCTGACAACACGGGAACCCTGATGCTGCCGACCTTCGAGACGACCGATTGCCCGGACCTGCTGCCTGCCGAGCTACTCGCGTTCCTGCCCTGTGCCACGCCCGATGCCTGGGTGGATTGGGCGCTGGCCAACCCCGAGCTGTTGCTGATCGACCATGCCCAGTGCGAGAAGAAGGCAGCCTCCACCGCCATGAGCCTGCTTTATCGCTATGTGGACCAGCCTCTGCTGCTGACCAAGATGTCGCAGCTGGCGCGGGAGGAGCTGCTGCATTTCGAGCAGGTGATCAAGCTGATGGAGGCGCGGGGCATCGTCTATCGCCACATCAGCGCCTCGCGCTACGCCGAGGGGTTGCGTTGCCACGTGCGGGGTCAGGAACCGGAGCGTCTGGTGGATATCCTGATCATCGGGGCGCTGATCGAGGCGCGCAGCTGCGAGCGCTTTGCTCGCCTGATTCCGCATCTGGATGATGAGCTTGCCAAGTTCTATCGCAGTCTGGTTAAGTCGGAAGGTCGCCATTTCGAGGATTACCTGATGCTGGCGCGCCGCCTGGCTCCGGCCCCCATCGATGCGCGTATCGCCTTCTTTTCCGATCGCGAGGCCGAACTGGTCACCATGCCGGATACGGTCTTTCGTTTTCACAGCGGCGTGCCGGCCTGAGGCCATCACTTCCGCCACGCAGGAATGATCACCATGCGGGATGCTGCCGACGACGTACACGACAACGACCGGGACCACCTGGCACTCTTCGGCCACTTTTCATTGAGTCTGGGCGATGATGTCCTGACCCAGTTCAGTTACGACAAGGTCAAGGCGCTGCTGGTCTACTTGCTGCTCCACGACCAGCCCGTCAGCCGCGCTACCTTGGCCGAGTTGCTGTGGCCCGATCAGGGTCTGTCGTCGGGGCGTACCAACCTGCGCCATGCCCTGCACTGCCTGCGTCAGTCCCTGGGTGATGAAGCCGAACGGGTGCTGGCGGTGTCCCGCCAGACCATTGCCTTCCGGTTACCGGAGCGTTGGCACTTCGATATGCATCGTCTACAGGGCCTGCTCGAGAGCCCCGCCGACGTGGCCACGCTCGAGGCAGTGCTGGCCTGCTACCGAGGCGATCTCGCCGAGGAGCTGCATCTTGCCAGCTGTGCCGAGTACCAGCGCTGGCTGGTTCAGGTCCGTAATGAGTGGCGTCAGCGGGTGATCCGCTTCGCCGAGAGTGTGCTAGAGCGTGAGGAGCCGCTGCCCGGGGGAGTGCTGGAGTCACTGGTCAGCCGTTTCTCCGGCTACGGGCCTTTCCATGAGCGTCTAGTGCGCCAGCTGGCCGAACAGGGGCAACTGGCCGCCGCCCACGAGCAGTACAACGCCTACCTGCAGCTGCTGGCACTCTCCGGCCAACAGCCCGAGCCCTCCTTCCTGCAACTGGCCCGCTACTGGTCCGATACCCAGGCCGAGGGCGCGCACCTCGGCCCCAGCGGTGCCTTCTCGCGCACCCTGGCCATGGACAGCGCCCCCCTGCGCGAGGACGAGATCGAGCAGCGCCAGCTTTCGGTGATGGCCATCCGCCTGCGTCTCAAGGCCGATCTGTCGGCCCGCGCCGATGCTCGTGCCTGCCTGGCATTGCAGGTCGAACTGATGCGCTGGCTCGAGCAGCAGTGCCACCACCTCGGGGGCTTCTGGCTTCCCGGGGCGACCGGCGGCCTGGGCCTGGCCTGCTTCGGTACCCATGGCCCAGCACATCAGCTGGCTGAACTGGTGGCGCTCTACGAGCACTGTCGTCGCGTGCTGCCCGATGAGTCCCAGCGTCACTGGAGCGGCGAGGGCGAACCGCCACGCATCGAGCTGGCCGCCGGCCTCGACAGCGGCAGGGTGGTCTATCTCCCCGAGCGCCACCTGGTCGACCCGCTCGGCCAAGTGACCCAGGGCTCCCTCGACCTGATGAGCGCCGCCGAGGGCAGCGAGCTGGTCATCTCCCAGGATGCCAGCCAGCACATGCCGCCGGCGCTGGACCTCCAGCCACGGCTCTCCACGCGACTGGTGGCCAGCGACGGCCGGGTGCGCCTGCGCGCGCTCGTGCTCGGCACCAACGAGGGGGGGCGCGAGGCGCCACCGCCCAGCCTGGTGGGTCGCGAAGGCTCTCTGCGCACCCTGCGCGATGCCCTGGCCCGGGCCGGCATCGGCCTGCGCCAGAGCGTGCTGGTGCGGGGCCCCTCGGGGCTCGGCAAGTCGGCGCTGCTGGTGGGTTTCCGCCAACTCGAGCAGAGCCGCGAGGCGGCGATCTGCTGGCAGCCCACCACGCGGCTCTCCGTCCAGGAGCCCTATGGGGTGGCGCGCCAGCTGCTGCGCTGGCATCTGGGAGGGCGCATCGATGTCGAGACACTCTCGCAGCTGCTGGCCGACGATGACGCTCTGGCCCCCGGTTCCGACCACCGCCTGCTGCTGGAGGAGGCGCTGGGTGTGCGCGAGCCCCGCGAGATGGCGGTGCTGACGCAGAGTGGAGAGGCCGTCGAGCTGGTCGTGGGTCTGGTTCATCGCCTGATCCGCGAACTCTCTAGCGAGCGCACCCTGGTGCTGATGATCGACGACCTGCAGTGGCTCGACGAACCCTCGTTTAAGGTGCTGGCGGGCCTTCAGGCGCGGCTGCCGATCAACAGCCCCTTCCTTTTGGTGGCCAGCCACCACGGTCGCGAGGCGCTGCCGGCCAAGCTTCACTGGGATCAGCAGATATCCCTGGGTCGGCTGGATGCCATGCAGTCCTCGCGCCTCCTCTCCCAGCTGGCGCGTCGTTACCGTATCCACCTCAGCCCGCGGCTGCGCGGTCAGATCATCGAGCGCTGCGATGGCGTTCCTCTTTACCTACAGGAGATCTGTCGCCGAGTGGACATGGACCGGCGTGAAGGGCGCAGCGTGCAGCTCGACGAGCTGCCGCGTGGCCTGCTGGGTCTGTTGGCCAGCCGCATCGACCAGCTCGACGGCGATCGCGAAGTGGCCCATCTGGCGGCGGTGCTTGGTCGCCGCTTCCGTCTCGACTTCCTGGCAGAATGCAGCGGCTGGGAGATGAATCGTCTGGGATCGGCGCTGGAGCAGATGCGTCGACTGGAGATCATCGAGCCGACCGAGGGCGAGGAGGGAGAGCGTGAATACCAGTTTACTCACCAGCTATTGCAGGAAGCTGCCTATCTCTCCTGCCCCCGGGACGTGCGGGTGAGCATCCATCGTCAGGTGGTCAGCCTGATCGAGGAGCACTTCCCGATGTGGATCAGCCGCCACCCCGGTGACTTCGCCACTCATCTGCGGCGCAGCGGGCACTATGCCCGCGGTGCCCGCTACTTCGAGCTGGCCGCCCGGGAGGCCCTCAAGGTCAGTGCCAACCGCACGGCGCTGAAGATGGCCGACTTCGGGCTGGCCAGCCTGCGCCATGTAGAGGGCCAGGCCGAGCGCGAGATCAGCCTATTGACCGTGCGTGGGCAGGCCGCCTTTGCCCTGGAGGGGCATGGCTCGCCCACCGCCCACGAGAGCTTCGTGCGCGCCCGGGAACTCCTCGCCCAGGAAGAGCCAGGGCTGGAGGACGGCGGGGATCTGGAGCAGGCTTTCCTGGTCCAGTGGGGGCTTTGGGTGGGCTGCAGCCAGCGTCACGCCCATGCCGATGCGTTCTCGCTGGCCTCGCGCCTGGCCAGTCTCGCCGACTGCCTCGAGGATCCTCGCTACCGGCGTCTGGCTGACTTCGCCCGGGCCAGCTGCGAGTACTGGGCGGGTCGGATCTCCCAGGCCTATGATCACCTGGAGGAGATCGATCCGCTCAATGCCCCGATGATGATCGAGTGGCTGCCGTTCTCCGACCATCCCCAGGTGGCGGCTGCCTGCTTCCAGGGTTGGGCCCTCTGCCTGCGCGGCGACTACCAGCGAGCCGAGCGTCAGGTGGAGTCGGCCATTCGCTTGGCAGAGCGCATTGGCCATCCCGGCAGCCTGGCCATGGCGCTGATGTATGCCTCGGCCCTCTATCGGCAGCTGGGGCATGTGCATCTGGCCACTACACGGGCCGAGCGGGCCTTCGAGTTGACCGGTACTCCCGATCTGCACCTCTGGCAGGTGGCTTCACGCAGCGTGCTGGGTTGGCAGCGGGCCCTGGCCGGCGACCGCGATGGATTGGCCCAGATCGAGTCGGCCCAGGAAGAACTGGCCGAGGTCACCGGTCGAGATCCTCATCAGCGGCCGGCCCTCTGGTACGTGGATGCCTGTGTGGCCCTGGGGGAGCTCTCTCGAGCAGAGGATTATCTCGACCAGTGTCTGATGATCGCCCGCGAGCGTACCACCCTGTTCGTGCCAGAACTTGCCGTGCATCTGGCGCGCGTTCGGCACTGCCTGGGGCACTCCCACGAGGAAGTCAGAGCCCTGGTGGAGCAGGCCCTCATTCAGTCGCGGGAGGATGGCAATCTCCATCAGCAGCTTGCTGCTCTGGAGCTCTGGCTGACGCTGATCGATCCTGGCGACGAGACGCGTCGGTCCGCGTTCCGCGCCTTGCTGGGCGAGGTGAGCCACAGCGATGCGCCGGCCCTGATGCGCTGGCGCACTCTGCTCGACCGGCGCCTGCCCCACGCCGCGGATCTCTCTTCCTGAGGTGTGACTACGCGGCTCGCAGACGAGAACGGCACCCTCAAGGGTGCCGTTCTCGTTTCGAGGCGAGGACGTCAGGTGGCCAGTTCCAGGGCCTCGATGCGCCTGAGCGCCTCGTCGCGATCCTTGCCGCAAAGCTCCGGGTCGTAGTCGAAGCGCGCGCACACCGTGGGGCGTCGCGGGTCTCCGAATAGCCGGCAGAGGTTGGCCTCATCGAGCTGCGCGCAGCGAACGCCTGCCGGCTTGCCGTCGGGCATGCCGGGGATCGGCGAGCTGATCGACGGCGCGATGCAGCAGGCACCGCATCCGGGGCGGCAGTCGTCGGTGATGGCAGCCCTTGCGGATGCCGGTACTTCCGAGCCTGGACCCGCGATGGCGCTGGCCGCTTCCGCCGGGCGACTGGATCCCGGCCACCGCCAGGTGGCGCAATGCGCTCCTCCGTGGTTGGTGTGGGGCAGCATGCGCAGCGGCTGCGCGGGTGCCGGAGGCAGGAGCGGCCCTGCTCGGCGCTGGATCAGCGGCAGGCCAGCAGGTCGCGAGCGGCGTGTCGCCGGCGACGGCGTCCGCCTCGTCCGGCCTGGTAGCGGTCGAAGCCAGCCGGTCGTGCGCAGCGCCAAGCTGCCGAGGTGCGCACCGGCGTTGTCGCCAGCCGGCAGACCATCCAGGCGCGAACGATGACCATGGGCGATGCGCCGACAGTCTGCCGACATGCTGCTTCAGGCCATGGCTGTAGGTGCAGGCGGCCATCGATGGCCGCCTCGCGCAGCCGGAGGCGGATGGCGGTGACGCCGCGGCGGCCGCGCCGGCGCACCAGCTCGGGCGGCCAGGTGGTCGGCCAGTTGTTCTGGGCGATCCTCGCGCCAGGAGCAGGCTCAGTGCCTGGCGCGGGGCACGCACCTCCAGCGGATAGGGCCGCTGCTGCACGCAGAAGCCCTTCCTCCGCGCAGTCGTGGAGCGTCGCCCCGGTGCTGGATGGGCACCAGCAGGGCGCGGTCCAGGCCGCCATCGAGCCGCGACTCGATCCTGGGCTGCACCTCGCCGAACGCATGCCGTCCTCGCCGAGCTCGCCGTCGAGGTCCACGTCGTCCTGCGAGCTGGCACGGACCAGCGCCCCGCGGGTGGGCACGAGAGCGAGACGTCGAGGTGGGCGCAGGCGGTTGACGCCGAGCTGGCGTCTGTCGATCCCCGTACGAGCCGGTGGGTCGGCAGCGACAGCCGCCACCGGGGCCGGGCCAGGCAGCTAGTCGCATGGTCTCCGGCCGAGGCGTTCGGCGAACGGCGCTCAGCCGGGTGGCCGGGCCTGCCCGGTGGCCATCGGCTGCAGGAAGAAATGGTCGAACGCCAGCTGCGCGATGCGCTCGGGCGGCGCGTCGGCTTGCGGATGGGCCAGCTTCAGCTCGTCGCCTCCGAGCGACGGCGAGGCGATTCTCGCCCTCGGGCTGACGCAGAGCCAGTCGATGACTCGGTCTGGGGCGGGCAGTGGTGCCGTCGGTCTCCACGGCGACCCCGATGCTCGCAGGCGTGCATTCGGCGGATCACCCCTTCGTCGAGCCGCAGCAGCGGCCTCGCCCCCGGTGAAGATCCACATAGGGGCGGCGGTCTTCCCGTCGGGCTGTCCTGGTCGGGCCAGAGCGCGGTCAGATGCTCGGCCAGCGCCTCGGCCGCCAAGCGCACGGCCCGCTCCCGCCATCGCCGATGAAGTCGGTGTCGCAGAAGCGTCAGGCCGCCGTCAGCGCGGTCCTGCTCGCGGCCAGGACCATGACGGTATCGACGCGGTGCTGAAGGCCGGGCGCCAGCCAGCCTTCGGGCCGCGGTCATTCGAAGCGCGGCGCTCGGTAGCGCAGGGTCGAACGGCGGCGACGCCGGAAGGCCGGCGCGCTGTGCCGACGCCTCGCGCGCAACTCCTGCAAGCCCCATGCATCAGCCTCGAACAGGCACAGTACGTGTCGCTGGTCAGCGCCTTTCCGCGCATCAGCGCCAGCACCGCGGCCTTGCTGCGGGGGTCGATAGCGCAGCCGCACCGGTTCGGGTGTCGCCACCCACCCGATCCTTGAGCCGGATAGCGAACGGGTAGCGCGGTGACCACGGCGCGACCGCGCTCCAGAGCAGCCGCCGCGCCGCTTCTCCGCTGCACGGCATCAACGGCTGCTTGTGTCTGTCCAGATCGGCACCGCCATGGCGATTTCCTCCGCGTCAGCGCCCTCACTGGCCTGGTGTCGCGGGGCTTGCGCCGGTTCCTTGGGAATGTCGGCAACCGGCTCCTGCGTTTCCGCAGCGATCAGGACCTTCGGATGCGTGGCTACCTCGCGCTCGCGAGCGCGGCGACTGGCCGCAGTCGAAGGAGCGGGCGTGGACCTCGTTCCCGCGCGGCAGGGCGCGAGTGCAGCAGGTGCCGGTGGGTCCATGGCGCCGGCTGTTGACCAACGGCGCCGGGGTTGGTCGCCGCTGGCCCGGGTCACCCGGGCTGGCGTTCACGAAGCCTCGCCCTTGGGTCGGAGCGTCGTCGGCGGCCTCGCGCGGCCTGGCCGGAAGGTTCGAAGGGGGCAAGCCTACTTGATGCCGCCTGTCGCGAAAACGTTGACAGCTCGGCGCAGCAGCGGCTCGGCGCTGTCTATACTCCTGCCCCTCTACACCCTGCGCCGTCGCGCGCCATCGTCCTGACAACGGTGACCTCAGATGCAAGCTCCGAACTGCTCTCCCCGGCGGGGACGTTCAAGAGCATGCGCTACGCCTTCGCCTACGGTGCGGATGCCGTCTATGCCGGCCAGCCGCGTTATTCGCTGCGCGTGCGCAATAACGACTTCAAGCTCGATAACCTGCACCGTGGCATCGCCTATGCCCACGAGCGGGGCAAGCAGTTCTATGTGGCCTCGAACATCGCGCCGCATAACAGCAAGTTGAAGACCTACCTTCGCGACATGGAGCCGGTGATCGAGGCGGGCCCGGATGCGCTGATCATGTCCGACCCGGGCCTTATCATGATGATCCGCGAGCGCTGGCCGGATCAGGTCATCCATCTCTCGGTGCAGTCCAACGTGGTCAACTGGGCCGCGGCGAAGTTCTGGCAGCAGCAGGGTATCAGCCGCATCATCCTGTCGCGTGAGCTGTCGCTGGCGGAGATCGCCGAGATTCGCGCCGAATGCCCGGACCTGGAGATCGAGACCTTCGTTCACGGCGCACTGTGCATCGCCTACTCCGGGCGCTGCCTGCTCTCAGGCTACTTCAATCACCGCGACCCCAATCAGGGCACCTGCACCAACGCCTGCCGCTGGAAGTACAACACCGTGGCCGCTGCCCAGGACGAAACCGGCGACATCGTCCCCGCTAATTCGGCACGTGCCCATGCGGGGAGCGGGATCTGGACACCAGGTAGCGGGCATCAGCAGGGCGGGCTGATTGCTTCCGGAGGCGGCAGTGCCGAGGTGGCAAGCTCTTCACAAGACACCGCCACCGCGGGCGGCGTGGAGGGCCAGGACGAGCTCTCGGCGCTGATCGAAGACCGCACTCGCCCCGGCGAACTGATGCCGGTGTTCGAGGACGAGCACGGGACCTACATCATGAACTCCAAGGACCTGCGCGCCGTCCAGCACGTGCCTCGGCTCACCGAGATGGGCGTCACTTCGCTGAAGATCGAGGGGCGCACCAAGTCCCACTACTATGTGGCGCGCACCGCGCAGGTCTACCGCCAGGCCATCGACGATGCCGTGGCCGGCCGGCCCTTCGACATGCGCCTCATGGATGAGCTCGACAATCTGGCCAACCGTGGCTACACGGAGGGCTTCTATCGTCGTCACGTCCACGACGAGTACCAGAACTACGAACAGGGCAACTCGGTGGGTGTGCACCAGCAGTTCGTTGGCGAGGTCACCGGCTATGATCCCGATCGAGGCGTGCTCGAGATCGACGTCAAGAACCGCTTCGAGGTGGGCGACGGTATGGAATTGATGCTGCCAGGCGGCAACCGTCGCTTCGTGCTCGAGCATATCGAGAACCGGCGCGGCGAATCCGTGGGCGCGGCCCCGGGCTCGGGCCATGTGGTGCGCATTCCGGTGCCGGGCGAGGCCATCGCGCCGGAGCGGATCGAGTTCGCACTGCTGATGCGTGATCTCTGACCCGGACAGCGGCTGGACATCCGCGGGCGCCGGCGACATTGTGGATACCGATTGATCATCGAACAGGGAGCGGCATGGCCACCATCGAACACAGCGCGATTCTCAAGGCATCCCCCGAGCGGGTCTTCGCCCTGCTAGAGCGGGTCGAGGACTTTGCCGATTACTCGGATCTGATCCAGGCCATCGAGCCATTGGGAAGTGACCGTTATCGCTGGCATGTCCACGCGGTCGGCATGGACTGGACCTTCGATGTGGAGATCACCGAGGCACGAGCCCCGGAAGTGCTGGCCTGGGAATCGCTGAGCGGTGTTCATAACCAGGGCTGCTATCGCCTCAGGAGCGTCCCGGAGGGCACCGAGGTGGCCTTGACGCTGACCTATGTCATCCGCAACAGGCTGCTGGAGAAGGCGGTAAACCGAGCCGCCAAACCCCTGGTCAGCAAGGTCAGCCGGCAGATTCTGGAAAGAGTCGAAGCGCGGTTATGAGACCGCGCTACGTGGCGAAGCGTTTACCATCTCCGAGCTACGAGGGCCTGTTGACGTTTGGGCGAAGAAGATTTGGCAGGATAGGGGCAAGCTCGCAGAATAGAGGTTCCGACACCAACAAACTGCGAGCCTGCCATGCCCCGACAAATGCTCACGGATGAACACTGGTCGAAGCTAAAACCTATCCTGCTTCAACAAGGTATCTATGACAAGGCCGGTCTGCGAAACACTGTGGAAGGCATTCTTTACCGGATGCGCACCGGCTGCCAGTGGAGGGACCTGCCCGAGGCGTTTGGGTTTTGGAATACGGTCTACAAGCGCTTCAACGCCTGGTCAGCGGCTGGAAAACTGATGAGCGGTTTTCAGCACGCTGGTGGAAGATCCTGATGTCGAGTGGCTGTTCATTGATGGCTCTTACGTTAAAGCACACCAGGACAGTACAGGGGCTGCCACAGAGGAGTCAGAAGCCATTGGCAAAAGTCGTGCAGGCAACACCAGCAAAATTCATCTGGCCGTTGACGCTTACGGGCTTCCCAATTCCTTCAGGATAACGGGCGGAGAGGTACACGACAGCACAGAAGCCCAGGCATTGATTAATGACTTGCCGACGGGGGGTGCGCTGGTGGCTGACAAGGGCTATGACAGCGAGCGTATCCGTGAGCAAATTGAGGCGAAAGGCATGGAGGCCGTGATTCCACGCAGGCGTAACTCGAAAAAGGGAAATGCCAGTCTGGACAGAGGGTTATATCGCTATCGGCATCTCGTCGAGAATGCCTTTGCTCGATTGAAGCCGTATCGCGCCATAGCGACGCGATACGATAAACTGAAGCGAAACTACGAAAGCATGGTGGCCTTGGCCTGCGGCTTTTTATGGCTCCCGACGCGCAAACGCTACGACAGGCCGCAGCGGTCTGCCGACTTGGACCGCATGACGCACACCGCCGACGAGTCAGCCCTTGCGCAGCGAGGTGTTGAGGTGGTCGACGACTTCGGCCCAGTCGGCGTCTTCCTCGAGGGCCTCGCGCAGGAACTCCGACTGGCCCTCGTTCCAGCAGGGTGCATCGGGCAGGGCGATGTCCTCGGGAATGGGGGCATGGCGATCGATGAAGCGCTTGATCGCTTCGGGGTCCGAGGCAAGGCCGAGCTGCTCGAAGAGTTCGGTGAAGGGGTGGTCGGGGTGTTCCATGACGTGGCTCCTGCTGTCCTATCGAGATACTCCCCACCATAGCGACTTCCGAGACGATATGCTCGAGACACGTCAACGCTGCAGGCAACGCCTCAACGCTCACCGACGAGTGGCGTGAGAAACCGCCCCCGCCGCTCGCTTTCAGAGATCGACAGGGCCAGCAGGTGTACCAGCTTGGTGAAGGTGGCCTCCGGCGTCATGTCATCGGCCGAGAGGACGCCTGCATCGGTCAGCCCCTGCCCCGCAGCATAGTTGCCGAAGGCCGCCGGGCCGAAGGGGCACTGGCTGAGAGCCGCGAGCAGCTTGCCCTCGCCGCTGGCTCGGGCGAGCGCCCCGACCAGCGCCGGGTCATCCGGCAGGTTACCGCCTCCCCACACCTCCAGCACGGCGCCATTGACCCGGTCATCCCGCAACCAGGTCTCGAGTTGCCAGGCCTGGATGCCCGGCCAGAGTGCTAGGCGAACGACACTTCCGGGCGGCATTGCCGAATAGTCGGGGAGCTCGAAGCGCGGGGCTCCCCGCTGGTGATCCGCCAGCCCCCGTCCCGGGTAAAGGACCACCTCGTTATCGACCCGCTCCCCGAGCAGTGCTTGGTTGGGGCTGGTGAAGGCGTCGGCCGCCTGGGTCTGCCACTTGCGGGAACGGCACCCTCGCAGCAGACGACCGGCGAAGCAGATCGCCACTTCCTGCAGGCGCGGGGTGACCGCGAAGCGCAGGGCATCCTCGACATTGGCTGCGGCATCGCTGCCTTCTGCTTCCAGTGGGCGCATGGCGCCGGTAAGGATCACCGGACGGTCCAGCCCCAGCAGCTGAAAGGCCAGGCTGGATGCCGTCCAGGCCAGGGTGTCGGTGCCATGGAGGATGACGATACCGGCATGCTGCCGATGATGGTGCGCCACCAGGGCGGCGAGTCGCTGCCAGTCCCGGGGTGTGGCACTACTGGAATCAATGGGGCGATCGGTCTCGAGCACCTCGAAGGCCGGTAGACTCGCCCGGCGTGCTGGAGGCAGGTCGGCCATGGCGTGTCGCAGTCGAGTCTCGATGTCACCGCCCGGGATCAGGCCGCGTGGAGAGTCGACCATACCCAGGGTTCCGCCGGTGTAGATCACCAGCACGGAACGTTCTGCGAAAACTGGGACGGGCATTGGGGCTCCAGTCGGTGAAGGATCGGAAACGGGATGGCGCCATGATACTGGCTTGCCAAGAGGCGGCAAGATTGACCGGGTTCGTTGGTGGCCGTAAGACGGTGACTCGCTAACGGGTGACCAGGCGTCCCGTGTCATCGATTTCCAGACGCCGGTTGCGGCCGGCGAACAGGGCGAAGCTCATGCTGACGGCGATGATACCCAGCAGCACCAGGGTCAGGGTGGTCAGCCCTACCTCGAACTGCAGCATCACACCGATTGCCAGTGGTCCCATTGCGGCCAGGGTGTAACCACCTCCCTGAACCAGCCCCGAGAGCTTGCCCGCGAGGCGTGAGGTGGCGGTTCGCAGCACGATCAGGGTGAGGGCGAGGCTGAAGCCGCCGCCTTGACCAAGGCCCAGCAGCACGACGCCGGGCCAGCGCCATACCGCCGGTGCCTGCAGCAGCAGCCAGAACCCGGCGGCAACCAGGCCCAGCACGATAAGCAGGGCAGGCCGCTGGTCGCGACCCAGCCGTGCCAGCCAAGGCGCCGTCAGGGCCGAGATAAGCTGCACCATCACCGAGGCGCCCATCATCCAGCCGGCCTCTGCCTCGCTGAAGCCACGTGCCACCAGCAGGGTAGGCAGCCAGCCGAAGACGATGTAGGCCAGTGACGACTGGCTGCCCATGAACAGCATCACCTGCCAGGCCAGTGGCTGGCTCAGAAGCTCCCGAGTGGATCCGCCACCTCCCGGCAGGCTAGTGGCGGCATCATGGCGGGGCATCAGTAACTGCCAGGCCACCAGGGCTATAAGTGCCAGCAGGGCCCAGCTGGCCAGCCCGGCCGGCCAGCCGCCACCCAGGGCATCGGCCAAGGGAATGCTCAGGCCCGCGCCCAGGGCGCCGCCGAGGCAGAGTGCCATGGTATAGACGCCGGTCATCAGGTCGGCCCCCGCAGGCAGCTCGCGCTTGACCAGCGCCGGCAGCAGGGTGCCGGCCACGCCGATGGCGGCGCCGACCATCAGGGTGCCGGCAAACAGCGTGATCACGGCTGGCACGCCACGCAGCAGCAGGCCTGCCGCTAACAGCAACAGGGCGGCAGCCAGGGTATTCTCGGGGCCGAAGCGCTTGGCCAGCCAGGGCGCCAAGGGGGCAAAGATCCCCAGGCATAGCACCGGCAGGGTAGTCAGACCGCCGATGGCCAGCGGTGAAAGCCCGGTATCCTGCTGGATGCGAGTGAGTACCGGGGCCAGGCTGGAGAGGGCAGGGCGCAGATTGAGCCCTACCAGCACCATCAGACCGATGAACAGTGCCAATTGGCGGGCGGCGGGCCGAGACGCCTCAGTGACGTTCATCATCATCGCGCCGCTCGCGTCGGGGCGTCGGGCGGATGAAGCGACGCTCGTCCCGCTGCTTGCTGATCGAGGGGGGCTCGAGTTCGTCGTCCGCGTAAAAGGTGACCTCGCCAGGCGGCTTCGGGATGTCGCGGTTGACGTGCCCGCGAATGCCGGAGACATCCTCGGTGCTGACCAGGCCCGGCCCGTGGATATTGCCTGCCTGCTGGGCGACCAGTTTGCCCTCGAAGCTCCAGCAGCGCTGGGGCACCTGAGAGACGCGCCAGAGACGGCCCTGCCAATGAGCCTGGCCGTCATCGGTCAGCGTCAGGTCATCCAGCGGCACCAGGGTGGCGAACAGCCTTGCGTTCAGCACCAGGCCGCCGCCGGCCAGGCGTACGCCGCCCTGGAACTGACCCTTCGCCAAGGCCGCGAGCACGTCCTTGCGCTTGTCCCGGCTCTCGAGCGTGCCCTGGCCGCAGAGGTGCAGCAGGCCATCATCGATCTGCTTGATGACCCAGACCTTCACGGGAGACTTGCCGAACAGCTTCTTGAACATGATGGCGTGCTTACTGCATATGGCGACGCAGGTCGCCTCGTACCGTGTCGAGCAGGGTGATGAAGCGGGTGTCATGGTTGCCGTCGATACGATCGACGCGCACCACGCTGCTCATGCCGCGGTCGATGTTCAACTGGTCGAAGATCTCCAGGGTGACTTTCTCCGCCGGTTGGCTGCCGGGCTCAATGCGGCCTTCCTCGAGGGTAAAGGTGGTCAGCAGGGTAGCACGCACGCGTGTCGAACCGCCCTTCGCGAGCACCCGGCGCACGAACAGCCAGCCCTCGCAGGCCAGCGCCGTGTCATCGTGGTCGCGCAGGAAAAGGGTGCGATAGCTGGCTCCCTCGCTGGCGGCCTTGGCGGCCATGCTGCGGTAGGCCTCGGTCATGCGTGTTGACGATACCTTCGATTCCTCGAGCCGCTGGCGAGCGCCGTGATGTTCACGGTCCAGCCGGGCCTGCTGCTGGAAGGTCAGCCAGCGTCGGTAAGAGGTGACAAGATTCTTGTCATCCATGGAAGTGTCCTGCCTTGGATGGTGGAAGGGGTGCGGGAATCAACGGGCGACATTCACATAGTGCGATGCAGCCCGCCAATCGCGCGTATCAGGCCTGACGTGAGCCGGAGCGGCCGTCGCGCCGACGACGCGGTGCACGCGCTTCGTCGCCACCGTTGCGTTGGCCCGCGGCCTGACCCTGACCTCGCTTGCCCTGGCCGCCGCTGCGTCCACCGCCCGAGCGTTTGCCACGGCCGTTCTCGATGGGCTCGGGCTTGGCATTGGGGTCGGGTTCGAAGCCCGGCTCGATGCGCTTCTCCAGGTCGCGCTTGATCAGCCGCTCGATGCCCTTGAGCAGGCCGTGCTCGTCGACGCACACCAGAGAGACCGCCTTGCCCTCGCTGCCGGCCCGGCCGGTGCGGCCGATGCGGTGGACATAGTCCTCGGCAACGTTGGGCAGCTCGAAGTTGACCACATGGGGCAGCTCCTCGATGTCCAGGCCCCTGGCGGCGATATCGGTGGCCACCAGGACCTGCAGGTTGCCATCCTTGAAGGCGGCCAGCGCCTTGGTGCGGGCCGACTGGCTCTTGTTGCCATGGATCGCCATGGAGGGAATGTCCTGCTTGGACAACTGTTCGGCCAGGCGGTTGGCGCCGTGCTTGGTGCGGGTGAAGACCAGCACCTGCTGCCAGTCGTGCTGGGTAATCAGGTGGGCCAGCAGGTCGCGCTTCTTCTCGCGGTCGACGCGGTAGATCGCCTGGTCGACGAGTTCGGCGGTGGTATTGCGGCGGGCGACTTCGATCATCTCCGGCTTGTCGAGCAGCTTGCCGGCGAGTGCCTGGATCTCGTTGGAGAAGGTGGCGGAGAACAGCAGATTCTGGCGCTTCTCGGGTAGCACGCGCAGGATCTTCTTGATGTCATGGATGAAGCCCATGTCGAGCATGCGATCGGCTTCGTCGAGCACCAGGATCTCGACCTTCGAAAGATCCACGTGTTTCTGCTGGTGAAGATCCAGCAGGCGGCCGGGGGTGGCGATCAGTACGTCCAGGCCGGCGCGGATGGCGTCCACCTGAGGCTGCTGGCCGACGCCGCCGAAGATCACGTGGGAGCGCAGGGTCAGATGGCGGCCATAGTCGGCCACGCTTTCGCCGACCTGGGCGGCGAGCTCGCGGGTCGGCGTCAGCACCAGGGCACGAATCTGGCGCTTGGCCGGGCGCGGGCCGTCGGCCAGTCGCTGCAGCATTGGCAGAGTGAAGCCGGCAGTCTTGCCGGTACCGGTCTGGGCGCTGGCCAACAGGTCGCCGCCCTTGAGCACGGCGGGAATCGCCTTGAGCTGGATCGGGGTTGGAGTGGTGTAGCCCTGTGCCTCGACGGCACGCAGCAGTTCGGCACGCAGGCCGAGATCGGAAAAGGTCATGCGGTCTCCGCAGAGACGCCTCGGTCGCGCCGCGTCGAGGTACGACGTGGTCAGTCCCTGGCCAAGGCGTGTAAAAGGATTCTGGCGCGGCAGGAGGGACCAGCGATCGCCGCGTGCGGTATTATGCCATAGTGCGCGGCTCAACGCAGCCGTTTGATTTCCGCGGCGATCTCGCTGGCCACTCGGTCCCAACTCCGGCCCAGAGCGCGTATCAGGGCAGGATAGCCATCGGCCTCGAGTTCGTGCGCCACGGAGAAGTCTTCCAGTGCCAATAGCTCGCCATCACCATCACGCAGCTGCCAGCGACCGGCGGCTAGGGCCAGTCCGTCGGCGCGACCCTGGAAACGGTCGATCTCCACATGTAGCCGATAGGCCGCGGGATCGCGTCGGTCGCTTCCGGCGAGGTCCACCCGGGTATCCGCCAGACGCGCGGCCAGTCGGTCCCGCAGGCCACGCCCGAGCTGGTCACCCAAGGGGTCTGCCCAGCGGTGTTCGCGGGCCTCGATCAGAGTGATGTCGTCGAGCTGATAGACGATGCCCTCCACGTCCAAGAAGCGCGCTAGCTGGGGTGGGCGAATCAGCAGCAGATGCTCGGCATCGATACCTGCGGTGCCGCTCGCCAGGTCTCCTGCCGGCAGTGTGTAGCGGTCGGCGGGAGGGCTGGAGCTGGCGCAGCCGGTCAGCCAAAGGATCGCGGTCAGGGCGGCGATCCAGGATGTCATCCTCATGGCGTCTCCTGTTGGGGTGGTGGCGCTCATCGAGAGGCGCCTGAGTTCTTGCTAGGCGCCTGTGGGATCGGATCTGGGGTGTCAAGGCTGTCGAAGAGCAGCGCCCGGGGATTCTCGTCCAGGGTTCGCGCCACCGGCTGAAGGTCGCGCAACAGTCGTTCCAGCTGCGAGAGGGTGGCGGTCAGATCGCGGTAGGCGCTCGACTCGGGGGACACTCCTTCCAGTGTACCCTGCAGTGATTCAAGGGTCCTGTTCAGGTTGCCGGGGACGGCGCGGGTATCGGGGTCGTCGATCAGGGTGCGCACGCTGGCGGTGAGCTCGCGCACCTCGGCGAGCATAGCCTCGGACGTCGCCAGATTGCGTTCGAGCCCCTCCAGCAGCGGTTCGACTTCCAGACCATTGAGCTTGTCGAGCAGCGCAGTCACCTGGGCCTCGATTTGGGCGAAGCCGCTGGAGGTAGTGGGGAAGACGCGGCGTTCGGCGAAGGTCTCCGCGACATGCTCTCCGGCCAGATCGCGATTGAAATTGAGATCGACGAACATCATGCCGGTGAGCAGGTTGCCGGTCTTGAGGGAGGCACGCAGGCCCAGATTGAATAGGCGATCGAAGCGATCCCGCCATTCGTCGATATTCAGGTCCTGATTGTTGATACCCAGGCGTTGTGGCTCGATGCGCATCAGCACCGGAATGGCGAAACTCGAGCGCGAACCTGGTTGGGGAGCGGTGAAGTTCCAGGGTACCGCCGCCACGGTGCCGATGCGTACGCCGCGGAATTCCACCGGGGCACCGCGGTTCAAGTCGCGCACGGAGTCTTCCACCAGCAACACGTACTCCAGATAGCGGTTGAAGGTACCCTGCTGCGCGCTGTCCTCGTCCGGGTAGAGATCGAAGCTGGTGTCCGGCCCCACCGGCTGACCCCGCATCAGGTCTTCGGGGACACCGAAGGTCGCCCCGCCACCGAGCAGTACCTCCAGGGATTCCAGATTGGCGCGGAAGCCCCCTGAGTCCACCCGCAGATCGAAACCACTTGCGGTCCAGAACCGAGTGTTCTCGGTCACCAGCGTATGGTAGGGGCTCTCGATGAAGATGAGGTGGTCCATTCGGCGCGTCTCCACATCGAAGTTGGCTTCCTCGACACGACCCACGATGAGACCCTGGTATGTGATCGGATCCCCTACGTTCAGGGAGTTTCCCAGCTGGCTGACCAAGTTGATACGCAGCCCCTCGGCCCCTGCCGGGGAGACCGGCGGCTGGTCGCTGACCTTGAATTGGCGGGAGTCGACCTCGCTCTGGCCCGGCTCGAGCTGGATGTAGGCGCCAGAAAGCACCGTGCCAAGCCCGCTGATGCCCTCACGGCCGATGCGTGGCTTGACCACCCAGAAACGGCTGTCCTCGACCAGCATGTCGTCGCTGTCGGGACTCATGCGCGCGGTGATCACCGCGCGAGAAAGATCCTCCGAGAGCTGGACCTGTTCGACCCGTCCAACCTCGACGTTGCGCGTCTTGATCAGTGTGCTGCCGGCCTCGATGCCCTCGGCGTTGTTCATGATCAGGGTGATCTGCGGGCCGCGACTGCGGTAGTTGTCATAGACCAGCCAAGCGCCTATAAGGACTGCCACGAGAGGCACGATCCAGATCGGCGACAGCCGTGCCTGGGGGGTGGTACGGGCGCGGTGGCTGTCCCGTTCGGGGGTCTCGGGTGCATCGGTCATCGCGGGCTTCCTTGTCCTTTTGCGGCGCTAGCGGAGCGGGACTCGCGGGGCAGGGAAGGGTCCCAGAGCAGTCTCGGATCGAAGCTCATGGCGGCGAGCATGGTGCTGATCACCACGGCACCGAAGGCGAGAGCGGCAGGCCCTGGAGTGATTGACATCAGTGCGCCTGCCCGTATCAGGGCCACCAGTATCGCCACCACGAAGACATCGACCATCGACCAGCGGCCGATGAACTCGGTGAGACGGTAGAGGCGGGTGCGGGTCGCGGCGTTGAGTTCATCGCTGTGCTTGACCACCAGGCAGAGCCAGGCCAGCGCCACCAGTTTGCCTACCGGCACGATTACGCTGGCCACGAAGATCACTGCGGCCACCGGCCAGGAGCCCATCTGGGCCAGTTGCACCACACCGCCGATGATGGTAGAGGGGCTGGCATGGCCCAGGCTGGTGGTGGTCATGATCGGGTAGAGGTTGGCCGGCACGTACATGACCGCGGCGGCGGCCAGCAGCGCCCAGGTGCGCTGCAGGCTGTGAGGCAGACGAGCATGCAGGCTTTCGCCGCAGCGTCGGCAGCGACCGTAGCCGCGATGATCCAGGCGGTTGACCAGCCCGCAGGTGGCGCAACCGGCCAGACCCTGCGGGGAAGCGGGCTCGCCGGTGCGGGCCCCCTCCGGCGCGAGAGGTTCCCCGGCCAGTGAGAACCACATCCAGTCGGCGTCCAGTGACTGGGTGGTAAACAGCAGCAGCAGAGCAAAGGCACAGAAGGCCCAGAAGGCAATGCCCAGCTCGATCTCGGCCATGCCGGCGACCTTGATCAGGCTCACCAGGGCGCCGATGATGAAGACATCGGCCATCATCCAGGGGTGTAGGTGGGCCAGCGAGCGGGCGATGCTCCGGCTGGCTGGCAGCGGCGCCTGGCGCATCAGGCCGAACTGTAGCCAGATCACGCCGGAGAGATAGACGGCGGGCAGTACGGCAATGGTCAGCAGCACGGCGATGGCCACCAGTGGCTGGTCGAAACCGATCAGCGTGGTGGCAGTCTGGGAGAGCTCGATGCGATTGCCGACCCCGCTTACGCTGAAGCTGACGAAAGGGAACGAGATCGCCAGCGACAGCGCGACAAGAGCAGCCAGGGCCAGTGCCATGCTTCGCTGCGCCGGACGGAAATGGCGGCTGGCCAGGGTGTGACCGCAACGCGGACAGTCGGCCTTCTCGCCGGGGTGGAGCGGCGGCAGGGCAACTAGCCAGTCGCACTCATGACAGGCCCGCAGTCGCCGCCGTGAGGTGCGCGTCTCCGGTGGTGAGCGATCCACCAGCGGTTCTCTCCGGGGCAGAAGAGCAGGGGCGCGAAAGACAGGCCTGGGCACCGCGATGGGGTCTCCTCGAGAGAAAAATGTTGAATGTTCAGTTTGGCATGTTGACGCAAGCGACACCATAAACAAACATGCGGTCCTGAATGTTCCCGAGGAGACGACATGTTACTTCCCGCCGTGGCGGTCTTGGCAGGCCTGGTCCTGCTGGTGTGGAGCGCCGAGCGCTTCGTCGATGGGGCGGCGGCGACCTCTGCCCGCCTGGGGCTGTCACCGCTGCTGATTGGCATGCTGGTGATCGGCTTCGGTACCTCGGCTCCTGAGCTGGTGGTTTCCGCCCTGGCAGCCAGTCAGGGCAACCCCGGTCTGGCGCTGGGCAACGCCTACGGCTCCAATATCGCCAACATCGGCTTGATCCTGGGCCTGGTGGCGCTGATATCGCCGCTGGCAGTGCATTCCGGCGTAGTGCGTCGGGAACTGCCGGTGCTGGGCGGTGTGACCCTGCTCTCCGCCCTGCTGTTGTGGGGCGGCGTGATCGGTCGCCTCGAGGCGCTCCTGTTGCTTCTGCTGTTGGCAGCCTTCATCGGTGTTTCCATCTACCTGGGGCTCCGCGACAACCGTGATCCGCTCGCCAGCGACACTCAGGAGAGCCTGGCGGTCCACCCTATGTCGCTGAAGGTTGGACTCGTCTGGACCGGAGTCGGCCTGGTGTTGCTGGTGGTCAGCTCGCGCATCCTGGTATGGGGTGCGGTGGCCATCGCCCAAGGGTTCGGCGTCAGCGATCTGGTGATCGGACTGACCGTGGTGGCGGTGGGGACCTCTCTGCCGGAGCTCGCCTCCTCGATCAGTGCCCTGCGTCGTGGCGAGCATGACCTGGTGCTGGGCAACGTGGTGGGCTCCAACCTTTTCAATACCCTGGGCGTGGTGGGTCTAGCCGCGATGATCGCGCCAATCGAGGTCGGTCGCGAGGTGCTGCTGCGTGATTGGAGCCTGATGATGGCCATGACGGTGATGATGGCGGTCTTCGCCATGGGCTGGCGTGGCCGCGAGGGTCGCATCAACCGCACGGAAGGGGCCGCGCTGCTCGCCATGTTCCTCGGCTACACTGCCTACATGATCAGCATGGTCATTCGCGGGGGGGCGGTGGCCTGAGCCCGCTGTAGCGCCTCCTGCCGCGCTGCGACACTGCGACACATCACTCAAGGTGGCAAGGGCGGCACCGTGAGAGCATCATGGGGATGTGCCCAGTAATAAGGTTATTCTCATCGGTGAAATTGCATGCCGCCGGCGCCTGATCACCTGACCGGTGCAGGCTGGGCACGGGTAAGGATGAATGCGACAAGGCACCATGATCGTGGCCGCCTCATGTACAAAAGCACCGACGAGTGCCGGGCGCATCCCTTGATGAGACTCTCCCCGCGGAGCACTGTTCTCCGTAGTGAATCAGGAGTGCGTGATGGAACTGGATCCCCTGCTGCTGTCGCGACTGCAATTTGCCTTCGTGGTCGCCTTTCACGCCATCTTCCCGGTGTTCACCATCGGGCTGGCGTCCTATATTGCGCTGCTCAACGGCCTCTTCTTCAAGTCCGAAAACCCGGCCTGGGACCGCCTGGCCCTGTTCTGGACCAAGGTCTTCGCCGTGGTGTTCGGTATGGGAGTGGTGTCGGGCATCGTCATGTCCTTTCAGTTCGGCACCAACTGGAGCAACTTCTCCCTGGCGTCGTCGAACTTTCTCGGTCCGGTACTCAGCTACGAGGTCGTCACGGCCTTTTTCCTCGAGGCGGCCTTCCTCGGCGTGCTGCTGTTCGGGCGTGGCAAGGTGCCCCAGGGCGTGCACCTGTTCGCTGCCATCATGGTGGCGACGGGTACCTTCATCTCCTCGTTCTGGATCCTCTCGGCCAACAGCTGGATGCAGACCCCGGCCGGCGTCGAGCTGATCGATGGTCGCTTCCATGTGATCTCCTGGAGTGAGGCGATCTTCAACCCCTCCTTCTGGTACCGCTTCTGGCACATGGTGCTGGCGTCCTTCCTGACCGGCGGCTTCGTGGTGGCGGGCGTCAGCGCCTGGTACCTGCTCATCCGGCGCGACGTCGAGGCCAATCGCAAGGCGCTCTCCATGTGCCTGTGGCTGCTGCTGGTGCTGACGCCCGCACAGGCCGTGCTGGGCGACTTCCACGGCCTCAACACCCTGGAGCACCAGCCCACCAAGGTCGCCGCCATGGAGGGCAACTGGGAGCGCAGTGGCAATGTGCCGCTGCTGCTCTTCGCCTGGCCTGATCAGGAGGCCCAGCAGAACCGCTTCGAGATCGGCATTCCGAGCCTCGCCAGCCTTATCCTGACCCACGAGGCAGAGGGCATCGTGCCGGGAATCAGCGAGGTCCCACCCGAAGAGCAGCCGCCGGTATGGCTGGTGTTCTGGTCCTTCCGCATCATGGTCGGCATTGGCCTTGCCATGATTGCCGTTGCCCTGGCGGGACTCTGGCTGCGCCGCGGCGGACGAGTGTACGAGCACCGCGGCTTTCTGCAGCTGTTGCGGGTGATGACGGTGACGCCCTTCATCGCGGTGGTGGCCGGCTGGTTCGTTACCGAGTCGGGCCGGGCGCCATGGCTGGTCTATGGCCTGATGACCCATGCCGAGGGGCTGACGCCCTCGCTCACCGGCGGCATGGCCCTGTTCACGCTGATCGGCTACATGGCGGTCTACGCGGTGGTGTTCTGGGCGGGTATCTACTACCTGACCCGGGTGGTGCGCCAGGGCATGCTGCCCGAAGCGCCCCATGATCATGAGGTGGAGCGGCCCAAGCGTCCGCTGTCGGCCGCCCACGCGACCTTCGACGATGCCTCTCGCCAACCGGGAAGGAGCTGAGCCATGGAAGCCTTCGACCTGACAATGATCTGGGCCCTGATCATCGGCTTCGGGGTGATCATGTACGTGCTGATGGACGGCTTCGACCTGGGCGTGGGGATACTCTTTCCCTTCGCCCCGGACGAGGAGTCCCGCGATGTGATGATGAACTCGGTGGCCCCGGTCTGGGATGGTAACGAAACCTGGCTGGTGCTGGGCGGGGCCGGCCTGCTGGCGGCCTTCCCGCTGGTCTACTCGGTATTCCTGCCGGCGCTCTATATCGGGGTCTTCCTGATGCTGGCCGGCCTGATCTTCCGCGGCATCGCCTTCGAATTTCGCTTCAAGTCGCATCGTAACCGTCGCTGGTGGAACCGCGCCTTCTGCTGGGGCTCTGCCCTGGCCTCCTTTGCCCAGGGCGTGGTCGTGGGTGCCTACATCCAGGGGTTCGCCGTGGAGGACTTCGTCTATGTGGGTGGTGCTCTCGATTGGCTGACGCCCTTCACCGTGCTGACCGGCCTGGGCCTGATGGCGGGGTATGCGCTGCTGGGGGCGACCTGGGTGATCATGAAGACCGAAGGCGCCGTTCAGGCCTGGGCCTACCGCATCACGCCACGCTTGCTGCTGGCGGTGCTGGCCGTGTTCGCGATTATCAGTGTGTGGACGCCGTTCGTCGACCTCAGCGTTCGTGATCGCTGGTTCGGCCATCTGCACCTCATGTGGGTCTTCCCGGTGCTGGCGCTGGCCTGTGCGGCACTGCTCTGGCGTGCGGTCCGGCAGCGTCGCGAGGGACAGCCCTTCATCGCCACCCTGGGCGTGTTTCTCTTCACCTACCTGGGGCTGCTGGCCAGCAAGTGGCCGGTCATTGTGCCGCCCGATTACACTATCTGGGATGCCGCCTCGGACCCGGGATCGCAGCTCTTCCTGCTGATAGGCGTAGTCTTCGTGATTCCCGTCGTACTGGCCTACACCACCTGGACCTACTGGGTATTCCGCGGCAAGGTCCGACCCGGTGAGGGATATCACTGAGCCGATGGACGCGCCCGACGCAGCGACAGGTGAGCTGACCGCGCGCCGCTACCTCAAGGACCTGGCCGCCGGCGAACGCCGGCGGCTGCGTCTCGCCGTCCTGGCAGGGACCTCGGTCGGCCTGCTGACTATCGTGCAGCTGGTGCTGCTCGCCCGTTTCATCAGTCACCTGCTCGTCGAAGAGGCATCGCTGTCTACGCTTACCCCTTTGTTCGTGGGGTTGCTGGTCGTGTTGCCACTGCGCGCCCTGGCGCTCTATCTGCAGGAAACCCTGGCGCAGTCGGCGAGCCTGCGGATTCGTCAGCGCGCTCGGCGGGCACTGCTTGATCACATGGCGCGATTGGGACCGGTGAAGCTGACCTCTCGGCACAGCGCGTCGCTTGCCAGTCAACTGGTGGAGCAGGTTGAAGCACTTGACGGCTACTTCGCTCGGTTCCAGCCGCAGCTCTACCTGGCGGTGCTGGTTCCGCTGCCGATCGTGATGGTGGTGCTGTGGCTGGATTGGCTGGCAGCCATTTTCCTGTTGATCTCGGCACCGTTGATCCCGATGTTCATGGCGCTGGTCGGCATGGGCGCCGAGCGGCTCAATCGAGAGCAGTTTGCGGCCGTTGCGCGGCTTTCCGGGCACTTCATCGATCGCGTGCGTGGCATCACCACGCTGCAGCTGTTCGGACGCACGACCCAGGCCACCCACGAGGTGTATGTTGCCGCCGATGATTATCGGCAGCGCAGCATGCGTACCCTGCGTCTGGCATTTCTTTCCTCGGCGGTGCTTGAGTTCTTCGCCTCGGTAGCGATTGCCGTGGTGGCGATCTATGTGGGCTTCGGGCTGCTCGGCTACATCGAATATGGCCCCGCAGATGAACTCACTCTATTCAGTGGTCTGCTGATACTGCTGCTGGCTCCGGAATTCTTCCAGCCGCTGCGCAGCTTGTCCCAGCACTATCATGACAGGGCGGCGGCGCTGGGGGCCGGCGAGGGGCTGGTGGCCCTGCTCAACGAGCCCCCCGATGCCCGGCGCAGATCGGGCGGAGCGGTCCCGGCTTCCGCGCGCAATGTGCTGGTCGAACTCGAGGCCGCCAGCGTCGAGCATCCCGGGCGGGGCCGGGTGCTGGAGTCCGTCGACCTGACCCTGGCCGCGGGAGACGTGGTAGCCGTCACCGGCCCCTCGGGCGTCGGCAAGTCCACGCTACTCCAGTTGCTGGCCGGGTTCGTCGCGCCGGCCAGCGGCAGCGTGCGTATGGCCGAGGGGCTGGGCCTTGCCTGGATGGACCAGCGTCCGCTGCTGATCCAGGGCAGCCTGGCGGACAACCTGCGGCTGGCGGCGCCCGATACCGGCGAGGGCGAGATGCGCGAGGCACTGGCTCGAGCCGGCCTCGGCGAGCTGCTGGCGGCGCTACCTCACGGGCTAGCGTCACAACTCGGCGAGCGCGGTGTCGGCCTCTCCGGCGGTCAGGCTCAGCGGCTCGCCCTGGCCAGGGTCTTTCTCTCCCGGGCCCAACTGGTGCTGCTCGACGAGCCCACGGCCAGTCTGGACGCCGAGACGGAAGGCGCCTTGGTCGAGGCACTACAGGCGCTGGCCGATGAGGGAAGGGCCCTGGTTATCGCGACCCACCATCCTGCCCTGATGGCAATGGCGAAGTGGCGCCTGTCGCTCGAGAACGAGGCAACGGCGCGGGAGGTGAGCCACGATGCCACCCCATGAAACCTCGCTCTGGAGCAGCCTGCGCCCCTGGCTTGCCCTGCTCGGTCAGCGTCGCGGCCGGCTGATCCTCGGCGCCCTGTTGATGGGGTTGACCCTGGTCTCGGCCATCGGCCTGCTGGCCCTCTCCGGGTGGTTCATCACCGCGACTGGGCTTACGGGCCTTCTACTGGCGGCAGGTATGGCGGCTAGCCTGGACGTCTACGTGCCAGGTGGCGGAATACGCTTCTTTGCGGTGACCCGCACGGTGTCGCGCTATGTAGAGCGCCTGTACAACCACGACACAGTGTTGAGACTGCTCGCCGACCTGCGTTCACGCCTGTTCGCGGTGCTCTCGGGCCTCGATGCCCACGCCCTGTCGCGACGGCGCGCCAGCGACTGGCTCAACCGACTGACGGCAGATATCGACACCCTGGACAGTCTCTATCTGCGTCTTCTGGCGCCGGCGCTTGTGGCCTTGCTGGTGATCCTGGGTCTGGCCGGGTTCCTCGCTCTCTGGGCGCCACGAGTCGGGGTGGCGACCGGAGCCCTGCTGCTGCTGGGCTGGCTCTGGCTGACATTGGGACAAGCTCGTATGGGCTTGGCCGCCAGTCGTCGTCAGGTTGGCGATCTCGAGCAGCTCAGGGGGCGGTTGATCGAGCAGATCCAGGGCCTGGCGGAGCTGGAGGCGTATGGCAGCCTGGCGGATCACCGTGTCCGGTTGGCTGCCATCGAGGCGCGGCTCTATCGGGATCAGCGTCGTCTGGGACAGCGGGTGGCGCTGGGTAATGCGCTGGCATCGCTGGTCGTGGGGCTGGCGATGCTCCTGGCCCTGTGGCTCGCGGCCGAGGCCTGGAGCGCCGGGCTGCTGTCCGGGCCGTTGACGGTAATGATGCCGCTTGCGGTGCTGGCCATCAGCGAAGCGCTGGCCCCCCTGCCGGCGGCCTTCACCTGGCTGGGAGCCACCTGGGGCGCCGCCGAGCGCCTCAATGCGTTGGAAGCGCAGCACGAGGGGGTGGCCACAGCGCACCCCTCTGTGCAGCTGCCAGCAGGAGCGCTCTCGGTGACCCTCGAGAACGTCACCTTGATCCACGAGGATGCCCTGGTGCCGGCCCTGGCCGAGGTCAGTTTTGATGTGGCACCCGGCCAGCGGCTGGCGCTTTGCGGGGCATCCGGAGCGGGCAAGACCAACGTGGCCGGGCTGCTGACGCGACAACTCAGGGCCGGGACAGGTGAGGTGAGGCTTGCTGGTGTGGCGCTGAGTGCCTGGCCCGAATCGGCACTGACCTCTCGTGTGGCCTTGCTGACCCAGCAGACGGACCTGTTCGACGATACCCTGGCCGCCAACCTCCGTCTGGCCGCCCCCGAGGCGAACGAGGCTCGGCTGTGGCGGGTGCTGGCAATGGTGGAACTCGCCGACTGGGCCAGGGCCCTGCCACAGGGGCTCGATACCCGGGTAGGAGAGGGCGGGCGGCGGCTCTCCGGCGGCCAGGCTCGGCGCCTCGCCCTGGGCCGGCTGCTGCTGCGTGAGCCGGATCTGGTGGTGCTGGACGAACCCTTCGCCGGACTCGATGCCGAGACCGCGACCCGACTCTCTGCCCGCCTCGATGAGTGGCTGGCAGGGCGCACTGTCATCTACCTGATACATCAGCTCGGCGATACCGTCGACCCGCCCGGCATCGACCGCTGCCTGACCCTGCTCAACGGTCGGCTTTGCACGAATGGTCAGGATGTTTCAGGATGACACCAACGATTTCCCCGACGAGGTATGCCATGCGTGATTTCCTTAAGCGCCTGCCCAAGGCCGAACTCCATCTGCACATCGAGGGCTCGTTGGAGCCCGAGCTGATGTTTTCCCTGGCCGAGCGCAACGGCGTCAGCCTGCCCTATGCCTCCGTGGAGGAGGTACGCGCGGCTTATGATTTCAACGACCTGCAGTCCTTTCTCGACCTCTACTACCAAGGGATGAGCGTGCTTCGCACCGCCGAGGACTTCCACGATCTGGCGATGGACTACTTCCGCCGCGCCAGTGCCGAGGGGGTGGTGCATGTGGAGATGCATTTCGATCCCCAGGCCCACCTGGTGCGTGGCATCGAGCTGCCGGTGGTGATGGAGGGGCTTTCCCTGGCACGACGCCGGGCGCAGCGCGAGCTGGGCATGTCCACGGCACTGATCATGGCGTTTCTGCGAGACCGATCGGCCGAGGAGGCGATGGCGTTGATGGAGAGCGCGGCGCCCTACTGGGAGATGCTCGATGCCGTGGGGCTGGACAGTGCCGAGAAGGGCAACCCTCCGGCGAAATTCGTCGAGGTGTTCGAGCGGGCGCGACAACTCGGCATCCCCCGGGTGGCCCATGCCGGTGAGGAGGGGCCACCCGCGTACATCCGCGAGGCCCTGGACCTGCTGGATGTCTGTCGCATCGACCATGGCGTGCGCTGCCTGGAAGACTCGGAGCTGATGGACCGGCTGCGGGACGAGGGCGTGGTACTCACCGTCTGTCCGCTTTCCAATGTGCGACTGCGTGTCGTCGAGAGGATGGCGGATCATCCCTTGCCACAGCTGCTCGATGCTGGCCTGCGCCTGACCCTAAATTCCGACGACCCGGCCTACTTCGGTGGCGGCATGCTGGCCAACTTCGAAGCCTGCGCCGATGCCTTCGGCTGGTCGAAGGAGGTCTTCATCCAGCTGGCCGGCACGGCCATCGAAGCGGCCTTCATCAGCGAGACGCGTCGCCTCGAGCTGCATCGCCAACTGGCGGACTGCCTGTAGGGAACAAGTCGCCTGCCAACGACAGAACCCCGGTAGAGACCGGGGTTCGTGTTGTCCAAGCGGTGGCCTGAATCAGGGCAGGGCGGGAACCTCGAACTCCGGCATCTCGCCGGTCAGGGTGTGCAGGAAGGCGGTGATGTTGGCAATTTCCTGCTCTTCGAATTCCTGCCCGAGCATCTCCTGGCCCATGATGGCCACGGACTCCTCGAGGGTCTCGGTAGCGCCGTTGTTCATGTAGGGGTAGGTCACGGCCACGTTGCGCAGGGTCGGGGTGCGGAACTTGTGACGGTCGCTCTCCTCGCCGGTGACCTCGAAGCGGCCCACGTCGGTGGAGCCCGGGACCTGGATGCGGTGGAACTGGCTGTCGGTCAGTGCCGGGCCGCGGTGGCAGGCGATGCAGCCGTTGTCGACGAAGGCCACCATGCCGTCCTTCTCCTGCTGGTCCAGGGCGTTCATGTCACCCCTAAGGTAGCGGTCGAAGGGCGAGTTGGGAGTGTTCAGTGTGCGCTCGAAGCTGGCGATGGCCATGGCCAGATTGTTGGCGTTGATCGGATTCTCTTCATCCGGATAGGCCTCGGCGAACTTGTTCTGGTAGACCTCGAAGCCTTCCAGGCGCTCCAGCGCCTGCTCGAGATCCATGGCCATCTCGACGTCGGCTTCGATGGGGCCGAGCGCCTGGCCTTCCAGGTCCGGTTCGCGGCCGTCCCAGAATTGTGAGCCCAGAAAACCCGAGTTCAGCACGGTGGGCGTGTTGCGCTCGCCGATCTGACCGTCGTGGCCCGTCGCCCGCGGAATGCGATCGCTCCATCCCAGTGCCGGATTGTGGCAGGTAGCACAGCTGATCACGCCGCTGGACGAGATGCGTGGCTCGAAGAACATCATGTTACCCAGCTCAACCTTAGCCGGTGTCAGGGAGTTGTCTGCCGGGATGGGGGGAAGGTGGGGCAGTGGTTCGAAGCGGTCGCGGTAGTCGCCGAGGCCGTCGTCGGCCATGGCGGGTGCGGCGATGGCCATGGCGGAGCCAAGGGCGATGGCCGAAACCAGAAGGCGCTTGTGATGCATGAGAGTTCCCCTCGTTGTACTGGTCCGGGTCAGTGGCGGCCGTAAACCGCACGTAACCTTCTTATGGAAGAGTGTGCTATCGCTTGACGCTTATCAACCTAGTAAAAGAGTCGGAAAACGACCACTCTTGAGCCACGTCAATTTTTATCAATTACATGACGCCCCCTCCGCTGGACGGTGTTCCGCGTGATAGATGCGTTTTTGGGAGGTAAGAGAAATGCGAAATGTCAAGATGCGCTGTATGGCCGCGAGCCTGCTGGTCGTGGGCCTTTCCGGGCCCGTGCTGGCCGAGGACGAGAGAGATGACGAGGCCATGATCGACCTGGCCTGGGATAGTGGCTGCTTTAACTGCCATGACCTGGATAAATCCCTGCGCGGACCCGCATGGCGGGATGTGGCCGAGCGTTATCGCGACGATGACCAAGCTCTGGAGCGCCTTGTGGTCAAGGTGCGCGAAGGTGGTAGCGGCAACTGGGGCGAGGAGCCCATGACGCCCAACCGTCGGGTTCCTGAGGGATTGGAGGCTGGTGAGCTGGCTGCTCACCCTGCCTGCAGCCGAGGAGGATGGCTGACGGTCAACCTGCCTCGGGGGATTGATCGTCGCGCCGGTGCTGCAGACGTCCGCCGGCCCAGGTCTCGGCCACGCAGCGATCATCTCCCAGCATCATCAGCGCGAAGAGGGTCTCGGAAAGCGAACGGCTGCGGGCCGTGCGTCTTGCCAATAGCGGAGTAGCGGCCGGATCGAGGATCACGAAGTCGGCTTCCATCCCCGTGGCAAGCCGACCGATATGGCCCTCCAGCGACAGCGCCGTGGCGTTGCCCAGCGTCAGCCCAAAGAACCCTTGCCAGGCAGTGAGCGGCTGGCCCTTGAGCTGGCCCACCTGGTAGGCGGCCTTCAGCGTGGCCAGACCGGAGAGGTCGGTGCCGCCGCCCACGTCGCTGGCATAGGTGATGCTGAGGTTCATCTCCCGCGCCGCCAGTCGGTCGAACAGCCCGCTGCCGAGGAAGAGGTTGGAGCTTGGGCAGAAGGCGAGGTTCGCCCCCCGTTCGGCCAGCCGGCCGCGCATTGCCTGGTCCAGGTGGATGCCGTGGGCGAAGGTGCTGCGCGGCCCGACCAGGCCCGACTGCTCGTAGACCTCGAGGTAGTCGCGGCTGCCGGGGAAGAGCTCTGCCACCCAGTCCAGTTCTCCGGTGTTCTCGGCCAGATGGGTCTGCAGCCAGAGGCTCGGGTCGTTGCGCATCAGCCCCCCGGTGGCGTCCAGCTGCGTTCGGCTGGAAGTGGGGGCGAAACGTGGCGTCAGGCTGTAGCCCAGACGCCCCTTGCCGTGCCAGTCGCCGACCAGCCGCTCGGTGTCGCGGATGCCACCCAGCGGGTCATCGCAGAGGGCGTCCGGGGCATGGCGATCCATCAGCACCTTGCCTGCTAGCATGCGCAGATCGCGACGTTGACTTGCGGAAAAGAAGGCATCGACCGAGGTCGGATGGCTCGAGCAGAACACCTGGGCGGTGGTGGTGCCGACCCTGAGCATCTCATCGAGGAAGGCTTCCGACAGCGCCTCGGCATGTTCTCGTGCCGCGAAACGACACTCCTCGGGGAAGGTGTAGTCATTGAGCCAGTCGAGCAACTGACGGCCGTAGGAGGCCATGATCTCCAGCTGCACGTAGTGCACATGGCTGTCGATGAAGCCGGGCGTTATCAGCTTGCCGCGATGGTCGATGATCTCGATCCCCTCGGGCAGCTCGGGGGATAGGCGGGAAAAGTCGTCCACGGCGCGGATGCGACCGTTCTCGATCCATAGTGCACCATCTGCGATATGTCGCACGCTGCCCGCGACGGGGGTGTCCTCTTCGCCGGGGTCGGCATCGAAGCTCAGCAGTTCGGCGCGCAGCACGCGTGAGTCGTTGTTGGTCATCTCGTCAGGGCTCATCGAATTATCGTGGGAGTGCACGTTCCGGCGTTCCGGCTTGCAGCGCGATCGGCGCCAGATCTATCGCTTTGCAAGCAAAGCTCCTACCTGGAGTCGTCGGTAAGGAGGTGTCTCAACTCGGCCGGGTCGAGGCCGCGCTGGTCGCCTCGCTCGGGCGACTCGACCAGCGAGAGAAGCTCGGCGATGGCGGATATGGCGATGGCATAGGGGGTCTTGTCGCCTCCCGAGTGGCCGATGGGACAGCGTACCGTCGCCAGGGCCTCGTCCGTATGGCCGGTATCCGTCAGGCGCGTGCGGAAACTGGCCCACTTGCTCTGCGAGCCGATCAGGCCCAGCGAGGCCGTGTCACCGCGGGCGAGCAGGGCATCCACCAGGGCGCGATCCTCGGCGTGGTCGTGAGTCAGCACCAGGGCGTGGACGCCAGGCGGCAGGGCGGCCACGGCGGCGGCCGGGTCGGGCGCATGATGGCATTCGAGTCGCGGCTGGCGACTCGCCCAGTCGGGGAAGGCATCTGTCCGGCTGTCGTGCCACAGCACTCGCCAGGGCAGCGGTGCGGCCAGCCGCACGATCTCGCGGCCCACGTGGCCGGCGCCGAAGATCGCCAGCGTGGTGGTGCTGCCGGGGAAGACCTCGAGCAGCACGTTGACGAAGCCGCCACAGCACTGGCCGCTGCGCCCGCCGAGGCTGAAGGCCTCCAGGCTCATGCCGGCCTCGGCCTTTCCATCGGGGCCCGCCAGGCGCTTGCGGGCCGCCGCGATGGTCTGCCACTCGAAGGTGCCGCCACCCAGGGTGTCATAGACCGCATCGGCGGTGATCACCATCCGCGCCCCGGGTTCCCGGGGCGTGGAGCCGGCGCTGGTGACCTGGGTGGCCAACGCATGGGGCAACCCCTCGCGCTGCAGGCGGTGCAGGGCGGCATGCCAGCTCTCCGGTCGCGTGTTCCGATAATCCGCGGCCGTCATCCGGACTCACCCGCAGAAGGCGGCCAGGGATCGTGACGCGAGCGCAGCGCCTCTGCGGCCATCAGCACCCGTTCCGGGGTGGCCGGGGTATCGAGTCGCGGTGCCTCGCGGTAGTCGGCCAGGCTCGAGAGGGCATCGCGCAGCGCCGCCCACACCGAGATGCCGAGCATGAAGGGCGGCTCACCCACCGCCTTGGAGCGGTAGATGCTGGCCATGGAGTTGGGGTGGCCCTGGAGCAGTTCGACGTTGAAGCGAGGGGGCAGGTCACCGTAGGTGGGAATCTTGTAGGTGGCCGGGCCATCGGAGATCAGTCGCCCGGCGTCGTTCCACTTGAGTTCCTCGCCGGTCAGCCAGCCCATGCCCTGGATGAAGCCGCCCTCCACCTGGCCGATGTCGATGGCCGGGTTCAGGGAGTCGCCCACGTCATGCAGGATGTCGACTCGGTCTACCTGGTACTCACCGGTCAGGGTGTCGACGCTGACCTCGCTGACCGCCGCGCCATGGGCGAAGTAGTAGAAGGGGCGGCCCTGGCCGGTAGTGCGGTCGTAGTGGATCAGCGGAGTGGCGTAGAAGCCCTTCTCGGAGAGTGATACCCGGCCCAGGTAGGCCGTCTGCACCAGCTCGCCCCAGGGAATATGCCGCTCGCTCTCGCCATGGCCGGCCACCAGCTCGCCGGCCTCAAGGCGCATGCCTTCGCGATCGAGGGCGTAGTGCTCGCTGGCGAAGTCGAACAGCCGTGTCTTGAGGCTCAGGCAGGCGTCGCGGGCGGCCATGCCGTTGAGGTCGGCGCCGCTGGAGGCCGCCGTGGGCGAGGTGTTGGGCACCTTGTCGGTGCGGGTGGCGGTGATGCGCACCGTGTCGACGTCGAGGGCGAGCTCGCGGGCCACCACCTGGCAGATCTTGGTGTGCAGGCCCTGGCCCATCTCGGTGCCGCCGTGGTTGATCATCACGCTGCCGTCGGTATAGACCTGCAGCAGGGCACCGGCCTGGTTGAGGTGCTTGGCGGTGAAGGAGATGCCGAACTTCACCGGGGTCAGGGCCAGCCCCTTGCGAATCACGGGGCTCGTGGCATTGAAGGCGCTGATTTCCTGGCGGCGTACCCAGTAATCGCTATCGGCCTCGAGCCGCTCGACGACATGGTGCAGCAGGGCGACCTGTTCCACGGTCTGGCCGTAATGGGTGATATCCCGGCGAATGACGTCCTGCTCCGTCCGGTAGAGGTTGCGCTTGCGGATCGTCAGCGGGTCCTCGCCGAGGCGTCTGGCGATGTCGTCCATCGCCGCCTCGATCACCATCATCCCCTGGGGGCCACCGAAGCCGCGGAAGGCGGTGTTGGAGGCGGTGTGGGTGCGCGCCCGGTGGCCGGTGACCCGCGCCTCGCCCAGGGAGTAGGCGTTGTCGGCGTGGAACATCGCGCGGTCGACGATGGCGTCGGACAGATCCGGGGAGTAGCCGCAGTCGCCGATCAGGGTCAGCTCGCCGCCCTGGATCACGCCTGCCTGGTCCACGCCGAGCCGGTAGCGGTTGTGGAAGGGGTGGCGTTTGCCCGTGACCCGCATGTCCTCGGCGCGTGGCAGGCGCAGGCGTACGGTACGTCCGGTGCGCCGGGCAATCAGCGCCGCGATGCAGGCCCAGGGCGAGGCCTGGGTCTCCTTGCCGCCGAAGCCGCCGCCCATGCGGCGCACCTCGACCGTCACCGCGTGGAAGGGGATGCCCAGCACCTCCGCCACCAGCTTCTGGGTCTCGCTGGGGTGCTGGTTGGAGGTGTGTACGATCACCCCCTCGTCCTCGGTGGGCTGGACCAGGCAGGCCTGTCCCTCCAGGTAGAAATGCTCCTGACCGCCGACGAACTGCTCGCCCTCTATGACATGAGCCGCGCTCGCCAGCGAGCGCTGCCAGTCGCCGCTCTGCTGGACATGGGTCGGGCGCACGAACTCGCTGCGTTCGGCGGCGGCCACCGGATCCAGGCTCGCGGGTTGCTCGTCGATCTCGGCTATCCCTTCAGCCCAGGCGGCGTTCACGGCCTCCCGGGCTGCGCGATGAGTCTCGGCGGCTACGGCAAATAGCACCTGGCCGGCATAGCTGATCTCGTTCTCGATGAAGATCGGGTCGCCGGGGAAGACCGGACCGATATCGGTATGCCCTGGCACGTCATTGAAACCGACCGCGTCGACCACGCCGGGCATGGCCCGCACCTTGTCGAGGTCGAGGCGGGAAAGGCGGCCGTGGGCTACCGGCGAAAGCGCCAGTGCCAGGTGGAGACAGTCCGCCGGCGCCTTGAGATCGTCGATATAGGCGGCGCGGCCGGTGACGTGCTTGACTGCACTCTCGTGGGCGCTGGCGCTACCGGCACTGCCGCGCGTCGTGGTGGCCTCGCTATCGCGAGCCAAGGGGCCATCGCCCTTGATGCGGCCCTGCTGGTCCTGGCGCGCCCTGGCGGACTCGGCGGAGACATCCGGCTCGGAGCCCGGTGGCGTGTCTCGCGCAGCGTCGGGCGCGGTAGATTGCGCAGCGTCGGGCGCGGCAGATTGCGCATCGTCGGGCGCGGTGGAAAGCCTAGTGAGCGTACGCATGGAGCATCACCTCCCGGTCAGTGTGGTCGCCCGGCTGCGCCTGGTTTTCACCAAGCAGGACCAGACGCAGCCGCTCGAGCAGGTTGGCGGCGGAGAGCTGGCGATAATGGGCGCTGCCGCGCACATCGCTCATCGGCTGGAAGTCCTCTGCCAGCGCCAGCCTCGCGGCCTGGAAGGCGGCGGGGGACGGTGCCTTTCCCTCGAGGGCGGCCTCGGCCGCGGCGGCCCGCTTGGGGGTTGCCGCCATGCCCCCGAAGGCCAGACGCACATCGCGCAGCACGCCATCCTCCAAGCGCCAGACGAAGGCGCCGAGGACGGCGGAAATATCGTCTTCGCGACGCTTGGACAGCTTCCAGACCTTGAGGTGTCGGCCGGTCTCGGCACGGGGCAGGAAGATCGCCCGGATCACCTCGCCCTCGCGCAGGGCGGTCTGCTTGTAGTCGAGGAAGAAGTCGTCGAGGGGCAGTTCCCGCTCGCCCTCTGGCCCGGCCAGCCACAGGCGCGAGCCCAGTGCCAGCAGCACCGGCGGGGTATCGCCGATGGGCGAGGCGTTGGCGATGTTGCCGCCCAGGGTGCCGCGGTTGCGGATCTGGGCCGAGCCCAGGCGGTGCAGCAGATGAGCGAAGGCCTCATGGTGCTCATCGAGCAGCGGCTCCAGCCGCGCGTAGGTGACCGCGCCGCCTATCCACCAACCCGCGCGGCCGTCATCCAGGGTCGTTTCCTCGATGGCATTGAGCTCGGAGACCCGCGTGACATCGACCAGCCGCGGAAAGCGCGTCAGGCGCTGGGTCACCTCGAGCCAGAGGTCGGTGGCGCCGGCGACGATGGGAGCCTCGGAGTGAAGGGAACGCTCCTCTACCAGCTCGGCGAGAGTCGTCGGCTGGATGAACGATGTCCGGGTGGCGGCCTGCTCCTCGGGGGCGGTGGCATCCAGCCACTGCGGGCGCTGTGCTGGATGATCGTCCATGGAGAGAGCGGCGTCCCGGATCGGCCGATAGCCGGTGCAGCGGCAGAGGTTGCCGCCCAGCGCCGCTTCGAGGCGCTGTTGTGTCAGCGGCGCCGGCGCTCGTTGCTGCTCCTCGTGGAGAGTGAAGAGCGACATGACGATACCCGGGGTACAGAAGCCGCACTGGCTGCCGTGGCACTCGACCATGGCGGCCTGGGCGGGGTGCAGGGCGTCGCCCTGGGCCAGGCCTTCCACGGTGACCAGCGCTCGCCCCTGGAGCTGATGGGCCGGGGTGATGCAGGCGTTGGCGCTATGGTAGTGAATGCTGCCGTCGGGGTTGGCCTCACCGATGGCTACCGTGCAGGCGCCGCAGTCACCGGAGGCGCAGCCCTCCTTGGTGCCGGTCTGGCCGAGCGACTCGCGCAGCAGCTCGAGCACGCTGGTGTCGGGCGAGACCGCGCAATGGCGGGGTTGCCCGTTGAGCAGGAAGTCGATCATCGCCTTGTCTCTGTTGTTGGCGTGGAAAGGTTGGTGTTTAAGCGCAGGGGGTCCAGGGGGTTAAATGCTGACCGTTCGGTCAGGATGTTTTCAGCTTGGTTCAGTTTCATGCACTTTGCAAGCCCGTTTGCACCTCGCACGGGGGTGGGGCACTATCCTTGGCTTTTGATCCGCCATGGGCAGTGAGGTGGCCGATGACACAGGGGAGCGCGCCCACCGAGCGCGGGGCGAGAGAGCAAGGCGAAGCCAACGGGGTGACCCGCCGGCGCAACGAGCGCGAGATCCTGGCCGCGGCCGAACGGGTCTTCGCCCGGCACGGCTATCGGGGGGCGAGTCTCCAGGCGATTGCCGAGCAGGCCGGCCTGCCCAAGTCCAACGTTCTCTACTACATGGGCAGCAAGCGTGGCCTCTACGTGCGCCTGCTGGAGCGGATGATGGAGCGCTGGAACGCGCTGCTCGATGATATCTCGGTGGAGGATGACCCCGCCGAGGTGCTGGAGGCCTTCATCCGCAGCAAGATGCAGCTGTCGCGGCGTCACCCGGAGGGCTCGCGCCTGTTCGCCGCCGAGATCCTCGGCGGTGCTCCCTTCCTGCAGGAGTACCTGCGCGGCGAACTGCGCGACTGGGTCGAGGCCCGGGCGCGGATCCTCGAGCAGTGGGCCGAACGAGGGCTGATGGATCCCGTCGATCCGGTGTGGCTGATCTTCCTTATCTGGTCGGCCACCCAGCACTACGCCGACTTCGAGGCCCAGGTGCTGGGTATCACCGGCCGTAACGAGTTGAGCGATAAAGATGTCGAGGAGATCACCACCTTCCTCACCCGGGTGATCCTCAAGGGGTGTGGCGTGCGCTCTCGGGCCGACACGCCGGCCGGTTGAGTCTTCCATGACGCTGCCCATCGAATCCCGCCTCGACGCCATCCGGTCGGCCCTGGCCGATCACTCTCGCGCCTTGCTGGTCGCCGAACCCGGAGCGGGCAAGACCACTCGAGTGCCACTGGCGCTGCTTGAGGCTCCATGGACTCGGGGCGGCAAACTGTTGCTGCTTGAACCGCGTCGGGTGGCGGCCCGCCTGGCCGCCGGCTTCATGGCCGAGCGCCTGAATGAGACGGTGGGCGAGACCGTCGGCTACCGGATGCGCGGCGAGAGCCGTGTCGGGCCTTCGACCCGGCTCGAGGTGGTCACCCAGGGCGTGCTGACCCGCATGCTCCAGGATGACCCCATGCTCGAGGGCGTGGCCGGGGTGATCTTCGACGAGTTCCACGAGCGCAGCCTGGAGGCCGACCTGGGCCTGGCACTGGCGCTCGATGCCCAGCAGGGCCTGCGTGAGGACCTGCGCCTGCTGGTGATGTCGGCGACCCTGGATATCGACGCCCTGCTCGGCGTGCTGGGCGACGAGACCCCGGTCATCGATTGCCCGGGTCGCGCCTATCCCGTCGAGACCCGCTATCTGGCGCTCAATAGCCGTGAAGAGGTTGCGGCTCAACAGGCCAAGGCGTTGCTCGAGGCGTTGCAACAGCAGGCCGGCGATGCCCTGGTGATCCTGCCCGGCGTGGCGGAGATCCGCCGGCTGGCCCGGGAGCTTGACGGGCGAGCGCCGGACCTGGTCGTCATGGAGCTGCACGGTCGCCTGCCGCTCGAGGCCCAGCGGCGCGCCCTGCGCCCCGATCCCGCCGGGCACTCTCGGGTAGTGCTGGCCACCGCCATCGCCGAGTCCAGCGTGACAGTGGACGGCGTGCGGCTGGTGGTGGATGCCGGTCAGGAGCGGGTGCCGGTGTTCCAGCCGCGCACCGGGCTGACTCGCCTGGAGACGCGCCGGGTCAACCGCGCCAGCGCCGACCAGCGTCGCGGCCGCGCCGGTCGCCAGGGGCCTGGCCTGTGCGTGCGGCTCTGGGCGGAGGAGCAGCCGCTCATTCCCCATGGCGAGCCCGAGATTCGACAGGCTGACCTGGCTCCACTGGCCTTCGAGCTGGCGCGCTGGGGCATCGCCGATGCCGATCAGCTGCCTTGGGTGACTCCGCCGCCATCGGCGGCGCTTTCTGCTGGGCGCGATCTGCTGTTTCGCCTCGGCCTGCTGGACGAGGCGTTTCTACTGACGGGGCTGGGCCGTGCCGCCGTGCGTTGGCCGACGCACCCGCGTCTGGCGGTGATGCTGGAGCGGTCCGTCGAGCTGGAAGCCTGTCCCCTGGCCTGTGCCTTGGTGGCGCTGCTTGAGGGGCGTGCCTTGGACGAGGAGCGCGATCTGGAGCGGACGCTCGATGTGCGGCTTAAGGCTCCCCGGGCGCACCGCCAGTGGCAGCGCGATGCCGAGCGCCTCGCACGACTCGCCGGCGCGGCACTCAAGGTGGCGAGCCTGGCCCCGCTGGGCGAGCTGCTGGCGCTGGCCTATCCGGAGCGCATTGCGCAGCAGCTGGCGCCGGGGCGCTTCCGCCTGGCCAGCGGAGGCCTGGCGATCCTGCCCGAGAGCCACCCTCTGGCCCATGCCGAACTGCTGGTGGCCGCCGAGCTCGACGGCCAGGCCAGCGGTGCGCGCATCTTCCGCGCCGTGGCGCTCGAGCGTGAACGCCTGGAGTCCCTGTATCCCGAGTGCACCGAGTGGCGAGCGAGCCTGGAATGGTCCGACGACCAGGGCCGGCTGGTGGGCGAGCAGGTGCGTGGTTTGGGCTCCGTGGTATTGGCGAGAAAGCCCCTCGCCAAGCTGCCACCGGAGGCGGTCAGGGTAGCGCTGCTCGAGGCACTGCGCCGTCGCGGCCTGCCGCCGGATGACGATCTGCTGCAGCTGCGCGGTCGGGTGGCGTTGCTGCGCCGCGAGCTCGGTCGCGAATGGCCCGATTGGTCCGAGGCAACGCTGCTCGACACCCTGGATGACTGGCTGGGCCCCCATCTCGGTGATATCTCCCGGCTGGAGGCGGTCGAGCGCCTGCCGTTTTCACGCATCCTGCTGGCTACCTTGGACTGGTCGCTGCGCTCGCGCCTCGATGTCCTGGCGCCGTTGCGCCTGGCGGTACCCAGCGGCTCGACCCACCGGCTGGATTACACGCCCTGTCTCGACGACAAGCCGCCGGTGCTGGCGGTGAAGCTGCAGGAGTGCTTCGGCTGGCAGGCCTCACCGCGCGTCGTCGACGGACGGGTGACGGTGTTGTTGCATCTGCTCTCGCCGGCGCGCCGCCCCCTCCAGGTCACCACCGACCTGGCGAGCTTCTGGGACAATGGTTACCCAGAGGTGCGCCGCGAGATGCGTGGCCGCTACCCGAAGCATCCCTGGCCGGAGGATCCGGTGATTGCCGAGGCCACCGCCCGCACCAAACGCAGGTAGCGCTTCAGGACGTCTTCAGTCCCTCGCGGTCATGGTCGTCGTGGCTGCCCTCGGAAACCACGGGCGCGCAGCACGCGCTTCTCGATCTCGACGATCAGATAGATGGCCAGACTGCCGGCCAGTATCACCCCCCAGTGGCCGAGTCCCAGTCCCTCGCTGCCGAAGATCACCTGCATGAAGGGCAGGTAGGTCCAGCCCAACTGCAGCATCACGATGATGCCGATGGAGGCCCATACCGGGCGGCTGCCGAAGATGCCTGCCATGGAGAGGGTGCTGCGCAGCAGGTAGCGGCTGTTGATCAGGTAGGCGGCGCTGCCCATGACCAGCATGTTGACTGCGCCGGTGCGGGCCAGCATCTCGCTGCCGCCATGCTCGAGGATCCAGCTGAACATGCCGAAGACACCGACCAGCAGCAGCAGGGAGACGAACACCACCCGCCACAGCAGGAAGAGATCCAGCAGTGAGGCGTCGGGGTTCCGAGGCTGGCGGGTCATGATGTCCTGCTCGGCGTCCTCGAAGGCCAATGCCAGGCCGAGGGTGACCGCCACCACCATGTTGACCCACAGTGCCTGCAGCGGTGTCACCGGCAGGGTGGTGCCGGCCAATACCGCCAGCATGATCGCCAAGCCCTGGCCGCCGTTAGTCGGCAGCAGGAAGGTGATGGTCTTGCGGATGTTGTCGTAGACCTTCCGGCCTTCGCGGATGGCGCCGACGATGGTGGCGAAGTTGTCGTCGGCGAGCACCATCTCGGCGGCCTCCTTGGCGGCCTCGGTGCCCTGGATGCCCATGGCGACGCCGACGTCGGCGCGCTTGAGCGCCGGGCCGTCGTTGACCCCGTCGCCGGTCATGGCGCAGATGCCGCCCTTGGCCTGCATGGCTTGAACCAGGCGCAGCTTGTGCTCCGGCGCGGCGCGGGCAAAAACGTCCACCTCCAGGATGATGGCCTCGAGGTCCGCATCGCTCATCGCTTCGATCTCGCGGCCGCTGATGGCACGTTCGGTGTGGGCGAAACCCAGCTGCCTGGCGATGGCCAGGGCCGTGACCGCATGATCGCCGGTGATCATCACCGGGCGGATACCGGCGGCCAGGCAGTCCTTCACCGCCTCGATCGCTTCGTCCCGGGGCGGGTCGAGCAGCCCGACCAGCCCCAGCAGCACCAGTTCCTCCTCGGCGTGTTCGTCGGCCAGCTCATGGACGTCGCTCACCCGCTTCTCGGCCAGCGCCAGCACCCGCAAACCACGCTCAGAGAGCGCATGCATGCGCGCCTCCCACTCCTCTGGATCGAGTTCGACCTCGCCGGACTCGGTATGCACCCGATGGCACATCTCCAGCAGCCGATCCGGGGCTCCCTTGACCATCAGCAGCTGCTCGCCGTCCACCTCGTGGAGGGTGGCCATGTACTTGCGCTCGGATTCGAAGGGGATGGCGTCACTGCGAGAGTGGTCGCCGCGCAGCTTCACGGTAGTCAGTCCTGCCTTGGCCGCGGCCACCACCAGGGCGCCCTCCGTGGGATCGCCGTGAATCTTCCAGCGGCCGTCATCTTCCGCGAGCTCGGCGTCGTTGCACAGCACCCCCACCTTGAGAAAGTGGCGCAGGGCGTGGTCCTCGTCCAGGTCGAGTGCCGCCTCCTCTGGCTCGCCCTCGCTGACGCGGTGAAAACTGCCCTCCGGGGCGAAGCCGATGCCCTCGATATGCACCTCGCCTTGCGGCAGCCAGATTGCCTGGGCGGTCATCTCGTTGCGGGTCAGGGTGCCGGTCTTGTCGGAGAAGATGGTGGAAATGGAGCCCAGGGTCTCCACCGCAGGCAGGCGGCGGATGATGGCATTGCGCCTGGCCATGGCCTGCACGCCCAGCGCCAGGCCGATGGTGACGATGGCCGGCAGGCCCTCGGGGATGGCGGCCACCGCCAGGCCGACTGCGGCCATGAACATCTCGACCAGCGGCTGGCCGTGAACCAGTACCCCGAAGGCGCCGGTGAGGGCGGCGGCCACCAAAATGAAGAAAGCCAGCACCTGGCCGGCGCGGTCGATCTGGCGCAGCAGCGGCGTCTTGAGCTGCTCGACGCCGCGCAGCATCTCCGAGATGCGTCCGATCTGGGTATGGGCGCCGGTCTCCACCACCAGGCCTCGGGCATTGCCTTGAACCACGATGGTGCTGGCGTAGGCCATACCGCTGCGGTCGCCAAGGTCGGACTCCGCCTCCACGGCTGCCGTGTCCTTGTCCACCGGGGTCGATTCGCCGGTCAGCGAGGCCTCCTCGGTGCGAAAGCGTCGGGCTTCCAGGAGTCGCAGATCGGCCGGTACGCGGTCACCGCTTTCCACCAGCACGATATCGCCCGGCACCAGCTCCTCGGCGGGGATGGTTTCGCGTCGACCGTCGCGCAGCACATTGGCCCGGGGCGAGAGCATCTGGCGAATACTCTCCAGCGCCTGCTCGGCCTTGCCCTCCTGGATGAAGCCGATCAGCGCGATGATGAGTACCACGCCGAAGATTGCCGCGGCGTCCAGGGTATGGCCGAGTCCCAGGCTGGCGATGGCCGCCACGATCAGCACCAGCATCAGGATGTTGTTGAACTGTTCCAGCAGGCGTTTCCACCAGGGCCGGGACTCTGCCTGCTTGAGCTGGTTGGGGCCATGCTCGGCAAGACGGCGCTCGGCCTCCGGCCTCTCCAGACCTTCAGTGCGGCTCTCGAGGCGGGCCAGGGCTTCTTCGGTGGAAAGGGCGTGCCAGTCGGTGGGCTGAGCGGGGTCGGGCATGATGTTTCTCCGGCGGGGAGCCATACGACAAGCTCTATCACATGGCATGTTGCGCTGCAATATTAAAGCGCGAGGTCATCCTATCAAGCCGCCTGGAGGCAGGCGTCACGACTCCTGGCGTGATGCACGATCGCGGCCTGGAGCCTGTTCCCCTGAAATCAGGTTGAAGTGACGCAGCACCCACTTTTCCAGCTCCACCACCAGAAAGAGAGCAAGGCCGGTAGCCAGGATGAGACCCCAGTGAAGAAGGCTCAGGCCTTCGCCTTCGAACAGCAGCTGCATGAAGGGCAGGTAGGTCCAGCCAAGCTGGATCAGGATGACAAGACCGATGGCAATCAAAACGGGACGGCTACCGAAGATTCCTTGGAGGCTCAGGGAGCGGCCCACCAGAAAGCGGCTATTGAGCAGGTAGACGATTTCGCCCATCACCAACATGTTTACTGCGCCGGAGCGGGCCAGCTCGAGACTGCCGCCCTGGTCGAGGATCCAGAAGAAGAGACCGGTTACCGACGCCACCAGCAGTACCGAAACGAATACTACCCGCCAGAGCATGAAGAGAGACAGAAGAGGAGCGTCGGGATCCCGCGGCTGGCGGCGCATTATATCGGCCTCGGGCGACTCGAACACCAGCGCCATCCCCAGAGTTACGGCCGTGACCATGTTGACCCAGAGAATCTGCAGCCCGGTGATGGGCAGTGTCATGCCGCCGAGCATGGCGAGGAGCACGGCCAGGCTCTCCGCGCCGTTGGTTGGCAGAAGGAAGGTAATGGTCTTGCGTATGTTGTCGTAGACCTTGCGCCCTTCCTCGATGGCCTTCTCGATGGTGGCGAAGTTGTCGTCGGCAAGCACCATTTCCGAGGCCTCCTTGGCAGCCTCGGTGCCCTGAAGACCCATGGCGACGCCTACGTCGGCGCGCTTGAGGGCAGGGCCATCGTTGACCCCGTCACCGGTCATGGCGCAGATGCCGCCCTGGGCCTGCATGGCCTTGACCAGACGCAGTTTGTGCTCGGGGGCAGCCCGGGCAAAGACATCCACTTTTCGAACGCAGTCCTGAAGCTCTTCGTCCGACATCTCTTCGATGTCGCGGCCGGCAACGGCTCTTTCGGTTTGGGAGAAACCCAGCTTTTCGGCGATGGCCCGGGCCGTCTGGGGATGGTCGCCGGTGATCATCACCGGGCGGATGCCGGCTTCCAGGCACTGCGCGACGGCTTCGATAGCCGCTTCCCGGGGCGGGTCGAGAAGCCCTGTCATGCCCAGCAATACAAGGCCCTGCACGACGTCGTCGCGCTCCAGCTCCTCGCAGTCGTCGGCGCGCTTCTCGGCAATGGCCAGCACTCGCAGACCCCGTGACGAGAGCTCCTCGATGTGGTCTTCCCACGCATCGGTATCGAGTTCCACCTCCTCACCGTCGCAACGCACCCGGTCACACATTTCCAGCAGCTGGTCCGGGGCGCCCTTGACCAGAATACGCTTCTCGCCATCGATCTCGTTGAGGGTGGCCATGTAGCGGTATTCCGATTCGAAGGGCAGGGTGTCAAGGCGGGGATGCTCCTCGCGCAGTTTCGAGGCATCGAGATCGGCCTTGGCTGCCGCCACCACCAAAGCACCTTCTGTGGGGTCGCCCTCTATGAGCCAGCGGTCGTCCTCGTGCTTGAGCTCTGCCTCGTTGCACAGCACCCCGGCAAGCAGCAGGTGCTCGAGGTCGGGATGGTCTGAAAGCGCGAGAGTCTCGCCTTTCTCTTCTCCGGCGTCGTCTTCCGGCTCGCCCTCGGCCTGTTCTGATACTTCGTGGAGACTGCCTTCCGGAGAGAAGCCCACTCCGGAGAGGCGCACTTCCTTGCCCTCGAGGCGGATGGCCCGGGCGGTCATCTCGTTGCGGGTCAGGGTGCCGGTCTTGTCGGTGAAAATGGTGGAAATCGAGCCCAGGGTTTCGACGGCCGGCAGACGACGTATGATGGCGTTGCGCCGGGCCATGGCCTGAACACCGATGGCCAAACCGATGGTGACGATGGCCGGCAGGCCTTGCGGAATGGCGGCCACCGCCAAGGCGACGGCCGCCATGAACATCTCGGTGGCGGCCTTGCCATGCACGAAGATACCGATGGCCGCGGAGAAGGCAGCGCCACCGACGATGAAGATGGCGAGCATGTTGCCGGCGCGGTCCAATTGGGCGAGAAGCGGGGTCTTCAACTTCTCCACGCCCTGCAGCATCTCGGAGATGCGGCCGATCTGAGTATGACTGCCGGTCTCCACCACCAGGCCTCGGGCGTTGCCCTGTACTACCAGCGTGCCGGCATGGGCCATGGGATTGCGCTCAGCCAGCGGGGCGTTTTCGTCGACGGCTTCGTTTGATTTATCGACGGGCTCGGATTCGCCGGTGAGAGGCGCTTCCTGAGTGCGCAGGCGCTGGCTCTTGATCAGGCGCAGGTCGGCGGGTACCCGATCACCGCTTTCGATCAGCACGATGTCGCCGGGAACCAGCTCCGTGGCATCCAAGGTGGATCGCCTGCCGTCGCGCAGGACCTTGGCCTGTGGCGAGAGCATGTTGCGGATGCTGTCCAGCGCCCGCTCGGCCTTGCCCTCCTGGAAGAAGCCGATCAACGCGATGATCACCACCACCGCGATAATGACGGCAGCATCCAGACTGTGACCAAGAAGCTGGCTCGCTACCGCGGCAACGATGAGGATCAACATCAGGATGTTGTTGAACTGATCAATCAGGCGTTTCCACCAGGGCCGCGATTCTGCCTGCTTGAGCTTGTTGGGGCCATGCTCGGCCAGCCGATCTTCGGCCTCCGCGCTGTCCAGTCCTTCGGCGCTGCTGTCGAGACGCTCGAGAGCCTCCTCGGTCGAAAGGGCGTGCCATTCGGCATGCCCGTTCTGGGGGCGATCCGTCATGCTGTTTCTCCGGCCGGGAGCAAGAATCAAAGGTTACTGCACAGCATGTTGCACCGCAGTGATCCAGCGCAAGGATTGTCCGACAAACCCCTATTGGTCGGTAAAAGCGGTTGGTGGAAATGCCGTAACGGGACCGCTGGTCGTCGGGCGGATCACACCTTACACTGCCCGGCACAGTGCCTTGCTAACACGGCTTTCTCTCTTTTTCGTTCCGGACGCGTTCCATGGCCCAGACCCTCTCGAAACGGATCAACAAGTACATCAGCGAGAGCGGCATGTGCTCGCGGCGAGAAGCTGACCGCTACATCGAGCAGGGCAATGTCCATATCGATGGAAGGCGCGCCACCCCCGGTGACCAGGTCTTCCCGGGCAGCGTGGTCAAGGTCAACGGCCAGGTTGTCGAGCCGCTGGAACTGGAAGACGAGGATCTGGTGTTCATCGCCCTCAACAAGCCGGTGGGCATCGTCAGCACCACGGATCCCGGCGAGAAGGCCAATATCGTCGATTTCGTCAAGCATGGCGCCCGCATCTTTCCCATCGGCCGGCTGGACAAGGATTCCCAGGGGCTGATCTTCCTGACCAACAAGGGCGACCTGGTCAATCGCATCCTGCGGGCAAGCAACCAGCACGAGAAGGAGTACCGGGTCACCGTCGACAAGCCGATCACCGATGACTTCATCGCCGGCATGGGCGGTGGCGTGCCGATCCTCGGTGAGGTCACCCGCAAGTGCCGAGTGGTCAAGGAGTCGCGCTTCGTCTTCAATATCACCCTGGTCCAGGGACTCAACCGCCAGATCCGCCGCATGTGCGAGGTATTCGGCTTTGAGGTGGTGAAGCTCGAGCGAATCCGCATCATGAACGTATCCCTCAAGGGTCTGGCCCCCGGGGAGTGGCGGGACCTGACGTCCTCCGAGGTAGCGACGATTCTCTCCCTGACCGAGCACTCTTCCTCTGAGGCTCAGGGCCTCCAGTCGACCAAGAACAAGGGCCGTCAGTCGAACCGGAACAAGGGCCGCAAGGTCGCTACCGGCAAGCGAGGTGGGCAGAAGCGCGATACCTCTCGGCAGGGTGATGGCGGCAAGCCGGCGACACGCAAGACGGCCAGCAAGTCTCATGCCGCCAAGTCTCAAGCTGGAAAGCCACCGCCGGGAAAAACGTCTGGCTCTCGAAAGCCTGGGAGCAAGCCGGCAAAACGTACGCACCCCAAGGGCGGTGTCCCGTCACGCAAGTCCAGGGGCAGGAAGTAGCCGTCTCCCGAGGAATCGGCCATAAGGAGCACCATGAAGGACCCACGCCTGAAGAGTCCCGCCGTGGCGCGCAATCGCCAGCCGATCCTCGAGGTGTTGCAGGATCTGCTGCCCGAGAGGGCGCGTGTGCTGGAGGTGGCCAGCGGTAGCGGTGAGCATGCCGTGTACCTTGCCGGGGCAAGGCCTGGCTGGCGGTGGCAGCCCAGCGATCCCAACCCCCATGCACTTGCCTCCATCGACGCATGGTGCGAAGGGGCTGGGTTACGCAACCTGGCCGCCCCGATTCGGCTCGACGTATCCGATCCCGATGACTGGCCCGACGGCCCCTTCGAGGCGATCGTGGTCATCAACCTGTTGCATATCTCGCCCTGGACGGTCACCGAGGCGCTGATGGCGGGCGCTGGCACTTCTCTGGCGCGTGCTGGGGTGCTCTACCTCTATGGGCCGTTCAGGCGGGAGGGACGCCATACGGCCCCATCCAATGCGGCCTTCGATACGGACCTCCAGGCCCGCGACCCGTGTTGGGGCATCCGTGACCTGGACGCAGTGACGTCCGAAGCCGAGCGATGTGGCCTCGACCTCGAGCGCGTGGTGGCCATGCCGGCCAATAACCTCAGCGTGGTGTTTCGCAGGCCATAGGACCGCAACAGGGCGCTGTCGTCACTCGGGGAACTCGCCGGGTTGGCGGTACTCGACGCCCTCGGCTTGGCGCTCCTCACGGGTCTTGGTCTCGTCCTCGGCGGGCACGCCCCACACGGTTTCCCGGCGGCCATCCTCCCAGGTGTAGGTGGTGCAACCGGCGAGCAAGGCCAGGGCGAGCAGGCCGGCGGCAGGCGTTATCGATCGATGCATCGGGCATTCTCCTTCTTCAATGACCGGGCTCCTAGCCGGAAAGGCCAAGCAGTATCGGGACATAGACCACCAGCAGCAGCACGCTGATCAGTCCTAGCAGGTAAGGGATGATAGCGCGGGTGATACGCTCCAGCGGCAGTTGGGTGACCGAGGAGGCCACATAGAGGTTGATCGCCACTGGCGGTGTGATCATGCCGATGGCCAGCCCCACCACGATGATCAGGCCGAAGTGGATCGGGTCGATACCCAGCTGAGTCACCAGCGGCAGCAGCACCGGGGTCAGGATGATCAAGGCACTGGCCGTCTCGATGAATACTCCGGTGAGCAGTATCACCGCCACCACCAGCAGCATGATCACGAACGGGTTGGTGGACAGCGTCCAGCTGAGTACCGCCGAGGTGGCGATCACCAGCATGATCACCGCATAGATGATCATGGGCACTGAGGGTGGAATCACCACGCCGATGGTGCCGCTGGCAGCGATAAGACTGGCTGCTGAGGCCGGCTCATAGCCCTTCTTGCGTAGTTCCGGCACCAGGCTCGAGCCTACCGCGGCGGTGGTCGCGGCCCCGGAGCCGGAGATGGCGGCGAAGAACATGCCGGCCCCCCACCGAGACGATGGAGAGCCCGCCCTTGAGGAAACCGAAAAGCGAATCGGCGAAATCCACCAGTTTCTCGCTCACCTTGCCCTGGGCCATCAGGTCGCCCGCCAGGATGAACATGGGCACCGCCACTAGGGCAAAGGAGTTGATGCCCTGAAACATCTGCTGGGTGACCACCATCAACGGGACACCCTGAGCATGGAGAGCCACCAGGACGGCCAGAAACCCCAGCGCCTCCTGGATGCGCGGCAGGTAGTCGCCGAATTGCTCACCATATTTCTCGTAGACCGGGGCCACGGCGTCCTGGAAGGCGGCAATATCGGGTTCTTCGACGATCTGCATTCCGGCCTCGCGCAGCTCCGCCAGCTGCTCTGCTTGCATGTCGGCGTTGACCTGACTCTCATGCTCGGCGGCTTCCTGAGCGGCCGCCTTCATTACCTGTTGAGCGGCTTCGGGCAGATCATTCCAGACCGGCATGCCCATCACGAAGATCTCCGGTGCAGTTGTACTGCATGGCGATGAAACCCAGCTCCCGGGCCAATCTCAGGGAATGCTGGCACATAGCGGTAGTAGGTAACCGCGGCTAGTCCTGGACGTTGCTGGGAGGAGAACTCCCGTCCTCACGGTGAATCACGAGCACGGTCTTCTGGGTGAAGCTGACCTGCCGGCCATAGGCCTCGGCGGCCTTCTTGGTGGCAAAATGCCGGCAGTTTCGGGAGTCGCCTCTGCGTACGTTCCAGCCTCCCTTGGCATTCGGCACTACGTGATGCGTCGTCCGGTTCATGGTGTCGTCCCTCCTCTGCGGTGGGCGCTGCCGAGATGGCATTCATTGAATTATAGCGTTCTCGCCGAGGGGGGCAGATGATTTCACCGCCATTGCATGACTCAGGTCATGCAATGGCGGCGACCAGGAAAACCGGGTCAAGCGGGGTACGGAAATTTCTCACACGAAGTCAGGATCTTCCGTCCTGACGGTAATCGGCTCTTCCTCTCCGGGTACCATCACGGCGAATTCACCACCCCCGAGGTGGGTGACCGAGTGGCCCTCCCGGGTCCGAAAGGAGGAGGGGCCGTCGCTGATGGCCCCGGTATGTTGCAGGTCGCTGAGATCCCTGACACTGACAAACATGTCGATAAAGTACTCGTTGCCGGCCGGGTCGAAGGCCATGATGGTTCTTTCGTTGCGGGACATGGGGGACACCTTGGATAGGGAAGCCTGCTCATCATTCTAGCCGTCGCCGTCGCGAGTCTTCCAACGCATCCGGCCATAGCACGGTGAAATGCCGGGCCGCGGTGGTTCTACGAATCTCGGCCTCCAGGTCGTGCGAAGGCTTCATTGTCTTTCGTGAATTGCTTGGCCATTGCGTCAAATCGACGCATACAGCGAGAGCGTTAAGCCATCTCACTCTCCCAGGAAGGCACTGGGCTGGCCGTGGCTTGAGACATACAACCGCTCGATGGCACGAGTGGCCGCCACATGCAGCAGGGCGCGTTCGTTGATTTCACGGTTGCGCTTTTCCACCGGGTCGTCGGTGTGTGAGGCGGACTTGGCCGGTATCACGCCATCGTTAACGCAGACGATGTGCATCTCGCGGAACTCCAACCCCTTGACGCGATGCAGGGTCGCCAGCCTGATGCCGGGTTGTTGCGTATCGTCGGCGGCGTCTCGGGAGACCCGAAGCGTCATTACGCCGCGATCTTTCAGCGCCCCTTCGATCTGGTTCAGCAGGTGCTGAGTGCGGGCGGCCACGCAGCAATCGGCGCCGATGCTTTCCAGGGTTTCCTCGTCGTGGTCGGCCAGGTGGGTCTTGAGTCGCTGGGCCAGGGCATCCATCTCGGCGTCGAAATCCGGATAATGCGTGACCTCCGGTGCCTGGCCCTGAAGCAAGGAGCTGTAATCGTCCTGACTATCGCTTCCCTCGTCGAGATCGTCGATATCCTGGCCCTCGAGCAGTGCCACGGCGAAGCGTCGAGTCTGCTCGGTGGTGCGGTAGTTGATGCGCAGCTTCTTGCCGCGTCCGCGGATGTTGATGCCACAGCGTGACAGCGCCGCCCGCCTGCCGTAGATACGCTGATGGCCATCGCCGACGATGAACAGATCGTTCTCGCCTTCGGGGACCAGCTGTCGCAATAGCGTCAGGGTCTCGGCGCCGAAGTCCTGGGCTTCATCGACGATGATATGGGCGAAGCGTGATGCCAGCTCGCCGCGTTCGGCCATGGCGATCGCCTCGAATACCCCGTCCTCGAAGGGCCGCAGTCGGGCGTGGCTCAGCTGGCTGCGCATCTCCTCGAACACCGGCCACAGGGCGGCACGCTGACGGCGGTTGAGTGCCACGCCGCGGCCGGTACGCGAAGCCCGGAAATAGTCCTGTCGCGTCAACACATGCTGAGGCAGAACCACCTGTTTCCACTCTTCCCAGTAGAAGGACTCCGGCAGATCGGGGTCGCTGGGGCGCACCTGGAGGGCCAGGTTCCAGGTGTCGCGATAGTCCTTCTGGCTGTCATAAACCAGGCGCGGTGCCCCGGGCTGGCGGATCAGTCGCGATACCAGCCGGTCGATATTGATTACCTCGATGCGGGCCAGTTCATCGGGCTCACATAGCTGTTGCAGATGCTTTTCAATGTCCGTGGCCAGGTTGCGTGTGAAGGTGGTGAGCAGTACCCGGCTGCCGTCCTGGCGATCCAGCCGTTCGATCAGCCGCCGAGCCAGCCAGCGGGCACGATGCATGGCCACCACCGTCTTGCCGGTGCCGGCACCGCCGAGCACGCGCACGGCACCGTTCCAGTTCCGCTCCACCAGCCTACGCTGGGAAGGGTGCAGGAAGACGCGCCAGTGGGCCAAGGGCGCCTGGAGCATGCGTTCGAGCTCGCGTTCCTCTTCGACGACCCGAAAGCGACGCTGGCTGTCGGGCCGCTTGAGGGCGGCGGCGAAGTCCTCGCGATCGATCGGCTGTGGCTGGTCGGGCACCCCGTAGATTTCCAGCACCTCGTCCATCGGCTCGCCCTGGGCCAGGAAGGTGAGAGCTTCCAATGCTTCCTCTGGCAAGCGCGAGGCCAGGTCGCCGAGTTCGGTTTCGCGGGTCAGTGCCTTGACCGGCGCTAGCATCGATTCAGGCACGCCCAGGCGCAGCAGCTCCCTGTCGCGTATCGCGAACAGCGGTTCGCCTTCTGCCGCGGTGAGGTCTTCCGAGGCCGGTGGCGATTCGTTTGCCGCTTTGGCGGTGGCGTCCGGTGACGGCTGGGTGCTGGAGGCGAGGATCTGCAGGCTGCCGGTCTGGGGATGGATGTCGATGCGATGACGACTGGCCCAGGCGTAGGCATCGTCGTGCTTGTCGACCCACATCAGCACGTAGACGTTGCCAGACTCGGGTTTGAGCACGATGGCGCGGTATTCATCATCCACACGGATCGAGCGCAGGTTCGGGTCGGGCGTGGCCAGGGTTTCGTAGTTGAGCCCCGGCGAGCGAGGGTTTTCCCGGAACTTGGTGACCATGGCCATGACCTTGCCCTGCTTGCGCCGCGGAATGCGCGCATAGGCCTCCAGAAACTCCTGTGACAGCGCGACGGTGATCTCGCTCATGGGTCACTCCTCTTGTCGATGCTCAGCCAGTCCGCCAGGCGCTCGATGGCGTTGTCATCTTCCGGTGTCACGACGCGCCAGTCGGAGAGTGCCTGCTGCCAGCCGGCAGGCTGGTCGTTTGCGATAACCACGGCGACGCGCTCCTTCTCCCAGGCTAGTTCCAGAGTAATGCTGGCTTCCCCGTTAGCGTCCAGGATGTCCAGTCCCGGCGTGGGCACTGGCAGGCCACGCTCGCCAATCGCCAGGACCCACTCGGGTGGCAGCAGGGTGAGCTCGTCGTCGACCAAGGCCTGCCAGCCTCGTGCGATGGTGTCTTCTGTTGCCGGAGAAGGCTCGCCACGGGAAAGTTGGAGCGGGCATTCGGCCACGACATCCGTCACCAGTTGATTGGCCACCCCGCGCATGGAACACAGCGAGAAGCGCGGCAGGAACTGTAGCAGGTTGGCGGCATGCCAGAAGGTGCGCCAGCGTGCCTCGCCCTCGGGGCTCTGTGGCAGATGACGATCATCCAGGCTCAGGTGAAGGTGCAATTCGTGCCCCAGCCGACGGGCATCCTTCAGCGCCTCTGCCGCGATGCCGACCGCCACCTCGGCGCCAGGCAGGTCTCCTTCGTCGGTGCCGTTGCCCAGCGCCTCCAGGGCGCCGCCGAGCAGTTGGCGGGTGCTTTTCTCGCCGGTTGGGTCGGTGAGCAGGGCATGACGAATGCTTGGCGGTGCCCGTTCCGCCAGCTCCTGCTCCATGGCCTGGCGCAACGCCGGTTCTTTCAGGGTGCGCTGATCCAGCCAGTGGAAGGCCTGGCCCATGCCCGCCTCGGCGAGTCGCCGAGCGGTCTCCCGGGGTGCGCGCAGGTATTCGAGCAGCCAGGCTAGCGAGCTCTCATGGAGATCCTTCAGGCCATCGTGGCGACTGGCCAGGCTCAGCTTGTCGGCCAGGCCGGCGTAGGACTGCCCCAGGTGGCCCGGGGCATGACGGGACCAGAGAGCCCCCGTAACCGGCTCATCGTTGAGGTCGCGCCAGCCCAGGGTCCAGACATGAAAGCGGTTTGATGCCAGCACGGCCTGGCGCTTGGCGGTGTCATCATCGAGTCGATCATGATGGTACTGGAAGCCGTCCAGGTAGAGAGCGACGGGGCGTGCGCAGCGGTTGTCCTCGGCGGCGGGCCACAGCACGAAATCCGGCCGGGTGGCTCTTTCGACGTTGTCCGTGGGGCCCAGGTTGCGTTGCGGCTCGATGCGCCAGCTGGTCAGCCGGTTTTCGCCGATCCGCAGGGTCAATCTCCACCCCGGGTTGTTGTCGATCAGCTCGGGTACCAGGCGAATGCCAGGTGCCAGGGTCGGCAGGCGGTCGATGAATCGTTGCTCCAGCTCGCTTTCCACCAGGGCATTGAGGTCGACCTGCTCGAGCCCTTCAACCGCTATCAAGGAATCGCGGCGCTCGAGGATGCGCCCCAGCAGGTCGCGAGCCAGGCGCCGCGAGATCTTGGCCATGTGCCGGCTCTCGCGATAGGCCAGCAGGCAGCGATAGCAGCCGTCCAGCTCGGGGATCTCCTGGCAGCCGCAGGCATCCAGGGTGCGGAAGGCCTTCTCCAGCATGCCGAGCAGGGTCTCGGGCGACTGCATCAGCTCCTTCAGGTAGCCGGTGCCACCGGGCACGCTGTCGTAGATCACCAGGTAGTGGCGCGAGGGGCCGCTCATGTCGCCGGGAGTCTGCTGTTCGGTGATACGCAGATGATCGACGCTACCGCGGAAGTGCGCCTTGAGGCCCAGGTGCAGCGCGGCAATCAGGGAATGGCGCGCTGTGTCGGAAATCGCCACATCCGAGAGCGGTAGCAACAGGCGCAGGGCTTCGGAAGCCAGCTCGCGATAGAGGAAGAGACTATCGAAGAAGTCGCTTTCTTGTTCCACCGCATCACGACCGGCCAGCTTGCAGTAGCGCTGATGGCGCTCGAAGGCCTTCATCTGGGCGCGCTGTACCTTGCCGCAATGCTTGCAGACCCGGAAGCCGCTGCGAGGGCGCTCGTCGCCGGCCACGGCCAGCGACGGTGCCTGGTCGTCATGGCGGCCAAAATTGATCTCCAGGAAGTGCGCCCGGGGTACATACTCGAAGCCGAACGGACATTCCGGGTCATCGATGCGGTAAGCGAAACGTGCGCTACCCGGGGCGATGTCGGTCAGCATCTGGCGGGTATAGAAGGACGGCTCGCGCTGTTCGCTGTCATCGCCGATGCGGCTGTCACGGTCACGCACATTCGCGGTGACCTCGCGCAGGCGCAGCAGCGAGCGCTTCTGGGCACCGTCGGCCCACTGGGGGCTGCCGCAGCGTGGGCAGGCGCCATGGATATCGCCCTTGGCGAGGTTCTCGCTGAAATGACAGTGGTTGCATAGCCGCCACTGTTCGACATCGCTCAGCCGCAGGTTGACCTGGTCGATCTTCAGGGCGCGGCCCACTGCATAGAAGGTATTCTCCGGTGCCAGCTCGACCAGCGCGCTCTGTGCCGGGCGCTGGAAGTCGTAGCTGACGATCTCATAGGGCTTGCCGGCGGTTTTCTCGTTGTCCGCTGCGCCGGTTTTTGCACGTTGTGCCTTGCTTACCGAGCGCACCACCACGCCGTTCAGGGTTACGCCTTCCTCCGGGAATGCGTAGTTGGGCAAAAGTCCCTCATCGGTGAAGAAGTTCAGGGTGTGCTGTTGCCCCAGGCGCTTGGACAGTTGCATCAATGCCTGGCGTTCGGTGGTGATGGCGGCGATGGCCTCGCGGTTGGCCTCGTCGTCGGGCGCCTTGCGGCGACGCTCCAGCTGGTTCTTGTAATCGCGGATGGTGGCTTGCCAGCTCTCGCGCTGCTTGGCCTTGTGCAACAGACGGTCGGTGATGCGGTATTCGAGGCTGCGGCTGTCCTCGGCGTTGCCTTGCAGATAGACCCTGAGATGCTCGATGGCGTCCTCGCCGAGCGCGGGAAACAGCGCGCAGAAGCCCTCGAACAGGGGCCGTTGTCGCTCACGAATGAAGGCCAGCAAGGGATAAGGGAAGCCGTTTCGGGCATCGCGCAGGACATTGTCGAGGACCTGTGAAAGGCGGCTCGGCAGCATGGTGTCGTCCAGGGTGCCGGCAGCCGCCGCCTCGCTGACCCAGTGGTCGAAGGCGTAGGCCAGCAGCTGGCGCTCGAGCACGGCGGTGGCCTGCAGGAAGACACCGGGTGTCTGCACGCTGCCCGCCATCATTTCTGAGGGCTCGGCATAGAAATAGAGATCGTGGGGCGCCGCGTTGGCGATGGTCACATTGAGGGCGTTGCCGTCACGGCGCCCAGCGCGGCCGATGCGCTGCAGGTAATTGGCCTGGGCTGGCGGGGTGGAGCAGAGCAGCACCGAGGAGAGATCGCCGATATCGATGCCCATCTCCAGGGTCGGGGTGGCCGAGAGCAGGTTGATGTCCCAGGGGCGGTCGCCGTTGATGAAGGAGTGCTCGACCCGTGCCCGGGTATCGGCATCGAGTAGCCCGGTATGCTCGTGACTGACCACCCGGGTGGGGGTGCTGCGCGAGGGCGCGATCTCCCAGCGCGGGGATTCGGCCACCGCCAGCCGGCCCCGGCAATAGGGTTGCAAACAAGGCAACTGCTGCCAGAGCATCACCTGAGCGGCGGGCACCTGGTGGCGCTGGCCGCAGCCCGAGCAGCGCAGGGCCAGCAACTGGGTCTCGGCCCGCCAGTGTGCGCGAGTCAGGCCCCACACCCTGTGCTGGCGGAACTGGGCGATCGGGCGAACCAGTCCTTCTCGTTCCAGCGCCCGCAACGCCAGCTGATAGGCCTGGGCGATATCTCCGGCCAGGGCCTGGTCGGCCTCCAGCAGCTTGAGGAACCAGGCGGCGTACCAGTTCTGCTTCGAGCCCGTCACGCTGTCGAAGGTCCTCGTGGCCGGCTCCAGGGTCAGGAAGGCCGGCGGTGCCGAGCGCGGACCATAGTTGGGCAGGAAGGGCCGGCTGCGGAAGAACCAGGTCTGACCGCCTTCCTTGACGTAGTCCGTGATCGCCGGGTGATCGAAGGCACCGCGAATGCGCATTCGGTGGAGCATGCCCAGCAGGAAGCGTCTTGCCTGGAGGCTGTCGACCGTGCCCATTCCCGGCAGCTCTTCCGACCAGTCTCCGGCCAGGCGCTCGGCGGCGGCCTCGAGCAGCGCCGGATCGAGCGCCAGGCTGGCCCGGCCCTGGCGTTCCAGGGTGCGACCGATCTGGCTGCGCAGGCCAAGCTCGGTATGCACCTCCCAGTCCAGCCGCTTGCCGACCAGCTCGGGCAGATCGCTACCCGCCGGCAGGCTTCCCTCGGCTTGGAGGGTATCGGCATCCTGCAGCCAGGCCATGTTGGGGGCCAGCCAGCGGCCGACGAAATCCGCATCGCTGCCGGCCTGGCGGTGCATGGCCGCGGCGAATGCATCGCCCAGTTGATCCAGCGACAGCCCCTGGCCATCTGCGGACAGCCAGCCATCCAGCGCCTGGCGCAGGGCCTGGCGCCAGGTGCGCGCCTCGAAAAAACCCGCCCGGTGGGCGGCATCCTGCACGCTGTCCGAAAAGGCGATGGCCTTGCGGTCATCATTGTAGGGGGACTGATAGAGCCGGCCCAGAAGCGTGCTGGAGAGCGACGCCGCGCGAAAACCGAGGATCGAGAGCCCGCCCCGAGAGCGGCACCAGGGGCAGTGATCGGTGCTGGCGACCAGTCTTTCCTTGCGGCGCTCCTGCAGGCCGGGCTGCCAGACCCTCAACAAGTCCGTCGATTCGCAGCCGGCACATCGGCGGCGAGCCTCGCCGTTGTGCAGCGACCCGCAGCGGCTGCATAGCTGCTTGATCTGCCCCACGCGATCCTCGGGCGGCTGGATGTCATCCGCCAGCGGGTAGAGCAGGCAGAGATCCGGTCCCTGCTGGAAGTAGACCCGATAGAAGGCCGCCAGATCACGCGAGACATGGCGGTCATCCTCCTGTTTCAGGGTGCCCCAGGCCGCCGCATGGCAGTCGCGGCAATGCACCAGCGGCAGGCGCAGGGGAGCGTCATCGGTTGTTTGGCCTGCGGGGAACCCGACGGCCGGCTTGCCCTGAGGATCGTCGTCGGCATGGGTGAGTTCGGGTGTCTCCGCTACACTGGCCACCATCCGGCTCAGCTCGCGAAGCCAGAGCTGCAGGCGCACCGTCAGCAGCGGCACCCGTATTGGCGAGCCATCCTCGCCTTCCATCGCCTCGCGAGCGGCCGAGACCAACGCCAGCAGGCTGTGAAGCAGCACTTCGGGCTCCTCGGTCAGGCGTCGTTCGCGTTTCCATCTGGCCAGCAAGCCGCGCAGGTCGGTGACGCCCTGGCTGTCGCGCAACAGGCGATGAAAGGCATCGTGGCGCTTGAGATCGATACCCAGGGCCACGCGCGCCTCGTCATGGCGGGGGTGAGAGGCATTGCCTAGCGCCGCCGGATCGGTGCAGGGTTCGGCATCACCGGCGGGGAACCACTGCCGGAAGGCGGATGCCAGGTAGGCTTCGGGCCGATCATAGCGTTGAGGGTCGAGCTGGCGTCGCTCGGCCAGGCTCTCGGGCCAGGTGTGAAAGACCGGCTCGCCGACCTTGCCTGCCGCCTCGGCCAGGTATTCCTCCGCCGAGAGGCGATCCTCCAGGATCAGGCTGTCGGTGTCGAAGAGGGTGGCGAAGATCTCGCCGGCGTAGTCACGCAACTGCTGGGAGGCGTCGGTATCGCCGATGGTGGCCGAGGTGCCCACGCAGGCCAGCTCGTCTTCGGCCTGTAGGCGTTCGCGCAGGCGACGGATCAGGCAGGCCAGGTCGGTGCCCTGGGCGCCATCGAAGGTGTGCAGCTCGTCCACCACCAGGTAGCGCAGGGTACCGGGCGCATTGTAGCGCCACAGCGGCTGGTCCTTCGGCCGCATTAGCAGGAAGTCCAGCATCTTGTAGTTGGTCAGCAGGATGTCCGGTGGGTGCTCGCGCAGGGTCTCCTTATCGGTGATCACGCCTTCCGGGCTCATGGTCTTCGCCGGCTGCGCCTGGTCGTCGCCAGTGAACAGCCCCACGGTCAGCTTGCCGTCCAGCTTGTGGATCTCCCGGGCGAAGCGCCGCGCCTGGTCACTGGCCAGGGCATTCATGGGGTAGATGATCAGCGCCTTGATGCCACGTTTCTCGGTGACGGCCGGGTCATGGCGCAGCGCCGCACAGTGGTCGAGAATCGGCAACAGGAAGCATTCCGTCTTGCCCGAACCGGTCCCGGTGGCCACCAGGGTCGAGAGCTTCTCGGTGCCGCACAGGCGCTGGAAGGCGCGCTGCTGGTGGCAGTAGGGCGGGAAGCCTGGATTCACATGGCGAAAAGGAGGTGGCCGATCATCACGGCGGAACGGCAGGCCCAGCGACAGATAGGGTCCCTTGAGCAGCTTGCCCGGTGTGGTCAAGAAACGCTCGATCAGCGCCGTCTCGCCCTGCTCCCCGGTACCACGGAAGAGTGCCGTGGAAATCGGAAAAGCCGCCCGAAGGTAATCATGCAGGCTCAGTTGCAGTTCATGGGCGACGACACTCGGCAGCATGCAGGCTCCTTGGGCATTCCCTTGCGTAGGCGCAAGCCTGAAGCAAAGTTAACAAAAACGGAAAGGTCGTGCCCGCCTTGCAAAAGCAATCACGTGGTACGCTTGCGACACTACTCGCCGAACCGGTCATTCGTATGCTGGAGTCCACCACGAGCCTGGCAACATCTGAACGGGAACACTGCGTCACTTTACTAACCGATGCCTTGCCGGGCTTGCAGGCTGTCTATCTGTTTGGCAGCCAGGTGACAGGCGATGCTTCTCCTCAAAGCGATGTCGACCTGGCCGTCCTGCTGCCGAGTCCCCTCTCGGCAGAGCAGCGTTGGGATCTGATGGCGACGCTGGCCAATCGGCTGGATCGCGATGTCGACCTGGTGGACCTGCGTCGAGCCACGACGGTCATGCAGTACCAGGTGATCAGCGAGGGGTTGCGGTTGTGGAGCCAGGGAAGCGGCGCCGACGAATTCGAGCTTGCCGTGTTGAGCGAATACTGGGATCTGCAGATCCAGCGGCGTGGACTGATTGACGATATCAAGCAGCGAGGCACCGTTCATGGCCGATGAGGTCCTGCTCAACAAGGCGGCCACCATAGAACGCTGCGTGGCGCGCGTACGCGAAGAGTACGATAAGGACCCCGCCACCTTCGAGATCGACCAGACGCGCCAGGATGCCGCCATCCTGAACCTGCAGCGTGCCTGTGAAGCCGCCATCGATGCTGGCAACCGCCTGATCCGGCTCCGGCAACTGGGGTTGCCGCAAAGCTCACGGAATGTCTTCGAGATGCTCGCCCAGGCGCAACTGATCACCCCTGAGCTGGCCAGGGTCATGCAGCAGATGACGGGATTTCGCAACATCGCCGTGCATGACTATCAGGCGGTACAGATACCCATCGTTATCGCCATCATCCAGAAACATACCGATGACCTGCTCGACTTCGCTCGCCAGGTGATTAAGCTGGCGTGATCCTTTTCGTCACCACTGTCAGCCGAAGCCGAAAATGCCATGCCCGACATTCGCCTGCGTATCGAATTGCTCGACACCGATCCCCTGGTCTGGCGCTCCTTGTTGGTGCCGGAGCAGATCAACCTTCACCGCCTGCACGAGGTCATCCAGGTTGTTATGGGCTGGGAAGATTCCCACCTCTTCGAGTTTGAGTGCGGCGGCCGCTACTATGGCGAGCCGGACGACTGGAGCGACCGGCCCATCGCGTTGGCGCGTAACGCCAAACTCAAAGCCATCGCCTCGCGACTGCAGGACAACACCTTCCACTACCTCTACGATTTCGGCGACGACTGGCTGCATCGCATCGTGGTGGAGGAAACCGGCCTCGCCGAGACCAACCCCTGCCCACGGCTGATCGATGGCGCCATGGCCTGCCCGCCTGAGGATATTGGCGGCACCATAGGGTTCGCCGCGCTCAAGGACGCCGCCGCCGGGCGCGGCGACGAGAACGGCGAGATGCTACTGGACGCCATGGGCGGCCACTTCGATCCGGAAAGGCTGGACGAGGAGGAGATCGAGTTCATGCTCGAGCCGATCCAGGCCGGGTTTCGCCGGGGCGGCCGTAAGGCCTCCGAACGGGGTATGCCACCGGGTATTGCTGCCAAGCGGGATATGGAATCCTCGCACTACGAGGAGAACCTTCGCAGCATCGAGCAACTGATGCAGGCGCTGCAGGCCGAGAGAGACAGGAATCGGAAATAATGGCGGACCGTCAACACTCTTGCAGGTACATGCCGGCAGAAGGCGTGTACATCCACCTGGCCGAGAATTTTCTCGAAGAGGATAAGTACTGGCGCTGGTGTCTGTACTTCGAGCGCAATGCGAGGGAAGAAGATCTGGAGTTGTACCATATGCTGGAGCAGGAGGGTGATGCTCTCTGGTGTGCGGCCATCGGTATCAGCCATTGCCCTTTCTGCGGTGAGGCTCTGCCTGGCGATCCGCTCAAGGAAGGTCGTACCGCCGAGATGGTCATGACCGACTACCGCTTCGACTGGTTGGGTAGATAATTCCAAGTTCGTTGTCAGGAGCCGTAATAACGAACCATGAGTGAATACCAGTACTACGAATTCCTAGCTGTGGACCGGCCCTTGAGCGTGGAGGACCAGCGGGCGCTGCGCACAATTTCCAGCCGGGCACGCATTACGGCAACCAGCTTCACCAACCACTATGAGTGGGGCAACCTGAAGGCCGACCCCACCCGGCTGCTGCTGCGCTTCTTCGACCTGCATGTCTATGTGGCGATGTGGGGAACGAAGCGCCTGCTGATTCGGCTTCCCGGGACGGCCCTTTCTCTGGCGGATCTGGACGTCTTCCAGCTGGATGAGTGTGATCTGCTGGAGGTCCGTCAGACCCCCGATGGTTGGCTGATCGACATAGATGTAGAAGGTGATGAAGAGGCCGCCTGGGACGAATTCGACGATGGTAGCGGCTGGATGGGGACGCTGGCGGGGTTGCGCCAAGAGCTGCTCTCCGGTGACCTGCGGCTGTTCTATCTGTGTTGGCTGTGGTCCGTGCAGGCCGGCCATATCCGCGAAGAAGTCCTGGAGCCACTGCCAGGTATTGGCCCCCTGACCTCCAGTCAGCATGCGCTGGCCGAGTTCATGGCGCTCGATCCCATGCTGGTGGAGGCGGCTGCTGAGTCCGGCGAGAGGGCACCTACCGGCAGTGAGGTCGAGGGCTTTGTCGTAACCCTCCCTCTGCATGAAAAGAATGCGCTGTTACGGCGCCTGCTGGAAGGTGACGGCAGCGTGACAGCCGAACTGCAGCGACGCCTTCGCCAGTATGGTCAGGCGGATCAGCCGCCTCGGCGCAGCGTGGCCGAGCTGAAGATACAGGCCGGACGCCTCTCACGAGCGACATCGCCAGGCCTATTTGAAGGAAAAGGCACGCCGGCAAGCGGAGCAGGCGGCGGCAGAAGAGAAGCAGCGCCGGGAGCGAATGGCCCAGGTGGCCAGGTTGGGCGAGCAAGCTTGGGAGGAAGTGCTGAGCCAGATTGGCCGTCGGCAGCCCAAGGGCTACGAGTCGGCCGCCAGTCTGCTGGCAGACCTGCGTGAGCTGGCCACTGAGCGCGGTAGTCAGGCCGCCTTCGAGGAGCGCCTGGCCAGAATCGTGGCCGAGCATCGGCGCAAGGGGCGCTTCCTCGAACAGTTGCAACGACTTGGGCTCTTGCCATGATGTCTGAGAAGCCTCGCACTTTTCTGGCAGATGCCGGGACGCCACATTCACAACCACTGCGCTGAAGCTGACCACCGATCCAGAGGCTGTCGTCATACCGGGCTTTGGTATCCAGTCTTCAGCCCCCAACCAGTTGGCGAATCGTTGCCAAGGGCATGAACATCCTGAGTGGGTTGGAAGGCAGCGGTTGGAAGCCGTAGCTTTGATAGAGCATCTGACGGCGCTGGACCTGTCGGGGGTCGCCACAGTCGAGGACATCCAGCATCGCAACAGCGATGCCCAGATCTTCAGCCACATGAGCGATCCTCGCCAGGCAATCGGCCAGCAGGACCCCCCCATGGCCGCTCCCCTGGCACTTCCGATCCACGCCGATCATCGAAATGTAGGCAGCCGGGATACTGCCGTGCCCGGGGCGATGTCGTGCAAATCGGTTAGGCAGATCCGTATAGTCGACGGCATGAGCATTCAATGAATAGAACCCCATGACGTCGCCGCCAGAGCTTACCAGCACGAAGGTGCGCAAGTTGTTGGCTTTGGCGAGCCGGTTGGCCGTCTGGCGGAAGAAATTATCGACTTTCGAAACACCACATGAAAAAGCCGTTCGATCATGTTTCTCAGGATCAAGCGGCTCGATGATATTGCGCCCTTCCGGGTTGACCTCTTTCACCGCGACTCCGAGGTCCTGTCGCGTTGCAAAAAGGCCTCGCGGAGTTTCTCGGTCGGCGCGGGAGCATTGTCCAGTGCGGAGAAGAAGGCCTCATGGTCCACTGCCTCAAGCGTGGTGCGCTGGTGGGCGGCGAGGGTTTGCATAGCCGAGTGGTAGGCGGCGCTCATGGCGAAAGTGGACGCATCGACCCCCGACAACGCCGCTGCCTGCTGGATCGTGGCCTTGATGCTCGGCTTGGCCCGAAAGTACATCCGCGTGGTGGCCTTCTCATTCACGGTGTCGGGCATATCCTCTTGGACAGTTGACATGGCAGCCTCCTGATTCATGGAACCCTGTACTCATACTGTACGCCTGAAGGGCGTACAGTATCAAGAAGCGTCTGACGCTGGTCGAGGCCTATGAGGCCAGACACTTCCCCGTCGATCTGCCGGAGCCCATTCGACCCGCCTATTTCATCACGGCCTTCGGCGAGCGGCATTTCAGGGCTTCCCGACGGGGCTGACTGAGCGACCGCCGGATCCCGCCTCTGAGCGGCGCGGCATTGATAGCTTTATGTTCTCATTTTTGTCGATTTTATTGCTATCAGCTATTGATAGCTGTCGATTGGCCACGGGGAATCCTCGGCGAGATGCCGATCTCGGTGGCTATCCGTGCTGTCTTGGGGAGGGCTACGACAAGGCGCCCAATCGCGGTAGCGCCTTCAGCGCCGAGGGCCACCATCGGTCCGCGGCGGCGCCTAGCCGCAGCGTGATCTGCCGGGCGTGCACCGTGATCGTTGCCGCGACCTTGAGCAGCTGCTCCCGCAGCCGTATCAGGCTCCAGCCCTGCTGTGTCTGCCCCTCGACCAGGCAGCGCAGCCCATGCAGCACCTGATAGGCGCAGAGACTCAACAACAGGTTGGCCTGGTTGCGTGCCATCACGTCCTGCACCGTGGAGGCGCCACGGTCCGTCGACGAGAGATGAACGTTGAGCGCCGACTTCAGCTCGCCCATGTGGGCCTCGGCCTTGCCGCGCTTGCGGTAGAGTGCCAGCACCTTCTCCGGTGGGTAGTCGAGCTTGTTGAGGTTGGTGACCAGGAAGAACGCATGAAACAGCAGGTCGTCGGGATTCTCCTGAACCACCAGCACCACGCGCCGCGGGGACTCCCAACTTTCCGCCTGGTATTCCAGGTCATGGCACCACTCGCGGGGTGTCTCGGGCGGTCTGCCGGGCGGCCGGGTGAGGTAAGGCTCAGCCTTGGCCTGCAATATCGAGTTGCTCTTCAATCTCCCCAGATAGGCGATGTCCCGGGTATCCATGGCCGTTAGCGTCTCGCCATCGGTGAAGCCGGCATCCAGGCGCACCTGTATCTGGGCCACGTCCAGGTTCAGGCCTTCCGCCATGCGCTGGACCAGATGCGGAATCCAGGTATCGGCATCCTCGGCCGGCCCGACATTGCCCGCACGCAACAGGCCGCCGACCATATCACCGGTCTCGGCAATGGAGGCGATCAGCGGCGAATAGATGCGGGCACCGGCGTAGCCGTTGAAGGCGGAGCCGCCCTGGTGGCCGAAGACCTCGATCGGCAGGCCGTCGATATCCAGGGTCAAGTGCTTGGTGCGGTGGCCCCCGTGTAGCGAGCGCAGCCGCCAGATGGCCAGGCGCAGCAAGCCCTCGTGAAGCGTATCGATGTTGTCATCCATCCCCAGACAGCCGAGTAGCCGCGACAGAGTCGCTTGGGAAGGACGTGCCTGGCCCAAGGGAGTCAGCCCGCGGGCATCGCTACATGCCAAGTGCCAGAGCGGGTCCTGCTGGAGGGTGCCGGTATCGCTCAGGTCATACCAGCCCATGGCGCGTTGGAGCACCACGGTGCGGATCTGACTGGCCAGCGAATGACGGACTCGCAACGGGTCCCGCGGGTCGACGAGGTGGTCTTCCATGGCCTCGACGGCACCGCTGCGATCGAGGGCTTCACGGAGCAACAAGGTGCCGGCATCACTGGTGGTCGCGTCGCCGCTGAGCTGGACGTTGAGGGAGCCGTTGCAGGAGGGCGACCAGGTCGTTAGGGTTTCACCCATGGCGGTTGGTCCTCTGGAATCAGGTTCTTGGTCGAACTTTCTGATTTATCAAGAGGATACCAGCCGCCATCTTCATTTTCAGGCCTGCCCGGTGAATATCCCAGGATGAAGAATTAATAAACTTTACAGCACTGACAACATCAATCCCCATTGACGTCTATATAAAGTCAACTGGAAAAGCGAATTTTCTTTCAGACACTGCCAGAGATACTTCCTGTTATTAAAGATCTGGATTCTCGGTCTCATGCTAGATTATTAGCTCTTACTTCTCTAACGATGTTATATTCTGAATTATGGCAATCCTGCTGGCAGGACGACTTCAAGCAAACCCGCTGGGCCAGCCAGAGCCCGCTGCTCGATCACGACTTCTTCGCCAAGCTCACCCCGGAGTGGCAACGCCACTGCGCCCTGCGCAATGACTACGCCCGCCGCCAGGCCTTGGTCGAGATCGATGTGCTGGTCGCCCAGGCGCTGGGCATGACCCTGGAAGAGCTCAAGACCATCTACCGCGTGCAGTTTTCGGTGATGCGCCAGTACGAGGCCGACACCTGGTACGACGCCTCCGGCCGCATCGTCTTCACCCCCAGCAAGGGCCTCGTCGGCGTCGGCCTGCCCCGCCGAGCCAACAGCCAAGGACCTGGACAACGACATCCACTACTCCATCGAAACCGCCGAGCGCACCGAGTACGGAATAGCCCTCGGCTGGGAAGATATCCAGAACATGACCCAGGGCATCGTCCGCAAGACCTATCTTGACGACACCCTCCCCGACGGGCCCCTACAAAAGACCGTCAAATCCCGCGCCCCCTTCACCCGCCCTGATCGGGAGAAGGATTATGAAGAAGCCTGGGCGTTTTTTGCGGAGTACCCGGGGCGTGAAGATGGATCACTATTCCGTAACAATCATCAATGTTGCGTGGTTTTAATGGGCAATGGCCTCTTCACAAAACAGCATAGCCGATAAATTTTTATAGGTGATTTATGGAATGGCCGTCACCAGAATTGTTAAGCCAGGTGGTAAAGTCAGGCTAAAGGCAAATCCTTCCAGAGTAGGCGTTGTCGGGAGAGATCTGGATGGTCAGGGTGGAGGGCGACAGGGTCTTAGTCACCTTTATGGATGGCGCTGAAGACTTTATCATTTTTTCAGCTCTTGAACCCGTTGACTCTAAACCTTTAAAGCCCTATGACTTATTTAGACAGGGGAGACTTGGAACTCAGCGACCAATATAAGGCGCTCAATGACCTACCACCGGACTAAGTGGAAGGCTAAGCAAACCAACCTCATCTGCCTAGCACCTGACTTTACGACTAATACTCAGTTTCTGGCATATCAGTTTAAACCAGTTGTCAATTTCCTCGACTCGCCTAGCAATGGCATCCTTATCGCAGATGAAGTGGGTTTGGGAAAAACGATCGAGGCTGGGTTGATATGGACTGAACTGAAGGCAAGAGTTGATGCCAAACGACTTTTAGTGTTGCTGCCCAGCAGTCTCCGACTGAGAAAATGGAAGTTTGAACTTATTGAAAGATTTGGGGTTAAAGCTGACATCGTCAACGCTGACTCATTGCTAAAAAATTTACAATCATCTGTTAGAAACCCTTATGACGAATTTGCTGTTATAGGCAGCATTCAGGGCTTACGCCCTCCGAAGGACTATGAAAGCTCCGGCAACATCTCAGCCTCAGGAAAATTAGCACGTTTTATAGAAAACTCGGCTAGCGACACTCCTCTCCTAGACCTCGTGATAATCGATGAAGCTCACTACCTGAGGAACGAAGGGACGCAGACTCATAAGCTAGGCCGACTAATCAGGCCAATTACCGAAAGCCTTGTCATGTTATCTGCAACACCCATTCAGCTGCATAGCCGTGATTTATTCAACCTGTTAAACTTACTAGACGAAGGTTCATTTCCATATGAAACATCATTTGATGAAGTTATTGAAGCCAACAAGCCACTTATAAAACTTCGAAGTCTTGTGCTTTCTGGAAAAGCTACACCTGAAAGCTATCATGAATTAATTCGAGAGGCGATAGACTCTCCTATATTTAGAAACAGCAAACAATTAGAGCACCTTTCATCCCGATCTCTTGGCGAAAAAGACTTTCAATCACCAGCCTTCAAATCTCAAATTGCTTATGATCTTGAAAAGGTAAACCCCCTCAGCAGAATCCTGACCCGCACACTAAAAAGAGATGTACAGACAGACAGAACGCGTCGCCATCCAACTGCTATAAAAGTTAACATGACGCCAACAGAAGAACAGTTCTACAATATTGTTACGGAAGAAGTTAGAGATTACTGCATCGACCATGGGCTTTCAACAGGTTTTATTCTAACTACACCACAACGGCAAATGTCCAGTTGCATGGCAGCCGCATGTCAGAGATGGTATGAAGTAGGACATGGTGTGGAAAGTCTGGTTGAAAACGTAGATGATACAACTTCAGACACTACCAGCGAAGTCCACAAGGATGGAAGCAGCAGTGAAGTCGCCGCTGTTGGAAATCTTGTAAAACGACTGGTAGAGATATCTAAAGACGTGGGTGACTATCACTCACTAAAGCAACAAGACTCAAAATTCCTATCGCTCCATGATAACTTGGAACAGTACTGGAAGACAATCCAGACAACAAAGTATTACTATTTGCTTTTTTCAGAGGCACTCTCGCCTATCTCCACGACAGGCTTAAAGAAAAAGGTATAAGGTCACTTGTCCTCCACGGCGGTATGAATAAATACGAAGCGATAACAAGATTCAAAGAAGATCATGAAATCGAGGATTCTTCTTTCTTCAGAGGCAGCCTCAGAGGACGTACCGATCCGCAGTCTCCGTACAAGCCCTACTTATTGATACTGTACTGACGCCTTCCTTGGAATCCAATGCGAATTGAGCAAAGGATTGGCCGGATCGATCGTATTGGTCAGACCAAGGAAAGAATCTTGATATGGAATTTTGTATACTGCAGACACGATTGATGAACGCATATATGACAGGCTTCTAGCTAGGCTGAACGTCTTCGAAGGGTCTCTGGGGGAGCTTGAAGCTGACTCTAGGCGAAGCAACCAACAAAATCACAAAGGAGATTTTTACGCATAAATTAAGCAAATTAGAGGAAGAAAAGAGAAGATCGAGCTTGCACGAGTGGCTATCGAAAGGAATCAAAAAGATCAAGAGCTTCTCGAAAAGAGGCCAACCACCTTATTGCACATGGAGACTTCATACAGAGCAGACGTGCAAATCTGCCAAGGATGCAGGCAGATTCATAAGCGGAGATGACCTTTTTTCTTTATGTTAAAGATTATCTTACGTCACACTGATGAAGGTTCACGGCTTGTGGCTCTCAGAACTCTCAACGAAACACTCAGACAAAATGCTACTGCGATCTATCAGTAGATGCCAAAGCTAGTTTCGAGGAATTATGTTAAGCAAAATCACCTCCCTAGGAAAAACTTCGAGTACTAGCAAATTTACCCCCTCCCTTAATATTTGATAATCAACATAGGGATAACTCGCCTCGTTTCGAACGCATCACTCAGGAGCACCCCCTCGTCAGATTTATCACATTTAATCTTTCTAAGCTTGATGCTAAACAAAGGCCCTATACAGTAAACTCAATAAAAGTAAGTTCAAACAAATCTCCTGATATCAACAAAGGCATTTACGTATTTTCAATACATATGTGCTCAGTATCTGGTGCCTTGGATATAGAAAAGATGGAGTATGCAGTGGCTGAAATTGGTGCCGACCATGTATTGAGCTCTGATGAATCAGAATTGATAATTAATAAAGCGGCAATGAATGGTAATGACTGGCTATCGGCACGAAACGGGGATTGACCCTGTCGACTGCTGCTTCTACTTTCGAGCTTTGCAGGGAAGCCGCAGAAGACAGGCTTAACGCTTATCAATATAGCATGCAGAGACAAAATGAGGACAGGATAAACCTTATGGCGAGCTCTATTGAAAGAAGAAAATCGATTGAAAGAGAGAGAATAGTGAAAGCCATAGAAACCCTGTCGGCTTCATCTGACAGTAAAAAGCACCGAATGATACCGGCCAACAAGGCCAGGCTTGAAAAACTCAATAATTCTTTTGACAAGAAGATTGCAGAGGTGAATCTGAAATCCAAGATTGAGCCAAGAACGCTTTTTGTTTCTAGTGGTGTGATCAAGGTCTCTTGATATCAGAGGGCTAGGCATGAAAAACAAGGCAATGGAATTAGCGCTGTTAAAGGCGGGAAGCAAAAAAGCCCTGAAAATCACAATAAACCAATGGAAAGAACTGAAAATACTTCTAGCAACAAGAGAACAAAACAGAAAAAAAATGCGGGCCTATTTGGCCGTGGTAATAAAAAAGATAAGCGAAGGGAGGCCAATGCTGGCAAACAGCACGGTACGTGCTATTCGTGGCTCACAAAAAAGTGAAAATAAAAAATTTGGTTACAGAGCCAGTGGGGCACCCCAGTTCTAAAAATGTAGACTACGGGATAAAAAGAGTTGATATTAGCATTTATGATGGGGTGGCGGCGAAAATAAAAAAAGCCCACAAAAAACTCACAAATAGAAAACCACCCTAAATTAACACCCACAGGCGATATTTCTTCCATTGCCACTCAAGACGAATTTGCACAACTATGAACTGATCAATCTACCTCAGCAACGGTAAGTAATTCCGGCCTGAAGGCTCAATCAATAGTGATAGTGATCATGAATTAATTATTGGACTGGACTTTGGTACTTCATATGTGAAAGCCGTTGTTGGTGACAGGATATTAGACAAGGCATTTGCAGTCCCGTTTCTATCTTCAACGGATATAAATGCATATCTTCTTCCGAGCAATTTATATAAGACTCCAAGTGGAGAATACTCTCTATCTCCGGACGTCTCTTCGAACGTGGTCAAAATAAACGACATAAAATTAAAAATTATTGAAAGTAAATCTTTCGATGATAATGAAGTAATCGAACATGCTGTGGCCTTCATTTCACTTGTTCTTACGAAGGATTCGTGCATGGTTCCTGGAACATAACAACGACATCTATTCTGGAGTACTCTTCTTATTATGGCGCCTTGCTGCTAGGAATTCCTTCTGCGCATAAAGATGAAGGAAGCGTGGCTATCTATGGGTTATTATCAACTGCTGCTTGGCTTCTCTTCAACCTCAGATGAGGAAACAATTGCGCTTCACAGAAACGTTTCATCCAGACTATTTCTGTACGAAGCTCAGACAAATTAAAGAATAAATGGAGCGGGCAGAGAGGGAACATGAAGAATATTTGAAGTTCTAGCTATTCCAGAAATTGCTGCTCAGATACATGGCTACGTGGTTTCAGATAGCTTTGATCCAAAAGCAGATAATATCTACTTAATGGCAGACATAGGTGCAGGAACAGTAGATTCTTCTCTATTCAGAGTAGAAGTAAAGAATGGAAGAGATAACTTTTCTTTTTTCACAACATCGGTTGAAGATAATGGCGTCTATAACCTTCACTTTGAGCGCCTTTCTTAGTGGCTGCATTCGCTGAGTCAAGTTTTGCCGAAAAATAGCCACATCCTTAGTTCTTTACAAGAACACCTAGACCAAAGGTTAGTTTTAGAAAAGACGCCAGAATCATTCATGGATTATGTCAGCGGTGTTAAAATTTCTTTTCTTTCAAAGGTAGATGATCCAGATATTGCTTTTTATAAAAAACGTCTTCTTTCTCAAATTCGTGGTCGGACATTCTATGATGCTAAACAACGTTACAATATTCCTGAGCATCAATTGGCAGGTGTTCCATTCTTTCTATGCGGGGGAGGAAGTTAAATGCGATATTACAGAAAACTTAAAAATGATTTGAAAATCTTTCCTGGATTTACATGGCTAAAAGCATCGCCAAGAAGACTTAATATTCCCAATAATCTGGTTGCGCCAGGAGTCTCAAAGAATAACTACGACCGTCTCTCTGTCGCTTATGGACTTAGCTTGATTGAACCAGGAAGGGTCTCATGTTATCCCGGAGCCAACTGCAAATGTTTCAGCAATATCAACGATAGCTGGAAAGACAGGTATATCGAAGAATGAATTTTGGATTCCATTCAATAATTTGAATAATCAATTATTGGTTATTTTTTATCAAAATTAATACAGTATTCGACTCTGATTTTCCAAACAACATCAACACTAGCGCTTACATTTACTCGATTTATCCGGATTTATGGGGACCCTCCTCAGGCTCTTCGGAAACACTTCTATGCATCGCCATGGACGACAAGGGCCTCATCTTTGGATCTGGATTCGATTGAAATCAGGTTGGAGATTGACACGGGCAACATCCTCAACGACCTCCACCAAGCTTACCAACGATACATCAAGCGCCTCTGCCATACCTTGAGCCTTTGTTTTAGCATTACTAGTCGCTTTTTTCACTGCTTCAGCCTGGAGTTCCTCGGGGGTTTTCAAGCTTATAGTGAACACCTTTGAATGATATTCACACCTTGGGCTGTCAAGGCATTTAATGCCGATGAAAACAATTGTCAACATCATGAATTACCGAACTCACGGTTCGGGACTCTCGGGTTAAGTAGAAATCATTATCTTTTTTTTGACTAATACCTGAATCTGCTTTCACTCGTTCAATTTTAAAGGCTCCCGTCTTCAACACTCCTTTTCCTATCCCGACTTCTTCTAGATATCCGGCTAGATTCGAGATCCTGTCCTCTAGAGTCTTTTTCGAACTCTGAAGATCTTTTGGCTTCGGACTTTCGTTAAATTTACCTTTTCCACTTGAAACTGACTCCCAGAATGCTGCACTCCTATTCTGCGGCCCTATCTGGCTTTGGATCAAGACGTGCGGTTCCAGTAACCCGAATAACGCCTGCTTCATTTTCGCCCGCCATGAGACAGCTCCTCAGAAATCATTTCAAAGCCTGAATAGACAGCCTAGTATAAGGACCATGAAATTTCTTGGATGATTTCTTCTGATGCGTATCGCTGAGCCTTCGCTTCTCATTCGTATATCTCGCAGCTGGCATGAGGGCATCTCCACACAAGCGCTCTTCGAGGCCACCCGTGGCGTCTGGAAAATCGGCGAGCGCCGTGAACAGGTCGAACTGGTCTTTGCTGTGGCGTCTGGCATCGTTCGTGAGGTCTATCGCGTGCATGCCTGGCATCCAGCCGGCACCACGCTCTATCACACACGAGTGCCGGTGGAGGTCGCTATCCAGGGCCGGTGGGAATTTACCGGTGAACTGGCTGATGAGCTGCTGCGCTCACGCTACCTGGGCACCGATGTGTCCGATTTCTTTTCGCCTGGCAGCAGCAACCCGATCACAGTATGTCAATGTCCCGATCAACCATTGATCGAACCCCTATCCTGCGGCCTGTGAAGGAATGGCAATATGCCTTACATTACACGGCATCTTGCCTAAATCTGGAGAATGAGGCCGTGGAAGCGCTCGATATCGATGTGGAAAACGCCGTCACCCGGCTCATGGGTGGGCATCATGGCGCCGGGGCCGATGAGTTGATCCGCCAGGGCGTGCCATTGGCGGCGCTCGATAGGCTGGCGGAGCATGGGGTTGATGTCTCTCGCCTGGGCATCATCAAGCCCCGGACCTTGAGCCATCGCCGCTCGCGAGGCGAGCCGCTCTCGGCTGAAGAAGGCGATCGCCGGCACTCGCGCCAGCAAGCTCATCCTGCTCGCCGAGGAGGTCTTCGGTAGCCGTGAGAAGGCCAACCAATGGCTACAGAAGCCAAGGAAGGCGCTGGGCGGCATCAGCGCCTTGGAGGCCAGCGCCACGACCCCCGGTTTCGTGGCGGCCGAGGAGCTTCTGGAACAGCTTCGCTTCGGGTTCACTGCGTGACGGGGCGAGTCCTGTGGCGCATCTCGAACTTCAAGGATCTCTCGGGTATCGGTGGCACCCGAGTGTCCGGGCGCTGGCACCAGCCGGGCGCCCGGTGGTTTATCTGGCCGACTGCCCGGCCACCGCGCTGCTGGAGGTGCTGGTGCATTTCGAACTGGGCCTGGATGAGTTGCCGGAGGCGTTCACCCTGCTGCGCGTCGAGCTACCCGACGATGTCGACGTGCGCGATACCTGCGACGACCTGCCGCCAGAGTGGAGCGATGACCTCACGACCACGCGACGTATCGGGGATACCTGGCTGAATGAAACCGAGACGCTGTTGCTGCGGGTACCGACCGTGATCGTGCCCCATAACTGCAACTACCTCTTCAACCCCTTCACCCCGATGCCGCCCGAGCCAAGCTGACCCACTTCGCGTTTCCGCTCGATCCCCGGCTGTTTCCGGTAGAGGAGTGAATCCCCATTGGCGGCGACTATTCCTTGCGTTTTTTTTCCTCTCAGCCTGCAGTGTCTATCAGGCATGACGAGGGGGCTTGATCAGGCTTTCGGCCGGAATACCGAACATCTCGTGAAGTTTCCAGACCATGGCGAGGGTCAGGTTCCGTTTGCCGTTCAGGATTTCATAGACGCGATTGCGCCGGCCAATGTCAGGTTCGAGATCCTTGGGGGTGAGGCCCTGCTGCTCCATACGAAACTTGATGGCCTCAATCCTGGGATATTCACCGGGCAGGCCTGAAAATGAAGATGGCGGCTGGTATCCTCTTGATAAATCAGAAAGTTCGACCAAGAACCTGATTCCAGAGGACCAACCGCCATGGGTGAAACCCTAACGACCTGGTCGCCCTCCTGCAACGGCTCCCTCAACGTCCAGCTCAGCGGCGACGCGACCACCAGTGATGCCGGCACCTTGTTGCTCCGTGAAGCCCTCGATCGCAGCGGTGCCGTCGAGGCCATGGAAGACCACCTCGTCGACCCGCGGGACCCGTTGCGAGTCCGTCATTCGCTGGCCAGTCAGATCCGCACCGTGGTGCTCCAACGCGCCATGGGCTGGTATGACCTGAGCGATACCGGCACCCTCCAGCAGGACCCGCTCTGGCACTTGGCATGTAGCGATGCCCGCGGGCTGACTCCCTTGGGCCAGGCACGTCCTTCCCAAGCGACTCTGTCGCGGCTACTCGGCTGTCTGGGGATGGATGACAACATCGATACGCTTCACGAGGGCTTGCTGCGCCTGGCCATCTGGCGGCTGCGCTCGCTACACGGGGGCCACCGCACCAAGCACTTGACCCTGGATATCGACGGCCTGCCGATCGAGGTCTTCGGCCACCAGGGCGGCTCCGCCTTCAACGGCTACGCCGGTGCCCGCATCTATTCGCCGCTGATCGCCTCCATTGCCGAGACCGGTGATATGGTCGGCGGCCTGTTGCGTGCGGGCAATGTCGGGCCGGCCGAGGATGCCGATACCTGGATTCCGCATCTGGTCCAGCGCATGGCGGAAGGCCTGAACCTGGACGTGGCCCAGATACAGGTGCGCCTGGATGCCGGCTTCACCGATGGCGAGACGCTAACGGCCATGGATACCCGGGACATCGCCTATCTGGGGAGATTGAAGAGCAACTCGATATTGCAGGCCAAGGCTGAGCCTTACCTCACCCGGCCGCCCGGCAGACCGCCCGAGACACCCCGCGAGTGGTGCCATGACCTGGAATACCAGGCGGAAAGTTGGGAGTCCCCGCGGCGCGTGGTGCTGGTGGTTCAGGAGAATCCCGACGACCTGCTGTTTCATGCGTTCTTCCTGGTCACCAACCTCAACAAGCTCGACTATCCACCGGAGAAGGTGCTGGCACTCTACCGCAAGCGCGGCAAGGCCGAGGCCCACATGGGCGAGCTGAAGTCGGCGCTCAACGTTCATCTCTCGTCGACGGACCGTGGCGCCTCCACGGTGCAGGACGTGATGGCACGCAACCAGGCCAACCTGTTGTTGAGTCTCTGCGCCTATCAGGTGCTGCATGGGCTGCGCTGCCTGGTCGAGGGGCAGACACAGCAGGGCTGGAGCCTGATACGGCTGCGGGAGCAGCTGCTCAAGGTCGCGGCAACGATCACGGTGCACGCCCGGCAGATCACGCTGCGGCTAGGCGCCGCCGCGGACCGATGGTGGCCCTCGGCGCTGAAGGCGCTACCGCGATTGGGCGCCTTGTCGTAGCCCTCCCCAAGACAGCACGGATAGCCACCGAGATCGGCATCTCGCCGAGGATTCCCCGTGGCCAATCGACAGCTATCAATAGCTGATAGCAATAAAATCGACAAAAATGAGAACATAAAGCTATCAATGCCGCGCCGCTCAGAGGCGGGATCCGGCGGTCGCTCAGTCAGCCCCGTCGGGAAGCCCTGAAATGCCGCTCGCCGAAGGCCGTATTTAAGACGAAGTCAGGCGGGTCTATGTTTTAAATGCGACTGCGAAGCAGCCGTGCATATGTGCTGCATTCTTACATAAAATGCTCGCTGTTAATGTCCTCTCAGCTCGAGGGTCAATCATCTTTCTATATATCGACCGATAATAATCGGTTACTTTTTTAGAGTTTTGAGCATCTTCTGCTGCCCAGTCTACTCGGGGCGTACGAGCAGTATATGTGTCGGGATCGCAAGCAGGTGCGTAGTTGGTGCGCGGCAGGTAATCGTCGGGTAGGGTTTGCAGGTCTAGAACGTCATAATGACTATTGCCGGTACAGACGGCACGTGGTGTCTTGTAAAAGGTCGATCCGACGAAGAAATGCGGGCCGCTGAGAATCCATTCGCTGGCGTCACTGGGAAATTGGGTCTCGCGCTTGATGATACCGTCGCGCTGGGCATAGGTCTCGTCAAACATGACTGTAGATGTATATTCGCCTTGCAGGTCGCCCAAGCGCGTGGGTTGGGCAGAGAAACGCTCCAGAACAGCAAGTAATTGACGAGCATGCAGGGCTGGCAGGCGCGCCTGTAAAGGCGGCGTACCAGGTTCGTCATAGAGCGAAGCGAAAAGTCCCCAGAACACTTGTGTCGACTTGTATCAGTCGATCATGGTCGCCTTCTGTGTTCCAAGTGATACTGGTACGTCCGTTCTCCTCGATTTCGTCCTTGATACCGGGTACCTGACCTTCGCCGTTACTGATAAAGCAGGCATCAATGGTACTTGGGGCGAAAAGATTGGCTATATTTTGAAATCGAATAGGCTGCTGAGGACCATAGATATTTATACTGTATTTAGGATTGTGATGTACCTCAGCAAAGAGAAGCAGCTGGTTTTCAAACTGAAAATGCGCTCGTAGCCGGGGATAGACCGCCTCGCGGAATGCCCCTCCCTTGGGATCGTCGTAGATGCCCTCCGGGTGCAGGAAGCCGGCCACGCCCTGTTCGCTGCCCAGCCTCCAGGCGGTGGGGAGGAAGCACTTGTAGAGGTTGGTCTGCACGCCCTTGAGCAGCGGGTAGTTGCCGGCGGCATTGAGAAACGCCTGGGTGGCTTCGCTCTCTTCGTACTCCTCGCGCCAGGCGGTGAGCAGGGCGGGGTGGTCGTGAAAGGCCTGCTCGCGCAATTCGGCGAGCTTGCTGGCGGAGATGTTGCGCAGGGCGAAGAGCGGCTGGTGGTCGCCCATGATGCCGCCTTCCTGCCATTCCACCTTGAGCCAGGGCGGGTTACCCAGCACCAGGTCGAAACCGCGGCGGCCACTGACGTTGCCGGCGAAGATATCGGCGAACTCCAGCTCCCAATGGAAGAAGCGGCGCTGCTCGGCCAGCTGGTCGGCGAGCTGGAGGCGCGGGCAGGCGCGGAACAGGGTCTCCAGCTTGACCACGCCGAAGCGGTCAACGAAGCGCTGGCCCTCCTCGACACGATCCGGTTCGAGCTGGAAGAGATCCGGGGTGTCGTTGCTGGGGCCGGCGCCGATGGTGTCACCGAGCAGCAGGGTCTCCAGGTCCCACAGCCACTCCTCGCGGCTGGGCAGCTCCTCGGCCCGGTCGATGGGCCAAAACCAGAGCGCGCACCAGTAGTCCATGGCCAGCTTGAGGCGGCGGTAGGCCGGGGCGCTCTGCTGGTAGCGCTCGGTGAGCGAGGCCTCCAGGGCATCCTTGAAGGCCAGGCTGGTGGCCTCGCCGCGGGCCTCGTGGCCGTAGATGGGATAGGGGTCGCTGGTGCGATCGCGGATGCGCGAGAGTTCCCGGGCGTGCTCGGTCCACAGCGCCTCGACCTGGATACTGAGCTTCTGGAGCCGCTTGAGCTCGCCCGCGTCGAAGGGCTTGGTGAAGGGCTTCTTCCAGGCCTTGATGGCGGCCAGCTCGTCCTTGAAGAGCTGCTTGGCGACCTTGTCGGAATAGTCCGCCATTCCTGGGTAGGGCAGCAGGAAATGCCAGATTCGCTCGCCCAGCGGTGTGTCTTCGTTCTCGTCGTCGGTGGCAAGCGGCACGGCATCGCCGGCGCGGTTGAGCCAGGCCGCCGGGTCCCTGGGTTTGAGCTCTAGGGCGCTGGCCGGGTAGGCCTCACGGCGGGCGCCGATCAGCGAGTTGCCGGTGCGCAGCTGGAAGCCGAACCAGGGCACGAAGCGGTCGGCGGAGAGCGCGCCGAGCCACAGCGAGACCTCGGCCAGTTCTACGGCCACGGGGTTCAGGTCGACGCCGAAGACGCAGTGGTCGGCCAGGTACATCTTCACCCGCTGCTTCTCGAAGGCGTAGTCGGCCTGGGGAATCCGGTCGGCGGCGGGATCTTCCTGCTGGCGGGCGCTCTGGGCCAGGGCCAGGTACTTGTCGGCGAGCTGGTCGATGGCCTCGTTGAGGAAGGCCGCGCTGCCCATGGCCGGCTCGCAGAGGGTCAGGCCGAGCAGGCGCTCGGCGCGGGCGGCATCATCGGGCAGCGGGTCGAGCTGTTCGGCGTAGAGCTCCTTCAAGGCGTACTTGACCAGCGAGCGGGTGAGCACCTCCGGCGTGTAGTAGGAGGCGGACTTCTCGCGGTCGCGCCCGGCCAGGCGGTAGAGGAAGCTGCCGCGCGGGTGGCGGCGCAGCACCCGGTGGCCGGCGTCGTCGCGGTCGAAGACCTTCTCGTCCTCGCGGAAGTGTTCCAGCTGCTCGGCGGTGACGAAGTAGCCGGTATCCAGCGGGTCTGGGTTGGCCTCGCCGGCCTTCTTGACCTCGAAGAGTTCCTGCTCGGCGAAGAAGCCGCGGTAGCTGAGCAGCGCCTCATAGACGGCGCCGAGCTGGTTGATGCCCAGCTGGGCGCATAGCTGATGCGCCCGCGGCGGCGGTTGCCCCGGCCCCCGCTGGGGCGCGAGAGCGACATCTTGTGGATCACCTGCTGCCAGACGGCGTTGGGGAAGACCACGTCGTTGAGCAGGCGGGTGCGCTCGGGGTCGAAGAGATGGCTCTTCAGCGCCGGCAGGGTGAAGGCGCTGCGGCCGGCCTGGCGAGCGGCGGCTCCCTCGGCCTTCAGGCCGTCGAAGTCGAGGCTGTCGGTCTGCGGCGCCTCCACGCCTTCGTGCACCAGGCGGAAGAGCCGGGTGATGGAGTGGTGGAGGAAGCTGCCCTGGCGCTCGCGCTCGCTGGTCAGGGGCGTCATCTCCAGCTGGCGCAGGCCTTCCAGGGAGTAGCCGCTGAGGTAGACGGGGCTGTCCACCGGGGCGTAGCCGAGCTCCGGGCGGGCCTCGATGTAGAACAGGAACAGCAGCCGGTACATGGTACGCAGGCATTCGCGGGAGAGGCGGTCCGGGTCGAGCTGGCCGGAGTAGATGCCCTCCTTGCGGGCGCGGGCGCGCTCGATCAACTGGCGGGCGGCCTCGTTGCCGAGCAGCTCGATGCACTCGCGCAAGGCATACTTGAGATCCTCGCTGACCGCGTAGGCGTGCTTGTGGGCGTTCTCGTCGAGGCTGTCGAGCAGGCTCTGGCCGTTGGCCTCGAGCAGCGATTCGCGCCCCAGCAAGACGCTGGCCGCCTTCAGCGCCTCCGTCTCGCGGCGGGCGAGCAGCTCCACCCAGTCGAAGCGCAGCAGCTGGCCGCGGGCGAAGCGGGTGCGGTCGACCAGTACCCACTGGTGCGGCGCCACCAGCAGCACCCAACGCGGCGGACGCTCGCGGGCGAAGACCTCGCGGGAGAGCAGGCTCTGCCAGCTGGGCGGATTATCCGAAGCGAGTTCGCGCTGCAGGGTCGTGGGCAGCGGGGTCTCGTCAAGCGACAGGTACTGTTCCTTCAGCGGGCTGGCGGCCAGGGGGTCGCCCTCGGGCTCCTCGAAGGGCAGCGCCTCGATCACCCACAGCAGGGGTGCGCCGTCGGTGGCGGAAAGCTCCGCCAGCAGCGGAATCTCGCAATCGTCACTCAGCTGGCGGCGCTCGGGCTTGGCGGTATACCCCAGCGCCTCGAGCAGCGGGCGGGCCAGCGCCCGGGCATCCGCCACCGCCTCGCGGGCGTGGCCGCGACGACACAGGGCATGCACCGCCTCGATCTCGCGCAGCCGCTCGAAGGCACCGCGGCGCAGCAGCGCCCAGGGCGTCTCGTCGCCGGTATCGGTGGCGCGCTGCTGCCAGGCCTCGAGCACGCCACGGATATCGCCTTCGAAGATATCGGCGAGGTAGTGCTCGCTGTAAAACTCGTTGTCGTTGACGATGCCTGCGTATGCCATGGGTGCTTTGCCTTAACGCGTCTGCGTGCCGTCGACCGCGGCCGATGGTTGCGGGTGTAGCGATGCGAGTCGTTGCTGCCAGTCGTCCGGGAAGCCCATGGGCTGGCGCGGGATATTGCGCATCCTCGAGCAGGACCTGGAGGCGACCGGGCCAGCGGGTGTCCGGGCTGTCCGGGTGGTGAGATAGGTCAGCATGGCCAGAACGGTGAAGAGGCGGCGGGGAACGGCCTTTCCCGTGGGTGCCCGGGAGAGGAGGTGCTTTGGCCAACTGGGCGGAATCGAGAGCTCACGGTTCCAGAGACGGAAGTGATGCGCACAGACATTCCGAATGAATGTCAGCGTATGCAGCCAACTTGCGAGCACATGGTGCGGCACGGCGAAGCGGCGAGCGATGGTCTTGCGGTCACGGTCTTGGTCGAGCCCATCGAATCGATGCGATAGCGACCCCAGGCTCCAGCTCCTCGCACCATGGCCCACGAGGGCAAGTGCGATGGCTGATCGACCAGGTGAGCGCGTTGGTGGCGCGGGCGAGTCGTACCCGCTTGCGGCTCTCTTTGTCGTGCCTGCTTGATGTGGTCGGGTACTTTCGCCCTCTGGATGCCGTTCCACTTCTTTATGAGACTGGCGGGTTTCCTTGGCGAGTCTTTCGCTCAGCTCATTGGGCCGACAACCTTCGAATGCGATGGAAGTGCGCATCTGGATCGGGCAGGCCAGCCAAGTACCAATGTGTGCCGTATTGGCAGGACATATGGTTGCTGATATGCCCGCTTGGTCTGACGGCGATCTGGGCCCGTTCGATCGGCACCAGCCAGTGCGCCGGGCTGACGAAGGTCCTGTCGAAGCTGCGCATACTGTGCATGATCTCCGACAACTGAGCGCCCGGCTTGAAGCGGTGCTGCGGGTCATCGGGATATTGGAAAGGGCGCATGTAGGGGCTGAGTCTGAAGGATGTTGTGACTTCAAGCAGCCGAAGAGCGCGTTCACGGTCGTTGACGCACAAGCGGCGTTCGATGAGCAGATCGAGCTGCTCTTGTGCCGTCAGAGCGGGCTTGTCGAAGCGTTTCATCGCACCACCTCCGGAGCGAGATGGTGTTGGTCTGGCGTAGGGGCAATAAAAAACCCGCGCAATTTGAGCGTGAGGACCGAAGTCCACATAGGCGTGGCGGGCGTACCGGACGGCGACGTGAGTCGCGGCGTGGGTATGACGCAAGGGGCCAGGACGTGTGTGTGCAAAAGAAAACCCGCGCGATTTAAGCGTAACTGCCGGAGCAGCCAGCAGGCTTGGCGGTGCTATGCTGCCAAGGACTATAGGCACTCCGATATCGGGATGCAAGGCATCGGCATAAGCATGTGTGGGGTGGCTGGCAGCCGAGCTCTGCGGAGCCTTTGGGGTCTGACCCTCTACATATAACATTCTGAAATACCGGGGTGATTTTCGGTGGCCTCGTGAGGTTTAGGGTCAGACCCCAAAGGCGCTGCCTCGGGGCTCTCTGCGGCGATCTTGCTTGCCAACGTCTTGCACATCGTGCTGGCAGGTCATTGGAATCGGGCGCTTGGGCGGATGCGCGGCCGGTGATCGCGCCTCCTGGAGCACGACCGGTCGCCGGAGATCGCCGGTGAAGACGGCGGCGACCTGGAGCCAGGGCTGGCGTTCGATCTGCTGGGTGGCTTCGAGCCAGTCCAGGTAGTCGTCGAAGACGCGCTCGAGCTGGGCCGTGCGCTCTTCGCGGCGGCGCTGCTTGCGGCCTTCCTGTTCGCGGCTGGCGGCGAGATCGAGCTCTATCTGCTGGCGGTGGCGGGCCTTGAGGGCGTCCATGGCCTGCATCTGCACGGGCGTTCGTTGAGCTCGGCCTCGCGAACCTGGCGGGTGGCATCCAGGTAGTGCTCGGCGGCGGCCACGGCGCCGGGCAGGGCGGCCTGCAGAGCGCTGGTGTCGCCGGGGATGCCGGGGTTGGGCAGCGCCGTGGGATCGAGAGCCAGCTCGGCCAGGACGTCCTCCAGGGCCATGGGGTCACCCACCTGGCCGATGTGGGTGTTCACCGGCACGGCGCACCAGGCTTGGATCAGCGACTGGCCGCGGCGGTTGGGATAACCGCCCTGGAGCAGGAAGCGGGCCTGGCCGGCGGGCAGGTGGCCGGGCACACGTATCACCGGGGCGGTGTGGCGGCCGAAGGCGTTGAGGATGCGGTCGCGCAGCCACTCCAGTACCGGATGCAGCGGCCAGAGGTATTGCACGGCGGGCCAGGGGTCGTCCTCCTGGCGGGCCTGATCGAGGGCCTGCTGCATGCGCTCAACATCTGCCGTCAGGATGAAGCGGTCGTGCTCGGGGCGGATCTCGCGAGGCAGGTAGGCGAGCCGCTGGCGCAGGTCCGCCGGTGCGACGAGTTCCAGGCGCTGGGCGTTCTCGTCGACGCTGGCCTGCAGTTCCTGGCCCTGCTCGCGCATGGCCTGGCGCAGCCAGTCGATGGCGGCGCGGCTCCAGGCCAGGGTGCTGGGATAGAGCCGGGGCGGCTGTGCGGTCAGCTCGGCCAGATCCCTTGCCGGTGGCCCCTCGGGGATGAAGGCATCGAGTGGCGACTCGCTCTGTTCGAGCTGGTCGTCGAGCAGGCCGGCGAAGATATCGGAGAGGTCGTTAGGGTCGTCATCGCGTTCCAGCACCTCGGCTACCTGGGCTTCCTGCTCCTCCTGGGTGCGGCCGGCGCTGAACTCGGAGGGGTCGCCGATGTTGCGGCTGGCCTGGTCGTCCTTGTCGATCAATACCTCGAGCACGCGCTGGTCGCCGCGCACCTTGGGATGCTGCGACTCGGTGAGCAGGTAGCGGATCTGCGGGGCCTGGTGTCTGGCCGTAGCGGTCGATGCGGCCGTTGCGCTGCTGGAAGACCATCAGCGACCAGGGGATGTCGAAGTGCACCAGCCGGTGGGCGCGGTGGTGCAGGTTGATGCCCTCGGCGGCCACGTCGGAGCAGAGCAGCAGGCGCAGCGGGCTGTCGCCACGGTTGAAGGCCTCCACCGTGGCCATGAGATCCCGGTCGCGGTCGGTACCCCGCAGCACCGCCACCTGGTTGGCCTTGAGGCCAGCGTCGGCCGGCAGGTGAGCTTCGAGGAAGGCCAGCGTGACCAGGCTCTCGGTAAACACCACCAGGCGGTCGTCGGCGTCGCGGCTCCAGTCCAGTTCGCCCTGGCCGGCCCGGCGGCCCAGCAGCTCGAGCAGCGCCTGATACTTGCCGAAGCGTTCGGGCGTTACGGCACGAATCGCCAGGGCTAGGCCTTCGAGGCTCGAGATATCGGCATCGCGCTCGGGGCTTCGCTCCTGCTTCTGCAGCCTGGCCAGGCGGTTCTCGACGGTGGAGAGGCAGGCGCGGGGCTGGAGAACGGCGTCTTCTCCAGGCGGGTGCGGAATAGGCCGCTGCCTGCGGTGCGCTTGCCATCCAGGGTGTGGAAGGTGACGTTCCATCGGGCTCGCCGAAGGCGTGCTCTTCGCTCGCGGCTGGCCGGGGCGTGGTGGCGGGCGATCTCGCGGTCCGGGAAGTCGCCGAGCTGGTCGCGCACGTCCTTCTTGAAGCGGCGAATCACCAGGCCCTTGTCGCGGAAGTCCTCGTGGGCATAGTCGCTGGGGTTGGCGATGGCCGTGGGGTCCAGCATGTTCATCAGGCTGGCGAAGCTCTCCGGCTTGCCGTCGTGGGGCGTGGCCGAGAGCATGATCAGAGGTGTCGCGAGCGGCGTGGCCAGCAGGCGGGCCAGCGCGGGCGCGCTGGGAAGCGCCGTGAGCGCCGGCGCGCTCGGCCACGTTGTGGGCCTCATCGATGATGATGATGTCCCAGTGGGCCTGCTCCAGGTAATGGCGATACTCGATATCCTGCTTGAGGGTATCGATGGAGATGATCGCCCGGTCGAAGTAGTGGAAGGGGTTGTGGTTGGCCGGGATGCGGCCGCGTACCCTCGCCAGCCCCTGGGAGTCGAGCCGCGTGAGCGGAATGGTGAAGCGGTTCCAGAACTCCTGCTGGAACTGGCCGAGCATGGACTTCACCGCCAGTACACAGAATGCGCTTGCCGCGGCCGCGGTGGACCAGCTCGCTGGTCATGATGCCGGCTTCCAGGGTCTTGCCCAGGCCCACGGCGTCGGCAACGAGGATGCGTGCCCGCGGCTGGCTCAGCGCCTGGCGAGTGGGCTCGAGCTGGAAGGGCAGGGCGTCCATGGCGGCGTGGTGGCCGAGATGGATGCGCTCATCGGTGGGGGCGGTGTCGCGCAGCTGGGTGGCCAGGTTGAGCAGCCCGGCCCGGTAGCCCTGGGAGAGGTCGTCGACCAGTTCGGTGGTGGCCGGGTCGAGGATGCGGATGTCGTCCTCGAGTTTGCTCAGGAACTGGGCCTCGCGGCCGCGCACCAGCTCGGAGAGCCCGGAGCAACCGAGTCGGTAGCCGCCGTCGCCCAATGATCTAGACGCGTGAGGCGCCATTCGGCGTCGCGGATCTCCAGGCGCATACCTGGTGCGAATTGCTGGTGCTGACCCATTCTTCCCCCTGCTTCCTGCATCGGGGACGCGGTTCCCTGGCATCCTATCGGCGCGCGTCCCTGCGGCTCTGTGGCACTTTCCTACTAAGTGCTCTAATGAACCTTAGCGTAACAAAGTGTGCAGGGGCTGTCTGTTCGCAGTTTGGGTGAGCTGCTTTATGTCACCTAGAACGGGATGCAACGAAAAACGGCCACCTGCTCCGTGAGCTAAGTGGCCGTTTTTACTGTATTTTCTGGTCGGAGCGACAGGATTCGAACCTGCGACCTTTGCAACCCCATTGCAACGCGCTACCAAGCTGCGCCACGCTCCGATTCGGCTTTCGGGATGCCTGGCCTGTGGGCCCTGGCTCCCGAGAACGAGGCGTATACTAGCGCGTCGCGGGGAAAATGAAAAGTCTCTTTTGCGCTTCCGTTTCATATGCTTGAGGGGCCGTCTCGGCGAGGCACCGGATCTGCCGCTTCTGTCATACTGATGGCGTCGAGAACCTGCTTGCCGAGGAGCTGCCGAGGGGAGGGCGGATATGCCATTGATCATGGGAATGAGCGTGCTGCTGGCCTGCCAGTTTGCCGGAGAGCTGGTGGCAAGGGGGCTTACGCTACCGATTCCGGGTCCGGTGATCGGTATGGTGATTCTTTTGGCGGCGTTGATGATCCGCGGCAGGGTGCCTTCGAGCCTGCGCCTGACGGGGGAGGGGCTGTTGCGCTACCTGACGCTGCTGTTCGTGCCAGCCGGCGTTGGACTGATGGTCCATTTCGAGTTGATCGGTGCCGATCTCTGGCCAATCGCGGTGACTCTGGTGGCGTCCACGGCGTTGACTCTGGGGGTGACGGCCTGGGTGCTGCAACGCCTGCAACATGGCCGTGCCCGAGGTAATGATCGGACGGGGGACAAGGCATGAATGTCGCCTCCCTCGATCAACTGTGGGTCTATCTCTCGGGCAATCCCCTGCTCTGGCTGTTGGTGACCCTGCTGGTCTTTACGTTGGCTGTGCGGATCAATCGCCTCGTGGGTGGCACCCCCTTGCTGCACCCGGTAACGCTCTCCATCACCATTTTGATAATTCTGCTGCTGCTGGCGGATGTGAAGTATCGCACCTACTTCGAAGGGGCCCAGTTTATTCACTTTCTGCTGGGACCGGCCACGGTGGCTCTGGCGATACCCCTGTATGATCATCGCGAGCGAGTACGTCGGCTGTGGTGGCCGCTGCTGCTGGCATGCGGCGTGGGGATTGTGACGGCGGTAGCTTCCACCCTGGGATTGGCCATGCTGCTTGGTGCGCGCACCGAAACACTGCTTTCCCTGGCGCCGAGATCGGTTACCTCGCCGATCGCAATGGGCATCGCCGAGCAGATAGGTGGCATACCTTCGCTGGCCGCCGGCTTGGTGTTGCTGACTGGCTCGATCGGCTGCGCTCTGAGCCCCTGGATCTTCCGTCTGCTGCGGATCAAGGATCTGGAGGTACAGGGTTTCACCCTGGGGTTGGCGGCCCACGGCTTCGGCACTGCTCACGCCTTTGCTCGCTTGGGGGTCGTGGCCGGTGCCTTTTCCGGCCTGGCCATGGGGCTCACGGGCTTGCTGACCGCCTTCTTGTTGCCGCTTATAACCCGGCTCTTCGGGTTCGGCTGAGCTTTACCGCCAAGATTTCTGCGGGATGGCTCGGGACATGCGCTACACGGCCTGACTGAACGGGACGGCAGGTGCGAACCTGCCGTCCCGTGCTTATTCCGGATTCACTTGGGGTTCTGTTTTCCCCGAGGCCGTATCAGACCTCTTCCCAGACGCGGCGCCGGAAATCATTGGAGAGCTCAGTGGCTTTCTTCATGCGCTCCATCTGGGCTTCCGTGAGATCGGAGATAAGCTGCTGGTAACGTTCCTGCATCTCGGCCGGTGTCTGCGGTGTGTCGCCACTCATGGACTCGGCCATCTTTTGGCCGCTCTCCGCCAGGGCCCGAAGGAACTGTGCCTCGAACTGCATGGTGTCTGCCATGCTTTGCATCCAGGCCAGTTGCATGCGGGTCATCGGGGTGGTCCCCTGAGTGAACTGACTCTGCCACCATTCCATCATCGGTTCGGCCGCAGTCAGGGCGGGGTTGGCCGTAGTGTCTTTTTGCTTGGTCATGGTCGGTCTCCTTCGAGGTCTCATCCGGGGTTCCAGGCGGGATGCTGGAACCTCTTCGGCTGTCACTTTGAGTATAGAAGATTAATGCGGTGTAATGCGTTGCAGCGGAAGTGGTATGCACTTATGTGGTAAGCGTGGAATGCCTCTACGTGCTGACCCAGGTGGCATGGTTTAGAGTCAACGGTCCAGGATCGAAAGTAGCCCACGGCAATGGAAGGAGGTGAGCAGGGATGTGGCAAGCAATAAAATCGGTGCTGGCGGCCTTTCTGGGCGTGCAGAAGGATTCGCGGCGTCGCGAGGACTTTGCCTCAAATCGCCCCGGTACCTTCATCGCGGCGGGACTGCTCGTGGGGCTGGTATTCGTGGTGTTGGTCGCCCTCGTGGCGGTGCTTGCCGCTCGTTGAGCGAAGAACGTTGATTTCCCCGTTTACCTGCCAGTAGGTTACGGGGGTGACGAACCGTCGCTCTTCTCTATAATTTTCCGCTAAGAACTCGCTAATACAACAATGACCCGAGGAGGCGCCGATGCGCACGTTGCTCGTGTGGATGGCGGGGGGGCTGGCCAGCGCCGCCTTGACCCCGGTTGCGCTGGCTAATGGCTGGAACATGCCCGTCGGTGTCACGGAGATCAGTCGTGACATCTACTCTCTGCACATGATCATCTTCTGGATCTGCGTGATCATCGGGGTCATTGTCTTCGGGGCGATGTTCTATTCGCTCTTTCGCTATCGTCATTCCCGTGGTGCCAAGGCCGCCACTTTCCACGAACATACCAGCGTGGAGGTGATCTGGACGGCTATCCCGTTGCTGATCCTGGTAGGGATGGCGGTTCCTGCCACCGCCACCCTCAAGAACATGTACGACACCTCAGAGGCCGATCTCGACGTCATGGTCACCGGCCAGCAGTGGCGCTGGCGCTACGAATATCTCGGGGAGGATGTTGCCTTCACCTCCAACCTTGGCACACCTCGGGAGCAGATCAATGGCACTGGCGAAAAAGGGGAGTTCTACCTGCTTGAGGTGGACGAGCCGCTGGTGCTGCCGGTGGGGCAAAAGGTCCGTTTGCTACTGACCTCCGATGATGTCATCCATTCCTGGTGGGTTCCCGATCTGGCCGTCAAGCAGGACGCCATCCCTGGCTTCGTCAACGAGAACTGGGTACGCATCGAGGAGCCCGGTATCTACCGCGGTCAGTGCGCCGAGCTTTGCGGCAAGGACCACGCCTTCATGCCGGTGGTGGTTGAGGCCGTGGAGCAGGAACGTTTCGACGAGTGGCTGGCCCAGCGCAAGGAGGCCGCCGCTCAGGAGGCGTCCAGTGCCAACCGGGAGTGGGCAATGGACGAGCTGATGGAACGAGGTGAGCAGGTCTATGGGGCCGTTTGCGCTGCCTGCCACCAGCCAAGTGGCGAAGGCGTTGGCGGTTTCCCGGCTCTGGCCGGCAACGAGGCCATGCTCGAGGATATCGACTGGCATATTGACCGAGTCGTCAACGGCGTCTCGGGAACTGCCATGGCATCCTTCCGCAACACCCTCAGCGCGGTGGAGATCGCCGCCGTGGTCACCTACGAACGCAATGCCTGGGGCAACGATTCCGGCGATAGCGTGCAACCGTCGGAAATCGCCGAGCAACTCGCCGAGCAGGGTGAGTGACCGGTCTTTCCGTTTCTCTTTCGTGATGCCCAACAGGGAGATTTCCGATGGCTTCCCACCTGCCACCCAAGCCGACACCGCAGCACAGCACGGCCACAGCTGGCGGCATGGCCGAGGCCGGACATGCTCGGCCCCGCGGGCTGATGCGCTGGCTGCTGACCACCAACCACAAGGAGATCGGTAGCCTCTACCTGATCTTCTCGCTGACCATGTTCTTTATCGGGGGAATCTTCGCCCTGGTGGTGCGCGCCGAGTTGTTCCAGCCCGGCTTGCAACTGGTGCGACCCGAGTTCTTCAACCAGATGACCACCATGCATGGCCTGATCATGGTGTTCGGGGCGATCATGCCCGCCTTCGTGGGGTTGGCCAACTGGATGGTGCCGCTGCAGATCGGTGCTCCGGACATGGCCTTGCCGCGCTTGAATAACTTCAGTTTCTGGCTGTTGCCGGTGGCCTTTGGCTTGCTGCTCAGTACACTGCTGATGCCGGGTGGTGGGCCGAACTTTGGTTGGACCTTCTATGCGCCGCTCTCGACCACCTATGCACCGCCGTCGACCACCTTCTTTATCCTGTCGCTGCACATCGCGGGTATCAGCTCGATTCTCGGCGCCATCAACATCATTGCCACCATCCTCAACTTGCGGGCACCGGGCATGCGCATGATGGACATGCCGCTGTTCGTTTGGACCTGGTTGATCACCGCCTTCCTGCTGATCGCGGTGATGCCGGTACTGGCCGGTGTGATCACCATGATGCTGATGGATATCAATTTCGGCACCAGTTTCTTCAATGCGGCCGGTGGCGGCGATCCGGTGCTTTTCCAGCACCTGTTCTGGTTCTTCGGGCATCCCGAGGTCTACATCATGATCCTGCCGGCCTTCGGCATCGTTTCCGCGATCATCCCGACCTTCTCCCGCAAGCGCCTGTTCGGTTACGCCTCCATGGTCTATGCCACGGCAGCCATTGCCCTCCTGTCGTTCCTGGTCTGGGCGCACCACATGTTCGTTGTGGGTATGCCGCTGGTGGCCGAGCTGTTCTTCATGTACACCACCATGCTGATCGCGGTGCCCACCGGGGTGAAGATCTTCAACTGGGTGGCGACGATGTTCCGCGGCTCGATCAGCTTCGAACCGCCGATGCTGTTCGCATTGGCCTTTGTGGTGCAGTTCACGGTCGGTGGTTTCTCGGGGCTGATGCTGGCCATCTCGCCGGCCGACTTCCAGTATCACGACACCTACTTCGTGGTGGCGCACTTCCATTATGTGCTGGTGCCTGGTGCGCTCTTCGCGATCCTCGCAGGGGCCTACTACTGGCTGCCCAAGTGGACCGGCCACTACCCGCATCTTCGGCTTTCCCAGTGGCACTTCTGGCTGTCGGTGATCGGCGTGAACCTGACTTTCTTCCCGATGCATTTCTCGGGGCTCGCCGGCATGCCGCGACGCATTCCCGACTATGCCTTGCAGTTCGCCGACTTCAACATGGCCGCGAGCATGGGCGCCTTCCTGTTTGGCGCCTCCCAGCTGCTCTTCGTGCTGGTGATCATCAAGTGTGTTCGCGGTGGCGAGAAGGCACCGGCCAAGGCGTGGGAAGGGGCCGAGGATCTGGAGTGGAGCGTGCCCAGCCCGGCACCACTACACACCTTCGAGACGCCTCCTGAGTTTCATTCCGATCGGCATTGAATCGCGTCGGCAGTGACGCGGGAGGGCGACATGTCCAGCCAAGATGAGCAGACAACGAACAGGGAAGGGGTACGACGGACCGTGACCCGAACCCTGGTGGTGCTGGCCGGCATGTTCGTTTTCGCCTTTGCACTGGTGCCGCTCTATGACGTCTTCTGCGAGGTCACCGGCCTCAATGGCAAGACCAGCAACCGTGCCCAGGCGCTGGTTCACGAGGAAGTCGACACCTCGCGGATGGTGACGGTGCAGTTCATTACCCGAGCCAGCGCCGGCCTGCCCTGGGAACTCGATGTGGAGACACGCCAGGTCCGGGTACATCCGGGGCAGAGCAACGAGGTGTTCTTCACCTTCCGTAACCGGGGTGGAGATGCCAGTCGGGCCAAGGCGGTGCCCAGCGTCTCACCCTCGGAAGCCTCGGTGCACCTCCGCAAGCTCAGTTGCTTTTGCTTCCAGGAGCAGCGTCTAGCGGGCGGCGAGCGCCTGGAGGCACCGCTGGTCTTTCAATTGACCCGGGATCTGCCGACCCACATCAAGACGGTTACCCTGGTCTACACCCTTTACCCCGTGCAGCCGGCGCAGGCAGCAGTGTCGCCCAGCGGGCCGACCGAAGAAGGAGACAGCGCATGAGCGGTGGCAGCTACTATGTTCCCGAATCCAGCAAGTGGCCCATCCTGGCGTCGTTGGCGCTGGGAGCGATGATGATCGGCACCGGCACGGTGCTGGTGCACGGCATGGCCGGCATGCCGGTCATGGCGCTTGGCCTGGTCGGCGTGCTGGCGGTGATGGCGCTATGGTTCCGTGATGTGGTGCTCGAGTCACGGGGTGGTCTCTACGATACCCAGATGGATCGCTCCTTCCGCTGGGGGATGGCCTGGTTCATCTTCTCGGAAGTAATGTTCTTCGCTGCGTTCTTCGGGGCGCTCTTCTACGTGCGGACCTTTGCGCTGCCCTGGCTAGACGGGGAGGGCGCCAAGGGGGTGGCGGCCCTGCTGTGGCCGGACTTTACCGCCAGCTGGCCGCTGCTCAACCCCCCGGATCCCTCCATCGAGGGGCCGAAGGAGACCTTCAGCCCCTGGCATCTGCCGCTGGTCAATACCCTGATCCTTGTCTCCTCCAGCATCACGCTGACTATTGCCCACGAGGGCCTCAAGGAAGGCTTCCGCGACAGTGCTCGCTTCTGGCTCACGGTGACCGTGCTGCTGGGGCTCTGCTTCATCACCATTCAGGGGGTGGAGTACTATGAGGCCTACGCCCATTACGGTATCACCCTGCAGGCGGGTATCTATGGTGCCACCTTCTTCCTGCTGACCGGTTTCCATGGGCTGCACGTGGTCATCGGCACCATTATCTTGGCGGTCATGCTGTGGCGGGTATTCCGCGGGCACTTCACGGCCGACGATCACTTCGGCTTCGAAGCAGCGGCTTGGTACTGGCACTTCGTCGACGTGGTATGGATCGGGCTGTTCATCTTCGTCTATGTATTCTGATCGAAGGAACAGGAGCAACTCCCGATCAGCCGCCGAGATTGCCAAGGGTGAAACCGTAACCAAGCAGGAGCAGCAGCAGGACGGCCAGGGCCACGCGGACCTTGAGGGAGACAAGTACTCGCCGTGAGCGGCTGCCGTCCCGCACCAGGAAGCCGGCACCCAGGGCCAGGCTCGTGACCATGGCCAGAAAGACAAGGGCAATTAATATCTTGAGTAACATTCACGGCTCCAAGAAAGGGTCGGTTTCCGGCGAGCATCCTGGCCCTTCAGTGACACGTCGCATCGGCTGGTGGGGGTTCTGGTCCTGCCTGGTAGTGCTGGGCCTCGCATTGGGACTATGGCAGTGGGAACGGGCCGCAGACAAGCGCGAGTATCTTGCTCGCCTGGCGGCCGCTCCGCGGATCGAAGCGCCGGTGACGGCGCCGCCGGTGGGCTCGCGGCTGGTTCTGCAGGGCGAGTACCTTGCCGATCAGACCCTGTTCCTCGACAACCGCACTCATGAGGGTCGCCTGGGGGTGGCGCCCCTGACCCCGTTTCGTGACGTCAATGGACGTATCTGGCTGGTCCAGCGCGGCTTCTTGCCGACCGGCCCCAGTCGAGCAACCCCAACGGTCGAGACGCCCCTGGATATGGTGACCCTTGAAGGTCGCTGGCAGCTGGCTGGCGAGTCAGCGCCATTGTTCGGCCCCAACCAGGAGGGCAAGCGCCTGCAGCGTATCGACCTTTCGGCCTGGGAACTGGAACAGGCATTTGCACATCCTGGCTGGTTGCATCTCGAGCAGGGGCCTGGCCATCTCGAGTCCTGGTGGCAGCCAAGCGTGGTGCCGCCGGAGCGCCATCTGGGCTATGCCTTCCAATGGTGGGGGTTGGCTCTGGCCGCCTTGGTGATCATGCTGGTGGGCGCGCGGCGCCAGTCGCAACGCTCCAATCCGATATCCGTTCCGAGCAAGGAGACTCCTCGATGACTCATGCCGCACGCCAGCGCCTCAAGTTGTTGGCCTTCTTCGCGATCTTCGCGCTGCCGGTGGCTGTTGCCTGGGGCATGGTGGAGTGGCGCATCGGGATTCCCGAGGGACGTACCGCCCATGGCGAGCTCGAGCCCTCGCTTCCCGTTCTCTCGCAGTGGCCGTTGACAGCCGCGGAGAAGCAAGGCGAGAGCGATTGGTGGCTGGTCTTCGACTGCCCAGAGGCATGTGACGCCAATGCCGATCGCTGGTGGCGCCTGCATCGCGCCCTGGGCCGTGAGGCCGACCGGGTCAGTCGTCTACGCATTGGTGGTGGCGGCGAACCGCTTCCCGGTGCGTCTCTGGCGGAGTGGACGGGTGAGGCCGATTGGCGCTCGCCTCATCGTCTCTGGATCCTCGATCCTGAGGGTCGCCCGGTGCTCGGCTATTCCCCGGAGGTCGCGACGTCAGACGTGCTCGATGATCTGCGCCGCCTTCTGCGCATGAATCCCGAGCCCCCTACGTCACGCTACGACCAGGCCTCGACCGTAGTGGGGGGCGGTGCCGATGGCGATTAGCGCATCGACAGCAGGAGACGACAGCCGCCGTAGATGGCTGGTGACGCTGAGTCTGGCAGGAGTCGTCTTCACTGCCTTGGTGGTGTTGGTGGGGGCCTGGACACGCCTGGTGGATGCGGGCCTGGGATGTCCCGACTGGCCGGGGTGTTACGGCGCTCTGGTGGTACCGGATGCCGAGCGCGCTCTGGCCCATTCCCCCGGTGTGCCGCTGGAGTCCGCCAAGGCCTGGGTAGAGATGGTGCACCGCTATCTGGCTTCGGCCCTGGGTTTGCTGGTTATCGCCCTGGTGGTACTGGGCGCGCGTTGGCGCCGTGAAGCAGGGTATCCTTGGGCCACAAGCCTGGCACTGCTGGTGGTGATCCTGCTGCAGGGCGCGTTCGGGGCCTTCACGGTGACCCTCAAGCTTTGGCCCCAGGTGGTGACCCTGCACCTGCTGGGTGGCCTGACGGTGTTGGTGCTGTTTCTGTGGCTGCATCTGCGCCTGCGCCGGTTTTCGTCCGATGAGAGCGGGGCAGCCCCGCGCCGGCGACTGACCCCGCTATGGGGATTGGCCATGCTGTTGCTGGTTGGGCAGCTCGCACTGGGTGGCTGGGCCTCGAGCAACTATGCAGGTATCGCTTGCCAGGGATTTCCTACCTGCAATGGCCAGTGGTGGCCGGTGATGGACTGGAGTGAGGGTTTTCACCTGACCCAGACGGTGGGTCCCAACTACCTACACGGCCAGCTGCATGCCGAGGCGCGCACTGCCATCCAGGTCGGCCATCGGCTCGGCGCCCTGGTCCTGGGCCTGAGTTTGCTGGTGCTCGGCATGCGTCATTGGCAGATGGCTGGCATGCGTCCCTGGCTGGCACTGCTGGTCGGTGCTTACGCCGTTCAGGTGGTGATCGGCATCGCCAACGTACTGGCCTGGCTGCCGCTGTGGCTGGCCCTGCTGCATACTGCGGGTGCGGTGCTGCTGGTCGTGTCCATGACGCTGGCTCTGTGGCACTGGCGCTGGTCGAAGGCCTCGGCAGCTGATGAGCTGTCGGGCCCGGGTAAAACTGCAACGAAGGAGGAGTTGGCGCATGTCTGAGGTCGTGATGGAGCGTGGGGCGGTTGGCCATCTCGCCGGCTGGGGCTGGCGAGACCTCTATACGCTGTGCAAGCCCCGGGTTGTGGTAGTGATGCTGGTCTGCACCCTGGTCGGCATGCTGCTGGCGGCGCCTTTGCCGGACCCCGGTGCCGTGGTGTTCGGCCTGATCGGCATCGGCCTGGCTGCGGGAGGCGCCGCTGCCTTCAATCATGTGGTTGACCGTCGCCTGGATGCCTTGATGCTCCGCACTGCCCGTCGGCCGCTGGCCACTCAGCGCATGCCCACGCCGCTGGCGCTGGCCTGGGCGACACTGCTGTCGGCCTGCGGTATCGGAGTGTTGGCCTGGCAGGTCAATCTGCTGACGGCCTGGCTGACTTTAGGGTCGTTGATCGGTTATGCGCTGATTTATACCGCCTTCCTCAAGCATGCCACGCCGCAGAACATCGTTATCGGTGGGGTGGCGGGAGCTGCGCCACCGCTGCTGGGCTGGACGGCGGTCACCGGCCAGCTGGGCCCCGAACCCTTGTTGCTGATGCTGATCATCTTTGCCTGGACGCCGCCGCACTTCTGGGCGCTGGCGATTCACAAGCGGGACGAATATGCTCGTGCCGGGGTACCGATGCTGCCGGTTACCCATGGCGAAGCCTTCACGCGACTGCAGGTCTGGCTATATGGCTGGCTGACGGTGGCGGTGACGCTATTGCCTTTCACCATCGGCATGAGCGGCGAGCTTTACCTGGTGGGAGTGACGGCGCTCAACCTGCGCTTCATGGTGTGGAACTGGCGGGTCTGGCGCGGCCATGATCCAAATGCCCCCCTGGCGGCCTTCTGGTTCTCCATCCGCTACATTCTAGGTGTCTTCGGCGTATTGCTGCTGGACCATTACGGCACCGCCTGGATGTTGGCCGCCTGATGCATTGCTGAAGGCGCTTTACCGTTTTTCTTTCCAGGCAAGGAGCCCGGCCAGGTGGCCGGGCTCCTTGCTTTCTAGCCGTTGTCGACTGATCACCAGCCAGTGTCTTCAGCACTACCATGCCGACCATCGTCAGACGATCACCAGCATCATGATGGTTTCAGCTGTATTGGCACCCCACATGCTGAGCAAGCCCGTGCCGGTTGTTCCGTTATTTTGTAAAGGCACCTTTTCCGTGTATAATGTTTGTACATGTAAATAATCGACTGGAACATGCCAATGAGCACTACGCTGGCACTATCACTACTCGGCCTGGCGCTGGTCATCATCGCCGGCCTCGGGGCCTATGCTTATACCCTCTGGAAGGAGGTGCAGCGGCGCAAGGCCTTCCGCAAGGAGGAATTGCAGCGCGCTCATCGCAACTGTCTGGAAAATCTTGAGATGGTCGCTTCGGCACTGGTGCAGGAGCAGGTCGATATCACTGAAGGAAGTTGGCGCTGCAAGGTACTGCTGGAGATTCTCGACGAGACATTGACCGAGCGACCCGACTTTCAGGCCTTCGACGATGTGCATCGTCGCACTCGCCACCTGCATACCCATTCCGCCCGTCAGGCGCTCAGCCCACGCGATCGCATACGCGAGGATCGTGAGCGCCTGGCAGTGGAGGAGGAGTTCCGCGAGCCGGTACTCAAAGCAGCAGCGGCGGTGGTGGAATTTCGCCGTGGTTGGCCGAACAACCTGCACTGAGAGATACGTTGCCATGTCCTTTGATGCGTTTCATCGCGATGTTTATTGCGGTCATGCATCACTCTTTGATTGCAACCTCTCGTTCTGTGCGGCAAGCTTGTACAATCTTGTAGATGGCTTATATTCCGTCGGAGTCCTTGGCCATCGAAGGACGGCACTGGCCGAGAGAGCTTTTTCGTGCTTTCTTGGTAGGGGCAGGAAGTGGATTGGGGATCCGCTTCCCTCGGGTCATTCCTCGGAACCCCGGATGGTGAAGGCGTTGAACTGTCACACCGGGATGTAGTCAATAAGAAGGAGTTTTACATGAAAAAATCCACGACTGGCTTGTTGCTCGGTTCTGCACTGGTGGTCGGCCTCTCAGGCTGCGCCAGTTCTGCTTCTCAATCTAGTAATGGTTCCATGTCCGGTGCGACGTCCGGCAGTTCCATGCATCCGTTTGTTTGCGGTCTGGCCGGCGGGCTAATCGGTGGCGGCCTCGGCTATGCTGCTGGCAGCGATTCCGATGAGGACACTGGTGCTGCCCTCGGCACCACGGCGGGTGCTACCATCGGCGCGATGCTGTGTGCCGACACTTCGCCGGCTCCTGCTCCGCTCGATACCGATGGTGATGGTGTCATCGATGCCAATGACCAGTGCCCGGGAACCCCGGCCGGTGTGGCCGTGGATGCCGTGGGCTGCCCGCTGGATTCCGATAACGACGGTGTTCCGGACTTCCAGGACCAGTGCCCGGGTACTCCGGCCGGTGCCGAGGTCAACGCTCTGGGTTGCGTTGACGACCTGGTGCTGCGTGACGTCAACTTCGAATTCGACTCCGCGACCTTGACCATGGGTGCCGAGCAGATCCTTACCGGCGTGGCCCAGAAGCTGCGTTCCAACCCGAACGTCCGTGTCCGCATCGAAGGTCACACCGACTCCATGGGTAGCGATTCCTACAACCAGGATCTGTCCCAGGCACGTGCGGATTCCGTGGCGGATTACCTGATGCGTCAGGGTGTCGACGCCGAGCGTATGCGTACCATCGGTTACGGTGAGTCGCAGCCGGTGGCCAGCAACGATACCGATGCGGGTCGTGCTATGAACCGTCGCGTGGAACTGGGCGAGTGGCAATAATCCCGACTTGATCCGACCCACGGCCTCGGGAGGGTTCCGGGGCTGACGCAAGATCGAGCATCGCAAGATGAGAAAAGGCGCCTTCGGGCGCCTTTTCTCTTGCCGGATGCCATGGCCCACCGTGGCGCCACAGGGTGCCTTTCTGCTAGGCTAAGCCTCGTTTTTTCCTCGACCATTCTTCTGGCGACACGTGATCCCTGGTATGGATCACCACTGCGCACAAGGAACCCTTCATGCCCATCGTGACCCTGCCCGACGGCAGTCAGAGATCCTTCGAGGCCTCCCTCACCGTGATGCAACTGGCCGAGAGCATCGGCCCCGGTCTTGCCAAGGCTTGCGTGGCCGGCAAGATCGACGGCCTTCAGGTGGACGCCGCCGATGTCATTGACCGTGACGCCGACGTGGCGATTCTCACCGCCCGCGACCCGGAAGGCCTCGAGGTTATTCGCCACTCCTGTGCCCACCTCATCGGCCATGCGGTCAAGCAGCTCTATCCCGAAGCCAAGATGGCCATCGGGCCGGTGATCGAGGACGGGTTCTATTACGACATCGACTTCGGACGTTCGGTCACCCCCGAGGACCTCGAAGTGATCGAGGCGCGCATGAAGGCGCTCATCGACCATGAGTACGACGTGGTGCGGGAGTACGTCGATCGGGATCAGGCCATGCTGACCTTCCTGCATCGCGAAGAACCCTACAAGCAGGAGATCGTGCGCGATATTCCCGAGGGAGAGACGATTCGTCTCTATCATCACGAGGAGTACGTGGACATGTGCCGCGGGCCGCACGTGCCCAATACTCGGCACCTCAAGGCGTTCAAGCTGACCAAGCTGTCCGGTGCCTATTGGCGCGGCAATGCCGAGAACCCGATGCTGACACGCATCTACGGCACGGCCTGGCCCGACAAGAAGCAGCTCAAGGCTTACCTGAAGCGGCTCGAGGAAGCCGAGAAGCGTGACCATCGCAAGCTGGCCAAGAAGATGGATCTCTTCCATCTGCAGGAGGAGGCGCCGGGCATGGTCTTCTGGCACCCTAATGGCTGGACGATTTACCAGGCCCTGGAGCAGTACATGCGCCGCGTGCAGGTCGAGAGCGGCTATCAGGAGATCAAGACGCCCCAGGTGGTCGATCTCTCGCTGTGGAAGGCGTCCGGCCACTGGGGTCACTACAGCGACCTGATGTTCACCACCGAGTCGGAGAAGCGCGAGTACGCCATCAAGCCGATGAACTGCCCCTGCCACGTGCAGGTGTTCAACCAAGGCCTGAAGAGCTATCGGGACCTGCCGTTGCGCCTGGCCGAGTTCGGCAGCTGCCATCGCAACGAGCCCTCCGGCTCCCTGCATGGCCTGATGCGGGTGCGCGGGTTCACTCAGGACGATGCCCATATCTTCTGCACCGAAGGGCAGATCCAGTCCGAGGCCGAGGCCTTCATTGAACTGACCCTTCAGGTCTACCGGGAGCTCGGCTTCGACGACGTCGAGCTCAAGCTCTCCACGCGCCCCGAGGGATTCATGGGCGAGCCGGAACTCTGGGACCGTGCCGAGGCAGGCCTTGAGGCCGCGCTCAACGCTACCGGCCTCGATTGGGAACTGCAGCCCGGCGAGGGGGCCTTCTACGGTCCCAAGATCGAGTTTTCGCTGCGCGACTGCCTCAATCGGGTCTGGCAGTGCGGTACCCTGCAACTCGACTTCAATCTGCCGGGGCGGTTGGGGGCCCAGTTCGTCGACGAGGACGGTGTCCGCAAGACCCCGGTGATGCTGCACCGGGCGATCCTCGGCTCCTTCGAGCGCTTCCTCGGCATCCTCATCGAGCACTATGCGGGGGCCATGCCGCTCTGGCTGGCACCCCAGCAGGCAGTGGTCATGACCATCACCGATGCGCAGCGCGATCATGCGTCATCGGTGGTGGCGCGTTTGCAGAAAATCGGTCTGCGCGTCAAGTCGGACTTGAGGAACGAGAAGATCGGCTTTAAAATCCGCGAGCATACGTTGCAGAAGGTCCCCTATCTCCTGGTGGTGGGAGATAAGGAAGTCGAGTCCGACTCGGTGGCCGTGCGTACGCGTAGCGGCGAGAATCTTGGTACAATGACGGCGGATGCCTTCATCGATCGTGTTCGGGCCGAGCGGCAATAGCGACATCTTCCCAAGCTGAAGTGGAGACTGAACCATCAAGCGAAGCAACCCAAGAGGACGTGTTCAAGACAAGCGTCCCCCCATGAACGAGCGGATTACCGAAGATCAGGTTCGCCTGATCGACAGCGACGGCGAGCAGATGGGCATCGTGCCCACCAGCGAAGCGCTGGAGCGAGCCGAAGCGGCCGGTATGGACCTCGTGCAGATTTCCAATGCCGATCCGATAGTCTGCAAGATCATGGATTACGGTAAATTCGTCTTTGAGCAGAAGAAGCAGAAGGCTGCTCAGAAGAAGAAGACGAAGCAGATTCAGGTCAAGGAAGTGAAATTCCGGCCTGGTACCGACGAGGGCGACTATCAGGTCAAGATGAAGAACCTGATCCGTTTTCTCGAAGGTGGCGACAAGGGCAAGGTCACGTTGCGTTTCCGCGGTCGTGAAATGGCACACCAGGACATCGGGCGCAAGCTGATGGAACGGATTGCCGCCGATCTCGAGGAGATCGGGACCGTGGAGTCCTTCCCCAAGATGGAAGGGCGTCAGATGACCATGATCATTGCCCCCAAGAAGAAGCAGTAGCAGTAATAGAAGAAGTCATCCGATGGCCAGTCCAACGGGCGGAAGACTGCAAGACCTTCCGTCGGCCACGGGTTTTCTGAAAAAACCTCGAGCGGAGTTGATCTCATGCCGAAAATCAAGAGCAACAGTGGCGCCGCCAAGCGCTTCAAGAAGACGGCCAACGGCTTCAAGCACAAGCAGTCGTTTCGCAGTCACATCCTGACCAAGAAGTCCACCAAGCGGAAGCGTCATCTGCGCGGTATGAAGCAGATCCATGACGCCGACAAGCCGCTCATCCAGCGGATGTTGCCGAACCTGTAACCCCTTGGGTGAACATATTTTTCGTCAGGAGTAAGTCATGACTCGTGTCAAGCGTGGTGTTGTCGCCCGTCGTCGTCACAAGAAGATTCTCAAGCAGGCCAAGGGCTACTACGGTGCCCGCAGTCGCGTTTTCCGCGTAGCCAAGCAGGCCGTCATCAAGGCCGGTCAGTACGCCTATCGCGACCGTCGCCAGCGCAAGCGCCAGTTCCGCGCTCTGTGGATTCAGCGCATCAATGCCGGTGCCCGTCAGCACGGCCTGTCCTACAGCCGTTTCGTGGGCGGTCTGAAGAAGGCCGGAATCGAGATCGACCGCAAGGTGCTGGCCGATCTGGCCGTTCACGAGAAGGCTGCGTTTGCCGCCATCGTCGAGAAGGCCAAGGCTGCCCAGTAAGGGACGTCGACCCTTGTTCGGCCGCGGTATACGTCGCCGGACCATGATCGTCGCAGGGGAAGAGCAGCCGCTCTTCCCCTGTTTTTTTGAACGAGTGCTTTTTTGAAAGACTTCGGAGTTCAACGGATGGACCACCTTCCCACTCTGGTTGCCGAGGCCCGCAACGCCATCCACGCCGCCGACAGCCTGGCCGCACTGGACGACCTGCGCGTCCGCTATCTCGGCAAGAAGGGCGAGATCACCGCACTGCTCAAGGGGCTCGGCAAGTTGCCTGCCGAGGAGCGCCCGGCTGCGGGCGAGCAGATCAACCAGGCTAAACAAGCTCTGGGCCAGGAACTGGACGAGCGGCGTCAAGCGCTGGAAAAGGCGGCCCTCGAGTCGCGCCTGGCGGCCGAGCGCCTCGACGTGACCCTGCCGGGACGCGGCCAGCCCAGCGGTGGCCTGCACCCGGTGACGCTGACGCTGGAGCGCATCGAGGGACTCTTCACCCGCATTGGCTATGATGTGGCGGTCGGTCCCGAGATCGAGGACGACTACCACAACTTCGAGGCCCTCAATATTCCTGCCCACCATCCGGCGCGGGGCATGGCCGATACCTTCTACTTCGATGCCACCCGGCTGCTGAGGACCCATACCTCGCCGGTGCAAGTGCGGACCATGAAGGAGGCCGAGCCACCGATCCGTATCGTCTGTCCTGGGCGCGTCTATCGCAGCGATTCCGACCTGACCCATACCCCCATGTTCCACCAGGTGGAAGGATTGCTGGTCGACGAGGACGTCAGCTTCGCCGACCTCAAGGGCACTATCCAGGATTTCCTTCACGCCTTCTTCGAGCGTGATGACCTCTCGGTGCGCTTCCGGCCTTCCTACTTCCCCTTCACCGAGCCCTCGGCCGAGGTCGACATCCAGTGCGTGATGTGTAGTGGCGAAGGTTGCCGGGTCTGCTCCCACAGCGGCTGGCTGGAAGTCATGGGCTGCGGGATGGTGCATCCCGAGGTGTTCCGGCACTCCGGGATCGATGCCGAGCGCTACACGGGCTTCGCCTTCGGCATGGGCGCCGAGCGCCTTGCCATGTTGCGTTATGGCGTCAACGACCTGCGGTTGTTCTTCGACAACGACCTGCGCTTTCTCAGGCAGTTCGCCTGATCGACCCCCGGATGAGCAGAACACACCGATAGGATCTGACATGAAATTTTCCGAACAGTGGCTGCGTGACTGGGTCTCGCCGGCGCTCTCCACCCAAGCGCTGGCCGACCAGATCACCATGGCCGGCCTGGAAGTCGATGCCGTTGACCCGGTGGCCGCCGCCTTCAGCGAGGTCGTGGTAGCGGAGGTGGTCGGTAAGGAGCCGCACCCCGATGCCGACAAGCTCAACGTCTGCCGGGTCGAAGACGGTAGTGGCGAGCCCGCCCAGGTGGTCTGCGGGGCGCCCAATGTGGCCGTGGGGCAGAAGGTTCCCTTTGCCCGGGTTGGTGCGGTGCTACCTGGTGATTTCACGATCAAGCAGGCTCGACTGCGTGGCGTCGAGTCCCGCGGCATGATCTGCTCGGCGTCCGAGCTGGGCCTAGAGGAGGAGACCTCCACGGGAATCCTGGTGCTGCCGGCCAGCGCACCGGTGGGCGAGGGGTTCCGTGACTTCATGGGCCTCGACGACCACACCATCGAGGTGGACCTGACGCCGAACCGCGGAGACTGCTTGAGCGTCAAGGGGCTGGCACGCGAGGTCGGCGTGCTCAACCGTCTGGCCGTCGAGGGACCCGATCTGGCTCCCGTGAGCCCCACTCACGACGAGGCCTTCCCGGTACGCGTCGAGGACGCGGAGCGCTGTCCGCGCTACATCGGTCGCTTGATCAAGGACGTCGATGTCACCGCCGAGACCCCGCTGTGGATGGTCGAACGGCTGCGGCGCAGTGGTATCCGCTCGATCGACCCGGTGGTGGATGTCACCAACTACGTGATGCTCGAGCTCGGCCAGCCACTGCATGCCTTCGATCGCGCCAACCTGCACGACAGCGTGGTCGTGCGGCTGGCACGGGAAGGTGAGCGCCTGGTGCTGCTGGACGGTCAGGAGATTACCCTGAACGGCACTACTCTGGTGATCGCCGACGAACGTGGTCCGCTGGCCATCGCCGGGGTCATGGGCGGTGAGCACTCGGGTGTAAGCCCCGAGACTCGCGATGTCTTCCTCGAGTCGGCCTTCTTCTCACCGCTGGCGGTCGCCGCTCAGGCGCGCTCCTATGGCCTGCATACCGATGCCTCGCACCGCTTCGAGCGCGGTGTCGACCCCTGCCTGGCCCGCGAGGCTGCCGAGCGGGCCACCGTTCTGCTGCTGGCGATCACCGGTGGCGAGCCCGGGCCGCTGGTCGAGGTCGCAAGTGAGCCACACCTGCCGGACGGCCGCCGGGCGAGTCTGCGGGCGTCGCGCCTGGAGCAGGCGCTGGGCAAGTCGCTGCCCCATGAAGAGGTCACCGAGATTCTCGAGCGCCTGGGTCTGGTGGTCGAGTCCACCGATCAGGCCTGGACCGTACAGGTCCCCAGCTGGCGCTTCGACATCGCCATCGAGGAGGATCTGATCGAGGAGGTGGCGCGCATTCACGGCTACAATCGTTTGCCAGTGCGCCGTCCCCTGGTTCGCCTGGCCTTGCGTCCGGCCCGAGAAGCACATACCTCCTTGGCACGGTTGCGCCGCCAGATGGTCGCGCGCGGCTACCAGGAGGCCGTGACCTATAGCTTCGTCGCCCCCGAGCTGCAGCAGGCGCTGCATCCCGAGGCGGTGTCGCCGACGCTGGCCAACCCCATCTCCAGCGATCTGTCGGTAATGCGCGCGAGCCTCTTTCCGGGACTGGTGCGGGCCCTGCAGCATAACCTCAATCGCCAGCAGAGCCGGGTGCGATTGTTCGAGACGGGCCTTACCTTCCGCGGTGAGCTCGACCACTTGCACCAGACCCCGATGCTCGGGGCGCTGGTCTGCGGGTCTCGCGAGCCGGAGGGTTGGAGCGGTGGCAGGGAGCCGGTCGACTTCTTCGACCTCAAGGGCGATCTGGAGAGCCTGCTGGCCCTCGGCGAGCCCGAGGCGTGGCGTTTCGAGCCCGGCGAGCATCCGGCCCTGCATCCCGGCCAGTGCGCCCGCATCCTGCATCGCGGCGAGGAGGCCGGCTGGATCGGCACCCTTCATCCGGCAGTGCGCGCGAAACTTGGCCTCAAGGTCGATGCGCTGCTCTTCGAGGTGCGGCTCGATGCTTTGACCCAGGGCCGGGTTCCGGCCTTCACGCCTCTTTCGCGCCATCCCGAGGTGCGTCGCGACCTGGCCTTCCTGATTGATGAGGGGCTGCCGGTGCAGTCGCTGCTTGATACCATCCGCGCCCAGGCCGGCGAGTGGCTCGTGGAGTCTCACCTGTTCGATGTCTATCAAGGCAAGGGAGTGCCGGAAGGCCTCAAGAGCGTGGCTCTGGGCTTGACCTGGCAGCATCCATCGCGCACGCTCAATGACGAGGAAATCAATCAGTTGGTTGATGTCATCGTCGTGGAATCGCGTCAGCATCTGGGAGCGGAGTTGCGTGCCTGAGCTTCGTGCATCTCGTCGATAGGCAGGACCAGCGCCATGAGGACGACAACATGGGTGCGTTGACCAAGGCGGAACTGGCCGAACATCTGCACGCCGAACTTGGCCTCTCCAAGCGTGAGGCCAAGTCCATGGTGGAGGCCTTCTTCGAGGAAATACGCGGCTGCCTCCGTGAGAACGAGCAGGTCAAGCTTTCGGGCTTCGGCAACTTCGACCTGCGCGACAAGCGCGAACGACCCGGTCGTAATCCAAAGACCGGCGAAGAGATCCCGATCTCGGCACGGCGTGTGGTCACTTTCCGCCCCGGCCAGAAGCTCAAGAGCCAGGTCGAGGAGTATCTTGGCGAGGCCCACTGATCTTCTTTTTGACCACGAATGACGCCACTCCTTGGAGTGGCGTCATCTATCGGTTCCTGGACGCTTGATGACCGGACGTCGCCGCATCTTCAGACGCCGTTGCCGCTCTCTAGTATCCAGGTAATGACCACCTTCAGGATATAGCCCAGCATCCCGGCGCCCAGCACCACGAACAGCATGATGGTGCCGAAGCGGCCGGCCTGGGATTTCTTCGCCAGGTCCCAGATGATGAAGCCCATGAAGAGGATCAGGCCACCGATCATGATCGGGGTGATCCAGGTCTCGAAGGTCTGTTGCATGATGCCTCCGTGCACGTCCGGGGAAAGCTGACCATTGTACTCGGGCTTTGACGACACTGCAGGCGCCAAGGCGTGGCCCCATGCCACACCCCCATGCTAGTATCCGATCGAAATTCTCAGGTAATTCCATGACATGCCCATGCTCAAGATCTTTGTAGGTACCATGTATGGCGGTGCCCTGGATGTCGCCGAGCAGGTCAAGCCGCTGTTCGAGGAGGCCGGCTACGAGGTGGCCATCTTCGATCAACCTGTCCTCGACGACCTTGTCGGCTCGCCCACCGATCTGGCGCTGTTCTGCGTCTCGACCACCGGCAGCGGCGACCTGCCCGGCAATATCGTGCCCTTCGCCCGCGACCTCGAGGAGCAGAGTCCCGGCCTCAATGGGCTGCGCTATGGTCTCATCGCCCTGGGTGACAGTTCCTACGGCGAGACCTTCTGTGGCGCCGGGCGGCACCTTGATGCGCTGCTCGAGGGGCAGGGCGCCCTGCGGCTCGGTGAACGCCTCGAGGTGGATGCCATGGAGACCTTCATGGCGGACGACGAGGCCTTGCCCTGGGTCGAGGAGTGGATCGACGCTCAGCAGCTGAAGGTGGCCTGACGTGGGGGCCACGCCGACCCCGGAGCGCCTCAGCCTGCTGCTGGGGCTCGGGATTCTGATGCTGGCGACTCTGCCACGCTACCTGGCGGGAGGCCACGAGACACGCCTTTCGGTGATGCTCATGGCGCTGGCGGTGGTGGCTTTGGTGATCCTTCTGCAGTGGCGGTTGCTCTCCGCCGAGGCGCGGTCGCGCCTTCCCGCGCTGCTGCGTCGTCTGGGGCTTAGCCTGGTCGCGGGAACGATCGTTATGGCGCTCTGGCACACCCTGACCAGCGACTTCTTCGGCTGGGAACTGCTGGTATCCCACGGCGCTACCCTGGGACTGCTGCTGCACGCCCTGTCGCTCTGGGTGAAGGCGCCGCGGTAAGCCAGCCACAAGCCACAAGGAGCAAGCCACAAGGACCCCCTTGGCTTGCTCTTTTCGTTTCTGGACACTGCTGACTTGCAGCTTGCAGCTTGCAGCTTGCAGCTTGCAGCTTGCAGCTTGCCCCTCAGCCCAGCGTATAGCAGGGCACGTAATCACCGGCGAGCTTCATGCGGCCCTGGACGACGAAGGAGGCCAGCAGCTCGTCGAGGCGGGCCATCAGCTCCGGCTCGGCGTGCAGGCGGAAGGGACCATGGGCCTCTATCGCGCGGATGCCCTGCTCCTTGACGTTGCCGGCAACGATGCCAGAGAAGGCCCGGCGCAGATTGGCGGCCAGTTCGTGTACCGGCTGGTCCCGGTGTAGCGCCAGGCCGGCCATGGCCTCGTGGGTGGGCTCGAAGGGCTCCTGGAAGTTCCTGGCCACGGTCAGGCGCCAGTTGTAGTAGAAGGCGTCCTGGCGGTTGCGGCGATACTCGGCCACCGTATCGATGTTCTTGCGCATGGTGCGGGCCACCTCGACGGCGTCGTCGACGATGATGCGGTAGAGCCGGCGCACTTCCTCGCCCAGGGTGTAGACAAGGAACTCGTCAATGCGCTTGAAGTAGTCGGCAGAGCCGGCAGGCCCAGTCAATATCAGCGGCAGCTCCATGTCGGCATTGTCGGGATGCAGCAGAATTCCCAGCAGGTACAGGATTTCCTCGGCGGTGCCCACGCCGCCCGGGAACACCAGGATGCCATGCCCTAGACGCACGAATGCTTCGAGGCGCTTTTCGATGTCGGGCATCACCACCAGCTCGTTGACGATGGGGTTGGGTGCCTCGGCCGCGATGATTCCGGGCTCCGAGACCCCCAGGTAGCGCCCCTGGGTGCGACGCTGCTTGGCATGAGCCACGTTGGCGCCTTTCATCGGCCCCTTCATGGCGCCGGGCCCGCAGCCGGTGCAGATGTCCAGCTCGCGAAGCCCCAGATGATAGCCGACGGACTTGGTGTAGTCGTACTCCTCACGGGAGATCGAATGGCCGCCCCAGCAGACGACCAGGCTGGGGTCGCGTCCCGGCTTGAGGGTTCCGGCCTTGCGCAGGATGTGAAAGACCGCGTTGGTGGTACCCTCGGCGGTCTCCAGGTCGAAACGATGGCGGGTCTGGATCTCGTTGTAGACATAGACGATGTCGCGCAGTACCGCTGAGAGGTGCTCGCGAATGCCGCGAATCATCTTGCCGTCGACGAAGGCCTCGGCGGGGGCATTGGTAATCTTGAGGCGTACGCCGCGGTCCTGTTGCAGCACCTCGATGTCGAAGTCCCGGTAGGTCTCGAGCAGGGCAAGGCCATCATCGGTCAGATTGCCGCAATTGAGTACCGCCAGCGAGCAGTTGCGCAGCAGATCGTGCAGGCCGCTCTTCGAGGTATCGTGGAGGCGTTCGACCTCCTGCTGCGAGAGGATCTCGAGGCTGCCTTCCGGCGAGATGGTGGTGGAAATGGTGTCGGGCATCCTTGGGGTTTTCCTTTCGTCATGGCGGCGTGGCGCTTTTTCTTTTTCGCGATGGTATCACGCCGCGCTGACGGCAACAGGCCCCGCCACAGCGGGGCCTGTTGCTCTCTCTCGACGAGCGCTCTCGACGCACGCTGCTGTTTTGGCGTGTCGTCAGTCACGATACTCGTCGATGCTGGGGCAGGAGCAGATCAGCTGCCGGTCGCCGAACACGTTGTCGACGCGGTTCACCGCCGGCCAGACCTTGGCTGCCTTGACCGCCTCGCTGGGGAAGGCGGCGAGCTCGCGGGAGTAGGGCCGAGCCCAGCCGTCGTCCATCAGGTCGGCCATGGTGTGCGGAGCATTGACCAGCGGATTGTCGTCCGCCGGCCAGTCGCCGGCCTCGACCCGACGGATCTCCTCGCGGATGGCGATCATGGCGTCGCAGAAGCGGTCGATCTCGTAGCGCGACTCTGACTCGGTAGGCTCGATCATTAGCGTGCCGGGCACCGGGAAGGACATGGTCGGGGCATGGAAGCCGAAGTCCATCAGGCGCTTGGCGATGTCCTCCTCGTTGATGCCGGACTCGGTCTTGAGCGGGCGGATGTCGATGATGCATTCGTGGGCCACGGTACCGTTTCTGCCCTTGTAGAGCACCGGGTAGTGCTCCTCGAGCCGCCGGGCGATGTAGTTGGCGTTGAGTATCGCCAGCTCGGTGGCCTCGCGCAGGCCGCGTGCCCCCATCATCTTGATGTAGGCCCAGGAGATCGGCAGGATGCTGGCGCAGCCCCAGGGCGCCGCGGAAACCGGCCCGCTGTTGCCTGCTCGCCGTCCAGCCGGTGTCACCAGCGGGTGGTTGGCGACGAAGGGTGCCAGGTGGGCCTTTACGCCGATCGGCCCCATGCCCGGACCGCCGCCGCCGTGGGGAATGCAGAAGGTCTTGTGCAGGTTGAGGTGAGATACATCGCCGCCGAAATCCCCGGGGCGCGTCAGACCTACCTGGGCATTCATGTTGGCGCCGTCGATGTACACCTGGCCACCGTGCTTGTGCACGATCTCGCAAACCTCGCTCACGCTCTCCTCGAATACGCCGTGGGTGGAGGGGTAGGTGATCATGATCGCAGAGAGGGCGTCGCGGTGCTTTTCGGCCTTGACGCGCAGGTCGTCGAGATCGATGTTGCCGTCGCTGTCGCACTCCACCACGACCACCTTCATCCGCGCCATGGCGGCGGAGGCCGGATTGGTGCCGTGGGCCGAACTGGGGATCAGGCATACATCGCGGTGGCCCTCGCCCTCGGCGGCCTGGTAGCGACGGATGGCTACCAGGCCGGCGTATTCGCCCTGGGCGCCTGAATTGGGCTGCATGGAGATGTGGTCGTAGCCAGTGATTTCCACCAGGAAGGCGGCCAGTTCATTGATCATCTGCCGGTAGCCAGCCACCTGGTTGCGGGGCGCGAAGGGGTGGATTCGCGCGAATTCCGGCCAGGTGATAGGGACCATCTCGCTGGTGGCATTGAGCTTCATCGTGCACGAGCCCAGCGGGATCATTGCGTGGGCCAGCGACAGGTCCTTGTTTTCCAGGCGCTTGAGGTAGCGCAGCATCTCCGTTTCGCTGTGGTAGCGGTGAAAGGTCGGGTGTGTCAGGAAGTCCTCACGCTCGCACGGCGCCGCCGGAATGCCGCGTGGTGCGTCGCCGCGACGCACGCGCGTCGAGCTCGCGCACGCAGAGGCCGTGTTCCTCGCCGAGCGAGCACGTTCAGACAGATGCGCGACATCGTGGGCGGTGGTGGTCTCATCAAGGCTCAGGCCCACGTCGCCATTGTCGAAGTAGCGCAGGTTGAGGTCGTGGGTCATGGACCGGCCATGGAGCTTGCCGGCATCCAGGCCGGTCAGGCGCAGGGTGTCGAACCAGCTGTCGTGGGCCAGAGTGACGCCCTTGGCCTTGATTCCCTCGGCGAGGATCGTCGTCAGGCGGTGGATACGCGAGGCGATGGTGCGCAACCCTTCGGCGCCATGGTAGACGGCGTAGAAGCCGGCGATGTTGGCCAGCAGCGCCTGGGCGGTGCAGATGTTTGAAGTGGCCTTCTCGCGGCGGATGTGCTGCTCGCGGGTTTGCATGGCCATGCGCAGCGCCGTGTTGCCGCGGCTGTCCTTCGAGACGCCGATAATGCGCCCCGGGATCGAGCGCTTCAGCTTGTCCGTGGTGGCGAAGAAAGCAGCATGCGGCCCGCCATAGCCCATCGGCACACCGAAGCGTTGCGAGGACCCCACCACCATGTCGGCGCCAAGGGCTCCCGGCTCCTTGAGCAGCACCAGACCCATGATGTCGGCAACCACACAGGTCATCACGTCGCGTTCGCGGGCCGAGGCGAGCAGTGGCGAAAGGTCGCTGACATGGCCGCTATCGCCCGGATACTGGAGCAGGGCACCGAAAACCTCATGCTCGGCGAGTTCCTCGGCGGGGGCCACCACCAGCTCGAAGCCGAACCAGGCGGCGCGAGTACGCACCACGTCGAGGGTCTGGGGGAAGACGTCTTCGGCGACGAAGAAGGTGTCGCTCCTGGCCTTCTTGTTGGCTCGTTTGCACAGCGCCATGGCCTCGGCGGCTGCGGTCGCCTCGTCGAGCAGCGACGCGTTGGCCAGTTCCATACCGGTGAGGTCCATGACCATCTGCTGGAAATTGAGCAGGCCCTCCAGGCGGCCCTGGGAGATCTCCGGCTGGTAGGGGGTGTAGGCGGTGTACCAGCCGGGATTCTCCAGCACGTTACGCTGAATCACGGTCGGCAGGTGAGTATCGTAATAGCCCTGGCCTATATAGCTCTTGACGACCCGATTCTGGTGGGCCAGGCGCTGCAGGTAGTCCAAGGCCTCGGCCTCGCTCTTGGGCGGGTCCAGGTCCAGCTCACGCTCCAGCCGGATGCCCGCGGGGACGGTGGCCTCGAGCAGCGCAGGCAGGCTCTCCATGCCCAGGGTGGCGAGCATGCCGTCGACGTCGGAGGCGGCGGGTCCGTTGTGGCGTTGAAGGAAGGCATCGTGAGCGGCCAGTTCGGCCAGGCGGCGGTTGTCGAAAGCCATGGAACACCCTGTGTGCATGACGGGGTCTTGCCCCGGGAGAACGTCGAAAGGAGCCGGCCCCGTCATGGGCGAGGCCGGGCTTGGCGCCTCGTCGCATCAGTGCTGGACACGACGCTAGGCCTGAGCAGGGCGCCGGGGGTGATGATCACTCCTCTGCGGCGGCCACTGCCTGATAGGCGTCGGCATCGAGCAGGTCATCGAGCATGCTGGCATCGTCCAGGCGAACCTTCATGAGCCAGCCATCCTCGTAGGGGGACTCGTTGACGGTTTCGGGTGCGTCTTCAAGCGCCTCGTTGATTTCGAGAATCTCGCCGGCTATCGGTGCGTAGAGGTCGGAAGCGGCCTTGACCGACTCGATGACGCCAAACTCGTCACCCACGGCCAGGGTACGACCCACATCGGGAAGCTCGACGAAGACCACGTCACCCAGCGCTTCCTGGGCGTGGTCGGTGATGCCGATGGTCACGGTGCCGTCGCCGTTGTCGAGGACCCATTCATGGCTTTCGGCATAGCGCAGGTTGGCGGGGATAGAGCTCATCGTGATTTCCTATACGAAAAAGGTTTTCGGATTCGCGAATGCTAACGCCATTGTCGGCGTTTGGCGAGTCCTCCAGAAAGGCCGACTCGGCGCACCACGCTCTTTCGACCCGTTCAAAGGGTGGTCCGCTGAGAACGGTCCGTCCAGTGCCGGTCCTGCCGAGTGTTTCCTCCTGTTGCTCCATCGCGTTGCCGACAGTAGGCTTCCACGTTTCCGATAGGAAACAGATGGCGTCACCGTCCACGTGCCGCTGCGGTGCTTCGGGCTGGTGCACTAGTGGTAGGATCCGCTATCGTGAAGGTGTCTGTCCTGTCGATCTTTCGTCGAAGCTTGGCTTGCCCATGCCATTTCCTCTTTTCCGTAGAAGGAAAGTTCGGGCGTGCGTGGCGGGTCACAACAACAAGCGTGAACAAGGGAGGCTCCCGTGGAAGCATTAATGGCATTCTTGAGTTCGGTGGAAGGCATCGTATGGGGCATTCCCATGCTGATCCTCCTGCTGGGTGTCGGCATTTACCTTCAGGCCGGTCTGAAGCTGATACCGATTCGCAAACTTGGCACCGGCTTCAAGCTGATGTGGCAGGGGCGTGATCGCAAGCTGGCGCCGGGCGAAAAGAAGACAAAGCAGGAAGAGGGTGAGATCTCGCCCTTCAATGCCCTGATGACGGCGCTGTCCGCTACCATCGGTACCGGTAACATCGCCGGTGTGGCGACCGCCATCTTTCTGGGTGGTCCGGGGGCGGTGTTCTGGATGTGGATCACGGCGCTGGTTGGCATGGCGACGAAGTTCGCAGAAGCCGTGCTGGCGGTGCGCTATCGTGAGACCGACAGCACCGGTTACCACGTCGGTGGACCGATGTTCTACATCAAGAACGGCCTGGGCAAGAAGTGGCTGTGGCTGGGCGGTGCTTTCGCCTTTTTCGGTGCCGTGGCCGCTTTCGGCATCGGCAACACAGTGCAGTCCAACTCGGTAGCCGAGGGGCTTAGCGAGTCGCTGGGTATGCCTCACTGGCTGACGGGCCTGATCCTGATGGTACTGGCGGGAGCCGTTATTCTTGGCGGCATCAAGCGTATCGCCAGAGTGGCGGGCAAGCTGGTGCCGATCATGGGGATCGCCTATGTGCTGGCAGGTATCCTGGTGCTGATTCTCAACGCCGGCCAGATCGGCGAGGCGTTCAGCATGATCTTCTACCATGCCTTCAATCCCATCGCCGCGGCAGGGGGCTTTGCCGGTGCCGGCGTGGCCATGGCGATTCAGTTTGGCGTGGCGCGAGGCATCTTTTCCAATGAGGCCGGCCTGGGCAGCGCGCCCATCGCCCATGCGGCGGCACAGACCAAGAACCCGATCAGACAGGGCCTGATCGCCATGCTGGGCACCTTCATCGATACCATCATTGTCTGCTCCATTACCGCCCTGGTCATTCTCACCAGCATTGAGTGGAGCGGAGGTGAGACTGGTGCACGCTTGACGGCGGTTTCCTTCGATCTGGCGCTGCCGGGTATCGGTGAGTACATAGTGACCTTCGCCCTTGCGGTCTTTGCCTTTACCACCATCCTGGGCTGGTCCTTCTATGGAGAGAAATGCTTCCAGTTCCTGTTCGGCACCCGTTCGATCATGCTCTACCGCGTGCTGTTCATCATTGCGATCCCGATCGGGGCAATGGCTAATCTGGATCTGGTGTGGGTGCTGGCGAGCGTTTTCAATGCCATGATGGCCATCCCCAACCTGATCGCCCTGGCGCTGCTGTCGCCGGTGGTCTTCAAGCTGGCCCGTGACTACTTCGACGGTAAGGAAATCCTGCCGGGCGAGGAGCTGGACCACGATAAATCCTGAAAGCGAGTCACGCTGGAGAGGTGTCCCGAGGGGCACCTCTCTTGCGTTGATTCCTAATTCACGAGTGATGACGCAATGAGTAATCTCAAGCACACCCCCCTGCACGCCTTGCACGTGGAACTGGGGGCCAAGATGGTGCCCTTCGCCGGCTATGACATGCCGGTGCAGTATCCGCTGGGGGTCAAGCGCGAGCACGAGCATACCCGTCGTGCCTGCGGCCTCTTCGATGTCTCCCATATGGGGCAGATCCTCGTGCGCGGCCCACGGCCGGCCGAGGCATTGGAGACCCTGGTGCCGGCGGACATCATCGGCCTTCCCGAGGGCATGCAGCGTTATGCGCTGTTCACCAGCGAGGAGGGTGGCATCCTGGACGACCTGATGGTGGTCAATGCTGGAGATCACCTCTATCTGGTGGTCAACGCCGCCTGTCGTGAACAGGATTTTGCCCACCTGCATCGTGGCCTGCTTGGCCATGAGATCGAGATGGTCGATCGCGGCCTGCTAGCGCTGCAGGGGCCGGCGGCGGCCGAGGTGATGCAGCGGCTCTGCCCCGAGGCCTGCGAAATGGTCTTCATGCAGCATGGCCACTTCACCATCGAGGGCATCGATGTCTGGGCCAGCCGCAGCGGCTATACCGGCGAGGACGGTTTCGAGCTCTCGGTGGCTGCCGACGACAGCGAAGCGTTGACGCGACGCCTGCTGGCGGAGGAAGAGGTCGAGGCGATCGGTCTGGGTGCCCGTGATTCGTTGCGCCTCGAGGCAGGGCTTTGCCTCTATGGTCACGATATCGATACAGAGACAACGCCGGTGGAAGCAGGGCTGATCTGGGCCATCGGCAAGCCACGACGTCGCGGCGGAGAACGTGCTGGTGGTTTCCCCGGCGCCGACCTGATCCTGCATCAGGTAGCCGAGAAGGACCATCGCCGCAAGCGGGTGGGACTGCTCGGCGAGGGCCGCGCCCCGGTGCGCGAGGGAGCCGACCTCTATGATGGCGAGGATTACCATGTGGGGCGCGTGACTTCGGGCGGTTTCGGCCCCAGCGTCGGTCAGCCGGTGGCGATGGGCTATGTGGCCATCGAGACCAGCGAGATCGGCACCACGGTGTATGCTGAGGTCCGCGGCAAGCGTCTGCCGATGACGGTGAGCAAGATGCCCTTCGTCACCCCCGGCTATCACCGAGGCTAGAGCTCGACGCCCTTTTTTATACCGTTATCTGTTTGCAAATTCATCTAACGGACATCCCGATCCAATTGCGAGGTCACGACCTCGGTTTGACCAGGCGGAAGGTCAGGCTGATGCGCAAGCCGGGAAGTTGGCGTGGGAGCAGGGCATGCTGCAGCCTGCTCTGCACGCCGGCTCCCATCACTAGCAGGCTGTCGTGGGGTAACCAGACATTGAAGGGTTCATGCGAACGATCCTTCCAGCGGAAGCGCAACGGGCGCTCGGCCCCCAGGCTCATCGCGGCGATCAGCGGGTCGGGGCCGAGTTCGGGTTCATCGTCGCTATGCCAGCCCATCCGCTCCTCGCCGCCGGCATAGCGATTTAGCAGCACGCTGTTGAAGCGGGCCGGGGTGTCGGCCTCTGCCAGGGCGCTGACCACTCGGTCTCGCAGCGCCGCCACCGCAGGATGCCAGGGCTCGGGCAGGAAGTCCCGCCCCGAGTAGCGGTAGCGGGTGTCGGGGTCGCCCATCCACAATTGTCGCCGCGGGATCGCATGCTCGCGTCCGTAAAGGTGCAGGGTCGGTCGTTGCCATGCCAGCGCCTGGTCGAGTTGTGCTAGAAGCCGGGTCGCGGGGAGGTCGCCGAGCAGCCCGGTGAACAGTGTCAGGGAAGGCGATTCGAGCAGGGGTTCGCCCTTCTGGGCGTATCCAGAGCGCATGAGGTCAGGATGCCAGCCCGACTGGGTAGCGGCCAGTGATATTCGTTCAGGCGGTCAGCTGCAGGCTGCCCAGGGCAAAGACCAGGCCGAGCAGTCCGCCGGCCGCAACATCGCTGATGTAGTGCAGCCCCAGCCCCACCCGCGATACGGCAATCAGCAACGCGACAGGAATTAGCCAGGGCAGCAACCAGGGGGCATGGGCGGCGGTCAGCACACAGAACAGCACGGCATGCATGGTATGGCCGCTGGGAAAGCTGTAGCGGTCCCGAGCGGGCTCGTTGCAGTGAATGATGCCGCGGAAGGTGATGAAGGGGCGCTCGCGACACAGGCGGGTCTTGAGGAGCCGGTAAATGCCTATAGCCACCAGAGCCGTGGCGCTGTACTGGGCCATCTTCTGACCGCTACCGGCAGGTTGAATCAGCGGCTGGGCGAGGATCAGTGCGACCCATAGAGGCCAGTCCCCCAGCCTGCTGGAAAGCCGCAGCAGGGCCAGCCAGGGCGGGTGGACGTTGAAGCCGGCCAGGCGCCGGCAGAGCTGCCACTCGATGAGGTCGAGACGTTCAAACACGGCAGACGGATGTGGCTTCATCGTGATGCTCCCGGGGTTGAGTCAGGGTGGCGAGGAAAGTATCGGCAATCGCCGACCAATGGTACGTCAAGGCACGTTCCCTGGCGGCGCGACCCAGACGGGCATAGCGGGCAGGCTGCTGGCACAGTGTGGCGGCGGCTTCCTGGAACTCGGCCTCGTCGCCCACCGGCAGGCTGACACCGTTGAGATCGTCGTCGATCAGCTCGGCGCCGGCGGCATGGCGGAAGGCCACCACGGCCAGGCCACTGGCCATGGCCTCGAGGACCACGTTGCCCCAGGTCTCGGAGATCGAAGGGAAGACGAAGAGGTCGGCACTGGCGTAGTGGCGTACCAGTTCCTCCCGGTCGACGAAACCGGCAATGTGGGCGTCGGGCAGAGCCCGCTCCAGTGCGGCTCGCCCCGGGCCGTCACCGACCACCACTAGGGTGATATCCGGACGGGCGGCGAGCATCGCCGTGAAGGTGTCGCGCAGTAGGTTGAGGTTCTTCTCGGCGGCGAGGCGTCCGACATGAAGCGCTACTGGACGATGGGCATCGCTGCCCCAGGCGGCGCGCAGGACCGGGTCACGATGGGCCGGCGAAAACCGCTCGCCATCGATGCCGCGGGCCATGATCCGCAGGTTGACGAAGCCGCAGCCGGCCAGCGCCCTTGCCTGGTCGCGGGTCGGCACCAGGGTCGCGGCCGTGCGATTGTGGAAGTGGCGCAGGCGGCGCAGCACCAGCGGCGCCAGCCAAGGCAGGCCATAGTCGCGGCAGTAGTGGTCGAAGTTGGTGTGCCAGCCGCTGACCACCGGGATGCTCAGCCGCTTGGCGGCATTCAAAGCCGACCAGCTCAGCGGTCCCTGGGTGGCCAGGTAGACGGCCGTCGGGCGCTGCTGGCGCCACAGGCGCTGGATGGCCGCCGTGGCCGGCAGACCGATTCGTACCTGGCGATAGCCCGGCAGGCCAAGCCCCGGCACCCGGAGCTCCGCTTCCATTCCCTCGGCCCGTGGCGTAGCCGCGTCCGCCGGTCGGGGGCGGATCAGCTGAAGGGCCACGCCTCGCTGGCGTGGCTCAGCACTGAGCTGGCCGAGGGTATGAGCGACCCCATTGATGTCGGGGGACCAGGTTTCACTGACCAGGCAGATGCGCATGTAACTCCTCTCGCGATGGCAGGCCCTGAAGGGCTGACACCGCCGAGGATGCCGGATGGCCATGACAACAGTGCGACACGGTGATGAAGGACGCGTGACGACGGGCCGGCGCGACAGCACGGGCACCGCCGGCCCGTCAGCGCAGCACTCGTGCAGGGTCGATGGGCTTGCCGCCATGGCGCATGTCGAAGAGCAGCCTTGGGCTGCCATCCTGCTGGCCGACTTCGCAGACCGGGGCTCCACGCTTGACCGAGTCGCCGCTGGCTACCAGGGGCTTCGCGCAGAGGGCATAGACGCTCTGCAGGTTGTCAGCATGGTGAACGATGACCACCTGGCCAAGTTGTCGCATGCTGTTGGCGAAACGCACCTCGCCGTCGGCCACGGCACGGGCCCGGCTTCCCCGGTTGGTGGCCAGCAGCATGGGCTGAAGCGTGCCGCGCGCGTCTGGGCCGAAGGGACGCTCGATGCGATAGTCCTCCAGCGGCCAGGGCCAGCGGCGGGCGGCAGAGGGCAGGTCTCCCGGGTCCGGCAGGCGTCTGCTTGCCGGTCGGGAAGCCTGGCGTGTACTGGAGGCCTCGCTTGTGGTATCGCCCCCGCTGGTGTCCCTGGAGGCCGCCTGCCGGCTGCCTAGTGGCACCTGGATCAGCTGGCCGACCCTCAGGCTGGTGGGGGCAATGCCGGGGTTCGCCGCCTGGATCCGATCGGCGCGGCCGCCGAAGCGCCGGCCGATGGCACTGTAGGTGTCTCCTGGCCGCACTCGGTAGCGGTAGGGCCCGCCGGAGGGGGCCCGCTCCTCGCGGCCAGGTACCAGAAGGCGCTGGCCCACGACCAGTCGCCGAGCATCGACGCCGGGGTTGAAGCGCTCCAGGCGCACCAGGGGGACGTCGGCGCGGCGGGCGATCTCGCCCAGGGTGTCGCCGCGCTGGATGGTGATCCACTGACCGGCGGTATCCCCATCCGAGCGGCCACCACCGTCATCACCGCGTCCGGCGCAGCCGGTCAGCAACAGCGCTAGGCTGACCAGCAACAGGGTCAGCGCGATGAATCGAGCCGGCGATCCTTGTCCTGCCACAGGGCATTGAGCCATGACTGGAAGCGTTCCTTGTAGTCCGTGTCGTCGTGATAGTCACCCTCGAGCATCCAGGTGGGGACTTCCAGTCGCCTGGCTTCCAGTCGCACCGGACCCTCACAGCCGCAAAGGAAGCCCCAGAAGCTGGGGTCAGGATTCTCGTAGTGCAGGGTGACATCCAGAATACCGCCCAGGTGATCGCCGAGCAGGCTCATGACCTGGGCGATGCCACCGGCGCGGGGCTTCAACAGATGGCGATAAGGGGCCCCCTGAGCGGCCTGCTTGGCGGGGGAGAAGCGAGTGCCTTCGACGAAGTTGTAGATGGCAATGGGGCGCTCACGAGCGTGGCGGCACATGCGCTCGGTGGCCTCGCGGTCGCGACGCGCCAACTGCGGATTGCGTTCGCGCTGCTCGCGGGTCAGGCGACGCAGCATGGGGAATTCCATGGCCCAGAAGGCCAGTCCGACGATGGGGATCCAGATCAGCTGGCGCTTGACGAAGAAGTGGGGCATGGGAATGCGCCGATGCAGGGCGAAGAACAGAAGGAAGATATCGGTCCAGCTGCGATGGTTCGAGAGCACCAGCCACCACTGCTCGCGTGAAAGTCCGTCCGGCAGTACTACCTCCAGCCGTGGCCTCAGCCAGCGACGCATCCACCAGAGGTTGCTGCCCACCCAGTTGAGGGCCACCCAGTTGAGCGCCGTCAGCACCCGGCGACGCAGCTGACGTCCAGGGGTCACCAGCTTGACCAGCGTGAGCAGGATCAGCGGGATGCCCCAGGCGAGGGTAGTGAGAGTCAGCATCAGGATGCTGACGAGCCCCCTGAGGGTCGGCATGCCTGTCTCCTCGGCCGGATTGACGAGCTCTCATGCTAATGGATCGATCGCGGGCTGCCCAGCTGCCGGGTCAATGTGCAGCTGCCAGACCCGGCGTGCGAATGGTTTCGGCGAGGACCTCCTGCAATGCCAGGGCGGCCACCGAGAGCTCATGGTTGTTCCAGGTCAAAACGCCGACGTCGCGTTCTATCACCGGATCATCGAGGGGCACGCAGATAGCGCCGAGCTGCTGCATCTGCGCGATGCATAGCGACGGGACCGCGCTGACCCCCAGGCCGCTGGCGACCATGCGCCCCACGGTAGCCAACTGGTGGCATTCGAAGGCAGCAGGCAGGATGAAACCACGACTTTCCAACTGCTGTTCCAGCAGCCGGCGCACCATTGAGGGGCGCTGCAGGGCAATGAAGTCACGGGTTATTAGCGTCTGCCAGCCGAGTCGTTGGCGCTGGGCCAGGCGTGAGTCGGCCGGCACCACGGCCACGAAGCGATCTCGAAACAGGGGGGTGAAAGAGAGGCTGCCGGTGGCCTCAGGCTCGAATACCAGCCCCAGCTCGACCTGGCGAGCACGAACCATCTCGATCACCTGCTCGTTGATCACGTCATGAACCGTGACATTGACCCGTGGATGTCGCTGGCGGAAGACGCGCAATGCGGGAGGCAGCAGGTTGCTGGCAAACGAGGGCATGGTGGCCACCGCCAGCCGGCCGAGCTGGAGAGTGAAGCGTTGACGCAGCAGCTCCTCGGTATTGTCCCACTCGGCGATCAGGCGCTTGGCCAGGGGCACGAGCGTCTCACCCTCCGGGGTAAGCCTTACGCTGCGGGTGCTGCGTATCAGCAGGCGACCGCCCAGGCTTTCCTCGAGGCCCTTGATCGCCAGGCTCAGTGCCGGCTGGGAGAGATGCAGGTGTTCACAGGCCTGGGTGAAGCTCAGGGTCCGGGCCACAGTGAGGAAGGCGCGCAGTTGCTTGACGGTCATGGCATGCTACCAAGGTCAAATTTATTGAGGAAATGAATTAATCAATAAATAAAACAAACTTAACAAATATATTGGCAACAGCAACACTGGGCTGACATTCTGCTCATTCGCTTCACCACTTTTCTCTGCACCACAATTCATTCGACAACAACGCGAGGCGCCACTATGGCCGGATTCGACAAGCGTGTGTATTCCTACGAAGAGGCAATGGACGGTATCGAGAGTGACATGACCGTCATTGCCGGCGGCTTCGGTCTCTGCGGCATCCCCGAGAACCTGATCGCCGAGATCAAGCGTCGCGGTGTCAAGGGCTTGACGGTATGGTCCAACAACTGCGGCGTGGACGGCTTCGGCTTGGGTCTGCTGCTCGAGGACAAGCAGATCAAGAAGTTCTATGCCTCCTACGTCGGCGAAAACGCGCTCTTCGAACAGCAGATGCTCAACGAGGAGATCGAGGTGGTCCTCACCCCTCAAGGCACGCTGGCAGAGAAGATGCGCGCCGGTGGCGCCGGTATCCCGGCCTTCTATACCGCCACCGGCTATGGCACGCCGATCGGCGAGGGCAAGGAGGTGCGAGTGTTCAATGACCGCCACTACATCCTCGAAGAGTCCGTGGTCGGCGACTTCGCCATCGTCAAGGGCTGGAAGGCGGATCGCTATGGCAACGTCATGTACCGCAGCACCGCCCAGAACTTCAACCCGATGGCCGCCACCGCCGGGAAGATCACCGTGGTCGAGGTCGAGGAGATCGTCGAGCCGGGCGAACTTGCGCCCGACCAGATCCACACGCCGGGTATCTATGTCGACCGCATCATCCAGGGCACCTTCGAGAAGCGTATCGAGAAGCGCACCATTCATCAGGGCTGAAGGCGGCACGCGACCCCGATAGCCGGCCCTCACGGGGCCGGGGCTTCTCCACCGAACACAAGAGGCAAGAAGATGGCACTGACTCGCGAACAGATGGCAATGCGCGTGGCGCGCGAACTAGAAGACGGTTTCTACGTGAACCTGGGCATCGGTATTCCGACGCTGGTGGCCAACTACATTCCCGACGGCATCGATGTCATGCTGCAGTCCGAGAACGGCCTGCTCGGAATGGGGCGCTTTCCCACCGAGGAGGAAGTCGACCCGGACATGATCAATGCCGGCAAGCAGACTGTCACGGCACGCCCGGGGGCGGCAATCTTCTCCTCGGCAGAATCCTTCGCCATGATCCGTGGCGGTCACGTGGATCTGACCGTGCTGGGCGCCTTCGAAGTCGACCAGAACGGCAACATTGCCTCCTGGATGGTGCCGGGCAAGCTGATCAAGGGCATGGGCGGTGCCATGGACCTGGTGGCCGGTGCCGAGAACATCATCTGCACCATGACCCACGCCTCCAAGCATGGCGAGTCCAAGCTGCTCGAGGCCTGCAACCTTCCGCTGACTGGCGCGGGCTGCATCAACCGGGTGCTGACCGATCTCGCCTACCTGGAGATCAAGGACGGTGCCTTCCACCTCAAGGAGCGGGCGCCGGGCGTCTCCGTGGAAGAGATCAAGGCGCTGACCGCCGGCAAGCTGGTGGTGCCTGACCACGTTCCGGAGATGACCTTCGAGGCCTGATCTCCATGACGGTGACAAGGCATGCGGCCCGGACTCGTGTCCGGGCCGCTCTTTCGCGCGGATGATGCACAGCGTTATCCACAGATTCTGTGGATGGTCAGAGATCAGGAGATCTCGCAGCGGGTATGGTGCGGCAACAGGAGCTCGGCCGCACGCTCCTGATTGGCGCTGACCTGTTTCTGAACGAGAGAGAGTCCGCCGAGGCTGACACGGTGCTCATCGCCCTCGGCGAAGGCCAGGCGCCGCGAGCTGGTGGCATAGAAGCGGTAGTCGAGCAGTGGCGAGACGGGAAAGAGACCGTGATAGTGGTCGCTGCTGCCGGTGAGGCCGGTTTGCTGCAGCTGAACGTTGAGCTCGGTTATGTCGTGTCCCAGGCGCTGGCAGTCGAATCCGGCGTGATGCATCCTTGGCCCCATCACCGCAAGCCAGCCGGCTAATGGGTGGGCCTGGTGGAGGGCCCGGTAAGTGCTCCAGTCGGGCATCGGCCAGGGACGGCCATGGCAGAGCAGGGCCTGACTGCGAGCTTCCCGGGGGTCGGCGCTGCCGACCAACTGCTGAAGGTGCTCACGGGGTCGTCGTGACAGGGTGCCTAGCTGGAGCTCTGCGAGCAGTACCCAGGCCCCATCGTCCGGTGCAGTGAGCAAGGTGACAAGCAGACCACGATCGGCCATGGCGTAGCGCTGGTGAGGGCGATACCCGAATCGAGCCAGGGTCGGTAGAAGGGCATTCATGGCCCAGGGGCCATGGTTCAGTGTCAGGATCGCCAGGTATTCTGCCGGCGCCTCTACGGGCCATAGTCGCAGACTGCCTACGTCCGGATGCTGGTGGATATAGTCCAGCCAAAGCTGCTGGACGAACTCTTCCCGTTGCATCGTGCCTTGTCCCTCTGTCGTGATGCCCTGTGCTCGCCTGCACGCCGCCAGTATAGGCAGCGGGTCGTGAGCGGCATTCAACGCGGGGAAGACGTTCGTCGTGACGGGTTTACCCGGAGAACAGGCAAGCTGATCAAGTTCCGTGGTCGGGGCAGGACGGACAACGGCCGGTCGGTTCAGCTGGCGATAGTCAGCAGTGCCTGATCATGCACATATCGGTCGAACTCGGTAAAGCCGCCGACATGGGTCTGGTCGACGAAGATCTGCGGTACGGTATGCACCGGTTTGCCGATGGTCTTCTCCAGGTCGGCCTTGGTGATGCCTTCGACATGGATATCGATGTAGCGGTAACCCTCGATGGCACCGGCACTCTCGAGCCGGGCGGCGAGCGCCTTGGCACGGTCGCAGAAGGGGCAGGCGGGGCGACCGAAGATAACGACGAACATTCAGCGACTCCTTGCACGGCGGGGTGCGTGAAGTGGGATTGTGGAAATAGCTTGGCATTGTGACGGAGCAGGTGGCGTTTCGCCAATAGCCGCCTCCTTGCAGGGTAATGACAACCCGCTATCTCGCCGTTCAGAGGTCGATTTCCCCGGCATCGGCCTGGCGCAGCAGGTCACCGAGCTCGGCATGCAGGTTGGGGCTGGTCACCAGCAGGTTTTCGCCGTAGAGGTCTTCGGGAATTCCCGCCGGACCGGGGTAGAGGTGCCCGGTACGGGCGCCTGCTTCACGGGCGATCAGCCAGCCGGCGGCACAATCCCAGGGAGAGACGCTCTCGTAGTAGGCATCCAGCCGACCACAGGCCACATCGCACAGATCCAGAGCCGCCGAGCCGTTGCGGCGCACGTCCTGACAGTGGGTCAGTACGGCAGTGAGGCGTCGCATCAGCGGCTTGCGACTGTCACGGCGATAGGGGAAGCCTGTGCCAACCAGGGCATGGATCAGGTTCCCGGTGCGGCTGGTATGGATCGTCTGGCCATTGCACCAGGCCCCTTGACCGTCAAGCGCAGTGAAGGTCTCGTCCAGGAAGGGGGCATGCACCACCCCCAGTCGGGTGCGGCCCTTGCTTGCCCAGCCAATGGAGACTGCCACATGGCGCAGGCCATGAGCGAAGTTGACCGTGCCGTCGATGGGGTCCACCACCCACAGGGCTTGCGGACTGTCCAGAACCTGGCGATCCGGGGCCAGCTCCTCGCTGAGGCGTGCCTCTCCTGGGAAGTGCTGTTCGAGTCGCTCGCTGATGTGCGTATCCACCTCGACGTCGGTGTCCGTAACCAGCTCCTGGCCATGCTTGTAGCGTTGGCCGAAGACCTGATGTTCACGGGCCTCGACGATCATCCGGCCGGCCTCGTGGGCGATTTCGACGGCGATCTCCAGTCGCTGGGTGGGTGTCATACAGACTCCTCGGCAGGGGGAAAGCGCTCCTTCATGCTAGCATTTCGCCTAGCCCCTGCCGAATGTTCGAAACGGCGGCTATAATGGCGCGGCTATCGCTCCGGAGGATTTCATGCAGGCACTGACTGGCGAACAGTATGCGCGGCTGCGCCAGCTGCCCGAGGCTTGGAGCCGCTGCCATCTGAAGGACGCCAAGCGTGATCCTCGCTTCAACCCTCGGCTAGGGGTGGATGCCATCTGCTTCCAGCTCCACAGGCTCGAGGATGGCCGCAGAGGGCTGCTTGGTGCCCTGGTCACGCCCGTCTCGCTCTCGCTGGCCTTGGTCATCGACGAACCAAGCGCGCCACGGCCGACGACAGGAGATCTATTGCTGGCACTACCCTCCGGGCATTACCCCTTCGTGTTCGAATCTCTGGGGGAAGCCGACGGGTGGTGGCGTTGCGAGCTTCTCGATGACCTTTCCGATGTCGGCTCGCTGCAGGAGGGCAGTCGTCTCGCCCAGCAGCTGATGGAACGTGTCATGGCATCGGCTGCGTCGATTCCCTGAGCGGATGACGCGCTGCGTCATCCGCCTTATGCTGGTGGCCGACATCGACAACACCAACCCTGGCCCTAGAGGGGCCCGCTCGGGCTTCGGCCCGATGCACAGGACAGAGGAGTCACGCATGACCGCCAACGCTTCCACCCCCCGCGTTGCACTGATTACCGGCACCAGCAGCGGCATCGGCGAGGCCGTGGTCCGCCATTTTTGCGAACAAGGTCACCAGGTCCTAGCCGTGGACTTCAATCCGGCTGGCAAGGAGATCGCCGAGCAGGCGGGTGCTGCCTTCTTCCAGGCAGACCTGACCGATGGTGAGGCCTGCAAGGCTGCGGTGGCCGATGCGATCAAGCGCTTCGGACGCGTCGACATCCTGGTCAACAACGCCGGTATTCAACACGTGTCGCCTATCGAGGAGTTCCCGGAAACGAAGTGGCGCCAGATCATCGACTTGATGCTTACCGCTCCTTTCCTGCTCACCCAGGCCGCCTGGCCCTCCATGCGCGAGAATGGCTGGGGGCGCATCATCAACATTGCCTCGGTCCATGCTCAGGTGGCCTCGCCGGGCAAATCGGCCTACATAAGCGCCAAGCATGGCATGATCGGTCTGACCAAGACCGCGGCGCTGGAGGGCGGTAGCCAGGGCATTACGGCAAACGCCATCTGTCCTGCCTATGTCAAGACACCGCTGGTCGACAACCAGATCGCCGACCAGGCGAAGATGCATGGTATGGAGGAGCAGGAGGTTATCGAGAACATCATGCTCAAGAATGCGGCGGTGAAGCGCCTCATCGAGCCCGTCGAGGTGGCCGAGCTGGTCGGCTACCTGGCCTCTGACCTTGCCGGTGCCGTCACTGGGTCCAGCTGGAACATCGACCTGGGCTGGACGGCGCAATAAGCGCCGAGCTACAAGCGCCGAGCTACAAGCGCCGAGCTACAAGCAAACCCCGAGGCCGTGGCCTCGGGGTTTGCGTCTGCTCGTCAGCATCACATCCTGGCAGCTGCTTGGCCGCTTGCAGTGTTAGCGCCTCACCGGCCGCTTCTGCAGCTTGCGCTGCAGGGTGCGGCGATGCATGCCCAGCGCCCGGGCAGTCGCCGAAATGTTGCCGTCGTGTTCCTGCAGCACCTTCTGGATATGCTCCCAGGTGATGCGGTTGATCGACGGTGGGTTGTCGGCGACCTCGGCCTCGGGGTCGCCCTCCGCCCGCGACAGGGCCAACAGGACGTCGTCGGCATCCGCGGGCTTGCACAGGTAGTTTACTGCGCCCAGCTTGATCGCCTCGACCGCAGTAGCGATGCTCGAGTAGCCGGTGAGCACCACCACCCGGCAGTTCGGCACGATCTCGATCAATTCCGGTAGTAGTTTCAGCCCCGATTCCTGCTCGAGTTTGAGATCCAGCGTGGCCAGTTGGGGCTGGTGGCGGCGTGCCAGGAAGAGGGCCTGGGTAGCGTCATGGGCGACCAGCACCTCAAAGCCGCGGCGACTTAGGGCGCGGTCGAGCACGTGGCAGAACATCTCGTCGTCATCGATGATCAGCAGGCGTTCGGCGGTCTCTTGCATCTTGTCCTCGCAGACGGGCACGGGATCGCGCAGTCGTCGGATGTCAGGGTCGGGGCTGGCTGCGGGGCAGTGTCACCTCGGTCAGGGTGCCGCCCTCGGGGTGATTGTACAGGCTTACGCCGCCCTCGAAGCGGTTGATGGTGGCGTGGGTCAGGAAGAGGCCGATGCCAAGCCCCTTGCTCTTGGTGGAGATAAAGGTCTCACCCAGCTGGTCGGCGATGGACATCGCCACGCCGGGGCCATGATCGCGGATGTCGATGATCACCTCGTCGTCGTTCCAGTCGAGCCGGATGGAAATGTCGTCCGGATTGGCATCGGCAGCGTTGTTGAGCAGGTTGGTCAATGCCTGGTCGAGGGTGGCATCCACCGCCAACCAGGGGTGTCCACGTCGCTCGGTGACTTTTAGATGGTGGCTGACATCGGGACGCAGCACCAGCCAGCGCTGTATTACCCCGGCCAACCATATCCGGGCATCGTGGACCTCGGGCTCGGCCATGCGACGACGGTCGGCGCTCTCCACCAGGTGGCGCAACCGTGACTTGCAGGTGTCGACCTGTTGGCGTAGTAGCTCGATGTCCCGGGTCAGTGCCGGCTGGTCCCTGGCCTCCTCGCGCATCTCGCCGAGCAGTACCGCCATGGTGGAGAGCGGGGTACCCAGTTCGTGGGCGGTACCTGCCGCCTGGGTGGCCACGGCCAGAACCTGCTCGTTGCGTAGGGCGGCCTCACGGGTGCGCGAGAGCGCCTGATCGCGACTGCGCAGGGCGCGGGCCATCTTATAGATAAAGTAGGTGACCAGGCCCGCCGAAAGACCGAAGTTGAGCCACATGCCCAGCACGTGAAGGCTGAGAGTCGCCCCGTCTTGGCCCTGGGCGAATTGAGGTACCGGTTGATAGGCCATCATCAGGAAGCTGTAGGCGGCCATGGAGGCGGCGGCCACCACCCAGGCATGTCGCCAGGGAAGCGTCGCCGCGGCGATGGTGACCGGCACCAGGTAATAGTTGATAAAGGGGTTGTGGGAGCCGCCGGTGAAGTAGAACAGCAGCGTCAGGCCCGAGACGTCGAGCAGCAGGTGGAGCAGGTACTCGCCATGGGTCACCGCCCGCGGGCGCCCCATGCGCCACCAGGTGGCGATGTTGATCGCCCCCATTGCGATGATTACCGCAATCACCGCGGGCACCTCCAGGGAAAAGCCCAACAATTCGATGCCGATGATGGTCGCGGCCAGGAAACCGGTCCAGGTGATGCCACGTACGATAGTCAGTCGCACCAGGTTGCGGTTCGGCGTGGAGAGCGGCAGTGGAAGGGGCAGGGTGGCTGGCATGGCGACTCCATGAGATGGTCAGGCCGAATGATACCCGATCCGGGTGACACTGTGCCGTTGCGAGCCCCTGAGGCACAGTGTCGCCCGGTGGACACAGGCGCCGACAATCCTCTGCCGAAGGGGTATATTTGAGGCCTATCGATATTACCAGTGGAACTTAGCCCGATGCTCAGACGCCTGCTCCCCCTGCTGATTCTGGCCCTTGGCGTGGCGGTCTTCCTGTGGCTGCGGGCCACCCGGCCTGAAAGCGCCAGCGTCACCCCGGAAGAGCGGGCTTGGCGGGTCGAGACCCTGAAGGCCGTTCCCGAACGTCATGCTCCGGCTCTGCCGCTCTATGGCGAGGTAACGGCCCCCGAGACGCTCAGGGTCACTGCCCCACTGGCCGGTCGTATCGCCGAGCGACCGGTTCGTGAAGGCCAGCGAGTCGCCCGTGGCGAGTTGCTGGTGGCCCTGGACGAGGCCGATATCCGCCCGCCTGTGGATCAAGCCGAGGCCGAGGTGGCCGATCGTGAGGCACAGTTGGAGAACGAGCGGGTGCGCCATGAAAGTGATCGCGACACCCTGGTACGCGAACGTGAACTTATGGAGAACGCCAGCCGCCAGCTGGAACGTACCCGCTCTCTGGTGGAGCGCAACCTGGCCTCCCAGTCCGACCTGGATACGGCACGCAACGAGTTGGCACGGGCCCGGGTGACGGTGGCGGCTCGGGAGCGGGCCATCGCCGAGCATCCCGCTCGTCTCCAGTCCCTCCAGGCGGGTCTGGCTCGTGCTCGGGCCGTCCTGGCCGCCGCGCGTCGTGATGCAGCGCGCAGCCGCGTCGACGCTCCCTTCGATGGCATCGTCACGCGCATCCGAGTGGCCCCGGGCGATCAGGTGGCTGCCCGCAGTGAGCTGCTCAGCGTCTATCCTGAAGAGGGCCTCGAGCTGCGGGCGCGCATCCCTAGGCGTTACCAGACCGAGTTGCGCCACGCCCTGGCCGAGGACATGCGGATCGAGGCCACCGGTGATGAGGGTGCCCGCTTCGTGCTGGTCGGGCTGGCCGGTGAGAGCGACCCCGCCGGCACCGAGGCAATCTTTCGCCTCGAGGCAGGTGGGTCAGGGCTCCGTCCCGGCAGCCTGCTGGCCCTGTCACTGGCGCGTCCAGCGATCCCTGATAGCTTCCCGGTTCCCGATAGCGCCCTCTATGGCAACGATATCCTCTACCTGATGAACGACGAAGGCCGGATGCAGCGTCTGGTGGTGACCCGTCATGGCGAGGTGATCCGCAACGACGGCGAGCGCTGGGCCCTGGTCAGCGGCGAGTCGCTCGACGAGGGCGATCGGGTGATCACCACCCATCTACCCAACGCCATCCAGGGGTTGAAAGTCGAGACGACTGAACCCGGTGAGGAGACGCAGCCATGAGCCGACGGCGCGGTGTGATCGGCTTCTTCGTTCACCACCGGGTCGCTGCCAACCTGATCATGCTGATGATGTTGCTCGGCGGCGCTCTGGGTCTGTCACGCATGAACATTCAGTTCTTCCCCTCCTTCGCTCTGGATGTGGTCAGCGTGCGTACGGTCTGGAGTGGCGCCTCGGCGGAGGACGTCGAGCAGGGCATCACCGTGCCTCTCGAACAGCGCCTGCGCAGCATCGATGGCCTGTCCCGGATGACATCCACCTCGGCCCTGGGGGTTTCTAACATCACCCTGGAGTTCAACGAGGGTAGCGACCCGATTCTGACCCTGGATGACGCTCGTCAGCGGGTCGATGAGTTCACCAGTCTGCCCGCCGACGCCGAGGAGCCAAGGGTCACCCGGACCGCCCGCTATGAGCCGGTGGCCCGGCTACTGGTGCATGGCGAGGTGACCCACGAGGAGCTGCGTCACTTGGCTAATCGCTACGAGGATGAACTGCTGCAGCGGGGCATCGATCGGGTGGAAATCAGCGGTCTGCCCGAACAGCAGATCAGCATCGAAGTGCCCGCGGAGCGTCTGCACGGACTGCAATTGACTCTCGCGGAGATCGCCGAGCGAGTCGAGGGCATGTCCCGGGACCTGCCGGCAGGATTGCTCGGCCAGCAGGACAGCACTCGCGAACTGCGCGCTGTGGAGCAGCGCCGGGACGAGCAAGCCTTCGCCGACCTGCCGGTGCTCAGTGGCGAGCGGGTGCAATTGCGACTGGGCGATATTGCCACCATCCGACAGGAGTCCCGCGAGCAGCAGGTGACCTTGAGCCGTGGGGATCATCCCGCGGTGGAACTGATGCTGCAGCGAAGCGAGGACGGCAACTCCCTGGCCGCCGCCGATGTGCTGGAGAGCTGGCTGGCAGAGACTCGTCCCCAGCTGCCACCCAGCGTAGCGCTCGAGGTTCACGACCAGACCTGGCAGCTGATTGCCGAGCGTATCTGGCTGCTGATCAGCAACGGTCTGGGTGGCCTGGTGCTGGTCCTGTTGCTGCTCTATTTCTTCCTGCCTGCGAGGGTCGCGATGTGGGTGGCCATCGGCATTCCCACGGCCTTCATGGCGGCCATGGCGGTATTCTGGGGCATCGGCGGATCGATCAACATGATATCCCTCTTTGCGCTGATCATGGCCTTGGGCGTGATCGTCGATGACGCCATCGTGGTGGGCGAGGACGCCGACGCCCACTTCCGCATGGGCGAGCCTGCCCGTCATGCCTCAGAGGGGGCGGCCCGGCGCATGATCTGGCCGGTGCTGGCCTCGTCGCTGACCACGGTGGCCGCCTTCATGCCGCTACTGCTGGTGGGCGGCGTGATCGGCAACATCCTCGGCGATATCCCGGTGATCATGATCTGCGTGCTGGTCGCCTCCCTGCTGGAGTGCTTCGTGGTGCTGCCGGCCCATCTGCGCAATGCTTTCCTGCCGAGCCGCACAACCCGGCGCCACCCGCTGTCGCGACCGCGCGAGCGCTTCGAGGCGGCTTTCGATCGCTTCCGCGAGGGTCCCTTCCGGCGCTTCTCGGCGCTGACCCTGCGCCATCGCGCCGCCACCCTGGCCTCGGCCGTCGCAGTGGTGCTCTTCACTCTGGGCCTGCTGGTTGGCGGACGCCTGGAATTCAACTTCTTCCCCACGCCCGAGCCCAACGTCCTCTATGCCAACGCCAGCTTCGTGGCAGGCACCGACAGCGAGCGCGTCGATGATTTATTGGCGCACATGCAGGCGGCGCTGAACGATACCGAGCAGGCTTTGGGTGGGAACCTGGTCCAGCACGCCGTGACGCGTCACGGGGCGACGCTCGCCAGCGGCATGCAGGCACGCAGCGGCGACAACGTCGGCTCGATCATGGTGGAGCTCACTCCCTCGGACGACCGCGACGTTCGCAATGCAGCGTTCATCCGCGCCTGGCGATCACGTCTGATCGAGCCGGCGGGACTGGAGAACCTGACCATCAACGAGCGCAGCGCGGGCCCGCCGGGCAAGGACGTCAACATTCGCCTGACCGGTGAGGAGGCCGGCGCTCTCAAGGCCGCCGCCGAATCGCTCTCCCGTTCGTTGCGCGAACTGCCCGGCGTACTCGACACCGAGGACGATATGCCCTGGGGACGTGAGCAGCTGATCTACCGGGTCAACGCCCAGGGTGAGGCCCTGGGGCTGACCACCGCCGATCTCGGCCGCCAGCTCAGGGATGCCTTCGACGGCCGCTTGGTACAGATCTACCAGGATGGCGCCGACGAAATCGAGGTGCGTGTCATGCTGCCACGGGCACAGCGCGAGCGGCTCTCCACCCTGTCGCGTCTCTCCGTACGCGTCCCCGACGGGCGCTTCGTGCCCCTCGACCAGGTCATGGCCCTGGACCATCGCCAGGGCTTCGAGGCCTTGCGCCATGCCGATGGCCGACTGGCGGTGGAGGTTACCGCCGAGCTCGATACCGAGACGACCTCCGCAGAACGCGTCCTCGATGCCGTCTCCGCGGAAGTCTTGCCGACCCTTGCCAGCACGCATCGCCTGCGCTACAGCTTCGAGGGCCGGGCCGCCGACCAGCGCGAGACCTTCTCCGACATGCGTACCGGGCTGATGATCGGCCTGGGGTTGATGTACGTGGTGCTGGCCTGGGTGTTCGCCTCTTGGAGCTTGCCATTGATCGTCATGGCGATTATTCCGCTGGCGCTGGTCGGGGCCCTGCTGGGGCACTGGATGCTGGGTCTCAATTTGACCATGCTCTCGCTGTTCGGGCTCTTCGGCCTCTCGGGTATCGTGGTCAACAACGCCATCATCCTGGTGGCTTTCTACCGCCACCAGCGGCATCAGGGGCTGCTCATCGAGGCGGCGCTCAACGAGGCGGTGGTGCAGCGCGTGCGTGCGGTGCTGTTGACCTCGCTGACCACCATCGGCGGGCTCATGCCGCTGCTCTTCGAGACCTCGTTGCAGGCGCAGTTCCTGATCCCCATGGCGGTTTCCATCGCTTTCGGCCTGGCCTTCTCGACCCTGCTGGTGCTCGCGGTGATTCCTGTACTGCTCAGCTACCTGGAACGGTTGCATGAGCGCTGGGCCTTGCCTGGTTGACCCATCAATGTCCCACGCCGGCGTGGTGCTTCTTTTCCTCCTGGGTGATCTTGTCGATGATCACGTCGGGGTGATGCCGGTGGATTGCCGAATTTATTTCCGTCTCCCGGCCGTTGGGGACATCCACCATCATCAAAAAGGCGCCCTTCTCGAGGTCATCCTTGTACTTCTCTACCTTCACGTCGGGCACCGAGACGCCGATCATGGTGCTGCTCCAGATACCGAAGAGGCCACCGAATATCGTCATTCCGATGGCCATCATCATAAAGCTCATGTCGCCGATCATGTTCTCGAGCACATAGTAGGTGACAACCCCCAGGACCAGGCCCAGCGGCAGACCGAAGATCAGGCCCCTTTTCGCCGCGTTGACGACATCGCTGGTCTCGCGCAGCGTGGCGCTGTGAAGTCCCTTCTCTTCCAGTTGTTTCCAGTTCTTGGCTGTCACGTGGACCTGATCTTTGCTCAATCCGAGTTCGTTGAGCTCACCGGCGATGTTAACGGTTACAGGCAGGTCAGGTGTCAAGAAATACAAGCGGCTCATGGAAGGCTCCAGTTTCGTTGCGGGAATTCCTACAGGGTTGTCCATCCTGTCTGGAACAGCAAAGAAGGCGTTTACTTGCCAGTCAACGCAGCCGGCACCTTCCCACACCACGGTCCTTTTTGACTCAGGAAAGCCAAGCCACGGCTATGTCAACTCGACGGTGGGGTTCCCCCTGCCCGTTATCGCCGGGTTCGCTTCGCCGCCACGCGCCAATCTAGCCGACAGCGAGCGCGCCGGCCGAAGGGGCGTACGGGATGGCCTACTGCTGGAGAACGTAGTGGCCGGGGGCGTCCTCCAGTGGAACATAGCCGTTGTCTGGAGCGCCCATCGTCGGCGGAGGCGTTTCGCCGCTGGATTGTTCGAGAAGCCAGCGATGCCATTCCGGCCACCAAGAACCCTGCCGTTCGGGCACATTCTCATGCCAGGTCTCGGGCGCCACATAGGAGGCGTCGGCAGGCTTGTCGGCGATCTGATAGACATGCTTGCTCTTGCCGGGCTCGCTGATGACGCCGGCATTGTGTCCGCCCGAGGTCAATGTGAAGGTGACATCCGTATCGGTCAGCAGCGTGATCTTGTAGACGGACTTCCAGGGGGCGATATGATCGCTGCGGGTGCCGACGGTGAAGATGGGGACCCGGATATCGCGCAGCGTCACTGCGTATTCGTCCACGCAGTAGTTCCCCTCGGCAAGGGAGTTCTCGAGGTAGAGGCGCTCGAGATACTCTGAATGCATGTGGAACGTCATGCGCGTGGCATCGGTGCTCCAGGCCATCAGATCGAACATCGGCAGGGTCTCACCCATCAGGTATGACTTGACGAAGGCCGACCAGACGAGATCGTTGGAGCGCAGGAAGACGAAGGTACCGCGCATCTGCCATTTGTCCAGATACCCCTGGTGCCACATCAGATCCTGGAGAAAGCTCACCTGGCTCTCGTCGATGAACAGCTCGAGCTCTCCGGCCTCTTCGAAATCCGTCTCCGAGGCGAGCAGAGTCAGCGAGGCCAGCCGTTCGTCGCCATCGCGGGCCATCGCCGCTGCCGCGATCGACAGCAGCGTGCCGCCCAGACAGTAGCCGACACCGTGGATCTTGCGGTCCGGCACCACGGCATTGACCACGTCGAGCGCTTCCATGATCCCGAGCTTGCGATAATCCTCCATGCCCAGGTCGCGGTCCTCTGCGTCGGGGTTCTTCCACGACACCATGAAGACGGTATAGCCCTGTTCCACCAACCAGCTCACCAGCGAGTTGTGCGGCGAGAGATCGAGGATGTAGTACTTCATGATCCAGGCCGGAATGATCAGCAGCGGCTCGTTCTTTACCTTGTCCGTGGTCGGTGAATACTGAATGAGCTCCATCAGCCGGTTGCGATAGATGACCTTGCCGGGCGTCACGGCGACGCTCTCCCCGGGGCGAAACTTTTCGGCCCCTACCGGCGGCTCATGCGTCATCATGCGCCGCGCGTCTTCGAGGAAATGCTGGTAGCCGTCGACGAAATTCTTGCCGCCGGTCTCGAGCGTGCGCTGCACGACAAAGGGATTGGTCAGCGGCGAATTGGTCGGTGCGACGGCATCGAGCATCTGTCGCACGGTGAAGGCCACCACGTCCTCGTGGTGCGGATCCACGCCGTCCACGTCCTCGGTAGCCTTGCTCCACCAGCGCTGGGTGAGCAGGAAGGACTGGGCGAAGACGTTGTAGGGCCATTTCTGCCATGCCTCTCCCTCGAAGCGGTCGTCGTCGGGAAGCGGTTCGATGCACGGCGGGCAGTTTGCGTCGTCCGTCGAGCGCGGCAGGAAGCCCCATAGATGGCCTATCTCGCGTCCCATCTCTTCGACGAGTTGCGCCTGCTTGCCCGGTGAGATGCCAAGGTGCAAGGCCCAGTCGCTGAAGGCCTGCATGATGGCGATCGGCGATACGCCACCGGTGAGCTTGCCAAGGCTGGCATGCGCCATGCGGTCGGTGGTGGCGAAGAGGTCGGCCATGCCTTCGGCCTCTTTCTCGCCGCCGCTCAAGGCGTGGCGATGCCGACACCGAGGAGTGCCCGACTTGTCGGGCTGGGGCGCCAGGGGACGCTCGGGGGGAGATGATTCTTTGCGTGGGGTGTCATCGCTTCGGTCGATGTCCTGCATGCTGTCTTTCCTCCTCGATCGAGTAGTATCGGCAAAGGTACTTTTGGCTGGATATCCCGTGATGGCTCTCAGTGTAGGTCACGCCCGACAGGCATGGCCCCTAGACATGCTGGCCCTTGAAGTCGGGGCTCGCCCGCCGCAACTAGGAAAGTGTCATCATAGAAGGGTGTCACACCGACCCCATGGCACGACAAGGAGACCTTATGAGCACTTCGACATTGCCCAATCCCGGCCTCGGTACCTTTCGCCTCAAGGGTGAAACCTTGAAGCGGGTGATCCACGATGCCCTGGAACTGGGATTTCGCCACATCGATACTGCCCAGATGTACGATAACGAGCTGGACGTCGGCACGGTCATTGGCGAGAGTGAGGTGCCGCGCGAGGAGATCTTTGTCACCACCAAGGTGTGGCATGATCGACTGGAGCCCGCATCCCTCAAGGCCAGCGTCGAGGAGAGCCTGAACAAGCTCGGCACCGATTACGTCGACCTGCTGTTGATCCACTGGCCCTCGCCGAACGATGCCGTGGCCATGGCCGATTATCTCACGGCCCTGCGCGAGGTGCAGCAAGCGGGTCAGGCACGCCATATCGGGGTCTCCAACTTCACCATTGCTCAGGTCGACCGGGCCCTGGAAATTCTCGGTCCGGATACGTTGCTGACCAATCAGGTGGAGGTACACCCCTTCCTGCAGAATCGTGCCGTGGTCGAGCACTGCCAGGCACGAGGCCTGATCGTGACCGGCTACATGCCATTGGCCGTGGGCAAGGTGCTGGAGGACGAGACGCTGAAGGCTATCGCCGAGGCCCATGATGTCACCCCCGCCCAGGTCGTTCTGGCCTGGACCCGGTCGCGTGGCGTGGTGACCATTCCGTCCTCCACCCGGCGAGAGCACCTGGCGGCCAACCTTGCGGCCAATGAACTCACCCTCAGCGATGACGAGCTCGAGGCGATCACCAGGCTGGATCGCGACGAGCGCATCGCCGATCCGGACTTTGCCCCCGATTGGGATTGAGCATTGCCAATTGCCGGAAGAAATCGGCCACGCTGCTACGGGAGGGCGTGTGGTGGTTTGCCGAGGTTGTGCGGGGTCTTGGACAGGGTGCAGAGCCACGGCCTGTCGCGGTATCATGCGCCCTTTCGAAATCCCATTCGCGTCCTGACCAGGCACTGCATTGATGTCAAATCCCAACCTGGCCCGTGAAGTCGGGCTGCGCAGAACCTTCGCGATCATTTCGCACCCTGACGCCGGCAAGACCACCATCACCGAGAAGATGCTGCTGTTCGGCAACGCCATTCAGATGGCTGGCTCCGTGAAGAGCAAGCGCAACGACCGCCATGCCACCTCCGACTGGATGAAGATGGAGCAGGAGCGCGGTATCTCGGTGACCACCTCGGTGATGCAGTTCCCCTATGGGGGGCGCATCGTCAACCTGCTCGACACGCCCGGTCACGAGGACTTCTCCGAGGATACCTACCGCACGCTGACTGCGGTGGATTCGGCGCTGATGGTGATCGACGGCGCCAAGGGCGTCGAGGCGCGCACCATCAAGCTGATGGAGGTGTGCCGGCTGCGCACCACCCCGATCCTTACCTTCATCAACAAGATGGATCGTGACGTGCGTGATCCCGTCGAGGTAATGGACGAGGTCGAGGAGGTGCTCAACATCCAGTGTGCCCCGATGACCTGGCCGATCGGCATGGGCCGTCACTTCAAGGGCGTTTATCACCTCTATAACGACGTGATCCATCTCTACACCCAGGGGCAGGGCAGTCGCATTCCCGAGGATCGTCGTATCGATGGGCTTGATAGCCCGGAGGTGGACGAGGTGCTCGGCGAGGAGCAGGCCGAGGAGCTCCGCATGGAGGTCGAGCTGGTGCGTGGCGCTTCCCACGAATTCGACCATGAGGCCTACCTGCGGGGTGAGCTGTCGCCGGTTTATTTCGGTACCGCCATGGGTAACTTCGGGGTGCGCGAGATGATGGACGGCTTCGTTGAGTACGCGCCGCCGCCCCAGCCGCGCGAGACCGATATCCGCACCGTCCAGCCGGATGACGAGCGCCTCACCGGTTTCGTATTCAAGATCCAGGCCAACATGGATCCCAACCACCGCGACCGCATCGCCTTCCTGCGCGTCTGCTCGGGCAAGTACGAGAAGAACATGAAGATGCGCCATGTGCGCATCGGCAAGGACGTCAAGATCGCCGATGCGCTGACCTTCATGGCGTCGGATCGCTCCCAGGTGGAGGAGGCCTGGCCCGGCGACATCATCGGCCTGCATAACCACGGTACCATCCAGATCGGCGACACCTTCACCCAGGGTGAGGATATGCGCTTCACCGGCATCCCGCACTTCGCTCCGGAGCTCTTCAAGCGTGTGCGCCTCAAGGATCCGTTGAAGATGAAGGCGCTGCAGAAGGGCCTGCAGCAGCTCTCCGAGGAGGGCGCCACCCAGGTGTTCATGCCGTTGGACAACAACGATCTGATCCTCGGTGCCGTGGGGACCCTGCAGTTCGACGTGGTGGCCCACCGTCTCAAGGAGGAGTACAAGGTGGAAGCCGTCTACGAGGGGGTGAACGTCAACACCGCACGCTGGATCTACTGCGAAGATGCCAGGAAGCTCGAGGAGTTCAAGCGCAAGGCGAGCACCAACCTGGCGATCGACGGCGGTGGCTATCTGACCTACATCGCCCCCACGCGGGTGAACCTGCAGATGACCCAGGAGCGCTGGCCGGAGATCCGCTTCCAGCATACGCGAGAGCACTGAGCCCCATGCTGATCGATGCCCACTGCCATCTGGACTTCCCCGATTTCGACGCCGACCGCGAGGCGGTGATCGAACGGTCGAGGGCAGCGGGTGTGTGTCATTTCGTGGTGCCGGGTACCTCGTACAAACGCTGGCCCAACGTGCTGGCGCTGGGTGAGCGCGACGACATCAGCGTCTGCCTCGGGCTGCACCCCTACTTCATTGATGAGCATTGCGACACGGATGTCGAGGCTCTGGAGGAAGGGCTAGACGCCAATCCAGGAGTCGTTGCGGTGGGTGAATGCGGTATCGATGCGCGTTTCGAGGAGAGCTGGGACGCCCAATGGCATTACTTCGACGCCCAGCTCAAGGTGGCCAAGTCGCGCGAGCTGCCGGTGGTGATTCACTGTGTCCATGCCAACGACAAGGTAGCCAAGCGACTTCGACAACTGGCACTGCCCGCCGGTGGGCTGATCCACGCCTTCGCCGGCTCCCCCGAGCAGGCTCGGAAGTTCCTCGATCTCGGCTTCGTCGTCGGCCTGGGTGGCGCCGTCACCCATGAACGGGCGAAACGCCTGCAGCGGGCGGTGAAGAGCCTACCCGATGACGGCTACGTGCTGGAGACCGACAGCCCCGACATGCCGCTGGCCGGCCACCGGGACGAGCGCAACGAGCCAGCCCGGGTCGCCGAGGTGTGCCGGGTGGTGGCTAGGCTTCGAGGTCAGGCCTCGGCAGAGGTCGCCGCGCGCAGCTATGCCACGTCACGGCGACTGTTCCAGTTAGCCATCTGACGATGCTTCGAATGGCACATGGGCGAAACGAAGTGTCATGCTCGAATTGCCGTCGAATCGCGGATGAGCCTGAATTTCGACGGAAATCTCGCCGGCGAGATCACCGTCAGCCCGCGAGAGGCTACCCTCTGCGCTGACCGGCACCTCCGAGAGGCTGGCCGAAACCGCCTCATCGGGCCCGGCCTTGAAAGAGCCCGAATGTCCGGCGGGGAAGACCAGTTCGAGGTTGGGGCCACGAGGGCCGAACACCACGGAAAGCCGCTCGTCCGCCTCTTTCACCTCGATGGGTTGGAAGAAGTTGACCAGGGGGTCATCCGGCATCTCTTCCTGCATCGTGGCCAGGGCGCCGGTGAGCTCGGTCATCTCGATTTCCGGGGCAAACGCATAGGGGATCTCGCGGAACCCGACGGAAACGGTGATTGTCCGCTCCGGTGCGTCTCGCGACGCCAGCTCGAGCTCCATGCGCCCGGTGGCAGATTCTCGATCGAATTTCTCGAGCGTAAGTGTCCCACCCTGAGTGCTGTAAGTATCGGGCCGCTCCAAATCCGGTGCGCGACGATCGCGAAGGAAGAGCCAGAGCAAACCGTTCACCGCCGCGTTGTCATCGAACTTACCCACTTCATGCGTGCCGGTGGCTAGCCCTTCAGGCAAGTTGAGACTAAGACTTGTGTTGACCGGATGGTCCTGCCAATCCGCCTCGCCCCTGAAACTGAGCCGCCACGGGCCACCTTGGTTCGTCCCTTGGCTGTCGTCTAGCGTGTATTGCGACTCGTTGCAGGGCGCATCGGCACGAGCCGGGCCGTAACTGCCTTGGGCCGTGCCAGATAGCTCCATCCGGTAGGCGCCCGCAGCGAGAACGCCTGCGGAGGATTCCACGGGCAGGGGTTCCATGCCCGCGGGGCGGCGGCAGTCGGTGGCGTCAATGGCTTCTCGTCCGTCGCGGTCTAGCCAGACCAGTTTGTCGCGCGCCCAGGGCAATGCCCAGAGCATTTGTTCCGGCCCGCTGCGAGAGTCCCCCGGCCCTTCATAGGCAATATCGGGCGGGTTGCCGCAAATGTTGGTGCCATCGCCCACCACAAGCGGCAGAAGGCCGCCGTGATAGCGTGGCATCCGGTTTTCATTGCAAATCGTGTGGCCCGTTACAGTCTTAGGGATGACCACGGCACGGCCCTGGGTATTGATCCAGACGGGGCCGGGCTTGACCCCGGCGCGCCCTTCATGAAATGGCGACCCGGCACGAATCGTTCTGCTGCTTCCGTCGGGGAAGGTGATCTCACGGATCGCCCAGTCTTCCTCGTCCATGTAGCCGCGCTCGCCATTGAGTGTTACCGGGTGCAACCCTTCCGCGTAAACATCCGCTTCGGCAAGGATGAATTTCCGCGGGAAGACCAACTCGCCGTCCGTGTCGATATAACCCCAGTTGGTGTCGGACCTGGCAGCAGGCGCACGTCCCTCGGAGAAGTCGCCGCCGGCGTGGAAACTCGGTTCGATAGCCCATTCGCCCTCCGTGTCGATCCAGCCCACGGTGCTGCCGTCCTGATCGGCGACCAGCACACGGGCCAGCCCTTCGGAAAAACTGCCAAGGTCGAGGACCTCGTGGTCGGTGAAGCCGGATGGGTCCCAACGAGTGCCGTCTCGGGTGATGTAATGGGCTTGGCCGTCTTCGGGCGTTACCGCACTGCAGCCTTCCGAGAAAGGCTTGTAGGGCGACAGGTGGTGGGCCTTTCCCTCGATGACTACGGCATCGGCGTCGCGCGCACCGAGGGCCACCACATAGTCGCCGCTGGAGTCGATAACGCCCCAGCCGTCCTCGGTCTCAACGGCGGCAAGCCCCTCCGAGAAGGGGCGAACCTGCCGCCATTCGGGAGCGAGTCCCCATTCACCATCCTTGCCGACATAACCCCAGGCATCGCCCACGGGAAGAGGGAAGAGATCAGACGCTTGAGAATCGGACAAGTTGCCACAGGGCCCGGCGTGGGCAGTGGCGGCAAAAAGACAGGTAGTGGCGACAATCAGGCTTGAACCTAAGCGGGACACGATGAACCTCCTCATCGATAACGGGTGTCGTTCGGTCATTCGTCCGGGGCGGAAATATCGGGGGAAAGCCCCTCTTGTGAGCGCCCCACCGCCTCATCGAGGGCGTTGGACGCGCTATCGAAGCCCTCCATGTAGGCACGCTCATAGCGACCGGTCTCCACGTCCTGGGTCTTGGCCTGGACGATGAAGCGGTCCTCGAAGGCATGAATGGTGTAGATCACCCGCGTGACTGCCGGTGGCATCTCGCCATACCCCGGATCACAGGGGTCCAGATCGGCTCGACCCGGCTGTACGGGCTGACCATCGGGGCCGAGCCATAGATGTACCTCGACGGGGCTGGAACCGGTACCCCGCGACAGCGAGGTCGACAGATAGGGGGCGATCGCTTCCGGCGAGACGCCCATATCGGCGGCGATGGCACGCGCAACGGAATCGCGGGCGGCACCCGGGTCGACGACCGGCTCGGTATCCGGGCCCAGCTGGGGAACCTCCGCTTTTTCCGGTTCTTCCGGCTCGCTCGGCGTGACGACATAAGCGATGAACTGCTCGTGGTAGGAGGTGGCGTCCACATGATACTTGGAGGTGACATAGCCAACGAGTTTCTCCGCCGGATCACCCGACACAACATAGGTGTTGGGTACGTCCTCCACCGTCAAGGAGGCGCGCCAGAGGTCTTCGCCCGCGGCGCGCATGTCGTCGCCCGACAGGCTCGGTATCGACCCCAGTGCTTGAGCAGCGTCGATATCATCGCGACAGACGCGCTCGAAGGTCAGTGACGACCGCTGTTGACGAAGGGTAAAGCGTGACCCACCCACATGTTCCTTCATCTCGATGCTGAAGGACTCCTGCGGAATCTCAACTTTCTGCATCAGGTTGCCTTCGTAGTAGAAGGCGCCAGTGCCGGGGCCGTACTCCAGGGTCGCGGGCACAAATTCGGGTTCGTCGTTGCGGATCGTCACCGAGATCGTCTTGGGCTCGGGATAGACGGTGCCGCTGGCGGTTCCACCCACCTCGAAGGTCACGGTGCGGTCCTCCTTCGCCATGCCCTCGAAGGTCTCGAACTGCACCGTCGTCGTTGTCTCACCAGGATGGATGAACTGAGTCCGGCGTGTCGGGGCGATGTCGACGCCCGGCCGTGCGGAGCCACCGGTGATATGTGCAAAGGGGCCCAGGACGTCGGACGAGTCGTAGCGCTGTTCGAACTGCACGGTGATCGGCGTGCCTGCGTCCACACTGGAAGCACTGGCAGAGAGAGTGTGATCGTTGTCTTCGATCGTGAAGCTCAGCAGCGGTGTCGCCACGATGACGTTGGTAATCGAGCTGCCGCCCAGCGCCAACGCATTGCCGATGTCCAGCTGGAACATCTCTTCACGCGGCTCGTCCTCCTCGTCGTCGCGGATGGAGACCTCCACCTGCTGGTACACGCTTCCGGGCATGAAGGTCACCGGCACAAACACGGGCTGGTAGTCGGTTGCCGCGGTTGCTGTCACGTCCCGGGTTTCGAGCATCACCATGAACGGATCTTTGGCCGGTGCGCTGAGAAAGAAATGGACAATGGTAGTGGTTGGACCCGTCTCGCTGAGACGAGTCAGGGGCGACATGGCGGTGAGGGTCTGGGCGATGGCCGTTGCGGGAGCAAAAACGAGGACGATCGCCGATATCACGGGGACGGGTCGCATCACTTCACCTCGCGGATTTCGACGCGGCTGAACTCTGCGATGGTCTGTTCCGACCCCAAGGTACCGGCAAAGATGGTGGGATCGCCCTTAGTTCTCAACACCTGAAGGGGATCGGTCTCGATGACGTCGGGACCGTCCTCCTGCATCGACCAGCCGTTCATCTCCAGACGGCCCACATAGTCGCGTCCACGCTTCGACAAGGTCAGCCGCGCGCCCTTTTGCTCGAAATCGCTGAGGATCTGCGCCAGGTCGTAGCCGCGGAGATCGCCGGCGATCTCCACATCGGAGACGGTCGCGTTACCGCCGGAAACGGCGCGGAGCCTGAGCCACATGTCGTCATTGGAATTGCCCTGGCGAACCACATGGGCAGATATATGATTATCCACATCCGCGTAGCGGCCGACTTGAATGATGGCGCGTCGCCCACCCAAGGATTTAACCTCGCCCATGCGTGCAGTGAAATCGGCGCTCAGGTCCCAGTCGTCTTCCGGAAATTCCGCGCCCGTCCAGCGAAAGAGGTTTGGCAAGTCTTCAGCATCACCCATAGCCCCTGGCTGAACCGTCATGGTGACTAGCTTGCCGTCGTCCATGATGAAACCAGAAGGCTCGGGATGATCGAGAGTCCAGTCATCACCCAAGTCGGAACGTTCAAACTCGTCAACAAAGAGGGGGCCGGCCGGCTCGGGCTCCGGCTCGCTCACCGTCCTAAGGGCGCCGGCCAGCTCCGCGGCATCTCCCGCGGCCAGGTAGCGTCCGCCTGTCGACTCCGCGAGGCAGGCGAGCTGCCCCTCGTCGTCGGCGATATCGAAGCCGATGACATGGGCGGTGAAGGCCATGCCCGAGGCTTCGAGGCGTGCCCCCAGTTCACAGAGATCGGCGCCGCAGTTCTCCAGCCCGTCGGTCACGACGATCACCGATGCCGCCTGATCGCCATGGGAGAGCGCCTCGGCGGCCTGCTCGACAGAGTGACCGATAGGCGTCTTGCCGCGCGGGGTGACGCCCTCCATGGCCTCGCGGAAGGCGCTACGATCCAGCGGCCCCGGCTCGATCAGGGTCTCGATATCGCCACATTCGCCTTCCTGGCGATGCCCATAGGCCATGAGGCCGATGGGCGTGTCCATCGGCCAGTCGCCCAACATGGTGTCGATCGCCTCCCGGGCGATGGTGATCTTGGCGGTGCCGTCGATCTGGCCCCACATGCTGCCCGAGCCGTCGAGCACGAGCATCGACGTCGCTCCTTGCTGCTGGGCCTGGATAGGAAAGGCGGTCGCCATCGCGGCGACGGCCAGAACTGACGAGATCGGCTGTTTCATGGTGAGCTCCCAAGGGCAACGAAGTTATTATTTAGCCTAGACAGCCGAGAGCGATCCTCGCATGGTGCAGTTGCACCATGCCTGTCGATCAGCAAGGCTGGGGTAATGGAACTATCGAACCATGAACTCGAGCAGGTCACGCGCCTTCAGGAGGCGCTTCTCAACATCCGTCTCGATCGGACGCGGATCCGAGAGCTTCTCGCGGAGATCGCCGAGCTAGTGGGCGCCAAGGCGGCGATGGGGGCCTGGCTGGACGGCGGCATGCCGATCCTGGTCACCCATCGAGCCGGCCCGGAAATCGAGCGCTATTTCGCCAGCGTCTTCGCGGGAGTCGACGCCGAGGGCAATATCAGGGCCAAGGATCCCTTGCTCGACGAGATCAACCTTACTCGGCGCCGGATGGGGTCCGGGGTCTACCACGAAAACGCCCTGGCCGACCGCGAAACGATCACCCGTGCCACTTTCTTCCAGGAGGCCTTCGCCCCGGCCGGCATGCATCATGTCATCGGCATGACCACACGGCTGGCAGTAGGCGAGGCGCTCTTCACCTTCGGCTTCGAGGGAGATGACGACCCTGGCTTCGTGAGTGGCCGGACGGAAAACCTGCTGAGGCTGTTGTTACCGACGTTCGGCTTCGGTTTCGGCGCCATCGATCGTGCCCATCGACATCAGGAGCGGTTGGACAAGGCGATCGCCGAGGCCAGGGTTGCTGCCACCGTGAAAAAGCTTGGGGTCGATGGTCATCAACCTCATCGAGACATGGCTGGCAAATCCCTGATTCGACTGCCATTACCCGAACTTTTAGGTGAGGAGGGTGGCCAGTTGCAGGTCTCGCTGAACGCCCTGCGGATTGAGGATCTGGCAGCCGCGTTGGCGATACGCTTTGCCTTGAGCCCCAGGCAACGAGAGACGGCAGAATTGATGCTGCGAGGCTTTACCTCTCGCGAAATCGCCGATGAGCTCGGCATCCGCATCAACACCGCGCGTCGACATTGTGAAGCGGTGCTGCAAAGGGTGGGCGTGGGGCGTCGTGATCAACTGGCCATATGCTCGCTGAGCGAGTTGGTGGATGGCTAATCGCGGGTCCCCATGGTTTCCGGGTCTACACGCTCGAGGAGGTAGGGGAGCTTGAGCAGTTTGAGGTGCTGGTCCTCGAGGCTCAGTGGCGCAGTCGGTTCTTTCGTGCTCATCACCGCGAGTATCTCGACCTGGCCGTAGGCATCGAGCTCGGCACTCATTACCTCGCCAAGGCGCTTGTTTTCGGCATCTACGATGGCACTGCCCTGCTCTGGCAGTTTGTCACCCTCGAGCTGGGCACGCATCAGCCGCTTCTTGACCTGGCCGCGGAAATGCGCGCGGGCGACCACTTCCTGGCCCGTATAGCAGCCCTTCTTGAAGCTTATACCGCCAAGCGCTTCCCAATTGATCATCTGCGGCAGGTAGGTATCTCGCTGGTCGGCATTGAGCCATGCTAGCCCGGCCTGGATGTCATGGAGCCGCCATACGCCGTTGTCGACCGGCGTGGCGTGCGCTTTCAGCCACTTCCAGGCCTCCTCGACCCGATCAGCCGGCAGGCAGACCAGCAGGCGGGGACGTGGACCGGGGTGGGCCAATACCTGGTGCGCTTCATTGCCGGCCTGGTGCCAGGGTCGAGGTGGCAGAACGTCGAAACGCACTTCGGTAAGAGCGGGGGCCTCGTGGCCGATAAGCCCTAAGAGTGCCAGATCGTCGCGCTCATGCAGTTCGACCTTGTAGAAGGGGGCGAATTTCTTCAGGTGCTCGGCCAGCGGAGTCACCAGGCTGTTGTGCATCAGCAGGCGGAAGTGCGCCGGGCCGATGCGCAGCAGCTGGGCGTTGGCCAGCATGCGCCCTTTGGGCGTGCAGAAGCAGGTCAGCGGGGCGAGCTCGCCGTCGGCCAGTGATACCTGGGCGCTGGTCTGGCCCTGCAGGAAGCTCTCGGCATCGGGGCCCTCTACGTCGAGCACCCCGAGATGGGCGAGGGGCGTCATTACGGTAGTATCCAGAGCCAGTCGCGGCGCATCGGGCGTGTCGAACGTCACCCGATAGCCGTCCTCCTGCCGTGCGCCTGTGGCAGTGATCCAATCCTTCATCTCAGGGCTCCTCGTGGTTCGGCTTCGAGCATGAACATACGCTATAGATGCGGGCGGAAGGGCGGTATTGCAAGCGCTGCCCGGTGCCTGGGCGCCGTGCTAGACTCGTGCCTTTCATCTTGTTCGTGCCGCATCAGGAGCCGCCCATGACCTATCAGTCACTGAGCTTTCAGGGTGTCGAGAACGCCGATCAGGTCAACCGTATCACGACCGCCCTGATGATGCTGGACGGCGTCGACAGCGTCGAGGTCGGCCGTCACGGGGCCGAAGTGGAAGGTCGCATCAGGCGTGAGTCGCTGATCAAGGCGGTGCAGTCTCTCAATCTGGGTATCGAGGTTAAGTGATGAAGAAGACCATTGAAGTCGTCAGTGAACGTAACCATATCTATCGGCAGCGGGTCGAGCTAGACGGCTTTGACGACCTATTCGTCGACGTGCCCGAGGCCTACGGCGGCGAGGGAACCGCTCCAGATCCCCATGACTACTTCGACCTCTCGCTGGGCGCCTGCAAGGCGATCACCTCCATGATGTACGCCCGGCGCAAGAAGTGGCCGCTGACGGGCATCAGCGTCACGGTCAACCGGGACGACAGCCAGGAGCGTCACGGGACCTATCGCCTGGACGTGGCGATGACCTTCCATGGCATCGAGGACCCCGAGCAGCGGGATCGCCTGGAGGAAATCAGCCACAAGTGCCCGATCCACCGACTGATGACCACGTCCACGGTGGAGGTGACTACCCGCACCGTCGACAGCAACGCAGAGGCCTGATTTCGGGCCGGGCAATGCGTTACCCCTGGGGCGCCGCACAGGCGCCCATGCCCTTATCGGAGCCGCCATGAGCAAGACCTTCCGTCTGCAGTCCAGATTTCAGCCTGCCGGTGACCAGCCTGCCGCCATCCGGGACCTGGTCAGCGGTCTGGAGTCAGGGCTGGCGCATCAGACGCTGCTCGGCGTCACCGGCTCCGGCAAGACCTTCACCATGGCCAACGTGGTCGAGACCCAGCAGCGTCCAACCATCGTCATGGCGCCCAACAAGACCCTGGCGGCGCAGCTCTACGGCGAGTTCAAGGCGTTCTTTCCCGACAATGCGGTGGAGTACTTCGTTTCCTACTACGACTACTACCAGCCCGAGGCCTATGTGCCTTCGTCGGACACCTTCATCGAGAAGGATGCCTCGATCAACGATCATATCGAGCAAATGCGGCTCTCGGCGACCAAGGCCCTGCTGGAGCGCCGCGACGCGATCATCGTGGTCTCAGTGTCGGCGATCTACGGCCTCGGCGATCCCGACCAGTACCTCAAGATGCGCCTGCACTTCACCCGCGGCGAGCTGATCGACCAGCGCAACTTCCTGCGCCGCCTGGCGGAGCTGCAGTACACGCGCAACGACATGGACTTCAAGCGCGGCACCTATCGGGTGCGCGGTGACGTCATCGACATCTTCCCGGCCGACGCCGAGGACGAGGCGGTACGCGTCGAGCTTTTCGACGAGGAGATCGACACCATCAGCCTCTTCGACCCGCTCACCGGCGAGGTGCGGGGCCGGGTGCCGCGCATGACCATCTACCCCAAGTCCCACTATGTCACGCCTCGCGAGACCATCCTCGGCGCCATCGACGACATCAAGGCGGAGCTGGTCGAGCGGCTGGACTGGCTGCGCAGGCACGACAGGCTGGTGGAGGCACAGCGACTGGAACAGCGCACCCTCTACGACATCGAGATGATGCTCGAGCTCGGCTACTGCAACGGCATCGAGAACTACTCGCGCTACCTTTCCGGGCGCAATCCGGGCGAGCCGCCGCCGACCTTCTTCGACTACCTGCCCAGTGATGCCCTGCTGTTCATCGACGAGAGCCACGTCAGCGTTCCCCAGGTGGGCGGCATGTACAAGGGCGACCGCTCGCGCAAGGAGACCCTGGTGGAGTACGGCTTCCGGCTGCCCTCGGCGCTGGATAATCGGCCGATGACCTTCCAGGAGTGGGAGCGCATCTGTCCGCAGACGATCTTCGTCTCGGCCACTCCGGGGCCCTACGAGGCCGAGCATGCCGGGCAGGTAGTCGAGCAGGTGGTGCGCCCCACCGGTTTGCTGGACCCCGAGATCGAGGTGCGTCCGGCCTCCACCCAGGTGGACGACCTGCTCTCGGAGATCCGCCTGCGCAGCGAGGTGGAGGAGCGGGTGCTGGTGACTACCCTGACCAAGCGCATGGCCGAGGACCTCACCGAGTACCTGGATGAGCACGACGTTCGGGTACGTTACCTGCATTCCGATATCGACACCGTGGAGCGGGTGGAGATCATCCGCGACCTGCGCCTGGGCAAGTTCGATGTGCTGGTGGGGATCAATTTGCTGCGGGAGGGGCTCGACATTCCCGAGGTGTCATTGGTGGCGATTCTCGATGCCGACAAGGAGGGCTTCCTGCGCAACGAGCGTTCCTTGATCCAGACCATGGGCCGTGCGGCGCGCAACGCCAACGGCAAGGCGATCCTCTACGGCGACCGGATCACCGATTCCATGCGCCGCGCCATGGATGAGACACAGCGCCGTCGCGACAAGCAAATTGCCCATAACGCGACCCAGGGCATCACGCCGACCACGGTGACGCGTTCGGTGGCCGACATCATGGAGGCCGCCCAGACGCCCGGTAAGAAGAAGGGGCGCAAGGGCGAGCGCAAGGTGGCCGAGCGTGAGGCGCTCTACGATCCCGCCGAGCTGTCACCGAGCGAGCTGCTGAAGGAGATCTCTCGGACCGAGGATGGTATGCACGAGGCGGCCCAGAACCTGGAGTTCGAGGAAGCCGCCCGACTGCGCGACCGCCTGCACGAGCTCAAGGAGCGTCAGCTGCTCCTGGGCTCCGCCTGACGGGCGCCCGACATGCCCGAGGGCCCCGAGATCCGTCGTGCCGCCGACCGGGTGCATCGTCAGCTTGCCGGTCGGCGTCTCGACGACGCCTGGTTTGCCTTTCCCGATCTGGCCGGACAGGCCGCCTCATTGATCGGTCGCGAAGTCACGGCCGTGGATAGCTGGGGCAAGGCATTGCTGACTCGTTTCGACGACGGCCGCGTGCTCTATTCGCATAACCAGCTCTACGGTGTGTGGAAGCTACACGAAGCCGACCGCGAGCCCGACACCGGGCGTTCGCTGCGCGTGCGGCTGGTGGCGCAGGGCAGGGCGGCCAGCCTTTACAGCGCGTCGGACGTCTCGCTGTGGGACACGAGTTCGCTCGACGAACACCCCTTCCTGTCGCGTCTCGGCCCCGATCTGCTGACCCACGGCATCACCATCGAGCAGGGGGTGGCGCGGCTTATCGAGCCGCGCTTCTGCCGGCGAGGCCTCGGCGGGCTGCTACTCGATCAAGCGCTGTTTGCCGGCATCGGCAACTACCTGCGTTCCGAAATCCTGTTCTTCGCAGGGCTGCACTACTCGGCCAGGCCGGGAAACATGGAGGAGGGCACCTTGGCACACCTGGCGACGTGTATCCTCTCGGTGACGCGTCAGGCCTATGACCAGGCGGGAGTGACCAACCGCAGCGACTGGATCGCCGTCGATCGTGCCCGGGGCGCCTCTCGGCGGCGCTGGCGCTTTGCCGTGTTTGAACGCGACGGCCTGCCATGCCCAGCATGTGGCACGACTATAAGGCGGGTGACCGTAACCTCTCGGCGGCTCTATTTCTGTCCTAGCTGCCAGCCTTCTTGACCGCCCCTGATTTTATACCGTTATCTATTAATGACAACTAAACGAAAAATTAGACCTTGGGCGACACGAATGTCGACAACCCCATAGCAAGGGTATAATGCCCCCGTTCGAGCTCACCGACGAGCCCTTTCAGCGCCTCGCTGCGAGTATGCCGACAATGCCAAGGAGTCCCTTGCCCATGACCGTGATTCGCCAGGATGACCTGATCCAGAGCGTCGCCGACGCCCTGCAGTACATCTCCTATTACCATCCCAAGGACTTTATCGACGCCATGGCGGAGGCTTACGAGCGCGAGGAGAATCCGGCAGCCAAGGACGCCATCGCCCAGATCTTGATCAACTCGCGGATGTGCGCCTTCGGCAAGCGTCCGATCTGCCAGGATACCGGCATCGTTACCGTCTTCGTGCATATCGGCATGAATGTCCGTTTTGAGGCCGATATGAGCCTCGATGACATGATCAACGAAGGTGTGCGCCGTGCTTACAAGCTGCCCGACAACGTACTGCGGGCCTCGGTGCTGGCCGACCCGGACGGTGCTCGCAAGAATACCGGCGACAACACACCGGCCGTTATCCACCATAAGCTGGTGCCCGGCGACACCGTCGAGGTGCATGTCGCTGCCAAGGGTGGCGGCAGTGAAGCGAAGTCGAAGTTCGCCATGCTCAACCCCTCCGACAACGTGGTCGATTGGGTGATGGAACAGCTGCCCAAGATGGGCGCCGGCTGGTGCCCGCCAGGGATGCTTGGCATCGGCATCGGTGGCACCGCGGAGAAGGCCATGGAAATTGCCAAGGAGGCGCTGCTCGATCCCATCGATATCCAGGAGCTCCAGGCTCGCGGTCCTGCCAACCGCGCCGAGGAGCTTCGCCTGGAACTGTTCGACAAGGTCAACAGTAGCGGGATCGGTGCCCAGGGTCTGGGCGGCCTGACTACGGTGCTCGATATCAAGGTCAAGGATTTTCCGACCCATGCCGCCAACAAGCCGGTGGCGATCATTCCCAACTGTGCGGCCACTCGTCATGCCCACTTCACTCTCGACGGTTCCGGTCCTGCATCGTTGCCGGCACCGAAGCTCGAGGACTGGCCTGAGATCACTCGAGAAGCCGGCGACAACGTCAAGCGCGTCGACCTCGATAGTGTTACGCCCGACGAAGTACGCACCTGGCAACCCGGCGATACCCTGCTGCTCAACGGCAAGCTGCTCACCGGCCGCGACGCTGCGCACAAACGCATGGTCGACATGATCGCCAAGGGCGAGCCGTTGCCCGTGGACATGAAGGGGCGCTTCATCTATTACGTGGGTCCGGTGGATCCGGTGCGTGATGAGGTGGTGGGACCCGCCGGCCCCACCACGGCGACCCGCATGGACAAGTTCACACGCACCATGCTCGAGGAGACCGGCCTGCTGGGCATGGTCGGCAAGGCAGAGAGGGGCGAGGCGGCCATCGAGGCGATCCGGGACAACCAGGCGGTCTACCTGATGGCCGTGGGTGGGTCGGCCTACCTGGTCGCCCAGGCGATCAAGAAAGCACGCGTGGTGGGCTTTGAGGACCTGGGCATGGAAGCCATCTACGAGTTCGAGGTCGAGGACATGCCGGTGACCGTGGCCGTGGACAGCCAGGGCACCTCGGTGCACCAGACTGGTCCCGCCAAGTGGAAGGAGATCATCGCCGAGCGCGTCTGATCGTCCTCTCCTGACGTCGGCCCCGCCATCTGGTGGGGCCGACGTCGTTGGGAGTATGCTGCAGGCAACTGTGTTCTGACGGCGGTGTCGTCCTCCTACGGAAGGGGAACCGACCATGACCTCCTGGCTGTTCGGCCTGGCGATCTTCCTGACCTACCTGCTGGGCTTTGTCTCGGCGGTGCTGGCTCTGATGTCCAGCCGTACTTCCCAGGGGGCCATCGCCTGGATCATCTCGCTGATTGCCATGCCCTACGTGGCGGTACCGGCCTACTGGATCTTCGGCCGACCACGCTTCTACGGCTATGTCTCGGCCCGGGGGGAGCGTGATACCGTCCTGCGTCGACTGCTGGCGCGTTATCGCGACCGCTTCGATCCCTACTTGCCCGACACTATCGACGCGGACATCCGCGCGGTGGAACAGCTGGCGATGATGCCGTTGACCTGCGGCAATCGAGCTGAGCTGCTGATCGATGGCGAGGCCACCTTTGACAGTCTTTTCGCCGGAATCGAGCAGGCAGAAGAATATGTGTTGATTCAGTTCTTTATTGTTCGTGACGATGCCCTGGGCATCGAGCTCAAGCATAGGCTGCAACGGGCCGCCGAACGTGATGTGCGCATCTACTTCCTGTATGACGAGATCGGTAGTCGCGGTCTCGGCGACCGCTTCCTCCGCGACCTCGCCGAGACCGGTGTGGAGGTCAGCGCCTTTCGCTCCTCCCGGGGGTTCAAGCATCGCTTCCAGCTCAACTTCCGTAACCATCGCAAGGTGCTGGTGGTCGACGGCAGGGAAGGGTGGCTGGGCGGGTTCAACGTCGGCACCGAATACCTAGGGCAGCACACCCGGCATGGCCACTGGCGGGATACCCATCTCAAGCTTAGCGGGCCTAGCGTGCTGGGCCTGCAGGAAGCTTTCTGGGAGGACTGGCACTGGGCTACCGGCGAGATGATCTCGCTGACCTGGACACCCCGACCGAGTGAGCTCGCCGACCAGAACGTAGTGATCGTGCCCTCCGGGCCGGCGGATCGACAGGAGACGGCGAGCCTACTGGTGCAGCTTGCGGTCCACAGTGCCAAGGAGCGTTTCTGGGTCACCAGCCCCTATTTCGTGCCCGACCAGGGGGTGCAGGATGCCTTGCGCCTGGCCGCGATGCGCGGGGTGGACGTGCGCATCATGATGCCCGAACGTCCCGATCACCTGCTGGTCTTTCTTTCGGCTTTTTCCTTCCTGCCGGATATGTTGCGCGCCGGGGTCCGGGTCTACCGTTACCAGCCGGGGTTCCTGCATCAGAAGGTGATGCTGGTCGACGATACCGCTGCCAGTGTCGGTACGGTCAATCTGGACAACCGCTCCTTCAGGCTCAACTTCGAGATCACCGCCGTCGTACCCGACCGTCAGTTCGCCGCCGAGGTGCGATTGATGCTCGAGCATGACTTCACCGACTGCCGTCGCGTGGCCCTGGAGGAGCTGACTCGTCGCCCCCTGTGGCGCAAGCTGCTGTCGCGGGCAGCCTACCTGCTTTCGCCGATCCAGTGAGGCGGCTTGGGTCCTGCCCGTCACTGGGGTACATTAGCGGGCTTCGAAGACTCCCCGGCAGGAGTCGTCTAGGCAGATATCCTGGGGAGAGCTGGTGAACCTCGAGACCAAGTGGCTGGAAGACTTCGTCGCCCTGGCCAGTACGCGCAGCTTTTCCGCCTCGGCCCGTCAGCGGCATGTCACCCAGCCGGCGTTCAGCCGTCGCATCCGCTCCCTCGAGCAGGCCGTCGGCGTGACCCTTGTCGACCGCTCGACCACGCCGGTGGATCTGACACCGGAAGGACAGTTGTTCCTGGTAACCGCCCGTAATATCGTCGAGCAGCTCAACGAGAGTCTCGGCCACCTGCGTGGCCTGGCCATGGCCAACGAGGCGCTGGATATCGTTGCCGCCCATTCCCTGGCGCTGAGCTTCTATCCCCCGTGGATTTCCCGGCTTCAGCAGGGCCTGGGCGAGCTACCTACGCGACTGGTAGCCATGAATGTGGGGGATGCGATCCATGTGTTGCGCGAGGGCAAATGTGACCTGATGCTCGCCTACTACGATCCCTATGCCAGCATGCAGCTCGATGCCGAGGTCTTTCCCTCCTTCTCCATCGGCCAGGTCAAGATGCTGCCGGTCAGCCTGCCCGACGAGCAGGGCAGACCACGCTTCCCGCTGGAGGGGCATGAGTCGATTCCCTACCTGGCCTATACCCAGGGGGCCTTCCTGGGACGCAGTGTGCGTATGCTGCTGAAGAACGACCCCTTGCGCATGCGCCTGAGAACCGTCTACGAGACGGCCATGGCCGAAGGGCTCAAAGGCATGGTGATGCAGGGCATGGGAACTGCCTGGATTCCCGACTTCTGCATTCGCCAGGAGCTCAGGGAGGGGCGTGTGGTGCGGGCCGGTGGCGAACAGTGGGACGTACCGCTGGATATCCGTCTATACCGCTGTTCGCTGGTGCACAAGCCGGGGGTCGAGAAGCTGTGGCGGCAGATGATGAAGTTGCCTCGCGACTTCCTGCAAGCTTAACCCTCGAGGCGGACTCACGAGCCGCCAAAGTCGGCAGGCAACCCCAGGAAGTCCTGGATGATGAAAAAGTGATCCTCGAACAGGCTTTCGGGATCGAGGTCGGCCAGGGCAACCCAGCGAGCATGATCGCCGCCCTTGACCGGCTTGAGCTGGGGCAACTGTTGTTCGGGGCGCAGGGCAAAGTAGAAGGCCTCGGCCAGGGTGCGCCCCCGCCAGCTGCGGTGGGGTTCGTCGAACAGCCGCTGGCCGCGTAGCGAGCCCTTGAGGACGGCCTCTGGCACCTTGAGGCGAACGCGCTCGCGCAGCTCCCTCAGGCAGGCGTCCATCAGCCGTTCATGGGGGCTGATGAAGCCGCCGGGCAGGGCATAGAGTCCCTTGCCGGGCGCGGCCGTGCGCCTGACCAGCAGCACATGCCCGGACTGCACCACCACGGCATTCACGGTGACAAAGATCGGCGGGTAGGGGGCCTGGGACCAGGCCTGGCGGTACTGGTCCAGAAGGTGCTGCTCCTCGACCAGCTGTTCGTAGGGCGCCTCCGCCAGAAAGTCGCATATCCGTGCCACCACCCCGGGGGGCAGGTCATGGGCGGCGTGGGTGCTCAGGTAGTCCTCCGCCGAAGAGGCGGAGCGGAACAGTCGATCGCGGATCCGGCTGGCCGAGATGCCCTCGACCAGTGGCACGCTGACTGATTCCCACTGCGGGAAGAGCGCCAGGTAGTAGCTGGACTGGCCGCGACTGGCACCGATCAGGCCGATGCGCGGCAGCCTGGCGTGCTCCGGACTGGCGATATCGCGTACCTTGCGTTGCACGTCACGCACCCAGACGTCGTTGTTGTAGAGAGCATCGAGCAGCGGCACTATCTCCAGCCGAGTGTTCTCCTCCTCCTCGAAGGCACTGCGCAGCATGCGCAGGCGTTCCTCATAGCGCCAGGGGTTGCGCAGCGAGCGGGCCTGCCAGGCGGAACCCACCAGAACGATGACCTGTCGTGCGTGGCGCAGCGCCTCGCGGATCACCGCCAGGTGTCCCAGATGGGGAGGCTGGAATCGACCGATGAACACCAGACAATCGAAGTCGGCAGGGCTCTCGGTGCCTGGTCGTGAGGTCATGGGTCCTCCTGGAAAGAGAGGGAGAAACGAGCGGAGCCCATTATGGTCAGGCCAGAGGTCCGCTGCAATTGGAGGCGGTCTCGGCTGATCGGCTACATTCGGGTATTCTGTAAGGAAATGACAGGGACGCGGGGAACGGGATGATCAAGGCGAGCATGACCAGCATCAGGAACACGGCGCTGTTCTGGGGGAAGGTCGTCCATGGGGCAGCCAAGCTCTGGCTGGAGCGCAATGCCTTCAGCTATGCCGGCTCGCTGGCCTTCTATACGCTCTTCTCCCTGGCGCCCACCATGATCATCGCCGTTACGGTGATCGGCGTAGTGCTCGGCGAGGAGGCCGCCCATGGACAGATCGTCGCCCAGCTACAGGGCACCATGGGCCACGACGCCGCCGCGGCCATCGAGCAGGCGGTCGCCCAGTCGCGCATCGAGGAGTCTGGTCTGCTGCCGACCATGCTCGGGGTGGGGGCCCTGCTGGTCGGTGCCACCACCGTCTTTGCCCAGATGCAGTTCTCGCTGAATACCCTCTGGGGCGTGACGGCCAGGCCCAGCAGCAACAGTGCCCTCAAGTTCCTCAAGAACCGATTGCTGTCGCTGACCGTGGTGCTATCCATCGGCTTTATCCTGCTGGTATCGCTGGTGCTCGGAGTGGTGATACGGGCCATGCTGCAGGCGGCCGACGATCTGCTGCCCTTCGTCGGTTTCCTGACGACGGGTGCCGAATTCCTGATCTCGCTGGCGGTGATCGCCGCGCTCTTCGCCACCATCTTCAAGGTGCTGCCGGACGTGGTGCTGCGCTGGCAGGACGTGCTGGTCGGCGCGGTGGTCACCGCCGTGCTGTTCGCGCTGGGCCGTTCCGGTATCGCCATCTATCTGGCCTACACGGCCACGGCCTCGACCTACGGCGCCGCCGGGTCGGTCGTGATGATCCTCCTCTGGGTCTATTATTCGTCTCTTATCCTGCTGTTCGGGGCGGCCTTCACCAAGTGCCACCTGCTGGCGGCGGGCAAGACGGTGGTACCGCGCAATTCTGCGGTGCTGGTCCGCCACGAGCTGCTGGGGGAGTAAGCGAAACACCCAGAGGCCATCACGCCCGAAGGCCGGGCCTTCGGGCGTGGTATCACGATTCGCTAGTGCGCCTCAGCCGACGGCGTGGAAACGCTCCCGGGCCAGGTCATCGGCCACGCTGGCAGGACTGACCCCTTCGCGCTCGGCGCGAGTGAATATCTCGTCCAGCGTAACCCCGATTCCCTCGATGTGCTCCATCACGGCATCGTGACCGTAGTCGTCACGACGTTGCCAGGCGATCTCGATGACCCCGCCGGCGTTGGCCACGTAGTCCGGGGTATAGAGGATGCCGCGGGCCATCAGCCGCTCGGCGATTGCCGGCTCCGCCAACTGGTTGTTGGCGGCGCCGCAGACCACCCTGGCTTTCAAGCGGTCGACCACCGTTTCCGAGAGGGCGGCACCCAGCGCACAGGGAGCGAAGACATCGACCTCGGCATCGGCGATCGCCGCCGGCGCCACCGCCTCGGCATCGAGCTCCTCGGTGAATCGGGCAAGGGCGGTGGCATCGACATCCGTCAATACCAGTCGGGCACCGGCGGCATGAAGGTGTCGTGCCAGGTGAGCGCCGACGTTGCCGACGCCTTGTATCGCCACCCGCACTCCCGTGAGGTCGTCGCGACCCAGGCCATGGCGAACGGCGCTCTTCAGTGCGCAGAACACTCCCCAGGCCGTGAAGGGCGATGGATCACCCGAGTTGCCGCCGTGGCGTGGCAGGCCGCCGACATGCTCGGTCGCCTCGGCGATGAGCCGCATGTCAGCCTCGCTGGTGCCGGAGTCCTCGGCGGTGATATAGGCGCCGCCCAGGCCATCGACCAGTCGGCCCATGGCGCGAAGCAGTTCGGGCGTCTTGTCGCGGCGCGGGTCGGCGATGATCACCGCCTTGCCGCCACCTAGTGGCAGGTCAGCGAGGGCCGACTTGTAGGTCATGCCGCGGGAGAGGCGCAGCACGTCGGTAAGCGCTTCGGTATCACTGGCATAAGGAAAGATGCGCAGGCCGCCCAGGGCCGGGCCGCGGGTGGTATCGTGGATGGCGATGATGGCGCGCAGGCCGCTCGCCTGGTCACTGCCGAATACGATCTGCTGATGATGGTCGAACTCGGGGTGGTCGAAGACTGACATGATAGAGCTCCCTCGTGAGGATGATCATTGTGGTTGTGTCGTCCCGGGTAGGGCGATCCTCGGCCGCGAAGGGCTTGTGGCCGTGTGGCGTCCGTGGATAGTGACAAGACTAGGGCATTGGTCCTCGAACGGGAAGGCCAGAAGGCTGGCTGAGCTCGGGCCCGGCTGGTAGAAAGGACCACGCCACCGATCGCAACGACAGAGGAGATGGCCATGGACAAGTGCTGCGCGAAAGCGCTGGTGACGGGCAAGGTGCAGGGTGTCTGGTACCGTGGGGCGACCCGGGAGAGGGCCCTCAAGGCCGGGATCACCGGCCATGCGATCAACCTGCCGGACGGGCGGGTCGAAGTGCTGATGTGCGGCGAGCGCGAGGCGGTCAAGCGACTCGCCGAGTGGCTGTGGGAGGGGCCAGAAAATGCCCGAGTCACCCATGTGGAGTTCGAGGTGATTGATACCCACGAGCCGGATGACTTCCGCACCGGCTAACGCCAGCAGGAACCGGTGCGGTGCTTATGGCGCGTGCCGCACCGGTTCGATTTCCGGCCATCAGGCCAGGGTATCGGCGATCCAGTCGCTGACGGCGTCGCCATCTACGCTCAGACAGACCTCCACCAGTGGGGTGTGTGTCCATCGGGTCTCGATGAACCCACGTCCCTCTGGGGCGAAGATCGTCTGGCCCTCGGCATCGCCGGACGTCGTCACGCTGAGATGACCGCAATCCGTGGTGAAGAGCTCGGGGCGCAGCAGCCAGGCCAGGGCACAGCTGTCGTGAGGGCAGCAACCGTCGATGCCCAGGAATTCGCGGTAGAAGTCCCGATAGAAGGCATAGCTGCCTGCCAGCACCTTGCCGAGCGCACCCTGGCCTGGCGCGATGCGTGCCATGTGGGCCTCGGTGAGTACGCAGCGATGGGTGACGTCCAGCCCCACCAGGGTCAGTGGCCAGCCGGCGGTGAGCACTCGCGCGGCGGCATCGGGGTCGTTGAACATGTTGGCTTCGGCCACCGGCGTGACGTTGCCGCCCTCGCGGATCGAGCCCCCCATGATGACCACGCGCTTGACCTTCCGGGTGATGGTCGGGTCGAGCTGAAGTGCGGCGGCCAGGTTGCCCACCGGGCCCACTGCCACCAGGGTGACCTCGCCGGGCCGGGCGTTCAGGGTGTCGATGATGAACTGCGCTGCGCTGCGGGGGTCTGCCTGGCCCTTGACCGACGGTAGTTCGATATCGCCCAGTCCGTTGATGCCGTGGATGTGAGCGGGCGGTGGGTGGCGCGCCTTGACCAGCGGTGCCGCCGCACCTTGGGCGACGGGAATCTGGCGCCCGGCGAGTTCGGAGAGCAGCAATGCATTGTGAGTGGCGGTTTCCACGTCCACGTTGCCGTAGGTAGTGGTCAGTCCCAGCAGCTCGAGCTCGTGATGGTGCAGGGCGATGGCAATGGCCTGGGCGTCGTCGATGCCTGGATCGGTGTCGAAGATGATCGGATGACTCACTGTGTCTCCTCGCCGCTGCGGTGGAGCGTAGGGATGCCGTCGCGCAGGGCGCGTTCGACTGCCGCCGCCTCGGGGATGCTTTCGGCGGCACCGGCAACCTGTACACCCAGGGCGGCAGCGGTGGCAGCCCATGTCAGGCAGTCGGTCACCGCTCGTCCCTGTTGCAGAGCGGCCAGGTAGTAACCGATGAAGGTGTCACCGGCCGCCGTGGTATCTCGCGGCGTGACCGGCAGAGCCGGCTGGAAGTGGCGTTCGTCGCCGAACTGGTACCAGGCGCCGTCGCCGCCCAGTGTCAGCACTGTACCGCAGCCGGGCAGGCGTCTGGCGAGGCCGTCCAGTAGTTCCTCGGGTAGGGATGACTCGTCCAGGCCGGCCAGCCAGGCGGCCTCGCCGCGATTGACGAACAGTAGCCGACACTGCTCAAGGGGTAGCTCCAGTACCGCATCGCTCATGGGGGCCGGGTTGAAGGCGATGTTCAGGCCGGCCTCGATGGCGCGTTCGAGCAAGCGAGGCAGGGCATTGCATTCGTTCTGGGCCAGCAACCACTCCCCGGGTGAGGCCGCGGCAAAATGCTCGTCGAGAGCCTGTTCCGTGGTGCCGTGGTTGGCGCCCGGAAAGAGGATGATGGCGTTCTCGCCACAATCGTCCACTTGGATGATGGCGTGACCGCTGGCCTCGTCGACCAGGGCAATCGCCTCTACCTCCACCCCGGCGTGTTCCAGGATGTCCCGGGCCCATGAGTCCTGGCGCCCCAGGCGCCCCCAGTGGCGGATCCGCCCGCCGGCGCGTGCCATGGCCAGCGACTGATTGGCCCCCTTTCCTCCCAGGCCCACGCGGTAATCGCGGCTGGCTAGAGTCTCCCCGGGACGCACCAGGTGGGGGACGCGATAGAAATGATCGAGATTGATGGAGCCGAAGTTGTGCAGCATGCGGGCCTCGGTGCTCAGCTTTCCTGCCAGTCGCGCAGGTTGTCGGCGGTGAGGGCCACGATACGCTGGCGGGCCTCGGGGGTGATCCAGGCGTTATGCGGCGTGACGATCAGGTTGAGTGGCTCGTTCAGGGCGTCGAGCAGCGGGTGCCCGTCGCGGGGCGGCTCCACCGGCAGCACATCGACGCCAAGCCCTCCCAGATGTCCCTGACGAAGCGCTTCGAGTGCTGCCTTCTCGTCGATGATCCCGCCCCGGGCGCAGTTGACCAGCAGGACGCCGGGCTTGAGGGTGGCCAGCAGGGCGGTGTCGACCAGATGGCGGGTTGCCTCGGTGAGGGGGCAGTGCAGGCTGATCACGTCTGCCTCGGGCGCCAGGTCACGTAGCCCCGGGCGGCTGTCATGGGCCTCATTGCCGGGGCGGGCGGCGAAATCGACATGCATGCCGAAGGCTTGCGCCAGACGCGCTACCTTCGAGCCCAGTTCGCCCTGGCCGACGATCACCAGTCGCTTGTCCTCCAGCTGCAGGGTCGTGTGATCCATCAAGCAAAAGAAAGGGCTTTCATTCCAGCGCTTCTCCGCTACATCGCGCTGGTAAAGGGGCAGCCGGGTGGCGAGGGCCAGCATCAGCATCAGCGTGTGCTGAGCCACGCTGGCCGTGCCGTAGGCCGTGACGTTCTTCACGGTGATGCCCAGGCGTTCGGCCGCGGCCATGTCGATATTGTTGGTGCCGGTGGCCAGCACGCAGATCAGCTTGAGTGAGGGCAGGGCGTCGAGGATGTCGGCATCGAGCACCACCTTGTTGACGATGGCCACCTCGGCACCGGCAAGCCGCTCGGCGGCCTGGCCGCGAGTACTCTGTTCATGCACGTCCAGAGTGTCGAGGTGCTGGCGGATCGGGGCCAGGTCGACATCGGGCCCCAGGCTGGCGGCGTCGAGAATGACGGCTTTCATGCGAAGTTCCTTGTCGATGCAGGTGAGTCGGGCAACAGGCCGCGGCAGGGGTGGGCCTTGCCCGGCGCGACAGGCTATAATAGCCCGCCTCGAGGCAGGCTTGGATTATCGGCGGGCCGGCCTTATATCATCATCGCACAACGCTAGCGCGAGGCGGTGAGAGCCCCTGCCCGTGCTTGACCCATGGGTAATGTCATTACATCGGGAGTGATCAAACCATGCCCATCTACGAATACGAGTGCAAGGCCTGCGGCCACCGCCTGGAGAAGCTTCAGAAGATCAGCGCCGAGCCGCTGAGAGACTGCCCGGTCTGCAAGGCGGCCGAGCTCAACCGCCTGATCTCCGCTGCCGGGTTCCGACTGGCCGGTGGCGGCTGGTACGAGACCGATTTCAAGACCGGCAGCAAGAAGAACCTGGCTGGCGACAAGGGCGGCCAGGCCGACAAGACGCCGAGCAAGGACGGGGCGGCGGCCTGAGCCGCCTGACGCCGCCTTACACTATTTCACGCAACAGAACAGGATTAGACATGCGCAGCCATTATTGCGGCCAGCTGAACGAGACCCTTGTGGATCAGACGGTCACCCTGTGCGGCTGGGTCCATCGCCGCCGTGACCACGGGGGCGTGATCTTCCTCGACATGCGCGACCGTGATGGCATCGCTCAGGTCGTGGTCGACCCCGATACCGCCGAGGCCTTTGCCAACGCGGACAGTGCCCGCAACGAGTACGTGCTGCGCATCGTCGGCCTCGTCAGGCTGCGTCCGGAAGGCACCCAGAATGCCAAGATGCCCACCGGCCTGATCGAGGTGCTGGCCAGCCAAGTCGAGGTACTCAACACCGCCGCCACACCGCCCTTCCAGCTCGACGAGCACGGCAAGGTGGGTGAAGAGGTGCGCCTCAAGCATCGCTACATCGACCTGCGTCGCCCCGAGATGGTCGAGAAGCTGCGGCTGCGTTCGCGCATCACCCACAGCGTGCGCGCCTTTCTCGAAGGGCAGGGCTTTCTCGATATCGAGACCCCAGTGCTTACGCGAGCCACGCCGGAAGGGGCGCGTGACTACCTCGTGCCCAGTCGTACCCACCCCGGGAGCTTCTTCGCGCTTCCCCAGTCGCCGCAGCTGTTCAAGCAGCTGCTGATGGTGTCGGGCTTCGACCGCTATTATCAGATTGCCAAGTGCTTCCGAGACGAGGACCTGCGCGCCGACCGCCAGCCCGAATTCACCCAGATCGACCTCGAGGCATCCTTCGTCACCGAGGACGACATCATGGCGATCACCGAGGCGATGGTCCGTCAGCTGTTTCAGGAGGTGCTCGACGTCGAGCTGCCGGTCTTCCCGCGCATGGGCTGGGACGAGGCGATGAACCGCTACGGTTCCGACAAGCCGGACCTGCGCATTCCGCTGATGCTGACCGATGTCGATGATCTGATGAAGCAGGTCGACTTCAAGGTGTTCTCCGGTCCCGCCAATGCCGCCGATGGCCGTGTGGCCGCGCTCAAGGTGCCGAATGGCGCCGGTCTGTCGCGCAAGGAGATCGACGAGTACACCAAGTTCGTCGGTATCTACGGCGCCAAGGGCCTGGCCTGGATCAAGGTCAACGACCGCAGCAAGGGCCTCGAGGGACTGCAGTCGCCCATCGTCAAGTTCATGGAGAATGTGGTCGAGGAGCTGCTCGACCGTGTTGGCGCCGAGGATGGTGACCTCGTCTTCTTCGGTGCCGACAAGACACGCATCGTCAACGAGTCACTCGGTGCCTTGCGCGTCAAGCTCGGCGAGGACCTCGACCTTTACACGCGGGACTGGGCGCCGCTGTGGGTGGTCGACTTCCCGATGTTCGAGGACGACGGCAGCACCCGCATGCAGGCGCTGCATCATCCCTTCACCGCCCCCGCCTGCGACGTGGAAACACTGAAGGCCGATCCTGCGGCGGCGCTGTCCCGAGCCTATGATATGGTCCTCAACGGGACCGAGTTGGGCGGCGGCTCGATCCGTATCCATGATCGCGCCATGCAGAGTACGGTGCTCGAGGTGCTCGGCATCGGCGAGGAAGAGGCGCGTGACAAGTTCGGCTTCCTGCTCGACGCACTGCAATACGGCGCACCGCCCCACGGCGGGCTCGCCTTCGGCCTTGACCGCCTGGTGATGCTGATGACCGGGGCGCGCAGCATCCGCGAGGTGATCGCCTTCCCGAAGACCCAGAGTGCCGCCTGCCTGATGACCGACGCGCCCAGCGAAGTCGATGCCGAGCAGCTCAAGGATCTCAATATTCGGTTGCGGCAGAAGGCCAAGGCGGAGACCTCCAGCGAGTGACGGCGACTCCGCCGAAACGATGTCATTTCACCGGCGCCTCAGGGCGCCGGTATCATGTCCAGAACCTCACCACCAACGCGGAGTTCGCCGACGATGTCCTCGACCAGCTCGACTGAGCCCTGCGGATGCTGATCCTCGGCATCGACCCCGGTTCGCGGATCACCGGCTACGGGGTGCTGGACGTCACCATGCCCACGCCACGCTACGTCGCCAGCGGTTGCATCCGCATCCAGGCCGACGACTTGGCACAGCGCCTGGCCCAGGTCTATGCCGGCGTCGGCGAGCTTATCGCGGTGCACGGCCCGGGGGAATTCGCCATCGAGCATGTGTTCATGTCGAAGAATGCCGATTCCGCCCTCAAGCTCGGCCAGGCCCGCGGCACGGCCATCGTCTGCGCGGCCAACCATGGTCTGCCGGTCAGCGAATACGGCCCTCGACAGATCAAGCAGGCCGTGACGGGCAGCGGTAGCGCCGACAAGAGCAAGGTGCAGCACATGGTGACGGCCATCCTCGGCCTCTCGTCCACTCCACAGGCGGATGCCGCCGATGCCCTGGCCGTCGCGCTCACCCATGCCCATGCGCGCATGGGACTGGTTCGCGAGGGGAGCTTCGGAGGACATCCCAGCCGACGTAAAGGCGTATCATGGCGCGACTTCCGGCCATGAGGCCCATCCTCGTGTGATGTCGCTGCCAGATTGTCGAACGCTGTTCCCATGGGCTGGCATGCGCCACTGGCGAACAGTATAGTGGCCCGATGACGGCCCCCAGGCCGCGAAAGATTCAACTCCCTAACCCACCCCCTAAGGGACAGCGAATTTCATGATAGGACGCCTGCGCGGCACCCTGCTCGAGAAACAGCCCCCTTGGATAGTCGTGGACGTGGCCGGTGTCGGCTATGAACTGGAAGCCTCCATGACCACCCTGGTGGCCATGCCCGGCACCGGTGAGCCGGTATCTCTCTATACCCATCTGACCATCCGGGATGATGCCCATCTGCTCTACGGCTTCGCCCGGGAGCAGGAGCGAGCGCTTTTCCGTGCACTGATCAAGGTCAATGGCATCGGGCCCAAGCTGGCCTTGGGCATCCTCTCCGGCATGGATGAGGACGCCTTCGTGCGTTGCGTGATGGACGACGATATCAAGTCACTGACACGACTGCCCGGGGTGGGCAAGAAGACCGCCGAACGACTGCTCATCGAGATGCGTGATCGCTTTCCCCACTGGGAGCAGCCGGGTGAACTGGCCGTCGGCACCAACGTTGCCGCGGGTAGCGTATCATCCGATACGGCGGATCCCGTCGCCGATGCCGAGGCGGCCCTGGTCAGCCTGGGTTACAAGCCCGCCGAGGCGGCGCGAATGCTGGTCGGCCTCGAGGCCTCCGGCTCCACCGAGGCGATGATCAAGGCGGCGTTGACCCGTCGTCTGGCGGGGTGAATCAATGTCACATCCATGCTTGCACCTGATGCGGTACGGCCACCATGCTCGAGTCTGATCGCCTGATCGCCGCCGACCCCCGCGACGGGGAGGGTGGAGTCGACCATGCCATTCGTCCCAAGCGGCTGGTGGACTACATCGGCCAGCCCCGGGTGCGCGAGCAGCTTGATATCTTCATCAGTGCCGCCCGTGGCCGTGAGGAGAGCCTCGATCACACCCTGGTGTTCGGCCCGCCGGGACTCGGCAAGACGACGCTCGCCAACATCGTTGCCGCCGAGATGGGAGTGGGGCTCAAGTCCACCTCTGGGCCGGTGCTCGAGCGGGCCGGTGACCTTGCCGCCATGCTCACCAATCTGCAGCCCGGGGACGTCCTCTTCATCGATGAGATCCATCGCCTGTCGGCGGTGGTGGAGGAGATCCTCTATCCCGCCATGGAAGATTTCCAGCTCGACATCGTCATCGGCGAGGGGCCGGCGGCGCGTTCGATCAAGCTTGATCTTCCCCCCTTCACGCTGGTCGGCGCCACCACACGGGCGGGTCTCTTGACCTCGCCGCTGCGCGACCGCTTCGGCATCGTCCAGCGACTGGAGTTCTACAGCGTCGACGAGCTCACCGAGATCGTCGTGCGATCTGCACGGCTGCTGGGGGTGGTGAGCGACCGGGAGGGCGCCCGTGAAGTCGCGCGCCGCTCCCGGGGTACCCCGCGGATTGCCAACCGGCTGCTGCGCCGGGTGCGCGACTTCGCGGAGGTGCGCGCCCAGGGTCGCGTGGATGCCGAGATCGCCGACCTGGCCTTGAACATGCTCCATGTGGACCACCACGGTCTCGATCATATGGATCGACGCCTGTTGCTGGCGATGATCGAGAAGTTCGACGGCGGCCCGGTGGGCATCGATTCCCTGGCCGCGGCGATCGGCGAGGAGCGCGACACCATCGAGGACGTCATCGAACCCTACCTGATTCAGCAGGGTCTGATGATGCGCACCGCTCGTGGCCGGGTGGTGACCCGTCAAGCCTGGGAACACTTCGACCTGGCGCCTCATGAGCGCGCCTCAGACTAGTGGCCCCCATTTCCGTGACGACTTACAAAGACCGACGAGGATGCCCGTGAACGACTCGATGTCCATACCCCACCTGATCATGAACGCCAGTGGCGTGGTGCAGATAGTGATGCTGATCCTCGTGATTGGCTCAATTCTCTCCTGGGTGGTGATCTTCCAGCGCACCTTCGTGTTGCGCCGGGCGCGCAAGGCACACCGTGCCTTCGAGGACCGCTTCTGGTCCGGCGTCGACCTCAACGACCTCTATCGCGATACCCCCGCCGAGCAGGACACCCAGGGTGCCGAGCACGTCTTCCGTGCCGGCTTCCGCGAATTCAATCGCCTGCTGGCCAAGACCCGCAGCCCTCAGGCGATCCTCGAGGGCGTCCAGCGCAGCATGCGCGTGGCCTGGTCCCGCGAGGAAGAGCGCCTCAGCCTGCATCTTGTATTCCTGGCCACGGTCGCCTCGGCCAGCCCCTACATCGGTCTGTTCGGGACCGTCTGGGGCATCATGGGTTCCTTCCAGTCTCTCTCCATGGCCCAGCAGGCCACCCTGTCCACCGTGGCTCCCTGGATCGCCGAGGCGCTGATTGCCACCGCCATGGGCTTGTTCGCAGCGATTCCCGCGGTGATCTTCTACAACCGTCTTTCCGCCGAATCTGGGCGCCTGCTGGGCAAGTACGAGGACTTCGCCGAGGAGTTCCATTCCATCCTGCACCGCAACCTGCAGGGTCGAACCGACCCCGGCAGCGAGTGAGGGAGAGGCCTTCATGCTAGGACCCTTCAATCGTGGCGGGCGTCACAAGCCCATGGGCGAAATCAACGTCGTGCCCTTCATCGACGTCATGCTGGTGCTGCTGGTGATCTTCATGATCACCGCACCCATGCTCACTCAGGGCGTTCAAGTCGACCTGCCCCAGGTGGCCTCGGAACCCATCGATCCATCCGAGGACAGCGACCCGATCAACGTTGCGGTTGAGAGCGACGGTCGGTATTCAATCTGGGTGGGCGGCGACGAACCACGTGAGGTTGGCATTGATGAAATAGCCGAGCGGGTGATCATCCTGCTGGAGCGTCAGCCCGGTACACCGGTGATGGTGCACGGCGATCGCAATGTTCCCTATGGCCTAGTGGTGACGCTGATGAGTACGCTGCAGACCGCCGGGGTGAGCAATGTCGGGCTGATCTCGGAACCGCCTCCCGGCGACAGTTGAGGAGCCCAGATGGCCAGACATGACCGACGCGTAGGCTATGGTCTGCCCTTGGTGCTCGCCGTCGCCCTGCATCTGGCGATCCTGATGGCCAGCGTGCTGCGCTTCCCGGAGCGTGACATCGAGCCACCGAGCTCCAGCATCGTTCAGGCGACGCTCGTCAGCACCGAGACCACCACCGATCAGGCCCAACGTTCCGAGCAGGCGCGTGCCCAGGCGGCTGCCCGGCAGGAAGAGGAGGCCGAGGCGCTCGCCGCGGAAGAAGACGCTCGCCAGGCGCAAGCCGAGGTGAGCGAGGCCGCCGAGGAAGCCGCGCGCCAGGCCGAGGTGGAGGCAGAACGCCAGCGCCAGGAAGAGGCCCAGGCCCGCGAGGAAGCTCGTCGTGCCGCTGAGGAGGAAGCCGCCCGTCGCGCCGAACAGGCCGAGCAGCAGGCCCGTGAACGTGAGGAACAAGCCGAGCGGCGTCGCCAGGAAGAAGTCGAACGCCAGCGTCAAGCCGAGGCGGAAGCCGAACGCCAGCGCCAGGCCGAGGCAGAGGCAGAGGCAGAGGCAGAGGCAGAGGCAGAGGCAGAGGCAGAGGCAGAGGCAGAGGCCGAACGTCAGCGCCAGGCCGAGGCAGAGGCCGAGCGTCAGCGTCAAGCCGAGGCAGAAGCCGAACGCCAGCGCCAGGCCGAGGCAGAAGCCGAGCGTCAGCGTCAAGCCGAGGCGGAAGCCAAGCGTCAGCGTCAAGCCGAGGCGGAAGCCAAGCGTCAGCGTCAAGCCGAGGCAGAAGCCGAACGCCAGCGCCAGGCGGAGGAGGCAGCACGTCGTGAGCGAGAACAGCAAGAAGCCGAAATGCAGCGGGTTATACGGGAATCCGAAGAGCGTGCGGCCAATGCGCAACAAGCGCAGCAGGCGGCGAATCAATTCGTGAATCTTGTAAGGACGGCCATCGAGCAGGCCTGGAGAATTCCTCCCAATACGCCCGCTAACCCCGTGGCTATAATAGAGATCCGACTCGGGCCCTCAGGGGAGCTGTTTACCGCTACAGTGGCACGTAGCAGTGGCGACAGTGCCTACGACCGTTCCGCCATTCAGGCCGTGGAGGCCGCTGCTCCGTTCGTCGAACTGCGACAGTTGCCAGCCGGCGTGCAACGGCAATACCGTCAGTTCAATCTGCAGTTCTCACCGGGAGACGTACGCTGATGAAACATCTGATGACCGCCTGGCTGCTCGGCTGCCTGCTGCTGGCAAGCCAGCTCGCCCAGGCCAACCTGACCATCGAGATCACCCGCGGCAGCGACCGTGCCACCCCCATCGCCATCGTGCCCTTTGCCGACGGCGACGACCTGCCCCAGGACATCGCCCAGATCGTCTCCGATGACCTGCAGCGCAGTGGCTACTTCGAGCCGCTGGAGCGTCGCGCCATGTTCGAGCGCCCCTCTTCGAGCGAGGAGGTCCGCTACGGCGACTGGAGTGCCCTGGACGTTCGCTACCTGGTGGCGGGACGAATCAGCCGTGAGGGGGATAACTACAACATCCGTTACGAGCTGATGAATATCAGCGGCGAGCGTCGTATGCTCGGCGAGACCGTGACATCCGGTGGCCAGGGGCTGCGTGATGCCGCGCACTACATCAGCGATCAGGTCTTCGAGGCGATCACCGACATCCGGGGGGCTTTTTCGACCCGCATCGCCTACGTGACTTCCAGTGGTATCGGTCCTGATACCCAGTACGCTCTTCATGTCTCCGATGCCGACGGTCGCAACAGCCAGCAGATCCTCTCGTCCGACGAGCCGATCATGTCGCCGGCCTGGTCGCCGGATGGCGGCAAGCTGGCCTACGTCTCCTTCGAGACCGAGCGCCCGGCGATCTATATCCAGGATCTTTCCTCCGGCCGGCGCGTGCGTGCTACCTCCTTCGAAGGGCTCAACAGTGCTCCGGCCTGGTCCCCGGATGGTCGCCGTCTGGCGATGGCGCTCTCCAAGGATGGCCAGCCCGAGATCTACGTGATGGACATCGCCGCGCGTGACGTCCGCCGCGTTACCAACGATGCCAGCATCGACACCGAACCCGCCTGGTCGCCGGATGGCCGCAGCCTGCTGTTTACCTCGGATCGTAGCGGCGGCCCGCAGATCTACCGTCTCGAGCTTGGCAGCGGCGAGGAAGAGCGCCTGACCTTCACCGGCAACTACAATGCCCGGGCGCGCTTCGCGCCGGACGGTGAGGGGATCTTTCTGATCCATCGTGGCAATAGCGGCTATCAGGTCGCCCACCAGGACCTGGATAGTGGCCGCCTGGTAGCTCTGACCGATATCGGGCATGCCGAATCTCCCAGTGTCGCGCCCAATGGCACCATGGTAATCTTCGCCACCCAGCAGGGCGGCAACGGTGTGCTGGGTGGCATCTCCGCCGATGGACGCGCTTCCTTCCGGCTGCCGGCGGCACGGGGCGATGTCCGCGAACCTGCGTGGTCTCCGTTTCTGAACTGATGTAGCCAGCACGATATATCCAACGAGGAGTTTCACGATGCAGCTCAAGCCCTATGCCAGAACCTTGGCCATCGCCCTCTCCCTGGCCTTCGTGGCCGGCTGTTCCAGCACGGGAGGCGGTCAGGACGGCGATCTGACCCGAGGCGCCGGCGGCACCGATCGCGGTGGAGTCTCTACCGGCACTGCCGACGGCCGTGGCATCGACGGTGTCCGTGATGGACGCGACGGACAGCGAGCCGCTGCCGACGATCGCATTCCGCAGACCCGTACCATCTACTTCGAGTACGACAGCGATGCGATTCGCAACGAGTTCGAGCCGGTACTGACCGCTCATGCCCGTTTCCTGCGCGCCAACCCCAGTGCCAGTGTTGTCCTGCAGGGTCATACCGATGAGCGCGGTACGCGTGAGTACAACCTGGCCCTTGGCGAACGTCGCGCCGACGCCGTCGAGAGTTATCTCAATGTCCAGGGTGTCTCGCCCTCCCAGGTCGAGGTGGTGAGCTATGGCGAGGAGCGTCCTGCGGCACGCGGTCAGAACGAGCAAGCCTACGCCCAGAACCGTCGAGTGGTCTTCGCCTACTGAGCCGGGCCTATACCACGAGGGAGAGAGCGATGAGACACGGTCTGAAGAGACTGTGCGGTGCGGGAGTTCTGTTACTCCCGCTGACCGTGGCGGCGCCGCTTCTGGCGCAGCAGCCGGTGGTGGAAGACCTCACCGGACGATCCGGATCCGGTAGTTTCTATGACCAGGCGGCTACCCGTGAGGAGGCCGGTGGCAGTCTGGTGCTCTTCAATCAGGTGCAGAAGCATCAGGAAGAGCTCCGCCAGCTGCGCGGGCAGGTGGAGGAACTGCGCCACCAGTTGGAGCAGCTGCGCCGTGAAACCCGCCAGCAATATCTGGACATCGAGGATCGCCTGATGGCGGCGAGCGGTGGGGTTGACCAGGCCGTTCCGCCCGTGGACGAGGAAAGCGCCCGTCAGGTCGCCGAGACCCCCTCGCCGAGCGCTGACGATCCCGGCGCACAGGCGGCCTACCAGTCGGCCTTCTCGCACGTTCAGGCGCGCGAGTTTGCCCAGGCCATCAGTGCCTTCGAATCCTTCGTCAGCGAGCATCCCGACAATCGCCTGACCGCCAACGCCCACTACTGGCTCGGCGAGCTTCATTCTGCCGAGGGCGAACTGGATGCCGCCGATGCCGCGTTCCGGCGGGTCCTTCAGGACTTCCCCGAAAGCAGCAAGGTGCCCGATGCCCTCTACAAACTAGGGCTGCTCGAGGCTCGCCAGGGACGCCCGGAAGAGAGCCGGGCGCTGCTCGACCGCGTACGCGAAGAGCATCCCGACAGCAGTGCTGCCGGCCTGGCCGACGACTTCCTGCGCCAGGCAGGCAACTGAGGGGTAGAGGAATCATGATGACCTGCAAGATCGACTACCAGCCAGCATCCGACTTGCTCGATGGTCGCATCATCCTGGTGACCGGTGCCGGGGATGGTATCGGTCGGGCGGCGGCGCTGGCCTTCGCCGGCCATGGGGCCACCGTGATCCTGCTCGGTCGCACCATCACCAAGCTTGAGAAGGTCTACGACGAGATCGAGGCCGCCGGTGGGCCCCAGCCGGCGATCTTCCCGCTGAATTTCGAGGGAGCTACGCTCAAGGATTACCATGACATGGCCGAGACCCTCGACAAGGAGTTCGGCCGCCTCGACGGTATCCTGCACAACGCCGGCATTCTGGGTCGCATCACGCCCTTCGAGCAGTACAATCCCGAACTCTGGGAGCAGGTGATGCAGGTCAACATCAATGGGCCGATCTGGATGACTCAGGCCCTGCTGCCCTTGCTCAAGAACTCGACGGCTGCCTCGGTGATATTTACCTCCTCAAGCGTGGGGCGCCGTGGTCGGGCCTATTGGGGGGCCTATGCGGTGTCCAAGTTCGCTACCGAAGGCTTCGTCGAGGTGCTGGCCGACGAAGTCGAGCACCTGGGCTCGGTGCGTGTCAACAGCCTGAATCCAGGAGGGACACGAACCGCCATGCGCAAGGCCGCCTATCCCGGGGAGAACGAGATGACGCTGCGCGCCCCCGAGGAGATCATGCCCACCTACCTGTGGCTGATGGGCCCTGACAGCCGCGGCCACAACGGCGAGACGTTCGACGCCCAGCCACCGAAACGTGATTGAAAACGGCGCCATGGGGTCAACCGGGGCGCCATTTATGCGTTCCGCCTGGCGCCTCGCAGTGCCGCCACAAGCGCCTCGGCCGTATCGAACCAGAGGTCGGCCGGCCATCCTCGGTAATCGTCCCCCTCCTCGATATAGCCATAGCCCACCGCCACTGCGGCCATGCCAGCCGCGCGTGCCGCCTGCATGTCGCGGCGGTGATCACCGATATACCAGCAGTCGCCAGGTGCCGCCTGAAGGTGACGCGCGGCCTCTCTCAGGGGCTCGGGATCGGGCTTCTTGACCGGCAGGTCGTCGGCGCAGAGCAGGGCGCCAGGGTTAAGTCTCAGCGCCTCGAGTAGTGGCGCGGCATAAGCCCGGGGCTTGTTGGTAACGATCCCCCAGGGGCGGGAGCTTGCCTCCCATTCGGTGAGCAGTCGTTCCAGCGGGGGAAAGACGCGGCTCTCCTCGGCTATTGCTCGACCATAGGCCTCGAGCAAGAAGGTACGCGCCTCGCCATGGCCTTCGGCGTCCTTGTCGAGACCCAGTGCCAGGGTCACCAGGGCACTGCCGCCGTTGGAAACCTGGGCGCGGATTACCGCATAGGGCAGAGCGGGCAGCCCATGATGGCGACGCAGGACGTTGGTGGCCCGCGCCAGATCCGGTGCGGTGTCCACCAAAGTACCATCCAGGTCGAATAGCAGGGCCTCAGGAAGGTGCCCGGTCATCAGCTCGCTTCCCGGCGACAGTGCATCAGGTAGTTGACCGAGACATCGCGCGCCGAAAGGGCATAGCGACGGGTCAGCGGATTGAAGACCATGCCGTTCTGTTCGCGTACATCCAGGCCTGCCTCGCGGCACCAGCCGGCCAGTTCGGAGGGGCGGATGAAGCGCCGGTAGTCATGGGTACCACGAGGCAACATGCGCAACACGTACTCGGCGCCGAGTACCGCCAGCACATAGGCCTTGGGATTACGGTTCAGCGTCGAGAAGAACACCTGGCCACCAGGCTTGACGAGGGTAGCGCAGGCGTTAACCACCGAGCCGGGATTCGGCACGTGTTCGAGCATTTCAAGGCAGGTCACTACGTCGAACTCGCCGGGCTGAGTGGCAGCCATCTCCTCGACGCTGACATGGCGATAGCCGATGGTTACTCCGCTCTCCTTGGCGTGTTGCCTGGCCACGGCCAACGGTGCCTCGCCAAGATCGATGCCGGTGACCTCGGCGCCTCGATGCGCCATGGCCTCGGCAAGGATGCCACCACCACAGCCCACGTCGAGCACTCGTCGCCCGGCCAACCCCGCCCGGGCATCGATGAAGTCGAGCCGCAGCGGGTTGATGTCGTGGAGCGGCTTGAAATCGCCTTGCGGATCCCACCAGCGATCAGCCAGGGCCTCGAACTTGGCGATCTCCGCCTGGTCGACGTTATCCGCTTCCGGGTGGCTTGCACTCATCTGCTGTCTCCATGAAGTCGCTGACCTGACACGCTGGCAGGCCAGGCTCGGTCCGGTATCATGAGGTATTGTACCTGCTCCCGGGAGGGCATTCCCACGCTTTCCCGATGGCCATATCTTCAACAGTGACAGGGACCGCACCATGATCAACAAGGCCGTTCTTCCCGTTGCCGGGTTTGGCACGCGCTGCCTCCCCGCTTCCAAGGCCATTCCCAAGGAGATGATTACCATCGTCGACCGGCCGGTGATCCAGTACGTGGTCCAGGAGGCCGTTGCCGCCGGTATTCGCGACATCGTGCTGGTGACCCATGGCACCAAGAGCGCCATCGAGAATCACTTCGACAAGCACTTCGAGCTCGAGGCGAGCCTCGAGGCCAAGGGCAAGACGGAGCTGCTGCAGGAACTGCGCTCAATCGTACCCGCCGACGTCAACATCATCAGCGTACGCCAGCCCGAACCATTGGGCCTGGGCCATGCCGTGCTCTGCGCCCGACCGGTGGTGGGTGACGATGAGCCTTTCGCAGTGCTGCTGCCGGATGTGCTGGTCGATGATGAGGGCATCGCGCCCAACGATCTGGCCGGCATGATCGCCTCCTTCGACGCCAGCCACCACAGCCAGTTGATGGTCGAGGAGGTTCCCCGTGACATGGTCCACAAGTACGGCATCGTCGACACCGGTGGCGAGTTCCCCGGCCCCGGCGAATCGCGGCCCATCGCCGGTGTGGTGGAGAAGCCACCCGTGGAAGAGGCGCCCTCGAACCTGGCGGTGATCGGCCGCTATGTGCTGCCGGGGCGTATCTTCTCGCTGCTTGCCGACACTCCGCCAGGCGCCGGCAACGAGATCCAGCTCACCGATGCCATCGAGACCCTGCGCCGCGAGGAGGGGGTGGACGCCTGGCGGATGCGCGGCAAGACCTACGACTGTGGGCACCAGCTGGGCTACCTGGAAGCCATTCTCGCCTACGGACGTCGTCACGCCCGCTACGGTCAAGGATTCCGAGAGTTGCTCACGCGCTACGCCGGAGAGGAGTGATCTCCATGCGGGTACTCATCCACGGCAGCGAACTGGCCGCCGCCACCGCCGCGGCAGCGCTCTCCTGGGTCGGCCACCGGGTCACCTGGCTGCCCCACGCTTCGACAGACTGGCCGGCACTCTCCACCAGCGGCTGGCTGACCAGCGAACCTGAGCTGATGCGCCGGCTCGAGGAGGGGATTAATCAGGGTAGCCTGCACCTGGTCGTCAGCGAACAGGAGGCCGTCGGCCGCGCGCCCTTCGACGTCTTCTGGCTCGCTGTCTCCGCGGACCAGCGCCAGGAGGCGAATGACAGCGTCGCGCGCCTGATGACCGGCCTCTGCCCGGGGGCGGTGCTGGTCAACAATTCCACCTTCCCGGTGGGGGAGACTGAGCTCTTGGAATCGCGCCTCGACGGCTGTCGGGCGGTGGCCCTCGCCGACCTCCTCGAGGAGGGGCGCGCCTGGGAAACCTTCACGCGGCCTTCCCGTTGGTTGCTGGGTTGTGACGATGACCGGGCTGAGCATCAGGTGCGCGAACTGCTGCGCGCCTTCAACCGACGACGCGAGGTGTTTCAGCGCATGCCCCGGCGCGCCGCGGAGCTCACCAAGCTGGCTATCAACGGCATGCTCGCCACGCGCATCAGCTACATGAACGATATCGCCGGGCTGGCCGACAGCCTGGGGGTGGACGTTGAATACGTCCGCCAGGGCATGGGCGCCGATTCCCGTATCGGCTACGAGTACCTCTATCCCGGCTGCGGCTTCGGCGGCCCTAACTTCTCCCGCGACCTGATGCGCCTGGCCGACGTCCAGTCGGCGAGCGGACGCCACTCGGCGCTGCTCGACCAGGTGCTCGATATCAATGAGCACAAGAAAGAAACGCTGTTCCGCAAGCTCTGGGCGCACTTCCACGGCCGCCTGGAGGCCCGCTGCGTGGCGATCTGGGGCGCGGCCTTCAAGCCCGGCACGGCCCGCATCGACCAGGCGCCGGTACTCACCTTGCTGCGCGCGCTATGGGCCCAGGGCGTCAGGGTTCGCCTGCATGATCCGGCGGCGATTCCCGCGGTGCTGGCCGAGGTCGGCGAGCACCCATTGCTCGAGGTATTCCGGGGAGATCCCCTGGAGGCCTGCGAGGGGGCCGATGCGCTGATGCTGGTCACCGAGTGGAAGACCTACTGGAATCCCGATTGGCCGCGGCTGGCCGAGCGGCTTGGCGAAAAGTTGCTGCTCGATGGGCGAAACATCTACGACCCTGCCCATGTGGCCGCCTGTGGCATGCACTATCGAGGCATCGGTCGCCGCGCCGATCCCACAAGGGAGTGATTGGCCCAGCCTCGACATCCGGGCTAGCGTAGTTCGATGGGTCGCTGCCAACTCGCGCAATGCAAGCGGCCCCGCCAACTGGCGGGGCCGCTTGCATCAATCGCCTCGGCGCCGGAGCGCCAGGCGATCAGCTGAAGTTCTGGGCGACGAAGTCCCAGTTCAGAACGTTCCAGACGTTCTCGAGGTACTTGGGACGCGCATTGCGGTAATCGATATAGTAGGCGTGCTCCCAGACATCGATGGTCAGCAGCGGTGTCTGGCCATGGGCGATGGGCGTGTCGGCATTGCTGGTGTTGACGATGTCGACACCGCCGTCGTCGGTCTTGATCAGCCAGGTCCAGCCGGAGCCGAAGTTGCCTGCGGCCTGGACGTTGAAGGTTTCCTTGAACTTGTCGAAGGATCCGAACTTGGCCTCGATGGCCTCGGCCAGTGCGCCGCTCGGCTCACCACCACCGTTGGGCGCCAGACAGTGCCAATAGAAGGTGTGGTTCCAGACCTGGGCCGCCTGGTTGAACAGGCCGCCGGAAGAGGACTTGATGATCTCCTCCAGTGACTTGTTGGCGTCGTCAGTACCGTCGGTCAGCTCGTTGAGCTTGTTGACGTAGGTCTGGTGGTGCTTGCCGTAGTGATACTCGAGGGTCTCAGCGGAGATGTGCGGTTCCAGCGCATTCTTCTCGTAAGGCAGTGCGGGCAGTTCGAATGCCATCGAATCTCTCCTTGTCAGCAGCGGTCTTGGTACAGCACACCATGTCGCGCCATCGAATATTGAAGTTCAAGGCCCGGCAAGCTGGCGTTGATGTACTCCGTGCGTTCCGATGGCGAAAAACCTTACACTATCAAGTCGATGTGTCAGTGCTGTCGCGGCATCATAGCACCCGGCTCCGGAGGCGCCAATCAAACGGCGTCCGCCGGCGACCCCGGCCACCCTGTTTCCCAGAGAAGGAGTTCGCCATGGCAGAGCGCCCGGATGCCTCCCGGTACAGCCGGCCGATCGTGCCGGACCCGGATGCCAGTCTGTCGGCGCCACGTTGGCGTCAGCCCCCGCCTCCGCGAGTATGGCCCTTGTGGCTGCTGGTGGTGTTGCTTATCGCCGCCGGTGCCGCCCTTTCCTGGGTCGGCTGGCAGGAGCGCACTCGCCTGCAGGCCGAGCTCGCCCGGGTCAGCGGCGAGCTCTCCAACGTGCATGCTCGCTTCGATGCGGAAGAAGGGCGCGGAGCGGCCTTCGCCACGTTGCAGGATCGCATGGACGAGCTGGCCAACCTGGAAGCCGAACTCGATGCCGTCATCGACGAACGCCTGGCCACGCTCGAGACACAGCAGGAACAGCGTCTGACGCCTCTCGAGGAAGCGGTGACGTCGCTGCAAGAGTCTACGATGTCTCTCGATGGCCGACTCGTCGCACTGAGCGACGAGAACGATACGCTGGCCGCCATCCTGGCAGCGACCCGTACCTCCCTGGATGCCCTGGAACGGGCGGGAGAGGAGGGGCGAGCCGCGCTGCAGGAGCGGCTCGCCGCCCTCGACGATGCCCGGGAGGCGGAGGCCGCGCGTCGCGAGACACTGGCCGCCGCGCTGGATGAGCTGGAAGGGCGCCTCAGCAATCAGCGTGATGCTCAACAGTCGCGTCTGGCTTCCCTGGAAGAGGCGTTGTCAAGCCTCGAGGCCGACGTTGAAGCAATGGCGGTATCACGCGATGATGCGCAGGACCAAATTGAAATGCTGGGCAACCAGCTTCGAGACTTCGAGTCCGAGCTGCGTGAGCTGCGCCAGGCGCAGCTCGTCATGAGCGCCCAGCTCGAGGCCTTGCGCCAGTGACTTGTCGCCAGTTCAGGAAGCGGTAGCAATGGATAATTGCGTTTACACACGGCTGGGAATGGCGGCATTTTGCCTGGGCCTCGCGCCTGGCGTCCTGGCCCTCGAGGCAACCATCGAGGGCATCGAGGATCCATTGGCGGAGAATGTCCGCCTCTACCTCGATGGGCTGGAAGCTGAGCTGTACAGTCCCGCTCGCCTGGAAAGCGAAGTATTGCGGCGCAGCAGCGAGGCGCTGCGGGTATACGGTTACTACTCGCCCCGGATCGAGCCGCGTTTCGACGATCCCGAGTCACCGACTCGGGTGACCCTGGCCATCAGTCCGGGAGAACCGGTGCTGATCGAGGTCCTCGAGCTTTCCGTGACCGGCGATGCCGCCGAGGATTCCCCCTTCACCGAGGCCATCGACGCCTTTCCCCTGGAGGAAGGGGATCGCCTGCGCCATGCGCCCTTCGACAGCCTGCGCAACCGGCTGGCCAACCTCGCCCTCGAACGCGGATACTTCGACTGGCGCTTTGCCGATCGCCGGATGGAGGTCAGGCCCTACGCCAACAGTGCCCGGCTCTATCTGGCGCTGGATAGCGGCCAACGCCATCGCTTCGGCGATGTGACCTTCCAGGGCCATCACATCGAGACCGCCCGGCTGGAAAACCTGGCCCCCTTCGCCAGCGGGGAGCCCTATCTGGCGAGCAGGGTTGCCAGGTTCAACCAGCGCCTGGGCCAGACCGAATGGTTTGCCTCGGTTAATGTGCGTCCGCGCCTCCAACGTGAGCTGGGTCGCCTGGCGCTGGCGGAGGCAGAACCGACCTGGTGGCACTCGCTGGATGTCGCAGGAGTGGAGCCCGTCGCTCCGGAGCCACGCATCACCGCCGAGTCGTTGTTGGCGGCCGCCAGCCTACAGCGCCCGGCCGTTCCCGAAGTACCGATCGACGTGGTGGTAACCCCCGCGGACCGCCACCAGTTCGAGGTGGGGGTGGGCTATGCCACCGACATCGGCCCCCGCTTGCGATTTGCCTGGGACCAGCCCTGGATCAACCGCTATGGCCACGGTCTGGACCACGACCTCTACATTTCGATGCCGGATCAGCGCTTCACCGGCGTCTACACTCTGCCGCTGGCGGACCCGTTGCGTGACAGCTATCGCTTCCAGTACGGCCTGCGCCACAAGGACAACGAGGATACCCGGACCCTGGAGGGTACCCTGGAGGCGGCCCGTCGCTGGAAATTCGACAACGACTGGGAGCAGTCCCTCTATCTGCGCGGTACCTTCGAGGATTTCACCCAGGCCGGCGTTTCCAACCAGGTGTTGCTGCTCTATCCCGGCATCAGCTGGTCGCGCACCCGCACACGCAATCCCACCTTTCCCACCTGGGGAGATCGCCAGCGCCTGGCCGTGGAGTATTCCAGCGACTGGTGGGGCTCGGCCGCCGAGTTCCTGCGACTGACGGGCAACAGCGAATGGATCCGCACGGTCGGTGACGACAACCGTTTCGTGGGCCGAGTCGGCCTCGGCAGCATCACCACCGATGACTTCGCGGACATACCCCCCTCGCTGCGCTTCTTCACCGGTGGCGATCGCAGCGTGCGTGGCTACGCCTACGAGAGCCTCGCTCCCGAGAACGACGAGGGCCGCCTGACGGGTGGCGAGCAACTGTTGACTGCCAGCCTCGAGGCCCAGCGTCGCATCACCGGCAAGTGGTGGGCCGCGACCTTCATCGATACTGGCGATGCCTTCAGTGACTGGGGCCCAAATGACCTGAAGACCGGCGCCGGCCTTGGGGTGCGCTGGATCTCGCCGGTGGGCCCGATTCGCCTCGATGTTGCCCATCCCTTCGATGCCGATGATGCCTTCCGTATCCACTTCGCCATCGGTCCGGAATTCTGAGAGCCCGCATCTTGAGAACCCGTGCATTGACTTGGGCCCTGGCCCGACTGCTGATCGTTCTGCCCGTCTGGTTGCTTGGCCTTGTGCTGCTGCTGCTTGGCCTGGCGCTCTCGCCATGGGGCACCGGTGTACTGCTCGAGCAGGGTGCCAAGCGCGGACTATATGAGTTGGGGGCCGTGGAGGGCGCCCCGCTGGATCGCCTGGTGCTGCATGACTTTCGCATGAAGGCTGGGCCGGCCAACATCGCCCTGGAACGCTTCGAACTGTCCTGGTCTGAGGAGTGCGTCCTGCAGGGTCGGCTTTGTCTCGACCGCTTGGCCGTGGAAGGCACCAATATTCGGCTGGCTGAAGCGGACACAGAGACGGATGTTGCACCAGAGGAAGCCTCTGGCGCGCCTCTGGAGGAGATCCGCCTGCCATTCCCGATGGAGCTGCGCGAGCTGACACTGGTTGATGTCGACGTGCAGCTCGCTGACGGTACGCAATTGACCTGGGACTCCTTCACCACCGGTATCCGGGCCGAGCAGAGCACCCTGACCCTGCTGCCCACCCGGCTGGTTGGCACGCGCCTGAAGCTGCCGCTCTCCGCGGGCACGCGTCTGGCCCTGAGTGAGGCCGAGTACGAGGGCACCCGGCCTTCGGCGGTAGCCATCGATGCGGCCATCGCCGTGCGCTCTCCACTACCCGCCCAGGCCGCCGCCGAACTGGAAGGCCTCGCCGATCTGCCCCTCGACGAGCAGCCGCGCCGCGTTCTCCCCGAGGTGACCCTGCCCATGGCGGTGGAGGTGCCCGAGCTCAGCATCGAGGACTTCGCCATCGCCGGGTCGGTCGAGTATGGCGTGGAGGAACTCCTGCTGCGCCTCACTGCTCGCGGCCAGGACGTCGAGATCGACACCCTGGCCGTCGCCACGGCCGATGCGGATGCCGAGCTGATGGCCCGCCTGGCACTGCGTGGCGACTATCCCCTTGAGGCCCGCCTGGCCGCCGATCTCTACCTGCCGGAACGTATGCCGGCGCTGGAGGGCGAGCGCATCGAGCTCGCACTCGCCGGTAGCCTGGCTGACTTGGAGGTCGACCTGGTCACCCAGGGGCCAGTCGAGGCCCACCTGGTGGCCCGCCTGGACGTCCTTGATCCGACTCTGCCGTTCACTGCCTCACTGGAGAGCGACGCCCTCCAGTGGCCATTGCCGGGGGCCGATGTCACGACGGCCAGCGAAGCGGAAGAAGTGTCGGTACAGTCGGAAGAGGAACCCGTCGAGAAGTCGGAAGCGTCGGGCGAAGCGACCGTCGAACCCTGGCGGGTCGAGGATCTTGCGGTGCAGCTGGAGGGCAGTCTGGTCGACTATCGTACCCGGGTATCGCTCAATGTCCGGGGGCCGAAACTGCCACCTACCGACCTGCTGGTCAGTGGCAGCGGTGACCTCGGCCACTTCCGCTGGACACCTCTGACGGTCAATCATCAGGGGGCCGTGCTGGTCAGTCGCGGTCAGGCCACCTGGCGCGACGGCCTCGATGTCGAGGCCAGTCTGTCACTGGACAATCTGGACCCTGGCCACTTCGTCGAGGGACTCGATGGACGTCTGGGCGGCGGTGCCGAGCTGGCGTTCGTCCAGGACGACGCGGGCTGGCGACTCGAGGTGCCGGGGCTGGATCTCCAGGGGGTGCTGGATGAGCGGCCATTGAGCCTCGAGGCAGCCCTCTCCGGCGACAGTGAAATGCGCTGGGATATCCAGGCCCTTGACTTCCGCCAGGGTGCCAACCGGGTCAGCGTCGCCGGCAGGGTGACCCCGCAAGCGCTGGATCTGGCCGGGGAGCTGGACATGCCCGCACTGGAGAGCCTCTATCCCGGCCTCGGCGGCACCCTGGCCGGGCGCTTCACCACGGCGGGCAGCCTGGAAGCACCAGAGCTCGACCTCGCGCTGACCGGCCGATCTCTGGCCTTTACTGATAACACTGTGGCGTCGCTCGACCTGACGGCGCGAGTTGCCGGCCTGGAAGACCCCGACCTGGCGCTGGCCCTTGAGGTCAACCGCGTCGAGGCCGGCGGGCAGCGTCTCGACAGCCTCACGCTGGATCTCGACGGTCGCCTCTCGGAGCACAGACTGCGGCTGGCCGCCCATGGCGGTGACGACTTGCGGTTATCGCGGCTGGTCCTGGCCCTGGAGGGCGGGCTCGACGGCGCCCGCGAACGCTATCGCGGGGTTCTGTCACCGCTGGAGCTCGACAGCGAATTCGGCGACATCCGCCTCGCCGAGGCGCTGGCCTTCGAGGCCAACCTGCCGGCGGGGTCGGCGCGTGTATCACCGTTCTGCCTGACTCGCCGCCAGGGGGGCGAGGTATGCCTCGGCCAGCCGCTGGAGGCTTCGGCCCAGGCCGGCCGGGCGTCGCTCGTCATCCGCGACTTGCCGATGGACCTGGCCGATGCCGCCATGCCGCCAGGGTGGCGTATCAGCGGTGAGAACAACGGATCCATAGAGGCTGGATGGTCGGCCGGTGGAGCGCGCTGGCAACTCGCCGCCGACCTTGAGAGCCGTGCCGAAGTCACCGGCGAGGACGCCTATGGCCGACCCTGGTCGGTTCCCGGCACCACGCTGGGACTGCAGCTGGAGGCCAGCGAGGCGCAAGCAGATCTCGATCTGGTGCTGGGGCTGGCCGAAAGCGGCGAGGTACGTTTGGCCCTGGCCATCGACGAGCCGTTGACCGTGGGCGCCCTCGACGGTCAGTTGCGCATCGATGATTTGCGCCTGGGCCCGTATCGTCCTCTGGCCGCCGGCCTGGAGGTGCTGCAGGGGGGGCTGGATGGCGATATTCGCATCACCGGCAACCGCGAGACGCCTCGGCTGGAAGGCCGGCTCGTCCTGTCGGGGCTGAGGGCCGGTGGACTTGACTTGCCCCTGGAGGTACACGATGGAGAACTCGTCGTGGAACTGGCCGGTGATCGGGCTGATATCGACGGCTTCCTGGCCGCCGACGAGGGGCGCATGCAGATTGCCGGCAATGCCCGCTGGTCCAACGGCGGCAGTTGGCAGGCCGCCGTCGACCTGCAGGCCGTCGATGACCCCCTGCTGGCAATCCTGCCCGAATTCGGGCGTCTGCGTCTGGCCCCGGATCTGAGGATTCGCGCCACCCCTGAACGGCTCAGGGTCCGCGGCACGGTCGAGATTCCCTGGGCGCGCCTCGAGGTGGGAGACGTGCCCGAATCGGCCATGGCTCCGAGCTCGGACGAGGTGATCATCACCGAGGAACAGGACCGCAGGGCCGCACAAGCCGCGGCAGAAGAAGCCAAGGCCGAGGCCAAGAGCGGAAGCCAGCCCGGCGAGTCCACCGCCGAGGCCATGGCCCAAGCCGGCATGGCCATCGATATCCTGATCACCCTGAGCCTGGGGCCGGACATGCTGCTGGAGGCCTATGGCCTGGAGTCGGGACTATCCGGCAACCTGGAGATTCGCCAGCAGGACGGACCGGTCCAGCTGTTCGGCGACGTCAGCCTGGTCGATGGCCGCTTCAAGGCCTTCGGCCAGGATTTGCTGATTCGCGAGGGGATCATCTTCTTCAGTGGTCCTCCCGGGCAGCCGCTACTCGACTTCGAGGCGATCCGTAACCCCGCAGCCACCCAGGACGACGTGATTGCCGGTCTACGCGTCAGTGGCTCGGCAGGCTCCCCGTCCCTGGATATCTTCTCCGAGCCTGCCATGGACGAGGCCAGTGCGCTTTCCTACCTGCTGCGCGGGCGTGCCCCGGACAGCAGCGGTAGCGCCGATGGGGCTCTGACCTCTGCGTTGATAGGCCTCACACTGGGGCAGTCCGGCGGCGCCGTGGGTGCCCTCGGCGAGGCCTTCGGCATTGACGATCTTAGCCTCGACACCGCCGGGGCAGGGGAGGAGAGCCAGGTAGTGGTCACTGGCAATCTCACTGACCGCCTGAGCATCGGCTACGGGGTGGGCGTCTTTTCGCCGATCGCCGAGATCACCTTGCGCTACCAACTGTGGCGCAACCTCTATCTCGAGGCTGTCTCTGGGGCTTCCCAGGCGGTCGACCTGGTCTACAGTTTCAGCCTGCCGGGCGATCCGCCGACCCCGTGAGGCTTGCCAGACGGACATTTCACCAGACGATGGAGCCATCGCTATGCCACTGCACCCCGACCATGCTCTCGAAGGGCGCGATACGCCGATCCCGATCAGCGGGACCCACCTGGTCAACGGCCACGCCATGCAGCCCCCCTGGCCGGAGGGCATGCAAGAGATCGTACTCGGGCTGGGGTGTTTCTGGGGAGCCGAGCGGCTCTTCTGGGAGCTGCCGGGCGTGCATGTCACCGCCGTGGGCTATGCCGGCGGGGTGACGCCCAATCCCACCTACGAGGAGACCTGCAGCGGCCGCACCGGCCACGCCGAGGTGGTGAGGGTGGTATTCGACCCCCGTGAGATCGACCTGGAGACTCTGCTTCGCGTGTTCTGGGAGGCCCATGATCCGACTCAGGGCTACCGCCAGGGCAATGACATCGGCAGCCAGTATCGCTCGATCATCCTCACCACCACGCCAGCACAGCGCGAGACAGCCGAGCACAGCCGCGAGGCCTACGGCGAGGCCCTGTCGCGTAGTGGAAAAGGTGAGGTCACCACCGAGATCGAGCCCCTCGAGGCCTTCTACTACGCCGAGGAGTACCACCAGCAATACCTGGCGAAGAATCCGCGTGGCTATTGTGGCCTGAAAGGAACCGGCGTCAGTTGCCCGATCGGTTGACCGTCCTCCTGGCAGACCAGTCTGCCAGACCTCCGGGACATCCCCATGCCTCGAGCTGCTCGCCCACTCGTCGGGCAAGCCAGGACTGCAGACACCCCTCGCGCCACTCCACGAAGCCCACATGCCCGCCATGGCGGGCGATCTCCACCCGCACGGAAGGGGAAGGAGCCGGGAAGCACGTGAAGAGGGCGGGTGGCATGAAGGGGTCATCGTCGGCATGCAGAATCAGCATCGGCAGCGCGATGTCGCCCAGCAGGGGGCCGGCTGAGGCGCGGCGGTAATAGTCCTCGGCCCCGTCGAAGCCGTGCAGGGGCGCGGTCACGGCTTCGTCGTAATCGCGCAGGCTGTCCAGGGCCTGGAGCTCTCGCGGGGTCAGCGACAGTGGCAGCTCGCCACGTGCCAGGCGAGGGACCATCTTGCGCTTCAGGGAGCCGAGCAGGTGGCGCTCGTAGACCCGGGCGAAGCCTCGGTGCAGGGTATCGGCGCAGGCAGCAAGATCCAGCGGTGCGCTGACCACGATAGCGCCGGCCAGGTCCAGCCCGTCGCCGCCCTGTTCTGCAACCAGCTTGACCAGCATGTTGCCGCCCAGGGAGATGCCGGCGGCGACCTTGAGGGCGTGCGGATAGCGATGGGCCAGCTCGCCAATCAGCCAATAGGCATCCCCGGTATCGCCGCTGTGGTAGGCCCGGGGCAGGCGATTGGGCGAGGCCCCGCAGCCACGAAAGTGCATGAGCAGCGCGCGCCAGCCGAGACTGGCGGCGGTGTGCAGCAGCTGTCTGGCATAGGGCGAGTACAGCGACCCCTCGAGCCCGTGGAAGAGCACCAGGATGGGGGCGTCGGCCCGGTCGGGTAGCGGTCGCGCCCAGGCCAGCTCGACGAAGTCACCGTCCGGCAGTTCGAGGATCTCGGTGTCTGCCTCTACCGCCGGCGTCGGCAGGCAGCGGGGCAGCAGCGTCTGGACGTGCCGGTTGCCGAGGCCGGGCGGCGGGCGGAACTCGGCAGCGTGCCAGGTCGCGTCCATCGTTGTCACACCGGCGGGGTGAGGGTGTCGTGGCCGCTGGGCGTGATCACCAGGTTGTCCTCGATGCGGATGCCACCGTGGTCGGCCAGGCCCTCGACGAGCCGCCAGTCGATGTCGCCACCTGCCGCGCCCTCCTTCAGCGGTGCCAGCAGCATGAAGATCACATAGAGCCCGGGTTCCATGGTGACCACCATGCCGGCCTCCAGTTTTCGGGTCAGGCGCAAGGCAGGATCCCGGTCGGGCGGTGGCAGCGGCCGACCCGCGCCGTCGACACGGCCGGCCACGTCGTGAACCTGCAGGCCCAACGAGTGGCCCAGGCCATGGGGGCAAAAGGCTCGGGTAATGCCCTGGTCGACGGCCGCCTCGGGCGTACAGTGGACCAGGCCCTGATCAGCCAGCAGCGCCCCCAGGGCCTGGTGCATCCGCTGGTGCAGGTCGACATAGTCGACACCCGGTGCCAGGGCGTCGATCAGCCGTTGCTGCAGCGCCGTGACGCCCTCGATCAACGGGGCGAAGGCGGGGTCGGCATCGGGCCCGGCCCAGGTGCGGGTGATGTCGGCGCAATAGCCTCGCTGGCGGTGGCCGGCGTCGAGCAGCAGGCTGCGCCGCCTGGCGGGGGCAACGTTGTCGTAATGCTGGTAGTGAAGCACACCGGCGTGGGCATTGAGCCCGACGATGCTGGCATAGGGCAGTGCCGTCTCGCGCTGGCGGGAGGCGCTCAGGTAGGCGAACTGAACATCGAGTTCGGCACCGCCCTCAAGAAAGGCGCGTCGAGCAGCACGGTGGCCGGCCATCGCCTGCTGGTTGGCGTCACGCAGGCAGGCGATCTCATAGTCACTCTTGCGCACCCGGCCCTCGTCCAGTGCGCCCAATAGATCTGTCGGATTGCAGGCGGCGCCGAGCGAATCGGCGAGCGCCGCGGACACGTCACCGAGCACCGCGAAACGTCCGGTAGGCAGGGCAGGCGGGGCATCGTCGCGGCTCATCTCGATCTCGAAGGTCGCCACCCAAGGCTCGTCGGGCAGGCGGGCAGGCAGGTGCCAGAAGTCGTCCGGGGCATGGACCTTTAACCTCGGTCGCTGCCCCGGGCAGATCAGAAGCCAACTACGTGCCAGATCGGCCTGGCCGATCCAGTGCATGAAATGGCCAAAGGCGGCGAAGCTCGCCTCCTGATCGTCGGCGAAGTGGCGGCGGGGGTGGCCGCTGTAGAGCAGCACTCCATCCAGCCCCAGGCGCGTCAGAATTTCGTTGTAGGTCTGTTGCAGGGCCGCCAGGTGATCACGTTGGAGGGTGGCGATGGACGAGGACGTGTCAACTCCGGTCATGAGGGCTCCGTTGAAGAGATTGACGTGGGGTAACGGTGGGTCGCGCCGCTGGATAGTGCCTCCCAGAGGGCCTCGAGGGCGGGCTGAGCGTGACCGCGACGGCGGTAGAGGCGGATATCCAACGGGACTTCCCAGCGCGCATCGCCGGCCCTCACTAGACGACCGACGGCCAGGTCGTCGCGCACGGTGCGTTCGGGTAGCCAGCCCAGGCCGTAGTCCAGGCTGGCCAGCTCGCGGATGTTGCCGCTCTGGATACTTTCGTGGAGCACCTGGAAGTGGGGTGCCGCGGGCAGGTGTTCCAGGTGGCTGCGCAGGGCCAGATCGATCAGCCCGCGAGGGTGGTAGGCAATCAGCGGTAAAGTGTCGCTTACCCCGGCTTCCAGACTGAAGCGTGGGCGGCCATCTGCCTCTGGTAGCGAGATCGGGATCATCCGCTCGGTGCCCAGGCAGCGGTGTTCTAGCCCCTCGGTCTCGGGCATGAGGGAACAGGCTCCCTGCGGCCAGTAACAGAGCACCAGATCGCATTCATCGCGGGCCAGGGCCTCGAAGAAGTCGCTGGCCAGCCAGTTGGTGGCGCGCAGGCAGGGCGTCAACGGAGGGGGTGGGGCCCTGTCGGCCAGCCACTCGGGGAGGAAGTGCGCCAGCAGGCTCTGCGGAGCCGCCAGCCGCAACTGCCCGGCCTGATCCTCGGCCAGGTTGGCCAGCCGCTGCCGAGTGGCAGCGACCCGGCGTGTCACCTCCTGGCAGAGGCAGAGGAACTCCTCCCCCGCCAGGGTCAGCGACAACGGCAGGGTCTGGCGGTTGATCAGGGTAGTGCCCATCTCTTCCTCGAGCAGCTTGATGCGCCGCGAGAAGGTCGGCTGGGTGACGTTCTGCTCATCCGCCGCTCGGGAGAAATGCTGGGTCCGAGCCAGGGCAATGAAGTCTTCCAGCCAGCGCAGTTCCATGTCGCTCCTCGTGGATACCGGAGCCGTGTTTCGGCCCCGGCATTGTGCCATACCGCGATGGGCATCAGTCGATGCGCCCCTCTTCCACTGCGTGACAGGCCACCTGGCCCCCATCGTCGGTGACGATCAGCTGCGGGATCTCCTGACGGCAGCGATCAAAGGCATGCGGGCAGCGGCCATGGAAGACACACCCTGATGGCAGGTTGACCGGGGTGGGCACCTCGCCTTCCAGACGAATGTGCTGAGGCCGGTCATCCTCGAGACGCGGGATCGCCGACATCAGGGCCTGAGTATAGGGGTGTCGCGGCCGGGCGAAGAGCGTCGCCGTTGGTGCCACTTCGCAGACCCGCCCGAGATACATCACTGCTACCCGGGTGCCGAAGTGCTCGACCACCGCCAGATCGTGGGTGATGAACAGGTAGGTCAGGTTGCGCTGCTGCTGGGCCTCCATCAGCAGGTTCAGCACCTGGGCCTGGATCGACACATCCAGCGCCGAGATCGGCTCATCGGCGACGATGAACTCCGGATCCACCGCAAGGGCGCGGGCGATGGCGATTCGCTGACGCTGTCCGCCGGAGAACTCGTGACCATAGCGCCCGCCCCAGTCGGCCGCGATGCCCACCGAGGCCATCACTTCGGCGACCTGCTGCTTGATGCGCTTAGGTGACCAGTCCGGATGGTGCAGGCGGATCGGCTCCTCCAGGGTCTGCTGGATGGTCATCCGCGGATTGAGTGAGGCATAGGGGTTCTGGAAGATCATCTGCATGCGACGGCGGTAGGGCATCAGCGCCTTGTGGGAAAGGTCGTCGATGCGCTGGCCGTCATAGCGGACCTCACCGGCACTGGGGTGGATCAGGCCCATCACGGTACGCGCCACCGTGGACTTGCCGCAGCCGGATTCACCGACCACGCAGAGCGCTTCGCCGCGCTGGATATCCAGATCGACACCGTTGATGGCATGCACGAACTGCTGTTCGCGAACGATCCTGCCACGCTTGAACTTTAGCTGCTCGAGGAAATCCCCGGAGAGCGAAAAACGCTTCTCCACACCGCGGATCTCCAGCAGAGGCTTGGCCGCACCGGGCGCCTGATCAGGGGTCTGGGCCTTGGCTTGGGCGGTCGCATTCATCAGCGAATCTCCTCGGCCGAGATGCGTTCACGTTCGAGCATCTCGGCGACCATGTGGCAGGCAACGCGGCAGTTGCCGGAGGTAACGAAGCCGGGAACCTCGTCGATGCAAGCGCGGCGGGTGGTGCCGTCGGCGCGATCGATGAAGCCGCAGCGCGGATGGAAGGCGCAGCCAGTCGGCAGGTTGTCAAGCGAAGGCATGCTGCCGGGGATCTGATTCAGTCGACTGCCCGGCGTAGCCATCTGGGGCAGGGCGTTGATCAACCCCTGGGTATAGGGATGCTGGGGGTCGTTGATGATCTCCCGGGTCGGCCCCTGTTCGATCACCCGGCCGGCGTACATCACCAGCATGCGCTGGGTGACCTGGCTGACCACGCCCAGGTCGTGGGTGATCAGGATCAGGCCGACGTTGTGCTGCTCGCAGAGCTCCAGCAGCAACGCCATGATCTCGGCCTGGATGGTCACATCCAGCGCGGTGGTGGGCTCGTCGGCGATGATGATGTCGGGATCGAGCAGCAGCGCGATAGCGATGATCACCCGCTGACGCATCCCGCCGGAGAGCTCATGGGGGTACTGGTCGAGGCGTGCCGAAGGCGAGGGTATCTGCACCTGCTCGAGCTTGCGCAGGGCGATGGCCCGGGCCTCACGGGTAGAGATGCGACGGTGGGCCTTGAGGCATTCGACCATCTGCTCGCCGATGGAGAGCACCGGGTTCAGGGTCATCATCGGATCCTGGAAGATCATCGACATGCGGTGGCCGCGAACATGACGCAGCGCCCGGTCACTCATGTCGGTCAGTTCGCGGCCGTCAAACTGGATGCTGCCACCGGCGATATAGCCCGGTTTGGCGATCAGGTTGAGCAGGCTGAAGGCCGCCACCGACTTGCCGGCGCCGGACTCGCCCACGATCCCCAGGCGCTCGCCGCGCTCCAGGCTGAAGCTGATATCGCGCAGCGCCTGAACATCGCCGCGGCGAAGGGCGAAGCGCACATCGAGATGATTAACGTCGAGGAGTGCCATGGATCAGCCCTTGTAGAGTCGCGGATTGAGGACGTCACGTAGCCAGTCACCCAGCAGGTTGATCACCAGTACCAGGACCACCAGCACCAGGCCGGGGATCAAGGTGATCCACCAGGAGCCCGACTGCAGGTAGTCGAAGCCGGACTTGATCAGCGAGCCCAGCGACGGCTGCGTCTCGGGCATGCCCAGGCCCAGGAAGGAGAGGGCGGCTTCGGAAATGATGGCATTGGCCACCTGGACCGTGGAGATGACGAAGATCGGCGAGAGGGTATTGGGCAGAATGTGGCGGAACATGATCCGCCGGCTGGTGAAGCCCATCACCCGAGCCGCATCGACGTACTCCTTGTGGCGCTCGGCCAGCACCGACGCCCGCACCGTGCGCGCATACTGGGGCCATTCGGCAAGGCCGATGATCAACACCAGCAGCGGTACGGCGTAGGCGCTGAAGGTGGCGCCACCGAAGATCGCCTTGACCAGGGCACCCACCACGATGGCCACCATCAGGGTGGAGAATGACAGCTGGATATCGGCCAGGCGCATCAGGAAGGCATCCACGCGTCCCCCCAGATAGCCGGCGAGCAGCCCGAAACTGACGCCCAGCATGGCCTGGAGGGCCACCGCGCCGAAGCCGATGATCAGCGACACCCGGGCGCCATAGAGGATCGTGGATAGCATGTCTCGGCCTTGGGCGTCGGTGCCTACCGGGTAGGCCGGATCGCTGCCTTCGATCCAGAAGGGCGGCAGCTCCGAGGACATGATGTCGATTTGCGCCAGGTCATAAGGATTCATCGGGGCCAGCCACGGGGCCAGAACGGCCACGGCGACCAGGGCGATGAAGACCAGAAGACTCAGCTGGGCGACGAGGTCACGCTTGAAACTGTAGAGCAGGTAGGAGCCACGAAAGCGCGACCAGCGGCTTGCTACCTGGGGTGTCGTGGTTGTCATGCGGGTTTCCCTGTCAGCTTGACGGTGGGATTGACCAGGCCATAGATGAGGTCGACCAGCGTATTGGTGATCACGAAGATCAGCCCCACGATCATCAGGTAGGTGATGATCAGTGGCACATCGGAGCGCTGGATGGCGTTGAGGAACATCAGCCCCATGCCCGGCCACTGGAAGACCGTCTCGGTGAGGATGGTGTAGGCCACCAGGGTGCCGATCTGCACCCCGCCCATGGTGATCACCGGCAGCATGGTGTTCTTCAGGGCGTGCAGGAAGTAGATGCGGCGCAGCGAGATACCCTTGGCGCGGGCGAACTTCACATACTCCGACTGCAGGACTTCGAGCATTTCGGCGCGGATCAGGCGGATGAACAGCGGCAGCATGATCGAGGCCAACGAAACCGTCGGCAGCACCAGATAGGTGAGGCCCTCGAGGGAGGCGAAGTTGGTGGCCCAGGTACCAAAGACGGGTACTGGATCACCACGCCCGTAGGCCGGCATGCCGCCATCGGTGCTGATCAGGTCGTTGAGCCACGCCCCCCAGCCAGTATCAGCGGGAAAGGGGGACCAGCTCACCCCGATGGCGAACAGCTGAATCAGCATGATGGCGGTGAGGAAGACCGGTATGGAAATGCCGATGATCGACACGCCCATGAAGAAGCGCGATAGCCAGGCGCGGGGCCTGATCGCGCTGTAGACGCCGATTGGCACCGAGAGCAGCACGATCAGCAGGGTCGTGGCGAACACCAGTTCCAGGGTCGCCGGCAGGTGGCGCAGGATTACCTCGGTGGTCGGCTGATTGAAGATATAGGAGTAGCCGAAATCCAGCTGCAGGGCATTGCCCGCAAAGCGCAGATATTGGACCAGGAAGGGGTCGTTGAGGCCCAGCTGCTCGCGCAGGACCTCGCGTTCGCTCTCCGGCACCGACTGGCCGACCATCTGCTGGATGGGGTCACCCAGGTTGTCCTGGATAGCGAAGGCAATGACGCTGATGACGAACATCACCAGCAGGGCATGAAAGAGGCGCTTGATCAGAAAGGCGATCATGGCTTGCGTCCGGTGTGCAACACGCGACGACGCACTCGTTGGACGAGCGCGTCGCAGGGGTCAGGGTTTGGGATGGCCGGCCCACGTGGGGCCGGCGCGGGGCAGCCTTACTCTTCCTCGATGACCAGGTCCCCGAGATAGGGGAAGTTCATCACGTTGAGGATTGGCTCGATATTGACGTTGTCTGCCGAGGCCCAGGCCAGGTCCTGCCAATGTAGGGGTACGATGGCCGCCTCTTCATGCAGGGTCTGCTCGACCTGCTGCAGCATCTCGGCTCGCTTCTCGAGGTCGACTTCCAGGTTGGCCTCGGCCACCAGCTTGTCGAGTTCCGGATTGCAGTAGTTGCCGGCGTTGTACTGGCCGGCGCCGGTATCGGCATCCGGGCAGGCCGTCAGATACTCGTGGAAGTTGGCGCTGTCCTCGGTGTCCGAGTGCCAGCCGATCATCATCATGTCCGCAGCACGGTCGTCGTACTCGCCCCAGTACTGAGCCTTGGGCAGGGTCTTGAGGTCTACCGTGACGTTGATGCGCGCCAGCATGGCGGCCACCGCTTGAGCGATCTTGGCATCGTTCACGTAGCGGTTGTTGGGCGCCATCATGGAGATCTCGAAGCCGTCTCCATAGCCGGCATCGGCCATCAGCTGCTGGGCCTTTTCGAGGTCGTAGCGCAGCTCGAGGTCTGCTACATGGCCGGCGTAGCCTTGCGGGGAGAACTGCGACGCCGGGGTGGCAAAGCCCTTCATCAGGCGGTCAGCGATGGCCTCCTGATTGACGGCATAGGCGAAGGCCTTACGCACGCGCGGATCCTGGAAGGCGTCGACGCGTTCCTGGTTCATGTGGAAGAAGATGATTCGCGTGCCGGACATGGTGACCAGTTGGACATCCTCGTCCTCGCGGACCCGGTCCAGGTCGTTGGGTGGCACCGGGGCGATGAAGTCCACATCGCCGGAGAGCAGAGCGGCCACGCGGGTGGCGTTCTCGCTGATCGGCGTGTGCACGATGCGCTCCACGTTGCCGGGCGATTGCTCGTCCCAGTAGCCATCGAAGCGCTCGAACTCCATGCGGTTACCCTTCTGGTGCTCGACCACCGTGAAGGGGCCGGTACCGGAGAGGTTGGCCGAGGCGAAGGAGTTACCGTTCTTGACGATCTCGTCCTTGGGGTCGCCATCCTCGGCGGTGCCGCTGTAGAACTCGCTATCCATGGGGAAGATGTAGGTGGCGAGATTGAGCAGCAGCGGGTAGGGATCGGCGGTCTTGAATTCCACAGTGGTATCGTCGATCGCCGTGATGCTCACTATGGGCTCGAAGATCGCCTTGAAGTCCGGGCTACGCTTGAGGCGCTCGACGGTCCACACGACGTCGTCGGCAGTGAAGGTATTGCCTGTGTGAAATTCGACGTCGTCACGCAGGCTCATGCGCATGGTGGTGTCGTCGACCTGCTCCCAGGCGGTGGCCAGGCGCGGCTCGAAGTCGAGTTCACTGGTCCAGCGCACCAAGGGGTCATGCGTCATGTGGGAGAGCTGCAGGATGCCGCCGGAAAGCTGCTCGTGAATGTCCAGCGATACCGGGTCGGCATCATAGGCCATGCGCAGGGTGGTCTCGGCGCTGGCTATGGTGGGCATTACGGCGGTGGTCATGGCGGCGCCGATCACGCTCGCCAGCAGGGTCTTCTTGAGAGTCATGTGTCATTCCATGCCGGTTGACTTGTTATTGGTGTGAGACCGCGAAGGTCCAATCAATAACATAGTGAGTCCGGCCACGCTGGCACAATCGAAATTGTGACAGCGGTCATGCGCACGGTGAATGAGCTCCGTGGTCAGGGGCCTGACTCAATTCCCTGTGGGCGCGACACGATCGATGCGATACAGGGTGGCGACCTGGTCGAGGCCATGGATACTGCAATCGAGATCGGAAATCCGGCCGTCGCTCAGCCCATAGACCCAGCCGTGCACGGAGAGCGCCTGGCCGCGCTGCCAGGCACGCTGGACGATCTTGGTCCGGCAGAGATTGTTGACCTGGGCCTCGACGTTGAGCTCGCACATGCGGTCAACCTGCTCATCGAGCGGAAGCGATTCCAGAACATCACGGTGAAGACTGTACAGCTCGCGGACAGAATGAAGCCAGTAGTCGACCATGCCGCACTCGCCGCCGACGACGGCCGCCCGCACGCCGCCGCAGCCATAGTGGCCGACCACCATGATGTGACGCACCTTGAGCACGTCCACGGCGAACTGAACCACCGAAAGGGCATTCATGTCGTTGTGGTGGAGCAGGTTGGCGACGTTGCGATGCACGAAGACCTCGCCCGGTGGCAGGTCGATGATCTGGTTGGCCGGTACCCGAGAGTCGGAGCAGCCGATCCACAGGTACTCGGGGCTCTGCTGGCGGGCCAGACGCGCGAAGTAGTCAGGATCGTCGCGGCGCATCTTCTCGGCCCAGCTGCGGTTGTTGGCCAGCAGTGTCTCGATTTCGCGCTTCATGGGAATCCTCCGGACGATTCGACTGGGAACGTAGCTGTGGCCCCTTTTAACCTCGCCTGCCGGGGCGGTCAACTGCTCTCCCGGGGCGTCGCCTCGGCTGGTATGATCCATCTCGAGATTCACAGGCGGGCCGAGCGAGGCTCGATTCTTCGACAGGAGACTTGCGTGTCAGACTTCGACTATGACCTGTTCGTGATCGGGGCGGGCTCCGGCGGCGTACGCGCCGCCCGCACCGCGGCCAGCACCGGCGCGCGGGTCGCCGTGGCGGAGGAGCGCTACCTGGGTGGCACCTGCGTCAATGTGGGCTGCGTACCCAAGAAGCTTTACTCCTATGCCGCCCACTTCCATGAGGCCTTCGAGGATAGCGCCGGTTTTGGCTGGCATCTGCCCGAAGCCCCGCGGTTCGAGTGGACCACGCTGCGCGACAACAAGATAAGCGAGATCAAGCGGCTGAATGACATCTACGGGCGCCTGCTCGATACGTCCGGAGTGCGTCTGATCAACGGCCGCGCCCGAGTGCAGGATGCACACCATGTCACGGTCAACGGCGAGACGATCAGCGCCGAGAAGATCCTGGTTGCGGTGGGGGGATGGCCCTGGGTGCCGGACTTCCCCGGCAAGCAGCATGTGGTCGATTCCAATCGCGTTTTTGACCTCGAGCGCTTTCCCGAGCGTTTCCTGGTGCTTGGCGGTGGCTATATCGCCGTGGAGTTTGCCAGCATCTTCAATGGCCTGGGCAGCGATGCCCACCTGGTCTACCGGGGCGAGCTGTTCCTGCGCGGCTTCGATCAGCAGGTGCGCGAGTTCACCCGCGACGAGATGGCCAAGAAGGGCGTCCAGCTGCACTTCGACGCCAACATCACCTCGATCGAGAAGGTCGAAGGGGGCCTGCGGGTCAGACTCACCAATGGCGAGCAGCTCGAGGTGGATGCCGTACTAACGGCGACCGGTCGTCGTCCCCACCTCGAGGCCCTGGGCCTGGACCGACTCGACATCGCGTTGACCGACAGCGGCCATCTGAAGGTCAACGAGCGTTTCGAGACCTCCATGCCCTCGATTCTCGCCCTGGGCGACGTGACGGGTGGCCCCGAACTGACCCCGGTGGCACTCGCCGAAGCCATGCAGATGGTCAGGCACCATTTCGAGGATACCGAGCCGGCGCCTCTGGACTACCGCAACATCCCCACGGCGGTGTTCTGTCATCCCAACATCGGCACCGTGGGGCTTTCCGAGGAACAGGCCCGCGAAGCGTGTGGCGAAATCCGCGTCTATGTCGCCGACTTCCGACCCATGAAGCACACCCTGTCCGGCAGCAGCGAGCGTTGTTTGATGAAGCTGATCGTCGATGATGCGAGTGATGTGGTAGTGGGGGCACACATGGTGGGTGAAGAAGCCGGCGAAGTGATCCAGGGCATCGCCGTGGCAGTGCGCGCAGGACTCACCAAGGCCGACTTCGACGCCACCGTAGGCATCCATCCCACCGGTGCCGAGGAGTTCGTCACCATGCGCGCGCCAACGCGTTCCTGACGTTATCGCCGGGGCAACGCCAGAGCGGGCCAGCCACCGGGATGGTCCGCTGCACTTTAATAACCTGACATCATCCCAGTGGGCTATTATTGAAAGGAGGCGGCACGACTGGCGGAAGCGGATTGCACAGCATAATTTTCCATTATGGATCCGCGACGTCAGGATAATCATGTTTTTGAATTGCCGGTATGCCGCTGGTATAATCTTTTCTAAATTCGCAACAGCGAACCATGATAATGAACACGACTACCGAGCCCTTCACGCCCTCCGCCGATCTTGCCCGTCCTACCGTGGCTGATGCCGTCGTCGGTCATGAAACGTATCCGCTGTTCATCCGCAAGCCCAATCCCGATGACGGCTGGGGAATCTACGAACTGGTCAAGTCCTGCCCCCCATTGGACGTCAATTCCGCCTATGCCTACCTGCTGCTAGCGACCCAGTTCCGCGACAGCTGTGCCGTGGCCACCAACGAGGAAGGCGAGATCGTCGGCTTCGTCTCCGGCTATGTGAAGAGCAATGCCCCCGATACCTATTTTCTGTGGCAGGTGGCGGTTGGTGAGAAGGCGCGCGGCACGGGCCTGGCGCGTCGCCTGGCGGAAGCCGTGATGACACGTCCGGAAATGGCGGGAGTCCACCACCTCGAGACCACCATTACTCCTGACAACCAGGCGTCGTGGGGTCTGTTCCGCCGGCTTGCCGAGCGCTGGCAGGCACCGCTCAACAGCCGCGAGTATTTTTCCACCGACCAGCTCGGTGGTGAGCACGATCCGGAAAATCTCGTGCGCATCGGCCCCTTCCAGACCGATCGCATCTGAACGCTGCGCTTCTTTTTTTTGGACCCACCTATCTTACTCAAGTGGCAGCTATCCCTTCACCCCTTAAGTCGCGTGTTCGCCGCGTCTTGATTCCTTTCTATTGCTGAAACAGGAGGTCGCACATGCAGACCCAGATTCTCGAACGCATGGAATCCGAAGTCCGTACCTATTCCCGCTCTTTTCCTGTGGTTTTCACCAAGGCCCGGAATGCCCGTCTGACCGATGAGGACGGCCGTGAGTATATCGACTTCCTGGCCGGTGCCGGCACCCTGAACTATGGCCATAACAATCCGAAGATCAAGCAGGCGCTGCTTGACTACCTGGCCGAGGACAACATCATTCATGGCCTGGATTTCTGGACGGCCGCCAAGCGCCGCTACCTGGAAGCCCTCGATGAGATGATCCTGAAACCGCGTGGCCTGGACTACAAGGTGCAGTTTCCGGGACCGACCGGCACCAACGCCGTCGAGGCAGCCATTCGCCTGGCCCGCAACGCCAAGGGCCGTCACAATATCGTGACCTTCACCAACGGTTTCCACGGCGTGACAATGGGAGCCCTGGCCACTACCGGTAACCGCAAGTTCCGCGAGGCTACCGGCGGGGTGCCGACGGTCGGCGGCAGCTTCCTGCCCTTTGACGGCTACCTCGGCGACGGTACCGACACCCTGGACTACTTCGAGAAGCTGCTTGGTGACAAGTCCGGCGGCCTGGACATCCCGGCTGGTGTCATCGTCGAGACCGTGCAGGGCGAGGGCGGCATCAACGTCGCCGGTCTCGAATGGCTAAAGCGCCTCGAGGGCATCTGTCGTGCCCATGACATCCTGCTGATCGTCGACGACATCCAGGCCGGTTGCGGCCGCACTGGAAAGTTCTTTAGCTTCGAGCACGCCGACGTGGTGCCTGATATCGTCACCAATTCCAAGTCGCTTTCCGGCCTGGGGCTGCCGTTCTCTCAAGTGCTGATGCGCCCCGAGCTCGATATCTGGAAACCGGGCCAGTATAACGGCACCTTCCGCGGTTTCGCGTTGGCCTTCACTACTGCTGCCGCTGCTATGGAAAATTACTGGCACGACGACAGCTTCGCCCAGGACGTCCAGCGCAAGGGTGAGATCGTTTCCCGGCGCTTCGCCAAGATTGCCGGCATGATCAGCGAGTTAGGTATCGAGGCCTCGGAGCGGGGCCGTGGCTTGATGCGCGGCATCGATGTGGGCAGCGGCGACATCGCCGACAAGATCACCCACAAGGCCTTCGAGAATGGCCTGGTCATCGAGACCAGCGGTCAGGACGGGGAGGTGGTCAAGTGCCTATGCCCGCTCACCATCACCGATGAAGACCTCAACGAGGGCCTAGATATCCTCGAGACCAGTACCAAGCAGGCGCTAAGCTGATAGTCTAAGGGTGTCGCCACTTGGGCGGCCCGGTCACCGACCGGTCGGCAGGGGCCGACTCGGTCCGATACTGACAACACTGGAGAAGATTCATGATCGTTCGCAACCTCGAAGTCGCCCGTCAGACCGAACGCCTGGTCAAGGCCGAGAACGGCAACTGGGACAGCACCCGCCTGTCACTGGCCGATGATGGTGGCAAGTGCTCCTTTCATATCACGCGCATCTACGAGGGCACAGAGACCCATATCCATTACAAGAACCATTTCGAGGCCGTGTTCTGCATGGAGGGGGAAGGTGAGGTCGAGACACTGGCCGACGGCAAGATCTGGCCGATCAAGCCGGGCGACATCTACATCCTCGACCAGCATGACGAGCACCTCCTGCGTGCCCACAAGACCATGCACTTGGCCTGCGTGTTCACCCCGGGGTTGAGCGGCCGGGAAGTGCACCGCGAGGATGGCTCCTATGCCGCCGCCGAAGCCGATGACAAGAAGCCGCTGTAAGATCGGCCTCATCCGCCGGCACGACGCCCCCGATCCGGGGGCGTCGTCGTTGAGCCCTGGGTTTTAGCCCTGGGTTTCCCGTTCCTGGATCTGCCTATCGAAAACGATGGTGATCTCGGCCAGGGTGACACCGAATTTCTTCATGGCCGTGCGATTGATCAGCCGCCCGTCCGGTTGCAGGTACATCCAGTCGTCCAGGGTGAAGGTAATCTCGCGGCCCGAGACCTCAACAGGCAGCCGGTAACGCATGTTGAAGACATGACCAGCCTGACGCGCCTCCACGGGGTCCTCGACGTCGTTGGCACTTGCCATCCAAAGCCCTTCATCTTGACGCTCGAAGGTCCAGACCCGGCGGTCGGTCTCGCCGTCGTCATAGACGAAGCGCTCGTCTAGCACCAGGGTATCGCCGTCCAGGCGACCCTCGATGTCCACGGTGAAGCGTCGCTGCACTTCACCGCTGTAGTCCTGCACCATTCCCCAGGCGCGCGTTTGTCCGTCGAAGTAGTCGCCGATGTCGAGGCGCGGTGTGGTGCCCGCATAGCGTTCGATATCGACGCTGCTGCAGCCGGCCAGGAGCCCCAGGGGGAGCAGTAGCACGATCAGGCGGAGGAGCCATTTCCTGTACATTCATATTTCCTTTATAGGGTCTGTATAGGAAATGTTAATCGATTCACCATCTCGGCGCTATCCCGGCCTGAGTCGAGCTTTGATGACAAGGCGCCTTGAGCGGTATCAAAAGAGCTGAAATGGCTCACCAGCAAAATGGCTTACCCCCTTAAGTTCGTATAATGTATATTATGTTAAATTGCGCATGATATTTTCATGGGTAGCACTGGCCATGCGCATGCCGTCGCGATTCACCGACGTTGGACAAGGTTGGCGGCGACTCCTTATGATCACGAACCGTTTCGATGCCTGAGCGATGTCTATGCGCCACTGCCTGCCGTCCGTCGGCACTCCGATCGTTGCCACCCTGCTGTTGAGCGGCTGCACTATGCTGCCCGATCGTGAGGCAATGCCGCCGGTCGTTACCAGCGCAGAGTTTCAGGCGCGCATCGACCGACTGGAAGGCGCTGTCACCTCCCGCTGCATGACCGATCATCAGGCCAGTCTCGATCAGCAACTGCATCAGCAGCAGGTGCTGACTGCTGACCTGCGTGAGGTCGGCAGCCAGCTGCGACAACTGCGTGGTGAATTGGCAGGTCGCGACAGCGAGGACGACACCCCTGAAGCGACACGCCAGTGCCGCGACAGCCAGGCGCGCCTGGACAACAAGGAGATCCTCGGGCGCAGCGAATGGATCGGGCTACCCGGTGTCGGCACCTACCTCAAGGCGCGCATCGTCTCCGGTGCTACGACTTCATCGCTGTCGGCTACCGAGCTCATCCGTTTTGAGCGTGACGGCGAGAACTGGGTTCGCTTCAAGCTGGGCCTCAACGAGAACGATAGCGTGGTCGACAGCGTGCGCGATGAGTGGATCGAGGCGTCGGTGGAGCGCCGGGTGCGCATCATCCAGGCTTCAGGCGAGGACTCCCGGCCGGTCATCAGTCTCTTGATGACGCTCGGGCCGTTGCGCGAGACGGTGCAGTTCACCCTCAATGATCGCACCCACCTGGATCATCCGGTGTTGCTGGGTCGCCGTTTCCTGATGGATATCGCCGTCATCGACGTGGCCGAGCAGTACCTTCACGAACGCCCCGAATTTTCCGGTGGGCGTCCGGCAGAGGAAGCCGGCGCCGACGAAGCGGCAGATCGCGCTGAAAAAGCCGAAGAGTGACGTTGTCATTTCGCCTGACTAAAGCCCCATCAAGGAAGACCCATGTCACGACTGCCCTTCTACCTGATCGTCGCCTTCCTGCTGGTGTCCGGTGTCGTTATGAGTATCCACCGCCACGTGCAGTTCGAGGTGCCCTGGACACCGGGTGAACAACGCCAGGTCTGGGAGATCGAGGCCCAGGTCAACTTCATGGCCGATGGTGGACCGGCAAAGGTCAACATGGCGCTGCCCTCGAGCCAGCAAGGCTTTCGCATTCTCACGGAGCATACAGCCTCGCCCGGCTACGGCCTGGCCTTCCTCGAGGAGGACGGGGGCCGCCGCGCCGAATGGACCACCCGCCAGGCCACCGGCGACCAGCAGCTCTATTACAGCGTCCAGGCGTTAGTGGCTCCGGCATCGCGCAACCCACAGATCGAATCCCCTCCCCTGCGCCGTGACATCGTCTGGGAAACGCCTTATAACACCGCGGCCAGCCAGGTGATCGAACGGGCTTGGGCGCGCAGCGCCGACCCCTTCACCTTCGCCCGTGAGTTGATCACTGACCTGACAGAAGACCGACAGGGGGAGAATGCTCGCCTCCTGCTGACCCAGTTCGACCGCACTCCGCTGCTGGTGCGCCTGCTCAACCAGGCCCGCGTACCGGCCCGAGAGGTCAACGGCCTGCTGCTTGAGCACGGCCGCCGGCGACAGAGCCTGACTTCCTGGATCCAGGTCTTCGACGACAAAGAGTGGGCACTGTTCGACCCCCGTACCGGTGCCAGAGGGCGCCCGGACAACCTGCTCCTCTGGGAGTCCGCCGGAGAGGCGGTGCTAGAGGTCCAGGGCGGCAGCAACTCGCGGATCGGCTTCTCGATGCTCTCCCGCAACCAGCCGGCGGCGGCAGCAGTGCGCAGCCAGCTGGCCGATGACACCCTGTTGAATTTCTCGATCCATAGCCTGCCCCTGGAGGACCAGGCGCTGTTCCAGACCATCCTGCTGATCCCCATCGGCGCGCTGATGGTGGTGATCCTTCGGGTGCTGGTGGGTATCAAGACTTCGGGCACCTTCATGCCCGTCCTGATCGCGCTGGCCTTCATCCAGACCACACTGATCACCGGGCTGGTTGGCTTTCTGCTGGTGGTGGCCGTGGGGCTGGTGATACGCAACTATCTTTCCTACCTGAATCTGCTACTGGTGGCGCGAGTGACGGCGGTGATCATCACGGTCATCGCCATCATCTCGGTATTCTCTGTGCTCTCCTACCGCTTCGGGCTCAACGCCGGCCTGACCATCACGTTCTTCCCGATGATCATTCTGTCCTGGACCATCGAGCGAATGTCGATCCTGTGGGAAGAGGAAGGCCCCAAGCAGGTGCTGATCCAGGGAGGCGGTAGTCTGGTCACCGCGGTACTGGCCTATCTGGCGATGAACAATCCCTGGATTCGCCACATCACCTTCAACTTCCTTGGCGTCCAACTGATCCTGATGGCGTTGATCCTGCTGCTCGGCAACTACACCGGCTATCGCCTGCTCGAGCTGCGCCGCTTCCAGCCGGTCACGGAGGACTGATCCCATGTGGACGACCCCTGCCCGCCTGCGTGCCAAGGGAATTGTCGGCATGAACCGGCGCAACATCCGCTATATCGGCCGTTACAACAAGCGCCGGCTCTATCCGCTGGTGGACGACAAACTCAAGACAAAGCTGCTGGCCCAGGAACACGGGATCACCACGCCGGCACTGATCGGTACCGTGACTACCCAGTTCGGTATCAAGCAACTGCGTGCCATGCTGACCGGCCAAAGTGGGTTCGTGATCAAGCCTGCCAAAGGGAGTGGCGGCAAGGGTATCCTGGTTATCGAGCGGATCGAGGGCGGTCTTTACATCAAGCCCAGCGGCACCCAGCTAACCCTCGCCGACGTGGAGCGACATGTTTCCAATATCCTCTCCGGGCTCTACTCTCTGGGTGGCTCTCCAGACGTGGCCTTGATCGAGGCGCTGATCAACTTCGACGAATCCTTTTCCGAGTACACCTATGAGGGGGTGCCGGACATCCGGGTCATCATCTTCCAAGGCTATCCGGTCATGGCCATGATGCGCCTGTCCACTGCCGCCTCGGACGGCAAGGCCAACCTGCACCAGGGGGCCGTGGGTATGGGTATCGACATTGCCAGTGGTACCGCGGTCCGCGGGGTGCAATTCGATCGCACGCGCCATGACCATCCCGATACCGGACATGAGCTTGCCAGCCTCCGCATCAGCGATTGGGGCACGCTGCTGCGGCTGGCCGCCGGCTGTTTTGAGATGACCGGCCTGGGCTACCTGGGAACCGACATGGTGCTCGATCGGGACCATGGTCCCATGCTGCTGGAGCTCAACGCCCGTCCGGGGCTGGCCATCCAGATGGCCAACGGTGAGGGATTGCGTTCCCGGCTCGATCTGATCGAACGCCAGCCCGAGGGGGTCGCTGTCGAGGACAGGGTTGCCTTCTCGCAGCATCACTTCGCCCGCTCCAGCGAGCTGTCCGAAACGGCCTGAGGGCGGCCACGGCTGGCCCCTCGCCGGCCCGGCGCGTAGAATGATGCTTCTTCCCAGCCATCGCCCCGGGTGCCATGACCGATCCCCGCGACATGATTCGACAGGCCGAACGGCAGTGCCAGCAGCGCGGTGCGCGCTTCACGCCGATCCGTCGACGAGTGCTGGAGATGATCGCCGACGCCCCCGGCAGTCTGAAGGCCTACGACCTGCTGGACCGCCTAGCGGCGGAGCACGCCGCGGCACGTCCTCCTACCGTCTATCGCGCACTGGATTTTCTCATCGACCAGGGGCTGGTGCATCGTATCGAGTCGCTCAATGCCTATGTGGCCTGTCCCTGTCCCGAGCATGCCCACGGCTTCCAGCTGCTGATCTGTCGTCTCTGTGGCCGGGTCGAGGAGCTGCATCTGGACGAGATCAATGACCACCTGGCACGACACGCCAGGGAGCTGGGCTTCGAGGTCCAGCGGCAGACCATCGAGTTGCTGGGCCAGTGTGACACCTGCCGACAGAATCCCGAGCCCCCTGCCGCTCCCGCGGAGTTTCCATGAGCGACACCTTCAAGAGCCTAGAACGAGCCCCCGGCGACAGCCGCTTCTCCCTGACAGGGATCCTCGACGCCATCCGCGTCAACGCCGACGGCCTGATTCCGGCCATCGCCCAGCAGCATGACAGCGGCGAGGTGCTGATGATGGCCTGGATGAACCGCGAGGCCCTGGAAGAGACCCTGAAGACCGGTCGCGTCTGCTACTGGTCACGCTCGCGGGGCAAGCTGTGGCGCAAGGGAGAAAGCTCCGGACAGCAGCAGCACCTCAAGGGCGCAGCGCTCGATTGTGACGGTGACACCCTGCTGCTGAAGGTGGACCAGACAGGGCCCGCCTGCCACAGCGGCAGGCGTAGCTGTTTCTACGTGGCCCTGGAGGGCGACGAGGCACGCATCGTCAGCGACCCGCTGATCGACCCCGATACGCTCTACGGCAAGGGCTGAAGCGTGTCCTGCCTGACCGCGGGGGTCTACAGGTTGTTGCGCCTGCTAGGTGTGGTCTTCGGCTGGCTGTTGATCGCTTTGGTGAGGCTGTACCAGATAACGTTGAGTCCGCTGCTGGGGCCGCGCTGCCGCTACTGGCCAAGCTGCTCGAGTTATACCCTGGAGGCGCTGCAAGTACATGGCCCGCTCAAGGGCGGCATTCTGGCATTGCGGCGGATTTCCCGTTGCCACCCAGGCTGCGAAGGGGGCATCGACCCGGTCCCCGACGGACCCAGCGAGCGGCTTTGCCGGGAAGATCCGGAACTGGATGAGCAGTTCCGCTGCCGGACAGACGAGCAGCAGCCGGGCAACCGCTGATCAGGCGGCTACCTCTGCCTCGGCCACGCGGTAGATCCGCTCCAGCATGGCGTTGAGGCCGTTGCTGCGGGTCGGGGAAAGGTGCTTGTCGAGCCCCAGGTCCTTCATGAAGTGCGGGCTAGTGGCGCGAATGTCCGCCGGGTGGCGGTCGTTGTAGATGCGCATCAGCACGGCGATCAGCCCGGAGACGATGGCGGCATCGGAGACCGCATCGAAGTGCAGGTTTTCGCCCTCGCGGCGATGGTGCATCCAGACATTGGACTGGCAGCCCTGAATCTTCAGCTCATCGACTTTCCAATCCTCGGGAAAGGCCGGCAGCTGCTTTCCCATGTCGATGATGTACTGGTAACGATCCATCCAGTTGTCGAACATCTCGAACTCGTCGAGAAGCTCCTGCTGGGCCTGTTCGGCGGTAGTTTCGGCAGTCATGGTCTCTCCTGGAAGTGGTTGATGCCATTATAACGGCTCACTTTCGTCATCTCGATCATCGACATACTCCTCCTTCGCCCCACCGATGCCCAGGCCATGGCGCGCCTGCTGGCGATGCCACTCCTCGTCCTCGGCATGCAGGTAGCGCGCCGTGGTGTCGAGACGCGAATGGCGGGCCGTGGCGGCCAGATAGCGCAGTTCCACTCCGGCCTGTGCCTGATGGGTCAAGGCGGTATGACGCAGCCAGTGCGGTGTCGCCTGACGCAGGCGCAGTACCTCGCCCTGGGCGTCGTTGCCTGCCTCTCGCTCGAGCGCCTCAGCTGCTTCACGGAAGCCATCGCAGACCAGCCGATAGAGGCGATTGTCGCCCAGCCCCCGGCGGCCATCCAGGGCACGCAGCAAGGGTGAGGCATCATCCGGCTGCGGATCCGTCGACAGGTCCAGTGTTCTGCGCCATTCGCCCACAAGGTCCATCATGTCCGGCGGCACCGGGATGCGCGCCACCTTGTCGCCCTTCCCTACCACGTTCCACCACCAGCGCCCTTCACGACGCTGGAAGTCGTTCATGCGCGCCGCGCTCATCTCGCTTATCCGTGGGGCCAGCAGGTAGGCGAAACCGAACAACAGGCGCCGTCGAGTCAGTTCGTAACGGCGTCGGGGCGAGTCGTCCTGCTTCGCAGGTCGATTCAGCCACCCCCACAGCCAGTCCCAGAGAGGACGTTCAAGGTAGCGCTCGATGCTCCCCTGGCGATTGTCCAGGCGTCGGCGCTTGTCGCGCATCAGCCGGAAGGGATTGTGGCCGATCCAGCCCGCCTCCACCAGCCAGGCGAACATGCCCTGCAGGATGACCAGGCTCTGCCGTCGGCTGGCGGGCGAAAGTGGCCCGCGGAAGGGGCGCCATCGTGGGTCTCGACGCGAGCGCACCGGCCCGATCCAGCGCTCGGCGGGGCGCGGATCGGCCAGGAAGGACTCGAAGAGGTCCAGATCTTCCCGGCGCAGCGCATCGAGCCCCCTGCCCTGCTCCGCCAGCCACAGCAACAGGCGCTGCGCTTCGCGGCGATAGGCGCGCTGGGTCCGGGGGCTTGACCGGTATTCGTCCAGCCACTGCGCCACCGCCTCGACATCGCTGCCAGCGGTGATGTGCAAACCTGTTCGATGGCCCGCCTCGACAGTTGGCTGCACTGGCCTCTCGAGTGCCTTCGATATTTCGCTCAACGCCTCACCGGCCGCTGCCTGACTCGTACTGTTGTCCATATCCGCTCCTTGCTCCTTGCTCCTTGCTCCTTGCTCCTTGCTCCTTGCTCCTTGACCTTCAGTATCCGGCCTTCCCTGCAAGAAAATCAAGATAAGCCGCGTAATCTTGCTTTTATTCTTCATATCGTAAATATATTTACGTTATACGTATTATGTAATTATCTTCAATGTCGGGTTGCCGCCGGGTATAATCCGCTCGACCTTCGAGAGTTTGACCCGACAGACCATCACGAGGACAAGGCCATGGCGCGCAGCGGCGTGCGTTACGAGGATGTTCAGCGGGCCATTGATGCCTTGCTGGAGAAGGGCGAGGCGCCCAGCGTGCACAAGGTGCGCGAGGTGCTCGGGACCGGCAGTTTCACGACCATCAGTGAACACCTCAGGGAGTGGCGGACACGGCGGGAGGAGAACCGCGACCTGCCTCCACCGCGTGGCATGCCCGTGGCCTTGCAGGAGCTCGCCGAGTCGCTTTGGGAGAAGGCCCAGGCATCCGCCAATGAGGCCCTCGCCCACTATCGACAGGAGGCAGAGGGCCGCGTGGAGACAGCGCGAGAGGAAGCCGGCGAGGCATCGCGTCGGGCCGAGGACGCCGAGCAGCGTGAGTCGGCGCTGGCGGCTCACCTGGCGCGTACAGAGCAGCGCCTGGAGGAGCAGAGCGGCGACCTGGCGCGTCGAGAGGCCGAGCGCGACGCGCTGGCGGAGCGGGAGACGAAGCTCGCTACCCGACAGACAAGGCTCGAGACTCAGTTGGCGAGCCTGCAGCAGGAACACGAGCGCCAGGCACGCGAACAGCAGCAGGCTCTGACCGAGCAGGCCACTCGCCATCAGGAACGTCTGGCCCGGGAGGAAAAACGTCACGAGAGCAGCGAGGCGCGCCTGATGGGGCTGCTTGACGAGGCGCGCCAGGAACGACAGGCCGCCGAGAAGCGCCACACCCAGAAGCTTCAGCAGCTCGAGACGAGACTGGAGCGGGCTCAGCAGCTGGTGCAGGAGGCGCGCGGTGCCCTGGCCGAAGAGGAGAAGCGTCATCGCGAGACCGAGTGGTCGCGGCACCAGGCCGAGGAGCGAAGCCGGACGCTGCAGCATGAGCAGGTGCTGATGCAGGCGCGCATTGACGAGCAGAAGCAGCTGCTGGAGGAGCAAGTACGCCGCTTGCGTGACCTGGAGAACCAGCTTCATCGCTGCCTCTGGCAGGCACCGGTAGCTGACCGGACTCACGAGGAGGTGCTCGAAGACGATGAAGGCTCCGCCGTGGCGGAGCCTTCTTCAGATCACCGAGAGTGAGTTAACCAATCACGACTATCTGTAGTAGGCGTTGGTGGTGTCCGTATGGTCGGTCACGTCGCGTATCCCGGCAAGCTCGGGGATGCGCTCCAGCAGGGTCCTCTCCACGCCGTCCTTGAGGGTGAGGTCCACCGCGGCACAGCCCTGGCAGCCGCCGCCGAACGCCAGGACCGCCACCTGGTCGTCGGTCAGCTCGACCAGCTTGATCTCGCCGCCGTGGGAGGCCAGGCCCGGGTTGATCTCGCTGTAGAGGATATAGTTGACGCGATCCTCTAGCGGGCTGTCGGCATTGACCTTGGGCATCTTGGCGTTGGGCGCCTTGATGGTCAGCTGTCCGCCCATGCGGTCGGCGTTGAAGTCGACCACGGCCTCCTCGAGAAAGGGCAAGCTGTTCTTATCCAGGTAGACACGAATCTTCTCGAGTTCCAGCAGCTCGTCGCTGGGCTCTTCTTCGCCGGGCCGGCAGTAGGCCAGGCAGGTCTCGGCGTAGGGAGTGCCTGGCTGGGTAATGAAGATGCGGACCGCTATTCCCTCGACGTTCTGCTTCTCGAGCAGTTCGGCAAGATAGTCCTGGGCGCTGTCGGTGATCTGGATGCTGTCGCTCATGGTGCTCTCGCTATCGCGACATGCCGCGGCGGGGTGGGGCCGCGACATGTACAGAAAGTGTGATGACCTCAATGGTAAGCGACCTATGCGGCCGACACAATCCCGACTGAATTGCTGGGTTTTATTCGGCCCCCTGCCGCGGCGCCGTGGCTTTTGCTAAGATGAGAGCCTTTCCCGACGGCTTGCCGATGTAGTGAACCCCGGCAGGACCGCCCCTCGCCCGCAGCGTATAGCCTCGACAAGACACCCCGGGTGCCCCGCTGCAGGCACGATTCTGATGCCTCACGCTGGAGATTGATTCGACCCATGGCCGCCGCTCCCACCGCCCTGACCGCCACGCTGATCAACCGCCTCAACGAACACATCCTGATGCTGGACGGCGGGATGGGCACCATGCTGCAGAATGCCGGACTTTCCGAGCAGGAGTTTCGCGGCGAGCGCTTCAGTGACTGGCCTAGTGATCTCAAGGGCAACAATGACCTGCTGGCCCTGACCTGCGCGGACCTGGTGACGCGCATTCATCGCCAGTACCTGGAGGCCGGGGCCGATATCGTCGAGACCAACACCTTCAACAGCACGCGCCTCTCCCAGTCCGACTACGGCATGGAGGCGCTGGTGCCCGAGCTCAACCGGGAGTCGGCGCGCCTGGCTCGAGCAGTCTGTGACGCCGTGGCCGAAGAGACCGGCGTGCCGCGCTATGTGGCCGGCGTGCTGGGCCCCACTTCGCGCACCGCGTCGCTGTCGCCGGACGTGAATGATCCGTCCATACGCAATGTCACCTTCGACGCCCTGCGCGAGAACTATTACGAAGCCGCCGAGGCGCTGATCGAAGGCGGCGCCGATCTCATCTTGATCGAGACCATCTTCGACACCCTCAACGCCAAGGCGGCGATCTATGCCCTTGAAGAGGTCTTCGCGGCACAGGGCGAACGGTTGCCGGTGATGATCTCCGGCACCATCACCGACGCCTCGGGACGCACACTGTCGGGCCAGACCACCGAAGCGTTCTGGAACTCGGTGCGCCATGCTCGGCCGCTCTCCATCGGACTCAACTGCGCCCTGGGCGCCGAGGAGCTGCGGCCCTATGTCGAGGAGCTTGCCACCAAGGCCGACACTTTCGTCTCGGCCCACCCCAACGCCGGCCTGCCCAACGAGTTCGGCGAGTACGACCAGACACCGGAGGAGATGGCGGCGATCGTCGCCGAGTTCGCCGAGAGCGGCCTTGTCAACATCATCGGCGGCTGTTGTGGCTCCACTCCCGAGCACATCGCGGCGATCCACGCCGCCATCCAGGGGCTGGCGCCGCGTCGGGTGCCCGAGCGTTCGCGAGCATGCCGCCTTTCCGGACTCGAGCCCTTCAACATCGATGCTGATTCTCTGTTCGTCAACGTTGGCGAGCGTACCAATGTCACCGGCTCGGCGCGCTTCAAGCGGTTGATCGTCGAGGAGGATTACACCACCGCGCTGGAAGTGGCCCTGGAGCAGGTCGAGAACGGCGCCCAGATCATCGATATCAACATGGATGAGGGCATGCTCGAGTCCGAGGAAGCCATGGTGCACTTCCTCAACCTGATCGCCGGCGAACCCGATATCGCCCGGGTGCCGATCATGATCGACTCCTCGAAGTGGGAGATCATCGAGGCAGGGCTCAAGTGCGTGCAGGGCAAGGCGGTGGTCAACTCCATCTCCATGAAGGAGGGTGAGGACGCCTTCCGCGAGCAGGCGACCCGCTGCCGGCGCTACGGCGCTGCCATCATCATCATGGCCTTCGACGAGCAGGGCCAGGCAGACACCTTCGCGCGCAAGACCGAGATCTCCCGGCGGGCTTACCGGATCCTGGTCGACGAGCTCGACTTTCCGCCGGAAGACATCATCTTCGACCCCAATATCTTCGCCATCGCCACCGGCATCGAGGAGCACGACAATTACGCCGTGGACTTCATCGAGGCCACCCGCTGGATCCGCGAGCACCTGCCACACGCCCTGGTCTCGGGCGGTGTTTCCAACGTCTCTTTCTCCTTCCGAGGCAACAACCCGGTTCGCGAGGCGATCCACTCGGTATTCCTCTACCACGCCATCCGCGCCGGGCTGACCATGGGCATCGTCAATGCCGGCCAGCTGGCCGTCTACGACGACCTGCCAAGCGAGCTGCGCGAAGCGGTCGAGGATGTGGTGCTCAACCGGCGCAGTGACAGCACCGAGCGACTGCTGGACCTGGCCGACAAGTACAAGGGTGACGGCAGCGGCCCGGCCAAGAAGGAAGACCTGGAGTGGCGTAGCTGGGCGGTCGAGAAACGCATCGAGCACGCGTTGATCAAGGGCGTCACCGCCTACATCGAGGAAGATACCGAACTCGCCCGTCAGCGGGCCGAGCGGCCCATCGAAGTGATCGAGGGCCCACTGATGGACGGCATGAACGTGGTCGGCGACCTCTTCGGCGCCGGCAAGATGTTCCTGCCCCAGGTGGTCAAGTCGGCCCGGGTCATGAAGCAGGCGGTGGCCTACTTGATCCCCTACATCGAGGCCGAGAAGAGCGCCGATAGCCAGGCCAAGGGCAAGATTGTCATGGCCACGGTCAAGGGGGATGTCCACGACATCGGCAAGAACATCGTCGGCGTTGTGCTCCAGTGCAACAACTATGAAGTCATCGACCTCGGGGTAATGGTGTCCGCCGAGAAGATCCTGCAGACCGCCTGCGCCGAGAATGCCGATATCATCGGCCTCTCCGGCCTGATCACCCCGTCGCTGGACGAGATGGTTCACGTGGCCAAGGAGATGCAGCGCCAGGGTTTCGCCCTGCCGCTGCTGATCGGCGGCGCTACCACCTCCAAGGCCCATACCGCGGTGAAGATCGAGCCCGGTTACGAGCATCCGGTGATCTACGTCACCGATGCCTCGCGGGCCGTGGGGGTGGCCGGAAAGCTGCTCTCCCCGACCCTGAAGCCGGCCTACATCGACGAGATTCGCGCCGAGTACGAAACGGTGCGCGAACGCAACGCCAAGCGTCGCCCCAAGGCAGCCGACCTCTCCTACGCCGAGGCCCGCCAGCGCAAGCCGGCCATGGACTGGGACGGCTACACGCCGCCGCGGCCAGCCATCACCGGCCTCGAGGTGTTCGACGACTATGACATCGAGGAACTGGTCCAACGCCTCGACTGGACGCCCTTCTTCATGAGCTGGCAGCTGGCCGGCAAGTACCCGAAGATCCTCGACGACGCCAAGGTCGGCGAGGCGGCTCGCAGCCTCTTCGACGATGCCCAGGCGATGCTGCGCAAGCTGATCGACGAGAAGCGCATTCAGGCCCGGGGCGTGATCGGCCTGTGGCCGGCCAACACCGTCGACGACGACGTCATCGAGGTCTATGCCGATGAGTCGCGCGGCGAGGTGGTCGAGCGGCTGCATCACATCCGGCAGCAGACCACCAAGAACCGCGACGGCGTCTGCCACAGCCTGGCCGATTTTATCGCCCCCCGTTACGACGTGAGCGGAGAGCCGAGCGGCAAGCCCGACTGGATCGGCGGCTTCGCCGTCACTACCGGGCATGGCGTGGAGGCACTGGCCGAGCAGTACAAGGCCGCCGGCGACGACTACAACGCCATCCTGATCCAGTCGCTCACCGACCGCCTGGCCGAGGCCTTCGCCGAGCGCCTGCACGAGCGGGTGCGCAAGGAGTTCTGGGGCTATGTGCCGAATGAGACCCTGGACAATGATGCGATTATCGCCGAGAAGTATCAGGGCATCCGCCCGGCACCCGGCTACCCGGCCTGCCCCGATCACACCGAGAAAGCGACCCTGTTCCGCCTGCTGCAGGCCACCGAGAACGCCGGCCTCGAACTCACCGAGAACTTCGCCATGTGGCCCGCGGCCGCAGTGGCGGGCTGGTACTTCTCCCACCCGCGGTCGAAGTATTTCTCCACCGGCAAGATCACCCGGGACCAGGTCGAGGCGCTGGCCGAACGCAAGGGCATGACCGTGGAGGAACTCGAGCGCTGGCTCGCGCCGGTGCTCTCCTACGACCCCGCCTGACCCTCGCGGCCCGCCGCAGCGGGCCGCTCGCCCTCACCCGCCCGGAGGACGGAGGCTGCTCAAGCCCATCCGCTGCGGAAGATGCCATGCCTTTTCCTGCCGATTGATAACCTTTTAATTAAATTCTATGATCATTTATTCTTTCATAGAATAAAGGAAGAGGAGTATGTTGCCCTTCTCGGCATTCTCCTTCACCCGCTTCGACCTGCAGGAAACGCCTGAATGTATCGGTACGACACCTACGACCAGACTCTCGTGGATGAGCGCGTCGCTCAATTCCGCGACCAGATGGATCGCCACCTGGCCGGCCGCCTCGGGGAAGACGAGTTCCGTCCGCTGCGACTGCAGAACGGCCTCTATATCCAGAAGCATGCGCCCATGCTGCGCATTGCCGTCCCCTACGGCATGCTCGGCAGCCATCAGCTCAGGCGCCTGGCGAAGATCACGCGTCGCTATGACCGCGGTTACGGGCACTTTTCCACGCGCCAGAACCTGCAGCTGAACTGGCCGGCCCTGGAAGACGTGCCGGCTATTCTCGCCGAACTGGCCGAGGTCCAGATGCATGCCATCCAGACCAGTGGCAACTGCATCCGCAACACCACCAGTGACCAGTTCGCGGGTATTGCCGCCGACGAGGTGGAGGACCCGCGCCCCTGGTGCGAGCTGATACGCCAATGGTCGACCCTGCATCCGGAGTTCGCCTTCCTGCCGCGCAAGTTCAAGATCGCGGTCACCGGTGCCGCGGAGGACCGTGCCGCCATCCAGGTCCACGACATCGGCCTGCGCCTGTGGCGCGATGAGCAGGACGAACTCAAGATCAGGGTTCTGGCCGGCGGAGGCCTGGGGCGCACGCCGATGATCGGCGATGTGGTTCGTGATGATCTGCCCTGGCAGCACCTGCTCACCTACCTCGAGGCGTGCGTGCGGGTCTACAACCAGTTCGGTCGCCGCGACAACAAGTTCAAGGCGCGCATCAAGATCCTGGTCAAGGCATTGGGCATTGAAGAGTTCCGGCGCCGTGTCGAGGCCGAGTGGGCCCACCTCAAGGATGGCCCCCAGACGCTGACGCCCGCCGCCGTGGAGGCCGCTCTTGGCCACTTTCCCGAGCCCGAGCGGCGCCCGGTCGACGACAGTGCGATCGCCGACTTCGAGCGGCTGCGCGCCGAAAATCGTGCCTTTGCACGCTTCGTCACCAACAATGTCACTGACCACAGGGTGTCAGGCTACAAGGCCGTCACCCTGTCGCTCAAACGCCGAGAGCACGCGCCTGGTGACGTCACCGCCGACCAGATGGAGGCGGTGGCCGATCTCGCTGATCGCTTCAGTTTCGGTGAGATTCGCGTCACCCATGAACAGAACCTGGTGCTCTCGGACGTGCCGGTAGACGACCTCGAGACGCTGTGGAAGGAACTGGACGCCCTGGGCATGGCCAATCCCACCGTGGGCACCCTCAACGACATCATCTGCTGCCCGGGCGGTGATTTCTGCAGCCTGGCCAACGCGGTGTCGATCCCCATTGCTCAGGCACTCCAGGAGCGCTTCGAGAACCTCGACTTCCTCTACGACCTCGGGCCGCTCGACCTGAATATCTCCGGCTGCATGAACGCCTGTGGTCACCACCACGTCGGCCACATCGGCATCCTGGGCGTCGACAAGAAGGGCGAGGAGTACTACCAGGTCTCGCTTGGCGGCAACTCGACCGATGACGCCTCGCTTGGCAAGATCCTCGGCCCCTCCTTCTTTCGTGAGGATGTTCCCGGCGTGATCGACAAGGTGCTGGAAGTCTATGTGGAGCAGCGACACGAGGAAGAGCGCTTCCTCGACACCTATCGCCGCATCGGTCTCAAGCCGTTCAAGGAGCGGGTCTATGCCAAATGACAATGCGCCAGATCAACAGCTCGAACACGTCCGCACCCTGATCAAGATGGGGCAACCGGAACAGGACGAATGGGCGCTGTCACGCGATGGACAGGCAATGCCCTCTCGCCGCCCGGTGATCGTGCCACTCGCCCTCTGGCAAGAGTTCGCGGGTGAGGAGGGGCTAGCCCCCTGGCTATCCAGTGATACCGAGCTGGACGATACCCTGGCCGCAAAGCTAGGCGCCGCGCCACTGGTTGCCATCGACTTTCCTGCCTTCACCGACGGCCGGGGCTACACCCTGGCCCGCCTGCTCCGGGAGCGCTACGGCTATGGGGGCGAGGTGCGCGCCATCGGTGACGTCCTGGTCGACCAACTGTTCTACATGACCCGCTGCGGCTTCGATGCCCTGGCCCTGCGCGAGGATCAGCATCTCGAAGACGCCCTGCGCGCTTTGGGAGCCTTCAGCGTCAGCTACCAGCCGGCAGTGGACGTGGGCGAGGCGATCTTCGAGCGCCGCCTGCGCGAGAATGGTCACGCCTGAAGTCCGGCACGCGACGTTGAGGACGAACGGCCCGGCATCCTCTGCTGGGCCGTTCGTCTTTATCGGGATCGCATCAACCGCGACGCTTCTGCTGACGCTCTCGATTGGCCGATCTCGCCCGCTCGCTCTTGCGTAGCATCACCCAGGTGGCCCCCAGGCCACCATCTGCTTGACCCGCCGAGACGAAGGCCTGGACCTCGTCGAACGCCCCGAGCCACTTCGCCAGGTAGGATCGCAACACATTGGGTGGACTATCGATCTCGCGCCCTCGTCCATGGACGATCAGCACCGAGCGCAAGTCGTGGGCATAGGCCTCGCGAATGAAAGGAGGCAGCAGGCGGCGACACTCCTCCAGCGGCCGTCGCAACAGGTGCAGACTGGCCTGCACCGGGTAACCGCCGTGGCGCAGGCGGTCCACCACCGCCTGCTGGATACCGTCACGGTGGAAGGTCAAGGGGTCGAAGGGCGGCACCAGGTCGACAAAGTCGTCGGAGAGGAAGTCGCGACCCGACCCCTCTGCCGCGGCACTCTCGCGCCTGGCCAGCTGGGCCTCGTTGGGTTCGCCGCGTGTCCGCCCGGGGTCGGCCCGGTTGCTCGCGCGGCTCAAGGGGCGCACATCCTCCATCAGTGCCCGGAAATCCACGTCGTTTCGATTTGCCTGACTCATGGGGGCACCTCCTGGACGTGATGGGGAAAGCATATCCTAGCAGAGCCACCTCGGCGGCTTAAGCCGCCGGCTCGATCATGGCAAGATGACAACCCTTCCCACGAAAAGGATGCCTCATGCGAACATTCAAGTGGCTGGGCGCCCTCACCTTTGGCGCCCTGCTGGTTCTGACCGGCTGGCTGTGGCTGTCCATGCTCAGTCCCTGGACCTATGATCGCCCCGACCACCTGAACCCCGTCCAGGAAGGCCCCCACCGGGTCTTCGTCTATGGCACTCTCACGCATGCGCCGATCCGCTGGCTGGTCTATGGCCGCGCAGGCGAGCCCGAGCCCGCCGCGCTGGAGGACTTCGAGCGCACAGGCCTCGATTTGTCGCCGGCACCTGGGGCCCGAGTCGAAGGACTATTGCTGCGTGTGAAGGCCGAAGAGCTCGAGCGACTGGATCGCTACGAGAGGCTAGGCATTCGCTATGAACGCGTTCGCATGACGCTGTCGGATGGACGGCGTGTGTGGGTATATCAACGACTTGATTAAGCAAGGCAAACGTTCGAATCAAGGAGATGCCATGGAATCCGAGATCTCGCTGTTCGATATGTTTTCACGCCTGGGCATGGCCGCGGGCCTTGCGCTGGTGCTGGGCCTAGAGCGCGAGTTACGCGGCAAGTCCGCGGGGTTACGCTCGCACATGCTCGTTGCCTTGGGGGCCGCGGCCTTTCTGATCGTGGGCCTGGAGATCCTGTTCGCCACCGCCGAGGGTGACCCCTCCGCACGCATCGACCCCACTCGTATTGTCGAAGGGGTGATCGGAGGCATCGGCTTCCTCGGTGCCGGTAGCATCATCCGCAGCGGTGCCAGCGTCCACGGCATCACCACTGGGGCCTCGATCTGGTTAGCTGGTGCAATCGGCGTCGCGGCCGGGGTCGACAATTTCGCTCTGGCTTCCATGTTGACCATCATGGCGCTGGTGATCATGTCGGTACTGGGAGCCATCGAGCGCACTTTCCCCAATCACCGGAGCGGAGACTGACCTGCTCGGTTGTGGCGGGATTCGGCCGCGGCCTACAATGCCTCTCTTTGATCAAGTGAGAAGGACGGGTAAGGGCTCCCTCTTTCTTCTTCATGCCACGCCAGGCTTATCCCGATCACGACGGGCATAACCCTTCTCGGTTGATTTCCCGTGCGCCCCTCTTTCTCAGTCCATCAGGAACCCTCATGACCGAACACCGCCCTTACGTGCTGATCCTCTTCTACTCGCGCCATGGCGCCACCCGCGCCATGGCTGAACGCCTCGTCGCCGGCGTCGAGTCCTGCCCGGGCATCGAGGCGCGCCTGCGCACCGTACCGCCGGTCTCGGCCACCTGCGAAGCCGTCGACCCCGAGATTCCCGACGAGGGGGCCGTCTATGCCAACCTGGACGACCTGCGCCACTGCGCGGGAATGGCCATCGGTAGCCCGACCCGCTTCGGCAACATGGCCGCTCCCCTCAAGTACTTCATCGATGGCACTAGCGAGCTATGGCTCGGGGGCGCGCTGGTCGACAAGCCTGCTACCGCCTTCACCTCGACCTCCAGCCTGCATGGTGGCCAGGAGACCACGCTGATCTCGATGCTGTTGCCACTGTTGCACCACGGCATGGTCTATGCCGGTCTGCCCTACAGCGAGATCGAATTGATGGAGACGAATGCGGGTGGCACGCCCTACGGCGCGAGCCACCTCGCCGGCAAGCGTAGCGACCGGCCGCTGGATGAGCACGAACGTCATCTGGCTTTCGCCCAGGGCAAGCGGCTGGCCAGGCTGGCCCTGGCTCTCGAGGCCTCACGCCGGGAGGCCTCATGAGAAAGTGGCTGGAGGGACTGGAAGCCCGCAAGGGGCTCGACCGGCTGACCGAAGGGTCGCGCCGGCTGGTACTGGGCAGTTACGGCCTGCTGCTGGTACTGATGGTCTATCGTGGGATGATCGTCACCACCGATGGCAATGCCCTGGTGCCGCTACTGATCTTCGTGATGCCACTGGTGCTCTTCCTGCCCTCGATCCTCACGAGGCGCCCCAGGGGCCATGCCTGGCTAGCCTTCGTCAGCCTGCTCTACTTCACTCAGGGGGTCATGGTCGCCACCCTACCTGGCCAGGGACTGCGCGGCAGTGCCGAGGCCTTGGTCGCCCTGGCGCTGTTCGTCGGCTGCACCGCGTATGCCCGCTTCCGCAGCCGACAGCTGCGAGCTGGCTAGCTGGCTAGCTGGCTAGCTGGCTAGCTGGCGATGGTGCGACTGGAGAGAGACCCTAAGCTTAGTGGAAAATATCTACTACCTGGCCGCGTGTGGGTATTGAGCTCGACCCGGCAAGCGGCGAACATGGCACATATTTCGAGGAGATGGTCATGACACGCAAGATTGCCGACATCCGGCGCGACTACGAAGGCGGCCAGCTCGAAGAGTCTTCCACCCCCGACTCACCCATGACGATGTTCGAGGAGTGGCTGACCCTGGCGCTGGATGCCGAAGGTGACGACGGAAATGCCATGACCCTGGCCACTGCCGACAGTCAGGGACGGCCCCACGCCCGTCTGGTGCTGCTCAAAGGAGTCGATGATCAGGGGCTGACCTTCTACACCAATTACCACAGTCACAAGGGCAGTGAGCTGACCAATGTGCCTCATGCGGCCCTGGTCTTCTGGTGGCCGTCTCTCTCCCGCCAGGTGCGCGTCGAAGGGCGTGTGGAACAGGTGCCCCCAAAAGAGTCGGATGACTATTTTGCTACCCGCCCGCGTGGTAGCCAGCTGGGCGCCTGGGTGGCCACCCAGAGCGTGGTGATCCCGAATCGCACCTGGCTCGAAGAGCGCGAACAGCGCTTCGAGCGCGCCTACGAAGGGCAGACAATTCCCCGACCCATCCACTGGGGTGGGTACCGAGTGATTCCTGACATGATCGAGTTCTGGCAGGGTCAGCCGAGCCGCCTTCACGATCGCCTCCGCTTCGAGCGACGTGACGGCAGCTGGCACCGCTTCCGCCTGGCGCCCTAAGCGCAAGGTCTTGTTGGCTTCAACGAACGGCCCCACCACTCGGTACGGGCCGTTCTCCTTACCGGCAGCCGTCTCAGTCCGGCAGACTCTCCAGGCGGTGTCTCTGCCATTCGCTCTCTGGCTCGTTGAGCCGCAATACCGCATCCACCACCTGCTCTTCCATGTTGTAGCGCTGCTTGAAGCCCAGATGCTTCATCAGCGCACGCATCGGGTGGTTGTCGATCATGATCTTGCCGATCATCTCCAGGGTGCCCACGCTCTTGCAGTAGCTGATCATCTTCTTCATCAGCAGACTACCGATGCCCAGCCCCTGAAGGTCATCACGAATGATGACCGAAAATTCGGTACGGATATTATCCGGATCGTTCCACACGCGGACCACCCCGAGCATCTCCTTTCTGCCGTCGTCAAGGAGGTGCTCGGCGATGAAGGCCATCTGCCGGTCGTAGTTGATGTGTGACAGAGCTGACAGGTCCCGCTTGGTCAGGTCGGCCTTGTTGTGGAAGTAACGGAAGCGGATGCTCTCCTCGGAGAGCTGTTCGTGGAAACGGTTGATCAGCGGTGCGTCCTCGGCGCGGATCGGGCGAACCTCGACCTGCCAGCCGTTCTTGAGCGTCACCCACTCCCGAAGCTCCTCGGGATAGGGCATGATCGCAAAACGTGCGGAAGGGCCGAGGTCCATGGCGAAATCTACCGCCACCACCCCATCACGGTTGAGTATCAGCGGATTGAGCTCGAGGCCGCGCAGCTGCGTCAGGTCGCTGGCCATCTGTGACAACTTGACCAGCAGCTCGCAGAGCCGCTCCAGGTCGCGTTCAGGATGGCTGGAGTGTTCGCGGATCAGCAGGGCGGCGTGGGTGCGCCCCACCACGTCTGCCGCCAGGCTCATGTTAAGCGGCGGCAATGCCACCTGACGGTCGGCCAGGATGTTGACCTTGTAGCCGCCTATACCGAACACGATCACCGGCCCGAAGATCGGGTCGCGGGTGATGCCGGCACACAGCTGCATGGAGTGCTTGCCGCGCTGCATGACCTGTAGACAGTACTCGCGGACCGCGAAGTCCGGAAACTTTTCTTCCATCTTGTTACCCAGACGATCCACGGCCTCGGCGACTTGCGCCGGGTTCGCCAGGTCCTGAATCAGCCCGGCGGAGATCTTGTGGGGATGCTGGCGATATCGGAAGGGGTGGCAGTTACCCTCGTGGACGACCTTGAGGGCCATGGGGCCGTCGAAGGCGGCGGCCGCCTCGGCGGCTTCCTCGGCGGTCTGCGGATAGCGACTGGATGCTACCGGGAGCCCGTAGGCTTCCAGCACCTGGGCCGTCTCGGAGTGCGACAGGCACTCGCGCCCCGCCTCGCGGGCCTCCTCGATCAGCGACCAGCAGCGCCGGCGGATCTCCGGTGTGGTGGTGAAAGGCAAGCTCGGCGGAATCTCCTGGAGCAGTGCCTGTACCCGCTGATAGTTGACCATGTGCATGAAGGCCTTCACCGCCTTCTCCGGGGAGATGTAGGTGGGAATGCCAGCCAGGTTGCACTCGTGGCGCGCCGACACCGCCTCCTCCAGTCCCATCCAACTGGTCAGCAGGTTGCGCCGGAAGCGCTTGCGGGCCGCAATGATTGCCTGGGCCGTGGTCTTGGATGGGGCCAGACGGGTCGGGGCATGGACGACCAACACCGCATCCACGCCCGAGTCCGCCGCCACGATCTCCAGGGCCTCCACGAGTCGCTCCGGGGTGGCATTGCCGCCGAGGTCCACCGGGTTCTCGCCGGGCTTGCTCATGTCGAAGTCGTCGCGACGCAAGGCGTCTCGAGTCGTCTCACTGAATTGTGCCAGCTTGCCCCCGGCGTTGATCAGCTTGTCGATAGCCAGCATCGCCGGTCCCAGGCCATTGGACACCACGGCCAGGCGGTCCCCTTTCAGGGGTTTCATCCGCGACAGCGTCTCCAGGGCATCGAACAGCTCGTCGGAGTCGTCGACCCTCACGACCCCAGCTCGCGCGAAGGCCGCATCGAAGATCTGGTCACGATTGGCGATACCGGGCGTCGGCGGCAGGCCGGAAATGTCGGACTCTGCGGTGCGTCCGCTCTTGATGGCCAGCACCAGGCGGTTGCGCGAGGCATCACGCAGCGCAGTCATGAAGTGCTGAGCATCCATGATGCGCTCCAGATGGAGCAGAATCGCCTGGGCCGGAGAAAACTGACTGATGTAGTCCATCAGGTCGGGTAGCAGGACGTCGACGCTGTCCCCCACCGTGAGCAGATGAGAGAAGCCGATGCCGCGGCCGGCGGCCCAGTCGATCATGGCATTGCCGAGCATTCCCGACTGGCCGAGATATGCCACGCGACCGGACTTCACCGGCTTGCTCGCATAGGAAGCGTTGAGCTTGCGACCCGGGACGATCAGCCCCATGCATTCGGGCCCGAGAACGCGGATGCCCGATGACCGAGCGGCGCTGAGCATTCGGCTACGCAGCGACTCCTTGTTGTCATGCTCATCGTCGAGATGGGCACCACCGGACAGCACCAGTGCCGCCTTGACGCCGAAGCGCCCCAGCCTTTCGATCAGGTCAGGAACCGCCTCCACCGGTGAGCAGATCACCGCCAGGTCCGGCACCTCCGGCAGTTGCGACACGCGGCTGAAACAAGGCATTGCGAAGACGTCGTCATAGCCCTTGGGATTGACCGCCCAGATACTGCCGGCGAAGCCACCCTCCTGAAGGTTGCGAATCACCAGGCCGCCCATGGAATAGGGTTTTTCGGATGCTCCGATCACCGCGATGGTGCTGGGCTCAAAAAAGTGGCGCAGAAAGCGGGTGCTCATGCAAGATCCTCCCTGAAGAGACGTTGCCCTTCATTGTCTAAGACTTATTGACACTGTCCTGCAAGCGGGCGTCACGATTAAAGTGACATCAGTCATTTCGGAGCCAGTGCATGATTACCGCATACATTACTCACCCCAACTGCCACTTGCATCACATGGGCCCCGAACATCCTGAAAGTCCATTGCGGCTGGATGCCATCCGGGCAAGGCTGATGCTTTCTGGCGTGCTGCAGCAGACCATGCAGTCAGATGCCGTGGAGGCGACCGAGGAGCAGCTGGCACGGGTCCACCCTCTTCGCCATCTGCGCGCACTGGACAAGTGCGTGCCGGAATACGGCATTGTCACACTCGACAGTGACACCATGATGAATCCGGACAGCCTGAAGGCGGCAAAAGTGGCGGCGGGCGCCGTGGTTCGAGGGGTCGACCAGGTGTTTCGGCACCAGGCCGACAACGTCTTCTGTGCGGTGCGCCCCCCGGGGCATCATGCCGAAGCCACCGACGCCATGGGTTTCTGCTTCTACAATAACGTGGCGGTGGGCGCGGCCCATGCCAAGGCCAAGTACGGGGTTCGCAAGGTTGCCATCCTGGACTTCGACGTGCACCAGTGCAACGGGACCATCGACATCTTCAAGGATGACCCCGAGGTGCTAGTCTGCACCAGCTTCCAGTACCCTTTCTATCCCTGGCGCTACCTGCGCAGCGAATGGAACAACGTGGTCAACACGCCCTTGCACGCCGGCACCGACAGTGCCGCCTTCCGCAAGGCGATCGAGGACGACTGGCTACCTGCACTGCATGCCTTCAAGCCGGAGATCGTGCTGGTTTCGTCGGGCTTCGATGCCCACCGCGAAGACCCCATGGCGGAGCTCAGTCTGGAAGACGAGGACTACCACTGGATAACCCATATGGCACTGGAGATCGCCGCACTCTATGCCGACGGTCGGCTCGTGTCGGTGCTGGAAGGCGGCTACGACCTCGATTCCCTGGGGCGTAGTGCCGAGGCACATCTCAAGGCACTGCTCGGGCTGCCCTTCGGCGAGTGATCCGGATGTTTCCCGGCACCGGGAAATATGCCTCTTGCCCGCCTCTGACTGAAAAGCATGTCGCCACCAGGCATGGCGAGGTCGCCGACGTGGAGCAATGATCGGCGATTGTGGTAGTCTTGCGGAAACCTTGTTTCCGATAGTGAACAGCGCATGACCGCCACCACTGATCAGGACGCCGCCCTGCGCATCGCCGCAGGCCGCAAACCTTTCGTCGAACCTCTGCGCCTAGGCGAGCGCCTCAAGGAGATTCGTCTAGCCCACCAGTGGACGCTGGAGGACGTCAGCCAGCGCACCGGCCTGGCACGCTCCACCCTCTCCAAGATCGAGAACAGTCAGATTTCCCCGACTTTCACGGCGGTGCAGAAGCTGATCAATGGCCTGGGTATCGATCTGCCCCAGCTGCTTTCGCCACCCAGGGTCCAGCCTCACACCATGGGGCGGCGCGATCTCACTCGCCGAGGCGAGGGGCAGCGCCACCCCACTCCCACCTACGAGCATGAGCTGCTCAGTTGCGAGCTCGCCCAGAAGCGCATGATTCCCTTCAAGACCATCGTTCGGGCACGTGCCTTTGAGGAGTTCAGCGAATGGGTGCGTCACGACGGCGAAGAATTCCTGATGGTGCTCGACGGCGAGATACGGCTCTACACCCAGTATTACGAACCCTTGGCCCTGGCCAGCGGCGACAGCATCTATTTCGACAGCGCCATGGGCCATGCCCTTGTCTCCGTCAGTGAGGCCGATGCCATGGTGCTGTCGGTCTGCACGCGAGGCGATAGCAGCGCCTGAGGCTCACATCCTTGCTCGATCACCCGGCCGACGCGGCGGCATGGCATCGAGTTCCAGCCGACCATCGCCATGAATCACCTGGAAACGGCGTCCCTTGGCCCGGGCAATCAGCAGCACGCCGAAGCGCTCGGCCAGTTCCACCCCCTTCTGGGTCACTCCCGAACGTGATACCAGCACGCCGATCCCCATCTGCGCCACCTTGAGCACCATCTCCGAGGTCAACCGTCCAGTGGTGTAGAAGATGTCGGCATCGGTGCTTTCCGCCGCCGCCAGCCACTGGCGACCGGCCAGGGTGTCCACGGCATTGTGCCGCCCCACGTCCTCGACGAAGTCCAGCACCTCTTCCTGGCGGCACAGCGCGCAGCCATGCACGGCACCGGCACTGCGGTAGGTTTCGTTGTAGGCGCCCAGGTTGTCGAGCAGCCGGTAGAGCACCGACTGGCGCATCACGGTGGCTGGCAACGGATGCAGCGAGGTCGCGTCAAGCAATCGACCGAAGACCGTTCCCTGTCCGCAGCCGGTGGTTACCGTGCGTTGCCCCAGGCGCTCCTCCAGATCCTCCGGCAGATGGCGGGTGACCACAGCGGCGGCCTCCACCTCCCAATCCACATGCACCGCCTGGAGATCTTGCTGGTCGGCGAGCAGTCCCTGGTTGCGCAGGTAGCCGACCACCAGGGCCTCGGGATCGGCCCCGAGGGTCATCAGGGTGACGATTTCCCGCTTGTTGAGGTAGAGGGTCAGGGCCCGTTCCGCGGCGATGGCCTGTTGTTTGACCGCCCCGAATTCGTCGAGTACTTCGATCTCCAGGGTGGCGGGAAGGCGCGCCCGACTCAGGCTGATGTCACGCATTCACGGCTCCTCGACAGAACGTTGATTGGCGATGATGGCATTGTCTTCCTCTAGTGTCTTTACTATCAGGTACACAAGGTCGGAGACCTACTCCCATGGCATCGATCACCAGCATGCGTTCTCTCAGCTTCGATGTCGTCGGCGAACCGCTCTCCATCAAGGGCTTCACCACGACCCGCTGGGGGATCATCGAGCTCGTACCCGGGCAGGCCGGCCCCTGGACACTGGACCTGCAACTCTACATGACCGAGCGCGCTGCTTACCGCTTCAATCTGACCAGTGGCACCCCCCGCCTGTTCGTGCAGGCCGGGGAAGCGGGTGCCAAGCCAGTGCCTGCGGCCATTACCGCCAGCCAGGACGTGGCCGCGAGTTGGCTCGATGGCGAGCATCGCGTCCTCGAGGTCGACATGCCGCTGGCGATACAGGCCTGGATGGAGGCCTACCTCGCCCATCATGGCGAGGCCCCGGAGGAGGGGCGCAAGAAGAAGCGCAAGGGTGCCGGGCGTGCCCGGGAGGCCGAAGCATGAGCCGGTTCGAGAGATGGTCCCGCCTCAAGCGGGGCGAGATCCCGGGCTCCCCGCAGACCACCGAGCCGCCGCGCGAGGGCGATGAGTCTGACCGGAAGACGCAGGAAATCGATCTCGACCATGGAACGGAGCCCCCCGGTCCGCCAGCACCCGGCAGCCTCGATCATACCCTGCCCGACCCGGACACCCTGCCCGCAGGCGGCGATATCAAGGCCTACCTGGCCTCCGGGGTCAGCGCCGGATTGCGCAAGCGTGCCCTGCGACGCCTCTTCGCCGCAGACCATTACGGTATTCGCGACGGTCTCGATGACTACGACGATGATTATCGGCAGAAGCTTCAGCCCCTGGCCAACGAGGTGGCCGAACGTCTACGCAACTGGACGCGCCGTCAGCTGGAAGAAGACGAGGCCCCGGCCGAACAGGACGCCGAAGCTAGCGAGGCCTCAGCCCCCGGGGGAGAGCCGGCGACTACCAAACAGGGAGCATCCGATGGCGATGCGGCCACTGTACGCGGCGCTGATTCGGCTAACACTAATAAAAATCAGCACTCAACTATAAAAACAACTCAATCGACCCCACTCGACCGTGAGACGTCATGAACCAGCCAATCAATATCACGCCGGTGGATGATGACCGTAACCGGCAGGCCCTAGAGGCGGCACACCGCCGTGTCTCCTGGCCGGTCAATCTCACCCCGGCAACTGTCGGCTACCACAGCCAGGGTCATGCCCTGGTGCTCGGCAACGAGCGCGACGTGCGGCGTGCCGCCCGAGCCCTGCACGACCTTGGCCTTCCACCGCCGACCCTTCTCTTCACCGACCCAATGACCGCCGATTCCGCCGACGACGAAGACGAAGACGAAGACGATGAGACCTTGCTGGCCGACACCGCCAGCCTGACGTCTCAGCAACTCTCCCGCTCCCAGGCCCGTTCATTCAGCATCGAAGGTTACCTGGGGCACTTCTCGGCCAGCGTGGCGGGCGAGGACGGCGCCATCGACCTGGCACGGGCGCTGACCGACCGCGAGCACTTCGATCTGGTTCTCGACCTTGGTGAGGCGCCGGCGCTCACCCTCGAACTGCCCCCGCCCGGCTATGTGGCCCTCTCCTGGTATGACCCGCAGCGCGACGAGCAGCTTGAAGCCCTCGCCAGCCTGGTGGGCGAGTTCGACAAACCGCGCTACTTCCAGATCGACAATGACCTCTGCGCCCACTCCGCCAGCGGCTATACGGGCTGCACCCGCTGCCTGGACGTCTGCCCGGCCGATGCCGTCCGCAGCCACCAGGGCCGCATCGAGGCATGGATCGAGATCGATCCCTTTCGCTGTCACGGCGTCGGCAGCTGCAGCAGTGCCTGCCCCACCGGAGCGATTCAGTTCCGTCTTCCCGAGAGCGCACGTCAGCAGGAGACCTTACTGGCTTGGCTCGACGCCTATCGCGACGCCGGTGGCACGGCGCCGGTGGTGCGCTTTGCCGAGGCCGGTGATCTAGCCGGCGAAGAGGCTGCCGCAGGCCATATTCTCGATATTCCCCTCGAAGAGCTGGGGGCCGCCGGTCACGATCAGTGGCTGACCGCATTGGCCGGAGGTGCCGCAGAAGTCCGCATCCAATGCCGTACGGTCATGCCGGAGCGACTCACGGCCTTCATCAACGACCAGCTTGCACAGGCTCACGCCCTGCTCAATGCCCTTGGCCACTCGCCGTCGCGTATCACCCGAGTGATGGCCGGCGATCAAGCCGCTCGTGACGCCCTGCCGCAGGAAGCGCCGCTGGACGGTGACCCCCTGGTGTTCACCGATAGTGACAAGCGCACGCGACTCGATAGCGTGCTGGCCCACCTTGAGCTTCTTGGTGACACCGATGGACAGCGTCATGCCATGCCGGCCGGTGCCGCCTACGGTGGCCTGTCCGTCGATGGTGAGGCCTGCACGCTATGCTTCTCCTGCGTATCCAACTGCCCTACCCCGGCACTGGCTACCGGCAACGATCAGCCGATGCTGAGCTTCCGTGAGGCGGATTGCGTCCAGTGTGGGCTATGTGCCGAAGCCTGTCCGGAGGATGCCATCACCCTGGCACCCGGCTTTCTGGCCGACGCGACCCGACGCGAGCGGCAGATTCAGCACCAGGAGGAAGCCTTTCCCTGCATTCACTGCGGCAAGCCCTTCGCCACCGCAAGCACCGTGGCGACCCTCAAGGCCAAGCTTGCCGATCATCCCTACTTTGCCGGCGATGCCCTGGCTCGGCTGGAGATGTGCGAGGACTGCCGGGTCAAGGATGTCTGGCAGGCCATGGCCCGCGACCCTGAAGCGCAGCTGAAGGTATGAGCCCATGAGCGAGTTGAATGAACATGATGCCCTACGAGCCGATGTCTATCGGCTGCTGGCCAGGCTGCTGCGCGAGGCGCCCGACGCCTCGTTGCTCGACTGGCTGGCCGGACTGGAGATCGAGCGGGACGGCACCCTGCTCGCCGAGCGCTGGGCGTCACTTGTCGCCGCCGCAGGCTCGGCCCGGGCCGATGTCCTCGAGCGAGCCCACTTTCGCCACCTGGTCGGGGTGGTGCAGGGAGACATCACTCCCTACGCCTCCTGGTACTGCAACGGCGAGCTGATGGATGCGGCGCTTATCGCCCTGCGCCGCGATCTCAAGGCGCTTGGCTTCCAGCGTGCCGAGCACAGTCGGGACCCGGAAGATCACCTTGCCGCCCTGTGTGAGGTGATGGCGATGCTTATCGAAGCACGCTCCACGGATGAAGCGCGCTTCTTCATGACACATCTGGCCCCATGGGCTTCCCAATGCCTGGCGGATCTTGGCCAGGTCGACACCCCCTTCCATGCGCACCTGGGCCGTCTCGGCCAGACCTTCATGGAAGTGGAGTCCCGGCGACTCGAGGCCGAGTCGCTCGAAGATCCCGTAAGGATCGTCGAACCCTGACCCCTCACATCGGACCGTGATGCCACAACCATAACAGGGCCCGGCAAGGGCCTCAGACAGCATGAGTAGAGGAGACACCCCATGCCCAATACACGTAACCCGGAGCGCCGGCGCTTTCTCAAGACGCTCGGTGTCGGTACCGCCGCCGCCGGTGCTGCAGCAGCGGTCGGCCATGTGACTCTGGCCCAGGCCGACGCCAAACCGACAGCGAAGGAGACCAGTCCCTCCCGCGAGTACCGGGAAACCCCTCACATTCGTGCCTTCTACGCCACCCTGCGTGACTGACGGCCCCGAGCCAGGAGAGAGATGCCATGCGTCTGACACCTAGATCCGATACCCCGAGGGTTGGTGGACTGGGGATTTCCCGCCGCCAGTTCCTCAAGCGCAGCGGGGCCACCACCGGGGGGCTAGCCGCCGCTGGCTTCATGGGAGCGCCCATGATGCAGCGCGCGGAGGCTGCGAAGGAGACTGCCTTGTCCGAAGCCCCCGTCGAGACCAAGCGAACCGTCTGTTCGCACTGCTCCGTGGGCTGCGGCGTCTATGCCGAAGTCCAGGAGGGAGTGTGGACCAAGCAGGAACCCGCCTTCGATCACCCCATCAACCGTGGTGCCCACTGTGCCAAGGGCGCCTCATTGCGTGCGCACGGCAATGGTAATCGCCGTCTGAAGTACCCCATGAAGCTGGTGGGCGGCGAATGGCAGCGGCTGAGCTGGGACGAGGCCATCGAACAAATCGGCAACAAGGTTCTGGAACTCACCGAAGCACACGGTCCGGACAGCATCTACTGGCTGGGCTCGGCCAAGTTCAGCAACGAACAGGCCTACCTGATGCGCAAGTTCGCGGCCCTGGCGGGGACCAACAACACCGACCACCAGGCGCGTATCTGCCACTCAACCACCGTAGCCGGGGTGGCCAACACCTGGGGCTATGGAGCGATGACCAACTCGCTCAACGACATCCAGCACAGCAAGTCGATCATATTCATCGGCTCCAATCCCTCCGAGGCGCACCCGGTGGCCATGCAGCATATCCTGCTGGCCAAGGAAAAGAGCCAGGCGCAGATCATCGTCGTCGATCCGCGCTTCACCCGCACGGCGGCCAAGGCCGACAGCTTCGTGCGGATTCGTCCCGGGTCCGACGTTGCCTTCATCTGGGGCCTGCTGTGGCACATCTTCGAGAACGGTTGGGAAGATCGGGCCTACATTGACCAGCGCGTCTACGCCATGGACGAGGTGCGCAGCGAAGTGGCCCAATTCCCACCCAGCGAGGTGGAACGTATCACCGGCGTTCCCGAAGAAGCGATGCGTGACACCGCTCGGCGTATTTCCGAGAATCGCCCGGGCTGCGTGGTGTGGTGCATGGGCGGTACTCAGCACACCACCGGCAACAACAATACCCGAGCCTACTGCATCCTCGAGCTGGCGCTGGGCAATATCGGCAAGTCTGGTGGCGGGGCAAACATCTTCCGCGGCCACGACAACGTTCAGGGCGCCACCGACCTGGGCCTGATGTCCCACTCCCTGCCAGGTTACTATGGCCTGTCCGAGGGCGCCTGGAAGCACTGGGGCCGTGTCTGGGATCTGGACTACGAGTGGTTGAAGAGCCGCTTCGACCAGGCCGAGTACACCGACGGCAAACCGATGTACTCCAGTGGTATCACCGTCTCACGCTGGATCGATGGCGTACTCGAGCAGGAAGAGGACATCTCCCAGCGTACCCGGCTCAAGGCGATGTTCTACTGGGGGCACGCGGTCAACTCTCAGACCCGCGGTCCCGAGATGCAGCAGGCCATGAAGCAGCTGGAGATGATGGTCATCGTCGATCCCTACCCCACCGTGGCGGGGGTCATGCACGACCGTCAGGACGGTGTCTTCCTGCTGCCGGCCTGCACTCAGTTCGAGACCACCGGCAGCGTCACGGCTACCAACCGTTCCATTCAGTGGCGCGACAAGGTGATCGAGCCGCTGTTCGAGGCCAAACCGGATCACGAGATCATGTACCTGCTGGCCAAGAAGCTGGGCTTCGGTGATGAGCTGGTCAAGAACTACCAGATGAACGGCGACGAGCCGCTGATCGAGGACATCACCCGGGAGTTCAACGCGGGCATGTGGACGGTGGGCTATACCGGCCAGAGCCCGGAGCGCCTCAAGGCCCACCAGCAGAACTGGCACACCTTCAGCTTCAGCGACCTGCGCGCCCAAGGCGGCCCGGCCGACGGTGACTACTATGGCCTGCCCTGGCCCTGCTGGGGCACCGCCGAGATGGGCCATCCCGGCACGCCGATCCTCTATGACACCAGCAAGAAGGTGTCCGAGGGCGGCTTGACCTTCCGCGCGCGCTTCGGCATAGAGCGTGACGGCGAGAACATCCTCGCCGATGGTTCGTTCAGCAAAGACTCCGATCTGGAAGATGGCTACCCCGAGTTCACCGATACCATGCTCAAGGACCTCGGTTGGTGGGACGATCTGACCGACGAGGAGAAGGCCGAGGCGGAGGGCAAGAACTGGAAGACCGACCTCTCAGGCGGTATCCAGCGCGTGGCGATCGCCCACGAATGCTCTCCCTTTGGTAACGCCAAGGCGCGCTGCAATGTCTGGACCTTCCCCGACCCCATTCCCAAGCACCGCGAGCCGCTCTATACCAGTCGCCGCGACCTGGTGGCCGACTATCCGACCTGGGACGACGTGGCCTCCCACTACCGCCTGCCGACGCTCTACAAGACGATCCAGGACAAGGATGTTACCGGGAAATACCCGATCATCCTGACCTCTGGGCGTCTTGTCGAGTACGAGGGCGGCGGCGAAGAGAGCCGTTCCGTGTCCTGGCTCGCCGAACTGCAGCAGGAAATGTTCGTCGAGATCAATCCCGCTCTGGCCAATGATCTAGCCATCGCCGAAGGCGACATGGTGTGGGTCGAGGGTGCCGAAGGAGGCCGCGTGAAGGTCAAGGCTATGGTCACTCCGCGCGTTGCCCGCGAGGTAGTGTTCATGCCCTTCCACTTCGGCGGGATGTTCCAGGGCGAGAGCCTGCATGATCGTTATCCGGAAGGCACGGCACCCTATGTGCTCGGCGAGGCGGCCAACACCGCCACCACCTACGGCTACGACTCGGTGACCCAGATGCAGGAAACCAAGTGCACCCTGTGTCGCATCGAGAAGGCAAGCTGAGGAGAATACCATGGCCACTATGAAGTTCATGTGCGACGCGGAACGCTGCATCGAGTGCAATGGCTGCGTCACTGCCTGCAAGAATGCCAACGAGGTGGAATGGGGGATCCAGCGCCGTCGCGTAGTCACCCTCAACGATGGCGAACCCAGCGAGGTTTCGATCTCGGTTGCCTGCATGCACTGCGATGATGCGCCTTGCATCGCCGTCTGCCCCACCGAAACCCTGTTCCAGCGCGATGACGGCATCGTGCTGCATGACAAGGACCTGTGCATCGGCTGTGGCTACTGCCTCTACGCCTGTCCCTTCGGGGCTCCGCAGTTTCCGAAGGAAAATGCCTTTGGTGAGCGCGGCAAGATGGACAAGTGCACATTCTGCGCCGGCGGACCGGCGGAGACTGCTGAGGAGGAGTACCAGAAGTACGGCGCCAACCGTATCGCTGAGGGCAAGCTGCCGCTGTGCGCCGAGATGTGCTCGACCAAGGCCCTGCTGGCCGGAGATGCCCAGGAGGTTGCCGACATCTTCCGTCAGCGCGTGGTCCAGCGGGGACACAAGGATGGCGGCTGGTCCGGTAATCAGCGCCGCGAACAGAATCGCGCTCGCACCGGTCGGTCGGATCTCTCGGCGGCGGATACGCTCGCCTATGATGCTACCCAGCAGGGGTAAGGAGGTCATGTCATGAACATAACTACACCCTGGCGGGCGCTGTGGCGACTACCCCTGCTGGTGCTGGCCCTGGTGGCCAGCCTGGGGCTTGCCCATTTTGCCCTGGCCCAGGCTGACCCAGAAAGGGAGGCGGCTACGGCCGTCCCCGCCGTTGATGCCGATGTCTGGCGGCAGATCAAGAGCGGCGAGACCGGTCCCAATTATCGGGACAGTCGCTTTGCCTCCGACTACAATCTGATCAACACCGGTGGCGAAACCTGGCGGCAGATCCGAGAGCGGTGGGTTTCACCCTTCGGTGTGATCGCCGTGGTGGGCATCATCGTGGTGATCGCCCTCTTCTACCTTGTGATTGGTCGCAAGAAGCTCGATGAGCCGCGAACGGGCCGTAAGCTACTGCGCTGGCCTCTGATGGTCAGATCCCTGCACTGGACGGTGGCAACCCTGTTCATCCTGCTTGCCCTCACCGGTCTCAACCTCGCCTATGGCAAGGCCGTGTTCCGGCCGATTTTCGGCGATGGATTCTGGGCGGCAATGATGTCCGGTACCAAGCTGATCCACAACTACCTGGGCCCCCTATTCGGCATCCTGCTTGTGATCTTGCTGCTGCGCCTGTTGGCCGACAACATCCCGAAGAAGCACGACCTGGCGTGGTTCGCCAAGGGTGGCGGTCTGGTCGGAAAGGGTGTCCACCCGGATGCCGGTTTCGCCAACGGCGGCGAGAAGCTGTGGTACTGGCTGCTGGCCACCGCCGGCATCGCGGTGATCATCAGTGGCCTGGTGATGGATTTCCCCAACTTCGGCCAGGACCGCGATACCATGATGTGGGCGAACATCATCCACGCCGTGGGGGCCTTCGGCCTGACGGCCGTGGCAATAGGCCATATCTACATCGGCACGCTCGGCACCGAGGGTTCCTTCGAGGGCATGGCCAGCGGCTATGTCGACGAGACCTGGGCCAAGGAGCATCACAACCTCTGGTACGAGGAGGTCAAGGATCAGGCGGTTCCCGAGGAGCAGCTGGAAGCTACCAGGAGACCCCCACAAGGCGATGAGCCGGCGCCTCACTCCAGCTGAACGTTGGCAGGGAGCCGTGCATTGACACCGCCTTCGGGCGGTGTCTTTTGTTAAGCTGGTGGCTTGTTGCAAACGCCACCCCGAGGAGCCCTTCATGCAGCATCTCGACGACGCCACACGCACCGAGCTCGAGGCGGCCGCCTTTCGCCGCCTACTCCGCCATCTGGACGAGCACAAGGAGGTGCAGAACATCGACCTCATGATCCTTGCCGATTTCTGCCGAAACTGCCTCTCCAAGTGGCTGGTGGCTGCCGCCGACGAACACGGCGCGGACCTCGACTACGAAGCCGCCCGTGACTACGTCTACGGCATGCCGTATTCAGAGTGGAAAGCAAGGTATCAGCAGGAGGCCACTCCCCAGCAGATAGCCGCCTTCGAAGCTCGCCAGGCCGCCAAGCAGGAGCAGAAAAAAGAATGAGCGAGCCGATGATTCCCCTCTCCATCGCGGTGCTGACCATCTCCGATACCCGTGACGAGCAGACCGACCGCAGCGGCCAGGCCCTGGTCGAACGCCTCACGTCGGCCGGCCATGCGCTACATGACAAGCGTATCGTGCCCGATGACGTCTACCGTATCCGGGCCGTGGTGGCCGGCTGGATCGCCGATCCCGACGTCCAGATAATACTGACCACGGGTGGCACCGGCTTCACCGGCCGCGATTCCACGCCCGAGGCGGTCTCGGTGTTACTGGACAAGCAGATCGAGGGATTCGGCGAGCTTTTCCGGCACCTCTCCTGGCAGGAGATCGGCAGCTCTACCGTGCAGAGCCGCTGCCTTGGTGGTCTGGCCAACGCCACCGTAGTGTTCTGCCTGCCCGGTTCCACTGGCGCCTGCCGCACCGCCTGGGACGGCATTCTGGCCGCGCAGCTCGACAGTCGGCACAAGCCATGTAACTTCGCTAATCTTGTCATCCCCGAACGAGGCCAGCATGTCTGACAGGAGCACCCATCGTCGACACAAGCCATGTAACTCTCTACACGTTCAGGCTAATCTCGTGATACCCGAGCGAGGCCAGCATGGCTGAGCTGCAAACGGTCGAGGCGGCACTGGCGGCCCTGCTTGATGGCGTGACCCCAACGCCTCCGGAATCCCGTCCCTGTGAGCAGGCTGCAGGCCGCGTACTCGCCGAGGCCATCGAGGCCCGGCTCGACGTGCCGGCCTTCGATAATAGCGCCATGGACGGCTATGCTCTCCATCATCGGGATGCTGGCAAGCGACTGACCATTTCGCAGCGCATCGCCGCGGGCTCTCCGGCTACGCCCCTGACCCCCGGCACCTGCGCGCGCATTTTCACCGGGGGCGAGATTCCCCCGGGTGCCGACTGCGTGGTGATGCAGGAACGCGTCGAGGTGGCGGCCGACCTGGCTGCGATACCACCCGAAATCCCAGCCGGCGATAATGTCCGCCTGCGCGGTCGTGACGTCGCTTCGGGCGATTCCCTGTTGCCTGCCGGCGAGCGGCTGGAGGCCGCAGCGCTGGGCCACCTGGCCGGCCAGGGCATCACAGAGGTAATGGTCCGCCGTCGGCCCAGGGTGGCACTCCTGTCCACCGGCGACGAGATAATCGATCCAGGGAGGCCCCTTGCCCCGGGTCAGATCTACAACTCCAATCGCCCCATGCTCAGGCGTCTGCTCGAATGCTTCGGCGCGGAGCTGACGCTGGTAACCTCGATTCCCGATGATCCCGCGGGAACCCGCGAGACATTGAGCGCCGCCGCCCTGGAGGCCGACCTGGTGATCAGCACTGGCGGCGTCAGCGTCGGCGAGGAGGACCACGTCAAGGATGCCCTGGCATCACTGGGCCAGCTGGACCTCTGGCGACTCGCGATCCGCCCCGGTAAGCCACTCGCCCTGGGGCGTCTGCCGGGACGGAAGGGACGCGAAATTCGTTTTGTCGGCCTGCCCGGCAATCCGGTCTCCAGCTTCGTCGGCGCCTGGCTGTTTCTGCGTCCGCTGCTCGGCGCCCTGCAGGGGTGCCCCGCGCTCGCGAGCCTGCCCTGCATCCCGGCTCGGGCGGATTTCACCACCCATACCGGCCCTCGCCGCCACTACATGCGGGTGTTACTCGAGTTCGGCAGGGAGGGGATCATCGCTCGGGCCTTTCGGGACCAGAATTCCGGCGTGCTCTCTTCCTGCATCAGTGCCGATGCGCTGGCGGTGATTCCCGCCGAGAGCCGGATCGATCCGGGCGATCCTGTCGACTGTCTGTGGCTCAGGGTCCAGTGACTGGCCCTTTGGGCGGGGCAACCTCCAGGGCATCATTGACCGCCGGCCAGAGCCATTCGAACTCACGGGCGAGTCGTTCGTAGTCTTCCTCCAGCCAAGGCACCAGTTCGGCCAGGCGGTTGGGACCCGATAGCCGACGCCCGATACCCGCGATGGCCCGGCAAGTGAACCCGAAGTCGGCATAGCGATTGAGCCAGTCCTGCTCAACCAGGATCGGCATCATCGTTGCCAGTCGAGCCGGGGCGGGTCGTCCCGCCAGTATCCGGTAACAACGATCGGTCAATCTGCACCGCTCGTCACTCGCCAGCGTCCGAGCCGTGAAATGGTCCCATACCAGATCGAGGGCGATGCCCGCATAGCGGCGCTGCCTGCGAGGTGCCCGGGCGAGCACCCCCGTGACCACGGGATGACTATCGACAAAGGCGTCCACCCGCCGATGATGCCGAATGCCGGCGGTTTGCTCGGCATTCCAGGCCGACAGGTCAGCGCCTTTGACACCGTCGGCGATCAGGTTGCCGTAAAGGAAATCATCACTGCCGCCCCGGGCGAGCCAGCCGTGGGCAAGGAAATTCACGAGAGGCGGCTCACAGGCAGTGGGTGGGTTTGGGTAGTCCGGCCAGGCGAGCCGCCACCTTGGCGGGGCTGCCCGGGAAGAGGCGCATCAGATGGATGGAACGCCCCTTCTCAGGACCCAGGGTTTGCCTCACCGACTTGACCAGAGGGCGCATGGCAGGTGCCATTTCGTAGCGGGCATAAAAATTGCGTAGCACCTCGAGGATTTCCCAGTGCTCTGATGTCAGCGTGATGCCTTCTTCATTAGCCAGAGCTTCAGCCACCTCGGGTGACCAGTCTTTCATGTTGACTAGGTATCCTTCTGGATCTAGTTCGTATGAATGATGATTAACATGAAGATAACGGTATATTTCTGTAGTTGCCATCAATACCAGCTCACCGTGCGCTCGGCTTCCTCGGTCAGGCCAACAAAGCCATCCACGTCGACCACCTGCACACTGGCGTCACAGTGGCCTAACAATCCGCGGGACGCCAAGTCCTCCTTGAGGGCGAAGAGACGCCCCTCCAGCCCAGTGTAATAACGCACCAGTTGAGGGAGCGCCCCCTGAACCCCATCTTCGATCAACAGCAGGCGATCTTCCGGCGACATGCCGTCCAGGGCCTGCTGATAGACTCGGCTCGTCGCCGGTGATCGGTTCACGACATGCAGCAGCATTGGCGCACTCCTTGCGACAGGGCTAGAAGGTCAACACCAGACGATGTCCGGACAGGACACGCGCCAGTGCCGCGGACGACAAACACTTCACCTCGAGCATCAACTCTTCACTCGACAGGCCAAGACGCGACAACCCCTGCGCGTCCACCAGCAGGGTCTCGATATCATACATCTCCAGCATCTCCAGCGTCGCGGCGGTGCCCTTCTGCCCCAGGGGACCCACCTGCTGATTCGGGATCAGTGCCGTCACACCCTCCCCCATGAACAGCACGGAGACACGGCGTCCGAAAGCCGCGGCAACCAGAGCGGCATCCAGGCCTTCCTTCAGCCAGCTGCTGCCGTGGGGACCATGGCGCAGGATAACCAGCAGGTCGCTGTCGTCGTTTTGTTCTTGCATTGCGACTCCGTCGAACCGATTCAGGGGCCGAAGGTGACCAGTCGATCGCAGCGCGTGCCCAGGTCAATCAATTGGCCGAGCCCGGTCAGCTCGAAGGGGGCCTGCACGCTGACGCCATCCTTGCCATGCCGAGCCGCTTCCCGCTCGTCCAGCAGCCCACGGCGCAGCGCAGCGGCAATGCAGACCTGCAACGCTACGCAGTGCTCATTGGCGAGCGAGACCCAGGCTTCACCGAGATGCGGTTCATCCTGGGGAGGCGCGGCTAACCGTGCGGCATTGTGCACACCATCATGGTAGAAGAATACTGCCTCCAGGCGGTGACCACGTTCCAGCACGGCATGGGCGAAGCGCAGCGCGGAGTGGCTCGCCTGGTCACTGTAGGGAGCGCCCATCAACAGAATGGCATAGCGCATGGGATCCTCCTGAAACAGCCTGGCCCCGCCGCAAGGCGAGGCCAGGCTTGCGAGACGTGACGCTCGCCGTCAGTCCGAACTCATGATCCCCAGGATAGAGAGGAGGCTGACGAACAGGTTGTAGATCGAGACATAGAGAGTAATCGTGGCGAGAATATAGTTGGTTTCGCCGGCCCGATGCACAATCTCGCTGGTCTGGTAGAGGATGGCGGCCGAAGCAAACAGAACGAAGCCGGCTGACACCATCAGCGACAGCGCCGGGATCTGCAGGAAGATGGCCGCCACCATGGCAAGGATCAGCACGATGGCACCGGCCATCAGAAAGTTCGCCAGGAAGCTGAAGTCCTTGCGAGTGATCAACGCCACGGCCGAGAGGCCGACGAAGGTCGCGCCGGTCATGCCAAGTGCGGTCATGATCAGCTGGGCACCATTAGGCATCGTGAGGTAGGCGCTGAGGATCGGCCCCAGGGTAAAGCCCATGAAGCCGGTGAAGGCAAAAGTAGAAAGCAGGCCAAGCGCCGAATTGGCGGTCTTGTGTACCAGGAACATCAGGCCATAAGCACCGATGAAGAACACCAGGATGTTCATCCGCTCGATGCCCATCGCCATGGCGGCACCGGCCGTCGCAGCAGAGAACAACAGGGTCAATGCCAATAGGCCATAGGTATTGCGCAGGACCTTGCTGGTACCAACGGCTTGGGTCTGCTGCCGTGTCATCTGCATGTCTTGGTAAGCCATGGATCTGAAGCTCCCTATGTGGTTGATCTAGGCACTAGACCTAGGATGCCGCCAGAAGGTTCCCGACGCAAGAGATTGGCTAGTCCGGCTTCAACGCGTTTTCTGCGGTCATTGCCTCGGCCAGTACCCTGCGCGCCACATGAAGAGCCGAGTCACAGACCTCCCCATCACCCTGCTCGAGAGCCTCGAGGTCCATCCAGCGCAACTCGGTGGCATCATCGGCTGCCGCCTCCACTCCACCCTGCCACTCCATTTGAACCACCACGATGACGAAATGCATCCTCAACAGGCCCGCTTCATCGTGGTCGAACAGGTCGATGGCTGTGAGGATACGCCGGGGCGCAGCGATCACACCGGTCTCTTCCGGCAGCTCTCTTGTCGCCGCCTGTTGAAGGCTCTCACCCGCCTCCACCTTGCCACCAGGCAAGGCCAGCATGCCTTTATTTGGCGGATTGCGTCGTCGCACCATGAGGATTCGGTCTCCCCTGATCACCGCGGCCGACACCGCGGGGACCGGAAGCACCCCGCTGCGCACTATGGGGTCAAGCATGATGCTCTCCTGGCGTCACCGACCACTCCATTGTGCCTCACCTGACACGAGAGGCCTAACATCTTGATCCCTAGGCGCTCTTGACCCGACAAGGAAAACTGGTAGGATACCAACCCGTGAGCCGGAGGGATGGCAGAGCGGTTGAATGCACCGGTCTTGAAAACCGGCAAGGGTTAATAGCCCTTCCAGGGTTCGAATCCCTGTCCCTCCGCCAGTTTTACTTATAAAGCCCTGTTTTTACAGGGCTTTTTTATTGCCAGGGTAGCGGAACCAACCAAAATACCAACTACAGAAAAATGATACCGCCGGCCTCTCTCCTGCTCTGTGCATTGCCCAGCCCTTCGCCACTCAATCCCAGCCATGACGAGGCGGCCAAGTGACAAGGCTAGGTGATGGCGAGCCCCACGGCGGCGCCCTCCTCCTTGATTGGCCTACCCTCTCGGCACTCATCGCCAGCAGCGACGCGGCTTCCAGGCGACCAGGCAGCAAAATACGCTCCAGCGCGGGGCGGAAATCATAACGACTAGGTGTAATTACGTATTACGTAACGATACGTTACGCCGGCGCGGAAGCGTGTTTGCCATGGCGACGCCGGTTCAGCCCCGTATAGACCACGCCTCCGGCTTCCCTCGACGCTTGGCGGGCGGTTTGCATCCGGTAAAAGACTCGCGGATCTCCTCGACGGGCCTATTCATGCCGGATTGCCGAAACTTCAGCCCGGTATTCAAGGCGCGGATCATCGCGCTGCGGACACGCTCAAAATCAGCGTCACACTGTGCGCACAAATGGCGGAGTAGCGGTGCACCGGGCGAAGTCAGATCTTCCAGGCTCTCGGAATCGGCGCCTTTGATACCGCGCAGGACGGCATCGGCATCATTCAAGTAAAGCCCTAGGGCAGATGCCCATAAATCGCTACAGGCGCGGGCTACCTCGTGGATCTCTGCTCTACCGTCTGGAACCTCGAGCACCTCCACAGCGCCCATGGTTCACTCCTCGTCGAGTTGCGCAGTCCTGCGAAGGCCCGCCTCGGCAGCATGGCCTGTCGGCATACCACCACCGTCGATTGCACCAAGCGCCACGATTCGATCCACCAGGGGCTTGGGTGCGCCGACCTTGCTGTGATGCCCAGCGGCCTTCTTCATCGCTTTAATTTCAGACGTGCGGGCGTGAACCTGAGCCATGGCCTCCCGTTCGCGTCGCTGGGCTTCCTCCAGGGTATCTAGCGCCTTGTCGAGCGCAGAAACGGCAGCCGGGCTATTGGTGACAGCCTCTCGTGCCTCGGCCTGCTCAATCGCCGGAATCAGCGCCCTGAAAAGCGATTCGTGGATATCGAAGGCGGCGGCTCTGTCCCGTTCTTGCTGCTCCAGTTGCTCACGTTCAGCGAAGGATTTAGCAGCGCGGATGCCGACCGGATGTTGCAGTTGGCGCATTGCATCGGAGACAGCCTGCTTCACCTCGATCAAGTCGGCGGAACTTGCACCAGGATCGGCCAATAATTCATTGGCGCGTTCGATAGCGGCTGTGTCTTGGCGAGTAGTCATGGGTAGAACCTCAATGCAGGCGTTGGTGTTGCTGGCGAGTGGTGTTGCTGGCGAGTAGCTGGGCTACCTGGGCGCGGAACTGCTCCGTTGCCTCGGCAAGCTGGGCATCGAATACCGCTTGAAGCTGTTTGTGATGCGTATCCAGCAGCGCCATGATTTCCGTGTCAGTCGCACAGCCGCACGACTTCACCTTGGGCGGTTCCGGTGGCGTTGCGTCTGGATCTTCCCAAGGTGCAGGAAGGCGCTCGTCAGCGGGTAGGACGCCAGGGAATCCGTCACGCATAATCGTCACCAGTCGGCAGCTCAGAGCCACCACCAGCGGGCTCGCCGGCGGCATTAAGGTCGTAACCTTCCCACACGTCCTTGACGGGCATCTTCCTGCCATTCGAGCCGTTGGTCGCCGGTTGGGCCTTGGCCAGCTCTTCCTTAACCAGCTCGGAAACGGCCGGTAAAATTACTTCGAGCAGCGCCTCGGCAAGCTCCTCGGGCGTCGTGTCGAGCTGATTGCCGGTGAGGCGAGTGTTAAGCGCACCTTTCACGGCCGTGGTGATTTGACGTTGGTTAGTCATTGCGTAGTGCCCTCCAGGGCGAGTCGGGTGATTTTTCGAAGTTGCTTGTCGGTCAGGTTCAGGCTGTTGAGCCATTCGCCGGCCGATTGATCGGGTGAAACGGGATATGGTGCATCGAATCCCGCTTTCCAAAGCTCTAGCCAGACATCGCGGGCTTTCCTATCCAGCCCCAAGGTCTTGAACAGGCCGATCATGGTATTGATCTTTTGAACCATGCCGCCGGCATCCACCTCCTCGCCTCGAGCCAGTGCCGCCTCCTGCATCTCGATTTGCGCCTCGAGCCAGACAGCTCGCTTGCACAGACTTTTGCGCTGGTAACTGAGGTCGCCACCTAGGTCGGCCGTTAAGGCGTCATACCGTGAACGAACGGCACGGGCAAGCGTAGTACGGCCGTCCAGCTTCTCGAGCCAATCGTGTGAATACTGCGGTGGCAATTCAGTATGTCCGGCCATGAAGGCGCCCTATTGGGTGTGTATATACTTTCCATTATGTTGGTATTTTGGTTGGTATGCAAGCATCAGTGCCACGTGTAGCCCATGCGCCATGCGGGTTAGGCGGAATATACATCCGCCATCATCGGTTTGCAGGGTACTGGTATTCGTTAGGGCGCTATTTGATGCCGTTTATGGAAAGCATTTCCACTATTTTATCGGGCCAGCCTTTTAAGCCGTTGGGTACGGGATATCAGCAGCCGTCGCTGACGCATGTGACGGTAGTGACGCTTGATCCGACATTACCTCTACTCCACAAAAACAATATTCACTTCTCTGTGACGGTTATTCTGTGTCACTTATCCCTTTTTTTGCATTGTGGAATGTCGAAACGTCCGTCACTTGCGTCACTGTCCGTCACTCTCCAGGGCCAGAAACGAGAAGCCCCGCTCGATGACGGGGCTCGGTGATCGGTTTGTTTCAGGCGGTCAGAGGGATGAGTCCAGCGTTACCCACTCGGAATCATCCATAATATACTGCACATCAACGCGGTAAGTGCTGCGGATCATCGCGCCAAAGCCATTTTCAGAATCAACATGGGCTGTAATCGTGTAGGTGCAGTCATCTTCGGAGAAGATAAGGGCGTCCTTGCGATCCTGCCACTCGGCAGTAGCGGGTGACTTGAGGTGTAATTCGACGTATTCGGTTGCATGCTCATACGCCTGAGCCTCGCTGCGGCAAGCCCTTTCCTGTGGGCTCTCCATTCCCTGCGCAACCACTGCTACCGCTGCAATCCCGCCCATCAGCCAAAGAAACCCCTTCATGTCTGCCTCCTGTGTCCGTTGGAGACAGTCTAGCCCTTACCGTCCTTGACGGCCTCATCTGAAAAAAACCCCGCTCGATGACGGGGCTTCGGGTTGGTGGAAGATCCGTAGGTCATACCCTCTCGAACGCGCTGTAGATACGCTCGCACTTGAGCCCACAGATATAGCGTGATGCGCCTGTCCGTTGACGTTCGTATCCCAGCGCCACCAGACGGTCGAGAAACGAACGCTGCGTCAGTTTCTTTTGGATGCCGTTCTCGTCTGCCCAATCACGGTAGGCGTTGAACAGGCGAAGCGGCGGTATCCGTTCGCCCTGGGTTGCCTCGCACTCGGCTTCAACGAACTGCGCCACTTGATCCGCCTCCAGACGCCAACGCTCGCGGGCCTCTTGGCAGCTTGCCGGCATGGTAAAGCCAGACAGTAGTGCTTCAGCGTAGGTCTTCAACGCCAGGTTCAAGATGCCGGGCAGCTCGTCGAGCAACTTGTCCTTCAACTGCGGGTCACAGTTGCCCATCTCCGGCTTGAACTTGTTGTTGAACTCCACCACCAGGGCGCGTCGAAACAAGGCATCGGAGAAGTCCCGCGTGTGTGGCATGTGATTCGTACCGAACCAGCAAGTCGAGAACGGGCGCATATCGAACGGATTTTTGAACTTGTGTTCTACCGTTGTTGGCTCGCCTGAGACAATGCCCTTTAGACTCGCATCGTCGATCATCTCGCCTTGTTTGATCTCCGTCACGATATTGGCCAACTTGCCGTGTAGATGCGCTCGCTGAAACGAACGGTCGAACTGTGACGGTTGAACGCCGGCCACGTTACCCGAGCCTAGCAGTCCTTCCAGAACTGACAGCAGAACGCTTTTCCCGTTGGCACCACTGCCCACCAGAATGATGAACTTCTCATGCCGGCAATGCGCCATTAGCGAATAGCCGATCATCTCGAGAAGCGCCTGTTTCTTCTCTTTGGTATCTGCATCGCCATTAAAGACATCAGCCAGGAACTTCTCGAACTTTGGCGCGGTAGCATCTGGGTCATACTCGACGGGAACCTGAGTTGTCCGGTAATGCTCTCGGTCATGCGGGTGAAGCTGCCAGTTACCCTCGACTAGCGCCAGCTCGCCGTTTAGTGTGTTGACGCATTCCGGAGGGCCAATGTCGAATTGTTGATCCGGTTTGAAGACTTCCGTCTTGAACAAGTCCGTCACGCTCTCGACATTGCTTTTCTTGACGCTCTCGACTTTTGCGCTCATATACCGCTGCGCCCATTGCTTGACACTCCGATCTTCCTGCTTCTGCCAGACGCCGGTATCAATCCAGCGCCAGACGAACGCTTGGGCGGCTATCACGTTGTCTCGGCCTATCTCATTGGCCAGTCCCTGAGCAAGCGCCAGGTCATCGTCGTCATCTTCGTCAACTTTCGATCTCTCTGCCGCTTCCATCGCGCTGAATGGAAGTCCGGTCTGCTTCTTGATGACTTCATGGACGCGGCGCTTCTGGATCGGCTTCAACTCGACGACTTTCTCGACAAGCGCCTCGATGATTGCCGGGTCTGAGTCTCGGGTTAGCGCCTGGGCTTCGGCCATGACGTCAGCATAGGATGCCGGAGCGAATCCCTTTTGGCGGGCGCTCTTAATAGCCTCGTCCAGCTCTTTGCCCAGCATCAGGTCTGCCCTCTCCGGGCCTCGCTTGGCGCTCACACGATCCGCCAGGCCCAAGAACAGCATCCTGATATGCTTGTCATCGAAGTCCTTGGCAACGCAATGCGCGACGATGCGAACCAGCGCCGGGTGAATCGCCTCGCAACTTACAACGTCCTCCACCCAATCCTCGAACTCGGATTCATCGAACAGGTTGTCGCGCCCTGGGCCTGTTGAGTCCTTCGCCTTCGCGCCCTTGCCCTTCACTGGCATCCGCAAATGGTCGATGCCGTCCATCATCTCGAGTCCGTCCAGGGTGGCGCCCTGCTCAGGATCTCCGAACGTGTTTATGACGGTATACACGGCGCCGGCCGGAACGCCGATGTAATAGCTCTGGGATAGCGTGGCGCTCTCTTTCGCCAGGACACCGCCGAGAATCCCGTTCAGCGCCTCCAGGTACTTGAGACGCTCACTAGGTGACACTGCGCCAACCAACGGCGTCAGCACGCGCCAGCGTGGCTTCTCGGGCGTGCTAGTGAAGGTAGGCGCAACGGCGGCGCGTAGTCCGGCCTTCTCCATCAGCGCAATGGCCTGCTCTGGCGCCATCTCCTCGTCATCGTAATCGCCTTCGATGCCGGTGATCTCGATGACGTTGGCGTCATGCCGGAGAGCGCCATTCTCTGTTCGCTCGTCTCCGAAACGCGCGAACTTGATAAGTTGGCAGTCATCTTTGACGGCTACCGGCGGCAAGTCGGATAGCCAGTTGCAGATCTCAGGCCAGGTCTTGTTAAGCTCGCTGCGCTGCGTGCCTGACTTGTTGCGCCAAACGGTCAAGGCGATAGTGTGGCTCTGGGCGGCTGTGCTATGCTGATATTCGCTAAATTGATTATCTTGACCCTCGACGCCGGCGCCCACCGGAGCGAGGGTTTTCTTGTGCTCGCTCATGCGCCATCTCCGTATTTTGAGGCTTGCCCTGAAATAATCTCCTGAATCCTCGAGGTGATGGCCTGCATCGACTCGACTTCAGCCGCTTCGACTTTAACGGCTCGGTTCCATAGATCAAGATCCAGGTGTCCGACGATGAACTCCTCGACTCGCTGCCGGAGAATGTTAGGGGACATGGCATCCAACTCCCAGCACTTCGAGCCGTATTTCTCGACAAACCACTTATGCCGACTGTCGCCCTTTTTAGTGTTGGCATCGAAGTAGGGCAAGCCGGTTCGGGTGTCGCTCTCAACAATAGCGATGCGCTCGAAATGTGCTCTGCCGCCATAACGTTCCAGCCGCGTCGGGATGTCGATCTCTGACATGGCCATGCCACTCGGATCCCAGTCACCCACATAGCAGATGTGAATGGGCTTCTCGCTGTTCGCCGAACTCGAGGCAAAGCTCTGGATGGTCGTAGCGCTTGTGTAGCCGTGCATGACGCGGAAGGTCACGCCATACTTTCGAAGCACTGGCCACAATGTGCCTCGAACGGTTCCCTTTTCGCTCCAGACTTCTAACTCGACTGCCTGATCCTGCCAATAGTCTCGGCGGTACTGAGAGACAGCGGCCTCGATAAGCTCTTGTGGATTGTTCCAGCTTGCTTGCCGCTCTCCTTCGCGGGACTCGTCTACAATCCAGCTCCAGGGAATGATGCCTTCCTCTCGAGCCCAGACTAGGTGACGCGACACCTTGTTGGTTTCATTGCGGCCCATGTTCTTGATATAGCCGTTGATGAAAAGCTGGTAGCAGCAGGACCGCACCGTTGCCGGAGCGTTAATCTCAAGGAAGTCGCGTGCTGCCTCGACAAGCTCCATCGTTGCCTTCGCTTTACCGCGTCCCATGAGTCACCTCCTGACCAGCGGTGGCTTCCCACTGTTCAACATCGGATGACTTCCAGCGAGTGCAGCCGGGTGACAGTTTAACGGGTTTGGGGAGTCGGCCGGCCTGTACCCAACGCCAAAATGGTGGCGCGGGATACGCCATAGCGGTCAGCTATACGCTTGTCTGATAGATAGAGTTCGTTCGTCATTCTGTGCACCTGCGCTTAATTGATTGCGACAAGTGCAGATTGACGGACTAGCGAAAGGGTGGCACCGAGCGGTTTTTCGGAAACCCTGCGGCGTCACTTCTTACTGATATACTCCTCTACTCTGCGATGGCTTATACCGTAGTAGACTGCCGCTAAATCTTTGGCGTAGTCTCTGCCCGAACGTTTATCAGACCGTATGGAGTGAACCTCTGTTTCTATCTCTTCAATAATCTCGGCATCCCAGCCGTGGTCATGTAAATCATAATCAGGGTCTTCGAAGATTGCTTGATAGTTATCGACCATCTGCCTGAGTAACTCGCGGGCAACGGGTGATTCGCTCAAATGCTTTTCCATTCCCTGACGACCAGGGCCTGTCTTGAACTTAGTGTTCCCTTCGATGATGTCGGCAATAACACTATTGCACTCCGGCGGGACTGGTTCGCCAGCCCTTAGCAAGTCGATGATCTCTTGCTTGCGGACAAGCCCTCTCCGGTGGCGCTGAATGAGGCTATACCATTGGTTTGATAGGTTGCTTAGATCCATTACTTCGCCTCCTTGCGAATCGGAGTCACAGCGCCGGCCTGGGGCTCTGCATCATTCAGGAAGTCTGCCCAATCGCTCATCAGCCGGTGGCGCTTGTCGAGCATATCGCCGCGACGATAGGCGGCCTCGGCTTGATTCTTGATCGTATGCGCCAGGGCCATCTCCACCACTTCGTTTGCGTATCCGGTATGCTCGGCAGCCCAATCGCGGAACGTCGAGCGGAAGCCATGCTGCGTGATAGCGCGGTGATCTTGTTTCGGATCGACGTATGCCTCGCCTTCCGGTTTGCCGGAGTTGATGCGCTTGATGACGGCGGCCAGGGTGGCATCTGACATTTGACCACCACGCGGCGCCGGGAAGATCAATTCGCTGTCGTCGATGCGCGGCAGCGATTGCAGCAGATCGACGGCGGCGTCGGACAGCGGGACGCGGTGCTCGCGCTTGGCCTTCATCCGACCAGCCGGGACAATCCACACCTTCTCCGCCAGGTCTATCTCGTCCCAGCGAGCGCCCCTGATTTCCCCCGAACGCGCGGCGGTCAGGACAGCGAACTCGAGCGCCTTGGCGGCCATGCCATCGCGTGTGCGCAGATCGGACATGAACTCCCCGACGCGGGTATAGGGCAATGCCGCGTGATTTTGTTTTTTGCCGACCTTGGCCGGAGCGGGTAGCACCGCATCGAGGTTGCCCTTCCACCTTGCCGGATTGTCGCCGGAGCGATGACCGTTCACGGTGGCCCATGCCAGTACCGCCTCCACACGCTGGCGAACGCGCGTCATCGTTTCGGTCTTCTTCTCCCATTCCGGCTCGAGCATTTTGATAACGTGGCTGATCTCAATATCCTTGACGGCCATCTTCCCGAGCACCGGATAGGCATACGTCTTCAAGGTGCTTGCCCACTGGGCAGCGTGTTTCGGGTTGCTCGCCTCTGCCTGTTTTTTGGCGATGACCTTGGCGGCGGCCTGCTCGAAGGTGATCTCTTTCACCTGTTGCGCCAGTAGCTCGGATCTCATGGCCTTGCGCTCGGCTACTGGATCGACGCCGGCCTTGATCCTAGCCTTCGCCTCTCTGGCATATTCGCGGGCCATCGCCAGGGAGACATCGGGATAGCCTCCGAGACCAATGTCACGGCGCAGCGACCCGACGCGGGCGCGTAAAATCCACGACCTCGCCTCGGGCGTCTTGACCGTGAGGTGAAGACCAGCGACACCACCAACGGCGTGGAAACCCGGTTCGGTCAGGCGCTTGACCTCGATGGCGGTAAGCTCTTTTGCTCTCTTTGGCATGGCTCTGTACTCCCAACAACTATCCCAACCAAAAGAATACCATTGATTGCCATGGATTGCGACAAGTTAGGACATGAGAAAAGCCAGCATCGAGGTAAGGTGCTGATATTGAAAGGCTATGTTATGCGGATTGCGTCTGGATGCGACACGACTGAGGCGGTCTGTCCCTCCGCCACTTCTTATTTAGAATCAAGCGCCTACGGGCGCTTTTTTCATGAGCTCGACATACTACCGCCTTTTCCGGGCAACACGTGCCAATATCGACGTCCGCCTCACGTCAGCAATTCACGTGCATCAAACAACGTCAGCCGTCCGGTGCTGAAGGCACCGGTATCGATATAGTGAACGTTACCCAGGCTCAGCGGCCGTTCCACGATGGTGTGGCCAACGACGACGGCGTCGATCCCGACCACCGGCGTCTCGTCGCCCTGCTGGATACGGGAGCGCCCCCAGATCAGGGCATCTCGGTCGGCCTTCTCGATACTTGACCAGTCAGCCGGCGGGTCGGCATGCACCATGCCGACACGCTTGCCATCTATCGCCACCTCGCGCGCCAGGGGCAGGTCTCGAAGCGCCGCTTGCAGCACCCTGCGCGTCTCGCTCACGCCGGTCTCGATGATCCAACCCCCCCCATTGATCATCCACAGCTCCCAGGCGTGGCTGTCCTCTCCGTCGCGCAACGCGTTCCAGGCCAGATCCTCGTGATTGCCACACACGGCGTGAAACCAAGGCATGACGGCAAGCCTGAGACAGTCGAGTGAATCGGCACCTCGATCGATGAGATCGCCGACGCAGAACAGGCGATCCTCCGACGTGCTGAAGGCGACACCCTTCAAGGCTTCCTGCAACAAGCGGTACTGGCCGTGAATGTCACCCACGAAGAAATCGCGGCCCCTGGTATTTGCTTGGTGCTGAGTCAGCATGATGCGATCTCCTCATATACACTCCCTGCCCCGTCGACTATGTCATGATGGCAGACACTTTTTCCAAGATGGGCGAGTGACCTATCCAGATGGCACTAAAGTCGATGATCCACAAGGTCCAGTTCCAGATCGCCGACATGGACCGGCATTATTATGCAGAGCACTCGCTGACCGTGGCACGTCATCCGTCAGAAACCGATGCTCGCATGATGGTCAGGTTGCTGGCCTTCGCCCTGAACGCCGATGAATCGCTCGCTTTCGGGCGTGGCGTGAGCACCGAGAACGAACCCGACCTTTGGCACAAGAACCTGACCGGCGACATCGAGGTATGGATCCAACTGGGCCAACCCGATGAGAAGACCATTCGCCGTGCCTGTGCTCGAGCCGACTATGTAGTCCTCTACACCTACAGCGGCCAGGGCGCCGCGATCTGGTGGGAGCAGATCGCCGGCAAGCTCGCCACCCTCGACAATCTCCGGGTGGTCGACATCTCTCCGGCATCGGTCGCGGCGCTGGGCGACCTGGTGGCCAAGAGCATGACGCTGAACTGCATGATCGAGGATGGCGGGGTCTGGGTGACCGATCCAGACCGGGGAGCTGTCGAGGTGGAAACCAAGGTACTGAAGGATACGCGTGCCGCCGGTTGACCCCCGGCGATGTGCCACTGTTACGAAGTCTCAATAAAGCCTGAGCCCCACTCGGGTGACCTTGTTGCCGTCCATCTCGCTGACCACCCAGTGGATGCCGTGCCAGTCGACATCGTCGCCCACCACCGGATGCCCACCGACCCGCAACGAGATGAATTCGGCGAGCGTCATGTCCTTCTCGCCCGCGCTCAAGGTCAGACCATAGGCATCGGCGATGTCACCCATGCGCGCCTCCCCGTCGAAGGTGAAGGTTCCGAAGAAGGCACGTTCGCGCTTGAGCTTGGCATCCCCGTTGAAGAGACGGTTGAGCGCCGGCAGATCTTCCGTACGACCGATAACGCAGATCACATCGCCCAGTAGCAGCCGGGTGCTGCCCTTGGGGTGCAGCATGGCATGCTCGCGAAACAGCGCCGAGATCAGGGCCCCGGAGGGAAAGCGCAGCAGTCGGATCGGCACGTCCTCGAGATCGGTATTCTCGACCTCGTAGACGAACATCTCGTAGTCGTTCTCGGGCAGGATGCCCAGTGGCCCACGCCGGTTCGGGGTGACGGTGGGGGGCAGCTCGACCTTCATGCGACGCGCCACCCACGGCAGGCTGCCACCCTGGATCAGCAGCGACAGCAGCACCACCGCGAAGGCGACGTTGAAGTAGAGCGAGGCATTCTCCACCCCACCGATGACCGGGAAGATCGCCAGCACGATGGGCACCGCCCCGCGCAGCCCCACCCAGGCGATGAAGCCGATCTCCCGCCAGCGGAACTTGAAGAAAGGCTTGACGGCGACCAGCACCGCCAGCGGCCTGGCGATGAAGATCAGCGCCAGGGCCACCAGCAGCGCCGGCAGCGCGTAATCCAGCATCTCGCTGGGAGTGACCAGCAGGCCCAGCACCAGGAAGAGGCCGATCTGGGAGAGCCAGGCCAGCCCGTCATGTACCGGCAGGATGAAGTTGAGGTGCCGCCCCGGCTGGTTGCCGATCATAAGGCCGGCCAGATAGATGGCCAGGAAGCCGCTTCCGCCCAGGGCGCTGGTCAGGCCGAAAATCAGGAAGCCCAGGCCGAGGGCCAGCAGCGAATAGAGCCCCGGTGCCAGATCCAGCCAGCTCAGCAAGCGCGCGCTCAGCCAGCCGATGCCCACGCCGATGACGATGCCCAGGCCGAACTGCTGAACCAGGAAAAACAGGGTCTCCCCCACGCCACCGATCTCGCCGACCAGCACCTCTACCAGCATCAGCGTAAGGAAGATCGCCATGGGATCGTTGGTCCCTGACTCGATCTCCAGCGTCGCCCCGACCCGCTCGTTGAGGTTGACCCCTCGGCCACTGAGCATGGAGAACACCGCCGCGGCATCCGTGGAGCCCACGATCGCGCCGACCAGCAGCCCTTGCACCAGGCTCAGGTCGAACAGCCACATGGCAAACACGCCCACCAGCGAGCTGGTGATGAAAACCCCAAGGGTGGCCAGGGAAAGTGCCGGACGGAAGCCGACACGAAAGGTCTTGAGGCGGGTTCTCAGGCCGCCGTCGAGCAGAATCATGGCGAGCGCCAGGTGGCCGATCAAAAACGCCAGTGAATAGTCGTCGAACTGAATACCGAGCAGCCCCTCCTCGCCGGCCAGCATGCCCAGTCCCAGGAAGATCAGCAGCAGGGGCACCCCGGCCATCGAGGAGAGACGGCTGGCGAGAATGCTCAAGGCCAGCAGGAAACCACTGAGCAGAAAGAGGGTGTTGATCGAATCCATGAACGTCCTGTCCCGTCTGCGAGAGGATGAATTATCGCATGCCGGGCCAGGCGCGGCGATTTTCGTTTGTCGTCACGGCTGGCCGCTGCCCATGGGCAGCGGTTAAGCTTGCTCGACGCCAACCAAAGCCCGTACAGCACGCATGGCAGGAGCCTGGATTCGATGATCTCATCCGTTTTTCGGCGGCTTCTCCGCTATAGCCTGCTACTGCCGGCCACCGTCGTGCTGTCGACGAATCTCGCCGCACAAGACTCGACGGACGCCACCGCGCCATCTCAGGAGGACTACCCGCCGCTGGGCACCGAAGTCATGGTGCCGGACATCGAGGGCCTTGCCGAGGAGGCGGCAAGGGCACAGAGCCGTCGACGCTACCGACAGGCAGCGAGCGGCCCCAGCGTCGATACGCCCTCGCGACCCAGCATTCCGGCCATCGCCCTGCGCCCGGCGGAACCGATCGAGCCACCGCCAGTCATTTCGCTGCGGATCATGCTGGACGGCTATCCCAGCCCTCGCCACGCTGCTCTTTTCGTCGCCAGGGAGAGAGGACTGTTCGCCAGCCGCGGCATGGAGGTGATCCTCGCGACACCGGCCGACCCGGATGTGCCCAGCAAGCTGCTGGCGGCGTCACGGGTCGACCTGGCGGTCTCCCGCCAGCCACTGCTGCATCTCCAGGTCGATCACGGCCTGCCGCTGGTCCGCGTCGCCAGCCTGATCGCCACGCCCTTGAGCGCCCTGGTGGTGCGAAAGGACGGCGCGATCGAGACACCCGCCCGACTGGCCGGCTCGCGCATCGGCCATGCCGACATCGACAGCCGTGACGTGCTGCTGGCCGCCTTGCTACGCGGCGCATCGATCCGCGACGATGAGATCGAGACGGAGGCGCTCCATTTCCGGCTCGACGATGCAATGCTTGAGGGACGCGTGGATGGCGTGATTGGCGCCATGCGCCACCTGCTGCCCCGACAGCTCGCCGACGAGGGGCTAGCCACCCGGGTACTGCATATAGAGGAGCTGGGCATCCCGCTCCATGATGGTCTGATACTGCTCGCCAATCGCGATCACCTGGGAGCGAAGCGTGATGCCATCCGCCGCCTGGTGACCGCCATCGAGGAGGCCACGGCCTGGATCGCCAACCACCCGGAGGATGCCTGGCGCCTGCTAGCGAATGCAGAGCCGGCCCTGGATACCCCGGTCAACCGCGAGGCCTGGGAAATGGTCCGCATGCGCCTGAACCTCAGCCCGGCGGCCTTGGATCAGGGCCGCTACCGTCGCTTCGAGGACTACATGTTCGAGGCCGGCCTGAGTCAGGAACGCCATCCGGTATCACGCCTGGCCATCGACCCCGGAGCGCTATCCCGCTAGCCCGCTACGCGCTCGAGGAAGGCGTTGACCGACTCCTGGAAGGCCTTGGGCTGTTCGGCGTGGAGCCAGTGCCCTGCCTGCAGCGTCTCGATCTCGGCTTGTGGCAGTACGTCGCGCAGCGCCGGCAACATGTCGTCGGTCACATAGTGAGAATGCGCACCGCGCAACACCAGCGTCGGTCCGTCAAAGACTCCCGTTCCCGCCGGCTCCCTCATGAGCGTCTCGTAATCATCCTGGATCGCATCGAGGCCGATACGCAGCCGCAGGATGCCTTGGTCGTCACGCTCGAGGTTGGTCGCCAGGAAAAGGCGCACGGCAGACTCATCGACATGTTCGGCGAGCAGCGCGTCGGCCTCGCGACGATTGGTGGGTTCTCCGGCCTCTACGCGGCGCAACGCGGCGAAGACACTATCGTGATCATGACCATAGGCGATCGGTGCGATATCGGCGACGATCAACGAAGCCACGCGGGACGGGGCCAGCCGGGCCAGACTCATCGCTACCTTGCCGCCCATGGAGTGCCCCAGCAGGTGAGCCCTCTCTACCCCGAGCCGATCCATCAAGGCGAGAAGGTCCTCGGCCATGGCCTCGTAGCCCATCCCCGCAACATGCGGTGAACGACCATGGTTGCGCAAATCAACGGCAATCACCCGATGCCGGCGCTGCCACTGCTTGAGATGGGAGCGCCAGTTGTCGGCACTGCCGAGCAGGCCATGCACGACCACCAGCGGCGTCTCGTCGCCTCCGGTGTCGATATGGTGGAGTTCGATGGGCATGTCATTCTCCTCGGCTGGAATTCGGCTGAAATAACATCAGGTTCGGGCCTGTGCCTCGCCGGGCGTCAGGTCCGTGCTACCCGTCACGGCCACCAGGTGGCGGCTGAGCCAGGCCAGCAACACGCCATAGAGGGGCAGGAAGAACGCCAGGCTAATGCCAAGCTTGATCACATAGTCGACCCAGGCAATCTCCGGCCAGTTGGCGGCCATGAAGGGGTCGGGGCTCTCGTGGAAGGCGATGGAGAAAAAGGCAAATGTATCGGCCAGGTTGCCGAGCACCGTGGAAACCGCCGGCGCCACCCACCAAGCCTTCAGGGTACGCAGTCGGTCAAAGACCTGCACGTCCAGTAACTGGCCCAGCACGTAGGCCATGAAGCTGGCCAGCGCGATCCGCGCAACGAAGAGATTCCACTCGCCCAGACCTTCGAGACCGGCAAAGCCACCCCGCGGGAAGACGACCGAGACGACATAGGAGATCACCAGCGCCGGCAACATGACCCTGAGCACGATGGCCCGCGCCGGCTCCTTGCCGAACAGACGCACGGTGAGGTCGGTGGCAAGGAAAATGAAGGGGAAACTGAAGGCGCCCCAGGTGGTATGAAACCCGAACAGGGTGAAAGGCAGCTGGACCAGGTAGTTACTGGCGGCGATGACCAGGATATGGAAGGCGACCAGCAGCGTCAGGCAGCGTCGGTACTGGGCATCGGAAAGCACGAACATCATGGCATCCTTTTTTGGGGAGGGGTGAGGGAACCCTCGTGACACGGGAACCGCCCGGGGCGGACGAGGCGCGCATTATACGGCCTGACCCGGCGCCTGGCCATGGCCCGACCTGCCCCACAAACGACACCGCCGCCCTCGCGGGGCGGCGGTGTCGTGGTCAGGCTCGAATTCCGTCGAGGTCAGACCTGGCGGGCATCGTGGGCAGTACCCACCGAGCGATCCTTCATGGCCTCGTGCACGTCCTGCAGGCTCGCCGGATCGTCGATGGTCGAGGGAACGCCGAACTCCTTGCCGTCGGCGATGTTGCGCAGCAGCTTGCGCAGGATCTTGCCGGAACGAGTCTTGGGCAGACGGTCAACCACCAGAACCTGCTTGAAGCAGGCTATGGGCCCGATCTTGTCGCGCACCAGGGCGATCAGTTCCTGCTCGAGGTCTGCCTCGCGGCCCTCGAAGCCGTCCTTGGGGATCACCAGACCCACCGGCAGTTGTCCCTTCATGGCGTCGTGAATGCCGATGACTGCACATTCGGCCACGGCGGGGTGGGCGCCGACGACCTCCTCCATCTCGCCGGTGGATAGGCGATGGCCGGCGATATTGATGACATCGTCCGTGCGCCCCATGATGAACAGGTAGCCATCATCGTCGAAGTAGCCGCCATCACCGGTCAGATAGTAGCCAGGGAAGGCCGCCATGTAGGCACTGTGAAAACGCTTCGGATCTCCCCATATGCCGGTCAGGCACCCAGGCGGCATCGGCTGCTTGATCACCACGCTGCCCTGCTCCATAGGGCCGACCTGCTCACCCTCTCGATCCAGGATCTGGACGTTGAAACCGGGCACCGGCACCGTCGCGCTGCCCGCCTTGGTGGGCAGCGGCTCCAGGCCTTGAAGATTGGCGGCAATCGGCCAGCCGGTCTCGGTCTGCCACCAATGGTCGATTACCGGCACGTCCATCAGATCATCCAGCCAATGGAAGGTCGGGGGATCCAGGCGTTCACCGGCCAGGAACAACGCCTTGAGACAGGAAATGTCGTACTGGGCCATAAGCTTGGCGTCGGGGTCTTCCTTCTTCATGGCGCGGAAGGCCGTGGGAGCAGTGAAGAAGCTCTTGACCCGGTACTCGCTGATCAGTCGCCAGAAGGCGCCGGCATCCGGCGTCTTCACCGGCTTGCCCTCATAGACCACAGTGGTGCAGCCGCGTAGCAAGGGGGCATAGACGATGTAGGAGTGGCCGACCACCCAGCCCACGTCGGATGCCGAGAAGAAGACATCGCCGGGATCCACGTCGTAGATGGTGTCCATGGAATAGGCCAGCGCCACGGCGTAGCCACCAGTATCCCGCACGACCCCCTTGGGCTTGCCGGTGGTCCCGGAGGTGTAGAGGACATAGAGCGGGTCGCTACCCTTGACCGCAACGCAGTCGGCCGGCTCGGCCTTATCGACCAGAGTCGCCCAATCGTGGTCCCGCGGGCCCAATTCCGCGTGATGCTGGTCGCGCTGGAACAGCACGCAGGCGTCGGGCTTGTGGGTGCTCTGCTGGATGGCCTCGTCGATGATCGGCTTGTAGGGCAATACCTTGCTGCCCTCGATCCCGCAGGAGGCGGCGATGACGACCTTCGGCGCAGCATCCTCGATGCGCACGGCAAGCTCGTGGGGGGCAAAGCCGCCGAACACCACCGAGTGCACGGCGCCCAGGCGCGCGCAGGCATACATCGCCATCAGCGCCTCGGGCACCATGGGCATGTAGATCACGACCCGGTCGCCCTTCTCGACCCCCAGCGACTTCAGGGCCCCGGCGAAACGGGCCACCTGGTCGCGCATCTCGTTGAAGGTAAGGGTCCGCTTGCTGTCGGTGACCGGGGAGTCCCAGAAGATGGCCGGCTGATCGCCACGCCCCTGCTCGACGTGATGGTCGAGAGCGGCATGGCAGATGTTGAGCTCGCCATCCACGAACCAGCGCGCATGGCCCGCCTCGTCATACTCGAGAATGGTCGTGGGCGGCGTGAACCAGGGAATGCGTCTGGCCTGCTCGGCCCAGAAGGCCTCCGGGTGATCAATCGAACGGCGGAACTCGTCTTGGTACATGCTCATCTGCATCCTGTCAGCAATCGAAGGGGCGTTGATTGTTGACACTCTAGAGCAACTTCACGCCCATAACCTCATACCATCGGCTAACCTTCGACAAAAGTGCAAGACAACTCGGTTCCTATTGTCGACAACAAGCCGCGCAATGCCCCGGATTCGGCATTGATCCGGCGTTGACTCGGCGACAGGCGCCAAGCTGAACTATTATTGAGGATAAGCTGAATCAGGATGTGGATGATCAAGAGACGCCAGCCGCAAACAGCGGGATCGGAAGGCAATCATCAGTGCAGGTAATCGGCCATCGGGATGCCGGACCTGCCCGAAAGGGGACAGATCATGGGTAATACCAACGGTGCTGCAGCACGTCTCCTAGAAGGCGGCTCAGCGGTCATCGACGAGGCCAGCGCCCTGCTCAAGGCGATGGCCAACGACAATCGGTTGCGGATTCTATGCCTGCTCGACGGCAACGAGCTTTCGGTGACGGAACTCAACCAGCGACTCTCCCTGAGCCAGTCGGCGCTCTCTCAACACCTGGCGATCCTGCGTCGCGAGAACCTGGTCAGCACCCGTCGCGAGTCCCAGACCATCTACTACTCCCTGCATGGCAAGCGGGCGAGGACTCTTATCGAGGCACTGGGCAGCCTGGAACTGCAGGGAAGAGCATAGAGACCGGCTCGATCAACGCTTCTGCCAGCGTCCGGCATCGAGCATCTCCAGCCCCCGCTCGACGCCATGCTCCACGCTCCGCGAGACCGCCATGCCAAGGCGGTCGCCGAGCTTTTGCTTGTGCTCCAGCTTCAGGCTGATGACCCGGGCCTGTTGCATGCGCTCGACCAGGTAGGCCTCGCTGGTTCCCAGGGCATCCACCAGGCCTCGCCCCAGGGCATCACTGCCGTACCAGATCTCGCCGGTGGCCACCGACTCGATGTCGAGAGCCGGGCGCCGCTCGGCCACATGGCGCTTGAAGAGCTCATGAGTGGTTTCGAGGTCTTCGCGGAACTTCTCTCGCCCCTCCTCGGTGTTCTCGCCGAAGACCGTGAGAGTGCGCTTGTAGCGCCCCGCAGTAAGCATCTCCATGTCGATGTCGTGACGCTTGAGCAGGCGATGCAGGTTGGGCAGCTGAGCGATCACCCCGATGGAGCCGATCACCGCAAAGGGTGCCGCCCGCAGCTGATCCGCCGCGCAGGCCATCAGGTAGCCACCGCTGGCAGCCACCTTGTCGACACATATCGTGGTGGAGAGGCCTGCATGGCGCAGACGATCCAGCTCGGCCGCCGCCAGGCCATAGCCATGCACGAGACCGCCGGCCGATTCCAGACGGATCACCACCTCGTCACCCTCGCCGGCTACGGCTAGTACTGCCGAGACTTCTTCGGCGAGTTGCCCGGTACCACTGGCCTTGATGTCACCATGGAAATCGAGCACCCAGACCGTCGAGTAGGCCTCACCCTCCCCCTTCCCCTTGCGGCCGCGACGATCATGTTCCTTGTCATCGCGGCGGAAGGCCTTGGCCAGGCGCTTGCGTGCTCCCGGCTGGCTGGCCGCCAGCTGCATCCGCCGGCGGCGGTTCCGACGTGTGCCGTTGAGCTCATCGAGCCTTAGTCGGGTGCGTTCTCCCGTTTCCCCTCTGGCGCGCAGGATCACCGCCACCGCAAGACCGACGATCACCACCAGGGTCACCAACTGCGCCACGAACATCCCGAATTCCGTCAGCCATTCGCTCACTATCCTATCCTCTCATCTCGCTGTCCTGACATCCTGCCCGGGCCCTTCCAGCCGGCACAAGGGCGCTTGATTCAAACGAACGTTTCAAATACGTTCTATAACGGACACTTCACAAAGCGACCCAAGATACCCATGTCAGACGCCACCATCGACAAGCTGCAGCGTCGCTTCGACGCCGAAGCTGCCAGCGGCATGCACGAAATCTTCCAGTTCCACTTCACTGATACCGGTGACCATTATCTGGTCGTGGATGACGGCACACTGGAAGTCCACGAGGGCGAGCATGACGATCCCTCGGTCAGCCTGAGCATGAGCAGCGAGACCCTCAAGGGGATAATGAAAGGCGAGATCAACGGCATGACCGGCTTCATGACCGGCAAGCTTAAGGCTACCGGCAATGTCATGCTGGCCACGCAGCTCACCCGCTTGTTTCCTGGCCACTGAGTCCACCTTGAGGTTACCTCACTCTGGAGCACCTGGGGTCAGACCCTTAAGCGCCCTTAGGATTGAAAATCCTAAGGGCGCTTAAGGGTCTGACCCCGTATATCGTATACGCTACCCCCGCACCCCGACTTCCCGAAGGTGGGTCTCGATCAGCGCCCGCGAAATCGAGTAGAGCGGCGGCAGCTGGGGCAGGCGCCGCGGGCTGAACCAGGCGGCATCGGCGATCTCGATACCGTCGATGCGAATGCGTCGACTGGCCGCCTCGGCAAAGAAACCCAGCATCAGCGAATGGGGAAAGGGCCAGGCCTGGCTCTTGTAATAACTGACGCGTCCCACGCTGAGCCCCACTTCCTCGAAGATTTCACGACGTACCGCCTCCTCGGCCGATTCACCGGGCTCGATGAACCCTGCCAGGGTCGAGTAACGCCCCGGTGGAAAGCGCGGGCTGCGGGCCAGCAGCAGCGACTCGCCATGGGTCACCAGAGTGATGATGCAGGGCGAGATGCGCGGGTAATTGCGATGGCCACACTGGCCGCAATGCATGGCGAACTCGGCATCGAGACGCGTCGTCAGCGCACCGCAGCGACCGCAGAAACGGTGGTTGTCGAGCCAGGCCGCCACCTGGAGAGACGTGGAAACCAGCGGGTACCAGGATTCCGGCAGGCGGGCCAGCCAGGTTCGGGCATCGAGCCAGTCATCCCCCGGCTGCGACTCAACCGACAGCGCCACCGGCTCCTCCTGCCACCAGCACAGCGGCTGCATCTGTTCATCCCAGGGCTGGAAGGGCTGCAGGAGGCCTTCATCGACCCCGGGCGCGATGCGCCCCGCAGCCAGGCGAATTACGCGACCGGCCGTCTCTTCGCTGGGAAGCTCCCGCCGCAGCATCAGCGTAATGCCTCCTCGCCCGACAGGACAGGATGGGCATCCCAACGGCACTCGCCGGACGCGTCGCGGATTCGCTCCAGCTTGGCCCGATGAGCCGCCAGCTCTGCCTCGTCGGGCGGCACGACACGAAGCTGACCCGGGGAGAGTGACAACCGGCGGATGGCCAGCCCTGTCTGCTGACCGTCGCGGCCTTCCGAGGACGCTGAAGCATCCAGAGAGAGCCTGGTCTGCCCGCCGGTCATGGCCAGATAGACGTCGGCGAGGATTTCGGCATCGAGCAGCGCGCCGTGCAGAACACGACGTCCGTTGTCGATCTCGTAACGCTTGCAGAGCGCGTCCAGGCTATTCCGCTGGCCGGGGTGCTTGTCGCGCGCCAGGGTCAGGGTGTCGAGAACTCGACAGTGCTCCGCCACCGGACCAAGACGTGGCTCACTGCGCCTTGCATTGAGCATGCCGAGTTCGTGGTCAATGAAGCCCACATCGAAGGGGGCATTGTGGATCACCAGCTCGGCCCCTTCGATAAAGGCCCAGAAGGCATCGGCGATCTCGGCGAAGACCGGCTCCTCAGCCACCCGTTCGTTAGTGATACCGTGCACGCTTACGGCTTCGGCCTCGATATCGCGCTCGGGATTGATGTACTGGTGATAGCGGTTGCCGGTGAGGCGGCGATTGACCATCTCGACGGCCCCGATCTCGATCAGGCGGTGGCCGTCACGGGGATCGATGCCGGTGGTCTCGGTGTCCAGGATGATCTGACGCATGGCTGTCTCTACTCGGCTCGCAGGGGAAGGGAGTGCTCAGGCGCGGGCTCGGTGCTCGTCGATGGACTGATTAGCCAGCTCATCGGCTCGCTCGTTACCGGGATGACCACTGTGCCCCTTGACCCAGTGCCACTCGATCGCGTGGCGATGAGTCTCCTCGTGGAGTTCGCGCCACAGCTCGGCATTCTTGACCGGCTGGCGGGAGGCGGTCTTCCAGCCACGCTTGATCCAGTTGTGAATCCACTCAGTGATACCCTTGCGCAGGTACTCGGAGTCGGTCCACAGCGCCACCCGGCAGGGGCGCTTGAGCTCGCGCAGTGCCATGATCGCCGCCATCAGTTCCATGCGGTTGTTGGTGGTCACCGCCTCGAAGCCCTTGAGCGATTTCTCGTGATCGCCGCTGACCAGCAGCGCTCCCCATCCACCGGGGCCAGGATTGCCGCGGCAGGCCCCGTCGGTGTAGATCGTCACTGCCTGCTGTAAAGGCTCGGTCTGCGGGGGCTCGGCGTGGCGTATGTCAGTCACCCTTGCGGTTCCTTTGCGGTTGTGGCCCTGCCCGCGAAGCGCTGCCCAAAGCTGGTCCAGCCAGGGGGCGCGACAGTTCGAAACGCGACGGCTGCGACTGGGCGAGCTGCGCCCGGCGCCGGGCATGAATCATATAGCTATCACCCAGCGGCAGGTTGTGGCGCCGCCCGAGGGTCTCCAGCATGGTATTGCACGGCAGGCTGCCGGGCAGGTGGAAGCCACAATAGTCTACCCGCTCGATCTCGAAGTCGACAAACGCCAGCCAGTCGCCGAGTCGACCGGGGGTCCGCCAGTGACCTCGCCAGGGCATGCGACGTCGCCTGCCCGGCCAGACACGCGATATTCCCCCTGCACTCAGCGGGCACCAGCCGAAGATGATCAGTCGCCCACTGTCGGCGGTCACCCGCGCCGCCTCCTGCAGCATGCGATGCGGCTCGCCCACCACCTCCAGCAGGTGATGAATCAACACCAGGCTCAGACTGTCATCGGGGAGGGGCAAGGCATCCGGCGAGCACACCAGAGTCGACTCATGATCGACCATCTCAACGTTAGGTGCCCAGCTCATGGCATGGCGGATCGGGCAGATATCGCTGAGCACAGGGGCCATGCCCAGCTCCAGACTGTGCTGCCCGACGAGGTCTTCGCAGACCGGCCCCAGGCAGGCGCGCTCGGCACGCCATAGCGCCTGACCCGCCGGCGACGCCCAGTAACGCCGCCCCTCCCGGACCAGTCGCGCCAGGGCGTGAGGATCCCGCGAATTTGACATAGTGCCGTTTTCCCTCCACAGTACCTGGTTTTGTAAACCATATCGCAACGAATCGCGGCAGCGTCTGGCAACGCATCCGTCAAGGACTCCGAGCCCATGTTGAGCGTGACACCGATACCCGCCTTTAGCGACAACTATATCTGGCTGCTTCGCCAGGACACGAACCAGGCAGTCTGCGTGGTGGACCCCGGCGATGCAACGCCTGTAATAGAGTGGCTGGAGCGAGAGGGGCTGGAGCTTGGCACCGTGCTGATTACCCACCACCATCACGATCACACAGGCGGCCTGGCGGAACTGATCAAACGCTATACGCCGCGAGTGATCGGCCCGGACAATCCCGAGATAGAAGGCGTCGACGAGCGGGTCGGCGACGGCGACGAGGTACGCGTAATGGGCAGGCTATTTGAAGTGCTCGCCCTGCCAGGCCACACCCTGGACCATATCGCCTTCTTCACGCCTGGCATACCGCCCCTGCTGTTCAGCGGCGACGTGCTGTTCAGCGGCGGCTGCGGAAGGCTCTTCGAGGGTACCCCGGCACAGATGCACGAGTCGCTGTCGCGCCTCGACTCCCTGCCGGAGGACACTCTGGTGTTCGCCGCCCACGAGTACACCCTGGCCAATCTGACGTTCGCCAAGTCCGCCGACCCCGACAACCCTGATGTCGAGACCGCCGAAGCGGAGTGCCAGCGAGCCCGGGAGCTCGACCGCCCCACCTTGCCCACCACGCTAGGCCGCGAGCGAAGCATCAATCCCTTCCTGCGTTGCGAATCGGCCGGCGTACGCCAGGCCGCGTCGGCGCATGGCAACACCGACGGCAGTCTGGCTACCTTCACCACGCTGCGTGCGTGGAAGGATGACTTCTGAACGCGCCGCTGCCGAACGACACCCAGCCTGCCCGAAGCGGCAGGTCTTTGTATGACCAGGAGAAAACCTCTCGATGACCTACCACACGACACGTCGACGGATCCTGGGCTTCACCAGCTGTCTCGCGCTGATGGGTTCGCTGTTAGCCGCCACCGGCAACAGCCAGGCTTCACAGATGCCCCAGCGCGCCTTCAAGGACGATTCGGCCAGCCACAATGCCCACACAACACAGCTTTCCTCGAACCGGACCTTCTGGGATGCCCTGGCCCTCGAGCCCAGGGACGCCTGGTCGCGCCTCGCCGAGGCCTTCGAGTGGCAGGAGGATGTCGATCAGGCGCGGGTCCAGCATTGGATCGACCACTACCGCCAGAGCCCCCACAACATCACCGAGATCACCGAGCGCGCTCGGCCCTGGCTCTCCTGGATTACCGAGCGAGTAGAGGAACGCGGCCTGCCCGGCGAGATCGCCCTGATCCCCTTCATCGAGAGCTCCTTCGACCCCACCGCCCGCAGCCACCGCGGTGCGGCTGGCCTCTGGCAATTCATGCCCGGCACCGGCCACGCCCTGGGGCTGCGCCGCGGCGGCGGCTACGATGGCCGCCTGGATGTGGCACGCTCTACCCATGCCGCTCTTGACTATATCGAAATGCAGGCCGAGCAGTGGTACGAGGGTGACATCGAGCTCTCCCTGGCGGCCTACAATGCCGGCGCCGGCACCGTGAACAATGCCCGAAGCGCCGCACTCTCCCGAGGACAGACCGGCAGCTACTGGGACCTCAAGCTACCGAGTGAGACCATGGCCTATGTCCCCAAGCTGATTGCCATCTCGGCGATCGTCGCCGAACCGGAACGCTACGACGTCGACCTCCCCAAAATCGAGGCAGCGCCGGCTGTCGCCGAAGTTCCAGTGACCCGACCACTGGACCTTGGCGAAGCGGCCCGCCTGGCGGGTGTCTCGCGCACCGCGCTGGCCAACCTCAATCCGGGCCTGCTCGGCAACCGCGCCGACCCGCGCCACGTCAAGCGGCTACTGGTACCCGCCGACAGTGCCGAACGGCTTGTTGCCCGGCTCACTGACGGCGCAAGCCAGCGAAGGGTCGTCGCCGACGGCGATGACGTCTACGTGGTGCGCCGCGGGGACAGCCTCTCTGCCATCGCCTCCCGCCATGCCGTGACGCTGGCCGACCTGGCCCGCTGGAACGGCATCGAGCGGCCCGACGCTTTACAACCGGGGCAACAGCTGACACTTTCCGGTAGTTGATGTCCGGGGCCCTGGCCCCGCCTGCTACAAGGAATCTGATCGATGCGACACGCTCCCCCTGGCCTGGGCCTGCTGCTAGGCGCGCTGCTCGGTGGACCGGCCCTGGCGGCCGACCCCGCCGACGTGGCCACCGTCCATGGCCTGGCCCTCTATGGCGACCCGGCGTTGCCGGAGGACTTCACGCGCTTCCCCCATGCCAACCCCGAGGCCCCCAGGGGAGGCAGCCTAGTGCGCTCGGCCATCGGCAGCTTCAACTCCACCAACCCCTTCATCATCCGGGGCACCCCAGCCACCGGCCTGACCGAGATCTACGATACGCTGCTGACCCAGAACCCCGACGAGCCCTTCTCGATGTATGGCTTGCTCGCCGAGGGCGTGCGGCTGGATCCCGAGCGGCAGTGGATCGAATTCGACCTGCACCCCGAGGCGCGCTTCCATGACGGCGAGCCCGTCACCGCCGAGGACGTAGTGTTCAGCTTCGAGACCCTGACGGAGAAGGGCCAGCCCTTCTACAGGGCCTATTATGCCGACGTCATCGACGTGACGGCGCTCGACGAGAGCACCGTCCACTTCGACCTCGCCAACAGCGAGTCGCGGGAGCTGCCGTTGATCATCGGCCAGCTGCCGATCCTGCCGGCCCACTACTGGCAGGACCGGGACTTCGAGGCCACCACCCGCGACGCCCTGCTCGGCTCCGGCCCCTACCGCATCGGCGTGGTGGAACCGGCACGGCGCATCGTCTACGAGCGCGTCGACGACTACTGGGGGCAGGAATTGCCGGTGAATCGGGGCCGCCACAACGTCGATCGACTGATCTACGACTACTACCGCGACCAGACGGTAGCCCTCGAGGCCTTCAAGGCCGGCAATCTCGACATGCGCATCGAGACCAGCGCCCGCAACTGGGCCACTGCCTACGACTTCCCGGCCCTGGAAGAGGGGTTCGTCGAACGACTCGAGGTGCCAGACGGCCAGCCCGCCGGCATGCAGGCCTACGTGATGAACCTGCGGCGCGACAAATTCCAGGACGTGCGCGTCCGCGAGGCCCTCAACCTGGCCTTCGACTTCGAGTGGCTCAATCGCAACCTCTTCTATGGCGCCTACCAGCGCACCGAGAGCTACTTCGCCAACTCCGAGATGGCCGCCGAGGGGCTGCCGAGCGAAGCCGAGCTGGCCCTGCTCGAGCCGCATCGCGAGAGTCTGCCCGAGCGCGTCTTCGAGGAGCCCCTGCCCATCGAGCACCCCGAGGAGATGCGCCCCCGGCTGGCAAGGGCCCTGGAGCTGCTCAACGAGGCCGGCTATGTCGTGCGCAATGGCGTCATGACCCACCCTGATTCCGGCGAACCGCTGAGCCTGGAGGTCCTGCTCTTCGACACCCAGTTTGAGCGGGTCGTGCAGCCGCTGCTTCAGAACCTGGCGAAAATCGGCATCAAGGGTGATATTCGCATCGTCGACGTCAACCAGTACCTCAATCGGCTGCGCCAATTCGACTTCGATATCATCGTCGGCAGCTTCCCCCAGTCGGCGAACCCCGGCAACGAGCAGCGTGACTTCTGGACCAGCGAGTACGCCGACGTTCCCCAGAGCCGTAACCTGATCGGGCTCAGCGACCCGGTGGTCGACGACCTGGTCGACACCCTGATCGCCGCCGACTCTCGGGAAGCGCTGGACACGGCCGCCAGGGCACTGGACCGGGTGCTGCGCTGGGGCTTCTACGTCATTCCCCAGTGGCATCTCGGGAAGACGCGTATTGCCCTGTGGGACAAGTTCGGCTGGCAGGAACCCTTCCCCGAGTACAACCTGGACCTGGCCGCCTGGTGGGTGGACCCCGAACGCGGCGCCGAGATCGAAGCCCGCCAGCGCAACCGCTGAAGGTGCATGACCGGCGACCGGTCCGCCGGCCGCCATCATCCGTGGAGTAAGGATACGCCGTGGCCCGTTATGTACTGCGCCGCCTGCTGCTGATGATCCCCACCCTGCTGGGGATCATGCTGCTCAACTTCATCATCGTCCAGGCCGCGCCGGGCGGCCCCATCGACCAGATGCTGGCCCGCTTCGAGGGCCTCTCCAGCCAGGCCAGCACCCGCATGGAAGGGGGTGGCGGGGACGTAGCGGGAAGCAGCGAGTCGCGAGGCGCCCGGGGCATTCCTCCCGCCTTCATCGAGAAGCTCGAGGCACAGTTCGGATTCGACCAGCCCGCCCACGAGCGTTTCCTCGGCATGATCGTCGACTACGCCACCTTCGACTTCGGAGAGAGTTTCTTCCGCGACGAGCAGGTCACCACCCTGATGCTCGAGCGGCTGCCTGTCTCCATCTCGCTGGGGCTCTGGACCACGCTCGTGGTCTATCTGGTCTCGATCCCGCTGGGTATCCGCAAGGCCCTGCACCACGGCTCACGCTTCGATGTCTGGAGCTCGGGACTGGTGATCGTGGGCTACGCCATTCCCGGTTTCCTGTTTGCCATCCTGCTGATCGTGCTGTTCGCCGGCGGCAGCTACTGGGACCTGTTCCCGCTGCGCGGCCTGACCTCGCCGGACTTCGACGAACTCTCCGCCTGGGGCAAGGTCAAGGACTATCTCTGGCATATCACCTTGCCGGTGATCGCCTCGGCGATCGGCAGTTTCGCCACCCTGACCATGCTGACCAAGAACAGCTTCCTCGACGAGGTGCACAAGCAGTATGTGCTCACCGCCCGTGCCAAGGGGGCCAGCGACCGACGGGTGCTCTACGGCCACGTCTTCCGCAACGCCATGCTGATCATCATCGCCGGGCTGCCGGCCGCCCTGATCGGCATCTTCTTCACCGGCTCGCTACTGATCGAGGTGATCTTCTCGCTCAACGGTCTGGGCCTGCTGGGCTTCGAGGCGGTAATGCAGCGCGACTACCCGGTGATCTTCGGCACCCTCTACCTCTACACCCTGATCGGACTGGTCCTGAAGCTGATTTCGGACCTGACCTATGTGTGGGTGGACCCTCGTATCGACTTCGAGACACGGGAGTCCTGAACCGATGTCATTGCTCTCGCGCGACCTCTCCCCCATCACGCGTCGCCGCCTGGCGGTCTTTCGCGACAATCGCCGCGCCCGGCTCTCGCTGTGGATCTTCGCGATCCTCTTCGTGGTGAGCCTGGTGGCCGAGGTGATCGCCAATGATCGGCCCATCGTCTTGCAGTACCAGGGAGAGTGGTACGTACCGGTACTGGTGGACTACCCGGACACCGAATTCGGGGGCTTCCTGCCCAGCCCCGCCGACTACCGCGACCCCTTCGTGCGCGACGAGATCATGGCCAACGGCTGGATGCTCTGGCCACCGATCCCCTTCTCCTACGAGACGCTGGATATGGCACTCGACCACCCGGCTCCGTCGCCGCCTACCGCTCGCCACTGGCTGGGTACCGATGACCAGGGCCGCGACGTCCTGGCCAGGGTGATCTACGGTTTTCGGCTCTCGGTCATCTTCGCCCTGGTGCTCACCGCGGGGTCGCTGGTACTGGGGGTCCTGGCCGGCGGTATCCAGGGCTACTTCGGCGGCAAGGTGGATCTTATCGGCCAGCGCATCACCGAGATCTGGTCGGGCCTGCCGATGCTATTCCTGCTGATCATCCTGGCGAGCCTGGTTGAACCCAACCTCTGGTGGCTGCTGGGCATCATGCTGCTGTTCTCCTGGCTGGGGCTGGTCGACGTGGTGCGCGCCGAATTCCTGCGCGCCCGGAACCTGGAATACGTACGTGCCGCCAAGGCCATGGGCCTGCCCTCACGGCTGATCATGTGGCGCCACGTGCTGCCCAATGCCATGGTCGCGACCCTGACCTTCATTCCCTTCCTCTTCACCGGGGCCATCACCACCCTCACCGCCCTGGACTTCCTGGGTTTCGGCCTGCCACCGGGCTCGCCGTCCCTGGGCGAACTGGTTGCCCAGGGCAAGAACAACCTGCAGGCCCCGTGGCTAGGCATCACTGCCTTCGTCACCCTCTCGGTGATGCTCTCGCTGCTGGTGTTCATCGGCGAAGGGCTGCGCGATGCCTTCGATCCACGCCATATCCAGCATGCCGCCGGCCCATCGCCGGCCGCGAGCAAATCCCCGAGGAGTGGGCCCGATGCGTGAGCCTGGCACTACCCCCCTGCTGCAGCTGCGTGACCTGACCATCGCCTTCGACGCAGTCACCGTGGTCGATCGGCTGTCGCTCACGGTCAATCGCGGCGAAACCCTCGCGCTGGTCGGCGAATCCGGCTCCGGGAAATCGGTCTCGGCACTCGGTGCCATGAATCTGCTGCCATCCAATGCCCGGGTGGAAGGCTGGCGGCGGCTGGGCGATACCGACCTCGCTACCCTCTCCGACCGGGGCTGGCGAGGCCTGCGCGGCGGCCGAGTCGGCTTCGTCTTCCAGGAACCCATGACCTCACTCAATCCGCTCCATCCCATCGGCAAGCAGATCGGCGAGACCCTGCGCCTGCATCAGGGGCTCACCGGCAAGGCAGCTCGGGCGCGCACCCGGGAGCTGCTGGAACAGGTCAGCCTGCCGAGAGCCGGCGAACTGCTGGATGCCTGGCCGCATCAGATCTCGGGCGGCCAGCGCCAGCGAGTCATGATCGCCATGGCCATCGCCAACGAACCGGAGCTGCTGATCGCCGACGAGCCCACCACCGCGCTGGACGTCACCGTTCAGCAGGAGATCCTCGCCCTGCTTGCCGAGCTGCGGGATGCCCACGGCATGGGCATGCTCTTCATCACCCACGACCTGAACCTGGTGCGCCGTCATGCCGACCGCATCTGCGTACTGCATGCCGGCCGAGAACAGGAAACCGGCCCGGTGGAGTCGGTCTTCACCCGCCCCCGCAGCGATTACACCCGGCTGCTGCTGGAAGCCGAGCCAGAGGGCCGCCCCACCCCCATCGGCCGGATTGCTCCCCTGCTTCGTGCCCGAGGAGTCGGGGTCCGCTTTCCACGCCCGACGCGGCTGTTCGCCCGACGTCCGCCACCGTTCGAGGCCGTCAAGCCGCTGGACCTCCATGTGGCGCCCGGCGAGACCCTGGGCATCGTCGGCGAATCCGGTTCGGGCAAGACCACCCTGGCCCTCGCGCTGCTGCGCCTGGGCCAGGGCAGCGGCGAGATCGACTTCGACGGCATCCGTCTCGACCAGTTGACCGGCAACGCCCTGCGTCGCCAGCGCCGCAGCCTGCAGGTGGTGTTCCAGGACCCCTACGGCTCGCTCTCGCCGCGCCTGCCAGTCTTCGATATCGTCAGCGAGGGGCTGCGCTTCCATCATCCGGAGCTCGCCACCGCCGAGGTCGACCGCCGCGTGCGTGACACCCTGCGTGAGGTGGGGCTACCCGAAGACTGCGCCTCCCGTTATCCCCATGAGTTCTCCGGTGGCCAGCGCCAGCGCATCGCGGTGGCCCGCGCCATCATTCTCGAGCCGCGACTGGTGGTCCTCGACGAGCCCACGTCGGCGCTGGACCGCAGCGTCCAGAAGCAGCTCGTCGAGCTGTTGCGCGACCTGCAGGCCCGGCGGCAGCTCAGCTATCTGTTCATCAGCCATGACCTGGCGGTAGTACGAGCGATGGCCCATCGGGTGCTGGTGCTCAAGGACGGTGAGGTAATGGAACAAGGCGAGTGTCTGCAGGTTCTCGAGAATCCCGCCAGTGACTATACTCGCGCCCTGGTAGCGGCCGCGGGGCTTGCCCCACGCGAGTGAGCCGATCATCGTCTGGCATTGTTCCCACCTTGATCAATTCAGTTTCTGAGGCCCGTCAGATAATTTGATGTTGTATGAGCAAGATAACGGTATAAATTTGCCCCCACGTCCGAAGCTGCCAGAAGATTCACGGAGGGGCGTTGACAAGGAAGGCATCCGCCGCAGGTTACGCTGGGTTACACTGTCGACCTGATTCGAGGCCTCGGGATGCCATGCGCACACTCCTCTCATCCCTGTTCGGGACCCTGCTCCTGGCATTGCTGCTGGCCGCCCCTGCCTGCGCCGGCCCCGCTTCGCTCGCACTCGACGAGGGCTGGGAGTATCGCTGGGGAGATTCTCCCTTCCGGGCCGACGGCACCCCGGCCTGGGTCGACGACCCGGCATCCTCGAGCGAGTGGCAGCCGATCGCCTTCCCCTCCAACCCGCCCGGACGAGAGGGCAGCAAGCACGCCTGGTTCCGCATCACCCTGCCCGAAGGTGAATGGCGAGACCCAGTGCTCTACATCTACAGCGTCGACCTGATCACCCAGGCCTGGCTGGAGGACGAGCTGATCTACCAGTACGGGCACTTCGATGCCCGCGGGGAGGGACGGTTCGCGGGCTGGCCCTGGCACATGATTAGCCTGCCTGAGAGCTTCGCGGGCAAGACACTCTACTTCCGCGTCTTCTCCGACTACACCGACATCGGCCTGTGGGGCGAGGTCAAGCTGATGGACCGTCTCGACCTGATGGAGTACATCTTCGAGCGTTCGGCCGGGGATCTGATCATCGGTGCCCTCCTGCTGCTGATGGCCTTGCTCGCCTTCATCTTCGCCTTCGTGCAGGGCAACCGACGCAGCTTCATCGGTATCGGGCTGTTCGCGCTGTCCGCGGGGATCATGCTGCTTGCCGAGACGCAGGCCAGCCAGCTGCTCCTGGACAACCCCCTACTGTGGGACTATCTGGCGGCAGTCGGCTATTACACCCTACCGGTGGCCATGGGATTGATGCTGGAACACTGGTTCGCCGCACAACGGCCAATGCTGCTGCGGCGCATCTGGCAGCTCCATCTGGGTTACCTGGTGATGGCGCCGGGACTAGCGCTGGCCGGCGTCATCGACCTCTCCAGCACCTTCCCACCCTTCGATGCTCTGTTGCTGGTCACGTTGCTGGTGATGTTCTCCACCATCATCGTGTACCTGGGCACCCTCAACATCGAGCAGAAGCTGATCATCACCAGCTATGGGCTCTTTGCCTTCCTGTTGGTGATTGACATGGCCGTGGCCCACGGGCTGCTGTCCTGGCGCCGCGTTCCCGTGAGTGGCGGCGCGCTGGCTTTCGTTCTGGCCATGGTGATGATCTCGCTATGGCACTACCGGTACACCCATCGCGAACTGCAGCGACTCAATCTCTCCCTCGAGAACCAGGTCGCAGAGCGAACAAAGGAACTAGAACAGATGGTCGAGACGTTACAGGCTTACTCCTACCAGGATGCCCTCACCGGGTTGCACAACCGCCGCTACTTCGACGACTTGCTCGGGCATCAGGCAGCGATCGCGCGTCGTCAGGGTACACCGTTGACCCTGGCGATGATCGATATCGACCACTTCAAGCAGTTCAACGACCGCGAGGGGCACGAGGCAGGCGATACGGTACTGGTCGGCGTGGGGCGTGTGCTCAGCCATCACTTTCGCGACGCCGACGTGGTCTGCCGGATGGGCGGTGAGGAGTTCGTCGTCATCATGCCGGGAGCGACGTCAACCAGCGCCGAAGCACGCCTCGCCGAATTGCTGGAGGTCCTGAGTCGTACGCATTTCCGTCACCGTGACCGGGTGCTCGGGCCTCTCTCGGTTTCCTGCGGCATCGCCACCTACCCAGAGCATGCCGGCGATCCGTTGACGCTGATCGGACTCGCCGACAAGGCGCTATACTCGGCCAAACACCGCGGACGGGCGAGAATCGAGATCTATGCATGACGGCCCCAGGCAGGACGCGCAGGGATCGCGAAGATTCATCACGAAGATCGATCGCGACGATCCCTGGCTCAGAACAGCGCCACCTCATTCTCGCTGAGTTCGCGCCATTCACCGGGCGCCAGATCACCGAGGAACAGCGGCCCGATCGACTCACGGTGCAGGGCTACCACATGGTGACCGATAGCCGCGAACATCCGCTTCACCTGGTGGTACTTGCCTTCAAAGAGCGTCAGCTCGGCCACACGCGGCGAGCGCATGGCCAATGCCGCGGGACGCGTCGGCTTCTCTTCGCCGTCAAGCAACAGGCCCTCGGCGAAACGAGTCACAGCATCTTCCCGCGCCGCCCCGTCCAGCGGTTCTTCCAGCGTGACCCGGTAAACCTTGCCACAGCGTCGTTTCGGTGAAGTGACCCGATGGGACCACTGGCCGTCGTCGGTCAACAGCACCAGGCCGGTGGTGTCGACGTCGAGCCGGCCCACCGTCTTCAGACGCTCCACATGGGGCAGGTCGACCAACTCACGGACCAGCGGGTATAGACCACGACGGGCACTGCATTCCACCCCCGCGGGCTTGTGAAGCATCACGTAGCGCAGGCCGACCAGGGCCAGGCGCTGGCCGTTCCAGGCGACACGGCTATGCTCGTCGACCTGGGTGGCGGGGTTCTTGACTACCTCACCATTCACCAGGACCTCCTCGCGGTGCAGGGCCTTCTTGGCGAGGCTGCGCGTCAGATCGGTGGTCTCGCAGAGGAAACGGTCCAGACGCATCAGTAGCCGACCCCGTCGGCGAGGCCGAAGTGGTCGGCATCACGCCAGGCCGGAAACTTCTCGCGGAAACCACGCAGTTCCTCGAGCGAGAGGCTGCCGGTCTTCAGGAAGGGTGTGTCCCGGGGCTCGTCGAGCAGCGCCTCCCCCTTGGCATCGACCAGCATCGAATCCCCGGCATAGGTCATGCCCTTGGCATCCTCGCCGACCCGATTGACGCCGATCACCGGGCAGAGGTTCTCGATGGCCCGCGCCTGCAGCAGCACTCGCCAGGGGTGGCGCCGGGGGGCCGGCCAGTTGGCCACGCACAGCAGGGCGTCGTACTCGAAATGCTCGTCGGGCCCCGGCTGCTGGCGCAGCCAGACCGGAAAGCGCAGGTCATAGCAGACGCTGAGCAGGATCCGGAACCCCTTGAGCTCGACGATCACTCGCTCGTGCCCCATGGCGTAGCGTTCGTGCTCCCCGGCCATGCGGAACAGGTGCCGCTTGTCGTAGGTGACAAGGCTGCCATCCGGACGCGCCCAGACCAGGCGGTTGAAGTAGTCGCCGTTATCCATCACAGCGACACTGCCGGTGACCACGCAGCCCCGACGGGCCGCTTGATCCTGGAGCCAGGCCACTGTGCGGCTCTCGGCCATGGGCTCGGCCATCTCCCGGGAGTTCATGGTGAAGCCGGTGGCGAACATCTCCGGCAGCACTATCAAGTCAGTATCCTCGGCGCCCAGATCGCCCAGGGTCTCCTCGAGCATCCGGCAGTTGGCATCGGGGTCTTCCCAGCGCAGGTCACACTGCACCAGGGTGGTTCTCAATTCGCTCATACTGGGACTCCCGTTCAGGTAATATGCCCGAACACAGCCTACCCCAGTAGCCCCGTCGCCGTCAGCCGATGCGCACAGGCCATCAGGGCCATTACGTTTACCCGAATCGAGAGGCGCCGGAGCAGCCTCGAGCATTACTTACATCTGCGACTGCTCTGCACAGGCCATGGCAAGCGAAACTATAGCCTGCTAAGTTAGCTCTTTTTCGCTGCGAGGCTCGCATGTCTGCCACCCCCGTATCCCTGCCCGACCGCGAAGCCGCCAAGGGCGTCGCCTTCGGCTTGACCGCCTATATCATATGGGGCTGCTTCCCGCTGTTCTTCGCCCTCTTCCAGGGCGTTCCCGCCTTCGAGATACTGCTTCACCGGGTGATCTGGTCCTGCCTCTTCCTGGTCGGGCTGGTCACCCTGCTCGGCCGCTGGTCACCCATCCGCCGAGCCCTTGCCGAGCCGAAGCGCCTCGGACGGGTGCTGGCTTGCGCCCTGCTCATCGCCCTCAACTGGGGGCTCTACATCTATTCTGTGGAGACCCATCATGTACTGCAGGCGAGCCTGGGCTACTTCATGACCCCGCTGGTCAACGTGGGGCTGGGCATGCTGGTACTGCGCGAACGCATGGCACGCCTGCAGGGCGTGGCCGTGGGGCTTGCCGGACTGGCCATCGCGATCCAGCTCATACTGTTGGGCGAATTGCCCTGGATCAGCCTGGTTCTGGCCTTCTCCTTCGGTACCTACGGACTGCTGCGCAAGCAGGTGCCGCTGGACGGCCTCTCGGGACTCTTCGTCGAGACTCTGCTGCTGCTGCCCCTGGCCCTGATGGCGCTGGGCTGGCTCAGCCAGGCCGACCTCTCCCACTTTCTCGACAATGGCCGCACCACTGCGCTGCTGGTGGCCAGCGGGGTGATCACCGCTCTGCCCCTGCTGGCGTTCGCCGGAGCCGCGCGCCGCCTGCGACTGGCGACGCTGGGCTTTCTCATGTACCTCAACCCGACCATCCAGTTCGTCATTGCCCTGCTGGTGTTCCGTGAACCCCTGGCACCGGTGCAACTCGCCACCTTCGTGCTGATCTGGATCGGGCTGGCCCTCTACTCATGGTCGGCCTGGCAGTCGCGCCCTAGAGAGGCGAGAACCTCGGCCACACCGTCGCGTTGACCCGCCCGAGATTCCCGCCGGTGACCCGCTGCCGAATCAGGCCTGACTGGCAGCCAGGGCCTGCTCAAGGTCGGCGAGGATGTCGTCGACATGCTCGATACCGATGGAGAGGCGCACCATGTCGGGTTTCACGCCGGCCGCCTTCAGCTCTTCATCATTGAGCTGGCGGTGGGTGGTGGACGCCGGGATCGATGAACAGGTCTTGGCATCCCCGATGTTGACCAGGCGCAGGATCAAGCCCAGCGCATCGTAGAAGCGCGCCCCGGCCTCGCGTCCGCCCTGGATGCCGAAACTGAGAATGCCCGAGGCGCGCCCGTTCATATACTTCTGTGCCAGGGCATAGTCCTTGTGGCTCTCCAGGCCCGCGTACTGTACCCAGGTCACCGACGGGTGCCCCTCGAGGTAGTGGGCCACCTTCAGGGCGTTGTCGCAGACACGCTCTATGCGCAGCGACAGGGTCTCGAGGCCCTGAAGCAAGTTCCAGGCCGCCTGAGCGGAGAGTGCCGCGCCCATGTTGCGCAGCGGCACCACGCGCGCGCGGCCGATGAAGGCGGCCTCGCCCAGGTCACGGGTGTAACAGACGCCATGGTAGGACACGTCCGGCTCATTGAGCAGCGGGAAGCGCTCGGCGTTCTCGGCCCAGGGGAAACGGCCGGAGTCGACGATCACGCCGCCCACGGTCGTACCATGGCCGCCGATATACTTGGTGGCTGACTGGATGACGATATCGGCACCGTGCTCGATGGGCCGCCACAGGAAAGGGGTCGGCACGGTGTTGTCGACGATCAGCGGTACGCCGTGGCGATGGGCGGCCTCGGCCAGAGCAGCCATGTCCACCACGCTGCCCGAGGGGTTGCCGACGCTCTCGCAGAACACCGCCTTGGTGCGGGCGTCGATCAGCGATTCTATGCCGGCGATGTCATCCTTGTCGGCGAAACGCACCTCGATGCCCTGGCGGGGCAGCGTATGCGCAAAGAGGTTGTAGGTGCCGCCGTAGAGCTCGCTGATGGAAACGATATTGTCGCCGGCCTCGGCGATGGTCTGGATGGCGTAGGTGATGGCCGCCATGCCAGACGCCACGGCCAGCCCGGCGATTCCCCCCTCGAGGGCCGCCACGCGCTGCTCGAGCACCGCACAGGTGGGATTCATGATCCGCGAATAGATATTACCCTCGACCTTCAGGTCGAAGAGGTCCGCCGCATGCTGGGCGCTATCGAACGAGAACGAGGTGGTCTGGTGGATGGGCACCGCCACCGCATGCTGGTCATCGGGGGCATAGCCGTGGTGCAGGGCAAGGGTCTCGGGCTTCATGGCGTGTCCTTCTGGGGTGTCATGGGAGTATCCACTGTTACACCCGATGCTAACCAACCCTGAACGCAGGGACCAATATCGTTTAGTCTGGTCACCATGCCTCGGGGTCGTTCCCGTCGACCCAGCCACCGACATGGCGAACACGGATGCTCAAGCGCTACCTGCCGATCATCACCTGGTTGCCCCACTACACCTACCGATTGGCGGGCGCCGACCTGCTGGCCGGGGTGATCGTCACCGTGCTGGTGATACCCCAGTCGCTGGCCTATGCCCTGCTCGCCGGCCTGCCGGCCGTGGTCGGGCTTTATGCCAGCATCTTGCCGGCCATCGCCTATGCCCTGCTCGGCACCAGCCGCACCCTGGCCGTGGGTCCAGTGGCTATCATCGCCCTGATGAGCGGTGCGGCCCTTACCGGAGTGGCTGCCCCCGGCACTGCGGCCTATCTGCAAGCCGCGCTGGTCCTCTCGCTGCTCTCCGGACTGATGCTCACGGCAATGGGCCTGCTGCGCCTGGGCTTCTTCGCCAACTTCCTGAGTCATCCGGTCATCGCGGGGTTTCTCTCCAGTTCGGCATTACTGATCGCCGCCAGTCAGGCTGCGCACCTGCTGGGCATCGAGGCGAGCGGCTTCACCGCGCTGGACCTGGTGGTCAGTATCGGCGGTGAACTGGGTCAGATCCATTGGCCGACTCTGCTGCTCGGCCTGGGCTGTCTGACATTCCTGGTCGGGATGCGACTTTACGGGGAACGGGCACTTCGGGCGGTGAAGCTGCCCAAGGAGCTCGCCTCTCTGCTGACTCGGGCCGGCGCGGTGATCGCGGTCATCGTGACGACGCTGCTGAGCTGGTGGCTGGGTCTTGCAGAGAGGGGCGTGGCGGTGGTCGGCGCCATCCCGGCGGGGTTGCCGCCCCTCAGTCTGCCGCCGCTGGATCTGCCACTCTGGCGCAGCTTGCTGATTCCTGCGCTACTGATCAGCGTGGTGGGCTTCGTCGAATCGATCTCCATGGCCCAGATGCTGGCGGCGAAGCGCCGCGAGCGAATCTCGCCCAACCAGGAGCTGGTGGGCCTGGGGGGTGCCAACCTGGCCGCGGCCTTCAGCGGGGGCATGCCGGTCACCGGGGGTCTGTCGCGAACAGTGATCAACTTCGAGTCCGGGGCTCGCACGCCCATGGCCGGCCTCTTCGCGGCGCTTGGCATCGGTGCAGTGACCCTCGCGCTGACCCCCTTGTTGCAGCATCTGCCCATCGCCACTCTGGCGGCCATCATCACCGTCTCCATCCTGACCCTGGTGGATATCCCTCTGGTACGCCAGACCTGGCGGTATTCGCGCAGCGACTTCTCGGCCATGGCAGTGACCATCGTGCTAACCCTGGTAGAGGGCGTCGAGACCGGCATCATCTCGGGCGTACTGCTCTCCATCGCCCTCTTCCTCTATCGCACCAGTCGCCCACACAGCGTGCTGGTGGGACGCATCGAAGGCACCGAACACTTCCGCAGTACCAAGCGCCACGAGACCGAGACCGTCAGCCACCTGGCCATGCTGCGCATCGACGAGAGCCTCTACTTCGCCAATGCCCGCTATCTCGAGGACACCGTTTACGCGCTGGTGGCAAGCCGCCCCGAACTCGAACACGTAGTGCTGATCTGCTCGGCGGTCAACCTGATCGACGCCTCGGCATTGGAGAGCCTGGATGCCATCAACGCCCGGCTCGAGGATTCCGGGGTCACCATGCATCTGGCCGAGGTCAAGGGGCCGGTGATGGACCGCCTCAAGCACAGTGACTTCCTCGACGACCTCACCGGCCGGGTCTTCCTGAGCACCTATGCAGCCTGGATCGAGCTCAAGCGCTCGCCCTAAACGGCCTGATAGCCGGGCCATGTCAGCCGACCTCCACCTGTTCCTTCACCTTGTCGACGATGTAGCGCCCGATGGGCAGCGCCGAGGTCGCCGCCGGCGACGGCGCGTTGCAGACGTTAACGGTGCGCCGGGTATTGACGAACAGGAAGTCGTCGATGAGCCTGCCGTCACGGGAGACAGCCTGGGCACGCACCCCGGAAGGGCAGGGCTGAAGATCGTCTAGCGTCAGTTCCGGACAGTATCGGCGCACCAGGGCCAGGTAACGGCGGCGGGAAAAAGAGTTGCGTAGTTCCGCCAGCCCCGGCTGCACATTACTGGACAGCATTCGCCACACCCCGGGATGGGTAAACAGCCGCGCCAGGTCCGGCAACGAGACATCCGACTTGCGATACCCCTCACGCGCCAGCGCCAGCACGGCATTGGGACCCAGGGTAACGCCGCCGTCGATCATCGGCGTCATATGCAGACCGAGGAAGGGCATGGCCGGATCGGGGATGGGGTAGATCAGGTGATCGACGATGCCGTTTCGCGCCTCGGGGAGGCGGAAATATTCGCCGCGGAAGGGGCAGATGATGAAGCCGGGATCACGTCCCAGCATTCTCACGATACGGTCGGCCATCAGCCCCGCGCAGGAGATCAGGTAGCGGGACGAGAACTCGTCGCCTCGCGTCCTGACCACCACCTCGCCGGGCCGCTCGTCGATACCGGTGACTTCCTGGTCGAAACGGAGCTGTCCACCACGTTGCTCGAATGCCTCGGCCATGGCCAGGGTGACCCGGGAGTAGTCGACGATACCGCTGGAGGGCACGAAGAGGGCCCCGACACCGGTGATCGACGGCTCACGTTCGCGCAGTGCCTCAGGGGATAGCCACTCCCGCTCGAGACCGTTGGCACCGGTACGCTCCCAGAGCCCCTGCATCCGCTCAAGTTCGAGGTCGTTGGTGGCCACCAGTAACTTGCCGCAGATGCGGGTCTCGATGCCATGGGCCTCACAGAACGCCAGGGTGGCCCGATTGCCCTCGCGGCAGAAGCGCGCCTTGAGGCTGCCAGGAGGATAATAGACACCGGCATGAATGACCCCGCTGTTGCGGCTACTCTGGTGGTGGGCCGGGCCTGACTCCTTCTCCAGCAGCAGGATGCGCCGATCGGGAAAGGTCTCGCTCAGCTGCATGGCGGTGGACATGCCGATGATACCCCCGCCGATGATGATGAAGTCGTACACGGCTCACCTCAGAATGACAGGCATACGACTGGAGAATATCCATGATCCAGGTCTGTTTCCATTTTTTGACGCTACACAACACGATTCACCACAGTGGCGATGATTCGGTATGATAACCAACACATTCGAAACGGCAGCGCGCCATGGACACCTCATCGAAACAGAACATGGGCGTCAGTGCCTACCACTGGCTGAAGCGCGACATCATACGCGGGGTCTTCACACCCGGCGAGAAGCTGCTGATGAGTGGACTCAAGGAGCGTTATGGGCTGGGCATCGGCCCCCTACGCGAGGCACTTTCACAGCTGGTGGCCGAGAGCCTGGTGGTGGCCATCAGTCAGCGTGGCTATCGGGTGGCGCCCATGTCGCTGTCGGAGCTCGCCGACCTCTATGACGCCCGGGCCCAGCTCGAGGGGCTGATCCTGGAGCTCGCCATCCAACGAGGGGGCGACGACTGGGAGGCCGAGATCCTGGCCAAGGCCCATACGCTGGCCAAGGTGACGGAGGTCAACAGTTCCGAGGAGCTGCTGGATGTCTGGGATACCCGCCACAAGGCCTTCCACACAGCCATCGCCGCCGGCTGCAACTCCCCCCATCTGCTTAAGGTCCGCCATAGCCTGTTCGACCAGGTGGAGCGCTATCGCCATCTATGGCTACGCGAGACGGTCTTCTCCGCCGAGGCCCTGGAGCGCAAGCGGCGCGAGCATGCCGCGCTGGTGGAGGTCATTCTCTCCCGCGACGCCCAGCGTGCCGCCGAAATGATGCGCGAGCACCTGATGACGCCAGTCCCCATCATCACCGAAGTCATGCGTCGGCAAGGACTGGCTTGAGCAGCGACCAGCGCTTGCCTGCCCAGCTTGAACCCGGCCCCGCCATCACCAGAGATGGCGACACTAACTTCCGCCATATCAGCGTCAAGACGATGTCACGATGCTGTCACCCTGGCGCGGCAGACTCTTGGGCGTGACAGGGCGGAACAAGCATTTTATCGTATAAGGACGATCAGGCCGCCCGGGACCGGTCCATATGGAGACGACAACATGCCTCACCTACTTAGATTCCCTCGCGACCTGGAAGCTCGGCTGGAACGTGCCAGCCACCACACCGGCATCACCAAGGCCGAGCTGATCGAGCGCCTGGTTCAGGACGGTTTGACCGACCTGGAGACCCAACTGCTCCTCGAGGATACCGCAACACCCCGGGGCGAGCGCAGCATCGACCAGCTCCTGCGCGAGAGCGGCCTGGGCGCCTGAAGCGGCGTCTCGGGTCTCAGGTAAAAGCGATGCGGAAGCGTCGATAGCCCGCCAGAGCCTGTTCGGTCGTTACCGCCTTAAGCCTTACCTCCTGTCCCGGCAGGCACTGCGCCAGCCGTGAGCTGGCAAGCGGCGTCAGTGCCCCGAGTCGAGGATAGCCGCCGATGGTCTGGCGATCATTGAGCAGGGCAATGGGCTGGCCGTCGGGCGGTACCTGCACTGCACCCAGGCCGATCCCCTCGGAAATCATGCTGGTCATCCGGCATTGAAGTCGCGGGCCGGTCAGGCGAACGCCCATGCGATCGGCACGATCGTCCACTCGCCAGGGCGCGTTGAACGCCTGAAAGAGACTCGCCCCGCTGAACTCGGCTATCTGGGCGCCGGGCAGCAGCGCCAGCTCGGCCGGCCGCCCATAGTCATATCGCTCTTCCCGGGGGGCTTCGCTTCCGGCGGAGGTCCGACGCGGCATGACCTTCAGACAATCTCCCTCGCCAAGCCGGTGCCCCTGGCCGTCATGGCCGCCCAGCCCCTCGCGCACCACACAGGCGACGCTACCAAGCACAGGCTGCGCCACGAAACCACCAGCCACCGCCAGGTAGGCCCTCAGGCCATTGATCGGTGAACCAAACGTGAGTCGCTGACCCGCTTTCACGGGAAGCGAGCGCCAGAGGGGCAGCGCCTCGCCATCCAGGGTCGCCGACAGGTCGGCCCCCGCCACCGCCACGACGAGGTCGCGTTCGGCCAGGAGCGCAAGGCCACCGAAGGTCACCTCCAGGGCCGGCGTTCCCCAGGGATTGCCCACAAGGTGGTTGGCCCAGGCCCAGCCATGCAGATCCGCCGGCCCGCCCTGGGTCACCCCCAGCCGGCGCACGCCGAAACGACCGGCATCCTGTAGCAGCGCCAGGGGGCCGGCACGCGTCACGCTCAGGGCGTCTACTGGATGCCTCATGTCTCCTCCTCCATGGGGCGGGTGTCGCCCCCCTGGCGCTCGAACTCCGCGCGGTCGATGGGCACGAAGCGCACCCGGTCACCCACCCGGAGCAGGCTGAACCCCTCCCGGTCGCGGTCGAAGAGCACTGCCGGGGTCCGGCCGATGAGGTTCCACCCGCCGGGCGTGACCGCGGGGTAGGCCGAGGTCTGCCGTCCAGCCACGGCCACGCTGCCCGCCGGCACACGACGCCGCGGGGTGTCCAGGCGAGGGGCCTCGATACGGGCGTCGACGCTGCCCATGAAGGCGAAACCGGGTGCAAAGCCCAGGGCGAAGACCCGGTAACTGCGCTCACTATGGCAGGCTACAACCTCCTCGAGGCTCATCCCGGCGAGTTCGGCAAGTCGCGACAGTTCAGGCCCCACCGAGGCGTCGTACCAGACCGGCAGTACCTTGACCGGGGCGTCTGCCGTCGCTTCGTCAGGCTGCAGCCGCTCAAGTATCTCGAGCAGCCAGCGTCTGGCCTCGCCGGGCGAGAGTCGCAGCGGGTCGAAGATCACCAGCAGGGTGGTATAGGACGGCACCAGATCGACCAGGCGGTCGCCGAACGTCACCTCGCACTCCCTCACCAGGGCGGTGAGCCAGGGCATGTTGCCCTCGTCGATGGCATCGAACAGCCGCACTACCCAGCCGTCCAGTCCGGCGGACTCGAGGCGCGGCAGCCCCTGCGGAAACGCGCCGCTCATGAGGCGCTCGCCAGGCCGTTGAGGGCCTCACGAATCGCCTTGATGGCGGCGATCGATTCAGGATTGTCTCCATGCACGCAGAGCGTATCGGCGGCCAGCACGAGATCGCTGCCGTCGCTGGCCGTGAGCGGCTCGCCGCGGGCGATGCGCTGCGCCTGGTCGACGATCACCTCGGGGTCGTGGTGCACGGCGCCCAGCTCTCGCCGGGAGACCAGCCGTCCCTCGCCGTCGTAGGCGCGATCGGCGAAGGCCTCGAACCACAGCGTCACGCCATGCCGCTCGGCCAGCTCCCGGGCCGCGGCGGGATCCCGTGTGGCCATCACCATCAACGGCAGGCGGGCGTCGAAGGCCACCAGTGCACGCATCACCGCGTCGAGAATCTCGGGGTCACGCATCATGTCGTTGTAGAGCGCGCCGTGGGGCTTGACGTAACAGACTTCCAGGCCCTCTGCCCGGCAGACTCCGGCCAGGGCACCGAGCTGGTAAAGCACCAGATTCTCGACCTCCTCGGCCGAGCAGGCCATCGAACGCCGCCCGAAGCCGACCATGTCCGGATAGGCGGGATGGGCGCCCACGGTGACGCTATAGCGCTTGGCCAGCCGCACGGTCATGCGGATCACGTCGGGATCTGAGGCGTGGAAACCGCAGGCCACATTGGCCAGGTCCACATGCGGCATCACCTCGTGGTCCAAGCCCATGACCCAGGGACCGAAACTCTCGCCCATATCGGCATTGAGCAGCAGGGTCTTCATGATGATCCATCTCCTCTGCGATGATTAGCGAGAATCTATCAAGGTTTAATCAACAAGACATCGCGGTTTAACCTGCATATCGTTGATTCGACATGCCGGGCCGGCCCGACCCTCTTCGCGAACAGTCGCTAGACTCCTTCTGGAAGGCCCGCTGTTCGATATCCTGCAGCGACCACCATAACCCGACACGAGGTACCGCCCATGACTGCCCGCTTCCGTATATTGCCTCTGACCTCGGCTGCCGCCATAGGTATCAGCCTAGCCACACTGGGCAACACCGCCCAGGCCGCGACCGAGTGGGACATGCCGACCCCTTACGGCGACATGACCTTCCACACGGTCAATATCCGCGAGTTCGCCGACGACGTGCGTGAGGCGACCGATGGCGAACTGGACATCACCGTCCACTCCAACGGCTCGCTGATCGGCCATGCCGAGATCAAGAACTCGGTGCGTCGCGGCATCGTGCCCATCGGCGAGCTGATCATGTCTCGCCTGGCCAACGAGAATGCGATCTTCGAGGTCGACTCAGTGCCCTACCTGGCGACCGGCTACGAGGATGCTCAAAGCCTCTGGGAGGCCTCACAGGAGGTCATTTCCGAGGAGCTCGCCGAACAGCAGCTGCGCCTGCTGTTCGCCGTTCCCTGGCCACCCCAGGGCATCTATACCCAGCAGGCTCTGGAGCAACCTGACGACCTGAAGAACCTGAGCATGCGGGCCTACAACACCGCCAGCGAACGGATCGCCCAACTGGTCGGCGCCGTGCCGACTCAAGTTGAAGTGCCTGACATCCCCACCGCCTTCAGCACCGGCCGCGTCGACGCCATGATCACCTCGCCGGCCACCGGTGCCGATACCAAGGCCTGGGATTACCTGAGCCACTTCAACCATGCCCAGCTGTGGCTGCCGAAGAACATGGTGATCGTCAGCGAGAAGGCCTTCTCGCGCCTCGATGAGGCCACCCGGGAAGCCGTGCTTCAGGCCGCCGCCGAGGCCGAGACACGCGGCTGGGAAATGAGCCGCCAGGAAACCGACGATGCCCTCGCGGTGCTCAAGGAAAACGGTATCGAGGTCAGCAAGCCGACACCCGAGTTGGCCGCCCTGCTCAAGGAGGTCGGCGAAACCATGACCGAGGAATGGGCCGGCCGCGCCGGTGATCAGGGGGCCGCTATCCTCGAGGCCTACGAGGCTGCCCGCGACTGATTTGCCACCCGCCGGGACAATAGGCGCCTGTCGGACTTGCCCGATCTCGCAGTAGATCAGCGTCAAGTCCGCCAGGCTTCTAGGCCCCAGCCCCTGCTCACGGTTTCCGCCATGACCTTCCGCCTACGACCGCTCTACAACCTGGGGGGCTACCTGGCCGCCCTATGTCTGTGCCTGATCTGCGCCCTAATCACCGCCCAGATCCTCGGGCGAATCGTCGATCGCATCGCCACCGGGATCGGCGGCGACCGCATCGGCCTGGCGATTCCCGGCCTCTCGGAGATTTCCGGCTTCCTGCTGGTCGGCGCCAGCTTCCTGGGGCTCGCCTACACCTTCGTGAATGGCGGCCATATTCGCGTGACGCTGCTGGTCGGGCGACTCCCCCCCGCACCACGCGCCTTCGTCGAGGTCTTCTGCCTGAGTATCGCCCTGGTGCTGTGCCTGTATCTTGGTTGGTACCTCTACTGGCTGCTCGACGACAGCATCGCCTTCGGCGAGACCTCGTACGGCCTGGTTAATATTCCGCTGTGGATCCCCCAGTCGGCCATGCTCGGCGGCATCGTACTGTTCTGCCTGGCGCTGGCCGAGGCCTGGCTTTCCACTCTGCTGACCGCCGTGACCCGGCCGTCCACCTTCACCATCGACGACAGCGGCCAGGAATGAGCCCGGGAGAACTCGCATGCTTGTGATGATGGCCGTGCTCTTCGGGGTCCTCCTGCTGCTGCTAGGCAGCGGCGTCTGGGTCGCCTTCTCGCTGCTCGCGCTAGGATGGCTTGGACTCTCGCAGTTCACCTCGGTGCCCACCGGCGATGTGCTCGCCTCCAACGTCTGGGGCGAGAGCTACAGCTGGGAGCTGACCGCCCTGCCGATGTTCATCTGGATGGGCGAAATACTCTTCCGCTCGCGGCTCGCCGACGACATGTTCACCGGTCTCTCGCCCTGGATGCAGCGCATCCCCGGGCGCCTGCTCCACACCAACGTGATCGGCTGCGGCCTGTTCGCCGCCGTCTCGGGCTCCTCGGCGGCCACCTGCGCCACCATGGGCAAGATGACCATTCCTGAACTCACCCGCCGCGGCTACGACGAGCAGCTGATCATCGGCACCCTGGCCGGCTCGGCGACCCTCGGCCTGCTGATTCCGCCCTCGATCATCCTGATCGTCTACGGCGTGGCCACCGACCAGTCCATCGCCCGACTCTTCATGGCCGGCATCTTCCCCGGGCTGCTGCTGATCTCGCTGTTCGCCGGCTACCTGATGCTCTGGTCCTGGCGCTTTCCGGACAAGATCCCCCCCGCCGAGACCGGCCTGCCGCTGGGCGAGAAGCTGCGCAGGGCACGCCGCCTGATTCCCTTGCTGGGCCTGATCGTCGGAGTCATCGGTTCGATCTATGCCGGCCTGGCCTCCCCCACCGAGGCCGCCGCCGTGGGGGTGGTGCTCTCGCTGCTGCTGGCCAGTACCCAGGGCAGCATGGACCGCACGGTGTTCCGCGATGCCCTGCTCGGGGCGGTACGCACCTCGACCATGATCGCCTTCATCCTGGCGGGTGCTGCCTTCCTCACCGCCGCCATGGGCTTCACCGGCCTACCCCGGGAGCTCGCCGCCTGGATCGGCACCATGGACCTCTCCCCGTTTATGCTGCTTGCGGCGTTGACTCTGCTGTTCATCCTGCTGGGCTGTTTCCTGGATGGCATCTCGGTGGTGGTCCTGACCACCTCCATCATGCTGCCCATGGTCGAAGCCGCCGACATCGACCTGATCTGGTTCGGCATCTACCTGGTGATTGTGGTGGAGATGTCGCAGATCACCCCGCCGGTCGGCTTCAACCTCTTCGTGCTGCAGGGCATGACGGGGCGCAATATCCTGTCGATCGCCTGGGCGGCCATGCCGTTCTTCTTCCTGATGATGCTCGGCGTGGTGCTGATCAGCCTTTTCCCTGGCATCGCCACCTGGCTGCCACAGGCGATGGGCAATTGAGCGGCCAGGGGCAACGTGGCTCGATCTACTCGACGGCCCGGCGCGGATCGCGAGGATAGAAGCGCTCGGGCTGGCGCTCGATATGGGTGAAGAAGCGTGTGTCCTTGTAGGGCATTTTCATGAAGCCCGAGACGCCTAGCCCCTCGATCAGCCCCACTGCATCGAGAATGTCATCCAGGCGACGCCGAAACTCTTCCTCCCGGGAGGGGTCGAGCAGCCGGTAGTGGCTGTGGATCTTGAGGTGCTGGGGCAGCGCCTCGAAGATGATCATGCCCGTGTGATGGATGTCGTTGAGCGCCTCGAGCGAGGCAATGATCGCCTGGGGGAGCACCAGGAACTCCTCCGGGTCCGGACCATCCTCGAAGTAGCTGTGCAGGCGCGAGCGGTCCTCGAATTCAGGCACAGCGCTGACCTCATAGTGCAGCCGCATCCCGGGCAGGACCTCGAAGGACGCCTCGACGCTCTCCCGATCCAGGTGCAGGGTGTCGCGGGCATTGAACAGGCAGCTCTTGAAGATGCCACGACGGTGGATCGCCCGGGCCAGGGTCACCATGTTGTTGACCGCGGCGATGAAGGCTCCGCGGCGCTCCGGATCATGCAGGTTGAGTGAGGTGTCGATATAGACCCCATCGGCCTCCCATCGCACCGCCAGCCCGCCGACCACCGGGTACTTGCCCAGCCGGCTCACCGCTGCCAGAAAGGCCTTCTCGGTCTCGCCCATGTTCTGCATGAAGTTCTTGTAATAGCGATCGAGCTGAACGTCGTTGATGTCGTTGAGGGTCTCATGCCCCCCCTCCTCGCGCAGGAAGGATTTGCGCGAGCTGTAGACCACGGTGTCGATCTCATGATTCGCCGGGTGACTCCAGACCGGCACCAGGGGCGTCTCCTGGGGAGTGGGCAGGTCAAGCATCACCAGTCGGGCGAGCCGCGGCATCTCGCGAATGAAGTGGTCGCCGGCCAGCATGCGCGTTCGCAGGTCGGGATCGAGCATGCCGTCGAGCATGCGCGCAAATTCCATGGGCAGCCCCAGTGACGTCGCGGGGATGGCCCGGTGGCCGAAGCGACAGGACTGCGCCGAGGCCAGGGCATAAAGCGTGGCCGCCGCGCCCTGCTCGTCGAAGCGCGGCGACGACAGCGCCCCGTTGAGCTGTTCATCGCCGATGAAGTAGACGTCCCCCAGGCGGGCATTGGTCTGCTGCAAGTTGTCCGACATCAGCTCCATGACGTTGGTCGTCACGAACTGCAGGCTGGCATCGAGCTGAGCGAACACCGAGGACCCCCAGTCGATCAGGGCGATGGTCTCGTGGGCATCATCGAAGACCAGGTTGGAAGGCTTGATGTCACCATGCACCACCGGCTTGCCGGCCGGACCGCTCTCGCGGCGCAGGGTGCGCAGGACATCGGCCAGCTGATCGGCGATGCGCACCACCAGGCGTGGCGACAGGCGCCCTTCGTAGAGTGAGACTTCCTCCATGTTGAAGCCCGGAGCACGCTGCATCACCAGCACCGACTGGCTGCGCACCCGCTGGAAGACGATCAGCTTGGGCACACGGGGATGGTCGACCTGCTCCAGCATGAAGGCCTCCTCCTCGAGGCGATCCTGGAGGTGCTGAGGCAGGTTGACGCGCGTGAACTTGAAGACGTACTGCTCACCCAGATCGGTAAGCCCGGCGAAGACGAAACCGTAGGCGCCCTTGCCGATCAGCTCGATATCCCGGTAGCCCAGCTGTTCCAGTTGGGCCTGGCATAGCGCCACCCACTCCTTGAGCTTGCGGGCGTCGTCATGACTGAGCAGGTAGATCGACTGCTCTTCCGGAATGTAGAACTGCTGGAGGGACGCCTGGGTCATGTCAGAAGATCGCTTGTGTGTCGAGCAGACGCTCGCGAATCTGTCGAACCACGGGTTGGGCATCGCTCAAGTCTGCCGTCTCCACGCGCAGGCAGTAGGCTTGCTCAGCCTCGGCCAGGGGACGCGCATCGACCTGTTGACGCTCCATGATCGCCTCGTTCGCCTCGGAGGGGTCGCCCCCCGCCGCTGCTCGGTCACGCAGCCGCTGGCGACGCTGTTGTTCGGCCGCGCAGCACTCGAGCAGCAGGTAGGGCACGCCCTGTGCGCTGGCGACCTCGATCATCTGATCGCGCTGCGCCCGATCCAGGGCCGCCGAGTCGACGATGACGGGATAGCCGGCCGCCAGGGCGCCGGCGGCAAGATCGCCCAGACGCCGGTAGGTCTCGCGGGTGGCTTGCGGGGAGTAGAGGTTCAGATCGGGCCGGGCATGGCTGTCGGCCAGCGGCGTCAGTCCGAACTGTCGCTTGCGCTCGACGTCGGAGCGCAGCCACAAGAGCCCCAACGACGCCGACAGGCGCTGGCTCAGCCAGCTCTTGCCACTGCCGGAGACGCCGGTGGTCACCAGCAAGTAGGGCTGGCGAGGCTGGGCGTAGCGTTCCGCCAGGTCGATGTAGGACTGGTAGGTATCGAGCAGGCGAGCCCGCTCGACGGCATCCAGGTTCGAACTGCCGAGGGTGAGCAACGCGATCTTGGCGCGCACCGTGGCCCGATAGGCCTTGTAGAAGTCGAGCAGCGGCAGGCAATCGAAATCGCCGTAACCCTGCAGGTAGCGGTTAAGCACCCGGTTGGCCAGCTCGTTCGCCCCGCGATGCTCCAGGTCCATGAGCAGGAAGGCCAGGTCGTTACTGGTGTCGATCCAGCGCAAACCGTCGCTGAACTCGATGCAGTCGAACACCGTGACCTCGCCGTGATAGAGCACGATGTTGGCCAGGTGCAGATCACCGTGACACTCGCGGACATGCCCTTCCCGATGGCGACTCCTCAGCTGAAGGTCGAGGCGCTCGAGGGTCTCGCGGGTCCAGGCGGCCAGACGCTCCAGCTGTTCGCGCTGCTGCGGGTCATCGAGCAGCGGTCGGATCTGTTCGAAATTCTCTTCGGCATCCGCCCTCACGCGCGCCGGAGAGCCCAGTGCTTCGTCACGAGTCGCCGGCAAGCCCTGGTGAAAATCGGCCAACTGGTCGGCCAGGGCGTCAAGATGCCCTTCCTCCAGGCGTCCCTCCTCCTGAAGTCGGTCCAGCATCTGCGCCGTGTCGAACTGGCGCATGCGGATGGCGTACTCGAACGGCTCACCCTCGCCGCCCAGCCGCGGCGCCTCCGTGCTGCCGGTGATCGGCACGACGTCCAGATAGAGATCCGGCGCCAGGCGACGATTGAGGCGAACCTCCTCGGCACAGAAGTGGCGGCGCTGTGCCAGAGTGGAGAAGTCGAGAAAGCCGAAGTCCAGGGGCTTCTTGATCTTGTAGGCATAGTCACCGGTGAGCAGCACCCAGGAGATATGGGTCTCGTGCAGTTCGAAATCGTTGACCGGGTGACCGTAGCACTCGGGATCCTGCAGCGCCTGGATCAGTTCACGACTCATGGGCAGTCTCCTGTTTAAGGGGGAGGGGCATAGCGCCACGAGTGTAGAGAATGGGCGGCGATGAACCAAGCGGAAGTGGACCGCGACCATGGCGGCGTAACGCCCGCCATGGCCGTGGCTGTGACTCAGCCCAGATGCAGAAGCATCGTCTCCGGGGCTTCCAGATACCCCTTCCAGGCATTGCAGAAGCGGGCGATGGTACCGCCGTCGATCAGGCGGTGATCCCCTGCCCAGGTGATGGTCATGATCGCCCGCTTCACGACCTCATCGTTGCTGTCGAAGCGCGGCAGCCACTGGGTCTTGCCGATGGCGACGATCGCCACCTCCGGCGCATTGATGATCGGCGCCGCATAGGTCCCACCCAGTGCCCCGATGTTGGAGATGGTGATGGTCCCTCCCTTGAGGTCGGCTGACACCACCCTGCCCTCACGTGCCTCGGCGGTCAGCCGCTGGATCTCGCCGGCGATCTCCAGCAGGGTCAGCCGTTCAACCCCCTTGACATTGGGCACCATCAGCCCCGCCTTGCCATCCACGGCCATACCGATGTTGCAGGACGGCAGATAGTGGATCTCGTTGCCTGCCTCGTTGAGGCGGCTGTTGAGAATCGGGAAGTCGCGGATCGCCAATGCCATGGCCTTCATGAAGAAGGGCATCAGCGTCAGCCGTGCCTCACGAGCCTGGGCCTCGGGCTTGAGGCGCTCACGCATCGCCAGCAGATCGGTGACGTCGAGCTCCTCGCCGTACTGGAAATGCGGGATCGTCGAGGCCGAAGCGACCATCTGGCGGGCCATGGCGGCACGCATGCCGCGTAGTGGCTCGACGCGCACCTCCGCCTCACCGGCTGATGGCCGAGCCGAAGGTGCCGCCTCTCCGGCGGACGCCGACGCCGCCGCGCTCGTATCGCCGCGCTCCAGGAAGGCCTGAACGTCCTCCTTCAGCACCCGGCCCTGCTTGCCGGACCCCGGCACCTGCTCGAGGCGCAACCCCTGCTCGCGCAGCAGGCGGCGCACCGCTGGGCTTGCCGGAATCCGCCCATGGGGGCCGCGTCCACCGGCATGGGCCGCCGCCGAAGAGGTCGCAGGTGCCGCAGGTCGCGGCGCCGGCTCGGATGCTGCAGACGTGGTCGCAGCGGCCTCGCTCGTCTCCTCGGCATGCTCTGGGGCATAGGCGAACAGCGGCGCATGAACCTTGGCAATCTCGCCCTTGGCCACGTGCAACCGGGTGACTCGCCCCGCCTCGGGGGCGGTGATCTCGACCATCGCCTTGTCGGTCATCACATCCACGACCGGCTGGTCTTCCTCGATGTCGTCACCCTCGGCGATGCGCCACTCCACCACCTCGCACTCGACGATCCCCTCGCCGATATCCGGCAGGATAAAGTCCTTGCTGGCACCGCCCGGTGACGATGCCGCCGACGGAGCCGGCTCTGGCTGGGTGCTTTCATCCTTGTCGGCGCCTGGCTGCTGGGCATTTGACTCCGCAGCCGACTCCCCCTCGGCCTCGTAGGCAAACAGCGGCGCATGCACCTTGGCGATTTCGCCCTTGGGCACGTATAGCCGAGTGACTCGCCCCGCCTCCGGCGCGGTGATCTCGACCAGCGCCTTGTCGGTCATCACCTCGACCACCGGCTGGTCCTCCTCGATCACGTCACCCTCGGCGACGCGCCACTCCACTACCTCGCACTCCACGATACCTTCGCCGATATCGGGCAGCTTGAAATCTGTCATCTTGTTTCTCCTGTCCTGAGCCCGGTCGTCAGAAATTCACGGTGGCGCGGATGGCCTCGACGATCTTCAGGTGATCCGCCAGGTACTCCTTCTCCAGCGTCAGCGGGAAGGGCGTATCCATGCCGGTCACCCGAGCAATGGGTGATTCCAGGTACAGGAAGCAGCGCTCCTGAACGACCGCGGCGATCTCGCCGGCGAAGCCCCCGGTGCGCGGCGCCTCGTGGGTGACCACCAGCCGGCCCGTCTTGAACACCGACTCGGCCACGCTGTCCTGGTCCCAGGGCAGCAGGCTGCGCAGGTCGATCACCTCGCAGGAGATGCCGTCCTTCTCGGCCAGTTCCACGGCACGGTCGATCACCTCCATCTGGGCGCCCCAGCCGACCAGGGTCACGTCGGTGCCCTCCTTGGTCACCTCGGCCTCACCGAGGGGCAGCTGATAGTCCTCCTCCGGCACTTCGCCGACGGCCGCCCGGTAGAGACGCTTGGGCTCGAAGAAGATCACCGGATCCGGGTCACGGATAGACGCCAGCAGCAAGCCCTTGGCCTGGTAGGGGTCGCGGGGTATCACGACCTTGAGACCGGGCGTGTGCGCGAAGTAGGCCTCCGGCGACTGGGAGTGATAGAGGCCACCGGCGATACCGCCGCCGTAGGGCGCGCGAATGGTCAGGCCGCCGACGTTGAAGAGGTCACCCGAGCGGTAGCGAAACTTGGCCGTCTCGTTGACGATCTGGTCGAAGGCGGGAAAGATGTAATCGGCGAACTGGATCTCCGCGACCGGCACCGAGCCCTGGGCGGCCAGACCGTTGGCGAAGCCGATGATACCCTGCTCTACCAGCGGCGTATTGAAGCAGCGCGCGCGGCCGTACTTCTCCTGCAAATGGCTGGTGGCGCGGAAGACGCCCCCGAAGCTGCCCACATCCTCGCCGAAGCAGAGCACCTTGTCGTCCTCGCCCATGGCGATGTCCAGGGCGTTGTTGATGGCCTGCAGCATGTTCTTGGTCGGCATCTCACTCCCCTCCCTTGGCCGCGGTGTCGTCAGCGGCGCGCACGTCCGGATCCAGGGAGCGCGCGCCCTTCGGGTAGGCATCCGGGTACTGACGGATATGAGCCTTCAGCGCATCGAGCTGGCGCTGCAGTTCCGGGGTGACGTCGGCATAGACATCACTCACCATGCTGTCCAGGGGCGGCGGGGGACGCTTCTCGGCACGCTTCATGGTTTCCAGCACCTCCTTGCGCAGGCTCTCCTGAAGGGCCTTCTCCTCCTCTTCGTTCCACCACCCCAGGTCGTTCAGCCAACGCTGCATGCGCAGGATGGGATCCTTCTCCCGCCAGGCTTCCTCCTCCTTCTTCGAACGGTAGCCGGAGGGGTCGTCCGAAGAAGAGTGGGCGGCCAGGCGATAGCTCATGGCCTCGATGAGTACCGGCTTGTTGTTCTCCACGGCGATCCGGCGAGCCTCCTGGGTGGCCGAGTAAACCGCCAGGATGTCGTTGCCATCGACGCGGATCACGTGCATGCGATAGCCGAAGGCTCGTGGCGCCACGCCATCGGCAGCGAACTGCTCGATGGACGGCGTGGAGATCGCATAGCCGTTGTTGCGGCAGAAGAAGATCACCGGCACCTCGTGCACCGCTGCCATGTTCAAGGCGGCGTGAAAATCACCCTCGGAGGCAGCACCTTCGCCGAAGAACACCGTGGTGCACTTGCCGTCGCCGGCGAGCTTCTGGCCATAGGCATAACCGGTGGCCTGGGGGATCTGAGTGCCCAGCGGCGACGAGATGGTCATGTAATGGAGCTTGCGCGACCCGTAGTGGATCGGCATCTGGCGACCCTTGCCGTAGTCCAGCTCGTTGCCGAACAACTGGTTCATGAACTCATCGAAGGTAAAGCCGCGATAGACCAAGGCACCCTGCTCGCGATACTGGGCCATGATCATGTCGGCATCATCGAGTGCCGCCGTGGCACCAACCACCGCGGCCTCTTCGCCGGTGCACTGCATGTAGAAGGAGAGGCGCCCCTGGCGCTGGGCGGCGAGCATCCGCTCGTCGAGCACACGGGTGGCTACCATGGCGTGATAGATAGCAAGCGCCTTGTCTTGCTCGAGGTCGGGTGCCTTGGCGCCCTCGTGCAGGGTGCCGTCCTGCTTGAGCAGCCGGAAGGTGGGAATGCTGAACTCGTCACCGGCCAGGAAGGTCGGCTCGTGAATATCCGCTGTTGTTGTCATCGTCGTGATCCTGTGCCCCTTTTGGGGGCAGTGTTGTCTTTAATGTTCCGATTCGCCAGGGGGTCGCCCCGGTGTCGGTCAACGCAACAGGATTGACGTTAACGTAAACTGGAGAGATTGGGTAGTCCCCGAAAGGCAAGAGATAAACGCGCGCCGTCATCGATCTCTCAGCGAGAGCCAGCCAGCGGCAAGCGGCTGAACAGGCTATCCACGCTGATGGCCAGCAAGCCGATCAGCAACGCCCCCTGGACCACATAGGCGGTGTTGCCGTTGACGATCCCCGAGATGATCGGATCGCCCAGGTTGCTTGCCCCCACGGTGGCGCCGATGGCCGCCGTGGCGATGTTGATGGTCACCGACGTGCGGATCCCGGCCAGTATCACCGGCGCGGCCAGCGGCAGTTCCACCTGGCGCAGTATCTGGCCGCCGCTCATGCCCATGCCGCGGGCCGCCTCCATCACACCGGGCTCGATGCCCTCTAGGCCGGCCAGGGTGTTGCGCACGATAGGCAGCAGGCCATAAAGCAGCAGCGCCACGATGATCGGCAGGGTGCCGAAACCCAGCACCGGCACCGCCAGCGCCAGCACGGCCACCGGAGGAAAGGTCTGGCCGATGGAGGCCAGCTGACTGACCAGCGGCAGAAAGTCCCGCCCCCAGTCGCGGGTCGCGGCGATGGCGGCCACCACCCCCACCAGGATAGCCAGCCCCGCGGCCACGCTGACCACCAGCAGATGGCGCCCCAGCAGCGTCACGAAATCGGCCCGGCCATAGATCACCTGGCGGCTGTCGGACTCGATCCAGCGAAACAGCCCCTCCAGTTGCCCCATGCCGAGCGAAGCCGTCAGCAGCAGCGTCAGCCAGCATAGCGGCACGACCCAGCGGCGACCCTTACTCATCGCTGCGCACTCCCACCAGGCGGCGCAGGGAAAGCTCGCCCACCGGCAGATCGTCGTCATCCACAACGGTGAGCCGTTCGGCATGCCGCCACAGCATCACCGAGAGCGCTTCGCGCAGGCTGGCGTGCTGGCCGATCCGCTCGCGTGCCAGCAGGCGCGGCCCCAGGGGCAGCATCCGCTGACTGACCGGCATCAGCGCCGCCTCCTTCAGGCCGCGATCCTCGCCCCCGAACAGCGACTCGACAAAGCCGTCCGCCGGTTCGCGAAGCAGCTCGAGGGGCCGTCCCTGCTGCACGATACGCCCCTGATGCATCACCACCAGGTGGTCCGCCAGCCGCAGCGCCTCGTCCATGTCATGGGTGACGAAGACGATGGTCTTGTGCAGCCGGGACTGCAGCTCACGCAACTCGTCCTGCAGGTTCTCCCGGGTAATCGGATCCAGGGCACCGAAGGGTTCGTCCATCAACAGGATATCCGGGTCGGCGGCCAGCGCCCGGGCGACCCCCACCCGCTGCGCCTGGCCGCCGGAGAGCTGATGGGGATACTTGCCGGCGAACTCCTCCATGGCGAGCCCCAGCAACGCCATCAGCTCCTCGACCCGGGTCTGGATTTTCGCCTTCGGCCATTTGAGCAGGCGCGGCACCAGGCCAATGTTGCGAGCCACCGTCCAGTGGGGAAAGAGCCCCGTGCTCTGGATCGCATAGCCCATACGCCGACGCAGGGTCTCCTCGCGAAAGGCGCGGATCTGCTGGTCGTCGATATGGATCTCGCCCTCGCTGTGCTCGATCAGCCGATTGATCATGCGCAGCGTGGTCGACTTGCCGCAGCCGGAGGTCCCCACCAGCACGCAGAGCTCTCCCCGGGCCACGCTCAGCGAGATATCGTCCACCGCGACGGCGTCACCGAAACGCTTGGTGACATGAATCAGATCGATCATTCGGCCCCTCCCGGGCGCAGGATATCGGTCAAGGCACCGAGCAGGGCATCCACCAGCAGCGCCAGCAGCAGGATGGGCAGTGCCCCCAGCAGGACCAGGTCCATGGCGGCCTGGCCCAGCCCCTGGAAGATGAAGGTACCCAGGCCACCGGCGCCTATCAGCGCGGCCACGGCGGTCAGCCCGATGGCCTGTACCGTAGTGATACGGATACCCTCGAGAATTACCGGCAGCGCCAGCGGCAGACGCACCTGACGAAACACCTGGCCCCGGCTCATGCCCATGCCACGCGCGGCATCGATCACCCCGGGGTTCACCGCCTCCAGGGCGACGAAAGTGTTGCGCACCATGGGCAGCAAGCTATAGCCCACCAGGGCCAGCAGGGCCGGCGCCCAGCCGATGCCGCTGACGCCCAGTGCCGACAACCAGTCGACGTTGGCCGACAGCCAGGCCAGCGGTGCCAGCAACAGGCCGAAGAGCGCAATACTGGGAATCGTCTGCAGGAAGTTGAGCACGCCGAAGCCAGCCTTCTGTACCCCGGGCCAGCGGCGCATGGCCAGCGCCAGTACCACACCGAGCACCAGGCTCGTGCCAACGGCCACTCCGACCAGCAGCAGGTGCTCGCCGACCGCCCCAAGAAACTGGCCGCTGCGCCCGCGATATTCCTGCCACAGCGCCAGGGGCACGAGCCAGCGGGAGAGGCAGAACCCCGCGCTAGCCAGAGGGGGGAGCAGCAATGCCCAACCCAGTAGCCGCGGCAAGACCAGGCGAGTGCGCAGCTCGATTATCGCCAGCAGCAGCAGGAACAGCACCACCCAGATGCCGGCGCCGATACCCAGCCGGGCCTGGCCGCCATCGACCAGGGTGGTGGCCGACAGCGACAGCCACGCCGGCAACGCCGACAGCATCAGGACCACCAGCACCAGGGCCAGCCAAAGATGGCGCCGGGCGGGTCGCCAGGCAAACCCTGCCAGCGCCAGCCAGGGCAGAGTCGTAGCCAGGGCACCACTCGCCCCGATGACCTCGTCCACCCGATAGCCGGTGCCTGTCACGATGCGATTGGCGGCCACGCTGACCGTGTCCAGGCCCAGCCAGGCCGCCAGGGCGACCAGCGTCAGGCTCAGCAGGACGACGTTGGGGCCGGGTCCCTCCGGGCGCAAGACGGCCTCAGTCGTCCAGGGTATCGAGGAAATCGGCGGCGACTTCGGCGGGCGCGCGGCCATTTACCGCCACGTCGCCATTGAGGCGCTGCAGGGTCTCGAGATCCAGGGCCTGGAAGACCGGCTCGAGCAGCGATTCGATCTCGGGGTAGGTCTCGAGCACCTCCTCTCGTACCACGGGGGCAGGCTGGTAGATCGGCTGGACCCCCAGGGTGTCGTCCATGACCACCAGATCCAGGGCCTGCAGGCCACCGTCGGTGCCATAGGTCATAGCCGCATTGACGTTGCTGGTCTGCTGGGCCGCAGCGCGCATGGTGGCCGCAGTGTTGCCGCCGGAGAGCACCAGCAGCTGCTCCTCGGCGAGTTCGAAGTCGTAGGCCTCCTGGAAGGCCGGCAACGCCTGGGGCGACTCGACGAACTCGGCGCTTGCGGCCAGCTTGAAGGCCCCTCCGTCGTCGAGATAGGCCGCCAGGTCCTCGAGACTTGCCAGGTCATGCTCGCGGGCGAGTTCGCCGCGTACGCTGATCGCCCAGGTGTTGTTGGCCTCGGCCGGCGTCAGCCAGACCAGGCCATTGGCCTCACGATCCTTCTCGCGCACCGTCTCGAGTGCCTTGTCGGCATCGTTCCACACCGGGCTGTCGGTCATGTCGAAGAAGAAGGCGCCGTTGCCGGTGTACTCGGGGTAGAGGTCGATCTCGCCGGTGATCAGTGCCTCGCGCACGATACTGGTTCCGCCCAGCTGGAGGCGATCCTCCACCGCGATACCGCCCTGGTCTAGGCGCTGCAGGATCAGTTCGCCGAGTACCGAACCTTCGGTATCGATCTTGGAGGAGACCACCACGGGATCCTGTGCCTGGGTCGAGAAGGCGATGAGGGTACCGGCGGCAAGGGCCGCGCAACGAGACAGGGGACGAATCATCATGTTTCAGCCTGTTCCTTGTGAATGTATTCTGAGTATAAGGCCTGTACAGCTTCCATGTCAGACCCCCGTCAACGGTCAATGTCTGGACATCGCCATGCTCCTACCCGGAAGCGGACTCCTCGAGCATTGCCATCACCCGCTGGTTCGAGACCTCGCGTGGATCCTGCTGGCGCCTGACCTGATCGCGATGCCCTGGCCGGGGCGCCCGTCGCGTAGCGATCTGGGCCTGGAGGATGACGACCGGCTGGTGGCCTGGCTGAATGAGCTTGAAGCAGCGCCCGGCGCACTCGAGGCGCACCTGGCACCGGCCCTCAAAGGGCGCATGGGGCTCTATCATGAGCGGCTCTGGCAATTCCTGCTGGCCGAAGCCCCCGGGACCCGACTGCTGGGCCATAACCTGCGCATCCTCCAGGACAAGCGCACCCTGGGGGAGCTCGACCTGCTCTACTGTCAACGCGACGATCCCCGCCCGGTGCACCTGGAGGTTGCCATCAAGTTCTACCTGGGCCTGCCGCAGGGCCCGGAATCGCCGGACAGCCAGGCCCGCTGGATCGGCCCGGGCGGGGCCGACAGCCTGGCCGCCAAGCGTGAGCACCTGCATCGCCACCAGCTCACCCTTGCCAGCTCCCCCGAGGCCCGAGAGACCCTGACGCAGTTGCTATCGCTGCGTTGGCCCACCGGGCCGGATGGACCAGCTCCTGGGATGTCAGCACGTCTGGCGATGCCCGGCGCACTCTTTTACCCCTGGCACGCCCCCATGCCGGCCCCCCGGGAGGCCACTTCCGATCACCTGCAGGGTCACTGGCTGTACATACGGGACTGGTACCGGCTGCGCGACAGCCTGCCTCAGAGCACAAGCGGCGCCTGGCTGTACAAGCCCCACTGGCTCGCTCTGCCCCGTAGCGAGGCGCTGCAGCCGCTACGCGACCTCGAGGCCCGGCTGGCGCAACACTTCACCGCACCGACTTCCCCCGTCCAGCTGGCCTTGTGGCACCACGACATGGGCTGGCGACGCGTCTTTGTCGTCGCCGACGACTGGCCACGGCAGATCCCATTGCCGCCGCGCCCGTAAGGCTCACCCTCTTCGACCCAAGCGACGATGGGACCGGGATTAACCGCCGCGCAGGTCGTCGAGCAGGAAATCCATCAACTGCTCCTCATGAACCGCCCTGCCCCGCGCTTCCAGGATGCAGCGCAATCGAGGATCCCAGCGCGCCTCGATCGGCCGTCCCGCCAGGGGCTTGCCGTCGAGATTCGCGTACTCCATGAGATCACCGGCTCCCATCCGCCAGGGCCGCATGGCGAAGCGCTCCAGCAGGGCATTGGCGATACTGATACCTGCCCAGTCGAAGTCGCCGTGATAGTGAAGCACGGCACCGGCGGCCTCCAGTTGCTCCAGGAGAGTGAGCACGGCAGCACCGGGTCGGCCCCAGGTAGCGATCAACGGCGCAGCGTCGACCCCCAGCCGCTCGGCGGCCTCGGCCAGCACGGCAGGATTCTCGCAGACAAAGACATCCCGTCCCGCACAGTCCCACGCAGGCGGATGTCGCAGCAGCTGGCGCAGGGTCAGCCAGGTCGGCTCCGCCTGATGGCAGTAACGTGACAGGGCCTCATCCAGCGGTCGACCGGGGTGCACCGAAAGCCGCAAGGTCAGCACCGCACTGGTAACGTCACCGCCCATCAGCACGCCGGCATGGGCCCAGATGCTTCGCTCGTCAGGATCCACTCGGGCAACGCCACCCTGCCAGTGACGCGCCAGGGCTCGACGCACCAGAGCGGCCACTGGCCTGCCGGCATCCAGGCCATGGGCATCGCCCAGGCACTCGGCCGCCAGGGCGCTCAAGCTCAGTCCCTGAACCGGCAGGCGCTCCAGCACGCCGAGGGCCTGTTCGAGAAGCGCCCTCCCCTGAAGTTCGCTGCGTGCGGCCAACCGCTTGAGCAACCCGCCGGCCTGCAGCGCCTCGAGCCATTCCTCCAGCCCGAGGGCATCGGCCCGCCGACGATAGGCGACAATCAGCTCCGCCCAGCGCCGTCGTTCCTCCTCGCTGCGGGCACGTTCATCGACCAAGGGCCCGTCCAGCGCCTCCAGGGCGGCACGCAGGTTCTCGGCCACGCCGGCGCGTAACAGGGCATGGGAGAGGGCCTCCAGATCCACGCTCAACGACTTGCCCTGGCGGGGAGACCGCCCGATCAGGCGCTCCACGGCGGCCCGCTCAGCATCGCTGACTCGGCTCAGGGAAAGCCGCCCACCGCCGTCTCGCAGCAGCTTGCGAGCCAGCTTCTGACGCAGGCGGACAAGCTCGGGGCCACCCAGCAGCCGTTGTAGACGTCGGGGGTCCATCAGAACAGGCTGTCCATGCCACCATCTTCTTCCTCATTCACCGCCAGGGGAGCGGACACCCGTGCCTGGGATACCGGCACCTCGTCGCGCACGCGGCGACGCCCGTCCCACTGCCAACGGGTGACATGTACCGCATCGACCCCCTCGCGGCGCACCAGCTGGGCGATGGCCAGGCCCGGCACGTCCGGATAGCAGCCCCACTCGCGCTCCGAGGTCATGATGGCGTCCAGGTCGAACTGGGCCAGCAGGCCCATGCTCTTGGCCCGGGCGTCGTCGTCGATGCCGGCAAATACCTCGTCGAGCATCACCAGGCGCGGCGCCAGGTGATGGGCGCTGCTGTAGTGGCTGGCCGCGGCGGCAAACAGCGGCAGGGTGATCACCAGCGCCCGCTCGCCGCCGGAGGCGGGCCCATAGGCCGGGCGCCACTGGTTGTTCTGATGGCGGTCTACCACGAAGCGGTGCCAGAAGCGGTAGTCCAGGGCACGCTCCAGGATCTCCTGCAGGGCGCCCCCCTCGTCGCTGGCGCGGGCCTCCTCGATGCGCCGACGCAGGAAGTCGCCCACCACCTCGCGATCCTCGGGGGACCAGGCATCCAGGGCCTGGCGGCGCAGTCGCTGGCAGACATCGGCCAGCCCCGCAGGAGCCGTCAGGCCGCCGGCGGTCTGTCCTTCGCTCAGCGGCTCCCAGCGGATACGCAGGCGCATGCCGGTACTGGTCGGACGGCTCTCCAGCTCGCCGTTCATGCGCGTGACGTCGCGCTCGGTGGCGGTGATGCGCTCCTGGATATGGCTGGCCACCTCGTCGATCAGGTAGTTCTCCAGCAGCTCGCGCTCCCGGGCATTGAGCAGTGCCTGTCGCTGGGCGATCTCGTCGCTCAGCTGACGTGCCAGCGCATCGGGGTCCTGGCGCCGCCCCTGGAAGACGATACGCACCAGCAGCAGGTCGTCACGCGCCTCGGCCAGGCAGTCGTGGCCGCCCCGGGAGAGCACATCAGTGAGCAGCTTGATATGCTCATGCAGCCTGCCCTGGTGGGCATGCCAGCTGTCATCGTCGGCGTTCAGGCGGGAGGTGGCCTGGGCGGCGGCCCGCGCCAGTCGCACGGCGGGATCCGGCGCCCAGGAGGTGGGCGGCTCGCGTTCGGCGAAGGCCTCGGGGGCGGCGACGCGCAGCAGTCCCTCTTCCACCAGGGCGCGGAACGCCTCGATGGCCTCGGCGCGGCGTCCGTCCAGCTCGACAAGGCGCAGCTGACTGTTGTTCACCTTCTCCTCGAAGCGCGCCACCTTGCCGAGAAGCTCGCTATGGCGCTGCTCGAGCTCACGCTGCTCCCGAGTCAACCGCTCGCGTTCCAGGCGAATCGCCTCCAACTGGCGCTCCAGGGCCTGCACCTCCGCCCCCATGGAATCACGCAGGGTATCCCGGCGCACCTCGGCTTCCCTGGCCTGCTCGACGGTCTCGGCGTGCTCCCGCTGCGTCTGCTGCAGTGCTTCTCGGCTGGCCTCGGCCTCCTCGCTTCGCTCGATATGGCGCCGCCGCGCCTCATCGCTCGTACGAAGCGCCTGGCACAACTCGCCGATGGCCAGCCGGTAGTCACCCAGAGCAGTTTCGATCTTTGCCAGCGCCTCACGCTCGGCGGGCAGGCGCAGGTCCTCGGCGGCCTGGTAAAGCTCGCCGCGCTGTGCTTCCAGCGCCTCTCGGGCCATATCCAGGGCCTCGCGGGCACGATCGAGGCGTTCGGCTTGCAGGTCCCGGGCACGCCGCGCCGCCGCTTCACCGGCATGGGCATCGCGCAGCGCCCGGGCGGTGGGCCGCTGCCGCCACTCCTGCTCGGCCGCCTCCAGGCGCTCTGCCAGGGCCTCGAGGGCGGCATCGATCTCGGTCCGCTGGCGGTCCAGGGCGGACAGCTCATCCTCGATAGCTCCCAGGCGGCGCAGTCGGGCGGCCTCACGTGCCGCATGGCCAATATGCACCGCCGCCGGCTTGCCCCATTGGCCGCGCAGCGGCCCAAGCCGCCAGTGACCCGCCTCGCTGACCCAGGCGAAGGCCTCGGACTCACCCGTCCCGATGCTCGCCAGCACGCTCTCGACCACCTCGCGTGCCACCGGCGGCTCGCCGTGAAGATCGGGGCACAGCGCGTGCGCCAGGCTGGTACCCGGCGCCTCGGCCTCGGTCACCAGCAGGGTGTCCCAGGTATCGGCCGCGAGCAGTTGGCCATCGGGCATCAACCAGGCGTCCAGCAGCCCGGAGGCCTCCAGGGCCGCCTCCAACCCCGCGCGCTGCGCGTCGGAAGGCTCACCCTTGAAGTCCACCAGCTGCCACAGCGGCGCGCCCGGTCGCTCCTCGCGCACCGCCTCGCCACGGGTGTAGGGCGCGGGCGGGGCAGACTCACCGCCGGCTTCCAGGCGAGCGCGTTCCTCCTCGAGCTCATGCCGCGCGGTCGCGATCTCGTCCCCCGACTGCTGCAGGGTGAGGCGCTGCCGGCCCAGGTGTTCGCGCAGCGTGTCCCGCGCTCTGGAAAGTCCCACCTCGGCAGGATCATCGTCGCCCAGGTGATCGCACCAGCCCTCGAGCTCGGCGAGCAGCGCTTCGGTGTCCTCGGGTGTCAGCTCGCTGAGCTGTTGCAGATGGCGACGCCATGCCGCCTGCAGCGACTCGGCCGCCTCGGCGCGGGCCTCGATGGACTCCTGCAGATCGTCCTCGCGGTTGGCCAGGGTCTCCTCTTCGCGACGCGCCTCGTGTTCGGCCTGGTGGAAACGCCGCTCGGCCTGCTCCACCTCCGCGAGACGCCCCTGCAGGTGCTGGACGCCCGACAGGCGACGCCGCTGCATGTCCCGAAGCGCCTGTTGCAGCGCCTCACTATCGATCTGCGCCGGCTCTTGCGCGTCCAACTCGCCGACGTGGCGATGATGCTCGGCGGCAAGCCCCGCGGCCTCGGCCACCTCGGCACTCTCCTCACAGTGCTGGCGCAGCGCCTCGCCGGCTTGCTGTTGGGCCAGTTCGGCCTCCTGCCGTCGGGTATCGGCCCGCTCGCTGTCGTGCCGGGCCCTTCCCAGGAGCGACGCCTGCTTCTCGGCATGCTGGCCGCGCTGACGCGCCTGCTCGTCGGCATTGGCAAGCGCCTCGGCGGAGCGCATGGCCTCGCTGCCCTCTAGGGTGCGCTGCCGCGCGGCGAGGTCGAGCAGTTGGCCCTCCTGCGCCTGGCGTGACTCGGCCAGGGTATCGCGTTCGGCCTCGGCGGCCTCCAGCTCCTGGCGATCCTTGCCCAGCTGCACGCGGTTGCGCTCATGCTCGGCATGCGCGCCGGTCAGGATGTCGGCGCGGCGGCGCACGGCGATGCCGGCATAGTGGCGATAGTGCCTCAGGAAGCCCTCCACGGCGTGGGCGGTCTCCTCCAGGCCCTGAATCTCCTCGCGGTAGGCATCCAGGCTGCGATAGGCCTCGGCAACCTCGCCGATCAGGCCGCGGCCCAAGGGCGGCAGGGCATCGCTCAGTGCCAGAGATAGGCGGTTGGGATCGGGCTTCTTGGCCAACTGCGGCTGGCGCAGCTGCAGCAGCAGGTCGAGCAGCGCGCCGTAACGCTGCTCGCCCAGGTGGAACAGTGCCTCATCGATGGCGCGGCGATAATCGGCGGCACGATCGAAGAGTTGCCCCTGGCTGCCCAGCGCCTGGATCAACCGCTCGCGGCTGAGGCTACGGCCATTCTCGATCAGGAAGAGGTCGCGCCCGACGCGCTGCGGCGTGGTGAAGAACCAGGAGCGAACCGGCCGCCCCGCTACCGCCTTGAGGCCGCACCCCACCGTGAAAGTCTCGGGCCCCGCCTCACCCTGGCGGCCGAACTCCAGCCAGGTATAGCCCAGCCGCTCCTGGTACTCGCCCACCAGCAGGTTCCACTCCATGCGCTTGGCGCTGTCACCGTCCGGCTCCACCCGCGAGGGAATCAGCTGGCCATCGAGCAGGAACGGCAGGGTCAGTGCCATCACCTTGGACTTGCCGGTGCCGTTGTTACCGCGTAGCAGCAGGCGGCCATCGTGGAAATGGAAGGTCTCCTCGTCGTAGTAGAAGATCTCCACCAGGCCACAGCGCAGGGGCTGCCAGCGCTGGCTGCGCGGTTCGGGAAGCTCACTCATCGCTCAAGGGGTCCACCAGGTCAGGGGGGTTGCCAGGTTGTCGGCCAGATTGTCGCGTCGGTTGCCCGGAAAGGCGCTCGCCATCGGCGTCCGGGGTGGACGCCGGCTGCACGCGAAAGCGTCCCAGGGCCGGCAGGGGCACGACACGCTCGCCGCGGCGTGCCACCAGGCGCAGCGCCGCCAGTCGCGCCAGGGTCTGGCGGCACAGGCCGTGCGCGGCGCCCGGCTCGCAGGCCGCCTTGCGCCAGTAGCGGCGGTACTCGCCTTGCCAGCCCTGGATCCAGGCTTCCGCCTCGTCCAGGCTCACCCCGTCGGGGCCCACCGTGGCCAGCCGCTCGGCCATCAACAGCGACAGGTGCCCCTCGGTGCCTTCCGCCGGGATCTTCTCGTCGGTCAGCTCGCCGTCGGGGTCCACCAGGGCCACCCCTTCGGCCCGCGCCTCGGGCACCAGGCCGCTGGCCTGCTGAAGGCGGCGCAGCATGACCCCGCGCTGATTGGTTAGATAGGCGGCCTCGTCCTCGTCGAGCTCATGCCAGTAGACCACGGGGTCATCCAGCAGCCGTCGCGCCAGGCGATGCCGCAGTTCGCGGTTACGACCGTCCAGGGTGTCGGGGACGAAGGTCTCGGCCAGGGCATGCAGCCGTGCCTCCAGATCGAGCTCGCTGTCGGCGCCGTTCAGGGCCACCAGCGAAGGCCCCCGGGCGGTGACCAGCAGTGCCGACAGCACCCGCCGGTCGACATCATAGAGCACGTCGCCCTCCGGGCCACGACGCAGGAACTGCTCCTCATCGCCGGCCACCCGGTCCAGCACGCCCAGTTCCATCAGCAGGCGCACGACGACCACCAGGTCGCGACGCGCCTCCTGATGATCCAGGGTGAAGGCCAGGCCGCGCTCGGCGAGCGCCGGATCGTTCACCGCCTGACCCAGCCCCTCGCCCAGCCGTCCCAAGGTAATCTGGGTATCGCCGCGTTCGAGATCCGCCAACAGCAGGCAGAAAAGCGCATAGCGCCGGCGGTTGAAGGTCTTGCGCTGGGTGCCGCGGCCGACCCGAGCGGGTCGGGTCGCATCGCGGCTGTCGGCGGGACGCTTGTGCAGACGCACGAAGTCGCGCTCGCTCTGCAGGTGCCAGCCGGTCTCGCGGGCCAGCCAGTCGCGAAGGGGTGCCGCATGGCGGCGCACCAGGGGGAAGGCCGAGTCGTCGGCACGAATCAGCGGCCTGGCCAGCAAGGCTCTCAGGGCGCGACGCTGCTCCTCCAGGCGCTGGCGCTCCAGGGCATCGCTCAGCTCGATCATGGGCCCTCCTCCAGTGCGCTCTCCTCCAGGTCCAGGATCTCGAGCCGATAGTCGCGCCCTGTCAGGTCGCCGGCGGCGGTGCTTATGGTGGCCGAGCTCTCCGGCCCCAGCGGGCTGAGGGTGATACGCAGGCCGCCATCCGCCGTGGTGGTAGTAACGGGGGCATCATCGCCCTGGCTGGCCGCCAGGGCATCTCCCAGCAGGTTGAGCAGCAGACGAAAGGCGCCATCATCCAATTCACCCAGCTCGGAGAGCCGCTCGGCACCTCGCGTCACCAACTGGCGACGCGCGGCCCGCGCGGCATGAGCCTCCTCGGCCAACTGACGGGCGAGCAGCTCGCGCTCCCGCGCCCGGCTTTGCAGCTTGGGCGGGGGGCCAGCCTTCTGATAACTGCCGGTGGCGCGCAAGCGAGGCTGTACCTGCATCCCCGGCGCCTCGGCCCAGGGCGTGCTGGCCGGCACCGGCTCCTCCTGCCAGCGTTCGCTTGTCTCGGCATCGATGACCAGGTGGCGTGCCGGGGTCAGGCCGAAGGCGGTGCGCCAAAGGCGGTGGGCCTCGCCGTCGTCCTGGCATTCCAGAAACCAGCGCGCCAGGGTGCGAAAGTCGGCAGAGCGGTCGCTGCGCGCCATGCGACGCTCGTTGAGCCGAGCAACCATCTCCAGCAGTTGGGTCACCGCACGTCGCGCACTACTGCGCAGCAACCTGGCCTGGGCCTGGCGCCCGGGTCGATCGAGAAACCAGGCACGCAGCCCGTCCCAGTGGCCATGCCAGCGCCGCCAGGCCTCGGCAAAGGCGCGAGCACGCTCTTCGCCATCGTCCGGCGACTCGCCGGGTGCCAGATCGGCCAGTTCCCGCTCGGCCGCCTGACGCAGCAGCCGATCCACCGGTGCCTCGTCGCCCTTTCTGTCCTTACTGTCCTTACTGTCCTTATTTCCGTCGCCTTCCAGCGCGCGGATCAGTTCGGCGATCTCGCCGGACGCGGTGGTCAGGTCACCGAGAAAGCGCTCGATGTAGCCAATCACCCGCTCCTTGTAGAGCAGGAAGGCATCGGCGTCGCTGTCCTGGCTCTCCAGGGAGCGATTCAGGCCCGTCATGAAGGCGCGGGCGTTCTCGGCCAGGTCGCTGAAGACACCGGCCAGGTCGCGCAGCAGCAGCTGGCTCTGCGTGGCGTCCGGCGCCTCGCTGCGTGCCAGCAACAGCAGCGCCCTCAGGCGGGCACGGATATCCTCCAGTGCCACGCTCTGCAGGGCGCCGCGCCGGCCTAGTTCCTGGTCATAGGTGGTCAGCGCCGCCTCCACCGCCTCACCCTGGCGGGTGATCTGATAGACATAGAGGGCGCGGTAGTAGTCCTCGACACTGGTGACCCGAGCATTGTCTCGCTCGGCATCCAGGTTGCCCCAGGTGACCAGCTGCGTCAGCGCTGCCTGCACCGTCGCCAGCTCCGTCGCGCCCAGCTGCTGCTGAACATCCTCCGGGCGCAGGTGTACCAGGAAGTGCGACTTGGCTTCGACGAAAGCGCGCATCACCTGGCGATAGAGGTCGGCCTTCTCGGCGGTGACATAGCTGAAGGGGGTGTAGTCCAAGAGGTCTCCCGAAGACACGAGTGGATAATCCTGCGCCCGGTCATCCTCATGGGTAGACCGAGCGTATCAAGACTCTCTTCCAGCAGGGTTCTTTTCCAGCGGGGCTCTCTTCCAGCAAGGATTTCTTCCAGCTTAAAGCTTAAGGCTTACAGCTCACGCTCTGGCCTCTCGAACACCCAGCTGGTGCCCTCGCGAGAATCCTTGAGGATGATGCCTAGCGCCGCCAGCTCGTCGCGGATGGCGTCGGCGGTGGCGAAGTCCCTGGCCTTCTTGGCCGCCGCGCGCTCGTCGATCTTCGCCGCGATCTCCGCCTCGGAGATGGGCAGCGCCGCGCCGCTCCCCTGCAGGAAGCTCGCGGGATCCTGGCCGAGCAGCCCCAGCACGCGGCCGAGTCGGCGAAGTTCCCGGGCCAGGGCCGTCGCCTTCTCGGGCGTCTCCTGCTTCGTCCGATTGAGCTCGCGCGCCAGATCGAACAGCACCGACAGGGCCTCGGGGGTATTGAAGTCGTCGTCCATGGCGGCCGTGAAGCGCGCATCGAAACTCGAGTCGACCCCGGTGATAGAGGCCTCGGCGTCGACGGTCTCGTCGAGCACCAGGCCTTCCAGCGCCGTGTAGAAGCGCTCCAGCGACTTGCGGGCCTCGGCGAGAGACTCCGGTGCATAGTTGATCGGGCTGCGGTAATGGCTGGCCACCAGCAGGTAGCGCACCACCTCCGGATCGTGGTGCTCGAGCACCTCACGGATGGTAAAGAAGTTGCCCAGTGACTTGGACATCTTCTCGTGGTTAACCCGCACCGCGCCGGCATGCATCCAGGTATTGACGAAGGGCTTGCTGTTGGCCGCCTCGGACTGGGCGATCTCGTTCTCGTGGTGGGGGAAGGTCAGATCCGGCCCGCCGCCGTGGATATCGAAGGTCTCGCCGAGGCAGCACTTGGACATGGCCGAGCATTCGATGTGCCAGCCGGGCCGCCCCTCGCCCCAGGGCGAGGGCCAGCTCGCTTCGCCGGGCTTGGCGGCTTTCCAGAGCACGAAATCGAGCGGGTCTTCCTTGTTCTCGTCCACCTCGATACGCGCGCCGGCGCGCATCTCGTCAGGATCGCGATTGTTGAGCTTGCCGTACCCCTCGAACTTGCGAACCCGATAGTAGACGTCGCCGTTGTCCGCCGCATAGGCGTACCCCTTGTCGATCAGCGTCTCGATCATGACGAGGATATCGTCGATATGGCGGGTGGCGCGGGGCTCGTGATCCGGCGGCAGCACACCGAGGCGTGCCTCGTCCTCGTGCATCGCCTCTATCATGCGCTCGGTCAGCGAGGAGATGCTCTCGCCGTTTTCGTCGGCGCGTCGGAGGATCTTGTCGTCGATGTCGGTAACGTTGCGCACATAGGTGACGTCGTAGTCACGGGCACGCAGGTAGCGGGTGATGACGTCGAAGGCCACCATCACCCGCGCGTGGCCCAGGTGGCAGTAGTCGTACACCGTCATGCCGCAGACATACATGCGCACCTTGCCCGGCTCGATGGGCGTAAATGCTTCCTTGCGACGTGTCAGCGTGTTGTAGATCTGCATGTCAGCCCTTCTGCTTGTCCTGGACCTTCTTCTGGGCTTCTTGCTTCTGAACCTTGGCCCAAGTGTCTTTCAGTCCCACCGTGCGGTTGAATACCCGCTTGCCGTCGCGGCTGGCGTGGCGGTCGGCGCAGAAGTAGCCCACCCGCTCGAACTGGAAGCGACTCTCCGGCTCGGCGGAAGCCAGGCTCGGCTCGCCAATGGCCTGGACGGTGATCAGCGACTCGGGATTGAGGTGCTCGAGGAAGTCGGCGTCCTTGTCCTTGTCGGGCTGCTCCTCAAGGAAGAGGTTGTCATAGAGCCGCACCTCCATGGGCACGCCATGCTCGGCGCTGACCCAGTGGATCACGCCCTTCACCTTGCGCCCCTCGGGATTCTTGCCGAGCGTGTCGAAGTCCACCGAACAGTGCAGCTCACTGATCTCGCCGGCGGCATCCTTGATGACCTCGTCACAGCGGATCACATAGCTGTTGCGCAGGCGCACTTCCTTGCCCGGTGCCAGGCGGAAGAACTTCTTGGGCGGCTCTTCCATGAAATCGTCGTGATCGATGTAGATTTCACGCGTGAAGGGCACCTTGCGAATTGCCATGTCCTCGCGGGCCGGATGACCGAGCACCTCGTAGACCTCCTCGAAGTCTTCCGGCACGTTGGTCAGCAACACCTTCAGCGGCTTGAGCACGGCCATGGCTCGGGGGGCGTTGTCCTCGAGGTCGGAGCGGATGGCATGGTAGAGCATGGCGATATCCACCAGGCCGCCATCGGCACGAGTGACGCCGATCATCTCGCAGAACTTGCGGATCGAGGCCGGCGTGTAGCCGCGACGGCGCATGCCGGAGATGGTCGGCAGGCGCGGATCGTCCCAGCCGTCGACGATGCTCTCGTCCACCAGCAGCTTGAGCTTGCGCTTTGAGGTCAGGGTGTAGTTGACGTTGAGCCGCGCGAACTCGATCTGGCGGGGCCTCGCCGGTACCGGCAAGTTGTCCAGGAACCACTCGTAGAGCGGGCGGTGATCCTCGAACTCCAGGGTACAGATCGAATGGGTCACCCCCTCGATGGCATCCGACTGGCCATGGGTGAAGTCGTAGGAGGGATAGATATTCCACTTGTCGCCGGTCTGGTGGTGGCTGGCGTGGCGGATACGGTAGAGAATCGGATCACGCAGGTTTATGTTCGGTGCGGCCATGTCGATCTTCGCCCGCAGCACCTTCTCGCCCTCGGCGAACTCACCGGTGCGCATGCGCTCGAGCAGATCGAGGTTCTCGTCTGCGCTGCGCTCGCGGTAAGGGCTCGGCGTGCCCGCTTCGGTCAGGGTGCCGCGGTACTCGCGAATTTCGTCCGGCGAGAGATCGTCGACGTAGGCCTTGCCCTCGCGCACCAGATCTTGCGCCCAGGCATAGAGCTGGTCGAAATAGTCCGAGGCAAAGCGCACCGGGCCCGCCCATTGAAAGCCCAGCCAGCTCACGTCCGCCTTGATGGCGTCGATGTAGGCCTGCTCCTCCTTGGCCGGGTTGGTGTCGTCGAAGCGCAGATGACAGTCGCCACCGAAGTGCTCGGCGAGCCCGAAATTCAGACAGATCGACTTGGCATGGCCGATATGCAGAAAGCCGTTGGGCTCCGGCGGAAAGCGGGTCACGATCTTCCCGCTACGGCCGGACTCGATCTCCTCGCGGATCTGGTTGCGGATGAAATTCGGCGCGCTGTTGGTGTCGGTGGACATGTCGGAAAAAACGACCTCTGAGTTGAAAGTGCGAGCCTGGCGGCAAGAGCACAGAGCTTGAAAAAGTCTCTGAGCGAGGGGCGCCGGGGGCAATCCGAAGAGGAGGTCCTACGCCAGGGATGGCGTCGGTAGCGCCCAGGGAGGGGTTCACAGCGCCTCCTCGCAGGACTGCCGCCGGAACAGCCCCGAGCGGTGGCCTCGTTTCAGCTGAACCCACAAGTTTCGCCCAGCGAAGCAAAACACGTATTATAGCGCCACAGCCATGGGCAACGCCAAGGCAGCCACCATTTACCGCACAGGAACGCATCGATGATCGTACTGCAGACCAATTTCGGCGACATCACCGTCGAGCTCTACCACGAGAAGGCACCAAAGACCGCCGCCAACTTCGAGCAATATGTCCGCGACGGCTTCTATGACGGCACCCTCTTCCACCGCGTGATCCCGGGCTTCATGGTCCAGGGCGGCGGCTTCGACACCGACTTCAACCAGAAGCCGACGCGCGACCCCATCGAGAACGAGGCCGACAACGGCCTGAAGAATACCACCGGGACCCTGGCCATGGCCCGCACCCAGGATCCGCACTCCGCTACCGCCCAATTCTTCATCAATGTCGCCGACAACGATTTCCTCAATCACAGCGGCAAGAATATCCAGGGCTGGGGCTACTGCGTGTTCGGCGAGGTGGTCGACGGCATGGACGTGGTCGAGAAGATCAAGGCAGTCCCCACCACCCGTCGCGGCATGCACGCCGACGTGCCCGCCGAGGACGTGGTCATCCAGAAGGCCTACGTGAAGGACGAGCCGGAGGCCTGATTCTCGCCCGCCTTTTCACTTGCCCGTCGGGACTCTCCAGAGCCAGGCGGGCGTGATTCGTTTCACCGCCTTAACAGGGCCTGCCATGACCACCCTGCTGATTTCCGACCTCCACCTGCACCCCGGCGCCCCCCGGGTCACCGAGGGATTCCTGCACTGGCTGGAGGAGCGCGCCCGGGGCTGTGATGCCCTCTATATCCTCGGCGACTTCTTCGAGGCCTGGATCGGCGATGACTTGCTCGACCTGGGCGACCATGACCCCACCGGCAATGCCCTCCTGGCGGCCCACATTGCCGCGTCCCTCAAGCAGCTTGCCAATAGCGGTACGGCCATCTACCTGATGCACGGCAATCGCGACTTCCTGCTGGGCGAGCGCTTCGCCAATGAGGCCGGGGCCACCCTGCTGCCGGACCCCAGCGTGGTAGAGCTTGGCGGCGAGCGGGTCCTGCTGATGCACGGCGACAGCCTCTGCACTCGCGACGAAGCCTACCAGGCCTTTCGCACCCAGGCGCGCAACCCCCTGTGGCAGGAGCAGGTACTGTCGATGCCCCTCCAGGAGCGTATAGCCCTGGCCAGGCAAATGCGCGAACGGTCCGGAGAGGCCAACTCCAACAAGGCCGAGGACATCATGGACGTGACGCCAGAGCAGGTGGTGAAGGTGATGGCCGAACACGGCGTAACGACACTGATCCACGGCCACACTCACCGCCCCGCGGAGCATTCGCTGGAGGTGGAAGGCCAACCCGCAAAGCGCTATGTGCTGGGCGACTGGCAGCCCGGCCAGGGCTGGGAGATCGTCGTCGAGGATGGCGAGGAGCCACGCCTGCGGGATGTTCCCCTTTTCGGAGAGAGCGAATAGATCCGGTAGGCCCGGTAAGCGACAGCGTACCGGGCAGATTTCGCCGAAATCGACGCTAAACAACACTACAGCAGGCAATCCGCCAACTTGCCTTCCAGCCTCTCAGCCGCTGTCAGGCTGCCCGTCTCGCCGATCAGCTCCAGCCGTGAATCCCTGCGCCAGGCCGTGTCGGTCAGGCTGACGGTGCCATCGGCGCGGTTGTAGAGTTTCCAGCCATCAGCCGTATGCAACACCCCCTTCACCCGCAAGCCCGCGGGCAGCTCGCCCAGTAGCGCGGTGAGGCGGTCCAGATCAAAGACCTCGGAGGCGTGCCAACGCCACCCCAGGGTGGCATGCCCCAAGGAGGCGCCCTCCTCTCGCAGCGGCTTGCCGGGCGTCGGTTCTCGAAGCTCGACATCTTCCAGCACCAGGGAGGCCACCGCCGGACGGGCCGCCTGATGTGCGGCAGGTGCCGCGGCAGTCGTCTTTCCATGTTCACGTCCCTCCAGCAGGTGGAAGAGCGGCAATTCGCCATGGGGCGCCTCGGCAATCCAGCGTTTGGCTGGCCAGAATTCACCCAGCCAGGTTCGGGCCGCCTCGCACTGCGCGGGCGTGGTGAGATCCGTCATGGTCAAGGCCACCCCGTCGGCCATGGACAGCTGGTCACGGAAGGTCTCGTGCTCACGGGATCGCGGATCATCCAGGCGACGAGGGTCGAGCAGCGCGATGATGTCCCGGACCTCCAGCACCCCATCGAAGCCCTCGCCGCGCAGCACATCCAGCAGCCCTGCCGGATGACCCAGCCCCGAGGGCTCGATGATCAGCCGATCCGGCCGGTAGCGATGCAGCAGGTTGACCAGCGAGGCCTGGAGCACGAAGGCCAGCTGACAGCAGAGGCAGCCGCCCGGCAACCCCTTGACCACCAGATCGTCGCGCTCGGCGAACATCGCCTGATCGATGCCTACTCGACCGAACTCGTTGATTACCACCGCCCAGCGTTCCCCCTCGGGCTTCTGCTCGATCAGTCGCCGGATCAGGGTGCTCTTGCCACTGCCCAAAAAACCCGTGACCAGATGAACAGGCACATTAGCCAGGGGAGCGGGCATGGGAGACCTCCAGAAGCAGCAAGATGTTATAGTGTAACATTATGCACCAAGCTGCCATCAGGTTGTAATGCTCTAGAACAAAAGCAAACCCCGAAAGTCTCGGCCTTCGGGGCTTGCTTGTAGCTCGGCGCTCGGCGCTTGTGGCTCGGCGCTATCGACGAATCTCGGCTTCCTCGCGCAAGTCATCGAGCAGGCCCTGAATGGCGGCCTGGGCGCGCAGTCGCTCGGCCATGTTGGCCACGAAGGACTCGACCTGCTCGTTGGGCTCGCCGGGTTGCACCTCGTCCAGGGCGATCAGCACCACCCGCTCGCCGTCCACGGCATGACCGTAGACCGATGAGTCACCCTCGGGATGCGGAAGGCGGAAGGCCGCCTGGATCAGCGCATCGGAAAGGTTGCTACCGCTTTGGCGGCTGATGGCCTCGGCCTGCTGCCACGCGATATCCAGGGATTCACCTGCGCGCAGACGCTCTACCCGCTCAGCGGCCAGCTCGACCAGCGCTTCGCGGGTCTTCTCGCGGCGCACCGCTGACTCGATCTCGTCGCGCACCTCGTCCAACGGCAGCGTGGTCGCCTCGCGATGCTCGTCCACCCGCAGCACCAGGCGGCGATCTTCGTCGAGCTCGATCACCTCACTGTTGTAACCCTCCTCCAGCACATCGTCGCTGAAGGCCTGCTCCATCACGCCCGGCTCGGAGAGCACCCCATCGGCGCCATCGCGCCCGACCCAGTCGCTCTGCTGCAGTTCCAGCCCCAGGTCCTCGGCCACACCGACCAGATCATCCGCGGCAAAGCTGTCGTCGATCAGGCGCTGGGCTCGCTCGTTGAAATCATCAGTGACCCGATCGCTGGCCAACTGGCGCCGCAGCTGCTCGCGGCTCTCCTCGAAGGCGGGCCGGTCCAGCTCGGTAACCTTGATCAGATGCAGGCCATTGTCGGTCTCGACGATATCCGACACTTCGCCCTCATCCAGCGAAAAGGCCGCCGACTCGAATTCTTCGCCGAAGAAGCCGCGAGAGATCACGCCTAGATCACCACCGGCATCACTCGTGGAGGTGTCGTCGGACACGTCGGCGGCAATCTCGGCGAACGCCTCCCCCTCGGCAAGACGCGCTTCAGCCTGCTCGAGGATGGCCGCCGCCTCTTCACGGCTGCGCGCGTCGCCGAACGTGACCATGATGTGGGATACGCGGCGATCCGCCTCGGCGGCGCCCTCTTCCCAGGCCTCGCGCAGTGCCTCCTCACTGACCTCGGCCTCCTCGGCCATCTGCTGGCGGTCGAGCACCACATAGTTCAGCCTGACCTGTTCGGGGCGACGGTAATCCGCCTTATGGGCGTCATAATAGGCTCTCAGGTCCTGCTCATCGACCTCAGGCGGAGATGCCAGGTCCCCCGGCACCAGGGCATGATAGCGGAAGCTGCGAGACTGGCGCTGCAGCGCGGCGAGACGCTCGCGCTCCTCTTCCAGGGTGAAGTCGCTCACGGCTAGCCCCTGCTGGAGCTGCTGGCGCTTCACATCGACGCTGAGCTGCTGGCGAAACGTCAGCGGCGTGAAGCCAGCACTGGCGAGCCGGTTGCGAAAGAGGTCACGGTCGAAGCGACCGTTGGCATCCTGAAATTCCGGCAGGTTGACGATCAGCTGGTCCAGCTGTGCCTCGGAGACATACAGGCCGCCCTCATCGGCATATTGGATCAGCAGGCGATCGGTGATCAGCATGTCGAGCATCTCGGCCCGCAGGGCACGCTCCTGCTCGGGCGGTACCTGGCCGCTACGGATCGCTCGCTGCACTTCCATTTCCAGCTGCTGACGGCTAATCGCCTCGCCGTTGACCTCGGCCACCTCGTCGGGGCTGTTGCCCAGCAACCCAACCAGCGATTCCACGCCGAAGAGGGCCATGGTCACGACCACGGCACCGATGATGATCTTCGCGCCCCAGCTCCTGGAGCGGTCACGAATACTTTGCAGCATGCAGGCCTCTGCGAATCAAGTGAGTCGGGTCGCGGACATTATACGCATCAGCAGGCATCTCGCGACGCCCGCAGCAGTGAAGGTGGCCGAAAAGTGAAGGTGGCCGAAAAAAGAACAGGCGCACCGCCGGGGCGATGCGCCTGTTATGAAATCGGCCGTCAGTGATGCGGCAGGCGCCGTCTACTCAGTTGACGGAGTCCTTGAGCGCCTTGCCGGCCTTGAAGCTCGGCACCTTGGCAGCGCTGATCTCGATCGGCTGACCCGTCTGCGGATTACGGCCGGTGCGAGCGGCACGCTCCTTCACCTGGAAGGTACCGAAACCCACCAGGGAGACGCTATCGCCCTTCTTCAGGCTGTCGGTCACGGTCTCGACCATGGCATCCAGTGCACGGGACGCAGCCGCCTTGGGTATGTCGGCAGATGCGGCAATGGCTTCGACCAGCTCGGATTTGTTCACACTTCACCCCTTGACTTTTTTCGTAAATTGGCTCTAATCGGCGAGACATTGGCCTGACTGACGCGATCACAGCATAGAAGCAATTTATAGCAATGCGGCGAAAGATCTGTCAAGCGAACTTCCTCGCCAAACCCCGTCATACCGGGGTTTATACTTCGGTATGACGAGATAATTATCGTTAGTGCGTACTGACTATCGATGCCGAGGAGATGGGATCTTCCGTTCTTGAATCCTCCTTTTTCGGGGCCGGCTTGTCGGCCAGAGCCACCTCGAGGACATCATCAATCCAGGAAACAGGACGAATATCGAGAGCTTCCTTGATATTGTCCGGAACCTCCTTGAGGTCGCGGCGGTTCTCCTCGGGTATTAGCACGATCTTTATACCACCGCGCCTGGCGGCCAGCAATTTCTCCTTCAGCCCGCCGATCGGCATCACCTCGCCGCGCAGGTTGACCTCACCGGTCATGGCGACATCACAGCGTACCGGACGCTCCGTATAAGCCGACACCATGGCCGTGACCATGGCGACGCCCGCACTGGGACCGTCCTTGGGCGTGGCGCCCTCGGGCACGTGGATGTGCAGGTCCTCCTTCTCGAAGCGCTCCGGATCGATACCCATCGCAATAGCCCGGGCACGCACGACCGTCTGGGCCGCGCTCACCGACTCCTTCATTACGTCGCCGAGCGAGCCGGTCTTGTCCAGACGCCCCTTGCCGGGGGTGATGACCGACTCGATATTGAGCAGTTCGCCGCCTACCGAGGTCCAGGCCAGGCCAGTCACCCGGCCTACCTGGTCTTCCTGATCGGCAAGGCCGTAGCTGTAGCGGCGCACGCCGGCATAGGGCTCGACATCGGCGGCGGACAGCAGCATCGGCGCCTGAGCGCCCTCCTGACTCTCCTTCTCGAGCCGCTCGCGCAGCACCTTGCGACACACCTTGGCGATCTGACGCTCGAGCTCACGCACACCAGCCTCACGGCTGTAGTAGCGAATCAGCTCGAGCAACGCATCATCGGAGAACGACAGCTCATCGTCCTTGAAACCGTTCGCCTTGAGCTGCTTGGGCACCAGGTAGCGACGGGCGATGGCCAGCTTCTCGTCTTCTGTATAGCCCGGCAGGCGAATCACTTCCATGCGGTCGAGCAGGGGGCCGGGGATGTTCATCGAGTTGGCGGTGCAGATGAAAAGCGTCTCGGATAAATCGTAGTCCAGTTCCAGGTAGTGGTCACTGAAGGTGTCGTTCTGCTCCGGATCCAGCACCTCGAGCAGTGCCGAAGAGGGATCGCCGCGGTGATCCATGCCTACCTTGTCGACCTCGTCGAGCAGGAACAGCGGGTTCTTGACCCCGGCCTTGGCCATGCGCTGGACCATCTTGCCCGGCAGCGAGCCGATGTAGGTGCGGCGATGACCACGGATCTCGGACTCGTCACGCACGCCGCCTAGCGCCAGGCGCACGTACTTGCGGTTGGTGGCCCGGGCGATGGATTGCCCCAGCGACGTCTTGCCCACGCCGGGTGGCCCCACCAGGCAGAGCACCGGCCCCTTGAGCTTCTTGACCCGCTTGTGCACCGCGAGATACTCGAGGATGCGCGCCTTGACCTCATCGAGCCCGTAATGGTCCTCGTCGAGCACCTTCTGGGCATGTACCAGGTCATGCTTGATGCGGGTACGCTTCTTCCACGGCACCGCCACCAGCCAGTCCAGGTAGGAGCGCACCACCGTGGCCTCGGCGGAGTGTGGCGACATCATCTTCAGCTTGCCCAGCTCCTGAAGGGCCTTGTCGCGAGCCTCCTTGGGCATGCCGGCTTCCTCGATGGCCTGCTCGTACTTCTCGGCCTCGTTGGGCACATTCTCGAGCTCGCCCATCTCCTTCTGGATGGCCTTCATCTGCTCGTTGAGATAGTACTCGCGCTGCGACTTCTCCATCTGCTCCTTGACCCGCGAGCGGATACGCTTCTCCACCTGCAGCAGGTCGATCTCGGATTCGATCAACGCCATCAGGTGCTCGATTCGGTCGCGTACCCGGTCCATCTCCAGCAGTTGCTGCTTGTCGTCGATCTTCAACGACAGATGGGCACAGATGGTATCCACCAGGCGGCTGGGGTCTTCGATGCCGGAGAGCGAGTTGAGCACCTCGTTGGGCACCTTCTTCGACATCTTCACGTACTGCTCGAACTGGTTGAGCAGCACCCGCACCAGGGCCTCCTGCTCGCGCTCACTGAGCGGTTCGCTCTCGCGCAGGCTCACTTCGGCGCGACAGTAACCGTCGTCGACGGCGACGATCTCGCGGATATCAGCCCGGGACTCGCCCTCGATCAGCACCTTGACGGTGCCGTCGGGCAGCTTGAGCAGCTGCATGATCTCGGCCACGGTGCCGATGGCAAACATGTCCTCGTTATCGGGGTCGTCCTTGCTAGCCTCGCGCTGTGCCACCAGCAGGACACGCTTGTCGGCCGCCATGGCCGCCTCGAGCGCCTGGATCGACTTCTCGCGACCAACGAATAACGGAATGACCATCTGCGGATAGACGACCACGTCCCGCAGCGGCAAAAGGGGCAGACTCAGGGTCTGTTCAGCGTTCTGCTGCATCGCAGACGTTCCTCACACGAAATCGGATGGATACCCAGGGAGTGGGGGCGAATCGGCGGCTTTGCAAGGCAACCTCCGCCGGTTCGAAAAAAAGAGGGGAGCGAATTCATCGCCCGAGGCGCCCAGCAGGCACCTCGGGAATGAAACCGCTCCCCCTCAGGGCGCCTTGCGCCCGGCATGTCAGCCGTCGGTACCGTCGACCCGCTGCGCCTCCTGCTGGGAGTAGATCAACAGCGGTTCGCTCTCGCCACCAATGACGGAGGCATCGATCACCACTTTCGACACTCCCTCAAGGGAGGGAATCTCGTACATGGTATCGAGCAGCACCGATTCGAGGATCGAGCGCAGGCCGCGGGCGCCGGTCTTGCGCGCCATGGCCTTGCGGGCCACCGCACGCAGGGCATCCTCACGGAAATCCAGCTCCACGCTTTCCATATCGAACAGGCGAGCATACTGCTTGATCAGCGAGTTTTTCGGCTCGGTGAGGATCTGGATCAACGCGTCCTCGTTGAGCTCGGTGAGGGTGGCGATCACCGGCAGGCGGCCCACGAACTCAGGGATAAGGCCGAACTTGACCAGATCCTCGGGCTCCACGTCGAGCAGCAGATCGCCCACGCCCTTGGTCTCGTCCTTGCTCTTCACCTCGGCGTTGAAGCCGATGCCGCCCTTTTCGGCGCGATCCCGGATAACCTTTTCCAGGCCGGCAAAAGCGCCACCCACGATGAACAGCATGTTAGTGGTGTCGACCTGAACGAACTCCTGCTGCGGATGCTTGCGACCGCCCTGGGGCGGCACCGAGGCCGTCGTGCCCTCGATCAGCTTCAGCAGCGCCTGCTGCACGCCCTCCCCGGAAACATCCCGGGTGATGGAGGGGTTGTCCGACTTGCGCGAGATCTTGTCGATCTCGTCGATGTAGACGATGCCACGCTGGGCCTTCTCCACATCGTAGTCGCACTTCTGCAACAGCTTCTGAATGATGTTCTCGACGTCCTCGCCGACATAACCCGCCTCGGTGAGGGTGGTAGCGTCGGCGATGGTGAAGGGCACATTGAGCAGCCGCGCCAGCGTTTCGGCCAGCAGCGTCTTGCCGCTGCCGGTCGGACCGATCAGCAGAATGTTCGACTTGCCGAGCTCGACCTCTTCCTTGCCGCCATAACGCAGGCGCTTGTAGTGATTGTAGACCGCCACGGACAGCACCATCTTGGCGCGATCCTGGCCGATCACATAATCATCGAGGGTGTGACGAATCTCGCGGGGAGCGGGCAGGCGCTCCTCGTCGGTCTCGGCATCGGCATCGAGCACCTCCTCGCGAATGATGTCATTGCAGAGGTCGACACACTCATCGCAGATATAGACGGACGGACCGGCAATCAGCTTGCGTACCTCGTTCTGGTTCTTGCCGCAGAACGAGCAGTAGAGCAACTTGCCACCTTCGTCCTTGCCTTTGCCGTCGGCCATTCGCGTACCTCTTTCATAATGACGCCCCAGCATGGCTCACGGGGCGTCGGGTCCACCACGACGGCCTCGACCGTCGGGAAACGTCTCAGTGCGTGAAAGTCACTTGGTGAAGTTCACGCTATCAGGATGTCGGTCGCTGTTCCAGCACCGCATCAATCAGGCCATACTCGGCGGCCTGAGGGCCGTTCATGAAGTTGTCTCGATCGGTATCCCGAGCGACTGTCTCGAAGTCCTGACCGGTGTGATGGGCCAGGATCTTGTTGAGATTGTCGCGGATACCGAGAATCTCGCGGGTGTGGATCTCGATGTCGGAGGCTTGCCCCTGGTAGCCGCCCAGCGGCTGGTGAATCATCATCCGCGAATTGGGCAGGCAATAGCGCTTGCCCGGGGCACCGCCGGCCAGCAGCAGGGCACCCATGCTCGCCGCCTGACCGATGCACACCGTGGAGACGTCGGGCTTGATGAACTGCATGGTGTCATAGACCGACATGCCGGCCGTCACGCCGCCACCCGGCGAGTTGATGTACAGGTGAATGTCCTTGTCCGGGTTTTCGGACTCCAGGAACAGCAGCTGTGCCACCAGCAGATTGGACATGTAGTCCTCCACCGGCCCCACCAGGAAGATGACGCGCTCCTTGAGCAGGCGGGAATAGATGTCATAAGCCCGCTCGCCTCGCGCGCTCTGCTCGACCACCATGGGCACGAGGCCACCGGCGGCTTGAATATCGAACGGGTTGCTCATCAGGGTGATGTCCTTGGATGCGATGAATGGAAGCGTCGGGTGAAGTGCCGCCCGGCGGCGAGGCCGGGCAAGCAATGCCGGGCCATGATCAGGCCTGCTTCTCTTCGCCCTGTTCTTCGGCCTCGGCTTCGTCTTCCTCGCCGGCATCGCCCTGTTGCTGAGCCGCGGCGAGGGCCTGCTGGTAACTCATTTCCACGTCCTTGACGCTAGCTTGCTCGAGCAGGGCATCGACGGCCTTCTCCTCGAGGACAGCCGACTGGACCTGAGTCTTGAGCTGGTCGTTACCCATGTAGTACTCGACCACCTGCTCGGGGTCCTGGTACTGCTGGGCCAGCTCCTCGACCTTGGCCTTGATCTCGTCATCGGTGGCCTCGAGCCCGTGGCGCTTGATCACTTCGGCCAGCAGCAGGCCGACCTGGACACGGCTCTTGGCCTGCTCGGCGAACAATTCGTCGGGCAGTTGGCTGACATCGAAGTCCTCACCGAGGCCGAACTGCTGGGCCGCCTGGCGCTTGAGGCCCTCGGTCTCCTGCTGCACCAGCGCCTGTGGCACGGGGATATCGTTGGCCTTCTTGAGGGCTTCGAGCACCTGCTGCTTGACGCGATTATCGATGGCCTGGGTCGCCTCACGGGTCATGTTCTTCTTGACCTCGGTGCGAAACTTGTCCAGATCGCCATCCTCGACGCCGAACTTCTCGACGAACTCGGCATCCACTTCGGGCAGGGCCTGGCCCTTCACCGCGTGAACCTTGACCTTGAAGGTCGCTTCCTGACCGGCCAACTGCTCGGCCTGGTAGTCCACAGGGAAGATGACCTTGATCTCCTTCTCCTCGCCAGCCCTGGCACCGATCAGCTGCTCCTCGAACCCGGGGATGAAGCTGTTGGATCCGATCACCAGCTCGTGGCCCTCGGCACTGCCGCCCTCGAAGGGCTCGTCGCCCAGGAAGCCCTGGAAGTCGATGGTGATCTGGTCGCCTTCCTCGGCGGCGCGGTCGACCTCTTCCCAGCCGGCATTCTGCTTGCGCAGGGTGTCGATCATCTCGTCGACATCGGCCTCGGTCACCTCGACCACCGGACGCTCGATCTCGGTACCCTCGATGGATGCCAGCTCGATCTCAGGGTAGATCTCGAGGGTGGCGGTGAACTCGAGGTCCTTGCCCGCCTCGTTGACGTTAGCCTCGATCTGCGGATACCCGGCCGGATTGAGATCATTCTCGGAGATGGCGCGCACATAGCGCTCGCGCATCACTTCGCCCACCACTTCGTCGCGCACGCCGGCACCATAGCGCTGGCGAATCACCGACATCGGGACCTTGCCCTTGCGGAAGCCGTCCAGTCTTACGGTCTTGGCGGCGTCCTTGAGACGAGCGGCAACGGCCTCGTCGACCTCAGCGGCCGGCACCTGAACCTTGATGCGGCGTTCAATGTTGGAGGTCGTATCGACGGAAACTTGCATGAAATGTCCTCTACCGACTGGGGCGTTCTGTGAAAGCGTGAAATGTTCAAAGGGCTGATTCTAAGAATCTCGCCCGATACTGGCAAGCGCCGTCCCTCTACAGATGGGGGCCGGACGGTATAATACAAGGGCACGACAGGGATTTTCCGCACGCCAGGTCGGCATCGAAAAGCCAGAAAGACGTAGGCCATGACGCAGATGAAGCGTCGGGAAAGGGATGAACCGAGGAAGCGAAACCTGCTGAGGGAGGCAATGGGGTGGATGATGGGGATCGAACCCACGACCACCGGAGCCACAATCCGGGGCTCTACCACTGAGCTACATCCACCACTGCCTGGAGATCATGTCGAGATGGGGTGGATGATGGGGATCGAACCCACGACCACCGGAGCCACAATCCGGGGCTCTACCACTGAGCTACATCCACCATTACGACAAGGGTCTTGCTGAAAGCTCTGACGGCATGGCCAACTCGCTACCGGCTGCTCCATGCAACGCATGGCGCGCCCAGCAGGAATCGAACCTGCAACCTACGGCTTAGAAGGCCGTTGCTCTATCCGGTTGAGCTATGGGCGCATTCTACGTATTAGAGCGCCTGACCGCAACCCGAAGAGAGAGAAACAACTTCCCATTCAACAAGTTGTGGTCGGGGTGGAGGGATTCGAACCCCCGACATCCTGCTCCCAAAGCAGGCGCGCTACCAGACTGCGCTACACCCCGCCGGCTCTTGCACGGCCCTGACGCCGCCGCGGAGGACTCGTCAAGCGCTGCGTATTCTACGGAACTTTCCCCGTGCGTCAAGCGAGAAGCGCATCGTTGCCGCCCGTCGCTTTGCCTTCGCGCCCCGGCATGCGAAAATCCACCGTCCCTTCCACCCACCCCGACCACCCACCCCAACCACCAACCAGAGGGATGCCCGATGACCGCCCAACTGATCGATGGCAAGTCCATTGCCGCCCGAGTCCGCCAGCAGGTCGCTCGCCAGGTACAGGCACGACGCGAGGCCGGAGGGCGAATTCCCGGACTGGCTGTGGTCCTGGTGGGCGAGGATGCCGCCTCTGCCGTCTACGTCCGCAACAAGCACCACGCCTGCGAGGAAGCCGGTATCCTGTCGTTCAAGCATCGGCTGCCGACGGATACCCGCCAAGAGGAACTCGAGACCCTGGTCGACCAGCTCAACGACGACCCGCGCATCGACGGCATCCTTGTGCAACTTCCGCTTCCCGAGCATCTGGATTCCCGTCCGATTCTCGAACGCATCCTGCCCCACAAGGATGTCGACGGCTTCCACCCCTACAACCTCGGCCGTCTGGCCCAGCGCATGCCGCTGCTTCGACCCTGCACGCCCAAGGGCGTGATAACGCTGCTGGAAGAAAATGGTCTCGAGATCCGTGGCCTGGACGCCACCGTGGTCGGCGCCTCAAACATCGTCGGCCGCCCCATGTCGTTGGAGCTGATGCTCGCCGGCTGCACCACCACCGTCTGTCATCGCTTCACGCGAAACCTCGAGGAGCATGTCCGGCGTGCCGAACTGCTGGTGGTCGCGGTCGGCAAGCCCGGCGTGGTCAAGGGGGAATGGATCAAGCCCGGCGCTATCGTCATCGATGTGGGCATCAATCGCCAGGAGGACGGCCGCCTGATCGGCGACATCGACTTCGCCGCCGCCGCCGAGCTCGCCAGCTGGATCACTCCCGTTCCCGGCGGCGTCGGCCCCATGACCGTGGCCACGTTGCTCCAGAACACCCTGCAGGCGGCCGATATGCACGACGCCACGGCTTAATCATCCTTCAGGGTCAGACCCTTCAGCGGACTTAACATGGCCAGGTACCGAACATGCCCGCCGCCTACTTTCCGGATGCCCGGCTGGTCGCCCTGGCAAAGGAGTGCGTCGAGCAGCTGCGACCACTCGACGCGCAGGGTTATCGCCATGGTCGACCGGCTGGCATGCATGGAATCTGCGACTTATCCTCGGCTGGCATGCATGGAATCTGCGACTTATCCTGAAGTCGAACGAGAAACCTGACGTCAGCCAGTCCGCAGGAGGAGCCATGCTGCTCGATGAGCTACATGAGAAGCGTCACGCCATCATAAATGCTGCTAAAGCTCATGGCGCCCATGGTATCCGTGTATTCGGCTCCGTTGCTCGAGGACAGGAAAAAAAGGATAGTGATATCGACTTCCTGGTAGATTTCGACAAGGGTTATGACCTCTTCGCTCAACGCTTGGCGCTTGCGGAAAGGCTCGCTGATATTACGGGTCATGACGTTGACCTGATTCCCCTTCACGAACTCAATCGTCATATCAGAGACGCCGTACTCGCAGAAGCCCGAGAGTTATGAGCAAGGAGTGGAAACTTCCAGCGCTCGGTGCTTGTAGCTCGACGCTAGTCGCTCAGCTTCCACTCCAGCGTCTCGCCGGCGGCCAGGGGCACGATGGTCTGGCCGTCGGCATAGGGAAGCGTCTCGGGCAGCTGCCAGGGCTCGCGCACCAGGGTCACTGAGCCGGCATTGCGAGCCATGCCATAGAAGTCGGGGCCGAAATGGCTGGAGAAGCCCTCCAGGCGCTCCAGGGCTCCGGCCTGCTCGAAGGCGGTGGCGTAGAGCTCAAGCGCCGCGGGAGCGGTGAAGGCACCCGCGCAGCCGCAGGCACTCTCCTTGTCACCGCGAGCATGGGGCGCGCTGTCGGTTCCCAGGAAGAACTTGGGGCTTCCGGAGGTAGCCGCGGCCAGCAGCGCCTGGCGGTGGCGCTCACGCTTGAGGATCGGCAGGCAGTAGTAGTGAGGGCGAATGCCGCCCACCAGCATGTAGTTGCGGTTGAACAGCAGGTGGTGGACGGTAATGGTCGCGGCGACATTGACCGGCGCCGCGGCCACGAAGTCGGCGGCATCGGCCGTGGTGATGTGCTCGAAGACCACCTTCAGATCCGGGTGGCGCTCTAGCAGCGGCTTCATGACCCGCTCGATGAACACCGCCTCGCGGTCGAAGATGTCGATATCGGCATCGGTGACCTCGCCATGCACCAGCAGCGGAATACCCAGCCGCGCCATGGCGGCAACAGCGGCATCGCAATGGGCCAGGTCGGTGACGCCTGAAGCCGAGTTGGTGGTCGCCCCGGCGGGATAGAGCTTCACCGCCTGCACCAGGCCGCTGGCATGTGCGCGCTCGATTTCCTCAGCCGGCGTATTGTCGGTCAGGTAGAGCGTCATCAGCGGTTGGAAATCGGCCCCTGCAGGTAGCGCCGCCAGGATCCGCTCTCGGTAGGCCAGCGCCATCTCGGTGGTGGTCACCGGTGGCTTGAGGTTGGGCATGATGATGGCGCGGCCCATCTGACGGGCGCTAGCCGCGACCACGGCGGCCATGGCCTCACCGTCGCGCAGGTGAAGGTGCCAGTCGTCCGGGCGGGTCAGGGTGATCGAGTTCACGGCAGGTCCTGTATCGAAAGCGTTGGTATCGTCATGAGCAAAGTCAGGGGCAGCCAGTATATCTCAACCACACCCGCTTCCCGAGGCGAGCGGACTGATCGACCGCGGGTAATGGATGCGCCGACTCTTCAAGCGGCGCTGAATCCCGTATCATGTCGCCTGCATTCGCGTCGACACCGACGCCCGGCCCCGTGAGGACTCGATGCCCAAGGTAAGACACTACGCCGATACCGTTGCCATCCTGGCCGGCCTGATGTGGCTGGTAATCTTCTGGTCGGTGAGCATCTCTGCACACCTCGGCAGCATCGAACCCAGCCTCGCCGCCCTGCTGATGCTCGGCAGCCTGATCCTGATCAGCTTCGTGCACCGGCCCATCCGCGTGCTGCTCGGCCGCTACCACGTCCGCAAGCGGCGCACCGAGATGTGGATGCATATCCTCGCCCTGCCCCTGATCCTCGCCTTCCTGCTGGCCATCGTCATCGAATACCTGATCACTCCGATGAACGGCGAGCAGAAGATGCTGCTTTTCAATACCCTCGCCACCGCCGGCTGGCTGGTCTTCGTCTTCACCCTGCTGATCAAGCTGATATGCCACCAGGTTCAGTGTAAGCGAAAGGCGAAGCGCTAAGCTCTTGCAGCACGATCAGGGATAACCCCATTCGCAGCGCGATCAGGGGCAATCCCCTTCAAAACCGATCGGCCCGGAACGGTACCATATCGATATCGGGAGTCTCTCCTTCCATCATCTGGGCCAGCAAGCGCCCGGTGGCCGGCCCCAGGGTGAAACCCTGATGCCCGTGGCCGAGCGCCAGCCAGAGTCCTTGCTGGCCCGGCGCCGGGCCGATCACCGGTTTCATGTCTGGCGTGCAGGGTCGCGCACCCTTCCAGGGTTCGTCATCCAACCGCTTGCCAAGCGGGAACAATTTTTTCCCCGCCCGTTCGGCGGCGGCCAGCTGCTCGGGATGCGGCGGCGCCTCGAGCCGCTCCAGCTCCGCGCCGGTGGTGAGACGGATCCCCGCCTGCATCGGCGCCAGCAGGTAACCGACCTCGGCATCCATCACCCAGTGGTTGAGCTTGGCCGAGCCGGTCGTCCCGTAATGCATGTGGTAACCGCGCTTGACGAACAGCGGGAGCTCCAGCCCCATGTTCGAGAGCCAATCCCGCGACCAGGGCCCCATGGCCATCACCACCTGCTCGGCCTCCAGCACACCCGCGTTGGTAGTCACCTGCCAGCCGCCGTCGTGGCGAGTGACATCCTTGATCTCGCTGCACTGCACACGGCCGCCCTCCGCCTCGAAGCTGCGGGCATAGGCCTGCACCAGGGCACCGGGGTCGGCCACCGTCCAGGGTTGCTCCCAATGTATCGCCCCGGCCAGATCACCGGCGAGATCGGGCTCCATGGCCGCGAGTTCTCCCGCATCCAGCGCCCGATAGCGGACCCCGAAGCGCTTGGCGTTGTCCTCGGCATCGCTCAGCCGCTCAGACAGGGCCTCATGAGTACGATAGAGCTCCAGCCAACCGTCGCGACGCACCAGCGAATCGGCACCGGCCGCCTCGATCATCGGCGCATGGGCATCCAGCGAGAGGCAGATCAGCGAGGCGTACTCGGGGACGATCTTCGCATAACGCTTAGGGGCAGAGTTGCGCCAGTATTGCAGCAACGGCATGGCAGCCTTCAACATGCCCTTGGGCCGATAACGAATATCCACCGCGCGATTGGGCAGCACCCGCAGCATGGTGCCCAGGTCACGCGGAAAGGGATAAGGCCGCACCGCCTCGCGCTGGATGATGCCGGCATTGCCGAAGGAGGTCTCGCGGCCCGGCTCCCTGCGGTCGACAAGGGTCACCGAATGCCCACGCCGAGCCAGATGCCAGGCCACCGATACGCCGACCATTCCGGCTCCCAACACCACGATTTCACGCGCCATCACTGACTCCTTGTCTGCTATTCGAGAACCAATACCGAGCATGCACTTTCTCTACGCGAAGGAAAAGCCACTGCGCGACGTCAATCGGCCGTGCCCTCCTGCACCTGCAGCTTGGTGCGGATGAAGTCCGAGTGGCTGACATGCAGCAGCTCGGCCAGGCGCCGGATGCGATGCTCCTCGAGATGGTGTTGTTCGCCATCGGCCAAGGAGAGCGACCACATCATGCGCACCAGTTCACAACGCTGCGCATAGTCGAAGTGTTCCTTGATCAGGCTGACGAACTGATAGTGGTCCACCGCCGATTCGGCCTCTTCCCGGGCCAGCTGGAGCAATTCGTCGAGGTCGGTTTCCTCCAGGGTGAAGCGCCGCCGTAACTGGTCGCGCAGCAGGGCGACTTCGCTTTCATCGAGGTGGTAGTCGGCACGCGCCACCTCGAACAGCAGTGCCGCCGTGGCCAGCTCCAGGGTGGGGGTCGGGGCATCCTTGCCTTTATCTTCCGTGACTATGAAGTCGTTGAAGAAGCGCTGTATCGAATCGATCATCAAGGTTCCCCGCAAACTATTTTACCGTTAGTCCACCATGGACCAGTAAAACCTACCATTCGTGACAAGCCTAGCCATGGGCGCCACCTCCCGTCAGGAAGTGTTGCCGTAGGGGTCAACCTCCAGGGCCTTGGCCAAGGCCCTCTCCCAGCGCGCGTCGCGCTGCCCGCAGGCAATGAAGCTGGGATTGAGCAGGCTTTGCTGTTGATTGCAGCGCAGCGGGAGCAGAGTCTCGGCTTCGAGCACCTGGCCGCCGGCGGCGGTAACGATGGCCTGGGCGGCGGCGGTATCCCATTCGCAGGTGGGCGCCAGACGCGGGTAGAGATCAGCCTTGCCTTCGGCGATCTGGCAGAACTTCAGCGAGCTGCCGACCGACTGCGTGGTGTGGGCCGGCAGCGCCTGGCAGAAGATCTCGAACGCCTGCATACCGTTGCGGCGGCTGCCCACTACCTGCCAGGGCTCGCTGTCGGGATCGGGAAGTTCCCGCACGCTGATAGGCCATTCGTGGTGATTCTTTCCTGCCCCCTCACGGCGGAAGGCACCCTCCCCGACCTGGCCCCGCCAGGTCACCACACCCTCGGTCTGCGCCGGCGCATGCACGATGCCAAACACCGGAACGCCGGCCTCGACCAGCGCCAGGTTGAGGGTGAACTCGCCGTTACCGGCGATGAACTCGCGAGTGCCGTCCAGAGGGTCGACCAGCCAGTAGCGCGACCAGCCGCGACGAGTAGCGAAGGGAATCTCGCTCGACTCCTCCGAGAGCACCGGGATATCCGGCGTTTCGCGCTCGAGGAGCTCCAGCAGGGCATGATGGGCAGCCATGTCGGCCTCGGTGAGCGGGCTGTCGTCGGCCTTTTGCTCGACGGCGAATTCTCGGCGGTAGATCGTCATTATCTCGCGCCCGGCGGCCTCTACACCGGCGATCAGCCGCTCGATGCTGTCGTGGTCCAGCCTCATACACTCTCTCCTCTTTCTCTTTATCAGCACTTTCTACCAGCACTCTCTACCAGCACTCTGGCCAGCCAAGCATATTCGACCTTAGTCGTAGACAAACGACTGACCTCGAGTATAATGGAAAACATGTTCACATCTACCAACGGGCCACTAAAGCCTCGGAGACTCACCATGAACGTCAAGCAGATCGCCATCCTGTGGGACCAGCCCTTCCCCGCGCGTCCGCTCCGCTCGGAGCGTCGCCGGCGCAGCAGCGAACGGTTCCTGAACACCGGGCGCCGTACCGTGGCACGCCTGCCGCGCTTCTATATTTAAGCGCCGTATCGGTTGGCCTGGCCTCTCGCAGGGTCAGGCTCCTCGGTAGGTTCGCGGACAATATCTCGACGTTGCATCGACAGCACCGGCGGGTGTCACCATTGGGAAACCGGGATCCGCACACAAACGCAAACAGGCCGCCGATCGATGATCGGCGGCCTGTTCGTTGGCGCCATCGGGCCCGCGGCGCGGGCCCGATGCTTATACGCGCGCTTCCTTCGGCTTACTTGGCCTTGGGAGTAGCTTCCTTGACGGCCTTGGTGGCAGTCTCGGTAGTTTCCTTGGCGGCTTCCTGAACGCTTTCCTGAGCCTGCTTGACGCTGCTCTCGGTCAGCTTCTGGCTCTCTTCGACGAACTCCTGCTGCAGGGCCACGGCCTTCTCGGCATCGCCCTTCATGCGCTCGGTCAGCTCGTTGGCGACCTTCTGCTGGCCTTCCATGTAGCTCTTGAGGCCTTCCGCGTCCTTGACTTCCATCAGGCTGCGCAGCTGCGCCAGGCCGGTATCGGTATAGGCCTTGGTGGCCTCGAGCTGGGTATTGACCAGCTTCTCGCTCATGTCGACGGAGAGCGCGGCAAAGGCGCGTGCCGGAGCGAAGAATATGGACTCGAGCTGAGCGGTGTCAAATTGCTTGGTGTCGAAAGCGAATGCGTTGGTCATGATGGGAACCTCCTGGGTTCTGGTGCCATGGAACGGGCGATCCCCGTCCTGATGCCCTGCACGATAGCAGCCATTATTGTGCAGTGCAACATGAAAGCTATGAAAAGCTGTGACACGTTGTGATCAAGCGCCGGGCACGGTGCCGCGCCGAGCTCTCGGACATCCACCGGGGATATACAGCCTGTTGATTTGTAAAAATATTCTTCAGGAATTCTCAGGGTCTGCCCCTGATTAGCCGCTCCGATCAGTAATGATACCGACACTGAACAATCACGATGGCGCCGTCGGTGATCTTGTAGACGAGGCGGTGTTCACGGTCGATTCGACGCGACCAGTACCTCGACCACTGATGGCGAAGAGGCTCTGGGTCTCCAAGACCATCAAAGGGCTGGCGCTGAATGTCCTTGATCAGCGTATTAATACGCTTGAGCGTCTTCTTGTCACGAGACTGCCAATAGAGATAGTCCTGCCAGGCCTGGCTGGCCCACGTCAGCATCATGGCTCGATCAGATCATGCTCTGACGCATCTCCGCGCTCCACCTCGGCGATTGCCTCATTGAGCCGTTGCGCATTACGCGGGCTCGCCATCAGGTAGGCGGTCTCTTCGTAGGACTTGAAATCCTCCACCGACATGACGATGGCAGGCTTGCCGTTCTGACGCGTGATCAGCACCGGCATGTGATCGTCGTTGACCCGATCCAGCACCTTGGCCAGATGGCTACGAAAATGGCTGTAGGTCACAGTGTCCATGAGGATCTCCTTAGTCAATACTCACATTGTACGTATTTTTGTACGCCACAGCCAGATGGCAAGAAGGCAAGAAGGCAGCTCCCTACACGCCAACGGCCGGCATCCTTGCCGGCCGCTAGGGCAGTTCAGGCTAGATCGAAATGAAGGTCGGAAATGAGCGGCTGTCCCGATTAGCGGTGGTGCGATTTCATGTATCCGCTTTCCATGTAGACTGAACGGTAATCGCGATAATCGCCACGTCACGACAGGTGCCAAGATGCCTACCCCATCGCCCTTGCTGAGAGACCTCGACGCGCTGGCAGCCCAGGACGATGAGATCGCCGTCCTGTGGCTCTACGGTTCTCGCGCCAAGGAAACCGCCTCATCAGACAGCGACTATGACCTGGCCGTGGCCTTCCAAACCTTCGAGGAGGATCCGTTGGAACGGCGCCTCCGGCCCGAACTGCTGGCACAGGAATGGCAAGATGCCTTGCACGTGGCCGAAGGCCAGCTTTCCGTAATCGACATCAACCTCGCTCCCATCCCCCTGGCCCATGCAGTCATCCGCACCGGCCGGGTGTTACACACCAATGATCGGTTGCGCCTTATCCGCGAGGAACAGCGGATCACATCGATGTGGGAGATCGATCACCTATATCACCAGAGCCACTACGCCTGAAGAGACGAGCCGAGCTCATATGGAACCTGAATACATCGATGCCATGCGCGAACACCTGGCCACCCTCGCCGAAGAGTTGGATCTACTGCATCAGGCATCGGCCGAACCTGGCGGCCTCAACGCCCTGCTCTACCGAGCCGCCGAGCGTAACCTGCAACTCTTGACCGAAGCCTGTATCGGAATTGCCAAGCAACGGCTGAAATCACTGGGCATGGTCGTCCCGAGCGACGCCCGCCAGGTTTTCAACAAGCTCCATGGCCTGGGCCATGACAGCAGTGGCACGCCATGGAACAAGGTCATCGGCCTGCGCAATGCCTTGGTACACGACTACCTGAACCTGGATGCCGAGATCGTCAAGTCGGTCATTCGCCAACGCGATTACCACACCCTCATTGCCTTTGCCGACGAGCAGCTTCAAGCCGAGACCTGACTCCCCAGGGAGAGAACGCCAAGGCCTCGGATAGCTTTGCCGATGACCCGGCGCGACAGGATGCCGCGATCACAAACGCCAGCGGCCGGCATCGCTGCCGGCCGCTGTAACTTCAGTCTCGGTGGGAAATGGGGGTCTGTCCATTGTTGACAATCCTCATCTCCCTGACGGAAGAGGATTCCCGGGTTGTTGCCTTCCCGGTTCCTGCTTCTCAGCCCGTTGCCTTCGGTGAATGCACCGCCGGTCTTACACAAGCTCCACAGGCTTAACCTCCCGTGTGCCCCACGGTAGTGTGCTCGCGATGGCGGAGCTTGTCGGCTCCCGCCAGAATCGCCTTACCCGCCTGCAGAATGTTGCGGGCGGCATTGATATCGCGGTCGATACCCTGGGTGCCGCAGGCTGAACAGTCCCAGGTGCGGACATTCAGCGGCATGGCGTCGGCGATATGGCCACAGTGGAAGCAGCGCTTTGAGCTGGGATACCACTTGTCGATCTGCACGAAATCGCGCCCGTACCGCTCGGCTTTGTACGCCAGTTGTTGCGTGATCTCGTGCCAGCCTACGTCGCTGATCGCCTTGGCTAATGACCGGTTCTGGAGCAGGTTCTTGACCTGCAAGCTCTCCGCCGCAACGACTTGGTTTTCGTGAATGAGCTGCGTGGTGAGCTTGTGGGTGGCGTCGAGACGCTGATCGGCCCGCTTGGCGTGCAATCGTGCCACCTTCAGCCGGGCCTTGGCCTGGTTGGCTGAGCCGCGCTGCTTGCGTGACAGCGCCCGCTGGGCGCGGGCCAGCTTGCGCTCGGTCTGCCGGATGACGCGCGGATTGGGGATCTTGGCGCCGTCGCTGGTGATGACGCGGTGCGTCAGCCCCAGGTCGATGCCGACCATCTTGGGTGTCACCGGCAGGGCTGCCTGCTCCTCTTCCACCAGGAAGCTGACGTGATAGCGCCCGGCGGTATCCAGGCTGACGGTGATGCTGGTGGGCTCGCCACTGAAATGCCGGCTCCAGCGGATGTTGAGAGGGTCTTTCTGCTTGGCCAGCCACAGCTGACCATCGCGCCAGCGGAAACCGTTGGCCATATAGGTGGCCGACTGCTTGCGCCGCTTCTTCTTGAAGCTGGGGTATTGGGCCTGCCCTTTGAAAAAGTTGGCAAAGGCGCGATCCAAGTGGCGCAACGACTGCTGGAGGCAGACGTTGGAGACCTCGGCCAGAAACGCCGTCTCCGGTTGCTTCTTGAGGGTGGTCAGCGCCTTGGCGGTGGTGTTGTAGCCCATGCGCTCCTGGCGCTCGAACCAGGCATCCGTGCGTTCGCGCAGGAAGTGATTGTAGACGTACCGCGCACAGCCGAACGTCCGGGCAAGCTGCTCGGCCTGCTCGGGCGTGGGATAGAAGCGATAGCGGTAAGCGCGATGCACGGTAGCCATGAAGAAAACCTAGCGTGCTATATTTAGCCTGTCAATAGAGGCGCTGACGCGCCTCGCGCTTTCCTTCCTCGCACTAGAAGTACGAGGTTTGACGCGCACTTTGATCAGCCGCCCCTGTTAAAGTAAATACTCCATCCACGTGCGGAAGGTGCCATGCCCTGCTCAAATAGTGACCTGGCGGCCGTTACGAAATACCTGGCGGCAACACTGCCCTCGTTGCAAGCGATATACCTGTTCGGTAGCCAGGCCACGGGAGAGGCAACGGCTGCAAGCGATATTGACCTCGCTGTGTTGCTTGCCTCCCCTCTCCCGCTCGAGCAGCGCTGGCAGTTAAGTGGCGAACTGGCCGACAGGCTCGGCGCCGATGTTGACCTGATCGACCTGCGCCAGGCCTCGACCGTGCTTCAACACCAGGTCGTGACGACGGGGCAGCGGCTCTGGCACCGTGGACTCGATAGCGACGAGTTCGAGCTCATAGTACAGAGTGAATATTGGGATCTGGCCATACAACGCCGGCCATTGATCGCCGATATCAAGCAGCGAGGTAGGGTGCATGGCCGATGACCTCTTGCTCAACAAGGCCGCGAGTATCGAGCGGTGCGTGGCAAGGGCCCGTGAAGAGTATGCCAAGGATCCAACCACCTTCGCGGAAGATCTGACGCGACAGGACGCAGCTATCCTCAACCTGCAACGTGCCTGTGAAGCCAGCATCGATGCGGGCAACCGCCTGATCCGCTTGCAACGTTTAGGCCTGCCACAAAGCGCACGCGAGGTTTTCGATATCCTCGCGCGAGCAGGGCTGATCGAGGTCTCACTCGCCACATCGATGAAACAGATGACAGGCTTTCGAAATGTTGCCGTTCACGATTATCAGGCCGTGCAGATTCCCATTGTTATCGCCATCATCGAGAAGCACACCGGCGAGCTGCTGGCCTACGCCACTCGCCTGATCGAGTTGGCATAGTGAATGGGTTCGAAACAGGGAATGTCCGGAAATGAGGACTGTCCCCGATTAGTCCTTTATTCGTAGTGACTCCATAGACGGAGCACTTTAACCACACGCTCGTCATCAATCACCTGGTACACCAGTCGGTGTTGAATGTTGATGCGGCGGGAGTAGGCGCCAGAAAGATCACCCACCAGCTTTTCAAAAGGAGGTGGCTTACGGTAGGGGTCTTCCGATAGCAGAGCCAGCAGTTCCTGCGCGTTTGGCTTCAGGCCACTCGACGCCAGTTTCCCGGCATCTTTCTGGGCCTGCTTGGTGTAAACCAGCTTCCAAGTCACCAATCCAGCGCCTCGTCGCACTCATCGACAGGAGTATCCATTCCTTCTCGAATGGTTTCGCGCATGCCGGGCACGGAAAGCAAGTAGAGCGTTTCCTGAATGGCAGACCAATCATCCACGGACACCAGAACCGCCTTGTTGCGCTTCCCCATGATGACGATGGGCTGATGGGACTCGGCGGCCTGATCGATCAAGCGATAAAGGTTGCTGCGTGCCTCGGTTGCTGTGATACCGGTCATGATGCACCTCGTACATGATCCAACCTCACAAGATTGTAAGCCTTTCTATACGTACGTCAAGACGAACGTAGCTGATCAGTCGCGACACCCCCATAGATAGACAGAAAAGTTGGCAATGAAGGACACCCATAACGCCAGCGGCCGGCATCGCTGCCGGCTGCTGGGTGGTTCAGGCCAGGTGGGAAATGGAGGCCTGCGGAGCCTGTCCCCGATTAGCCCGATTATCCTACTTCAGGCCACGTCACTCTTATCGCTTTCAATGTTCCGATTTTCATACAAATCGGCCACCGGGAAACAGAGATCATAATCATTCCACTGCAAGTCACCATCCATGAGTGAATATTCCTGAAACTTGGTGATATCGAGATATTTCCTGATATGCGGATTCGACGTGGCTTTGAGAAAGCCCTCGAAATCAATCACTGTTTCTTTTCCATCAGAGAACGTCAGACTCAGTTGGTATGTACCCACTTGTTTTACATCTTCAATAAAAATTTCATCAGGCATCATTTTATCTTTCCCTCAATTTTCACACAGCGCACAGCCTTATGGTAAACAAAATAATCTACCCATTTTCTCACGATATCGTCAGCAAAAGCATTCACCAGAGTATTAAAATCTTTTAGCTGAGCAGGTGGCAATGGCCTTCTACCTTTAACATCCTTTATCTGTATATCGCTGATAGTTCCATCCAATATAATAAACTCAGCTTTGGATTCAAAACCTTGATATTTCCTATATACGTGAACAGGCCCATGCTCGTTACTTTAGAACAAGATAACAATACCGAGGTATTCGAAAATCTTGGGCATAAGGCGATCCTTAAAGATCAATACTTATAAAATCATCCTAGCAGCAAGCAACATCCATTACCAAAGGCATTGTCTAAAATGTACCCTCCCCCCGATTCGCCAAGAATCCTCGCCCGCGCTGGCTGATCCAGATAGGCACGAATGCGCCGGCGTTGTTGAGGTCGATCTTCTTGAAACTCTTTGCCGCCGAGGCCAGATATTCAACCTTCCAGGTCACGCCAGAACTCCTCGGCGGTCATGACGCGATCCCGGCCCTGGCGAAGCTGCTCAAGCGCATGCTCTGCCAGATAGGCGTCCTCCAACTCGTCAAGATGCTCCTCGATCAGCTTACGCAGGTAAAACGTCTTGGAGCGCCCCGTCGCGCGGGACAGATGGGCCAGGCGTTCTTCGATATCCGGATCCAGGCGGAGACTGATAGGCATGCTGCTCGTCTCTTGTGATACATGCGATCCATATATCGCAGCTGAGCCTAAAACGCCAGCGGCAAGCATCTCTGCCGGCCGCCGGGTAGTTCAGGAAATGGGCAGGGAAACGGGGGTCTGTCCTGGGGGCTTTCCCACGAATGATGTCACGACATCGACATATTCGAAGGTGTTGGTGCCTCATGCGGGCACGGTGCCGCGCCCTTGGGTCTGTTCCCGATCAGCCCTTGCCGCTATACCCATGTAGGTATAAGCTGCCGACATGGATTCGAACCGCCTCAAGCCCGTCCACTGGGTGGCCAGCAGTAAGGAGGACCTATTGGCCATGCCCGAAGACGTAAAGGACGTCTTCGGCTTCGCCCTTCACCTGGCACAGGCTGGCACCAAGCATCCACAGGCAAAGCCGCTGAAAGGGTTCGGCTCCGCTGGCGTCCTCGAGGTCGTCGAAGACCACCAGGGAGATACCTATCGCGCCGTCTACACCGTCAAGCTGGGTGATGCGATCTACGTCCTTCACTGCTTCCAGAAGAAGTCATCCAGGGGCATCGCCACCCCCCAGCCAGATATCGACAAGATCCGCGACCGACTCAAGCTCGCCGAGCAGCATGCCAAGAGAGGAACGTCATGACCATCGACACCGGCTCCACCAATATCTATGCCGACCTGGGCATGCCCGATGCCGAGGAAATGCTCATCAAGGCCCAGCTCGCCGCCAAGATCGGCGAGGTTATCAAGCATCGCCGCCTGACCCAATCCCGCGCCGCCGAGATCATGGGAATTCCCCAACCCAAGGTATCCGCCCTGCTGCGTGGCCAGTTCCGTGGCATCAGCGAAGCCAAGATGCTCGAGGCCATCGCTCGCCTGGGCCGAGAAGTGAAGATCGTGATCGGTCCATCACGCCGTCGGTCTTCGCCTGGGCATGTTGAGCTTGAGATTGTCTGATGTGAGGTGTGAGGCGAGTTACCTCGCCATTGGACCTGTCCCCGATTAGCCCACACGACAGCAGGCCGCCGAGCAATGATCGGCGGCCTGCTGGGGTAGTGCGTCACTCCGGCTCAGGGGCCGGGGCTAACACCAGCTCAGGCTTGCTTGGAGCCCTTGGGCGCGGCTTCCTTGACGGCCTTGGTGGCAGTCTCGGTGGTTTCCTTGGCGGCTTCCTGAACGCTTTCCTGGGCATGCTTGACGCTGCTCTCGGTCAGCTTCTGGCTCTCTTCGACGAACTCCTGCTGCAGGGCCACGGCCTTCTCGGCATCGCCCTTCATGCGCTCGGTCAGCTCGTTGGCGACCTTCTGCTGGCCTTCCATGTAGCTCTTGAGGCCTTCCGCGTCCTTGACTTCCATCAGGCTGCGCAGCTGCGCCAGGCCGGTATCGGTATAGGCCTTGGTGGCCTCGAGCTGGGTATTGACCAGCTTCTCGGTCATGTCGACGGAGAGCGCGGCGAAGGCGCGTGCCGGAGCGAAGAACATGGACTCGAGCTGAGCGGTGTCAAACTGCTTGGTGTCGAAAGCGAATGCGTTGGTCATGATGGGAACCTCCTGGGTTCTGGTGCCATGGAACGGGCGATCCCCGTCCTGATGCCCTGCACGATAGCAGCCATTTTTGTGCAGTGCAACATGGATGCTATGAAAAGCTGTGACTCCTTGTGATCAAGCGCCCGGCACGTCATGCGCGGCGCGCCATACGGCCTAGCGCGAGCCGTTTCGCCAGCACCTGGCGTAAGGCCTTGGTCGAGGAGATTCGCCAGGCCACCACCGGTGGAAGTCGAATGAAGGAAAAGGGAAACAACAACGCCAGCGGCCGGCATCTCTGCCGGCCGCTGGGTGGTTCAGGCTAGGTGGGTAATGGGGAAGGAAATGGGGCCTGCCCCCGATTAGTCCTTTACAGGCCTGAATTATCGCAATTGGTAACTACCGCAGCACTGTCTACGTTAGTAGTGCAGGCCCAAGTACCATCACCCATAGTATAGGTATCTCTAACCAGTACCGGCAGTGCCAGCTGTAGCTGTGTCAAGGCGCGGGCTGTCAGTCTAGCGCAGTTCCATCATTAGCCGCACCAAAATCATAATCCATCGCGAATGTTGTCACACCAGCTGCGTCAGTAGTCGAAAATCTGCACCTGCTGTATCATTGTAATAGTTCCATACTCACGCATGCATCTTTGCAAACCTAAATCCGGCATAGTCAGCATCTATTCCCTTCCGGCATAAATCAGCTTCACGACAGCGACTTTCGCACTTCCGAATAGAGACTGAGCTTCGCAGAAACAGCACTGGCACCGTTCGCTCTATCTACGTAATTTGCATATTGCGGAATCGCGATCGCCGCCAAAATGCCGATAATCGCCACGACGATCAGCAGTTCGATCAGGGTAAAACCGCCCTGCGACTTGTTGAGTTGTGTCTTCTTCATCATTTCGTTCATGTGTCTTGAACCCCTACTTGGTTGCCGCCTGCCGTTTGCTCTGGGTTGCGTGTGGCTCTGGCGGTGTTACGTTGATGGTGGGTTTGTGGAGGTCATCGTCGCGCTGCAAGTCGAAGCGAGCGCTCCTACAATAGCCCTAGCCCTACCACAGGTTTGGTACGTCCTCCATGCCGTGCTAACCCGTCCTTGTAGGCCACGCATCTCCAGTCGCCGCCTTTACGATTACATTACTTTACGTTTCGCAACTCTGCAAGCAGTTTTGTAGCCGATAGGTGAGCGAGTGCTAGAGCCATCAGACCAACGAATGAGCCAGGAGGCAAGCAAAAGGTTGAATTGGCATGGTGCCAGGCTGGGCGGGAGGTGGCCCCAGGGGCTAGAATCGGGCTGTTGCCCTTAGCCTGCCCCCCCATGAGGCGCCATGAACGACTACCGTCCCCCCTCTTCCGAGAAGCCGCCGGCGCCAACGGAGCCCGCGCCCTCGGCGCTGCATGGTGCCACCCATCGCAGCGGGCTGCGTGGCCTGGCGCGTCGCATGGTCAGAGATGGCCGGCTGAGCGAAGCCGCTGCAGCGAGGGCCGAGTCGGAGGCCCGCGAGTCGGAGATGTCGCTGCTGCAGCACCTGATCGAGGCGGGCATGGTACCGGCCCGCCAGGCCACGCTGACTGCGGCCTGGGAGTATGGCCTGCCGATGATCGATCTGGATGCCATCCGCCTGGAAAGCCTGCCGCCGGCCAAGGAGTACCCGGACAAGATCCTGCGCCGGCTGGGGGTGCTACCGCTGGTGCGCCACAGCCATCAGCTCACCGTGGCGGTGCCCTACCCCTCCACGCTGGCCCTGCTCGACGAGTTGCAGTTCGCCACCGGCCTGACGCCGGAGGGCATCCTCGCCCCGGTGGACCAGCTCGGCCCGGTGCTGGAGAGCTACCTCGCCAGCACCGAGAAGAGCATGCTCGATGCGCTGGGCGACGTCGACGAGGCCGTGGGCCAGCTCGCCTTTGATGAGGGCGTGGTGGACGCCAGCGACGAACAGGCGGCGGTGGCCGCCGCCGGCGACGACGCGCCCATCGTCAAGTTCGTTAACAAGATCCTGCTCGACGCCATCCATCGCGGCGCCTCGGACATTCACTTCGAGCCGTACGAGACCAGCTACCGGGTGCGCTTTCGCATCGACGGCATCCTCCACGACGTGGCCCATCCGCCCTTCGCCATGCGTACGCGCATCTCGGCACGCCTCAAGGTGATGTCGCGGCTGGATATCTCGGAGCGGCGCCTGCCCCAGGACGGCGCCATCAAGCTCAAGCTCTCCACCACCCGCTCCATCGACTTCCGCGTCAACTCGCTGCCCACGGTCTACGGCGAAAAGGTGGTGCTGCGGATCCTCGACCCCGGCTCGGCGCAGATGGGCATCGAACAGCTGGGCTTCACCCTCGAGCAGCGCGAAATGTACGAGGCGGTGCTCGACGACCCCCAGGGCATGATCCTCGTCACCGGCCCCACCGGCAGCGGCAAGACGGTGACCCTCTACACCGGCATCAATATCCTCAACGAGGTGGAGCGCAACATCTGCACCGCCGAGGACCCGGTGGAGATCAAGGTGCCCGGCGTCAACCAGGTGAACGTGCTGCCCAAGATCGGCCTGGATTTCGCCAGCGCCCTGCGCGCCTTCCTGCGCCAGGACCCCGACGTGGTGATGGTGGGCGAGATCCGCGACCTGGAGACCGCCGAGATCGCCGTGAAGGCCTCCCAGACCGGCCACCTGGTGCTCTCCACGGTGCACACCAACTCGGCCGCGGAAACGCTGACGCGCCTGGCCAACATGGGCGTGGCACCCTTCAATATCGCCAGCTCCGTGAGCCTGATCATCGCCCAGCGCCTGGCGCGGCGGCTGTGCAAGCACTGCAAGCAGCCGGCCGACATCCCCCGCGAGGTGCTGCGCCAGCAGGGGTTTACCGAGGAAGAAGTCGAGAGCGCCACCATCTACGAGCCGGTGGGGTGCAAGCACTGCACCCAGGGCTTCAAGGGGCGGGTGGGCATCTATGAGGTGGTACCGATCAGCGACGCCATGAGCCACCTGATCATGACCGAGGGCAACTCCCGCGACTTCGACACCCAGGCGCGCAAGGAGGGCCACCCGGACCTGCGCCGCAGCGGGATCTTGAAGGTGATGCAGGGGCTGACCAGCCTGGCCGAGGTCAATCGGATAACGAAGGATTAGCGCCGAGCAAGACGTCAACACCACATAACGCAGGGACGGGGACATGAATATGGCAACGAAGCCCATGCGCAAGGCACAGAAGACCAAGCTCTACCGCTGGCGCTGGACGGGCAAGGGCCCCAGTGGCCGCAAGGTGGGCGGCGAGATCATCGCGCCCAAGAAGGCCGAGGTGGAGAAGGTGCTTTCCGGCCAGAACGTGGTGGTCAAGAATATCCGCCGCAAGGGCGGGTTCGGCGGCGGCATGGGCAAGATCAAGCCCAAGGACATCATGCTCTTTGCCCGCCAGATGGCGACCATGATCCGCGCCGGCGTGCCGGTGCTGCAGGCCTTCCAGGTGGTGGCGGAGAGCCTCAAGAAGCCGGCGATGAGTGCCATGGTGCAAGAGCTGATGAACGACGTGGCGGCCGGCGCCAGCTTCTCCGAGGCGCTCAGGGGTCATCCCGAGCACTTCGACCGGCTGTTCGCCAACCTGGTACACGCCGGCGAGCAGTCGGGCTCGCTGGATACCATGCTCGAGCGCGTGGCCACCTACAAGGAGAAGATCGAGGCCCTCAAGGGCCGGGTCAAGAAGGCGCTCTGGTACCCGGCGGCGGTTATCGCCGTGGGCATCGGCGTTACCGCCCTGCTGCTGATCAAGGTGGTGCCGCAGTTCGAGAGCCTGTTCCAGGGGTTCGGCGCCGAGCTGCCCGCCATGACCCGCATGACCATCGCGATGTCAGAGTTCGCCCAGCAGTACTGGTGGTGGGGCGTGCTCGGCCTGATGACCTTCATCTTTCTGCTGCGCAACGCCATGAAGCGCTCGGATGCCTTCCGTTACCGCATGCATGCTTTCTCGCTGCGTATCCCGGTGATCGGCAGCATCCTCAACAAGTCCTCGGTGGCGCGCTATTCGCGCACGCTGGCCACCACCTTCGGCGCCGGCGTGCCGCTGATCGAGGCGCTGGAAACCGCCGAGGGGGCCGCGGGCAACATGGTCTACGAGCGCGCCATCGCCCAGATCCGCGAGGACGTGGCCAGCGGCCAGCAGCTAAACTTCGCCATGCGCCTCACCGAGCAGTTCCCGGCGCTGGCGGTGCAGATGGTGGGCATCGGCGAGGAAGCCGGCTCGCTGGATGCCATGCTCAACCGGGTGGCGGACTACTACGAAGATGAGGTCGACAACATGGTGGATACCCTCACCTCGCTGCTCGAGCCCTTTATCATCGTAATACTCGGCGTGCTGGTGGGCGGCCTGGTGGTCTCGATGTACCTGCCGATCTTCCAGCTGGGTAGTGTGATCTGACAGGGCCGAGCGCCGAGCCGAGAATATGAGGGTCCAGAAGTCAGGCCCAGGGATCTGAGAGAAGTCATGTACTGCCATAGATTTGAGCTGGACGTTCACATCACCCGCCATGCGCGAGAGCGAATGGCAGAAAGGCGCATCGACGAGAGTGAGTTGCTCGACCTGCTCGAAAACGGCTTGACGCGCTACAAGGATGATGTCCGGCTATGGATCGCTAAGGAAGTACCCAGCCGCAAGGACAATCTGGTCTGTGCGGCCGTGATCCTCGAAGATAAGCTGGTCGTCAAGACCGTAATGCATCATTTCCAATGGGAGGATTGATCATGCGCACCACATATGACGAGGCGGATGACATCCTGGTCCTGCACCTTGCCGACAAGCCGATCGTTCGTGAACGCTCTCAGGACTGGAATACCCATATCAGCTATGCAGAGGATGGCACCATCGTCGAGGTGGTGATTCTGGAAGCCTCGAAGCAGGGCGCCTGGCCGTTGCTCAAGAGCGAGGCGGCGTGATGCCTACACAAACCCTCAATCATGCAGCCAGACCGGCGTACCCGGTACGGCGATCTCGAACAGCGCCAGCAGGTCATCATCGCGCACACGGATGCAACCATGGGAGCGGGCCACGCCCATGGGCTCGCTCGGCGGGGTGCCGTGCAGGTAGATATAGCGGCGCTGTGAGTCAACGTTTCCGCCACGGTTGCGGCCGGGCTCCAGGCCACTCAGCCAGAGGAGGCGGGTGAGGATCCAGTCTCGCCCCGGGTGGTCGGCGGCCAGGGCCTCGCTGTAGACCTCGCCGGTAGGCCGGCGGCCGCGGTAGACGGTGCCTGGCGGGTTGCCCGCGCCGATGGCGGCGCGTACCTGATGCCAACCCAGCGGCGTGGCGCCGCTGCCCTGCTCTTCCCCGGTACCCTTGGCGGCCGTGGAAACTGCACACTGCCAGTCGATCTCGCGCCCTCGCCATACCGTCAGCCGCTGGGCGGCGGTGTCGATCTCCAGCCAAACACCTTCCGCCGGCGGCAGCTCGGTGAGCAAGGGAGTGCGCATCAGCCCGCCTCGCGCTGAACCGGAAGGGGCTCGGGCAAGGGCGCGCTCATGGCCGCCACGACCACCGGGCGCAGACGACGCACCAGGTCGCGCACGCTGACGTGCTCGCCGTAGTCCTTCTCGGCGATATCGCGCAGGGCATCCAGGCCGGAGAGCGTGAAGATCACCGTGCCCAGCATGAAGTGCAGCCGCCAGAAGCGCTCGGCGTCGGGAAGCTCCGGCGTGGCCCTGCGAACCAGCTCGGTGAAACGGGTGAACACGCTACCGTACTCCTCCTGGATGTAGCGCCGCAGATGCCCCTGGGCCTGGCTGTAGGCGAGCCCCAGCAGACGCATGAACACCTTCAGGCTGTGGCGCTCCGCCGGCACCTCGAGCACGCTGCACGCCATGGTTTCCAGCAGCTCTTCCAGAGGGATGTCGCCGCCCTCATGGCGCGCCTCGAGCTCATCGAGCGCGGCATGGAAGCGCACGGTGAAGGGGTCGAGATAGCGTGCGAAAACCGCCTGTATCAGCGACTTCTTGGAACCAAAGTGGTAGTTGACCGCCGCCAGGTTGACCCTGGCCTTGCTGGTGATGTTGCGCAGGGAGGTCTCGGCGAAGCCGCGTTCGGCAAACAGCACCTCGGCGGTATCGAGGATACGAGTGACGGTGTCGGGTTGCTGGGCCATGGGGAAACGGCTCCATGTGATTAGAAACGACAGTTTGAAAATACTTAAAGTGTATGACAACTATGATGCTTGCTCAATATCGAGGAGTGCCGGGTGTTTGAAACAGCATAGATAGCCGAATACCCTCTTGGCTGCCTGACCGCCCTCTGGGTCAGACCCCGGCCATGCCGCCAAGCCCAGCGTGGTGCTCCGTCTGAACGGCGTTACTCTCCGCCGGGGTCTGACCCTCGGGGTTTCTTGCCTCTTCAAGGTTATCGCTTTTACTGGATGGAAAGACATGCTGTATACTTGACCAGACAGGTGGCGAGGCGATCGCCACTCCCTGGTTACCGACCCTGGAGGTCCCATGAGTCGCCCACTCACGGCCCGGCAGCAGAACGTATACGATTTCATCGTCAAGACCATGAACGAGCTGGGCTACCCACCGACCCGGGCGGAGATTTCCCGGGCGCTGGGGTTCAAGTCACCCAATGCCGCCGAGGAGCACCTGCGCGCCCTGGAGCGCAAGGGGGCGATCAAGGTGATCCGCGGCACGTCTCGGGGCATCCGCCTGCCGGCCCAGGAGCCGGAGGCCGCCAACGAGGAGGGGCTGGAAGAGCCGGCCCAGGGCCTGCCGATCATCGGCGAGGTGGCCGCCGGCAGCCCGGTACTGGCCGCCGAGCACATCGATCGCTATTGCCCGCTGCCGCCCGAATACTTCACTCCCCGGGCCGACTACCTGCTGCGGGTGCGCGGTCTCTCCATGAAGGATGCCGGCATCCTCGAGGGCGACCTGCTGGCGGTACACCGCACCGAGCGCATCCGCGACGGCCAGATCGTGGTGGCGCGCCTGGAGGACGAGGTCACCGTCAAGCGCTTCCACCGCCGGGGCCATGTGGTCACCCTGGAAGCCGAGAACCCCGATTTCGCGCCCATCGAAGTGGACCTGCGCCATGACCCGCTGGAGATCGAAGGCATCGGGGTGGGCGTCATCCGCGGAGGCAACGGCCAGGCGCTGGGCTGACCCTGACGTTAAATCGTAGGCCAGCGCATCGGGCCTGCCCGTGCGCTGTCACTTACCGGGCCTCACTGCGGGGCCTTGTTGATCGCATGAGCCAAATCCGCAAGATTCTTCATGCCGACTGCGACTGCTTCTTCGCTGCGGTGGAGATGCGCGACAACCCTGCCCTGCGCGATATCCCGCTGGCCATCGGTGGATCGCGGGAACAGCGCGGCGTGATCGCCACCTGCAACTACCCCGCGCGCACCTTCGGCATCCACTCCGCCATGCCTACCGCGCGGGCGTTGCGCCTCTGCCCCCAGCTGACGCTGATGCGCGGCCAGTTCGAGAAGTATCGCGAGGTATCGCGCCAGATCCAGGCGGTGTTCCACGAGCTCACCCCGCTGGTGGAGCCGCTGTCGCTGGACGAGGCCTTCCTGGACGTGACCGAGGTCGAGGGCTTTCGCGGCAGTGCCACCTGGATGGCCGAATGGATAAAGGAGGAGTGCTATCGGCGCACCGGCATCACCGTCTCGGTGGGCGCGGCGCCGTCGAAGTTCCTGGCCAAGATCGCCAGCGACTGGGAGAAACCCGACGGCCTGACGGTGATCCCGCCGGAGCGAGTCGATGCCTTCGTGCGTGAACTACCGGTCAAGAAACTCCACGGCGTGGGGCCGGCCACCGGCGCCAAGCTCGATGCCATGGGCATCGCCACCTGCGCCGGACTGCGCGAGTTGCCCATCGAACGCCTGCTGGACGAGTTCGGCAAGTTCGGTCGCCGGCTCTATGAGCTCTCCCACGGCATCGACGACCGCCCGGTGCGCATCGAGCGCGAGCGCAAGTCGGTAAGCGTGGAGACCACCTTCGATCACGACCTGCCCGATCTCGCGACCGCCAGCGCCGCCCTCGCCCCGCTCTGCGAGAAGCTGCAGGGCCGCCTGGAACGCCACGGCCACCCGCCGATGGCGGGGCTCTTCGTCAAGGTCCGCTTCGACGACTTCAGCCTCACCACCCTGGAAAGCCGCGGCCTAACCCCCGACGCAGACAGCTACACCCGGCTGCTGGAACAGGCCTGGGCCCGCGCCCGCCGCCCGGTACGCCTGCTCGGCGTCGGCGTGCGATTGGTACCCGAAGAAGCACGGCAGCAGCTGACGCTGCCGTTGTGAGCACCGAGCGCCGCTTGGCCGCTCACTTGGTATCGATATAGCGGTGGTCGTTGAAGGTGGCGACCCAGCCGGGGTGATAGACCAGCAGGATGCTCATCAGCATGCCGGTGATGAAGGCCTCGGAGGGCATCAGCAGCGGCAGGAAGCGGGCGTATTCCAGCGCCTGGCGCAGGGCTTCGGCGTCAGTGGCGCCGAGGGCCATCAGCCCTACGGCGGCAAGCCCCGCCGCCAGGGTGGCGATCGCCGAGCCGAAGAAGGCGCAGACGAACATGAAGACCATCAGGTTGTCGGGCAGGCGCCGGTCGACCAGCCGCCAGATGATGCCCATCACCAGGGCCGGCACCACCCCGGTGACCAGCACGTTCACTCCCAGCAGCGGCCACTCGATGCGTCCCAGCAGCACCATGGCGATGTTGATCGCGGTGATCGAGAGCAGCGCCAGCGGCGCCTTGAAGACGAGGGTCAACAGGGCGGTGAACATCAGGTGCAGGGTCAGCCAGTCCACCGCCTGGGCCCGCAGCTGCCAGAAGAGCATCACGATGACGGTAGCGGCCAGCCAGCGATGCTGCAGGGCGTGATCATCGAGTAGCACGATCCAGGGCCGGCGGCTTAAGGCCAGCCCGACGAAGGCCAGCGAGATCAGGCCGCACAGCCACAGCAGCCAGGGGGCGAGAACCGGCTCGGCAATCGTCATCTCAGGCGAAGACCACGGTCTTGTTGCCGTGAATGAGCACGCGATCCTCCAGGTGCCAACGCAGGCCGCGCGCCAGCACCGCCTTCTCCACATCGCGCCCGAAACGCACCAGGTCGTCGGGCGTGTGGCAATGACTGACCCGGTGGATGTCCTGCTCGATGATCGGCCCGGCGTCGAGCTCCTCGGTGACATAGTGGCAAGTAGCACCGATGAGCTTCACGCCACGCTGATGCGCCTGGTGATAGGGCCTGGCGCCGGCGAAGGATGGCAGGAAACTGTGGTGGATGTTGATCATCCGCCCCTGGAAGCGCTGGCAGAGCTCGGGCGGCATGATCTGCATGTAACGCGCCAGCACCACGCAATCGGCGCGGGCGTCGTCGACCAGCCGCTGCACCTCGGCGAAGGCGGCCTGCTTGTCGTCTGCCTTGACCGGTACATGGTGGTAGGTGATGCCATGCCACTCCACCAGGCCGCGCATGTCTTCATGATTGGAGATCACGCCGGCGATGTCGCAGTCGAGCTCCCCCGCCGTCCAGCGATAGAGCAGGTCCACCAGGCAATGAGTCTCCCGCGAAACCATCAGCACCACCCGACGCCGCTGGCGGGTGTCGGTGAGCGCCCAGGTCATCTCGAATTCCTCGGCGATGGGCGCGAAGGCCTCGCGCAGCGTCTCCGGCGGCATGCCCACCGAGTCGGCGAGAATCTCGTAGCGCATGAAGAAGCGCCCGGCCTCCAGGTCGGAGTGCTGGCTGGCCTCGGTGATCGAGCCGCCATGCCCGGCGATGAAGTTGGAGACCCTGGCAACGATGCCCAGGCGGTCGGGACAGGAAACCACCAGGCGATAGTAGTGTGACATCGGATGATCCCGGGTTGCGGCTGTAGCTCGGAGTGGCATTGTACCAAAAAGAGCAGCCGCGCCTGTATGGTGCTGTATGGTGAACCCTTCCGGGTAACCATTGCAGCCGGTGTTGATCCTGTTCACCCAGGTTGACCCCATGGAGACTTCCTTGAACCGCTCCTTGTCATCGCCCATCGATCGTCACCCCGAGCCTGACTGGCCGGTGGTGAGCCGCATTCCCATCACCGGAAGTGATGAGCCGTTGGTTCCCCTGAGCCTGGCGCCGTCACCGATCAAGATCTTTCCGGTCTATGCCAGGCAGGCTATTCCCGGGGCGATCGACGAGTGCTATGTCCGTGAAGGGGTATATCGCCAGCTGCTGAAGGTGGCTCGCTCCCTGCCCACGGGCTACGGGCTGATTGTTCTCGACGGCTGGCGGCCCTGGCGCGTGCAACAGTACCTCTTCGATACGCTGCAGGAGGCCATCAGGTCGCACCACCCCGAGCTCGGCGAAGAGGCACTTCTGGCGCGGACGCGGGAATTCGTCTCCGTGCCCAGCCGAGAGGCGACCTCGCCGAGCCCCCACCTCACCGGCGGCGCCGTGGATCTGACCCTGAGTGATGCCGATGGCCTGCCGCTGGACATGGGCACCCTGTTCGACGAGGCGGTGCCGGCGTCGCACACCGCCGCGCTGGAAGCCATCCCTCACCCCGATGCCCGGCAGCAGCAGGCGCGCGACAACCGCCGCCGCCTCTACAGCGCCATGCGCGAACAGGGCTTCACCAACCTGCCAAGCGAGTGGTGGCACTACGATTCGGGTGACCAGCTATGGGCCCATTACGGCGGCCACACACAGGCTCTCTATGGGCCGGCGGAGCTGGAGACCATTGAAAGTCGCTGGAGGAGACAGTTGTAACCTGCGCCCCCTGGCGGCAAAAGGTCATCCTGGCGGCCACTGCTGAGGCGTCTTCAGGACTCGCCGAGAAAATCGATGAGGCGCTCCAGCGGCATGGGCCGCGCAAAATGGAAGCCCTGAAAGAGATCGCAGCCATGGGTCATCAGCAAGCGATGCTGCTCCTCATGCTCGATGCCTTCGGCGACCACCCGCAGCCCGAGGTGATGCGCCATGGAGATGATGCCCTGGATGATGGCGTCATCCTCCGCATTGCGTGTCACTTCGCTGACGAAGCTGCGGTCGATCTTCACCGTGTCGACGGGCAGATTCTTGAGGTAGCTGAGGCTGGAAAAACCGGTACCGAAGTCGTCGATGGCGACACCCACGCCCATGCCCCTGAGAGCATGCAGGATGTCGATGGCACTCTCGGTATCATTCATCAGCACGCCCTCGGTCAGTTCCAGCGACAGTTTCGGCGCCGGTAGCCCGGTGACCGCCAGGGTCTGGCGCAGGTTGCCGAGAAAGCTCGCACGGTGAAACTGCAGCGGTGAAAGGTTGACCGCGACATTCAGGATGCCGTATCCCGCCTGATCGAGCATACGCAGATCCTGGCAGGCTCTGGAGAGCACCCACTCGCTGATGGGAATGATCAGGCCTGTCTCCTCGGCCAGGGGAATGAACTGTTCGGGAGAGATGTACCCGCGCACGGGGTTGGGCCAGCGCAACAGCGCCTCCACGCCCGCGACCCGACCCTGGCGATCGATCAACGGCTGATAGTGCAGCTCGAAGGCCTCTGTATCGATGGCCTCCTGGAGCTCGTTGCGCAACGCGACGCGATCACCCAGCCGGTGGGTGATCTCGGGCGTGAACCACTGGTAAGCATTGCGCCCTTGCTGCTTGGCCCGGTACATGGCCATGTCGGCCTGCTGGATGAGCTCGATGGCCTGGGACACCGAGGGGTTGCTGACGGCGATACCGATGCTGCAAGACAGCGAAAGCTCATGCCCGCCTATCCGATAGGGCCGGGCAATGATCGGCAGTAACCGCTCGGCCACCTGCAGCGCCTGCTCTTCATTGTGCAGATCAGGCAGCAGGACCACGAACTCGTCGCCGCCCAGGCGTGCCAGGGTATCGCCCGGGCGCATCGCCCCGGAGAGGCGCTGCGCAACACCCTGCAGCAGCTGGTCCCCTACGGCATGGCCCAGGCTGTCGTTGATCGGCTTGAACTCGTCGAGGTCGACGAAGAGCACCGCCAGCAAGTGCCCCTGTCGCCTGGCCAGCTCGAAATCATGGACAAGCCGATCCTCCAGCAACGAGCGGTTCGGCAGCCCGGTCAGGGCATCATGGCTGGCGTGGTAGGCCAGGCGGGCCTCGTAGGCCTTGTGTTCGGAGATATCGTGCTGGATGCCCACATAGTGGGAGACTCGACCCTGTTCGTCACGCACCGGCGAGATGTAAAGGTCGTTCCAGAAGGGGGTGCCGTCCTTGCGATAATTGCACAGGGTGACGTGCACCTCGCGGTAGTGGGTCAGGTGGTGGCGAATCTGCTGCACCGTCGCCTCGTCGGTCTCGGGGCCCTGCAAGAAGCGACAATTGCGGCCGATGACGTCCTCGCGAGAATAGCCGGTCATGCGCTGGAAGGCGTCGTTGGCATAGATGATCGGCAGATCGGGTTCCCTCGCGTCAGCGATCGTCACGCCGTTGATGCTGGCTTCCACACTGCGCTCGAGAGTCCGCAGCCGGATCTCGTTCTCGCGCCGCTGGGTCACGTCCTTGGCGATGCCATAGACGCCCTTGATATGCTGACCGACCACGATCGGCAAGTTGGTGAGATCCAGGCAGCGCATCTTGCCATCCCGATGCGGAACCTGCTGCTCATAGCGGATGGGTTCCCCGGCCGCGGTGGTCTCGAACTTTTCCTGCACATAGGGCAGATCGCCCGGGGTCAGGAACAGGGAATAATGCGCGCCGATCATCTGCTCGACGGAGTAACCGGTCAGCTCCGCACAGTGCTCATTGGCCGAGACGAAGTGTCCCTCTAGATCCAGTGAAAACACCGCATCGGGGTTGTAGGCGAACAGCGAGCGATAGCGCTGTTCGCTCTCCCACAAGGAACGCCGATCCTGCTCGCGCTCCACAGCCAGCGCCACCAGATCCACGGCCTGTCGCATCATTTCCAGTTCGCTATTCCCCGGCTTGGCCGGGCGTCGATAGTAGGTCGCAAAGGTCCCCAACAAGCGTCCCTCACTGGCGATCACCGGATAGGACCAGCAGGCCAGGAGCCCCGCGTTGACGGCCAGCGACTTGAACCCCTCCCAGCGCGGGTCGTGCTCGATGTCCTCACAGATCACCACTTCACGGCCATGGGCCGAGCTGCCGCAGGTACCGATGCCGGCCCCGATGGGTATCGAGCCGAGCGCCTCACGGAAGCTCATCGGCAGACTGTTACCCGCCACCAGACGCAACGTATGGCCTTCGTCGTCGGCCAGCATGATCGAGCATGATGCTCCCGGAAGCTGCCCCTCGAGCATGGTGCAGATGGCCTCGAGGGTCTGATCGATCGGCACCTCCGAGGCGATCATCGCCTGGATGGATTGTTGCTGCTCGAGATGCTCCCGGGCTGCCATCAGGTCCCTGGAACGCCCCAGGGCCAGGCGCGCCATCCCCAGGCTGAAGACCAGCAGATAGCTCAGCGTCAGCCCGCCCAGGCCAACGGCTGACGGCACCAGACCGGCCTGCAGCCAGCTCGCCTCGGAACCGGGATGCACCGAGGGGCTGATCATGGTGCCACCCGGCAGACCGATGTGGCGTACTGCAAAGGTGGGGGCATCACTCACATCACGCGCTCTCATGCCCTGCGCCGCCAGTGCGGTGATCAGCTCGGTGTCACGAGAGAGGTTGACCTGGAAGCCAACCAGTTGAAGGCGCAGACCACGCTCGAGAAGAGTAGCCATGTCCAGCACGGCCACCAGCTGCTGATCGCGACTGGGTATCGCGATCACCATGATCGCCATACCCGGCATGCTGTCATCGGGCACCATCATGCGTGGCTGTGGAAACGGCATGTTCAGCCAGTCTCGCACGCGGTCGGTTTCCGTCCATTGCGTTAACCAGCGCTGAGACTCGACACTTCGCGCCTGGCGCCAGCGCCACTCCTGGTCGCTGCCCAGCAAGCCGATGACCTCGAGACTCGGGGTGTCGCGCAGATTGTTGGCCACATCGCGGTTCAGTACGGCGGGTTCCAGTCCAGTAGCGGAAGCGTCAAGGCGCTCGGCCATGCGCTGCATCAGCATCAGGTGAGTCGCCATCACCTGCTCGGCATTGAAGCGAACGTTGTCGAGCAGGTATTCAGCCTGCTGGTAGATCCGTTGCTGCTGCTGCCAGCCAAGCAGGTACCACGCCAGGCTGCTGGCCACCAGCCCTGCCAGGCCGACCATGACGGCCGCTCTTCCCAACTGGAGCTTCCTCTGGCTCGTCCTGGCACTCGCCGCGACCATGGCACTGCCAAACATCAGCGTGAAGAGCGCCACCACCAGCGGGGAAGAGGTCATGTCCGCCAAACCAGGAGCATCCGCTGTGAAAAAGTGCATCACCACCAGCAGTGAGCCCCCGAACAACAGCAGCAGGCAGCCGGTAAAGAGCCACCATCGACGCAGTCCACGTCGGGCTAGCCCCGATAACAGACAAGTGGCCACCACCACCAGCAAGACGGCTAACAGTGAAGAAACCCGCGGCCCCCCGGACAGCCAGGAGATGCCCGACTGACTACCATCGGCGATGACGTTGTGCAGCAGGGCATAGCCCATCAAGGCGAGCAGGCCGCCACCCGCCAGAAGACGTACCCGCTGCCAGTGCTGCACCACGGCCAGCAGGCCAGCACCCGACAACAGGGCGGCCAACGAGGCGTCCGGGACCAGCAGCGTCGGTAGGGTGTCGTGAAACCACTGCATCATGCCGGTCAGGCCCATCAGCAAAGAGGCCACCGATACCATCAGCAGCCAGCTGTCCAGGGCGATATCGCGGGTCTTGAACGGCATGAACATTGCTCCCTGCGCTTGATCGACACTATGCCAGGCTCCGCCCGGCGCAGTCGTTCCCTTGCCATGATACCCAAGATGGTGAGGCGCTTCGCTCACTGTTACCAGCCTATCCAATAGGCACAGAACAAGAGGCGTCTGGCCGAGGGGAATTGACATCCTCCTCTCCCTGAAGGAAGAGGATTCCCGGGTTGTTGCCTCCCCGGTTCCTGCTTCATCGCCCGCTGCCCTTGGTGATGACACCGCCGGTCTTACACAGGCTCCACAGGCTTAACCTCCCGTGTGCCCCACGGTAGTGTGCTCGTGATGGCGGAGCTTGTCGGCCCCCGCCAGGATCGCCTTCCCCGCCTGCAAGATGTTGCGGGCGGCATTGATGTCGCGGTCGATGCCCTGGGTGCCACAGGCCGGGCAGTCCCAGGTGCGAACATTCAGCGGCATCTGGTCGGCGATGTGGCCGCAGTGGAAACAGCGCTTCGAGCTGGGATACCACTTGTCGATCTGCACGAAATCGCGTCCGCACCGCTCGGCCTTGTAGGCGAGCTGGAGCGTGATCTGATGCCAGCCCACGTCGCTGATCGCCTTGGCCAGTGACCGGTTCTGGAGCAGGTTCTTGACCTGCAGGCTCTCCGCCGCAACGACTTGGTTCTCGTGAATGAGCTGCGTGGTGAGCTTGTGGGTGGCATCGAGACGCTGATCAGCCAGCTTGGCATGCAGCCGGGCCACCCTGTGGCGGCCCTTGGCCCGGTTGGCTGAGCCGCGCTGCTTGCGTGACAGCGCCCGCTGGGCGCGGGCCAGCTTGCGCTCGGTCTGGCGCAGGAAGCGCGGGTTGGGGATCTTGGCACCGTCGCTGGTGATAACGCGGTGCGTCAGCCCCAGGTCGATGCCGACCATCTTGGGCGTGACCGGCAGCACGGACTGCTCCTCTTCCACCAGGAAGCTGACATGATAGCGCCCAGCAGTGTCGAGGCTAACGGTGATGCTGGTGGGCTCGCCACTGAAATACCGGCTCCAGCGGATATTCAGCGGGTCTTTCTGCTTAGCCAGCCACAGTTGCCCGTCGCGCCAGCGAAAGCCGTTGGCCATGTAGGTGGCCGACTGCTTGCGGCGCTTCTTCTTGAAGGTCGGATAGCGCGCCTGGCCTTTGAAGAAATTGGCAAAGGCGCGATCCAGATGCCGTAGTGACTGCTGGAGGCAGACGTTGGAGACCTCGGCCAGAAACGCCGTCTCCGGCTGCTTCTTGAGGCTGGTAAGGGCCTTGGCGGTGGTGTTGTAGCCCATGCGCTCCTGGCGCTCGAACCAGGCATCCGTGCGTTCGCGCAGGAAGTGATTGTAGACGTACCGCGCACAGCCGAACGTCCGGGCAAGCTGCTCGGTCTGCTCAGACGTCGGATAGAAGCGATAGCGGTAGGCACGATGCACGGTAGTCATGACGTAAATCTAGAGCGCTATATTTAACCTATCAATAGAGGCGCTGACGCGCCTCACGCTTTCCTTCCTCGCACCAGAAGTACGAGGTTTGACGCGCACTTTGATCAGCGGCAGAAGGGCCATACCTCGAGCAGGCCGTCGCAGCGAAACTCCGCCTCGCAGGCAGCGAGCTGATTCCGATAGCGTGAGGCGTTAGCGGCAACCTGGCGGGCGGCACGCTGCACGCCGGGCTTGCCGCGCCAGGAGCCGCGTCGATAACCCCCCTGCCCTTCGTGGTAGGCCAGGTAAAGGTGCTCGGGGTTGTGCAGGGAAACGCCGGTCATGCGTTGGGTACGGGCGTTGTACCATCCGATGAAGTCGGTGGCGTGCTTCATGTGAGACCGCCGCGCAAACAGCCGCCCTGCCTCGTCCTCGTACTCTTCCCATACCGGGTCCTGGGCCTGGGCATAGCCATAGGCAGAGGAGGGTCGCTTCCAGGGAATGAAGCCGAGCAGCTTGCCGCGAGGCGGCTTCACATGGCTACGGAAGCTGGATTCGCGCTCGATGAAGGCCATCTGAGTAGCAACGGGTGTACCCCACTTTTCCTCTGAGGCACGAGCGTAATCGTACCAGTCGGGCTGCTCGCGGAAGATCTCGCAGATATTCGACTGGTTCTCGGGGGGTGCCGGAGCCAGCATCGCACAGTCTGAGAGCAATACGAGAAACGCCAGAGTGGACAGAAGGCGCAGGGCCGACCGGCACGGCAGGGTCGGGTTGGCAGTGTCAGTCGAGGTCATGGTTCAGCCGCCTTGATGGCCAGGGTGGCGCCCTCCTTTCAGCGGCGCCATGCGCGTAAACTGTAGCGAAGACAGGATAGCACCGCGATCTCTGAAATTGCCCGGTCAACGACCAATAGGCACTGCAGCAGCACACCACGTTTTCGACTCGCGAAGGAACCGCGCCAGCCCACGCCCTTTCGATCCGGCTAGCGGGGTGGCATCCTTTTTCGTCGGATGTCTACGACCCACACCCGCAACGCGAGTCCAGCGTGACGACAACACAAGGAGAGCCGTGGCCATTAAACAGAGATTCGCCCAGCCCTTGAGACATGCCCTGCATCGCCACCTCTTCTCCCTGCGGGGCCGTCTACTGCTGGGGGTCGTGGTGATCTGGACGCTGTTGAGTCTGATACTGCTGGCCCTGGGCTGGCAGTCCGGCACACTGCTTGTCGAAGAATCCAACCGCGTGCACCTCCGCTATGAAGCAGATCTGATACGCAACGACATCACGAATGAGATCGAGCAGCGCCTGGAGGTGCTGGAACGCTTGGCCGGTCAACTCCGTGACCCCTCCCCGGGATCACTGTCGCGGGGAAACCACGATCCCGTGCTCGCCATGTTCGAGGGCCTGGTCGTGGTCGATGCCGAGAATACCGTCGTCGATGACTGGCCGATGATTGCGGGTCGTATCGGCCGGGACGTCAGCCACCGGAGCTACGCACGCTTCATGCGCAACATCCAGCGCCCCCATGTCAGCGAACCCTTCGTCGGTGATGTCTCCGGCAGGCTGCTGGTCATGATGCTCGTTCCACGCCATGATGAGCAGGGCCGCTATGCCGGTTTCCTGGGCGGACTGGTCGAACTCGACCGCAGCGAGTTGTTCACGGGGTTCAATCGTCTTCGGCTGGGCGATGAGGGCCACGTGGTGATCGCCACGGCCTCGGGACAGCTGATCTATCATCCTGAGCAGAGACAAGGCCTGCCGACCCTGGATGACGTCGTGCAGGACCCCTGGATGGATCTGGCGCTTGATGGCTGGGAGGGCGAAGCCAGTGGCAAGCTGCACGGGGGCAGCGCGGCTCTGACGGCCTATCGACAGATCTGGCCCGCCGACTGGATCCTGGGCCTCTACCTGCCCCTGAATCAGGTCTATAGCCCCCTGGCAGACGTCATGGAGCGCATTGCCTTGCGAGCCTGGTGGGTACTGGGGCTGTTGCTACCGGTGATGGCGGCCTTGATCTGGCTGGCCCTGCGGCCACTGACGCGCCTGGCTCATCAGATCAAGGATCTGGGTCACGGCCGCCGGCGCTCCCTTCAGATAGCAACCCGAATGCACGAATTGCGCCGCGTCATCGACGTCTTCAATGAGGTGGAACAAGATCGTGCAAGGACGATGGAAGACCTGCAAAAGCGCAAGGCCTTTCTAAAGGGCATTCTGGCCGCCTCGCCCCAGGGCATGTTCGTCACCGATACCCAGGGACGCCTGACCTTCGTCAATCGGACACTGAAACAGCTGCTGGGGATCAGGCCGCCGGTCCATCTGCCAACCTGGGCCAAGCGTATCCACGAGGAGGATCGCGAACCCCTGGTGGCCGCTTGGCAGGCATGCCTTCTCCGACAGAAGGACCTTGTTCGTCAGTTCCGCTACCACGGCAAGGATGGGGAACTTTACTGGTTGGACGTCCACGCCAATGCAATCCGCGTGGATGGCGAGATCATCGGCCTGGTGGGAATCGTGCGCGACATCACCCAACGCCAACACGAGGATATCCTGCTCCGTTGGGAAGCAGAGCATGATCCACTGACCGGCCTGCTCAACCGTCGCGGCTTCCAGCGCAGGCTGGAGGAGGCCTTCGCTGCCTGGGAAAAAGCCGGCACTCCATCGGCCCTGCTGATATTCGATCTGGACCACTTCAAGACCGTCAACGATACGGGCGGCCACGCCCTGGGCGACAGCATGCTGCAGCAGGTGGCAGCGGCGATGGGCGCGGAAACGCGCAACAGCGATCATGCTGCTCGTCAAGGAGGTGACGAATTCGCCATTCTGCTGCCGGGCTGCGAGTTCCCTCAGGCCATGCGTATCGCCGAATCGCTACGGGCACGGATTGCAGCAAAAGGCCTGGAACAGAACGGCCAGACTTGGCGGGTGACGGTCAGTATCGGGGTGGCTAGCTTCCAGCAGGCAGACCAGAGCATCAATGATGTGACAGGGCGTGCCGACGCGGCGAGCTATGCGGCCAAGTCACAGGGTCGTAACAGTGTGGTCGGCGGATGACCAGACCTTTAAGGATAGCCGCTGCGGAACCTATATACGGCTTGACATCATGGGCCTGACCCTGAACTTCTCGGCCTATATGGCGGAATCCATCCGTGCCGCCATTGTCGGGGTCGACCGAAGTCAGACGGAGGCTGCGCTACTGGATCATCGTGGAGCAGGGACCACCCGGCCAGCTCTTCGGTTCACCGCAGGATCCCCGCACGCGGGACTTCCTACGCAAGGTACTGGCGACACAGGTAGCGCTGGACACTCCGACCTGAGCCGAATGGCTCACGGCCGCGTTGTGGGGCTCGGCGGGCTTCCCGTATAGTAATGTGACACTTTTCAAGGCCCGCGCCCTCCTCGATGCCACAACCACGCGTCCAGATTCGTCCTCGCCGCCGCCCTCCTCTGCATTTCTTGCCGTTGGGCGGCTGCGGCGAGATCGGCATGAACCTCAGCCTCTATGGTGTTGGGGAAAAGGGCCATGAAGATGACTGGATCGCCGTGGACTGCGGCATGATGATCCGCCAGGATCTGCCGGACAATCCCCTCCAGGTGCCGGATCTCTCCACCCTGGAGACGCTGTCGATCCGACCCCGGGCGCTGATCATCACCCACGGCCACGAGGATCATATCGGTGCCGCCGCCTGGCTTTGGCCCAGGTGGGGCTGCCCGATCCACGCCACGCCGCTGGCCGCCGGCCTGCTGAGAGCCAAGTTCGCCGAGCGCGGCCTGGCCACCGACGCCATCCAGGTCATCGAGCCCGGCGAGGCGCTGGAGACCGGGCCCTTTACCCTGCGTTACCTGCCGTTGACCCACTCGATTCCCGAGAGCTGCGCGCTGTTGATCGCCGCCGGCGCCTATCGAGTGCTGCATACCGGTGACTGGAAGCTCGATCCCGAGCCGCTGATCGGGCCACCGATCTCGGCCGCGACCTTTCGCGCCATCGCGCCCGTGGATCTGGTAGTGGGAGATTCCACCAACGCGCCGATTCCCGGCCACTCGCGCAGCGAGGGTGAGGTTGCGGACGCGCTGGCACATACCATCGCCCGCTGCGAGGGGCGGGTGGTGGTGAGCTGCTTCGCCAGCAACCTGGCAAGGGTGCTGGCCATCGGCCGTGCGGCGGCGCGCTGCGGCCGCCGAGTCAGCCTGATGGGGCGCTCCATGGAGCGCATGGTGGCCGTGGCCCGGGGGCTTGGCTACCTGGACGACCTGCCACCCCTGGTGCCGGTGACCGACCTTGGCTATCTGCCTCCTGAGGAAGTCCTGGTGATCGCCACCGGCAGCCAGGGCGAACCGCGCGCCGCGCTATCACGCCTCTCCCGGGGGCGCCACCCCCACTTCGAGCTGATGGCCGGCGACACGGTGATCTTCTCTGCCAAGGCCATCCCGGGGAACGAGCGGTTGATAGATCGCCTCAAGCGTGGACTCAAGCACTTCAGCGTGGCCATCCTCGACGACGAGAACCACCCCGAACTGCACGCCTCGGGCCATCCGGCCCAGGACGAATTGCGCACCTTCTACGGCTGGGTAAAACCACGCCACCTGCTGCCGGTGCATGGCGAGCCTCGCCACCAGCAGGCCCACCAGGAACTGGCCGAGGAACTCGGCATTCAGGCCCCGGTGACGCCGGTCAACGGGGATCTGATCCGCCTGGATGCCGAGGGGCTTTCCCTGGAGGCGCGCCACCCCCAGCAGCCGCACATCGTCAGCCAGGATGCGGTCTCCGCCCTGCCCGGCCTGGGGAGTGGCGACAGGGATAACCGCTCACGCCATGGCAGCCTGTACCTCGCCATATCGGTGGCCGCTACGGACACCGGCTGGACCCGCATCGGCCGGCTGATGCTCGACACTAGCCAGGCGAGCCCGATGGACGAGACCGCCTTTGCCGACTGGTTGGATGACTGTCTCGAAAGGATCGAGGTGGATTCCCTGGCGGAATTACGCCTGGCGCTGCAACCCAGGCTGCTAGGCTGGCTTGCCGATCACCTGCACCGGGTGCCCGAGGTCCACTTGCAAATCCTCGCGGTGGAAGCGGAGATGCTGGAGAAGTAGAGCGTATTCTTCACACAGACTGGCGTAATGGTTCACCGCACGACACCAACTGGCCACCCAGTCTCCGTAGGCCCGGTAAGCGCCAGCGCACCGGGCGTGGAGAGGGCACAATCTTCACGCCGGATGCGCCTTCGGCTTATCCGGCCTACATGTTCCCGATCGCTTTCACGCCAGTTTGCGAAGAACCTTTTTTCGCGCCCACTGCGGTGAAACAAAAGGCACCTCAACCCTTGTTGGCATTCTTCGGCGGACGACCACGCTTGCGCTTGGGCTGTTCGGTCACCAGATCATCCAGGGATAGGCCGGCTTCGTTGATCTGCTCACGGATTTCGGCGAGTTTCCTGGCCTTGTCGGCTTCCTCTTCCTGGCGCTGAACTTCCTCGTCCTTCTTCTGATCGATCACCTCACCGATGACCTCGGCCAGCTTGCGAAGCTGTTCCATGCTCAGCTGGCGTGCCGCGGCACGAGCCACGTTCTTGTTGCGGGCGATGCGCTCCAGGGATTCGCTGGACATTAGCGGTCTCCATGCCGAATGTTGGACGGTTGTGTTGCGTAATGACACGTCAAAAGTATATGCACTTGCGCCATATTGGCAAGAAAAGCCGCGGGAAAAAGTGGGGCAAAGACAGGAGAAATTGACGCCATCAAACGTAGGCAGCCGTGCGGAACTCGCGATGTATCGGCAGGATTTTCCCTGCCACAAGACAGCGGGCGACATCGTGATGTCGCCCGCTTCGCCTCTTTGCCGATTTTCATCCGGCTTTGATGACATCTCAGCCGCCGGTCATGTTCATGAAGCGTACCACCTGGACGTCGCCGTCCGTGGTGAAGTAATGCCGCTCTGGCTTGAGCGGCATGGCGCGTACGATGGCGTGCTTGAGCGCCTCCATATCGCCGGGGTGACGACGCAGGACAGCGCGCAGGTCAACGGAGTGCTCGTTGCCGAGGCACAGCAACAGGCGCCCTTCCACGGTGACGCGGACCCGGTTGCAGGTGTCGCAGAAGTTGTGGCTGTGGGGCGAGATGAAGCCGACCCGAGACTCGCTGTCGGGCATCTTGAAATAGCGCGACGGGCCGAGGGTCGATTCGGTGGTGGGAATCAGGGTGTGGCGGGTCTCGATATGTGCCTGGACCTCGTCACTGGAACAGAAGGTCTCGGCACGCGAGTGATCGGACACATCGCCGAGGGGCATCTCCTCGATGAAGCTGATGTCGAGCCCCTCTTCACGTGCGAAATCGACGAGATCGACCACCTCGTCATCATTGCGACCCTTGAGGATGACGGCGTTGAGCTTGATACGTTCGAAGCCGGCGTCGCGAGCGGCACGAATACCGTCGATGACCTTGTGCAGGTCACCGGTGCGGGTGAGCCGGCGAAAGCGTCCGGGGTCCAGGGAATCGAGGCTGATATTGAGTCGCTGCAGGCCACCCTCGCGCAGACGCCGGGCGAATTTGGGCAGGCTCGCACCATTGGTGGTCATGGCAAAGTCCTTGAGCCCCGGCAGCGCTCCGATATCATCGACCAGGTGATCGATATCACGCCTGACCAGGGGTTCGCCCCCGGTCAGGCGGATCTTCTCCACCCCCATCTCGGTAAAGGCCCGGGCGACCATCGCCAACTCTTCCAGGGTCAGCACCTGGGCACGCGGCAGGAAGGTCATCTCCTCGCTCATGCAGTAGACACAGCGAAAATCGCAGCGATCGGTGACCGAAATGCGCACGTAGCGCACTCGCCTGCCGAAATCGTCGATCAGCTCATCGGTCATGTAGACATCTCCCAGCGACGAGCATCCTGATGATCTCCGTCGCGTTCCGAAACCCAGTAGTCCCCGCTGGCGGTGTGCTCCTTCTTCCAGAAAGGCGCGCGGGTCTTGAGGTAATCCATGATGAAATCGCAGGCATCGAAGGCGGCGCGTCGATGGGCGCTGGCGACCACTACCAACACGATAGGGTCTGCGGGCTCGAGGCGTCCAATCCGGTGGATCACGGTCACGCCCTGAAGCACCCAGCGAGACCTCGCCTGCTCGACGATCTCGTCGAGGGCCACCTCGGTCATCCCCGGATAATGCTCCAGGGTCAGCGCCTGAACCTCGGGTCGCTCGTTGAAGTCACGCACCAGGCCGGTGAAACTCACCACCGCGCCAATATCGCTGCGCCCCTCGAGCAAGGCTCGCAGCTCTATGCCAGCATCGAAGACGCTCTCCTGCACGCGAATCATCGTTCAGCCTCCGGTCACCGGGGGGAAGAAGGCCACTTCGTCGTTATCGGTCAGCGGGGTGGCATCGCTGGCCATCACCTGGTTGACGGCACACAGGACGCGCCCCTGGTCGAGGCCTTCGAAGCGGGCGTCAAGAGCCTTGAGGGCCGTCTTGAGACCCGCCACATCGGAACTCGGGAGACGCTCGAGGGGAACCGAGACATCGCCGACCCCGAGTCGCTCACGCAGTTCGGCCAGGCATTTGACGCGGAGACAGGGAGTGGCAATGTCACAACGATGCCCCACCGATACCTCGCCGGATACCCCCTCACCGGTGACGATAGGTGACGGGGAAGACTCGATAATGGAAGGTGCCACCGCTCGCGCTCCCCAGGCTTCATCACGGCGATAGTCGCCGGACTTGCCGCCGGTCTTGGTATCGAGATGGATAGCGCCGATCTCCATACCCTTGTCCACGGCCTTGCACATGTCGTAGAGGGTCAGACAGGCTACCGAAACGGCGGTCAACGCCTCCATTTCTACACCGGTTCGTCCGGTGAGGCGACAGGTGGCGGTGACATGTACACAGCACTCGGGCTCGTCGAGCTCGAAGTCGATGGCGACCTTGGACAGCGCCAGGGCATGGCAGAGCGGGATCAGTTCATGGGTGCGCTTGGCGGCCTGAATACCGGCGATGCGCGCCGTAGCCAGTACGTCGCCCTTGGGCAGACCACCCTCGGCGAGCAGCGCCAGGGTCTCGGGCTGCATGCGGATGAGGCCTGAGGCACTGGCTTCGCGGGTGCTTTCAGGCTTGTCGGCGACGTCGACCATGTGGGCTTCGCCGCGGGCATTGATATGGGTCAGGGACATGGAGGTCAGCGTCTCATGGCAGTCGATGAAGGGGTTGAATGCTCACCGTCTCGCCCGGGTCTGCCCCGTCGCGATCGTCGGTGAGCTCGATAAGGCAGTTGGCCGCCACCATCGAGGACAGGATCCCGGAGCCCTGGGCGCCGGTGCTGCATACGTGCAGACGGCCATCGGTGTCAGCGTAATAGCGACCGCGCAGGAAGTCGGTGCGCCCGAGCCGGCTCTTCAGTGCCTCGTCGGCGATAGCCGTCAGCCGCAGCGGCTCGCGCTCCGACCTTCCCTGTAACTTGGACAACAGCGGCACCACAAATTGCAGAAAGGTCACCATCACCGCCACCGGGTTACCGGGCAGCCCCAGGAAAGGCACGCCCCTTTCACCCAACAGACCGCACGCCAGGGGGCGCCCGGGGCGAATGGCGATACGCCAGAAGGCCAGGCGGCCAACCGTTTCCAGCGCCGCACGGGTGAAGTCGGCGTGACCCACCGACACGCCGCCGCTGGTGATCACCATGTCGGCATGCCCGGCGGCATCGCTCAGGGCAGCGACCATGGCTTCGCGGTTGTCAGGCAGGATGCCAAGATCGATCAGCTCGGCGCCCTGCTCGGCCAGCAGGCCGGCCAGAGTATAACGATTGGCGTCATGGATGCCGGCCAGTGGCAACGGCTCGCCGGGAGCCGTGACCTCGTCACCGGTGGAGAAGATCGCCACCCGCGGGCGACAGTGCACGCTCGCCTCGGCCAAGCCCAGGGAGGCCAGTAGCCCCAGTTCGGCAGCGCCCAGCCGAGTACCGGCGTGCAGCGCCGTGTGGCCCCGAGGGATGTCCTCGCCGGCCTGACGCACGTGCTGGCAACGCCTGACGGCTTCGGGTTGTTGCACCGCCAGTGTCGCGCCGTACTCCTCGAGCTGTTCGAGCATGATCACGGTATCAGCCCCCGTCGGCAAAGGCGCTCCGGTGGTGATGCGCACGCACTCGCCAGCACGAAGCGTCTCATCAAAGCACCGGCCGGCGAGCACCTCGCCCACAACACGCCACTCGCCAGGCAATTCGTCAGCCAAAGGCCAGGCCAGGGCGATGCCATCCATGGCGGCATTGGTGTTCTGTGGCACGTCGATGGGCGAGACGGCGTCCTCGGCCAGTACCCGGCCGTAGAGCTCGGCCAGGGCCACGTGCTCGGCGGGCAGCGGCGCTTCGATGAGGCTGGCCAGGCGCACCCGTGCCTCCCCCACCGAGAGCATGCGCTCGCCGAGATCGAAGCAGGAGAGCGTCATGGCGTGGTCTCCTGGTCACAGGTGCGCTCGCGGGGTCTCTGCCGACTTGGCCAGAGGACGGGCCAGGCGGCGATCCAGTCGCTGAGCGCCTCGAGATCGTTGAGGTCCAGCGCTTCGACGCCCTCGGGCAGCGTGAGGTCAGCGTCACTGGCCACCGCGTGTACCCAGGGGTCCTCGGCGACGCGCAGCGACTTGCCCACCTCGGGGCGATAGAGTTCGAGCTTGGGCAGCGGCCAGGCCTTGAAGCCTTCCACCAGCACCAGGTCGGGATGCTGGGGACGCACCATGTCGATGAGCTCGGCCAGATCGGCCTCCTCGCGCCCGGGGGTTTCCATCATCAGCGCCACCCGGGCACGAGACGCCACCAGCATAGGCGAGGCGCCGGCCTCGCGCAGGCGGTGGCTGTCCTTGCCGGGCTGATCGACATCGAAGGCATGATGAGCGTGCTTGATCACCGCCACGCGCAAGCCCCGTGCGCCGAGGCGAGGCAGCAGTTGCTCCAGCAGGGTGGTCTTGCCGGTCCCGCTCCAGGCGGCAATGCCGAGCAGTGGCAGCTGATCGTCGAACGCCAGGCACTGCGGTATGGCATCACCTAGGGTGCGCTCCAGGCGCTGCTTGTCATCTTCGGTATTCAAGTTGGCCAAGGCGTCGGGGCAATCGCTCACATCCACCCGACACCAGGCGTGGCGAGCGTACCAGCGATCGATCTTGCGCTCACCGTCGGCCAGGGCCTCCGCCAGGTCATCAACCAGGGAGGTACGGATCAGCGCCACCACCGGATGGAGGCGCTCGCCGTCGAAGGCCACGGCGATATCGCACTCGCCCTCGCCATTGCCAACAGAGGCCACCAATCGATCCACCATCCGATCCACTAAATCCCTGGGCAAGGCCGGACTGTCGCAGGGCGCCACCAGCAACCAGGGCGTGGTTGCAGCACGAAGGCCGCTGTAGATGCCCATCAGCGGGCCCTGGAAGCCGCCCTCGGCATCCGCGATCACGCGGTCGGCCAGCGGCGCATAGGCCTCGGCATTGCGATTGGCGTTGATCAGCACTTCGTACACCCTTCCCGCCAGACGCTCGCGAACATGGGCCACCAGCGGGCGACCGGCGAAGGATTCGAGCCCCTTGTCGCGACCGCCCATCCGGCGCCCCTGGCCGCCGGCCAGGATCAGGCCGGTGAGGTCGTCTCGGGTGATCATCGGCTCTCCTGACTAATAGTCATATATGACTCTAAATTTGACTCATGATGCCTCAGCCCGGCGGCGGGTGCCATGCCGGCCGTCCACGCTGGAGCCCTGCCCTGACGCCAGTCAAACTCTAGCTTATCTACGTGCCTCCAAGGAGGTACACTATGTTGAAAATATTCCACGAATACGGCGACAACCGCGCCAAGGACCGACTCATGGACGAGGCATTCGATGTAGGTGCCCGGCTCAAGCAACTGAGGCTGTCGCGCGGACTTTCCCAGCGTGAACTGGCCAAGCGGGCCGGGGTTACCAACAGCACCATCTCACTGATCGAGCAGAACAACGTCAGCCCCTCGGTGAGTTCGTTGAAGAAGATACTCGACGCCCTGCCGGTGTCGATCAGTGCTTTCTTTGCCGGTGATGAGCCCAGTCAGCCACAGTCCTTCTATCGTCAGGGCGAACTGACCGAGATCGGCGATGGCCAGCTCTCCTGGCAACTGGTGGCCGCGCGGCGACCCGACCGGCGCATGTCGATCATCCACGAGCGTTACCCACCCGGGGCCGACAGCGGCGAGGAGATGCTGGAGCATGACGGTGAGGAAGGCGGCGTGGTGGTCGCGGGGCAGATCGAGATCACCGTGAACGGCGAGGTCGGAGTGCTAAGCGCAGGCGACGCCTACTACTTCGACTCCCGCCTGCCCCACCGCTTTCGCAACCCCGGCGACGAAGAGTGCGTGATCGTCAGCGCCAATACCCCGCCGACCTTCTCCGACGCTGGCCAGGACGTACATCACGCCTGAGGCGTATCTTCCTCCTCGGCACCGGGCAGCACCCAGTTGAGGACGATGCCGACCAGGGCGGCGAGGCTGACGCCCTGCAGGGTGAACTGGCCATTGCCGAACTGCATGCCGCCGATGCCAAAGACCAGCACCAGGGACACCACTACCAGGTTGCGAGGTGCGGTTAACGGCTTGCCGGCACGCACCAGCGTGTTCATGCCGATCACGGCGATCGAACCGAAGAGCAGCGTCATGATGCCGCCCATCACCGGACCGGGAATGGTCTGCAACAGCGCGCCGAGCTTGCCGACGAAAGCCAGGAGAATGGCGATGCAGGCGGCCACCACCATGATCCGGGGATTGAACGCTCGGGTCAGGGTCACGGCGCCGGTGACTTCCGAGTACGTCGTATTGGGGGGACCGCCGAAGATCGCCGCGGCGGTGGTAGCCAGGCCATCGCCCAACAGGGTGCGGTGCAGGCCGGGCTTCTCCAGGTAGTTTCTGCGGGTCACCGAGCCGATGGCGACCATGTCACCGATGTGCTCCACCGCGGGGGCAATGGCCACCGGGATCATGAAGAGGATGGCCGCCCAGTGAAAGCTCGGCGCGGTGAACGACGGCAGCGAGAGCCAGGCCGACGCCTGTACCGGCGTGAAGTCCACCACTCCCATGACCAGCGCCAGCGCGTAGCCCGTCACGATACCGCCCATGATCGGGATCAGACGGATCAGGCCGCGTCCGAATACCGCCAGCACCAGCGTCACCAGCAGGCTGACCATGGAGAGAAAGATCGCCGCACCGTAGCCGATATTATCGCTGGTCTCGCCGGTGGCCATGTCCACCGCTACCGGCGCCAGTGCCAGGCCGATCACCATGATCACCGGCCCCACCACTACCGGCGGCAGCAGCCGATGCAGCCAGGCAGTGCCCTTGAGGCGCACGAACTGCGAGATCACCACATACACCAGGCCGGCGGCCATCAGCCCCCCGAGGGTGGCGGGGATGCCGAAGTTGGCCACCGACCCCTGGATGGGCGCGATGAAGGCAAACGACGAGGCCAGGAAGACCGGGACGCTGACCCGGGTCACGCCATGAAAGATCAAGGTGCCGACCCCGGCCGTGAACAGCGCCACATTGGGATCCAGCCCGGTGAGCAGCGGCACCAGCACCAAGGCGCCGAATGCCACGAAAAGCATCTGTGCGCCGGTGAGCAAGGTGCGCAACGGCGAGTCGGTGGGCATGGCGGCCGGCGCGGTACTGTCGGTCATGATAAAGGGCTCCAGGAAGATCAAGGGGAACGAATCGCGCGGCATTCTATCAGCAAGGCGCTTGCATGGGTGTCCCGGAAATCCGCGCGGTGTCTGCCCTCTTTCAACCCTCCTCTGACTCGAGGTACTCCTGCAGGCGTGCTTCGGCCTGGTCGTCGAAGAGGATATCGCAGGCTTCGCGCAGCCCCGGCGAGTCGCGAATACTCTCCTCGGGGACCACCAGCGAGACCTTGGAACGACGCCGCAGGAAATCTTCCAGCTTGGTCACCATCTCGCGGCGCCTGGCCAGCTTGAGTTCGCAGCGCAGATATTCTGTTCCCTCGATGAGCACCTCACCCTGGGTCGGATCCTGGCGGATGTCCTCGAGCATCTCCAGCGCCTGGGCGCCATAGCGTCGCCATAGACGTGTGCTCAATGGCTCGGAGGCCTCGGCGCTGGTCATGGCGTCCAGGTCCATCAGCCTCGCCTGGTGCATGAAGGCCTCGCGGACCGAAGCATCGGGCTCACCGTACCAGCGGACATCCGGATAGGGGATCTCGACGCCGAGCCGGCGCACCTCTTCCACCAACTCCTCGCCGACGTTGAGGCAATCGGTCAACTTGCCACCGAAGATGCTCAGGTGACGCTTTTCGCTGTCGACGTCTATCGCATGCTTGCGCGACAGGTTGAGGAAGTCACGATCGTCACCAGCGCTGGGCTTGACCGCCAGAGGGCGCACGCCACAACGCGTTGCGATGATATCCTCCTTGCCCAGGGGGGTCTGGAGTTCGAGCCGCGTATTGATATTGTTGAGCACGAACCGGATGTCTTCCTCCGTTGCGCCGACCTCGGGATTCTCGACCCGGGTATCCGTGGTGCCGATGCAGGTACGCGGCCCCATGGGAATGACGAAGAAGAGCCGGCCGTCGTCGGCAAAGAAGGCCAGCACGCGCTTGCTGTCGGTCAACCGCGGCACGATCAGGTGAATGCCCTTGGAGAAAACGTGACGATGGTCGGTCTGTTGACCCGATAGACTATTGTGCTGATCGACCCAGGGACCGGCGGCATTGATGAGCACCCTGGAGCGAATCTCGAAGGTACTGTCATCGGTGCGATCCCGAACCTGGGTAATCCAGAGATCCCCCTCTCGGCGCGAGCCCAGCGATTCGACGTAGTTCGCCGCCACGGTCCCAAAATCCAAGGCACCGCGAACGAAGTTGAAGACGAAGCGCGCGTCGTTGTCGTGCAGGTAGGCATCGGAATACTCGAAGCCCCCCCGGGCGTTGCGAGTATCGATGATCGGCTCACGCGCCTTGATGCCCGAAGGGCGCAAGAAGTTGGGCCTCCGTGTGAAGGCGCTGCCCATCAGCCAGTAGAGCCAGGTACCGGCCCAGGGATAGAGGGGATGGTATCGAAAGCCTTTGTTGATGGTGGTCAGGAAGCGTATCTCCTGGACCGTAGACGGGTAACTCTTGATCAGGTGGTTGCGACTCTTGCACAGCTTGCGCACCAGCTTGAAGTCACCGCTTTCCATGTACTTGATGCCTCCCCAGACCAGGTTGGAGGAGTGCATGCTGGTACTGCCAGCGAAGTCGCCGCGATCGATCAGGGCAACCTTGGCCCCCTTCCCACTCAGCGCTGCAGCCGCCGACGCCCCATTGATGCCACCGCCGATGACCAGAACATCAAAGGTCTGACAGGGAAGCTTGCGGATATTGTTCTCTCTGAGTTGCATGTCTGGCCCTTTTTTCAAAGCAACAGGCCCCGCTCGGCATGCACCGAGCGGGGCCCTGGGTCCCGTTCAGGCAACCGGTTACACGATCTTGAACTGCCCCGGGAACACCCGGGGCAAGAGCGGGCGGGTCAGGCGACCCGCCCGTTCATCATTCGCGAGAACCGGCGGCCATCCACGCCTCCATCATGTCGTCGTAGGGGACGGTCGTGCCCTGCGGCATCTCGTCGTCCAGTTTCGCCTTCGGCGAACCGGGCTGATCGAGCCAGTACTGCGGGTCACGCTCGTCGTTCAGGTTTGGCGAGTAGGTCTCGAACACCTTCGCCCGTGCCAGGCGCGCCATGATGCTGTCCATGTCGCCGGCCAGGTTATCCAGCGCTTCTTTGGGAGAAATATCACCACTGACGGCCGGCGCCAGATTCTGCCACCACAGCGGCGCCATGCGCGGATAGTCCGGCACGTTGGTGGAGGACGGCGTCCAGTTGGACTCCTTGGGGCTGCGATAGAACTCCACCAGACCACCCAGTTGCGGTGCCATCTCGGTCATCTGCTCGGAGAAGATATCGGACTCGCGAATCGGCGTGAGGCCGGCCATCAGCTTCTCCAGAGAGACGGTCTTGGCGACGGTGAACTGGGCGAACAGCCAGGCGGCGGTGCGACGATCCTCCGGAGTGGAATCGAAGAAGGTCCAGGAACCCACGTCCTGATAGCCGACCTTCATGCCTTCTTCCCAGTACGGGCCGGTAGGTGACGGCGCCATCCGCCACTTGGGGTTACCTTCCTCGTCGGTGACCGGCAGACCGGGGTCGGTCATGTCGGCGGTGAAGGCGGTGTACCAGAACATCTGCTGGGCAATCTGCCCCTGAGCCGGAACAGGACCCGCCTCACCGAAGGTCATGCCGGTGGCTTGGGGTGGCGCATACTTTTCGAGCCAATCGACCATCTTGGTGACGGCAAAGATCGAGGCTGGCGAGTTGGTGGCCCCGCCACGGCTGACGCTGGCACCCACCGGCTGGCTCTCTTCATTGACGCGGATGCCCCAGTCGTCCACCGGGTTACCGAAGGGCACACCGGGGCTACCCATGCCGGCCATGGAGAGCCAGGAGTCGTGGAAACGCCAGCCCAGCGACGGATCGCGACGGCCGTAGTCCATATGGCCGTAGACCTTGGTGCCGTCGATCTCGCCGACGTGCTCGGTGAAGAACTCGGCGATGTCTTCGTAGGCCGTCCAGTTGGTCGGCACACCGAGGTCGTAGCCGTAGATCTCGCGGAACTGTTCCTGGAGATCCTCGCGCTGGAACCAGTCATAGCGGAACCAGTAGAGGTTGGCGAACTGCTGATCAGGAAGCTGGTAGATATTGCCATCCGGCCCCGTGCCGTACTGCAGGCCGATGAAGTCATCGAGATCCAGGGTCGGCAGGGTGTAGTCGGCCCATTCATTCTCCATGGCGTTGGAGATATTGATGGTGGTGCCGTAGCGGATGTGCGTACCGATGGCGTCGGAGTCGTTGACGTAGCCGTCGTAGATGTTGCGGCTCGACTGCATCTGGGTCTGCATGTTGTTGACCACATCACCCTCACCGATGATGTTGTGGGTCACGTCGATGCCGGTCAGCTCGCCAAAGGCTTCGGCCAGCACGTCTCGCTCATAGATGTGCGTGGTCAGGCCCTCGGCTACGGTATTGATCTCCATGCCGCGGAACGGCTCGGCGGCCTCGGCAAACCACAGCAGTTCCTCGATCTGCTCCTCACGGGACAGCGTCGAGTTCTGGAAGTGTTCATCGACCAGACGTTCGGCGATGGCACGTGCGTCGTGATTGTCGGCGTGCAGCGCACCGCTTGCCAGCATCACACCGGCGGCGAGTAGAGAGAGTCGCATTGTTGTCGCTTTCATAATGACCTCTTTGGTTGTAGTAGTCCGTCCGTGGACATTCGGCTCCATGCGTTTCTGTCAGCCCCAGCGCATCAGGACAAGTAGCCAGAGACCCGATGCTCCCAGAGCCAGCCAGATGCTGAACGGGGTAAAGCCAACCACTGCCAGGTGGATGTAGGCAGCGGAGAGAAGCCCGATGAAGAGCCTGTCACCGCGGGTGGTCGAGATCGGCAGGAAGCCCTTGCGCTCGACCGTTGGCGAGATGACTTCCCAGGCCGTCATGCCGGCCAACATCGCGGCAATGACCGCGAAAAAGATCGTGGTGGGAGTGGTCCATACCATCCATTCCATGTCGCGTCTCCTCAGGTACGGCCCAGGGCAAAGCCCTTGGCGATGTGATTGCGAACGAAATAGACCACCACGATGCCCGGCAGGATGGTCAGCGTGCCGGCAGCCGCCAGCGTACCCCAGTCGATCCCCGAGGCGCCTTTGGTCTGGGTCATCACTGAGGCGATCGGCTGAGCGCCAGTGGAAGTCAGGGTGCTGGCCAGCAGCAGTTCGACCCAGGAGAACATGAACAGGAAGAACAGGGTCACGCCGATCCCCGAGCTGATCATCGGAATGAAGATCTTCACGAAGAACTTCGGGAAACTATAGCCATCGATGAAGGCGGTCTCGTCAATCTCCTTGGGAACCCCGCTCATGAAGCCCTCGAGAATCCACACGGCCAGCGGAATGTTGAACAGGCAGTGGGCAAGGGCAACCGCGACGTGCGTGTCGAACAGGCCGACGGTGTAGTAGAGCTGAAAATAGGGCAGCAGGAAGACGGCCGGCGGCGCCATCAGGTTGGTCAGCAGCCAGAAGAACAGGTGCTTGTCACCGATGAACTTGTAGCGGCTGAAGGCATAGGCTGCCGGCAGAGCCACCGCGATGCTGATCACCATGTTCATCAGCACATAGGTGATCGAATTGACGTACCCCATGTACCAGCTGGGTTCGGTCAATATCTTGGCATAGTGCTCGAACGTGAAGTCTTCCGGCCAGAGGGTCAGCCCGCCGAGAATCTCGGTGTTGGACTGGAACGACATATTCAGCAGCCAGTAGATCGGCAGCAGCACGAACACGATATAGACCGTCATCAGTCCCCGGCGGCGCCACTGATTGGTCGCGGAGCGGGCCTTGCGACGACGCCGGTTATTGACGGCCGCGGCGCGCTGGCGTACGGCATCGGGTGTAGTGGGCAATGAATCACTCATGTCATGCCTCCTTGTTGTTGTCGTCTTTCTGCATGTTCATGATCGCGGTATAGAACACCCAGGTGACCAGCAGAATGATCAGGAAATAGATCAGCGAGAATGCCGCCGATGGCCCAAGGTCCTGCTGGCCTATGGCCATGGTCGTCAATGACTGGCTGAGGAACGTCGTGGAACTGCCGGGGCCCCCGCCCGTGAGCACGAAGGGCTCAGCATAGATCATGAAGGAGTGCATGAAGCGAAGCAGCACGCCGATGACCAGTACGTTAGTGAGCTTGGGTAGCTGGATGTAGCGGAACACGGCCCACTTCGAGGCACGGTCGATACGCGCCGCCTGGTAATAGGCATCGGGGATCGAACGCAGGCCGCTATAGCAGAGCAGTGCAATCAACGGGGTCCAGTGCCAGACGTCCATCAGGATGATGGTTGCCCAGGCATCCACCGGGCTCGAGGTGATGTTGTAGCCATAGCCGAGCTCGCGCAGACTCCATCCCATCAGGCCGATATCACCCCGGGTGAAGATCTGCCAGATACTGCCTACCACGTTCCAGGGAATCAGCAGGGGCATGGTGACGAGTATCAGCACAGCCGAGGCCTGCCAGCCCTTCTTGGGCATGATCAAGGCAATGCCGATGCCTAGAGGCACCTCGATGGCCAGCACCGTCAGTGAGAAGGCGAACTGACGCACTACTGCCGACTGCAAGGCCGGGTCGTTGAGCATCTCCTTGAACCACTCGGTGCCAGTAAAGAAGCGTGTATTGGCATCGAAGACATCCTGAACCGAGTAGTTCACCACGGTCATCAGCGGAATGACGGCCGAGAAGGCCACCAGCAGCAGCATGGGCAGGATCAGCCACCATGCACGATTGTTGTAGACTTTATTCATGGTCGATCTCCACGCGGAATTCGTCGACATAAAGGCCGAGTCGCTCGTCGGGGAAGCGCAACCAGGCCTTACCCGAGGGCGTATTCTGGTCTTCCTCGATGCGTGCCTTAAGTGCAATGTTACCCAGCTTCAGGTAGACGATGGAGTAGGTTCCCAGATCCTGAGCGTGCTCCACTCGGGCTTCCATGCCGTCCTCGACCGGATCGGCATGCACCTCGATGAATTCGGGACGGATACCGAGTTTTATGTTGGTGGAGCGGGCGTTTCCAACGGCATCGCGCACGTTATTGCCTACCGTCAGCTGGGTATCTCCGGCCATTACCTTACCGTCACGAGTTGTGACAGCCAGGAAGTTCATCCCGGGACTACCGATGAAATACCCGACGAAGGTGTGGTTGGGCTTTTCGAAGAGTTCTCTGGGCGTGCCGAACTGCACCACCTGCCCTTCGTACATGACGGCAATCTTGTCAGCGAAGGTGGAGGCCTCGAGCTGGTCGTGGGTCACATAGACCATGGTGATCTCGAAGCGCTGATGGATCTCCTTCAGCTTGCGGCGCAGCTTCCACTTCAGCTGAGGGTCGATAACGGTAAGCGGCTCGTCGAAGAGAATTGCCGAGACGTCCTCGCGAACCAGCCCCCTGCCCATGGAGACCTTCTGCTTCTCATCGGCGGTGAGGTTCTTTGCCTTGCGCTTAAGTTGGCCAGTGAGTTCCAGAACGTCGGCGACTTCCTTTACGCGCTCACGCACACGGACCTCGGGCGTGCGCACATTGCGCAGCGGAAAGGCCAGGTTGTCGTAGACCGTCATGGTGTCGTAGATGACGGGAAACTGGAAAACCTGCGCAATATTGCGTGCCTCGGGCGGCAGAGCATTGACCACTTCGCCATCGAAAAGCACTTCACCGCTGGAGGGCTCCAACAGGCCGGAGATGATATTGAGCAAGGTCGACTTGCCACAGCCGGAAGGTCCGAGCAGCGCATAAGCGCCGCCCTGGTGCCAGACGTGATTCATCTCGCGAATGGCGTAGTCTTCCGGCGACTGTGGATCGGGCAGATAGGTGTGAGCCAGGGATTTCAGGGTGATCTCGGCCATATCAGATGCCCCCCAAGTGAGTCGGTATATGCACCACCGCCCCTTGGCGGTCGAAGGCGTAGACCTTGTGGGTCGGGAAATAGAGGGTCACTGGCGCGTCAACGCGAAACTCATGAACACCCTCAAGATGTACCGTCATGTGGAAGAGGTCGTTGTGCACGTGCAGAAAGGTTTCGGAACCACTGATTTCAGCCAGATCGACGGTCATCTTCACTTCGATGTCATCCTTGGCACGAGGCGCGAGCGAGATGTGCGAGGCACGCACACCAAAGCGATACTCCCCCGGTGCCAGGGTGCGCAGATCATCGTTGATGGGAAAATGCAGCGACTTGTCAAAGGTCACCTCGGAGCCGGAGATGATGCCCCTGACGATATTGATCGGCGGCTCCGAAAACATTTCCGCGGTCAGAATATCGCACGGCCGGTGATAGACGTCTTCGGTACGTCCGTACTGCAGGAGGCGACCCTCATGAAGCACTGCAGTATTTCCGCCCAGGGCGAGTGCCTCGGCCGGTTCGGTGGTGGCATAAACGGCAATGCAGTTACGCTCGCTGAACACCGCGCGCAACTCGTCGCGAAATTCCTCCCGCAACTTGTAGTCCAGATTGACCAGCGGCTCGTCGAAGAGGACGACGTCGGCATCCTTCACCAGCGCACGCCCCATGGCGGTACGCTGCTGCTGGCCACCGGAAAGCTCGAGAGGCAGGCGATCGAGCATCTGCTCGATATGCAACATCTCGGCGACCTCTCGCACTCGGCGATCGATCTCGGCACGATCGACCTTGGCCAGTTTGAGGGGTGAAGCGATATTGTCGTAGACGGAGAGCGCCGGATAGTTGATGAACTGCTGATAGACCATGGAGACGTTGCGCTTGCGCACGGAGCGACCGGTCACGTCTTCCCCATCCATCAGGATTCGCCCTCGAGTCGGCGTATCCAGCCCCGCCATCAGTCGCATCAAGGTGGTCTTGCCGGCCAGGGTTCGCCCCAGCAAGACGTTGAAGGAGCCGGGCTGGAGCTCCAGGTTCACGCCCGCGATATAGGTGTCGCCACCTACCACGTGATCGATGTTTTCTAGGATCAAGGACATACGGATCTCGACGGTTCGTTGTTATGTGTTGATTCAGGGACAGCTGAATACAACGTAGCCGAGATTCGCTTTCAAACACAAATGTCGTCAACCGAAAATAGCGTTCATCGCCATGGCCTTCCTCTTAAAATCTCTCTAAGCCTCTGTTATTAGATAACTTTAACAAGACATTGAACTTTTGTCTTAGAGTGGAAAAGGACGCAACCAGAACGACGGCCCTTAGATTCCATGTTGTCAAGTGATCGAAAACGAACATTGCACGGCACCAGGATACCCGTGCGACGAAAACCGGGGACCGGAGACGGGAGAGAAATGAGACGAAGGGAGGGAAGCACAGTGAGGCGACGACCCCAAGGACTTCAGTCCTCGGGGCGGGAGGGTATCGAGAGTCGTGCCAAATCGTTCAGCGGGTGCCGAAGATCTTGTCGCCGGCGTCCCCCAGGCCGGGGACGATATAGCCATTATCATCGAGGTGGTCATCCACCGCGGCGGTGTACAGCTCGATATCCGGATAGGCGTCCTGGACACGCTTGATGCCCTCGGGAGCAGCGACCAGCACGATGACCTTCATGTGCTTGCAACCCCTCTCACGCAGCATGTCCAGGGTGGCAACCATGGTGCCGCCGGTGGCCAACATGGGATCAATGACGATGGCCATGCGCTCATCCAGGTCATTGGCGAACTTGGCGAAGTAAGGCACCGGCTCGAGTGTCTCCTCGTCACGGTATAGCCCCACCACGCTGACCCTGGCACTGGGGATCAGGTCGGTGACGCCGTCGAGCATGCCCAGTCCCGCCCGCAGGATCGGCACGATGGTGACCTTCTTGCCCTTGAGCAGCTGCACCGGAATCTTCTCGCCGTTCCAGCCGTCGATTTCCTGCTCCTGGAGTTCCAGGTCGCTGGTCGCCTCATAGGTGAGCAGCTTGGCCAGCTCGCCGGACAGTTCACGAAAACTCTTGGTGCTGATGCCGGCTTCGCGCATCAGACCGAGCTTGTGCTGGACCAGGGGATGCTGGATGGCGTGGACGCTCATGTATGACCTCGTTGCTGCAGAGAGAAGGGGGACGACCTTGGTCGGTTAGACGGCTCCCATAAATTGCGCACTATTTTAACCACATCCCGCTTAGAGGTTAAGGCTGAGCAGGCAGCTGCCAGTCGATGGGCTCGCGGCCTTGCTCCATGAGAAAGGCGTTGGCCCGGGAGAAGTGGTGGTTGCCGAAGAAGCCCCGGTGGGCAGAGAGCGGCGAGGGATGCGGGGATTCCAGTACCAGATGGCGCGACGTGTCGACCAGCGCTTTCTTCTGGCGGGCGTGACTGCCCCACAGCAGAAAGACCGAAGGCTCGGCATGCTCGCTAACCGTGGCGATGGCGCGGTCGGTGAATGTCTCCCAGCCCTTGCCGCGATGAGAGCCGGCATTGCCCGCCTCCACCGTCAACGACGTATTGAGCAGCAACACCCCCTGGCGCGCCCAGTGCTCGAGGTTGCCGTGGTCCACCGGTTGAAAGGCCACGTCCGCCTGCAGTTCCTTATAGATATTGACCAGTGAGGGTGGCACACGCACACCGGGGCGCACCGAGAAACAGAGCCCGTGTGCCTGATTCGGCCCGTGATAAGGGTCCTGGCCGAGGATCACCACCTTCACGCGGTCCAACGGCGTCAGCTCAAAGGCGCGAAACCAGTCTGACGAGTGCGGATACACCACCCTCCTGGCCGCCTTCTCGGCCGCCAGGAAGTCACGCAGCGACTGCATGTAGGGCGCCTCGAACTCGTCGCCCAGCCACTGTTGCCAGCTTTCAGGGAGCGGCGTGCTCATGGCTCAGCGCTTCGCCTGGTCGACCAGCGGCTCGACATAGGCCACGCCCATGTCCCAGGGAAACTGGATCCAGCAATCCTGAGCCACCTCGGTGAGGTACTGATCCACCAGCGGCTTGCCCTCGGGCTTGGCATAGATGGTCACGAAGTGGGCCTTCGGCAGCATCTCACTCACGGCCTTGGCGGTACGGCCGGTATCGACAAGATCGTCGACCAGCAACCAGCCCTCCCCGTCATGGTCGACGCCCTTCAGCACGTCCAGGCCACCCTGATCCATATGGTCGTAGCTCTTGATGCAGACGGTGTCGATCAGGCGCACGTTGAGTTCACGGGCGATCAGCGCCGCCGGAATCAGGCCGCCGCGGGTGATGGCGATGATACCCTTGAAGTCACGCTCGATCAGCCGGTGGCAGAGCTCGCGCACGTCGCGGTGCAGCTGGTCCCAAGATACGGTGAAGTGCTGGTGGTAGCGATGGGTGCTCATGAAGCTCACTCGTCCTCGGTGAAGGAACAGACGGCGAAGACACCATACCCGGCCTCGCGGATGCGCTGCGAGCCGCCAAGGTCGGGCAGGTCGACGATGGTGGAGGTCTCGACCACCTGCCCGCCGCTGCGGCTGATCAGCTTGGCGGCAGCCAGCATGGTACCGCCGGTGGCGATCAGATCGTCGACGATCAGGATGCGGTCACTTTGCTTGAAGGCATCGGAGTGTAGCTCCACCTCGGCCTCACCGTACTCCAGGGTGTAGGTTTCGCTGATGGTGCGGAAGGGCAGCTTGCCCTTCTTGCGCACCGGCACGAAGCTGCAACCCAGCTCATAGGCCAGCGGTGCGCCGACGATGAAACCCCGGGCGTCGATGGCGGCGACGGCATCGATGCCCATCTCCTGGTAACGGTGCACGAAGCTGTCGATCAGCTTGCGGAAAGCAGCCCTGTTCTGCAGCAGCGGCGTAATGTCGCGGAAATTGACCCCCGACTGCGGCCAGTCGGGGACGGTGCGGATCACGGACTTAATGTAGTCGCCGTAGATGCTCATCGGATCGAGTCTCGGTGAGTGAATGCAATCGATATACAGGAATCAACCAAGGAACAGGAACTTGCCGGCAAACAGCAGCGCCAGCACGATAACCGCGGGATTCAAGTCCTTGAAACGCCCGGAGAGCGCCTTGATTGCGGCGTAGCTGATGAAGCCCAGCGCGATACCTTCTGCAATCGAGAACGTCAGCGGCATGGCCAGGGCGGCAATCAGCACCGGGGCGGCGTCCGTGGGGTCATCCCAGTTGGCATGGGCCAGGCTGCCGGCCATCAATACCGCCACATAGAGCAGGGCCCCGGCGGTGGCATAGGCCGGAATGGAGCCCGCCAGCGGCGCGAAGAACAGGCTGACAAGGAAAAGCACCGCCACCACCACGGCGGTCAGACCAGTACGCCCACCGGAGGCAATGCCGGCGGTGGACTCGATGTAGCTGGTGGTGGTGGAAGTTCCCAATACCGCGCCGGCCATGGAGGCACTACTATCGGCCATCATCGCACGCCCGATGCGCGGCAGCTTGCCGTCCTCGTCCAGCAACTTGCCCTTTTGGGCCACGCCAACCAGCGTACCGGACGTATCGAAGAGATCGACGAACAGGAAGGCAAAGATCACGCTGATCATTGCCACGTCGAAGGCGCCGGCCAGGTCGAGGGCCATGAAGGTCGGCGCGATGGAGGGCGGCATGGACATGAAGCCACCGAACTCGTTGTGACCGAAGAGCATCGCCAGCACGGTGACCCCGAGGATACCGATCATCACCGCGCCGGTGACCTTCAGATAGGCAAGGGCCGTAATCACGAAAAAGCCCAGCAGCGCATAGAGCGCCGGCGGCTGGGACAGGTCGCCCAGGGCCACGAAGGTGGCGGGATTCGCCACCACGATACCGGCATTCTTCAGGGCGATCATCGCCAGGAAGAGCCCGATACCCGCGGCGATACCCAGCCGCAGGGAGAGCGGAATCGAGTTGATGATCCATTCCCGCACCTTGAAGATGCTGAGCAGGAAGAAGATGAAACCCGAGAAGAAGACCGCGCCCAGCGCCGCCTCCCAGGTATACCCCATGCCCAGCACCACGCCATAGGTGAAGAAGGCGTTAAGGCCCATGCCAGGTGCCTGGGCAATCGGATAGTTGGCCCACAGGCCCATGATCAAACAGCCCACCGCGGCGGCCAGACAGGTCGCGACGAACACCGCACCATAGTCCATGCCTGCCTCGGAGAGGATGCTCGGGTTGACGAAGATGATGTAGGCCATGGTCAGGAAGGTGGTGATCCCGGCGATGACCTCGGTCTTCACATCGGTGTTGTGCTCGACCAGCTTGAACTGGTTGTCGATCAGGCGTTTCAGCATGGTTATTGTTCCTGCGCGCATTGACGTCGTGGCGTCCGGGGTGCGAGAAAAGCCGCCTATGGTACCCAAAGCCCCAAGATGTTGCGAGGTGCCCAAGGGCTCATAGGCAGCACGACTGACCTAGTTAAGCAACTTGCGGGCCATACGCCACCCGGCCGACCAACGAAGACTTGACGGAACGGTCAAGTTTTCCGAGGTACATCAGGCGCCACGCGCTTGAAGCACTCGCTCCACGGTCTCGACGATGGCCTGAGTCTGGGGGTCGATCTCGATATTGACGGCGTCGCCCGGAACCCGGTCCACCAGGACGGTACGGGCCAATGTCTCGGGAATCAGGTCGACGCAGAAACGTGGCCCGTGGTTGCCGGTAGCCGGCTGCACCTGTCCGATGGTCAGGCTGATGCCGTCCACCCCGATATAGCCCTTGTCGAACAGGAAGCGGCCCAAGGTGTGAGGCACCTCGAACCAGAGCCGGCGATTGTTGGGGGCCTCGTCGAGTTCGACCAGTTCGGCCAGCGCCATCACATGGCCGGACATGGCATGGCCGCCGATTTCGTCCCCGAATCGCGCCGCGCGCTCGATATTGACGCGATCTCCCTCCTTGACTGCACCGAGATTGGTCACCCGCAGAGTCTCGCGCATCAAATCGAAGCTGACCCGCTCGCCGTGGATGGCGGTGACCGTAAGACAGACCCCGTTGTGGGCCACCGAGGCGCCCAGCGCCAACCCCTCGCGCAGCGCAGCCGGCAGTTCCAGCACATGGGTGCGAAAAGCCTCCGCCTCCTGGATGGCCACCACCTCGGCGGCGCCCTGTACGATGCCAGTGAACATGAATGCTCCTTGTGCTGACCGGCCGTGATGGGCCGCTTGAGAGGGGGCCAGTCTAGGAAACCCCGGGGACAACGTCCATGGCGGCAGGGGGCAAGAGGCAAGAGGCAAGAGGCAAGAGGCAAGAGGCAAGAGGCAAGAGGCAAGAGGCAAGACAAGGAGAAAGGAGCAAGATGCGAGGTGCAAGGAGCCAGCCTCCAACAACGGCCCTGCCACCACGAATATTTTCCAGCGCTAGGCTGCTGAGCAGGAAATCCTACCAGGTAAAAGCTTTCTTAACGGCATCATCTTCCATTAAAATTGACATACGTGCGTTCGAAACCTACTATAGCCGACCACATTTTGAAGGCGCCGATTTGACCCCGGATTGCGGGCGCCGACGACGTGGACTGCCTCGAAGGCACCCCACGACGTGAAGTGCAGCTAAAAGGGTGTGTCCAGCGTTGATGGCCACCCACAAGGGTGGCCTTTTTTGCGTGCCTACCCACTGCCCTGCCCGCCCGACTCTCGACCGGCGCCCTACCGGCGGCTGTAATGATTCGACTCCACGACGTTTCCAAGACCTACTACCCCAGGGGGCGGCACAGCGCCAGCTCGGCCGTGACGGCGCTCAAGCATGCCGACCTCCACGTGCCCCAGGGCCAGATCCACGGGGTGATCGGTCTCTCCGGTGCCGGCAAGTCCACCCTGATCCGCTGTGTCAATCTGCTCGAGCGCCCCACGACGGGCACCGTCACCGTGGACGGTCAGGAGCTTACCGCCCTCTCCGGATCGGCACTCAACCAAGCCCGCCATCGGATCGGCATGATCTTCCAGCACTTCAACCTGCTGACCTCGCGCACCGTCTTCGCCAACGTAGCCCTGCCGCTGGAGCTAATGGGCATGAAGCGCGGCGAAATCCGTGAACGGGTCACGCCGCTGCTGGAACTGGTGGGCCTGGCCGACAAGGCGCGCCAGTACCCGGCACAGCTCTCGGGCGGCCAGAAGCAGCGCGTAGCCATCGCCCGGGCACTGGCCAGCCGCCCCAAGGTGCTGCTCTGCGACGAGGCCACCTCGGCACTTGACCCCCATACCACCGGGGCGATCCTGGATCTGCTGCGCGACATCAACCACAAGCTCGGCCTGACCATCCTGCTGATTACCCACGAGATGGAGGTGGTCAAGTCGATCTGCCACCGGGTCAGCCTGATCTCCGATGGCGAACTGGTCGAGGAAGCCGATGTCGGCGACTTCTTCACAGCCCCGAGTACCCGCCTGGGGCGCGACTTCCTCAACGACTTCCTGGAACTCGACCCGCCCCGCGCCCTGATTGAGCGTCTCGAGGAGGCCCCCGGACCCAACAGCCACCCAGTGGTGCGCCTGGCCTTCTCGGGCGATGCCGTCTCGACGCCGCTTATCTCGAGGCTGGCCAGGGAATGCAGCGTGGACGTCAGCATCCTCCAGGCGAAGGTGGAGTCGATCCAGGAACGCACCCTGGGGCTGATGATCGCCGAACTGATGGGCCCGGCGGAAAAGACCCGCGAAGCCCTCGACTATCTCGAATCCCACGACCTGCAGGTGGAGGTGCTCGGCCATGTCCAGCGCGATGATTGAACTGATTCTCGAGGCCACCCTGGATACCCTCTATATGGTGGCCGTGTCGGGGGTGATCTCGGCCCTGGTGGGCATTCCGCTGGGCGTGTTGCTCTACGTCACCCGGCCACGACAGATCTTGGCCGAACCGACACTCAACCGGGTGCTGGGAGCGATCACCAATATCGGCCGTTCGATTCCTTTCATCATCCTGATGGTGGCGATCATCCCTTTCACGCGGATGTTGGTCGGCTCCTCGATCGGTACCAATGCGGCCGCAGTTCCCCTGACCATCGCCGCCATCCCCTTCGTGGCGCGCCTGGTGGAGGGCGCACTCAACGAGATCCCGCCGGGGCTGGTAGAAGCCGCGCAATCCATGGGCGCAACCCCCTGGCAGATCATCACCAAGGTGCTTGTTCCCGAGGCACGCGGCGGTATCTTCACGGCGCTGACCGTGACGGCGGTCACCCTGGTCAGCTACTCGGCCATGGCCGGTGCCGTGGGTGGCGGCGGTTTGGGTGATCTGGGCATCCGCTATGGCTACAACCGCTTCAATCCCACCATCATGCTGATCACCGTGGTGATTCTGGTGGTAATGGTCCAGGGCTTCCAGAGCCTGGGGGATTATCTGGTCCGTAAGAGCGACCACAAATGACGCGCTCTTTTGATAATCAAATTGCATTACAGATTTATTCTTTATGCGATTAATATCGTAACCGAATCTGCGACATCATCAACGAGGAGAACCACGATATGCGCAAGAGCCTGATCGGCACCCTGGCAGCCTCCGCCCTGACCCTCGGCGCCGGCAACGCCGTGGCCGACGAGGACTTCCTCAAGGTCGGCACCGTTGCCGGCCCCGAGACCGACGTCATGCAGGTGGCCGCCGAGATTGCCCAGCGCGAATACGGCCTCGAGGTAGAGATCATCGAGTTCACCGACTACGTGACGCCCAACGCCGCCCTGGCCGACGGCAGCCTCGATGCCAATGCCTACCAGCACGAGCCCTACATGCGCTCCATGGTCGAGGACAGGGGCTACGACTTCGCCATCGCCGGCTACACCTTTGTCTACCCGATCGGTGCCTACTCCGAGAAATACGACAGCATCGAGGATCTCCCGGACGGGGCCACCATCGCCCTGCCCAATGACCCTTCCAACGAGGGCCGGGCACTGATCCTCATGCACAACGAAGGGCTGATCGAGCTCAACGACCCGGAGTTCCTGGAAGCCACCCCGCTGGATATCGCCGAGAACCCGCACGACTTCGACTTTCGCGAGATCGAGGCCGCCCAGCTACCCCGCGTGCTGCCCGACGTGGACATGGCCTTCATCAACAACACCTTCGCCCAACCGGCCGGCCTGAGCCTGGATGACGCCCTAATCAAGGAGGGGCCGGAGTCTCCCTACGTCAACCTGATCGTGGTTCGCGGCGGTGACGAGGAGCGCCAGGCCATCCAGCAGCTGGTCGAGGCCTACCAGACCGAGGAGGTCGAGGCCAAGGCGGAGGAGCTGTTTGGGCCGCAGGCGGTGCCCGGCTGGAAGTGAATGCATTTCCCTCTTCAGCTATCTAGAAAATCATGAGTTCGGGAGCCGGCCGCTATGCCGGCCCCTTTCGTTAAAGGAACCGCCATGACACCTGACTACTCCCTGCTGGCCCGCCAACTCGAGGCCCTGCTCGATACCCGCGACTGGCTGACCAATAGCGCCCAGACCTGCGCCTTCCTGATGCAGGAACTTCCCGACCTCAACTGGGCCGGCTTCTATCTGCAACGTCAGCCAAAAATGCTCTCGCTGGGCCCCTTCCAGGGAAAACCGGCCTGCCATCCCATCCCCTTCACGAAGGGCGTCTGTGGCGCCGCCGCCCGCACATGCGAGACCCAGCGCGTGGCAGATGTGCATGCGGTGGCCGACCATATCGCCTGCGATGCGGACTCCCGAGCCGAACTGGTAGTGCCCATCGTGGCCAATGACCGATTGTGGGGGGTATTGGACCTGGACAGCCCAATAAAGGAGCGCTTCAGCGATGCCGACCAGGCCGGTATCGAGCAGCTGGTCGCGGTGTTCATCGCGCAGACCGACCTGCCATAAAAAAACGCCCCCGCAGCGGAAGGCTGAGGGGGCGTTTCGGGATCTGGTAGGACCAGGCGGATTTGAACCGCCGACCTCCACGATGTCAACGTGGCGCTCTAACCAACTGAGCTATGGTCCTGAAGCTGTCCTGAAACTACGGTTGCCGGGCGAAATCTGGTAGGACCAGGCGGATTTGAACCGCCGACCTCCACGATGTCAACGTGGCGCTCTAACCAACTGAGCTATGGTCCTGCTTCACCGCTGCGGCATGACTTCGCCGTGACAACGGAAGCGTATTCTACCCATCAGCCCCGGAAATGCAAGACAAGAAACGACTCCCAATTGGAATCCTGCAACGCCGAGGGATCAATGAGTTGGCGCAACCAACCGAGGCTCTGGGCCGCTGCACGACCCCGCCGTATCGACGGGGTCTCAAGTGTGCGATGAGCTGCTGTCCTACCAGTTCAGAGACTCGGAGTGCGCCGGATTGTCGGCCTCGGCTTCGGAACTGAGCTTCTCGGGGGTCCATTCCGGTGTTTCGGCGAAGTACTCGTCGAAGCGTTCCCTGGCCTGATCGCCGAAAAGGATCTCGCAGGCCTCCATGAGCCCCGGAGACTGACGGATCCTTTCATTGCTGACCACCAGGGAAATCTTCGAACGACGACGCAGGAAATCCTCGAGCCGGGTGATCATCTCGCGCCGCTGGGCCTGGCCGAGTTCGCAGCGCAGATACTCGGTCCCCTCGATCAGCAACTCGCCCTGCCGCGGGTCTTCGCGGATCTCCTCGAGCATGTCGAGGGCGTGAATGCCGTAGCGCCGCCACAGGCGGTCCGTCAGGGGCTCGGAGGCCTCCGACGAGGTCATGGCGTCGAGATCCATCAACTCGGCCTGATGGAGAAACTCCTTCCTGACCGATTCGGAGGGTTCGCCGTACCAACGATAGTCCGGATACGGCACCGAGACCCCGAGCCGCTTCACCTCGCCGACGATCTCTTCCCCGACGTTCAGGCAGTCGGTGAGCTTGCCGCCGAAGATGCTGATATGCGCTTCGGCATCGTCGGTATCGATGGCATGCTTGCGCGAGAGCTGCAGAAAGTCGCGACCTCCCCCCGCGCTGGCCTTGACCGCGAGAGGCCGGACTCCGCAGCGGGTAGCGATGATGTCTTCCCTGCCCAGCGGCTTGTCCAGTTCCAGGCGCTTGTTGATGTTGTCCAGCACGAACTGGGTATCCTCATCGGTGACATGCACCTCGGGGTTCTCCACCCGGGTATCGGTGGTACCGATGCAGGTGCGCTGACCCATGGGGATCACGAAGAAAAGCCGTCCGTCGTCGGCGAAGAACGCCAGCACGCGCTTGCTGTCGGTCAGGCGTGGCACGATCAGATGGATGCCCTTGGAATAGACGTGCTGGTGCCCGGGCTTCTGCCCGGTCGTTTCGTTGTGCTGGTCGACCCAGGGGCCCGCGGCATTGATCAGCACCCTTGAGCGTATCTCGAAGGTGTCGTCATTCATGACGTTGCGGGCACGCGTGACCCAGACACCGTTCTCCCGCCTAGCGCCCTGCGACTCGACATAGTTGGCCGCCATGGCCCCATAGTTCAGCGCGGTACGCACGAAATTGAAGACGAAGCGGGCGTCATTGTCGTGCAGATAGGCATCGGAATACTCGAAGCCGCCTATGGAGTCCCGGGTATCGATGATCGCCTCCCGCTCCTTGATGGCAGAGGGTTTCAGGAAGCGCGGAATCCGCGTGAAGGCATTGCCCATGAGCCAGTAAAGCCAGCTGCCGGCCCAGAGATAGCGCGGATGGTAGCGAAAGCCCCTGGCGATGGTGGTCAGGAACCGAATCTCCTGAACCGTGGAAGGAAAGCTCTTGATAAGGTGATTGCGGCTCTTGCAGAGCTTGCGCACCAGAGGAAAGTCGTAGCTCTCCATGTACTTGATGCCACCCCATACCAGATTGGAGGAGTGCATGCTGGTCTCGCCGGCGAAGTCGCCGCGATCGATCAAGCCCACCTTGACGCCTTGGCCGGACAGAGCGGCGGCGGCTGAGGCGCCGTTGATGCCGCCTCCGATGATCAGGACATCGAAGGTCTCGCGGGAAAGTTTCTCGATATTGCTGTCGCGCAATTGCATGAAGGGGTCCCTTCACAGATGGATAAGATCCTGCCCGGCAGACACCGACAGGCTTGTGGAGGGCGCCCCTCATACTCAATGGGGCGCTCCGGGAAAACACACGCTGACGAAAAGCATCACTCCTCGTCTTCCCGCTCCCAGTCCATGGTGCGGCGGACGGCCTTCTTCCATCCCTTGTAGGCGCGCTCGCGGCACTCGCTATCCATCTGCGGTTCGAAAGTGCGCTCCACGATGCCCTTGTTGACGACCTCGTCCTGCGTCCAAAGACCTACGGCGATACCCGCCAGATAGGCCGCCCCCAGGGCGGTGGTTTCGGTAATCTTGGGGCGATCCACGTTGACCCCCAGCATGTCTGCCTGAAACTGCATCATGACGTTGTTAGCCACGGCACCACCGTCCACGCGCAGGGACTTGAGTGTGATCCCGGAATCGGCCTGCATGGCATCGATGACATCCTTGGTCTGGTACGCCAGGGAATCCAGCGTGGCCCGGATGATGTGTTCCTTACGGGTTCCGCGTGTGATCCCGAAGATCGCACCGCGTGCATACATGTCCCAGTAGGGTGCTCCCAGCCCCGCGAAGGCTGGCACCACGTAGACCCCGCCGGAATCTGCCACCTTGCCGGCGTAGTATTCCGAATCCTCGGCCGAGTCGATGAGCTTGAATTCATCACGCAGCCACTGTATGGCCGCCCCGGCAATGAAGATGGAGCCCTCCAGGGCGTAGTAGACCTTGCCTCCCGCTCCCCAGGCGATGGTGGTCAGCAGGCCGGACTTGGAGGCCACGGGCGTTTCACCTGTGTTCATCAGCAGGAAACAGCCAGTGCCGTAGGTGTTCTTGACCATCCCCTTCTCGAAGCAGGCCTGCCCGAACAGCGCCGCCTGCTGATCGCCGGCAATGCCGGCGATGGGTACCCGGGCGCCCCCGAACATCTCGGCCCCGGTGGTTCCGTAGACATCGCTAGAGGGACGAACCTCGGGCAGCATGGCTTCGGGAATATCAAGTTCCTCGAGCATTCGCTTGTCCCACTCCAGGGTGCGGATGTTGTAGAGCATCGTCCGCGAAGCGTTGCTGTAGTCGGTCACATGACGCTCTCCGCGGGTCAGGTTCCAGACCAGCCAGGTATCCATGGTCCCGAACAGCAGCTCGCCGTTTTCCGCCCGCTCGCGAACACCCGGGACATTGTCTAGGATCCAGCGAATCTTGGTGCCCGAGAAGTAGGCATCCGCTACCAGACCGGTGGTCTCGCGAATGTAGTCCTCCAGACCGCGTGCCTTGAGCTCGTCACACAGGGCCGCGGTGCGGCGATCCTGCCAGACGATGGCCTGGTGAACGGGCTTTCCGGTGTGACGATCCCAGACCACGGTAGTCTCACGCTGGTTGGTGATGCCGATCGCCGCCACCTCGGAGGGCTTGATCCCCTGGGTCTCCAACACTTCGCGGGCCACCCCCATCTGGCTGCCCCAGATCTCCATGGCATCGTGTTCCACCCAGCCCGGAGTCGGGTAGTGCTGTTTGAACTCCTTCTGGGCGATACCCACGATCTGGGCGTCGCGGTTGAAAAGGATGGCGCGGCAACTGGTGGTGCCCTGATCGAACGACAGGATGTATTGTTTTTTCATGAGTTCTCTCCTCGGAATTGTCGGATCGGATAGTTATTTGGTTGTTGCTTTCTTGTTGTTTGCTGATGCCCCATCAATCCTTTCCTGAGGTATCAGAGGTACCGGGGGTACCGGGGGTACCGGTCCCGGAGACCCTGGGAGAAGAAGGATGCAGCCTTGCCCAGCGCTTCGCGAAGACGAACTCGATGGCCAGGCATGCCAGCACCACCACCAGGGCGATCGCCAGGGCCAGCGGGCTTCCCTCGACAAAGACATAGCGATAGAAGAGGCCGCCGGCAACGCCGCCGACCAAGGGTCCCACGATGGGCACCCAGGCATATTTCCAGTTCGAACCGCCCTTGCCGGCAACGGGCAGAAGATGATGCGCCAGGCGCGGCCCCAGATCGCGGGCCGGGTTGATGGCGTAGCCGGTCGTACCACCGAGAGAAAGGCCGATGGCAAGAATCAGCAACCCGATGACCAATGGATTGAGGCCCTGGGTGAACTCATTGGCTCCGATGGCCAGAACCCCCAGCACCAGCACGAAGGTGCCGATGACCTCGCTCATCAGGTTGGAGGGCGTGTGAAGGATGGCGGGATCAGTAGAGAACACGGCCAGCTTGGCGGCTTGGCTCTCGGTCTTTTCCCAATGAGGGTAGTAATGCAACCAGACGACCACCGCACCGATGAAGGCGCCGATTATCTGGGCCAGCACATAACCGGGCACCCTCGACCAGGGGAATTCACCGATAACGGCGAGACTGATGGTGACCGCGGGATTGATATGGGCACCGCTGAACTGACCGACGGCATAGATCGCCATGGCAACGCCCATGGCCCAGCCGAAGGTGATGACGATCCAGCCGCTCGCCTCGGCCTTTGAATGCTTGAGAACTACGCCAGCGACGACACCACCGCCAAATATGATGAGTATCATGGTGCCGAAGACTTCGCCCAGGAACGGGGTCATGGTGTTTCCTTCTTGCCTGCACGGGTTGATGGCTTACGAAACAGCAGTACCTGAGCAGCATCTGATGAAAACCGCATCCTGCCGAGGTTCTGTGTGCCGCAGGCCCCTACGACGTGAAAGCCAGGCGGTACAAGGTTCGTTTTCGAACAGTAGTGTTTATTTTCGAACACCACAAGAGAGCTATGCCAAAAACATCAAGCGTATATTTAATATATTGTTTTTTATCTATTTTATTAACATGATACTTTTGTCTACCCCGCCTGCTAGCGGGACGGATTTCATGATCTTGCCGCGCCAGATGACCAGAAATGATGCATATAGCGCATCATAATGTTCGTTATTGAATATCTCGACGGCAATTCAGTAACCGCCCCAACGAAAAGAGCGCCGACTGGCGGCGCTCTTGCTACAGCTGACCCTGAGAGGGTTAAAGGGTGATGCGTGTTCCCAGGACCTCGAGGAACTGCGCCAGCCAGGCCGGATGGGCCGGCCAGGCCGGTCCCGTAACGAGATTGCCATCGGTTTCGGCACCATCGATGGCAATGTCGGCGTAGGTACCGCCGGCTAGCCGTACTTCCGGTGCACAGGCGGGGTAAGCCGAAACTCGACGCCCCTCTATGACCTCTGCCCCAGCCAGCACCTGAGCCCCATGGCAGACCGCCGCCAAGGGCTTATTCTCCTCGGCGAAGTGGCGCACCATCGCGATCACTTCGGGGTCGAGTCGCAGGTACTCCGGGGCTCGCCCGCCGGCGATCACCAAGGCATCGTAGTCCGCCGCCTTGACGTCCTTGAAGGTGGCGTTGAGGGAGAAGTTGTGGCCCGGCTTCTCGGTATAGGTCTGGTCACCCTCGAAGTCATGGATGGCGGTCTTGATCTGCTCGCCCTTCTCCTTGCCGGGACAGACGGCGTCCACCTGGTGGCCCACCATCTGCAGTGCCTGAAAGGGAACCATCACCTCATAGTCTTCGGCGAAATCGCCGACCAGCAGCAGGATACGTTTCGCAGCCATGGAGCTATCTCCTCGTTAATCATTGTAGGATAGAGAACGCTCAAGATGATCGATATCGAACATTCTCACCCAGATCGTGGCGCTTATGTATCGTATTTGCAACTTTATCTTTCCATATTTTTTCGTATTCGAGCATTACCGCCTGAATAAACAGCCTCAAAGGACCGTAAAATCAAGGAGCCCTAATAAAGAGAGCAATCACACGGTCTCGGGTCAAGGTCTCGGGTGAAAGGGAAGGAAGCGCTGCTGCAGTTACCGACTTCGTACTTCCACGATCATCCCGCAAGCGACGAAAATGCAGTAGAATCATGCTTAACCAAGGAGATGCCATGAACCAGCAGCAACGCCAGGACGCCATCATCGAGTTGGTGCGCCGCCAGGGGTATGCCAGCATTGAGCAGCTCACCGAGCACTTTACGGTCACCCCCCAGACCATTCGTCGCGACCTCAACACTCTCTCCGCCGAAGGGCGCATTCGCCGGGTACACGGTGGCGCAGGCCTGGAGTCGAGCACCGTCAATACCGCCTACTCGACACGCAAGACCCTCAACCTCGAGGCCAAGCAGCGTATCGCCGAGCTACTCGCTCGGCACATTCCCGACCACTCATCGCTGTTCATCAACATCGGAACCAGCAACGAGGTCATCGCCGAGGCGCTGCTCGATCACCAAGGCCTGGAAGTGATCACCAACAATCTCAACGTGGCGGCGATCCTCCAGCATAAGGATGACTTCAATGTCATCATCGCCGGCGGCGAGGTGCGCTCACGGGATGGAGGCATCATCGGCGAGGCGACTATCGACTTCATCAATCAGTTCAAGGTCGACTACGGCATCATCGGCATCAGCGGTATCGACGAGGATGGCTCCCTGCTGGAGTTCGACTACCAGGAAGTGCGTGTCGCCCAGGCCATTATCCGCAATTCCCGCAAGATATTCCTGGCCACCGATCATTCCAAGTTCCAGCGCAACCCGGTGGTTCGCCAGGGCAACCTGGCACAGCTCGACGCCCTGTTCACCGACCGCGAGCCGCCCGAGGCTATCTTGCGCCTGCTGAAGCAGTACGATGTGACGCTATATATCGCCTGACGCCGCGCCCGGCAGCGCTACTATCCCCTGCCCTCCACTCTGGAAGCACACCTCTGGCAGCACACCAGATCACCATGACGCGCCTTGATCGAGGAAGAGATCGACTACCTTCTCTCGGTCGTCAACGCCCACTTCCGCACCCAACTCTCACGAGACGCCGTGATCCGCACCTTCTCTGCGCTGCATCCGCTGTGCGATGACGCCTCCCTGGGCGTTTACTGCCAGGGATAGTGCCACGCCGCGGCGTACCGCCTGATGTGACGCGTCACGAGCACGCAATCACAGGAGCGTGATGCTGGCCGGCGCAAGCGGCTCCCGCTCACGATGCCGGTTCAGCTCGCCGCCTTCCAGAGCGGTCAGCAGGATCTGCAACGGATCCCCGTGACTGACCAGCAAAATCGTTTCCCCTGCATGATGCTGCTCAAGCTCAACGATCAACCCCGTCATTCGCGCAGCCACTTCGGCGACGGCCTCGACGCCGGCATGGCGATGCGCCGGGTCACGGGCATCTCGCGCCCAGATTTCATGATAACGCTCATCTCCGTCTCCCTCGAATGCCCCGAAGTGGCGCTCCCTGAGTCGCGGTTCAGCTTCGAGCGAGAGACCGAAGTGCTGCGCGACACGTTCGGCCGTCTCGGTGGTGCGCCGAAAGTCCGAGTGCAGGATTCGGCTGGGCGTCGCCCAGCACCAGTCGGCCAGCAGCCCATCAATTTGTTCGCGACCAATGGCCGAGAGACCGAAGCCAGCCAGCCCGCGTTGCGGCGAACTGATGATCAACCCCTGCTGGTTGGCCTGGCTATGACCGTGGCGCATCAGCAGGTAACGGTTGCGCCGATGGCCTGACGCGGCCGGGAAAGTGTTTGACATGGTTTTGTCACAAACTCTAGATTAGAAGGAGCTATTCGGATTCGATCACCGACATGTCGAAAACCGAACGCACTCTACAACAATAACCTCAGGAGTCATGCCATGATCCATCATCCCATCCGATCTAAAAAGCCGTCGCTCGCCAAGCTGGCTCTCTCATCTTCTCTACTGCCCCTTGCCCTGTTGGCCGCCAACCAGGTCCAGGCTCAGGATGACTGTGAACGCGGCGCCCTGGCCGACATCTACTGTGACAGGAACGGCGACATGGTTGCCGACCTCCCGCAGGACGAATCGGAGTGGGCCAACCCCGATACCTTGATCTTTGCCTATACGCCGGTAGAGGATCCTGCCATCTACTCGGACATCTGGCAGCCCTTCATCGATCACCTGGAGGCAGTGACGGAACGTGACGTGCGTTTCTTCGCCGTGCAGTCCAACTCGGCCCAGGTCGAGGCCATGCGCAGCGGCCGCCTGCATATCGCCGGTTTCTCCACCGGTCCGACGCCCTTCGCCGTCAACCTGGCTGGCGCCGTGCCCTTCGCCCTGATGGGCTCGGATGACGGACGCTTCGGTTACACCCTGCAGCTCTATACCCACGTCGATTCCGGCATCGACGAAATAACGGACCTCAAGGGTAAGCGAGTCGCCCATACCTCGCCGACCTCCAACTCGGGCAACCAGGCGCCGCGCGCAATCTTCCCGGAGATGGGCATCGTACCCGGCGAGGACTACGAAGTGGTTTACTCCGGCAGCCATGACCAATCCATGCTCGGCGTGGTGGCCCAGGACTACGACGCCGCCCCGGTGGCCTCGGAGGTAGTGGAGCGCATGGCGGCGAGGGGGCTTTATGATGAGGAGGACGTCAAGATCATCTACGAGTCCGACCGCTTCCCGACGACATCCTACAACTACGCCCATAACCTGCATCCCGATCTGGTCGACAAGATCGAGGAGGCCTTCTTTAGTTTCGAGTTCGCCGGTACCGAACTCGGCGAGGAGTTCGAGGGAGTCGAGAAGTTCATCCCCATCAATTACCAGGAAGACTGGAAGGTCATTCGCACCATCCAGAATGCCAACGGGGTCGAATACACTCCCGACAATCTCCAGTAACGTTCACTGACGGCACGACGCCGGCCTTAACACTGAGGTCGGCGTCGCTGTCTAGTTGACCCTTTGCCTGCCCGGACCCGCCGATGTTAGAGATTTCCAACCTGATCAAGCGTTACGGCCGTGACGAGCCCGTCCTGCAGGGACTGGATCTGGCCGTGAAAGACAACAGCGTGGTGGCCATCGTCGGTGCCTCTGGCGCCGGCAAGAGCACCATGCTCCGTTGTATCAACCGCCTGGTGGAGCCGACCTCGGGCTCGATCCGGCTCAATGGCATGGAACTCGTCAACCTGCGCGGCGGTGCCCTGCGTAAGGCGCGCCGCAAGATCGGCATGGTCTTTCAGGGATTCAACCTGATCGACCGCTTGACGGTGATGGAGAATGTTCTGGCCGGCCGGCTCGGCTATGTCAGTCTCTTCCAGGCCGTCACACGGCGTTATCCCCCCGAGGATATCGAGCGTGCCTTCACCCTGATGGAACGGGTGGGGATCGCCCACTACGCCAACAAGCGGGCCGATGAACTCTCCGGCGGCGAACGCCAGAGGGTAGGCGTGGTGCGCGCCCTGATGCAGGAACCGGAGGTGCTGCTCGCCGACGAACCCACGGCCTCGCTGGACCCGCGGACGTCCGAGCAGATCATGATGCTGCTGCAGAGCCTGGCGAGCGAGCTGTCGTTGCCGGTGCTGATCAATATCCACAACGTGGCACAGGCCAAGACCTATACCGAGCGCATCGTCGGTCTGCGCCATGGCAAGATGATCTTCGACGGTGCCCCCGCCGACTTCAACAAGGAGGCACTGGATGCCATCTATGGCGGCATCGAGGCGCCTGACGATGAGATCACCGCCGAACCCGCCCAGGCCGCCAAGAAGAAAGAGGTGACCGATGACCCCCTCTGACGGCGCCGGTACGACCCCCAGAACCTGGCGCAAGCCGCCCTTCATCGCCAATCCTCTGCTGCGTTATGGCCTGCTGGCGGTGTTGATCGTCTATCTGGTCTGGGCCTTCGGCAGCCTGCCGTTCAACTGGGAGCGTATTAGCCAGGGCCTGCCGCGGGCGGCGCGCATCTTCGGCGGGGGCTTCCCGCCGAGCTTCGAGCGCTTCGATCTGTTGCTCACCGGCTTCAAGGAGAGCCTGCAGATCGCCGTGCTGGCCACCCTGCTGGGCGTGCTGTTATCGATTCCCTTTGCGGTGATGGCGGCACGCAACGTCGCGCCGCTGCCGGTCTATCTGCTGGGACGGGCGGTGATCATCATCTCGCGCAGCTTTCACCCGGTGATCGTCGCCATCCTCTTCGTCGCCGCGGTGGGTTTCGGTCCCCTGGCGGGCATCCTGACCCTGACCCTCTACTCCATCGGCTTCGTTGGCAAGTTGCTCGCCGAGGAGATCGAGGAGATAGACTGGGGCCAGGTGGAGGCGATGAAAGCCGCGGGCGCGGGCTATTTCGCCGTGCTCGTCTATGCGGTCTTCCCGCAGATCCTGCCGCGGCAGGTGGGGCTCTCGATGTACCAGCTCGACAGCAACCTGCGGGCCTCGGCGGTGGTGGGCATCGTCGGTGCCGGCGGCATCGGCGGCACCTTGATGAACGCCTTCGGGCGCTATGACTACGCCTTCGCTTTCGCCATTCTGCTGGTCATCATCGCGGTGATTCTGGTCAGCGAGGGCGTCAGTGGCTGGGTAAGGAAGAAGATATGGTAGAGGACGCTGACCTGCTCGCCGAGCGCATCTGGCGACGCCACAATCCCAAGGAACAGCTCATCCGCTACGGGGTGATATTGCTTACCCTGATGCTGGTGGTCTGGGCGGTGAGGGACATCGACATCTTCTGGCCTTGGGTATGGGACGCCCCCAATCAGATATCGTCGCTGGGGGCACGCATGTGGCCGCCGGACCCGAGCCGCCTGGGCGAGATCATCAATGCGATGATCGAGACGGTGCACATCGCGACCCTGTCGACGATGCTGACCATCTTCATTGCCCTGCCGGTCTCCTACATCGCCGCCCAGAACACCACGCCCAATCGTGTCTGCCTGTGGCTGGGCCGCTTCATTCTGGTCTCCAGCCGCTCGGTGAACACCATCATCTGGGCCCTGCTGTTCGTGGCGATTTTCGGCCCCGGTGTGCTGGCGGGGATACTGGCCATCATGTTCCGTTCGGTGGGCTTCATCGGCAAGCTGATGGGTGAGGCCATCGAGGAGATCGACCGTCGCCCGGTGGAGGCCATGGAGGCCACCGGGGCCTCAAAACTTAAGGTCATCGCCTATGCGGTGGTGCCCCAGGTGATGCCGGCCTTCTTCGCCATCGTGATCCTGCGCTGGGACATCAATATCCGCGAGTCGACAGTGCTGGGGCTTGTCGGTGCCGGCGGCATCGGCGTGATCCTGCAAGGCTCCATCGACACCTTCGCCTGGACCACAGTAGCCACCATCCTGATCGCCATCATCGCGCTGGTGCTGATCGGCGAGGCGATCACCTGGCTGTTGCGTCGCAAGGCGCTTTAAGAGGCATTCACGACCAGACATGTACGCCCGATGGCATCCGGCACCCGGCATGGGCCGGAACCGTGATGCCATCGAGTCCAGTGCTATTCGGGCATCCCGCCTCGCGTCAATGCGGCAGGATCGAGCAGCCGCTCGAGCTCCTGCCGCGACAAATCAGTCTGCTCCTCGGCCACTTCGATGATCGGGCGACCCGCCTGATAGGCCTGCTTGGCGATGGAAGCCGCAGCGTCATAGCCGATCACCGAGTTCAGCGCCGTGACCAGGATAGGGTTGCGCGCCAGCGGCTCCTGGAGGTTGTCATGACGCACCTTGAAGGTGGCGATGGCGCGGTCGGCCAGCAGCCGCGAGGTATTGGTCATCAAGGTGATCGAGGTCAGCAGGTTGTTGGCGATCAACGGCAGCATGACGTTGAGCTGGAAATTGCCGCTCTGCCCGGCCACCGTCACCGCCGTGTCGAGCCCGATCACCTGGGCGGCGGCCTGAGCGGCCGATTCGGGGATTACCGGGTTGACCTTGCCGGGCATGATCGAGCTGCCAGGCTGCAGGGCCTCCAACTCGATCTCACCCAGCCCTGCCAGAGGCCCGGAGTTCATCCAGCGCAGGTCGTTGGCGATCTTCATCACCACACAGGCCAGGCTCCTGAGCTGCCCGGAGAGCTCCACCGCGGCGTCCTGAGCGCCGAGGCTGGCGAAGAAACTGTCGTTGGGCGAGAACGATAGCCCCGTCTGCTCGCTAAGATCGCGCGCCATGCGTTCGGCGAACTCAGGATGGGCGTTGATGCCGGTGCCCACCGCCGTGCCGCCCTGGGCCAGGCGACACAGCCGCACCAGGGCGCTGTCCAAACGCTCGATGGCCTGCCCCACCTGGCTCGACCAGCCACCCAGTTCCTGGCTCATGCGCAGCGGCATGGCGTCCATCAGATGGGTGCGCCCGGTCTTGACCACGTCGTCGAGCTCCGCGGCCCGCGTGTCGAGAGTCTCGCGCAGATGCTCAAGCGCTGGCTGCAGCTGGCTGGTCACCGCCAGTGCAGCAGACACATGGATCGCCGAAGGAATCACATCATTGCTCGACTGCCCCATGTTGACGTGGTCGTTGGGTCCCACATCGAGACCATCGCGGCTGGCCAGATGGGCCAACACCTCGTTGACGTTCATGTTGCTGGAGGTTCCCGAACCTGTCTGGAAGACATCTACCGGGAACTGATCCTCGTGCTCGCCGCGGATGACCGACTCGGCAGCGGCAATGACCTCTCTGGATCGCGCATCGTCGAGAAGGCCCAGCTCGCGATTCACCCGGGCTGCTGCCAGCTTGATACGGGCGATGGCATGGATAAACGCCGGCGGCATCGGCTGGCCAGAGACCGGGAAGTTGTTCACGGCGCGCTGGGTCTGGGCACCGTAGAGCGCCTTTCTCGGCACTTCCAGTTCGCCCATGCTGTCGCGCTCTATGCGATGGTCGCTCATGTCCAGCTCCTCATATTCTGGGTGAATGACGCTCTTCTCAACATGGCGTCAGGCGGTCGACCTTGCAAGAGGCCTCCCGGCGCAAAAAAGAAAGAAAGAATGTTGCACTGCACCAATCGCTTTGCTATTGTGCGCTGCAACAGAGACGCAGAAGGCATCGGCAGACCGCCACGGCCTTCGAATTGATCCGAAATCCCTGGGAGGGACTCACGATGCAAAACTTCGACACCAAGCAGTTCACAGAGCAGTTCGAATCCATGTTCTTCGGCCCGGCCCGCGCCTATGCCGCACTGTCCGTGGATTACACCGAGAAGCTGGTCAACGCCCAGCTGGACGCCAGCAAAGCCTACACCGACACCGGTATGGCGCAGCTGCGCAGCCTGCTGAATGTCAAGGATGCCGAGGGCCTGCGCAACTACATGGAAGGCCAGCAGAAGGTTGCCAAGGACCTGACCGAGCGCCTTAAGGGCGACACCGAGAAGGTCGTTTCCCTGCAGCAGGACTTCGTGCAGCAGAGCCAGAAGCTCACCGAAGACAACGTCAAGCAGGCGACCGAGACTGCCACCAAGGCAGCCAAGTAAGCCTGAAGGCGCCGGCATTGCCGACGCCTGCTTGATCGCAAAAGGGCCGCCGATCGATGATCGGCGGCCCTTTTGCGTTATGCTCACCGGGCACGGGGCATCATCCACCCTCGGGGAGACTGAAGATGAAACCTTGGATTGTACCCGCCCTGCTGGGGCTCTCGCTGACCGGCTGCCAGATCATCGAACCGCGCTATCCCGCCGGTGAACGTGAGCGCGTCGAGGTAATCGAGCGCGGTACGGAGGTGCCACAGGAGGTACGCGAGACCGAGCCACCCGAGAGGGCCGAGCGCCCCTCCACCACCGGCCGGGTCTCCCGACAGGTAGGCTTCTCCGCCGAGGAGTATGCTGCCCTGGAGAAGAGCGGTAACGCCACGATCAGCGGGAAGCTGACGATCGGCGGTCGCCCCGTGTCCAACGCGGGCGTGTCGGTAGCGCCGGTCACCACCTACTCGGCGGAAGCCGCGTCACAGGCCCTGGCAGGTCGCGCCGTGGAACCCGCGGATCCCCGCGCTCGCGCGTACACCCACACCACCCGCACCGACGGCAATGGCAACTTCCGCCTCAGCGGACTGCCCGCCGGGGAATTCTATGTTTCGGGCAGCGGCCGGGATCCGTCCACTGGAGAGACCCGCGTGGTCATCCGCCAGATCAGCCTAAGCAATGGCCAGGCGCTCAGCATCGATCTCAGTCGCTAACGTTCTGGTACTAGCTCCCTGGTACTGGCAGCCCGAGACCTCCCCCGGCTTGTAAGATATCGCCGACAGTCGTTGTACGTTATTCACGACAGACACAGTTGCTCCTAACATCTTTTCAACGACACTTCTACGCTGAATGGACCACCACCGAGAGATGGCGGACAAGACGCCATGATGACTCCCATGCAATGACGCCATGGATCATGGCCCATCACACACTGTTCTGGCCCCAATCGGCACTACAACCAATAACCGGATGACCCGCCGAGACGCGAAAAGGGTCGGAACGACGCTATGCGGGGCAGACAACAATGACACCCAAGACACTTTCTATTGGCAGATCGTCCCTACTGGCCGGTGCTTTGACTACTCTGCTGGCCACCCCCGGCCTGCAGGCCGATACGCTCGAGGAAATCCAGGAACGCGGCATGATCCGTATCGCCGTTGCCAATGAGAAACCCTATGGCTACCTGAACGAGAAGGGTGAGGCACTCGGCGTCGGCCCTGAGGTCGCTCAGCGTATCCTCAAAGGGCTCGGCATCGAGGAAATCGAATGGATCGAAACAGAATTCAGTAACCTCATCCCGGGGCTGGAAGGCGACCGCTTCGACATGGCCGCAGCGGAAATGGCCATCATGCCGGAACGCTGTGCGCGCGTGCTCTTCTCGGATCCCAATACCTCCTATGGCGAAGGGCTATTGGTGTTGGCCTCCAACCCCAACGGCATTCGGGCCTACGAGGACTTCGTCGAACGCTCTGATACCATCCGCGTCGCCGTCCAGGAAGGCACGGTCACCCAGGACATGTTCACTGCCCTGGGCGTCGATCCGGACCGGATCGTCACCGTGGAGCGCCTTCCTGACGCTGTCGAGGCCATCGTCCGCGGTCGGGCCGATGCCTTTGCCGCTACCGGGATGACGGTAGCGGAGATGGAGCAGATGAGCCCAAGAGTGGAGGCGGAATTCAACTTTAAAGATCCGGTGATCAATGGTCGAGAAGTCCGCTACTTCGGAGGCTTTGCCTTCCCTCGGGATGCCGAGGACCTGCGTGACGCGGTGAACGAAGCCTTGGAGGAAGAGAAGCGTTACGGAGACTGGCAACAGACGCTGGCTCGCTACGGGTTCCTGACAAAGGACATCATCTACTCCTACCGCTTCAACGCCGAGCAGCTATGCAGCGGGGCTGGCTAGCGCCACATGCGCCACGCCCTCCTACCAGCCCAGCGCCTGCTTGATGAAGGGAATGGTCAACTTGCGCTGGGCCGAGAGCGAGGCCTGATCGAGGACCTCCAGGGTATCGAAGAGCGCATTCAGGCGTCTCGGCCCACGATGCAGGATGTAACGTGCCACTTCGTCGGGCAGTTGCATGCCACGCCCTCGTGCTCTCAGCTGAAGCGCTTTCAGGCGCCCAGTGTCATCGAGCCCCGCTAGATGGAAGGTCATTCCCCAGGTAAATCGCGAGGCCAGATCGGGCAGTTTCACTGGCAGTTGGCGCGGCGGCCCCTCGGCGGCGATCACCAGGCGCTTGCCGGCATCCCGCAGGCGATTGAAGGCGTGGAACAGCGCCTCTTCCCAGCGCTTACGCCCCACCACGCGGTCGAGGTCATCGATCGCCACCAGGTCGAGGCGTTCGATCTCCTCGAGCATCAGCGGCGGGAAGTGGCCGAGTTCCGCCAGTGGCAGGTAGAGCGACCGACAGTCGCGGTCCGAGGCCGCATGGCAGGCCGCCTGCAGCAAGTGGCTACGCCCGGTGCCGGAAGCGCCCCATAGATAGAGGAACGGTTCGCCGTCGGCGTCGAGCTGATGCATCAGTCGATCAACCAGGGTCGCATTGGGCCCGGGGTGGAAATTGGCGAAGGTGGCGTCGTCGCGTAACCCCACGCCCAGCGGCAATTGCGTGGGTGCTCGACTCATGGCGACTCCTCGTCGTGGCTACGTTGACGTCCGTCGTCATACAAGGTGCTGTTTTTATAGTGCTCGTGTAGATAACGCAACACCACCATCACCACGGCTGCCACGGGCAGTGCCAGCAACACGCCGGTGAATCCGAACAGCTGTCCCCCGGCCAGCACGGCGAAGATCACGGCCACCGGATGCAGGCCGATCTTGTTACCGAGCAGCTTGGGCTGCAGCACCACGCTTTCGACCAACTGACCAAGACCGAACACCCCCGCGACGCCAAGCAGGATCAGCCAATCGCCGAACTGGAAGAACGCCACCACGCCGGCCACCGAGATGCCCACGATCACCCCGAGGTAAGGCACGATGCTGGCCAGCCCCGCCAGCATGCCGATCAGCAGACCGAAGCGCACGCCTAGCAGGGTCAGTCCTACCGCATAGATCACCCCCAGGCAAAGCATGACGATCAGTTGGCCGCGCAGGAAAGCGGACAGCACCTCGTCGCACTCACCGGCGAGGCGCACCGTGGCAGGCTCCCAGCTGCGCGGCAGTGAGCCGCGTATCTTGGCAATCAGGATGTCCCAATCCAGCAAAAGGTAGAACGTGACCACGGGAATAAGCGCCAGATTGCCGATCCACGCCACGAGCGCCAGGCCGGACCGTGAAGCCTGCGCCAGCACAGTAGCGGCGAACGTCCCGGTCTCTTTCCAGTTATCGACGATTGCCCGACGCATCTGATCGATGTCGGTGGAGAGATCCATGCCGGTCAGTGACTGGATATGCGGCACCACCGTCTGCTGGACCCAATTGAGCACTGCCGGCAGCGATTCGATCAGCTGGCCAAGCTGTCGGCCCAGTATCGGCACCACGAGTAGCAGGGTGAGCACGATGACCAGCGTCAGCAGCAGGAAGACCAGCGACACCGCCAGGCGCCGCGAAAGGCCGCAAGCCTCGAGACGGTCGGCCAGGGGGTCACCCAGGTAGGCGAGGACCATGCTGACGAAGAAAGGCATCAGTACCGGCTCGATACTCACCACGAACCACAGCCCCAGCGCCGCTATCGCCGCCACCACCCACCACTGCCTGTGCATCGTCTCCTCCCTGTGTCGGCGCGGCCGGCGGGCTGCCAGCCGCACTCCGTGATGCTACAATTCTATCCTCTGGCGCGTCTTGCAACAGGCAACGCGACCGCCATTTTCATACAGGAAACGTCATGACCGATCCCACCAATCGCCCAAGCGGAGTATCGCTCAGTTACAAGGATGCCGGTGTCGACATCGATGCCGGCAATGCCCTGGTCGATCGCATCAAGGGCGTTGCCAAACGCACGACCCGTCCGGAGGTGATGGGCGGCCTGGGCGGTTTCGGCGCCCTTTGCGAACTGCCGACCGGCTACCGTGAGCCGGTGCTGGTGTCAGGCACCGATGGCGTCGGCACCAAGCTGCGCCTGGCCATGGAACTGGGCCGCCATGACACCATCGGCATCGACCTGGTGGCCATGTGTGTCAACGACCTGGTAGTGGCCGGGGCGGAACCGCTGTTCTTCCTCGACTACTATGCCACGGGCAAGCTGGACGTGGATATCGCCGCCGACGTAGTGACCGGTATCGGTGAAGGCTGCGAGCGGGCCGGATGTGCCCTGGTGGGCGGCGAGACCGCGGAGATGCCCGGCATGTACGAGGGCAACGACTATGACCTCGCCGGCTTCTGCGTGGGCGTGGTGGAAAAGTCCGAGATCCTCGATGGCAAGAAGGTCGGTGAGGGTGACGTACTGCTGGGTATGGCTTCCTCCGGCCCCCACTCCAACGGCTACTCGCTGATCCGTAAGATCCTCGAGGTCAACGATTCGGCGCTGGATACCGCCATCGACGGCCAGTCGCTGGGCGAGGCATTACTCGCTCCCACCCGCATCTACGTCAAGCCCCTGCTGTCCTTGATCAAGGAGACGGACATTCCGGTGCATGCCCTGTCGCACATCACCGGTGGCGGCCTGCTCGAAAACCTCCCCCGTGTACTGCCCGAGACCCTGGCGGCGCGCGTTGATGCGTCCAGCTGGACGCGTCCGGCTATCTTCGACTGGCTCAAGGCGCAGGGCAACGTCGCGGAAGAAGAGATGCACCGCGTGCTCAATTGCGGCATCGGCATGGTGATCGTTGTGCCGGCGGAAAAAGCCGATCAGGCCCGTGCCCATCTGCAGGCCCTGGGCGAGACGGTTCACCGCATCGGCGAGGTCACCGCGCGGGGCGATGCCGAAGAACAGGTCCAATTGGAGAATCTCAAGGCATGAGCGGCACCGGCTACCAGAGCGACACCCTGAACACCTTCACCCCCGAGCCCAGTGAGACCCGGCGGGTGGTGGTGCTGATCTCCGGCAGCGGTAGCAACCTCCAGGCACTGATCGACGCCCAGAGCCATGACACCCTGGGCGGCGAGATCGTCGCGGTGATCTCCAATCAGCCGAATGCCTACGGACTGAAGCGTGCCCGGGATGCCGGCATCGACGCCGTGGCCCTGCCTCATCGCGAGTACGATAGCCGCGATGCCTACGACGGCGCCCTGATCAAGGTCATCGAGCGCCATGAACCCGATCTGCTCGTGCTGGCCGGCTTCATGCGCATTCTCACACCGCGCTTCGTCAACCGCTTCCTAGGTCGGATGCTCAACATCCACCCCTCGCTGCTGCCTGACTACACCGGACTGCATACCCATGCGCGCGCCCTGGCCGATGGCGTGACCATGCACGGCTGCAGCGTGCACTTCGTCACCGAGGAGCTGGATGGCGGGCCGGTCGCTCTGCAGGCCGAGGTAGCCGTCGCCGAGAGTGACACGGAAGAAAGTCTCCAAGCCAGGGTCCAGGCCCGTGAACACCTGATCTACCCGATCGCCGTACGCTGGTTCCTAGAGGGCCGCCTGCAGCTCAAGGGCGACAGTGCCACTATGGACGGTGTTGCCCTGCCACCCACCGGCATGCGGCTCTCCCATGCCGATGCCGCCGAGGAGTTGGACGAGGACTGACACAAGCCAAGCAGCCAAGCAGAGTCTGATGATCTCGTGCAAAAGCAAGCCCCGAAGGTCTCGGCCTTCGGGGCTTGCTTGTAGCTCGGCGCTTGTAGCTCGGCGCTATCAGGTCCTCGGCAGGGTCACGCCGCGCTGCCCCATGTACTTCCCGCCGCGGTCCTTGTAAGAAGTCTCGCAGACCTCATCGGATTCCAGGAAGAGCATCTGCGCCACCCCCTCGTTGGCATAGATGCGTGCCGGGAGGTTGGTGGTGTTGGAGAACTCCAGGGTCACATGCCCTTCCCACTCGGGTTCCAGCGGAGTGACGTTGACGATGATGCCGCAACGCGCATAAGTGGACTTGCCCAGGCAGATGGTCAGCACGCTGCGCGGGATGCGAAAGTATTCCACAGTGCGCGCCAGAGCAAAGGAGTTCGGCGGTATGACGCACATGTCACCCTTGATGTCGACGAAACTCTTGTCGTCGAACTTCTTGGGGTCCACCACTGCAGAATGAATATTGGTGAAGACCTTGAACTCGTCGGAGCAGCGAACATCGTAGCCGTAACTTGACGTCCCGTAGGAGATCACCCGCCGCTGGGCGTCGTCGTAGCGCACCTGACCCGGCTCGAAGGGTTCGATCATGCCCTCCCGCTCGGCCATGCGGCGGATCCATTTGTCGGATTTGATGCTCATCGAAGCGTCCTGAACTAGGTAAACAGGCGAAAAAACCGGGGCCATAGCATAGCGGCCTCGGCGGTGAAGGTCACGGCGCGCATCATCGCGGCCGGGATCAGTCGCTGAAGGATATCTCCGGCCCCTCGGCGCCCTGGCCACGGATCTGCTCGGCGACCTGGCGCGCCATGTCGCGGAACGTGGCAGTCACCTCGCCTTCCGGCTCGGCCACCACGGTGGGCCGCCCGCCATCTACCTGCTCGCGGATCGACAGGGTCAGCGGCAGACGACCGAGCACCTGGGTCTCGTACTCCTTGGCGATGCGCTCACCTCCACCCTCGCCGAAGATTGGCTCGCTGTGGCCACAGTTGGAACAGATGTGCAGGCTCATGTTCTCCACGACCCCAAGCACCGGCACATTGACCTTACGGAACATCTCGATGCCCTTGCGCGCATCCAACAGGGCGATGTCCTGGGGCGTAGTGACGATCACCGCGCCATCCACCGGTACCTTCTGGGCCAGGGTCAGCTGGATGTCACCGGTGCCCGGCGGCATGTCGATGAACAGATAGTCCAGATCGTCCCAGACGGTCTGGGTGAGCATCTGCTGGAAGGCGCCGGCAACCATGGGCCCGCGCCAGACCATGGGCTCGCGGATGTCGACCAGAAAGGCCATGGACATGGCCTGGATGCCGTGAGCCTCGAGTGGCTTGAAAAGATTCTCGCCCGCAGACTGGGGACGCACGCCCTCGCCCACTCCCAGCATCTGGGCCTGGCTGGGACCATAGATGTCGGCATCCAGGATGCCCACTCGATAGCCTTCAACAGCCATTGCCAGTGCCAGGTTGACGGTCACGGTGGACTTTCCCACCCCGCCCTTGCCGGATGCCACGGCGACGATATGCTTGACCCCTTCGATCACGTCTCGCTCCTTATGCAGTTGGGGTTGCCACGCAAGCGGCATGAACGACCAGTATACCCGGCGGGTCGCCCTGCCATGCAATGCCTGCCAACGCACGACGGCGAGCCAATGGCTCGCCGTCGTGGCTGATGGACCGCCCCGTGAGGGTCAGTCGGTATTGCCGTCTTCCAGGACATCGGCCTGTTGCTGCAAGGCACCATTACCCTCTTGCTGGGCATCGGCCTCCTGCTGTGCAGCTCCGCCATCATCCTCTTGCTGGGCATCGGCTTTCTGCTGGCCGGCAGCGCCATTGCCATCTTGCTGAGCACTGGCTTCCTGCTGTGCAGCTCCGCCATTATCTTCTTGCTGAGCACTGGCTTCCTGCTGTGCAGCTCCGCCATTATCCTCTTGCTGGGCATCGGCTTCCTGCTGGCCAGCAGCGTTGTTACCCTGATCGGCCTGCACGCTGCCCTCAAGACGGGATAGCTCATTGCGCCAGGTCTCGAGCTGACTTTCCAGGCGCTCGAGCTGAGACTGGCGGGACTCGATCTGAGACTCGATCTCGGCAACTTCGTCACGGCCTAACTGGATGGCCAGTTCGAGGTCCTTGAACGTCTCGCGAGCCTTAACGAGTTCTGATCTGGCGTCTTCCAGTTCCCCCCGAGTCGCCTCCAGCGCCTCGCTTGCCTCGTTACGGCTGGCCTCGAGTTCGCTGATCTCCTGCTGGAGGGCATCACGCTCCTCCTGCATGGCGGCGATCTCGTCGTTGACCCCGGCCAGGTTCTCCTCGGCCGCGGCGATTTCTTCCTGCAGCCCCTCGAGCTCGGCACGGGCTTCGTCGCGGGCAGCGATCGCCTCGCTACGCTTCTGCTCGGCCTCTTGGCGAGCCGCCTCGGCTTGCTGGCGTTCCTCCTCGGCGGCCTGGCGAGCCTCCTCGGCTTCTTGTCGCGAAGCTTGAGCCGCGTCACGAGCCTCGGCAGCCTGCTGACGCTCCTCTTGAGTCGTCGCGAGGGCCTCCTCGGCGGCTTCGAGTTGATTCTGGCGAGCTTCCAAGTCAGCCTGAGTTGCCTCTACGGAGGCCTGGGCCTCCTCGAGCTCGGTGCGGGCCGTGGCAGTCTCGTCCTGAACGCGCTGCAGCTCGGCCTCGGCGGACTGCAGTTGCGACTCGAGTTCGCTGCGCTGCTCTGCGAGCTCATCGACATTGCCGGCCGTGTTGCGCAATTCCTGGACGCGCTCGGTCAAGGATGCATTCTCGGCCTGGACACTCTCATTCTCGGCCTGGACATTCTCGAGTTCAGCCTGCGTGTTCTCGAATTGCGCCTGCAACGAATCGCGGGCCTCGTTGCTGGAACTGACGCTCGACTGGGCAACCAGGGCCCAGATGATGGCAACAACCGCCACGGCCGCCAGGCCCTTGACGCGGTTATCCTTGAACAGCTCACTCATCGACGTATCCGCCATCGATGTATCCCCCTGCGTGGTTGGATGTCACCGGCCAACTATGGCCAGCCTTCGTCGTCACGACTTTCAGCATACACGTCCGGTGAGACGTCGCCACCCGAACATCGACCTCTCAGTCAACGTCAGGTCTCGACCTTGCCACGCAACGCCTTGTGCCGACCGCGCTTCTTCTTACTGTCCAGCCGACGCTGCTTGGCGCCTTTGCTGGGACGAGTAGCTACGCGCTTCTTCGGAGCATACATCACACTCTTGATCAACGCCTTGAGCCGCGCAAGGGCCTCGGCGCGATTACGCTCCTGAGTACGATGACTCTGGGCCTTGATGATCACCACCCCATCGCGGGTAATGCGCTGGTCACCCAGCGCCAGAAGCTTCTCCTTGAAGCCTTCGGGCAGGCTGGAAGCCTGAATATCGAAACGCAGGTGAATGGCGCTGGCAACCTTGTTGACGTTCTGACCACCAGCCCCCTGAGAGCGCACAGCCTGCATCTCGATCTCATGATCGGGAATGCTCACCTGGCGAGAAAGTTCCAGCATGCATGGGCCTATCGAGATAAAGGGTGAATGGTGAGTGGTGAACGAGCCTTAGTATGCCAGCCAGATTCGATGTTTGGCGCCCTTGCCGGGGCGATGGGCACGCACCGTGACCTCCTCGACGAGCAAACCGATGCGCCGCAACCTCTCGGTAAATGCCGGGTCCTGACCTGCTGACCAGACCGCCAGCACACCCTCGGTTCGCAGCGCCTGCTGAGCCGCGGCGAGCCCCCGGGGCGAATACAGCCAGTCGTTCTCACGGCGCGTAAGCCCCTCAGGGCCATTGTCCACGTCGAGCATGATGGCGTCGAAGCCGCCGGGCTCGCGGCGCAACAACTCGCCGACGTCACCCAGGCTGACGTGGGTTCGGGGGTCGTCGAGGGGACGACCGGCGGCATCACCGAGCGGACCCTGATTCCATTCGACTACCCCTGGAACCAGCTCGGCGACGACGACCTCGGCGTCCTCGCCGAGCGCCTTCAACGCCGCGGCAAGCGTAAAACCCATCCCCAGTCCGCCGATCAGCACACGCGCTCCGGAACGATCAGCGATTCGCTCACAGGCAAGTTCTGCCAAGGCATCCTCGGAACCGTGCAGGCGGGTATTCATCAGCTCACCGGACTTGCCGGTGATACGGATCGAAAACTCGTCGTTACGCTGCAGCAACCTCAGCTCACCACCCTGCCCGGGAATGCTCGCTGTGCCGATCTCTTCGAATTTTGCCATGGTGTCTCTATGAGGGAGGATAAGAAGTACATCGAGAGTGCCTGCCGGGAAACCGGTCCTCGCCCTCGCGAGAGAACTGGACAGGCTACACGCGCGGGAAATGGCCGAAAGGGGAATATTCGTCGGCACGCCATCTTACGTCCAGGCAGCGGAATATCTATCAATCTCTCCATTTGCCTGGCAAGGCAGGCACTTTGGCTCGAGCCCGCCATCACTCCTGCTTGTGCGCCAGCGCCATCAGGTAGAGGGCGAGGGCCAGGGCCAGCACCGACAGCGCCAGGTAGATGGCATCCAGCGGCGTGTCGAAGCTGATCCCCACCACGGCCCGGAAGAACTCGATGATCACAGCCAGGATGACTACCCGGGCGATCTTGTCCTTGAGCTGGTCGAGGGAGCTAACGTTAAAGGGGTGCTGGGGATTGCGTCCCTCGACCGGTTCGATACGCGAGACGAAAAGCTTGTAGACCCCCAGGCCGAAAATCATCAGCACCAGGGCGATCAGATAGATATCCACAGCGACGATGATATCGGTGACCACGCTCTTGTGGATGTCGGGGCCTCCCACCGCGTAGTGGCGCCAGGTATCGGCCAGTACCGAGAGAATATCCAGGCTGGCGATGATGAACAGCACGAGAGCCCCCAGCAGGGCCGGTACGACGGCCAGGAGAACCATCAAACGAGAACTCCAGAGGAAGGCCTCGAAACGGCGCTCGAGTTGGCTTCTTTGCGTCTTGCGCTCTGGCTGGGAATCCCGATCCATGACGTTCTCCTTGTGTATTCAAGTCCATCGATTAGGGCATCGCGGAAAAGGGAGTTTGACGATATGACGCTCGAAGCGCCTATGATGGCGCAAGTCCTTTCGCACGGCAGCCTCTGATGAAATTACCGCCTATTCCCTCACGACATATGATCTTCACCCTGCTGCCACGCATCATGCTCTTCCTGTGGCGCGTGCTGTGTGCCTTCCTGCGCAACCGCGGCATCCTACTGGCCGGTGGCGTAGGCTACAATATCCTGCTCTCCATCGTGCCGATGTTCGCCCTGCTGGTGGTGCTGCTGGCCGGCGTGGCCGACGAAGCTCACCTGCTCGAGGTGCTCAGCATCCAGGCTCGCCATCTGGCGCCCGCTCACGCCGAGGTCTTGCTCGATGCGGTACGTACCCTGCTCGATTCGCGGGACGTGATCGGCATCCTGGGCTTTCCCGTTCTGCTGCTGTTCAGCTCTTTTGCCTTTCGCATGCTCGAGGACGCCCTGGCAATCATCTTCCATGCTCCGGACACGAACCCCCACGGCCGCAGCGCCTGGGTTTCGGTGCTGCTGCCCTATGCCTTCATGCTGGTCCTGGGGGCGGGGCTGCTGGCACTGACTCTGCTGGTGACCCTGGTCAGCTCGATGAATGCCTTGTGGATGGCTATCTTTGAACGCGAACTGCCGCTGGCCGGCCTTTCCGAGCCGATGCTCAACCTGACCAGCTTCCTCGGTGTCTTCCTGCTGTTCAGCGCCATCTACAAGGTCCTGCCCGTAGTTACGATTGCCCTGCGTCGCGCTCTGGTGGGCGGCTTCATCGCCGCCCTGCTTTGGGAGGGCGTACGCCTGATTCTGGTCTTCTACTTTGCTAACATCTCACTGGTGAACGCGGTATACGGCTCCCTGGCCACCCTAGTGGTCGTGCTGCTGAGCCTGGAGGTCGGCGCCATCATATTGCTGCTCGGTGCGCAGGTCATTGCAGAACTGGAGCGCAATGCCCGCCTGGGTCTAGCCTGGCACGTCGATCCCCGACACCAGGCGGTGACGCATGTCGACTAGCCAGAAAATGGCAGAGGCCATCAGAACGTAGAAAGCCCCGTCGCCTCCATGGCCCGATAGCGCAGGCGTTGCCAGGCTGTGGTGTCGTCGTGGGCCTCAAAGGGCTCGCTGGTGATACGTTGCGGCGTACTTTTCCAGCGACGTTCGAAGAAGGCCGCGGCGTCGAGCAGAGCCGGCGTATCCGCGGGACCGGACAGGCACACGCTGGTCTCCAGGTTCAGGTCATCCAGATTGCGCCGTGTAAAATTGGCGGAGCCGAGAATCATTTCGGCCTCGACCCCGGGCTCGGCGGGCCGGCGAAGCAGCAGCTTGCTATGGCACTGCTCGCCACGGCTGACACACCAACGCACCCTGATGCCGGCCTCATGGAGTTCGCGCGCCACGGGGCGGTTGGGAATCCCACCCTTCTCCAGCCCGAAAGCATTCCGATTGGGATCGAGCAATAGGCGGATGGCTACACCGCGGGTATGGGCCGCCACCAGGGCGGCGATCACTTCCCGATGGGCGAGATAGAAGACGGCGATGTCCAGGTGGTCGCCCTCCGCGCTAGCCTGAATGGCGTCCAGCAAGGCATCACGGACCGCGCCTTCGGTCAGCACCTGCAGCCGGACCGGTTCTGGTGACGTCTCCTCGCTTACGGGCGGAGCCGGGCCGGCCAGCTTGACTCCCGACCAGCCCGCCACCGAACGCTCGGAGGCAAGCAGGTCCAGCGCCGCCGCTCCCTCGAAACGCAGCGCCACATTGCCATGCAAGCTGCTAGCATCATGAGGGTTGGCGGAGGTGACCAGGCCTGCCCAGCCATCACCGTGATCCACCACCAGAGTCTTGCGGTGATTGGCATTGAAGTTGAGCAAGGCCAGGTAGCTGCGCAGTGGCACCCGCCCCGGACCGAGGGCATTGGGCAGCCAGCCGCCGTCGCTATCGTTGCCCAGCCAGCGAGGCCCCAGATGCCAGATCCCCGACCAGAGCGGATTGGAGGCCCGCAGCCGATTCAAGTTCGTTATCACCACTTCAACGCCGGCATCGCGCAGGGCCTGAAAATGGTCGACCTCTATTCCACCGTAAAGGGTATTGAGCGGGTCGGTGATCACCACCGCCTCAAGCTCAGGGTATTGCCGCTTCTGAGCGATCAGAGCATCACTGACCTCCGCCGACAGCGGGCGAAACGTCTGGCCATCGGCGGCACCGGCGAAGTCGTTGAAGAGGAACATGTCCAGCACCACCAGGCGCTGAGCCTGACCGATCATCGCGAGCACTTCATCGAAGATCTGACAGCGGGTGTGCCGCTCTCCCGAGGGGGTATACCAGGTCTCGTCGGCGAGAAAGCGAATCTCGTGGGCGTCGCGCTCCGGAAAGGCAACGGAAACGCCGTCGGGCAACGGCTTGTAGCGCTGCCAGGCACCCATCGCGAAACAGGCCACCAGCAGCGCCGTCATGATCCATGTCCACATTCGTCGCTTCTCCCGTCCCAGCTTTTGCATATCGTCCATGATGTCCTATGCCGAGAGCGCCACAACATTGAGGCGACGACAACGGCCAGCATAGCGACCGGCTCTGCAAAAAGCAGTGCACCCGGCCAGAGCCGGATGCACATTGTCTCGATTCGGGAGAGTTCAGCTTTGGCGGCGCAACCGGCGGTAACGTGTGATCAGGCGAACCAGGCCCGCCAGGGCGGCCGTTCCCAGGGCGACGAGCCCGACCGCAACCAGCATTGACGGACTGCCGGTATGGGCATGCACCGAAGGAGCACCGTGTCCCGAGTGAGCCAGGACCATCGTGGTGGGCAACAAGGCAGCGGCCGGAAGTCCGATACAGGCAAGTGACGAAAAACGAGCTTTCATGGGGAGATTCTCCGTATTGTTGGCGATGATGAGTGCGCTCAGGCGGTGGCAGACTTGATTCGCTGCTCTGAAGGCCGGCGATCCGATAACATGCCTCGATCGAGGATGAAACGGATGATCTCCTCGAGGCCGACACCGTCGTAGAGGTTGGTGAAAACGAAGGGACGCTCACCGCGCATCTTCTTAGAGTCGCGTTCCATCACATCGAGCGAGGCATGCACCTGCTCGGCGATGTCGATCTTGTTGATGATCAACAGGTCCGACTTGGTGATGCCGGGTCCACCCTTGCGAGGGATCTTGTCACCGGCGGAGACATCGATCACATAAAGCGTCAGGTCCGAAAGCTCGGGGCTGAAGGTGGCCGAGAGGTTGTCTCCTCCTGACTCGACCAGAACCAGCTCCAGGCCCGGATGGCGTGCCTGTAGATCATCGATGGCGGCGAGGTTCATCGAGGCGTCCTCGCGGATGGCGGTATGCGGGCAGCCGCCGGTCTCCACGCCGAGGATGCGATCGGCCTGGAGGGCCTCGTGCTTGAGCAGGAAGTCGGCATCCTCACGGGTGTAGATATCGTTGGTGACCACGGCGATGTCGTAGTGCTCTCGCAATGCCAAGCACAGTTGCTTGAGCAGGGCCGTCTTGCCGGAGCCCACCGGGCCGCCGACGCCGATACGTAGACAATGGGTCATCTCATTTCTCCTAACTTCTGAACAGCCGCGAATATTGTGTCTCGTGCAAGGCACTGGCGAGAGCCAGACCAGGCAACACAGGTCCCAGTTCGTCATCCTCCAGCATCAGGGCCTCATCCACGGCGGCCACCAATGCCGGGCGCAGCCGTTCCACCAGCCGCTGGGCGGAGGTATGCCCCAACGGCAGTGCCTTGCAGGCGACGGCCAGTTGGTTCTCCAGCCAGGCCCAGGCAAAGCCCAGCAGTGTCTGGCGCCAGGTGACACCACGGGCATGAGCCGTCCAGGCGAAGACCGTCACATAGCCGGCGCCTCGAGGCAGGCTCGGTGCCTCGCTCGAAGCGCTATCGGGCAACAGCTCGAGGCTGCCCAGCAGACGCATCAGCGCGGCACCCAGCCTGGCATCCTCGGCGGCCAGCTCGGCGGTCTCGCGGCAGGCGGCGAGCCAGGCATCCCAGTCGGCGATCGACTCACTGTCGCTCTCGTCCCAGGCCGTCATCAAACGCGCCAGGAGGGGCAGTTCGCAGCGGGTCAGGCCGTCTTCCAGCACGCCTTCCAGCCAGTCGCCGAGACTCGCCTCGTCCGAGACCCAGCCCAGCTCGAAGGCGCTTTCCAGGCCTTGGGAAAAGGCGAAGGCGCCGATGGGCAGCGCCGGGCTGACCAGCTGCATCAGACCCAGCAGGGCCAGGTCATCGCCCTGCTCGTCGCCCTGACCCAGGTTTGCCGGTTCAGTGTGCATGGGAATGTTCATGGTGATGATGGCCGTGACTGTGGTCATGATCGTGCGCGTGGGAATGGCCATGGCCGGGCTGGTGATAGGCGCCGGACTCGGGATCGAAGGGGGCCTCGTGATGCACCAGAGCTGCCCCGAGCAGAGTCGCCAGTTCCTCGAGCACGTGGTCCGGCGGGAAGCGCACATAGCTCCCCTCCTCATCCTCGCCCAGCGCCAGCTGCACATGGCGGTTGCCCAGGTGATAGGCGAGCCGCGCCAGGGGCAAGCCCGCCGCCACGCGGGCGGTGACCACGGGCTCGACAGCGGCCTGTAGCCGCACCACCTCACCGGTCTCGGCTCGTAGCCCCTCGCCGTCGCGCAGAACCGGGCCGCGGTCGAGGAAGAGCCCCAGCTCGCGGCCGCTGTCGCTCTCGGCCTTGAGCCGGCCGCGAATGCGCAGCTCATAGGGTAGAGTGAGGGTGTCATCCGCCTGGCTTGCCTCGATGGGCCCCAAGCGTTCAGTTAGTTTCAACATTGAAAAACCGCTCCTCCAGTATCCCGAGACGAGCCAGCCTTGACGTTGCTCAACGCCACGTGGCCGAAACCCTGGCGCCCCGGACGGACTCCCGCGGTCGGAAAGACGCCACATCCCTGTGCCGGCTTTCCTCGATCTTCATCCCTGAAGATCGACCGCATCGCTTCGTCCGGGTCACCAGCGGCCACGCGAGGTTTCGCACCGACAAGCTGGCTCTCAAGCATGAGATCTCTCCTCGCCATTGCCATCAGAAAAGATGGTAACGCTGGGCGAGCGGCAGCTCGGTGGCCGGCTCGCAGGTGAGCAGTTCGCCGTCGCAGTGCACCTCGTAGGTCTGTGGGTCCACCTTGAGCTCCGGGCAGGCATCGTTGAGCTTCATGTCGGCCTTGCGCACGCCGCGCACGTTGCGGCAGGCGGAGAGTTCGCTGTGAAGTCCCAGCTTCTCCTTGATCCCCGCATCCAGCGCCGCCTGGCTGACGAAGGTCAAACGGGTCTGGCTCGCCGCCCGACCCAGGGCGCCGAACATATAACGATAGTGCACCGGCTGGGGTGTAGGGATCGAAGCGTTGGGATCGCCCATGGGTGCGGCGGCGATCATGCCGCCCTTGATGATCATCGCCGGCTTGGTGCCGAAGAAGGCGGGCTTCCAGAGCACCAGATCGGCCATCTTGCCGACTTCCACCGAGCCCACCTCATGGCCGATGCCGTGGGTGATGGCCTGGTTGATGGAGATCTTGGCGATGTAGCGCTTTGCGCGGAAGTTATCGGCGCCCAAGGCCTCGTCCTCGGGCAGCAGGCCACGCTGGACCTTCATCTTGTGTGCCGTCTGCCAGGTCCTGCAGATCGACTCGCCGACCCGGCCCATGGCCTGGGAATCCGAGGCGATCATCGAGATCACCCCCATGTCGTGGAGGATATCCTCGGCGGCGATGGTCTCGCGGCGAATGCGCGAATCGGCGAAGGCCACGTCCTCGGGAATCTTGGGATCGAGGTGGTGGCACACCATCAACATGTCGAGGTGTTCGTCGATGGTGTTAACGGTATAAGGTCGCGTCGGATTGGTCGAGGACGGCAGCACATAAGGCTTGGAGCAAGCCACCATGATATCCGGTGCGTGGCCGCCCCCGGCGCCCTCGGTGTGATAGGTATGGATGCCGCGCTCCTTGAAGGCGGCGAGCGTATCCTCGACGAAGCCCGATTCGTTGAGCGTATCGGTATGGATCGCTACCTGGACGTCGTACTCGTCGGCCACCGACAGGCAGGTATCGATGGCCGCCGGCGTGGTTCCCCAATCCTCGTGGAGCTTGAGGCCGATGGCGCCGGCCTCGATCTGGAGCCGCCCGGCATCCGGAAGACTCGAATTGCCCTTGCCGTAAAAGCCCATGTTCATGGGCATGTCGTCCACGGCCTGGAGCATCTTGCCGATATGCCACTCACCGGGTGTACAGGTAGTTGCATTGGTGCCGGTGGCCGGCCCGGTTCCACCACCCAGCATAGTGGTGATGCCACTCATCAACGCCTCTTCTACCAGCTGAGGACAGACGAAGTGAATGTGCACATCCAAAGCGCCTGCGGTGAGGATCTTGCCTTCGCCGGCGATGATCTCGGTCCCCGGGCCGATGACGATCTCCACATCCGGCTGGGTATCCGGGTTGCCCGCCTTGCCGATGGCGGCGATGCGCCCGTCCTTGATGCCCACGTCGGCCTTTACGATGCCCCACCAGTCGAGGATCAGGGCATTGGTGATCACGGTATCCATGACGGCGGCATCGACACGCTGGCTCTGACCCATGCCATCGCGGATCACCTTGCCGCCGCCGAATTTCACCTCGTCGCCGTAGTGGGTGTAATCCTTCTCGACCTCGATCCACAGTTCGGTGTCGCCAAGACGCACCCGGTCGCCCACCGTAGGGCCATACATATCGGCATAGGCTTGTCGTGAAATCTTCATTGCGATGCCTCCTCCAGGCTGCCCATCACCTCGCCATGGAAACCATAGATGTGTCGCCTACCGGCATAGGGAATCAGCGTCACCTCCCGCGACTGACCGGGCTCGAAGCGGATCGCCGTGCCGGCGGCCACGTCAAGACGATGGCCACGAGCCTTGTCGCGATCGAAGGTCAGCGCCGGGTTGGTCTCGGCGAAGTGGTAGTGAGAACCGACCTGGATCGGCCGATCGCCGGTATTGGCGACCTCAATGGTGATCCGCTCGCGCCCCGCGCAGAGTTCGATATCACCATCCTTGAGTTTGTATTCACCGGGAATCATTGGCGATCAGTCACTCGCCTGACGACAGTTACGCTGGCATGAACCGAGTTCGACAATCGGGTCGTGGACGGTGACGAGTTTCGTGCCGTCCGGGAAGGTCGCCTCGACCTGGACGTCCTCGACCATCTCGGCCACGCCCTCCATGACGTCGTCGCGGGTCAGGATCTCGCGGCCATAGCTCATCAGGTCGGCCACGGATCGCCCATCGCGGGCTCCCTCGAGGATCTCGAAGCTGATCAGGGCCACTGCCTCGGGATCAGTCCGAGCTTGAGGCCACGCGGCGCGCAGCTGGCGCTCGGCCAGCTAGCGCCGCACGGAGAAGAGCAGCAGCTTGTCTTTCGTCTGCTTGGGGTCTCAGTTCCAGGTGGCACGGCGAGTCTGCCTCGCCAGGAGGAGTGCTTCACAGCGATACTGGCATGCTGCGCATTGGATTCAGGTCTGAGCCAGATGCGCGGCGTATGGCCCGGCAGGCCGATCAGCCAGGGCCTCAACACTCGCCAGGCCGCCTCGCAGAGATCCCAGGCCTCGTTGCGGGAATCCCCGAGGTAACGCAGCAGCAGGACGCCATGGCGATGCGTTACTGCCCAGCGGGTACTGGCGGTAAGGGTATCGCGCAGCGCCTCGATGGCGGCCGGCTCATCCTCGAAGCCCACAGCCCAGAGGGTGGCCTGGACGGTTGCACCGCCCTGCCCCCAGCGACCTTGGAAGCGGGGATGCGCCGGGTCGAGTGCCTGGCGTTCCAGCCACAGCGGCCGGCCGTCGAGGGTCAGGCGGAAGCGCTGCTCGATGCGGCCGCTGGCATAGGGCAGCGAGCTGGCGGGTCGTCCCAGCGCCATCACCTCCCAGCCCAGGCAACGCGCCCTGCCAGCGAGCTGAATGTGAGTACCCTGCCCCCCTCTCGAGCCATCGAAGGCGATCGTTTCCTGGGGCAACCACTCGAGCACACCGCCATCGGCAACCTGCAGCTCGGTCTGCTGTTGCCAAGCCACCCCGTGACTATCCGCCTTGTAGAGCTTGTTGGCCGCCGGCGTGGTCAGCAGGGCATGGGCGCCAGCCTTGACACGGGCCGAGATAGACAAGGCATCGCCGCTGACCAGACCGCCGGGGGGGTGCAGGAGATAGGCATGACAGGCACCCTCCGGCCCTTCTGGATGAAAGGTCCGCTGGACGCGAAGCGGACCTCGATGCCGTGAGTGGACCATTCGGGTCACGCCATCACGCGCCTCGAAACCCAGCGAAAGGGTCGCCGCCCAATGCCGCTGGGCATCGAAACGATGTCCTGAGAGCTCGGGTAGCGTCGTCTCGAAGGCCGTCATACCGTCAGGTGCTCCTTGATCAGGGAATCGCTCAAGGCGTCGATCTTTCCACCGGCCACCGGCGAACCCCGGTCCATGATCACGAAGCGGTCGGCGAACTTGCGGGCGAAAGGCAGTTTTTGCTCCACCAGCAGCACCGTCAGGCCGTCCTCGCGAATCAAGCGGCGAATCACCTCGCCAATCTGGGTGACGATATTGGGCTGGATGCCCTCACCCGGCTCATCGAGAATCAGCAGCCGCGGTTCGATCACCAGGGCTCGACCGATGGCCAGTTGCTGCTGCTGGCCGCCGGACAGATCCCCGCCGCGACGGTGCTTCATCTCCTGGAGGACCGGAAAGAGCTCATGGATGCGTTCGGGAATCCGCTTCACACCGTCTCCCCTGGCGGCGAGCCCCGTTCTGAGGTTTTCCTCCACGGTCAGCAGCGGAAAGATCTGCCGCCCCTGGGGCACATAACCGATGCCCAGCCGCGGGCGATCCTCGATGGGCCGGCGGGTGAGTTCGATATCGCTGCGATAGCGGATACTCCCCGAGGAAACCGCCACCTCGCCCATAATGGCCTTCATCAAAGTGGTCTTGCCCACCCCGTTGCGACCCATTACGCAGGTGCACTCGCCTTCCGGCACCTCGAGTTCCAGATCCCAGAGGGTATGGCTCTGGCCGTATGACTGGTTGAGCGTGTCGATGCTCAGCATCAGGCGGCCTCCTCGTCCGGGTCGGCGCCCAGGTAGACCTCGATGACTCTGGGGTCGTTGGATACCTGGTCCATGCTGCCCTCGGCCAGCACACTGCCCTGATGCAGCACCGTCACGGTTCGCGCGATGGAGCGCACGAAACCCATGTCATGTTCTACCACCACCACCGACTGCTTGCCCTTGCCGGCAAGGCCGGTGAGCAACTCCGCCGTACGCTCCATCTCCTGCTCGGTCATGCCGGCCACCGGCTCGTCCACCAATAGCAGACGTGGCCGTTGCATCAGCAGCATGCCGATCTCCAGCCACTGTTTCTGGCCATGGGAAAGAATGCCCGCGGGTCCGTCACGCAATTCGATAAGGCCGATGGTATCGAGCACCTCCTCGATGCGATCGCGGATCTCGCCGCTCATGCGTGCCGTGAGCGTCGGCAGGATGCGCTTGTCGGCGGCCATGGCCAGCTCGAGGTTCTCGAAGACGCTCAACGCCTCGAAGACGGTGGGTTTCTGGAACTTGCGACCGATACCCAGGCTGGCGATCTCCGGCTCGTTCATGGTCAGCAGGTTGTGGCGGCTGCCGAACCACACCGAACCGGTATCCGGGCGTGTCTTGCCGGTGATGATATCCATCATGGTGGTCTTGCCGGCGCCGTTGGGCCCGATGATGCAACGCAGTTCGCCATCGTCGATGGTCAGGTTGAGATCATCGATGGCCTTGAAGCCATCGAAGGTCACGGTCACGTCCTGCAGATAGAGGATCGGGCCGTGGCGCACATCCACCGGCGAGGTGGCGGGCACCAGGAAATCGAAGACGCGATCACGATCGGCCAGGGAGCTGATAAAACTCATGACGTTGCCTCCTGGGGTGTCGAGGAATCATCCGACTGCTGCGCTTTACGCTTGAGACGATAGGACAAGAGGCCGGCGACACCCTTGGGCAGGAAGACCGTGACCAGCACGAACATGCCGCCCAGGGCGAACAGCCAGGCATCCGGCATCGCGCCGGTGAAGACCGTCTTGGCGTAGTTGACCAGCAAGGCCCCGATCACCGCCCCGTAGAGGGTGCCTCGTCCGCCCAGGGCGACCCAGAGCACGATCTCGATGGAGAAGATCGGCGAGAACTCGCTGGGATTGATGATGCCCACCTGGGGCACATAGAGGGCGCCGGCCACCCCGGCGAGCATCGCCGAGACCACGAAGACGAACAGCTGGAAGCGTTCGACGCGATAGCCGAGGAAGCGCGTCCTGGCCTCGGCATCGCGACAGGCGACGCTGACCCGGCCGAGCTTGCTGGTGACGATGGCGCGACACAGCACATAGCCGAGCGCCAGCGCCAGGCCGGTGGCCACGAAGAGCCCCAGGCGAGTGGCATCGGTGCGCAGATCGAAACCCAGCAGTTCGCGGAAGTCGGTCAGGCCATTGTTGCCACCGAAGCCCATCTCGTTGCGGAAGAAGGCCAGCATCAGGGCGAAGGTCATGGCCTGGGTGATGATCGAGAGATAGACCCCGGTGACACGCGAACGGAATGCCAGGAAACCGAACACCAGCGCCAGGGCGCCCGGGGCCAGCATCACCATGAGGAAGGCGAACCAGGGCATGTCGAAGCCGAGCCAGTACCAGGGCAGGCTGTCCCAGTTCAGGAAGACCATGAAGTCGGGCAGGATCGGATCGCCGTAGGTGCCGCGATCGCCGATCTGGCGCATCAGATACATGCCCATGGCATAGCCGCCCAGGGCGAAGAAGGCCCCGTGACCCAGACTGAGGATGCCCAGATAGCCCCAAACCAGATCAACCGCTACAGCCAGCAAGGCATAGCTAAGGTACTTGCCGAGCAGGGTCACGGTGTAGGCCGAGACATGCAGTGGATGCCCCGCAGGAACGGCCAGATGGAGCACCGTCACCAGCGCCAGACAGGCCAGCAACACACCTAGGAAGAGCCGCGTTGCGTTTTCGTTGAAGGGTTGCATTAACCACATAGCGGTCTAGCCCTCCGCCGCACGGCCCTTCTGCGGAAAGAGTCCGCGGGGGCGTTTCTGGATGAAAAGGATGATGAAGACGAGCACGATGATCTTGGCAAGGACCGCCCCGGCCCAGGGCTCGAGCACCTGATTGATAACACCCAGCGACAGACCGGCCACCAGGGTGCCCCAGAGGTTACCCACGCCGCCGAACACCACCACCATGAAGGAGTCGATGATGTAGTTCTGGCCAAGGTTAGGCCCTACGTTGGTGAGCTGGGAGAGTGCCACACCGGCGAGGCCCGCCACCCCCGAGCCCAGGGCGAAGGTCATGATGTCCACCCGAGTCGCGCGGATGCCCATGGAGCGTGCCATGGACCGGTTCTGAGTCACCGCCCGCACCTCAAGGCCGAGGCGGGTGCGACGCATCACCAGCATCAGGCAGGCGAATACCACCAGGGCGAAGCCGAGCACGAAGAGCCGATTCAGGGTCAGCGAAAGCCCCTCATTGATCATCAGCGAACCGCTCATCCAGTCGGGGCTGACCACGGTCCGGTTCTGTGGGGAGATGACCGTGCGCACCAGCTGCTGCAGGATCAGGCTGACGCCGAAGGTCGCCAGCAATGTCTCCAGGGGACGTCCCTTGAGGAACTGAATGACGCTGCGCTCGATGGCAATACCGGCCAGGGCCGCCACCAGGAAGCCCGCCGGGATCGACAACACCAGTGCCAGGCCAGGCTGGCCGGGCAACAGCTGCTGCATGGCCCAGGTAGTGTAGGCACCTAGCATGATCAATTCGCCGTGGGCCATGTTGATCACGCCCATCACGCCGAAGGTGATGGCCAGGCCGATGGCCGCCAGCACCAACACCGAACCCAGCGACAAGCCGAAATAGAGCGTCTCGAGACCACGGTTGATTTTCATCTTCTGCTCGATATCGGCGAGCGCCACCGAGGCGGCATCGGCAACCAGCGGATCATTGCTGCGCGCGGCCGAATTGAGCGCGGCACGTACACGACTGTTCAGACTACCTTCGAGATCGGCGATGGCCTCGATGTCGCCCTGGTTAAGGCGGTGAATCGCCAGGCCCTGCTCGAGCAGGCGGCGCACCTCGGCATCGTCTTCGCCCGCGATCACCTCGCGGAGAGGTTCGACCATGGAAGCATCCACGCTGCCCAGCAGATCGCGGGCCGCCTCGCGCCGGTCGTCGACATCGTCGGTGTAGAGATCGAGCACGGCCAGGGCACTCTGCAGCTGACCACGCAGAGCATTGTTGATCCCGATACCGTTCAACTCGCGGCGCGACATCTCGCCGGCGTCCTCGAAGCTCAGGGCATCGATCACTGGCCAGTTGCGCCCGCGGTTCTCGACCACGATGACGAAGCGCCCGCTGTCCTTGTGGCGCTGTAACTTGCCGCCTAATAGTTCCTCGAGCCAACGACGACTGCGCTCGTCGCCGCTGACTATGATGGCCTCGATGGCCTCGCTCTTGGCGTCATAGGACGCAACGTCCAGGGCCTCCAGTAGTTCCTGACCCGGGTCGGAGTCCTGCTGAGCCTGGGCCGTCGAGACCAGCCCGATCGACAACATCAGCACACAGAGGAGCCACCAACCAGGCAGCAATGAGCGGATCATCCTCATGGGAGAGTCCTGTGAAAGAGTCCTGTGAATTAACCGTTAACTGTTGAGTGGCGTGTCAGGAAGGGCCGGCCTTGCGGCCGGCCCGGGATATTACTGGGCCTCGGCCTCGCTGCCACCGCAGCTGCCCTGGACCACGTTGTAGTTGCCGCATTCCATCGGCTTGCGCCAGTCGCTGATCAGATCCTTGGAACCCTCCAGGTAGTCGGACCAGGCATCGCCGGCCACGGTGGAAGGTGTCTGCCAGACGATGGAAAACTGGCCGTTGTCCTGGATCTCGCCGATCAACACCGGCTTGGTGATGTGGTGGTTGGGCATCATCGCCGCATAGCCGCCGGTCAGGTTGGGCACGGCCACCCCGATGATGGCATCCTTGACCGCGTCAACCTCGGTGGTACCGGCCTTGCGCACCGCCTCAGCCCACATGTTGAAACCGATGTAGTGGGCCTCCATGGGATCGTTGGTCACCGCCATATCGTCGCCGGTGTACTCGATCCAGGCATCGATGAAGTCGTAATTGACATCGGTATCGACACTCATGAAGTAGTTCCAGGCCGCCAGATGGCCGACCAGCGGCGCGGTATCGATGCCGGTCAGCTCCTGCTCACCCACCGAGAAGGCGACGACCGGAATATCGGCGGCGTTGATGCCCTGGTTACCCAGTTCCCGATAGAAGGGCACATTGGCATCGCCGTTGATCGTCGAGACCACCGCTGTCTTCTTGCCCTGGCTGCCAAAGGCCTTGATCTCGGAGACGATGTTCTGCCAGTCCGAATGACCGAAGGGGGTGTAGTTGATCATGATGTCTTCGTCGGTCACGCCATGTGACTTGAGATAGGCATCGAGGATCTTGTTGGTGGTACGCGGATACACATAATCCGTGCCGGCCAGTACCCAACGCTCCACACCGACGTTGTTCATCAGGTAGTTGACGGCGGGAATTGCCTGCTGGTTGGGTGCCGCCCCGGTATAGAAGACGTTCTCGGAGGACTCTTCGCCCTCGTACTGCACCGGGTAGAAGAGCAGGCCGTTGAGCTCTTCGACCACCGGCAGTACCGACTTGCGCGATACCGAGGTCCAGTTGCCGAAGATGACATCGACCTCTTCCTGGGCCAGCAGCTCGCGGGCCTTCTCCGCGAACAGCGGCCAGTCGGAGGCCGGATCCACCACCACCGCTTCCAATTGACGGCCGAGCAGACCACCCTCGGCGTTCTGCTGTTCGATCAGCATCTCGACGGTGTCTTTCAGTACCGTCTCGCTGATCGCCATGGTGCCGGAGAGGGAATGCAGGATGCCCACCTTGATGGGGTCTTCCTGGGCCAGGACAGGCGTGGCAAAGGCCGCGCTCAACAGCGGGACGGCCAGCCAACGGGGAGTACGATAAACGTTTGACGGGAGCATGGGATCTCCTTGCGATCGATGTCGTTGTCGATGAATCCAGCGGGGGAGAACATCGCAAGATGCCTCTCGCTGTTATCGCAAGGGATGTGCCATATCGCAGCGATTTCAGTCTTTTATTCTTTTATTCAGACAATTAGATCATGACCTCCGAGAGAGCGAATCCACCGGAAGGCAATATCCTGGTGCAAGAAGCTCGATGCTCTGCCCCAGAATGGTCTCCGCCTCTGATACAGCGCACCGTCGTGAAGCAGGACAGCCCATACACAAAGCGGGGCGCCGGCTCCACCGGCGCCCCCGCTTTGCCGAAATGGCCGCAAGGCTCAGTCGCTCTCGGGCCCCCCCGTACCAACGGTGCTCTGCATCCGACGGCGCAGGATCGGGCCGACGATATAAGGCAGAATCAGCCCCAGTCCGGCGAACGCCCAGAGGCCGATGGCCAGACCGCTGTCCCACAGGATGGTCCAGTCACCGTCGGAGATGTCCATGGCATGACGCAGGTTCTTCTCCATCTCCGGCCCCAGCAACAACCCGAGAATCACCGGCACCAGGGGGATCTCCAGTTTTCGCAGCACATAGCCCCCTACGCCGAAGGCCACCATGAAGTACAGATCGAAGGTGGTGTTGCTGATCGAATAGATCCCTACGAAGGCAATCATTGTGACGATCGGCAGCAGGTACATCGGCGGCACCGAGAGCAGCTTGACGAAGATCATTAGTGAGAGAAGGCAGAGGGTGCTCGCCCGCGAAACCACCTTGGGTGCTATCCACCCAGCGCTGAATGGACCGGGCACGGCGACGACGCTGCGTCAGGAAAGAGGCGAGGCACTGAGACCGATCATCCTGGGACCCAGCCTGCTGGCTACCCTGGACGATCTCAAGCGTGAGGCACTATTGACCCGCTGGCAGCGGGAATTTACCCGCTGATGGCGCTCCAACCGCCAGGAGCGCCACTTGCTTGTAGGAGATAAGCTTGATTCACGATGGACCTAACGCCATCCAATCGCTTTCTGAGCTTGTTCTCGAAGTCGAGTGAACACCTCGAGACTGCCAGTGGCACCAGAAACGCTTACTGCACGAAGGAAATTTCAACCGGGACGGTACCGCGTTGCAGCATGCCTAGCGCCTTGGCAGCACGCTTCGAGAGATCGATGATACGCCCCTTGGCATAAGGGCCCCGATCATTGATCAGCACCTCGACCTCGCGGCCGTTATCCTCGCGAGTCACCACGACCTTGGTCCCGAAAGGCAGAGTGGGATGGGCGGCCGTGAGGGCCTGCTGGTCGAAGGGCTCGCCACTTGCCGTGGTCCGGCCCTGGAAGCGGTCGCTGTAGTAGGACGCGACACCCTGCTGGGTCTCTGACGACTTCCCGTGGGCCAGCCCCTTGCCGGCAAAGCCGGTCGTGAGAAGAGCTGCCACGCAGCAGTTCAGAATCAAGCGGGATCGAATCCCCATAATGTCACCTCATGACTTACCGTAATGCGCCGACTTCGCATCCAGCGATCAGGCGCCATGATCGGTTATTGACGGCGCAAATTGCTTGCCCCGTAGCTAACCCTAACGAGTGACCAGACCGTGATAAAATTAGGCCAGCCATTACTACAATGATACGACACTTCCAACGATATTCAACGTTGGCGAGCGGATAGTAACCACTTCGCCTCTAGGCGGCAACACTTTTAGAGTTCCGATATACGATCGTTGCCGTGCCGGGGTGCCCTGCTCGATCGAGGCCAGACTGCCCAACCGCATTTACCAGCATCTGGCCGGTCCAGGTCGCTGTTACCGTTGCCATTGCGCAGGTGCTCGGTGATGTAAACGCCCCGATTGGGCATGATCGTGTGCGTCAGCTAGATGCCGGTAACGGTGGAGTGGCACAAGCCTTGTAGCAAGGTGTCACCAAAACCACGCGTCATAAACGACGTCGCCCCCGCAGAGCGGGGGCGACGAAGCATCTTCTGGCGCTTGCTACACCCTCAGTGTGAGAGCACCCGGCGCAGCCGAGGGCTAATCAGCTCACCGATCAAGGTGATGATCACCAGCACCGCCAGCAGCCAGGGCCAGTGCTGCGCGAACACCACCTGAGTGATACCCAGTGCATCGACGAAGATCATCAGGATACCCAGCGGGCTGACGTAACGGACCATGAACAGCCAGAGCGCATGCCAGGCCGGCGAGAGACCGAGTTCCTCCCGGAAGGTCTCGTGCTTCAGCACGAAACCAGCCAGCAGCACCATGCCCAATCCGCCCACCGGCATCATCCAGCGCGAGGTCAGGTAGTCCAGCCAGTCGAAGAAAGTCTTGCCGGCCAGGGTCCAGTCGGCACCCAGATTGAATGACAGCATCGCCAGGGTGCTGACCAGCCACAACACGATGCCGGTGCCCCAGGAGGCCGTACGCCGCGAGATGCCCTTGTTGTCACTCAGCCAGGAGATGGTGGCCTCTACCATGGAGATCGAGGAGGTCAGTGCCGCCATAGAGAGCATAACGAAGAACAGGACGCCAAACAGGGTACCCAGCGGCATCGCCTGGAAGGCCAGCGGCAGGCTCATGAAGATCAGCCCCGGTCCGCTGTCCGGGCTCATGCCGTTGGCGAAGATCACCGGGAAAATCGCCAGGCCCGCCATCAGTGCGACCACCGTATCGGCCAGTGCCACGGACAAGGTGGTACGGGCGATCGACGTCTGCTTGGGAAGGTAGCTGCCATAGGTGAGAATCGCACCGGAGGCCAGCGAAAGGGTGAAGAAGGCATGGCCCAGGGCGGTCAGCATGCCTTCGCTGGAGAGGCTGCCGGCATCGAAGGAGAACAGAAAGCGTACCGCGTCGCCGAAACCGCCGGAGAAGATGCCAAAGCCGATGAGCACCAGCAACATGATCACCAGGCCCGGCATCATCCAGTTGACGCTCTTCTCGATACCGGCCTGCACGCCCTTGCCGACGATCACCATGGTAACGACCGTGACCAGAGTACTCCACAAACCCAGATTCAAGGGGTTCTCGTTGTTGGCCACAAAAATCGCCGCCATGTCATCGACGCTGGAACCTGCCAGACCACCGCTGAGCATCTTCCAGAGATAGGAGAAGGACCAGCCGGCCACCACGACATAGAAGGACAGGATCATGAAGCCGCAAAGCATGGCCATCCAGCCGAGCAGAGACCAGGCCGAACCACGGCCAGACTCGCTGGTCACTCGACGGATGGCATCGATGGGGCTGCCGCGACCACGGCGCCCCAGCGCGATCTCGGTCATCATCACCGGCACACCCACGGCCAGGATGCAGGCCAGATAGACCAGCACGAAGGCGCCGCCACCGTACTCGCCGGTGATATAGGGAAATTTCCAGATGTTGCCTAGGCCCACCGCGGAACCGGTCGCCGCCAGCAGAAAGCCCCAACGGCCGCGCCACTGAGTACGGGATTGATCGTTCGTTGTCATATCACACCAGGGGTCATGAACATTGTTGTTCCGTCACGACGAAGAGTCGCTACAGGAGCGTTATCGTGACGGATCTTATCGTGAATTGGCAGGCAGGCGATCGATCTCACTGGGATTGACCGTTAATACCTGCCGGCTGACCAGAAGATCAGAAGAGGATCAATCGTCCTTGAGGACGCCGCGACGGATCTGGTCTTCCTCGATGGACTCGAACAAGGCCTTGAAATTGCCCTCGCCGAAGCCGTCGTTGCCCTTGCGCTGGATAATCTCGAAGAAGATCGGCCCGATCACCGTCTCCGTGAAGATCTGCAGTAGCACACCCTCATTGGGACCACCATCGATCAGCAGGCTCAGCTCACGCAGATCTTCGACGTTCTCCTGATGGTTGGGCACGCGTTGGTCAATCTTCTCGTAATAGGTATCCGGCGTGGAGAGAAAGGTAACGCCCTTGGCCCGCAATTCACGCACCGTGGTATAGATATCGTCGGTGGCCATGGCCAGGTGCTGAATGCCCTCGCCGTTGTACTCGCGCAGGAATTCGGCAATCTGCGAAGTGTCATCGGCAGACTCGTTGATCGGGATATGCATCTTGCCGCAGGGGGCGGTCATGGCACGGGAGTGCAGCCCGGTCTTCTTGCCCTTGATGTCGAAATAGCGATTCTCGCGGAAATTGGCGATGCGCGAGTAGAAGTCGGCCCAGGGATCCATCTGGCCACGGTCGACGTTGTGGGTCAGGTGGTCGAGGACCTGCAGGCCCACGCTGTTGTCCTGTGGTGTACGCCCCGGAATCGCCTCGAAGTCGATGTCATAAATAGTACGCCCTTCGCTGTCGACCTTGTTGTCGACGAAATACAGCAGCGAACCACCGATACCCTTCACCGCGGGAATCCCCACTTCACCGGGACCGACCGGATTCTCCATCGGCTCGGCACCGTTGGCCACGGCATAATCGAATGCCTGGCGGGCATCTTTCACCTTCCAGGCCATGGCACAGGCACTGGGGCCATGCACGTCGGCGAAGGTTGCCGCGTGGCTGCCCGGCTCGGCATTGAGCACGAAGTTGACGTTTTCCTGCTGAAAGAGGAATACCTGCTTGGAGCGGTGCTTGCGGGTTTCGGTGAAGCCCATGCGGTGGAAGAGTGCACGCAATTCCTCGATACCTTCGGCAGTCGGTGCAGTGTATTCGACGAACTCGAAGCCGTCGGTGCCGATGGGATTGTCGTGCGTGACGGGCTGTACGGTCTGATGCTCGGTGGTTGCGGTCATGGCTGCTCTCTCCTGGGGACTATTGTTGTGAATTCGCATTGGATCGGTCATCGACCCGTCACCGATGATGTTCTTCGCCGACGGGCTCTCGATAACGCTCAGCCTAGTGCCTCGTCCCTCTCGCCGGAATGTGTAAAAGATGCCCTCGGCACTCCTGCAACAGGGGCCACACTCGCTTTTTCGTAATGAATTCCTTACACGCACTGCAACCCCATCTATCCCAGCCTCGGCATGGCGCAAATCTCTGACAAGCTGTAACGATATATTTACGAACAGAGTGACGCAGCACGACATTCGCCGGTGTTACTGCTCGTCCAGCAAGTTCTCGACACTCGCCACCTTGTCATCCATTCGCTGGTCGCGGTCGGTGCGTGTGCCGAGCTTGAGCGTCGTGGTGATGCGCGGCGCTCCCATCTCGTGCACGACCTCGTGACAGCGCTTGACCACCGCCATCACCTCGTCCCAGGGCCCCTCGATGTTGGTGCCATAGGCGTGCATGCGATGCTCGAGTCCAGAGGCCTGAATAACCCTCTGGCAGGCCGCGATATGCGGCGAGACCGACACCCCTACGCCCAGTGGCACCACACAGAGATCGATGATCACGTTCATGGCTCTTTCCCTCTTGGTTCGTGAACCCGTTGAAATACACGACATATGCATACTGGTCTATGCTGAATTACGAAAATCACACGGCAATAGTCATGCGCCCAATGCATTCGCCAGCCTGACATCCATCACCGGCCACGGAGGACCCCATGACCAGCGAACCACGTATCGGCCCGATTGCCCTACCCGATACCCGGGCCCGCCGGGTCTTCGAGCAGCTACTCGAGGGGTCGGGTGTCACACTCAACGGGGAGGCGCCCCAGGATATCCGGGTCTTGCATCCCGATTTCTTTTCGCGGGTACTGCGTCAGGGGACCTTAGGACTTGGCGAGTCCTATATGGACGGCTGGTGGGAGTGTGACAGCATCGACGAGCTGGCCTACCGGCTGCTGATGAACGGGCTCAGCGAGCACGCCCGCTCGACCACGGAACGCCTCAAGTACCGCTTGCAGGCCGGCTTCCTCAACCTGCAGAGCAAGGCTCGCGCCTACATGGTGGGAGAAGCCCACTATGACCTGGGCAACGACCTCTTCGAACGTATGCTCGATCCCACCATGTGCTACTCCTGTGGCTACTGGAAATCGGCCGAGGACCTGCACCAGGCCCAGCAGGCCAAGCTGGAGTTGGCCTGCCGCAAGCTGAAACTCCAGCCAGGCATGAAAGTGCTGGATATCGGCTGTGGCTGGGGCAGCTTCGCCGAACATGCCGCCCGCCACCACAATGTCGAGGTGACCGGCATCACCATCTCCCGCGAACAGGCCGCCCTGGCCAAGGAGCGATGCGCGGGGCTGCCGGTGGAGATCCTGCTGCAGGACTACCGCGACCTGGACGGGCACTATGACCGCATCGTCTCCATCGGCATGTTCGAGCACGTGGGACACCGCAACTACGCCACCTACTTCGAGACGGTACGGCGCCTGATGCCGACCGATGGCCTCTTCGTGCTTCATACCATAGGCTCCAACCGATCCGAGATCACGGCGGACCCCTGGATCAACCGCTACATCTTCCCGAATGGCGTCCTTCCCTCGGCCAAGGACATCGCACGGAACAGCGAGGGTCAGCTGCTGATGGAGGATTGGCAGAATTTTGGGCCAGACTACGACAAGACGCTGATGGCCTGGCAGACGAATTTCGACGCCCACTGGCACGAGATCGCCCATCGCTACAACGAGCGCACCCGCCGGATGTTCCGCTACTATCTGGCGATCTGTGCCGGCGCCTTCCGCGCTCGCCATCTGCAGCTGTGGCAGGTCGTGTTCTCCCGTGGACGCCCTGGGCGCTACGACGCCCCGCGGTAACCCCTCGGGCCAAAATCTCGCCCTACCAAGTAATAACAAGCGACTAGAAGTGACCGAGATGGTCGAGGAACCAACGCGCGGCATGGGCCTCAACCTTCTCCAGAGTGCCGGGCTCTTCGAAGAGATGGGTGGCGCCCGGCACGATCAGCAGCTCGCGAGGGCAGGCCATGCGCGCCATGGCCTGTTCGTTCAGTTCGATCACCTGGGTATCCCAGCCGCCGACCAGCATCAGGGTCGGCGCCTTCACCCGCGGCAGGGCCTCCCCGGCGAGGTCGGGGCGCCCACCCCGCGAGACCACGGCATGCACCAGCGCCGGCTGCTCGGCGGCGGCGATCAGTGCCGCCGCCGCCCCCGTGCTGGCCCCGAACAGGCCGATCTCCCATTCCCGGGTCTGGGACGTCTCGGCCACCCAAGCCACGGCCCCGCTCATGCGTGCGCCGATCAGGGGAATATCGAAACGCAGCGCACGGGTGCGTTCGTCGATCAGGCTCTCCTCCGGCGTCAGCAGGTCGAACAGCAGGGTCGCCAGCCCTTGCTCGGCCAGGTGGCGCGCCACCCGGCGGTTGCGCACGCTGAAACGGCTGCTGCCGCTGCCGTGGGCGAACACCACGATACCCGACGGTTGCTCGGGCTGTAGTAGGTCGCCTTCGAGCGTGACGCCGCACGTCTCGAGTTCAAGATGACGCTCGGTGATGGACATGGTGCCCTCCCTGCCCCGGCATGTAGTGGTGACGCAATCAATGAAAGTGTAGTGATAGCGGGCGCCATTGGCGCGGACGAGGGCGTACCAGCACATTATACTGGACAGATTCCCAGTAACCCTCCGACGACACAGCAGGCGGTGCCCATGATCCAGCAGACGCTCCAAGAGGTCTTCGGCTATGACGACTTTCGCCCAGGGCAGCGCCCGGTCATCGAGGCCATCGTGGCCGGTCGCTCCGCCGCGGCGATCTTTCCCACCGGCTCCGGCAAGTCGCTTTGCTACCAGCTGCCGGCCCTGCACCTCCCTCACCTGACCCTGGTGATCTCACCGCTGCTGGCGCTGATGCAGGATCAACTGGCCTTCCTTAGCCGTCACGGCATCCCCGCCGCCAGCCTCGACTCGGGTCAAAGCCGTGAACAAGCGGCGGCAGTCATGGAGGGCGTCAAGCGTGGCGATATTCGTATCCTGATGGTCTCGGTGGAACGCCTCAAGAACGAGCGGTTCCGCGCCTTCATCCAGCGAGTGCCGATCTCGTTGATGGTGGTGGACGAGGCCCACTGCATCTCGGAATGGGGCCACAACTTTCGCCCGGACTACCTCAAATTGCCGGACTACCGCCGCCACTTCGCCATCCCGCAGGTACTGTTGCTCACCGCCACGGCCACCCCGCGAGTCATCGACGATATGCGCATGCGCTTCGATATCGACGCGGACGACGTCACCGGCACCGGCTTCTACCGCCCCAATCTCGACCTTCAGGTGACACCCGTGCCCGCCGCCGAGCGACCCCGCCGGCTGGTCGAGTGGCTACGTCCCCGCTTCGAGAGTGAGACAGCCCAGCCGACCATCGTCTATGTCACCCTGCAACAGACGGCGGAACGGTTGGCCGTCTATATGGCAAAGGCGGGCCTGCCGGCCATCGCCTACCACGCCGGTCTCGACGGCGAGCGTCGCGAAGCGATCCAGCGTGACTTCATGGCCGGCCGCACGCCCTGCATCGTCGCCACCATTGCCTTCGGCATGGGCATCGACAAGGCCAACATCCGTAACGTGGTGCACTTCGATCTACCCAAGTCCATCGAAAACTACAGCCAGGAGATCGGTCGGGCCGGCCGCGACGGCTTGCCCTCCCACTGCCTGATGCTGGCCGGGCGCGATCATCTCGAGGTACTCGAGAACTTCGTCTACGGCGATACCCCTGAGCATCATGGCATTCGCCGGGTGATCGACGACCTGCGCGCCGCCGGAAGCCAGTGGGAGCTGATGCTCAATACCCTGTCGCGGCACAGCAACATCCGCCCACTGCCGCTCAAGACATTGCTCGTACAGCTCGAGTTGCGTCGCCTCATTGCCCCCCGCTACAGCTACTTCGCCGACTACCGCTTCAGGTTGGAGGCTGACCCCGAGGTCCTGATCGACCGCTTCCAGGGAGAACGGCGTGCCTTCGTTCAGGCGATCCTGGACGCTTCCTCCCGTGCCCGGACCTGGTACAGCCTGGACTTCGCCGCCCTGGAGGCCCTGGGTGGCGAGCGGGGTCTCGACACAAGTCGTAGCCGAGTGATCACCGCTCTGGAGTACTTCGTAGAGAAAGGCTGGATGGTACTGGAGAGCAAGCAGATGACCGAAGTCTATGAGGTTCTCTCGGCCGAGATAGAACCCGAATCGCTGACCGACGAACTCTTCGCCTACTTTCGCGACAAGGAACGAGCCGAGATCAAACGCCTGCATGCCATGCTCTCGCTGTTCGAAAGCGACCGCTGTCTCAGCCGGCGGCTGGCCGAGTGGTTCGGCGATGCTCGAGCCCCCGAGCATTGTGGCCACTGTTCCGCCTGCCGAGGCCAGGTGGCGCACCTGCCACCCGCCGAACCGGCAACGCCCTTGGCGACCCAGGATATCGACACCCTGTGTGGCCCCTTCCTGCAACGGCTGAGCGAGGCCGGCGAGGGCCACCCGGCCACGCCGGACATGGTGACGCGCTTCCTGTGCGGGATCACCACGCCGCTGTTCACCCCCTTGAAGGCTCGCCAGTTGGCCGGCTTTGCCGCTCTGGAGGGTTACCCCTACGGCGAGGTGCGCGGCAAGGTCGCCGAGCGGCTTGGTCAATGAACCCTGCAGGGGGATCGAAAGCCGGTTCATCCCTGGTGGCGCCAGCGCGACAGGGCGAGTGTCAGAAGGTGGACCGGCAGGTAGACCACCAGCGGCCATAGCAGCATCAAGCCGATCAGATACACCAGGGCCGGGAGAGTGTCCTGAGGCTGCCCGAAGGGCCCATGCACCCAGTTGATGTTGCGCTCGGCCTCGGTGAAGAGGTAACTGGCGGGAATCACTACCCAGGTGAGCACGCACTGCCAGAGTAGGGCACGGCGGTCATAGCCGATCCGCCAGGTCGCGAAGCCCGCCACCAGCGGCAGGAACAGGTGGTAGAGCGACAAGATCCGAGTCAGCAAGGGATGTTGGGGATCGAACATGTATTCTGTGCCGCCGATGGGGTGCCAGCCGGTCATCCAGGCGGTGCCCACATCCACCGCCCATAAGGTGCCCACCAGGGCCACGGCCAGCCACTGCATGGAGATCAGCCGCCGGCTCTCGCTCCAGAGCCCCGCCAGGATCAGGAAATTGGCCAGGTTGCACAGCCAGAAGAAGTTCTGGGGGCCGATCAGAACCCAATAGGATAACGCCCAGGTCATCACCCAGAGGCTGAAAATCCGCTTGAGCCACAAAGGCAGCCCTTCAGGCGGCAGAGAGCTTCCGGTAGGACGGCGCATCACCCCTCCCCGCCGATTCCGTGACGTCTGAGCTTGTTGGCGATAGTGGTATGGGAAACCCCGAGTCGCTTGGCCAGCTGGCGGCTGGACGGATGCTGGGGATAAAGCTCCTCAAGCACCCGGCGCTCCACCTTGCCGAGGATGCCGGCGAGGGACCCCTCCAGCTCGATACCCGCAAGACCTGCCGCCCCCCCGACGTCAGGCAGGCGCAGGTGAGCAGGTTCGATAGTCTCGCCTTCGCACAGCGACACCGCCTGGAAGAGCACGTTCTCGAGCTGGCGGACATTGCCGGGCCAATGGTAGGCGACGAGCCTCGCCAGGGCCGGCGCCGAGAGCTCCGGCAGGCGGCAGCCGATCTGGCGGGCGGCTCGGTCGATGAAGTGCATTGCCAACGCCTCGATGCCATCCCGGCACTCACGCAGCGGAGGCACCTGCAGCGACAGCACATTGAGGCGATGGTAGAGATCATGTCGAAACAGCCCCTCGGCACAGAGTGCGGGAAGATCCTGCTGTGTGGCACAGATGACCCGCACGTCGAGCCAGGTCTCCTCGTCGCTCCCCACTCGGCGAAAGCCGCCATCCTGCAGGAAACGCAGCAGCTTGACCTGCAGCCGCGGGCTCATCTCGCCCACCTCATCGAGGAAGATGGTGCCGTCGGCCGTCAGCTCCAGCAGGCCCAGCTTGCCTTCGGCTCGCGCGCCCTCGAAGGCACCGGGGGCATAGCCAAACAGCTCGGTCTCTGCCATCGACTCGGGCAGGCCGGCGCAGTTGAGGGCCATGAAGGGAGCCTTTCCCCGCGCACTGGCCAGGTGGCAGGCCCGGGCCAGCAGTTCCTTGCCGGTGCCGGTCTCACCCTGGATCAGCAAGGGGGCATCCAGCGGCGCCATCCGCCGGGCCTCGCGAATCACCGTCTGCAGTCGTGGGCTTGCCTGAAAGATCGCCTCGAAGCCGCGGTGCTCCTGACGCTGCACCTGATAGATACGCTCCCCGATGCGGTCGGCTCGGTGCAGGGTCACCACGGCACCGGCCAATGAGGCCACGTCATCCTGGTGCTCCCGGTGTAGCGGCGCGATATCGGCAAGGAAGGTGGTGTCACGCAGCTTGATACGCAAGCCATTGACCCTGGCATTGTTGCGTCGGATCAGGGCCGGCAGGTCCAGCTCCGGGAGATGACGATCCAGTGACAACCCGGGCACCTCGTCGACGCGCACGCCAAGCAATTGTCCGGCAGCCCGGTTGGCGGCCACGATATGCCCTTCCATATCGATGGACATCACCGGGTCGGAGAGCGAGGAGAGCAGCGCATCCAGCTCCAGATGCCGTCGCTCGCTGGGCATCAGGCTGACCTGGCGCACTGCAAAGACCCCCGGTACCGACTCCAGCTCCGGCCTGAGGGTGGCCAATTGCGCATGGAGCAGGTTGGGCACATGCAGGTAGATGGCATTGCCGTGCTCGCCCCCTACCTCTCCGCGGGCCACGTTGAGGCCGTAATCGGAGAAATTGGCGACGATGTCGCGCAGGATGCCGATCCGGTTCTGGCAGTGAAACCTCAGTCGCATCGGGCCAGGTTCTCTCATGGGTGTCTGTAAAGTTGTCACGTCAACGTGACTGGGGTGTCAAGATAACGTGACACCCGCTATGCCTCAAGGCGCGCCAACTCCCATCGACTGCCCCCACCCGCTCTGCCAAGCACTTGACGATCTTGGCACTCTGCACGACATTTCCGGACAGAAGATCATGAACAAGGTTGACCGTAGACCCATCGAAACGACAAGGAGATACCATGAGCCAGCTTTCCAAACAGCAGTGCGAGGCCTGCAGCATCGACGCTCCCAGGGTGACCGAAGACGAGATCGAGCAGTACAAGGCCGATATCCCCGAGTGGCAGATCGTCGATCGCGATGGCATCATGCAGCTGGAGCGGAGCTTCAAGTTCCGCGACTTCCAGCAGGCCCTCGACTTTACCCAGCGAGTCGGCGAGATCGCCGAGCAAGCCGATCACCATCCCGCGATCCTCACCGAATATGGCAAGGTGACCGTTACGTGGTGGTCACACAAGATCAAGGGCCTGCACAGGAACGATTTCATTCTTGCCGCCAGAACCGACGAGGTAGCGAAATAAATGTTCGAGAAAATTGAGCGGGTTCCCGGGGACGCCATCCTCGGTCTGATCGAAGCCTTCAAGAAAGACACCAATCCTCAGAAGGTCGATCTCGGCGTCGGCGTCTACAAGGACGACCAGGGCAACACTCCGGTGATGCGCGCCGTCAAGGAAGCCGAGGCCCTGCTGCTCAAGAACGAAACCACCAAGACCTACATCGGCTCGCATGGCGCGCCGGCATATGGCGAAGTGATCCTGCCCATGGTGCTGGGCGAAGGGTCGCCGGTACTGGAGGCCAAGCGTGCCAGTGCCACCCAGTCACCCGGCGGAACCGGCGCCCTGCGTCTGGCGGCCGACTTCATCGCCACCCAGCTGCCCGGCAAGGACATCTGGGTCTCCGATCCGACCTGGCCGAACCATCTGGGCATCTTCCCGGCCGCCGGACTGACCCTGAACAAGTATCCCTATGTGGATGCAGAGAATCGTCTCGACTTCGACGGCATGCTGGGGGCTCTCAAACAGATCCCGGAGGGTGATGTGGTGCTGCTCCACGCCTGTTGCCACAACCCCACCGGCTTCGACCTTTCCCGCGACCAGTGGCATCAGGTACTGGAGGTGGTCCGCGAGCGCAGCCTGCTGCCGCTGATCGACTTCGCCTATCAAGGCTTCGGCGAGGGCCTGGATGAAGACGCCTACGGGGTTCGGCTGATGGCCGAGAACCTCGACGAGGTCATCGTCACCAGTTCCTGTTCCAAGAACTTCGGTATCTATTGCGAGCGCACCGGCTGCCTGATCATGGTGGCGAAGAATAACGAGCAGATGGAAAATGTTCGCTCACAGATCGCCATCGTGGCGCGCGAGAACTATTCCAACCCGCCGGCCCACGGCGGTGCCATCGTCAGCGAGATCCTGCACTCCGCTGAGCTCGCGGCCGTCTGGCGCGAGGAGCTCACCGAGATGCGCGACCGCATCAACACCCTGCGTCGCGACTTCGTCGAGGCCCTGAAGCCCTACGAGCTGAACCAGAAATACGCCTGTGTGGCCGAGCAGCGCGGCATGTTCTCCTACACCGGCCTGACACCCGAGCAGGTCGACCGCCTGCGCGATGACTTCGGCATCTATATGGTGCGTTCGGGTCGCGCCAATGTGGCCGGCTTCTCCCATGACAACCTGAACTACCTGGCCCAGGCGATCGCCGCGGTCAACTGATCACGGCATCCTTGCAACGACAACGCCCGGGCCGATGGCCCGGGCGTTGTCGTTGCGGCGAGACAGAATGCGAGACTTCAGTTAGCCGATCATCACTCTGCCTTGCCTGTCACACCTAGTTGATCGGACGCTCCATTGTCACTGGCTGCCTGCGAGGGGCCGCGAGGATACGTCGCAGGACCTGCCAGGCGGCCAGGCCCGCCAGCAGGTTTCCGAGCGCTGCGCCCATGGCGAGGCCGCGCAGGTCACCCAGCCAGGACCCGACCCAAAGGCAGGGCAAGTAGAAGATGAACAACCGGGCAGCCGACATCAACATGGCTCGCAGCGGCCAGCCCAGGGCGTTGCCCGCCGAGACCACGATCATGCAGACCCCCAGTGCCGCATAGCTCGGCAGCAGGAAGCGAATCAGGGTTGCCAGGTCACCGCGCACCTCGGGATTGCCGGAAAGGACAAGCGCCACCCAGGGCGAGGCCAGGGCCATCAGGATGCCCAGCGACAGCTGCCAGACCACCACCACCTTGAGCGCCAGGCGCATCAGTCGGTGTATCTGGTCCCAGTCCCCGCTACCGTAACAGCGTCCGAGCCACGGCGGCAGCGACATCGTCATGGCCAGCACCACCATCAACGAGAGGGTTTCCAGGCGGCTCGCCAGTCCCCAGGCCGCCACCTGGGCCTCGCCCAGGGAGGCCACTACCGAGATGGCGAGCATGGCCGCCAGGGGCGGCATCAGCTGGCTGATCATGGCCGGGCCGGCAATGCCGGCGAAGGGCACCAGCGAACGGCGCAGCTCCGCGAGGAGTCCCTCGGCCGCCAGCCAGTCCATGCCACCCAGACGACGGCTCAGCACCAACAGGCCGGTTGCGAAGGCGATCGACGTTGCCCAGGCCGCCCCGGGCAGACCCAAACCCGCCCAGGGCCCGATGCCGAAGATCAGCACCGGATCGAGGACCATGTTGACCAGACTGGTGATCACCATCATCTTGCCTGGCAGCCAGGTGTCTCCATGGGCCCGGAACAGGCTATAGCCGAAATAGAGCACGGCCCCCAGCCAGGCCGCCAGCAGTTGGGGCGCCCAGTATGGCCGGATCAACTCACGGGTGGACGCTTCGGCCCCCAGCAGGGTAAAGATCGGCGTCTGGAGGGCCCACAGCAGCAATACCAGCAGGGCAATGGTCACGGTGCCCACCAGCAGCACCAGACTGCCCAATCGCCGTGCCCGAGCAGACTCCCCTGCCCCCAGGGCCCGTGAGATCAGGGCCGCAATGGCGATTCCCATGCCAACCTGGATGCCGATGACCAGGAAGGACAACGGAAAGGTGAAGGACTGGGCGGCCAGCGGCGCCGTGCCGAGCCGAGCGATGAAGGCACTGTCCACCAGCTGGAAACCAAGCAGTGCCAGCACGCCGATGGCCATGGGCCAGGTCTGGCGCCAGAGGACGAGGCCAAGCGAGGAACGGGGTTCGTCGAGAGAATTCACAGGGACTCCGTGGTCGTTCGCAAGCCTGGCATTCTACGCCAAGGTGGCGTCGGCCTCAGCACGAACCGCCCTGATACCCCGTCGACAGTCCGCCAAGCACTCGCTCCAACTCCGGAGCGGGCATGGGACGGAAGAAATAGAACCCCTGGACCAGGTCGCAGCGCATCTCCCGGATCAGGGTGAGCTGCTCACGATTCTCGACACCCTCGGCCACGACCTCGAGTCCCAGGCGATGGCCGATGAAGATCGCGGCCTCCATGATGGCCCGATCCTTGGGCTGTTCTGGAGCATCACGCACGAAAGTCCGATCGATCTTAAGCGCCGTGACCGGGAAGTGCTTGAGATAGCTGAGTGACGAGTAGCCGGTGCCGAAATCATCGATAGCGATGCGAAAGCCCAGGTGATGGAGCCGATGCAGACCCTCCAGGACCCTGTTGTCGGCTTCGATCAGCACATTCTCGGTGAGCTCGAGACCTATATGCCGAGGCCCAAGGCCATAGCGCGCCAGGCAATCCTCGAAACGCTGGAAGACATCGCGCCGGCTCATCTGCCGACCGGAGAAGTTGATATCGATGCGTGCGATGTCCAGACTGGCATCTTGCCACAACGACCGCTGACGACACGCAGCCTCCATGACCCAGTCACCGAGACGATGGATCAGGTCGGAGCGCTCTGCGAGAGGAATGAACTCGGCCGGAGAGATCGACGGACCTTCCGCCGGCTGCCAGCGAAGGAGTGCCTCCAGGTTCTCGATGCGACCGCTGACGGCGGATACCTGCGGCTGGTAATGCAGCGAGAGCTCTTCGCTGTCCATGGCCTGCTCCAGGCGGTCGACGAGGCGATGCTGGTGGAGCAGTTCGTCGTGAAGCTGCTGGTCGAAGAACCACACGCTGCCGCGACCATCCAGCTTGGCCCGGTTCTTAGCGACATCAGCATTGCGTATCAGCTCACGTGCCGTATTGCCATTATCCGGATAGAGACTTACGCCCAGGCAGGCAGTCACCTGACGCCGCGAACCATTCACCAGGAAGGGCGCCCTCAGGACCTGCTGGACCTTGTAAACCAGCTGCGAAAGCACATCCTCGCGCTTGAACCCCGGGAAGGCGATTGCGAACTCGTCGCTGGAGAGTCGCGACATCAAGTCGGAGGACCTCGTCGCAAGGTAAAGCCGCCGGGTCAACTCGACCAGCAATCGATCACCCTGCTCGTACCCGAGGGTGTCATTGATATCCACGAAGTGGTCGATATCCAGGTAGACCAAGACCACTCCGGTGTCCTGCCGTCGACAATCGGCGATGACCTCGTCAAGCTGCGCTTCGAAGGTCCGGCGATTGGGCAGGTGGGTCAACGAATCGAAGCGCGTGGCGAAATCCAGCTGGCGATCTGCTCGCTTCTGGCCCGAGAGGTCCACGTCGACACAGAACATCAGGGGGTCATCGGTGTGCTCACCGAGCATGACGTGGTGAGAAAAGACCGGGACCAGCTCCCCGCTCTTGTGCTGGAGCTCGAGCTCCTCGGCGGAAATCTCGACCCCCTCCCTCAACCAGGCCCTGTGCGCCTGGATCACCGCTTCGCGCATCGGCGCCGGGATGATCAGCTCTTCCAGCAGCTGGCCCCGGGCCTCTTCGGCGGCGTAGCCATAAAGCCGGGTGCTGGCCTCGTTCCAGTAGATCACGCGGCGGTCGCGGTCATAACCCTGGACCGCCACCTTGGGCAGACTCTCCAGCAAGACCCGGAAACGCTGTTCGCTCTCCAGGTACTGGCGGCGCACGACCCCTATGTCATCGGTGACGCTATCGTCCCGGACATCGGACCTCCCTGCTCTGATCTCTTGCCACCGACGCGCCAACCAGTGCCGGAAGCCGGTATCGCGACCGCCCATTGAATCAATTAATCCCTGTCGTCATCGAAAGACGATGCCGCCACTCATCATGAGGTGGGAATAACATGGCGTGCGACATCCAGAACCCTCATCCTACCGACATATGTCATCCATGCCGACGGCTGCAGTGCACTTTCTGGTGCTGAAGCGCCACGATGCCGCAGCGGTACTCAACGAGATCCGCTAATCGTTCCATCACCGACCCGCTAAAACGCTACACTCCCCGGAGATTCCTCCGGGGGGTGTCATGCTGAACTAAGGGCCGAAGCCGAGTGGATATGCCTTACTGACGGATACCTTCGAAGGTCACATAGAGCTCGAGTTCGTGCATCACCTCGGGGAAGTCGCTCATGTCGATGCCGTAATCGGCCAGCGTCAGAGTGGTAGAGCCCTCGAAGCCGGCACGATAGCCCCCCCAGGGGTCCTTGCCCTCACCTACCAGAGTAACGGGCATCTCGAACTCGTTGGTCTCACCGTGCAGGGTGAGCTCGCCGGTCAGCACGCCTTCGTTGTCGCCGGTCGGTTCGAAACCGGTGGATGTGAAGGTAGCGGTGGGATACTCGCCCACATCAAGGAAGTCATCGCTCTTGATGTGCTTGTCACGCTCGGCATGGTTGCTGTTGAGACTTGCCACGTCGACTTCCAGGCTAGCGGTCGAGTCTTCCAGGTTCTCGGGGTCGTAGCTGAAACTGCCAGAGAACTCCTCGAAGCTGCCGAGAATGTAGGAATAGCCCAGGTGACTGATCTTGAACTGCACAAAGGCGTGCTGGCCGTCGGCATCGATAACGTAGTCGGCGGCCTGTGCCTGGCTGACGCCCATCAGGGCGGCGGCACTCAGGGCGGTGGCAATGGCGGTCTTCTTGAGCATCATGTGTTTCTCCTAGTTGCGGGTCGTCTCGGGGAAATATCGCCTCAGCGACGACGGGAACGGCGCGGGTCGACCATACGCATCAAGACGTCGTTGCGATCGACCCAATGATGTTTCAGGGCGGCCAGTGTGTGCCCCGCCGCCAGCAGGACGAGTGCCAGAGCGCTGTACCAGTGGACCTGGCCAGCCACGGTGGCTTGCTGGGGCAGGTCGCTGATAAGGGCGGGCACAACGAAAGCATCGAACACGCTAATCCCCTTACCGTCGGCAGTGGAAATCAGGTAGCCACTGACCAGTACCACCAGCATCAGCACATAAAGGCCGATGTGGCCAAGATGGGCGGCCAGACGTTCAAGGCGATGCCCTCTCTCCACCGGCACAGGATTGGCAAAGCGCCACACTACTCGGAGCAGGGTGGCGAAAAGCAGCAGCATGCCAACGGAGCGATGCCACCAGGGCCCCAGGTTGTACCAGCTGTCATAATAACCGAGCCCGGTCATCCACCAGCCCAGGGCAAAAAGACCGATGATGGCCAGGGCACTGATCCAGTGCAGCAGGATACTGACCAACCCCCAGCCGCTAAGGGTGTTCTTCCACATGATCAGGTGCCTCGGTCCGCGTCATGTCTATGGGAAAAGCTATAAGAAGCAGCATACCGCAGCGTAATATCGGCATCCGCTGAAAAAAGCCGAACGCAGCATTCGGAAAAACCATATGCCGCCCGCCGCGGCAGGCATGGCGAGCGACAAAGAGCTTCTCGGCAGCTGGGGCCGTCAGCCCCGACCGTCGAGCACCTCGAGCAACAGGCGAGCGGTAGAGGCGCTGGATGCCGGGTTCTGGCCCGTCACCAGCAGACCATCGCGCACCTGGAAGGGCCTGAAGTCATCGATGCTGCGCTCGTAGCGAGCGCCTTGCGCCTTGAGCGCATCCTCCAGCAGGTGCGGCACCACCTGGGTCAAGCCTACCGTCTCCTCTTCACTGTTGGCGAAGCCGGTGACCTTGCGACCCTTGACCAGCGGCTCACCTTCCGGCGTGCGGGCCTCGAGCAGCACCGTGGGTGCATGGCAGACCGCCGCCACCGGCCGCTCGGCCGCCAGGAAACCCTCGACCAGGCGGCGGGCATCGGGGTCGCCGGTGAGGTCCCACAGCGGGCCATGTCCGCCGGGAAAAAAGACGGCGTCAAAGTCGCTCACATCGAGTTCGCAAAGCTTCAACGTGCTGGCCAGTTGCGACCTGGCCTGGGAATCCGCTTCGAAACGCCGGGTCTTCTCGGTGAGGGCCTCTTCGGCCTGGGAGTTGGGGTCGACCGGCGGCAGGCCACCCTTGGGCGAGGCCAGGGTGACCTGGGCGCCGGCATCCTTAAAGACGTAGTAGGGCGCGGCGAATTCCTCGAGCCAGAAACCGGTCTCATGGCCGGTGTCACCCATGCGGTCGTGCGACGTCAGTACCATCAGGATCTTCATCACGGCCCTCCTCGGGCGACAGTGAATGCGTGCCCATTTGAGATGGCGACGTGAGACAGGAGTTCAAGGTGGAGGGGCTATCAACCGCGACTAGCCCTCATCGGGCGGAGGACCGGAAGAACGATCACACCAGGGCGTCGAGCCCCCGGGCCAGGTCGGCGCGGATGTCTTCCATGGCCTCCAGGCCGACCGCCACACGAATCAGCCCCTCGGTAATCCCCGCGGCGTCCTTCTGCTCCTCCGAGAGGCGCCCATGGGTGGTGGTGCCGGGATGGGTGATGGTGGTCTTGACGTCACCCAGGTTGCCGGTGATGGAAAGCAACCGTGTAGCGTCGATCACTGACCAGGCTGCCTCGCGACCGCCTTTCACCTCGAAGCCCAGCACCGCCCCGTAGCCCTGCTGCTGGCGGCTGGCGAGCTCATGCTGCGGATGCGTGGTCAGGCCACTGTAGTGGACCTTTGCCACCGCAGGATGTCCCTCCAGCCACTCCGCCAGGATTCGAGCGTTCTCGCAGTGAGCCCGCATGCGCAGGTTGAGCGTCTCCAGGCCCTTGGTGAAGATCCAGGCATTGAAGGGGCTCAGGCAAGGGCCGCAGGTGCGCACCACACCGAATACTTCTTCGAGCTCCTTGTCACGCCCCACCACGGCACCCCCGATCGCCCTGCCCTGGCCATCCAGGTACTTGGTGGCGGAGTGGATCACCAGGTCGGCGCCCAGGGCAATCGGCTTCTGCAGCGCCGGGGTGAGAAAGCAGTTGTCGATGGCCAGCCAGGCATCGTGGCGCCGGGCAATACTGGCCAACTGCGCAATGTCCACCACCTCGGAAAGTGGGTTGGACGGTGTCTCGGCAAACAGCAAGCGGGTGGCCGGCGTCACCGCCGCCTCCCAGGCCTCGAGGTCGGACAGCTCCACGTAGCGCGTGGTGATGCCCAGCTTGCCCAGATACTTGTCGAACAGGCTGACCGTAGAACCGAACAGAGAACGTGAGGCCACGATCTCGTCGCCCGACTTTAGCAAGGCCAGGACGGTGGCCAGGATCGCCGACATGCCGGAACTGGTGGCCACGCAACGCTCACCGCCCTCCATGGCCGCCAGACGCTGCTCGAATGTGCGCACCGTGGGGTTGGTGAAGCGCGAGTAGACGTTGCCCGGTTCCTCGCCACTGAACTTGGCCGCCGCCTCGGCAGCGCTGCCATAGACGAAGCTCGAGGTCGGAAAGATCGGCTCGCCATGCTCCTGTTCATGGGTACGCTGGTGACCGGCACGGATCGCCAGGGTTTCAAGTGCCCATTCCTGCTGTGTTGTCTCATCCTGCTGCATGACCTGCCCCTCAGTCGTCGATGTCATCTTCCTGGTTGTGCATCCCCACCAGGGCATGGTCACCGGCGCTGCGCTGCTGCTTTGCATCGTCGCTGCGCGAGGCCTCGAGATCCGACAGGTAACGCTCGTCGATATCACCGGTAACGTACTTGCCATCGAACACCGAACAATCGAAGGCCTCGAGCTCGGGGTTCACCTCGCGACACGCGGTCTGCAGATCGTCGAGGTCCTGATAGAAGATCCGGTCCGCGCCGATCAGCTCGCCCACCTCGGCCTCGCTGCGCCCGTGGGCGATCAGCTCGCTGGCCGCCGGCATGTCGATGCCATAGACGTTGGGATAGCGCACCGGGGGCGCGGCCGAGGCGAAATAGACCTTGCTTGCGCCGGCCTCGCGGGCCATCAGGATGATCTGCTTGCAGGTGGTACCGCGCACGATGGAGTCATCCACCAGCAGCACGTTCTTGTCCTTGAATTCGATGCCGATGGCATTGAGCTTCTGGCGCACCGACTTCTTGCGCTGGGTCTGGCCTGGCATGATGAAGGTCCGCCCGATATAGCGGTTCTTCATGAAGCCCTCGCGATAGGTCACCCCCAGATGCTGGGCCAGTTCCAGTGCCGAGGTGCGCGAGGTGTCGGGGATCGGGATCACCACGTCGATATCGTGCTCCGGCCACTCGTTCTGGATGCGGTCGCCAAGCTTGCGGCCCATCTGCATGCGGGTGCCGTAGACGTAGGCGCCGTCGAGGATCGAGTCGGGGCGGGCCAGGTAGACGTGCTCGAAGATGCAGGAGACGAGGCGCGGATGATCGGCACACTGCTGGGTATGGATGGTGCCGGTCATGTCGACGAAGATCGCCTCACCCGGGGCCAGGTCACGGTGCAGATCGAAGCCACCTACGTCGAGGGCCACCGACTCGGAGGCGATCATCACCTCCTGCCCCTGGCCTTCGTCGCGGGTGCCGAATACCACCGGACGAATGCCATTGGGATCACGGAAGGCCACCAGCCCCACGCCGTTGATGATAGCCACCGCAGCGTAGCCACCCCGGCAGCGACGGTACACGCGTCGCACCGCATCGAAGATATCGCCAGGCTCCAGGTGCAGGCCCTGCTTGCCGAGTTCGTGGGCAAAGACGTTGAGCAGCACCTCCGAGTCGGAACTGGTATTGATATGGCGTAGGTCGGAGGAGAACAACTCCTGCTTGAGCTGGTCGGAATTGGTCAGGTTGCCGTTGTGGGCGAGGGTGATGCCGTAGGGGGAGTTCACATAGAAAGGTTGAGATTCCGCCTCGCTGGAGGAGCCCGCCGTGGGATAGCGCACATGGCCAATGCCCAGGTTCCCCTTCAGGCGCGTCATGTGGCGAGTGTGGAAGACGTCCCGCACCAGGCCGTTGCTCTTGCGCAACAGGAAGCGGCCCTCGTGCCAGGTCATCATGCCGGCGGCATCCTGCCCGCGGTGCTGAAGCACCGTCAGGGCGTCGTAGATACCCTGGTTCACCGCCTGCTTGGCCATCAGGCCCACGATACCGCACATTCCACCTTACCTCGCTTGCCCGAAACTTGGTCTAAAGAGTCAGGACGGACCGCGACCCGACCCGTCTGAAATTGGTCTATCAGGGATCCGTCGCCTCTCCGGCGTCGTCCGAGTGTGATTCGCTATCGCTTGCCGGTGCCTGTTCCGGGCGCGGCAGCGAGAACTCGCGCAGCGATTCCGGCGCCTCGGGAAGGCGTCCTTCCCAGGCCTCGAGATGACTCACCGCCCGGTCGCGCAGCTGCTCGAAGGTTGGTCGCAGCTCAGCGTCCTGCCAGGCCTGGAGCTTGGCCAGCGGCGTCAGGCTGATCAGGATGGTCGCCAGCACCAGGATCGCGGCTCCCTTGGCCAAGCCGAAGGCAGCACCGGTCACCCGGTTCAGCAGCCCCATTCCGACCCACTCCACGGCCGCATGGACCACACGGATGATGATGCCGCAGAGCAGGATCACTGCGAAGATCACCAGCACGAAGGCCAGCACCAGGCGTCCATCCGGATTGTCGATCACACCGGAGAGCAGATCCGCCACCGGCTCGGCGAGTAGCCGCGCGGCCAGCAGGGCAATGACCCAGGCGGCCAGCCCCAGGGCCTCGCGAATCAACCCGCGCAAGAAACCGATCAGCCCGGTCACCGTCAGCAACGCCACGAAGAGCCAGTCGATCCAGGTCAGCGCCATGCTCAGTTGCCCGCCCGAACCAGCAGGCCCTGAAGGTTGGATTCAGCCTTGAGCTCGGCCATCACCTCTTCGCCCTCACGGGAGGTGGCGTAGGGACCCACATAGACGGTGGTCAGGCCGTTGTCTCGGACGCGACTGTAGACGGGCAGGCCCTGTGCGGCCAAGTTCGACTCGAGACGCTCGGCATTGGACGGCTCCCCGAAGCTGCCCACCTGGACGGCCCACTCTCCTTCGGGGGTGGTCTCCGCGGCTTCGCGGCTCGCCTGCTCCGCCTGGCTCGACAGGCGCTGGTCAGCGGCACGAGCAAGCTCGGCAATGGGATCATCGGCGGGTGCCCCGGCAGATTCCGTGCCCGGGGCCTCGGCAGAGGACGTTTCGGCCACGGCCTCGTCCGCCTGCTCGGTCTCCGGTGCGACTCGATCATCCGAGCTCTCCTGGTCAGGCGACGATACCCCGCTGGGCGACTGGATCTGACCGAGGCTCGACGGCGGTTCCGGGTCGGGCAAGTCACGACGCTCTACCTCCACCGGCTGCTCGATGGTCATCACCGGCTTAGGCCGCTCGCTGCGCGGCGCCGGCTCATCGAACAGCATGGGAACGAAGATTACCGCCAGGGCAATCAGGATCACTGCTCCACTGAGACGTTCTCGCATTCCGTATTTCATCTCGTTCCCTCGATGACCTTGTCTTCCCCTGCAGTCTGATCCGTCGCCTTGCTCACCGCCAGCCGCCATTCCAGCACGTCGGCCACGGTGAAGAAGGAACCACAGACCAGCACCCGATCCTCGGGCAGAAGCCGAGCCGCCAGCCATTCAGCCGCCTCGACCGGCGAACTGCCGAGGTGCCACACCTCGCCGCCGTGGAGGGCCAGGCGTTCGGCCAGGTCATCCGCCATGCGGGCACGCTCCCCCGCAAGACTGGCAGGAACCCAGGCATCCACCACCAACGCCAGGGCGCTGATCACACCATCGGCATCCTTGTCGGCGAGCATACCCAGCAGGCCGAAGGTGCGCCCCGTGCAGGGGCGGGCCGCCAGGCGCTGAGCAACATAGCCGGCGGCATGGGGATTGTGGCCGACATCCAGGCACCACTGCCCCAGCCACTGCATGCGCCCAGGCAGCTCGACGCTGGCCAGCGCGCGGCGACAGGCGTCGGCTTGCAGATCGACTCCGGCCAGGGTCAGGGCCTGCAGGGCCGTTGCGGCATTGTCCAGGGGCAGGCCCGGGTCGGGAAGATCGGGAATTGCCCTTAGAGCGCTTTCGGGGGCCTGCCAGGTCCATCCCTCACTGTCACCCTCTCGACAGAAGGCCTCACCTAGAACATAGACCTGGGCCCCAAGCTCGCCGGCCGTCTGCCTTACGCTGTCCGGTAGCATCGTGCTGCCCAGCACAGCAGGCCGACCGCCACGAAGGATACCGGCCTTCTCGCGGCCAATGCCCTGCAGATCGGTCCCGAGAAAGGCGGCGTGGTCTTGAGCCACGGTAGTGATCACCGCCACATCCGGGTCGATGACGTTGACCGCATCCAGTCGACCGCCGAGACCGACCTCGAGAATCGCGAGGTCGGTTGGCCGTCGGGCGATGGCCCACAGCGCCCCCAGGGTGCCCACCTCGAAATAGGTCAGGCTGACCGGCTCGCCCGCCAGGCGCGAGGCCTCCACCGCCTTAAAGCCGGCGATCAACGTCGCGTCATCGGCTTCCTGGCCGTCCAGCCGCAGGCGTTCGTTGTAGCGCAGTAGGTGGGGCGAGGTGTAGGCCGCCGTAGAGTGCCCATGAGCCAGGGCCAGCGCCTCGAGCATGGCAACGGTAGACCCCTTGCCGTTGGTCCCGGCCACGGTGATGACTCGGTCGGCAAGCGGAGCCGCCAGCAGCCCCATACGACGAGCGACCTCGGCAACACGCTCGAGACCGAGGTCGATACCGATCGGGTGCGCCGCCTCCAGCCGGGCCAGCCAGGCCGGAAGCGTATCGGGAAGAGTGTGATCGCTCATGCCGATCGATCAGCGCGCGGGATCGGGACGCTCGCCGTACTGCTCGGCATCACGGTCGACCTCCGGCTCGGCGGCCAGCAGGCTGTTTGTCACCTGGGCTTCTTCCTGCTCGGCTTGCTCTGCTGCCTGCACCAGGTCGGGCTCGTCAGTGACGGGAGCATCATCCCCGGCCACCGGCCAGTGGGTAAGCTTGCGCAACACACCGCCCAACCGATCACGCATCTCCCCGCGCGACACGATCATGTCCACGGTGCCGTGCTCGAGCAAAAACTCGCTACGCTGGAAACCTTCCGGCAGTTGCTCGCGCACCGTCTGCTCGATGACCCTCGGGCCAGCAAAGCCGATCAGCGCATTGGGCTCGGCCACATTGAGGTCGCCGAGCATCGCCAGGGATGCCGAGACGCCACCGAAAACCGGATCGGTGAGCACTGAGATGTAGGGCACGCCAGCCTGCTTGAGTTTCTCCAGAGCCGCGGAGGTCTTGGCCATCTGCATCAGCGAAAAGAGCGCCTCCTGCATCCGTGCACCGCCAGAAGCGGAAAAGCAGATCAGCGGGATGCCCTCCTCGAGCGCGACGGTGGCGGCTCGCACGAATTTCTCGCCCACCACGGCGCCCATGGAACCCCCCATGAAGGTGAACTCGAAGGCCACCACCACCACCGGCAGTCCCTCCAGGGAACCACGCATGGCGATCAACGCGTCCTTCTCAGCGGTCTCCTTCTGGGCCGCTGCCAGGCGGTCCTTGTACTTCTTGGAGTCGCGGAACTTGAGCCGATCCACCGGCTCGAGATTGGCGGCAATCTCCTCGCGCCCCTCCTTGTCCAGAAACCAGTCAAGTCGCTTGCGGGCAGTAAGTCGCAGGTGATGGTCACACTTGGGGCAAACGTTGTGATGCTTCTCAAGCTCGGGGAGATAGAGCACCGCCTCGCATTTGGGGCATTTGCGCCACAGACCGTCAGGCACGCTCGCCCGGCGATCCTTGCGCTGGATGCGGCCCACCGAGGGCACGATCTTGTCTAGCCAGCTCATGTCAGAAACACTTCCGTATAGGCTGATGCCCCCGGCGGCGCCGGGGGCGGGGTCGATTCGATTGGCGACGAGCCCGGATCAGGCGTCCAGCGCCTGGCGCATCTCCCCCAGCACCGCCTTCAGGGCGGCCGGGATCGCTTCGGGCCGTTCGGCGTTCTCGGCGATGCGATTGACCAGCGCCGAGCCGACGATCACGCCGTCGGCCACCTTGCCTACCTCGGCCGCCGAGGTCCCATCGCGGATGCCGAAACCTACGCACAGCGGCAAATCGGTCATCTCGCGCAGGGGCGCCAGATGCTCCGCCACATCCTCTGCGTTGAGGATTACCGAGCCGGTCACACCCTTCAGCGAAACATAGTAGATATAACCCTCGCCATGGGCACATATTGTAGCGGCCCGAGCGCGGGAAGTGGTAGGTGCGACGAGGAAGATCGAGGCCAGGCCACGGGCCTTGAGCAGCGGACCGACCTCGTCGGCCTCCTCGGGCGGCATGTCGACGATCAGCACGCCATCGACGCCGACCTCCGCGGCCTGATCGGCGAAGGCCGTCAGACCGATGCGCTCCACGGGATTGAGGTAACCCATCAGCACCACCGGGGTCTCGCTGTCGGTCTGGCGAAACTCGCGCACCATCTCGAAAAGGTGAGAGAGCCGCACGCCATGCTTGAGCGCACGCTCACAGGCCTTCTGGATGACCGGCCCATCAGCCATGGGATCCGAGAACGGCACCCCTAGCTCAATGACATCGGCGCCCGCCTCGACGAGGGCGTGCATGAAGCCGACGGTGTGCTCAGGCGCCGGGTCACCAGCGGTGATATAGGGAATCAGCGCGCGACGACCCTGGGCCTTGAGCGCGGCGAAGCGTTGGTCGATACGATTCATGGTCTTGGCCGTCATCTAGATTTCGATCCCGTCAATCTTTGCCACCGTCATGATGTCCTTGTCACCACGACCGGAGAGGTTGATCACGATGTTCTGGTCGGGACGCATGGTGGGCGCCAGCACCTTGGCATAGGCCAGGGCATGGGCGGTCTCCAGCGCTGGCATGATGCCCTCGACGTGGGTCAATTCACGGAAAGCCTCGAGCACTTCCGTGTCATTGGCGGCCACATAGTTGACCCTTCCCACGTCCTTCCAGAGCGCGTGCTCGGGACCGACGCCGGGGTAGTCCAGGCCCGCGGAAATCGAATGCGTGTCGGAGACCTGACCGCCCTCGTCAGACATCAGGTAAGTGCGGTTGCCGTGCAGTACGCCGCGCGGGGCACCCGAGGCGAGAGGCGCAGCATGACGGCCCGTCTCGACACCATCGCCGCCCGCCTCGACGCCGTACATCGCCACTTCGTCATCCTCAACGAAGGGATAGAACAGCCCCATGGCATTGGAGCCACCACCCACGCAGGCAATCAGCGCGTCGGGAAGCTTGCCGAACTCCTCGAAGGACTGTCGCCGCGCCTCTCGCCCGGCGACGGCGTTGAAGTCCCGTACCAGCATCGGATAGGGGTGAGGACCGGCCACGGTGCCAATGATGTAATAGGTCGTGTCGACATTGGTCACCCAGTCGCGCAGCGCCTCGTTCATGGCATCCTTGAGCGTGCGGGTACCGGACTCCACCGGAATGACGTTGGCACCCAGCAGGCGCATGCGATAGACGTTGAGCTTCTGGCGCTCCACATCCGCGGCACCCATGTAGACATCGCACTCAAGCCCCAGACGGGCCGCCACCGTGGCGGAGGCCACGCCGTGCTGCCCTGCCCCGGTCTCGGCGATCACGCGCGGCTTGCCGGTCTTCTTGGCGAGCAGTGCCTGACCGACCGTGTTGTTCACCTTGTGCGCCCCGGTATGGTTGAGGTCCTCACGCTTGAGCCAGATCCGCGCGCCCCCGATCTGCTTCGACCATCGCTCGGCAAGGTACAGCGGCGAAGGACGGCCCACGAAATGGGCCAGGTCGTAGTCGAATTCCGCCAGGAAGTCCGGATCGTTGCGAAGACTCATATAGGTCTTGGCCAGATCGTCCAGGGCGAAGCTCAGAGTCTCGGAAACGAACCGGCCACCGAAGGCACCGAAATGGCCACGAGCATCCGGCAGACGGGTCAGGTCACTGAACTTGCTCACGAAAGACACCTCACAGGGTCGCCAGAAGGGGGATGAAAAACAGGGTGAATCGAGCGATTCACGCGCAATGACGCTCGTCGTCAGCCTGACGCACGGCTCTCAGGAAAGCCGTCATACGCGCTGCATTCTTGATGCCGGGACGGGCCTCGATACCGCCGGAGACATCCACGGCGAAGGGGGCAACGGCTGAGATCGCCTCGGCCACGTTGTCCGGCGTCAGGCCTCCGGCGAGGATAACAGGTTTTGTCAGATTTGCGGGGATTCGCGACCAGTCGAACGTCTCGCCGGTACCCCCCGGCACGCCCGGTCGATAGGCGTCGAGCAGCAGAGCTTGTGCCCCGCCGTAAGCCTCGGCGGCGGCGTGCAGATCGAGCTCATCGCGCATGCGCAACGCCTTGATCCAGGGACGGCCCGCGGCCACGCAGGTCTCAGGGGCCTCATTACCGTGAAACTGCAGCAGGTCCAGATGCGGAGCACAGCGAGCGATCCACGCCGGTTCTGCATCCACGAATAGCCCTACCCGGGTCACGAAGGCCGGCACTCGGTTGGCAAGCTCGGCGAGACGGGGCTCGTCGATGGCGCGCTTGCTGCCCGGCCACAGCACGAAGCCCAGGGCGTCGGCGCCCTGGGCTACGGCGGCATCAACATCCTCGGGGCACGTCAGGCCGCAGAACTTCACGCGGGTACGCTGGGTCATATCGCCTCCTGGCCGGCAGCCACCGGGCGACCGCGGCGAAACTCGACCATCGGGCAGTCCGGCAACGGCCGTTCACCGGCCCACTCGCCGAGGAAAGCCAGCAGGTTGGGGCCCAGCGGTTCGCGAGGCAGCCCCCAGCACTCGTCGTAGAGCGAGTCCACGAAGTGCAGGCCGCACGCCGGCGCGGTGACGTCGGCAAGCCGGCGATTCTTCAGCGCCATGAGCTCGCCCAGGTAGTCATCGCCGCGCTCGCCGCGCCCAACGGTGACCAGGGCACCGACGATGTTACGGATCATATGGTGTAGGAAGGCATTGCCCTGGACGTCGATGACCACCAGCGGGCCGTGGCGGTGCACCTCGATGAAGTGCAGGTGACGCCAGGGAGTCTTCGACTGGCAACCGGCGGCACGAAAGCTCGAGAAATCATGCTCCCCCACCAGCGCCTGAGCGGCGCGGTGCATGGCCTCGGCATCCAGCGGGTCGCGGCACCAGGTGACGTTGGCGCGCTCCAGTACCGGACGGCTAGGCTGGTTGAGCAGAATATAGCGGTAGCGGCGAGCCAGCGCCTTGAAGCGAGAGTGGAAGGTCTCGGGCACCTCCTTGACCCAGCGCACGGCGACGTCGCGCGGCAGATTGGCGTTCACGCCAAACACCCAGGCCTTCTCGGAGCGCGCCACCGGCGGATCGAAGTGGATGATCTGGCGAGTGGCATGGACACCGGAATCGGTGCGTCCACTGGAGTGGACGCGCACCGCCTGACTGGCGACCCTACCCAGAGCCTTCTCAAGCGCACCCTGCACCGAGGGCGCCTGCTTGAGAAACTGAAAGCCACAGTAAGCACTGCCATCGTATTCCACCCCCATGGCCAGGCGACCGGTCAAGGGGTGGTGTTCATCGAGGGATCGGAAAAGGGTCATTCGGCCTCATGGCTGAGATTGTTCCAGCAATTCGCGGGCCTCCTGCCTGACATCCTGATCATCAGACTCGTCGATCAGGCTCTCGAGCAAGGCACGCGCCTGGTCGGCCGCGTCGGCATCCAGCAGGCGCCGTGCCTCGGCCAAGGTTGACGAGGCGGAAGCCCTCGCGGAAAAGTGGGCATTATCCTGCGACAACGGAGGGAAGGCCACCTCCTCGATGTCCCACTCCTCATTCGCGTCGCTATCCGGTTTGTTGCCGGGCACAGTATCCGCGGTGGCGCCGTCCCCAGTTCCGGACGGGGTGAACTCCACGCTGGGCTGCATGGGCGTCTCTTCGCGAGGCGCTGTGCGCTCTTCCAGCGTCGGCGGACTATAGTCGATAACGTTGCGTCCGTCGTCCGTTTCGCGAGTGGTCAGTGGCACTGTCGGAAATTCCTCGCTCTCTTCCGGCTCTTCGGATGACGCTACCTCGGGTCGCTCGTCCACTTGGGACGGCTTGCCATCTTGATCGGACAATGCCACGGCCTCCGGCCGTGAGGCGTCGCCCTCCTCCGATTCTGGCTCTGGCTCCAGCTCGGGCGGACGATAGCGTACCAGCGGATCGGCCTGATCACCGGCTGGAGGGGCCTTTTCGGGCTCTGGCGGTGAGGTGGATGGTGTCTCTTCGGGCTCTAGCGGTGTAGTGGATGGTGTCTCTTCGGGCTCCGACGAGGTGACCGAAGTTTCCTCCGGTGCCTCGTCAGACCCAGGTTCTTCATCGACGTGCGTCTCGTCAGAAGCATCGGAGTCATCGAAGCGACGCGGGGGAAGCTCGTCGGCCTCGGGGAAGACCGCCCGCTCGGCAGGCGTATCCGCCGTGGTGTCCGTGACCGAGGCAGACGGAGCAGCGTGAGAATGACGCTCCATCAGGTGAGCTACCTGGGCTTGAACATCCGGATCTCCGCCGGCGCGCAGCAGCTCGGCCTGCCGGGCTGCCGCCGCATTATCGCCCTGCGACAGCTGCACCCCCAATAGCTTGAGCCTCAGGTCATCACGGTCTGGCTCATGTGCCAGGTTGGATTCCAGCAGTTCGCGAGCCTGGTCGTGACGCCCGTAGGCGATGAAGATATCGGCTTCGCTGATCGCCTCGGCCTCGGGCATCGACGTGCGCACCGACGTCTCCCTCTCTTCGCGGCGAACATCTGCTCTCTGCGCCTCGGCGCTGCCCGGTACAACAACGCCGCCAGCCGTCGAATCCCACGGCCGAACTTCGTTGAACACCGCCGCCGGCTCGCTCTCCTCGCGACGACGACGACGACGTACCAGGGCCCACAGCGCCAACAGTGCCGCAAGGCCGGCACCACCCAGCAACAGGTTGCGGCTGGTGTCACCTTGATAGAGCGCACCCCACCAAGGCGCTTGCTGGGAAGATTCCGGCTCGCTACCGGGCGCCACCACACCACCGCTGCCTGCCGCATCAGCGCCTTGTCCTCCGGCACTCAGGGCGGCCAGTTGGTCACGCATGGCGTCGAGCTCCTCGCGCAGTTCACCGAGCTCAGATTGCAGCACATCACGCTCACTGCGAACTGCCTCCAGGGCCTGGCGATTCTCGCGCCAACGAGACTCCAGGCGCAGCAGGCGCTGATCCTCGGTGAGTCCGCCGCTGCCCTGGATCATCGCCAGCACCTCGGGGGCAATGAGCGGCCCTTCCCAGTCGGCCGCCGAGGAGAGGGCCAGGGTGGGCGCCGCCGCTTCCGCTTCCTCCTCCTCTTCCTCCTCTAGCGGCGCACCGGTGGATTCGCCTTCCTGCTGGGCCGCGATGCCCTCAACCGGCACCACGCCCTCGGCGGCCACCTCGGCATCGCTGAGCAGTGTCAGTCGCTGTGCCTCCTCGCCCCTCCCATCCTCATCAGTGTCGGAGGCAACACTGGACGCTGCCTCGGCCGTCTCTGGCTGCGCCTCGGCGGCAGGTTCTCTGGAGGCACCTTCCTGTCCGGGGGCGCTGGCCACTGCTGATGTCGCAGTATCACTGGAACCGCCCAAGGCAACCCGTGCCGGTGCGCCACTGCCGCGGTTAGCCCAGGCCTGGTTCATGGCCTGGACGATACGTTCAGCCTCGGCAGAGGGACGTGCCTCGATAGCCTCACGAGGCGGCACTACCAGCGTGAAGCCGGCCCGCATGGCGTTGATATTGCCGGACGGAAAGACGTCCGGGTTGGCCTCCACCAGGGCGACCATCATCTGATTTCTGCTGATGCCGCTGTCCGGTCGCAGCCGGCCAGCCACGGCCCACAAGGTATCGCCGTTGCGCACCCGAGCGGGATCTCCCGAGCCGTCGCTGGAGGTTCTCGCCACCGGCCGCGACTCAGGTTCCGACGCAGAGGAAGAGGAACTGCGAGAAGATGCAACATCCTGCGATGGAGCCGAAGAGGCCACCAGGGCAGGAAGCTGATCATAGTCGGGCGGGTCTAGCAGCAGGGTCACTTCCTGCAGTTGCTGGCCACCCGGCCAGTCGAAGCGCAGCATAAGGTCGATCCAAGGCTCACGCACCGCGCGCTCGGTGGTCAGGTCGAGCACCAGACGCCCCTGGCGTCGGGTCACGTCCATCCTCACGCTGGCGGCAAGCGGGGTACGCGGCAGCCCAGCCGCCGAGAAGGCGCTCTCATCGGCCACCGAGACATTGAGCAGTTCAGCCTGCATGCCGCTGCTGTCAGTCAAGGGGATACTCGCCCGCAACGGCGCATTGAGCGTCGAGTTCACCTCGGTCTCCCCCAGGCCCAGAGCCAGCGCCATCGGGCTGGCGGCGGAGAGCGAAAGCAGCATGGCAAAAGTCAGCTTGCGTTTCATCGGGATCCCTTGCGTCGTTCCACTGCGCCCCGCCGGGCCCGGCGGAGGCCTGATGATATATTCTTAGTTGTTATGCTGAATATGTATCACATTCACTCTATCGGCGCCCTCACGGATCATCACGGTTCATCGTACTTTAAACATAAGCCATTGATCGCATGACATGCGACCCTCACTCATGAAAAGCCAACAACCAATGGCCAACGTAAAGCGGGACGCCCTGGTCGGCGTCCCGCTTTACGTTCATGCCATCATGCGCCATTGCGCCACGGCTTATTGCTCACGGAGGATCTTCAGCATCCGCTTGAGCGGCTCGGCGGCTCCCCACAGCAGCTGGTCACCGACGCTGAAGGCGGAGAGATACTCGCCGCCCATGGCAAGCTTGCGCAGACGCCCCACCGGCACGGTAAGAGTGCCGGTCGCGGCAGCCGGCGTGAGGCCATCGATGGTGGCGTCCTTATCGTTGGAGATCACCTTCACCCAGTCGTTATGACGGGCGAGACGGTCCTCGATCTCATCGATCGGAACGTCCTTCTTGAGCTTGATGGTGAAGGCCTGGCTGTGTGAACGCATGGCACCAATGCGCACGCAGAGGCCATCGATGGGGATGGGATTATCCTGAAGGCCGAGGATCTTGTTGGTCTCAACTGAGCCCTTCCACTCCTCCTTGCTCTGGCCGTTATCCATGAGCTTGTCGATCCAGGGCAGCAGGCTGCCGGCCAGCGGCGCACCGAAATTGTCGGTGGGGAAATCGCCACTGCGCATGGCCGCCGTGACCTTGCGATCGATGTCGAGAATGGCACTGCCAGGATCAGCAAGCTCGTCGGCCACGCTGTCACGCAGGCTGCCCATCTGGCTGAGCAGTTCGCGCATGTGCTTGGCACCGGACCCCGAAGCGGCCTGATAGGTCATGGAGGTCATCCACTCGATCAGGTCTGCCTCGAAGAGGCCACCGAGGCCCATGAGCATCAGGCTCACGGTGCAGTTGCCGCCGACGAAGGTCCTGGCTCCCTTGGCCAACTGGGCATCGATGACATTGCGATTGACCGGATCGAGAACGATGGTCGCCTCGTCTGCCATGCGCAGGGTACTGGCGGCATCGATCCAGTAGCCCTTCCAGCCCTCCTGGCGCAGGTCGGCATAGACTTTCTCGGTGTACTCGCCGCCCTGGCAGGTGACGACCACGTCCAGCGCCTTGAGCGATTCCAGGTCGAAAGCATCCTTCAACGGGGGGACGTCGACGCCGACATCGGGACCGTCCTGCCCGACCTGGGAGGTAGTGAAAAAGACTGGCTCTATGCCCTTGAAGTCACCGTCCTCGATCATCCGCTGCATCAGCACGGAACCGACCATGCCACGCCAACCGACAAAACCGACTTTCAACATGTGAAGTCCTCCAGAAATCGAATGTGGGGAACATTATACACGAGCCGCCGCGCCCAGGCAGCTGAGCGCCTGGGCCAACCCCACCGCCGCTTATTCCGCTTCGAAGGCGGCCAGCACTGCATCACCCATCTCGGCAGTGGACACGGTGCGCGTGCCCTCGGAGGCGATATCGGCAGTTCTCAGGCCGTCGTCCAGCACCTTGCCCACGGCATCCTCGACACGCTGAGCCATGGCCGGTGCATCGAGGGAGTAGCGCAGCATCATGGCCACCGAGAGGATGGTCGCCAACGGGTTGGCGATGCCCTGGCCAGCGATGTCCGGGGCGCTGCCGTGACAGGGCTCGTACATGCCCTGGCCGCTCTCGTTGAGCGAGGCGGAGGGCAGCATGCCGATAGAGCCGGTGAGCATGGCTGCGGCGTCGGAGAGGATGTCGCCGAACATGTTGCCGGTGACCATGACGTCGAACTGCTTGGGCGCGCGCACCAGCTGCATGGCGGCGTTGTCGACGTACATGTGGGAGAGCTCGACCTCCGGATACTCCGGCGCCAGGCGCTCCATGACCTCGCGCCAGAGGATGGTGACCTCGAGCACGTTGGCCTTGTCCACGCTGCAGAGCTTCTTGCCACGCTTCTGCGCCATCTCGAAGGCGACCCGGCCGATCCGCTCGATCTCGCTTTCGGCGTAGACATAGGTGTTGAAGCCCACCCGCTCGCCGTTGCGCTCCTCGATGCCGCGGGGCTGACCGAAATAGATGCCCCCGGTAAGCTCGCGCACGATCATGATATCGAGCCCGGCCACCAGCTCCGGCTTGAGGCTGGATGCGGACGCCAGCTGGGGATAGGTGATGGCCGGGCGGAGGTTGCCGAACAGCCCCAGCTGCTTGCGCACGCCAAGCAGGCCCTTCTCCGGACGCTTGCTGAGATCTTCAATCTTGTCCCACTTGGGGCCGCCCACGGCGCCCAGCAGGATGCCACGCGCCGCCTTGGCCTTCTCCAGGGTCTCGGCGGGCAACGGCTCGCCATGCACGTCATAGGCAGCACCGCCCAGCAACCCATCTTCTACCTCGATATCGAGGCCACGGGCCTGGCAGGCGGCCAGGATGCGGCTGGCCTGGGTGGTGATCTCGGGGCCGATGCCATCACCCGGCAGTACTAGAATTTTCTGTGTCATTGCGTCGTCCTTGTGTCTTCACACCACCGGGACGGGGCTTTTCCGGCGGCAAGCCTACGAGGAGGCGCTGTGAACCCATCCTTGGGCGCTACCGATGCCATCCCTGGCATAGGACCTCCTCTTCGGCTTGCCACCGGCGCCCCTCGACCCCGGCAGCAATAGAACAACCTGAGCCGTCAGGCCTGAGCGCGATCGCGGAACAGCCACGGCCGCGCGGCGCGATGCTTGACCTCGAAGTCGCGGATGGCGTCCTCGTCCTTCAAGGTGATGCCGATATCGTCCAGGCCTTCCAGCAGGCACTGCTTGCGGAACTCGTCGACCTCGAAATCGAGGATCTCACCGGACGGCGTGATCACCCGCTGGTTCTCCAGATCGACGTCGAGCCGGTAACCCTCGTTCGCCTCCACCTCGGCGAACAGGCGATCCACGCTCTCCTCCGGCAGAGTTACCAGCAGCAGCCCATTCTTGAAGGCGTTGTTGTAGAAGATGTCGGCAAAGCTCGGGGCAATCACCACGCGAAAGCCGAAGTCCTCCAGCGCCCAGGGCGCATGCTCTCGGGAGCTGCCGCAGCCGAAGTTGCGACGCGCCAGCAGCACGCTGGCGCCCTGGTAGCGCGGCTGATTCAGCACGAAGTCGGGATTCTTGGGGCGCTGTGAGACATCCTGGCCGGGCTGCCCCTCGTCGAGATAGCGCAGCTCATCGAAGAGATTGACGCCGAAGCCAGTGCGCTTGATCGACTTTAAAAACTGCTTGGGAATGATCAGGTCGGTGTCGACGTTGGCGCGGTCGAGCGGTGCGACGAGGCCTTCGGTACGTACGAACTTCTTCATGATTCAGGCCTCCTTACCCAGGGTATCGTCATTGGCGGCATTGCTGTTTCCAAGCCCTCGTACATCCACGAAGTGGCCAGCGATGGCGGCGGCCGCGGCCATGGCCGGGCTGACCAGATGGGTGCGCCCGCCGAAGCCCTGCCGCCCCTCGAAATTGCGATTGGAGGTGGAGGCGCAGTGTTCGCCGGCGCCCAGCTTGTCGGCGTTCATGGCCAGGCACATGGAGCAGCCCGGCTCGCGCCACTCGAAGCCCGCCTCGATGAACACCTTGTCGAGGCCCTCCGCTTCGGCCTGGCGCTTCACCAGGCCGGAACCCGGCACCACCATGGCCAACGCGATGGAGTCGGCCACCTTCTTGCCGCGCGCCACCTTGGCCGCCTCGCGCAGATCCTCGATGCGCGAGTTGGTGCAGGAACCAATGAACACCTTGTCGAGGCGGATATCGGTGATCTTCTGCTTCGGTGCCAGCCCCATGTACTCCAGCGCCCGGGTGTAGCCGCGCTGCATGGTCTCGTCGCCGGCATCAAGCGGGTCCGGGACCTCGCCGGAGATCCCGGTGACCATCTCAGGGCTGGTGCCCCAGCTGACCTGCGGCTCGATCTCGGCGGCATCCAGGGTCACCACCTTGTCGAAGGCGGCGTCGGCATCGGAAACCAGGTGGCGCCAGTCGGCCACCGCGGCGTCCCACTGCTCGCCCGTCGGGGCATAGTGGCGGTCGCGCAGGTAGTCGATGGTGGTGTCGTCCACGGCGATCAGGCCGACCCGGGCGCCGGCCTCGATGGCCATGTTGCAGACGGTCATTCGACCCTCCATCGAGAGAGCCTGGATGGCGCTGCCGGCGAACTCGATGGCATAGCCGGTGCCGCCAGCGGTGCCGATGCGGCCAATGATGGCCAGCACGATGTCCTTGGCGGTGACGCCGGTGCCGAGCTCGCCCTCGACCCGCACCTGCATGTTCTTCATCTTCTGCGCCAGCAGGCACTGGGTGGCCAGCACGTGCTCCACCTCGGAGGTGCCGATGCCGTGGGCCAGGGCCGCGAAGGCGCCGTGAGTGGCGGTATGGGAGTCGCCGCAGACCACGGTCATGCCCGGCAGCGTGGCACCCTGCTCGGGGCCCACCACGTGGACGATCCCCTGGCGGGGGTCGTTGATCTTGAACTCCTCGATGCCGAACTCGCCGCAGTTGTCGTCGAGGGTCTGCACCTGGATCAAGGACACCGGATCCTTGATGCCGGCGTTCCCCTCGGCGCGCTCCTTGAGCGTGGTGGGCACGTTGTGATCCGGAGTGGCCAGGTTGGCATCGATGCGCCACGGCTTGCGTCCCGCCAGGCGCAGCCCCTCGAAGGCCTGGGGCGAGGTCACTTCGTGGAGCAGCTGACGGTCGATGTAGATCAGTGCGGTGCCGTCACCGCGCTCCTTGACGAGGTGCTGCGACCACAGCTTGTCGTAGAGTGTCTGGCCTGCCATATCGTTCTCCCGGGCTCATGGGCCCTTCATATCATGTCCGGTCTCGGAATCGCGCCATCAACGCAGCTTTACGGGGGCAGACCTCCAAGCAGGCGCTGTGAATACTTCCCTGTACGCTACCGATGCCATCCATGGCAAAGGACCTCCTTTACGGTCTGCTCCCGACGCCGCTCGACCATGCAGCGACTATTGCTCGTGGCGTTTGGCTGCTTGGCTGCTTGGCTGCTTGGCGCTATGCAAACAGTCTCCCGCCCCTCGCCCATAAAAGCAATTCATGTTATTTATGGAATAGATTCCTGAATGGAATCCGAAATTGCTGCCAGGGAGCCGCCCATGGATACGCAGAGCCTTCAGGCCTTTCTTGCCGTGGCCGATAGCGGCAGCTTCTCCCGCGCCGCCGAGCAGCTGCACCTGACCCAGCCGGCGGTCAGCAAGCGTATCGCGGTGCTCGAGGGCCAGATCGACGCCCGACTGTTCGATCGCATCGGCCGTCGTGTGAGCCTCACCGAGGCCGGCCGGGTACTGCTGCCTAGGGCGAGGCAAATCCTGGTGATGGTCGACGACAGCCGCCGGGCACTGGGCAACCTCGAGGGTAGCGTGGCCGGCAGCCTGACCCTGGCCACCAGCCACCATATCGGACTGCACCGTCTGCCGCCGCTGCTCAAGGCCTATACCCGCGAGCACCCCGACGTGCGGCTCGACCTGCACTTCCTGGACTCCGAGGAGGCCTACCAAGGCGTACTGGACGGCTCGCTGGAGATCGCCGTGGTGACCCTTGCTCCTCACCCCGATGAACAGCTGCAGGTCGTTCCGGTATGGATAGACCGGCTGCACTTCGTCTGTGCCCCGGAGCATCCGCTTACCGAACTCGAGCACCCCAGCCTGCAGACGCTGTGCGATTTCGACGCCGTGCTGCCAGGCCCTCTCACTTTCACTCGCGGCCTGATCGAGTCACGCTTTGCGGCCGCCGGCCTGCGCCTACCGGTGGCGCTCTCCACTAACTACCTGGAGACGCTGAAGATGATGACCGCCATCGGCCTGGGCTGGAGCCTGCTGCCGGAGCGACTGGTGGCCGGCGAGTTGCACGAGTTGAACGTCGACCATCCACCCATCCATCGCCCCCTGGGCTATCTCGTGCATCGTAGCCGCACCCTATCCAATCCGGCACGAGCCATGCTCGCCCAGCTCGAGGCTGCCCGCGAGCCTGCCGCCAGGAAGTGGCAATGACGTTACATTGGGCTGGCACTCTAAGAGCTTTGTAGGAGCAACGCTTGCGCCGCGATCCGGCGCTCTCCTAAACCACCCCATACCCAGGACAGACGCACCAGGAATTGTTTAGACTGCTCATCATTTGCGCAGGAATTCGGTTCAGTGCCCGAAACCACCAAACCAAAGATCGTTCCACGCCACGCCCTAGCCGGCGGGCTGATCCTGGCCGGGCTGGTCCTGCAGGTGGTGCAGTTCATGAACCTGTTACCGCTGGCGCATGCGGTGGGTTACTGCCTGTGGCTAGCCACAGGCCTGCTGTGGGTCGACATTCCCCGGCGCACCCGGCGCCAGGCAGGAGTCCTCGCTGCCCTGGGCCTGGGGCTGCTGGTGCTGGCTCGCGCCTGGCACGGGGCCAATATCGACTGGCCAGGGATCCTCGACGGCAACACCTACGTGGTCGCCATGCTGGTAGGGGTCAGCTTCATCGGCCTGATCGGCAACCTGCGCGGCCGGTCACGTCCAGCGGGCAAGGCCCTGACCGGGGCCCGCGGCATGCTGGGCACCTGGTTGGGGGTCCACCTGCTCGGCTCCATCCTCAACCTCTCCACGGTCTTCATGGTCGGTGATCGGCTGGAGCGTCGCGGCCCCCTCACCACGCCCCAGTTGCTGGGTCTCAATCGCGGCCTCTCCAGCGCCGCGCTCTGGTCGCCCTTCTTCGCCTCCATGGGCGTGGTCATGACCCTGGCACCGGCGATGCACTACGCCACGATCCTCGCCTTCGGTCTGCCCCTGGCCATGGTATCGGGCGCGCTTACGGTCGGCGAGGTCTCGCGTCGTTTCGAACTGACCGACACCGCCGGCTTCTCGCTCTCGCCACGCAGCCTGCTGATGCCGGTAAGCATGGCGGGCCTGGTGATGCTGTTCCATTACCACCTAACGCCGACCCTCTCCATCGTCAGCATCATCACCTTCCTGCTGCCAAGCGTGGCGCTGCTCTCCAATCTGCCCCGGGGGCCGCGCTGGACCCTGCGGCGAATCCATCAGCACACCCTCATCCGCCTGCCGGCCATGCGCGGCGAGATCTCGCTGTTCCTTTGCGCGGGACTGCTGACCCAAGGGCTGTCGAGCTTCATCACCGCCGCCACGGACAGCGCCTGGACGCTCTTTGCCCACTTCGGGCCACTGGAGGCCGTCGCCAGCTTCCTGGCCATCGTCCTCAGTGCCGTGGCCGGGCTGCACCCCATCATCGGCATCTCCGTGCTTGCCTCGATGCTCGACCTGGACGCCAACCAGCAGACCCTGTTCGCCTTCGTCGCCCTGGCCTCCTGGGCAGTCGGCACCAGCGTCGGTCCGCTCTCCGGTATCAACCTCTCGTTGCAGGGACGATACGGCGTCAGCGGGACGACGATGATGCGCAACAACCTCGGCTATGCGGCGATCATGACGCTGCTGGTCGTAACCGCCATTCTGGTGATGGAGGCAGGGCTTTAAGGCATTGATGAGGCCGCCCTGTGGGAGCGAACGGTTCGACGCCTCGACGCTTGCGTCGCGATCCGCCGCGCAGCGGCGGCGGGGTTATCAAGGCAGGAGGAAACTTACTCCTTCGGCGCGCGAACGAAATAGCGGTGGCCACACTGGTGACAGGGTTCTATCCGCGCCACCCCTTCGAGCTCGACGATGGCATCGCAGTGCGTGCAGGCCATGCGCCCAGGGGCGGCCATCTCGCCGGCGACATAGTCGGCGCGTGACGCCTCAAGATCATCCTCGAGCTGCTCCCGCTCGATCACGCTGCGGTCGGCGATGGAAAACAGCGACTCCACTACCTTGCGCGATAGCACGGAGAGGTCGATGCCCAACCAACTGGCCACACTCTCGCCGCCGGCGCTCAAATAGCGGCGCATCTCCTTGAGGTCGCGCTCGACCCAGGCACGCAGCAACGACAGCTCGTCCTTGGTAAACTCTTCCAGCTCGTCCTCGAACTCGACCGCCTCGTCCAGCTCTTTCTGCAGGTTCTCCCAAGTGAGCTCATGCGCCCCGTCGCGCAGTCGATCGAGCATGCGCTCGTAACCCCCGCGGAGGCGGTGTTCCTGGTGCGTATCCTTGTGCTCGCTCATGGTGCTCTCCTCGTGACGCGTCAGGGCTTGCCGGCCCGGCAGCGATACCCCGTAGCCGCCGGACGCCGTGCTGGGGTATGCTAACAGGTAATCAAGACCACCATTTAGACGACATCCCGCCGGGAAATCAATGGTTTCGCGCAGGCCCCGCGCACGACCTTGACGCCGGACAAGGGCCGCTGACATGCGCAGCACTGCACCGCTGCGCTCGACTTTCAAGGTACCCGAAGAGAGCGATGGACGCACAGTACAACCCCCACGATACCGAACGCGATGCCCAGCAGTTCTGGGACAACAACCAGTGCTTCAAGGCGGTGGAAGACGCCAGTCGCGAGAAGTTCTACTGCCTGTCGATGTTTCCCTACCCCAGCGGCAAGCTACACATGGGACACGTGCGCAACTACACCATCGGCGACGTCGTCTCGCGCTATCAGCGCATGCAGGGTAAGAACGTCATGCAGCCCATGGGCTGGGACGCCTTCGGCATGCCCGCCGAGAACGCCGCGATCCAGAACCGGGTACCGCCGGCCAAGTGGACCTACGACAACATCGATTACATGCGCACCCAGCTCAAGGCGCTGGGCTTCGCCTACGACTGGAGCCGCGAGTTCGCGACATGCGATGTTGAGTATTACCGCTGGGAGCAGTGGTTCTTCACCAAGCTGGTGGAGAAGGGGCTGGTCTACAAGAAAATGTCCACCGTCAATTGGGACCCCGTCGACCAGACGGTGCTGGCCAACGAGCAGGTGATCGAGGGCCGCGGCTGGCGCTCCGGCGCGCTGGTGGAGCGCAAGGAAATCCCGCTGTGGTTCCTCAAGATCACCGACTACGCCGAGGAACTGCTGGCCGACCTGGAGCGCATCGACTGGCCCGAACAGGTCAAGACCATGCAGCGCAACTGGATCGGCAAGTCGCGCGGCGTGGAGATGACGTTCGATATAAAGGACGCCGACGGCGCCCCTTCCGAGCCGCTATCGGTCTATACCACCCGCCCCGACACCCTGATGGGTGTTACCTACATGGCCGTGGCCGCAGACCACCCACTGGCGAAACAGGCCGCCGAGGGTAACGATGCGCTGGCCGACTTCTGCGCAGAGTGCGCCCGCGGCGGCACTTCGGAAGCCGAATTGGCCACCCGCGAGAAGAAGGGGATGCCCACTGGCCATTTCGCGGTGCACCCCCTCACCGACCGCGAAGTGCCCGTCTACGTGGCCAACTTCGTACTGATGGAGTTCGGCACCGGGGCCGTGATGGCGGTACCCGCCCACGACCAGCGCGACTGGGAGTTTGCCACCAAATACGACATCCCCATCGAGCCGGTGATTGCCGACGAGAACGGCCAGGTGCCGGATCTCTCCCAGGGTGCCTATGCCGAATACGGTCCCTTGATCCACTCCGGTGATTTCGACGGCCTGGGCTTCGAGGCGGCATTTGACGCCATCGCCGCCAGGCTTGCCGAGCTAGGCCGTGGCGAGGTGAAGATCAACTTCCGCCTGCGCGACTGGGGCGTGGCGCGCCAGCGCTACTGGGGCGCGCCGATTCCGATCAAGTACGGCCCAGAGGGTCAGACCGTGCCGCTCACCGACGAGGAGCTGCCGGTGGCCCTGCCTATGGACGTCACCGTCGACGCCACCGGCTCGCCACTCAAGCGCATGCCGGAATTCTCCGACCTGGGCGACGGCTGGAGCCGCGAGACCGACACCTTCGACACCTTCATGGAGTCTTCCTGGTACTTCGCGCGCTTCTGCTGCGCCGACAACATGGAAGCAATGCTCGACGAGCGGGTCGACTACTGGCTGCCGGTGGATCTGTACATCGGTGGCATCGAGCATGCCATTCTGCACCTGCTCTACGCCCGCTTCTTCACCAAGCTGATGCGCGACCTGGGTCTGGTGAAGACCGACGAACCCTTCCAGCGCCTGCTCACTCAGGGCATGGTGATTGCCGAGACCTACTACCGCCCAACCGAGAACGGCGGCAAGGAATGGTTCAACCCTGCCGATGTCGAGGTCAAGCGCGACGAGAAGGGCCGCCCCATCAGCGCCGTGCTGATCAGCGACGGCCAGCCGGTGGAGATGGGCGGCATCGAGAAGATGTCCAAGTCCAAGAACAACGGGGTCGACCCGCAATCCATGATCGACCGCTTCGGCGCCGACACGGTACGCCTGTTCATGATGTTCGCTGCGCCGCCGGAACAGTCCCTGGAGTGGTCCGACGCCGGTGTCGAGGGTGCCCACCGCTTCCTCAAGCGCCTGTGGCGCCTGGTCAGTGATCACCTTGCGGCCGGTGAACCCGGCACGCTCGACCTCGCCGCCCTCACCGAGCCCCAGCGCGAGCTGCGCCGCAAGACCCACGAGACCATCAAGAAGGCCGGCGACGATATCGGCCGGCGCACCACCTTCAATACCGCCATCGCCGCGGTGATGGAGCTGACCAACGCCCTCTCGAAGTTCGACGACACCTCGCCCCTGGGCCTGGCCGTGGCCCGCGAAGCGGTAGAAGCCTGCGTGCTGCTGCTCGCCCCGATCACGCCTCACGCCTGTCACACACTTTGGCAGGCACTCGGCCACAGTGAGCCGGCGATCGACGCCCGCTGGCCGGCGGTCGACGAATCGGCGCTGGAACGCGAAAGCATCGAGCTGGTGGTGCAGGTGAACGGCAAGCTGCGTGCGCGCATCGAGGCCGATGCTGGTGCCACTAAGGAAGCCGTCGAGGCCCAGGCGCTGGACGCCGAAAACGTCCAGCGCCATATCGAAGGCAAGGCCATCCGCAAGGTTATCGTGGTGCCCGGCAAGCTGGTCAATATCGTGGTCGGCTAAACGCCGCATACTGACGGGAGAGACCCATGCAGCGCCGAACCCTACTACTACTCGGCCTCGCCGCCGGCGCCTCCCTGGCGCTGGCCGGTTGCGGCTTTCGCCTGCGCGGCCTCGACCAGCCGATGTTGGCCAGCGACGCCCTGGCCCTGGAAGGCGCTGACAGCGAACTGGCCCGGCAGGCCGCCCGGCGCCTGGTGCGTGCCGGCACTCGGATCGATGACCAGGCGGCGCTCGTGCTCAATCTGGGACGTGAGACTTTCCGTGAGCGACGCCTCAGCGTGCTCGACAGCGGACCCCGCGAACTTGAGATCTCCCTGGAAGTCCCCTTCTCCGTTCAGCGCCGAGACGACGGCGCCTACCTGCTCGACCAGCAGCGCCTGGAAGTCAGCGAGCGCATCACGGTCAATGATGATCAACTGCTGGCCCAGGATGACCTTCGCGAGGCCACTCACGACCGGCTGCGTGACAATGCCGTACGCCAGTTGATGGAGCGCCTGCGCGCGCTGGACACTCAGTGAAAGAGCTTTTGTGAAGATCTTCCCGGACAAGCTTCCCGAGGCGCTGGCCAGGAAACTGCCCCCGGTCGTGATCGTCGCCGGCGAAGAGCCGCTGCAACACGTGGAGGCCTGCGACGCCGTTAGGACCGCCGCCCGTCAGGCCGGAGTCGAGGAGCGCGAGATCCTTCACGTGGAGGCCAACTTCGCCTGGGGACGCTTGACCGAAGCCGCCGCCAACCTCTCGCTGTTCGCCACGCGGCGGCTCATCGAAGTGCGGCTTGGCAGCGGCAAGCCCGGCCAGGAAGGCGCCAAGGCGCTGCGCGACTATGCCGAGTCCATAAAGGGCAGCGACGATATCTTGCTGCTCTCCACCGGCAAGCTCGACTACCGCGAACAGAAGAGTGCCTGGTTCAAGGCCCTGGACAAGGTGGGGCTCTTCGTGCCGGTCTGGCCAGTAGACGTATCGCGCCTGGGTTTCTGGCTGCGTGACCGCGCCTCCCGCCACGGCCTCTCCCTGGACCTCGATGCAGCAAGACTGCTTGGTGAACGCACCGAGGGCAACCTGCTGGCCGCCGATCAGGAACTGCAGAAACTCGCCCTTATGCTTCCTGCCGGCGCGCGCGTCGGGCCACGCGAAATAGCGGGTGGTGTAGAAGACAGCGCCAGATACGACGTCTTTACCCTGATGGACGCCTGTCTCAAGGGCGAGCGTGCGCGAGTCACGCGGATCATGGCCGGCTTGCGCGGCGAAGGGGTCGAGCCTCCCATCGTGCTCTGGGCGCTATCCCGGGAACTGCGCATCTTGCTCTCAATTCAGCAGCACCTTGATCAGGGCCAGAGCCTGGAACATGCCTGCAAGGCACAGAAGCCGCCAATTTTCGAGAAGCGCCGCCCCGCCTATCAGCAAGCCATCGCAAGGCTGCCGCTTAAACGACTGCACAAACTATTACTTTTTGCCCAGCGCCTGGACCTGGCGATCAAGGGGGGCAGCAGCGTGCCGCTGTGGGATGGCCTCCACGACCTGGCACTGACGCTTTCTGGCGGGCGAGGCCTGCTCGCCGAGCTGCCCTCGTCCTACCGCATCGGCTGACCGCCACTGCGTACATGTCGAGGCGTCAAACACTCCATCGCATCGCCGTCGAGTCGAAGCGTCAAACCGTTCGCTCCTACAGTAGCCTCGATTCCGATTTCCCTCCCACAAGGGCATGAAATGTCACGGCATTCCGTCCTATACTCAGACGGCATCGTTGCTTCGTAGTCCTGCATGGAAGCCGCACCGACGAAGCCTGGAACCGGAAGCCCATCCCGACAAGAAGGAACACCGCCATGATGAAGAAACTCTACCGCTATCTCAGCCCGCTGCTGATCGCCGCGCTGGTGCTAGGTAGCCTGCCCGTTGCTGCTGCCCCCACCACTCCAGGGAGTGGCCTGGTCACCACCCAGGAAGCCCTGAATGCCGAAAGGTCCCAGGGAGATCGGGAACGGATTCACGAAATCCTCGCGCGTGACGACGTGCAGAAGCAACTCGTCGCCCAGGGCGTCGACCCAGCAGAGGTTGAAGCCCGCGTGGCCGCCCTCTCCGATGCGGAAGCCGTCCAAATGGCCGATCAGCTCGAGCAGCTGCCGGCCGGCGCCAGTGTGGTCGGTGCCCTGTTCGCCGTCTTCGTGATCCTGCTGGTCACCGACATCCTCGGCCTGACGAACGTCTACCCGTTCGTCCGCTGATAGGGAGTGTCGCATGACTCCATGCCCCACCAGGCATTTCGCGAACACCACCCTCTTGAACGCCCGCCTTGCGGGCGTTCTCGCATTGGTGATATTGATGCTTGCGATGGCCGGCTGCGCCAGCACGCCCCAGCTAGCCGAGACCACAAGACGTGAGCTACCCCGCGAGACCCTGCTCGAGGATATTCCCTTCCGCGCGCAGCGCGACTACCAGTGCGGCCCCGCCTCGCTGGCCATGGTACTAAACGCCTCCAACGTGCCGGTAGCGGTCGACAACCTGATTCCACAGGTCTTTCTGCCCGAACGTGAAGGCAGCGTGCAACCGGAAATGCTGGCCACCGTGCGCCGCCATGAGCTTATCCCCTTCGTGATCGACGGCAAGCTCGATGCCCTGCTTACCGAGATAAACGCCGGGAATCCGGTGGTAGTGATGCAGAACCTCTCGTTGCCTGCCTGGCCGGTCTGGCATTATGCCGTGGCCATCGGCTTTGATCTGGACGCGGAGACCCTGACCCTGCACAGCGGCATGGAGCCGCAGCGCGTCGAATCCTTCAAGCGCTTCGATGCCACCTGGGCTCGCAGCGATCGCTGGGCCTTCGTTGCCCTGCCCCCAGGCAAGATGCCGGTGACCCATGAGGCCGAGAGCGCCCTGGATGCCATCGCGGACTTCGAGCGCGTGCAAGGTGCACAGGCCGCCCTGCCCGCTTGGGAATCCCTCGTCGACCGCTATCCGAGGCATGCCATGGGGCATTTCGCCCTGGGCAATGCCCGCTACGCCAACGGCGACCGCCAGGGCGCCGTCGCAGCGTTCGAAGGAGCCGTGGAACAGGACCCCGACCTCGCCGTCGCCTGGTTCAATCTGGGGCTGCTATATCGCGAGTTAGGGAAAAACGACAAAGCAAAAGAAGCCTTTCAGAAAGCCGCCGCTCTGCCCGGCGCCTGGCAGAACCAAGCCCGCCAAGCCCTCGATAGCCTGAAGATTGACGATTAACCGTAGCCTACGACATCGTGCTCAAGCGAATCTGCGAGCCGGTAGATAGCCGGGATGGTGTACGAGTATCCATCCGTCTTCAAACGGGTAGAAAGGACCGCGAGAGCCTTTTACTGACTGAATGATATCGGACTAACGGGCGTGGCCATTTTTGGTTGTGCAGGGTTTCTACCTTCTCGCGGAAGCCCTTTATTGCGTAGATTTTCGTCCCGGAAAAGCGCGAGTAATTGTTGAAGATTTTGCTCGGCCATCGACAAACGACCCTACTCGCAAAACAACCCTACTCGCAATAAAAAGCCCCCTGGCGGGTTACGCCAAAGGGCTGATTCAGATGTTCTTTTTGGTGGAGCCTAGCGGGATCGAACCGCTGACCTCAACACTGCCAGTGTTGCGCTCTCCCAGCTGAGCTAAGGCCCCACAGTGTTCGCGGATTGCTTGAACGAGGCGAATGATACGCAGCCCCATCAGGAGCGTCAACCCCATGCTGGCAATTTCACTCTTCTGCCTTTGACCAATTCTCCTTAGGGACGGGATGTGCCACCCTGCCTAGACTGGTACCTGGCCAGCTGGCACGTTGGTGCCTTAGTACTTGGCCAGGTCCCGCCCAGGGACGAAATCCATCCACTACGTTTTCAGGAGCGTCTGCGTTGATCAGGGTTCTTGTAGCCGATGACCACCACCTGGTTCGGACCAGCATCGCCCACCTACTGAATGCCGAACGCGGGATACGCGTGGTGGGTGAGGCCGCCGATGGCGAGGAGGCCATTACCAAGGCACGCAAGCTCGAACCGGATATCGTGCTGATGGATATTCGCATGCCGGGAATCGGCGGCCTGGAGGCCACCCGCAAGATCAAACGCTTCGCCGGTGACATCCGCATCCTGGTACTGACGGCCTTTATCGAGGAGACCTTCGCTCAGCGCCTGCTCGAGGCCGGTGCCCACGGCTTTATCAGCAAGGGCTGCCAGCACGAGGAGATGGTCGAGGCGATCCACTGCGTGTTCGGCGGCAAGCGCTATGTCAGCCCCGAGATCGCCCAGCGGCTGGTGCTGTCGCGCATCGATGCGCCGGACAATCCCTTTGACCAGCTCTCCCAGCGCGAGCTCCAGGTGGCGATGATGGTCGTCAACTGCCAGCGCGTCGCCGACATCGCCGATCGGATGTTTCTCAGTCCCAAGACCGTCAACACATACCGCTACCGAATCTTCGAGAAGCTCGGCGTCACCTCTGATGTGGAGCTGACCCACCTCGGCCTGCGCCACGGCCTCGTCGACGGTTTTACCGACGCCGATTGAGCGCCTTTCCGATGGCCCGGATCTGGTAGCATGAAGGTCCTGTTTTCTTTCCCCGACACGCCGTCTCCATGAGCTTCGATTCCCGCGACTTCCTCGGCAGCGTCAGCGAATCCCCGGGGGTCTACCGCATGCTCGATGAGCACGGCGAGACCCTCTACATCGGCAAGGCGCGTCGCCTGAAGGCACGTCTGGCAAGCTACTTTCGCGGTGCGCTCAACACCAAGACGCAAGCCCTGGTCGGGCGCATTGCCGACATCCAGGTGACGGTGACCAATAGCGAGACCGAGGCGCTGCTCCTCGAACAGACCCTGATCAAGGAACTACGTCCGCCGTACAACATCCTGCTACGCGACGACAAGTCCTACCCCTTCGTCTTCGTCAGCGACCGCCACCCCTTCCCCGCCCTGGAGTACAAGCGCGCCCGGGTGCGACGCGAGGACGGCCGCTACCTCGGCCCCTACCCCAGCAGCGGCGCCGTGCGCGAGAGCCTGTCGCTGATGCAGAAGATCTTCCGCATCCGCAACTGCGAGGACAGCGTCTTCGCTCACCGTACCCGCCCCTGCCTGCAGTACCAGATCCAGCGCTGCAGCGCCCCCTGTGTGGGCTACATCAGCGAAGCGGACTATCGGCGCGACCTGGAGCATGCAGTGATGTGTCTCGAGGGCAAGAGCGACACGGTGACCCACGAGCTGAGTGAGGCCATGGAAGTCGCCAGCGCCCGCCTGGATTTTGAGGAGGCCGCACGGCTGCGTGACCAGGTCCAGCATCTGCGCCAGATGCAGCAGCGCCAGTTCGTCGACACCGGAGGCGGCGATGCCGATGTCTTCGCCCTGGCCAGCCGCCCCGGGGCATTGTGTATCTCGGTGCTCACGGTACGCCAGGGCCGCCTGCTGGGGGCCAGGCACCATGCCCCAGCCAACGGGCTTGACCTGGGCCCCGAGGCACTGCTCGGCGACTTCATCAGTCAATTCTACCTGGGTCAGGCCAGGGAGATTCCGGCGGAGGTGATTACCAGCCATCCGATACCGGATACCGAGCTAATCGCCCAAGCACTCGGTGAACGCGCCGGCAAGCGCATTCGCCTGACCAACCAGGTCCGTGGTCATCGCGCCCAGTGGCGGGAACTGGCTCGCACCAATGCCGAACAGCAGCTGGCCAGCCAGTTGGCCAGCCAGACCCAGCTGTCGAAGCGTTTCGCGGCGCTGCGCGAAGCCCTGGAACTCGAGGACACCCCTCGCCGACTGGAATGCTTCGACATCAGCCACAGCCATGGTGAGGCCACAGTCGCCTCCTGCGTGGTGTTCGACGAGAATGGACCGCGCAAATCCGACTATCGCCGCTTTAATATCGAGGATGTCGCCGCCGGTGACGACTATGCCGCCATGCACCAGGCTCTCACCCGCCGCTTCAAGCGCCTTGCCGAAGGAGAGGGCGAAAGCCCGGACATCCTGATCGTCGATGGTGGCAAGGGACAGTTGAACATGGCCCGGGAGGTGTTCACCGAACTGGGCGTCAGCGGCATCACCCTTCTCGGCGTGGCCAAGGGCACGACGCGCAAGGCGGGCCTCGAGACACTGTTCGTCGAGACCGTCGATCGCAGCCTGGATCTAGACGGTGCATCCCCAGCCCTGCACTTGATCCAACACATTCGCGACGAATCCCACCGATTCGCCATCGCTGGCCATCGGGCACGACGCGACAAGACGCGTCGAACCTCCACCCTGCAGGAGATTCCGGGTGTGGGGCCGCGTCGGCGACGCGAACTGCTGCGATTCTTCGGCGGCCTACAGGGGGTCAAGCAGGCCAATCGCGAGGAACTAGCCCGTGTCCCCGGCATCAGTGCCACTCTGGCCGAAACGATTCATCGCGCCCTGCATGGATGAGTAGAGCCCCGAAGGATAGAATAAGAGGGTTTCCGGTATCTCCCAAGGCAAGGATCGCACCTCCCGATGAACATACCCAACCTGCTAACCCTGGCCAGAATCCTCTTCATTCCGCTGCTGGTGGTGTTGTTCTACCTGCCCTTCGCCTGGAGCATGCTGCTCGCCGCCGCCCTGTTCGCCCTGGCCGCGATAACCGACTGGCTCGATGGTTATCTGGCCCGACGTTGGGACCAGTCCACGCCCTTCGGTGCCTTCCTCGATCCGGTCGCCGACAAACTGATGGTGACCGTGGCCCTTGCCCTGCTGATCGAACGCTACGATGCCATCTGGCTGACCCTGCCGGCTCTGGTGATCATCGGCCGTGAGATCGTCATTTCGGCCCTGCGCGAGTGGATGGCCGAGATGGGCAAGCGCGGCCAGGTGGCCGTTTCGTGGATCGGCAAGGTCAAGACCACCTTGCAGATGATCGCTCTGCTGGTGCTGCTGGCCTTCGCCCCGGGCACCCCCATCGCTCTACTGGGCGTGGTGACCCTCTACATAGCGGCCCTGCTGACCCTCTGGTCGATGTTCCTCTACCTCAAGGCGGCATGGCCGCACCTGAGCAGCTCGATGCGCTGAGGAGGGAGTGACAAAAAGTGTTTGACAGTCACCGACTTATCCGTATAATTCGCTTTCGAGTCAGGCGGGAATAGCTCAGTGGTAGAGCATCGCCTTGCCAAGGCGAGGGTCGCGAGTTCGAATCTCGTTTCCCGCTCCAGACTCGAAAGCAGTAAAAGAGTCATTGTGTGCGATAGTGAGGGTCGCGAGCTGGAAGGCCAGCCCCGTCGAATCTCGTTTCCCGCTCCATTCCCCACGAATGGTACGACTCATGAGGCTGGATGGCAGAGTGGTTATGCAGCGGACTGCAACTCCGTGTACGCCGGTTCGATTCCGACTCCAGCCTCCATCACTCCCCCAGCTGCCCCCGCTCGGAACCGTGCCGCCCGGATGGCGAAATTGGTAGACGCAAGGGACTTAAAATCCCTCGGAGGCAAACCCTCCGTGCCGGTTCGAGCCCGGCTCCGGGCACCAGCTTTTAAGCACCCTTCTGGAAAGCGTCGGGCGCGACCCTCCAACGGGACGCCATGACATGATCCTGCCGCGCCTTCGCGACCCCTATTTCAATTACCAGCATCGGCGCAAGCTGCATGTGCTGCGCATCGTAATGGCACTATGCATCACCTTCGGCATCATCGAATTCTTCGCCGTTCAGCATAGCGGCTGGGCACTGGTCAGCACCATCATGGTGATGGGCAATCTTCCACATATCGGCGGTGTGCTCGACAAGGGACGCCAGCGTCTGCTGGGCACCTTGCTCGGCGCTGGATGGGGCCTGTTGCTGATCCTGCTGCCGCTGCCCTGGCCGCCGCTCGCTCCCCTTGCCGCCCTGGCCGGCATCGCCGTTGCCACCTGGTTGACCTTCAGCAACCGGCATGGCTACAGCGGCCTGATGTTCGCCATCAGCCTGCTGCTGGTGATCGGTGACGGTACCCGGGAACTCGATATCGCCCTGTGGCGCGCCTTCGACGTGCTGCTCGGCACCCTGGTAGGCATTACCGTCACGGTGCTGGTGCTACCGCAGAAGGCTACCGACATGCTGCGCTTCATGCTGGCCGACAACCTGGACCGCATGGGCCGTCTCTACCATGCTCACACCTCGGCCACGGCGGCCCCCGACATCGATACCCGCGAGATGCTCAAGGCCACCAGCAGCCTGCTGGTCAAGCAGCGCGGCCTGGTAGATGCCATCCATCGCGAGAAACGACTGAGTCGCCAGGAGCTTGATGACCTGATCTCGCTGCAGCGGCGTATGCTCTCCACCGTCGAGCTGCTGCTTGAGACTCACTGGACAAGCCGAGACGGACATGATCGCATCGACGCCATGACCGGCCTCCGGGAAGAGCAGCATACCTTGGCCCGCGGCATCGGCACCCTGGCCTTCCAGGTGCGGACCGGCCAGCCGGTCAACGTGACCATCACCCCCTTCGAGCTGCAACGCCACGCCGAACTGGCCGCCAATAGCCGGTCAGCCGATGGCCGCGTGCTGTTCAGTCCCAGCGGCTACCTGTGGCTCAATCGGGAACTGGCACGCCTAACCGCGGACCTCACCCGGCGATTGGGCGGCCTCGAACGCCTACCCAGCCGGCGGCTGCGTCGCCGAGCACCCCACCACGGTCTCACCGAGGACCTCTCCGCCATGACGCGAGCCACCAAGCCAGATAGGAAAGGCAGATGACAGACGGCAAGCATGAGGTGCTGGTCATCGGCGGCGGGGTCGCCGGACTGGTACTAGCGCTGGAGGTGGCCGACCACCGCAGGGTCACGCTGCTGCGACCGGCCAGTGATGACCAGGGCGCCAGCCGCTGGGCCCAGGGTGGCATCGCCGCCGTACTCTCTCCCCAGGACGACATCGAGGCCCATGTGGCCGACACCCTGGTGGCGGGAGACGGCCTGTGCGACGAGCAAGCAGTGCGCTTCACCGTGGAGCAGGGGCCCTCGGCAATCGAGTGGTTGCTGTCGCTGGGCGTTCCCTTCACGCCGGACTCGAGTACCGATACCGGCTACCCCTACCACCTCACCCGCGAAGGGGGGCATGGCGCGCGGCGCATCATCCACGCCGACGATGCTACCGGCCGTGCCGTGGTCGAGACACTCAGACAGCATGTCGAGGCGCACCCCAATATCCGGAAATACGGTGAACTAGATGCCATCGGACTGATCGGCGACAGCGAGGGCCACTGCCGCGGGGCACGCTGCCTGGACGCCGGCGGCCGGCTTCACGAGCTGTTGGCCGAAGACACCGTGCTCGCCACCGGCGGGGCCAGCGGCCTCTATCGTCATACCACCAGCCCCCAACCCGCCAGCGGCGAGGGTATGACGATGGCCGCCGAACTCGGCGCCGAACTGATGAACCTGGAGTTCCAGCAGTTCCACCCCACCTGCCTGTACGATCCCGAGGGCCCTGCCTTCCTGGTCAGCGAGGCGGTGCGCGGCGAGGGCGGGCTGTTGATCAACGCGGCGGGCGAGCGCTTTATGCCAGCGCTGGACCCCCGGGCCGAGCTAGCTCCCCGCGACATCGTTGCCCGGGCCATTGATGCCGAGATGCAGCGCACCGGCATCGACCATGTCTTTCTGGACATCCGTCATCTCGGTGAAACTGCCATCCGTCAACACTTCCCGACCATCCATGCCCACTGCGCCAGTCGTGGGCTCGACATCGTGCACCAGCCGATACCGGTGGTGCCGGCTGCCCACTACAGCTGCGGCGGCATTGCCACCGACCTCGGCGGTACCACCACGGTCCCGCGGCTGCACGCCATCGGCGAGGTCGCCTGCACCGGTCTGCATGGGGCCAATCGCATGGCCAGCAACTCCCTGCTGGAGTGCCTGGTCTATGCCCGGAGCTGTGCACGACGGCTTCACACCGCCGGGACCCTGCCGATTGCCGAGCTGACTCCGGCGCTGTGGGGCAATCAGAAGGTCTCCCTGGACAGCATCGAAGAGATCCGCGAGACGATGCGCCAACTGATGAGTGCCCGTATGGCCATCGTGCGTACCGATCAGGGGCTGGACGAGGCTGCCCGGGGTCTGGCGCAGTTGCATAACCGTCTCGCTTCCCAGGTGAAGAGTGCCGCGCCCTCGGTGCCCCTGACAAACCTCTGGCATGCACTTCGCCTGGCGCGCCTGAGCGTGAACTGCGCCCGTGCAAGACGCGAGTCTCGCGGCCTGCACTTCAACCCGGATTGCCCGATACACGGCGATGAAAACCCGCACCCTTCGCGAATCCGGCTGCAGGCCCTCGAGGAGATGTGATCCGCTGCTGCTTCTCTGGTGGAAACCGGCAACTTCAAGGGAGTGGCGACAGTTCCCGGCGAAGGCGGCGAAGCGATTCGGCGTCGCTGCTGTCGGGCCACAGCCACAACCGACGCCCCTCGACCTTCAACCCGATCAGCCAGGGGCCGAGGTAGTCGCAGCGCAGGCTCACCGGACGCCATGCCTGGTCGGCGCTGTCCCGCCATGACCAAACCACGCCGCCCGCCGCCTTCGGCGTGCCACGCAACTCGCCACGCGGGCAGTACCTAGCCAGCGTCAGCAATACCCCACCTAGCACCAAGGCAGCCAGCATGCCGGCCCAAGGCGATGCCACCACCGCCATAAGACCGACAACCGACACGGCCAGCAGACCATGGGCGGCCAGCGACAGCCTAGAGGTTACGATAGCGATCGTTGTCTGTGGTCTCGGCATGCTCGACGATCATCTTGACGATGCGCCGCCGGGCGGGGTCCTCGGGCCATTCCCGGCGCATCAACCAAGCGAACAGGTCCTGATCCTCCTCCTCGATCAATGATCGAAAGGCCGCCTGGTCCGCCTCGCCCAGACCGCCATAGCACTGCTCGAGGAAGGGAATCAACAGCAGGTCCAGTTCCCACATGCCACGGCGCGAGTGCCAGTAGAGGCGCTTGCGGAGGATGGCTTCCGGAGACGAATCGTCGCTCAAGGTCGGCCTCGTTGTGTTGGATGAGTGTGGTGTCAGTATACCCGAGCCCTGCCCTGCCGGCAGCCCGCCGGGCCTTCGCTGACCTCACTCTGCCCTCGCACGGCCCTCGGATTCGAGAAAAGGTCGTAGTGCGTTGTTTTCTCGACACTTGCACAGTATGCTTTGAAAAAAACAACAATGCCGGGATCGCGTCGACCCAGGCTGGACCGCACGGAGTAGAGCCGATGACCAAGTCCGAACTGATCGAACAGATCGCCATGCGACAGCCTGAGCTGTCGGTCAAGGAAGTCGAGGCGGCAGTACGCCTGATCCTCGACGACATCACCGACACCCTGTCCGAGGGAGGGCGCGTGGAGATCCGCGGCTTTGGCAGCTTTTCGCTGCACTATCGGGAGCCACGGGTGGGTCGCAACCCCAAGACGGGGGAACCGGTCGCACTCGATGGCAAGTTCGTGCCACACTTCAAGCCCGGCAAGGAGCTGCGCGAACAGGTGGATGCCAGCCGCGCGCTCGGCTACTGAGCGGCGCCCCGCGACCGCCGACTCTCCTTCAACCGACATGGGAACAAGCACATGCGTTGGCTAAAAGGCCTGATCCTGGCCATTATTCTGCTGGCGGTGCTGCTGATCGGCATCCTCTTTGCCGTCAACAACCAGCAGGCCCTGCCCCTCAACCTAATCTGGATCGAGCTGCCTGCAGCCTCGCTCTCCGTCTGGCTTCTGGCCTCGCTTGCCGTGGGTGTGCTGTTGGGCATGCTCGCCATGAGCGGCGTCTACCTGCGCCTGCGCACCCTGCTGACCCGCGCCCAGCGGCACAACCATCAGCAGCGCAAGGAGCTCGATCGCCTGCGTGTCCAGGAGATGAAGGAACTCCCCTAGAATGCCCGATGTTTTCCTGCTGGCCCTGCTGGTGGTGGCTGTCGCCATCGGCTGGTGGTTGGGCCGCCGGGAGCGCCAGGGAGCCGGCAGAACATCAGTGCCACCGGCGCTGCCGCGGGACTATTTCGTCGGCCTCAACTACCTGCTCAATGACCAGCAGGACCGGGCCATCGAAACCTTCATCGGCGCGCTGGAGGTCAACAGCGAGACCATCGAGACACACCTGGCGCTAGGCAACCTCTTTAGGACCCGGGGCGAAGCCGACCGCGCCCTCAAGATCCACCAGAACCTGCTCGCACGCCCGACGCTGACCGCCGGGCAAAGTGACAGGGTACAGCTCGAGCTCTCCCGCGACTTTCTTGCCCTGGGGCTGCTGGACCGCGCCGAGCGCTTACTGCAGAGTCTGGTGCGCGACAGCCAGGATGACGAACTTCGCGATACGGCAAGGAGGCTCCTGGTCGACCTCCTGGAACGGGAGGGCGAATGGCAGGCCGCACTGGATGTCGCCCTGCCCAGGCTGGTCCGTCAGCACGACGACATCCGCCGCGCGGCGGCGCACTGGCTGTGCGAGCTGGCCGAACAGGAGCGTCACTCGGCCAGCCCCGTACTGGCCAGGCGCCACCTGCGCCAGGCGCTGAACACCGATCCCCACTGCGTGCGCGCCAACCTGCTGATGGCCGCCATGGAACATGACACCGGTCACTACAAGCCGGCCATCCGGCTGCTCAGACGAATTCCCGACCAGGATCCCGCCTTCACTCCTGTCATCCTCGACCCTCTGACCCGCGCCTATCGCCTGCTGGACGACGAGGAGGGCCTGATCCGCTGCCTGAGGGAACTCCTCGAGCAGTCACCCAGCACCAGCCTGATCACCCGCCTGGCCGAGACATTGCGTCATCATCACGGCGATGACCGGGATGCCCTGACGCTGGTCACCGGGCAACTCGACCGGGAGCCGAGCCTGGGCGCTGTACACTACCTGCTGTCCCTCTACCGTCACGACGCCAAGGAAGATGAGGACGAGCGCCTCGCACTGCTGCAGCACCATATCCACACCCTGGTGCAGACCTTGCCTCGTCACCGCTGCCGGCGCTGCGGTTTCTCTGGCGAACGGCTGCGCTGGCAGTGCCCCCGCTGCCGCAACTGGGGCACCACCAAGCCCATCACCGGCATCGAGGGCGAGTAGCCGGGCTCAGCCGCCCGAAAGCTCGCTCTCGATGGCTGCCAGGGCGGCCATGGGATCTTCTGCCCGGGTCACCGGGCGCCCCACCACCAGATGGCTACTGCCGGCAGCCAGGGCATCGGCCGGGGCCATGACGCGACGCTGGTCGCCGTGCACGGTAAAGATCGGCCGAATGCCGGGCGTGACCTTTAGAAACGCGTTGCCGCAAAGATCGCGCAGACGTGACGCTTCCTGGGGCGAGCAGACCACCCCGTCCATGCCGCTGTCACGGGCCAGCACGGCCAGACGATCGACCTGGTCGGCAGGCGACGCCTCGAAGCCCACCTCCGCCAGGTCAGCGGCCTCCATGCTGGTCAGCACCGTCACGGCGATCAGCCGGGTCGCCAGCCGCTGGCGATCCAGACGCTCGCGGGCCGCCTCCATCATCCGGCGGCCACCGCTGGCATGGACATTGACCATCCACACGCCCTGCTCTGCGGCGGCCTGGATTGCCCCGGCCACGGTGTTGGGAATGTCGTGAAACTTGAGATCCAGGAACACTTCGAAACCGCGCCCGTGCAGCGCATCGAGCACCTCGGGCCCGCTGCGGGTAAAGAGTTCCTTGCCCACCTTGAGCCGGCAGCGTGAGGGATCGAGGCGATCGGCCATGCACAGGGCGGCATCCAGGGAAGCAAAATCGAGGGCGATGATCAGGGGGGAGGCGGTGGGCACGGCAGGCTCCTGACGGGATGGGAGAGCATCCCAGTATATCAGCCATGGCCTACAGGTCATGTCGGCGAAATCGCAGCCTTTCTTACGCAATCGCTGACATCACACGGCGGCATTAGATGACAAGGGCTGCGCCGCGGGCACACTAGCTTGAGAAGGGAAGACCGACACTCCGTAGTGGCGGCCAACAATCATCGGGAACAAGGAGAGGAATCATGAACAACATCATCAAGCGCCGCCTGTTCGGACTGCTGCTGACCATGCTGCTGGGCTTCACCCCCTTGGTCGCCGGCCAGGCCCTGGCCCAGGATATGGAGCCGATCAACGTCAACACGGCAGACGCCGAGTTACTGACCGAACTGCCTGGTATCGGGGAAACGCGCGCCGCCGCGATCATAGAAGACCGGGAAGCCAACGGCCCTTACGAGAGCGCCGAGGACCTGACACGGATCAGCGGAATCGGCGAAGCTACCGTAAAGGGATTCGCCGACCAAGTAACATTCTGAACAGGGCCATGTCTCACAGCCCCGACGACGCCGGCCGCACGACCGGCGTCGTCGGGCAATCGCTGGCTGGAGAGTTGTCTAGAGTCGCAAACCGCCATCGCACTCGATCACGCGTCCCGTGAAGTAGTCGTTGGTCATGATGAAGGCCACGCTCTCGGCGATATCATCAGGCTGACCGAGCCGTCGAAGCGGTACCCCCGCAGTCAACTTGTCGAGCATGTCCTGACGCATCGAGGCGGTCATGTCCGTTTCGATGAACCCCGGTGCCACCGCCCCCACGCGAATACCGTAGCGTGCCAGCTCGGTTGCCCAAGTCGTGGTCAGCGCCACCACCCCGGCCTTGGACGCGGCATAGTTACTCTGGCCCATGTTGCCGGCCCGAGAGATGCTCGAGATATTGACGATAACGCCTTGATGGCCCGCCTCTATCATCTGTACCGAGGCCTCGCGTCCGCACAGGAAAACTCCCGTCAGATTGACATCGATCACCTGTTGCCACTGCTCCACCGGCAGGGTCTTCTCCACCTTGCCATCCTTGGCCTTGACGAGCAGGCCGTCGCGCACGATGCCCGCATTGTTGACCAGTCCATGGATAGGGCCCAGCGATGACGCGATGTCACCGAACGCCTGCTTAACGGACGCCTCATCGGCTACGTTGACCACGAAGCCGAGGGCCTCGACTCCCTCGGCGTGAAGGGCGGAAACGGCGCTGTCCAGGCTATCGCCATCCATGTCCATCAGGGCGAGCTTCGCTCCCTGCGCACCGAGTTGACTTGCCATGGCCAGGCCGAGGCCGCGGGCGCCGCCGGTGATGGCGATGACGCTGTTGTCGAGTTTCATAGGCACTTCTCCAGGAGATGGGAAGTCGCGCTGTCGGCGCGATTGCCGGGCAGCCGCCGGCAGAGGGGACCAGCTGCTGGTGCATCATTGTTATGATGCACTGCACCATTACCATAACGAATCATGGAAGGAATTTCCATCAATTCATCACGACACGGCGATGGCTTGAATTCCCTCGCCCCGCCCCAATCACCGGCGGAACTGTCATACGCGGAGTCATCATGCCCTTTCTCGTTGTCTTTACTCTCTTCGCCCTGCTCGACTTCGTCATCCTGTTTTCCGTCGGCAGCCATATCGGCCTACTGAGTACCCTGCTACTGGTCCTCGCCACTGGCTTCATCGGTCTGCACCTCATCCGCAGGGAAGGTGTCGCCACCTTCGCCCGAGCCCAGGAGCGCATGTCCCAGGGAGAAATCCCATCGGGCGAACTGTTGACCGGTGCGGCACTGATCTTCGGCGGTGCGCTGCTGATGGCACCCGGCTTTCTGTCCGATGCTCTGGGATTCATGTGTCTGATCCCCAATGCACGGCGTCAGCTGGCCAGAATGCTGGGCTGGGTGGGGGTACGCATGAAGGGCCTGCACCTGCATGCCCGGACCTACCGCCCGCGCGAGGGCACCGATAGCGACTGGCAGCAGGCCGGCCCGCGTCGGGAATTCCGGGAAGAACGTCAAAAGGATCAGCACAGCGGCCAAGCGCAAGAGCCTCTGGAAGGCGAGTTCATCTCGCGTGACGACTCGCGCTGAGCGGGGCACAAAAAAATTTCAGCTGGGGCCTTGAAAGGCCAATGCAGAGCCCCACTTATCCGACAGCATCAGGATTCGGCACGGGCTAACCCCCGGGCCATCGACACGGAAGGCGAACCTCGCCTCCACCCCGCAGCTTGACTGCGGGTTGATGATGAAAACCGCCAGGGCAACGCCCTGGCACTGCAAACCATCAGGAGAACGTGAGCAATGAACATCCGTCCCTTGCACGATCGCGTCGTGATCCGTCGCGTTGAAGAAGAACAGAAGACCGCTGGCGGCATCGTGCTTCCGGGAAACGCCCAGGAAAAGCCGACTCGTGGCGAGGTCCTTGCTGCCGGTAACGGCCGGATCCTCGACAACGGTGATGTCCGCCCGCTCGACGTCAAGGTCGGTGACACCGTGATCTTCAAGGATGGCTTCGGCGTCGAGAAGCAGAAGATCGACGGCGAAGAGGTGCTGATCATGAGCGAGTCCGACATCCTGGCCGTTGTTGAAGGCTGAACCCGGACACGACCCGCAACTGCTCGATACTGACGTTCACGAACTCACAGGAAATATACGAAAATGGCAGCAAAACAAGTCAAGTTCTCTGATGATGCCCGCAAGCGCATGGCGCGCGGTATCGATGTCCTGGCCAACGCCGTCAAGGTGACCCTGGGGCCGAAGGGTCGCAACGTGGTCCTGGAGAAATCCTTCGGCGCACCGACCGTCACTAAAGACGGTGTCTCGGTAGCCAAGGAAATCGAACTCAAGGACAAGTTCGAGAACATGGGCGCCCAGATGGTCAAGGAAGTCGCTTCCAAGACCTCCGATGTGGCCGGTGACGGTACCACTACCGCAACGGTTCTGGCTCAGGCCATCGTCACCGAGGGCATGAAATCCGTGACCGCGGGCATGAACCCGATGGACCTCAAGCGCGGCATCGATCAAGCCATTACGGCTGCCGTCAAGGAAGTCCAGGCACTGTCCGTGCCCTGCACCGACTCCAAGGCCATCGCCCAGGTCGGCACCATTTCCGCCAATGGCGACGCCCGCATCGGTGAGATCATCGCCGAGGCCATGGAAAAAGTCGGCAAGGAAGGCGTGATCACCGTCGACGAAGGCCGCGGCTTCGAAGACGAGCTGGATGTCGTGGAGGGCATGCAGTTCGATCGTGGCTACCTGTCGCCCTACTTCGTCACCAACCAGGACACCATGGCGGTCGAGCTGGAAGACCCCTATATCCTGCTGGTCGACAAGAAGATCTCCAACATCCGCGAGTTGCTGCCGACGCTGGAAGCCGTCGCCAAGGCAGGCAAGCCGCTAGTAATCGTCTCCGAGGACATCGAGGGCGAGGCACTGGCCACCCTGGTGGTCAACACCATGCGCGGCATCGTCAAGGTCGCTGCCGCCAAGGCACCGGGCTTCGGTGACCGTCGCAAGGCCATGCTTCAGGACATCGCCATCCTTACTGGCGGCACCGTGATCTCCGAAGAGGTCGGCCTGACCCTCGAGCAGGCAACCCTGGATCACCTGGGCACCGCCAAGCGCGTGACCATGACCAAGGAGAACACCACCATCATCGATGGTGCCGGCCAGGACGGTGATATCGAAGCACGCGTCAGCCAGATTCGCGCGCAGATCGAGGAAACGTCCTCCGACTACGACCGCGAGAAGCTCCAGGAGCGCGTTGCGAAGCTTGCCGGCGGTGTCGCCGTCATCCGCGTCGGTGCCGCCACCGAGATGGAGATGAAGGAGAAGAAGGCCCGCGTCGAGGATGCCCTGCACTCCACTCGCGCCGCCGTCGAGGAAGGCGTGGTGCCAGGGGGCGGTACCGCCCTGGTGCGCATCCTGGCCAAGGTCGCTGAGACCAAGGGCGACAACGAGGACCAGAACCACGGCATCGCGCTGGCCGTACGTGCCCTGGAATCTCCGCTGCGCCAGATCGTGACCAATGCCGGCGAAGAGGCTTCCGTCATCCTCAACAAGGTGAAGGAAGGTGAAGGCAACTACGGCTACAACGCCCAGACCGGCGAGTTCGGCGACCTGTTCGAGATGGGCGTGCTGGACCCGGCCAAGGTGACCCGCTCGGCCCTGCAGTCTGCAGGTTCCGTCGCCGGCCTCATGATCACCACCGAGTGCATGATCGCTGACGATCCGGACGAGAAAGAAGCCGGTGGCGCCGACATGGGCGGCATGGGCGGAATGGGTGGCATGGGCGGCATGATGTAAGCCAGCCCCCTGCCCCAGGCTCTGCCCTTCCAAGCAAGGCCTGAGACAGACCCCGCCGGTGAGAGCCGGCGGGGTTTTTTGTTGCCAGCGCCGAGCCACAAGCGCCAAGGAACCCAGAGCAAGGCTTGGCGGCTTGGCGGCTTGGCGGCTTGGCGGCTTGGCGGCTTGGCGGCTTGGCGGCTTGGCGGCTTGGCGGCTTGGCGGCTTGGCAATGTAAAATGTCCCCCTTGTCCACCTCACCACCAGGCCTGTCCTAGCCCCATGCTATCGAACATCCGCATCGTCCTCGTCCAGACCTACCACCCCGGCAATATCGGCGCCTCGGCCCGGGCCATGAAGACCATGGGCCTGAGCGATCTGGTGCTGGTTACGCCCCGGCAGTTCCCCGACCCCGAGGCCTCACGACTGGCAGCAGGCGCCGAGGACCTGGTGGATACAGCGCGGGTGGTCGGCTCGCTGGCGGAGGCGGTAAGCGACTGCGTGCAGGTGGTCGGGGCCAGCGCGCGGCTGCGCAGCCTTCCGCTGCCCCACTTCGACGAGCCCGACGAGATGGCCCGGGACCTGGTGGAACATGCCGCCGACGACCCGGTGGCGCTGGTCTTCGGCCGCGAGCGCTTCGGCCTGACCAACGACGAGATCCGCTGCTGCAGCCACCAGGTGAGCATTCCCGCCAATCCCGACTACGGCATCCTCAACCTCTCCCAGGCGGTGCAGGTCCTGGCCCACGAGCTCTTCACCGCCTGGCGGCGCCGCCCCGCCAGCGGCTACCGCCCACCTCGGCCGTCGCAGGAGCGCCAGCCGACGCGCGAGCAGCTCGGCCACTTCCACGAACACCTGAGCCGGGTGATGCAGCGCAGCGGCTTCATCAATCAGCCCCATGCCCGTACCGAGGCACAACTCGAGGCCCTGTTCGCCCGCGCCCAGCCGAGTCGCAAGGAGCTCTCACTGCTGCGCGGCCTGCTAGCCTCCCTGGAGGACCACCTGCCAGATTCATAACGTCATCGCCGCTAGCCAGCCGAAGGCAATCAGCGGGATGTTGTAGTGCAGGAAGGTCGGCACCACGCTGTCCCAGATGTGATCATGCTGGCGGTCGACGTTGAGCCCCGAGGTCGGCCCCAGGGTAGAATCCGAAGCGGGCGAGCCGGCATCGCCCAGCGCCGCGGCGGTGCCCACCAGGGCCACAGTGGCCAGCGGCGAGAAGCCGAACTGCAACGCCAGGGGCACGAAAATGGCCGCAATGATCGGGATGGTGGAGAACGAGGAGCCGATGCCCAGGGTGATGAATAGCCCCACCAGCAGCATCAGCAGTGCGGCCAGACCGCGGTTATCGCCGATGACCGCGACGCTGGAGGCCACCAGGGTTTCGATCTGACCAGTGGCGGTCATCACCGCAGCGAAGCCCGAAGCGGAAATCATGATGAAGCCGATCAGCGCCATCATGCGCATCCCGCTGGTGAAGAGGTCATCGGCTTCGCGCCACTTGAAGATGCCGCCTACCGACAGCAGGGCGAAACCTACCAGGCCACCCAGCACCATAGAGCCAGTGTAGAGCTGGATGCCCAGGGCAGCGACGATGGCCAGCACCGACATCATCAACCCCAGGGTGTGAGTTTCATGGGTCTCCGGATGATGGTGCGGCATGTTGGTGGTGGCGACATCCAGCGCCTCGTAGTCGCGGGGCCGACGGTAGCTGATGAACACCGCCACCAGCAGGCCGAGTGCCATACCGCCCACCGGCACGCCCATGGCCAGGGGCACCATGCCGCGACTTATCTCGAGTCCCAGCGCCTCACCGGCCTGGTTGATGTTGGCCAACAGGATGTCATTGAGAAAGATTGCCCCGAAGCCCACCGGTAGCGGCATTTAGGGGGCTGTCAGACCGAAGGTCAGTGCGCAGGCCATGGCCCGGCGATCCAGGCGCAGCTGGTTCATCACCTTGAGCAGTGGCGGGATGAGAATGGGGATGAAGGCGATGTGCACCGGAATCAGGTTCTGGGAGGAGATCGCCACCAGCAGCACCGCGCCGAGTAACAGATACTTGACCACGGCCTTTCGGTTAACGGTAGCCTCCTGCCCCAGCAAGGCGATCAGTCGCTTGGCCAACAGGTCCGGCAGCCCCGAGCGCGAGATCGCCACCGCGAAGGCCCCGAGGGTTGCATAGGCCAGCGCCACCTTGGCGCCGCCGCCCACCCCGTCGTTGAAGGCCGCCAGGGTCGCCTCGATGGAAAGCCCGCCGACCAGCCCCCCGACCAGCGCACCGACCACCAGCGCAAAGACCACCGAGACCCGTGCCAGCGACAGGCCCACCATCACCAGCACCGCAATGATTACTGCATTCATGACAGCCTTCCCGAAAAAGGAGTTGGATTGAGACGAAACGGCGCAGGATTCTACCAGGAGCAGGCCCTGCCTGCCGGCACGGCTCACACCGATGTCATGCCACCGTCATCCGGCCATCACGTCGCTGTCACGGGGATCGGCGATAACATCGGGGACGAGCAAGGGATACTGCCGGGCATGTCGCCAGGGACGCGAGGGGGCTGGACGCCCCCCAGGGAGAACGGCATCGGGAGGATGCCCAGGGAGGAGAGAGATGCCGCCACGACGCACGCGTCGTGGCGTTTTTCATGGGCGACGCTCCGAAGGCTCCCAGCCGGGAACCCCCTCGCGTATGCGGCGGGAGAAGTCATGGCCATCACCGGCCCGCCGGGCACGCTCGGTGATATCACCACGCCGGCGCAGCTCGTGCAGGGAATAGCCCGAGACCAGGCCGCCATGGTCATGGATGTAGCTCGGCAGCAGGCCGCTGAGCAGCAGGCGATGGTCCATCGGCAGCCCCTCGATGATCCGGCGCATCATGGCGAACACCAGGGTGGTGCAGTTGGCGGTGATGGTATGGTAGAAGCGCGGCTCGCGCTCCAGATCGTTGGCAGCCGCTACCAGGGCCAGCAGCAATTCTCGACGGGCGTCGGGCGAGAGGGTGACATGGTAGAGGGTGACTCGCTCACCACGCACGTTACTGCGCAGGCGCACGGCGTCGCGCTCGTCGGCGGCGATGATCGCCAGCTCATATTGCTTGAAGAAGCCCCCGATCTCCGAGAAACGCTCGTAACGCTCGCGACGCACCTCCACCGAGAAGGCCACGAAGTCGTCCTCGCCCGGTACCTGGCCGGAAAAGCCGAAGGAGACCAGCACATGGGCGATCCCCGGCCGACCCCAGCTCGAGACGAACAGATCAACCGCCTTAAGGCGATGCAGGTCGTAGACGCGCCGCTCCCAGCCTCCGCGAGCATCGTCAGGCGTCTGCCAGTCGAAGTGACGCACGCTATGCAGGGTCAGAAGATGTCCTTCGACGTTTCCCGTCGCAAGATGGGCAACATCGTCGGCCCAGTCCAGGTGCTTCGCCGGTGTCAGGCGTCGCCACCAGGACAGCAGCGCCATCATCTGCACCGCCATGGCGCAAAGCGGCCCCAGCCGAGCTCCCTGCCAGGCCAGCCAAAGCCAGAAGCTTCCCGCCAGCAGCCAGAGCCCTACCACCAGCCACCTCCCGAGCCGCGGAAGTGCTATGCGATATCCCAGCGCCAGCGCCCCCCAGAGGGTAGCGAACAGCAGCGCCAGGCGCAGGATGCCATCCAGCAGGGCCATCATCGTCGTCGTCCTTGCAAGAGGGACCGGAGGTCAACCTCGGCGGGCGGCGTCTCAGGCTGCGGTCAGCCAGCCGGCGAAGCCCTGCAGGTCATCCCCCAGCTCACCTCGGGTGACACGGTGATAGAGCCTCTGCAGCCGGGCGGTCAGTGACGCCTCGGCAATGGGTTTGTCCGGCGGCGGCGCCCCGGCTCGGGCGCCGATGTGTCGACCATCGAGCTCACGCAAGGGCAGCAACTCGGCCGCAGTGCCGGTGACGAAGGCCTCGTCGGCAATATAGAGCTCGTCACGCGTGATACGTCGCTCGCGCACCTCGATGCCCAGCACCTCGCGTGCCAGATGAATCACGCTGTCGCGGGTGATGCCCTGCAGGCAGGAGGTCACCTCAGGGGTATGCAGCACGCCATCGCGGAGCAGGAAGATATTGGCCGCCGAGGCCTCAGCGACATAGCCCTCCGGGTCGAGCATGATCGTCTCGTCGAAGCCCGCCTTCACGGCAGTGTTGAGCGCCAGCATCGAGTTGACGTAGTGGCCGTTGGTCTTGGACCGACAAAGGCTGATGTTGACATGATGGCGCGCCCAGGAGGAGGTCAGCGCGCGCAGGCCGATCGATGCGGCCTCCGGTGAGATGTAGTCTCCCAGGTCCCAGGCAGCGACCATCACGTGCACGGTAAGCCCCTTGGCACGCAGCCCTAGGCCCTCGGCACCGAGGTATACCGTCGGCTTGAGGTAGGCATTGGTCAGGCCGTTGCGCTCCAGACACTGGCGCTGGGCCTGTATTAGAGCCTCGGCATCGAAAGACAACGGTATATCGAGGGCGTGAGCACTATCCAGTAGCCGACGGGTGTGCTCTACCACCCGGAACAGATGTGTGCCACGCGCTCCCTCATAGGACCGTACGCCCTCGAAGCAGCCCATGCCATAGTGCAGGGAATGGGTCAGCAGGTGGGTACGGGCATCGCGCCACGACAGCCATTCGCCATCATGCCAGATCCAACCGTCGCGGTCGTAAAGAGGTGTCATGAAGTTGCGTTCCTTGTCGAATCAGAGCCGACCGGCCGCGGCCCAGGCCGCGCGCCAGGCGTCGATCAGCTCGCGTTGATGAGGTTGCAGGGCCTGGTAGGCCCAGGCGGCGATCTCTTCGTTCTGGGGGTCGGGCACTGCAATGGCGCTGTCGGCCAGTGTCTGGAGGACCGCATGGCCGCACAGTGGGACATAGCCTTCCGAATAGCCGCCCTCGTGGACCACAACCAGTCGACCCGCGCAGCTTCGTTCGGCCAGCGCGCGAACCTGGCGGGTCATGCGCGCGAAGGCCTCGCTGTTGAGCAGCATCTTGCCCAGCGGATCCTTGGCACAGGCATCATAACCGCAGGCCACGACGATCAACTCAGGCTCAAAGGCCTCGATCGCCGGCAGCACCAGCTCGCTCATGGCGTGATCGTAGGCCCCGAGGCCGCAGCCCGGCGGCAGCGGCAGGTTGAGGCAGGCGCCCTCGCCGGCTCCCTCTCCCTGCTCATCGAACGTGCCGGTGTCCAACGGGAAATTGCCTGCCTGGTGAATCGAAACCGTCAACACGTCAGGATCCGAATAGAAGGCCGCCTGCTGCCCGTTGCCGTGATGCACGTCCCAGTCGAGGATCGCCACGCGCCCTACCTGGCCCAGGGCACGCGCCCGCATCACGGCCACCGGAATATTGCCCAGCAGGCAGAAACCCCGCCCGTAATCGGCTTCGGCATGGTGCCCCGGGGGACGACAGAGCGCGTAGGCGCGCTGCAACTCTCCGTTGGCCACGGCTTCTACCGCGGCAATGGCCAAGCCCGCCGACTGGCGCGCAGCGGCCAGGCTACCTGGTGTGTAGGGGGCACAATCGCCGCCATCGCCACCGCGTCCTCGATCGCCGACCTCCAGCGCCGTCAGATAGCGGGCTGAGTGGAAGCGCTCGAGATCCTCGCGGGTGGCCGGCAGCGGTTTACACACCGCCAGCTCGTCGATCAGGCCGGAAACTTCCAGCAGGTTCTTCAGCCGCCGCTTGCTCTCCGCGCTCTCCGAGGCAGGCTGCGGCTGCAGGAACTCGCCGGGGGCCGAGAAGACCCCGATGGCGCCCGGGTCGTGCCAGAAGCAGCGCTCGTGCCAGAAAAAACCCGCCGCCGTCATTCGTGACCCTCTTGATACTCCCAGACTTCGATGGCCGCGGCCAGGTCCTCCAGCGACGCGCCCACCGACTTGAACAGCGTGATGGCGTCAGCGGAGGAGCGCCCTGGCCGCTCGCCACGCAGCAGCTCGGCGAGGTCGCCGCGGATGGCGTCGAAGGTGAAGCCCCCTTCGTCGACGGCCTGCAGGATGTCGCCCGCCTCGCCCCGCGCCCCGGCATAGGTATCGACGAACACCTCGCTGCGTGCCAGACACTCGGCATCGGTCTCGCGCATGGTCGGCCGGAATGCACCGATCAGGTCGAGATGGCTGCCGGGAGCCAGCCAGTCGCCGCGAATCAACGGCTCGCTGGAAAGCGTCACACAGCTGATGATATCCGCTTTCCGGGTTGCCACCTCGAGGTCGGTGACCGCCGCAGTGTCGAAGCGCTCGGCGTAGTCGTCAGCCAGTTGCTCGGCCTTGTCCGGGTTGCGTCCCCAGACCCGCACCCGGGTGATGGGACGAACCGCCGCGTGGGCCTCGATCACCATGGGCGCCAGCTTGCCGGTGCCCACCACCAGAAGAGTCGCGGCATCGTCCCGCGCCAGTTCCCGGGCCGCCAGGGCCGAGGCCGCCGCAGTGCGCCGCCGAGTCAGTTCGCTGCCGTCGATGCACGCCAGGGGGCGCCCATGGGCACCTTCACTTAGCAGATAGACGCCGGCGATGGCCGGAAGCCCATGGTCGGCGTTCTGTGGGAAGACATTAACCATCTTTACGCCGATGTATCCGGCCCGCTCCCAGGCCGGCATCAGCAGCATGGTGGCCTCGCCATCGGGGCGATGCATGGCGTGATGGTGACGAGGCGGCGACTCCACACCCTCGCGAAAGGTCATGGCCAGTCGCTCGACCAGCGCCGGCCAGGCCAGAGAGGCCGACACCTCCTCGGCGGTGATGATTCGCATCTCAGGCCTCCGGGAGTGCCGCGGTGACCATGATCTCCACCTTCCACTCGGGCTTGGCGAGCTTGGCCTCGACGGCGGCACGCACCGGCGGACGACCCGGGACCACCCAGCCATCCCAGGCGGCATTCATCTGGTCGAACTCGGCCATGCTGGTGACCCAGATCTGGGCAACGACCAGGTGCTCCTTGGAGGTGCCGGCCTTGGCCAGCAGATCATCGATGCGGGCCAGCACCTGCTCGGTCTGGCCGCGCATGTCCGCAGAGGGGTCGGACGGCACCTGGCCAGCCAGGTAGACGGTACCGTTGTGCACGGTGATCTGGCTCATGCGGGCGTTGCTGTCGTGATAGGTGACGGTCATGGCGTGGTCTCTCGTCGGGGTGGCAGTCAAGCTGCGGTATAGCCGCACAGGAAGGCGGCCAGATTGTCGCCCAGGTGCTCGGTGGGGTAGCCCCCCTCCTGCACCAGCACGGTGGGCAGCGCCAGGGAGGCGAGGCGCCGCCCTACAGTGATGAAGTCATCGGTCTCCAGGGCCAGGCCGGCCAGCGGGTCATCCTTGTGGGCATCGAGCCCCAGGGCAACCACCAGCGCCTGAGGGCGGAAGTCCGCCAGGCGCTCGATCAACTGATCGAGCGTCGCGAGGAAGGTCTCACCATCGCTGCCAAGGGGCAACGGCAGGTTGACGTTGGCCCCCTGCCCTTCTCCCTCGCCGTGCTCATCGGCCCCGCCCCAGAAGAAAGGGTAGAAGTCGGCGGGATCGGCATGCAGCGAGCCGGTCCAGACATCGCCGCGGTGATAGAAGATGTCCTGGGTACCGTTTCCGTGATGCAGATCAACATCGAGAATCGCCACTCGCTCATGGCGTTCGCGCAGCACCGTGGCCGCCAGCGCCGAATTGTTAATAAAGCAGAAGCCCCCGGCCCGCTCGGGGCCGGCATGGTGGCCCGGTGGCCGGCACAGGGCATAGGCCGAGGGTTCGCCGGTCAGCACGGCATCGGCGGCGGCCTCGGCGCTTGCGGCACTGGCCAGGATGCCGGCAAAGCTGTCGGCGGTCATCGGACAGGCCATATCGTGCATATGCCAGCCCACCTGCCCCACCGGATGGCGGGGATAGTGATGCCCGCCACCGCAGGGGTGGACGTTGGGCGCCACGATCTCCGCGGCGTTCGGCAGCTCCCGCCAGCGGGCATGAATGGTCTCGAGGAAATCGAGATAGCGCGGCGCATGAATCCTGGCCAGGCGGTCTCTCAACCGCGGACTGTCGACATCGGTGGGTGGCGTCATGGAGAGGCCCATGGACGACAGTCCCCGTGTCAGCAGCTCGGCCCGCACCGGCCCTTCCGGCGAGTCCACAGGCCGGCCGCGCAGCAGGAAGGTCGGCGGCGCGTGGCGCTCCTGGTCGGGATGGTAGAAGAGCTTGATCATGGGGTTCCTTAGCCCAGCAGTGAGGGAATCCAGGTGGAGAGTGAGGGGAAGATGACCAGCAGCAGGATCACGGCGAGGAAGGCCACATAGAACGGCAGCGAGGCTGCGATCGCCCGTTCGAATGGCACGTTGGCGATCCTCGCCGCCGTCATCAGCGTCATCCCCACCGGTGGCGTCACATTGGAAATATTGAGCACCACGATCATCAGGATGGCGAAGTGAAGCGGATCCACGCCCAATTCGATCATCGCCGGTACCAGCACAGGTGCCACCACCACCAGGGCCGGCAATACGTCCATGACGGTGCCGATCAGGATCAGGATCAGGCAGACCATGATCAGTTGCAGGAAGGTCGAGTCGCTGAAGGTGGTGATCATACCCGCCGCATCGCGCGCAATGCCGGAACGGGTCACGAACCAGCCTAGCACTGCCGAGGTCGCCAGCAGGAAGAACACCACCCCCGAGAAGCGTACCGTCACCACCAGTGAATGCCAGATCTTGCGCCAGGTGAGATTGCGATAGAAGACGACGCCAATGGCGATGGCATAGACGGCAGCGAACCCCGAGGCCTCGGTGATGGTAGTCAGGCCCGAGAGGATACCGCCAAGGATGATCAACGGCACGATCATCGCCGGCAGAGCCACCAGGAAGGCCACGGCCGCCGCCTTGAGCGGCGTGGGCGCCTGCTTGGGGTAGCCCCGCTTCCAGGCCAGGAAGAAGCTGACCGCGAGCAGCGCCACGGCCATCAGCAGGCCGGGAATGATCCCGCCGGCGAAGAGATCGATCACCGAGATGTCGCGCAGCAAAGTCGCGTAGACCACCATCACCACGCTCGGGGGGATGATGGGGCCAATGATCGACGAGCAGGCAGTGATCGCCGCAGCATATTCGGCATCGTAGCCCTGCTTTTTCATCTCCGGGATCATGATCTTGCCGATCGCCACGGTATCGGTAATCGCTGCCCCGGTCAGGCCGGCGAAAAACACCGAGACCGAGATATTGACATGCGAGAGCGAACCGCGGACACGCCCGAAGAGAGCATTGTTGAAGGCGATCAGCTTGTGGGTCAGCCCACCCTGGTTCATCAGCTCGGCAGTGAAGATGAAATAGGGCACGGCGATCAGCAGAAACCCCGAGACACCGGAAAACATGCGGTCGGCGATGATGCCGAGCATGCGCTCGCCGCCCATGGCGAAACCTCCGGCCAGCCCCGACATGGCCATCACCACGGCCACCGGAGCGCCGATCAGCAGAAGCACAACAAAAATGATGATCGCGGGCGTCATGAGCGCGTCTCCCCGTCGTTGGACTCGATAAGCTCATCGATCAGCGTTTCATCGTCGATGAAGTGTTCCAGCAGGTCGAAGCCCTGAACGAGGTGAAGCAGGATGATGACCCCACTGATCGGCACCACGATGGCAGTGAACTTGCTGTGAATCTGGATCTGGTCCGAGACCATGTAGACGAGGCTCGATCCCTCGAAGTAAACCCAGCCGTACCAGACCAGCATCAGGGCGAACAGCGCGATGATGGCGAGGCAGAGACCGGCTGCCACTTTGAGCAATACCCGAGGCAGACTCCGCACCAGCAGGGTCATGGCCACGTGTTCGCCATAGCGCAGAGAAATGGTCATCGATAGAAAGCCGATCCAGGGCAGGAAGAGCCGCGCCAGGGAGTAGGTCCAGCTCAAGGTACTGCCAGTCGCCAGCTTGTAGACGAAGGCGGTGAAAGAGATGCCCAGCATGAACAGGATACAGGCCACACAGAGCACGATGGCGACCTGGTTGACGCCGTCACTCAGGCGGCGAAGTGGGGCGAGAAGACTCATGGTTGACCCTCGGGGCACGCATCGACCAACGGCACGCACCCGACAGGTGGATGACCATCATGCCAAGGGGGGGGCGTCGGCCAGCGATTCGCCCACCCCCATGGCACCGTGTATCGTTTCCTTCCTCAGAGCTTATTCGCCATAGCGGTTGGCATCCTGCTCGACCACTACCTCGCCGACCCGTGCCACTTCCTCGAGGAAGGCATCGACCTTTTCGGCCTCGATGCCGAAGTCATTGACGATCCAATCTCTCCACGCTGGCCGGGCGATCTCGGCCATGCGCTGGCGCTCCTCGGGGGGCATGATGTAGCACTCCTCGAAGCGCTCGCAGGACTCCTCCCAGCTGGCGGTAGCCAGTGCGCCTGACATGCCATGGCCGATCGCGATGGCCTCGCGGGCCGAGGTGACGATGGCCACCTGCTGCGCCTCGGTCAGACTCTGGAACCACTCCTCGCTGACCAGCCAGGCGGCACTGTTATAGACGTGGCCGGTCAAGGTGGTGTAATCGGTGACCGCATCGAAGTTGTAGGTGACATTGAGCACCGGGGCATTGAACTGGCCGTCGGCCAAGCCGGTTTCCAGTGCCGTGATCAGCTCGCCCCAGGGCAGGGGCGTGGCCGAGGCCCCCAGGGCCTTCATGATCGCCACATGGCCCGGATTCTCTTCGGTGCGGATATTGAGACCTTCGAGATCCTCCACCGTCTTGATCAGCCGCTCGTTGTTGGTGAAGGCCACGAACCCGCCGCCATCGTCGAAGGTCCCCAGATAGCGCATGTTGGCCTCTTCGATGGTGCCCGACATGAAGTCGGCGAACCACTCGCTGTCGAAGAAGGCCCAAGCCTGGCGCCAGTTATCGAAGATAAAGGGCGCGGTCATCATCTGATAGTCATCGTAGAAGGACGACATGGCCCCGGTGGTAATGATCGTTGACTGCAGGGTGCGTCCGCCCTGGACCTCGGAGGCGGTCTCCACTTCAGAACCCAGCTGTCCTCCACCGAAGATCGACACGGTGATCTCGCCATCGGTGCGCGTTTCGACCAGGTTCTTGAAATGGACCAGCGCCGGATAGACCTCGTTGTTGCTCATGTCCTCGGGAAGAAGAGTCGAGATGGCCATCTCCGTGGACTGGGCCTGCACCTGGGTGCTGGCGATGGCCAAGGGCAGTGCGGCCAGCGCCAGAGCGCCGGGGAGTGTCTTCGCTTTCATGGTCAACCTCTCGTCATATTGTCTTGTCATTGTCACGAGTCTGTCTCGCTCTCCCTACGGGGACAAAACGAGACAGCTGACCTTCAGACTAGGCCGACTCTGCCCCCTTCGCTTGCCCGGAACTGTGATGCTTTTGCCCGAGACTCAGCAATACCTCGCCCTCAAGGCGCGCCCGGGAGGGCGAGACATCGAAGCGTCGGCGGTAGGCACGAGAGAAGCTTCCCTGGTCACTAAAGCCCACCAGGGACGCGATATGGCCGAGACTCAGGCCGCTGTGGACGACCAGGGTGCGGGCGTGATCCAGGCGCCGCCGCTGGACATAGGCCAGCGGCGTCACGCCGGTCAGCTCCCGGAAGCAGGCGTGAAAATGCCCAGCGCTCAGGGCACAGAGCGCGGCCAACTGCTCGACGCGGATCTCGTCGGCGAGGTGGTGATCGACCCAGGCGTCCAGACGCGCCAGGTCGAGGCGCTCGCTGAAGCCCGGGCCGGCGGCCACGCCAATATCCCGAGGCAGAGGCTCGGACTCGAGATGCAGATAAAGCGCCCGAAGCAAAAGTGCGGCGATCTCGCTGTGCAGAGCAGGGCAGCACTCGAGCTGCTGCATCAGACTCGCCGCCAGGCGGTTCAGACGCGGCGGCACTGCGAAAAAGCGCGGCCGCTCGAAGAGACGCCCGATCGCCTCGCCATCGCGCAGTGCCGCCAGACTGCTGGCAGGAATGTCGAGCACGAAGGTGCGGTTGCGACCATCGCCCCGGTAATCATGGTGATGGCCACTGGGGATCAGGCAGCCCCGAGTGCCGGTGATGCGATCCCCCCGCCCTTCGATGGAGAGCTCGGTGGTCCCGCGAGTGGCGAGGATGAGCTGATGGTGATCATGGGCATGGGCCACATACTCCTTGCCCAAGGTGGCGGCGCGAAGATCGAGAAATGACATCGGGAATATCGCCTTCCAGTCACCATTTACAGCGTCAAGATGGCGCGATGAAAGGTTGAAAGCAAGCCGGGTGGTCAGCACTGTCCGCTCATTCGCGAGGCCTCTCGATGCCCTGAACCACGTAGTCTCGCGCCACGCCGATATGGTAATCGATGGCCTCACGACAGCGTGGACCATCGCCGCTGGCCAACGCATCGAGGATCAAGTGATGGCTCTCGGCAATGGAGTCGGGGGCCTCGTGGGTCTTGGTGATCAGAGTGATACATAGCCGCAACTCGTGAGCCAGATCATCGAATGTACTGAGCAGACGGCGGTTTCCAGCTGAGGCGATCAACAAGCGGTGGAAGGCCAGGTCCTCCTCGATGCGCTGACTTTCATCACCGCTACCCCGCTGGCGAGGCTTGCCGCTTCGTGTGGCGCGCCAGGAGTGGCCATGGCTCGCGGTCACCGGACTGTTCACCATCCTCGGCTTCAACCTGGCCATCGCCTTTGCCCAACTACGCATCCCGACCTCCCAGGCGGCAATCATCGCCTTCACCATGCCGTGCTGGGCGCTGCTGATGGCGTGGGGGCTGCTCGGCGAAAGGGTCAGGCCACGCCAGTGGCTGGGGCTGGCCACTGGCCAGATGGGGCTGGTCGTGCTGCTCGGGCCCGCGGCGCTGGCAGCCCAGACGGAGGATCTCATCGGGCCCGTCATCGTGCTCGGTGCCGCCCTTTCCTGGGCGCTGGGCACCGTGCTGATCAAGCGACGAGGCCATTGGGAGAGTCACCCGGTGGTGATCACCGGCTGGCAGTTTGCGATCTGTGCAGCACCGATGATCGGTCTGGCGGCATGGTGGGAATCGCCGCCCCCGCCCGGCGACTGGCTCGACACGACTTGGCTGGCACTCGGTTACCACCTGGTGTTCTCGATCTGCCTGGCGCAGATGCTATGGTTCCATAACGTCAACCGTCTCACCCTGGGCCAGTCCACCATCAGCACCCTGATCATTCCGGTCGTCGGTGTCCTCAGCGCCAGCCTGCTGTTGGGAGATCCGCTGACGCTGCAGGTGGTGATAGCCCTGCTGCTGATACTGGCTGCGATTGCCGTCGTCATGCTCGGCAGGCGCCGCCTTGACCGCGATCCGCCTCCGACCGACCGCGACGAAATGCCCTCGGACCACACCTGACTGGGAGTTCACGATGCCCCGTTTTCCCGACCACCTGACCGGCGACGGTCCCACCAACCCCTTCCCCGGAATCCGCGTGCTGGAGCGCCGTCTGGGCCGCGAGATCCCCCACCGCCTGGGCTCCAACGAGGGACTCGACATGCCCCATCGTGCCCTGCGCGAGCATTTCGGCGACGCCATGGTCGAGCATGCCTACTGTTACGGGGATTCGGAGGCGCTAGGGGTCCGTCAGCGGATCGCCGACCAGCAGGGCATCCCGCTCGAGGCCCTGCTGGTCGACGCCGGGGCCGACAGCTTGATCGCCCTCGCCCTGCGCACCGTGGCCGAGCCCGGCACCGTCGTGGTGGCCACCGGCGGCACCTACCCCACCTTCGGCTACTTCGCCCGGGGCCAGGGCTGCCGGCTGGTCGAGGTACCCTACGAGGAAGCGCCCGGCCGCCTCGCCCCCGACCTCGAAGCCCTTTCCGCCGCTGCCAGGCGGGAACAGGCACGGTTGGTCTATCTGGCCAATCCCGACAACCCCGGCGGCCACCTGCATGACGACGCGGCCGTTCGTCGCCTGCGCGAGACGCTGCCCGACGACTGCTGGCTGCTGCTCGACGAGGCCTATCACGACTTCCGCGATGATGCCGAGTCGCCCTTCGCCCGTGAGGTACTGCCCGGGGTGATCCGCCTGCGCACCCTCTCCAAGGCCCATGGCATGGCGGGCCTGCGCATCGGCTATGCCATCGCCGAGCCCGAGACCCTGGCGATGATGATGAAAGTACGCATCCACTATGCGGTCTCGACGCTGACCCAGGCCGCCGCCGAAGTGGTGCTGGACCATCCCGACGAGACCCGCGCGCACATCGCCGCGGTGCTTGAGCGCCGGGAGCGTCTGGCCGAGCACTTCCGCGAACTGGGTGCCGAGGTGCTGCCCAGTGCCACCAACTTCATCGGTATCCGGCTGCCCAGCGCCGAGCTCGCCGAGCGGATCAACCGGGAACTGCTCGAGGCCGGACGGCTGATTGCCCGCCCAGCGCACCCGAACCTCGGCCACGTGCTGCGCATCACTGCCGTGGAGGATGCCCTGGTGCCGGGCCGGCTGGAGATCCTGGAGCGGGCCCTGAAGCAGGGGTGAGACTAAAAGGGGCGCTGAGTCGCACTGATGCTGAGTCGCACCAATGCACTCGGTGTTTCCTCAGCAGCCCCCTGCGTTCACGGTTCAGGGGGGCAGGAGTCGCCACGGCGGTAACGGTAGCCGACGCTGGTCACCGTCTCGATGCAGCCTGCCTCATTGCCCATCTTGCGCCGCAGTCCTACCACCACCGCATCCACCTTGTTGCTCCAGCCCATATAGTCGCTTTGCCATACCTCCTTCAGCAGCCGCTTGCGGGAGACCGCCTCGCCTTCGCGGTCGAGCAGGAAGGAGAGCACACCGAATTCCAGCGGCGTCAGGGCAATGCGGCGATCATGGCGAATCAGCTCGTGCGCCTGTCGATCCAGCCACTCGATGCCGCCACCCACCCCCAGCTCGGCGGCGGCCAGCCCAGCCAGCCAACCGTCCACCGATCGCGGTCCGAAATCGAGTACCGCAGAGGCGTGCTCGACACCGTCCAGGATGACGCTGCGGGTCGGCAGTGGTCGGAACCCCAGCGTCTCGGCGACCGCCGCATAAGGGGAGAGGTCGGCGAGCACCAGATAGACACGACGCAGAGCCGGACGCATCTCCATGTAATCCCGCTTTAGGGCCAACCAGCAGGCAGCCTGGACGTCGCCCGGGCGTTCGCCGTCATCGCGCCCCAACCAGCGGCGAATGAACAGCACACGCTGCCCGTCGGGCAAGGGCGAGGCCTTCAGCTCCTCGCACCAGGCCGCGGTGACAGGATCCTCTGCCAGGCAACCGGGTGGCGCCAGGTCGGGATCGAAACGGCAACACAAGCCCTGGCACCTGCCACCGCCATCGCGCACCACGAAGAAGGCCTCGGGCATCGCCCCCCACCATCGCCACAGGGTCCGCACTCCTTCGGGACCTTCATGGCGATGGATAATGTCCTGCAGAGAGGCTGCGTCATCCGCTTGTGCCGGCTCGACCACCAGCTCGGGGCGGTCGGAGGGAAAGAAGGCCTCGCGCACCACGGGATTCTCGATCAAGTAGAGCAGGTCGGCTGTGTAACGCCACAATTCACTGCGCCCCGACCCGGTGACCTGCCTCACCAGGGCCTTCCAGGCGCGACGGCGATATCGACCGTGACGCTGAGGATCCCGAGCAAGAAAACTCCGCTCCAGTGCCTCGCGCACCATCTCATGCAGGTCCAATCCGTCCGGCAAGGCCTCGACGAGATCGAGCGATCGCAGGCGAGCATAGGCATCGGCAGCTGAGATCTCGGGAAACATGGCCTCCAGCAACGGTTCGGTGATGCGACGCACCACGCTGGCACCCTCCACCAGGCTACGCTGAAGCGGGTCGGTGATATCCGCCAGGTAAAGCTCGGTGAGTGCGTCCATGATGTGCTGCAAGGAGGCCTCTGGCAGCCGGAAGCCGGGGCGTGCGGGCAGAGTGGCGCCGGCCAGCTGGATCGCCAGCGGATTACCGTGCAGCCGCCTGGCCAGGGCCGTTGCCTGGGCACCGGAAAACCCCAGGCTTTCCAGCAGCCGCGAGGCATCGGAGATGGCCAGGGGGGCCATCGACAGCACTCGCAGCCCCTGCCCCGCCGGCCCACTGTGCCAGCTCGTCGCCGGTCGATGCCGCCCGCTGAGCAATAGCCGAACACCCTCTGGCAACTGCGGCACCAGGGAAGAGCGCAGCCAGGCATCCAACAGACGCAAGGCCTCGACGCCATCCACGGCAATGACCAGCAGTCGACGCCGCTGCCCTATCAACAGACCCTCCAACAGACCCTCCAACAGGCCTTCCAGGTCATGCAGCGCCTCATGGCGTTCCTGCACTGCTTCACCCAGGGCCGTCAGAAAACCCTCGGGCGTTGGCTCGATACCACCTCCGTCCAGCAACAGGCAACGAACGCCGCTTCGCTCGGCGTCATGCACGAAACGCCCCACCAGGGCGCTCTTGCCGATACCTGCCACCCCGTGGACCCACATCACCCTCGGCCCCGCCTCGTCCAGCAGGGTCGCCAACTGCTCTAGCTCCGCCCCTCGGCCTGCCAGCGTACCGGCAGGGCCCGGGGTCAATCGTTCCAGGCCTGCCATCGGTCCGTCCCGCTTGCCGTGACTCTCCTTCAGCCTAATCCAAGCTCACCATGCCGTCGCCTGGATATCGATTCTCATGGAATTCTCATCGCCTTCTCGAGGGCATCGCGCGGCAAGGCGCTATACATGAAGGACACGGGGGCAAAGGACACAAGATCCCGTGATGACGTTCATCTACAGCGGAAGGCAGCACGACATCGACAAAGAGGAGATTCGATCATGACGACACAGATGACGACACAATGGCGAGTCGAGGGCACCTACTTCGAGGCCTGCACCTGCAAGGGAGCATGCCCCTGCCTGTTCGGAGGGGATCCCACGGAAGGCAGCTGCGACGCCCTGGTGGCATGGCATATCGATCGGGGGAGCATGGACGGCATCTCCCTTGACGGGCTGAATCTTGCCATGGCTCTGCATACCCCGGGAAACATGACCGCCGGCGACTGGAAGGTGGTGGTCTACATCGACGCCAGCGCCAACCAGCAACAGCATGACGCCCTGGTAAACATCTTCGGCGGCAACGCCGGGGGACACCCGGCCACCCTGGCTGGCTTCGTCGGCGAAATTCTGGGTGTCGAGTCCGTACCAATGAGCTACGACATCGAGAGCCGGCATCACCGGCTCGAGGTGGGCGAAATCGCTCAGGCCTCGCTGAACGCCATCGCAGGTCAGAACGGCGAAGAGGTCACCATCAGCGGCCATCCTGTCGCGGTAGCGCCGGGTAATACCGGTACGGTCGCACAGTCAGAGCAAGTCTCTCACCGCGGCTACGGCCTGGATTGGAGCTTCGGCGGGCGTACCGCTTTCTATTCTCCTTTCCAGTACCAGGCCGCGTGAGGAGAAAAGAGAAGGAGCGCGAGATGTCTGCCATTTCCCTGCACACACTACGCCACGACCGCGCCCTGCTCCTGGGCTGTCTGGCCTTGGCCATCGTGTTGAGTTGGTGGTACCTGGTGCGCATGGCCGGAGGCATGTCGGGCATGGATGCCCCCATGCCCTTCCAGCCCTGGGCCACCTTCACCATGTGGATGGTGATGATGGTCGGAATGATGCTGCCAGGAGCCGCACCGGGCATCCTGATGTTCGCCGCGGCACGGCCCCAGGACAGCCCGGGGGCGTCACTGCCCTACCTGTTTGCGCTCGGTTACCTGCTCGCCTGGGTGGGTTACTCGGCCCTGGCCACGACCACCCAGTGGGGCCTGCATACACTGGGACTGTTGACATCCTCCCAGGCCCTGAGTGGCCAAGCACTGAATGACAGTATACTGGCCGGCCTGTTGCTGATCGCCGCTGGCGCCTTCCAGTGGACACCACTGAAGCATGCCTGCCTGTACCGTTGCCGCAGCCCGTTGGGCATGGTCGCCGAGGGCTTCCCTGCCAACCGCGTGCGTGCCCTGCGGGCCGGCACCCTGCTCGGCCTGTACTGCGCAGGCTGCTGCTGGGCGCTGATGGCACTGATGTTCATCGGTGGGCTGATGAGCCTGGCATGGATGGCTCTGATCACCCTGGTCATTCTGCTGGAAAAGGTGGTCTCCCCCTGGCAGCACCTGGCCAATGGGCTCGGCTTGGCATTGGTCGCCTATGGAGGCTGGCTGCTGTTCATGGGGCTCAGTGTATGAGCGGGCCCCTGACGCACAACGCTTCACGCCTGACCGCCGTCGCCACTGACGGCGGTCAGGTAACTGTCTCTGAAAAGCGACAGTGGCAAGACCCGAATTATCGCGCGATAGTGATTTGTCATTAGTCTGCAAACAGGTCACTCCCCGAATGGATGCGCTACGCCGCCACACCCTGCTGATCATCGTCCTGGGCAGCCTGGTCATCTCGCTGGCCATGGGCCTGCGCCATGGTTTCGGCCTCTTCCTCGAGCCGATGAGCTCGGAGCTGGGCTGGGGTCGCGGCGTCTTCGCCTTTGCCTTGGCGATACAGAACCTGCTATGGGGGCTCTCACAGCCCTTCGCCGGCGCCCTGGCCGATCGTTTCGGTGCCTCACGGGTGGTGGTGGTCGGCGGAGCCCTCTATGCGCTGGGCCTGCTGTTCATGGGACTCTCGGAGTCGGCACTGGGCATGACCCTCTCCGCCGGGGTGTTGATCGGCCTGGGCCTCTCCGGCACTACCTTCTCGGTGATCCTAGGTGCCGTGGGCCGCGCCGTACCGCCCGAGAAACGCAGCTTGGCCATGGGCATCGTCAGCGCCGCTGGCTCCTTCGGCCAGTTCGCCATGCTGCCCGGCACCCTCGGCTTGCTGGGCTGGCTGGGCTGGTCGGCGGCGCTGCTGGCAATGGGCGCCATCGCCGCGCTGATGCTGCCCCTCGGTGCCCTGCTGCGCGATCGTCCCTCGGCCAAGGCCGCCAGCGATATCAGTCTGGGCGCCGCGCTCAACGAGGCCGCGGGTCACCGCGGCTTCTGGCTGCTCTGCCTGGGCTTCTTCGTCTGCGGCTTCCAGGTGGTGTTCATCGGCGTACACCTGCCCGGCTACCTGTTCGACAGCGGAATCGGCGTGCACGTGGGCAGCACCGTGCTGGCCCTAGTCGGCCTGTTCAACATCTTCGGCACCTACGCCGCCGGCTGGCTGGGAGGGCACTATTCCAAGCCGCGCCTGCTCACCTGGCTCTACCTGATCCGCGGTGTGGTGATCACCCTCTTCCTGGTCGCGCCGCTGAGCCCCATGAGCGCCTACCTGTTCGGCATCGCCATGGGGCTGCTGTGGCTCTCCACGGTCCCGCTGACCAACGGCATCGTCGCTTCGGTGTTCGGCGTGCAGCACCTCTCCATGCTGGGTGGCATCGTCTTCCTTTTCCACCAGCTCGGCTCCTTCATGGGCGTCTGGCTGGGCGGCTACCTCTATGACCTCCAGGGGGACTACGATGTGGTGTGGAATATCGCCATCCTGCTCTCGTTGATGGCCGCCGCCCTGCACTGGTTCATCACCGAGCGGCCGGTCAACCGCCCCGCCCCCACGGAGGTCGAGGCATGACGCGTTCGCGCCTGCTGTCAATCGCCGCCGCACTCCTCACCGCCATCGCCCTGACGGCGGTGTGGTGGGGATGGCATCACCTCGACGCCGCACAGCTGCTGCTCGGCAGCCGGCTATGTTGAGCGGCATCTCGTCATGCGACATCGGAGGCGGAGACGCCTACACTGCGCCGCAGCATTCACGCTTATTCAGGAGCAAACATGGCGACTGACGAAAAGAAACGGATCGATCTTGCACTGCAGGGCGGCGGCTCCCACGGAGCCTTGACCTGGGGGGTACTGGATCGCCTGCTGGAAGACGAGCGGCTGGAGATCGATGGCATCAGCGGCACCAGCGCGGGGGCCATGAATGCCGTGGTGCTGGCCGACGGGCTGCATGAGGGAGGCCGGGATGGCGCCCGTGACGCCTTGCACACCTTCTGGAAATCGGTCAGCGATGCGGCTCGCTTCTCTCCGATCCAGCCCACTCCCTGGGACCGGCTGATGGGAAACGACAGCCTGGAACATTCGCCGAGCTATCTGTTCTTCGAAAACCTTACCCAGCTGATCGCGCCCGCCAAGCTCAACCCCCTGGGCATCAATCCCTTGCGCGATCTGGTCCTCGAGTTGGTCGATTTCGAGCGGGTCAACGCCTGTCGCAAGGTCAAGGTGTACGTCACTGCCACCAATGTCCGCACCGGCCGCGCGACGATATTTCGCCAACCCGAGCTGACCGTCGATACCGTGATGGCATCGGCGTGTCTGCCCTTCATGTTTCCCGCCGTGGAAATCGATGGCGAGGCGTATTGGGATGGCGGTTACAGCGGCAATCCGGCGCTCTACCCGCTGGTCGATGACCAGGACTGTCGTGACCTGGTGGTGGTCCAGATCAATCCGCTGGTGCGCCAGAAACTGCCGGACAGCGCTCGGGAAATCCTCGACCGGATCAATGAAATCACCTTCAATTCCAGCCTGATCAAGGAGCTACGCAGCATTCAGCTGTTGCACCGCTTGATCGAGGCCGAAGGCCTGGAACTGGAGAGTTACCGTGCCATGCGCCTGCATCTGATTCATGCCGAGCACGATGTCGAAACGCTCAGCGCTTCCAGCAAGATGAATGCCGACTGGGACTTTCTCTCCCGCCTGCATGCCCAGGGACGTGCCTGGGCCGACCAGTGGCTGGAGGCGAACTTTGACGCCCTGGGCGAACACTCGACCTTCGACCTGGATGCGGTCTTCACCGATACCTTTCGCTCAACCTCGAGATCGGATCAACCCCCCAAAGGACATGACGAAGGGAACGATTGATGGGCGGTATCTGAGCAATCGCCATCGCGCTGCTGCCGCCGGCCTTCACCAACCCATGCGGGGCAGGTAATCTCGGGATACCCATCGGCGAGTGTCGACGACATCACCCTCGGTTGACGCCAATCAAGGCAGTCCACTCTAGCTGGGTGTGAAGTGTCGCAAACATTCTGCACTCGATGCTGGACAGGGAGACGAGTCCCATGCCGCTTGCGCTGATCATCCTTCTACCGCTGACGGGCGCCTGCCTGCCCGCCCTCATGCAGGGTCGATCATCGCGCCTGCTGGCCTCGGTCTCGGCGATTCCTGCCCTGTTGAGCCTGCTGCTGTTGCTGAGCTGGTTGCCGCACGTCATGCACGGCGGCGAAGCCATCGTGCAGCAGCTGACCTGGCTGCCGTCGCTGGGCCTCAACGTGGCCTTCCGTCTCGATGGCCTGGGACTTCTGTTCGCCCTGCTGATCACCGGCATCGGCTGTCTGATCCTGCTGTATGCGCGGTACTACTTCGAGGGTAACGACGCCTCCTCGCGCTTCTTCACCCTGATCCTGCTGTTCATGTCGGTCATGCTGGGCATCGTGCTCTCCGAGAACCTGCTCTTCCTGCTGGTTTTCTGGGAGTTGACCAGCCTGATCTCCTTTTTGCTCATCGGCTTCAATACCGACCGCCAGGCAGCCAGGCTGGGCGCGCGAATGTCACTGGTGATCACCGGCGGTGGGGGGCTGGCACTGCTCGGTGGCCTGGTGCTGCTGGGCCAGGCCGCCGGCGGCTATGAGCTCTCCACGGTGCTGGCGGCGGGCGATCGCATCCGTAGCCACGAGCACTATGGGTTAATGCTCAACCTGATCCTGGCGGGCGCCTTCACCAAGTCGGCACAGTTCCCCTTCCACCTCTGGCTGCCCCACGCCATGACGGCGCCGACCCCGGTCTCCGCCTACCTGCACAGCGCGACAATGGTCAAGGCGGGGCTGTTCCTGCTCGCCCGGCTGCACCCGGCACTGGGCGATACCCCGGAGTGGTTCCACCTGGTCACACTGACCGGCATGCTGACGCTGATGGTGGGTGCCTTCGTGGCCATGTTCATGCATGACATGAAGGGGCTGCTGGCCTATTCCACGGTCTCGCACCTGGGGCTGATCATGCTACTGCTGGGATTGGGCACCCCCATGGCGCTGGCGGCAGCACTCTTCCACCTGGTATGCCATGCACTGTTCAAGGCACCGCTGTTCATGATGGCGGGCTACGTGGATCGCGCCACCGGCACCCGCGACATGCGCCAGATCAACGGCATGTGGCGCTTCATGCCGGCAATGATGGTGCTGACCGGCATCTCCGCGGCCGCCATGGCGGGCCTACCGCTGATGAGCGGCTATCTAAGCAAGAAGATGCTGTTCACCGAGAGCCTGGTGGTCACGGCACCCGACTGGGCGATCGTAGTGATTCCCGTCTGGGTGACCCTCGCCGCGCTGTTCTCGGTGGCCTATTCGATCCGGATCTTCCACAACGTCTTCTTCAACGGCAGGCCCGTCGACCTGCCCGTGTGGCCCCCAAAAGGGCCCCGCCCGGCAGCCCTGTCGCCCATCGCGCTGCTGGCCCTGGCCACGCTGCTGGTGGGGCTGGTGCCGGAGCACGTCTATTCCGCCCTGATCCAGCCAGCCTTCACCGCCGCCCGCCAGGTGCTTGTCGATCCCTACGACTTCTCGACGCTGGGCGGCAGCGTGCCCATGGTCATGAGCCTCGTCGCCCTGGCGGGTGGCGCGCTCTTCTACCACATGCGCGACCCGCTGTTTCGCCTGCACGCTAGCCTGCCGGAGGTGGACGCCAAGGAGATCTTCGACTGGATCATGCGAAGCGCCACCGCCCTGTCCCAGCGCCGAGTCTTCCAGCTCGAGAACGGCTCGCTGCAGCGCTACCTGGTATTCATCCTGCTCACCGTGCTGTTGCTGGTCGGTCTGGAGCTGCTGGCCGTCGACCGCTGGAACGGGGGCGTGACGCTGGCCCCGCTCGATCCGTTGACCGTACTGGCCGCCATCCTGCTCTGCCTGGCGGCGATCGGCGTGGTGGTCTATCACCATTTCCGTCTGCCGGCCCTGCTGCTGCTCGGCGTAACCGGGCTGTTCGTCACCGTCACCTTTGCACGCTTCTCGGCGCCAGATCTCGCCCTGACCCAGCTGATGGTGGAGGTAATGGCGGTGGTGATCATGATGCTGGCGCTCTCCTTCCTGCCTCAGACGTCACCCAGGGGGTCGACATCCTTCAGGATGGGGCGCGACCTCGCCATCGCGGTGCTGATGGGCATCGGGGTAACGGCCTTCAGTTTCGCCATCCTCACTCGCCCGCAGAAAACGATCTCCGACTTCTTCCTTGCCAACAGCGTGCCCGGCGGCGGCGGCACCAACGTGGTCAACGTCATCCTGGTGGACTTCCGTGGCTTCGATACCCTGGGCGAGATCACCGTGCTGGGCATCGCCGCCCTGGCGGTATTCGCCTTCACTCGCGACCTGCACCTCAAGGAGCGCGTGGTGGATACCCATCCCGGCCATTGGGTCGCCGAGCCTCATCCGATCATGCTAAGCACCGTGGCCCGTCTGGTGCTGCCGATCGCCCTGCTGGTCTCGGCCTATATCTTCCTGCGCGGCCACAACCTGCCCGGCGGCGGCTTCATCGCCGGGCTGATCACAGCAGTTGCGCTGACCCTGCAGTACATGGCGGGCGGGCTGGTCTGGGCACAGGAACGCATGCTGTCGCCGTTCCGGCCATTGATCGGTGCCGGCATCCTGATCGCCGTGTTCACCGGTCTCGGCAGCTGGCTGTTTGGCTACCCCTTCCTCACCTCGGCCCACGGCCACGTAAGCCTGCCGCTGATTGGCGAATTCGAGCTAGCCACCGCCATGCTCTTCGACCTCGGGGTCTATGCCACCGTCGTCGGGTCGACCCTGCTGATACTCGCCAACCTCGGAAAGCTGATGACCGTGGCCGGCCCCGGCAAGGAGATCGGCTGATGGAACTGCTCTACGCGATTACCCTCGGCGTGCTGACCACCTGCGGGGTCTACCTGCTGCTGCGGGCACGCACCTTCACGGTCATCCTGGGGCTGACGCTGCTCTCCCATGCGGTGAACCTCTATTTGTTCGCCTCGGGGCGCCTGGTCGCCGGGGCACCGGCCATCGTCGGCCTGACGCCAGAGTCGGCCGACCCGCTGCCCCAGGCCCTGGTGCTCACCGCCATCGTCATCGGCTTCGCAATGACCGCCTTCGTGGTGGTGCTGGCCCTCAAGGCTGCGGTGGAGCTACGCAACGACCACGTGGACGGTGAGAATCCCGACGAGGACCGCGCATGAACCACGCCCTGATCCTGCCGATACTGCTGCCGCTGATCACCGGCGCCGGGCAGCTGCTGTTCTACCAGGCCCCCTTCGCCCTGCAGCGTCTGCTGGGCTTCGCGAGCACCTTCTGGCTGGTGCTGCTGGGGATCTGGTGCCTGCAGATCGCCGGCACCGGCGAACATGTTCTCTACCACGCCGGCGACTGGCCGGCACCGTTCGGCATCGTGCTGGTCCTCGACCGACTCTCCGCCATCATGCTGGCGCTGACCGCCGTGCTGGCCCTGCCGGCACTGCTCTATGCCTGTCGCGGCGACGATGCCCGGGGACCGAATTTCCATGCCCTCTTCCAGTTCCAGCTGGCCGGCCTCAACGGCGCTTTCCTGACCGGCGACCTGTTCAACCTCTTCGTGTTCTTCGAGATCCTGCTGATCGCCTCCTACGCCCTGCTGCTGCATGGCGGAGGCCGCGCCCGTAGCCGTGCCGGGCTGCACTACGTGATCATCAACCTGGTGGGCTCGGCGCTGTTCCTGATCGCCCTGGGTACGCTCTATGGCCTCACCGGCACCCTCAACATGGCCGACCTGGCCCTGCGCGTCGCCGAAGCTCCGCCAGGCGATGCACCGCTGCTCGCCGCCGCCAGCCTGGTGCTATTGGTGGTGTTCGGCATCAAAGCCGCCATCCTGCCGCTGCTGTTCTGGCTGCCGCGCGCCTATTCGGCCGCCAGCGCCCCGGTCGCCGCGCTCTTCGCCATCATGACGAAGGTCGGCATCTACGCCATCCTGCGCGTCTTCCTGCTGGTCTTCGCACTGGGCGAGACGCCGGTCAGCGAGACCGCCTGGGGCTGGCTATGGCCACTGGCGCTGCTGACCCTGGCGCTGGGCGGCGTCGGGGTACTGGGCTCGAACAGCCTGCGCACCCTGACCGCCTACCTGGTGATCCTCTCGGTGGGCACTCTGCTGGCCACCATCAGTTTCGCCACCGAGGCAAGCCTCGGCGCCGCCCTCTTCTACCTGATCCACAGCACCGGCATGACCGCGGTCTTCTTCCTGCTGGCCGACCTGCTGGGCCAGCAGCGCGAGGAGGGCTACGACCGCTTCTCGGCGACCGGCCCCATCGGGCATCGCTGGCTGCTGGGCACCCTGTTCTTCATCGCCGCCATCGCCATGGTGGGCCTGCCCCCCTTCAGCGGCTTCGTCAGCAAGGCGTGGATCCTGCAGGCGAGCGCGCAGGAGCCCCAGGGATTCTGGCTATGGGGCGTGCTGCTGGCCGCCGCGCTGCTGACCCTGATTGCCGTCAGCCGCACCGGCAGCAGCTGGTTCTGGCGACCCGGTGAGATGGCCAAGCCCTATCCACTCGAACGGGGCCCGCTGACGCTGGTGTCCATCATGGTCGGCCTCAACGGGATTCTGGCAGTATTCGGTGACCCGGTGATGGGCTACCTCGAACTGACCGCAGAGCAGCTGCTCGACCCGCAAGCCTACATCGCCGCCGTGCTGCCAGAGGCCAATGCTGCCAGCCAGGAGGTCTCACCATGACGTCGTCATTCCGCTCCCGGCAGTACTGGCTGCCGCGCCCTCTGTTCTCGCTGTTCCTGGCACTGCTCTGGCTGGCGATGGTCAATGATTTCAGCGTGGCGCATGCCTTGATGGGGCTGGCCCTGGGCGTGGCCATTCCCTTCATGACCCACGCCTTCTGGCCCGAGGAAGCGAAGATCAAGCGCCCCCTGCCACTGCTGCGCTACCTGCTGGTGCTGCTGGCGGATATCTTGCGCTCCAACCTGGTGGTGGCGATGCGCATCCTGCGCCCGGCCCGGCACCTGAGACCAGGCTTCTTCGTCTATCCGCTAACGCTGGACGACGAGTTCGCCATCACCATCCTGGCCAGCACCATCTCGCTGACGCCCGGTACCGTGTCCCTCCACTACGATGCAGAGGCCAACACTTTACTGGTTCACGCCCTGCACCTGGAGGACGAAGAGGAGGCCATCGCCACCATTCGTGAGCGTTACGAGCAGCCTCTCGAGGAGATCTTCCGATGATTGCCGTCGTGATACCGATCGCCATGGCGCTCTTCACCATCGCCGCCCTGCTCAATCTCTACCGCCTAGCCATCGGCCCGGATATTGTCGACCGGATCCTCGCGCTGGACACCCTGATGATCAACAGCATCGCGCTGATCGTGCTGGCAGACATCTGGATGGGCCTGGGCATACTGTTCGAGCTGGCCCTGCTGATCGCCCTGATGGGCTTCGTCAGCACCGTGGCCATGAGCAAATACCTGCTTCGGGGGGACGTCATCGAATGACCAGCATCGACATGCCGTGGTATCTGCAGCTCATTGTCGTCGCCTTCCTGCTGTTCGGCGCCCTGGTCGCGCTGATCGGCTCCTGGGGGCTGGCCAAGCTGCCCGACTTCTACACACGTCTTCATGGCCCTACCAAGGCCAGCACCCTGGGCGTCGGCTGCACCCTGATCGGCTCGCTGCTCTACTTCAGCCTCCAGCAGAACGGCGTCTCGGTTCAGGAAGCCCTGGTGACGATCTTCCTGTTCGCCACCGCCCCGGTCAGCGCCCATATGATGGGAAAGGCCGCCCTGCGCCGGCGTCTGAAGGGTGTGCCGGGAACCCGCAACATGCCCGAACGGTAGCGCAGGAGGAAGCAGAAGGTGTTGAAGGCCGTCGACGACGGAAGGCAGGATCATCCTAAGCGACGCCGACACGACAGAACCCAAGGAGACCCTGACATGGTCACCCCCGCCTACAAGGCCCCGTTTCCCGTCGAAAAGGCCCGTCGCTATCTGGAGCCCGGCCCCATCGTGCTGGTCTCCTCCGCCTGGCAGGGCGAATGCAATGTGATGACGCTGGGCTGGCACACCGTCATGGCCTTCTCGCCCTCGCTGGTCGGCTGCCTGATCTCGTCGGGCAACCACAGCTTCGAGCTGGTACGCCAGAGCAGGGAGTGCGTCATCAACCTGCCCACTACCGCACTGACCGACACCGTCATCGGCATCGGCAATAGCAGTGGCGCCGAGATCGACAAGTTCGCGCGCTTCGGCCTCACTACCGAACCGGCCGATCGAGTCGGCGCGCCTCGGATTCGCGAATGTCACGCCCACTTCGAGTGTCGGCTGGTCGACGACAGCCTGGTCGACCGCTACGACTTCTTCATCTGGGAGATCATCGCGGCACACGTCGCCGAAACGCCGGCCTATCCCGAGACCCTGCACTACACCGGCGATGGCATCTTCATGGTCACCGGCGAGGTAATCGACCGGCGCCAGCAGTTCCTCCCCCAAATGCTGTGAGCCACCTAGGGAGCCGTCTGACATCATCACCCAGGTCCCCGTGACCTGGTGTTGGGTGACTCTTAGGCGTTGTGGACCACCCGCCCCAGTTCGCTGATGTCATAGCCGCCCAGCGCCTCGGCGCGCTCGGCGAAGCGCACCTCCCGGGCGAAGGCCAGCAGCCGTTGAATCGGCGGCTCGAAGTAGCTTCGTCGCCTCAGGGCCAGGTCGAAGGCCTCCTCATGCAACGGCACGAAGGCCAGTCCCTGGCGGCGAGCCGCCGCCTCGACGCCCAGCCCCGCATCCGCCTCGCCCTGGCGGATCGCCAGCGCCAGGTCGTCCTCGTTGAGCGACGGATGCTCGGTAAAGTGCAGCCGGCCGGTATCGATCCCCGCCCGCGCCAGCAGCCATTCCAGCAGCCGATGGGCACCGGCGTCGGGCTGGCGATGGCCGAGACGCACCGAATCCTGCGCCAGGTCCTCCAGCGAAGCGATGCCCAGCGGGTTGTCCGGCGCCAGCAGCAGCCCCTGGCGACGCCTCACCCAGCGCATCATCACCAGGTCGCGCATGCCGGAAAGCCCCAGTGTCTCCGGCCGGTTGTAGCCGCCGCTGTGCTCGTCCAGCAGGTGCAAACCGGCCACCATCGCCTCGCCGGCCAGCAGGCGCCGCACCCCGTCGCCGCTGCCGTGGCACAGCAGCGCCAGTCCCGCTCCGCTCTCGCGTACCGCCCACTCCAGCAGCGGGTCCTGGCTGCCTGCCAGCACGGCGGGCACGGGTCGGCTGCTGGCCCGGTCTCCCTCGAGGTGGTTCATCAGCCAGAGATCGATGCTCTGTCGCGGAAACAACAGCTTGCCGGTGACGCGCACGCAGGGCAGCGCCCCCTGGCGCACCAGGTCATAGACCTTGCGCTCCTTGAGGCGCAGGTAGTCGGCCACCTCGGCGGTGGTCAGGTAGGCGCGAGACGCACTTCCCGGGTCGGTTTGCCTCATGCAAGCCCCCTGATGACGAAATAACTGTCGTTATCCTGCATGGTACTGCATGAATTACTGCGTTGGATGCGTGACCGAGAATTAACGCACAAGATGCAAGAAGACCGCAGGAGCGCACGATGCCCGACGAGCCCAACGCCTTCCAGACCGCCCTGGCCCTGATCCTGGGCCGCGATCCCGACCTGATCGGAATCGTGGCGCTGTCTTTGCAGGTTTCGCTCTCCGCCGTGCTGATCGCCGCGCTGATCGCCCTGCCGCTCGGCGCTGCCTTGTCGCTGTGGCGGTTTCCCGGCCGCGGGGCGCTGATCGTGATGCTCAATGCGCTGATGGGGCTGCCTCCGGTGGTGGCCGGGCTGGCAGTCTACCTGCTGCTTTCACGGGCCGGGCCGCTGGGCGAATTCGGTCTGCTGTTCACCCCGAGTGCCATGGTGATCGCCCAGGTGATCCTGGTGCTGCCGATCATCGCCGCCCTGACCCGCCAGCAGGTCGAGGAACTCCATGGCGAGTACCGCGAACAGCTCGCCTCCATGGGTGTGTCGCGGGCGCGACGCATCCCGACCCTGCTGTGGGATGCCCGCTTCGGCCTGACGACCGTGATGCTGGCCGGCTTCGGCCGAGCCAGCGCCGAGGTCGGGGCGGTGATGATCGTCGGTGGCAACATCGACGGCGTCACCCGGGTGATGACCACCGCCATCGTGCTGGAGACCAGCAAGGGCAACCTGCCCCTGGCGCTGGGTCTCGGCATGGTGTTGCTCGTGCTGGTCGCCCTGGTCAATGCCGCCGCTCACCTGGTCGGCGAGACGGCACAGAGGCGGCTGGGATGAACGACCTCAGGCGGCTACCCGAGACAACCCTTCCTTCGCTCGCCCTCGAGGGCGTCGGCTTTGCCCATCGCGGCCAGACCCTGCTGCACCCCCTCGACCTGCGCCTCACAGGCTACCAGCGCACCCTGGTAATGGGCCCAAACGGCGCCGGCAAGAGCCTGCTGCTGCGCCTGGGCCACGGCTTACTGGCGCCTTCCTGCGGCCAAATAACATGGGAGGGACGCCCGCCGAGGCAGGCGATGGTCTTCCAGCGCCCGGTACTGCTCAAGCGCTCGGCACTCGCCAATCTCACCTATGCCCTGGCGATCAGCGGCACGCCCCGCCGTCAGCGCAAGGTGCTGGCCCGCGAGGCGCTGGAACGTTTCGGTCTGGCCGCCCTGGAGAAGCGCCCGGCGCGGGTGCTCTCGGGTGGTGAGCAGCAACGCCTGGCCCTGGCCCGGGCCTGGCTGGTTGAACCCGAGGTGCTGTTCCTCGACGAGCCCACGGCCGCCCTCGACCCGGCCGGCATCCAGGCGGTGGAGTCCGCCGTGCACGACTTCCATCGGCGCGGTACGCGCATTTTGATGACCACCCACGACCTCCAGCAAGCACGCCGCCTCGCCGACGAAATCGTGCTGCTCTTCGGCGGCCGGCTGGTCGAGCACACCCCGGCCGAGCGCTTCTTCGCCGACCCTCAGACCCCGGAAGGCAGGGCCTTTATCCGCGGCGAGCTGGTCTGGTAACCCGACACGCCTGCCACGCAGCCCTCTCGAGAACCCATAAGCTCAAGAGCCCGAAAGCAAGAAGGAAACGCACCATGAAGAAGGCAGGACGCAGCCTCGCCGCCATCGGCTTGACGTGGTTCTCGTTGAGCGCCTCGGCCCAGGACGAGCTCGGCTTCATCATCCTGGCCTCCACTACCTCCACCGAAAACTCGGGCCTGTTAGACGCCATCATCCCGCCGTTCACCGACAGGAGCGGAATCGCGGTACGCGTGGTCGCCGTGGGCACCGGCCAGGCCTTCGAGATCGCTCGCCGCGGCGATGCCGACAGCCTGCTGGTGCACGACACCCGAGGTGAGGAGCGCTTCGTCGAGGAGGGCTATGGCATCGAGCGCGCCGACGTGATGTTCAACGACTTCGTGATCATCGGTCCCGGCGACGACCCGGCCGGCATCGCCGACGCGGAATCGGTAGCAGCGGCGTTTTCCGCTATCGCCGAGGCCGAGGCGGCTTTCGCCTCGCGCGGTGACGAAAGCGGCACCCACCGCGCCGAGCTGCGCCTGTGGGAGACCGCCGGTGTCGAGCCGAATGGCGCATGGTACCGCGAGCTGGGCAGCGGCATGGGCCCGACGCTGAACACCGCCGCTGCCATGGACGCCTATGTGATAGCCGACCGCGCCACCTGGGTCGCTTTCGACAACCCCCAGAACCTCGAGCTGCTGTACGAGGGCGACGAGGCGCTGTTCAACCAGTACGGCAGCGTGCTGATCGACCCCGAGCGTCATCCACATCTCAAGCACGACCTGGCCGCGCAGTGGCACCATTGGCTGCTCTCCGAGGAGGGCCAGGCCGCCATCGCCGACTTCGAGGTCAACGGCCAGCAGCTGTTCTTCCCCAACGCCACCGAATAACTCTTCAGGGTAACTCTTTAGGGTCAGACCCTTCAGGATACTTAAGGTTCTGGATACTTAAGGGTCTGACCCTAGCCCTGCCAGCAGGCCCGCCAGTTCGTTGCACAGGAAACGAGCCTCGACGCACTCACCCAGGTGTCCCTCGGCGAAGCGCAGCAGGCCCAGCGCCGCATGGGGAAGCCGCCGATCGCGGCGCACGATGAACTGCCAGTGGCTTTCGATAGGCAGCCCCGTCACCGGCAGAATCGCGATGTCGGGGTGCTCCGGTGGCAGCACATGCTCGGAGAGGACGGCAAGCCCCATCTTTGATGCCACCCCGACACGAATCGCCTCGTTGCTGGCCATCTGCAGGGTCGGCCCCAGGCTCAACCCCTGCTCCTGCAGCCAGCTCTCGAAGAGCATTCGCGTGGCCGAACCGGGTTCGCGCAGCAGGAAACGCTCGCCCAGCAGCTCGCTCATCGCCACCCGTTCGCGGCCCGCCAGCGGGTGACCCTGGGGTGCCACCACCACCAGAGGATTGCGCAGAAAGCGGCCGGCCCGGGCATGGGCGAGCGAGGGCGGGTGGCTGAACACATAGAGGTCGTCGTCCTGCCGCTCGAAGCGGGTCAGCACCTGGCGGCGGTTGCCGATGTGCAGGGTGACGTCCACCTCCGGAAAGGCCTGGCTGTAGGGCCCGAGCAGGCGCGGCAGCACGTACTGGGCGGTATTGACCAGGGCGATGGAGCAGCGCCCCCGCTCCCCGCCACGCAACGAGGCCAGGTAACCCTCGACGTCATCGAAGCGCCCCAGCACCTCACGACTCGCTCGGTAGAGCTCGCCGCCTGCTTCGGTGGGCACCAGGCGTCCCTGGCGGCTCTCGAGCAGCGGCTCGCCTACCGTCTCGGCCAGGCGACGCAGCTGCTGGGAAACCGTGGGCTGGGTCAAGTGGAGCCGGCGCGCTGCCTCACTGACCGAGCCGGCGCGCACCACCGCCACATAGACCTGCAGCAGACGAAACGTCAGGTGACGGATGTTCATCGCGGAAGTGCCTCCACCAAGTTATAGATAATCTTCCATGTTGCAGTGCCAAAGAGTTTATTGGAATCAATGCCCATGGCTTCGCAGAATGCGTGGCGTTTTCCCTCCGCTACCCGAGACCTACCAATGCCCGATATCGTGGTGATGTTCTTCCTGCTCGGCCTGCTCGCCGGGCTGGTGAAGTCCGACCTGACCATTCCCAAGGCCGCCTACGACACCCTGAGCCTGCTGCTGATGCTGACCATCGGCCTCAAGGGTGGCATGGCCTTGTATGGCAATCTGGGCTGGTCGATCGTTCCCGAAATGGCCGCCGTGGCGGCACTCGGCGCACTGATCCCGCTGGTGCTGATGCCGGTACTGCGCCGCCTGGTGCGCCTCTCCGCCGCCGACAGTGCGAGCCTCGCCGCCCACTACGGCTCGGTGAGCGCCGGCACCTTCGCCGTGGCGCTGGCCTTCGCCGAGGGGCGCGACTTGCCGGTCGGCGCCGAGGTCACCCTCTATCTGGTGATGATGGAGCTGCCGGCGATCATGCTGGCCATCGCCCTCTATCGCCGCTATCAGGGCTCGCAGCCTGGCGAGGCGATCAGCGGCCTATGGCACGAGACATTGACCAACCGTGGCGTCATTCTGCTGGCCGGCGGCGTGGTGATCGGCACCCTCTATGGCCCCCAGGAGGGCTCCAAGGTCACCGAACTGCTGATCAACTCCTTCTATGCCGTGCTCGCTCTCTTCCTGCTCGAGATGGGCTTGACCGCCGCCGAGACCCTGCGCCCACTGCCCTGGCGCCACTGGCGGCTGCTCACCTTCGCCCTGGTGGCCCCGCCGCTGCTCTCTCTGGCCGGCCTAGCCGTCGGCCTGGCACTGGGCCTGCCCGCCGGCTCGCTGCTGATCCTCACCGCGCTCGCCGCCAGCGCCTCCTACATCGCCGCCCCGGCCGCCATGCGCACCGCCATCCCCGAGGCCAACATCGGGCTGGCGATGCTCGCCTCCCTGGGCCTGACCTTCCCGCTCAACGTGATCATCGGTATCCCGCTCTATCACCAGTTGATCACCTGGTTGACGAACTAAGCGCCCGAGACCGGCCACCGGGCGGTGGCCGGTCTCATTTCTTACTCCTGACCTCTCACGCCTGACGTCTCATTCACTTTCTTCTACATTCGTCTACATTCCTCGAAGTCGTGAGAACCTGCACTTTACGTTAACGTCAACCTCGCCTAATCTTGTGCCATCTGCCATCTTGATGGCACCACTTTGCCTATGGCGCCGACCGCCCGAGCGGTCGGCGCCTCACTGACAAGAACGGGAGCCCGCCATGCAAACGCCCTACAAGCCCCTCGATTTCGGCCTCGACGACGAACTGAACATGCTGCGCGATCAGGTCAACGCCTTCGCCCGCGACGAGATCGCCCCGCGCGCCGCCGAGATCGACGAGAAGAACGAATTCCCCAACGATCTCTGGCAGAAGTTCGGCGACATGGGCCTGCTCGGCATCACCGTGTCGGACGAGGACGGCGGTAGTGGCATGGGCTATCTGGCGCACTGCATCGCCATGGAAGAGATCTCACGGGCCAGCGCCTCCGTGGGTCTCTCCTACGGTGCCCACTCCAACCTCTGCGTCAACCAGCTCAAGATCAATGCCAGTGCCGAGCAGAAGGCCAAGTACCTGCCCAAGCTGATCAGTGGCGAGCATGTCGGTGCGCTGGCCATGTCCGAGCCGGGCGCCGGTTCCGACGTGGTCTCCATGAAGCTGCGCGCGCGCAAGGATGGCGACAAGTACATCCTCAACGGCAACAAGATGTGGATCACCAACGGCCCGGAAGCCAACGTGCTGGTGGTCTACGCCAAGACCGACCCGGAAGCCGGTTCCAAGGGCATCACCGCCTTCATCATCGAGAAGGACATGCCCGGCTTCTCCACCGCCCAGAAGCTCGACAAGCTGGGCATGCGCGGCTCCAACACCTGCGAACTGGTGTTCCAGGACTGCGCAGTGCCGGAAGAGAACATTCTCGGTGAGCTGGGCAAGGGCGTGCGCGTGCTGATGAGCGGCCTGGACTTTGAACGCACCGTGCTCGCCGCCGGCCCCATCGGCATCATGCAGGCGGCCCTGGATGTCGTGGTGCCCTACGTCCACGAACGCAAGCAGTTCGACCAGTCCATCGGCGAGTTCCAGCTCGTGCAGGGCAAGATTGCCGACATGTACACCACCCTGAACGCCTGCCGCGCCTATCTTTATGCCGTGGCGGCCGGTTGCGACCGCGGCCAGACTTCCCGCAAGGACGCCGCCGGTGTCATTCTCTACTGTGCGGAGAAGGCTACCCAGGTGGCGCTGGACGCCATCCAGCTGCTCGGCGGCAACGGCTATATCAACGAGTACCCCACCGGCCGCCTGCTGCGCGACGCCAAGCTCTACGAGATCGGCGCCGGCACCAGCGAAATCCGCCGTATGCTGATCGGCCGCGAGATCTTTAACGAATCAAAATAAGCTAGAAGCTGAAAGCTTGAAGCTGTAAGAGGCGACGACCCTCCCCACGGGGTTTCTTCCAGCTTCCGGCTTCAAGCTTCCGGCTCATCTCGGAGAGATGTATGGCAATCCTGAACACCCAGATCAATCCGCGTAGCGACGTCTTCCAGGCCAACGACGTCGCCATGCGCCGCGAGGTCGGCAAGCTTCGCGAGCTGACCGCGGCCATCGCCCAGGGCGGCGGCCAGAAGGCCCGCGAGCGCCATGAATCTCGCGACAAGCTGTTCGTTCGCGACCGCATCGACCACCTGATCGACGAGGGTTCGCCCTTCCTCGAGTTCTCGTCGCTGGCCGCCCATGAGGTCTACGATTCGGCGGTGCCCGCCGCCGGCGTCGTCACCGGCATCGGCCGTGTCTCCGGGGTGGAGTGCGTGATCGTCGCCAACGACGCCACGGTCAAGGGCGGCACCTACTTCCCGCTCACCGTGAAGAAGCACCTGCGCGCCCAGGAGATCGCCCGCAAGCATCGCCTGCCGTGCATCTACCTGGTCGATTCCGGCGGCGCCTTCCTGCCCCGCCAGGACGAGGTCTTCCCGGATCGCGATCACTTCGGCCGCATCTTCTACAACCAGGCCACGCTCTCCGCCGAGGGCATTCCGCAGATCGCCGTGGTCATGGGCTCCTGCACCGCGGGCGGCGCCTACGTGCCGGCCATGGCGGACGAGTCGATCATCGTCAAGGAACAGGGCACCATCTTCCTAGGCGGCCCGCCCCTGGTGAAGGCCGCCACCGGCGAGAGCATCAGCGCCGAGGACCTGGGTGGCGCCGACGTCCACGCCAAGAAGAGCGGCGTGGCCGATCACTACGCCGAGAACGATGCCCACGCCCTGCAGCTGGCCCGTGCCTGCGTCTCGCGCCTCAACTGGCAGAAGCGTGGCCAGCTCAAGATGCAGGAACCCAAGCCGCCGCGCCTCGACCCCAGCGAGATCTACGGCATCGTCGGCACCGATCTCAAGAAGCCCTACGACGTCCGCGAAGTGATTGCGCGCATCGTCGACGACTCCGACTTCGACGAGTTCAAGCGCTACTACGGCGACACCCTGGTCACCGGCTTCGCCCATATCCAGGGCTACCCGGTGGGCATCGTCGCCAACAACGGCGTGCTGTTCTCCGAATCCGCGGTCAAGGGCGCGCACTTCATCGAACTCTGCGCGCAGCGGAAGATCCCGCTGATCTTCCTGCAGAACATCACCGGTTTCATGGTGGGCTCCAGGTACGAGCACGAGGGCATCGCCAAGCACGGCGCCAAGCTGGTCACCGCGGTGGCCTGTGCCAAGGTGCCCAAGTTCACCGTGCTGATCGGCGGCAGCTTCGGCGCCGGCAACTACGGCATGTGCGGCCGCGCCTACGAGCCCAACCTGCTATTCATGTGGCCCAACGCCCGCATCTCGGTGATGGGCGGCGAGCAGGCCGCCGGCGTGCTCTCCCAGGTCAAGCGCGAGCAGATCGAGCGCGAGGGACGCGAGTGGACGCCGGAGGAAGAAGAGGCCTTCAAGGTGCCCACCCGCGAACAGTACGAGCACCAGGGCCACCCCTACTACGCCAGCGCACGGCTGTGGGACGATGGCGTCATCGACCCGCTGCAGACACGCGAGATCCTCGGCCTGTCGCTGGCCGCCGCCATGAATGCCGAAGTGGAAGAGACACGCTTCGGCGTGTTCCGGATGTGAGGTCGAGATGACGCAGACATATTCCCGACTGACGATCGACGACCGCGGCGTGGCCTGGCTGACCCTGGAGCGCCCGGACGTTCACAACGCCTTCGACGACAGCCTGATCGCCGAGCTCAATGCCCACCTCGAGCGCCTCCACGAGGCCGCCCGGCACGGTGAGGTGCGGGCGGTGGTGCTGGGCTCCGAGGGCAAGAGCTTCTCCGCCGGTGCCGACCTGAACTGGATGAAGCGCATGGTGGAGTACGATTTCGAGGGCAACCTCGCCGACTCGCGCAAGCTTGCCGCGCTGATGCACGGCCTGGACACCCTGCCCTGCCCCACCCTGTGCCGCGTGCAGGGCGCCGCCTTCGGCGGTGCCGTGGGCCTGGCCGCCTGTTGCGACATCGTCATCGCCTCCGAGAAGGCCAAGTTCTGCCTCTCCGAGGTGAAGATCGGCCTCTCGCCGGCGGTGATCAGCCCCTACGTGCAGCGTTCCCTGGGCGAGCGTCAGACGCGCCGCTACGCGCTGACCGCCGAGGTGATGGACGCCCCGACCGCCCTGGCGCTGGGCCTGGCCCACCGGGTTACCGGGCATGACGAGCTCGACGACGCCGTGACCGCCATGCTCGACACCCTGCTGGCCGGCTCGCCCCAGGCGCAGCGCGCCACCAAGGCGCTGCTCGCCGAGGTTGCCCGCACACCGGACAGCAAGACCACCCGCGAGCACACCTGCCGGGTGATCAGCGAGCTGCGCGTCAGCGCCGAGGGCCAGGAAGGGCTGGCCAGCTTCTTCGAGAAGCGCCGCCCTACCTGGACAAACGATAGCGACACGACCGCCACGGAGCGACGCTCATGAGCCCCAACACCTTCGACACCCTGCTGGTCGCCAACCGCGGCGAGATTGCCTGCCGCGTGATGCGTACCGCGCGTGCCATGGGCCTGCGCACCATCGCCGTCTACTCCGACGCCGATGCCAATGCCCGCCATGTGCGCGAGGCCGACGAGGCCATTCGCCTCGGCCCCGCCGCGGCCCGCGAGAGTTATCTCAAGGTCGAGGCCGTGGTCGAGGCCGCCAAGCGCAGCGGCGCCGGCGCCATCCACCCCGGCTATGGCTTCCTCTCCGAGAACGGCGCCTTCGTCGAGGCCCTGGACAAGGCCGGCATCGTCTTCGTCGGCCCGCCCGCCTCGGCCATCGCCGCCATGGGCGACAAGTCCGCCGCCAAGGCACGCATGGCCAACGCCGGCGTGCCACTGGTACCGGGTTACCACGGCGACGACCAGGACGACGCCCTGCTCAAGGCCGAGGCCGACAAGATGGGCTACCCGGTGCTGCTCAAGGCCAGCGCCGGCGGCGGCGGCAAGGGCATGCGCGTGGTGGAGTCCAGCGAGGGCTTCCAGGCCGCCCTGGACGGCTGCCGCCGCGAATCCCAGGCCGCCTTCGGCGACCAGCGCATGCTGATCGAGAAGTACCTGACCCAGCCTCGCCACGTCGAGGTGCAGGTGTTCTGCGACAGCCACGGCAACGGCGTCTACCTCTTCGAACGCGACTGCTCCGTGCAGCGCCGCCACCAGAAGGTGCTCGAGGAGGCCCCGGCTCCGGGCATGACCGCCGCACTGCGCCGCGAGATGGGCGATGCCGCGGTGCGTGCCGCCAAGGAGATCGGCTATGTGGGCGCCGGTACCGTGGAGTTCCTGCTCGACGTGGATGGCTCGTTCTTCTTCATGGAGATGAACACCCGCCTGCAGGTGGAGCACCCGGTCACCGAGATGATCACCGGCCAGGACCTGGTCGAGTGGCAGCTGCGCGTGGCCATGGGCGAGGCGCTTCCCCTCATGCAGGAGGAGCTGACCATCACCGGCCACAGCTTCGAGGCGCGGCTCTACGCCGAGGACCCGGAGCAGGACTTCCTGCCCGCCACCGGCACCCTGACCCGCTTCGCCATGGACCTGGAAGGAGCGGGTCTGGATCCCGCCAAGGTACGCCTGGACAGCGGCGTGGAGACCGGCGATGCCGTGTCGATGCACTACGACCCGATGCTCGCCAAGCTGATCGTTCACGGCGACGACCGCGCCCAGGCACTCTCGACCCTCAACCGTGCCCTGGCGGCGCTGGACGTGCAGGGCGTGGTAACCAACCGCGCCTTCCTGCAGCGGCTGGCGACGCATGAAGCCTTCCGAAAGGCGGATCTGGACACCCGCTTTATCGAGAAGAACGAGGAGACGCTTTTCGCGCCGCGCCGCTACAGCATCGAGGAGTATGCCGGGGCCGCCCTGGTGGGCCTGAACCAGCTCTCCCGCGAGTGCGAGAGCGACTCGCCCTGGGACCGCCACGACGGCTTCCGCGTCAACGCCCCGCGCACCATTCGCATCTCCCTCTGCGACCCGGCCCATGCCCAGGACGATGACGACTCCGAGGCCGTGGTGGTGGTCGAGGGCACCCGCGAGGACAACAGCGGTCCCTGGCACCTGACCATCGGCGGCGAGACGCTCACCGCGCGCCTCGACCCGCTCGCGGGTGACGCCGTGGCCATGACCCTGGACGGCCACCGCCGCCGCCTGCAGGCGCGTCGCGACGGCAACGTGGTGGTGATGGTCGACCCGCGCGGCGAGACCCGCCTGTTCTGGCGGCGCATCGACGCTATCGACCACGGCCACCACGAGGCGGAATCCACGCTCACCGCGCCGATGCACGGCACCGTGGTGGCTCTGCTGGTCGAGCCCGGCGTGCAGGTCGAGAAAGGCATGCCGCTGATGGTCATGGAAGCCATGAAGATGGAGCACACCATGTCCGCCCCCGCCGACGGCCATGTGGCAAGCTTCCACTTCCAGGCCGGCGACACCGTAGGCCAGGGCGACGTACTGCTCGAATTCGCCCCCGACGAATAATCGGGGGTTTGCAGCAGCGCTACCCCTCGTAGGAGCGCTGCTCGCAGCGCGAAGGGTTTGCCCTTCGTAGGAGCGCTGCTGGCAGCGCGAAGGAGTTTGCCCCTCGTAGGAGCGCTGCTCGCAGCGCGAATGGAGGCCGCAGGCCTCCCCTGGTGCCACCCCTATGCCAACAACGCGTAGGCCCGGTAAGCGTGAGCGCACCGGCCGGATCTCACTCGATGCGAGGTCACCTTATACCGCCTACGCGAAAGACGGAGAGATACCATGGCCTTCCCCAAACACGTCCGCCTGGTCGAGGTCGGCCCCCGCGACGGGCTGCAGAACGAGCCCGAGCCGATCAACACCACCACCAAGCTCGAGCTGATCGACCGCCTCGGCGCGGCCGGCCTTAGCTACATCGAGGCGGCCAGCTTCGTCTCGCCCAAGTGGGTGCCGCAGATGGCTGACCACCGCGAGGTAATGAAGAACCTCGTCCGCCGCGACGGCGTCACCTACGCCGCCCTCACCCCCAACCTCAAGGGGCTGGAAGGCGCGCTGGAGTGCGGCGTCGAGGAGGTCGCGGTGTTCGGCGCTGCCTCCGAGGCCTTCTCGCAGAAGAACATCAACTGCTCCGTCGCCGAGTCCCTCGCCCGCTTCGAGCCGGTGCTCGAGCGCGCCCAAGAGGCCGGCGTGCGGGTGCGCGGCTATGTCTCCTGCGTGCTGGGCTGCCCCTACGAGGGCGAGATTGCCCCCGCCAAGGTCGCTGAGGTGAGCAAGGCGCTCTTTGAGATGGGCTGCTACGAGGTCTCGCTGGGCGACACCATCGGCACCGGCACCCCGCTCAAGGCCAAGCGCATGATCGAGGCCGTGAGCCGCGACATCCCCATGGACAAGCTCGCCGCCCACTTCCACGACACCTACGGCCAGGCGCTCGCCAACCTCTACGCGGTGCTGGAGGAAGGGATCGCCGTGGTGGACAGCTCGGTCGCGGGCCTCGGCGGCTGCCCCTACGCCAAGGGCGCCTCCGGCAACGTAGCCAGCGAGGACGTGGTCTACCTGCTCAACGGCCTCGGCATCGAGACCGGCATCGACCTCAACGCCCTGGCCGACACCGGCACCTGGATCACCCAGACCATCGGCCGGCCCAACCGCTCCAAGGTGGGGGTGGCACTGGCTGCCAGGTAATCGCTACGCCAACACGCAAAAGCCCCGAGCCAGGTGACTGACTCGGGGCTTTGTTTTTTAGCAGTTTAACGCCAGTGGTAATGGGCGCAACGGAGCGCAGCGTAGTGCCGGTCGGCTTCACCTACTGGTTAAGTGACTCATGCCCCAGCTTACGAAGCAGCACATGGATCGTTTCGCCAGATGGTCGTTGCGAACGATCCAGCTCAGCCGCAATGCCGCGTCATCGCCCGTTCTCTGCTGATCGTTGTGATGACGAATCCCAAAGTTATTGGCGAGGTTAAAAAGATCCTTTTCATCTTGTTTTGTGAGGACAGTATTTAACCTGCGGCCTTAGGATAACTCCAACACATCGGCCAAATCCCGAACGGCCTGCACGTCCGATCATCAGTGGTCGAGCCACGCCTGCGATATCGGTCAATACAGCGGAACTCACCCTCGACTTTATATTGTCGTCATTGGAGGGAAAACATCGGCCTCGAAAAGTCGGCTTCAAAAGCCTTTTTCAGGCTCGTGCAACATTTCACCTTGTGGCGAAAGCTCAAACGACCCTTTATACAGAGCTAGTAACTCGTTCATGGTTTGGGCGAATTCGGTCTCCACCTTCAGATTTACTGAAGGTTTCCCCAGTGCATGCGGCAGCCGGCAAAGTCGTGGTAGGTGCCGTCTATTGGTTTCGGTAACGTTTTGATAGAGATACTCGATAAGATCGAAGACATCATCCTCGCCGTAATAGCTGGCAGATTACTTTCAATGGGCCGAGATTACCGTGCTTCCGCACCCTTAATAGGATATCCAACTCTACATCGGGAACCTTTCCCGGGACTGGACCCAATATCAACACAGGCCGCAGCCTGAGACACCAGTCAAAATAGCCTCCCTCTCGGGAAATTCTGGAATGCTCTGAAGAACAGATCCAGAAACTACTGGGAACTCAAAACCCTCAGTGTTTTTGTTCTTCCCGGTTCTGACCGAATAAAACGTGTGTGCCATCCTTGTACCTACTAACGCTTGGGTTTGCGGCACACCCGAGCACGAGCGAAGGTGCGTCCGGCAACGGCCACTGGTTATGTGCTGTCACATCAGGAATGCGACAACCATTCTACTGTGTAAGCTTGCTCCGATCGGCGAGGTGAATATCTTCTTATCATCATCACGAGACTCATGCCATTCCATAGCCACCGTCGCCTCTGCAATTGATTCTCTTGCATCTACTTGGGCACTGCGACGGCGCATAGGTTGAAGACGATCCACACCCAGGGTTGCCGTTAGACGTACGCCGACGAAATCATCATCACCGTGTTTAAATAGGGATTGACCACCTGATGCTCACGCATGAAGGTCACAGCATTTTCGGACAAAGCTCCAGCCGAACGCCGTGACCGAATATCGTGGTCTAGCGCCAAAGCAGGCTTTATCGGTTCCTCCGCAGCCCGAACCGAGAGATCGTGCTGATTCTGCCAGTTCGAAGAAGGCGAGTTCCTTTGCGTAAGCGACTTGCTGAGTCAGGCACGAATATCGTCAACACTGTGCTTTCTAAGCTCCGAGTTAACGGCTTCCTCATTCTGGGTCAGCGATTCTCACCGTAGCTGGGTCATTGCTGCTCCACTGCGGAATGTAGGCTCCAGCAAACTGCGGATCAAAACATTTCCGCCTTTCGGTACAACATTCTGCTTTTGTGGCTTCCCTCTTATCCACCGCCTTCTTAAGCCCGGCGAGCGACGATTGCGTGCCTTTACATTCAACGACACTCTATCCCCAAAAGAATCCTCGGCGATGTAACTAGGCGACTTCGAGGGTCCTCGGCGAGCTGAGTGTGATGGCGCCATAAACCAGGAGAGAGCACGTTCATAACCCAATTCGCACCGGAAAATCTTTGGAATCCAAGAGTTTTACGTAATACCCATGAAGTTAGACCTACGCCGAGCTCATCGCTAGCCACCGTTTTTTGATGCGGATCCACGTTGGACGAGTCTTCACAAAGCCATAGTGGTGTAGTCGTTGTAAAGCGCAGAAATAGCGGAGCCATGCCCAACAATCAGCCAAAGAAAGCCCTGAGTAGTAGGGGATCTAGTCCAGAGACCCATAAAAACCAAAGCTGCATCCAGGTCTACAGCGAAGGGCCCCAGCCAGCGACTGCTGTGAGTGGCTGAGGTGGGGTAGAAGGAAGAGTCCATGAGTTAGAGTCAACCTCGATCAGCACAGTTTTCTGATTTTGTGTCAATGATAAAGCTCAATCTTCATATTAATGGCACATAACGATGGTTATCACGGGCGCCAGTTGCAGTGAAGTGAGGAAGTTCGGCATCCGCGTGGCACTGCTGCTGGTCAGCTATCCATCCTTGGCAGTGAGCCTGCTCCCAGATCGATGAAGGATGCTGGAAACAGGGTTTAAAGGCAAGGGCGGTGCCCTTGCCAGGGCTTCTGCAACTGAAGGTCCTTTAAGGAAAGTTTATCTCACGGGCATCCTCCTTGACAGAGCCGCTTCAGCGTACTGTTGATGCCGCGCTTTCCTATCTTCAATGTCTGACGCTCGCTGCAGCTCTCCTGCGTCAAATGCGTCCAGAATTTCCTGCTCTTCTTTATCCAGCCTGCTCATTTTGGACCTCCCAAATAGGTTTTGGTCGCTTTCCGGCTCGGAATGATCGTTTTCAGAAAAACCTCATCCTCCGACTCCACGAAGGGGACCAAATAGGCATACCCCTCTATCTCAATCACATGGATTTGCTGGCCCGGATACCGTTCCTGATTCGGATGCTCGAACGTGTCCAGGATACCCCCTACCGAGATATGCAAAACTACATCCTCGAAAGAGATATTCCGTTCCTCTTGGAGAAGCCTGTTCTTCTCTGAGTTCCATGTGATCGGTTTCATAAGCCAGAGTGTAGCACATTGTGTGCTTTATGTACTCAGGAGCTAACGCGGAACACAGCGGCATCCCGTCAGGGACGTGCGGCGGCCGCAGGCCGCAAATTGATGCGCCTTGTTACGTTTTAATTAAACCTTCTCGCTCCAACACGCGTCTTATTTCTTCAAATGCTGCAGATATGCGCCCCGGAGGGAACCTGATTTGAGATAAACCGACGATGTTTGTAAATTCTCGGCATCCCTGCTCAAGAAGAAGATTATGGCCCTTCTTGGGCCTAACTTACCTTGAAACAAACCAACTTCATGCACTACGTTTTGCCTTGGCACGGAGCAGTAGCGTCTAGTGCTGATCTTCCGCAGTCATTATTAGAAAAGCAAAACTTGCCGAATCTAACATGCTGGAGATTCTCTCGACCCCAAGAGAGTCCTGCAACCGCCTCGCGGTTAAACTCATCCCAAGGCAAAGATAAACGATCGCTGAGAAAGTCTCTGACCAGCTCCCGCCAGATCGGCGATTTGGCTTGATGCTGATAAATACCTGCGATCCCGAGTTTTGCCGTAAAAACGAAGCGGCCCCTACGCGCTCAATTTCGGAAACGAATTGTTCCAATAGCATGACACGTTGGGCAAGCTCTTTACTTGGATCTACGTGATACCGATATAAGTCTGTTAGTACAGGGAATTTAATGACAGGGTGACCTTCTCCATACATTTTTTTCAGGTGTGATTGAACACCGCTACTCCACATCTTGAGCTGGCTGATTTTTACGTCGCCCTTCCCAAAGAATAGTCTTTGCTTTCTCAACGAATCTGAGAAGCAAGGCCAGCGCGGGTGTCCTTTCTTCAATTGGAGATTCCAGCGTTACTCCTTATTTGTAAACATAACGCCGCAAACAACGGCGCGAACGCAGCGAGCGTCCGGTGCCGCCAGGCGCGTATTGATTTGCCTTGTTAGCGTTTACCAAAAACTTCATCCATGATATCGAAAAAAGTGACTTCTTTGGGGTTTACCCACATCCTCAATCATCTTTTGTAAGTCGATCTGGATAGTCGGCTACTCACTGGAATTTTCTTGGTCCTCGCCTCTTCAAAGACTGGTTCTGCGCCTTTTACTTGATATTCAGGATCGATTGCCTCGATTTCAGAAATTAACAACTTCGTTACATTCTCCCCATCTGGAGTGAAGCGCTCCGGTTTCAGTTTTATAGATTCGTGAGTTTCGTTGAAATTAAGAACCAAATCCCACGGCGGCAAGGTTTGTAATTATTAGAGAAATTTCATAACATAGCCAAGAATTCTGATGACCGAATTTTCGTGCATTGCATAGACAAGTTGGTTTTCATCCTGGGACAACGTACAAGCTCCATCCCAATCCCGAAAAGTTTTCTGAATAGACTCACTGTACTCTCCTGTATGCTAACAGTGATCGGACTGCACGCTCTGATATTGGATTAACACGTCTGCGCGCTCATCAACGTTATCGAGCACGTTTCTTCGCACCTAACTTATTTATTTGGCGAAACACTGAAGCACAATTAGGTCACATATGCCGAATTCGCGCGCTTGCTCGTTTTTGCCGGCACCCATAGCAATGTATGCATATCCAAGTATCAAGAGGAAGGCCTTATGGCGTCGCACCGCAGGCCGCCAAAGCTGATGGACCGAGTCAGGGCTACCATGCGTGTAAAACGCTACAGCCGCGCACTGAGAAGACCTAATGCAACTGGAGTCGCTACTTCATTCGCTTCCACGGGGTGCGGCACTCCTGCCGGCATGGGCGGCGCGGAGGTACGCGCCTTCCTGGAGCATTTGGCGGTGGAACGCCAGGTGGCAGCGGCGGCGACGCAGAATCGAGGCGCTGAATGCCGAGCGTCCCGCTGTCGGCACGTTCTCGGTCAGCCCTTGGAGGATATCGGGGAATCCTCACGCGCCAGGCGGCCGCGACGATTTTCGGAAGTCTTGCCCGACGTTGGACGCGATACTCAGGATTCAGCCACGCTACCGCCCCTACCTGGGCATGTTCACGACCTGCAGCCATCCATGCGGTAGTCCTTGCGTGTCGCGCTGCGCCTTCCTGCCTCCCTGCCGGGCTATCCCACTAGCAGAGCTCGGAGGTGAGCCGGTAGTGGCGGATAGCAAAGTCACCTTTGGTCGTGGTGCGGCGTCCTGCGGGCGCCAGATCGGCGAGGCGGTACAGAACCGATGAAGGAAGGAGCCCTGCGTGAAATACCTCGGAGCCCACGTCAGTGCCGCCGGCGGCCCCGACCAGGCGGTGTTGCGCGCCGTGGAGATCGGCGCCGATGCCTTCGCCCTGTTCACCAAGAACCAGCGCCAGTGGCATGCCAAGCCGCTGACCGACGAGGCCATCGAGGCCTTCCGCACGGCCTGCGATAAACACGGCTTCGGCCCGGGGCAGATCCTTCCCCACGACAGCTACCTGATCAACCTCGGCCACCCGGAGCGCGCCGGGCTCGAGAAGTCCCGCGCGGCCTTCCTCGACGAGTTCCAGCGCTGCGAGCAGCTCGGCCTCACCCTGCTCAACTTCCACCCCGGCAGCCACCTGAAGAAGATCAGCGAGAGCGAGTGCCTCACCCGCATCGCCGACTCCATCAACCAGGTGCTCGCCGAGACCCGCGGCGTGACCGCGGTGATCGAGAACACCGCCGGCCAGGGCACCAACCTGGGCTGGCGCTTCGAGCACCTGGCCGAGATCATCGACCAGGTCGACGACAGATCGCGGGTCGGGGTCTGCATCGACACCTGCCACGCCTTCGCCGCCGGCTACGACCTGCGCACCCCGCAGGCCTGCACCGCCACGCTGGATGAATTCGACAAGGTGGTGGGCTTTAAATACCTGCGCGGCATGCACCTGAACGACGCCAAGAGCGCGTTCGCCAGCCGCGTCGACCGCCACCACAGCCTGGGCCAGGGCAACATCGGGCTGGACGCCTTCACCACCCTCATGCGCGACCCGCGCATCGACGAGATCCCCATGGTGCTGGAGAACCGATCGAGCCGGCGATCTGGGCCGAGGAGATCGCCTGGCTCCGCGCTCAGGTCGCCAACACCTGAGTAATGCCGCGAGCCGACGGCCGCCAGGCCGAGACCCGACACTCAGGCAGGCATATTGGCCTCATCCAACAACCATTCACGAAACTGTCTAGCGATGGGTCGATCCTGGCTTTCGCCCGCGCTAACCACGTAGTACGCCTGGTCACAGTTCAGCGGGCGGTCGAACAACTACCGCCAACTTTCCTGTGCATCAACTCCGCCTGGTGTAGATCCCGACTGCCGAGCAGGACGCCCTGACCGGCTATGGCCGCCTCCAGCGCCAGCAGCCCGTTGCCAAATCGCAGCTCCCGAAACGCTCCGACTTCACATCCCTGCTGCTTGAACCACTCTTTCCAGCCGCAGGGTTCGTCGAAGCGGGTAAGGGTACTGTCGCACAGCAACGGCAGCCCGCAGCAGTGCGTCGACATCGTCCACGGTGGCGGCCAGTTCAGGTGTGCACATGGGCACCAGCTCCAGACCCATCAGCCGCTGCGACTCAACGCCGGTATATTGGCCGTAACCGAGTCGAACGGAGACGTCGATGCCAGCGCGCTTGAGATCGGTCACACCGAAGGCGCTATCACGGAGGCGATCCACCGTATGAACACTCGCCTGCAGCCGCACTTCGGCGTCCGGGCAACGGGCGTAGAAACGGTGCAGGCGTGGCACGATCCATTTGGTGGCGAACAGAGGTTCGGCGCACACGGTGACGATCAGGCGCTCTTCTCCATAGGCGCGGATCTTGTCCACCGCACGACCCAGAGCCTGAAACCCCTCATGCAGCTCCGGAAGGGCCACACGCGCGGCCTGGGTCAGGCTGACTCGCCGGTGATGGTGGACGAACAGGTCGACGCCGAGATACTTCTCCAGCGCCTTGACCTGGTGGCTGATCGCCGCCGGCGTGACGTTGAGCTCCTTGGCGGCCGCAGCAGTTCTCGGGTTCGCGCGGCGACCTCGAAGTAGGAGAGTGCGATCAGCGGTGGGCGTCGTGACATGGGCAATACTCGGCAGGGATGCGGTGGGGCAGTGCGCGATCCAATGACGCGTTCGACGGCGAACTGACCCGCGCCGAGGGCGAAAGTACAGGCCGCTCCTCGGCAGCTTCCACCCCACCCTGCCGAACGACTCAGGCAGAAGAAGCAGGGACTGAGCTGCTGGCGCAGCAGGAACTTCTGGATCTTTCCGGTCGAGGTGGTCGGCAACGGGCCGAAGATCACCTTCTTGGGCGCCTTGAAGCGGCTGATATTCTCCTACAGGAACGCGATCAGGGCCTCGAACTCGAACTCGCTGCCGGGCCGCAGCTGGACGAAGGCCGCCGGGACTTCGCCCACTCGGCATCCGCCATCGCCACCACGGCCGCGATTTCGACGTCGTCGTGGCGCTGGATGATGTCCTCGACCTCCAGGGAGGTGATGTTTTCCCCGCCCGAAATGATCACGTCCTTCAGCCGGTCGCGGATCTTGATGTAGCCATCCGATTCCGCCACGGCCAGGTCCCCGGAGTGGAACCAGCCGCCGGCAAAGGCTTCGCTGGTGGCGGCCTCGTTGCGCAGGTAGCCCTTCATGACGATATTGCCCCGGAACACGATCTCGCCCACCGCTCGCCGTCGGCGGCAACTGCTGGCTCCGCCAGACCTGGTCCAGCACCGCGACGCTTTCCTGCAGCGGGTAGGTCACCCCGACGCCGTTGAGCCGGACCCGCTCCTCCAGGGGGCGTTGATCCCAGCCATCCTGCTTGGCGCAAACCGATGCGGGGCCATAGGTCTCGGTCAGGCCGTAGACGCGTGCGGAGCCCCGACGATCTTCTCCATCCGCTCCAGCACCGACGCGGGCGGCGCCGCCCCGGCGATCAGCCCCGACACCTTGTGCTCGATCGCGCCGCCGCAACGGCATCGGCGATCATGGCGTGGACGACGGGCGCACCGCAGTAGTGGCTGACCCGGTGCTGCCGGATCAGGCCCAGGATCACCTCCGGGTCGACCCGGCGCAGACAGACGCTGGTGCCGCCGATCGCCGCCAGTGTCCAGGGGAAGCACCAGCCGTTGCAGTGAAACATCGGTAGGGTCCACAGGTAGACCACCTCCCGGGGCAGCGTCCAGGACAGGACGTTGCTGACGGCATTGAGGTAAGCGCCGCGATGGTGGCTGACGACCCCTTGGGTCGCCGGTGGTGCCGGAGGTATAGCCCGCAGCGCACCATCCCACTCGTCGGCCGGCAGCTGCCAGTCGTCCGCTCCGGTTGCTCGGCCAGCAACGCCTCGTACTCCAGCTCACCGATGAAGCGCTCTTCGCCCTGACTCGGGTCGGAGACGTTGATCACCGTGGGCGCGGGTCCTTCCAGCCGAGCGAGAGCCTTTTCGACCACGTCCGCGTACTCGGGATCGACCAGCAGCAGGCGCGAACGGCTATGGTCAAGAATGAAGGCCACCGCTTCCGGATCGAGACGGATGTTGATCGCATTCAATACCGCGCCCTGCATGGGCACGCCATGGCTTACATGGCCGGAACGTTCGGCAACATGACGGCCACCGTATCGCCTCGCTGATACCGAAATGCTGCAACGCCAGTCTGCAGCAGCGGGAATAGGTCTGCTTCCAGCTGTAGCGTGTCTGTTGAGATCAGCGCCGTCCGGTCGGGAGACACGGCGGCAGCCCGCTTGATGAAGCTCAAGGGGGAGAGCGGTACACGATTCGCCGGGGATTCTCGAGGTGGTATCGAAATGGCAAATCACCAGCTGGTCTTACCCCTGTTGTTGTAATGAAGGGTTCAACATCCCGGGCTTTAAACCGGCACTTCGATTCTCTGGCGCACGCTGTGGCGCTACTCCGCCCAAGCGGGTTTACGCTTGGCCAGAAAGGCATCAATCCCCTCGCCTGCGTCAGGGTGCATCGATGTTCCCGGCGATCACCTCGCCGGCAAGGTCGGTAGGCGTCGGGCAACGCCATTCGACGCTGGGAATGGAACATGGACTTGCCGAAGCGCGCCTGCCGCCGGGCCCTCGCTCAGGATTTGTTCCACCTTGTCGGCCACCGGCAGCGTCCAGGTCGGCATCCTCGGTGACGCCACTGAAGGAGCCCGCACGCCAGCGCCGTGTCAGCATCGATGAAGTCGCCGGTCACCAGCATGTCGAATGCCCGCTTGGCAGCGACGTTGCGTGACAGCGCCACGGCGGGGGTCGAGCAGAACAGGCCCACGTTGATGCCCGAGACCGCGAAGCGGGCCGACCGGGCGGCGATGGCCAGGTCGCAGCTGGCCACCAGCTGGCACCCGGCCGCCGTGGCCATGCCCTGGACCTTGGCGATGACCGGCACCGGCAGCGCAACGACGCTCTGCATCAGCCGGCTGCAGCTGCGAAACAGCGCCTGGTAATAGGACTTGTCAGGATTGGCTCGCATTTCCCGCAGGTCGTGACCGGCGCAAAACCCACGCCCCGCGGCACCGATCACCACACAGCGGACAGCGGAGTCGGCGGCGATCGCGTCCAGCTCCCGCTGCAACTCGGTCAGCATTGCTTCGGACAGAGTGTTGAATTTATCCGGCCTATTCAACGTGAGATAGACAGCTCCGTCTTGATCCTCCCTGAGAAGAATATCTTCCGAATATTGATTGTGATTCATGGATGACTCCCGCCATAGATGGCTGGTTACAGATGGTTGATCGTCACCTCGGCGGTGACCGAATTGCGGATGAAACAGTTCTTGTGGGCGTTGGCGTGGATCCTGGATATCGCCTTCTGATCCGGTATCTTGTCGCCACCGAAGGTGATGCGCGTCGACAGCACGATCCTCGTGATCGCCATCCCTTTCCTGTCGTCGCTTTCGAGATGGCCGACCGGCTCGCCCGTCAGCGCACTCGACCTGATAGCCCGGGAATTCGGCGATCGCCAGGAAGAACAGCATGTGGCAGCTGGACACCGCACTGACCAGCATCTGCTCCGGGTCGACGCAGCTGGATCACCCTGGATCGACCGACGCAGACGTGTCCATCTGCTGGCCACCGTTCAACGTCACGCAATGGTTGCCGTAGTAGGTGTTGGCATCGGTTTCATGGGGGTTGTGCTGCCAATGGATGGCGGATTGATGAACTGACATGGATAAACCTCCTGCGTGTAATGACGTCACCGTAAGCGATTCGGGAAATCGCCGTAAAACGACGATTGCTAAGCAGCTGGATTAGCCTGGCTAACGTGAAGTCCTGCAGTCCGCTTCACCGGCGTGCTTGCATGCTCTGTCGAGACCAGCGGGGATCCATCGGCCGAACATCACCCACTGAATTACGCACAGTAAGCCAAACACTTAGAAATGATCGCTTTACCCTGCACAGGGCCCCGGCCAGTCTGTCGCTGACCTGATGCATCCAGGTTAGCGACATGACAGCAACATCATGTTCACAGCGCTCTAACCAGCCTTGTCCATTCAAGCCGGAGACGAACCAGAACCGACAACTCCCAACCACCCAGGCACGTCTTTACAAACAAAGCACCCTATAAAAAGACGAGGAGTCCATCATGTCTTTGATAGATCGCAAGTACGGAGAGGAGCATCCTTATTGGGCGGCGGTCCCTTCAAGATCCGCCTACCCTTCATTCATTACCGCTGGGAAGCCGCGGAAACCGTCGAGTTTTCATCATGTCCGCGGTCTCGCTGGATGATTCACTCGCTGCAGCAGTACCTGGGCGTGCCCGACGATGTGGCGTTGGCATTCGTGGTGGTCTGCGGCGTCGGCTTCATGCTACCCAATCTGTTGGGGGTCCCTTTCGTCCCCGGCTGGATCACCCCTGCCATCCCGGTGGTCCTCCTTTTCATCGGTCAGTTCGAGGCCGGTCCCGAGGCCATCAGGGCCCTGGTGGGGCTGCAACTGGTGATGACCTTCATCTTCTTCTTCCTGGGTATCACTCGCCTGGGCACCAAGTTGGTCAACCTCATCCCCAGTTCCATGAAGGCGGGCATCCTGCTCGGCGCCGGCATCGCCGCCATCACCGGGGAGATCTCCGAGGGCGGTCGCCTGGCCAACACCCCCTGGGCGCTGAGCATCGGTTTTGCGGTCACCGCCTACACGCTCTTCTCCCTCTCCTTCCGCGATCTGGTCGAGAAGAATCGCTGGGCCAAGATCATCTCCAGCTACGGCATGGTCCCCGGCACTCTGGTCGCCATAGGCGTCGGCTGGGTGATCAGCGAATATCCCCTGCCGGCGGTGGAATTCGGCCTCACCTCCCCGGCCTTCACCGAGATGTGGAACTACCTGCCCTTCACGGTGGGCTTCCCCGGCCTGGATATCCTGTGGATGGCGATTCCCACCGCGATCATCGCCTACATCATCGCCTTCGGCGACATCATCGTGGGCCAGAGCCTGCTGGCCCGGGTCGATCACCTGCGTCCCGACGAGAAGATTGAAGTCAACGTCGTGCATATCGTCACGGGCATTCGCAACCTCATTCACAGCCTGTTTTGCCCCGATGCCTTTCCGGACCGCTCTTCACCGGCGTCATGGCCACCATCGCCGAGCGCTACCGCTACGGTCGATCGGCCATGGACACCATCTACAGCGGTGCGGGGGTGTTCTGGATCGTCGGCTTCCTGGCGCTGTTCATGCTGCCCCTGGTGACCCTGTTCAAACCGGTGCTGCCGATCGCCCTCTCCATCACCCTGCTGATCACGGGCTACCTCTGCATCACTGTGGCGGTGGAACAGGTCAAGGACGCCACCGCCATGGGGGTCGCCGGCATCATGGGGGTCGTGCTGGCGGTTATGGTGCAGCCGGGCTGGGGGTCGGTGTCATCCTCTACCTCATCATCGAACGCAGCAGAAGCATCGGCCGAACACGCCGAAGACGAACCCGAAGAGCCTATCCACCGAGGAGAAGGCCGCTGACTTCGGCAATTCCTGACCTCTCCCTGAAGAGGTCACCGGCGATTGGCTCAGTAGGCCAATCGCCTGCCACCGCCCACCGGATGAACGCCCCGTTGTTGCCATCGCAGCAGTGCGGGCGCATGAGCGAAACCACCATGAAGACCCTGAATGTTGAATACGCGATCGTCGGCGCCGGCACCGCGGGACTCGGTGCCTACTCGAAGATCAGCCGCAGGACCGATAGCCTGGTGATGATCCAGGACGGGCCCTACGGCACCACCTGCGCCCGGGTCGGCTGCATGCCCAGCAAACTGCTGATCACTGCTGATCACGCGCACCACCTGGCCACCAGCGAGTTTTTCGGGGTGTCGGCCTCGGGTAGCGTAGATGGCCGAAAGGTCCTCGAACGGTTGCGCCGGGAGCGGGATCATCGATTCGTCGCCAACAACCTCCGCTACGTCGACAAGATTCCAGCCCACCACAAGCTGGAGGGGCGCGCCCGGTTCATCGCACCGGGCCGGCTCAGGGTGGGTGAATCGGTCGAGGTAAGGGCACAAAGGATCATTCTCGCCTGCGGTTCGCGGCCTGCCATCAGCACAGTATTCGAGCCCGTGATGGCCCGCGTCCTTACCAGTGACACGGTCTTCGAGCTGGAGGACCTACCCCGCTCAATCGCCGTGATCGGCATGGGCGTCATTGCACTGGAACTGGGGCAGGCACTACATCGGCTGGGCGTCGAAACCGCAATCTATGGCCGCTCCGGAACGATCAACGCCCTCACCCACCCGGCCATGCAACAAGAAGCGCTCGACATCCTCGCCAACGAACTCGATCGCGACCCCAGTGGCCGAGCGGTATGAGCACCTGGGAGGACGCGGAAGGTGCCTGGATCGAGTACGAGCAGTCGAACGGCCAGCGGGTCACCCGGGTGTTCGAGGATACTGGTCGCCACGGGGAGGGTCTCCAACGTCGACCAGCTGGGGATGGCGCATAGCGGCATGGAACCCGGTGAAGCCGGTGCGGTAACAGCCGATCCACAGACGATGCGCTGCGCTGACCATCCCGTGTTTATTGCCGGGGACGCGACCGACCACCTGCCGGTGTGGCACGAGGCCTTCGACGAGGGACGTATCGCCGCCGACAACGCCTTGAGCTACCCGGAACCCGCGCTGCCGCGCCAGCCGCCGTTGATGGTGCTCTTCACCGACGATCGCCACCATCGGCCAGAGCTTCCGACAACTTCAGGGCCGAGAGGATCGTGATCGGCGACCTGCCGTTCACCAGCCCCCGGCATGTGGTCTGGAACAAGGTCCAGGGGCGTATTCAGGTCTACCTGGACCCGTGGAGCGGGGTCATCCTCGGTGCCGAGTTACTGGGGTACCAAGCCGAGCACCTGGCCCACCTGCTTGCCCTGGCCATCACACACAACATGACGGCGGAACAGGTACTGTCGATGCCCGTCTACCATCCCAGTGCCGAAGAACTGCTGCGGGAGGTCTTGATCGATGCTCAGAAAAAGCGCAAGCATCACGCGGTTGAGGCCATGAGCGTTTCGGAAGAGATCACCTAGACATGATGTCTAGCTGCTCCCCAGCATGAACGCACGAAGCTGCCGTTCCTCTCGCATAACATAGAGGACGAGAACCCGCCTCTCATCTTGACGATAAAAAATGCGACACGGTGGAACCACTACCTCCCTGTATACCGAATCAGGGAGCTCTGGAGGAATCCGTCCGGATTGAGGAAAATCTTCCAAACGCTCGATTTTATCGAAAACTTCCTGGACCAGATGCATGGCGGCAGCAGGATTATCCAGAGCAATGTACTCGGCGATTGCATCCACTTCTTGAAGGGCCGGCTCGGTCCAGATTACTTCAGCCATTTACTCATTTTCTCCCTGGCCTCACTTTGGCTGTACGTTCTTCCCTCAAGTACAGCGCGCTCTCCACGTGAGAGCCCCTCAAGCAGCTCAAGCCGACGCTGCATGAACTCGTAATCCTGCACATCAACAAGATAAGCGGATGGCTGGCCATGTTCAGTGATCAGTACCGGCTCTTTGGACAGATGCAGGTCTGCCAAGATTTTTGTGGCTTGGCGTTTGAGGTTTGTAACAAGCTCAACCTTCATGGGCTCACCCTGATCCGGATAGAAAGTGACACTATAGTATCACTTTGCGGGTGAGACAATCACAATGCGACGACCTACGCCATCCATGGAATACGCCTGCATGCCGCCGGCTACGACCTGCGCAGCCCGGAGGCCAGCACCGGCTCGGCCTCGTCATCGATATCCTCGCCGATGAATCCGCCGGACTGGCGCCGCCACAGTGCGGCATAGAGACCATCCCGGGCCAGCAGTTCCCGGTGGGTGCCGCTCTCCACGATCTGGCCCTCGTCGATCACCACCAGGCGGTCGAGCATGGCGATGGTGGAGAGGCGGTGGGCGATGGCGATCACCGTCTTGCCCTCCATCAGCGTATAAAGCTGCTCCTGAATCGCCGCCTCCACCTCGGAATCCAGCGCCGAGGTGGCCTCGTCCAGCACCAGGATGGGCGCGTTCTTGAGCAGCACCCGGGCGATGGCGATGCGCTGACGCTGGCCGCCGGAGAGCTTGACGCCGCGCTCGCCCACATGGGCATCCAGGCCGCGGCGCCCCTGGAGATCCACCAGGTCGTGGATGAAGGTGTCGGCATGGGCGCGACGCACCGCCTCCTGGATCTGCGCTTCGCTGGCCTGGGGGCTGCCGTAGCGGATGTTGTCGCGCACCGAGCGGTGCAGCAGAGAGGTGTCCTGGGTGACCATACCGATATGCCGGCGCAGGGACTCCTGGGTCACCTCAGCGATATCCTGTCCGTCGATCAGGATGCGTCCTCCCTCCAGGTCATAGAAGCGCAGCAACAGGCTGGCCAGCGTCGACTTGCCGGCCCCGGAGCGGCCGATGAGCCCTACCTTCTCGCCAGGGGCGATGGTCAGCTCGAGGCCATCGAAGACGCGAACGCCCTCCCCGTCCGGGCGCGCATAGCCGAAGCGCACGGCGTCGAAGCGTATCTCGCCCTCCGACACCGCCAGCGCCCCGGCATCGGACGCGTCCTGCACCGCTGGCTCCCGGGCGATGGTGTTGAGGCCATCCTGTACCGTGCCGATGTTCTCGAACAGCCCGGCCACCTCCCAGAGAATCCAGTCGGACATGAAGCGGATGCGCATCACCAGGGCGATGGCCACGGCGATGATGCCCAGCGAGACCGTCTCCAGGTACCAGGCGCCGATGGCCATGGCCGCCACCCCGGTCAGCAGCAGGGAGTTGAGCAGGGTCAGGCTGACGGTAAGGCCGGTGGCCAGGCGCATCTGTCGATACACGGTGCCCATGAAGCCCTCCATGGCATCGCGGGCGTATTCCTGCTCGCGACGGGTATCGGCAAACAGCTTGATGGTCTGGATATTGCTGTAACTGTCGACGATGCGCCCGGTCATCACCGCCCGGGCGTCGGCCTGGGCCATGGAGACGGCCCGCAACCGCGGCACGAAACCCCACATGATGGCGATATAGCCGGCCAGCCAGAGCACCAGCGGCAGCATCAGCCAGGGCTCGGCGCGGCCCATCAGCAGCATGGCGCCGGTGAAGTAGACGAGCACATAGACCATCAGGTCCATCAGCTTCATCACCGTCTCGCGCATCGCCAGGGCGGTCTGCATCACCTTCTGGGAGACTCGCCCGGCGAACTCGTCCTGATAGAAGGCCAGGCTCTGGCCGAGCATTTGGCGATGCGCCAGCCAGCGGCCGATCATCGGGTAGTTGCCGAAGATGCCCTGGTGGGTCACCAGCGCCTGCAGCAGGGTCAGCAAAGGCAGGCCGACCACCACCAGCGCCGCCATGCCGGCCAGGCGCCAACCATGCTCGTCGAAGAAGCCCTCGCGCTGAGCATCGGAAAGCCAGTCCACCAGGTCGCCCATGTAGCTGAAGAAGAGCACCTCCGCAGCCGAGACCAGGGCGGTAAGCAGCGACATCACGATCAGCAGCGGCAGCACCGGCCGCGAGAAGTGCAGGATAAAGGCGAACAACCCTTGGGGCGGAGTCCCCTGCTTTCCCTCGGGATAGGGGTTCACCAGGGTCTCGAAGGTGCGAAAAAGGGAGTGAAAGAGAGAACGAAACATGGCGGCAGTCCGGTTGCATGGAGTGACTCAGGCTCGACGTTCACGAGCCTCGTACAGGATTGCCAGGCCGAACGCCGATGATGGAATACCCGCAGGCGCTGGATACCGTTCAACCCAGTATAAACACTACGCAGGCGGCGGTGAGCGCGCCCATCACGCCGTTGAAGACCCGCCAGGCGCGCGGGGTGTCGAGCCAACGGCCGATCGCCGTGCCGAAGCCCGCCCAGAGCGCAATGCAGGGAAAGCCCACCAGCTCGGCAAAGCCCGCCAGCAGGAGCGCGTTGACCAGGATATCGCCCTCCTCCGGCAAGAAGCCGGCCATCAGCGCCAACCCCATCACCCAGGCCTTGGGATTGGCGAACTGGAAGGCCGCCGCCTGCAAGAAGCTCAGCGGCCGCCCTTCGCCACGCCGGCGCAGATCCGGCGGCGGCGCTGTGGCGATGCGCCAGGCCAAGTAAAGCAGATAGCCGCTGCCCAACACCCGCAGGGTGGTCTGCACCAGCGGATAGCGCTCGAAGAGCATGCCCAGCCCCAGGGCGATGCCGGCGAACAGCAGGAAGCAGCCACCCAGGATGCCGAGCATGTGGGGCAACGTACGCAAGAAACCATAGTTGGCCCCCGAGGCGGTGAGCATCACATTATTGGGCCCCGGCGTGATGGTCATGGAGATCATGTATAGGGCCGCGGGACCCAGAAAAGCCACAGCTTCCAACATATTGCACCCGTACAATTTTAGAGATATTGCCGATTTCGCCCCCACAGGCCGCCCCCATGGCAACAACCTCTGGCTGCCACTGCCAGAAGGCCTGCGCGCCGCCGAGCTGCTGGCCGCCCTGGAAGACCGCGGGGTGCGCCTGACTGGCCCGGAGCCCTTTTGCGTGGGCAGCCAGCCGGCGCCCCAGGCAGTGCGGCTGTGTCTCGGTGGGGCCAACTCGCGAGACGCCCTGACGCAGGCTCTGAAGGCGGTGACCGAGACCCTGCAAGCGCCACCGCCCACCCCCTGGCGGACGCTCTAGACGCCTACCTACGGCGGGCGAAATTCTGTGGCGAAGAGCTTACCGGGCGCTCGAGGAGACGCTCAGCGTGGTCACCGTGACCAGAATCAGACCCATGCCGATGAGCTGTATCGCGCCCAGGCTTTCATCGAGCACCACGACCCCGAACAACGATGCCGTGACCGGCTCGACCATCGCCACGATGGACGCCACGGCCGGGGCGGTATAGTTCAGCCCCACGATATAGAAGATGAACGACACGCCTGCACCGAGCACGCCCAGGGTGACGAAGAGCGGCCAGCTCGGGGTGCTCAACGCCGACAGGGTCTGCTGGGTATCGCCGAGCGAGAACAGTATGAGCGCGAGCACCGCGAAGGCGATGACGAGAATGGCCTGGGGGCTGCCGTGGGGCGCGGCATACTTGAAGCCGAAGATGAAGAGCGCGTAGGAGAGCCCGGAAAGCAGGCCCGCGGCAACGCCGATGGGGGTCACCCCGTCCGGCTGGATGTCATAGATGCGCGTCAGCAGCACGATCCCCAGCATGACCATGGCGATGGCGACCCACTTGAGCAGCGTGGGCTGCTCGAGCCTGAGAGCAAAGGAGACGAGAAAGACGAAGACCGGCGCGCAGTACATCAACGTCGCCGCCACCGCCACGCTGCCCTCGGAAATGCTGATGAAATAGAAGGTGAAATTGCCGGCCACGCCAAGGCCGGCTATCGCCGACCAGAACCATAGCCGGCGATCGGACAGGCCACTGCCACCCGGGCGAAGCGCCAGCCAGACGCCCACGAACACCAGCCCGATCGCGCCCCGATAGAACGAGACGACAAGGGGGTGCCAGCCATCGGCCATGAGCACGCCGCCGATGCCGCCAGACAGCCCCCAGAACAGCGCGGCCAGCATCACGAACGCGGTGCTCACTCTTGCCATGGGGCCTCCTTGCTGGCGCCGGTATGTCGGCGGCTCGATGAACGGGTGGCGGTGCGCGCCACGACAGCGAGTAGGATGAGCCGACTCGGCCGCAGTGGCAACACGGCGGGCGTCAGTCGGCACGCGCGGCGATGCGGTACCAAAGGGCGTAGAGCGCCGGCACGAACAGCAGGGTGATCAGGGTGCCGACGGCCACGCCACCGATCAGCACATAGGCCAGCGGCCCCCAGAAACTATCCAGGGTAAGCGGAACGAATGCCAGCATCGCCGCCACTGCCGTTAGCACGACCGGGCGGGCGCGCTGCACGGCCGCCTCCACCACGGCATCGCGCATCGCCATCCCCTCCTTGGCATTGTCCGCCACCTGCTGGGTCAGGATCAGGGTGTTGCGCATCAGGATCCCCGCCAAACCGATCAGCCCCAGCGTTGCCACGAAACCGAACGGCTGGTTGAACAGCAGCAGCGCCGCCACCGCGCCGATGAGCCCCAGCGGCGCGGTGGCCACCACGATGAAGGTGCCGGCAAAGGAGCGCATCTGCAGCATGATGAAGATCAGCATCAGCACCACCATCAGTGGCTGCAGGGCCTGGATCGAGGACTGCGCCTTGTCCGACTGCTCGACCGAGCCGCCGATCTGCAGCTGATAGCCGGCGGGCAGGCGCTCCCGCACTGCCGCCAGCGCCTCCCAGACCTCGAGGGTCACATCGTTGGGCTGCGCGCCTTCGATATCGGCATTGACGGCCACGAACGGCTGACGGTTGTAGCGCTTGATCACCGGCTCCTCGAACACCGTCTCCAGTTCCCCGAGCTGGGTGAGCGGTATCCGCCGCCCCTCGCGGTTCACGACCTCGAGGCTCTGCAGGTCGGCAACGTCCTGCGCGGCGCCACGCCCCACGGCGGGCACCAGGCGGATACCGTCGCGCAGTTCGGTGATGGTCATGCCGTCCAGCTGGAACTGCAGCTGGCGCGCCACCTCGTCCGGCGTCAGGCCGATGAGCTGCAGCCGGTGATGATCGATCGCCAGGTGCAATCTTGGCACACGCTCGTCCCACTCCAGGTGCGGGTCGCGCGTCGCGGGGTGCTCGGCAATCACCTCGCGCACCTCGTGGCCAATCTCGCGTAGCCGGTTCGGCTCGTCGCCCAGCACGCGAATGCTCACCGGCCAGTCCACCGGCGGGCCATAGAGCAGCTTCTGTACGCGCACCCGCGCCTCGGGGAAGGCGCCATCGGCAATGCGCTTCTCGAGCCTTTCGATCAACCGCTCGCGCGCCTCGACCCCCTCGGTCACGGCGATCAACTTGGCAAACGCCGGGTTGGGCTGTTCGGGATTGGCGGAAATGAAGAAGCGCGGCGCGCCGGCGCCCACGTAGGCGGAGAGCGATGCCACGCCCTCGGCCTCGCCGATCAGTGCCTCGAGCCGACGGGTCGTCGCATCGGTCGCGCCGATGGCCGTGCCCTGCGGATGGTAGACACTGACCAGCACCTCGGGCCGGTCCGAGCTGGGGAAGAACTGTTTCTCCACCGGGCCGGCCATGCCCGCCACGGCGGCCACCAGCAGAGCCACCGTCACCACCACCACGCTCTTGCGGAAGCGCACGCAGGTGCTGATGACCCCGCGCAGGCGCCGATAGCCGCGCGACTGGTAGGCCTCGTGCTCACCATGGGCGACCTTCTGCTCGGGCAGCAGCTTGACCCCCAGGTAGGGCGTGAACACCACGGCCACGATCCACGACAGCAGCAGCGCGATGCTCAGCACCCAGAAGATGTTGCCGGCATATTCGCCCACCGCTGACTGCGCAAAGCCGATGGGCACGAAACCGGCCACCGTGACCAGGGTGCCAAACAGCATCGGCGCGGCGGTGACGTTCCAGGCGTGGGCGGCGGCCTCGAGGCGGTCCCAGCCCTCCTCCATCTTCACGATCATCATCTCGATAGCGATGATGGCATCGTCGACCAGCAGCCCCAGAGCGATGATCAGCGCCCCCAGGGTGATGCGGTCCAGGTTGATGCCCATCGCCAGCATCACCACGAAGGTCAGCGCCAGCGTCACCGGAATGGCGATGCCGACCACGATGCCGGCACGCAGCCCCACCGCCAGCATGGTGACCAGCATCACCACCAGCACGGCGACCAGGAACTTCACCTGAAAGAGGTTCACGGCCCCGGCGATGGCCTGTGCCTGATCGGTCATCACCTCGAGCGACATGCCCAGCGGCAGGCGCTCACGCTCCTGCTGCCAGAAGGCATCAAGCCGTTCGCCGAACGCGAGGCCGTTCTCGCCGTTCTGCATCACCACGCCCAGCAGCAGCGCCTCCTCGCCGAAGGCGCGCACCCGATAGCTCGGCGGGTCTTCATAGCCGCGGGAGACCTCAGCGATATCGCCCAGGCGGATCAATCGCTCGCCGATGCGGATGGGCACCTCGGCCAGCGCCTCGGGGTCCGAGAGGTCTTGATCGAGCCGCAGGTACATCCGGGGACCATCCGTGTCCACGCGCCCGGCGGGCAGCAGGCGGTTATGCGCCTCGATGGCGGCGAAGACGGCCTGGGGTGAGATCCCCAAGCTTTGTAGCCGGGCCAAATCGAAGTCGACGTGCATGCGCTCCTGCCGCTCGCCCAGCACCTGCGCCTTGTTGGCCCCCTCGACGCGCTGCAGGCGATCACGGATCGCCTCGGCCTCGCGCACCATCTCACGCATCGGCATGCCCGGGGCGCTCAGGGCGACCAGCGAGAAGTAGACGTCGCCGAAATCCTCATTGATGAGGGGGCCGATCACGCCATCGGGCAGGGTCCCGGCGGCATCCTGCATCCGGCGGCGTACCTGGTAGAAGCGTTCCGACATCTCCTCGCCGGGCGTGTAGTCCTCGAACTCCACCTTCATGTCGGCCCGCCCGGGGCGAATGGTCGTCTCGATCCGATACAGATCATCTACCTCCTGGATGCGCTTCTCCAGCGGGTCCACCACGCTCTCCTGCATCTCCTCCGGTGAGGCGCCGGGCCACAGCGCCGACACCATCATCACGCGCACGGTGAAGTCCGGATCCTCCGCACGCCCCATGGAGGCGAAGGCATAGAGCCCCGCCAACAGGGCGATCACCAGGAAGAACAGCGTGACGGCGCGCTCGCGGACGGCCAGCGCGGAGAGGTTGGGAAAGCTCACGGTGTGCCCTTCTCGTCCAGCGGGCGTACCGCCATGCCCGGCGTGAGCAGGTGGGTACCCAGGCTGATCACCGCCTGACCCGCCTCGAGCCCCTCGCCGCTGACCCGGGCGTGCTCGCGGGTGATGCGCTCCACGGTCACCGCCAGCGGTTGCGCCTGGCCCTCCACGATCTGCCACAGCTGGGCGCCCTCGCCACGCTCATCCAGGGCCGCCACTGGCACGGAGAAATGCCCGTTGGCCTCGGCGTCGTCCAGGGTGAAACGGGCCTCGACGATATTGCCCAGGCCGCGCTCGTCGAGGGGCGCCTCTAGCCGATAGCGGGCGCGCCAGGTGCGACTCGCGGGGTCGGCGGCACCGGCCACCTCGCGGCGGGTAAGCGGAATGCGGCGCTCGCCCAGCAGCAGCTCGCCGGTTTCAGGCGGGCGCGACCGGGCCGGAAAGTTGACCTCGACCTCATGCGGCCCCTCCTGCGCCAGCGTGGCAACCGGCTGGCCGACGCCCACCACCTGGCCCGGTTCGCCGCTGACCTCGATCAGCATGCCATCGGCCTCGGCGCGCAGGGTCGCGTAATCCAGCGCGTTGCGGGCCTGGGCCACGCGAGCACTGGCGGCGTCACGGCGGGTGGTGGCCTCGCGCACGCGCAGCTCGGCGCGCTCGAAGGCCTGGCGGCTGAGGTAGTCCTTCTCCAGCAGCTGCCGGTCGCGAGCCAGATCTGCCTCGGCCACGGCCAGTGAGGCCTCGGCCGCTGCCAGCTCTGCGCGCGCCGCGCCAAGCGCCTCTTTTAGATCGCTCGGATCGAGGGCGAACAACACGTCTCCCTGACTAACCGCCTGCCCGGCATCGACGTGGCGCGTGGCGATCCGGCCGCTGACCTGGAAGGCCAGAGGCGTTTCATAGCGGGCGCGCAGCACCCCGGTCAGCGAAAGCGATGGCGCCGTATCTGCCGCAAGCGCCGTGGTCTTGACCCAGCGGGGCTCGGCGTCCGTCGATGACTGCGGCGTCTGCTCTTCACACCCAGCCAGCAGCAGCATCAACAGTGATAGGGCGAGGTATCGCATCGCACATCCTTGGTCGTGGCGGTGACGGTAGGCCGCGCAGACAGTCGGGGCACGGCTCAGCCCGTGGTGGCGGGGCAATGGAAGACAAAGCCACCAAGGGATTCAAACAAAGATTTTAAACGATCATACCTGATGCAGGCTTGAGACAATCGGACGCACCGTCACCCCGGGCCTTCATCTGCCGACCGCCTTTCGCACCCACCCTATCTAGCGCATGCCTGCGCATGGCGCCATAACGCAACGCCCCCACGCCAGGCAGCTGGCGTGGGGGCGTTGTGATGCAGGGCGTTGTCGACGACCGGCGGCGCGCTACGCCTCCGCCATGGGTAACCTGGCCTTGGCAGCACGCGCGTCGTGCAGTTTCTGATAGCTCTCGATCAGGCGCTGGTGCTTCTCCAACCCCTCCAGCGCCATGCTGGTGGGTTCCAGGCCGTGGAAGCGCACGCTGCCATTCACCGAGCCCACCACCGCTTCCATGGTCGCCTCGCCGAACATGCGCCGGAAGTTGTGCAGGAAGTCGTCCAGTTCCAGCTCGTCATCGAGGACGATCTCCAGTACCGCACTCACCGCGCGATAGAAGAGGTTACGCGCCACGGTGTTGTCGTTGTACTGCAGGAAGATATCGACCCGCTCCAGCGCTTCCTCGTGCTGGCCCAGCGCCAGGTTGATCAGCAGCTTCAGCTCGAGAATGGTCAGCTGACCCCACTCGGTGTTCTCGTCGAACTCGATGCCGATCAGGGTGACGATGTCCTGGTGGTCGTCGATCTGGGTCTCTTCCAGGCGTTCCAGCAGATCGGCCAGTTGCGCGTCGCTGAGCTCGTGAAGGTGGAGGATGTCCTCGCGGAACAGCAGGGCCTTGTTGGTGTTGTCCCACACCAGGTCGTCCACCGGATAGACCTCGGAGAAGCCCGGTACCAGGATGCGGCACACCGGTGCGCCCAGGTCTTCATGGACGGCCATGTAGGACTCATACCCCAGCTCCTCGAGGATGCCGAACAGGGTCGCCGCTTCCTCTGCGGTACTGCTGGAACCGCTGCCGGAGAAGTCCCAATCACAGAACGCGACGTCCGGGCGGGCGCTGAAGAAGCGCCAGGAGATCAGCCCGGAGGAGTCGATGAAGTGCTCGACGTAGTTGTTGGGTTCGGTGACGGCCAGCGAATTGAAGGTGGGCGGCGGGAAGTCGTTGAGGCCTTCGAAGCTGCGGCCCTGCAGCAGTTCGGTGAGGCTGCGCTCCAGCGCCACGTGGAAGCTCGGGTGCGCGCCGAAGGAGGCGAAGACACCGCCGGTTCTGGGGTTCATCAGGGTGACGCACATCACCGGGAACTGCCCGCCCAGGGAGGCATCCTTGACCAGCACCGGGAAGCCCTGGGCCTCCAGCGCCTCGATGCCCTCGACGATGGCGGGGTAGCGCGCCAGCACCTCCTGGGGCACATCGGGCAGCGCCAGCTCCTCCTCGATGATCTGCTTCTTCACCGCGCGCTCGAAGATCTCCGAGAGGCACTGAACCTGGGCCTCGGCCAGGGTGTTGCCGGCGCTCATGCCGTTGCTGAGGTAGAGGTTCTCGATCAGGTTGGACGGGAAGTAGACCGTCTTGCCATCGGACTGGCGCACGAAGGGCAACGAGACGATGCCGCGATCCGCCCGACCGGAATTGGTGTCGACCAGGTTCGAGCCACACAGCTCGCCCTCCGGGTCGTAAAACTCGCGGCAGTGGTCGTCGAGGATCTCCGCGGGCAATTCGTCGTTCGGGCCGGGCTGGAACCACTTCTCGTCGGGGTAATGGACGAAATCGCTCGCCGCGACCTGCTCGCCGAAGAACTGGTCGTTGTAGAAGAAGTTGCAGCTCAGCCGCTCGATGAACTCGCCCAGCGCCGAGCAGAGCGCACTCTCCTTGGTGGCGCCCTTGCCGTTGGTGAAGCACATCGGCGAGGCGGCGTCGCGGATATGCAGCGACCACACATGGGGCACGATATTGCGCCACGAGGCGATCTCGATCTTCATGCCCAGCGCCGCCAGATGGGCGGAGAGGTTGGCGATGGTCTGCTCCAGCGGCAGATCCTTGCCTTCGATCCAGGTACCGTTCTCGTCATTCGCCTCACCCAGCACCTTGCCCATCAGCAGCGCCTGGGCGTCCTCGTCGATGTTCTCCACCGCCTCGACCTGGAACTCCGGGCCCGTCTGCACCACCTTCTTCACGGTGCAGCGGTCGATGGAGCGCAGGATGCCCTGGCGGTCCTTGTCGGAGATATCCTCGGGCAGCTCCACCTGGATCTTGAAGATCTGCTGGTAGCGATTCTCCGGGTCGACGATGTTGTTCTGCGACAGGCGGATGTTCTCGGTGGGAATGTCCCGCGCGTTGCAGTACACCTTGACGAAGTACGCCGCGCACATCGCCGACGACGCCAGGAAGTAGTCGAAGGGCCCCGGCGCCGAGCCATCGCCCTTGTAGCGGATAGGCTGGTCCGAGATGACGCTGAAGTCGTCGAACTTGGCCTCCAGGCGGAGGTTGTCGAGATAGTTGACCTTGATTTCCATGGGGCACCGGGGGAGTTGGCGTGGGCAGAACGAGGGCAGAAAACCCACCATTATCCAGCTTTTCCGGCGGAGTGTCATGAAGAGGTTACAAGATCCCACCGTCACTTGAACATGACACCGCGTCTTGGCTTCATGGATATTGACGGGTCCGGTCCGGATATGAAGTGAGCAGAACACAGCCATAGGGCTGATGCTCGCCCTCGGACTGGTTCATCACATCCTGCGCAAGCGGCGTTACAGCGATTCGACCTTCCAGCAGGATACGCTGCCGGCCCACCTCGGCCACCGGCTTGGCGGGAGCGTGCAGACAGGGGTGCCGGCCGATCAGCCGCCAGCGACGCCGTTCCCGGACCCGAAGCGTGTGGTCTGGCGGCTGGAAGTCAACACCGAACTGCCCGGCGTCGATTACCGCGCGGTGTTCGAACTCCCGGTTGTCGCCCCGCAAGCGGACCCGGCTTAACCCCGGTCGTCCTGCTCCAGCCCCCGCCGCTGGTGCCATTCGGCGATGCTCTCCGCGGGGTAGCCGGCAAAGCACTGGTCGTTCTCGCGCGCCTCGACCTCGACCCAGCCGGCCTTGCTGTCGAGCAGCAGGTGGACTCGCTCGGGCGGGATCGGCAGCTCGCTGTCGATGGCCGAGGCGAAGGGGTGCACCAGCTCGGGCCAGTGGGGATCAAAGACCCACAGTGCGCTGGCGCAGTGCCGGCAGAAGTGACGCTCGCCGGCGCTCTGCTCCCCGTCTATCACCGCGCGATAGACGCCCTTGTGTTCACCGCCCTCGACCTCGAGGGTCTCGGCACGCCCGCTCAGGTTGATGGCATAGCCGCCACCACCCGCGGTCTTGCGGCAGATCGAGCAATAGCAGCGCTGGTAGGGATAGGGGTGGGGGGATTCGACGCGGAAGCGAACCGCGCCGCAGTGGCAGGAGCCTTCGAGTCGCATGGTGTCTCTCCGTGGGTGTGTTAATGATGACTGTGTCTTGACCCGGCGCCCTGACCGTCTAGGCCACCGCCTCGACCTGGAACTCCGGACCGGTCTGCACCACCTTCTTCACGGTGCAGCGGTCGCTGGAGCGACGCCGCCTGCGTGAGAGACGCCGCCAGGCACCAGCCGCCGAAGCTCAATAACGGTAGCGGAACTCAATCATGTGGAAATCCGCCCCGGTCGTATCAGGTCCATTAACGCCGGCATCGGAATAGTGCAGAAACCGATAGCCGAGCCCCAGCTGTCGATATAACGGCCCCCCGATGCCCAGGGTCAGGGCGAACTGGAAGGGCCCACCATAATCCTGCGTGCCGAAGCGATGCCGACTGAACAGGGCGCCACCCGCGCCCAGGTCCAGGAGAAAGCGCCCATCTTGGCTCCCGAGCGTCAACTCCGGGATGACCGACACGACGAGCGCATTTTTCCCACTGCCCCGCAACAGGCCGGCACTCGCCATCAACCGGGTGCCCATGCCCCAGCCCGACGTGGAGTAGCTCTCCCAAGGCAGCGCGACGTTGGCCGATAGGTCGTACTCCTTGAAATCCTCCGGCGCCTGATCCCCCAGCAAGGTCTTCTCCGAGACTCGGGCACGCAGGCTGAGACTCTGCAATTCCAGATCACCGGCGGAACTCGACGTGGTCGCGAGCAGGCAAGCGAGGACGATGGGTAACAGCTTGAAAGCGACTGAATGGCGAGATACTCCGATCACTGGCATCTGGCCTCCCTGGGAAAGACTTACCGATCAGGATCATGTTAGCTGCGCGAAGGAGCATCCGCTCGCGCCATGCGACACGGCGCCTACCGTGTCGATCCGCTTGCCTGACACCATAAGGAACCGTTTATGAAGCGATGCCACCTGACCACCCGGATACTGGCCGCTGCCAGCCTGGCGGGCATTTTTATGATGGGCATGGCCGTCGCCGATGGCTACCACCACGACGCTCACGTTAACGTGATCGCGCAGGCCGACCCCGAGGAAACAGCAAACGACGCAACTCAAGGTGAGCCCATGACCTATCTGATCGACTTCCAGGCCCCGGACGAATCGAGCCGCTGGCGCGCCATCAATGATAACGTGATGGGAGGTATTTCCCGGGGCGGCATGCAGGTGGAAGACGACATTGGCGTCTTCAGCGGCGAGATTTCGCTCGAGAACAATGGGGGGTTCGCCTCGGTGCGCCGCGAACCCGAGGCGTTCGACCTGAGCGATCATGAGGGCCTGGCGCTCCATGTTCGTGGCGACGGCCGCCGCTATCAGCTGCGCTTGCGCACCGACCAGCTCTTCGATGATGGTGCCTACCGTGCGCTGTTCCAGCCACCGGCCGGCGAGTGGCAGCGTATCGCCCTAGCCTGGCGTGAGTTCGAGGCCGTCTTCCGCGGCCGCAGGCTGGAGGATGCACCACCGCTCGACCCCGGTGCGATCCAGCAAGTGGGATTTCTGATTGCCGACAAGCGGCCTGGGCCCTTTCGGCTCGAGGTGGCGTGGCTCCAGGCGATGAGCAAATAACCTTTTCGCCAGCCTCGACCGCAGCACGCCCTGGCCGCGCGATCACGCAACTTCCTCTTCCTGGTGATACGCTCAGAGAGTGGGGTGTCTGTCGCCTGCCCGGAACAGCCGGTCAGGCAGCGGCATTCCTGCCGTCCCGACATTCGGATATCGTGGATAGCAAGCCCGTTCAAAGGAGGCATCACCGTGATCATCAAGGGACTCGCACTCAGTCTTATCCTCTTCGGTTCCGTCGGACTGGCCAGCGCCGATTACGCCGACGGAATGCGCTACTACGAACAGCAGGAGTACCGCCAGGCACTGCAGGAATTCGGCAAAGCAGCCAGAAGCGGCGATACCGATGCCCAGTACATGCTGGGCCGCCTGTACGAGGCTGGCAACGGGACCGTCCAGGACTTCGTGCAGGCTCACAAGTGGTACAACCTGGCCGCCGCACGCGGTCACAGCCATGCCGGGGAGGCACGCAACTCGCTGGCCGAACGCATGACGGCCGCTCAGATCGCCGAAGCGCAGCAGTCGGCGCGTGGCTGGCAACCGGAAGAGCAGAAAGCAGAGGAATCCTCTTCACAGGCGACACAGCGTTCGCGGCCCGATATCGAGAGCCTGACGGACCGGCAAGGCATAGCCGAAATACAGCGTGAGCTCAATCGGCTCGGCTATGACGCCGGCCCGGTGGATGGCGCCATGGGAAGAAGGACCCGCAGTGCGATACGCGAGTATCAGGCCGACAAGGGCATTGCCCGGAACGGCCGCGCCTCGGCCGAACTGCTGAAACGCTTGCGCCAGACGGAAAAGGAAGAGGTGGCCGCCCCTTCGGAGCCGCAACCCGAACCCGAGTCTCGGGTTGTCCTGCAGGACGACTTCGGCGACGGCGATTTCCGTCGCAATCCCTCCTGGACAGTGCTCAGCGGCGACTTCGAGGTCGAACAGAACGGCCTGCGCAGCATCGTGGAGATGCAACGGACGTCCCAACGCGAATCTCGCCGTCTCAGCTCCGAGCGGCCGGAAGAGATCGGTCTGGCGATGTTGGAGCTGATCCTCGAGCAGACGGGCAATGCCAGGCAAGGTGAGGTGTCCGCCCCGGTGGAACCGGCGCGCATCTTCGTCAATTCCCCCGTCGACAACGCCTTCAGGATGGAGCTGGAACTGGCCTCCCGGCAGCGGCCTGGCAGCCTGGAGCTGGGGCTCTTCCAGGGTAATCGACCCAACGGCACCGGCTATCGCCTGGTCTACACTGCCGACTCGCGCCCCGGACTAAGCCTGGTCAGGCTGATTTCCGGAAGCGCCGAGGTGGTGGCTCGCCACGAGGGCAGTCTCGACCTCGAGGATGGCAGGTTCCACCGCCTCGTCTGGACGCGTGACGAGGACGGGCGGATGCAGGTCCGCGTGGATGACCAGCGCCTTATTCAGGCAAGGGACAACGGCCTGCGCGATCCCTTCCAGGGCTTCGTGCTGGCCAACCAGGGAGGCGATTACACCCTACGGAGGATCAGACTGGAGGAGTAGCGCCTGCACCAGCGCCCCAGGCCATCAATTGTCCAGGGTTCTGGCTCCCGATCCAGAAAACGTGCCGCTTCCAGGGAGGCGGCACTTTTCTCGGTATCCATCAGGGGTTCCCGTTGTTCTTCTGCTTTTCATCGTTGGCCTCCATCCACCGGGCCCGACCTGCTTCCTTGGCCCGGTACATGGCCTGGTCGGCCAGCCGATAGATGGTCTCGGAATCCGGACCCGGCCCGGGAGCTCGGCACAGCAGACCCGCGGATGCTGTGATGTGCCGATGCGGGCCACCGGGGGAAGGAACTTCCATGGACTCGATGGCTTCAAGCAGCCTATCGGCCATCAATGCGGCTTCGCTCCGATCGCGGGGACGGAACACGATCCCGAATTCCTCCCCGCCCAACCGGAACACATGATCCTCGGCACGATTGAATAGCCCTTGCACTGTCTCCGCGACCCGCTGCAGCAGTTCATCCCCTTTGGGGTGGCCGAACGTGTCGTTGTACGCCTTGAAAGAATCCATATCGAGCATCAGGAAAGCGAACATCCGGTCATCGGAACGCCGCCTCATCTCCCGGCTGATCACTTCATTAAAGGTGTAGCGGTTCTGCATGCCGGTCAACGGATCATGAGCGGACTGGAAAGCGAGGGTATCTCTCAGCGACTTCAGCCACGCGATGGACTGTTGCCGACTGCGCAAGTACAGGGCCATCACTGCTGCCTGGAATGCCATGGCGAGCGTAATGGACAGCGCACCATCCAGCACGGCAACCGTATCTTCGAAAAACCCTCCGGTATTGGTCAGGATGACGGCATATAGACACAGGACCATCAGCGCTGTGCCGATGCTTGCTCGATAAACCGAATCCAGTAACAGATAGGCAGGCGCCGGGTAGATCAAGGGTATGGTGACGGCGAGGACACCCTCTCCTCTTGCCACAGCCAGCAGTAGAAGGAGGACGAACAGGGAGAGGTGCGTCAGTTTGGCCATCACCTCGAGCGGTGCTCCTGCGCGCAACGCAATGATCACACCCAGCGTCACGGCGATGCCCAGCAGGTCGGTCGCAATTCGCAGCGTTGACCAACCGAGCGAGCCGGTCGAATCGAGTACAAGGAAGAGCAGGAAAGCCACGCACCCCGCACCAGCCATCACATTCATGATGCTCAGACGGAGATAGTCCGGATCTTCCAGCGTGGAGCGCCCACCCGAGGTGATGAAATTCTTCCACAATACCGACCTGGCCCCGTACGCCATAGCATCCCGATACGCGCGTATCGCCTCCAAGGGGTATTTGAGCTTAGGACTGTCGTCGGCCTGCAGATCGTCGACGACAAAAACATGTCGTCCCTCAGTGGCGAGTATAGGAGAGAAAAGGGCTACGCCCCCGATTTGCAAGGCTCACGCCGCCGGGTTCGACTCCCGAGTGGAGGCTTCAGTGCGAGACCATGATCCAGGCCAGGTATTCAGGATATGGCGGGCAGCCGGTCAAGGCGCTTCCTTGCCCACCTGCTCCTGACTGAACTGCTTGTGGGTTCCGTCGCAGTAGGGCGCGTTGCCGGTCTGCTTGCACTGGCACAGGTAGGCCTCGCCATCCTGCTCGGCCTCGAACACCTTCGGAGTGAAGCCCGTGCCCTTATGGGAGCCATCGCAGAAAGGCTGCGTCTGGGAATGGCCGCACGCACAGAAGGCATACTTCTTGCCCTTCTCAAGCGTGACTGGCTTTGGTTGGTTGTCGGCGATGACGGGCTGGCTCATGGAGCCTCCTGGTGTCGGGATGGAGGGTGACAGTCTGGATGAGGGCCTGTGGCCTTGGCAATCTCGAGCGGGCTAACGATGCTGACGCCGCAGCGCCGAAGGCAACCGAAGGGCGACATCCTCTAGCCCGCCATTTCCCACTCGGCTAGGCTGGAACGCTTTCAGAATCCGAGACCCACCATGCAAGCCACCCTCGAGCAGCGCGCGCTGAAGCTCTCCATTTTCGTGACCCTGGGTGTTTCCAGCCTGGGGGTCATCTTCGGCTTGCTCGCCGGCTCGCAGTCGATCCTCTTCGACGGCGTCTTTTCCACCATCGACGCCGCCATGTCCGGGCTGGCGCTCTTCGTGGCGCGGCTCGCCGTGCGCGAGGCCAGCGACCGCTTCCAGCATGGCTACTGGCACCTGGAGCCGCTGGTCGCGGCGCTCAACGGCAGCATCCTGATGCTGCTCTGCTTCTATGCCTTCCTCACCGCCCTGCTTGATCTTCGCGAGGGCGGCCGCGAACTGGCCTTCGATCTGGCGATCGGTTACGCCGTGGTGGTGGCCATCGTCTGCTTCGTCATGACCGGCTACCAGCGGCGCATCAATCGCACCGCGGATTCCGAATTCGTGCGTATCGACATGCAGGGCTGGCTGATGGCGGCGCTGATCACCACCTCTCTGCTGGTGGCCTTCATCATCGCCCGCTTCCTGCAGGGCACAGACTGGGCGCACTTCACCCCCTACGTGGATTCGGTATTGCTGATGGTGCTGACGGCCAGCTTCATGCCGGTGCCCATCGGCATCGTGCGCCGCGCCATGAAGGAGGTACTGCTGATCGCGCCGAGCGGAATCGACCGCGAGGTACATGCGGCCATGGCGCCGGTGATGGCGCGCGACGGCCTGCTGCGCTACTACAGCCATGTCGCCAAGGCCGGCCGCGGCCACTATATCGAGATCCATATCGTCACCACGCCCGAGTACGGCCAGGGCCAGGGCATCGCCGTGCTCGACGAGATCCGCGAGCAGATCAGCGCCGGGCTGAGCCCGCCGCCGGAACGGCGCTGGTTCACCGTGGCCTTCACCGCCGATGAGCGCTGGGCGTAGGCCAGACGGCCACCCGAGCGTGAGCGGCTCTCAGTCCTCCCGGAAGACCCACTGCCCCGCCTGCTGCTTGACGCGCCCCTCGCCCTCGAGCTTGAGCAGATGGGCCAGCGCCGAGCGCGCCGCCACCCCCAGCTTGCCCTCGGGCACGTCATCGTAGGCGTGGCGCGTCAGCGCCTCCAGGCTCGCCGGCCCGTGGCGCGCCAGGGCCCGGAGCACCTTGTGTTCCCGGGCCAGGCGATGGGTGACCAGGAAGTCGATGGCGGCGTGGCCTTCGCCGATCAGGAAACCGTGGCCCGGGGCGATGGTGTCGAAGGGTTCATCTCCGAGGGCGTGCAAGGCAGCCACATAGGCGGCCATGTCGCCGTCCGGCGGGTTGATCACCACCGTGGAACCCTGCATCACCTGATCACCGGCGAACAGCAGCCGCGCAGGCTCCAGCAGGTAGCAGAGGTGGTTGGAGGCGTGCCCGGGCGTATGCAGTACCTTCAGCATGCCCGCAGGCGTTGCGAGACGCTCGCCGTGGCGGGGCCGGTCGTCCGGCACGAAACCGGCGTCCTGGCTGGCACCGAGCGGAGGCGGCAGACCCACCAGCCGAGCGCCGGTGCGCGCCTTGAGCCAGGCCGCTCCAGGCGAGTGGTCGATATGGGTGTGGGTCACCAGCACCCGGGAAATCCTTCCGCCGGCCAGTTCAAGCAAGCGTTGCAGATGCGCCGGCTGCTCGGGGCCAGGGTCGATCACCAGGTGATCGTCGCCGTCGCCCAGCAGGTAGCTGTTGGTGCCGGGGCCGGTCATCGCCCCCGGATTGGGCGCGGTCACCCGGCTCACCCCCGGCGCCAGTTCGACCGCCCTGCCGGGCTCGATCTCAGCGCTGGCCGTGCCCTGCCGTTGCGGGTCCAGGCGGCGCACCTCCGCATAGGCCGGGGCATCCGGCTCCACCTGCCAGGCGGCCCCGCCCTTCCGGGCCGGCCAGGGGCGGCTGGGATGGTGGGTCGGCGGGTTGGCATGGGCGTAGCGCAGCAGCGCCTCGGCGGTGGAGAAGTCGGCGAGCAGACGCAGGGTGCGCAGGGTAGGATAGCCCAGCGAAAGACGGCCCTGGCGGTGGTCCGAAAGCACCCGGGCGGGTGTGCGCCAGAGATGATCGATGGTCTCGCTGCCGTCATGCGACGCCTGCTGGTCCGAAGGCGCCAGGGCCACGAAGAAGCGCGTATCGAAGCGCCGCGGTGCGCCACGGGGCGTGACCCAGTGACCCAGGTAGGCCAGCCGGTCCAGCGGCAGCCCGAGGCCGTAGCGCTCGCACAGCGCGCGGAAGCTCGTTTCCTCGCGCCGCAGGGACTCGCGCCCCTCGCTCAGCACCGGATGGTCCGCTGGCGGCAGGTGCCCCTGGCCATCCACGGCCAGCAGCAGGCCCGCCTCCTCGAAGCACTCGCGCAGGGCCGCAATCATGTAATCGGCTCCCCCCTCGTCGAGGCTCAGGGTCTGGCTGATGGCGGCATCATCGCGGCCAGAGGCAAAGGCTCGAACATCCGGGTCCTGCGGGTCCACAGCCCCACCGGGAAACACGAAGTAGCCGGGCAGGAAGGCCGCCTGCCAGGTGCGCTGCAGCAGCAAGACCTCCAGCCCTCGTCGCTGTCGCGCACCAGGGCAAGAGTCGCGGCAGGGCGTATCTCGCACTTTCGCTCGTCGGCCATCAGCGCGGCTTGACCACGGCCAGGGTTACCGAGGCCTTGGCCACCAGCGTCTCGGCGCCCGGGCCGCCGAAGACCTCGGATTCAACGACGGTCAAGGTTCGTCCGGGCTTCAGCACCCGTCCCACGCAGCGCAACTCCGGCCCGCTGGCCGAGCGTAGCAGGCTGATCCTGAATTCGGCGGTGAGCACGATCGCTCCCTCGGGGATCAGCGTGGCGCCCGCGGCGCCGGCGGTGTGGTCGGCGATGGAGGCCTGCACGCCGGCATGCACGAAGCCGTCCTGCTGCTGGTGGTCCTCGCGCACCGCCAGGCGCGTCACACATAGCCCAGGAGCGATCTCGTCAGACTCGAGGCCCAGCGCCCGGATGAAGGGTGATGCCTTGAGAATGCGTTCCACCTCGGTTCGGTAGTCGGCATGGGCGGGTACGAAGTCTGATGCGGGCGCCATGGGGCCTCCTGGGCGGGAAAAGGATCGGTCAACAGCAATACCACACCGGCGGCGAGGGGCACAGCCTCCTGGAAGCCGGCGCGTTGAGGCGATGGCTCTGACACCAGCTAGACTCAGGAAGTGTCAGCACCTCAGACAGGGAACCCCCATGCCGAAATACCACAACGATGCCACCCTGCCCATCCCGCTCTTTCCCGGCAGCCATATGGTGATCGACGACGACTACGTCTTTCTATCGGGGCTGACTGCCGAGGATATCCAGGGCGGCGAAACCATTCTTGGCAACATAGCGGAGGAGACCCGCCTGGTGATGCGAAGCATCCAGCGCATGCTGGTCTCCGCCGGTTGCGGCATGTCCGACGTGGTGCGCGTCGACGTGCACATCACCAACCTCGAGCTGATCCGCGACATGGACGCCGCCTATGCGGAGTTCTTCGACTCGAGACGCTATCCGGCGCGCACCTGCACCCAGTCACCCCGCCTCTACGGCTCTGCCCATGTCGAGATCACGGTGATGGCGCGCCGTCCTGCCGAGGCCGAAAACGAGGAGAGAGAGGAGGACTCGGACTCCGAGGATTCCTCCGACACCTGAACGTCTACTCCGACGATGGCCGTTCGCCATCGGGCGGTGACGTTTCGTCGATATCCTGCACAGTCGCCGATCGCGTGATGTGTCGGTGTGCCACGTTGTCGCCCCGGGCAATGTCGTGATGGCTGAGCGCCACCACCTCCCTGGGCCACCACTCGGGGTGCTGGTCGCCGATGAAGGCCAGCAGCTTCTCGCGGACCTTCGCCTCCGCTTCCCAGGCACCTACGGCCTCAGGGCCCATCAGATAGAAGGAGACCTCCTGGGTGGCCTCATGCTGGCCGGTGACGAAACAAGCCAGTTTATGATGATCGATGACCTGCTCCTCGGCCATCGCGAACTCCTTGAACTTCTCTCTCAAGGTCGCCACATCGGCGCTCAGATGAAGCGTTAGCACGATGGTTCGATAGAGCTTGGCATGCTTCGCGGAGAGATTCTGGTAGGCTTCGAGACGAAGTACTTCGCCGGTACGATCAGGCGCCGCTCGTCCCAGGTCCTCAGACGAATGAAGGTATAATCGATGGCTTCCACGTAACTCCACTGGTCCTCGAAGACCACCAGGTCACCGATGCGGATCGTCTTGGTCAGAGAGACCTGAAAAGAGGCCAGGATATTGCCGAGCAAGGCCTGGCCTGCGACCCCCACCAGCACCGTGAGGACACTGGCCGAGGCCAGCAGCGTCATGCCAAGAGTCTCGAAGAGGCTGACCTGGGCGATCACGAAAGCGGCTACGCCCACCACGGTGACCAGGATCACCGCACGACGCAGTGCGTAGAGGGTGGTCAGCAGCTTGCGCTCGTCGCGGTGCTTGGTGTCGTCGATCTCGCCCACGAGCCGCCGTGTCATCCGGATCAGCAGGGTATCCACAAGCCGCACCGCTATCAGGCCGATGCCCCAGGCCATGATGATGATCAGAAGCGCCCGCAGGGTGGAGGTTGAGCGCCAGAAGGAGACCACGTAGTCGAGCAGCCACTGCGCCAGCAGCGTCAAGGAGACGAGAGCCAATGGCAGCTGAATCATCTGGGCAAAGATGCTGAATAAGCCTGAGGGGAGTAGGCGAGCCATCAGGCCAACCAGTGTATGGATACCCCACCCCACCACCCCAGCAATTAATAGGAAGGCCGGGATGGCGACCCACTCCCAGAGCTTCAACATGCCGAAGGAGCCCTGGAAGCGCTCAGGGATATGACCCTCGAGCCAGGAGGGGCCATATGCCTCGTAGAGCCTGGGGATCGCGCTGATTGTCTCCGGTCCGATCAGCCAGACGGGGTCTTGCTCCCCTGCCCGGTAACGGGCAACGCGCAGCAGATCGTTCTGCCCATCGGCCTCGAGGGTGGCCAGCTCCACGTTGCGCCGCGTCTGGCCGGCGCGGGGGTTCTGGCCTGAAGCGTCCTCGACCATGGCATCCTTGCGCGCGGAAATGCCGGAGACACTGAACCACTGTCCCCGCTGAAAGACGGCGGCAAGCTGCCTGGCCAGCATGGCGCCTTGCTCGGCCTGCTCCTCTAGGGTCAGACCGTTGAGGTTAAGGTGATCGGCCGCGACCGAATCAGTCCTCCTGTTCGGTCAGTTCCAGGAAGCTGCGCACCGCGTCCCGCGGGTTCGCGGCGTGCAACCTCATCGGGCGGCTCGCCAAGACCGGCATTCACCGCATCAACGGTGTACCAATTTTTTTCCTCGTCCTGCTCCTGCTCCTGGGCCACGCCGAGGATGGAGACGGCCATCAACACCACGAGCAGAAACCATGCAAGGGAGGTCTTCATGCGAGTCCTTCCTGTGTTGTCGTGAACTCCCTGTTCCGTTGCTCGTCACCCCTCCTGGTGGGTTTCCAGCTGGCCGTGCCAGGGCCGCATGGCCAAGATCTCGTCGAACCACTGCAGCGGCTCGGATTCGATGGCGTCATCCGGCCGTGGCGCCAGCGCAACCGGCTGCCAGCTGCTGGACTCCAGAGACTCGCGCAGCCGGGCATAGTCCACTGGGATGTCGATCGCGGCCTTATCCGCCTGCAGCTGGCTCAGTGCCTCCAGCAGGTCACCCATGCCGTTTTCCTGCTCATCCAAGGGCTTGAAGGACTGCACGTAGAGACGCTCACCTTCACGGCCCACCTTCACCGGCATGTCGATGATGTTGACACGCTCGCCGACCTGAATGCGCGAGAAGAGCGCCTCGATGGTCTCCGGCATCATGCGAATGCAGCCGCGGCTGGCGCGCATGCCGATGCCGTCCGGACGGTTGGTGCCATGGATCAGGTAGCCCGGGATGTCGAGCATGATGGCGTGCTGACCCAAGGGGTTATCCGGCCCGGGCGGCACCACTTCGGGCGGCGGTTCACCGTTTTCCCGGGCTTCCTGGCGGACCGACGCGGGCGGATACCAGGCCGGGTCCTTGAGCTTCATGGTGGTCTGGGTCACGCCCAGCGGGGTATCGAACCCCTCCCGGCCGATACCTATGGGATAGGTTTCCACCCGAGGCGTTTCACCTTCCGCAATGTCCGGATAATAGTAGAGGCGCAGTTCGGGCAGGTTGATCACCATCCCCTCGCGGCGCTCGGGCGGCAGGATGTAAAGCGCCGGGATCTCTACCTCGGTGCCCGGCTCGGGCGCCCAAAGGCTGACGTTCGGGTTGGCGTTACGAATCTCCTCGTAGCCGACGTTATGCTCACGGGCGATATCGAGCAGCGTCTGACCCTGCTGCGTCTCGACGTGATAGACCTCACCCACCATGTTGCCCGATTCAGGCAGCGGATAGTGGCCGCGGGGCCACTCCTCCTCGGCCATGGCCGCCGCCGACGGGCCCAACAGCGCAAGGGACAGGACCAGGGGTCGGCAGCGCCTGGCCAGGGAGAAAATCGCGGAAGCGTTCATGGGGGTCATGACTCGACGTCGTTTCGGGGAAGGGGTCATTTCAAGAACAGTGTTTCACGGCGTCCGAGCTCCAGCAACCGGCAAACAAGCCAAGCCCGTGGCCCGTGGCGGGAAGAGAAGCGACCGCCCATAGTCGGTAGCACAAGAGTTGGCTCGGGCATGCCATCGCCTTCGACAAGCGCCCGCAAAAGGCATCACTCGCCCTTCAGTCGCTCGACGTTCTCGAGTGTCAGCCGCCGCCCCTCGGTGGTCGAGAAACGGAAGTGGCCCTCGACCCGCACGGCCTCGCCCAGGTGAGGAGCGATCCGTTCGTGAGGGAATATCTCGACCCGGTTGAGGTCTTCGTCCTCGATCCAGTAGTGCAGCGGATCCTCGAAGTGACGCACCACGCCCCGGGTGGCGACCCGGCTGTCGTCATGAGCCTCGGGGTTGTTCACCAGCACCGGCAGAGGCACCTCGGAGACAGGCGCCTCTCCGCCACAACCTACGAGCAGCAAGGCGACTAGCAATGTCGCCCCCAGGCGGCCGGCGCTTATCCGGCGTTGTTCCATCACGATTCTCCCGCTGGTCGATGGTCGTCCGCCATGGAGGACCCCGGCGCCAGTATCGCCGAAGCGTCACTGCGCCGTCATCGCTGCGGCGCTTTTCGTCCACGGAGGTCCGGGGTAATGTGGGTCAACGTCCATCCACCGAGAGTCGCCGATGACGCGATCCCGATCCTTCCCCGTCCGTTCCCTGTGCTTCTGTGCCGCCCTGGCCTGGCTGGCCCCGCTCTCCGCCCTGGCCGATAACTGTCCCGCTCCCGGCCAGTGGCAGGTTGCCGAGGGAGAGTCGCTGACCACCGCCGGCCTAATGGCCGAGTTTGCCGAAACAGATGTAGTGCTGCTCGGTGAGCAGCATGACCGCCTCGATCACCATCGCTGGCAGTTGCACACCCTGGCCGCCCTGCATGCCCATCGTCCGGAGATGGTGATCGGCCTGGAGATGCTGCCCCGCGAGGCCCAGCCTGCACTGGACGCCTGGGTGGCCGGCGAGCTCGATGAGGGGGCCTTCCTCGAGCAGAGCGACTGGCATCGGGCCTGGGGCTTCGATCCCGACCTCTACCTGCCGATCCTGCACTTCGCGCGCATGCAGCGCATTCCGCTGCTGGCGCTCAACGTTACCCCCGAACTGCGCGGACGCCTGGCCACCGAGGGCTGGGAGGCAGTGCCAGAGCAGGAACGCTTCGGCCTCACGCCGCCGGCCCCGGCACGCCCCGCCTACCGCGAGTCTCTGCAAGCAATCTACACCCAGCATGTCGACCGTGACGACGACCCGGCGGATCTCGAGCGCTTCATCGCGGCGCAGCTGGTCTGGGATCGCGCCATGGCCACGGCCCTGGTGGATGCCGCCGCGAACGGCAACCTGGTGGCGGGACTGATGGGCGAGGGCCACCTCGCCAACGGCGACGGCGTGCCTTACCAGCTCTACGATCTGGGCCTGCGTGATCACCGTAGCCTGCTGCCCTGGGCGCCAGGACCCGACTGCCAACCTCCCCTCGAGCAGGCGGATGCCCTTTATGTGCTGGGTGACGAGTCCGCCTTTCAGCTATCGGACCCACCGCGCCTGGGCGTGCTGATCGGCGAGCAAGCAGACGGCGTGCGCATCGAAGGCATTGCGCCCGGCAGCGTGGCCGAGTCCGCCGGCCTCGCGACGGGCGATGTCATTGTGTCCGCCGCCGGCCTGCCGATGACGGAACCCACCGATCTCACCGCCGTGGTCAGTCGCCAGGCCCCTGGCACCCTGCTGCCGCTGGAGATCCGTCGCGACGGTGAGCGGCAGGACATGCTGGTCCGCTTCCCGGTCGACTCACCATGAACCGCCCTGCCCAGCGGCGGTCGAGTTGGCTGCTCGCCCTGCTCTGGCTCTCGGTCGCGGGACTCGCCTGGAGAGTCGCGGAAGCGGATCCCGCCACCCGCACCCTGATCATTCGGCTCGACCCGGCCACACGCGATCTTCAGGGCGAACTGCGCCAGGTACTGCCGACGGGGGGAAGCTTTCGCCTTCTTGAGGGCCTGTCGGTGACCTCCGCCCGGCGCGGCGACGAGGTTATCGCGGTCGCCCGGGATGCCGAGGGGCACTGGCGGATATCACCGGGCGGCAATTCTGGCGACGGCGAGGTCCCCGTGATCCTTCGCTGGCGGGGCACCCTGCCCGAGGCCGGCGAGCGCGACCGCCATCGCGTGGCCGTCGGCGGGACCCTGTTGCCGAATCACGCTGGCTGGTACCCGCACCTGGGCGACGCGGCGGGGCCCCTGTGGCTGACGGTCAAGGTGCCGGAAGGACAGCGCGCCGTGGGCAGCGGCTCGCTTTTGGAGGAGCGATGGGTCGAGGGCGATTATCAGGCCCGCTTTCACCACCCTCGCACTCGCGAAGTGGAAATCGCCGCAGGACCCTGGAAGCTGCGCGAACGCGAGGTCGAAGGCGTCAGGTTGCGAACCCTTTTTCCTGATGACCTGGACACCGCCTTTGCCGAAACCTATCTGGAACGAACCGCCGCGCACCTCTCCCTCTTCCAGGCCCGACTGGGTCGGCTGCCCTATTCGAGTTTCGCCGTCGCCGCCTCGCCCGCGCCGGTGGGCCTCGCCTTTGCGGGTTTCACTTTGCTCGGCGAGCGCGTCATCCCGTTGCCCTTTATCCCCCACACCTCGCTGCCCCATGAACTGATGCACGCCTGGTGGGGTGCCGGAGTGAAGGTCGACTACTCGCGCGGCAACTGGTCCGAGGCCCTCACCACCTACCTGGCCGACCACGCCCTGGCGGAGCAGCGGGGCGAAGCCGAGACGATGCGCCGCCGCTGGCTGGTCGATCTGGCCGCCCTGCCCCCCGGCCAGGAATCTGCCCTGGTGGCGTTCCGCGGGACCCCCGACCCCGCCGGCCGTCTCATCGGCTACCAGCACGGTGCCCTGCTCTTCCACATGCTGCGCCAGCGTATCGGCGACGAGGCCTTCGATCGCGGCCTGCGCCACCTGGCCGATACGTGGATGCACCGCACTGCCGACTGGTCGGCGCTGATCGACGCCTTCAGCGAGGCCGCCGGGGAGCCCCAGGGGCCCTTTCTCGATCCCTGGCTCACTCGTCCGGGCCGCCCTTCCTTACACCTGGAAGCGGTCAGGGTAGAAGCCGGTGAGCGCGGCGACAGGCTCGTTGGCGAGCTGGTCCAGCGCGGCCGTCATGCCCCCTGGCCGCTGGTCGTGCCGCTGGTCGTGCAAACCGAGGATGGCCCCGTCCGCCTCACCCGGCGGATGGAGGGCGAGCGACAGTCGTTCGAGGTGCCCTTGGCATCGCCTCCCCTGGCCCTTGAAGTGGACCCCGAGGCCGACCTGCTGCGTCATCCTGGCGCGACGCCGTCCATCCTACGCCAGCTGACGCTGGACCCGACCACCCGGATACTGGCCCTGGATGACGCCTACCACCCCTTGGCCAAACGGGTGTTGGGGCACGAGGCCAACACGTTCAGCGCATCCGACGACCTCAAGGCCGAGGAGATCGAACCACTGCTGGTGATCGGCACCACCACGGCTGTTCAAGAGTGGCGCCAGGCCAACGACCTGCCCGCACCGTCGCAGCTGCAAGAAACAGCGGGACAGGCGCGTTTCTGGATGGTGCCCGGACGTCCGATCGGCCTGCTCAGCGGCGACGACGCCAATGCCCTGGCCCGTCTCGCCACCTCGCTTCGCCATCACGGCCAGCGCAGCTACGTGGTGCAGGGGCCCGACGGCCGAACCACACAGGCAGGTACCTGGACGGTCGAGGAAAACCCGCTAAGAATCACCTTCACCCGCTGACGGGATGGCACCGCAGCGTCCGGGCAGGCATCATGGTCGCCCCTGGTTCATCCATCATCCGCGAGGTTCATCACTGCCGATGAGAATCCTGATTCGCACCTTCTTTCGCGGCCTGCGCCTGGTACTGGCGCCGGTCATGCTGATCTCCGAGAAACTCTCCACCCCTCAGGCCATCGAGCGCAGCCCTGAAGAACAGGCCCGGGTCGACGAAGCGTGCCGCAACCTGGCGCTCTACCAGTTCCGCACCTGCCCGTTCTGCATCAAGGTGCGCAAGGAAATCGCCCGCCTGGGGCTGAACATCGAGCTGCGCGACGCCCAGCTCGATCCCGAGCACCGCCGTGAACTCGCCGAAGGCGGCGGCCGCGTCAAGGTGCCCTGCCTGAAGATCGTCCATGACGACGGCACCACCGAGTGGCTCTACGAGTCCGACGATATCAACGCCTGGCTGCACCGCCGCTTCGGCAAAGCCGAGGCCCAGGCCGCCTGAAGCGACGCACCACGGGGCGCACGAGGCACGGCCAGCAGACAGTTTACGGCGGCACTTGCCCTGTGCAGGCTGGCCACCTACACATTGAGGATGGATTTCCTTCCAGAACGCATCGCTTCCGGCCGCGGTCCGCTGTCCGTCGTCCGCTTCCTGGGCCTGGTGCTCCTGGGAGCCATCGTCGGCGCCGTCGCCGCCCTGCTCGCCGTGGCCTTCGTCAGCGCGGTGCTGGCCCTCAATGACCTGCTGCTGATCTCGCCGCGCAGCCGCATGATGTTCGACCATCCTGGGCTGTTACTGGCCGCCACGATCGCGGTGCCAGCGCTGGGTGGCCTGTTGGTCGGCCTGCTGCACCTCAAGATCCCCGAGCAGCGTCCCCATACCCCGGCCGACGTGATCGCCGCGGTTCAGACCCGCCACGGCCGGCTGCCTGCACGGGCCGGGGGGCTCTCGGCACTGAGCGCTCTGGTCTCGCTGGGGTCCGGGGCCTCAGTGGGCCAGTACGGTCCCCTGGTCCATCTCGGCGCCACCCTGGGCTCGCTGGTCGCCCGACTGCTGCGCCTGGGGCGCTCCGACGACAACATCACCATCGCCTGCGGGGTGGCCGCGGCCATCGCCACCGCCTTCAACGCTCCTCTGGCGGGCATCGTCTTCGCCCATGAGGTGGTACTGCGCCATTACGCACTACGCGCCTTCGCCCCGGTGGCCGCGGCCGCCCTGGTCGGCTATGTGATCGCCACCAACGTGCTCGACCGCGGCGCCCTCTTCCACGTCGCCGACACCGCCGTACCCCTCCCCTGGGAGTTCGTGGCCTTCCTCGCCATCGGCGGCCTGGGGGCCCTGGTCGCCGGGGCCTACATGCACACCTTCCTGGTGGTCACGCGCCTGGCCAAATCACTGCCGCTGGCCGCACCGCTGCGCCCCGCTATGGCCGGCGCCCTGTTGGGCCTCACCGCGCTGTGGATTCCCGACATCCTCGGCATCGGCCAGGAGACCCTGCGCTTCGCCACCATTGCCGGCGCCTTCGGCAGTGCCGAGCTGCTGCTGGTACTGGTGCTCAAGATCGCCGCCACGGGCTCTGCCTGGGCATGGGCTTCAGCGGCGGGGTGTTCAGCCCGGCGCTGGTCATCGGCACCCTGTTCGGTGCGCTCTGCGGCAGCCTGGTCGGCCAGCTCAGCGGCGCGCCCCAGGAGACCTTCGTGTTCTATGCCGTGTGCGGCATGGTGGCGGTGACCTCTCCGGTGATCGGCGCCCCCCTGACCAGTCTGCTGATCGTCTTCGAACTGACCGGCAGCTATGCGCTGACTACCGCCGCCCTGGCCAGTGTGACCCTGGCCAGCCCCATCGCCGCCCAGCTCTTCGGCCGCTCGCTGTTCGACATTCAACTCGAGCGCCGCGGCCTGGACCTTTCCGCCGGGCGCGGACGTGCCGTGCTGCGCACCACGCCCGTGACCGAGTACCTGAGCGAGGACTGCGTGACCCTGCATCCGGAGACGCCCGTGGCCGAGGCGGTGACCACCCTGTGCCAGGCCCGGCATGGCGAGGGGTACCTGGTCGATGACCAGGGGCGCTACCGAGGCTGCGTGAGCCTGGCCGACCTTGAGGCCGCGCGCGAGTCGGCGAGCGGGCCGGCGCGGGTCGGAGAAGTGGCGACACTGGCACGGCCGGTGTTGCAGCCGGACACCTCGCTATGGGACGCCATGGCCAAGTTGCAGGACGTCACCGGCGAGGCCCTGCCGGTGGTCGACGCCGCCGCGGACGACGCCTTCCGGGGCGTGGTCTTCGAGTCGAGCATTACCCGCGCCTACCTGGCACACGGCGATGAACTGAGACGGGAGGAACATGGCACGGGATAAGCGTAAGGCGGCTGGCGAGCATGGTGTGGCTGGCGCTGTTCGCGACCGCGCCCGGCCAGGCAGACGACGGCGTTCTCAGCGTACTGAGCTGGGGCGGGGCCTACGAGCGCGCCCAGCAGGCTGCCCTGTTCGCGCCCTATACCGCCGCCACCGGCACGCGCATCGAGGTGGCACAATACGATGGGGGGCTGGAGGACCTGCGCCGAGCCGTGGAGGAGGGCGAGGTGCCCTGGGACCTGATCGACATGACCCGCAGCGAGGCGATGGTTGCCTGTGCGGAGGGGTTACTCGAACCGCTCTCGCCTGCCCTGCTCGCGCCAGCCCCGGACGGCACGCCACCCGAGCAGGACTTCGTGCCCGACGCCTTCGGGCGCTGTGCCATCACCCACAGCATCTTCGCTACCGTGGTCGCCTATCGCCGTGATGCCTTCCCCGGCACGCGTCCCGACGGCATCGAGGACCTCTTCGACCAGCAGCGTTTCCCGGGGCCTCGGGCGCTGCAGCGTACCCCGGCGGTCAACCTGGAATGGGCGCTGCTCTCCTATCGCGTGCCTCACGAGGAGCTCTATGGCTTGCTGAGCACCCGGCGCGGCCTCGACCTGGCGCTGGAACGCCTTGACGACCTGGAGGATATCCGCTGGTGGGAGGCCGGCGACACCCCGCCGCGGCTGCTGTCCGAGGGCGAGGTGGTGATGGCCTCGGGCTACAACGGGCGCTTCTTCGATGCCATGGTCAACCGCGGGGTGCCCATCGAGATTCTCTGGGACGGTCAGGTCCAGGAACACGAGACCTGGGCGATCCCTCGCGGTGCTCCGCATCCCGAGGCGGCCCGCGACTTCCTGCGCTTCGCCACTACCACCGAGCGCCTCGCCGACCTGGCAAGGCATATCCCCTATGGCCCGGCCCGTCGCTCGGCGGCCGTACGCGTCACCACCCACCCCGACAGTGGCGTGGATATGCGCCTGCACATCCCCACCCATCCGCTGAATGCCGAACGGGCCCTGACCAAGGACGAGGCCTGGTACGCCCAGACCCTGGGGCGCATCCAGGACTACTTCCAGGCCTGGCTGGCAAAACGTGGGGATGAGGGACGTTAGCCACGCGAAGCGCGCAACAGCAGGTTACGCGGCGTCAGCGCGCGGTCGCAGAAGGTGCCGAGTTCGACCCTGAAGCCCGCCTCCTCGAGGCGCCGCTGGCGGTCCAGCACCAGCCACACCTCCAGCGGGCGACGGAAGAGGTGGCGGACCAGCTCGAAACGGGTGACCTCGGCCTGGCGTTGTTGACCTTCTTGCTCGAAGGCGCCCCAGTCGACGCCTGCCGGTAGTGATAGCCCCTTGCGTTCGGCCGCCCAGCGGCAGAACCCGGCGAAGCTGTCAGGCATTCGGCCATAGGCGAGGCTCGGCACCGGCAGGTAGGTATCCAGGCCCCGTACCTGGCGCTGCAGGGCATCGAAGCCCAGCCGCCAGGCATTGGCGCGCTCACGATGGCGGCGCACATGGCGCGGGGCCGTTACGGTCTCCTGCACCGCCATGGCCAGGTCCTCGCGGGAGAGCGACAAGCCGTGTTCGGCGACCAGCTCGCGCCCGAGTCGCGAGAAGGGGCGATAGTGCGTCTCGATGGTGCGGTGATAGCAGCAGGGCGCCAGGGTCACGGCGTTGCCCTGCTCGGCGGCCAGCTCGATCAGCCGCCCGTGCAGATCGCCGCAGGCATGCAGGGCCGCCACCCGGGTATCCGCCGCGAGCCAGCGGGCGGCGTCGGGGGCCAGCACGTCCTGCTGAGCCAGCCGCACCCGGGCGCCCTGCCGCTCGGCCAACGCCTGGCCGTCCCGGCATAGCGCGGCCTGCCACTCCAGGCCGGTGACCTCGCGATCGAGATGGCGAGCCAGGGTCCGGGCCAGGTGGCCCTTGCCCGCGCACCACTCCAGCAGCGAGGCTTCCGGCTTCGCTGCCACCCGGGGTACGAAAGCCGCGATCTGCTGCCACTTGCGCCCGCCCACGTGCTCGGCCCAGTGCGTTGGTAGGTCCGGCCCCTCGGCGGGCAGCTCGGGGAGCTCGACCAGGGCCGCCAGTTCCGCCACCGGCAGCCACTCGGCCAGGGGAAAATCGGTGGAAGGATCGGCCTGCAGTCGCGCGCATTCGGCGTCATCGAGTGAGCGCAGCCTGTCGGCGAGCTCGGGATAGGCCTCAGCCCAGGGGAGCCGGCGATGCTGGAACGGCATGGGCCGCCACAGCGGCTGCCACTCGGCCAGCAGATCGGTCAGCCGCGCGAAGCGTTCGGCATGGGAGAGGGATTCGGGCATGGCGTATCAATCTCGGCACAAGGGCGCATTGTAGGGACTCCGCAGTTGGCTTGCATGGCCAGGCGCCAGGCGGACCTGGCTCGGCTACGCGAAACGGGCCTGGAGGCCCTGCCCTACCGCGGCGCCTATGTCTGCTCCGTCTGCTCCAAGTTAGCCCTAGGGGGGCTGACCGAGACACCCTGCGTATGGAGCGCACGGTCCGGCGTTCCGGCTTGCTGCGCGATGGCACCGACAGGCGATCCGGAGCTGGTGCCCATTATCGGGGAGACCTTCGGCCTCCAATCGCGACATGAATGTCGCTCCCACAAGTAGGCTTGGTGCCCATTGCCGGGCGGGGCTCCTGTCGCTGTGCATTTCTCACCGTGCATCACTTGCCAGGCATTGCCTGCCTAGTGCCTCACCCTGCACGTCCATCGGGCAGCGCTGAACCTGCCAACGCCGTTGCCGAGGCTCTGAGGGGGCTCAGACCGAAGCAAGCGGTCCCAGCAACGCTTCCGCCAGGTCTTCCGGGAGGCTGAAGCCGCCCAATAGCTTGAGCCCGGCCCACAGGGTCACCTGGTTGGCGGTCAGCAATTCCCGGCCGGTCTCGCGGCTCAGGGCCTCACGCAGGAACAGCGAATTGACCGCCGTATCGGGCACCAGCAGTGGCCGCGAGGCATCGGGATAGCGGGCGCAGAAGCGACGCACCTCCGCGCACAGGTCGGCCCGATGGGAATCGGCGGCATAGGGGCAGTCCAGCGCCTTGTCGTTGACCACGCTGACGCCGCCCTCCCGCAAGAAGCTCACCAGCCGCAGGGTCACGTCGTCGGGGTAGGGACTGAGAAGATCCACCCGGGTATGACCCAGGGCAGCCAGCGCCTCGTGGAAGGCCAGCGCCGTACTGGTGACAGGCACGCCCAGCCGGGACGCCAGGGCCGCACTCTGTTCACGGGCCCAATCGAGCCCACCGATGAAGCTGGCACTGGTGCAGGCCCATACCACAGCCTCGGCACCGCCCTGCTCCACCAGCGTCCTGCCCACCGGGGCCAACCGCTCCGCGTCGCCCAGCGCCAGCAGCGCACCCAACGCATGGTGGCCATCGCTTTGCACCTTGCCCACCCGGATCCTCGACAGCCCGGCCACCTCGTCGCCGAGGGAATACCACTCGTAGTCATCCGGTCCGTCGTCGGGCAGCAGGATGCCCAGGCAGGATTCTTGCGACATGCGATGATCTCCCGGTCTGGCGTTGCACAAATGAATGTTGCCCGAGGGGTCAGGACGTTTCCTCAGGCTATCGCAGGTGCCCCGGCGGATGGCAATAGCCCGAGGGCGTCACGCTCAGAGGAATTCCCGGGTGGCATCCAGCACTCGGCCGTCTACCGTGCGCTGCAGCTTGTCCTCGATCTCGCTGCACAGCGACGTCACCTCCCGCGATGCGCTGCCCACCACCACGAAGGTCCACTCGCTGGCATCGTGGCGGTCGAGATCGCCGCTTTCGCAGACCGCAACCGACGGATAGCGTCCGAAACGCTCGTGCAGGCCACCCATGCGCTGGCGCTTCTCCTTCAACGAGCCACAGCCCGGCAGGGCAATCTTGAGGGTAAGGACAGCGATATGCATGGAGGGCTCCTCTGGCCTTCAAGGGTATCTCCCAGGGTGGCAGCTGGTGCACCCAACGCCTACCCAGGCTGAAGGCAGCATAGTAGCCTTTCCCCATCGCCTGCCCCGACAGGGATCAAGATTACCTCAGGAGACCCCATGATCCGTCTTCACCACTGCGTCAGCGCCCGCTCCTTCCGCCCCCTCTGGATGCTCGAGGAACTGGGGCTGCCCTATGAGCTGATCCTGCACGACTTCCCGCCGCGCGTGCACGACGACGCCTTTCTGGCAATCAACCCGCTGGGTACGGTACCCGCCCTCCTCGACGGCGAGGTATGCATGACCGAGTCGGCGGCGATCTGCCAGTATCTCGCCGCCCGCCACCCCGAGGCTGGCCTGGACGTAGCCAGTCAGGATTCCGCCTATGGCGACTACCTCAACTTTCTGCACTTCGGCGAATCGACCCTGACCTTCCCGCAGACCCTGGTGCTGCGCTACGGCCACTTCGAATCCCCGGAACGCCGACAGCCCCAGGTGGTGGAGGACTACAGCCGCTGGTTCCTTTCCCGGCTGCGGACCCTGGAGCCACGCCTGGAGGCACGGCACTGGCTCTGCGCCGAACGCTTCACCGCCGCCGATGTCTCGGTGGGCTATGCGCTGTTGCTGGCCAGTCACCTGGGGCTGGACGAGCGCTTCAAGCCGAACGTAAGCGACTACTGGGCACGCCTCCAGAAACGCGAGGCCTTCCAGCGGGCCCTGAAGGCCCAGCATGACGCCGCCGTGGCTCAGGGCGTCTCACCGGCGACTGCCATGACGCAAGGCTGAGCCGGGTTGACGACGGCATAGCATCGGGCCAGGCGGCGGGGGTATGCTCTCCACAGCCAGATAACCGCGCTCTGGAGCATTTACGCCATGCATACTCCCGCCCTCGCCGTTACCCGTACGCCACTGGTCGCCGTCTACGGCACCCTGAAGCGCGGGCTGCGCAACCACCACTGGCTGGAAGGCGCCGACTTCCTGGGCGCGGACGTACTCACCTCGGCCACGCTCTATGATCTCGGACCCTATCCCGCCGCCAAGCCCGAGACCTCCCAGGGTATCGTGGTGGAGGTATTCGAGGTCAGCGCCCGGCTACTGGCCGACCTGGATCGGCTGGAAGACTACCGGGTGCGGACACCGAAGCATGGCGACTACGAACGCGTCATCCATACCACCGCCTTCGGTCCCGCCTGGCTCTACCTCTACAACCACGCGGTGGCCGGCTGCCCGGTGATCCGCAAAGGAGCATGGCAGCCGCGCTAGCCCGTGGTATAAGAATCCCCATCGGCAATGTCACCAAGGAGACGGCCATGGTCCGCTTCATCTTTTACCTCGCCCTGCTGGCCGGCCTGGCCTATGGCGGGCTCTACTTCTATTACGGTGTGGAGATCAAGCGTGCCCTCGAACATCGCCTCGATGACCTGGGCCTCACCGCCGTGGAGGTGAAGAGCATCGACTTCCCCCCTATGGCACCCGTGACCAACGACGCCCAGATCAGTGCCGAGGTGAGCTATGGCGGTGCCGAAGCGAGCCTCGACATCCGTGTGATCGGCCACCCGCTGTTCTCCGAGGAAACCCGCCTCGAGCTCGACAGCCTGCAGACCTTCCGACTGACCATCGGCGCCGGCAAGTGACCAACTGCTCGGATCAGCGCATGGGGGATTAGCCAGGATCGTCCTCGAGTGAAACGCCTCCCCTGTTTGACAACCAGTTTGATGGACAGGGGAGGCGAAGTGGCATCAGCGGCCCATGGATTTCAACCTACCGCTTCTTCTGCGGCGGAAGATCGGTACAGACGCCTTCGAAGAGTTCGGCAGCCATGCCGACCGACTCACCCAAGGTCGGATGCGGGTGGATGGTCTTGCCGATGTCGGCCGGGTCACAGCCCATCTCGACGGCCAGGCAAAGTTCGCTGATCAGATCCCCCGCCTGGGTACCGACAATGGCGCCGCCGATGATGCGATGGGTCTGCTCGTCGAACAGCAGCTTGGTGAAGCCCTCGTCGCGTCCGTTGGCGATGGCACGGCCGGACGCGGCCCAAGGGAACACCGCCTTGCCGTACTTGATGCCTTCCGCCTTGCACTGATCCTCGGTCTTGCCAGCCCAGGCGACTTCCGGGTCGGTGTAGGCCACCGAGGGAATCTGGCGGGCGTCGAAGAAGCTCTTCTGCCCGGCGGCGGCCTCGGCGGCCACATGCGCCTCGTGCACGGCCTTGTGGGCCAGCATCGGCTGACCGATGATGTCGCCGATGGCGAAGATGTGCCCGACGTTGGTGCGCAGCTGCTTGTCGGTGGCGATGAAACCGCGTTCGTCGACCGCCACGCCGGCCTTGTCGGCATCGATCTTCTTGCCGTTCGGCGTGCGCCCGACCGATTGCAGGATCATGTCGTAGACCTGCGGTTCTGCCGGCGCATTATCGCCCTCGAAGCTGACTTTGAGGCCGTCCTCCCCGGCTTCCACGGCGGTGGTCTTGGTTTTGAGCATCACATTGTCGAAGCGCGGCATGTTGACCTTCTCCCAGACCTTGACCAGGTCACGGTCGGCGCCGGCCATCAGTCCGTCGAGCATCTCGACCACCTCGATGCGGGTACCCAGAGAAGCGTAGACGGTGGCCATCTCCAGGCCGATGATGCCGCCACCGATGACCAGCATGCGCTTGGGGATGGACCTGAGTTCCAAGGCGCCGGTAGAGTCGACGATTCTGGGATCATCGGGAAGGAAAGGCAGTTTCACCGACTGCGAACCGGCAGCGATGATGCACTTGTCGAACTTCACCACCTGCTTGTCGCCGGTCTGCTCCTGGCCGTCGCCGCTGGTCAGGGCGACTTCGAGATGATGTGGGTCGAGGAACTTGCCGACCCCGCGCACGTTCTGGACCTTGCGTGCCTTGGCCATGCCGGCCAGCCCGCCGGTGAGCTTGCCGACGACCTTTTCCTTCCAGCCGCGCAGCTTGTCGAGATCGATCTCCGGCTTGCCGAAAGTGACGCCATGATCGGCCATGGCACCGGCCTCTTCGGTGACCGAAGCGACATGCAGCAGCGCCTTGGAGGGGATGCAGCCGACGTTCAGGCACACACCGCCGAGGGTGGCATAGCGCTCCACCAGCACGGTCTTCATACCCAGATCAGCGGAACGGAAGGCGGCCGAGTAGCCGCCCGGCCCGGAGCCGAGCACCAGCATCTCGCACTCGATGTCGGCGCCACCGGTATAGGTCTCCCCCGCAGGCGCGGGCGCGGTCGCCGCCTTCTTCCCCGCTCCTTGTGCGGGAGCGGGCTGGGAGGCGGAGGATTGGCCTTCGGCTTGCAGCATCAGGATCGACGAGCCTTTCGAGACCTTGTCGCCGACCGCCACCAGCACCTCGGCGACCTTGCCGGACTTGGGCGCGGGCACGTCCATCGAGGCCTTGTCGGACTCCACGGTGATCAGCGGGTCCTCGGCACGAATCGAGTCTCCGGCTCGCACCAGCACCTCGATGATGGGTACATCGCTGAAATCGCCGATATCGGGTACCCGAATCTCCTCCAGGCTGCCGCCACCATAACCACCACCGGCATCGCCGGGCGCCGCCGAGCCGACCCCGGGTTCATGGACCGCCGGATTCGGGTCGTGGTCCGCCACTCGGGAATTGGTCTCGGCGGGCTCCAGCAACATGATGATCGAGCCTTCGGAGACCTTGTCACCCTCCTTGACCTTGAGTTCACCGACCGTCCCCGACATCGGGGACGGCACATCCATGGAGGCCTTGTCGGTTTCCAGGGTGATCAGCGGGGTTTCGATATCGATCGCATCGCCCGGGTTGACCAGCACCTCGATGATCTCGACATCATTGAAGTCACCGATGTCGGGAACCTTGATTTCAATTGCCATGGTGTCGTTTCCCCTTACATGATGATGCGCCGCATATCGGCGAGCAGGTTGGCGAAATGCACGTTGAAGCGTGCTGCGGCGGCGCCGTCGATCACACGGTGATCCCATGACAGCGACAGGGGCAGCACGAAGCGCCAGTCTGACTGCTTGCCGTCCGGCGAGATCTGCTTCCAGTAGGAGCGACACACGCCCATGATGGCCACTTCGGGGGCGTTGATGATGGGCGTGAAATAGATGCCCCCGATGCCGCCGAGCGAGGAGATGGTGAAACAGCCGCCCTGCATCTGGTCGGGCTTGAGCTTGCCGTCACGAGCCAGCTTGGCCAGCGCGCCCATTTCCTGGGCGATCTCGACCACGCCTTTCTGGTCCGCATCGCGGATCACCGGCACCACCAGGCCGTTGGGCGTGTCGGCGGCGAAACCGATATGGTAGTAGTGCTTGTAGATCAGGTTGTCGCCATCCAGCGAGGCGTTGAACTCCGGGAACTGCTTCAAGGAGGCGACCGCGGCCTTGATCATGAACGCCAGCATACTGACCTTGATGCCCGCCTTCTCGTTGGCCTTGTTGAACTGCACCCGGAATTCTTCCAGGTCGGTGATGTCGGCCTCGTCGTGGTTGGTGACGTGGGGAATCTGCACCCAGTTGCGATGCAGGTTGGCGCCGGAGATCTTCTTGATGCGCGACAGCGGCTTGGTCTCCACCGGGCCGAACTTGCTGAAATCGACCTTGGGCCAGGGCAGCAGATCCAGGCCCCCGCCGCCGGCTGGAGCGCCACCTGCCGCAGCCGCCGGAGCGCCGGCCGCCGCGGGAGCACCGCCCTTGGCGAAGGCCTGGATGTCCTCATTGGTGACCCGGCCCTTGAGGCCGGTCGGCGGCACCCGGGGCAGGTCCACCTCCAGTTCACGGGCCAGGCGGCGAGCCGAGGGGCTGGCATGCACCCGGCTGAAATCCGCGATCTGGCCGGTCGGCGGTGCCGCGGAAGGCGCTGGGGTAGGCGCAGAGGGAGCCGCCGCCGGCTGTTGGGGAGACTGCTTTTCTTCTCCAGCGGGAGCCGCGGGTGAAGGAGAAGACGCTTCGCCTTCCGCCTCCAGCATCAGGAGGGTAGAACCCTCGGAAACCTTGTCGCCGAGCTGAACCTTGACCTCCTTGACGGTGCCGGCCTTGGGCGCGGGCACGTCCATCGAGGCCTTGTCGGACTCCACGGTGATCAGCGGGTCCTCGGCCTGGATGCTGTCACCGGGCTGGACATGGATTTCGATGATCGGGACATCGGTGAAGTCGCCGATGTCCGGTACCTTGATTTCTTGAATGGCCACTGTTGTTCTCCTCCGGCTCAGGCGTACAGGGGGTTGGGCTTTTCGGCATCGATGCCGTACTTGGCGATGGCATCCCGGACCTTGTCGCTCTCGAGCTTGCCTTCGTCGACCAGTGCCTGCAGCGCGGCCAGGGTGACGTAATAACGATCCACCTCGAAGTGACGGCGCAGGCCCTCGCGGCTATCGGAGCGGCCGAAGCCGTCGGTGCCCAGTACCTCATATCGCCGTGGCACGAAGGATCGAATCTGGTCGGCGAACAACCGGATATAGTCGGTGGAGGCGATAACCGGTCCCTCTGTGCCTTCCAGGCACTCTTCGACATAGCTCTTGCGCGGTGTGTCGCCGGGATGCAGTCGATTCCAGCGTTTGACCGCGTGGCCGTCGCGGGCCAGTTCATTGAAGCTCGGGCAACTCCAGACGTCGGCCACCACGCCCCAGTCGTCGCGCAGTAGATCCACCGCGGCGATCACCTCGTTGAGGATGCTGCCACAGCCCAGCAACTGCACCCGAGGCCCCTCGCCCTCGGCCTTGCTGAACGAATACATGCCCTTGATGATGCCCTCTTCGGCACCTTCGGGGAGCGCCGGATGGTGGTAGTTCTCGTTCAGGGTGGTGATGTAGTAGAAGACGTTTTCCTGATCCTGGTACATGCGTTTGAGGCCATCACGCACGATCACCGCCACCTCGTAGTGGAAGGTGGGGTCATAGGCCATGCAGTTGGGGATGAACTGGGCGAACACTTGACTGTGGCCGTCCTGGTGCTGCAACCCTTCGCCGTTCAGGGGAGTGCGCCCCGAGGTGCCGCCGATCAGGAAACCCCGCGCCAGCATATCGCCGGCCGCCCAGGCCAGGTCGCCCACGCGCTGGAAGCCGAACATCGAGTAGTAGACATAGAAGGGGATCATGGTGACCCCGTGGTTGCTATAGGAGGTGGAGGCGGCGATCCACGACGACATGGCACCGTCCTCGTTGATGCCTTCCTGGAGGATCTGGCCCTTCTGATCCTCCCGGTAGGGCATGATGTCCTCGGCGTCCATGGGCACGTACTTCTGCCCTTCGGGCGCATAGATACCGATCTGCCGGAACATGCCCTCCATGCCGAAGGTGCGTGACTCGTCGCAGACGATCGGGGTCAGCCGTGGCCCCAGGGTCTTGTCTCGGGCCAGGGAGACCATGCAGCGCACCAGGGCCATGGTGGTGGACATGGTGCGCTCACCGGTGTCTCCCAGCACCTGCTTGAACATGTCCAGGGGGGGTGCCTCGAGCATATCGCCGTTGCGCTGGCGCTGAGGCAGGTAGCCCCCTAATGCCTTGCGCCGTTCGTGCAGGAACTGCATCTCGGCGCTGTCCTCGGGGGGCTTGAAGAAGGCCGCCTTGGTGACCTGTTCGTCAGTGAAGGGCAGGTCGAAGCGATTGTGGAAGTACCTGAGGTGATCCTCGCCCAGCTTCTTCTTCTGGTGGGTGATGTTCTGGCCTTCACCGCCCTCACCCATGCCGTAGCCCTTGACGGTCTTCATCAGCAGCACGGAGGGCTTGTCGGTGGTGTTGACCGCCGCGTGATAGGCCGCGTAGACCTTCTGCGGGTCGTGACCACCACGCACCAGCTTGTAATAGATGTCGTCGTCCGACATGTGGGCGACCATTTCCTTGAGTTCCGGGTACTTGCCGAAGAAATGCTCGCGAATGTAGCCGCCACCCTTGACCTTGAAGTTCTGATACTCGCCGTCGACGCACTCCTCCATGCGCTTGCGCAACAGCCCCTTGGTGTCCTTGGCCAGTAACTCGTCCCAACCCGACCCCCAGAGGCACTTGATGACGTTCCACCCCGCGCCGCGGAAGTTGCCTTCCAGTTCCTGGACGATCTTGCTGTTGCCCCGCACCGGGCCATCCAGGCGCTGGAGGTTGCAGTTGATCACGAAGATTAGATTATCCAGTTTCTCGCGGGTGGCCAGGGAGATGGCACCCTGAGACTGGGGCTCGTCCATCTCGCCATCGCCCAGGAAGGCCCAGACCTTACGCCCCTCGGTGTCGGCCAGCCCCCGGTTATGGAGATATTTCATGAACCGCGCCTGGTAGATCGCCATGATCGGCCCCAGACCCATGGAGACAGTGGAGACCTGCCAGAAGTCCGGCATCAGATAGGGGTGGGGATAGGAAGAGATCCCCTTGCCATCCACTTCCAGACGGAAGTTCTCCAACTGCTCCTCGGTGAGCCGGCCCTCCAGAAACGCCCGTGCGTAGATACCCGGGGCGCAGTGGCCCTGCACATAGATGATGTCCCCGCAATGGTCTTCGCTGGGGGCATGCCAGAAATGGTTGAAACCCACCTCGTACATCACCGCCGAGGACGCGTAGCTGGCGATATGCCCGCCGGGCTCGGCGGGCTTCTTGTTGGCGCGCACCACCATGGCCATGGCGTTCCAGCGCAGGTAGGCGGTCAGCCGCTGGAGCAAGGCCTCATCGCCAGGCAGTTTGGCTTCCTTGTGGGGCGGTATGCTGTTCACGTAGGGCGTGCGTGTCGTGTCCGGCGCCTCGGCACCGGTCCGGAAGGCTTCTTCCACCGCCTTGTGCAGCAGGTAGGTCGCCCGTTCTGGACCCACCCGCTCCACTACCACGTCGACGGCTTCCTGCCACTCCCGGGTTTCCAGTGGATCGAAGTCGTTGTAGTTTTCGAATGCCATGGATCGTCTCTCTTGGTTGGGTCGGAATTGTTCTAGTTATCGATCGGTCTGCGCCTCGACCACGGCGAAGGCGCTCAAGCGGCCACACCGCTTTCCATGGCGGCCTTGGCCACCGCCCCCGTTTCCGGCACCGTGGTGGTCGCCATGTCGACGATGGCACCCAGCCCCAGCACTGCCGTGCTATTACTGATCACCGCCACCAGATTGCTGCGCGCGGTGTACTCGGCCGCATTCAGGGGATCGCGTTCGATCTCCTCGCAGGCCGCCACCAACCCAGGCGAATAGGCCAGCGACAGGTCCCGCTGGCTGGCCATGGGCTTGATCGCCTGAATCGCCAGCTTGCCGGGGCGGAGAAATCGATGGTACTGCAGGGCGCTGTCGCGCAAATCGTCTGCCATGTACTTGACCTCTTTCGCTTTCCAGTTGCCGCGACAACAGCGTAGATGGCCATTTTGCCGATCTCGGGCTCGAGCTGCTGCCACCCCCATTGGCCGAGCCGCACCTCCCTGCCCTCGGGCTCGGCTCGATCAGCCGGTAGACTTCAAGCTAGTCGAAAGGTGAACGGACCTGCCAGTACCTCGAGTGTCGACGACGCTTGCGTTGAAAACTGACCCGCAAGACTTGGCCCACCGGGTCTTAACACGGATGAACGCATATGCTGCCTTTGGCGCCATAGCCACTTTGGGTCGAGAGCAGCAACTCCCTCGCGCTGCAAGCAGCGCTCCCACGAAGAGCTGCTGTGAATAGAGCCACGCAGGGCAAGACCGGATAGATCGGGCAGCCTGATCTGCCTCTCCAGCACCCAGGCTCAGTAAAAAATCGATTCTCGCGAAAAAGATGTGAACCGAAACCCGACGAGCTACGACCCATAAGGGAAGCAAACGAGCTAAGCTCAAGTCTGCTGTATGGATCTACCCTCCAGGCTCTTTCACAACCAGAACCAAAAATGGGAGCAACAAAATGAACGTATTCAACCACAAGGCTCAGGCAACGGCGCTACTTTCTTCAACACTCATGCTGGGAGTGTCCATATCCAGCCATGCCCTTTCACCCCAGGCGGCTATCGAACAAGGACTGATGAAGGAGTTAACGGAGTATTCGCTGAGGTGCGGCGATGGCACCACACATTATTCTTACAATCCCTCGTCGCTACATCCCTCACTGTGTGATGGCCATGGCGGCGTATACGGCGGTGGTGGTGGCGGTGTTGGTGGAGGCAAGGGGGATGTGGGCACTGTCATCGGCGTTGATAACAACCCAGCCGGTCTTCGGACGAACAACAACCCCACCGGGGTCCACGCCGATAAAGCACGCCTTCGTGCAGCCCCTGCACAGGATTACAACTCAAGCCGTTCCAATAAACCCAGCGAGTAATCCCCCGGTCATCACGCCCCCTGCCCCGGCCACTGCGCCGGGGCTTTCAGGTCCGTCATCCAAGCCATCCTCACCTTCATGACCAGAAGGGCAGCATGCCAAGGCTATCGACTCGCAGCGGCCGCCTGGAGGCGGCGCTTCTTGTGGTCGCGGTACATCGCGCGCAGGTTGCCTGCACTCAACAGCGTCTCATTGGTGACGGCAATCCAGGAACCGACGATCATCCCGTTGAAGGCGAAGCTCGCATAGCCGGCGAGAAAGAAGCAGCGAACCCACATCACCTCTCGCATGAGGCCGCCCACGACGAAGAAGGTCGAACCGATCGCCACCACCCAGCCCGATAGGGACATCGCCATCAGGGCGCCGATCAGGTAAAGCAGCAGTGCCACGGCGGCCACCCGGCGCCGCGGACGAGCGGCGACCCCGAGGTTATAGGCAACCCCCACCAGCAGGATGGCGCTGGTCTCGTACGCCTCGAGCATGGCGAAGTGGATGGACCACAGTCCCAGGGCAACGGATATCGCCCGCAGCAGGCCGGCCCGGGTATGGGACTGCAGCGCCACGATATGGGTCAGGCATGCCACCACGCCGATTACCCAAACCATCTCTCTTGACCTCCTGCCTATCACTGGTGCCGTTTGCGATCATCGTGAGACATCCCCTGCCACGGCGATCTCGCTGGGATCTAACAAACCGAGCCGGGGACATGGCGTGCACCGTCTGACGGATCACTCGCAACGCAGGCTCAATCACCGCCGATAAGGTCCACCCGGTTGGGTCGGCATGCTATCCTTGCGCTTTTAAACCTGCATCAGATAACCCTTAAGGAGGCCTCATGGCCAAGGCAAGCGCACGTCATATTCTGGTGGACAGCGAAGCGAAGTGTAACGAACTCAAGGCGGAGATCGAGGGCGGTCGCGACTTCGCCGAGGTCGCGCGCGAGCACTCTTCCTGCCCTTCCGGCAAGCAGGGCGGCGAGCTCGGCACCTTCGGCCCGGGCCAGATGGTGCCGGAGTTCGACAAGGTGGTGTTCGAGGGCGACGTGGGCAAGGTACACGGCCCGGTGAAGACCCAGTTCGGCTACCACCTGCTGGAGATCACCGACCGCAACTGAGCGCCCCGCGCGTTCCAGTCGATGCCGTGCATGGTCGCCATGCACGGTTTTTCTTGTACAACCCCTGTATCACCCCGCCAGTCGGGTTAGACTAGTAACCCCAGCGATCACCACAGGAGGAGCCGCGAATGAACGACGAGGCCTTTCAACACAGCATCCGCAAGCTGCTGAAGAACGTGGGCGTCACCACCCAGCAAGAGATCGAGAAGGCTGTTCAGCAAGCGCTCGCCGACGGGCACCTCAAGGGTGACGAGCGGCTGCCGGCACGGGTGACCGTGGAGGTGGATGGCCTGAGCCTGGCGCTCGATTTCGACGGAGACATCACCCTTGAGTGATGCGCCGATGATCCGTGTCGAGGGGCTCTCTAAAACCTTCTCGGATGGCTTCAAGGCGCTGGTGGATGTCGATCTCACCATTCAGCGGGGCGAGATCTTCGCCCTGCTTGGCCCCAACGGCGCGGGCAAGACGACCCTGATCAGCGTGATCTGCGGTCTGGTCAACGCCAGCCGCGGCCGGGTGCTGGTCGATGGCCACGACAACGTCAACGACTACCGCGCCGCCCGGGAACTGATCGGCCTGGTGCCCCAGGAGCTGACCAACGAGGCCTTCACCACGGTGTGGGACACGGTGAGCTTCAGTCGCGGGCTGTTCGGCAAGCAGCAAGACCCTGCGCACATCGAGAAGGTGTTGCGCTCCCTGACTCTGTGGGAGAAGCGCAACAGCCGGCTGCTGGAGCTCTCCGGCGGCATGAAGCGCCGGGTGCTGATCGCCAAGGCGCTGTCCCATGAACCTCAGGTGCTGTTCCTGGACGAACCCACCGCGGGCGTGGACGTGGAACTGCGCCGCGAGATGTGGGAGGTGGTGCGCAGTCTGCGCGACCAGGGAGTGACCATCATCCTCACCACCCACTATATCGAGGAGGCCGAGGAGATGGCCGACCGCATCGGGGTGATCCGCCGCGGGGAGATCGTGCTGGTGGAGAACACCCACGCGCTGATGCGCAAGCTCGGCAGCAAGGAGCTGACCCTGCACCTGCAGGAGCCGCTGGAGGCAGTGCCGGAATCACTGGCGGGACACGGCCTGGAGCTCGCTAACGAGGGTCATGCGCTGGTCTACAGCTATGACGCGGCCCGCCAGGAAGGGGGGTCTTCGATCTCGGGGCTACTGGCCGACCTCGAAGCAGTAGGGCTGCGGGTCAAGGACCTGCACACCCGCCAGAGTTCCCTGGAGGATATCTTCGTCAGCCTGGTTCAGGAGCGCGCATGAACCTGCAATCCGTCAAGACCCTGTATCGCGCCGAGATGGCGCGCAGCCTGCGTACCGTGCTGCAGAGCATCGTCTCGCCGGTGATTTCCACCTCGCTCTACTTCGTGGTATTCGGGGCGGCCATCGGCACCCGGATCAGCGAAGTGGATGGCGTCAGCTACGGGGCCTTCATCGTGCCAGGCCTGATCATGCTGATGCTGCTGACCCAGAGCGTGGCCAACGCCTCCTTCGGCATCTTCTTTCCGCGCTTCTCGGGCTCGATCTACGAGATCCTCTCGGCGCCGATGTCCTATGTCGAGGTGGTGATTGGCTATGTCGGCGCGGCAGCCACCAAGTCGATGATCCTGGGGTTGATCGTGCTGGCCACGGCCCGGCTCTTCGTGCCCTATTCCATCGAGCATCCCCTGATGATGCTGGTCTTCCTGGTGCTAACGGCCACCACCTTCAGCATGCTGGGCTTCATCATCGGCATCTGGGCCGACGGCTTCGAGAAACTGCAGCTGGTGCCGCTGCTGGTGATCACCCCGCTGACCTTCCTCGGCGGCACCTTCTACTCCATCGACATGCTGCCGCCCTTCTGGCAGACGGTGACCCTGGCCAACCCGGTGGTCTACCTGATCAGCGGCTTCCGCTGGAGCTTCTACGGCATCAGTGACGTCAGCCCGGTGGTCAGCCTGCTGGTGATCCTGCTGTTCCTGGGGGCGGCGCTGGCGGTGCTGCGCTGGATCTTCAAGAGCGGCTACCGGCTCAAGCCGTAAAAGCCACCTCGACTTCGGAAATGCTGACGCGATCCTGCTCGGCACGTCCGCTAAAGCCCTCCCTCTGCCCCCATCGAAATGAAGGGGGCACGCCAACACCACCCTTGGCTATGCTGTGCGTTGATGCTTAGCAAACTGGAGGTGCTGCATGGCCCGCTTGAGCCGATCCGTTTCCCTGCTTCCCGCAATATTGCTGCTGAGCGCCACTCCTGCCATGGCCGAACGCGTGGGGGTCATGGTGCTCGATGCCTCGGGCTCCATGTGGAATCGCATGGAAGGCGACATCACGCGCATCGAGGTTGCCCGCGACGTAATCGACGAATATCTCCAGGATCGCGACCCCGAGGTTCCCCTGAGTGTCCTGGCCTATGGCCACAACCGCCGAGGCGATTGCGGGGATATCGAGGTCATCGCCGCCATGGAGCTGCAGGATGCCGATACCCTGGCGGACCAGATACGCGCCCTGAATCCCCAGGGCATGACACCGATCGCCGACAGCCTGCGTCTCGCCGCCGAGCAGATTCCCCGCACCGCCGAGGCCGCCGACATCATCCTGGTAACCGACGGGCTGGAGACCTGCGACGGCGACCCCTGCGCCGAAGCGGCACGGCTGGCGGAGCAAGGGCTGGCGATTCGCGCCCATGTGGTGGGCTTCGGCCTCACCGATAGCGAGATTCAGCAGCTTTCCTGTGTGACAGAGCAAACCGGCGGGGAGCTCTTTCAGACCAACTCCGGTGCCGAGTTGGCAAGCGCCCTGAGCCAGGTGGAACAGGCCGCGGCCGAACCCGTCCCTGAACCAGAGCCAGAACCCGAACCAGAGCCGGCACCGCCGCCCGCCGCCGAACTGACCGCACCCGATGAAGCCCCGGCGGGCTCGGTGATCGAGGTATCCTGGACGGGGCCGGACGACGACAAGGACTACGTCACCATCGTCGAGGCCGGCGCTCCAGAGGGCAGCTACACCGACTATACCCGTACCAGCCGTGGCTCACCGCTGACGATTACCGCCCAGGATGCCCTTGGCAATTTCGAGATCCGCTACGTGCATCAGCAAAGTGGCGAAACCCTGGCCAGCCACCCCATCACCCTGACACCGGTGGAAGCCAGCCTTTCCGCCCCCGAGGAAACCGTGACGGGCTCGGTGGTCGAGGTGGAGTGGGAGGGCCCCGACAATCCCAAGGACTACATCACCATCGTCGAGGCCGGGGCGCCCGAGGGCAGCTACCTCGACTACACCCGCACCAGCCGGGGGTCTCCGCTGACGATTACCGCGCCGGATGCCCTGGGCAACCACGAAATCCGCTACGTGCTCCAGCAGTCCGGACGCACCCTGGCCAGTCACCCCATCAGCCTGATCCCGGCATCCGCCAGTGTCACGGCTCCCGAGGAGGCCGTAGGGGGCTCGGTAGTCGAAGTGGAATGGGAAGGTCCCGACAATCCCAAGGATTACATCACCATCGTCGAGGCCGGGGCTCCTGAGGGCAGCTACCTCGACTACACCCGCACCAGCCGGGGGTCGCCGCTGACGATCACCGCTCCGGATGCTCTGGGCAACTTCGAGATCCGCTACGTGCTCCAGCAGTCCGGGCGTACCCTAGCCAATCAGCCGATCAGCCTGATCCCCGCCACGGCGCAATTAATGGTCAACGAACCCATCGTGCCGAGCGGCGAATTCCAGGTGGAGTGGACCGGCCCCGACAACCCCAAGGACTACATCACCATCGTCGAGGCCGGCGCCCCCGAGGGCAGCTATACCGACTATGTGCGTACCAGCAGAGGCTCGCCGGTCACTCTGGATGCCCCGGAAGTGCCGGGTGACTACGAGGTCCGCTACGTGATCCAGCAATCGGGAAGGACCCTGGCCAGCGAGCCGGTCAGCGTGGGGGCCGGTGAGATCAGCCTGGCCATCGAGGGCACCCCCGAGGCCGGCGGCGTGGTCACGGTGAACTGGCAGGGGCCGGGACGCTACGAGGACTTCATCCAGATCGTCGAGGCGGGCAGTGCCCCGGATGCTTCCGCCATCCGCGAGGCCCGTGCCAGCCAGGGCAGCCCCTTGCAACTCTTCGCACCCAGCGCAGCGGGCGACTACGAGGTCCGCTACAAGGCCTCGGACAGCGGCGAGGTGCTGGAAAGCTTGCCTTTCACCCTCGAATAAGGCTCAACACTCACAGCAGTGCTACTTGACGAATAAGGCCAGGGAAGGCCTGCATGGCAAGCTTAAGAATTGAAGACCCTCTACGTGATGCGTATTGCTTGGCATCAAGGGTTCATCCAAGCCCTGATCTCCCCCAGGACCAACGCCGGGTGCGTCATGTGAATGCAATGTCCTTCCGTCGGCAGTACCCGCAAGGTGCTCTGCGGCATACGGGCGTGCATGTACTTCCCAACGCCCTCGTTGGCCAATGAATCCGTCTTGCTCTGCAGCAGCAGCGAGGGATGTCTAGCCTGAGGAAGCAGGTGCCGGTAGTCGGAAAAGAAGGTGGCCTGGGCGAATGTCTTGCCCACCAGCGGATCGGTGGAGCAGAGACTTGCCGTCATCTCCCCGATCAGCACCTCGGAGCTATTGGTGCCCATCACCAGGGGCGCGAGATAAGTGGCCCAGCCGATGTAGTTCCTGTCCATCAGGCTGATCAATTCTTCCAGATCTACACGCTCAAAACCGCCGTGATAGTCCGGCGGATCATTCAGAAAACAGGGCGAAGGGCACACCATGATATGGCTGGCGAAACGCCCGGGTTCGGCGATGGATGCCATCAGGCCGAGAGTGCAACTGATCGAATGGCCGACGAAGTGAACATCGGCAAGTTCGAGCGCGTCGCAGATTTCGTTGATGTCTTGGGTATAGCCTTCCAGCGAGCCATAGCGTGAGCGGCTGAACGCGGACAACTGAGACTGGCCGGAGCCCACGTAATCAAACATCACCAGAGTGTAGTGAGACCTCAGCTCCGGGGTGAGGTAATGCCACATCGTCTGGTCGCAGCCAAAACCGTGAGCGAGCATCAGCGTCTGTGGCCCGGAACCGATGACATTGACGTTGTTGCGAGCAATGATTTTCTCTTTCGTCAACACGTTACGTATCCTCCTTCCACTTGGCATCGTCCTGGTCACCAGCGGCAAGGAACTTGTGGTGAAACCCATCCTGGCGCCAGTCATGGACCCAGGACTCGAGAGCCTGGGCAGGCATCGGCCTGGCAATGTAATACCCCTGGCCCCACTCGCAACCGAGATCGATAAGACGCTGGCCATGCTGCCGGGTCTCGACACCCTCGGCGATGACATCGCACTGGAAAGCGCGGGCGAAGCCAATGACGCCCTTGATGATGGCCAGATCGCCAGCGTTTATCAGCATATTCTGGACGAAACTGCGATCGATCTTGAGAGTATCCATCGACAGATCCCGCAAATGCCCAAGGGTCGAATAGCCTGTGCCAAAGTCATCGAGCGAGACCCCTATGCCGAGCGACTTGCAGTCGTTGAGCACCGAGGATATGTGATCAATGTCTTCAATCGTGCTGGTTTCAAGCACTTCAAATTCCAGTTTGTGCTTTGGCAACCCCGGAGCGTCAGCGAGCATCTGCCCGAGATCGTAGAGGAAGTCCGGGTATTGCAGGTGGTATCCGGCGATGTTGACACTGACATGCAGATCCAGACCCTGCCTTTGCCAGTTCTGAAGCTGCACCATTGCTTTTGCGATGACCCATCGCCCAAGCACCAGCCCTACCGGAGTATCACTGACGGTGGGCAGGAAGGTCGCAGGCCCCATCAGGCCATGAACAGGATGATTCCAACGCAGCAGTGCTTCGACACCCAGCACCTGCCCGGTCCGCATGTTGACCTTGGGCTGGTAATAGAGTTCGAACTGGCCGGCGTCCATGGCGACACGGATGGCTGAGAGTTCCTCGTTCCTGTCCCTCAGGAATCTTTCCTGATCTACATTGAACAGGCAAAGCTGATTTCCTCCCGCGATCTTTGCCTGGTACATGGCCTGGTCGGCCTGACGCATGAGCTGGTCGGGGTCGATCTCTTTCGTTTGTGGATACAGGGTCACACCTACACTTGCCGAGATCTGCAGGGACAGGGAATCCACCTCGAAGGGCTCAGCGAGTTGCTGAATCAGCCGGTTGAGGGACTCTTCCGCCGTATTGGTGTTGAAATTACCGTGCATCAAGACGACAAATTCATCGCCGCCGAAACGGGCAATCGAGTCGTCATTCCTGAGGTTTTTGGCCATCCGTTTGGCCACCAGACGCAGCAGCTTGTCACCCGTGTGGTGACCGTTGCGGTCGTTGATCTCCTTGAAACCGTCCAGATCGACAAAAGCCAGGGCAAACGCCAGCTCACCGGCTTTCGCGCTCCCGATCTGCTGGTTCAGATGGCGTGTCATCGCGGTTCGGTTGGGCAAACCCGTCAGTTGGTCGGTATCCGATAGGGTATGGAGCTGGGAAACCTTCTGCTGGAGAAGATCCCTGGCTTCGGCAATCTCCCCGAACATCTTCTCTCCCTGGCTGGCACTGGTCAGGCTCCAGAAGATACGTTCACTGCCGGCCTCGTCGCGCCGTACATTGACCACCACGGGCAAGGCATCCCCAGAACGGGTCACCAGGTTGAGCCGGATTTCGTCGCAATGGCCTTCGCGCATCAGCAGGGGTATGAGGTAACTGTCGTAGATGATCTGGGAAGCCCGACTGAACAAGGTGAACAGGTCTGCTCCGGCCAGGTACTCGGCGGGATAGCCAAAATGCGTCTCGACGAACGCATTGCTATATAGAATCTGACGCTTCAGGTCAGACACCAGGCAGCCGACGGGAAAGTCGTCGAGCGAGAACACGTTCTGCGTATTCATGAACAGTTCCCGAATGATAGCAGCATGGGTGCGGAGCTCCGGGATGAATGGGGCATAATAAAACACTGTGGCCGAAATCGGCTTGCAGGTCGATTATCGAATTTTAATTAATTTTTTTAACCCAAAGCGAAGACATGGGCATCGATCAATCAAAAAGGCTGCGGCGAGGCATTAGCCTCGCCGCCTTTCGCTTGTAACACGTCCGTAAAAAACCGCCAAGGTCGGGAAAACGTTGCGAGCAGACCTCAGCGCGCAGCCTGCTCCCGGACGGCCTCCATATCCCATGCCTTTAGCAGTTCCACGGCGGGTTCCTGCGAGTCCAGCTCCTGGCCGTTGACCTGCATCAGGATACGGCCATCCATCAGGAAGGAGACTTCGGCGCTGCCCCGCTCGGGTTGCCACTTGAGCAGCGCGGACTCACGCCCGATGCGGATACGCTCCATGTTGGGCTGGGCGGCGATCATCGCCGGATTGCTGAACATGGCCGACATCGCCTGAATCATGGGGTTGTCGATCATCAATTTCGCGGTCATCCGACCGCTACCCGATTCCTGACGATATTCGCGCTCCAGCATGCTGCCACCCCCGCCGAACATGGCTGCCGCCCCACCGCCACCGGCGGACTCCACCGTACCGGCACTCCACCCCTCGGGCGCCTCGGGGAAGGTCTCGGCGATGCGCTCCGACACCAGCTTGCGAATATCGTTGATGGCGAACTCGAGCTCGGTGATGGCCGCGCCATACTCCTGTTCCTGATAAAGCTCCAGACCCAGCTCAATCTGCTCGACGACTTCATCGGTTTGCGCCTGTGCCTGCGCAGAGACCAGGCCCAGTGAGGCGACCAGCGCTCCCGACGTCAACAACCCTATGCCCCGCTTCATGTCGTACTCCTTTCTTCGTATTGGGGTTATCACTGCACGAAACCCCGCCATGGGTGGCGGGATGGAATCCCTCAGGTTCGAGAATCGGCCGCTGAGGCACCGGCTTCGCCGGACGAGGGGCGCTCAGTGGATTCGGCCGCCTTCTGCTTGAGCTTGCGAAACTTCTTCGACATACCGTCGAGTTTAGCATCCCATTCGGGATCGGGTTGCTGCCCCTCGATGGTCTTGAAATAGGCCTGCATCATGCAGGTAATAGCGAAGGGTTCCAGCAGCGCCACCTTGACGCTCCAGGCGAAAAGCAGCGCCACGATAACCCCCGTGGCGGACCAGCCGCCGGGAATCATGTAAGCCACCAGGGCCGCCGGAGCCAGCATGATCAGGAACACCAGGAACGAGAGACCGTAGACGATCAGCGCCAGCCAGGCAGCGTTCTTGAGCATCGGCTTGGCATTCTGGCCGTAGAGCACGAGGGCATCACGGGAGGAGGCCCAGGCATTGTCGGAACGCGTCTTGATGCAGTAGGCCAGGATCACCTCATCGATGAACCCTACGGCTATCTTCAGGAAAGCTTCGATGATGCGAATGAACTGGCGCGCACCGGGAATCGGCAAGAACCCGAAGATTCCGCGCATGAGGCCTGTAATGGCACGCAGCACCCCCTTGATCAGCTGGTCGATGCCGAACAGCAGGCTGGCCTGGCCGAAACGCTCCTTGATTACCGTCTGTGCATGGTCGATCTGACCGCGCCCTTCAGGCAAGGTCTGGCCGTCGAGCAGTTCCACTAGTACGGCGATATGGCCCGCCTTGACGACGTAGAGCAAATACTCGCGCAGCACATACATCACCGCTCCAACGATCCCGAACCCGATCGCACCGCCCCAGAAGGTGCTGGCGGCGCGGAAACCCTCGTCACCGAAGCCGCCGATGCCCCAGCCGACGCCGGCTCCTACACCGGTCATCAGTACATAGGCCAGCGCCGCACCGAAATAGACGACCAGCCGAAAGAGGATGAAGGGCAGCGTGCGCAGCATGAGCCCCAGTGCCTGTCCAATACGAAAATCCCACATCGCCTTGCTCCTTTTCGTGGGAAGGTGCCAAAAGATCCGCAATGCCCTGGATGGCACTCTCCCCCTCAATTATGAGTTATCGATTACCCGTTTGCAGTTACCCGTTCTGGGTTCCGGGTGCCGCCACCGGATCAGGATCACTGGCTTCCATGCGCAGATAGGCCTCCAGTTCACCGCGAATATCCTCGAGGATGTCGTCGGCGTGGGTAATACGCATATAGAAGATAGAGAAATAGATCACCTTCACCGAGGTGGTCATGCGTTCCAGCACTACGCTCAGCAGCTTGGAGATCCATACCGCGACAAGAATCGGCAGCACCGAGATGGGCAGTGTTTCCGGAAGCGGGCCGGAACCGGCCAGGGCGGTACCCGCCAGAGGGTCGCCCAGAAGATAGCTGGGCAGGCTATCGCCCACCCAGATGCCGATGACAAGCCCCATCAGCAGCGTCAGGGCATAGACGGGAAACATGATGGTCCCCACGGCCCGAGAGGCCACATCGATCCCGAACACACCCACCAGCGTCTCGGGCACGCTCTCCCTGAGTCGACCCATGCGTGACACGCTTTCACGGATTCCATGGCCATCGACCACCACCGAGGGCAACAGGTAGTGGTTGACCAGATCCCACACCTCACGCAGGCCCTTCAACAGCAGCGACATCAGTACGCCGACGGGACCGGAACGTAGCGTCCAACTGAGCATGCCGCTGAGCAACATATCGAGCAGGGCAATTCCTCTCGCGCTCCCCTTCAACGTCTTGACCTTGGCCTTGGCGTCCGCGGCGGATCGACGCTGGCCCTGCAATGCCTCGGTGACAAGCCAGCTCTGCCGCAACTCCTGGCGTGTGTAATAGAAATACTTATAGATGAACATCCCCAGACTCAACAGCAGGGGCAAGGTGCCGCCATTGTTCCCCCAGATACTGATCACGCTGTAAAAGAACAAGCTGACCATCACCACGGCGTAGAGGGACATGCGAATCCAGGGCCGCAGAATGCCCGGGTCGCGCCCCACGAGGCTGAAGGTATGCTTGAGCAGATAGCCGAGTTGCTCGACGCGTTCCTTGATGCCGGGTTGGCGCAATGTGCCGGTTGTCATGGCGTGTACTCCCCATGTCCTTGACTGAATGCCTGCCCGACAACATAGCGCCTTGCCCTGATGCCGGCCCCCTTCATTTGAAGGGGGTAGGCGCGCAAGCTGGAGGCTAGGATCAATAGCCACCGGCATGGCCTGGGCGAAGACACCTCAACATTGTGAATAGCGGGAGAAACATGATGCTGATCAGGCACTGCCTTATCGTGGCCACGTTGCTCCTGGCGGGGCCGGGACTGGCCCAGAACCCTGCAGGGCCACTTGCCTCCCCAGAAGGAGAGGTCAAGCTGGTTGTCAGCGGGCGGATAACAGCCACTAACCAGGGTGGCGAGGCTCATCTCGATCTCGATTTGCTCCAGACGCTGCCGCGTCGTGAACTGACCACTTCCACGTCCGTTACCGACGGCGTGAACCAGTTCGAAGGCTTTCTGGTTCGTGATCTACTGGAGTGGCTCGGTACCAGCGGCGAGACCGCCGTCGCCATCGCGCTCAACGACTACATCGTCGAGATCCCCGTAGAGGACTTTTACGACTACGACGTCATCCTGGCTACGCATATGGACGACCAACGACTGACCCGTCGCGACAAGGGCCCGCTGTGGATCATCTATCCCCGCGACGACCATGCCGAGCTCCAGGACATCCGCTACGACTACCGCTGGGTATGGCAGCTCCACCGTCTCGAGATCGAGTAATGCCCAGGCTGCGCCCCTTTCCCATCTATCTGGTCGCCAGCCTGGCCATCCTGGCGTTCTCTGCCTTCCTGGCCTTTGCGCTCATTCGGCTGTTCCAGGTCGAGAACGACATGCGCGACAACGTCGACGAGAACATGCTGTGGGTGGTCACTCAGGCACAGGTCGCCAGTCACCGGCTGGACCAGGCGGTGAGCCGACGCGCGCTGGGGCACCGCGACGAGGACCCCGAACTGCGTCTGGACATCCTCTCCAGTCGACTGACGCTGATGGACGACGGACCCCAGCGCCGCTACCTCGCTTCTCAAGGACTTGAGGCCCCGCTAAATGCGGCACTTGATGATCTCCAGGCCCTGCTGACAACCGTTGACGACATCAAAGGCGAGGCGCGCTTTCGTCCCGACACCCTGATGCCGCACCTCGATAACCTCATGGCCCGCCTCAATCGCATCGCCAATGCCGTCATGATGGCCGAGTGGGAAAGCACCGGTGCCCGTCTGGATACCTACCGCAGCAGCCTGTTGCAGGTCATCGGTTCCGTCGTCGGCATCACGCTGAGCGGACTCGCCCTGGTGCTGTTGCTGGTCCATGCCCTTCGCCAGCGACGCCTCGCCCAGCGGGCACTGACGGCACACCGCGACCAGTTGGAGGGAGAAGTCGCCAGACACATCAGCCGCTACAAGGAAACCGCCGATGCCCTGGCCCGCGCCTTGAATCGTGAACGCGGGGTCAGCGAGTTCTACCGCAGCTTCGCGGCTATGGTTTCGCACCAGTTCCGCACCCCGCTGGCAGTGATCGATTCCGGGCTGCAGCGCCTGCTTCGCCGCAATCGACACTTCACCGCCGAGCAACGCAAATCGACACTTCACCGCCGAGCAACGCAGCGAGCGCTATCAGCGGCTGCGCGAAGCGGTGGAACAGATGACTCGCCTGGTAGAGTCGTCGCTGACCGCGGCGCGACTCGATGGCCAGCAAGTCGAGGCCCTGCCGACCCGCCATTCGCTGGTGTCCATCGTCGATCACCTCTGCCGCCTTCAGGAAGAGGCGAAAGGCGTCGAACGGTTGACCACGACGCATGGCAGCCCTGAGGCCTTCGCCTGGTGTGACCGCGCCCTCACCGAGCAGGTGCTGGCCAATCTGGTCTCCAATGCCCTCAAATATTCCCCCGCCGGGCAACCCGTGCGCATCACCACGGCGCAAGAAGAGGGACAGGCAGTGTGCCGAGTAGCGGATGGGGGCCCGGGCATTCCCAGCGCCGAGCAGGCCCGACTCTTCGAACGCTTCTTTCGTGGCAGCAATGCGGCAGGTACCGATGGCATCGGCCTGGGGCTGAACATCGCTCGCCACCTGGCGCGCATCCAGCAGGGCGACCTGGAGGTGAGATCCGCCCCCGGTGAAGGGTCCGTGTTCATTCTACGGCTGCCCGCCGCCAACCAGGAGGAATGGCCCGATGTCACAGCCTGAACGCGCCCACCAGCGAGCGCTGATCCTCTGCGCAGAGGACCAGGAGGACCTGCGCACCGACATCTGCGAGGAACTCAGGGAGGCCGGCTACGCGGTACTCGAGGCCGCAGATGGCGAGGCGACGCTGCAGCAGATAGATGCCAGCGCACCTGATCTCATCCTCTGCGATATCAACATGCCCGGCCTCAATGGCTACGACGTACTGGAAGAAGTGCGCGAGCGTCGCCCTCATCTGGCCGACACCCCCTTCATTTTCCTGACCGCGCTTTCCGATCCATGCGATATCGTCGATGGCAAGCGCAGCGGCGCCGATGACTACCTGGTCAAGCCCATCGACTTCGACCTGCTGCTGGCCGGGTCGATGACCGCCTATCTGGAAGGGCGCTGACAGCAGCGCGCCTATCGGCGGCGCCTTCCTGCGGGTATCATTTTGGCCCTCGTCCATCACCGCGGGAGGCGCCATGCCGATCCTCAACGCCATCGTTCATCGCATCGAGAAGACCGCCGGCGAGACGCCGATGAGCCTGGTACCCGCCACATCGCCGTTGCCCGCCTCCCCGGCCCTGGACGACCTGCTGGCCGGCTTCAACGATGCCTTCAATGCCAAGCCCAAGGCCTGGGGCCACTTCGCCGAGACGACCCCTGAGGGCGAGGTGAGTTCGCCCTTCGCCAGCGAACTGACGGGCTACCTCGAGGGGAGCCGTGACTTCACAGTGCTCTCCCGCGACCTGGCGCAGCGCATCGCCACGCTGGTCGGCGCCCACCTCTCGCTCTCTGGCGACCTGCTGGTGCTCCACCACCAGGTCGGCGATGCCCGCTTTCTGAGCTTCGCACTGCTGCACCACCGGGAGGGCTTCGCCATCGATGAGGCATTGCAGGTGGTACCGGCGCGCCAGCTCAACCTGACCCAAATGAGCCTGGCCGCGCTCCTCAACCTCAACCAGTGGCAAGCCGGCAACTCGAAACAGTACCTCTCCTGGACCCGCGACCGCGGTGGCAAGAAGCTCGCCGAGGGCTTCGCCGCTCTGCTCGGCGCCGAGGAGGGCGTGGATGCCAGCGGCGAGACCCGGACCCTGCTCAAGGCCTTCAGCGACTACGTCGAACAGGAGGACCTGCCCGAGGAGGCCAGCCGCGAAAAGACCGACGCGCTGATCGACTACGCCAGCGACCAGGCACGCCGCGGCGAGCCGATGACCGTTGAAGCGCTTTCGGAAGTGCTCGACGAGCAACAGCCGAAGGCTTTCTATGACCATATCCGCAACGCCGACTACGGGCTCTCCCCGGAGATTCCGCCGGACAGGCGCACCCTCAACCAGTTCCGCCGCTTCACCGGTCGCGCCGGCGGGGTATCGATCAGCTTCGACTCCCACCTGCTCGGCTCCGGCGTGGAGTACGACGAGGACCGCGACCGGCTGATCATCAAGCAGGTGCCCAAGCAGCTGCGCGAACAACTCAAGCGTCAGGGCTGATCCGAGGAAGGCACTGCCTGCCAGGAACTGACAACGAGGCAAACAGCTGCAGATGGCCGCTGTGCCGTGATCCGCGGGCATCCGTTCCACTATGCTATGGCACTGACCCACGCCGCCACGAGAGAGACGCCATGCGCCGCATCCTGATCCTCCAAGGCCACCCCGATGCCAGGCTCGCTCACCTGCTGCATGTTCTGGCCGAGCACTATCGCCTGGGCGAAGAGGCGGCGGGGCACGACGTGCGCACCGTGCAGATCGCCGACCTGGATTTCCCGCTGCTGCGCAGCCAGCAAGCCTGGAGCGAAGAGCGCATGCCGCCCTCCCTCGACGAAGCAGCCGACGCCATCCGCTGGTGCGAGCACCTGGTGCTGTTCTTCCCGCTGTGGCTCGGTGACATGCCCGCTCTGGTAAAGGGATTTCTCGAGCAGGTGATGCGACCCCACTTCGCCTTCGAGTACCAGGAAGGCAACCCTATGGGTCGCAAGGGGCTGAAGGGACGCTCGGCGCGTGTCGTGGTGACCATGGGCATGCCGGCCGCGATCTACCGCCATCTCTATCGCGCCCACAGCGTGAAGTCGCTGGAACGCAATATCCTGGGGTTCGTGGGCTTCGCACCGGTACGCGAGACGCTTATCGGGTCGGTTGAGACGCTCGATTCAAGCGACTGCCGCAAGTGGTTCACCCGCCTGGAGAAGCTGGGTGCCAAGGCAGAATAACGACTGAATTTGTTCTAATCCATAGCTAATACTTGCTGCGTAAGTGATCGCTTACACTGGATGTGAGCCTCTTTTGACAATTACTCGAGATAGCTGGCGAGAAACAAAAATTCTCGCCATGCTCCCCTCTAAGGTTGCCTCAAAGCGCAGGCATCGACGGCAGGAGTTCATAAAGAAATTTGCTGAGGGGAGCGCGGTCGGCCTTCACATGTACGACACGTACCGGCCCTCGAGGAAGTGCGAATGGGCACCACCACAAGGAATAGTAACCAACTCGACTGGCGGGGCGAATTTCGGGACTCCGCAAAGGAGGCCCTTTTCCGACGAACCATGCAGGCCCACGACGCCTGCCAACTACGTCACGCTCTCGTGGTGGCCACCGGTCTGTTCCTCGCTTTCGGCCTGACGGACTATAGTCTGCTGGGCTTGAGCGATGCTTTCTTGATGTTACTGACCATGCGCAGCGTGGTCGCCGCCAGCTTCCTGTTGCTGGCTTTAGCGGTATGGCGGCGACCCTCCTTGGCCCAATCTCCACTTCCGATCAACCTGGCCTGCCTGCTGGCCATCAGTGGTTTGCTATTCACCATTCCCCTGCGGACGGATGGTGTCATGACAAATCTTGCTTCGATCGTAGCCGCCAGCATGGCTCTCTACCTCTTCATACCCAACCGTATACCCTGGATGCTAGCCGGCAACAGCTACCTGCTCGGCGGCTTCCTCATCTCAATGGTTGTTTGGTCACCACTGCCGGGCGGGGTCTTGGTGAACTACGTGCTACTACTGAGCTTCGTCAATCTACTGTGCTTGCTGACGGTATCCAGGATTCATCGGCTACAACGCGCCCAGTTCGACAACCTGCTGGAAGAACGCTCGATCAACCGTCAACTGAAGGAAGAGATCGAGCATCGCAACAAGATGGAACAGCGATTGCGCCATATCGCCAGAACTGACGAATTGACGGGAATCACCAACCGCCGACATTTCTTCAAGCTGGCCGAGCAGGAGCGCCGCCGAGCCCGCCGCGACGGTACCCCCCTCTCGCTGTGCATGGTGGATATCGACTACTTCAAGTCCATCAACGATGTACATGGTCATGCCATCGGCGACCTGGCACTGACGGTGGTCTCCGCCCGCTGCCAGTCGGTACTGCGCGACAGCGACATAATCGGCCGCTACGGAGGTGAGGAGTTTGTCATCGCTCTCCCGTTGGCCAACCTGACCACGGCTCGGGAAATCGCCGAACGGCTGCGTGAGGCCATATGCCTGACCCCCCTAGAGGTCGAGGGCATGTTACTAGACCTGTCAGTGACAGTCGGCATCAGTCGGGTCGGTGATGGTGAGACCAGCATCGACCCTGGCCTGCTGCGCGCCGACCGTGCCCTTTATAAGGGCAAGAAGAGCGGTCGCAACTGCGTGGTGGTGCCCCGGAAGATCACGAGCCATTGATACTGAAGAGCATACCGATGACACACGAACCCGGTGCGATTCCAGTCACTTCTCCAGCTGCAGCACCTGCCGCCGTCGATGCCGACGGGAGATTTACCAGCGATTCATAAAGATGGTCAAGGTAGGCACGCAGCGGATATCCGTATCCAGCGGTATAAGGCTGCCTTCTTTCCCGCCGCCGCCATGCAGGGGCCTCCATAAGCGGCTATCGTAGCGGCAACGCCTGTGAACAAGAACTCCATGGCCTCACCACCCGATTCCCGCGTGCTGCTGCGTCTGCTCGGCCTGCTGCGCTCCTATCGCTGGCAGCCTTTGCTCTCGAGCGTCGCCATGCTGCTGGAGGCATCCAGTAGGCTGGTCATCGACCCCGGGGTTTCTGGCGGCGGCCCGGAACCAGGCTCAACCAGACACTGGCGACGCAGTCCCTGTTCGGCTCTTCCTTGTCGCTGGCGGTTCGCAACCTCGTGATGCTGGTGAGCACGGTGAACCTGATGCTGGTGAATCAGCCCTGGCTCTCGGCAATCGTGCTGCTGAGAAATCCCCGCCACGGTGCTGCCGACCCTTTGGTTCAGGCGCCAAGTGCGCCGCCTCTCGCGCCTCGGCCAGGAGCTGGCAACGGCGCGAAGGGGAGCGATAGCCGCTCCCCTTTCCAGTGCGTGGCTGATACTCACCCTGCAAGCAATCGCCTGTGGCCTTCCGCACCAACCCTGCCGCCTAAAATGCCGATGGCCTTCACGCCAGGTGCGGTTCGAGCCACTGCCTCAACTGCGGCCCCTGCAGCACTCCTGGCTGGCGGGCGACTTCCCTGCCGTTCCTGAAGACGATCAGGGTAGGAATGCTGCGGATGCCGAAACGTGCCGCCAGCGCCTGTTCGGCCTCGGTATCGAGCTTGGCGAAGCGCAGGCGGGGCTCAAGCTCGCGGGCGGTCTCAGCGAAGATCGGTGCCATCATCTTGCAGGGCCCGCACCAGCTGGCCCAGAAATCCACTACCACCGGTAACTCGCTACGCTCCACCAGGGGGTGAAAGTTGTCGCTGGTGAGTGGCACCGGCTCTCCAGTGAAGAGATGCTGCTTGCATTTGCCGCAGGTCGGGCCATCGTCGAGACGATTACGGCTGACGCGGTTGATGGCGCTGCAACGGGGGCAGCCGAGGATCACGGAATCTGACACGGGACGTCCTTTCAAGGAGGTGTGTAAATCGCAATATGATTCCGACCACTGTCCGCTTCAAGGGGGTTGGGTTGCGTCGATCACGAACATGCACACACTTCGCTAAGATGAGACACTCGACGCATCGCTTGCGGCGGCTTGCCGAAAAGCCGAAAACCGCTTTGCCTCCATCCTGGACCCGCCAGGGGACCGACCCATATGACGACTGATATCGATGTTGCCCATGCCAAGATTCATCGACTCAGTCGACTCTACCTGACCCTAAGCCGCTACGACGGGGAGCGCTTCCCGGCTGAGCTGTCTACATCGGTCTTCCAGATGCAAAGCGGTGAAGTGCGCACCAGCATGCTCATCCGTGACATCACCGAGCGCAAACGCAATGAAGCCCAGCTGGCCTATCTCGCCCAGCACGACGCCCTGACCGGCCTGCCGAACCGTCTGCTGCTGACTGATCGACTCGACCTGGCCGTTGCCCAGGCCAGGCGTTCCGGTACCTTACTGGCCCTGATGTTCCTGGATCTCGACCGCTTCAAGCAGGTGAATGACCTCATGGGGCATGAACTCGGTGACCAGGTATTACACCAGGCGGCGCAGCGCCTGAAAGCTTGCGTCCGCGCCTCGGATACCCTGAGTCGTCAGGGGGGAGACGAATTTCTCCTCGTACTGCCGGATATCGGTTCACCCGAAGCGGCCGTTCCGGTGGCCAGGAAATTGCTGGACGCCCTGGTCATGCCCTTCTACCTGGGCGACAGCGAGCTGGTATTGAGCGGCAGCATCGGCATCGCCTGCTATCCCGAGGATGGTACGGATGCCGATTCATTGTTGCGCAATGCCGATGCGGCCATGTACGTGGCCAAGGACCTGGGACGTAATTGCTACCAGTTCTACTCCCCGGCCATGAACGAGCGAATACGCGAACGCTTGATGCTGGAGATAGACCTGCGCCGTGCCATCGAGGGCGACCAGCTGTTCCTGGCCTATCAGCCGCAGTTCGATTTCGCTATCCAGGGTGTCATCGGCCTGGAGGCTTTGGCCCGCTGGCAGCATCCGACCCTGGGGCTGATTCCGCCCGATCAGTTCATCCCCATGGCGGAAAACAGCGGGTTGATCGTGCCGATCGGTGCCTGGGTCCTCGAGACCGCCTGCCGGCAGCAGGCCGCCTGGATGGCCGAGGGCCTCGTCGATGGCCCCATGGCGGTGAACGTCTCCATGTGCCAGTTCCGGCAGCCGGATTTCATCGAAAAAGTCACCGACGCCTTATCTAGAACCGGACTGCCGGCGTGTCATCTCGAACTCGAAGTGACCGAGAGCGTGTTCATGCAAGACCTCGACAGGGCGATGCAGACCCTGGAAGCCCTGCGCTCGCTGGGTGTCAAACTGTCCATCGATGACTTTGGTACCGGCTACTCGAGTTTGAGTCATCTCAAGAAGCTTCCCATCTACCGCCTGAAGATCGATAAATCCTTTATACAGGGGCTGCCTCTCGATCAGGAAAATGCCGCCATCGCCGATGCCATCATCAGCATGAGCAAGAGCTTGGGACTCGAGGTAGTGGCCGAGGGGGTCGAGACTCAGGAGCAGGCCCGCTACCTGCACTCCCTGGAATGCGACGCCGGGCAGGGCTATCTCTTCGCCAGGCCGATGGCGGCCCGGGAATGTACCGACTTCCTGCGTGACTGTGCCGGGGCGACTCCTGTGCCTTACTGATACGAGACCCGAATGACCCAACGCCCCGACCCGCGAATCCTGCTGCGACTTCTCGGCCTGCTGCGCCCCTATCGTTGGCGACTGGTGCTCGCAGGCGTCGCGCTGCTACTGGCGGCGTCCAGCGTCCTGATCCTGGGCCAGGGCCTGCGGCTGGTCATCGACCAGGGGTTTCTGGCGGCGGACCGAGCCAGGCTCAACCAGGCACTGGGGATGCTGCTCGTGGTGGTCAGTGTCCTGGCGATGGCCTCGGCGCTGCGCTATTACCTGGTCACCTGGATTGGCGAGCGGCTGGCCGGAGACTTGCGACGCCGGGTCTTCGACCACTTGCTGGATCTCGAGCCCGGCTTCTTCGAGGCCAGCGACGGGGAAGGCGGCGGGGCCGGTGAGATCACCTCGCGCTTGACGGCGGACACCAGCGTCCTGCAGACACTCTTCGGTTCCTCGCTGTCGCTGGCGTTACGTAACTTGCTGATGCTGGTGGGCTCGGTGATCCTGATGCTGGTGACCCAGCCCTGGCTCTCGGCTATCGTGCTGCTGGGCATTCCCGCCACGGTGCTGCCGATTCTCTGGTACGGCCGGCGGGTACGCCGCCTGTCTCGCTTCAGCCAGGACCGGGTGGCGGAATTGGGCCGCTATGCCGGCGAGGCACTGGCGGGAATTCGCACCGTCCAGGCCTTTCATCACGAAGATATCGAGCGCCACGACTATGGCCGGCGGGTGGAAGAGGCCTTCGCCAGTGCTGTGCAACGCACACGCCAGCGCGCCTGGCTGACCGGCATCGCCATGCTGGTGGTCTTCGCCGCCGTGGGGGTGATGCTGTGGCAGGGGGGCCAGGCGGTGCTCGCCGGTACCATGACCGCTGGCGAACTCTCCGCCTTCGTCTTCTATGCGGTGCTGGCGGCCGGGGCCGTGGCCACCCTGGCCGAGGTCGCCGGGGACGTCCAGCGCGCCGCCGGCGCAGCCGAGCGACTGCTTGAGCTGCTGGACACCCGGCCGACCATCCATGCACCGATCAATCCCAGGCCTTTGCCCGAGCCGGTACGGGGAGATATTCGCTTGGAAGGCGTGGACTTCACCTATTCGGGCCGCACACAAGCCGCCCTGGCAGGGCTCGACCTGCATGTCCGCCCCGGCGAGCGGGTGGCGCTGGTGGGGCCGTCGGGCGCCGGCAAGAGCACCCTGCTCGCGCTGCTGTTGCGATTTCACGATCCGGACAGCGGCATCGTTCGCCTCGACGGGATCGACCTGCGCGACCTGAACCCCCAGGACCTGCGCCGCCACCTAGGCCTGGTCGCCCAGCAGCCCACGCTGTTCACCGGCAGCGCCGCCGAGAACCTGCGTTATGGCAAACCCGGTGCCAGCCTGGAGGAACTCCGAACGGCGGCCCGAGATGCCAACGCCCTGGACTTCCTCGAGGCCCTGCCGCTGGGCCTGGATACCCCGCTCGGTCCCGGTGGCGTCCAGCTCTCCGGTGGCCAACGCCAGCGCCTGGCCATCGCCCGGGCACTGCTCAAGGCCCCCAGGGTGCTGTTGCTCGATGAGGCGACCAGCGCCCTGGACGCCGAAAGTGAACAGCTGGTGCAGCAGGCTCTCGACCGCCTGATGCATGGCCGCACGAGCCTGGTGATCGCTCACCGGCTAGCCACCGTAGTCGCTGCCGATCGCCTACTGGTGCTGGATCAGGGCCGGCTAGTGGCGAGCGGTCGCCACGATGAACTGCTCGAATCGAGCCCGCTGTACCGTCGTCTCGCCGAGCTGCAGTTTGGCCAGACCCCGCGTTCGCAGAGCACGGCTTAGCCAGGGTAAGTCATTGTCCCTCCAGCGCCACTGCATTTCCGGCGACTGCTAGACTGAGACATACATCCTGGCAGGAGCGCACCATGTCTGGCCTCAATGTGACCCGCAAGCTGATCGATGCCCATCTGGTCTCCGGCCGCATGACCCCGGGTGAAGAGATTGCCCTGACCATCGACCAGACGCTCACCCAGGACGCCACCGGCACCCTGGTGATGCTGGAGCTCGAGGCGATGGGGCTCGACCGGGTCAAGACCGAGCTGTCGGCGCAGTACGTCGACCACAACCTCATCCAGGAAGACTACAAGAACCCCGACGACCACCTGTTCCTGCAGCAGCGCCTGCGCAACGGTTCGGCGTCTGGTACAGCCGGCCGGGCAACGGCGTCAGCCATCCGGTGCACCAGGAGCGCTTCGGCAAGCCCGGGCAAGACGCTGGTCGGCTCGGACAGCCACACGCCGGCGGCCGGCGCGCATCGGGATGCTCGCCATCGGCGCCGGGCGGCTGGAGGTCGCGCATGGCCGATGGCCGGCGAGCCGCTGCGATCACGATGCCCGAGGTCTGGGGCGTCGAGCTCGCCGGCGAGCTGCCCGACTGGGTCAGCGCCAAGGACGTGATCCTGGAGATGCTGCGCCGCCACGGCGTCGACGGCGGCGTCAGGCGATCATCGAATACTACGGACCAGGGCTGGCGGGTCTGTCGGCCATGGACCGCCACGTGATCGCCAACATGGGCACCGAGCTCGGCGCGACGACGACCGTGTTTCCGTCCGACGACGAGGTGCGGCGCTTCCTGCAGCGCCAGGAGCGCGAGGACGATTGGCGCGAGCTCCTGGCCGACGAGGACGCGACTACGACGTGCACGAAGCGATCGACCTGTCCGAGCTGGAGCCGCTGATCGCCATGCCCATCGAGTCCGGGCAACGTCGTGCCGGTACGCGAGGTCGCCGGCGAGCCCTTCTACCAGGCCTACGTCGGCTCGTCGGCCAATCCCGGCTATCGCGACTTCGCCGTCGTCGCCGAGATCGTCGAGCGGCAAGCAGGTCGCGCATCCAGCGTGTCGCTTCGACGTCAACCCCACCTCGCCGGTCAGATCCTGGAGAACCTGATGCGCGACGGCCACCTGCCGACGCTGCATCCAGGCCGGCGCGCGGATCCACCAGGCCGGCTGCAACGGCTGCATCGGCATGGGCCAGGCGCCCGCCACCGAGCCGCAACAGCCTGCGCACGGTGCCGCGCAACTTCCCCGGCCGCTCCGGCACCACGGAGGACCAGGTCTACCTTGTCAGCCCGGAGACCGCGGCGGCGTCGGCGCTGACCGGCGAGATCACCGACCCGCGCACGCTGGACATGGACTACCCACGCGTCGAGCGAGCCCGACGACGATCACGATCAACGCGCGAGATGCTCGCGCCGCCGCCGCGCCGAGGACAGAGGCCGAGGTGGAGCTGGTCAAGGGCCCGAACATCGCGTCGCTGCCGGACCTCGACGAGCTGCCCGACCGCCTCGAGCTGCCCGTCCTGCTGAAGGTCGGCGACGACGTCTCGACCGACGAGATCCTGCCGGCCGGCGCCGAGGTGCTGCCGCTACCGCAGCAACATCCCCGCGATCAGCGAGTTCTGTCTTCGACGTCGTCGACGAGACCTACCCCGAGCGCGCGCACGGAAGTGCGACGACGGCGACGGCCACGTCGTCGTCGGCGGGGCACAACTACGGCCAGGGTTCGAGCCGCGAACATGCCGCCTTGCGCCCCGCTACCTCGGCCTGCGCGCTGTCGTCGCCAAGATCTTCGCGCGCATCCACTGGCAGAACCTGGGCCAACTTCTGGCGTCGTACCGCTTACTTTTACCAATCCCGATGACCTCGATGCCATCGAGGTCGGGGATGAGCTAGCGTTGGACGACGTCATCGGCGCCCTCGTGGCGGGGGAGGAGATCCACCTCCACAACCGCACCAAGGACGAGGAGTACGCCATGCAGCATGACCTCTCGTCTCGCCAGGTCGACATGATCCGCCACGGCAGCCTGATCAACCTGGTGCGTCAGGAGACATGAGGACCGCAGCGGGTTCCATCGGATGACAGGGACACATGAATACGCGGTCACTTGCCAGTTATCTCTTACGCTTTATCTGATGAAGCATACTGCCGGTGGTTGCTCTCGCCACCTGGCTGGCCTTATTAGATGTGAGAGTTGGTCATTCAAGGTCGCGAAATCGTCGCCGGTCATACGGCTCAGCGGCACTCTATTGATGTCCGGTTCACGCTGAACAGCGGCCTTCGATAAAAAAGGTCCCCCGAAGGGGACCAATTGGAGCACGCCAGCTCACTCGGTGATTCGCCACTCTGGCTCGGCGATCATGTTTATACCTTGCGAGAATCGCGCCAGAATCATTAGTTATTCAATTAATACAGTTGGTTAAAGAAAAAATGAGGTTCGGCCCCTGGCCCGGAGCAACCGATATCATGCGGCACTGCACCATACGAGCGCTTTTCAGCGCCCGGATGCGTCATGGCGAGGCAGTACCCCCGGGTCATGCCGGGGAGCTGCCTGGTTCTCTCGCTTACTTCCTCATCCTGCCTCAGCGCTCTCCCTGACTCAACGGACATGCCGAGTTGCTGAAGAACCCTTCAACCCCGCATGCTGCCTCTCCAACCCCGTTCAGCAGGAGACCCTTATGACCCAGCCTCGCCTCGGCTTCATCGGCATCGGCCTGATGGGCAATCCCATGACGCATCGCCTGCTGGAGGCCGGCTTCGAGGTGACCGTGTGGAATCGCACATCCGCCAAGGCGGCCCCCTTGGGCAAGGCCGGCGCCCGGGTGGCCGGCTCCATCGCCGAGCTGATGGAGGCGGTGGATGTGGTGCTGCTTTGTCTGGCCAACACCGCCGTGGTGGAAGGTGTGGTGTTCGGCGAGGGGGGCGTGGCTCAGCACGGTCATGCCGGCCAGCGGCTGGTCGACCTCTCCAGCAGCGATCCCGCCGCGACGCGCGACTTTGCCGACTGGCTCGAGAGCGAAGCCGGCATGCGCTGGGTAGATGCGCCGGTTTCCGGTGGTGTTGCTGGTGCCGAGTCGGGCAGCCTGGCCATCATGTGCGGCGGCGACGCCGAGGATATCGAGGCGATTCGGCCCTTGCTGGCTCCCCTCTCTGCCCGAGTGACTCATATGGGCCCGGTGGGTAGTGGCCAGGTGACCAAGGTATGCAACCAGATGGTCGTCGGCTGCCAGGCAGCGGTACTCGCCGAGATGGTGGCCTTGGCCGAGGCCAGCGGCGTGGATGCCAGTCGGCTGACCGAGGCGCTGGCCGGCGGCTTCGCCGACTCTACCCCTTTCAGGATTCTCGCACCGCGCATGGCGGCGAGCGATTTCACCGACCCGCCCTGGCACCTGCGCACCCTACTCAAGGACCTCGACATGGCGGTGGCCCAGAGCCAGCGCACCAACAGCGCCACGCCCATGAGCGGACTGGCCGCCCAGCTGATGCGCGCCCATGCCGGTCGTGGCCACGCGGAGCACGACCCGGCGATTCTGGTGGAGGCCTATCGCTCAGATCAGGAGTAGTGCACCGCCAGCCAAACGGTGGCCTGCTGCGGGTCCGTCCACTTGACGCGATGCCGGCAGTGGGACGGGATAGTGAGGTGATCGCCGGGCGCGAGCTCTACATCCTCACCCTGCTCGAAGGCGAGCACCGCCCGGCCCTGTAACACCACCACCCATTCGTGTTGCGGCTGGTCGTACCACCCTTCCTCCGGCGAGCTGTGGCCGCGCGAGACGATGCGCTCGATGCTCACGTCCTTGCCGCCCGCCAGCTCCTCGAACTGCTCTTCCTTCAGGGAAAAAGGCATCGATGTGAAGAGGTTTTTCTGCACACGCTTTCTCCTTCCAGCCATCACGTCGACATCTGTACGCTCTGCGGATAGTGTACCCGTGCACGTGCCGGCCGACCGAATTTGTCCCCTCCGCCGCCCTTCCGTACACTCGTTTGACTCCTGACCCTTCGACGAACCAGCCGAGGCATGACCCATGGCGTTTGATTCCACTTCCACCTACGTGGCCACCGAGGCCCTCAAGCAGGCGGTGAACGCCGCCGTGATCCTGGAGCGCCCGCTGCTGATCAAGGGCGAGCCAGGCACCGGCAAGACGCTGCTGGCCGAGGAACTGGCCGGCTCGCTCGGCACCCGGCTGATCACCTGGCACATCAAGTCTTCCACCAAGGCAGCCCAGGGACTCTACGAGTACGATGCAGTGAGCCGCCTGCGCGATTCCCAGCTCGGCATCGAGGGCGTGGAGAACGTCGCCAACTACATCGAGCCCGGCAAGCTGTGGGAGGCCTTCACCGCGGATGAGCGGGTGGTGCTCTTGATCGACGAGATCGACAAGGCGGACATCGAATTCCCCAACGATCTGCTCCAGGAGCTGGATCGCATGGAATTCCATGTCTACGAGACCGGCGAGACCGTTCGTGCCCATCATCGGCCGATCATCGTGATCACCTCCAACAATGAGAAGGAGCTGCCCGACGCCTTCCTGCGCCGCTGCTTCTTCCACTACATCGAGTTCCCCGACCGCAAAACCATGCAGGCCATCGTCGATGTGCACTTTCCGGACATCGCGCCCAAGCTCGTTGCCGAGGCCCTGGAGGTATTCTTCGACCTGCGCCAGGCCCCGGGCCTCAAGAAGAAGCCCTCCACCTCTGAGCTGGTGGACTGGCTTAAGCTGCTGATGGCCGATGAGCTGGCCCGTGAGTCTCTCTACCAGCGCGACCCGGTGAAGGCGATCCCGCCGCTGGCAGGTGCACTGGTCAAGAACGAGCAGGACACAGCGCTGCTCGAACGGCTGGCGTTCATGATGCGTCGCCAGGGCAACCAGAGGCGCTGAGGCATGTTCATCAGCCTGTTCGAGACCCTGAAGCGCCATGGCGTACCGGTATCGCTGCGCGAGCTGCTCGACCTCCACGCAGTGGTGGAGCGCGGTGTGGTGTTCGCCGACATGGAGGCCTTTTACCAGCTCGCGCGCACCGTGATGGTCAAGGACGAGCGCCACTTCGATCGCTTCGATCGCGCTTTCGCCGCCTGGTTCGAAGGGCTGGAGAACCTCGACGCCGCCATAGAGGCGATGATTCCCGATGACTGGCTACGCCGCGAGTTCGAGAAGCAGCTCAGCGAGGAGGAGAAGGCCCAGATCGAATCCCTGGGGGGCCTCGAGAAGCTGATCGAGACCTTCAAGCAGCGCCTGGAAGAGCAGGGAGAGCGCCACGCCGGCGGCAACAAGTGGATCGGCACCGGCGGCACCAGCCCCTTCGGCGCCTATGGCTACAACCCCGAGGGCATCCGCATCGGCCAGGACGGCTCGCGCCACCGCCGCGCGGTCAAGGTATGGGACGAACGCCGCTTCCGCGACTACGACGACAGCCTCGAGCTGGGCACGCGCAATATCAAGATGGCGCTGCGCCGGCTTCGCAAGTTCGCCCGCCAGGGAGCGGCGGAGGAGTTCGATGTCGACGCGACCATCCGTGAAACGGCTCGCGACGCCGGCCTGCTCAATGTGCAGATGCGCCCCGAACGCCACAACGCGGTGAAGGTACTGCTGCTGCTCGACGTGGGCGGTTCCATGGATGATCACATCCGCACCTGCGAGGAACTCTTCTCGGCAGCACGCTCGGAGTTCAAGCACCTGGAGGCCTACTACTTCCATAACTGCGTCTATGAGGGACTATGGCGCAGCAATGCCGGAAACCAGGCCCGGCGCCATGGGGCGCGCATCCCGACAATGGACGTACTGCGCACCTATGGCGACGACTACCAGGTGGTCATCGTCGGTGATGCCGCCATGTCGCCCTATGAAATCACCCACCCTGGCGGCAGCGTTGAGCACTTCAACAACGAGACCGGTGCGGCCTGGCTCAAGCGCCTGGTCGACCACTTCCCGCGCCTGATCTGGCTCAACCCCATGCCGCAACGCGCCTGGGACTTTACCCAATCCACTCAGCTGATCCGCGAGTTGATCGACGATCGCATGTATCCCATGACCCTTGAGGGACTGGAGGGCGCCATGAGGGAGCTGGCTCGGTAGTCTTCTATAGCCCTTTTGGGCTATTTATCGCTCTTATAACCTTCAAGGGCTATTAAATTGATAAATAGCCCTTGAAGGGTATGCTTGAGGAGAGTACCGGAGGGGAGTACCCAGGAGGACCTGCCATGCCACAGCGAATGGCCGTGCTGACCGGCGATGTGATCGACTCGCGCAAGGTCGACGACCGACCTCGCCTCTACCGGCTGCTGGATGACAGCCTGGCCGAGCTGGCCGCCCGGCATGGCGGTCACGGCGAGCGCTTCCGCGGCGACGGCTTCCAGCTCACTCTACCCCGGGCGGCGATGGCCATGGAGGCGGCCGTGGCGCTGCGGGCCGCACTGATAGAGCACTCTGAACCCGACCAACGTTGGGATGCGCGTATCGCCGTGGCGGTCGGCCCGGCGGAGGGGGACATCGCGGAGGCCGATGGGCCCACCTTCGTGGCCTCGGGTCGTGCCCTGGATGCCCTGGCCGACACCACGACCAACCTGGCGTTGACCCGGCTGGACGCACCCGAGGATCCCGGCCTCGTGCTGCTGGTCCGCTTCATCGACGACATGCTCGATGGCTGGTCGGCCTACTCCGCCGAAGTCGTCGGCCTGAGCCTGCGCTACGACGCCTCTCAGCAGGCCCTGGCCGAGCGCCTCGGCATCCGCCAACCCAGCGTGCACAAGCGCCTGCGTGCCGCCCGCTGGGCACTGCTCTCCGATACCCTCGCCTACCTGAGCCAGCGCCTCGCCGACGTGGAAGCCTCAACATAAGCCCCGACGCCCTCTCGCTATTCAGGGGCCTGATATTGGGCCACTTGATCGGCGACTTCCTGCTGCAACCGCGCACCTGGGTGGAGGAACGCTATCGGCTGCGCCAGCGCCGGAGCGCGCATCGGCGTGCTGGAACGGCTGCTGGTGCTGACCCTGGTCCTACTGGACCAGCTCACCGCAGTCGGCTTCCTGCTCGCCGCCAAGTCGGTACTGCGCTTCGGTGACCTGCGCGACTCCCGCGACCGCAAGCTTACAGAGTACGTACTGCTGGGTACCCTGCTCAGCGTCTCCACCACCCTGGTGCTGGGCATGCTGGTGCGCCTGATGCTGCTGGAGGGCTGAACGGGCCGACAGCCCCTCGGCCCGCCGCACCGGGAAGACACAAGCTTTTGCCGCCCCGGGCGGCGGGCCGTACAATGCTCGATCATTGCCGCCGATCTACGCGGCACCGCTTCCGCCACCCGTACGAACACGCTCGAGGAACCGCCGGACCCATGCGCGCTAGCCAACTGTTGATCGCCACCCTCAAGGAAACCCCCGCCGACGCCGAGGTCGTCAGCCATCAGCTGATGCTGCGTTCGGGGATGATCCGTCGCCTCACCTCCGGCCTCTACACCTGGCTGCCGCTGGGCATCAAGACCCTGCGCAAGGTCGAGCGCATCGTGCGCGAGGAGATGGATCGTGCCGGCGCCCAGGAAGTGCTGATGCCGGCGGTGCAACCCGCCGAGCTGTGGCAGGAGTCGGGCCGCTGGGAGCAGTACGGCCCAGAACTCTTGCGCCTCAAGGATCGGCACGAGCGCGACTACTGCGTCGGCCCCACCCACGAGGAAGTGATCACCGATCTGGTGCGCAAGGAGATCGCCAGCTACAAGCAGCTGCCGGTCAACTTCTACCAGATCCAGACCAAGTTCCGCGACGAGATCCGGCCGCGCTTCGGGGTGATGCGCTCCCGCGAGTTCATCATGAAGGACGCCTACTCCTTCCACATCGATGAGGCCTCGCTGAAGGAGACCTACCAGGCGATGTACGACGCCTACACGCGCATCTTCACCCGCCTGGGACTCGACTTTCGCCCGGTGATCGCCGACAACGGCGCCATCGGCGGCACGGGCTCCCACGAGTTCCATGTGCTGGCCGACTCCGGCGAGGACGACATCGTCTTCTCCACCGCGTCCGACTACGCCGCCAACATGGAGAAAGCCGAGGCACTGCCAGCGCCGCTGGGAAGCGATACCCAGCGCCCCGCCCCCAGTGAGGAGCTGCATCTGGTCGACACCCCGAATGCCAAGACCATCGCCGCCCTGGTGGAACAGCACGGCCTGCCCATCGAGAAGACCATCAAGACCCTGATGGTCCACGACGTCGAGGGTGGCCTGATCGCCCTGCTGGTGCGCGGCGACCACGAGCTCAACGAGGTCAAGGCCGAGAACCTCGCCGAGGTGGCCGCGCCGCTGACCATGGCAACCGAGGATGAGATTCGCGCTGCCGTGGGAGCCGGCCCAGGCTCGCTCGGCCCGGTGAACCTCGAGATGCCGATCATCATCGACCGCTCGGTTGCGCTGATGAGCGATTTCGGCGCCGGGGCCAACGTCGACGGCAAGCACTACTTCGGCATCAACTGGGAGCGCGACGCGGCGCTGCCGAAGGTCGCGGACATCCGCAACGTGGTCGAGGGCGACCCTTCGCCGGATGGCAAGGGCACGCTCGCCATCAAGCGCGGCATCGAGGTCGGCCACGTCTTCCAGCTGGGGCGCAAGTACAGCGAAGCGATGAACGCCACCGTGCTCGGCGACGAAGGTCGTGCCGTGCACCCCTGGATGGGCTGCTATGGTATTGGGGTAACCCGCGTCGTGGCCGCCGCCATCGAGCAGAACCACGACGACGCCGGCATCATCTGGCCCGAGGCCATCGCCCCCTTCCAGATCGCGATGGTACCGATGAACGCCCACAAGTCGCAGCGGGTGCGCGAGGAGTCCGAGCGGCTGTATCAGGCCCTCACCGCCGCCGGCTTCGAAGTGCTGCTGGATGACCGCGACCTGCGTCCCGGCGTGCGGTTCGCCGACCACGAGCTGATGGGCATTCCCCACCGCCTGGTCGTAGGCGACCGCGGCCTGGACAAGGGGGAACTGGAGTACAAGGGACGCCGTGACAGTGACGCTACCATGGTACCGGCCGAGCAGATCCTCGATTTCCTGGGCGAGAAGCTCGCTCGCTGAGTGCTGCCGGCCCGCCGCCCTGATGGCGGCCTGCCTCTTTTTCGCCAACACAGCGCTGGCCCAGGGCGACGGTGACTTCATCGCCGCCCTGCCGGACTCGCTTTCGCCCGACCAACCTGCACCCTTCGTGCGGGCCCTGCCCGAGACACCCGCCAGCCTGCGCGGCACTCTCGACAGCATCCGCTCCTCTCGCGTGGCACCCGCCGAAATATGGGCCGCCCGCCAGTGGCTCAACGACATGGAGCCGCGTCTTGCCCGCTACCTGCCGGAACCGGCAAGGCGTCGCGAACTGCTAGGCCGCATCCACCATGAGGCGCGGCTGGCTGGCCTCGCGCCGGAGCTGGTGCTGGCGGTGATACAGGTGGAGAGCGCCTTCAAGGCCGAGGCCGTTTCCTCGGCTGGCGCCGTGGGGCTGATGCAGATCATGCCGTTCTGGATCCGCGAGCTTGGCCTGCCGGCCGACGACCTCAAGGACCCGCGTCGTAACCTGCGTTATGGCTGCACGATACTGGCCCATTACCTGGCCGTGGAAAGCGGCGACCTGACCCGGGCACTGGCACGCTACAACGGCAGCCTGGGCAAGACCTGGTACCCCGAGCGAGTGATGCGTGCCCTGGCCAGACACTGGTCACCGGCGAGCTCTGTCCCGGTGCGCACCACCGCCGAGCGCTGAGTTCAGGGCTGGAACAACAATCGAAAAAAAGCCGACCCAAGCGGGTCGGCTAGTGGGGGGAAAGCTCCCCCCTCCCCTGACGACTCTTGAAACGGCTGGATCAGTGCTTCTTCTTGCGATGGTCGCGGACGATGAACGCGACCCAGCCTCCCATGAAAGCGACCATCATCGTGACGGTTACGAGCCCGAAGATTACGGTGTCATCTAGATACATGGTGGTTTCCTCCCGTCCCGATGTGTTGAAAGAACTTTAGTCCCTCGGGTGGGGAGAAATGCTGACCTGTATCAAGTTTCTCCACGACCTCTTCGAGTCGCGGGAAATCCGTTGATCCAGGTCAGTTTTCACGGCATCTTCTTGTCCTCGATCTCGCCGGGATCGGTGCCCGGGGGCAGCGGATGGCCCTTGGCGAGCTCGGCACGGGTGGCGTCGCGCACCGCCAGCACCTCGAGACGGTAGCGCAGGACCTGGCCGGCCAGCGGATGGTTGGTGTCGATGACCACGGCGTCATTGCGGATCTCGAGCACGGTAACGATCTCGGGGCCATCGTCACCCGGGGTCTGGAAACGCATGCCCGGCGCGATGTCCTCCACGGGGAAGGCATGACGGCCAACCTCGCGCACTAACGCCTCGTCGCGCAGGCCATAGGCCTCGGCCGGCATCAGGGTAGCGGAGAGCTGAGCACCGGCCTCCTGGCCTTCCAGCGTGCGCTCCAGGCCGGCCATGATGTTGCCGTGACCGTGCAGGTATTCGAGAGGCTGTTGGCGAATGCGGGAATCGTCGAGGACACTGCCGTCCTGGTCGCTGAGCACATAATGCAGGGTCACGACCCGTTGGGGAGCGATGGTCATGGGATCTCCTGACGCGAGAGGGTGAAAGAAAGGAAGAATGTCGCCTAGTCGCGGCGGCGTAGCTGGTCGACGGGCATCTCCAGGCGCTGCTGCTTGTGGAGCATATTGAGCATCACGATGGCGCGGTCTTCGCCCTTGTGGCTGGCAAACACGGCTTGCAGGTCCTTGAAGGGCCCCTCGGTGATATCCACCGTCTCACCGGCACGGAAATAGACGTTCGAGCTAGCGTCTTCCTCCCCGCTGCCATGCGCGAGCAGCGTCTCGATCAGCTCATCACTGACCGGCACCGGCATGTCCAGGCCGAAGGTGACGATCTTCAGCACGCCACGAGTGGAGCGAATGGGCCGCCAGTTGCTGGCCAGGCGGTCGAGCCGGATGAAAAGGTAGTAGGGGAACAAGGGCTCGCTGACCCACTCGAGTTTGCCGCGGCGCTTGTTCTGGACCTGAAGCACGGGATGGAAGATTTCGAAGCCCTGATTGGCCAGATGCTCGGAGGCGCGGAAGGACTCTCCGCCCTTGCATTGGATCACGTACCAGCGGGGCACGACGCCCTCGGCCTCGGCCTGACGAATCTCAGAATCGCTCATGTCGCTCCTGATCGGGTTCCTGCTGGTGTCATTGCCGGGGCTCTGCAACAATCTCACCGCATGCCAGCCCGGCTAAAACCGCTCGGTGACAGAGGTCGGACGCTGTCCGGCGCGGCTGCCGACGCAGGATTTTATCATCGATGGTCGAGGCCTGCGTGGCCTCCGTCGAGTCCAACGCAAGGAGTGCTGACCGACATGCCGAACCCCACCGTCCAACGCAGCTGGCGCGACGCCCTGGCCATCTACCTGCGCGCGCCGGTCATCACCATGCTGTTCCTGGGCTTCTCCGCCGGCCTGCCCTTCCTGCTGGTGTTCTCGACCCTCTCGGCCTGGCTGCGCAGCACCGGGGTCGAGGTGGCGGCCATCGGCTTTTTCGCCTGGATCGGCATGCTCTACTCGATCAAGTTCTTCTGGGCCCCGGTGGTGGACCGGCTCGCCCTGCCGCTGCTGACCCGCGCCCTGGGCCAGCGTCGCGGCTGGATGCTGCTGGCCCAGGCGATGATTGCCAGCGGCCTGGTGGGTCTGGCCGGGGTCGATCCGGTGGGCCACCTGCCCCTGGTGGCCGCCTTTGCCCTGCTGGTGGCCTTCGGCAGCGCGACCCAGGACATTGCCATCGACGCTTTCCGCATCGAGTCCGCGCCAGACGATATGCAGGCCGCCATGGCCTCGACCTACATCATCGGCTATCGCGGCGGTCTGCTGGCAGCCGGGGCTGGCGCCCTTTACGTGGCCTCGCTGGCCTCCTGGGAGGCGGCTTACCTGACCATGGCGGCACTGGTGGGCATCGGCGTGATCACGGTGCTGCTACGCCCGGAACCCGAGCGACTCTCGCTGACCACCCAACTGATCCACGAACCCCGGGTCCGCGCCTTCCTGCGGGCCTCCCGCGGCCGGCCGAAGCCCCTGCGGCGGATGGGCGCCTGGGTAATCGGCGCAATCGTCTGCCCTTTTACCGACTTCTTCGTGCGCCACCGACGCAAGGCGCTGTGGCTGCTGCTGTTCGTGGCGGTATTCCGGATCAGCGACTTGGCCATGGCCTCCATGGCCAATCCGCTCTACATCGACCTCGGCTTCACACTCGCTACCATCGCTAACGTCACCAACATCTTCGGCATCGCCATGAGCATCGGCGGCGGAATCCTCGGGGGGCTGCTGGTGGCTCGCTACGGCATCGGGCCGATCCTGATACTCGGCGCAGTGGCAGCGGCGCTGACCAACCTGCTGTTCACGGCGCTGGCACTGGCCGGCCAGAGTCTGCCGATGCTGGTAATGGCGATCATCGGCGACAACCTGGCCAACGGCCTGGCCAGCGCGGTCTTCATCGCCTTCCTGTCGAGCCTCACCTCGCGGGCCTATACGGCCACCCAGTACGCGCTGTTCTCGTCGCTGATGACCCTGCCGGGCAAGTTCCTCAGCGGTTTCGGCGGCCTGGTGGTGGAAATCGAGGGCTACGCGACCTTCTTCCTGGTCTCCACTCTGCTGGGGCTGCCGGCCGTGCTGCTGGCGATCTGGATCAGCCGCGACCCCGAGCTGGTACCGGCACCCCGGGCAGCCTGATCGCATGGGGCAGGCACTCGGTCAGTTGGTCGGCCCCGCCTGTAACCAGGCCAGGGCACCCGGGGTGGTCCGCCACTGGTCGCGCATCAGGGTACGGTATTGCCAGGCCTCGGCACGGGAACCAAGCTCGGCGACGCCCTCGCCGCCGACCGGGCGCGGATTCTCGGCACACAGCATGGCCACGGCGTGGGGATTGTGTCGGGCCACCTCCGCCAGCGCTTCGGCAGCCTCGTCACGGCGCTCCAGGCGGTAAAGCGCCAACACCCGGCCCATCAGCAGCCCCAGCGGCGGGGTCTCTTCGTCAGCGCCCTCGAGCTCCCGCTCGCTCAAGGCCAGGGCCGCGCGGTCGTGGCCTTCCCGAAGCAGTTGGTCGAGCACCAGCTCGCGTAGGCCCAGGCTGTCCTGGTCGTCCAGGGTGAGCAGCCGTTCAGCGAGCTGGCGAGAACGCGCTCGGGCACCGCGCTCCATGCCCACCACCAGCGCCAGGCCCGTGCGCAGCAGCACGGCGTTGTCGGCGCTGTCCCACAGGAAGGGCCCCTCGCCCTCGGCACGCACCTGCTCGAGCCAGCGCTCCAGCCGGGTCGCCAGGGGCTCGAACAGGCTCGGCGCCATCCACGGCAGGCTGCCGAAACGGTTGGCCAATGCCAGAGCCAAGGATTGCACCACCGCAGGTGCGTCCAGCCACTCGGGGTGGGCGCAGAGGGCCGGTAACCACTCCCCAGCATGCGGCCAGGGATCCTCGTCGAAGCCCATCGGGGCATCACTCTCGACCTGGGAGCGGAAGACCTTCTGCCAGGCGGCGAACAGGGTGTCCTCACGGGCGGTGGTGTGGTACTCGAGGCCGTCGTCGCCGCGGCGGATCTCCGGACGCGGGGCCACGGGCAGCGATTCCAGCAGCGCCTGCAGGGCCACCAGCGGCTCGGCCAAATCCTCCTCGGCACTGAGCAGCTGATCGGCGAGCGTCGCCCCGGGGTTCTCGGCCAGGTCGGCCAGGAACTGCAGCTGGTCGGCGTCCAGATCCCCTTGGCGGGCCAGGCGCCGGAACCAGAAGCGTGACCGCTCGGCGGCCTCCTGTTCATGGCCCTCGTGTAAAAGCAGCATGGCCTCGATATAGGCCAGGGTCGGTGAGTCGGGCAGGGCCTGCTGGGCGCGCACGAAGGCCGCCCGGGCGCTATCCAGGTCGTCGTTATCCAGGTGCATCAGGCAGAGCCGTTCCAGGGCCACACCGCGCAGGAACAGCGGCCCACGATCGAGCACTGCATCGAGGAGCGCTTCGCGCTTGCGGTGGAAGCCGCGCTCCTGATAGAGGTCGATGAGGATCTCGAAGGCGGGCTCGGCTTGCTCGGGGAGCATCAGCCAGTCGGAGAGCTCGAACAGCGACTCGAGGATCTGTTGGGCGCGCCCGCGCTGGCCGGACTCGGCGGCGATCAGACCCGCCTCCAGCAGCGCCTGGGCCGGAGCGCGGCCGCTGGCGAGGGCGGCCTTGAGGGTATCGCCCTTCCAGTCGCGCAGCGAGAGCATCCACATCAGGTGCGGCGGCACGTGGCCGGGTAGACTGACCGCCCCACAGCAGTGCTTGGTCTTGCGCCCGGAATCACACCAGCAGGGCTCGTTGCGCCCGGGTCGGGCCAGGGGCTCGGCGGCAAAGTCGAGTCGCGCCAGCGGCGTCTGCGACCAAAGCTCCGGCGCCAGCGCCTGGGCCAGTGCCAGGTCGCCACCGACCAGGGCCGGCCCCTCGTCGCGGGCCCAGGCCATCAGCGTGGGGTAGCGCTCGTCCTGACGAATGGCCTTGAGCGCCCCCGAGGCAAAGCCCAGCAGCTGTTCCACCCATACTGCCAGCATTGCGCACTCCAACGATTGGAAAGCGACATAGTCTACCAGTCTGCCCGGGGGCTTGGCAGCCGTTCATCCCTTCGCCCACTCCAGTAGCGGTCGGGTGCGCGCCTGCATGTCCAGCCGGGCGCCGAGGCGTACCAGGTTCCAGTAGTGGCCGTTGAGGGTACGTGAAAGCAGCAGCGTATCCGCCGGGGGCTGAAGACGGTCCATTGCCGCCCAGACCTTGGGTGAGAGCTCACGCAGGCGACGATGCACCCGCACGTCACCGAAGTCCTGCTCACCGGGGCGAAACAGCGGCTCCACGGCCTCGGCGGACTCTCGATAAAGCGAGAGCGGTGCCCCCTGGCCCTGGCGACCACCCAGCTTGAGAACCGCCTCGTCCATGGCCATGGGGTCCTTTGCCAAGGTTGCCTCCAGCAACCGCAGCATCGCCCGCAAGCGCGACTCGGGCACCGGGATCACCGCCCCCAGGTCATAGATAACCAGCTGCCCCTCTTCGTTGACGGCGAAGTTGCCGGCGTGGGGGTCGGCGTGGAGTTCACCATGGGTGAAAAGCTCCTCCGTGATCCAGTCGGCCAACGTTTTTGCCACCCCCTGGCGCAGGGCGTCGTCACTCGACTCCAGCTCACGCAGTGGCGTTCCGGGCTCGTAGCGCATGGCCAGCACCCGCGGGCCAGAGAGCTCCGGCAGCGGCTCGGGGATCACCAGGCTGTCAAGGTGGGCGTAGCGCCTGCGATAGCGAGCAAGCGCTTCTGCTTCGGCGTGGTAGTCCAGCTCGCCGCGCAGGCTGACCGACAGTTCCTCGAAGAGCGCATCGAGGCGCGCCTGAGGGACCTTGAGCCAGCGTCCCAGGCGCATCAGGCGTCGCACTTGCGCCAGGTCGCTCTCCAGCACCTCGGCAAGACCCGGATACTGCACCTTGAGCACCAGGGTCTCGCCATCCAGGGTCGTGGCGCGGTGCACCTGCCCCATGGAGGCGCTGGCGAAGGGCCGCTGCTCGATCTCGGAGAACACCTCGTCCAGGTCACCGTACTCCTCGACCAGGGTGCGTCGGATACCCTCCCAGGGCATCGGTTCGGCCTGGCGTTGCAGGCGGGAGAGCTCCTCGGCGAGATCCGGCGGCAGCAGGTCGTCCCACTGCGACATGATCTGGGCCAGCTTCATCGCCGGCCCCTTGAGCTCGGAAAGCCCTTCGAAGAGGGCTTCTCCCAGGGCCCGCCAGTCGGCCTGCCCGCCCATGCGGGTACGCATCAGCGCCCCACCGGTGCGAGCGCCGAGTCCCAGCAGGCGCCGAGTACGGCCGCGTTCGCGCATGACCTTTCTCCTCCGATCAATATTGTACAATCATTGTACATATATCAACGCAGCTTACACCTGGCGAGGCGTGGAGAATACTGGAAGAATGTCCATGCCATTCACTGCGACGAGCCATCATGCGAGTGATCATCGCTGAGAAACCGAGCCTGGCCCGGGCCATCGCCGAGGCCCTGCCTGGCGCCTCCCGTCGCGACGACGGGGCCCTGGTGGTAGGCGAGACCACCGTCACCTGGTGCCTGGGCCACCTGCTGGAGCAGGCACCGCCCGATGCCTACGACCCGGCCCTGAAACAATGGCGCCTCGATCATCTGCCGATCCTGCCGAGCCGCTGGAAGCTGATGCCTCGCCCCAAGGCCCGTGGCCAGTTGGCGGTGATCCGTCGACTGCTCAAGTCCGCCTGCGAGGTGGTGCATGCCGGCGACCCTGACCGCGAGGGCCAGCTACTGGTACAGGAGGTAATCGAGTACCTGGGCTGGAAGGGACCGGTGACACGGCTACTGGTCAGCGACCTCAATCGCCCGGCGGTTCAGCGCGCGCTCGCTCGGCTCAAGGACAATAGTCGCTTCGAGCCCTTGTACCGAGCGGCCCAGTGCCGCGCCCGGGCCGACTGGCTCTACGGCATCAACCTGACCCGGGCCTGGACGCTCATCGGCCGCCAGGCCGGCCACGACGGGGTGCTCTCGGTGGGACGAGTCCAGACCCCGGTATTGGGACTGGTGGTGCGCCGCGATGCCGAAATCCGCGACTTCAGTCCAAAACCCTTCTTCGTGCTGTGGGCCGACCTCGCCGTCGCCCAGGGGCAACTGCGGGCCTGGTGGGTGCCCGGTGAACCTCACCACCTCGACGACCAGGGACGGCTGCTGGCTCGGGAGCCTGCCGCCGCACTGGCCGAGCGTCTGCCCGGCGCCGAGGGACGGCTCACGGCACTCGAGAGCCATGACAAGCGCCAGGCCGCCCCCCTGCCCTACTCGCTCTCCGCGCTGCAAGTGGATGCAGCGCGGCGCCATGGGCTCTCCGCCAAGGCGACCCTGGATATCTGCCAACGCCTCTACGAGCGCCATCAACTGATCACCTACCCGCGCTCTGACTGTCGCTACCTGCCCGAGGAGCATTTCGCCGCGGCACGGGCCAGTCTGCAGAGTGCCTGCGGCGCGGACGACACTCTCGGCCAATGGCTGGTCGGGGCGGATTTCACGCGGCGCTCCAGAGCCTGGGACGATCGCAAGGTGGGCGCCCACCATGCCCTGGCGCCCACCGGCAAACCCGCCGACCTCTCGCGGCTTGAGAAGACCGAGGCCGATGTCTTCCGGCTGATCGCCCGCAACGTCCTGGCCCAGTTCTATCCGCCGCTGGCCACCCGCGAGGTCAAGGCAGAGTTCCGCCTTCTCGGCGAGACCTTCCGCGCCCGCGGCCAGGAGATCCTCGACCCGGGCTGGAAGCCGCTGTTCACCACCCGTGACGAATCGCCGCCGCTGCCCCCACTCACCGAGGGCGAGAGCTGCCGGGTCCAGGAAGTCGGTGTCGAGGACCGTGAGACTCGCCCGCCCGAGCCCTTCACCGACGCCAGCCTGATCAAGGCGATGATGAACATCGCCCGCTATGTCGAGGACCCGACCGTGCGTCGCACCCTGCGCGAGCACGATGGCCTGGGCACCGAGGCGACCCGAGCAGGGATCATCGAGACCCTGGTGGAGCGCGGGTATCTGGTGCGCCAGGCCAAGGCGCTGCGGGCAACGCGGCTCGGCAGCGCGCTGATCGCCTCGCTGCCCGAGGCGGTAGGCCGCCCCGAGCGCACTGCGCTCTGGGAGCAGCGCCTGGGCGGCATCGTCGAGCAGGGCGATGCATCGGCCCCCTTCCTCGCGGCCTTGATCGAGGATCTGCAGGGTCTGCTCGCAGCCGCCGATGCGAGCCGGATGCGCGAGGCCTTGCACAGCGCCCGGGGCGAGCAGCCCCTTGCGGCCCGCCCAACTCGCGGCAAGCGACGCGGAGGTTCACCAGGCAAGGCGGGCACGGCACGCCGACCCCGCCGCTCATGACCGCGGGAGACACGCCATGAGCCCATCGACACATTGGATCGTCGGTCCCGGTGCCCTGGGACGACTGATCACCCACCGGCTGGTCGGGCGGGTCCCGGTGAGGCTGCTCGGCCGCCGCCTGCTTCCCGCTCGTCAGACCCTGGTCACGCCGGCGGGCGACCCCCTGGTTCAGACGCTTGCCATGGCGCGAATCGACGTCCTCCCCCAGGAAACGCCCGCCGTTGTGCACCTGACGACCAAGGCCCACGCCGCCGAAGCGGCCCACGCCGCCATCGCCGAACACCTGCCCGCAGGGGTACCGCTGGTGCTGTGGCAGAACGGCTTCGCCTGTCAGCCACGGCTCACCGAACGCCATCACGGCCCGGTGCTCTGCGCCACCACCACCGAAGGCGCCCATGTGCAGTCCGAGGATCGAGTGACCCATGCCGGCCATGGCCATACCTTTCTGGGTGCCCTTAACGGTGACCACACCGACCTGGCCAGGACGCTGGCGCGGACCCTGAGCGAGGCCGGGCTGCCGGCCGAGGCGGCCGACGATATCCGCCTGCGGCTGTGGCGCAAGCTGGCCGTCAATGCCGCCATCAACCCCCTGGTCGCCCGCTACACGATCCGCAACGGCCAGCTGCGCGACCGCCCCTTCCGCCCAATGGTCGAGAGGCTGATCGTCGAGGTGTCGGCCATCCTCGACGCCGAGGGCGTCACTCCACCCGGTGGGGGCGGCGTGGAAGACTGGCGGCGGCTGGTCTGGCAGGTCATCGAGGCAACGGCCAACAATCGTGCCTCCATGCTGCAGGACGTGCTGGCCAGCCGACCCACCGAACACGAGGCAATTCTCGCGCCGCTGCTGGCGGCCGCCTCACGACACCAGCTTCCGGCCCCCTGCCTGGCTCAGCATCTACATGATTTGCGCTTCCGGGCGGAGAAATTGGCGGTACCACCGACGCTTTGCTAGTCTGAGGTGACAATAATTCAGGCTCGGCAGTCTTCGAACCTGTCGACTCAAGGGCAGGGAACATGCAACTAAGTTCACGTCTCGCCATCGCACTGACCAGCATCCTGGCGCTGATAGCTATTCCCTCGCAGGCCGACTCGACCATGCCTGCCTATGGGGGCATGGCCAAGAAGCTGGTCCACCTGGAAAACGGCATGATCGTCCAGGGAACCGGCGTCGACACGCCCGACGGCTATACATCGGGTTTCCGTCTCACCGCCGGTTTCACGCCCCAATACCTGCCACGCCTCGACCTCGGTGCCGAATTCAGCTACCGCGAAAGCGATGACGTGCCGGTGTCCTTCGCCGATGGCCAGCAGCTTCTCGACACCACCAGCCTGGGAGGCAGCCTGGTGGCTGGCGTGCGTTTCGGGCCGCTCGGCCTCTACGCCAAGTCAGGCCTCGCGGAGTGGCAAGGGGATCCCGTAGGAGACGACGAGCAGCTGCAAAGGGGCGGCGGCACGACCAGGGTGCAGGGTTTCGGTGCTCGCCTGAAGTTGCGCCACCTGGTCAGCCGCCTGGAATTCGAGGAAATCGAAGACCCGACCATGAACCATCTCAACCTGATGACCGCCTCGGTGCATATTCCTTTCTAGCTGCAAGCTGCAAGCTGCAAGCTGCAAGCTGCAAGCTGCAAGCTGCAAGCTGCAAGCTGCAAGCTGCAAGCTGCAAGCTGCAAGCTGCAAGCTGCAAGCTGCAAGGCAGGATGATGGTGTCCACTTAGGCACAAGCCACAAGGGGTTTCCTTGTCGCTTGTGCCTTGTCGCTTGAGGCTGCCCGAAGGCCTAACCCGTATTACGCAGCCCGGCAGCGATTCCCGCCATGGTCACCATCAGCGCCCGGGAGAGGTCCGCGCTGATCGCCCCATCGGCATCGCGGTTACGCTGCAGGAGTTCGGCCTGCAGACCGTGCAGGGGATCGATGTAGGGGTTGCGCACCTCGATGGCCTGGCGAATCAGCGGCGTCTTCTCCAGCAGCTCCTGCTGGTCGAGCACCTGCAGCAGCGCCTCCTGGAGTCGACCGAAACGGTTGCGTAGCCGCTCGCCGAGTGCCTTGAGGGACGGCTCGTCGACCAGCCGGTGCTCGTAGTAGGCGGCGATTCCCACGTCGGCCTTGGCCAGCAGCATCTCCAGCATGTCCAGGTAAGTACCAAAGAAAGGCCAGTGGTCGCGCATTTCGCGGAGCACCTCGAGGCCTCCCTCCTCTTCCAGCCGCTGGCTGAAGGCCTCGCCACTGCCCAGCCAGGCCGGCAGCATCAGACGAATCTGGGTCCAGGCGAAGATCCAGGGGATCGCCCGCAGGGTCTCCACGCCGCCATCCTGGCGACGCTTGGTGGGTCGCGAACCCAGCGGAAGGCGCCCGAGCGCGCCTTCCGGCGTCACCGACCGGAAATAGGGAACGAAATCAGGATCCTCTCGCACCACCCCCACGTAGGCGCCGTGGGCCACCTCGGCCAGGCGGTCCATCTCCTCGCGCCACTCCTCCTTGGGTGCCGGCGGTGGCAGCAGACTCGCCTCGAGGACCGCACAGGCATAGATCTCCATGGAACGCAGGGCGATCTCCGGCTGGCCGAACTTGAAGCGAATCATCTCGCCCTGCTCGGTCACCCGCAGGCTGCCGTTCACCGAGCCCGGCGGCTGAGAGAGGATAGCCGCGTGGGCGGGCCCGCCTCCCCGGCCCACGGTACCGCCGCGGCCGTGGAAGAGCGTGAGGTCGACGCCATGACGCTGGCAGACCTCCACCAGCGTCTCCTGGGCCCGGTACTGCGCCCAGGCCGCGGCCAGCTGGCCGGCGTCCTTGGCGGAGTCCGAATAGCCGATCATCACCTCCTGGCTGTCACCGGCCAGGGCACGATACCCCGGCAGCGACAGCAGATGGTCGATGACCTCGCCGGCATGATCGAGGTCATCGAGGGTCTCGAACAGCGGCGCGATAGGCAGACTGACCGTGCCGCCCACCTCCTTCATCAGCAGCGCCACGGCGAGCACGTCAGAGGGCTGGGCGGCCATGGAGATGATGTAGGTTCCCAGCGCCTCACGGTGCTCGGAGGCAATGACCCGAAAGGTGTCGATGACCTCTCGGGATTCTGCGGAGCACTCCCAGCGCCGCGGAATCAGCGGACGACGCGAGGCGAGCTCGGAGAGCAGGAACTCCTGGCGCTGCGCCTCACCCCAGTCACGGTAGTGGCCGAGCGCCAGGCCCTGGGTGAGCTCCTCCATCACCTGGGCGTGGCGACTGGCCTCCTGGCGCAGGTCGAGCTTGGTCAGGGTCACCCCGAACACCGCCACACGGCGCAGGGTGTCGAGCAGCACGCCGTTGGCGATGGTGTCGAGCCCCACATCACACAGCGAACGATAGCAGGCCAGCAGCGGGGCATAGAGCTGGTCACGGGTCTCGATGATGGGGCCACCCTCGTAGCTGCGCCCGTCGAGCTCGTCCTTGGCCCAGTCGCGCGTTGCCTCGACGCGATTCGAAAGGCGCTTGAGCAGTTCGCGGTAAGGCTCGGCGACCTCGCCCACCTCGGCCTTGAGCGCGCTGTTGGCCTTCCACATGGAGAGCTCGGCCCTGAGCTGCTCCAGATCGCGCAGGTAAAGGTCAGCCGCCATCCAGCGCCCCAGCAGCAGCACCTCGCGGGTCACCTTCGCCGTGACGTTGGGATTGCCGTCGCGATCACCCCCCATCCAGGAGGCGAAGCGGATCGGCGCGGCATCCAGCGGCAGACGCTCCCCGGCGGTTTCCAACAGCAGATTGTCGAGGTCGCGATGAAAATCGGGGACCGCCTCCCATAGGGAGTTCTCGATCACCGCGAAGCCCCATTTGGCTTCGTCCACCGGGGTCGGTCGCTCGTGGCGGATCTCGTCGGTGTGCCAGGCCTGGCTGATCAGCTCCTCCAGCCGGCCCTGGGCACGCGCCACGCGCTCCGGGTAGTCGCCGGAAGACTCGATGGCGCTGAGACAGTCGTCGATGGCGTCATACTTCTGGATCAGGGTGCGGCGAATGACCTCGGTGGGGTGCGCGGTCAACACCAGCTCGACGCGCATGCCGGCCAGGGTCTCCACCAGCTTGCGCGGCGAGTGACCGGCACCGCGGGCCCGCTCGAGCAGCTCGGACAATACCGGCTGAAAACCAGGCTTGTAGTCCTCGACCCGACGAAAGCGCGCTCGATAGTGTTGCTCGGCGATGTTGGCCAGGTTGAGGAACTGGTTGAAGGCCCGGGTCACCGGCAGCAGGTCTCGGTCGGGCAGCTTGCGAAGGTATTCGATCAGCGCACGCTGGCTGCCATCCTCGCCATGTCGCCCGTGCTTGGCAAAGCCTCGGATGGTCTCGATTCGATCGACGAAGCCCGGACCCAGATCATCGGCGATGGTGCGGCCCAGGCTGTCGCCCAGGATACGGACATTGTCACGCAGCGATTCGTGCAGGTCATGGCTCATGATCGAGACTCTCCTTGCGGCAATTCCTGAACGGGGGTGTCGAGGTGCTTGGCCGCCTGCCAGTGGCGCTCCATGGCCGCCAGGCCAGCCTCCTGCAACGGCACCTCGGCGGCGGCCAGAGCCGCCTCCACATGGCGGAAACGCCGCTCGAACTTGGCATTGGTGGCGCGCAGACACTGCTCGGGATCGGCCTTGAGCGTGCGCGCCAGGTTGGTCACGGCAAACAGCAGGTCGCCCACTTCTTCCGCCGCATGTGCCCGATCTCCCTCCGCCAGGGCCTCTTCCACCTCGTCCAGCTCCTCGCGGATCTTGGCCAGCACGCCGCGGGCATCGGGCCAGTCGAAGCCGACCCGGGCGGCGCGCTTGGAAAGCTTGGCGGCCCGAGAGAGCGCCGGCAGGGCACGGGGTACGTCATCCAGCACCGACGCCGCGGCACTGTCGCGGGACGTTCCGGGAATATCGCGGGCCCGCTCGGCCCGCTCCTCGGCCTTCAGCGACTCCCAACGGGAGTGGACCTGCCGGGTCTCGATTTCCTCGGCACTCATCCCCGGCGGGCGGCGCGAGGCCAGAGTGCCGTCGGGGAAGACATGAGGGTGGCGGCGCAACATCTTCGCCGTCAGCACATGGACGACATCATGGAAGCTGAAGCGACCCTCCTCGGCACCGAACTGGCTGTAGTAGACCACCTGAAAGAGCAGGTCACCGAGCTCGCCGGGAAGCTCGTCCCAAGCCTGCCGCTCGATGGCGTCGGCGACCTCGTAGGCTTCCTCCAGGGTATGCGGCACGATGGAATCCCAGTCCTGCTTCACGTCCCAGGGGCAGCCCTGTTCCGGGTCGCGCAGCACGGCCATCAGCTCGAGCAGGTCGTCGAGGTCATAGCGAGGCTCATTCATGTCGTTCTCCTCTTGCGCTTGCCGGACTTGCCTTCTCCGCCCCCGCCGCGCAGGCGACGCACCTCGATGACGTTGGGCAGTTGCTGAATGCGCGAGAAGAGACGCCCCAGGGTCTCCAGGCCGTCGACCTCGACGGTGATCGACAGGCGCGCGATACCGTCGTCGGTGTCGGTCAGGGTGTTCACCGAGAGCACGTTGACGCGGTCATTGCTGAGCACACCGGTGACGTCGCGCAGCAGGCCCGAGCGATCCCAGGCCTCGATCTCGATGTCTACCGGATACTGGGTGCGGGCGCGCTCGCCCCACTCTACCTCGATGATGCGCTGGGGTTCGTCCAGACGCAGCTGCAGTATATTGGGGCAGTCCTGGCGATGCACGGTGACGCCACGCCCCTGGGTGATGAAGCCGACGATGGCGTCACCGGGTACCGGATGGCAGCAGTTGGCCATGCTGGTCTTGAGATTACCCACCCCGAGCACTGTGATGTCGCTGCCGCCAGCCTTGCCCGGTGCCTTGCGGGGCTTGGCCAGCAGGCGGTCGAGCTGTTCCTGGTCGTCGCTCTCGCCGAACAGCTGCTGGGCCTGGTGCAGCACTTGGCCGATGCGCAGGTCGCCGGCGCCCAGGGCGGCGTACATGTCATCCGGGGACGGATAGTTGACCTTGTTGGCCAGAGTGGTCAGGTCCATGCCCTCAATGTCGAGACGCTTCATCTCGCGCTCGAACAGCGCCCGGCCCTCCTCGAGGTTACGATCGCGGTCCTGCAGCTTGAACCATGACTGGATCTTGGCCCGTGCCCGGGAGGTCCGCACATAGCCCAGGTTGGGGTTGAGCCAGTCGCGGCTCGGTCCGCCCTTGCTGGCGGTAAGAATCTCCACCTGCTGGCCGGTCTTGAGACGGTAGGTGAGCGGTACGATGCGGCCGTTGACCTTGGCCCCCCGGCAGCGGTGACCCACCTCGGTATGCACGCGGTAGGCGAAATCGATCGGTGTGGCGACACGAGGCAGGTCGATGACGTGGCCATCCGGGGTGAATACATAGATACGGTCCGGGGCCACGTCGCTGGTCAACCCCTCGCGCAGGTCGCCGAAGTCGCCCACCTCCTCGTGCCACTCAAGCACCTGGCGCAGCCAGGCGATCTTCTCCTCATAGCTGGCGCTGCGTGCGCTGGTATCGTGCCCCTTGTAGCGCCAGTGGGCACAGACCCCGAGCTCGGCCTCCTCGTGCATGGCGAAGGTGCGGATCTGGATCTCGAGCACCTTGTTCTCGGGGCCGAGTACCGCGGTGTGAAGCGACTGGTAGCCATTCTTCTTGGGGTTGGCGATGTAGTCGTCGAACTCGTTGGGAACGTGATGCCAGCACGAATGGACGATACCCAGCACCGTGTAGCAGTCGCTCACTTCGGGAACCAGAATGCGCACCGCCCGGATATCATGGACCTGGGAGAAGCCGATGCACTTGCGCTTCATCTTCCGCCAGATCGAGTAGATGTGCTTGGCGCGCCCGTCGACCTGATAGCGGCTGATGCCCTGGGCCGACATCAGCGACTTGAGAGTCTCGACCACCTCGCTGATGTAGCGATCACGGTCCAGACGCTTCTCGGCGAGCTGCCGGGCGATGGTCTTGTACTCTTCCTCGTGCAGGTAGCGAAAGGAGAGATCCTCGAGCTCCCACTTGAGATGGCCGACCCCCAGGCGGTGGGCAAGAGGCGCATAGATGTCGAAGACCTCGCGAGCGACCTGCAGACGCTTCTCGCGCGGGGCGTCACGCACCTGGCGCAGGGCGCAGGTGCGCTCGGCAATCTTGATCAGGGCGACGCGAACATCGTCGATCAGGTTGACCAGCATCTTGCGCAGGTTGTCCTGCTGGTCATGCTGACTCAGGCCCTGGCTGGGTGCCTGGAAGGTGCTGATGGCGGCCATCTGCAGCACGCCGTCGATGAGCCCGGCGACCTCGTGGCCGAAGCGCTTGTCGACCTCCTCGAGGCCGATCAGCTCCTCGCGGACGGCGCGGTAGAGCACGGCGGCCTCCAGCGCCGTCTGATCGAGCTTGAGTTCGCTCAGGATATCCGCCATTTCCAGGCCCGTACGAAAGCTCGAGCCATCTTTCAGCCAGGCCTTGTGGGGGCGGTCGGCGGCCAGTTCCAGTTGCCATGCCAGCTCGCAGACACGCTGCATCTCGTCGACGTTGCGCAGCTTCATGTCGTCCTGCAGGCGAGTAAGCCACTGCTCGATATCGACCTTCCCTTCTCGAGTCAGCGGTTGCTCTTCACGCACTTTAACCATCGCTTGACCCTCCTTGGATATGCCCCGCCGAGCCGTGATGCTCGAACAGCAGCATGGATTCCAGATGTGAGGTGTGCACGAACATGTCGGCCACGGCCACGCACAGGATGCGATAGCCACCATGCACGAGGTGTGCCGCATCCCTGGCCAAGGTGGCCGGGTCACAGGAGATGTAGAGCAACCGCGCCACCGGATGTTCCACAAGTGCCCGACTCACCGCCTCGGCCCCTTCTCGGGGCGGGTCCAGCACCACCACATCGGGGAGGGTGTCCTGGAGCAGGGCGCGCACGGCCGGCAGGTCGGCAAGATCCGCCTGGCGCGCCTCGACGTCCAGGCCCCGCCCTTGTGAATTGGCACGGGCATTGTCGCCAAGTCGTGCGACCATCGCCGGGTTGCCCTCTGCTGCTGTCACCCGGGTGCCGGCGGCAGCCAGCGGCAGGCTGAAGTTGCCTACGCCGGCGAACAGATCCAGCACTCGCTCTCCAGCAGCCAGCGGCGCCAGCCAGGAAAGAGCCGTGCTGACCATCAGGCGATTTACCTCGGCGTTGGCCTGAAGGAAGTCCCCGGGGGCGACGCCCAGGACGATGTCCTCGACAGGGCCGGGCACCCGACAGTGGAGTGCCGGCGCGGGCGTCAACCACTCGAATTCGGGCGTCTCGCGGCCCAGCCAGTGCGCCAGGTGAACGCCTTGCGCACTGGCGAACGCCTGCCAGCGGCCGGCGTCACCGCCATGGCCACGCAGCTGACGCACGACGACAACCACGGCCTGCTCGCTCTCGACCAGCTCGATGTGTCCCACCTGACGCGGGGCCTCGAGCTCTGCCAGCAGCTGGTGCAGTGGAACCAGCAGTGCCTCCAGGGCCGGCACCAGCACGGTGCAGGCATCGATATCGACCAGGCGATGGGTGTGGCGCGCACGAAAGCCCAAGTGAACGCCGCCTTGGGCGTCAACCTTGACGCCCAGGCGGGCGCGACGACGGTAGTCCTCGCCCGAACCGGAAAGCAACTCTGGAGAGGCGGCGAGCGTGATGCCCTGGCGCCCCAGCAACTCCTCCAGCACGGCCTGCTTATGGCGGCGCTGCGCCGGCAGGGCGAGGTGCTGCAGGTCGCAGCCGCCACAGCGATCGAAGTGGGGACAGGGCGGTGCGACGCGCTCCGGCGAGGCCAGCAGCAGCTCCCGCACATGGGCCTCATCGAAGCGCTTGCGGGTGCGATGAACGGCAACTTTTACGTTCTCGCCCGGGAGCGCGCCTTCGATGAAGACCGTCTTGCCCTGAGCCGTGCGTGCCACGCCACGCCCGTCATGGGCCAACCCCCGGACGTACAGAATGTCCTGACCTTCGACTACGGAGGCCTCACGGCTCTCCTCTTGGTACCCCTGCAACCCCGAGACACCCGACGGCGCGCGCCTCGGGCGACGCTTGCCCAGCATGGCCATTTCAGGCCTCCGGGGCGAACAGGCCGGTGGAGAGATAGCGGTCGCCGCGGTCACAGACGATGAAGACGATCACCGCATTCTCGACCTCGGCGGCGATACGCAGCGCCCCGGCGAGTGCACCGCCGGACGACACGCCGGACAGGATACCCTCTTCTCGAGCCAGGCGACGCATGTACTCCTCGGCCTCTTGCTGGCCGATGTCCAGCACCCGATCGACGCGGCTAGCGTCGAAGATACTCGGCAAATACTCCGCCGGCCAGCGGCGAATCCCGGCAATGCTGGCGCCATCTTCGGGCTGCAGGCCGATGATCTGAATCTCGGGATTGCGCTCCTTGAGGTAGCGGGACACGCCCATGATGGTGCCAGTGGTGCCCATGGAACTGATGAAGTGCGTGATGGTACCGCCGGTCTGCTCCCAGAGCTCCGGGCCAGTAGTGCGATAGTGCGACAGGGGATTGTCCGGGTTGGCGAACTGATTCAGCGGCTTCCCCTCATGGCGGGCGATCATCGCCTCGGCCACATCGCGGGCTTCTTCCATGCCGCCGTCCTTGCTGACCTCGATCAGCTCGGCACCGTAGGCGGCCATGGCCTGCTTGCGCTCGGCGGAGGCACTCTCTGGCATGATCAGCACCATGCGATAGCCCATGATGGCGGCCGCCATGGCCAGGGCGATGCCGGTGTTGCCGGACGTCGCCTCGACCAGGGTGTCACCGGGTGCGATCTCGCCGCGGGCCTCTGCCTGCTCGAGCATGGAGAGGGCCGGACGGTCCTTAACCGATCCCGCAGGATTGTTGCCCTCCAGCTTGGCCAGCAGCGTATTGCCGCGCCCGGCAGTGATGCGCTTGAGACGGACCAGCGGCGTATGGCCGACGGTCTCCTCGAGAGTGGGAAAATGCATGTAACCTTCCTGATGGAAACGCCTTTTCGGCATTATATCCCTGCGGCTGCACACTGGACAGGCATCTGCCCGCCCTGTGGCATACTGGAGGCCGATTCACAGTCCGACGAGCCTGCCGATGTCCCTCAAGACCCGACTGATGCTGATGATCTTCGGTCTGCCCCTGCTGCTGTTGACCCTGCTGGTCGGCGTGGCCCTGGTGCTAGAGGACCGCCAGCGCTATGCGGCACTTCACGATCAACTGACCCGGGATGCACAGCTGATCGCACCGGCTCTGGACACAGCCCTGGCGAGCGGCGACGACCGAGCGCTATCACGCCTGACCGATGGCCTGCTGGCGCTTCCGCATGTTCAGGCGCTGAGCCTTCAAAATGATCGGGGTGAACCCCTGCTGCTGCATGGCCGGCCCGGAGACCTGTCGGCGCCGCGCGACCTCGCCGCCTCTCGGTTGCTGGAACGCGATCGCCAGTGGCTGCTGCAAGTCCCCCTGTCCGATACCACATCATCGGCGACCCGGCTGGTGCTGCACGTCGATACCACCCCACTACTGCTCAGCTTTTATCGCTACCTGGCCAGTGCCGGCCTGGTCCTGATGCTCGCCGGACTGCTGCTGTTCCTGGCGGCCTACGTCACCCTGCGACGCGTGAGCCAGCCACTGGAGGATACTGGCCGAGCTCTGGATCGCCTGGCCTTGGGGGTGGTTCCCGAGCGGCTGGCCATTCCCCCATCACCGGAACTGGCAGGATTGGCGCGATGCGTCAATGACCTGGCCGATCGTCTCGAGATGGCCCGGGAGGAGATGCAGGCACAGATCGAGCAGGCCACCGACGATCTGAAGGAATCCATGGAGACCATCGAGGTCCAGAATATCGAGTTGGACCTGGCCCACCGTCGGGCCCTGGAGGCCAACCGCGTCAAGTCAGAGTTCCTGGCCAACATGAGCCATGAAATTCGCACCCCCCTCAACGGCATTGTGGGCTTCTGCCGACTACTGGGACGTTCGCGCATGGAGCCGCGCCAACGCGAATGGCTGGACCACGTACAACGGGCCTGTGACAACCTGCTGATGCTGGTCAACGACGTCCTGGACTTCTCCAAGCTGGAGGCTGGCCGGGTGGAGCTCGAGACGCTGCCGCTGGACATGGTCAGTCTGGTCGACGAGGTACTCGGCCTGCAGGCCCCGCTGGCCCATCAGAAGGGGCTGCAACTGCTCGGCCTGGTCTACGATGACGTGCCGGCCGACCTCAAGGGCGACCCGCTGCGGACTCGCCAGGTCATCACCAACCTGGTCAATAACGCCCTCAAGTTTACCGACCAGGGGGACGTTACCGTGCGCGTCATGCTGGAACAGGCCGAGGGTAGCCGGGTGATCCTGCGCGTCAGCGTCAGCGACACCGGCATCGGCTTGACCGACGAGGCCCGACAACGCCTCTTCCGGGCCTTCCACCAGGCCGACATCAGCCATCCGAGGGAATTCGGCGGCACCGGCCTGGGGCTGGCCATCTGCCGGCAACTGGTCGAGCAGATGGGCGGGGAGATCGACGCCGAGAGCGAGCCAGGCAATGGTTCGACCTTCTCCTTTACCCTGCCACTACTGGGTAGCACGGAGACCGAACGCGTCCCGGAGCTAAGCCTGGACGGTGAAAGCATCGTGCTCGAGGAACCCCATCCACCCACGCGCCGAGCCCTGCGACACCTGATGACCCGCTGGGGTGCCCGTGTCATCACCCAGTCAACTGCCGGAACCGCGCCCCCCGCCTCGCTGGTCGTGGCGGGGTTGGGCAACGGGGACCTCGACGAGGCGCACCTGACTGCATGGCGGAACCGACTGGACGGCCTGGGCTGCCCTGCCCTGCTGCTGGTCAACGCCAGTCCCCCCGACCTACCGGCCCTGCCGCTGCCACACGGGGGCGAAGTCCTTGCCAAGCCGGTTTCCCGCTCGGCCCTGGCCGATGCAGTTGTCCGCCATCTGACGGGGTCACCTCGAACCCTGCCACCGGCCACGCAACGCCGGCAGGCAGCATCGCCGGTTCGGCTTCTGATCGTCGATGACACCGAGTCCAACCGGTTGCTGCTGGGAGAGTTGCTGGCCGGGCCCGACCTCACGATCATCCAGGCGGCAAGCGGAGAAGAAGCCCTGGCGCTCGCACATGAGCGGGACTTCGACCTGGTATTGATGGACATCCGCATGCCCGGCATGGATGGCGTAGAGACGACCCGGGCACTGAGGCGGCTCGACGGTAGCTGGAAGCGAGTACCGATCATCGCCGTTACCGCCCATGTACAGGGCGAGCAGCACCGGGATCTACGCGAGGCTGGACTCGACGATGTTCTGATCAAGCCGCTGCAACCGCATCGCCTCAACCAGCTGCTGGAAGAGCATCTGGGCGTCGTGCTGGCGCCGCGATCCACGACGAGCGAACCGTTAGCCCAGGGCGAGGTGCAAGAGGAAAAGGATCAGGAACTGGCAGTGGTCGACCTGGAACTGGGCGCCCGCCTGGCCGGTGGACGCGAGACCCTCGCCAGGGAGCTGCTGGAGAAACTGGCCGACTCCCTGGAAGACAGCGAGCGAGCCATCCGTGACGCCGTCGACCATGCCGACGAGGAGGCCCTGCTCGACGCCCTGCATGCCTTGAATGGTGCCTGCCGCTATTGCGGTACACCACGCCTGGGGTTGCTGGCGGAAACCCTGGAGACCCGCCTGCGCTCCCGCGGCATGACCGCCGTGTTGCCGCTGCTGTCCGACCTTTACGCCGCCATGGCCGAGCTGCGGGCCTGGCAGGCGAATCAGCCCTCAAGCACCACGAAGGCCACGGTCAGGGCCTCTTCGTCGGATAGTGACAGGTGAACCGATCTGACGCCGGCCGCCTCGGCAATTTCGAGAGCCTTGCCGGAGAGCACCAGTGACGGACGTCCCAGCGCATCGTTGACCACCTGGATCTCAGTCCAGCGCATGCCTCGACGCAGACCGGTACCCAGCGCCTTGACGAAGGCCTCCTTGGCGGCGAACCGCTTGGCCAGGAAGGCCGCGGGCAGGCCATGGTCACGGAAGCGTTGCTGTTCCCATTCGCCGAGCAGACGCAGCGCGAAGCGCTGGCCGTGGCGTCCCATGGCATGCTCGAAACGGGCTACCCGGGTGATATCGGTGCCGATCCCGATGATCATCGGCAGCAATCTGCCTCCTCGTCGTGATCGTGATCGTGGTCGTGCTCTTCGAGCGAAGCAACGAAGCCCGCCTCCTGGCCGGCGATAACCAGTCGTTTCATTTCGGCCACGGCCTCCTTGAGACCCACGAAGAGTGCCCGAGCAATGATCGCATGACCGATGTTGAGCTCGTGGATACCCGGCAGCGCGGCGATGGCCTCGACATTATGATAATTCAGACCATGACCGGCGTTGACCGTGAGCCCCAGCTCGAGGGCCATCTCGACGGCGGCCGATAGCCGGGCATGCTCACGGCGAGCGGCCTCGCCCATGACCTCGGCATAGGCACCGGTATGCAATTCGATCACCGGCGCGCCGGCCCTGGCGGCCGCCTCGATCTGGGCAGGCTCGGGGTCGATGAACAGCGACACCTCGCAGCCGGCCGCAGCGAGCCGACGACAGGCCCCAGCGATGGCCTCGAATCCCCCGGCCACGTCGAGACCGCCTTCAGTGGTCAGCTCCTCGCGCTTCTCGGGTACCAGGCAGACATGGGCCGGGCGCAGCTCCTCTGCCAGGCAGAGCATCTCCTCGGTGACTGCCATCTCCAGGTTCATGCGGGTGTTGAGCACATCAACCAGCAAGCGCACATCGCGCTCCTGAATGTGGCGACGATCCTCGCGCAGGTGCACGGTGATGCCGTCGGCACCGGCCTCCTCGGCAAGCAACGCCGCCTGGACCGGGTCCGGATAGCGGGTGCCACGGGCCTGGCGCAGGGTGGCAATATGGTCGATGTTGACGCCGAGCAGAATACGCGGGGGGTGCATGGGTTATCTCCTTCGGTAAGCTGGAAGCTGGAGCAGCATAAGCTCATCTAAGCCAACATCAAACACCCCCGCAACACGACTACGGAGGTGTTTTTTTCGGTTCTTCGCAAACTAGCGTGAAAGCGATCGGGAACATGTAGGCCGGATAAGCCGAAGGCGCATCCGGCGACTTTGTGGCGCCCCACCACGCCCGGTGCGCTATCGCTTACCAGGCCTACAGACCGGCTTCCGGTCAGGCTGGCTCTGTCAAACAGGTTAACGCCAAAATGCGATGAACCTTTTTTTCTTCCAGGTTCAAGCTTATGGCTTACAGCTCCGGGCGAAGCTCGGCCCGCCGACGCTGGGCAAGCTGTCGCATCAGCTCGCGGGAGCGCAGCGGACGGCTGCCGAGCAGTGGAGCCAGCGCCGCTCGGGTGACCGCCTTGGCGGGGCCGGCCAGCCCGGGTTCGGACCAGTCACCGCGGGCCAGCAGCCGCAGGGTGCGCCCATCGATTCCGCCCTCGCCCGCCACGAAGGCCCGTGAGGCCGGATCGAGCACATAGCGTCCCTGGGGGTCCAGCTCGCCCCCCTCGGGGTCGGTGAAGCGTGGCCAGGCGTCCAGTGCCTCGAGCGCCGCCATTTCGAGCCGACGCAGGGCACCGGCACGCCCCTCGGGTCTTGGCAGCACCTCGAGCATCGCGGTGTAGAAGGCAAAGACCTCTGCGACCGGCAGCTCCACCGGCAGCACCCGCGTCAGCAGTTCGTTGGCATAGAGGCCACACAGCAACCCCTCGCCAGCGAGTAGGGCGGCACTGCCGTGACCCTCCATCAAGCGCAGGCGCTTGAGCTCGCCCTCCCCGACCCAGGTGACGTGCAGCGGGGCGAAGGGCTGCAGACGGGCCCGCGAACGCGACCCGGGGCGCTGGACGCCCTGGGCCACGGCCCGGACGCGCCCGTGGTGAAGTGTCAGCAACTCCACCAGGGCACTGGTCTCGCGATAGGGCCGCTTATGCAGCAGGAAGGCCGGCTCGGGTTGCATTTAATCCAGGTCGTAGCCCAGGCTCTTGAGCGCCCGCTCATCGTCGGACCAGCCGCGCTTGACCTTGACCCACAGGTTGAGCATCACCTTGGCTCCCAGCACCCGCTCCATATCAAGGCGCGCCTCGCGGCCGATATTCTTGATGCGCTCGCCGTTCTCGCCGATCAGGATCTTCTTCTGGCCGGCCCGCTCGACGAGAATCAGCGCGCTGATGTGCACGATACGCCCCTCATCGCGGAACTCCTCGATCTCCACGGTCATCTGGTAGGGCAGTTCGTCGCCGAGCTGGCGCGTCACCTTCTCGCGCACCAGCTCGGCGGCCAGGAACCGCTGGCTCTTGTCGGTGATCTGGTCCTCGGGAAAGAAGTGCACGCTTTCGGGCAGGTGCTTGGCGACCTCAGCCTCGAGCTCGGGCACGTTGGTGCCGTGCTTGGCAGAGATCGGCACGATGGCGGCAAAATCGCGACGCGCGCCGACCTGTTCCAGCCAGGGGAGCAGACTGGCCTTTTCCTGTAGACGGTCGACCTTGTTGACGGCCAGAATCACCGGCGCCTCCACGTGCTCCAGGCGCTGCAGTACGGCCTGGTCCTCGTCGCTCCACCGGGTCCGGTCGATGATGAAGACCACGCAGTCCACGTCGCGCAGCGCCTGAACGGCAGCCTGGTTCATGAAGCGGTTGATCGCCTTGTTGCGATCCTTGGCCATGATATGCATGCCGGGCGTGTCGACATAGATGAACTGGGCCTCGCCCTCGGTCTTGATGCCCATTACCTGATGGCGAGTGGTCTGAGGGCGCCGCGAGGTGATCGAGACTTTCTGGCCTAGAATCCGGTTCATCAACGTCGACTTGCCGACATTGGGACGACCGACGATGGCCACGAAACCGCAGGTGGTGGTCATGAGCGACCCCCCGTGCTTTTGGACTTGGGTGGCTCGAGGCGTGACAGAGCCTGAGCGGCGGCCTGCTGCTCGGCATGGCGACGGCTCGAGCCAATGCCCAGAGTGTGAGCCTCGAGCACCTCGACATGACACTCGACGGTGAAGGTCTGGGCATGGGCCTCGCCCTCCACCGTGGTCACCTCGTAACGCGGCAGAGCTACCTGACGCGACTGCAGGAACTCCTGGAGGCGGGTCTTGGGGTCCTTCTGGGTATCGTCGAGGCTGATGGCTTCCAGGCGCTCGGCGTACCAGGAGAGCACCCGGACCCGGGCGACTTCCATGCCGGCATCCAGATAGATCGCACCGAGCACCGCCTCGACGGCATCGGCGAGGATCGAGTCACGACGATGTCCCCCGCTCTTCATCTCACCGGAGCCCAGCCGCAGGCAGTCGCCGAAGGCCATTTCCCTGGCCAGCTCGGCGAGTGTCGGACCCTTGACCAGACGCGCACGCAGCCGCGACAGCTGACCTTCCCGGGCCTGGGGAAAGCGCTGGAAGAGCGCCTCGGCAATGATGAAATTGACGATGGAATCACCGAGAAATTCGAGGCGTTCATTGTTCTGGCCACCGTAGCTGCGATGGGTCATGGCCAGCTCGAGCAGACCGGGGTCGGCGAACGTATGGCCAATGCGGCGGCTGAAGACGTTGAGGGAGTTGCTCACGGAGCTCCTGAATCATCGATGGCAAACATGAGTATTGTGTCGGCAGGCGGTGCGCGCTACTGGATACGGCGCATGCTGGTGAAGCTCGGCAATCCGCCGTCCCAGTGCATCCACACAGCAAAGGCGCGCCCGACGATATTCTTTTCCGGCACGAAGCCCCAGTAGCGGCTGTCGTTGGAGTGGTCGCGGTTGTCACCCAGGGTGAAGTAGTGCCCCTGTGGCACCATCAGCTCGCGCACCTGCGGACCGGGGTCACGAGGGTTATTGTAGATCCGGTGCTCGAGCTCACCCAGCTGTTCGGCCAGCAAGAGTTCGGTGGGCGCCTTGAGGGGACCGGCCTCGAGCAACCGCTTGGGCACCGCCTCGCCGTTGACGTAGAGCTGCTTGTCCTCGTAGCGGATCCGGTCGCCCGGCAGGCCCACTACCCGTTTGATGAAGTTCACGGAAGGCTCGTCGGGAAAGCGGAACACCATGACATCGCCACGTTCGGGCTCGTCGAGATCGACGATCTCGGTATTCACCACCGGCAGGCGCAGGCCATAGGCGAACTTGTTGACCAGGATAAAGTCGCCGACCTCCAGAGTCGGCCGCATCGATCCGGACGGGATCTGGAAGGGTTCGACCACGAAACTGCGTAGCACCAGCACCACCAGCAGCACCGGGAAGAAGGAGCGCGCGTAGTCCACCGGCCAGGGCTCCTTGAGCGCCTTCTCGCGGGCTCGCTCATTGAGCCCCTCGGTGGTACCGACCTCGGCCGTAGCCAGGCGTTGCCGGCGGGCAGGACGCCACCAGAGCAGATCGAGCAGCCAGATCACTCCGGAGACGGCCACTGCCACCACCAGCATAAGAGAGAAGTCCATGCGGTTATCCGTTCCTAGTCATTGACCCTGAGCACAGCAAGGAAGGCGTCCTGGGGGATCTCCACCCGACCGACCTGCTTCATGCGTTTCTTGCCCGCCTTCTGCTTCTCGAGCAGCTTCTTCTTGCGGCTGGCATCGCCGCCATAGCACTTGGCGGTGACGTTCTTGCGTAGCGCCTTGACGGTAGAGCGCGCCACCACCTGGCCGCCGATAGCGGCCTGAATGGCCACGTCGAACATCTGCCGCGGGATCAATTCCTTCATCTTTTCGACCAGCAAGCGGCCACGACTGTGGGCATGATCACGATGAATGATTACCGCCAGGGCATCGACCCGGTCACTGTTGATGAGCACGTCCAGGCGCACCAGCTTGGCCGCCTGGAAGCGCTCGAAATTGTACTCGAGTGACGCGTAGCCCTTGGAGATAGACTTCAGGCGATCGAAGAAATCCATCACCACCTCGCTCATCGGCAGCTCGTAGGTAAGCTGGATCTGGCTGCCGAGAAACTGCATGTCGAGCTGAGTGCCGCGGCGCTGCTCGCACTCGGTGATGACGTTGCCGACGAAATCCTGGGGCACCAGGATGCTGGCACGCACGATAGGCTCGCGCATCTCCTCCACATCGGCCATGTCAGGCAGTTTGGAGGGGTTGGCAACGTAGCTGATCTCATTGTTCTTGAGCAACAACTCATAGACCACGGTGGGCGCCGTGGTGAGCAGGTCCAGATCATACTCGCGCTCGAGACGCTCCTGGACGATCTCCATATGCAGGGTGCCAAGGAAGCCAACCCGGAAACCGAAGCCCAGGGCATCGGAGTTCTCCGGCTCGTAATCCAGCGAGGCATCGTTGAGCGCCAGCTTTTCCAGGGCGTCGCGAAAATCCTCGTAATCGTCGGCACTGACCGGAAACATCCCAGCGTAGACCTGTGGCTTGACCTTCTGGAAACCGGGCAGGCGTGGGACGTCAGGCGTCTTGGTATGGGTAATGGTATCCCCTACCGGGGCGCCATGGATTTCCTTGATGCCGGCCACGATGAAGCCTACCTCCCCGGCACGCAGAATACCGGTCTCGTGGCGTAGCGGGGTGAAGATTCCCACTTCGTTGGCCTGCCAGTCACCCCCGGTGGACTTGATGCGGATCTTCTCGCCTTTTTTCAGGGTACCGTCGAAGAGCCGCACCAGCGAGACGACACCAAGATAGTTGTCGAACCAGGAGTCGATAATCAGCGCCTGGAGAGGCGCCTGGGGATCCCCCTTGGGAGGCGGAATATCGCGCACCAGGCGTTCGAGCAGTGCGTCAATGCCCAGTCCGCTCTTGGCCGAGACCTGGCAGGCATCGGTGGCGTCCAGGCCGATGATCTCCTCGATCTCGTGGGAGACCTTGTCTGGATCGGCCTGAGGCAAGTCCATCTTGTTGAGAACCGGCAGCACCTCGAGGCCCTGCTCGATGGCCGTATAGCAGTTGGCCACCGACTGGGCCTCGACGCCCTGGCCGGCATCGACCACCAGCAGCGCACCTTCACAGGCATACAGCGAACGCGATACTTCATAGGAGAAGTCCACGTGGCCGGGCGTGTCGATGAAGTTCAACTGATAGATATTGCCGTCCTGGGCGTGATAATCCAGGGTCACCGACTGCGCCTTGATGGTGATGCCACGCTCGCGCTCGAGGTCCATGGAGTCGAGCACCTGCTCCTTGAGCTCGCGCTCGGTCAGCCCACCGCAGGTCTGGATCAGGCGATCGGCCAGGGTCGACTTGCCGTGGTCGATATGGGCGATGATCGAGAAGTTGCGTATGTGCTTGAGGGGGTCGGAGGTTGCGTCTTGGGACATCGAGTCGATTCTGCCTTGTGAGTGTCGGGCCACGACCGACAGAATGGATCGCGGTGCGGTCGGCTGGCGGGCTCTGGTCGAATTTGGCGCCATTGTAGCGGTATGCGCCTGCCAGATACAGCGACCCGACGGCGGGGTGCCGTCGGGTCGTGAAATCACTGCAGCTTTCCGAGGCGGAGAGATCAGTCGCCAGAAAGCCGCAGGGCGACGAAGAGCGAACGACCATCGCGGTAGAGGCGCACCGGGATCGCACGATCTTCAGGCAGCTCGGCCACCAGCTCGGCAAGCTGGTCGGGGCCCTCCACCATCTTCTGGTCGATGCTGACCAGAATGTCGCCGGCACGGATGCCTGCCTTGACGGCGGCGCCACGCGGGTCCGCCTCACGAACCCGAACACCACCCTCGATGCCGAGCTCGCGCCGTTCGGCATCCTGCAGCGGCTCCACGGCGACGCCCAGCCGCGCCGAGGCCGGCTCTTCGCCCTGGCGACTCGCCACACTTCCCTGACTTTCGGGCCAGTCACCCAGGGTGACGGTCTCCTCGCGACGCTCGCCGTCGCGCAGCAGTGTCAGTTCCACCTCACTGCCCGGGCTGACCCGTCCGATCAGGCGCGGCAGGGTGCTGGAACTCTCCACCATCTCGCCGTTCACCGAGAGGATGACATCGCCAGCCTTTAGCCCGCCTCGAGCTGCCGGCCCTTCTGGATCGAGGTCGGCAATCAGCGCCCCCTCGGTATTGTCCATACCGAAGGACTCGGCCAGATCACGGGACACCGGCTGGATCATCACCCCCAGCCAACCGCGGCTGACACGGCCGCCGTCGCGCAGCTGGTCGGCCACGTTCAGAGCCACGTTGATGGGGATCGCGAAGGAGAGCCCCATGAAGCCGCCGCTGCGGGTAAAGATCTGCGAATTGATGCCGACTACCTCGCCATCCAGGTTGAACAGCGGGCCACCGGAGTTGCCCGGATTGATTGCCACGTCGGTCTGGATGAAGGGGACGTAGGCATCGCGGGGCAGAGTACGATCGATGGCGCTGACGATGCCGGCCGTTACCGAGTGGTCGAAACCGAACGGAGAACCGATCGCCGCGACCCACTCGCCAACCTGGAGGCCATCTGAATCACCCAGGGTCAGGGTTGGCAGGCTGTCGGCGTCAACCTTGAGCAGGGCGACATCCGTCTTGGCATCGGCCCCAACCAGCTCGGCCTCGAGCTCGCGCCGGTCATTGAGCCGCACCAGGATCTCGTCGGCCCCCTCCACAACATGGGCATTGGTCATGATGTAGCCAGCTTCATCGATGATGAAGCCCGATCCCAGCGACTGGCGCTCCTCCTTGCGCCCCGGCCCATCGCCGGGCGGTGTCGGGAAACGGTCGCCGAAGAAGTGCCGAAAGATCTCGGGAACCTCCTGGCCGCCGAAGTTATGGAACGGGGATGCCTGGCGCTCCACCATTCGTGAGGTGGAGATGTTCACTACCCCCGGCGCGGCCTGCTCGACCAGCTCGGTAAAATCGGGCAGGTTGCGGGCCATGGCCGTTTGCCACGCCAGCAGGGCCGTGGCCAGCAGCAACCAGAGGGAAAGGTGTCGAGTCGTGCGCTTCATGAAAGGCTCCTGCGTCGACAAGGAATGAGAAGGACGAGTTAATAAATACCGCTTGTGTGTCAAAAGGTTCAGGGCGTGTCGCTCTGGCTGCTATCCAGCCACTCCACCGAATCGGCCACGCGCAGCAGGACACCGGGCGGCAGCTCCCCCATCACGACCACCTGGCGAATCCGACCGCCGAGCTCGCGATGGCGGACGGCCGCATGGGAGACGCCGAGACGGTGCATGCCCGGAATCAGCTGGCCAGCTCCTTCGACAGGTTCCACGAACAGGCTGAGGGTGGCGAGGCCGTCGCTATAGACTCGATGGCCGATATCATCGGCGTGGCGAGAACTGCGGGTCTCCACCGGTTGTGGGATGAAGCCCTCCGGCAGCCAGGCGGTGTGCCAGGGATCCTCCGGAGGGGCACGGCGCCGATCGAGGCCGATCTCTCCCTGGTGCAACTGAGGCTGACGCAGCTCGGTGATCTGGAAGGTCTCTACAACACGCCCCCGCTCGTCGAGCAGGATGTGCTTGAGCGGAAGCGCGGTGGCAGTATCCAGCCAGAAGCGATGACCGTAGCGAAGATCATCCAGGGGCTCGATATCGAGGCGAATGGCGGTGCGGTTGGCAAGACGCTCCTCACCGTTCAATCGGAGGCGATAGAGGCCGTCGAGGTGTTCGGAGATACCCGCTGGCGAGGCCGGGACCGGCGCATCACCTTCGGCCCAGCTCAGGCGGCCAATACGCCCGCGCCGTTCGAAGACTACCGGAGGACCATCCAGGAAGCGGGCCACCTCACGCTCGGCACCCTCCACGACATCATGGGAAAGGGCCAGGGAACGAACGCCATCGGCACCGATGCGTACCGCCCGTGCCTGGAACTCGTAACAATGGTTGGCCCAAAGGCTGTGCTCGAGCCATTCCAGGGCCGTCTCGGGAGCGTCACGTTCCGCCAGAGTCCGGCAGTCGAACCGCTCGGCCTGGCCTGGTTCAGCGTCGGATTGAGCCGCGGCACCGAACGAGAAGGTCAGCAGGGCCATGACCAGCAGCCCGGTGAGCCCGCGGGTCGGAGGACCCTGATGCATCAGCGCTGCCCCAGTGACTCGCTACCGGAGGCGCGCAACAGCGGCATCCAGGTGTCACCGCTGCGATACGCCGAGCCCTCGGCATGGCGGTCCAGATACGACTGGAGCAGCTGCGCCTGCTGCTGATCATCCCGTACCGACTGCCGCGGAGAAAGGAACAGCGGTGAATCGAACCCCGCCCCTACCGTCATCGCGCCCCGGGAGTCAGGGGAAGGTGTCTGGAAAAGCGGCAGACTCGGCAGTGAAGAACCGCTACCGGAGCCCGAGGCAGCCATCTCGGCGCCGCCCAGGGCGACGGGGCTTGCCTGAATCTGGCCCGCGGGCTGAGCCTGAGAGGCGACCTCGGCGGGTACCTGATTCGAATCGAAGCTACCGTTATAGAACTGCACGCCACTGATGACCATCAGAGATACCGCGGCCGCGATGCCGGCGCCACGCGCCAGCGAAACGGGACGCCCGGTCGATTCCGCGGCAACCCTCTGGGGCAACGGCTCGTCCTGCAGGCGGGCCATGATCCCGGCCGAGAGGTCGGTGGCAACATCGACACCGGGTTCGCGTCGCATCAGGCTGCGCATCAGGTGGTAGCGACGCCAGGTCTCGGCTGAATCCGGAGATTCCTCAAGTGACTTAAGCACTCGACGCAACTCCAGCTCATCCCCTTCGTTGTCCATCAGGGCAGAAAGCGATTCCCGTGCGTTCTGACTCATTCTTCACACCCTCACACTCGACAAGGCGACCCGCTCCGGGTCCTTTGACTGCCTGTTTGTTCCGACATCGGCGCGTGTCGCCCTGGCCATGTCGGCATGTTGGTGCCCGCTTGTTCGCGGGCCGGTCACCGCTTATGACGTCACAGATGCCGGACAGTTCAGCAAATCGTCAAAAAGGTTGCAGATCCTGGTTGCGAGACGTGGTGACGAGCGGGCGGATGTGCTGGTCCACCGCTTCCCGGGCCCGAAAGATCCGCGAGCGGACGGTCCCTACCGGACACTGCATGATGGCAGCGATATCCTCATAGGAGAGGCCGTCGAGCTCACGCAGGGTGATCGCGGTTCTCAGGTCGTCGGGCAGGCCCTCGATCGCCTCGAAGATGGCCGCCTGGAGCTGGTCGCGGGCCATGGCGGCCTCCGGTGTCTCGGTATCGGCCAGTCGTCCGCTGTGGTCGAGGATCTCGGCATCGACGATATCCAGATCACTACCCGGGGGACGACGCCCCTTCGAGACCAGATAGTTCTTCGCGGTATTGATGGCGATGCGGTACATCCAGGTATAAAAAGCGCTCTCGGCGCGAAACTTGCCCAGTGCCCGATAGGCCTTGATGAAGGCCTCCTGCGCCACGTCCTGCACCTCGGCGTGGTCGTGCACATAGCGGCCGATCAGGCCGATGATCTTGTGCTGGTACTTCTTCACCAGCAAGTCGAAGGCACGCGTATCCCCGTTCTGGGCGCGCTCGACGAGCTGCTGGTCGGTTTCCCGGGTGTCCATTCAGGCCCTCCTCGGACAGAGAGGCGCGGGCGGCGACCAGACGGCGGGTCGCGAAAGGTCTGGCGTTGCTAGCATAGTGTCAACCTGGGGCCTTTGAGCCGCTGAATGGTCAGGGTCGTGGATCACGAAGGGTACAAGTGTTCCTGTTTATCGGGCGTCCATCAAGCCGGTTGGCTTGCCCTCGTGCCGGCGATGAGACCGGCCGCAGCCCGGCAGGTTCCCGCGGCGATTGAATTTGCCGCTGCCGCGCGCGATAGTAGACGTCACTGGACATCGCCATCAGCGCAGACACCACACAGGAAGCACAATGTCAGAACAGCAGGTCAATAACCTCAACGTTCTCGCCCAGGACGTCCTGATCACGCCCGAGGCCCTGAAGCAGGAAATTCCCCTCACCGACGACGCAGAGCGCACGGTGATCGAAGGGCGCGAGACGATCCAGGCCATTCTCGACGGCCACGACCCTCGCTTGTTGATGGTAGTAGGGCCCTGCTCCATCCATGACGTGGATGCCGCCCTGGACTACGCCCGCCGCCTGCGCCGACTGGCCGACGAGGTCAAGGACAGCCTCTATATCGTGATGCGTGTCTACTTCGAGAAGCCCCGCACCACGGTGGGCTGGAAAGGGCTGATCAACGACCCTCACCTCAATGGCTCCTTCGAGATCGAGGAAGGCCTGCACATCGCTCGTCAGCTGCTGGTCGACCTCTCCGAGCTGGGCCTGCCACTGGCCACCGAAGCGTTGGACCCCATCTCGCCCCAGTACCTGCAGGACTGCATCAGCTGGTCAGCCATCGGTGCGCGCACCACCGAGTCCCAGACCCACCGCGAGATGTCCTCGGGACTCTCCTGCCCGGTGGGCTTCAAGAACGGCACCGATGGCAGCCTGGATGTCGCGGTCAATGCCCTGCAGTCGGTCTCGCACCCCCACAACTTCCTGGGCATCGACCAGGCCGGCCAGGTGGCGATCATCCGCACGCGCGGCAACGACTACGGCCATGTGGTGCTGCGCGGCGGCAACGGCAAGCCCAACTATGACAGCGTCAGCGTGGCCTTGGCCGAGCAGGAGCTGAAGAAGGCCGGTATCAAGCCCAACATCATGATCGATTGCTCCCACGCCAATTCCAACAAGGATGCGGCCCTGCAGCCGCTGGTGCTGGAGAACGTCACCAACCAGATCCTCGAAGGCAACCGTTCGATCATCGGCCTGATGGTCGAATCCAACATCGGCTGGGGCAACCAGAAGATGACCGATGATCCCGGTGAGCTCACCTATGGCGTGTCGATCACCGACGCCTGCATCGACTGGGATACCACCGTCGAATCCTTCAAGCGCATGAACGAGAAGCTCGCGCCGGTGCTGGCCGGACGACTTCAAGCCGCCTGATCTTTGGCTGCAACCGCAACGAACGGGCCCGCCGGATGGCGGGTCCGTTCATTGCGGGAAACACCGCCTGCCGGCTCGGAACCTTGTCCTTTCGCCTTCATGCCTTGCCTGCACGCCTCAGACGTCGCGAACCCCGTCGATCTCGCGCACGAAAGGCGGCAGGGCATCGAGCAGGGCCCGGCCATAGCGGCGAGTCAGTACCCGGCGATCCAGCAGAGTGATGCGACCGTGGTCGGCTTCCTTGCGGATCAGCCGGCCACAGGCCTGCACCAGCTTTATCGAGGCGTCCGGCACACTGATGCGCATGAAGGGGTTACCACCCTGGCTCTCGATCCATTCGGCCAATGTCGCCCCTACCGGATCGTCCGGAACCGAAAAGGGCAACCGGGTGATCACCACATGGGTGAGGTAGTCACCGGGCAGGTCGATGCCCTCGGCGAAGCTGGCCAGACCGAAGATGATGCTGCCTTCCCCCGCGTCGACTCGTTCCCGATGGCGGCTGATCAATTCGCGCTTGGGCAGGCGATCCTGGGCCAGCACTCGCTCGCGCCGAGCCCTGGAGAGCGACTTCTCGACGCCGCGCAGCTGGGCCCGCGACGAGAAGAGCATCAGCACCGCCTCCTGGTCACCCAGCGCTTCCACGAAGTCGACGATGGCCCGCTCGTGCCCCTCGCGGTCGGCGGGGTCGACCGCCTCACGGGGTACGCTGAGCACCGCCTGGGAGTAATCGAAGGGGCTCGGGAGACGCTGATAGCGATAGCGGTTGGCCAGCCCCGCACGCTCCTGCAGCCGCTCGAAGCGCCCCAGAGCCGTCAGCGTCGCTGAGGTCACCACCGCCCCGAAGGTGGTCCCCCAGAGACTCTTCGCCAGAGTATGAGCCGCCGAGACAGGGCTCGCCGAGAAGGTCAGCTCGGGCTCGCCATTGAAACGCTCCAGGGTCAGCCAGCGTGCGCGGGGCGGCTCGCCTTCGGGATCCGTCTCGGCAAAGGCCAGCCACAGCGCATGGGCTTCCAGAGCACGCCCGTGAAGCAGCGCCACCAGCGGCAGCCAGGCCTCGGCCTGCTCCCGCGGCAGGCCGGTGTGCTTGTCCGGGTCGAGGCTCTCGCGCAGGATGTCGGCCATGCTCTCCAGGGTGCGAGAAAGTTCCGCGAAGACCACCACCAGGCCTCCGGCATGCTCACGCAGCGCCTCGGGTGCCCGCCCCATCTCGAGGCGGTGGTGCCGGCTCTCCTCACCCTCGGACAAGCCCTGAGGACGACCCGCCAGCTGGTGGCCCAGGGCGAAGGCCTCACCGAGTCGGGGCTCCAGGGCGTTGATCGCCTCCGGAAGCCCCGCCAGCAGCCGCGCCAGGGTCGGCTGGACGGCAAGCGCCTGGTTGAGCTCGCTGAGCGAGCTCTTCAGGGTCTTCAGCCAGCGCAGTGCTCCGCCCACGGCGAAGCGGTATGTAAAGTGCTGAAGGGCCTTGTCGGGCAGGTGATGACCCTCGTCGAAGACGTGGATACAGTCGCCTGGCGCCGGCAGCACCACACCACCCCCGAGGGCCAGGTCGGCCAGCACCAGGTCATGATTGGCAACGATGACATCGGCGCTGTCGAGATGGCGGCGAGCACGAAAGAAGGCACAGGCCCCGAAGTGGCCGCAGCGGCGGTTAGTGCACTGGCGGTGGTCCACGGTGAGGCGGCGCCAGTGACTATCCTCGATGGCCTGGGGCCAGCTGTCGCGGTCGCCTTCCCACCGGCCATTGCCATAGGCCTCGCCCAGTTCCTTGACCAGAGCCTGGAAGTCATCGCCGCCGCTGGCCAGTGACTGCTCGAAGAGCGACAGGGTGGCGTTCTCCTCCCCGCCGTCCAGCGCCTGGTCGAGACGCGCCACGCAGACATAGCGCCCACGCCCCTTGGCCAGGGCATAGTCGAAATCGAGCCCGCTGTGGGCCTTGAGCGAGGGTAGATCCTGATGAAGCACCTGCTCCTGCAGGGCTACAGTGGCAGTGGCGATGACCAGCCGCTTGCCGCGGGCCTTGGCCACCGGTAGCGCGGCAAGCAGATAGGCCAGGGTCTTGCCGGTGCCCGTGCCAGCCTCGAGTACACAGACGTGCTCGTCACTGGTGCGTCGACCGTCGTCATCCGTCTCGATGCCCGCCAGGGTGCGGGCGATCTCGGCGATCATCAGCCGCTGGCCATAGCGCGGCGTGAGTTCGAGGCTCTCGAGTACCCGACGATAGGCGTCCTGGATCTCGGCCTTCAGCGCCTCGTCAAGCATGGGCCGTCAGAGCAGGCCTTCCGGCGGATGTTCGCAGGGCAGCTTGTCGTTGATGTAGTTCTCGATCTCGGGCAGCGAGAAGGCATCCTCCTCTCCCACGAAGCTGATCGACACGCCCTTGGCGCCGGCGCGACCGGTGCGACCGATGCGGTGCACGTAGTCCTCCGGGTCTTCCGGCAGGGTGTAGTTGATCACGTGGCTGACATCCTCGATGTGAATGCCGCGCCCCGCCACATCGGTGGCCACCAGCACCTGGATCTGGCCCTCGCGGAACTTCTCGAGGGTCTCGATGCGCTGATTTTGAGGCACATCGCCTGAAAGCATGGCGGCATTGATACCGGCCTTACCAAGCAGATCATAAAGCTTGCGCACCAGGTCGCGGCGGTTGCCGAACACCATCACCCGGTCGAAGCTCTCCTGCTTGAGAAGATTGATCAACAGGCGCTGCTTGTCCTCATCGCCGACCAGGTAGACGCGCTGGTCGATGTCGGCGGCGTTATCGACGGTGACCTCGATGTCGACGTGGGCCGGCTCGTGGGTCCACTGACTGGCCAGGTTGAGAATGTCCTGGCTGAAGGTGGCCGAGAACAGGAAAGTCTGCCGCTGCTCCTTGTTCGGCGTATGGCGGATGATGCGCTTGACGTCGGGGATGAAGCCCATGGAGAGCATGCGGTCCGCCTCGTCCAGCACCAGGACTTCCACCTGGGTGAGGTCGGCATCGCGCTTCTCGTGAAAGTCCAGCAGTCGCCCCGGGGTGGCAACCAGGATGTCGAGCCTGTCGCCCAGTGCGTCGCGCTGCTTCTGGTAGTCCATGCCACCCACGACGCTGGCGACCTTGAGATCCGTGAAGCGGGCCAGGGCCTTGGCGTCCTTCTCGATCTGCAGTGCCAGCTCGCGGGTCGGAGCCACGATCAGCGCCCGCGGTGCTCCGGGCTTCTGGGCGTTGGGTGCCTCTTCCTCGAGAAAGTAGGCCATGATCGAGATCAGGAAGGCAGCGGTCTTGCCGGTGCCGGTCTGGGCCTTACCCACCACGTCACCGCCCAGCAGGGTCTGGGTCAGAGCCTCGGCCTGGATGGGTGTGCAGTATTCGAAACCCAGGGCATGGATGGCCCGCATCAGCGGCAGCGGCAAGTCGAAGTCATGGAAGCGCCACTTGCCCGCCACGACGGGAACCTGAAACTGGCGCAGATCCCAGTTCGACTGACGACGCCGCGGCTTGCGCCGACGGCGCTTGGGCTTGCGGTTCTGGGCCGGTGCTGTGGTCTGTTCCGACTCGCTCATAGGCTGTGCTGTCTTGTCCGTATCGGTGGATGAGATGCATGACGCAAACCAGCATTGTACCAGTCTCCGGCGACGAGGGCGCGCCCCTGACGCCTGCCAAACGGCTAGTCGCTGTCGGCGGACCCGCCGCGACTGGTAGAATGGCATTCATTCATGCAAGGAGTTGCATCATGACACGCCAAAAGAAGACCCGTTCGCTGGCCGACAAGGTGCAGATCCGCACCGGCAAGCGCAAGGATTTCAAGAAGTGGCGTCACGAGAATCCCGACCAGGTGACCTCGACGTCCCGCTTCTCCCAGAAGAAGCGCCAGCAGCGCAAACTGCAGGCGGCCCGCAAACAGGCCCGCCAGGAGTCGGGGCAGCCGATCGCCATTCATCCCGAGACGGCGGATAACGATTCCCCGCAACGGCAGGACGACTGACGATGCGCCTGGTCTCCTTCAACATCAACGGTATCCGTGCTCGCCTTCACCAGCTCGCCGCCCTGGTCGAGATGCATCACCCGGCGGTGATCGGCCTACAGGAAACCAAGGTCCAGGACAGTGAATTCCCCGTCGCGGCGGTAGAGGCCTTGGGGTATCGCGTCTTCTACCATGGCCAGAAGGGCCACTACGGCGTGGCGCTTATGATCGACACAGCACAGTGCGGCGACCCGGAGGCGACCTATCACGGTTTTCCCGATGATGGCGAGGAGACCCAGCGGCGCATGATCGGCGTACGCCTTCGCCCGAACGGTGGCAACCCCTTCACGGTATGGAACGGCTACTTCCCCCAGGGCGAGAACGTCGAGCATCCGGTGAAGTTTCCTCACAAGCGCGCCTTCTATGCACAGCTACAGCACCTGCTGGAGACGCAGCACCGTCCTGACGAGCGCCTGGCAGTGATGGGCGACTTCAACATCTCTCCCGAAGACAGCGACATCGGCATCGGCGAGGCCAACCGCAAGCGATGGCTGCGCGAAGGCAAGACCAGCTTCCAGCCGGTGGAGCGCGAGTGGCTCGCCGGCATCAAGGGCTGGGGCCTCACCGACAGCTACCGGGTGCGCTACCCGAGTACGGACGACCGTTTCAGCTGGTTCGATTATCGCTCCCGTGGCTTCGAGCGCGACCCGCGACGCGGCCTGCGCATCGACCACATCCTGGTCACCGCACCACTGGCCGAGAAGGTAGCGGACGCCGGCATCGACTACGACCTGCGTGGCATGGAAAAGCCTTCCGACCACGCGCCAGTTTGGACCGAACTCGACCTCTGAACCGAAACCGCTCAAGGCGTCGATAGGGTGACGATTGGCCCGGCCCGGAAGAGCCCCTTATAGTAGGTCTCCTGCTCGCCAACCGAGGGATCACCATAATGAAGGAAACGCCCTACCTCGAACGGCTCGGCGCCTTCCGCCTGTCGCCCCTTCCCGAGATCCAATTCGGACGCCAAGGCATCGAACGCCTGCCGGCGCTGATCGCCCGATACGGCCGTCGTATCTTGCTGGTCACCGGCCGGCGCTCCTTCGTCGACTCACCTCACTGGCCGGCCCTGCAGTCGGCGCTGGCCGAGCAGGAAGTGAGCTGGGCGCATGTCAGCGTGGCCGGCGAACCCTCGCCTCGCCTCGTCGATGAGATCGTGGCAGCGCAGCGCGAGGCAGGGATCGAGGCCGTGGTGGCCATCGGCGGCGGCAGCGCCCTGGATACCGGCAAGGCCGTGGCCGGCCTGCTGCGCAGCGGCACTTCGGTCATGGACCATCTCGAGGGGGTTGGCCAGGGGCTGCCCTACCCTGGCCCCAGCGTGCCACTGATTGCCGTACCCACCACCGCAGGCACCGGAAGTGAAGCCACCCGAAACGCGGTCCTCAGCGAACAGGGACCAGACGGCTTCAAGAAGTCGTTCCGTGATGACCAACTGGTGGCTCGGGTCGCCCTGGTCGACCCGGACCTGCTGGCTGGCTGCTCGTCGGACCAGTTGGCTGCCAACGGCATGGATGCCTTCACCCAGTTGCTTGAATCCTATGTCTCCATCAACGCCAGCCCGCCCACCGATGCATTGGCCTGGTCCGGCATGGAGGCCTTCTATCGGAGCTTCTGGACTGCACTGGAAGGCGGACACCGCGCCCCCGTAGATGGCTATCCGGGGCTCGCCTATGCCTCGCTGATGTCCGGCATTACTCTGGCGCAGGCAGGCCTGGGGTCGGTACACGGACTGGCATCGCCGCTGGGGGCCCTATTCCCGATCCCCCACGGCGTTGTGTGCGGCACCCTGCTGGCCGAGGCCACCGCCGTGAACATCGCGGCGCTGCGCGAATGCGAGGAAGCCTCGGAAGCCCTGCCCAAATATGCCCGCGTCGGCCGCCTGCTCGGCGAGGCACCGGACCTGAACGAGCGCGATGCCTGCGACGCCCTGGTGGTGACGCTACGGGAATGGACCCGCCGACTGGCGATGCCGCGACTGGGCGAATTCGGCATGACCGGCGACGACCTGGCTCGAGTGGTGGCCGACTCGCGGGGTGGCAGCATGAAGACCAACCCGCTGGTGCTCGGCGACCAGGCGCTGACCGCCCTGCTCGCCAGCCGCCTCTAAGAGCGAGAAGCCGCAACGGGGCTTCGAGCGCAGCACAGACCCTCCGCCTGTTCAGGTGGGCGCAATCGCCCGGCAAGCGGAGCGGCATCATGCCTATCTGCCTGTTTTCTGGGGCCCCAAGCCTGCCTGGAGGTCAGCGCCCCAGTCACTGTCCACGTCCCCTAGCTTGCCCCCTGCGGCGCCGAGGGCAAGCGTGGCGAGCTCGATGTCACCCCATGCATGGGCCAACTGGCCCAAGCGTAACCAATCGTCGCTGCTGCCGCTGCGCCTGGCCAGCGTTGTCCAGGCCTTGAGGGCGCGGTCGCGGTCGCGCGCCGCCTCCCAGGCCCGGGCCAGCAGGCGCCGGTGCGCCTCGCTGTCCTCCAGTTGCCCGGCGTCAAGGGCTTCCTCGAGGTACTCGGCGGCCCGTGCCGGGGTGCCGCCGGCCAGGTGCAGGCCGATCAGGCGGCGCAGGTCCTCGCTGCCCACGAGCACCCCGCGCCGCCAACCGGCCTCCCAGATCGCCGCGGCCTGGCCGGCATCGCCCAGCCGCTGCGCCAGGGCCGCGGCCTGCCGCCAGCGTTCGGGATCACCACTCGCCGCAAGCCCCTCGGTCAGCAACGACAACGCCTCGGCGTCGCGACCGGCACGACGCAGCACCGTCGTGGCCAGGGCCCGCTGGGCCACGCTTGGCTCCGGGGTAACGGCCAGGGCACGCTCCGTCCAGTCGGCGGCAGCTTCCCAGCGCTCCATTTCCGCCAGGGCGCGGGCCAGGCGCCAACGATCCCGCGGCTCACCCTCGTGGCGCCCCAGCCAGTCGGCCAGCAGTTCGATGCCGCGCTTGGTCTCGCCCGCAGCCAGGCGCAGTCGCGCCTCCTCGGCCTGCCAGCGATCGCGCTGGGCGGCCTCCACCCCAGGCGTCTCGCGGGCCGCGCGAAGATGCGCCGCGGCCGCCGCCGGGTCGTTGGAGCGCACCGCGGCGCCTGCGGCCAATTGCAGGTAGAGGGCCCGCGCCCAGCGGTCGGCGGCATTGCCCCCCGCAAGGCGTTCGGCCTGGTAAACCGTCCGCTGGCTTACCGCCTCGGTCTCGCCGGCCGCGAGCCGCTTCTGCAGGCGCTCCAGGTCGGCGATGAAGGCGCCCGGCAACGCCGGCGCCGCCGAGGCCGTGGGAGCCACGAGAAGCCAACCGGCGGCGGCCAGGGCGAAATGACGAAAATGCGACATGGACACTCTCCTTGGCCCGCTATCTCAGCTGAAATTCCAGGCGCTGCTGGGCCCGACGCAACCCGCTCGAGGGCTCGAAGCGCCAGCGCGCCACCGCCTGACGGGCGGCATCGTCGAAGACGTTGCGCGGCCGGGCGGAGGTCACGCGGATGCTCGAGGGGTCGACTCGACCGTCGGCTCCGATCACGAATTCCAGCTCCACATGGCCCTCCAGGCCACGACGCTGGGCCCGCGCCGGGTACTCAGGCGGCACCCGCTCGGTCGGCGCGACCCGGCCCACGTCCACCGGCTGGTTGCTGACGGGCTTGGCGCTGGCGTCCTGGAGGGAGGCCTCGGCAGGCTCCGTCGACGACTCGGCCGCCGGAGGGGCAGGCGACTCCGGCCGAGGTTCGGGGGATGGCACGGGTTCGGATTGTGGTGCTGGCTCCGGTTCCGGTTCAGGCGTCGGTTTCGGCTCCGGCTCGGGCTCGGGCTGAACCTCGCTGAGCTCCGGCAGAGTGATGTCAAGCTCCAGCGGCTCGGACTCTTCCGGCGGCAGCTCCGGCTCGGGCAACGCGATGGGACTCTGCGACGCCAGTACGAGCTCCGGCATCGGAGGCGGCGTCACCGGTTCCGGCGGGGCGACCTCGGCTACCGGCTCGGCCGCCTCGGGTTCAGGCTCGGGCTCTTGTTCAGATCGGGGCGCCTCGACGCTGGTCAGCGGTATGCTCATCTCCAGCACTTCGATCTCCGGCTCGGGCGGCGACACCAACAGCGCCAGCAGCCAGAACAGCAGCAGTGCCAGGGTCACGCCAGCCAGGACGGAAACGGGCACCCGGCTCATGGCGCGCCCCGGGTCGCGGCCACCGCGACCTGCTCCACGCCGGCCTCGCGAATGCGGTCCATGACCTCGATCAGCAGGCCGGTGGTTGCCTCACGATCGGCCTGGATCACCACCCCGCCATCGCCGCTGACCAGTGCGGCGACCGCGTCGCCGACGCGGTGGGCATCCACCGGCTGGCCGTCCACCCAGACGGCGCCCTCCGGGGTAATCGCCACCATTAGCTGGGCATCGGGCTGGGGACTGGCGGCACTGGACTCGGGCCGCTCGATCTCCACGCCGCTCTCCTTGATGAAGCTGGTGGTGACGATGAAGAAGATCAGCATGATGAAGACCACGTCCAGCATCGGGGTCAGGTTGATCTCCCCGGTATCGTCTCCCTCGGCGGCCAGGCTGCGGCGTCTACGCATGGGAATCCTCCACGGCGCGGGCCAGGCGATCATGCAACCGCTGGTCCTCGCGCCGGATGATCTGTTCCAGTCGGCTGGTGAACAGCAGGCCCACCACCGCCACGGCCATGCCGGCCAGGGTGGGCAGGGTGGCGCGCGCCACGCCGTCGGCCATGGCGCGGGCCTGACCGGTGTCGCTCAGCGCCAGGCTGTCGAAGACGGCGATCATGCCGGTGACGGTGCCCAGCAGGCCGAGCAGCGGGCAGAGCCCCACCAGCAGCTTCAGCCAGGGCAGCGGGCGCCGCAGGCGGGCGATCAGCTCCCGGGCCCACACCTCGCGCAGGGTCAGGGCGCTCCAGCTGAGGTGGTCATGGCGGGCCGTCCAGCGCGCGATGAGGGCGCGTCGGGCGCGGCGATAGGTGAGTCGGAAGAACAGTAAGCGCTCCAGCGCCAGGCTGAACAGCAGCGCCGCCACCAGGGCGATGCCCACCAGGATGGCCCCGCCGGCATCGACCAGCCGCGCCAGGGGCTCAAGCCAGAGCGGTAGCACGGCGCTCGCTCCCGGCTAGTGTCGGGGTGGCCTGGCGCTGCTCGAGGCTCTCGGCGAGGGCCGCGCTGGCCTGGCCCTCCATCACCCCGGCCAGGTGGCGGCTGCGCCCCGCCAGGGCGGTGTGGGCGAACAGCAGCGGCACCGCGGTGATCAGGCCCAGCACGGTGGTGACCAGCGCCTGGCTGATGCCGCCGGCCATCAGTTGGGGGTCGCCGGTGCCGAACACCGTGATGGCCTGGAAGGTGACGATCATGCCGGTGACCGTGCCCAGCAGGCCCAGCAAGGGCGCCACGGCGGCGAGCAGCTTGACCAGTGGCTGGCCGCGCTCGAGCCTGGGCAGCTCGGCCAGTACCGCCTCGTCGAGGCGCGCCTCCAGCGCCTCGGGCACCGGGTCCTCGGCGAGCGCCCGGAAGCGCATCAGCACGCGGCCCAGGGGGTTGTCCTCGCGCAGCCGGCTGAGGTCTCGCAACTGGCGACGCATCGCCACACTCACCTTCAGCAAGTAGGCGTACTGCAGCAGCGCCACCAGCAGGCCGATGGCGCCCAGTCCCACCACCACATAGCCCACGGCGCCCCCCTGGTAAAAGCGCTCCACCAGGCTGGGGCGCTGGGCCAGGGCATCGATGACCTCGCCCCAGGTGGGATCCAGAGCCAGGCGTTCGCCCTCCCCGGCCTGGAAGGCCGCGAGCAGCTCCGCCACCTCCGCCGGGGTGCGCGCCGCCGTGGAGAGCACGCCCTCCTCGGCACCGTGCTCTAGCAGCTGGCCTTCGCTGAAGGTGACCAGGTCGCCCAGGCGCACCACCTCACGGGCGCTGACCTCACCGTCGCCGCCGGCCACGGGCGCGTCGAAGGCGACCACCCGGCCGGTCTCCGCGGTCAGCGCCATCAGGGCATCGCCGAGCCCTTCCAGATACTCGGGCCGCAGCACCTCGGCATCGTCGAGGCGCGGCGGCAACTCGGCGCCGCCCAGCGTGATCCAGGTCTCCGCCAGGGCGTCACGCAGCTCGCCGCTGTGGCGTGCGATGGTCTCCAGCACCGCCGAAAGCTCATCTCCCTGCTCGGCTTGCCGGGCATCGAGGGTCTCGCGCAGGGCCTGCTGTTGCGCTTGTTGTTCCTCCAGCTCCGCGAGGCGCGCCTCGGCCTCGGCATTGGCCTCGCGGGCCTCCTCCAGGGTCGCCCGCAGGGCCTCTCGATCCTCGACGAGCTCGGCCAGGCGCGCCGCATCGCGGGCCTCGGCCGCCTCGCGTTCGGCGCGCAGGGTGGTCAAGGGGTCAGACTGGGCATGGGCGGGCAAGACGGTGACCGTCAGCACACCCATCACAAGCCCTGCCATGGCGCGACGCGCAACACGCGTCCAGGGATGAGTCATGAACTCGCCTCCGCGTCGGTGGTGGTATCTGTCCGCTCGAGCGGCCGGGAGACCGGCAGAGTCAACAGTTCCGGGGCCCGCTGGTCACGGGCGATGCGCAGGCCTAGGCGCAGCTCGGCACGCCCGGCCTCGTCGAGCACCTGCCAGCGCTGCTCGTCGGCAAGCCAGACGCCACCCTCGCGCCCGTCGGGGGTCAGATAATAGAGGCCCACCCGGCCCAGGCGCAGGAAGTCCACCTCGCGGCGGGCGCCCTCGTCATTCCCTTCATTCAGGATGCCGCGCCAGGCGTCGAGTTCCCGGCCATAGTCGAGCTCGGTGCGCCAGGCGGAAAGGATACGGTCCAGACGATCGGCGGCCGAGGCGTCGGGGTCGTCGAAGCCGGCCTCGAGACCCTCGGCGCGGGCCAGACGCTCCTCCTTCAGGAACGGCAGGTCACGTTCGACCCAGGCCTGCAGTCGCGAAACCAGCGCCTGCTCCAACGCGGGGAGCACCCTACGGGTCTCGACCAGGGTATCCAGGGCCGACTCGCGGCTGGCCAACTGCTCAGCCTGGCGATCGAGACGCGGTGCCAATGCGTCGCTGCGCGTCGCCAGGCGATGAGTCTCGTTCTCCAGGCGACGCAGTTCGGCCAACATCTCGCGGCTCTCAGCGTCGGCCGCATCGATGCGCGCCTGGAGTTCGGCCTGGCTGCGCTGGGCCTGGCTGGCCTCCTCGACCAGTGGCTCCTGCGCCTGGAGCAGGCCGAGGGACAGCAGTCCGAGGGCAATGCCGGCGGGCAGTTGTAAGCGAAAGGTCCTCACCATGGCTCTCCGTCGTGGTCCCGGGCAGGGCGCCCACCATGCCACTAATACGAACGATTATCAATGCATCATATTGCCCCGCAAACAGGTAGCCTACAAGCAGGTACTCTACACAGAAAAACCGCACCCTCTAGGGTGCGGTTTTTCTGGCGGGAAAAGGTCTAGCGTCAGGCTGTCGCGTTACGATAGCGGCTCTCGACGTCTTCCCAGTTGATCACATTAAAGAAGGCCTTCAAGTAGTCCGGACGCTTGTTCTGATACTTGAGATAATAGGCATGTTCCCACACGTCGACACCCAAAATCGGGGTGTGACCGTGACTGATCGGGCTGTCTTGGTTGAGGGTGTTCTCAACGACTAGTTTGCCATCGGGCTTGACGCTGAGCCATGCCCAACCACTGCCGAAACGGCCCAGGCCAGCCTTGGTCAGGGCTTCCTGGAAAGCTTCGTAACCGCCGAGTTCGCTGTCGATAGCGGAAGCCACCTTACCTTGGGGCTTGCCGCCGCCATTGGGAGACATCATCTGCCAGAACATGCTGTGATTGGAATGCCCACCAGCGTTGTTGATCACGGCCTGACGCTTGTCATCGGGCACACGATCCAGATTCGCGAGCAACTCATCTACCGGAACATCCTCCAGACCAGTACCTTCCAAGGCACCGTTGAGGTTATTGACGTAGGTCTGATGGTGCTTGGAATGGTGGATTTCCATGGTCAACGCATCGATATGCGGTTCCAGAGCATCGTAGGCATAGGGGAGGTCGGGAAGCGTATGTGCCATTGTGCGTTCTCCTTTTTTCGTGAACGATCATCCTCACCATAGCATGTCGGGACGCCATCGAGGGTTTTCAACCCCGGCGCGACGCGATGCCATGGCAGACGATGCCTGACGCGCTTAACCCATGTGGGTAACTCACCTGGCAGGTCTTCTACCAGGCCGCCGGTCATGGGCAGCGCGACCTGGAAGATCCCGAGCTTCTCTACAGCTTCTGCTCGAGTTCCGGCAGCACGTCGAACAGGTCTCCGACCAGGCCACTGACTGTCGAGAGCGCGACCTGGAAGATCCCGATCTTCATCACAGCTTCTGCTCGAGCTCCGGCAGCACGTCGAACAGGTCGCCGACCAACCCATAATCAGCGACTTGGAAGATCGGCGCCTCCTCGTCCTTGTTGATGGCGACGATCACCTTGGAGTCCTTCATGCCGGCCAGGTGCTGGATGGCCCCGGAGATGCCCACGGCAATGTAAAGATCTGGCGCAACGATCTTGCCGGTCTGGCCGACCTGCATGTCGTTGGGTACGAAGCCGGCGTCCACCGCGGCACGCGAGGCGCCGATGGCCGCTCCGAGCTTGTCGGCGATGCCGTCGAGCAACTTGAAGTTGTCGCCGTTGCCCATGCCGCGCCCGCCGGAGACCACCACCTTGGCCGCGGCCAGCTCGGGACGGTCGGACTGGGCCAGCTCCTCCTTGAGGAAGGTGGACTGGCTGTTGTCGGCGACGAAGTCGACCGCCTCGATGGTGGCGCTGCCGCCCTCACCGACCGCGTCGAAGCCGGTGGTGCGCACGGTGATCACCTTGAGCGCGTCCTCGCTCTGTACGGTGGCGATGGCGTTGCCGGCGTAGATGGGGCGCGCAAAGGTGTCGGCGGACTCCACGGCGATGATCTCGGAGAGCTGCGCCACGTCCTTGAGGGCGGCGACCCGGGGCATGACGTTCTTGCCGTTGGTGGAGGCCGCGGCCAGCACGTGGCTGTAGTCGCCGGCCAGTTCACTGATCAACGCGGCGGTGGGCTCGGCGAGCAGGTGGGCGTAGGCGGCATTGTCGGCCACCCGCACCTTGTTGACACCGTCGAGCTTGGCGGCGGCCTCGGCGATGTCGCCAACGCCTTCGCCGGCGACCAGCACGTCGATATCGCCGCCGATGTCTGCTTGGCCGCGGCCGACGACCACGTGAGCGGTGGCGCCGGCGAGGTCGCCGTCGTCGATGTTCGGCAAGTACAATGCCATGAGATCAGCTCCATTCAAAGCACCTTTGGCTTCGTTCTTGAGTTTGTCGATCAGCTCGTCCACCGAGCCCACCTTGACGCCGCCCTTGCGCTCGGCCGGCGGTTCGACCTTGAGCAGCTTGACCTTGGAGGCCACCTCGATGCCGAGATCCGCCGGGCTCTTGACGTCCATCGGCTTCTTCTTGGCCTTCATGATGTCGGGCAGCTTGGCGTAGCGCGGCTCGTTGAGGCGCAGGTCGGTGGTGACGATGGCGGGGAGCGAGAGCTCGAGGGTCTGCAGGCCGCCGTCGATCTCGCGGGTCACCTGGAGCTTGTCGTTCTCGATGACGACCTCCGAGGCGAAGGTGCCCTGCGGCAGGCCGGTCAGGGCGGCGAGCATCTGGCCGGTCTGGTTGTTGTCGGTATCGATGGCCTGCTTGCCCAGTATCACCAGGCCGGGCTGCTCTTCCTCGACCAGCTTGGCCAGCGCCTTGGCAGCACCCAGTGACTCGACGCGCTCGTCGGTCTGCACGTGAATGCCGCGGTCGGCACCCAGCGCCAGCGCGGTGCGCAGCTGCTCCTGGGCGGCCTTGGGGCCCACGGTGACGGCGACGATCTCGGTGGCCACGCCTTTCTCCTTCAAGCGCACCGCCTCTTCCACGGCGATCTCGCAGAAGGGGTTCATGGCCATCTTGACGTTGGTGAGGTCGACATCAGAGTTATCCGGCTTGACCCGGATCTTGACGTTATAGTCGACGACGCGTTTGACCGCGACGAGTACCTTCATAGTGTCCTCGCTTGGTTCACTGGATCGATCTTGGGAACGGTCACCGAGTGTCAAACGCCTGCTGGAACCGACTGCGTCCGCGTCTCATGCAAGCTTGATCGCGCAGCAGCGCTGCTCAATGTGCGCAAGCCGCGCATGATCGACAATCCCGGCAGCTGGGCGCATGCCAGCACATGCGCACTGCACATGCAGGGGGTGACCCATTGACGTATTATGCCTATCATGAAGCCATGGCTAGAAGCAAGCGACCGTTTGTGAGCAATCTTTCCGGTACGTCGGTACGACATCGCACGCGACCGACGTCGGGCATCAGCGAGGAGAGACCGAGGTGGAAGAGCAGGTGGAACGCGAATCCATGGAGTTTCGATGTGGTCATCGTCGGCGCCGGGCCTGCGGGGCTCTCGGCGGCCTGCCGCCTGATGCAGCAGGCGAACGAGGCCGACCAGGAGCTTACCGTGTGCGTGGTGGAGAAGGGCTCCGAGGTGGGTGCGCATATCCTCTCCGGGGCGATCTTCGAACCCCGGGCCCTGGACGAGCTGTTTCCCGACTGGGAGGCGCGCGGCGCCCCGCTGACCACGCCGGCAACCCGCGATGAGGTCTACCTCCTCAAGGATGCCGAGAAGGGCCAAAAGCTGCCCAATGCCCTGGTGCCGCCGTCCATGCATAACACCGGTGGTGACATGCCTCGCTATGTGATCAGCGCCGGCAACCTCTGCCGCTGGCTGGCCGAGCAGGCCGAGGCGCTGGGCGTGGAGATCTTCCCCGGCTTCGCCGCTCAGGAGACGATCATTGAAGACGGGGTGGTCAAGGGCATCCTGATCGGCGATATGGGGGTGGGCGCCGACGGCCAGCCCAAGGACAGCTACATGCCGGGCATGGAGCTGCGGGCCAAGTACACCCTGTTCGCCGAGGGCGCCCGCGGCCATCTGGGCAAGCGCCTGATCCAGGAGTACCGCCTCGACGCGGACACGGACCCGCAGCACTATGGCATCGGCCTCAAGGAGCTGTGGGACATTCCCGCCGAGCAGCATGAGCCCGGCCTGGTGCTGCACGGCTCCGGCTGGCCGCTGGACAAGCAGACCCACGGCGGCTGGTTCCTCTATCACGCCGAGGACCAGCAGGTGGTGGTCGGCCTGATCATGGACCTCTCCTACCAGAACCCCTGGCTGTCGCCCTTCGACGAGTTCCAGCGCATGAAGCACCACCCGGTGCTCAAGCAGCATCTGGACAATGGCAAGCGCGTTGCCTACGGCGCCCGTGCCATCACCAAGGGAGGCTTGAACTGCCTGCCGAAGATGACCTTCCCCGGTGGCCTGCTGATCGGCTGCGATGCCGGCACGCTCAACTTCGCCAAGATCAAGGGCCTGCACACCGCCATGAAGTCCGGCCTGGTGGCTGCGGAGAGCGTCTTCGAGGCGCTGAACGGTGGTGAAGAAGCGGCGGAGGGCGGCAAGGAGCTGACCGCCTTCACTGAGAAGTGGGAGGCCAGCTGGGCCTACGCCGAGCTCAAGGCGAGCGCCAGCTTCGGCCCGGCGCTCCACAAGTACGGCACCGTGGGCGGCGGCGCCTACAACTTCGCCAACCAGCTGCTCGGCGGCAAGCTGCCCAACCTCCACGACACCACCCCGGACCATGCCACGCTCAAGCCGGCCAAGGAGTGCGAGAAGATCGACTACCCGAAGCCGGACGGCAAGCTCTCCTTCGACAAGCTCTCCTCGGTGTTCCTGTCGAACACCAACCATGAGGAGGATCAGCCGTGCCACCTGAAACTGACTGACCCGGGGGTGCCGATCCGCGACAACCTGCCCGAGTTCGACGAGCCGGCACAGCGTTACTGTCCGGCCGCGGTCTACGAGGTCATCGAGGGTGACGATGGCAAGCCGCAGTTCCAGATCAACTTCCAGAACTGTGTGCACTGCAAGACCTGCGACATCAAGGATCCGGCCCAGAACATCACCTGGGTGGCGCCGGAAGGCGGCGGCGGGCCGAACTATCCCAATATGTGAGGAGCAAGGAGCAAGACAGGATGCCCCCTCGCTGCGAGCTACAAGGAGTTTCCTTGTAGCTCGTTTTTCATGGCTTGCAGCTCCGGGCGTAACCCGGGGTCAGTCACCGGTCGCCACCGGCCGAGAGGGATCGCGGATCCACTCGCTCCAGGAGCCGGGGTAGAGCCTCGGCAGGGGTCGTCCGGCTACCGCATAGGCAAGGATGGTGTGGCAAGCGGTGACCCCGGAGCCGCAGTAGGCGATCAGCGATTCGGCCTCGGGCAACTCGGACGCCAGTTCCTCGGCAGACTTGAAGTGACCGTCACCGGCGAGGTTGTCGGCACTGGGGCGGCACACGGCATCGGGGATATGGCCCGCAACCGGATCGATGGGCTCTGACTCGCCTCGGAAGCGCTCTCTGGATCGGGCATCGACCTTGAGCGCGGAGTCCGCCAGCACCTCGTCAATCGAAATATGGCTCTGGTCACGGTAGACCGGTTGCCAGTCGGAGCCTGCTGGCAAGGCCTCGGGGTCACCGTCCTCCTGCAGCTCGCCACCCGCCGCCAGCCAGGCCTTGAGGCCACCATCCAAGACACGCACGTCGGGATGACCCGCCCAGCAGGCGAGCATCCACCAGGCCCGCGCTGCTGCGAGTTGGCCACCCATGTCGTCATAGACCACCACCGGCTGTTCCGGCGTGATACCCAGGCCCTGGACCACCGCCGTGAAGGCCGCTGGCGTCGGCAGCGGATGCCGTCCGCCCTGCCCTGGGGACCCGGCCAGATCCCAATCCAGGTCGAGGTGGTAACTGCCCGGCAGGTGGGCCTCCCACCACAGCCGGCGGCCCGCATCGGGCTCACCCAACCGGGCGCGACAATCCAGGACCCGGGGCGGATAGGCACCTTCCAGGGCATCGGCCAACGCGGTGGCCGTGATCAGCGGGTGTGTCATGCGTCGACTCCCTCAAGCAGTTCGATGGGGGCTAGACAGGCGATCAGGCGTCGCCGCCCGGCGTGATGGAAGCTGACCTCGATCACCGGGTTGGCGGGGTCGCCCTCCACCACGCTGATCTGGCCTTCGCCAAATACTGCATGTCGCACGGCCTGGCCGACCCGGAAATCCTCTGCCCGAGACTCGGAGGGTGCGTCCTGGGCGGTCGGAACCCCCACCACCGGTAACGCGTGGCCCAGCGCGGCCAGATATCGCCGCACAAGCTCGGGATCAGCGACTGCCAGAGGGCTTTCAGCCTCGCACACCTCGCCCGCTTGCGTCCCGTCAAGCCGGTGGGCCACCCGTTGGCCATCCTCCCAGGCGGTTTCGGCGATGAAGCGGCTGGGCCGATGGTCACCGCCGTCATGAAGCAGCACCAGTCGCTCTCGCGCTCGGGTGATGGCCACGTAGAAGAGCCTCCGCTCCTCTTCCAGACGTGCCGGAGTCAGGGGGTTGTCGCGGGTGTAATGAGGAAAGTCCTCCTCGTTGGTCCCCGCGAGCAGGACCAGCGGCCACTCCAGACCCTTGGCACCATGCACCGTGCTGATCAACACCCCGTCTTCACGGTTCTCCACCGGCCGCGACAGCAGTTCGATGAAGGCCACGGTATCGTTGCCCAATTCGCCGGCCTGCTCGATCAGCACGTCGAGCAGGCGCACATCTTCCTCGCCTTTGTCACGACGGGCGGCGGCACGCTTGAGCACCTTTTCGGCCTCCACGGCCTCTACCACGTGTTCGAGCAGTCGCGCGGGCGGCCAGGACGACCGCCGAGGCAGTTCACAAAGCAGTGCCCAACGCTTCTTGAGAGTCCGCTGTTGATGGGGCTTCAAGCCATCGAGCAGCGGGTCGTGACGCTCCGGCCAGCGTTGAGTCTCGGCCAGCCGGTTGGCCAGTGCACGAATCCGCTCCCGGGCCACGAAGGGAGTGGGCTGGGACAGCAGCATCGCCAGGTGCCCTGGATCTTTGAGCCGGTGAGGCTCGACGGCGACGCGCAGATATCCGGCAAGGGCTTCGACAAGCGGCAGGCGGAAGACGAAGCGATCCTCCCGGGCCAGGCGGAAGGGGATACCCTCACGGAGCAGTGCCAACTGCAACGGCACCGACAGCGCCCAGCTGCGTACCAGCAGACAGGCCTCATCCAGCCCGCGAGACCGGCGACGCCAGCCGTCGAGTTCGACCAGCAGCCCCTGGCTGCCCTGCCCCACGGCCAGGCGGGTTGCGGGATTGCCCGGCGCCGCCAGGCAGAGCTGGTCGGGACGCCGACGATTGGCGGCAATGGCATGGTTGGCGGAGAGTGCCAGTGCGTGGCCATGCCGGAAGGTGGTCGAGAGCGGATAGTCGCGGGCCGCTCCGAAGGTGGCGGTGAAATTCTCCAGCATGGTGTCGGGGTGCGCCCCCCGCCACTCGTAGATGCACTGGTTGGCATCGCCCACCGCCATGACCTCGGCATCGCGTCCGGCGAGCAGCGCCAGCAGCCGCTGCTGCGCGGTGTTGATGTCCTGGTACTCGTCGATGACCACGTGATCGAGGAAACCCTGAACCCGGCCACGCAGCCCGGCATCCGCCTCCAGGGCCAGCAGCGGACGATAGAGCAGATCGGCGAAGGTCATCAGACCCTGGTCGGCAAGCAGCCGTTCGGCATGCTCGAAGGCTGGCACGAAGTGGCCGGTCTCCTCGCCGAAGTCGAGCTGGCGGTGGAGCTCGGCAGGCGAGGCCATCTCGGCCTTTACCAGCCCGCAGAAGTGGGCCAGCGCCTCGAGGCGCTCTGCCTCGAGTGCCGACTCGCGCGCCTCGGGTACCTCGCCCAGGGCAGCCAGCGTAGCCTGACGCAGCAGTCGCTCGAGCTGCCAATCGGCCGTCAGCAGCTGGCGCGGCGCGAGCACTCCCCAGCGGGTCAGGCTACCGGTCAGCCGGTGGCCTAGGGAGTGGAAGGTACGCACGTCGGGCAGCGCCTGACCGGCTGGCGCCATCTCGGCGAGGCGGGCCTGGAAGTCTTCCCGAGCCGAACGGTTGAACATCAGTACCAGAATCCGTGCCGGAGGGACGCCCCGTGCAAGCAGATGCAGCACCCGGGCGACCATGGTCGTGGTCTTGCCGGCGCCGGCTACCGCCGCGACTCGCGCGTGCCCCCGTTCGTGAGCGACCACGGCGCGCTGCTCGGAAGTCAACTGACGGATCAGCGACATGGCGTCTCGCCATCTCGCCGCGAGTCCGCATCAAGCCGCCCCAAAGGCTGCCAGATGCCCTCGCTGGTCAGGCCCAGCTCGAGGACGCCTTCTTCAAGCTCGCGCGTCTCGGCCTGCTCCACCAGGCGGTAGTAGACGTTGCGCCCCAGCCGCGCAGAGAGCCCGAAGCGCACGGGGACCTCCGGCACCGTCTCGCCGGCCGGGGTCTCGCTGAGCATCAACCGATGGGCCTCGCCAAGCGCCAGGCGGTCGCCGACATTGGTGGTCAGCCACCACTGGCCGTCTTCCTCACGATCGGCATCCACCACCAGGAAGGGCCGATCCTCGACCCGAATACGCTGGCTCTCGACCGGCGTCACCAGCACGTAGTCGCCATCCGGTTCGCGGCGCAGGATGGTCGAGAGCAGCCGCACCAACCGCGGCCGGGTAATGGGCGCACCCTCATGTATCCAGCGCCCGTCAGCGGCGATGGTGAGATCCATCTCCCCCTGTTGTTCGGGATGCCAGCGATCCACGGGCGGGACTTCGCCGTCGGGATCGATCTGGGCCAGCAGTGGATCGAGTTGCATGATACGGCCCTCCGAGGGATGCATCCTTCGAGTCTAGACCAGCCCGGCGGAGCGCAGAGCCTCGCGCACGTCCGCCGGCGCTTCGGGCGCAGCGGCGCGGAACAGCCGGTAGAAGTTGGCCGTGGTCTGGGCCGCGACTTCCTCGACACTGATGCCACGCTCGACGGCGATGCACTCGGCCACCTCGACTACCCAGGCCGGCTCGTTGGGCTTGCCCCGATGCGGTACCGGCGCCAGGTAGGGGCTGTCGGTCTCGATCAGCAGCCGGTCCAGCGGCAGACGTCGTGCCAGATTGCGAAGCGATTCTGCGTTGCGAAAGGTGACGATGCCGGACAGCGAGATATAAAAGCCATGGCGTACCGCTTCGCGGGCCATGTCCAGATCCTCGGTGAAGCAGTGCAGTACGCCGCCCACCGCCGGATCAATATGCTCGCGAATCAGCGCCAGAGTGTCATCCCGCGCCTCACGGGTATGGACGATCACCGGCAACTCGAGTTCGCTTGCGGCAACCAGCTGGCGCCGGAACCGCTCTCGCTGCACCTCCCGGGAAGGCACGCTGTCAGGTGCCTTGTCGAGATAGTGGTAGTCCAGACCACATTCACCGATGGCCACGGCGCCGAAGCTGCCGGCTGCCTCCTTGATCTCCCCGACGCCCGGCTCCTCGGCCACGTGGTGCAACGGATGAACACCGGCGGAGATCACCACGTCATCATGGGCCCGAGAGATTTCGGCAAGGACCGGCATGTCCTCCAGGGTCACGGCGATGGCCAGGAACTGGCGTACGTCCCTGGCGCGAGCGGCATCGAGGGCGGCACTGAGGTCACCGCCGTGAGATTCGGGGGCGAGACGATCGAGATGGCAGTGGGAGTCGACAAACATTCAGAACACAACCGATGTAAAAGAGTGGGCATTGGAGGCTTGGCGCTTGGCGCTTGGCGCTCTCAGAGCGTATAGGTAGGGGCTCCCTTGTCGAGTTGGCCGGCCAGCAGGGTCTCGATGCGATCCCGCACGGCCTGGTCCTCGGCGCTGAAGTGGATGCCGATGCCTGGAACGCGTCGCCCGGCCACGCCCTCGGGCGAGACCCAGACCACCTGGCCGGTGACCGGAACCCGCTCGGTATCGCCCGGCAACATGAGCAGCAGGAAGACCTCCTGGCCCAGCTCGTAGCGCTCGCGGGTGGGCACGAAGATACCGCCACGCTCCAGCACGGGCATATAGGCCGATAACAGAGTCGAGACATCCTGAATCGTCAGGGAGAGCGCTTTCTGTGCGGCCATGAAGCCTCCTCAGTCAAGGGCACAACGGTTCAAGAGCGCAGCAGCGTGGACCAGCGCACCAGCCAGGCTTCGAGAGCTAACTGGGGATTGGGGTTGCCGCCCTCGGCCAGAAGGCGACGCTGCTCGCGGGCATAGTCCAGCAGGCGGAACCAGTCACGTACCCGGGCATTCTTGACCGCCTGGCGATAGAGTACCAGCAGGTCGGGGTTGCGCAGCTCACGGGGGTCGCCCGAGAGCCCCAGGCGAATCAGGTCCTCGAGCCAGGCAATACCGTACCACAGGATGGCGTCGATGGACTGACGCTCCAGGCGGGCCGCCTCGGCCACCGGTTCGGCACCCCTGACCAGCGCCTCGAAGGTATCGAGGAGCTGATGGCGCAACGCCCGTGATTCCGGTTCGGCGAGCTCCAGCGCCCGTAACGGCAGCCCACCCGCGGCCCGGTACCAGAAGTGAACCTCTTCCTCGCCGCCCAGGCGCTCCGCCAACCAGCCACGGCAATCGATCTCGGCCGGTATCGCCAGACTCCAGTGCTGGCAGCGTGAGCGGATGGTGGGCAGCAGACGCGATGGAATGTCGGCGAGCAGGATGAACAGCGTCCGGGAACCGGGCTCCTCCAGGCCCTTGAGCAGCGCATTGGAGGCCGCCACGTTCATGGCCTCGGCGGGCGAGATCACGATCACGCGATACCCCCCCTGCTGGGCCGTCTGGGAGACAAAGGCATTGACCTCACGGACAGGCCCGATGCGGATCTGTCGCTTGCCCTCCTCAGGGGCCACGCGCAGCAGGTCCGGATGGTAGCCCGAGGCCAGCATATGGCAGGCATGGCAGTGACCACAGGCGACCTCACCCGGCGAGGCGCAGAGGGTCCTTGCCACCAGGGCCTCGGCCAACGACTGCTTGCCGATACCATGAGCCCCCGAGATCAGCAGCGCATGGGGCAGTCGCCCGCTATCGGCCAGGCGCACCAGTTCCTGCCAACGCGATTGCAGCCAAGGCAATGGGCGGGGGACCTCGACCTCACTCATGTGTCCAGGCCATCCATCGTTCGTCCAGCCGTGCCAGCAGTTCGGCCTGGACCTCCGCCAGGCCGGCGCCGGCAGCGATCACCACCATGCGACCGGGATCCGCCTCGGCACGGGCGAGGTAAGCCCGGCGTACGGCTTCGAAGAAGGCGCCGCGTTCTCGCTCGAAGCGGTCACGCTCGCCGCCCTGCCCCTGGAGGCGCCCGTCGAGCCGCCGCTGGGCCTCGGCCATGGGCATGTCCAGCAGCAGCGTCAGGTCGGGCTCGAGGCCCTGCTGGACGAAGGCTTCGAGCTGGGCGATGCGGGCCGCCTCGATGCCACGCCCGCCGCCCTGATAGGCATAGGTGGCATCGGTGAAGCGGTCACAGACTACCCAGGCGCCACGCGCCAGCGCCGGGCGGATAACTCTAGCCAGATGCTGGGCCCGGGCGGCGAATACCAGCAGCAGCTCGGCATCCGGATCGAGAGGCTCCTCGCCGGCAGGGTCGAGCAGCAGGCGGCGCATTGCCTCGGCACGTGGCGTTCCGCCGGGCTCGCGGGTCGCCACTACCTCTTGGCCGCGAGCCCGAAGGTGGTCAACCACCATCGCCAGGTTGGTGGATTTGCCCACTCCCTCCCCACCTTCCAGGGTGATAAAGCGTCCTCTGGATATTGTCCGCTCGTCAGACATGCGCTCTCCGGCTCGATGTTCAGCGATTACGAATGTACCGGTTCACCGCATTGTTGTGCTCGCGCAGGGTACGCGAGAAGTGATGTGTCCCGTCGCCCTTGGCAACGAAATACAGCGTTTCGCCTTCCTCCGGCTGCACTGCCGCCTCCAGGGCGGCCCGACCGGGCAGGGCGATCGGCGTGGGCGGCATGCCCGCAATCACGTAGGTATTGTAGGGCGTGGCCTCGCGCAGATCAGCGCGGGTGATGTTGCCATCGTAGCGCTCGCCCATGCCGTAGATCACGGTGGGGTCGGTCTGCAGCCGCATGCCCCGCTCCAGGCGGCGCTTGAATACGCCGGCGATCTCGGGGCGCTCCTCGGGCGCGCCGGTCTCGCGCTCGATCAGCGAAGCCATGATCAGCGCCTGGTAGGGTGTCTCCAGGGGCAGGTCGTCGTCACGTCCGGCCCAGACCTCGTCGAGGGTAGCCTCCATGCGTTCCAGGGCCTGGCGCAGGATCTCCAGGTCGCTGAGCCCCTTGTGATAGCGGTAGGTATCGGGAAAGAACCAGCCCTCTGGGTGCTGCCCCTCGCGGCCGAGCCGGGCCATGACCTCCTCGTCGGAGAGGCCCTTGGTATAATGCGCCAGCTTCGGCGCGGCATCGATCAGTTCCCGCATCTGGCGGAAGGTCCAGCCCTCGGGAACGGTCAGCGGGTAGCTGACCACGTCGTTGCTGCCCAGCAGAGCGAGAAGCTCGCGCCCGCTCATGCCCGGCACCAGGCGGTACTCCCCGGGACGCAAGCGTGGCAGAGCCTCGGGCTCCAGGCGCGTGAGCAGACGAAAGGCCCACGCATCGACAATGATCCCCTGCTCGGCCAGTTCGCTCACCACCCGATGGTAGCCGGCACCAGCGGGGACTTCGTACAGGGCCGCTTCATCGAGGACGATGGGCGCCTCGAGTCGCGACTGCCAATAGTGATGCCCGGCAAACGCCGCCAGGGCCGCCAGGGCCGCCAGGATAGCCAGGACCAGCAAAAACTTAAGTACACGCCCCATCGGTCGTCCTCGTCATTCAATCGTCAAACCGTGTCGGATAGCCCAGCGGCTCATGAGCCACCGCCTGCAGGCGACGATGATCCGCCCCGATGGACCAGCGTTGCAGCACCTCACCGCCGGCTGCGTCCAGCCGGGCCACCGGCCACAGCCCCTGCACCGAGTTGCCGAGCCAGACCGCCTCGGCGCTGACCAGCACATCGGGGACAACATCGACCTCCTCGATGGGAAGGCGCTCGAGCAGCTCTGCACGCAACGTACCGGCCACGCCGCAGCGCGCCAGGCGCGGCGTCTCGAGCCGCCCGCCGCGCTGCCAGAAGAGGTTCATGCAGGTGGCCTCCACCAGCCGGCCCTCGTGGTCGCAGAGCAGCCCCTCTGCGGTATCAGCATCCGACCACTCGCCCCGCGCCAGCACATTCTCCAGACGGTTGAGATGCTTGAGGCCCGCGAGAACCGGCTGAATTCCAAGACGCATGCGACAGTGACGAACTCCCACGCCAACCGTCCAGCGAGCGTGGTCAGGAAGGAAAGGCGATAACTGCCAGCGCAGCCGGGGAAGGGCTGTCTCGGGAGGAGCATAGCCGCGCCCTCCACTACCCCGAGTCAGCATCAGCTTGAGCACCGAAAAACCCGATGGCGCATCAACCAGGGGGGCAGCAAGACGACGCTCGGCCGGCATGGGGATGCCCAGCACTTCACAGCCACGGGCCAGACGCGCCAGGTGAGCTTCCCACAGCCGCGGCGCTCCATCACGCAACAGCACGGTCTCGAACAGGCCATCGCCATAAGCGACACCGCGGTCGTCGAGTGGCCAGCCGTCTGTCGAGCCCCCTGCTTCCACCTGGTGCTCCTCAGGCCTCACACCCTGGCGAAGACCAGAGTGCCGTTGGTGCCGCCGAAACCGAAGGAATTCGACAGGCTGACGTCGATCTTCATCTCGCGAGCGGTATGGGGTACGTAGTCGAGCCTGCAGCCTTCCTGGGGGTTGTCCAGGTTGATGGTCGGCGGCGCCACCTGGTCGCGGATCGCCAACACGCTGAACACCGCTTCAACGGCACCGGCAGCCCCCAGCAGATGGCCGATCATCGACTTGGTGGAGCTGACGGCCACCGACGTCGCGCTCTCGCCCATCACCTTCTCGACGGCACGACTCTCGGCCAGGTCGCCGTGGGCGGTCGAGGTGCCGTGGGCATTGATGTAGTCGATGGCCGAGGGATCGATGCCAGCATCGCGGATGGCGTTGCGCATGGATCGAGCGGCGCCATGGCCATCTTCCGGGGGCGCCGTCATGTGGTAGGCATCGTCGCTCATGCCGAAGCCGGTGAGCTCGGCGTAGATGGTCGCGCCACGCGCCTTGGCCTGTTCGTACTCCTCGAGCACGATCACGCCGGCGCCATCGGAGAGCACGAAGCCGTCGCGGTCTCGATCCCAGGGCCGACTCGCCGCGGCCGGATCCTCGTTGCGGGTGGAGAGCGCCCGAGCTGCCGAGAAGCCGCCCAGACCCAGCGGCGTCGTCGCCATCTCAGCGCCACCGCAGACCATCACATCGGCATCGCCGTAAGCGATGGTGCGGGCACTGTAGCCGATGTTGTGGGTCCCGGTGGTACAGGCCGTGGTGATGGCAATATTGGGGCCACGGAAGCCGTGCTGGATCGCCAGGTTGCCGGAGATCATGTTGATGATCGACCCCGGAACGAAGAAAGGCGAGATGCGTCGCGCGCCGCCATTGAGCAGGGCAGTGTGGTTATGCTCGATCATCGGCAGGCCACCGATCCCCGAGCCGATGGCAACGCCGATACGATCGGCGTTGCCATCGTGACACTCGATCCCGGCATCCTGTATCGCCTGTGCACCCGCAGCCATCCCGTACTGGATAAAGAGATCCATCTTGCGGGCTTCCTTGGGATTCAGATACGGACTGATGTCGAAATCCTTCACCGACCCGCCGAAGCGCGTGTTGAAGGCGCTGACATCGAAGTGTTCGATGGGCGCGATACCGCTCTTGCCGGCCAGGATGCTGGCCCAGCTCTCTTCAACGGCATTCCCCACCGGCGTGACCAGACCCAGCCCGGTCACCACAACCCTTCTACGAGCCATCAGCTTCCCTCCAGACAACCTTGGTGACACGACCCCACAAGGGAGTCGTCATTGCACGCATTATACCCGAGTCTCCCCGACCTGTTCGGGCTCGGCAAGTTCGCGTCGCGCATAGCACGAGAGCCGTCCTGCCATGGCAGGACGGCTCTCCACGGGGCCAGGACCCCGGACGCCTCAGCAAGCGGTATCGATCGCCACCTTACTGATGGGCGTTGACGTAGTCGATAGCTTCCTGAACGGTGGTGATCTTCTCGGCTTCCTCATCGGGAATCTCGGTGTCGAACTCCTCTTCGAGCGCCATCACCAGCTCGACGGTATCCAGGGAATCGGCGCCAAGATCTTCAGTGAAGGAAGAGGAGTTCTGAATGTCTTCTTCCTTGACGTTGAGACGCTCGGCAACAACCTTCTTAACGCGCTCTTCGATGGTGCTCATTATGACGTACTCCAGTCGTTCACATTGGCCGTTCGGAAATCAGCCGTTAAAGATCCAGATCCGCTAGCCGGAAGCTGCGGAGTAGTTTATAGACGCCCCCTGGTCGGCGCAACCGCCTAACCCCGGAGGCTTCAACGCATGTTCATGCCACCGTTGACGTGCAAGGTCTCACCCGTAATGTAGCCTGCCATGTCGCCGGTGAGAAAGCCCACAACCGCGGCGATTTCTTCAGGGTCACCGAGCCGGGCGAGCGGAATCTGGCCGAGCAGGGCCTTGTGCTGCTCCTCCGGCAGGGACTGGGTCATGTCGGTGGCAATGAAGCCAGGCGCCACCGCATTGACGGTAATGGCCCGCGAGGCAACCTCACGCGCCAAGGCCCGGGTAAAGCCCTCCATGCCCGCCTTGGCGGCAGCATAGTTGGTCTGTCCCATGTTGCCCATGGTAGCCACCACCGAACTGATCGAGACGATGCGGCCGAAACGGGCCCGGGTCATGCCGCGCAAGCAAGCCTTGCCGAGGCGATAAACCGACTTGAGGTTGGTGTCGATCACCGAGTCCCACTCGTCTTCCTTCATTCGCATCAGAAGATTGTCGCGTGTGATGCCGGCATTGTTGACCAGAATGGTCGGTGCACCGAACTCCTCGGTGACCGCCTTGACCAGACCATCGACGCTGGCCTGGTCGGTGACGTCCAGCTGGCGCCCGACCCCTTCGATTCCCGCCTCCGCGAGATCGGCACCGATGCGCTCGGCACCGGCATCGGTGGTGGCCGTACCAATCACAATACGCCCCTGTCGGCCCAGTTCGTGAGCGATGGCGCGGCCGATGCCGCGACTGGCCCCGGTAATCAGGGCGACTCTACGTTCGGTTGTCATGGTCTCTTCCGCCTAGGTCCGGGAGATGGATCAGCCATTGGCCGACGGTGACTGACCGACGGCTTGCCTGGCCAGCTCGAGAGCAGCGGAGAGGCTATCCGGGTCGTTGACCGCCAGCCCCTTGCTGCCTCGGGCAATTCGCTTGTTTAGCCCGGTGAGCACCTTGCCCGGACCACACTCGATGAACACCTCGGTGCCCTGCCCGGTCATCGCCTCGATGCAGGAGGTCCAGCGAACCGGCTGGTAGAGTTGCTCGATCAGCCGGGTACGTAGGGTCGCCACATCCGCATGGGCCTGGGCATCGACATTCTGGAACACCGTGTAGCGCGGCGAGCGCAGCTCCATTTCATCCATCGCCACGGCCAGGCGCTCAGCAGCCGGGCGCATCAGATCGCAATGAGACGGCACCGAGACCGGCAGCGGCATCGCGCGCTTGGCGCCGGCTTCCTGACAGGCGACAATTGCCCGCTCCACAGCAGCCTTGCTGCCCGCAATAACCACCTGTCCCGGGGCATTGTAGTTGACGGCAGCGACCACGTCGCCGTCGGCGGCCCGGGCACAGGCCTGCTCCACCACCTCGTCATCGAGGCCGAGAATTGCCGCCATGGCACCCTCGCCGGCAGGGACGGCCTCTTGCATGGCCTCGCCACGCAGCTTAACCAGCCGCACCCCTTGGGCGAAGGGAAGCGCTCCCGCGCACACCAGGGCGCTGTATTCGCCCAGGCTATGACCGGCCATGGCCCCGGGACGCGGCCCTTCGAGCTCTTGCCAGACACGCCAGACTGCCACGCTGGCGGTAAGCAGCGCCGGCTGCGTGCAGGCAGTGGCATTGAGTGCCTCGGCCGGCCCCTCCTGCACAACCTGCCAGAGGTCGTAGCCAAGGGCATCGGCCGCTTCCTCGAAGGTCGTGCGCACCACGCTGTAGCGCTCTGCCAGCTCACGCAGCATGCCGATCTGCTGGGAGCCCTGCCCGGGAAAGATGAGGGCAAGGGATTGCGTCATGTCGATCACCTTTGCGCTTGTTGGCTGTCGTCGATACCGGTCACGTCCGGCATGATCGGCCCGTCGGGCCTGGATCCACTCTCGGTTCGACCGCCGGCGGTCGAATCGACAGGGGACCGGCGATGGTACAGTTCCGCGGCCAACCGGCTTGGCAGGTCACGCTTCACCTCATTCACCGCCCGTTGAATCGCATAACGAAACCCCGTGGCATCGGCGCTGCCGTGGCTCTTGATCACGATCCCGTCCAGCCCCAGCAAGCTGGCGCCATTGTAGCGCACCGGATCGAGTTCACCCTTGAGCCGACGCAATGCCGGACGGGCGAGCAGGCCCACCACCTGACTGCTCCAGTGAGCCTCGAAGGTCGCCTGAACCCGCTCGACGAGCAGCCGCGCCAGACCCTCGCTTGCCTTGAGCACGGCATTGCCGACGAAACCGTCACAGACCACCACGTCGGCTTCACCGCTGAAGATACCATCGCCCTCTACATAGCCCAGGTAGGCGATGTCGGGATGTCGGCGAAGCCAGGCATCGGCATCGCGCACGCTGCGTGTGCCCTTGGTGCCCTCGACACCGACATTGAGCAATGCCACCCGCGGCGCGACGAGGCCGTCCACATGGCGCGCCATCACTTCTCCCATAAGGGCGAAGTCGACAAGCCGCTCAGCACTGGCCTCCACGTTGGCGCCCAGGTCAAGCAAGTAGCAGCGACCCAGATCTCGGGTGGGAATGGCAGTGCTGATAGCCGGCCGAGGAATCCCCGCTACCGTGCCCAAGGTACGCCGCGCCAGAGCCATCAGAGCGCCGGTGTTGCCAGCACAAACCCCGGCCACGGCTTCCCCGCCGGCGACGCAGTCGAGCATTCGGGCCATGCTGGTATCGCTACCGTGACGCAACACCTCACTGGGGCGCTGGGACTGCAGGACGACCGAGGGCGCATCACCGACCTGCAGACGTGACGCCGCCGCGGCAAGCTGCCGCGGCAGGCGGGCAATCTCGTCCTCCAGTCGTCCAGCGGGGCCAAACAGGAGCAGCTCGAGATCAGGATCGGCGCAGGCGGCCTCGGCTGACCCCATGACGGCCGGACGGGGACCAAGGTCCCCGCCCATCGCATCGATGGCAATCCGCACGTCAGCGGCCAGCCACTAGCAACCGAGATGGCGTCGCGTCAGACTTCGACGACCTTGCGACCACGATAGAAACCGTCCGGAGACACATGGTGGCGCAGGTGGGTAGTGCCGGTTTCCTTGTCCTGAGACAAAGTCGGTGCGGTGAGGGCGTCGTGACTGCGACGCATGCCACGTGTGGAACGGGTCTTGCGGTTCTTTTGAACTGCCATGGGTTGTCACTCCAGAGTGAAACGAGGATATATCAGAGTTTGCCCTTGATCTGCCGCAGCACATCGAAAGGGCTCGCCGGGGTGCTGGCCGACTCGTCGGTCGCTTCCCCGCTGTTCAGCTGGTCGCGCGACACCTTGCACTCGGCCTCGCTATGATAAACCACCTGGGGCAGGCTAAGGATGAGCTCATCCTCGACCACCGCCAGCAGGTTCAGCTGTTCGTTCTCCACCAGCACCGGTTCGTGGGTGCTCGGCAGCTCGGCGGCCAGGGCATCACTGGTGACCATGCCCAGCCGGAAGTAGCTCTCGACCTCTTGCGCCATGGGCTCGAGACAGCGCCGACACGGCAACTGCAACTCGGCCTTGAGATGCCCACGTATCTCCCTCCGTCCCTGAGGGTCGATGGCGAAATCCATCCATACCTGAGCATCACCTGACTGGGCACCGACTTCCTCGGCAAGCCTCGCCATCTCAGTGAGCGCCACCAGGCCTTCCAGGTGTTCGGCACGGGCCACAAGCTTGTAAGGCTCGACCCTGCCAGGGAGTCTTGAGGTCAACATAGGCGCGCAATGATAGGCACTCGCCCTGCCCCTGTCAAAGCTGTCGTCGTCTCGGGTTACTATGGCGGCGAGGCGCCATTATTGCGCTACCGACTCACTGTTTCCCCTCATACGGCACGGAGAATACCCATGCCCCGCCTGATACTTGCTTCGGGCTCACGCTGGCGCCGCCAGTTGCTCGACCGCCTGGAAATCCCCTATGCCTGGGAGAGCCCCGATATCGACGAAACGCCACGCCCGGGCGAGGCACCCGAGGCCCTGGTTCACCGCCTGGCGCTGGCCAAGGCAGAGCGACTGGCCGAACGTTTTCCCGCACACCTGATCATCGGCTCCGACCAGGTGGCGCTGTTCGACGGCGAGATCCTCGGCAAGCCGGGAGACGAGGCCACCGCCCGCGCCAACCTGAGCCGCTTCTCCGGCCACCGGGTGCGCTTCCTCACCGGCCTGGCGCTGCTCGACACCGAACAAGGCCACCATCGGGTCTGTCACGAGACCTATGACGTGGTGTTCCGCCACCTGAGCGAGGGCGAGATCGCCCGCTACGTGGAGAGGGAAAGGCCTCTGGACAGCGCCGGCAGCTTCCGCATGGAGGGACTGGGCATCACGCTGTTCGAAAAGCTCGAGGGCGACGACCCCAACACCCTGGTCGGCCTGCCGCTGATCCGGCTCTGCGAGATGCTGCGCGAAGCCGGGCTGGACCCTCTCGGCGAGCCGTAAGCCGTAAGCCGTAAGCCGGGGTGTCGCCACCAAGGCTCACGGCAAGGGGTTTTCTTACAGCTTATAGCTTACAGCTTCCCTTAAGGGGCGAGCTGGTAGCGCATAGGCGACTCACCCCGCGGCAGGCCAAGCCACTCCATGGCCACCCGCCCGAACTGGCGAGAGATCCGCTCGAAGGGGTCGAGACGTGGCGTGTAATCGCGCGTTCTCGCCTCGCCAAGCCGCGCGCGGGCCACGCCATCGAGACTGTCGAGCTCGTCCACCAGACCCAGCTCGAGAGCCTGCTCGCCACTCCAGATCAACCCGCTGAACAGACGCTCGTCGTCGGCCAGCCGGTCGCCGCGTCCCTCGCGCACTGCTGCGATAAACTGCTCGTGGGTGCTCTCGAGCACCGACTGCCAGAACTTGCGCTGTGCCGGGGCAATGTCGGAAAAAGGATCAAGGAACGCCTTGTTATCGCCGGCCGTGAAGACACGGCGCTCTACACCCAGGCGCCCGATGGCCTCCTCGAAGCCGAAACCGGCATGGATGACCCCGATCGAGCCCACCAGACTGGCGGGTGCGGCGATGATCTCGTCAGCCGCCGCGGCCACATAATAGGCACCACTGGCGCCGATATCCTCGATCACCGCCAGGACCGGCTTGTCACCGGTCTCGCGCAGCCGCATCACCGCCTCGAAGATACGTTGTGACTGAACGGGGCTGCCGCCGGGGCTATTGATATGCAGCACGACCGCCTCGGCCTTTTCCGCGCCCCACGCACGCTCCAGACCCTCGATGATGCGCTCGGCACTGGCCGGAGAGTCACTATCGATCACCCCCTTGAGTTCGATGACGCCAAGATGCGGCCGGTCAGCCGCACCGCTGCCCGGGGCGCCGAAGAGCCCGTAAAGCGTCGTTGAGAGCGAGGCCAGGATCAGCAGCGCAAAGAAGAAGCGGAAGAACAGCTTCCAGCGCCGTGAACGCCGCTGCTCGGCCAGCACCCCGCCGACCCAGCGGTCCATCATGTCCAGCTGGGCAAGACGTTGGCGCTCACGCAGGGTCTCGGCATCCTCGCCAGGCGGTGGCGCTTGGTCGGTCGGCTGCCCCTCTCGCTGCCGGCGGGCCTGTTCCGGGGTCAGCTCCGGTCCGCTCGTCCAGCGATCGTCACGCTTGTCGTCGTCACTCATGGTCTTACGGTTCCTTGGTCTGCTAGCCGTACAGCCAGTCGAAGAGTTCGCTCGCCGCCTCGGCCGTGAACACCGGCCTGCTGGCGGAGAGACGCGCCGGGTCATGCACGCCCCAGGTCACCGCAACCCGGTCCATGCCCAGCGCTCGCGCCATCTCGAGGTCATATTCGGTATCGCCGATCATCACCGCCTCGCCGACCTCGACATCGAGTTCGGCGAGGAGCTCCTCGAGCATTCGGGGGTGTGGCTTGGAGAGCGTCTCGTCGGCGGTGCGGCTGGCATGGAACCAGCCACCGCTGCCACTCTCATGGAATATGCGATCAAGGCCGCGGCGACTCTTGCCGGTGGCCACGGCCAGGCGCTGGTTTGCCCTGCCCCGCAGGCGGGCCAGACCGGCCTCGACACCGGGATAGAAACGCATGGGGCCAGTGTCGCCCTCGACGAAATGGAAGGCATAGCGCGCCTTCAGCAGCTCGGCACGCTCCGCGTCGATGCCGGGGCAGAGGGTGGCGATGGCTTCAGGTAGCCCGAGGCCGATGATGTCGCGAACGGCCTCCGCCTCCAGCTCGCCCCAGCCGGCTTCGCGAGACGCTGCCTGCATGCTGGAGACGATCCTTGCGATGGAGTCCATCAGGGTGCCATCCCAGTCGAAGATGGCCAGTCGATAGCGCATGAAGCCTCCGTGTCAGCGGGAATGGCGGGCGCGAGCCAGCACCGCCTCGAGTTCATCGGGCAATGGTGCCTTGATCTTCACCGGCCGGCCGCTGCTGGGCTCGGGAAAGGTCAGGGCTGCGGCATGCAGGAAGAGTCGCGACAGACCCAGGGTGGCGGAAAGCCTCTGGCTCTCGCGGCTGCCATACTTGTCGTCGCCGAGCAACGGATGGCCGGCATGGGCCGCATGCACGCGTATCTGGTGGGTCCGCCCGGTAACCGGCTCGGCCTCGATCAGCGTGACCTTCTCGAAGGCCTCACGCACCGCGAAACGCGTCCGGGCCACCTTGCCGGCGGCCTCGACCCGCACCCGTCGCTCGCCGTTGGCGAGCTCGAAGCGGTCGAGGCGGGCGCTGACGAAATCGCGTCGTGCCGGCCAGCGCCCCGCTACCAGCGCCAGATACTGCTTGTCCATCTGGCGTTCCTTGAGCGAGGCGTTGAGGGCCAGCAACGCGGGACGCGACTTGGCCAATAGAAGGCAGCCCGAGGTGTCGCGATCCAGGCGATGAACAAGCTCCAGAAAGTCGAGATCCTCGCGCACCTGTCTCAGCGCCTCGATCAGGCCGATCTTCACTCCGCTGCCGCCATGCACGGCGAGACCCGATGGCTTGTTGATCACCAACCAGTCGCGCCCCTCCACAAGCACGCTGCCGGCGAGCAGGTTGCGCAGATTGTCGCTGACCTCGCGGACCGCCTCGCGGGGTGTGAGGCGCAGTGGCGGGATCCGCACCAGGTCGCCCAGTGCCAGGCGAGTGTCGGCCTTGACTCGCTTCTTGTTCACCCGCACCTCGCCCTTGCGCACGATACGGTAGACGAGCGCCCTGGGTGCTCCCTTCATGCGCGTCAACAAGAAATTATCCACCCGCTGTCCGACCTGGCCTTCGGTCACTTCCACCCACTGTACATCGCGCCCTTCGGCCATGCCGCCACTCCACTGGAAACCTGCTTGAAAAGCGCATTCTACCGCAGTGCAGGCCATCCTGCGCCGATTGCTGACCACCCCCTTTGCTGTTATATTATCGGTTCGCTTCAAAGGGTTGTTACATCCCGCCAGAGCGCCTGCACGACAGACACGCAGGCCGGAGCGAAAAGATCAGGCCGCGACGCTCCTCGCCAATCCGAGGTCCCGCCGCCGAGAAGTAAGCGACACAACGCCACGCCCGGCTTCGGTTTCGCTCTCTGTAGCGCGATCGGAGACCAGGGGATACGTACAACAACGTGCCGGAGGCCGGCGTAGGCGAATCGATGAATGCCAGGTGTTGGCGGTGACTGCAGGGCCGGATGGGCAGCGTCCCTCCGAGACATGTCCTGCCTCCGCCCCGTACTCAACATGATCATGCCGTGTCGGTTCCATCGTGCAAGGATGAACCGGAACGGCCGGGCGCACTACCGCTTCCGCGACATGCGCTGAGCACAAGCACGCAGCAACCAGCGGTTCGCCTCCGTCGTTGACCGCCGTCCGGCGCGTCCCTACTTGCGAGACGACATGAAACGGATGCTCATCAATGCGACCCAGCCCGAAGAGCTGCGGGTCGCGCTGGTCGATGGACAACGCCTCTATGACCTGGACATCGAGTCCGGTGCCCGGGAACAGAAGAAAGCCAACATCTACCGCGGCAAGATCACCCGGGTGGAACCCTCCCTCGAAGCCGCCTTCGTCGACTTCGGCGCCGATCGTCACGGCTTCTTGCCTCTCAAGGAGATATCCCGCGACTACTTCCTGAAAGAATCCTCGGGCCGCCCCAGTATCAAGGAAGTGCTCAAGGAGGGCCAGGAAGTCATCGTCCAGGTGGACAAGGAGGAGCGCGGCAACAAGGGCGCGGCCCTGACCACTTTCATCAGCCTCGCCGGCCGCTTCCTGGTGCTGATGCCCAACAACCCCCGTGCCGGCGGCATCTCGCGGCGCATCGAGGGTGAGGAGCGCAGTCAGCTGAAGGAGGCCATGAGCCAGCTGACCGTTCCCGACAAGATGGGCCTGATCGTGCGCACGGCCGGCATCGGCCGCTCCCCGGAAGAGCTGCAGTGGGACCTGGATTATCTCGTCCAGGTCTGGGAGTCGATCACCGAAGAGGCCGGCAAGCGCCCGGCGCCCTTCCTGATCTACCGTGAATCCAACGTCATCATCCGCGCCATGCGCGACTACCTGCGCCAGGACATCGGTGAGGTGCTGATCGACAGCGAGCAGGTCCATCAGGAAGCCCTGGCCTTCATCCGCCAGGTGATGCCCTCCTACCAGCAGAAGATCAAGCTCTACGTCGACGAGGTGCCACTCTTCTCGCGCTTCCAGATCGAGTCGCAGATCGAGACGGCATACGAGCGTGAGGTCAAGCTGCCCTCCGGCGGCTCCATCGTCATCGACCATACCGAAGCACTGGTCTCCATCGACATCAACTCGGCGCGTGCCACCCGCGGCAGTGATATCGAGGAGACCGCGCTACAGACCAACCAGGAGGCAGCCGACGAGATCGCCCGTCAGCTGCGTCTGCGCGATATCGGCGGCCTGGTGGTGATCGATTTCATCGACATGAGCCCGGCCCGCAACCAGCGCGAGGTCGAGAACCGCATGCGCGACGCTCTCAAGCTCGATCGCGCCCGGGTACAGATCGGCCGCATCTCCCGCTTCGGCCTGATGGAGATGTCTCGCCAACGTCTGCGCCCCTCGCTGGGTGAGACCAGCGGTGTGGTATGCCCCCGCTGCGACGGCCAGGGCACCATCCGCGACGTGCGCTCGATCTCGCTCTCCATCATGCGCCTTATCGAAGAAGAGGCCATGAAGGAGCGCAGTGCCCAGATCCGCGCCATTCTGCCGGTCCCGGTCGCTACCTACCTGCTCAACGAAAAGCGGTCCGTTCTTGCCGAGATCGAGCGGCGCCAGGGCGTGCGCGTCTTGATGCTGCCCAACCCGGACATGGACACGCCCCACTATGACGTCCAGCGCCTGCGCGACGATCACGTGGATGAGGAAGGTACCACGACCCTTTCCAGCTACGAGCTCTCCACCGACACCGAGGTAGGCCAGGAGCCGGAAGCTGCCTTCGGCAAGCCGGTCCAGCGCGCCGAGGCCGCAGTGAAGACGGTGATCCACCACGAGCCGGCACCCGCATCCCTGCAGCAGCAGGAGCCTGAAGCCCCGCCGACGCCCAAGGCGGCAACTAAGGCACCGGCCGCCCCACCGGTCCCCGAACCCCAGGCCGGCGTGCTGGGGCGCCTGGTCAAGGGCCTGTCCAAGCTGCTCGGCAGCGACGAGGCACCTGCCAATACCGAGAAGAAACCGTCCGCCCGCACAGGCGAGTCGCGCGCTGACCAGGGCGCACGCAAGCCTGCCCAGCGTAATGATGAGCGCGGCGATCGCGGGGATAGCCGCCAGCGTCGCCCTCGCAGCGATGAGCAACGCAGTTCGTCACGCCAGGAAAGCGAACGTAGTGAGAGCAAAGCGGAAAGCACCGAAAACCGTGGCAATCGCGGCAACCGTGGCGGCCGTGGACGCGGCGGTCGTTCTGACGACGGGCGCCAGCCGGAAGCGCCAAAATCTCGTGATGAGAAGGTTCGTGACGACAAGCCTCGCGATGACAGGGCCCGTGAACAAAAGCCCGACGATGAGAAGTCCCGTGGTGAGAAGTCCCGTAACGAGAAGCCCCGTGACGAGAAGCCCCGTGACGACGCACGCCGCCAGAAAGTCAGCGACAAGTCAGCCGAGAAACCGAGCGAAAAGCGTGATGAAAAACCGGCAGCCGCCGAAGCCCCGGTGGATGACGGCAAGCCCAAGCGCACTCGCAACAATCCGCGCCAACGCACGCGCAAGCATGCCATCAACCCGAAGGCACTAGAGGAGCAGCAGCGCCTTCAAGCAGAAGCCGCAGAGGGCGAGCCCGAAACAGCCGAACAGCCGGGTGACCAGGCGGCCAAGTCTAAGGAAGCAAAAGCCGAGCCAGAAGCCGCCAAGCAACCAAGTGGTCAAGCCGATAAGGCAGAAGCGACCGCTGCCGATACAGAGGCGAAGGAAGAACCCAAGGTCGAGGCGCCCAAGGCTGAGACTAATCCGGCAGAGAAGGCAGCCGAGCCCAAGGCCGCAGCGGAGACAGTCGAGCAGCCAAGCAGCCAAGTGGCCGAGGCTAAACCTGCCGACGTGAAAGCCGAAACCGAGTCACCCAAGTCCGAGCAGAAGCCAGTCGAAGCCAAGACCGAGCAGAAGCCCAAAGAAAAGCCAGCCGACGCGAAGGCCGAGCCCAAGTCGGATGCACCCAAGGCAGAACAGAAAGGGACCGATGAGCCTGCCGAAACCAAGGCGGAGTCAAAAGTCGCCACGCCCGAAGCGACGTTAGCCAAGGCAGAGCCTAAGACCGAAGCTGAGGTCGAACAGAAGCCGTCTGCGAAGCTTGCCGAACCCAAGGCCGAGTCATCGAAGGCCAAACAGAAGCCGGCAGAAAAACCTGCCAAGGCCGAGTCGCCAAAGGCCGAGCAGAAGCCAGAAGAGAAGCCTGTAGAGGCCGAGTCGCCAAAGGCCGAGCAGAAGCCAGAAGAGAAGCCTGTCGAGACTGAGTCGCCAAAGGCTGAGCAGAAGCCTGACGACAAGCCTGCCGAGCCAAAGGCTGACGCCATGCCGGAGGAGAAGGCAGCCGAGGCCTCGCCGACGACAGCCAAGGCCGAAGAGACCCCGGCGGAGGCTCGCGCCAGTCGCCGTCGTCGCCGCGCTCACAACGATCCGCGTGAGATTCGCCGTCGTGAGCAGGAGGCCAAGGCCCAGGAGGGCAAGCAGGGCTGAGCGCCCGCTTTCGCCCTGCACCAATGACAGCGCCCGCAGCCATGGCTGCGGGCGCTATCGTGTCGGGGCCGGAAAGGCCCCGGCAGGATCAATCCGGCTCGGCGAGTCGCGGCTCACGCTCCAGCATCACACCGAAACGTTCACCCACGGTGTCGGCCACCCGACCGGCGAAGTCGAGCAGCTCGTCTGCCGTTCCTCCACCGAAATGCACCAGCACCAGCGCCTGGCGCTCATGCACGCCAAAATGCCCCCGTCGCCAACCCTTGAGGCCACACTGATCGATCAGCCAGCCGGCCGCCAACTTGACCCGACCCTCGGGCTGGGGGAAGTGCGGCATCGTCGGATGATCGTCCACTATCCGACGGGCCAAGTCGGCCTCCACTACGGGATTCTTGAAGAAGCTGCCGGCATTGCCCAGCACGGCCGGGTCTGGCAATTTCTCGCGGCGGATCGCACAGACGGCCTCGGCCACGTCCAGGGCCGAGGGCTGGGGCCCGACTCGGCCTGACAAGTCGCCGTAGCCAAGACGAGGATTCGGCGTGCGCGACAGGCGCAACACCAGACGGGTGATCACTACTCGTCCGTTCAGCACACCCTTGAAGACACTGTCGCGATAGCCGAAGGCACACTCCTCAGGCGAGAGTACCGCCTCGCGACCATCGTCGAGATGGACCAGATGCAACGCCTCGATGACATCACTGAGTTCCACGCCATAGGCGCCGATATTCTGGATCGGTGCGGCGCCACAGTGCCCGGGAATCAGTGCCAGATTCTCGGTGCCCCATAGGCCCTTGGCGGCCAGCGCCATGACCAGTTCGTGCCATACCACCGCGGCCTCGGCATGCACGAGGACCGAGTCACCCTGCCCCTCCTCCAGCCACCAGTGGCGCATGGCCGGGCGAACAACCAGGCCCGGGAGCCATGCCGGCAGGATCAGATTGCTGCCACCCCCCAGCAGGGTCAGCGGCCAACCCTCGTGGTGGGCCAGGTCCAGCGCCTCGCGCAGATCGCCGACGCTTTTCGGCGCGATGAAGCGCTGCGCCTGACAGGGCAGCCCCAGGGTGTTGGCCAGGGAGAGGTCGTGAGGGGCTCGAAGCGCCAGGCTCAAGGCCCGGGCTCCAGGCGCGTTTCGATCTCCTCCAGCAGGCCCAGGGAGGCCGCCTCGATCAGGTCCAGCACCTCATCGAAGCCCCGATCACCGCCGTAGTAGGGGTCGGGCACGGCGCGGTCAGGATAGCCGGCATACTCCAGAAACAGCCGTGCCGGGACCTGACTCTGGGGCGGACGCCGTGCCTCGATGGCCGCAAGGTTGTCATGGTCCATGGCCAGCAGCACGTCGAAGCGTTGGAAGTCGTCGTCGTCGAGTTGCCGGGCGCGAAGTGCCGAGAGGTCGATGCCACGGCGAGCGGCTGCCTCGCGTGCTCGTGGGTCCGGCGCCTTGCCCACGTGCCATGGGCCGATGCCGCAGGAATCCACCCCTACCCGATGGGCCATCCCGCGTTCGTCGAGCAGGCGGCGGAACACGCCCTCGGCGGTGGGGGAGCGGCAGATATTGCCCAGACAGACGAATAGCACACGCATCACAGATCTCCCGGTTGCAGCATCAGCTCGCGGACTCGTGCCAGGTCCTCTTCGGTGTCCACCCCAGCCGGATGCGGCACCCGCGACAGGGCCACCTGAATGGCATGACCATGGTGCAGGGCACGCAACTGCTCGAGCTGCTCCAGGCGCTCCAGCGGTGAAGGGGGCCAGTCGCGATACTCGGCAAGGAAGCTCGCCCGATAGGCATAGAGGCCAATGTGCCGCAACCAGGCATCGGTCTCGAGCAAGTCAGGGCGATGGGCAAAGGCGTCCCTGTCCCAGGCCTCTCTATCCCAAGGAACAGGCGCCCGCGAAAAATACAGGGCCCGACCGGAGAGCGCACGTACCACCTTGACCGCGTTGGGATTGAAGAGCGTCTCGACATCGCTGATCGGTTCGGCAAGGGTGGCAATGGAGGCACCGGGGTCATCGAAGAGCCGCGCCGCCACCTGATCGATCAGCAGCGGCGGGATCAGCGGCTCGTCACCCTGGACATTGACCAGCACCGCATCATCGGCCAGACCCAGTCGCTCGGCCACCTCGGCCAGGCGATCGGTTCCCGAGGGATGATCATCGGCGGTCAACAGCACCTCCGCGCCAAAGGGAGTCAGTGCCTCGGCGATGCGACGATCATCGGTTGCCACCACCACCCTAGCGGCAGCGCTTTCTCGGGCCCGCCGCCAGACGTGAACCACCATGGGCTCGCCGGCGATCTCGGCCAGCGGCTTGCCGGGCAGCCGTGAGGAGGCGAAGCGTGCCGGGATGACGGCAATGAACTCCTGCATGGGACCCCCTCAAGTCTCGCCGCTGCGTCCGGGAGAGTCGTGCAGCTTCTCGTCGACGTCCATCGCTCGAGCTTCCTCGGGCAGCATCACCGGGATGCCGTCGCGAATCGGGTAGGCGAGACCATCATAGCGGCACGCCAGTTCACCGGCCTCGCGGTTGTACTTCAATTTGCCCTTGCATAGCGGGCAGACCAGCATCGCCAGCAGTTCCTTGTCCATGACTCCCCCTCGGATGGGTTTCATTGGGTTGAGAGTGATACCAGCCGCGTCTGCAGCCAGTCGATGAAGGTAGCGTCGGGCCAGGCTTCCACTTCGAGGACCCAGGTGTCGACGGGCGCCAGCCCGCGACACTTGACCGCGTCCTTGGCCGTCATCACCACCGGCCGCTGATCAGCGAAGTCCAGGTCGGCCGCCGTGAAGCGGTGGTGGTCGGCGAAGGCGTGGGTGATCGATTCCACGCCCAGCTCTTCCAGGGTTGCGAAGAAGCGCGCCGGGTGACCGATCCCGGCCACGGCATGTACCGGGCCGGAAAAAGGAAGTGGCGTGGGCGGCACTCGCCGCCCGTCGCCCAGGCGACGCCAGGCTGACGGCGCCAGGGTCATGCCATGTGCGCCGGCCGGCGGGACGAAGGCCGGCTCGCCGTTGATCACCACGGCATCCACACTCTCGAGACGCGTCAGTGGCTCACGCAGCGGCCCCGCCGGCAGGCAACGGCCATTGCCGAAACCACGCCGGCCATCCACGACAGCGAGTTCCAGGTCACGCCCCAGCGCCAGGTGCTGCAAGCCATCATCGCCTATCAGGATATCGCACCCCGCCGCCAACAGTCGCCTCGCGCCTCGGACGCGGTTCGGGTCGACCACTACCGGCGTTCCCGTCTGGTCTGCCAGCATGCGAGGTTCATCGCCACAGGCGGCCACTGGCGTATCGGCATCCAGCAAGAGTGGATAGCGGTCGCTGCGACCCCCGTAGCCCCGCGAAAGGATGCCAGGCGACCAGCCCCGCTCGGCGAGAAAGCGTACCAGCCAGGCCACCAGCGGTGACTTGCCGGTGCCACCCAGGGTGATGTTGCCGACCACGATCACCGGCACCGGCGCCTGCCAGACGGACCGTCTGCCCGCTGCATAGGCCTCGGCACGGCGCCTCACGATCAGGCGATAGAGGGCCTCGAGCGGTCGCAGGGCGACAAGCCAGACATCGCCGCGATAGGCTGCTGCCAGACAGCGCTCGCCGAGACGGCCCGCCATGGATCAGACAGGCTCCTGGAATTGCAGACGATGCAGCGCCGCATAGGTCCCGTCCCGGGCGAGGAGTTCGGCATGACTGCCCTGCTCGACGACCTCGCCCTGTTCGAGCACCAGAATACGGTCGGCCCGCTCGATGGTCGAGAGACGGTGAGCGATAACGAAGGTAGTACGCCCCCGGCAGACCTCTTCCAGGGCCGCCTGGATATGGCGCTCCGACTCGGTGTCCAGTGCCGACGTCGCTTCGTCGAGCACCAGCAGCGGCGCATCCTTGAAGATCGCCCGCGCGATGGCAAGGCGCTGGCGCTGGCCGCCGGAGAGCATCACGCCATTCTCGCCGACCAGGGCGTCGTAACCCCCGGGCATGCGCTCGATGAACTCGTGGGCATGGGCAGCCCGCGCCGCAGCCTCGATCTCCGCTGGATCGGGATCGTCGATACCATAGGCGATGTTGTCGGCGATACTGGCATTGAACAGGGTGACCTGCTGGGAGACGAGCGCAATCTGGCGGCGCAGCGGTTGCAGGCGGAACGCCTCCAGCGGCACCTCATCGATCAGGATTCGCCCCGCGGTCGGCTGATAGAAGCGAGGTAGAAGACCCACCAGGGTCGACTTGCCGCTGCCGGAACGGCCGACGATGGCGATCATCTCGCCGCTCGCCACCTCGAGGTCGATGCCCTTGAGTACCTCGGGCTGGTTTTCGCCATAGGCAAAGCGCACCCCTTCGAAGCGCACCCGGCCGGCGAGACGACCAGGGTCACGCGTGCCCTCGTCGTCCTCCGGGGGCTCCTCGAGCAGGCCGAAGAGCTCCCCGGCGGCAGCGATACCCTTCTGGATCTCGCTGTTGATCTCGGTGAGCTGCCTGACCGGCTTGGCCATCAATGCGGCGGCGGTAACGAAGGCCACGAACTCGCCGGGCGTCATCGCATCCAGCAGGGTCGGCGACATGGCCAGCCACACCAGCAAGGCCAGCGATAGCGCCACCAGCAGCTGGATCACCGGTGTGCTGGTGGCCTTGGTCAACGCCTCCTTCATGCTCTGGCGGCGGTTCACCTCGCTGGCCTCGGCAAAGCGCGCCTTCTCGTATGCTTCCGCCCCGTGGGTCCGCACTACCCGATAGCCGGAAAGCGCCTCGGAGGCCACATGGGTGACATCACCCATTGAGCGCTGGATACGCCGTGAAATGCGGCGGAAGCGCTTGCTGGCATAGCTGACCACACCGCCGATCAGCGGTGTCACGGCCAGGAACAGCAGGGTCAGCATCCAGTTGGTCCACAGCAGGTAGGCCACCAGACCGATCACGAAGAACCCCTCGCGCAGCAGGATAGTGACTGCCTTGGTGGCTGCCCCGGTGACCTGCTCGACATGGTAGGTGACACGCGAAATCAGATGCCCCGTGGAGTGGTCGTCGAAGAAACGACCCGGCAGATGCAGCATGTGATTGAAGACATCACAGCGCAGAACGTGAACCAGGTTGCGCGCCACGCTGCTCATGAAGTAAGTACCGAGGAAGGTACCAAGCCCGCGAGCAGCGAACATGCCCACCACGAACAGCGGCAGGAAGAGCCGGAAGGCGGCATCGGGATTCTGGATACCATCGATGAGCCGCTTCATCATTTCTGCCAGGGCGGTACTCGAGGCGGCATAGATGGCATAGCCGAATATCGCCAGGGCAAAGGCCCGCCAATAGGGCTTCACGTAGCCCAGCAGACGCTTGTAGAGGATCCAGCCGGAATGTTCGATCACGGTATCTCCGCTTGAGGGGTTGATACCGCCGTGGTGGCGATGCGCACGTGACGGATCTCCAGGCCAGCGGCACGGTCCAGGACCCGCACCACGTCGGCGTGAGCGGCACGACCATCGGCTTCCACCACCAGGCCATGCTCGCGAGCCTGCTCGGCCTCGGCGGCCAGCGCCTCGCCCAGCATGCCGGCGTCATGGATCTGCTCCCCCAGTCGGTATTCACCCTCGGCTGTGACCACCAGGGTCACCGGCGATGCCTCCATGTCCTGGCCACTCTGACTCTCGGGGAGCTCGAGTTCCAGCGCCTGACGAGTCTCGAAGGTGGTTGAGACCATGAAGAAGATCAGCAGCAGGAAGACCACGTCGATCAGCGGAGTCAGGTTGACCTCCACCGGTTCGCGTCGCCGCCGGGGAAACCTCACGGCTGCTTAACCCTCGGCGCGATGCGCCCATCGGCCTCAAGCTGCTCCTCGCTACGCTGACCGGGCTGCGACTCGCCGCCGTGTCGCTCGGCCAATACCAGCTCGCCAGGATAGTGGGCGAGGTACTCGACCACCTGGCCGGCCTGCTCCTCCATACGCACCGTGATGTCCTCGACCCGGCGCTGGAAATAGCGATGGAACATCAGCGACGGGATAGCCACGGTGAGGCCTGCCGCGGTGGTGACCAGGGCGCGGGAAATACCACCGGCCAGATCGGCGGTGCGGCTGGCCCCGTCGCCTGTGACGATCACCGCGAAGACCTCGATCATGCCCACCACGGTGCCCAGCAGGCCGATCAGGGGCGTGATGGCGGCAATGGTTCCCAGGGGGCTCAGGAATCGCTCCATGTCGTGGATAACGGCGGTGGCCGCCTCATGAAGACGCGCGCGCACCTGCTCGTGGCCGAGGCGAGCATTGCGCAGCCCGGCCGCCAGCACACCACCTAGGGGGGAGTGTCCCTCCAGCCAGTAGAGATTCACCTGCCCCCGTGCCACCAGCTGACAGACCTCCTGTCCCAGTCCATAGGGAGCAATGCGGCGAGCTCTCAGTGTCCACAGGCGTTCGATGATGATCACCGTGGCCACTAGCGAACAGCCCAGCAGCGGTACCATCAACCAGCCGCCGGCGATCAGGGCATCCATCATGTCCATGCCGTTCCCCCTCGAGATGGACGGCCCGGAGGCCGGAAGTCAGTGAGGAGATTCTAACGCAAGGCAGCCAGCTTCGACACCGCCATGCCGCCAAGCGACCGGCCGCTCGGCAACAACACCTCGATCGCCAACCTCGCCGAGCCACAGGGTCACGGCTCCATCTCGGGCGGTACTCCACAAACAACTCCCGACGTCGCGGAATCGGCGCACGACACGGCCTGCCGGGTGGCCGAAGGGATTTTCACGCGCCGCACTGAAGACTACATGCCGCGGTGCCAGGCGCCGCACCAGCGGCAGGCCGGAACTGGTGGCACTACCATGGTGCCCGGCCACCAGCAGCGTCATCCTCGGAGGAAGCATGCCCAGCAAGCGTCGCTCGACATCACGCCCCACATCCCCGGTGATCAACAGGTGATGCTCTCCAACACTCGCCAGCAGCACACAGGAGCGATCATTGGACGAGAGCTCACTGGTCTCGTCCGGTGGCCAGAGAATGCGGAAGCTAACGCCGTCGCGTCGCCACGACCGTCCTGCCGTGCAGGCCTCGGCCAGCACGTCGAGAGCCTCGCCGGGTGGTGCCAGGAAGCGCGTCACCCGGTGCTGCTCGAGCAGGGCCGGCAGTCCGCCAGCATGATCCTGGTCACCATGGCTGACGATAACGTCGTCGAAGCGCTGTCCCGGTGGCCACAGTGACCCGAGTGGCATGAAGCCGGAAGCGAAGCGTGGTCCGGTGTCATAGAGCGCGCGATAGCGGGCTGTGCGCAGCTCGACCAACTGCCCCTGCCCCACATCGTGGACCCGGACCCGCAGCAGCCCCTCGGCAGGCACCGGAGACGACGAGAAGGAGACACTCAGCGGCACCATCAACAACAGCACCGTGCCGGCTAATCGCAGGCTCGTGACCAGGCCGGGCAACGCCCATAGCAGGGCAGCCAGGCCCAGCGCCAGCCCCAGCGGCACCACCTGCGACGGGTCCGGCAGCCAGAGGGGCAGCCATATAGCAGCCAGGCCCAGCAGCCATGCCAACCCGTCGACAAGCAGACCGAACAGGGCCCAGCACAATGCCGAAAGCGGCGGCAGCCAGGCGGTTAACCAGCCGAGCAGCCCCAGCGGCACCAGCAGACTGCTGACCAGGGGGACGGCGACCAGATTGACCAGCGGGGCCGCCGGGGCCAGGCGGTCGAAGGCCAACAGCACCGCCGCGGCCATCAGTGGTGCCAACAGCAGTTGGGAGCGGACCAGGGCCCAGAGCCAGCCGCTTACCCCTTGGGGACGCGCCCTGCCCTGCCAGATCAGGATCAGCAGCGCCACGGCGGCGAACGACAGCCAGAGGCCGGGCCGCCAGGCCGACAAGGGGTCGGCCAACAGCACCAGCGCCAGAGCCAGCCACCACGCCTGCCATGGCCCGGGGGCATGACGCCCGCTGGCCACCCACAGACCCACCAGGGTCATGATCATGGCGCGCAGTGCAGGGGGCTCCAGACCGGCCAGGCCGGCATATCCCACCGCCGACACCCCCGCCAACCACCAGGGCCAGACCGCCAGGCGCCAGACCCTCGGGGTGATCAGACGCGCCAGCCCTCGAGCCAGCCATAGCGAGAAGGCGGCCACCAGCCCCACATGCAGCCCGGAGATCACCATCAGGTGGGTAGTGCCAGTGGCATTGAGCAGGTCCCAGTCGCGTCGCTCCAGTCGCTCGCTGGCCCCCAGGGTCAGAGCCGCCAGCCAGCGCCGATGGTGTTCTGCCAGTTCCTGCTCATCGAGATGCGTCAGTGCCAGACGGCGCAGGGAAAGAGGGGCAGGGGCAAGACGGTGAGGGGGCGGGTCGCGGCGAACATAGCCGTTGGCCTGAATACCCTCCCGCCACAACCAGCCACGATAGTCGAAGGTACCAGGGTTGGCGAAGCCCGATGGCGGACGCAGACGAACCGTCAGCCGCCAGCGCTCACCGGGCATCAAGGCCGGGGCCGCGAAGAAGGAAAGCCGAACCCGCTTGAGGTCGTGGCAGTCGGGCAGTGTGTCTGACAAGGGGCGACACCCGGTGACCTCCAGTATCAACCGCGACAGCCTCTCGTCGCTTGCCACAGAGACAAGACGCCCCTCCAGCCGCAGGTCCTGTCGGGTCAGCCCGGGCGCAAGCTCCCCGGCCCGCACCATCAGCAGCTGGAAGGCCACCAGGGCCGCCACCGCAAGACCCATCGCGAGACGCGGACGACGCCCGGCCAGCACGGCCAGCAGAGCGAGCGCAAGAGCCTCGATGGCCCCCGGCACGGCAAGATGGCCCCCAAACACGCCGGCCAGCACGGCGAGTGCCAGGGGGATGGCAAGGCCCAGTTGCATAGCGTCGTCCCTGAACGGCAAGCATGGCAGCCCGCCAGCCCCACAGCACGATCACGTTGAGGGGCATCATGGCGAGACACGCGACTTCTATGGATAATAGCTCGGGTTTCGAAGCCGCGAGCCCATCGTCAATGCCGCGCCGACTGCTCCAGCGCTATCTGCCCCGCCCCGAGGTCCTAAGGCGACGGCGCTCCCTGCGTTTCGTCAGCCACCTGATCGGCAATCCCATGCTATGGGTTCTGACACGTCGTAGCGTGGCCAATGCCTTTTCAGTGGGGCTGTTCAGCGCCCTGCTGCCGATTCCCTTCCAGATGCTGGTGGCCGCCTTCGGGGCCTGGCTTGTTCGCTGCAACCTGCCGCTCTCCATCGGCCTGGTGTGGATCACCAATCCCCTGACGATGCCCCTGATCTTCTACGGCAATTACCGTCTTGGCGCCTGGCTACTGGACGTGCCGATCAGACAGACCCCGGACCGGATCTCCACTCGCTGGATAGCCGAACAGCTGTTGGACATCCTGCCGACTCTCGCTCTGGGATCCCTGGTCGCGGCCATAGGAATCGCGGCGCTGGCCAACCTGGTGATCCGTCTGGTGTGGCGCTGGCAAGTCTCTCGCAGCTGGAGGGCACGGGCACGCCGACGCCGGCGAAAACGGCCGGCTGCAAGGAAGGATTGAGGTCACCCACTCGGCGACCGACGTCTTAGTGCCGGCAGCGGCGCCCGTAGAAGGAAAGGGCATTCAGTCGGCATCTGCCCGTTCGACCAGTCGACCGCCATCGAGACGCAGAATGCGATCCTGATGGGCGGCAAGAGCGGGGTCATGGGTGACGATCACGAAGGCACAGGCTGCGCTGCTCGCCAGTTCGTCCATCAGCGCCAGGATACTCGCCGCCGTGGTCTGGTCCAGGTTCCCGGTGGGCTCGTCCATCAGTACCAGGCTGGGGTCGGTGACCAGCGCCCGGGCGATGGCCACGCGCTGACGCTCGCCCCCCGAGAGCTCGCCCGGCTTGTGGTCGGCCCGCTCGGCCATACCGACCCGCGCCAGCAGCTGACGGGCGCGCGCTTCGGCTACCCGCTTGCGCTGGCCGCGCACGATCAGCGGCAGAGCGGCATTCTCCAGAGCAGTGAACTCCGCCAGCAGATGGTGAAACTGGTAGACGAAGCCGATCCGACGATTGCGGAAGCGTCCCAGATCGGTGTCATTGAGCTCCAGCAGTGACTCGCCGGCGATGCGCACCTCGCCGTGGCTCGGACGGTCCAGCCCGCCCAGCAGGTTGAGCAGCGTCGTCTTGCCGGAGCCGGAGCTGCCGACCACGGCCACCCGCTCCCCGGCCAGTACCTGCATCGTCAGGCCATCCAGCACGGTGAGGTCCCGCGGCCCTTCGCGATAGACGCGAGTCAGGTCACGGCATTCGAGCATCACCTGTCCCGCTCGGGAAGGCGTGTCAGCTCCAGGTGTCTTGGCCGACTCACTCATAGCGCAGCACCTCGGCAGGTTGTACCCGGGCAGCGCGCCAGGCCGGATACAGGGTGGAGAGGAATGTCAGCACGAAGGCTGCGGAGACGATGTTGCCCACATCGCTCCAGATCAGCCGGGATGGCAGGTTGCTGATGAAGTAGACCCCGGCATCGAGGAACTGGATACCGAAGGCACCCTCCACCCAGCCGATGAGGTCCGACACGGTCCAGGCCAGCAGCACACCCAGGGTCACGCCCACCAGGATGCCGATCACGCCGATCGCCAGCCCCTGTACGATGAAGATCCCCATGATCGAGCGTGGCGTGGCGCCGATGGTGCGCAGGATGGCGATATCGGCCCGCTTGTCGGTCACCACCATCACCAGGGTGGAGACGATGTTGAAGGCCGCCACGGCAATGATCACCGTCAGCAGCAGGGCAATCATGCGCTTCTCCATCTGGATGGCCTGGAAGAGATTGCCATGCGAGTAGGTCCAGTCGAGCCCCCGGTAGCCGGCCCCCAGCTCATTGATGATCGCCCGGGTCTCGCTGCCGGCGGCGAAGAGATCGTCCAGCTCCAGGCGCAGGCCGCCGACCGCATCACCCAGCCTTGCCAGAGTCTGCATGTCATCGATGTGGGCATAGGCCAGGGAAGCATCCAAATCCGCACCGACGCTGAAGATACCGCTCACGGTGAAACGCTTGAGCCGCGGGAAGACGCCAGCCGGTGTAATAGAGGCCTCGGGCACCAGCAGCGTCGCCCGATCGCCCACGCCGACACCCAGACGTTGCGCCAGGATCGAACCAAGCACGATGTTCCACTCACCGGGCACCAGGTCGTCCAGGCTCCCGTGGCGCATGTTCTCGTCGATGATCGACACCCGACCTTCCCACTCGGGCTCGATGCCGATGACCATGGCACCCTCATTGCGCCCGCCCACCGAGAACATGCCCTGCTGCTCGACATAGGGGGCGGCGCCTATCACCCGCTCACGCTCCATGAGCCGCTCGGCCAGCGGCTGCCAGTCGGTGAGCCCGCCCGGCGCTTCGATCTTGGTGTGGGGCACCATGCCCAGTATTCGGGTTCGCAGCTCGTGGTCGAAGCCGTTCATCACCGACAGCACCAGGATCAGCACCGCGACACCCAGCATGAGGCCCAGCATGGACGTCAGCGAGATAAAGGAGATGAAGTGATTGCGACGCTTGGCGCGCACGTAGCGCAGCCCGATCAGGAAGGGAAGACGGTCGAACATGGGCACATTCCTTGTCGGCGGGCGCCCATGGTACGGTTTTTTGGCATCTGCTGCATCGCCGGCGCCGCGCGTTTGCGCGATCATTGCATCATTGCCAGCGACGACCTACATTGCGCCGGCACGCCCCCGACGACCTGCACGAGACCCGCCCATGGCCCATCGCCTACTCCCCGAATGGCATCCCCAGGATGCCGTGCAACTCACCTGGCCCAGCCCCGAAAGCGACTGGGCCCCGCTACTCGAACGCATCGAGGCGACGATGGAGGCCATGGTGGTTGCCATCGCCCGCTACCAGGCCGTGCTGATTGCCGTGCCGAATGCCGCGACCCGTAGCCATCTGGCGCAACGCTTCGCCTGCCTAGGCGTAGAGGTCGACCGCCTGAGGCTGGTAGTCGCCCCCGCTGACGACACCTGGGCCCGCGATCATGGCCCCATCGGCGTGGAGCGTGACGGCGAGACGGTCCTGCTCGACTACGTCTTCAACGGCTGGGGCGGCAAGTTCGAGGCCGAACGCGACAATACCCTGACGCACCGCCTGACCGATGGCGGCACCTTCACCTGCCCGATGGACGCCCATGACCTGGTGCTCGAGGGTGGGGCCATCGACACCGATGGCGAGGGAACCCTGCTGACCACCGAGGCCTGCCTGCTCAACTCCAACCGCAACCCCGATATGGACAGGGCGGCCCTCGAGGCACGCCTGAAGGTGGATCTCGGGATCACACGAGTGCTGTGGCTGGCCAACGGCCATCTGGAGGGCGACGATACCGACAGCCATGTGGATACCCTGGTGCGTTTCTGCGACCCGGCCACGCTGGCCTATGTCAGGTGCGACGACCCGGCCGATCCTCACTATCCGGCACTGAGCGCCATGGAGGCCGAACTGCGGGCCCTGCGCCGCAACGATGGCGAGCCCTACCGGCTGATCCCCCTGCCCTGGCCGCGTGCCTGCCATGATCCGGAGGACGGCCACCGACTCCCGGCGACCTACGCCAACTTCCTGATCATCAATGGCGCCGTACTGGTCCCGGCCTATGGCGATGCCGCGGACAGCCGAGCCCTCGCTGCGCTGGGCGAGGCCTTTCCAGGCCGCGACATCATCCCCATCGACTGCCTGAGCGTGATCCGCCAGCATGGCAGCCTGCACTGCCTAACCATGCAACTGCCCCAGGGCAGCCTGGCCAATCAGGCATGAAGGCTGTCTCAAAACCACAACACAGGGGCGCTGGGGACAAGTCGAAGAGGAGGTCCTGCGCCAGGGATGGCGTCGGTAGCGTACAGGGAGGTATTCACAGCGCCTCCTCGACGATCCGGCGCACCGGGACTTGTCGCCAGAAAGCCCCGATCGGTTGCGACAGCCCTGAGTAAAGCTGAGGGTAATTTGATACGAGGAGACTTCATCATGTCCCGCAACCTGAAGGTCGGCCTGGTCCAGCAGCCCGCCTGGCCCGACAAGGCCAGAAGCCTCGCCGAGAGTGAAGCCGGCATTCGCGAGCTGGCCACCGCCGGCGCCCAACTGGTCATGCTCCAGGAACTGCATGCGACCCACTACTTCTGCCAGACCGAGGACACCGAGGTCTTCGACATGGCCGAGCCGCTCGACGGGCCTACCGGAACATGGCTGGCGACCCTGGCAAAGGAACTCGACATCGTACTGGTGGGCTCGCTGTTCGAACGCCGCGCGCCCGGCCTCTACCACAATACTGCCGTGGTCTACGACCGTGACCGCGGCCGCGTGGGCCACTACCGCAAGATGCATATCCCCGACGACCCGGGCTTTTACGAGAAGTTCTACTTTACACCCGGGGACCAGGACGACGGCCGCGCCCAGGGCTTCCAGCCGATCGATACCTCCCTGGGACGTCTCGGCGTGCTGGTGTGCTGGGACCAGTGGTACCCGGAAGCGGCGCGACTGATGGCCCTGGCCGGGGCGGAACTGCTGCTCTACCCCACTGCTATCGGCTGGCATCCCCATGACGACAGGGAGGAGATGAACCGCCAGAAGGATGCCTGGACCCTGATCCAGCGCAGCCACGGCGTGGCCAATGGCCTGCCGGTGATCGTGGCGAACCGGGTTGGCCACGAACCTGACCCTTCCGGCGCCACGCCGGGTATCGACTTCTGGGGGGGGAGCTTCATCTGCGGCCCTCAGGGCGAGTTGCTCGCCCATGCCGGCCAGGAGGCGGAACGGATGCTGGTGACGCTGGACATGGCACGCAGCGAGGACGTCCGGCGCATCTGGCCCTACCTGAGGGACCGCCGGATCGACGCCTATGGGGATCTCACACGACGATATCGGGACTGACCGCGCTGCGCGCGAAGCCGTAAGCCGTAAGCCGTAAGCCGTAAGCCGTAAGCCGTAAGCCGGGCTGACCTGAGCCTGGAAAACACGACACCCCCACAAGCCTAGGCCGATGGGGGTGTCTTACAGCTTAAAGCTTACAGCTCTAAGCTGGGGTTATTTCCAGAAATCGCGGATCGAGGCGATGCCCTGGGCGCCCACGGCGCGGGCATGATGCGCATCGAATCGTGTCATGCCGCCCAGGGCGAAGACCGGCATGCCGGCGCGCTCCACCAGTTGCTGGAAGTCATGCCAGCCGATCGGCGCCACCTCCGGGTGGGAGGGGGTGGTGCGCAGCGGCGAGAGGGTCACGAAGTCGCATCCGATACGACGCGCGTGATCCAGCTGCTGAAGATCGTGGGTCGAGGCGGAGAGCCACTTGCCTTCGGGCAAGGCACGACGCTCCAGGCTCATCAGCCGGTCGCTGGTCAGGTGGATGCCGTCAGCCGCCACGACCTCCAGCAGCGACGGCTCGCCATTGAGCATCAGGCGGGCACCCCGCTCATGGCACAGCACCTGGGCCTGCTCGGCGCGCTTCAGGTAATCCGCCTCATCCAGCGACTTGGCACGCAGCTGGACCAGACGCACCCCGTCCTCGTCGAGGGCACGGACCAGCCGCTCAATGAACTGATCCTCGCTGGCCTCCTCACCGGTGATCAGGTATTCGGTGGGGAGCATGACCGCACGCAGGATCGGCAGGTTCGCCGCCGGGAAAGGATAGTTCACCAAGTCGGCCATGGGCACCCAGCGCACCGCCTGCCCTTCGCGACCAAACGGCTCGCCGGCGAAATCGTGCACCTGCCACACATCCAGCAGGATATGCTTGTCGGAATATTCGTGGTGGATGCGAATCAGCGGCTGCGCACGCCGGATTTCGACGCCGAGCTCTTCGTGAAGCTCGCGTTTCAGTGCTTCCAGGCCAGTCTCGTAAGGCGCCAGCTTGCCGCCGGGAAACTCCCAGAGCCCTCCGTGATCGACGCTGGAGGGACGACGGGCAAGAAGCACCTCGCGGCCATCGGCACTGATGATGGCGGCCGCTGCCACATGCACCCTTCTCTTCACCATTGCGTTCATTGACTCCTACCCGCTGGTCCACGCGGCCTTGGCACCGCGCAGGGTTGCTGTCTGGCTGCCGACCGTCACCGCCGGTCAGCTACGATAGTCGGCATTGATGGTCACATAGTCGTGGGAAAGGTCCGAGGTCCACACCGTGGCGGACTGCTCACCGCGCCCCAGGGCGATGCGGATGAGGATTTCCTCGCGGGCCATCACCGCACTGCCTGCTGCCTCGCTATACCCCGAGGCGCATCCGCCATGCTCGACCAGGCGCACCTCGCCAAGGTCGATGGTGATCCGGTCCACATCGAATTCCTCCACAGGTGCGCGCCCTACCGCCGCCAGAATCCGGCCCCAGTTGGCATCACTGGCATAGAGGGCCGTCTTGACCAGCGGTGAATGGGCCACGGTGAAGGCTACGTCCAGGGCCTCGCGACGACTGCGTGCCTCATCGACCTGCAGAGTGACGAACTTGGTCGCACCTTCACCGTCGCGAATCACCGCCTGGGCCAGTTCCGTCATCACCCGCTGCAGGCCGTTGCGGAAGATGGTCAGAGCCGTCTCATCGGCCACCACGGCCCCACGACCGGTGCTGATCAGCATGCAGGCATCGTTGGTCGAGGTATCGCTATCGACGGTAATGCAGTTGAAGGAGCGATCCACCGCCTCACGCAGCAGCTGATCGAGCAGTCCCGGCTCCAGGGTTGCGTCGGTGGCCACGAAGGCCAGCATGGTAGCCATGTCGGGACGAATCATCCCCGAGCCCTTGACGATGCCATTGAGGGTCACCGTCTCGTTACCCAACGCCAGGGTCACGCTGGCACCCTTGGCCCGGGTATCGGTGGTCAGGATGCCCTCGCCGGCCTCTCGCCAGGCGGTGGCACCGTCGTCGAGGGCCTGCAGGGCCGGAGGCAGACCTGCCAGCAGGCGCTCCATGGGCAGCCGCTCACCAATCACTCCGGTGGAGAACGGCAGCACGCTCTGCTCGCCCACCCCTGCCAGCCGTGCCAGCTCGGCACAGGTGGCACGGGCGTCCCGCAGGCCTGTCGCGCCGGTACCGGCATTAGCGTTGCCAGTGTTGATCACCAGGTAACGCGCCCCTTCACCGCGAGCCGTGCAGGCGGCCAGGTGCTCGCGGGCCACCGTCACCGGCGCCGCGCAGAAGGCGTTGCGAGTGAAGGTACCCGACACCCTGGCCCCATCGGGAATCTCGATCACCACCAGGTCCCGGTGATCGGGCTTCTTGATCCCGGCCATGGCGGTGCCCAGCCGCAGCCCCTCGATAACCGGCATCTCCGGAAAATGTGTCTTGCCCACTGCCATCGTTTCGTCTCCCGTCCCGACTGGGGGTGACCCCCGGTCCGTCGCCTCAGCTCAGCTTGCCGCAACATTGCTTGTACTTCTTTCCCGACCCGCAGGGGCAGGGATCGTTGCGACCGACCTTGGGGCCTTCGCGACGCAACGGGCGACCATCGGCACCCGGGGCCGGGGAAGGCTGGGCATCATCCTGTTCGCCGGCTGCCACCGACAGCTCGTTATGAAGGCTCGCCGCGCCGGCCTTCTCTCGCTCCAGCGCCTCGCGGCGCTGGCGCTCCAGGGCCTCGACCTCCTCGGGACGACGCACCTGGACATGGCTGAGGATGCGAGTCACGTCGGCCTTGATGTTGGTCAACAGGTTCTGGAACAGCTCGAAGGCCTCGCGCTTGTACTCCTGCTTGGGATTCTTCTGCGCATAGCCACGCAGGTGGATACCGCGCCGCAGATGATCCATGGACTGCAGGTGCTCCTTCCAGCGGGTGTCGAGCACCTGCAGCATCACCTGCTTCTCGAAGCGGCGCATCAGCTCCTCGCCGGCCTCTGCCACCTTGGCCTGGTAGGCCTCGCGATGCATCGCCTGCAGCCGCTCGCGCAGTTGCTCCTCGTGGAAGCGCTCGTCCTGCTCGGCCCATTCGACCACCGGAGCATCGAGGTTGAACTCGCTCTTCAGGTGATCCTGGAGACCGGCCAGGTCCCACTGCTCGGGTAGGCTCTGCGGGGGCACGAACTCGCTGATGGCGAGATCCAGCACCTCCTCACGAATGCCCATAACGCTGTCCGAGACATCCTCGGCACCCAGTATCTGATTGCGCTGCTCGTAGATGACACGACGCTGATCGTTGGCCACATCGTCGTACTCGAGCAATTGCTTACGAATGTCGAAGTTGCGGCCCTCGACCTTCTTCTGCGCGCGCTCAACGGCATTCGAGACCATCTTATGCTCGATCGCCTCGCCGTGCTCCAGCCCCAGTGCCTTCATCATGCGTTGCACCCGATCAGAGCCGAACAGGCGCATCAGATTGTCTTCCAGGGAAAGGAAGAAACGCGTCGACCCGGGATCGCCCTGGCGACCGGCGCGACCACGCAACTGGTTGTCGATGCGCCGAGACTCGTGGCGCTCGGAGCCGATCACATGCAGGCCACCGGCCTCGAGCACCGCCTCGTGGCGGGCCTGCCACTCGGCCTTGACCTTCTCGACCTGGGTTTCGGAAGGGCTCTCCAGCTTGGCAACCTCTGCCTCCCAGTTGCCGCCAAGCACGATATCGGTGCCACGGCCGGCCATATTGGTGGCGATGGTGACGGCCCCGGGACGACCGGCCTGGGCGATGATCTCCGCCTCGCTCTGATGCTGCTTGGCGTTGAGCACATTGAATTGCATGCTGCCCTGCTTCATCAGGTCGGCCAGGTACTCGCTGGTCTCGATGGAGGCGGTACCCACCAGCACCGGACGCCCGGCCTCGGTCTGGGCCTTGACGTCCTCGATGATCGCCTCGAACTTTTCCTCGGCGGTGAGGTAGACCAGATCGTTGAGGTCCTCGCGGATCAGCGGACGATTGGTGGGGATCACCACCACATCGAGACCGTAGATCTGGCGGAACTCGAAGGCCTCGGTATCGGCCGTGCCGGTCATGCCGGAGAGCTTGTCGTAGAGGCGGAAGTAGTTCTGGAAGGTGGTCGAGGCCAGCGTCTGGCTCTCGCGCTGCACCGGCACGCCCTCCTTCGCCTCCACCGCCTGATGCAGACCTTCCGACCAGCGACGCCCCGGCATGCTGCGACCTGTGTGCTCATCGACGATCACCACCTGGCCATCGTTGACAATGTAGTCCACGTCGCGATGATAGAGATGACGAGCGCGCAGCGCCGAGTGCATGTGCTGCAGCAGGTTGAGGTTCTGGGCGGCATAGAGGGAATCCTCCTCGCCCAGCAGCCCCTCGCTACGCATCAGTTCCTCGATCTTGCGGTGGCCGACCTCGGTGACCTCCACCTGTTTCTGCTTCTCGTCGAGGATGAAGTCGCCGCTCTCCGGATCCTCCTCGTCACTGCACACCACGAGGTTCAACGCCAGACGATCGACCACCCGGTAGAGCTCGGTGTTCTCGTCCACCGCCCCGGAAATGATCAGCGGTGTCCTTGCCTCGTCGATCAGGATGGAGTCGACCTCGTCGACGATGGCGAAACACAGGTCACGCTGAACTTTCTCCTCCAATGAGAAGGCCATGTTGTCGCGCAGGTAGTCGAAACCGAACTCGTTGTTGGTGCCGTAGGTGATGTCGCAGGCATAGGCGTGGCGCTTCTCTTCCGGCGCCTGACCGGCAAAGATCACGCCCACCGAGAGTCCCAGAAATTCGTAGAGCGGACGCATCCACTCCGCATCGCGGCGTGCCAGATAGTCGTTGACCGTGACCACGTGCACTCCCTTGCCTGGGAGCGCATTGAGGTAGACCGCCAGTGTCGCCACCAGCGTCTTGCCCTCGCCGGTCTTCATTTCGGCGATACGGCCGCGGTGCAGGGTGATGCCGCCGACCATCTGCACATCGAAATGCCGCATGCCCATGACGCGCTTGCTGGCCTCACGCACCGTGGCAAAGGCCTCCGGCAGCAGGGCATCGAGGGATTCACCGCCCTCCAGGCGCTCGCGCAGCGTCCCGGTACGAGCCTTGAGAGCGTCCTCGTCGAGGCTCTCCAGCTCGGTTTCCAGGCCGGTGACATCTTTCACCTGGTGGCTCATGCGCTTCACTTCGCGGTCGTTCTTGGAGCCGACCACCTTGCGTAACAGATTGTTGATCATGAAAGGTCCAGTAACTGCGTGTGGCATCGCGTCGTGGACAGCTGCCCACGACCTCTCCGAGGGGTATCGCCATCAAAGGCATGGAGGACCACGACGCGTCAGGACATCATGCGCGGCAACCGGGTGACAGGATGCGAGGGCGGGACGCCCGACTGCCCTTGCCCTAATCCTCGCCCAGCGAGCAGCTCGCCGAACCCAACGCACCAGGGCCCGACGACGAGCACGCAGGCGGGAGCGCACACGCAGCAGCACCGGCACCAGGATACTGACCTGGGCGGCACGCTCGACAAGGCGCAGGGATTCAACCTGGGCCAGGCCTGCCGGCAGCAGGCACCCCACTAGCAGTCCTGCCAGCCACCAGCGAGTCGAGCGGCGCTTGCGCCGGCTCACATGGGACCCGGCACCGTTGTCGGTAATGGCGGCTGGCATGCTGTCGAGGGCCTCCCCTGCGTGCTAGGCTCTAAAGGTTGAACGGCCGTGAACTGACGGCCGACGCGAATCGTCAGGGGCGCGGCCCCCGAGAACCAAGCTGATGAGTATAAAGGTTAAGCGGTTCAGAGCACAGCCCATGTCCCGGCTGCTGGAGGGTCGCGGCGAACTGGGGTCGCTGATGCGCATGGCCACCCTGATCGAACGCGCCCAGCGTCACCTGCGAGACCACCTCCCCGAGGAGATGCGCGAGCATCTGTTCGTTGGCGGCTATCATCAGGGGCGGCTAGCCCTGATCACCGACCGTGCCGTCTGGCTGACCCGGCTGCGCTATGAGCAGCCCCACCTGCTCAAGCAGTTGAACCAGCTGCCTGGCTTCGAGTCGGTGACCGGCTTCACTCTCAAGGTTCGCCCTGTGCGACCGACCCAGCCTCCTCTGCGCCAGGTACGCCATCTGCCGGAAAAGGCCGCCGACGAGATCTCGATCTGTGCCAAGGATGTCGATGACCCCGGACTCAAGAGCGCCCTGGAACGGCTGGCTGCCCACGCCGAGCGTAAGCCATAAGCTCGAAGCTCGAAGCTCGAAGCTCGAAGCTCGAAGCTCGAAGCTCGAAGCTCGAAATCAATCTGATAGGCTCCCACTGAAAAAAACACCCCCGCCGATTAGATCGTCGGGGGTGTTTTTCTTCCAGACGCGGAGCGCCGCTCTTCAATCTTCGGGTCAGGCCATGGCCGGGGCAGAATAGGAGATTGGCGCCTTCTCGGATTCGCCCTCAAAGGTGACGAGCTCCCAGGCATTCGGCTGAGCCAGCAGGGCCCGGCACAGCTGGTTATTCAGCGCATGGCCCGACTTCACGCCACGGAATTCGCCTATCAGGCCATGGCCGAGCTGGTAGAGGTCGCCGATGGCATCGAGGACCTTGTGCTTGACGAACTCATCGTCATAGCGCAGTCCGCCCTCGTTGACGATACGATAGTCATCGACAACGATAGCGTTATCAAGGCTGCCACCCAGCGCCAGATTGTTCGCGCGCAAGTATTCCAGATCACGCATGAAGCCGAAGGTACGAGCCCGCGATACCTCCTTTACGAAGGAAGTAGTGGAGAAGTCCACCATGGCCGTCTGTGACTGGTCCTCAAAGACCGGATGATCGAAGTCGATGGCAAAGGAGACCTTGAAGCCCTGGTGGGGCAGAAAGATCGCTTCCTTATCGCCCTCGCGCACCACGATCTCGCGCTTGATGCGGATAAACTTCTTGGCGGCCGCCTGCTCGGCGATACCTGCCGACTGTATCAAAAATACGAAGGGACCCGCGCTGCCATCCATGATCGGCACCTCGGGCGCGCTCACGTCGACATAGGCATTGTCGATACCCAGTCCGGCGAAGGCTGACATCAGATGCTCGACGGTAGCGACCTTGGCGCCGCTCGCGGAGAGCGCAGTGCACAGGGTAGTGTCGGTGACATGCTCGGCTCGAGCCGGAATCTGAACCTCGGGCACTAGGTCGGTGCGCACGAAGACGATTCCGGTATCCACCGGTGCCGGCCTGAGGGTCAAGTAAACCTTCTTGCCGGAATGCAGGCCAACGCCGGTAGCGCGGATGACATTTTTCAAGGTACGTTGTCTGATCATGGTCGGTCGCCAAGCAGTCATTAGTTATCGAACACCGTTCACTATAACACCGAACGGGCGTTTCAACAAAAAAAGCTCACCCGGCATCCTCTATTCCCGTGAAAGCGTGAATCAATCCGCCTGTCGCCTCAGGAAGGCCGGGATGTCCAGATAGTCATCGAGATCCTGTGACTTGCGTTTCTCCGGCTGCGGCCGTGGCTTCTCCTCGGGCTCGGCCTTGGAGGCCGCCGCCTGGCCACGACTGGCCGCCGCCTGCGGACGCTGGCGATAGCCACCGGCCTCGGCACGGCGCGCGGTCTCGCGAGATGCAGGCTTCTGGGCCTTGTTGCCCTCCAGCCCGGCTGCCACGACAGTAACGCGCAGCTCGTCGGTCATGTCCATGTCGATGGAAGTGCCGACCACGATGGTGGCATCCTGGGAGGCGAACTCCTGGACGGTAGCACCGACATCATTGAACTCGCCGATGGAGAGGTCCGGTCCGGCAGTGATGTTGACCAGGATGCCGCGGGCACCATGCAGGTCGATATCCTCGAGCAGCGGGCTGCGAATGGCCTTCTCGGCTGCCTCGCGGGCACGGTTCTCGCCGGTAGCACCACCGGTTCCCATCATCGCCATGCCCATCTCGGACATTACGGTGCGCACGTCGGCGAAGTCGACGTTGATGATGCCGGGACTGGTGATCAGCTCGGCAATCCCCTGCACAGCCCCCAGCAGGACGTCGTTGGCGGCACTGAAGGCGGTGAGCAGAGTGGCACTCTTGCCCAGCACCGAAAGGAGTTTCTCGTTGGGGATGGTGATCAGCGAGTCGACGTGCTCGGAGAGCTCCTTCATGCCCTCCTCGGCGGCGCGCATTCGCTTGGGCCCCTCGAAAGGGAAGGGACGCGTCACCACGGCCACGGTGAGGATGCCCAGTTCCTTGGCTACCTGGGCCACAATGGGAGCACCACCCGTCCCGGTACCACCCCCCATGCCGGCGGTGATGAAGACCATGTCGGCGCCCCCGAGCAGTTCCGCGATACGCTCGCGGTCCTCCATGGCGGCCTGGCGGCCGACATCAGGGTTGGCACCTGCTCCGAGACCCTTGGTGATCTCGCTGCCAAGTTGGAGCACGGTCTTGGCGGCAACCCGCTTGAGGGCCTGGGCATCGGTGTTGGCGCAGATGAACTCGACGCCCTCGATGTTGCTCTCGACCATGTGGTTGACGGCGTTGCCGCCCCCACCCCCGACACCAATGACCTTGATGACCGCACTGCTTGAGGGTGCGCTATCTACCAGTTCGAACATAAGCCCCGTCTCCTGGACCGCCACGGCGGCCCTGTCAGAAATTTCCTTTGAACCAGCCCTTGATCTTTGCCAGCGCCGGAATCCCTTCGCCTGCGTCACGCCGGGTGATGTCGTCGCGCCTCGGTTGCGCCGGAACGATACCTCCAGGTCCCTGGCGGCCGTTCCCTTGACGGGTTTCTCGTAGAGCGTAATGCAGCAGACCGACACCCGTCGAATAAATCGGATTGCGTACCACATCGGCTAGCCCGCGCACGTTCTGTGGGCAAGCGATGCGAACCGGCATGTGAAATATCTCTTCGGCCAGCTCGACCACCCCCTCCATGCGCGAGGTACCGCCGGTGAGCACCACACCGGCGGCCACCAGATCCTCGTAGCCGCTGCGACGCAGCTCGTCACGCACCAGGGTGAAGAGCTCCTCGTAGCGTGGCTCCACCACCTCGGCCAGCGACTGACGAGAGAGATCCCGAGCCGGCCGGTCACCAACGCTGGGCACCTTGATCATCTCGTCGCCGGAGGCTAACTGGGTCAGGGCGCAAGCGTACTTGACCTTGATCTCCTCGGCATGCTGGGTGGGCGTGCGCAGCGCCATGGCAATGTCGTTGGTGACCTGGTCTCCAGCGATGGGAATAACCGAGGTATGGCGGATAGCACCCTCAGTGAAGACTGCGATATCAGTGGTGCCGCCGCCGATATCCACCATGCAGACCCCGAGTTCGCGCTCATCTTCGGTGAGGACCGCATGGCTCGACGCCAGTTGTTCGAGGATGATCGAGTCCACCTCGAGCCCACAGCGGCGCACGCACTTCTCGATATTCTGGACGGCATTCAGGGCGGCGGTGACAAGATGGACCCGTGCCTCGAGGCGCACACCCGACATGCCTAGCGGCTCCCGGATTCCGCCCTGGGTATCGATGGCAAATTCCTGGGGGATAACATGCAGCACGCGCTGGCCTTCAGAAATCGCCCGGGCCCGGGCGGAGTCGATGACGCGATCGATGTCGGAGGAGGCAACCTCACGCTCCTTGATGGCCACGACGCCGTCGGAATTCATCGAGCTGATATGGCTGCCGGCGATGCCGACATAGACCGAATGGATGTCACAGCCGGCCATCAGTTCGGCCTCTTCCACGGCACGCTGGATGGACTGCACCGTGGACTCGATGTTGATCACTACACCTTTCTTCATGCCGCGTGACGGATGAGAGCCAATACCGGCGATTTCGATTCCGCCATCGTCGGTGGGCTGCCCCACGATCGCCACGACCTTGGATGTTCCGATATCCAGCCCGACTACCATATTGGACGCATTGGATGGACCTGCCATGAGTCGGGAAGTCTCCTCGAACCTGACCCCGAAGGGGAAGATTAATCCTGAAAAGTAAGCCTGGACCAATTATAGGAACAAGATGCCTTGTTCCACCAGTCCGATTGCCGAATCACCGGACACGATACGGCGAATTTGCCACGAAAGAAACACCCGAAATACCGCACGGGCAATCGAAATAAGAGATTAAGGCTTCAAGTGTCCAGCGGTGGCTCATTCACCACCGGCTCAGTCTGTCCGTGCCAGGCAACTGCGACCCCATTGGGATATCGCAGGTCGATGTAACGGATATGCGATGCCAGAGGACCCAGCTCACGCTGCCAGGCCGCAACCAGACGTCCCAGACGAGCGGGGCGATCGTTGCGCCCGAGCATCACCCAGACACCACTGTCGAGCTGGAAACGCCACGCCCCACGGGGTTCCAGCCGCAACTGGCGAACCTCGATCCCTTGTGTGGCAAACTGCGCGGCGAGCCGGGCATGATAGCCTAGAACTTCGGCGCCGCTGCCGAGTGGGCCGGCCAGATCCGGCAGGTCGGCAGGAGGCGACATCGGGTCGAAGGCGAAAGGTTCTCCCTCGGGGTTGAGCAGGCGATCATCATTCCAGCGCGCCAACGGCACCTGCTCGACCAGGTCAAATTTCAGGGCATCGGGCCACTCGCGGCTGATGCGCACTTCGGCCAGCCAGCCGATCTCCCGAGCCTTCCGACGCAGCATGGACAGATCTACGGATAGCCAGGTGTGCCCCTGGATCAGTGGTGCTAGCTCACTGCGCAGATAATCGGCACTAACGTGGTGAAACTCGCCTCCCACCGAGACACGCTCGATGGGACGGTCGAGCCAGACCCACAGCGCACGCCCGCCCGCACCCAGCACCAGGACCAGCAGCAGCACACCGACGAAACTTCCACGTGCCGCCATGGGCTAGTGCCGTTCCCCGGCCGTGGCGAGGATGCGCAGCACCAAGGCATCGAAGTCTATACCGACATGGGCCGCCGACTGGGGCACCAGGCTGTGGTCGGTCATCCCCGGGACGGTATTGACCTCGATCAACCAGAAGCGGCCCTCACTGTCACGCATCACATCGACCCGCCCCCATCCCTGGGCACCGATGGCCTCGAAGGCCGTCCGGCAGAGCGCGGCGAGTTCAGCCTCCTCGTCATCAGACAGACCACACGGCAGGTGGTAGCGTGTGTCGTTGGAGAGATACTTGGCTTCGTAGTCATAGAAGCCGCTGGGGACTTCGACGCGGATCGCCGGCAGGACATCTCCTGCGAGCAGCGACACCGTATATTCCTCCCCCTTGACGAAACGCTCGGCCATCACTCGCGCATCGAAGCGGGCGGCATCGCGGTAGGCCGCCTCCAGGGCATCGCGACTGTCGACGATGCTGATGCCCAGGGTCGAACCCTCATGGACCGGCTTGACGATCAGTGGCAGACCGAGGCGTTCGATCACCGCTGCCCAGTCGGCCTCGGGGCCGAGCATCACGCTCTCGGGGGTAGGCAAGCCCAGCGCCTGCCAGATCAGCTTGGTACGCTGCTTGTCCATGCCCAGCGCCGAGGCAAGTACGCCGCTGCCAGTGTAGGGAATACCCAGCAGTTCCAGTGCCCCCTGCAGGGTGCCATCCTCGCCACCCCGACCGTGCAGAGCAATGAAGACCCGATCGGGAGCCAGGGCTTCCAGGCCCACCAGCCCGCCATCCGCGGGATCATAGCCGATGGCCTCTACCCCCGACCGCATCAGGGCCGCGAGCACGGCGGAGCCGCTCTTCAGCGACACATCCCGCTCGGCGGAATGCCCGCCGAAGAGCACCACAACCCGGCCGACATCATCCGTCATAGTGTCACCTCGTCGAGCACCAGGGCGGCATCGGCCAGGTGCTGAGCAATGCCGCCCACGTCGCCGGCCCCCTGGGTGATCAGGATATCACCGGGGCGCAGCACCCGGCCGAGCAGTCCCGGCAGCTCGTTCTTGTCCTGAACGAAGATGGGGTCGACCCCCCCGCGCTGGCGGATCGAGCCCGCCAGGCTGCGCCCGTCGGCCCCAGGCACCGGAGCCTCACCGGCGGCATAGACGTCGAGCAACAGCAGGGTGTCGACCCCGGCCAGCACCCGCACGAAGTCTTCGTAAAGGTCCCGGGTGCGCGAATAGCGATGCGGCTGATAGACCATCACCAGGCGCCGCTCGGGCCAGCCTGCCCGCACCGCGTCGATCACCATCGCCACCTCGCGGGGATGATGGCCGTAGTCGTCCACCAGCATTACATCACCCTCGCCCTGCGGGGCCGGGAAGTGACCATGCACCTGAAAGCGTCGACCTACCCCCTCGAAGCTCGCCAGGCCCCGCAGGATGGCGTCATCATCGACCCCCGCATCGCTGGCCACGGCAATCGCCGCCAGCGCATTGAGCGCATTGTGGCGCCCCGGCATGGCCAGGCGCACCTCGAGCGGCGCCAGCCCCTCGGGGCGCACCGCGATGAAGCGCACCTCGCCGGCCTGCTGGACGAAGCCCTCGATGCGGTAGTCGGCATCCTCGCTGAAGCCGTAGGTGACGAACTGGCGGCTGACGCGATCGAGCAGGCCACGCACTTGATCATCGTCGATGCACAAGATCGCGAGACCATAGAACGGCAGGTTGTGCAGGAACTCGATGAAGGTGGCCTTGAGCCGTTCGAAGTCGCCGCCGTAGGTGGCCATGTGATCGGCATCGATGTTGGTGACGATGGCCACCATGGGCTGCAGGTGCAGGAAGGAAGCATCCGACTCGTCGGCCTCCGCCACCAAGAAATCGCCCTCCCCCAACCGGGCATTGGTGCCAGCGCTGGTCAGTCGTCCACCGATCACGAAGGTGGGGTCCAGCCCGCCCTCGCCCAGCAGGGTCGCGGTGAGACTGGTGGTGGTGGTCTTGCCGTGGGTGCCGGCCACGGCGATGCCGTGACGAAAACGCATCAGTTCGGCGAGCATTTCGGCTCGGCGTACCACCGGCACGCGATGCTCGTGGGCCCAGCGGATCTCGGGGTTGGTCTCGTCCACCGCCGTGGAGACCACCACCACATCGGCATCCGCGGCATGCTCGGCGGCATGGCCGATGGCCACGCCAATACCGCACTGGCGCAGGCGGGCCACCACCGGAGAGGTCTTCAGATCGCTGCCACTGACCACATAGCCCTGGTTGGCCAGCACTTCGGCGATGCCGCACATGCCGGCGCCACCGATACCGACGAAATGGATACGCCGGATTCGGCGCATGCCCAGCCCCCGTCCGGGGTGCGTGGGTGTGACCTGACCGGGAACCGGTCCGAGGGTCTCATCACTCAAAGCCTGTCTCCATGCAACCGGCCACCAGGCGCTCGACGGCGTCGAGGTGGGCACAGCCACGCGCCCGTGCCGCCATGGTGGCGAGAGTGTCGGGGTCCAGCAGCGACGCCAGGCACTCGGCCAGCGTCACCGCGCTCATCTCCTGCTGAGGCATCAGACGTGCTGCCTGCTCGTCGACCAGGGCCTGGGCGTTGGCCGTCTGGTGGTCGTCTACCGCGTGGGGGAAAGGCACGAAGAGCGCCGGCTTGGCTGCAGCAGCGAGTTCCGCCACGGTCAGGGCACCGGCGCGGCATACCACCAGGTCAGCCCAGCCGTAGGCGCCGGCCATGTCGTCGATAAAGGCCGTGACCTCGGCCTCGACGCTATGCTCACGGTAGATCTCGCGAGTCGCCGCGTCCTTGTCGCGGCCGGCCTGGTGGCGAACCTCGGGGCGCTGCCCCTCGGGCAGCCTGACGAGTGCCTCGGGCAGCCGCTGGTTGAGGGCCTGCGCCCCCAGGGAACCACCCACCACCAGCAGTCGCAGGCGACGGCCTGCCATCTCGTCTGATCGCCTCGGATTGTCACCGAGTCGGGCAATCTCGGCACGCACCGGGTTGCCGACCACTTCGGCACGACCGGGGAAGGCCTGGGGAAAGGCGGCATAGACCCGTCGCGCCAGACGCGCCAGAGCGCGGTTGGTCAGGCCGGCGACGGCGTTCTGTTCGTGGATGACCAGGGGCCGACGGACCAGCCAGGCCGCCAAGCCACCGGGACCACTGGCGAAGCCACCCAGCCCGACCACCAGTTGGGGGTCGACGTTGCGGATGACCCGCCCCGCCTGCCACACCGCCCGAGCCAGGTTGAAGGGGGCCAACAGCCAGCCGGCCAGACCGTTGCCTCGCAGCCCGCTCACGGCGATACGATGCAGCGTGATACCGGCTTCGGGGACCAGACGGTTCTCGATCCCTCGAGGGCTGCCCAGCCAGGCCACTTCCACCCCCTGAGCCTCCAGCCCGCGGGCCAGCGACAGGGCCGGAATGACATGGCCGCCGGTACCGCCGGCCATGATCAGTGCACGACGTCCATCACGTCGACTCATGTTGCGCATCCTTGTGTCCTGCGTGAGAAGGCTCCCGTGAAGCCGTGGGCCCGGCTCGACGCTGAACCAGGCGGGTCTCGATATCGGCGCGCAGCAGCAGTGCCATCATCAGGCAGCTCACCACCAGGCTCGAGCCACCGTAGCTGAGCAGCGGAAGGGTCAGTCCCTTGGTGGGCAGCATCCCGGTGCTCACGGCGATGTTGATGAAGGCCTGTGCCCCGAGGACCAGGGCGAAGCCATAGCCGAGATAGGCGGCGAAGGCCAGGCCCGCCAGCTCGGCCCGCCGCCCCACCGCCATGGCCCGCCAGATCAGCAGGGCAAATAGCCCGACCACAGCGATGGCGCCCAGCAGGCCGAGTTCCTCGGCCAGCACCGCGAAGACAAAGTCCGTGTGGGCCTCCGGCAGGTAGAAAAGCTTCTGCACACTGTTACCCAGCCCCATGCCCAGCCAGTGGCCGCGCCCGAAGGCGATCAGCGCCTGAGTCAGCTGGTAGCCGCTGGCGAACTGATCGGCCCAGGGATCGGCGAAGCTGGTCAGGCGCGCCATCCGGTAGGGCTCCGCCACGGCGGCCAGGACCCCGAGAGCGCCAACCACCACCAGCAGCACCAGGAAGCGCCCCCAGGGGGCACCAGCCATCAGCAGCATGCCCATGACCGCACCGGTCATCACCACCACGGCGCCATAGTCGGGCTCGAGGATCAGCAGCCCGGCGATCACCGCCATTACCACGAGAGGGCGCAGGAAAGCTCCCCAATGACGTCGTACCTGGGGCAGGAAGCGCTCCAGATAGCCCGCCAGGTAAACGATCAGGCAGAACTTGGCGACCTCTGATGCCTGCAGATTGAAGGGCAGGCCCGGCAACGAGAGCCAACGCCGGCTGCCGTTGACCTCGCGCCCCACCAGCAGCACCAGCACCAGCAGGACCAGCCCCACCAACAGTAACAGCGGGCCGTTGGCCTTCCACCAGGCCAGCGGCACCCACAGGGCCAGCGCCGCGAGAGTAAGCGCCACCAGCAGGAAAATGCCGTGCCGCAGGCTGAAATACCAGGCATTGCCGGTGAGGCTCGAAGCCACTTCGCTGGATGCCGAGGTCACCATCACCCAGCCGATTAACAGCAATGCGAAAGACGCCAGCACCAGCCAGCCGTCGAAGGCGTGATCGGCGGTACTCAGCCGCTGACGAAGGCGAGACACACGGCTCATGCCGCCTCCCCCGCCAGGCGGCGGACTGCCTGGCAAAAGGCCTCGCCACGCGCCTGATAGTCGCTGAACTGGTCGAGGCTGGCACAGGCCGGCGACAGCAGCACGCAATCGCCGGGTTCGGCAACCTCGACCGCACGCACGATGGCCGCGGCCAGGTCCGCTACACGTGTAAGCGGGAGGTGGCCCGCCAGCGCGTCCTCGAGGTGCCCGGCGTCGCGGCCGAAGAGGATCGCCTCACGGCCGTAATGCGCCAGAGGCGTCGCCAGAGGATGAAAATCGGCTCCCTTGCCGATCCCACCAGCCAGCAGGATCAGGCGACCCTCGAGGGTCGGCCCGAGCCCCTCTAGAGCCGCCAGGGTCGCGCCGACGTTGGTGCCCTTGGAATCGTTGATCCAACGCACCCCCGCGATGTCCGCCACCAATTCCCCCCGATGGGGCAGACCGGGAAAGCGCCGCAGCACCTCGATCATGGACGAGAGCGGAAGGCCCAGGCGATGGCCCATGGCCAGCGCCGCCAGGGCGTTGGCCTGGTTGTGGCGTCCCGGCAGGCGCACCTCGGCGGCTGCCAACAGCGGCTCGCCACCGTGCATCAGCCAGTCACCGCCGGTACGCCACCCGATGCCCCAATCGTTGCCCTCGGGAGCCCGGGTAGTGAAACGGTCCAGGGCCGCCACGGGAGCATCGGGCCAGGTCATGGGGTCTTCGGCATTGACCACTGCGTGACGGGCACCGCGGAAGATGCCCTGCTTGGCAGCCCGATATCCCCCCATGTCGCCATGCCTATCCAGATGATCCTCAGAGAGATTGAGGAAAGCGGCCGTTTCGGCCGCCAGACGGGGAGTAGTCTCGAGCTGGAAGCTCGAGAGCTCCAGGACGAAAAGTTCGGCGTCGGGCACGTCCGCCAGAAGGTCCAGGGCAGGAGTCCCCAGGTTGCCGCCTACGCCAACCCGGCGTCCAGCCTCGCGGGCCATCTCTCCGACCAGGGTGGTCACGGTGGACTTGGCGTTGGAGCCGGTAATGGCGGCAATGGGCGCATGGGCCGCGCGTACGAAGAGTGCGATCTCTCCCAACAGCACCGGCTCACCGGTGGCCCCACGGGTTTGTCCGGCAAGCTCGGCAAGGCCTGGCGTTGCCGGGTCGACACCGGGGCTGATCACCACCTCCTCCACCTCTGAGAGATCCAGGCCGGTGAGCGGGCCACAGTGGATCTCGATGCCGGGGTGGGCGGCGCGGAAAGCGTCCATTCCGGGCGGCATAGCGCGGGTATCGGCGACCATGAAGGGCGCACCCAGCCGGCTGAGGTGGCGACAGATGGCCCGCCCGGAGACCCCGAGTCCGACCACCAGCGTCGTTCCCTTAGGCACCTTGACCATGTTGAGCTCCTTGCGGATGACGAATGGCCCCCTGGGGTCAGCGGACCTTGAGGGTGGCCAGCCCGATCAGCACCAGCACCACGGTGATGATCCAGAAGCGCACGATGACCCGTGGCTCCGGCCAGCCCTTGAGCTCGTAATGGTGATGCAACGGCGCCATGCGGAAGATACGCCGACCGGTCAGCTTGTATGAGCCCACCTGCAGGATCACCGAGACGGTCTCCATCACGAAGATACCGCCCATGATGAACAGCACGATCTCCTGGCGCACGATTACCGCCACCACGCCGAGGGCCGCGCCCAGTGCCAGGGCACCGACATCACCCATGAACACCTGGGCCGGATAGGTGTTGAACCATAGAAAGCCCAGGCCAGCGCCAGCGATAGTGGCACAGAACACGGCGAGCTCTCCCGCCCCCGGAATGAAAGGAATCTGCAGGTAATCGGCGAAGACCGTGTTACCGGTGGTATAGGCAAAAACCGCCAGACCCATGGCCACCAGCACCGTGGGCATGATCGCCAGGCCATCGAGACCGTCGGTGAGGTTGACCGCATTGGAACTGCCGACGATCACCAGGTAGGTGAGCACGATGTAGAACACCCCCAAGGGCAGCACGAACTCCTTGAACAGCGGCACGATCAGGCTGGTCTCCACCGGCGAGGCAGCCGTGACGTAGAGCAGCGCCGCGGCCGCCACGCCGATCAATGACTGCCAGAAGTACTTCCAGCGTGCCGGCAACCCCCGGGGATTCTTCTCCACCACCTTGCGGTAGTCGTCCACCCAGCCGATAGCGCCGAAGCCCAGGGTCACCGCCAGCACTAGCCAGATATAATGGTTGGTGAGATCCCCCCACAGCAGGGTGCTCACGGCGATGGCCATCAGGATCATCGCGCCACCCATGGTGGGAGTACCAGCCTTGGAGAGGTGGGACTGGGGACCGTCGTCGCGCACCGCCTGACCGATCTGTCGTTCCACTAGGCGGCGGATCATCACCGGCCCCAGCCACAGGCAGAGCACCAGGGCGGTCAGGGTCCCCAGAATCATGCGCAGGGTCAGATAATTGAAGACATTGAAAGCGCTCTGGAATTGCGCCAGGAAATCAGCCAGAAAAAGCAGCATGTATCGCGTTCACCTTGATGCATCCGCGCGCAGGGCAGCCACGACTCGTTCCATGCCGGCGCTGCGCGAGCCCTTGACCAGTACGCTGGCCCCGGACGGTAGATGGTGGAGGACGTGGCGCATCAGCGCCTCCCGATCGTCGAAATGGACCCCGCCTTCGCCGAAGGCCTGGCTGGCCGGACTCGCCGGCCCGCCGAGGGTACCCAGGAAATCGATTCCCCGTTCCCGCGCGTAGTGCCCGAGCTCGGCATGCAGCCGGTCGGACTCGTCCCCCAGTTCTCCCATGGCACCCAGCAGGCACCAGTGCGGTCCGGGCAGCGTCACCAGGACATCGAGCGCTGCCTTCACCGCGCCGGGGTTGGCATTATATGTATCGTCCAGAAGCCGTGAGGCGTTGAGACCCTCCAAAATGCTCAGCCGGCCCGGCATCATTGTCACCGCCTCGAGCCCGGCCAACACATCGCTCTCCGCGAGCCCCATGGCCAGGGCCGCGGCTGCGGCCGCCAGGGCATTGGCCACGTTGTGGCGTCCCAGCAGGGCCAGGCTGACGCGTCCGATCTCGCGACCATCCAGGACAAGCGTGAAAGCATAGCGTCCGACAGCGTCGCAGGCCAGCGCCTCGCCGTGCAGACGCGCTCGCCGGTCCAGGCCGAAGTCGAGCACCTCGCGGGGCGCCGCCAGGCTCGACCAGGTGGCAAAGTAAGCATCGTCGCGATTGAGCACCGCTACCCCGTCGGCCGGCAGTCCGGCCAGGATCTCCGCCTTGGCCTGGGCGATACGGCCCATGCCGCCGAATTCGCCCACATGGGCCCCGGTAACGTTGGTGATCACCGCTACCCGGGGTTCGGCCAAGGCCGTCGTCCAGGCGATCTCGCCAAGATGGTTGGCGCCAAGTTCCACGACTGCCTGACGGTGTCCGGGCTCCAGCGCCAGCAGGGTCAGCGGCGCTCCGATGTCGTTGTTCAAGTTTCCTTGCGTGGCCAGCGTCGGCCCGCTGCGCTCGAGCAGGATTGCCAGCATCTGCTTGACCGTGGTCTTGCCACTGTTGCCGGTCACGGCGACCAAGGGGCCACCCCAGGCTCGCCGCCGGGCGCGCGCCAGCAGCCCCAGGGCCAGCCGGGCGTCAGCCACTACCAGTTGAGGAAGCAGATCGTCCATCGCTCGTTCCACCAGCGCCGCCACGGCGCCGGCCTCGCGCGCCTGGCCGAGAAAGTCATGAGCATCGAAGCGCTCGCCGCGCAGGGCCACGAACAGCGCACCGGGACCAAGCTGCCGGGTATCGGTAACGACCGCGCCGATGGGCAGGTCCTCGGCCGGTGCCGGCAGGCCCAGGGCCGCGGCAACCTCGGCGAGGGTTTGCAGGCCGGCGCTCATCGCTGCCCTTCCCAGTGCCCGTTCCGGGAACGGGCGGCCAGGCCACGCTCGGCCTCGGCCAGGTCCGAGAAGGAATGGCGCACGCCGGCAATTTCCTGGTAGTCCTCGTGGCCCTTGCCGGCGATCAGCACCACGTCTTCGGGAGCGGCCTCGGCCAGCACCCGGGCGATCGCCGCGCCCCGCCCGGCCCGTTCGAGGACCCCGTCAGGATCGGGGTCGCCCAGGCCCGCGAGGATCTGGGCTCGGATCGCCGCCGGGTCCTCGCTACGAGGGTTGTCGTCGGTGACCACCACAACGTCGGCCCGTTGCCGCGCGGCGATGGCCATCATTGGACGCTTGCCGGCATCGCGGTCACCACCGCAGCCGAACAGACACCACAACCGTCCATCGCCCGGGAGGTGGGCCCGCAGCGCCGAGAGGGCATTGTCGAGGGCGTCAGGGGTATGAGCATAGTCGATGACCACCGTGGGGCAGCCCGGCTGGGTCAGGCATTGCATGCGACCGGGCACCGGGGCGAGGTCGGCCGCCGCCGTGAAGAGCGTATCCAGGGAATGGCCCAGGCCATGCAGGGCTGCCATGGCCAGTAGCACGTTGTCCAGGTTGAAACGTCCCATCAGGCCGAGTTTAAGGACCCGCTCCCCCTCGGGAGTGGCGACGAGTGCCCTCTGGCCCTCGGCATGGGGTATCCAGTCGATAACACGCAGGGTCACCGACTCATCCTGTCCCACGCCCAGTACCCGAACATGGCGGTGCATGCCGGCGAGCATCAGACGCGCCAGCGGATCGTCACCATTGACCACGGCGAGCTCGAGCTCGTGGCGACGGAACAGCCTTGCCTTGGCGGCGGCATAGGCTGCCATGCTGCCGTGGTAGTCGAGGTGGTCACGGCTGAGGTTGATGAACACCGCGGCGGTCACCCGACAGCCATCCAGGCGACCCTGTTCCAGTGCGTGGGAGGAGACCTCCATGGCCACCCGGCTCACACCATCGGCCGCCAGCTCACCCAGCGCGGCCTGAAGGGCCAGGGGACCTGGCGTGGTCAGTTGGCCAGCCGTCAGGCGCCCCGGTCTGCCGTGACCCAGGGTGCCGATCATCCCGGCCTCAACCCCGAGGGCAAGGCTCAGATCCGCCAGATAATGGGTCACAGAACTCTTGCCGTTAGTGCCGGTGACCCCGATCAGTTCCAGGTCACGGGGTACGGCGAACAGGATCTGGCCTAGTTCCCCCTGGGCCTCGCGCAGACCCGCCAGCCACAGCACCCGGGGATGGTCTGTACCGGGTGCACCATCATCGTGAGCCAGCACCAGCGAGGTCCCGGCCGCGAGGGCTGCCGGAATGAAGTCCCGACCATCAGCCGCCACCCCTGGCACCGCCACGAAGACGTCGCCCGCGGTCAGTCGACGGCTGTCGAGCACCAGTCGTAGTCGGTCCGGCAGAGCGACCTGCGCCAAGGCGCGACGAGAGTCGGGCCAGAGCTCGCACAGGCCTCTCTCGAGTCGCTCGGCTGTCAGCTGCATCGCGTTTCTCCTCCAGGGCTTGCGCTCATGATTCCGGCTCCCGAGCATCCGGTGGCACGTCCAGCAGGCGCAGGGCATTGCCTGCCACCCGCGAGAATACCGGGGCCGCCACCGCCCCACCATAGTAGTCGTCGCCCCGCGGGTGATCGATCATCACCACGGTGACGATTCGCGGTTCCGAGACCGGCGCGATGCCGACGAACAAGCTTCGGTAGGCCTTCTCCTGATACCCGCTGGCATCGGTCTTGCGCACGGTTCCCGTCTTGCCGGCGATTCGATAGCCCGGCACCATTGCTCGACGGGCGCCAGTACCGGGCTCAACAACCTGATCCATCATGCCCAGGATTCGCCTGGCCACGTCAGCGCGGATGACCGGATCGCCCGCAGGCACCTCGCCAAGCTTGAGCAGCGAAGGTGGCAATCGCTCACCATCGTTGGCAATGGCTGTGAAGGCACTGGCCAACTGCACCGCCGAGACCGAGAGGCCATAGCCATAGGAAAGGGCTGCCCACTGGCTGCTCGACCAGCGCACCGGCGACGGGATCCTGCCGGCGGCCTCGCCAGGGAAGCCAGTGCCAGGACTCTGTCCTAACCCGAGAGCTCGATAGGTCGCTGGCACCACGGGATCCTCCAGGCGCAGCGCAAGCTTGGACATGCCGATATTCGAGGATTTCTCGAGAATGCCGGACAGGGTCAGTTTCCCGTAATTGCTGATGTCCTTAATGGTGAAACGGTCGATGACCATCCAACCCGGCGAGGTATCGACCACCGTATCCAGCGGCAGGTCATCGGTCTGGAGCATGGCGGCCATGGCCAGCGGCTTGACCACCGAGCCGGGCTCGAAGACGTCGACGATGGCCCGGTTGCGCAGTCCCTGAGGGTCGAGACCAGCCCGGTTATTGGGGTTATAGGAGGGCTGATTGGCCATGGCCAGCACTTCGCCGCTGTGGGCATCCAGCATCACCACGATGCCGCCATCGGCATCGTGCTCGGCTACCGCCGTCTTGAGCTCGCGATAGGCCATGTACTGGAGGCGCTGATCCAGCGCCAGGGTGAGATCGCCTCCCGGCTGAGCCTTCTTCAGCAGTGCCAGGTCACGCACCAGGCGACCACGACGATCCTTGAGCACCCGGCGCTTGCCGGGCACACCGGCGAGGTGAGACTGGTAGGCCAGTTCCAGGCCCTCCTGACCGATATCGTCGATATTGGTAACGCCCAGCAGTTGCGAGGTCACCTCACCAGCCGGGTAGTAGCGCTTGTACTCCTCTCGGGCGTGTACCCCGGGAATGCGCAACTCCAGCACCCGCTGGGCCGCCTCCGGCGTCATGCGACGCCGGAGGTACATGAACTCGCGCTCGGCGTAGCGCGCTATGCGCTCGTTGAGCGCATCGAGCTCCTGGCCCAGGGCCCTGGCCAGCATCAGACGCTGGATATCGTCGGCCGGTAGGTCCTGGGGGTTGGCCCAGAGGGTGACCACCGGCGTGGAGATGGCCAGTGGCTCGCCGTGGCGGTCGGTGATCATGCCGCGATGGGCGGGGATGGTATCCGTGCGCAGGGTCCGGGCATCGCCCTGGCCTTGCAGGAAGGAGCGGTCGAAGACATGCAGGTCGACGATGCGACCGACGAGCAGCGCGAGCCCTACCAGCACCAGCGTCATCATCACGCCGTAGCGCAACCGGCCCATTGGGGCCATGGGCGGCGGACGACGCGGCGTCACGCCGCTGCGAGTGTCGTCACTCACGGACGGATGACCTCGACCTCGTCGATGTCGGGCAGGCGCATCTCGAGGCGCTCATGAGCCAGGCGCTCGATGCGGGCGGGAGAGGACCAGGCACTCTCCTCGAGAAGCAGTTGCCCCCATTCGGTCTGCAACTGCTGCTGTTCGCGCTCGAGCTGCTGCAGGCGAGCATACTGATCACGGGTCAGATGACTGCTGGTAATCACCGCCAGAGCCGAACCCAGGCAAGCCGCCAACAGGAGGACAACCAGCAACAGCCGCGGCGATGCCCTCAGGCGAAGGGGCCAGCCGAACGAGGAAATTGCCGTGGAGCGTTCCGGTGCCATGACCGACCTCAGTATCGTTTGCGCGCCACACGCATCACTGCACTGCGCGCACGAGGATTCTCCTGGACCTCCTCGGCGGAGGGTCGACGCGCCTTACCCAGCGACTCCAGCCGCCGCTTCAGTTGGTCATCGCGGATCGGCATGCCGCGTGGCAGGTCGGTGTCACCGCGCACGTGATCGCGAATGAAGCGCTTGACCCGGCGATCCTCCAGCGAGTGGAAGCTGATTACCACCAGGTGGCCGCCCGGGGCGAGGGCTTCCAGTGCCGCCTCGAGGGCGGCATCGAGCTGTTCCAGCTCGCCATTGACCTGGATGCGCAGCGCCTGGAAGACCCGGGTCGCCGGGTGCTTGCCCTTCTCCCAGGCGGGGTGGGCGACCTTGACCACCTCGGCGAGATCGGCGGTCCGCTCGAAGGGACGCTCGACGCGACGCGTCACAATGGCCCGCGCCAGCCTTTTGGCGAAGCGCTCTTCGCCATAGGCCTTGAAGACACCGGCAATCTCCCCCTCGCCGGCCCGCGACAAGAAGCCCGCGGCACTCTCGCCCCGGGAGGGGTCCATACGCATGTCCAGGGGGCCATCACGCAGGAAGCTGAACCCCCTCTCGGGATCATCGAGCTGGGGCGACGACACCCCCACGTCGAGCAGGACGCCAGCCAGTCGGCCATGCAGGCCATAACGATCCGCGATCTCGTCGAGTCGGGCAAACTCGCCCTGCTCGACTGCGAAACGTGGGTCGTCAATGGCAGAGGCCTCGGACACAGCCTGTGGGTCGCGATCGATGGCCAGCAGATGACCCTGCGGCGCCAACCGCTCGAGGATGGCACGCGAATGACCACCACGCCCATAGGTGCCGTCCAGATATGCGCCCGCGGGGTCATGGACCAGCACCTCCACGGCACCATCGAGCAGCACGCTGGCATGGCGAAAGCCGCGGGCGGGCTGTTCAGGGGCGGATGACGGCATGTGGCTCTCGTTCGAGGGGCTGAGGTGCCGTATACAACGGCGATGTTCGGAAAGGGAGTCGGCCGATAAGCCGGGTTCTGTCGTGGACAGTCATTCCTCTAGGGGCCGTGTCACCAGGGCCCTCAAGCAACCTACCCGAACCCGACGCGGGCCACGTCTAGGGGTTCCTATTTGGTCTTGCTCCGAGTGGGGTTTACCTTGCCACGCACTGTTGCCAGGCGCGCGGTGCGCTCTTACCGCACCCTTTCACCCTTACCGGCCTCCCACAGGAGGCGTAGGCGGTCTACTCTCTGCTGCACTTTCCGTCGGCTCACGCCGCCCAGGCATTACCTGGCACTCTGCCCTGTGGAGCCCGGACTTTCCTCCCCCGCTCCGGCCCGAGGACCGGAGCGGCGGCGACTGTCTGGCCGACTCCCGTGACAAGGATACCAGCGCCCTCCCCGGGCCTCAATGCCCATCCTTGAGCGACTGGAGCCTGCCATACCAGACCTTCTTGGCTCCGCCCAGCACCCGCGCAGCCACGGCGGCCGCCTGCTTGACCCCCAGCCCCTCGGCAAGCAAAGCCGAGAGCAATGCATCGGCCTCCACCGCCGAGGGCTCGGCGTCGCTGCGCGGGGCGGCCCCGGCCACCATTACCACGAACTCACCGCGGGCCTGATCCGTATCTTCGTCCATGCGCGCAAGCAGTTCGGCGGCACTGCCATCCAGGAAGGTCTCGAAGGCCTTGGTCAGTTCACGGGCCAGCACCACACGGCGCTCCCCGAGGGTGACAGCCAGGTCCGCCAAGGTGTCGCGAATGCGATGCGGGGACTCGTAGAACACCAGGGTCTCCTCGCGGGTCACCAACGCTTCCAGCCGGCCGCGCCGACCGCCACCCTTCGCCGGAAGAAAACCCTGAAACAGGAAACGATCGGTGGGAATCCCCGCCGCCGACAAGGCAGCCACCAGGGCACAGGGCCCCGGAACCGGCACGATGCTACGCCCGCGAGCACGCAACTCTCGCACCAGCACGAAGCCGGGATCGCTGATCAGCGGCGTGCCGGCATCGGAGACCAGGGCGATGCTCTCCCCAGCCACCAGACGTGCATCGAGCTGCTCGACACGTGATGCCTCATTATGCTCATGCAGCGAGAGCATCGGCCGCGATAGACCGAGGTGGCGCAACAGGCGCCCACTGTGGCGGGTATCCTCGGCGGCGATCACTGCTACCTCCCCCAGCACACGGGCGGCCCGGGGGCTCAGATCGTCCAGATTCCCAATGGGTGTAGCAACCACGTACAATGAACCGGCAAGCGTATCGGACATCTCGGCTCCCTGGGGGCTCTCGGACATGGGGACAAGGAAGGATTCATGAAGATCTCGTTTCGCGGCCCTCTGGCCGCCGCGCTCACCGCGCTGCTACTTGCGGGCTGCAGCTTCCAACCGGGCATCGTCGAGCGACAGGCCGACGACGATCCACAGCGTCTGTTGCAACAGGCCACACAACAAGAACCCGGCCAGGCCGCTCTGTCGCGTCTGGATGCGGCCGTCATCCTAGCACGCCAGGGAAACCGACCCCAGGCACTGGAGGTCGCCAAGGAAATCGACGACAGCCGGCTGGAGCGCCAGGCAAGAATCCGCTGGGCCCTGCTGCTCTCGGAACTGGGCGAGAGCGAAGGAGATCGGTGGGCGGTGATCCAGGCCGGCCAGCTGCTCGATGAGATCGACCTGCCCCGCGAGGCCTCGCTGACTCTGCGCGAGCGCCTGGGCATGGCCCTGGCCGAGGTCGACGAACCCCGCGCCGCTGCCCGGGCCCTGATCCGCGTCCAGGCCGAGACCGAGCGTGAGGACCTTAACGACCCCATATGGGAGCAACTCTCGCGGCTGGACAGCGGCTCGCTGGGCAGCCTGCGCGAGGAAGGGGGCGACCTGATCCCGGGATGGATCGCCCTGGCCGAGCTGGTGCGCTCCAGCGGCAGCGACATCCAGCGGCTCTTTGCTCGCCTGGGTGACTGGCGCGAGCGCCATCGCGGTCATCCGGCTGCCCGGCGCCTGCCTAGCGAAATCAGCGCCCTGAGCGAATTGCGCGGCCAGGAGGTGGACCACATCGCGGTCTTTTTGCCCGAGTCGGGACCCCTTGCGGGCATTGCCGAGGCGATCCGTGACGGCATTCGTACCCACCACCTCGAGGGCGTCGACCGTGGTGCTCGCCTGAGCTTCTTCGACAGCACCCAGGGCGAGCTGGAAACGCTCTACCGGGAGGCAGACGCGCGTGGGGCACAAGTGGTGATCGGCCCGCTCGACAAGGACGCCGTCAGCAGGCTCGAGCAGCGCGAGCGGGTACCGCTGCCGACCCTGGCGCTCAACTATGGCCGCGGCGAACGCAACCGGGCCCTGGGGCTCTTCCAGTATGGCCTGTCCGCCGAGGACGAGGCCCGCCAGGCCGCCCAACGCGCTTGGATAGACGGCCACCGCCTGGCCTCACTGCTGGTCCCGGATAACGACTGGGGGCGCCGCGTCGGTGAGGCCTTCTGGAACACCTGGCGCGACCTGGGAGGCGAAATCGCCAGTGCGGTCCGCTACAACCCCGACGCCTCGGCTACCGAGAGTGCACGTCGGGCCGTGACCAACCCCCAGCCGGACATGCTGTTCCTGCTGGCCCTTCCGGAGTATGCCCGCCAGGTACCGCCGACCCTGGACTACTACAACAGCGGCGACCTGCCGATCTATGCCACCTCCCACCTCTTCGAGGGCCGCTTGCAGCCCCGCCTGGATCACGACCTGAACGACGTGCTGTTTATCGATATCCCATGGCAGATACCCGATGCGGCCGTGGGAGGCGTCGAGGCCCTGCCCTTCCTCGACAGCTATCGCAGGCTGCGCGAGGAATCCGACCCCGCCATGTTCCGTCTAAAAGCCATGGGCGTAGATGCCTACGAGCTGGCCCGGCGCTTGCCGCAGCTGCAGGCAATCAGCGGCGTCGAGATGTTCGGCGCTACGGGCACCCTGAGCCCCGGCGAGGATGGTCGCATCCAGCGCCGGCTGCCTTGGGCCCGCTTCGTCAACGGCGTGCCGCAGCCAGTGCTGATCCCCGGCGTGTTCGGCGATGATCGGGCCCGGTGACGCCCGCGCCCGCGGCGGCGCCATCGAGCAATTCGCGGCACGCTGGCTGATGGCACGCGGACTGTCCCTCGAGGCCAGCAACCAGCATGCCAAGGGCGGCGAGATCGATCTGGTGATGCGTGATGGCGAGATACTGGTATTCGTCGAGGTCCGCCACCGGGCCGATAGCCGTCACGGGCACCCGCTGGAGACCATCACCGCCACCAAGCAGCGCCGCCTGATCCGGGCGGCGCGTTTTTATCTCCAGCGCAACGGGCTATTATGTCCCTGCCGCTTCGATGTAATGGCCGTGACCGGCACGCCCCCGGACCTAGAGATCGAATGGGTGACGGATGCCTTCGAAGCGTCCTGAACGATCAAGCCCCTCTGCGAAAAGGACCAGTAACCCGCATGGATTTCCAGCAGCGCATTCTCGGCCACTTCAATGCCAGTATCGATACCAAGACCTACGCCAGTGAGGTGCTGCCGCCCTTCATCGAGGTGGCCAGCCAGATGATGGTCCAGTGTCTGGTCAACGAGGGCAAGATCCTGGCTTGCGGCAATGGCGGCAGCGCGGGCGACAGCCAGCATTTTTCCTCGGAGTTGCTCAACCGCTTCGAGCGAGAGCGGCCCAGCCTGCCGGCCCTGGCCCTAACCACCGACACCTCGACTCTGACCTCGATCGCCAACGACTACAGTTACAACGATGTCTTTTCCAAGCAGATCCGCGCTCTGGGCCAACCTGGCGACATCCTGCTGGCAATCTCCACCAGCGGCAATTCCGCCAACGTCATCCAGGCGATACAGGCCGCCCATGACCGTGACATGGCGGTAGTGGCCCTGACCGGACGAGACGGCGGCGACATGGCGTCATTGCTAGGACAAGATGACTGCGAGATTCGAGTGCCGGCGACATCCACGGCACGCATTCAAGAGGTCCACCTGCTGGCGATCCACTGCCTATGCGACCTGATCGACGAACAACTCTTCGGAACTAGCGAGTGAACGCCATGAAAAGGAAGGCCCTTCTCACGACCCTGCTGCTCACCCTCGGCATCGGTCTCGCCGGCTGTACCACCGTGACCGGCATTACCAACCCCGGCACCTTCGATGAGAACTACGGCGAACGCACCTTCGGAGCCCAGGTCGAGGACGAGAGCATCGAAACCAAAGTCGGTCACAACCTCGGCCGCACCGATGCACGGCTGAGCGATGCCCGCATCAATGTCGACAGCTTCAACGGCGTTGTGCTGCTCACCGGCCAGGTTCCCAGCGAGGAACTCAAGGTAAAGGCCAAGGAGATCGCCAGCAAGGTGCGTAACGTCCGCGATGTGCACAACGAACTCGCCATCGCCGCCAACCTGCCGGCCAGCCAGCGCCTCTCCGATACCTGGCTGCGGACCCGTGTCCGTACCAGCCTGGCGGCCAACGAGGATATCGACTCTGGACGTATCCGGGTGGTCGTCGAGAACAACAGCGTCTACCTGATGGGCATCGTCACTCGCAACGAGGCAGAGCGCATCGTCCAGGCTGTCTCCAGCGTCGGCGGCATGCAACGCATCGTCAAGGTCTTCGACTACCTGGACTGAGCGCCTCCCCCCTGAACGCCAAATGGCAGGCCAGTGGCCTGCCATTTGGTGTCATTGCCCAACCTGTGCAGAACATGGCAACCCGATCATTTGCGGGTCATTTTATGACCCGCAAAGAGGGACGCCCTTTCCGCGGTGGGGCCTCATCGCCCTGCCCCTCTTCCTGAGGCGGCTCTTCCTGCGAGGTGTCATCAGCGCTATCGCCGGCATTTTCCACCTCGTTGAGCCAAGGCCCCTTCTCCTCTGCCTCGGTGGCTTCGGCCGGGATCACCGGCTCATGACCAAACACCATGCCTACACCGTTTTCACGGGCATAGATCGCGATCAGTGCCTCGATAGGCACCATCACCTGCATAGGTCGACCACCGAAACGCGCAGAGAAGCTCACCGCTTCGTTCTCCATGCTGAAGTCACGCACCGCAGTGGGTGCCAGATTCAGCACGATCTGGCCATTCTGTACGAACTGCCGGGGAACCTCGACCCCGGGCTGCTCGGCGTCGACGACGATATAAGGGGTCAGGTCATTATCCAGCAGCCACTGGTAAAGGGCCCTGGCAATATAGGGACGGCTCGATTGCATCATTTGGCCCTCCTGGGTCGGGGACTCGGTCATCACCGGGTCGAAATTCAGGGGCGCATCTCGCGTTCATTCTCGCTGAGTGCCGCCTTGAAGCCATCACGGTCGAACAGGCGTTCCATATAGCTCATCAAGGGCTTGACCTGCTTTTCGGGCAGTTCGATGCCCAACGCCGGCAAGCGCCAGAGTATCGGGGCCAGGCAGCAGTCTACCAAGGTAAACTCCTCACTCATGAAATAGGGCATGTCTTCGAAGATCGGCGAAATGCCGACCAGACTCTCGCGAAGTTCCTTGCGCGCTTTCTCGATATCCTTCTTCGCGCCACTCTGGACCTGTTCGACCAGCGGACACCATTCGCGCTCGATGCGATGCATCCAAAGGCGGCTCTTGGCGCGTGCCACGGGATAGACCGGCAGCAGAGGCGGATGCGGGAAGCGCTCGTCGAGGTACTCCATCATCACCTTGGATTCATAGAGCACCAGATCGCGGTCGAGCAATGTGGGCACGCTGTTGTAGGGGTTGAGGTCGGCGAGTTCCTCAGGGTGCTGTTCGTCGGTAACCTCGACGATATCGACCGCCACGCCCTTCTCGGCAAGCACGATTCGCACACGATGACTGAAATGGTCATCCCCTCCGGAATAGAAGATCATCGACGACCGCTTGGCCACTACACCCATGTAACAATCCTCGCATCAGTTCGTGCCGAGATGATAACACGACAGCCCCCAGCTTGAGGGCCATCATGCTGCCCGATATCGGGCAGAAACCACAAAGGGGCGCACGGCCCTCGACCATGCGCCCCGTGGCTATCCGTCGATAGCGGATCAGTGAACGTCGCGCCAGTACTCACGCTTGAGCAGGTAGGCGATGACACCGAAGATGAAGATGAAGATCAGCACCTTCGGCCCCAGCGACTGGGCGTGCAGCTTGGACGGCTCACCCACGTAAGCGAGGAAATTGGTAAGGTCGTAGACCGCTTCCTCGAATTCGGCCGGCTCCATCTCGCCAGGCTGGGTGACCTGCAGCGTCTCGCAGGACTGATACTTGCCTGTCAGCGGATCGAGTTCGGCCCCCTCGACCGGCTTGTCCGTCTCAGCGCACACCTTTTCCTGCACTCCCTGCAACGGCTCCAGCACGTTGGGCATGGCGGCTAGCGGGAAGACAACATTATTGACGCCGGTACCTGTGCTGGGATCCTTGTAGAATGTCAGCAGGTAGGAGTAGATCCAGTCGGTGCCCCGCAGACGCGACTCGAGGGTCAAATCGGGTGGCGCCACCCCGAACCAGGCCTCGCTATCAGCCTCACTCATGGCGATGTGCATCTGGTCATTGAAGGCCAATTCGGGGGAAAAGATCAGGTTTTCCTCGACAAGGTCCTGGGGAATGTCCAGGTCCTCGGCGGCCCGCGCAAACCGCTGGTACTGCAGGGAGTGACAGCCCATACAGTAGTTGACATAGAGCTTCATGCCGTTCTGCAGGGACGCCTTGTCGTGGAGGTCGGGCTCCATGGAGTACGGAACGCTCGCGCCTCCCGCGGCCATCGCCGAGACGGGCACCAGCGCAAAGAGCAGTGCTAACAGTTGCTTTTTCATCAGCCAGTCACCCTTTCCGGAACGGGTTTGGTCTTCTCCAGCCGGGTATAGAACGGCATCAGCAGGAAGAAGGCGAAGTAGATGACGGTACATACCTGGGACAGCAGGGTCCGCCCCTCGGAGACCGGCAACACCCCGAGCACCCCCAGGACCACGAAGCTGAGTGCGAACAGCGCCAGCATTACCTTGGACATCCAGCCCTTGTAGCGCATGGAGCGCACCGGGCTGCGATCGAGCCAGGGCAGCACGAAGAGCACCGCGATGGCCGCGCCCATGAAGATCACGCCGAGGAACTTGGCGTCGAGCCCGAACAGCGAGAAGGTGATCGCGCGCAGGATCGCGTAGAAGGGCGTGAAGTACCAGACCGGGGCGATGTGATCGGGTGTCGTCAGCGGATCAGCCGGCTGGAAGTTGGGCTTCTCGAGGAAGTAGCCGCCGCCTTCCGGGAAGTAGAAGATCACCACGCAGAAGACGAACAGGAAAACCGCTACGCCGACGAGGTCTTTCACCGTGTAGTACGGGTGGAAGGGAATGCCGTCCAATGGCTTGCCGGACTCATCCTTCTTTTTCTTGATATCGTTGCCATCAGGGTTGTTGGATCCGACCTCGTGCAGGGCAATGATGTGCAGCACCACCAGCGCCAGGATAACGATGGGCAACGCCACCACGTGCAGGGCGAAGAAGCGGTTGAGGGTGATACCGGAGATCAGGAAGTCACCACGAATCCACTGGGTCAGGTCGGGCCCGATCACCGGGATCGCCGAGAACAGCGAGATGATGACCTGAGCGCCCCAGTAGGACATCTGGCCCCAGGGCAGCAGATAGCCCATGAAGGCCTCGGCCATCAGCGCCAGGTAGATGGTCATGCCGAAAATCCACACCAGTTCGCGTGGCGCCTTGTAGGAGCCGTAGAGCAATCCGCGAAACATGTGCAGATAGACGACTGCAAAGAATGCCGTAGCGCCGGTGGAGTGCATGTAGCGAAGCAGCCAGCCGTACTCCACATCACGCATGATGTATTCGACCGACGCGAAAGCGCCTTCGGCAGAGGGATTGTAGCTCATGGTCAGCCAGACCCCTGTGAGGATCTGGTTGACCAGCACCAGCAACGCCAGGGACCCGAAGAAGTACCAGAAGTTGAAATTCCTCGGCGCGTAGTACTTCGCCATGTGGTCCTGCCACATCTGGGTGGCCGGGAAGCGGTCATCGACCCAGCGCATCAAGCCGCGCTCCGCCTTGACTTTGTTCGGGTTAGCCATCAGGCAGTCTCCTCATGTTCGCCGACCGTGATCAGCACATCGCTGTCGAAGCGATACGGCGGCACTTCGAGATTGGTCGGCGCCGGCACATTGGTGAACACCCGACCGGCCAGATCGAAGCGCGAGCCGTGGCAAGGGCAGAAGAAGCCGCCAGGCCAGTCGTCAGTCCCCACGCCCTCGGCATCGGGCTCGGGGCGAAAGAGCGGCGAGCAGCCCAGGTGGGTGCAGATACCGATGAGCACCCCGATCTCCGGCTTGATCGAGCGCATCTCGCCGGAAACGTAACTCGGCTGCTGCGGCACCATGGAAGCGGGATCGGCAAGGCGGTCCTGATCGAAGCTGCGAGTACGCTCGATCATCTCTGGTGTGCGGTTGATGATCCATACCGGTTTGCCACGCCACTCGACAGTCATCCGCTGCCCGGGCTCGAGCTTCGAGATGTCGGCCTGGACGGGAGCACCCGCCGCTCTAGCCCTGGCACTAGGCTGCCAGGAAGCCACAAAGGGGACCGCAACCCCGACGGCACCCACCGCACCCACGACGGTGGTGGCACCTACGAGGAAACGGCGCCGACCCTTGTTTACGCCGTTATCTGCCATTTTCAGGTTTCTCCCATCAGCTTACCCGTTGTTCCATCACGGACAATAACCCCCGCGACCACAGATACCAAATGCAGTGTATGGTAAAAAATCGTGTCGCCCCGCACAAGGAAAGGTTCCCTGAGCAAACGGGAAACCTGACGACAAATTCTTGATCCAGCATGAAAACGCCCGGGTCGCTGGACCCGGGCGTTTTCATGCGGCAATACGAGGCGTATCAGCGCTTGGAGAACTGCGGGCGACGACGCGCCTTGCGCAGGCCGATTTTCTTGCGCTCGACCTGACGGGCGTCGCGAGTAACGTAGCCCGCTTCGCGCAGTTGGCCGCGGAAGTCCTCGTTGTAGTCCATCAGGGCACGAGTGATGCCGTGACGGATGGCGCCTGCCTGAGCCGAACCGCCACCGCCCTTGACGGTGACGTAGACATCGAACTGACCGAGGGTATCGGTCAGTTCGAGCGGCTGACGAACCACCATGCGACCGGTAACGCGACCGAAGTACTGGTCCAACTCACGGCTGTTGACGGTGATCTTGCCGGTGCCCGGCTTCATGAAAACGCGGGCGGTGGATGTCTTGCGGCGCCCGGTACCGTAATACTGCTGTGTCATGGCGAAGACTCCCTCAGATGTTCAGTGCTTGCGGCTGCTGGGCAGCATGCGGATGCTCGGTGCCTGCGTAGACCTTGAGCTTAGAGTACATGGCACGACCCAAGGGACCCTTCGGAAGCATGCCCTTGACGGCAGACTCGATGACACGCTCCGGAGCATGGGCGATCATCTTCTCGAAATTCATGGAGCGCAGACCACCCGGATAACCGGTATGGCGATAGTAGGTCTTGGCACTGGCCTTGTTGCCGGTGACCTGGACCTTCTCGGCATTGATCACGACGATATAGTCGCCGGTATCCACATGCGGGGTGTATTCCGGCTTGTGCTTGCCGCGCAGGCGACGAGCGATCTCGGTGGCCAGACGACCGAGCGTCTTGTCCGCAGCATCGACGACAAACCAGTCGCGCTGAACGGACTGCGGTTTGGCAGTGAACGTCTTCATGGATGAATCACCAATTGATGTATTGGGTTCTGCCGCCGGGCATCCGGCATGGAACCATCCCTATTTTTCTTGGTTGCCTCCACCCGCAGGACGAGGCAACAGTCAAACGAGCGCACATACTACACGAGCGCGACCCCTAAGGGAAAGGGCAGTATTGCGTTCAGGGCTTGTGGGGCAGCGCCAGATAGTCGTGGGACTGCATCTCCTGGAGCCGCGACAGCGTGCGCTGGAACTCGAACTCCAGGCGACCGTCGCGGTAGAGCTGCTCGGCCGGCACCTCGGCGGACATCAGCAGCTTGACGCCCCGATCGTAGAACTCGTCGACCATGTTGATGAAGCGCCTGGCCTGATCATCCGTCGATCCACTCATGCGCGTGACGTTGGAGACCAGCACGCTATGGAATTCACGGGCCAGCTCGATATAGTCGTTCTGGCTACGGGGGCCATCGCAGAGCTCGGTGAACTCGAACCACACCACGTCGTCATGCAGTCGGCGGGCGTGCAGCACCCGGTGGTTGATCTCTATCGGCGCCCCGACCTCGCCCTCATTACCGGCGATTTCGTGGAAGCTCCGGGCCAGTTCCGACTCGGCCGCGTCGTCCAGCGGGGCATGGAAGATCTCGGCACGCTCCAGGGCGCGCAGGCGGTAGTCGACCCCCGAATCCACGTTGACCACCTGACAGTGACGCTCGAGCAGGTCGATGGCCGGCAAGAAGCGAGTCCGCTGAAGCCCCTCCTTGTAGAGCTCCCCGGGGACGATGTTCGAGGTCGCCACCAACACCACGCCGTGGGCGAAGAGTGACTCAAGCAGGTTGGCCAGAATCATGGCGTCGGTGATGTCCTTGACGAAGAACTCGTCGAAGCAGATGACCCGGGCCTCGGCGGCGAACTTGGCAGCGATAAGCGTCAATGGGTTGCGCTCGCCCTTGTAATGCTCGAGCTCGTTATGCACACGCTGCATGAAGCGGTGAAAATGGGTGCGCATCTTTTCGGGGAACGGCAACGTCTCGAAGAAGGCATCCATGAGGTAGGTCTTGCCGCGACCCACGCCGCCCCACAAGTAGAGCCCCTGGATCGTGGGCAGCACCGGCTCGGGCTCCTCGCGATCGCGCCGGCCGAACAGCCCGGCCATCCGAGACTTGAGCCCCCCGCCAGGCTTCTGCGGCACCACCCGCGAGGGCGGCGTGGCCACCAGCTCATCATAGAGACGCTGCAAGTGCTTCACAGCCTGCTCCTGGGCGGCGTCACGCTGAAAGCCGTTGCGCTCGAGATCCACTCGATAACGGGTCATCGGCGTCTCGGGATGCCGGGCACTAGGGGAAGCCGTCGGGTGTTGCGTCTCGCTCATGGGGATTCCTGAGGCCTGTACTCGGAACAATTGCGGAAACGTAGTATACGCATACCACCTTCACTACGCATCGCCGACCACCCCGTTGACCCGGCACACTGCGTCGTCCCTATAATGAGTGACCGGACCCCGTCCGGCCCGATGACGCCCCCGCTGCTCGCGCGGCATATCGCCCAACGTTCCAGGGAGAAAGCACAACGTGGACGAGACCAACATCAATTGGGTGCTGGCCACCGCCTGCCTGCTGGCCGGCGTCGGCATCGGGGCACTGGGCTACCACCTGCTCGTTATCGGCGCCGGTAACGCCCAGCACCTCCGCCAGCGTCTCGCCGAGCGCGAGCGAGAACTGTCGGAACTAAAGGATGGCATGGGCGATAGCCTCGAGCGTATCGCTCGCCTGGCCGAGAGCCTGCGCCGGGAAAGCCAGAGCCTCGAACAGGAGGCCGAGGAGGCCAGGGACCGGCTCGGCGCCCGTTCGCTCAGACGCCAGGCCATGGAGGCCGTCTCCCCCGAATCCACCGCGACAACTGCGGAGCCCAACATGCCCCGGGACTACGCCGACGGCGACCGTGGCACCCTTGCCGAAGACTTCGGCCTCAGGCACGGCGACGATGCCGCCAAGCCCCAGCCCACTCGCCACTGACATCCCATTCGATGCGCAGGCCCCGGCCAGACACTCGGGGCACATACCTGGCGCTCAGGCAGGGTTATCTATGTCGACGAAGCGGTGCTCGATACCGAACTCGGCCGCGAGCCGATCACCCAGGGCCTGAACGCCATATCGCTCGGTCGCATGATGACCCGCCGCCAGATAGTGAATATCCATCTCGCGGGCCAGGTGGGTTGTGCGCTCGGAGATCTCGCCGGAGATGAAGGCATCGGCGCCGGCTTCCCGGGCGCCGACAATCATGTCCTGGGCCCCGCCGGTGCACCAGGCGACACGTCGGATCTCGCTTCCGCTCGGTGCCTCGATCAACAACGGCTCGCGCCCCAGGCACGCCTCAACGTCGCGGGCCAGGCCCGCAGCATCGAGGCCCCGCCGAGGTTCGCCCAGCCACAGCAAGCCATCACCGAGTTCGCCATCGGCACAGCCCGAGACGCTGAAACGCAGCCGCCGGCCCAGTTCTGCGTTGTTGCCAAGCTCGGGGTGGGCATCCAGCGGCAGATGATAGGCCACTAAATTGATGTCATGGGCCAGCAGCGTTGCCAGGCGCCGGCGCTTGATGCCGGTAATGGTGACCGGCTCGTTCTTCCAGAAGTAGCCGTGATGCACCAGTACGAGGTCGGCCTGCCAGGCCACGGCCTGGTCAAGCAGCGCCTGACAGGCGGTCACCCCGGTCATGACCCGCGTGACTCGCTCGGTGCCAGCCACCTGCAGGCCGTTCACGGTGTAGTCCTTGAAGCGCTGAGGTTCCAGCAGTCGGGCGCAGGCGGCGACCAGGTCGTCGCGATTCGTCATGCAGTCTCCGGACGTGGTCGGATGGGTAATGTTACAATCCACACAGTGTAACCAGCGGGAGGACAGCCCGCGACCCAGCACCGCCGACAAGGATCCCCGCTGCATGCGACGCACCCTGCTCCCCTATCTCTGGCCTGTCCTCATCGGCGTGCTGGCGGCCATCGTGCTGCTCAATGCCTTCCCGCAACTGATCGGCCGGCCGGCCGCGCCACCGGCCCCACCTTCCACTCCCGTGCTGGTGCAGTCCGACGACAAGTCCCAGGCACGCGACGCCCCGGAAGTACGTCAGGCAGAGCCCATCAAGCGTCAACAGGGACCGGCGAGCTATGCACAGGCGGTAGAGCGCGCCGCTCCGGCAGTCGTCAACATCTACTCCAGCCGGGTTGTCGAGCGGGAAGAACACCCGTTGATGTCGGACCCCTTCTTCCGCCAGTTCTTCGGCGACGAGCTGCCCAGCCGCCAGCGCATGCTTTCCAGCCTCGGCTCCGGCGTCATTGTCAGTGACGTTGGCTACGTGCTGACCAACCACCACGTGATCCGCGGGGCCGACCAGATCCAGGTGGCCCTGCGCGATGGCCGCGAGACCCTGGCCGAGGTGATCGGCACCGATCCCGAGAGCGACCTTGCCGTGCTGCGCATCGACCTGGACTCGCTGCCGGTGATGAAACTGACCGATACCACCCGGATCGCCGTAGGCGACGTCGCGCTTGCCATCGGCAACCCCTTCGGGGTCGGCCAGACGGTGACCATGGGCATCATCAGCGCCACCGGGCGCAGCCACCTGGGGCTCAATGCCTACGAGGACTTCATCCAGACCGATGCCGCCATCAACCCCGGCAATTCCGGGGGGGCGCTGGTCAACGCCGAGGGCGCCCTGGTCGGGATCAACACCGCCATCTTCTCGCGCTCCGGCGGCTCCCAGGGCATCGGCTTCGCGATCCCCACCAACCTGGCCCGCAACATCCTCGACGAGCTGGTCACCCACGGGCGCGTCATCCGCGGCTGGATGGGCGTCGAGGCCCAGGAGCTCAACCAGGAGCTCGCCGCCTCCTTTGGCCTGCAGACGCCGGCCGGGGTGATCATCGCCGGCGTTGTGCCGAACGGCCCCGCAGACCGCGCGGGCCTGCAGCCCGGCGACGTGCTGCTGGAGGTCGACGGCAAGCCGGTGCTCGACCCCCGGCGCACCATGAGCGACATCGCCGCGATGGCGCCCGGCACCCAGCTGCCGCTGACCATCGTCCGTGGCGGCGAGCGCCGAGAGCTAACCATCGAGCTCGGCGAACGCCCGACTCCGAAACCGCGTCGTCCCGACAAGGGGTGACACCACCACCGACGAGAGGGCAACGCCATTCGACGGGGCCCTCCGCTGTCATGGGCCGCCTCATTCGCCGAACCGCTACACCTTGAGACGATACTCGGCCGAGCGAGCATGAGCAGTGAGTGACTCACCCCTGGCCAGGGTGGAGGCGATCTTGCCGAGCTCGCCGGCGCCTTGTGCCGAGCAATGGATGATCGAGGAGCGCTTCTGGAAGTCGTAGACCCCCAGTGGCGAGGAGAAACGCGCCGTCCCCGAGGTGGGCAGCACGTGGTTAGGGCCGGCGCAGTAGTCACCCAGCGCCTCGGCGGTATAGCGTCCCATGAAGATGGCCCCGGCATGGCGCACCTCCGGCAGCCAGCCTTCGGGATTGGCCACCGAGAGCTCCAGGTGCTCGGGGGCGATGCGATTGATCAGCGCCATCGCCTCGTCCCGATCCTGGCAATGAATCAGCGCACCGCGACGGGCCAGCGACTCGCGCACGATGGGAGCACGCTCCAGGGTCGGCAGCAGCCGGGCTATCGACGCCTCTACCGCCTGCAGATGCTCGAGGTCCCAGCTTACCAGCAACGCCTGGGCATCCTCGTCGTGTTCGGCCTGGGAGAAGAGATCCATGGCCAGCCAGTCCGGGTCGGTACCGCCATCCGAGACCACCAGGATCTCCGAGGGACCGGCGATCATGTCGATGCCCACCTGGCCGAACACCGCCCGCTTGGCGGTGGCCACATAGATGTTCCCCGGACCGACGACCTTGTCCACCCGCGGCACCGTCTCGGTGCCGAAGGCCAGGGCCGCCACCGCCTGGGCACCGCCGAGGGTAAAGACGTGATCGACGCCGGCGAGATAGGCGGCCGCCAACACCAACTCATTGAGAATACCATCGGGGGTCGGCACCACCATGACGATCTCGCGAACGCCCGCCACATGGGCAGGAATGGCGTTCATCAGCACCGAGGAGGGATAGGCCGCCTTGCCGCCCGGCACGTAGATCCCCGCGCGATCCAGCGGCGTGACCTGCTGACCCAGCACGGTGCCATCCGCCTCGGTGTAGTGCCAGGACGTCGGCTTCTGATGCTCATGGTAGGCGCGAATGCGCTCGGCCGCGTTCGACAGGGCATCACGCTGATCCGCCGGAAGCCCCTCGAAAGCCTGGCGCAGCCGTGCCTCGCTCAAGGTCAGCTCGGCCATGGACGTGACGGCGAGCCGATCTAAGCGGTTCGAGTACTCGACCAACGCGGCATCGCCCCGGGTCTTGACGGCGGACAGGATCTCGTCAACGCGCTGTTGGACCGCAGCATCGGAAACCCCTTCCCAGGCCAGCAGGTCGGCCATGCGGCTATCGAAGTCGGTCTGCGAAGTCGACAGCCGCGCGATGTCGACGCCGCCGGTGGGGAATTGGCTCATGGCAATAACTTCCTCTCGAAACAGGATTTGTCTTTAAGACTGTCGCGGCGCCGGGCAGCGAGCAAGGACGGCATGGCTATGAGGCCGACACGGCGAAGCTATCGCGACGTGCCGCCACCGCCTCGCGCAAGTGGGCGATGAGCGGTTTCAGGCGTTCGTGTTTCATGGTCATGGCTGCCTTGTTGACCACCAGCCGGGTACTGATCGAGGCGATCAGCTCGCGCGGCTCCATGCCGTTGGCCCGCAAGGTGTTGCCGGTGTCGACGATATCGACGATCTCGTCGGCCAGGTTCATCAGCGGCGCCAGTTCCATGGCACCATAGAGCTTGATCACCTCGGCCTGGATCCCCTGCTCGGCGTAGTAGCGGCGCGCCACGTTGACGAACTTGGTGGCCACTCGACGACGGGCGCGGGCCGGCTCGGCCCCGCTGACGCCGGCGGTCATCAGCCTGCAGCGGGCGATCTCAAGGTCGAGGGGCTCGTAGAGGCCCTCGACACCGTGCTCGAGCAGTACATCCTTGCCGGCCACGCCAAGGTCCGCCGCCCCGAGTTGCACATAGGTCGGCACGTCCGTAGCCCGGATCACCACCAGTTTGACATCCGGCAAGTTGGTATCGAACAGCAGCTTGCGGCTCTTGCCCAGGTCTTCGACCGGCTCGATACCGGCATCGGCCAGCAGCGGCAGGGTCTCTTCGAGAATGCGGCCCTTGGAGAGGGCCAGAATCAGTTGCTTGCTCATGGTCTCGCCTGTTGGTCGGCTCAGCCGGGAATGCGACGGATGCGCGCGCCCAGCAGCTGCAGTTTTTCCTCGATGCATTCGTAGCCACGGTCGATATGGTAGATACGATCGACCATAGTCTCGCCCTCGGCCATCATCGCCGCGATCACCAGGGAAGCGGAGGCCCTCAGGTCGGTGGCCATCACCGGCGCACCGGATAGGGTCTCGACGCCGGTAATCACCGCAGTGTTGCCTTCCAGGGCGATGTCGGCTCCCATGCGGTTGAGCTCCTGCACATGCATGAAGCGGTTCTCGAAGATGGTCTCCACCACCCGGGCGGTGCCCTCGGCTACCGCGTTCATCGCCACGAACTGCGCCTGCATGTCCGTGGGGAAGGCCGGATAAGGCGCGGTGCGCACGTTGACCGCCTTCGGACGCCTGCCCTGCATGTCGAGCCCTATCCAGCCCTCGCCGGTGGTGATGGTGGCCCCCGCTTCCTCGAGCTTGGCGAGCACCGCATCGAGGATGTCTGCACGAGTATTACGCACCCGCACACGCCCGCGGGAGAGCGCAGCCGCCACCAGGAAGGTACCGGTCTCGATGCGGTCGGGCATGACGTCATGGTAGGCGCCGTGCAGCCGCTCGACGCCCTCGATGACGATGGTGTCGCTGCCCTGGCCACGAATTTTCGCGCCCATCTTGATCAGGCAATCGGCCAGGTCGACCACCTCGGGCTCGCGGGCGGCATTCTCCAGCACCGTAGTACCGTCCGCCAGGGTCGCCGCCATCAGCAGGTTCTCGGTGCCGGTCACGGTGACAGTATCGAAGAAGATGGTGGCGCCGCGCAGGCGGCCATCGACCCTTGCCCGGATGTAGCCAGCCTCGACGCTGATCTCGGCCCCCATGGCCTCGAGACCACGGAGGTGCAGATCCACCGGGCGCGAACCGATGGCACATCCGCCGGGCAGCGAGACGTCCGCATGGCCGAAGTGGGCAAGAAGCGGGCCGAGCACAAGGATGGAGGCGCGCATCTTCTTGACCAGCTCATAGGGAGCGTGACAGTGGGAGACCTCGGCGCCATCGAGCTGGATGCACATCCTGTCGCCCATCACAGCCTCTACGCCCATGTGGCCGAGTAGCTCGAGGGTGGTGGTGATGTCCTGGAGATGCGGCAGGTTGCCGATGGTCACCGACTCGTCGGCCAGCAGGGTCGCACAGAGGATCGGCAAGGCGGCGTTCTTGGCACCACTGGCCCAGACCTCGCCGTCGACGGGGCCATTGCCGGTAATGATCAGCTTATCCATGAAGGTCGACCGTCAGGCCCCCTGATTGTCGGTGGCGGCCTGCCACTGCTGCGGCGTATAGGTCTTGATGCTCACCGCATGCAGTGCGCCGGAAGCAATCTCCTCGGACAGCGCGCCATAGATCATCTGCTGGCGCTTGACCGGCAAGAGTCCTTCGAAGACCTCGCCCACGGCCACCACCTGGAAGTTGCATCCTTCACCCTGGATATGGAACTCGCAGCCGTCGAGGCGGCTCTCGAGCAGCGCCTTCACTTCGCTGGGTTGCATGGCACCGGCACTCCTGTGATTCGTCGATTCGTCGCGGAAACACTGCCGACGGCCAGGCAGTGACCGTCGGCAGCGAAGGATGTCATGGCACGCCATGGTAAAGAAAAGCACCGCGCTTGGCGATGGGAAGAGAGGAGCGACTCAGGCAGTAGCCGCCTCACCGAGCGGCAGCAGGGTGTCGAGCCCCGCCAACCGGGTCAGGCGCTCTAGGGGGGCCGAGAGCCGCACAGAAACCACCTCGACGCCAACATCCCGGGCCTGGCGGCTCCACTCCAGCAGCACGCTGAGCGCGGCACTGCTGACGCGCTCGACGCCGCTCAGATCGAAGACCACTTCGCTGCCGTCCGCTAGCTCGGCCAGCCAGGCACGACCGGCCTCGGCCATCGCCGAGGCGACCTCGAAACCGACTTCGCCGGTCACGACCAGTCGACAGCCCTCGTCTTCAAGCCAGGAACTGCCCTGCTCCAGCAGCACGCTCATGCGTCGCCGCCCTCCTCCAGCTCCTCGACGGCGAGTTCGGGTGCCCAGCCGTCGATGACCGCATCATAGTCGCGATTGTGGTCGCGCATCGCCTGGTCGAACTGGTTGCGGAAGGTCAGCCCGAGGTTGATGCCGTTGACGATCACGTTGACCACCCTCCACTGCCCATCATCCAGGCGGAGTGAGTAACTGACGGGATAGACGGAACCATCGTTGGCCACCACTTCCATGGCCACGCTGGCCTGATCCTCGTAGCGGGAGGCCTGCTGGTTATCGAGTACCCGAATCTCGCGGTAGTCGAAGGTGACAAGACCCTTGGAATAGGTATCGATCAAGGTCTTGCGAAAGATCGCGGCGAAGCGCGAACGCTGCTGCGGTGTGGCATTGCCGAAGTAGCGTCCCATCACGCTGGCGGCGATGTAACGGAAGTCGGCCACCTCCTCGAGACTGTCGTCGACGATGGCCTCGAGCTCATCGAGGTTGTCGGCAAAGTAATCCTCTCGCCCCTCGATCCGCGCCATCAGCTCGTCGATGCTGGCACGTATCATCTGCTCGGGGTTCTGGTCGGGCTGAGCGGCCATCACCGGCAACGTCATCAGCATCAAGCAGAGCCCTGCAAACAGCGCGCGAAAACTCAACATCTTCTTCATTTCGTTCACTCCTTGATCATGTTGGTCACGAACTGCTGGATCAATTCCTCCAGAACCATAGCAGACTGGGTATCACGCAAAATATCGCCATCGGCAAGGGTCTCGGACGCCCCACCCATCGAGAGTCCCACGTACTGTTCACCGAGCAGGCCCGCGGTGAGGATGGCGGCGGTGCTGTCCTCGGGCAGCTGGCCCTCCAGCTGGCCGTCCAACTCCATCACTACGCGCGCATCATACCATTCGGTATCCAACTCGATGACTTCGACTCGGCCCACGGTGACGCCGGCCAGCGTCACCCGAGCTCGCGGCTTGAGGCCGCCGATGCTGGAGAAGTTGGCTTCCAGTTGGAAGGTCTCATTGGGCAGGGCGAGGCTCAGGCCGCTGACCCTCAGCCCCAGGAACACCAGGCCCAGGATGCCGGCCAACATGAACAGGCCGACCCCGAGCTCCATCGTCTTGCTGCGTTTCATGTGTTTGCTCCGAACATCAGGAAAGCCCACCGAACATCAAGGCGGTGAGCACGAAATCCAGGCCCAGCACCGCCAGAGAGGAATAGACCACCGTACGGGTGGTGGCACGCGAGATGCCCTCCGAGGTGGGAATCAGGTCATAGCCCTGGTATACCGCGATCCAGGTCACCACCAGGGCGAACACCAGGCTCTTGATCAGGCCGTTGCCGACGTCATCGATGAACCCGACGCTGGCCTGCATATTGCCCCAGTAAGAGCCTTCGAAGACACCGAGCCACTCGACGCCGACCAGCTGACCGCCCCATACACCCACCACGCTGAAACCGATGGTCAGTAACGGCAGGGCCACGAAACCGGCCCAGAGTCGCGGCGCAACCACACGACGCAGCGGATCGACCCCGATCATTTCCATGCTGGTCAGCTGCTCGGTGGCCTTCATCAGGCCGATCTCGGCCGTCAGGGCGGAGCCGGCACGGCCGGCGAACAGCAGCGCCGCCACCACCGGCCCAAGCTCGCGCAACAGGGAAAGCGCCACCATCTGCCCCAACGCCTGCTCGGCCCCGAAATCGACCAGGATAGTGTAGCCCTGAAGGGCTATCACCATGCCGATGAACAGCCCCGAGACCAGCACGATGGCCAGCGACATCACGCCAACGAAGTGCATCTGCCGCACCCAGAGATAGAGGCCTTCGCGGGAAGGCACCCCCAGCGCCGACTGGCCTAGGAAGATCCCCGCCCGGCCCAGTGATTCCAGCAGCTCGCAGCCACGCCGCCCAAGATGTCGAATTCGGTCGATCATCGCGGTCCCCCGCTACCCAAGATATCGGCATGGAAGTCCATCGCCGGATAGTGGAAGGGGACCGGGCCGTCGGGCTCGCCATGCATGAACTGGCTGACCCGCGGATCGAGGTCCGCATCGAGGCTAGCCGGTGTGCCATGGGCCATCACCTGGCCATCGGCGATCACGTAGACATAGTCGGCGATGGATAGCGTCTCCTTGATGTCGTGGGAGACCACTACCGCCGTCAGACCCAGCGCCTCGTTGAGACGCTTGACCAGTTGCACCAACACACCCATGGAGATGGGATCCTGGCCGGCGAAGGGCTCATCGTAGAGGATCAACTCCGGGTCCAGGGCGATGGCCCGCGCCAGCGCTACCCGGCGCGCCATGCCACCTGAGAGCTCCGAGGGCGCAAGTTCCCTGGCACCGCGCAGACCGACGGCCTGCAGCTTCATCAGCACTACATCACGGATCATCGCCTCAGGCAGATCAGTATGCACCCGCAGCGGGAAGGCCACGTTCTCGAAGACATCAAGGTCCGAGAACAACGCCCCGCTCTGAAACAGCATTCCCATGCGCCGACGCAACACGAACAGCGCCTTGCGCGACAGCGCATGGACGTCCTGACCATCGATGCATACCCGCCCGGCATCGGGGATCAACTGTCCACCAATCATCTTGAGAAGAGTGGTCTTGCCGGTACCGCTGGGGCCCATGATGGCCGTGATCCTACCGCGCGGGATCACCAGATCGACGCCGCGGAAGATTTCCATCTCACCACGCGAGAAGTACAGGCTCTCCACTTCCACGAAGGGGGAGTCCATCATCGCTTCACCATCTTCGAGAATATTATCGAACATCGTATCCTAACCATGACCTGGTGCGCCAGCGCTCTGGTGTCTTGCACCACTCGGGTCGGGCATGTTCAATGTGCGCCCTCCAATCACCGTCTCGGACATTGCCATGCTCCTTCCCCTGCTGATCGTCATGCTCGGCTTCGTCGGGCTGCTGTGGAGCGCCGACCGTTTCGTCGGGGCGGCTGCGTCCACTGCCTGGCGCGCCGGCATGAGCACCCTGCTGGTGGGGATGACCGTCGTCTCGCTGGGCACCTCGGCACCGGAGATCGTGGTCTCGGTGATGGCTTCCCTGGACGAGGTGCCCGACCTGGCCATCGGCAATGCGCTGGGCTCCAACATCGCCAATATTGCCCTGGTGCTGGGTGTGACCGCCCTGGTGGTGCCAATCCCCGTGCGCTTCTCCATCGTACGCCGCGAACTGCCACTACTGCTTGGCGCCACCGGCCTGGCCGGCTATACCCTGGCCAATGGCCACCTCGACCGCCTCGATGGCCTGCTGCTGCTGATGTTGCTGGTATTCAGTCTGTGGTGGCTGTTCCGCGCCGACACCCCGAATGACGAGGTGGTGGGCGAGATCCCCGAGATGGCACTCGGCAAGGCCCTGGCCTGGCTGACCGTTACCCTGGTGATCATGGTGGCCAGCTCCCGCGCCCTTGTATGGGGCGCCAGCGAACTGGCCCGGGGGCTCGGCATCAGCGAACTGGTCATCGGCCTGACCGTGGTGGCCATCGGCACCAGCCTGCCGGAGCTGGCAGCCTGCTTGGCCAGTGCCCTCAAGCGCCACCACGACCTGGCCATCGGCAACGTCATCGGCTCCAATCTCTTCAACATGCTGACCGTACTCCCGGTGCCGGCCCTGCTCGCCCCGGGGGCCACGAATCCGGACGCCGCCGGTCGCGACTACCCGGTGATGCTGGTCCTGACGCTCGCCTTGGGGGCACTGCTGCTGTGGAACCGCCGCGGTCACCTGGGGCGGCTGCCCGGGGGTCTGCTGGTTCTGAGCTATGTCGGCTACCTGACTTGGCTCGGCAGTTCGGGCCTCTCCACCGTCACCTGAGCCCTTGAGTGAAACCCCACAACGGGCAACAATCACCGCCATGACTAACGACGCCACCACCGCTGCCGGCACGTCCCTTCTACGTGATAGTGCCCGTCGCACCCTGGAACTGGAACAGCAGGCCATCGCCGCCCTGGCTGGACGCCTGGACGATGCCTTCGACCGCGCCTGCGAGCTTATTCTGGCCTGTCGCGGACGCGTGGTGGTTACCGGCATGGGCAAGTCGGGCCATGTCGCCGGCAAGATCGCCGCCACCCTGGCCAGCACCGGCACCCCGTCCTTCTTCGTGCATCCCGGTGAAGCCAGCCATGGTGATCTGGGCATGATCACCCCCGGCGATGTGGTCCTGGCCCTATCCAATTCCGGCGAGACCGCCGAGGTCACCGCCCTGCTGCCGCTGCTCAAGCGCATGGGCGCGCCCCTGATCAGCATGACCGGTCGACCGGGCTCGACCCTGGCCCGGCATGCCGAAGCCCACCTGGATGCCGGCGTCGAGCGTGAGGCCTGCCCGCTGGATCTGGCGCCTACCTCGTCCACCACCGCCGCCCTGGCGCTCGGCGATGCCCTGGCGGTTGCGCTGCTTGAGTCCCGTGGCTTCACCGCCGAGGACTTCGCCCTCTCCCATCCCGGCGGTAGCCTCGGCAAGCGCCTGCTCCTGCGAGTCTCCGACCTGATGCACCAGGGCCGTCGGCTGCCCAGGGTCGCCCTGGGCAGCCCGCTGCGCGATGCCCTGCTGGAGATCACTCGCCAGGGGCTGGGCTTCACCTGCGTGGTCGATACCGAGAATTATATGGTCGGAGTCTATACCGACGGCGACTTGCGTCGCACCCTGGACCAGCACAGCGACCTCTCCGGTCTTCTCGTCGACGATGTCATGACTCGCCCGGGCAAGCGCGTCGCCCCCGATACCCTGGCCGCTGAGGCCGTGCGCATCATGGAGGACAATCGCATCTCGGCACTGGCCGTGGTCGATGCCGACGGCCACCCAATTGGCGCCCTGCACATGCATGACCTGCTCGCCAGCGGCGTCATCTGACGCCCTTCGCCACCCCAAGCCCCAGACTGCTGGAGATACCATGAGCCTCGATTCCTCCCTGTTCGACAGCCAACTCGTCGACCGCCTGCGCCACGTACGCCTGCTCGCCATGGACGTGGACGGCGTACTCACCGATGGCCGTCTTTATTTCCAGGCCGATGGCGTCGAGATCAAGGCCTTTCATACTCTTGATGGCCATGGCATCAAAATGGCGCAGCGAGCCGGCATCGTGGTGGCCCTTATCACCGGCCGCGATTCACCGATGGTCAGCCAGCGCGCCGCTGCACTGGGTGTCAAGCATGTCTTTCAGGGGGCCGAGAAGAAGCTCACCGTGCTGCGTGAACTCTGCAGCCGCCTGGGCCTTGACCTTGAGCAAGTCGCCTACTGCGGTGACGACATGCCCGATGTAGCCGCCATCCGACGCGCCGGAGTCGGCATCAGCGTGCCCGGTGCACCGGCCTATATCCGCCAGCAAGCGGACTGGGTTACCGAGGCCGTTGGCGGCCATGGCGCCGTCCGCGAGATCTGCGACACGCTGCTCCAGGCCCAGGGGCACTGGGATGCCGTGCTCGATACCTACCTGCACGGCACGAGCTGATTTATGCGCCTGCCGCGTCCAGGCTTTCGCACCGGCCTGTTGCTGCTACTGCTCGCTTTAGGCGGCGGACTAACGATGCTCGACCTGCGCGAGGACCCGCCCCTCGGCCCGGTGCCGGGGGGCGAAGCCGGGGAGCCGGATTACTATCTCGAAGACGCCCGATTGACCCGTTTCGATGCCCAAGGGCGCGCTCATCAGCGGCTCGACACCCCGCGCCTGACCCATACCCCGCATGACGACATCACCCGTCTTGAGCGCCCCAAGGGACGGCTGCTGGACGACTCAGGGAGGTTCTGGCTTGCCAGCGGTGAGCGGGGCACCCTCGGGACGGGCGGCAACCCGCTGACTCTCTCCGGCGATGCACGGCTCCTGGCTCCCGCCGAGCGCTGGCAGCTCGACACCGAGGTACTCCACTTCGATGCTGAGACTGGTCATGCCTGGAGCGACACCCCGGCTCTGCTGCGCCAGCCGCCCCAGCGGATGAGTGGCGAGCGTTTCGACGCCTGGATCCATGACAACCGCGCCCGGCTGACCGACAATGTGCGCGGCCACCATCCGCCCGACACCCGCGAGGACCCCGAGTCATGAAGCGATTTTCTTTCGTCCCCCTGCTGACCCTCGGGATCATCGGCCTGCTGCTGGGCAGCGCCTCAACCCTGGCCCTCGAGGGTGATGCCAGCGCCCCGATCGAGGTGGAGGCCGATCGCCTCGACCTCGATAATCGCGCCGGAACCGCCGTCTACGCCGGCGACGTGGATATCCGCCAGGGAAGCATGCAATTGACCGGCGACCGAGTGGAAATCCAGCGCAACGACCAGGGTCTGCTGAGCCGCGCTACCGCCTCCGGCGAGCGTGCCTACATCGAGCAAAAGCCCGCCCCGGACGAACCCGTAGTACGCGGCTGGGGACGCACCATCGTCTATCATGTCGCCGAGCGCCGCATCGAGCTGATCGACCGAGCCGAGCTTCACCAGGGTGGTGATACCTTCGACGGTGGCTACCTGGAATACTTCCTCGATCGTCGCGTGGTCCAGGCCCGTGCCGATGCCGAGGGCGTCGAAGGTCGCCAACGTGTGCGCATGACCCTCGAGCCCGAACAGCAGAAAGGCCAGTGATGAAGACCCTGAGCGCCCTCCATCTCGCCAAGAGCTACAAGCGACGCCGGGTGGTACAGGACATCAGTCTCTCCATCCGGCAGGGGCGGATCGTCGGCCTGCTCGGTCCCAACGGGGCTGGCAAGACCACCTCGTTCTACATGATCGTCGGACTGGTGCGCGCCGATGCCGGCTCGGTGACCATCGACGACCTCGACCTCTCCTCGGCGGCCATGCACGAGCGAGCACGGGCCGGTATCGGCTACCTGCCTCAGGAAGCATCGATCTTTCGCAAGCTGTCGGTCGCCGACAACATCATGGCGATTCTCGAGACCCGCAAGGATCTCGATCGCATCGGGCGCCGAGCTCGACTCGAGAAACTGCTCGAAGACTTCCATGTGGCGCATATCCGCGACAACCTCGGCATGAGCCTCTCCGGAGGGGAACGCCGCCGGGTGGAGATCGCCCGGGCGCTGGCCACCGAGCCCGCCTTTATCCTGCTCGACGAGCCCTTCGCCGGGGTCGACCCCATCTCGGTAGGCGAGATCAAGGGCATCATTCGCCAATTGAAGGCCCGTGACATCGGGGTGCTGATCACCGACCACAATGTCCGCGACACACTCGACATCTGCGACACCGCCTACATCGTCGGTGACGGTCGCATCATCGCCGAAGGCGATGCCGAAGCGATCCTTGCCGACCAGCGCGTCCGCGAGGTCTATCTGGGTGAAGACTTCCGCCTCTGAACACAATTATTTGAAAAATATGTCGCTATTCCATAACGGCATGAAGATTGCGCATGGCATGGTTATTGCTAAGTTTTCGCTTGCAAGCTCCCTCGACCAACGGCTAGGGTCTAGGTTTTCGGCAAGTCGAGGGCCCACCTCCCATGGCCATGAAGGCGTCCCTGCAACTGCGCGTCGGTACCCAGCTGACCATGACGCCCCAGCTTCAGCAGGCCATTGCGCTGCTGCAGCTTTCGACCCTGGACCTTCACCAGGAGATCCAGCAGGCGCTTGAATCCAACCCCATGCTCGAGATCGAAGATGACTTCGGGGAACAGGCGGTCAGCGAGGCCGCCGAAGAAGAGTGGCCCAGCGAGATCCCCGAAGAACTCAGCACCGACAGCGACTGGTCCGACACCTATCAGGACCTGGGTGCGACGGCCACCGGCGGCAGTGGCGAAGGCCCCGACTTCGAGCGCCAGGCAGCGGGCCAGAGTCTCCAGAGCCACCTGGCCTGGCAGCTGGCCATGACCGACCTGGACGAACGCCAGCTACATATCGCCGAGAACCTGATAGATAGCATCAATGGCGACGGCTACCTGATCCAGCCCCTGGAGGAGATCCGTGTCGGTCTCAGGGTCCAGGGCCTCGAGGGCCTCAAGACCCGCGACGTCGAGCAGGTTCTGTTGCGCCTGCAGCAGTTCGAGCCTACGGGGGTCTTCGCCCGCGACCTGCGCGAATGCCTGATGCTGCAGCTGGCTACCCTGCCCGATGACACCCCGCTGCTCCCCCAGGCCCGGCGCCTGGTCCGCCAGTTCCTCGAGGCGCTCGCCGGCGACGACCGCCGCCTGCTCAAGCGCCGGCTCGGCCTCGACGACGATGCCCTGGACACGGTAATCGAGGTAGTGCGCTCGCTGGATCCACGCCCCGGCAGTGCCTTCACCGACGGCGATAGTGCCTATGTCATTCCCGACCTCGTCGCCCGTCACACCCGCGACGGCTGGCAGGTGGAACTCAACCCGGATGCCATGCCGCGGCTGCGCATCCAGCCCGACTATGCCGCCCTGATCCGGCGGGCGGACAAGAGCGAGGACAACCAGTTTCTCAAGGATCACCTACAGGAAGCGCGCTGGCTGATGAAGAGCCTGTCGAGCCGCAACGACACCCTGCTGAGGGTGGGCCGCGAGATCATGTTGCGTCAGCTCGATTTCCTGAAACACGGCGAGGAAGCAATGAAACCCCTGATCCTGGCCGATATCGCCCAGGTCGTGAAGTTGCACGAGTCGACCATCTCGCGGGTCACCACCCAGAAATTCATCCACACCCCGCGCGGCATGTTCGAGCTCAAGTACTTCTTCTCCAGCCAGGTCGGAGGCGGCAGTGGCGAGAGGGATGCCCACTCCAGCACCGCCATCCGGGCGCGCATCCGCAAGCTGATCCAGGACGAGTCGCCTCGCAAGCCCCTCTCCGACAGCAAGCTGGTTACCCTGCTCGGCGAGACAGGCATCAGCGTCGCGCGACGCACGGTCGCAAAGTACCGCGAAGCCATGGGCATCCCGTCCTCCAGCGAGCGCAAGAAGCTACGTTGAATGCGCCCCACAGGCGCCTCTTCAGCCTCTGAACCGCCCCTTTCGTGTCGACGCAAGCGATTGAAAAGACGCTGATCGTGCTCATCTCGAATCCCCTGGGCCGAAGGGGTATGCAGGACAGCAAAAAGGGTTACAATCGAGGCATAACCCGAAAGAGCAAGGAGCGTGCCATGCAAGTCAACATCACCGGCCATCATGTGGAACTGACCGACGCCCTGCGTGACTATGTGCAAGAAAAGCTCGCCCGCGTGGAACGCCACTACGACAACATAACCACTGTACAGGTCACCCTCTCGGTTGAGAAAGAGCGCCAGCAGGCGGCCTGCACCCTGCATGCTGCCGGTGCCGACCTCCATGCCGAAGCCATGGAAAACGACATGTACGCTGCCATCGATGCCCTGGCCGACAAGATCGACCGTCAACTGGTCAAGCACAAGGAAAAGGCCCAGGCCCGCGCCCAGGGCGCCGGCGCCCGCTGATCTATCATGACACTGGACGCCATCCTGCCCCCCGAGCGCACCCTCTTCGATGTGCCCGGGGGAAGCAAGAAGCGGGTGCTGGAGTTCTTCAGCACCTTCATCGCCCAGAATACGCCCAGCCTCGACAGTCAAGAGGTCTTCAGCCGACTGATCGGACGCGAGAGGCTGGGCAGTACCGGCATCGGCAACGGGGTCGCCATTCCCCATGCCCGCAACCCCCACTGCAAGGCTCCCATCGCCGGCTTTCTGAAGCTGACTGAGCCGGTGGACTTCGACGCCATCGATGGGGAGCCGGTCGATCTGGTCTTCATGCTGCTGGTGCCGGAGGAAGCCGACGAGGCCCACTTGGCCCTGCTCGGCCAGGTAGCCGGCGTGATGAACGATGCCGACACGCGGACCAAGCTGCGCCACAGCACTAGCCAGCGCGAACTTCATGAGTATCTCATGGAAGCGATCCGACGACAGTCCTCGGCCGGCAGCCAGGGAGGCTGACGCCTTCATTCTCGGGCCTGCCCGGCCGCCCCATGACCAGGAGACCCGCATGCAGCTTGTGATCATTAGTGGTCGGTCCGGCTCCGGCAAGTCGATCGCGCTGCAGGCGCTGGAAGACCTGGGCTTTTACGCCATCGACAACCTTCCGGCAATGCTGCTCGGTCCACTCGTCGATGAGCTCCAGGAAGACCACTCTCTACGCTCTTCGATCGCCGTCAGCATCGATGCTCGCAATTTGCCCGAGGCCCTGGAACGCTTTCCCGAACTGCTCGAAGAATTGCGTGACCGCCAGGTCGACTATCAGGTGGTCTATCTGACCACCGACGCACGCGTTCTTCTGGAACGCTACTCCCAGACCCGTCGCCGACATCCCCTGACGCGCGGTAGCGACATGACGCTCGCCGAGGCGATCGATACCGAGGAACAGTCGCTCTCTGAAATCCGCGACCTCGCAGACCTGGTGATCGACACCACGCGTCTCTCGGTACACGAGCTCCGGGGACGCATCACCGACCAGGTCGCAGGCCACCGAGCCGAGCGGATGACCCTTACTGTGGAGTCCTTCGGCTTCAAACGCGGGGTGCCACTCGACGCTGACATCGTCTTCGATGCCCGCTGCCTGCCCAATCCCTACTGGGATCCGGCGCTGCGCGATGCCACGGGGCGCGACCCCAGCATCATCGCCTTCCTCGCCGGCTATCCGATCGTCGGCGAGATGCTCGACGACATTCTCGCCTGGGTGGAACGTTGGCTACCACACTACCAGGCCAGTCAGCGTAGCTACCTGACCGTGGCCATCGGCTGCACCGGCGGCCAGCACCGCTCGGTCTACCTGGCCACGCGTCTGGCCGACCAGCTGGCGAGCCGTCATGACGCCGTGCGACTGCGCCATCGTGAACTGGGGGTGCAGCTCACTCTACCCGACGGCCAGGAACTGGCCGGGAACAAACCCGCGCAGGAAGGAACCTGAAGCGTGCCGAGTCGCAAGCTGACCCTGAACAATCGGCGCGGCCTGCATGCCCGCGCCGCCACCAAGCTGGTGCAGTGCTGCCAGCCTTACGATGCCAAGGTCACTGTATGCCGCGGTGAGCAGCAGGCCGACGCCGACAATATCATGTCGCTGCTGATCCTTGCCGCTCCCTGCGGCACCGAGCTCGAGGTCTGCACCGAAGGCAAGGACTCCGAAGCGGCGATGGAAGCCATCGAGGCGCTCTTCGAGGCACGCTTCGAGGAAGACGGCTAACGCCGTCAGTCGCCTGCTACCATCATCTCGTCGACCAGCCAGCTGCCGGTATGGATGCTGCCGCGGGTATCGGTATCGTCTCCGACGCCGACCAGGCCCTGGAACATCGTCTCCAGATTGCCGGCGATGGTGAACTCCTCCACCGGGTGCTGGATCTTGCCGTCCTCGACCCAGAAGCCGGCAGCACCACGAGAGTAGTCGCCTGTCACGCCGTTGACCCCCTGCCCCATCAGCTCGGTGACCAGAACGCCACGCCCCATGCGAGCGAGCAGCGCCTCGCGGCTCTCCAAGGGGGCCGTAAGGCGCAGGTTGCGCGCCCCCCCGGCATTGCCGGTGGTCTCGAGACCCAGCCGCCGGGCGCTATAGGCCGAGAGCATGTAGCTGGCGAGACGGCCATCGCGAATGAAGACATTGTCACGGGTCTGCACGCCGTCGCCGTCGAACGGTGAGCTTGCCATGGCGCCGAGCTCCATGGGGCGCTCGCCGAGGCTGAACCAGGCGGGGAAGAGCGGGTCGTTCAGTCGTTCGCAGAGGAAGGAGGCCTGGCGATAGAGGGCCCCCCCGGCGATCGCCCCCATCAGGTGGCCGACCAGGCCGCTGGCGAGGGTCGGATCGAAGAGCACCGGCATCCGCCCGGTGGCCGGGCGCCGGGCACCGAGGCGTTGCAGGGTACGGCGGGCGGCACTCTCGCCTATCGCCTCGGCAGCCGCCAGGTCGTGGGGTGCGCGGGCGCTGGTGTAGTCGTAGTCGCGCTGCATGCCGTTCTGATCCTCGGCAATCAGCATGCAGGAGAGCGAGTGACGGCTGCCGCACTGGCTGCCCAGGAAGCCATGGCTGTTGGCATAGACGCGCACGCCCTCACCGCTGGAGAGGCTGGCGCCGTCCGAGCTCTTGATGCCCGCCATGCCACGACCGGCCGACTCGCAGCGCAGCGCCAGATCGGTGGCCTCGTCGATGGAAAGCGGCCAGGGATGGTGGACGTCGAGATCCGGCAGCTCGGTGGCCATGAGTCGCGCATCGGCCAGGCCCGAGGCCGGATCCTCGCCGGTATGGCGGGCGATCGCCAAGGCCTTCTCCACCACGGCACGCACCGAGGCCTCGCCGGCGTCGCTGGAGGAGGCGCTGCCCTTGCGCTGCCCCACATAGACGGTCACGGCGATCCCCTGGTCCCGGGACAGCTCGACCGTTTCCACCTCGCCCTCGCGAACACTGACGCCGACGCCCTGGTCGACGCTGGCCCCCACCTCGCAGGCATCGGCACCAAGCCGACGGGCCAGCTCCAGGGCCATCCGGGCGCGACTCTCCAGCAGTGTCTGCTGCGCGGCGGCATCGAAAGCCTGTGTCATGAACGTCTCTCCTCACTCGGCCGGCCATTGGACCGGCCCTATCGATGGTGCATTGTCCAGCCCCGTGCTGCGGGCTGATATACTGGTGCGCAATTCGATCCCGACTGAAGTGGAACCGGCATGACCCAGGATGAACTCTCCTCACCGGCCGACGAGCGGCCCAGCAAGTCCCAGCTCAAGCGCGAGATGCAGGCCCTGCAGCAGCTCGGCGAGCAGATCATCGCCATGAGCGATGCCCAGCGCATCCGTTTCCCGCTCTCCGACGACCTGCTGCGTGCCATCAAGGAGACGAGCCGCATCAAGGCCCGCGAGGCCCGCCGGCGCCACATGCAGTACGTCGGCAAGCTGATGCGCGGCGAGGACCTCGATGGCATCCAGGCGGTGTTCGACGAGATCGACAACGAGACGCTGCGTCGTGACCATGCCTTTCACCGCCTGGAAGGTTGGCGAGACCGGCTGATCGCCGAGGGCGACGAGGCCGTGGAGGCCTTCGTCAGCGAGTTTCCCGAAGTCGACCGCCAGGCCCTGCGCCAGCTGATCCGCAATGCCCGCCACGAGCGGGAGCAGGGCAAGCCCCCGACCAACGCCCGCCGGCTGTTCCGGCTCATACGCGACACCGCCGGCCTCTGAGCTCGAAGCCGTAAGCCGTAAGCCGTAAGCGAAGAAAATCCCATCAACCAATTGATGGACAATGGGTTTTTTATAGCTTCAAGCTTGCAGCTTATAGCTCCCCGAAGGGGTCAGGACTGCGTCCCGCCCACGGTCAGCTCGTCGAGCTTGAGCGTCGGCTGGCCCACGCCCACCGGTACGCCCTGCCCTTCCTTGCCGCAGACGCCGATGCCGGTGTCGAGCTCCATATCGTGGCCGATCATCGAAACCCGGCCCATGGCCTCGGGGCCGTTGCCGATCAGGGTCGCGCCCTTCACCGGCGCGGTGATCCGGCCATCCTCGATCAGATAGGCTTCGCTGGCCGAGAAGACGAACTTGCCGGAGGTGATGTCCACCTGGCCGCCGCCGAAGCTCACCGCATAGATGCCACGCGTCACGCTCTTCAGGATGTCTGCCGGATCATCTTGGCCGGCACGCATGTAGGTATTGGTCATGCGCGGCATCGGTAGGTGGGCGAAAGACTCGCGCCGCGCGTTGCCGGTCGGGGCCATGCCCATCAGCCGCGCATTGACCTTGTCCTGCATGTAGCCGGTCAGGATGCCGTCCTCGATCAGGGTGGTGCTCTGACCCGGGGTACCTTCGTCGTCGACGCTCAACGAGCCGCGCCGGTCGGCGAGGGTGGCATCGTCGACCACGGTGACGCCGCGCGAGGCGACCCGCTCGCCGATCCGCCCGGCGAAGGCCGAGCTGCCCTTGCGGTTGAAATCCCCTTCCAGGCCGTGGCCCACCGCTTCATGGAGCAGGATGCCCGGCCAACCCGGCCCCAGCACCACCGGCATCTGGCCGGCCGGCGCGTCGACGGCCTCCAGGTTGACCAGCGCCTGCCGCACCGCCTCCTTGGCATAGCGCTCGGCGACGTTCTCGTCGCGCAGCCGCTGCATGGCATAGCGGCCGCCTCCGCCTGCGCTGCCACGCTCCCGGCGTCCATTGCGTACCGCGATCACGCTGACGTTGAAGCGCACCAGCGGACGGATGTCCGCCGCCAGGGTGCCATCACTGGCACGCACCAACACCACCTCGTGGACGCCGGTGAGCGAGGCGCTGACCTGCGCCACCGAGGGGTCCGCCGCCCGAGCCACCCTATCGGCGAGCTTGAGCATGGCGATCTTGTCCTCGGCGGAGAGGCCGGTGAGTGGATCGATGCCGGCATAGCGGGCCTGGCTGGTCATGGCCACGCCTGGCGCCACCCCCAGTCGATCACCGTGGCGCACGATACCGGCGGCGGTGCGCCCTGTCTCGGCCAGGGCATCTCCGGTGATCTGATTGGAGTAGGCGAAACCGGTCTTCTCGCCGGCCAGGGCGCGTACCCCGACCCCACCGTCGATGTTGTAACTGGCCTCCTTGACCTCGCCGTCTTCAAGAACCCAGCCCTCATGCCAGCTGCGCTGGAAGTAGAGGTCGGCATAGTCGATGCCCGGGCCCATGGCATGGCCAAGCCCGTCATCCAGGGCCGCGAGGTCTAGGCCGCCGGGCGTCAGGAGTACAGCGGTAGCCTCGTCGAGCATGGCGTGAGTCTGTGATGTCATTCGGCACTTTCCAGAGAGATCCGCGGCGAGGTCCAGGGACCCTGCACGCGATAGTGGATTCGAGTCACACGGTCGATGGCGTCACCGAACAGCTTGTCGGCAAGAAAAAGCGCACCGCCCACCACGGGGGCGCCGGCCAGCACCGCCGCCAACGGCAGGTTGCTGCTCACCGGCACTGTGACGGCCAGGCGCTGGTCGAGTTCCCGTCGCGCAAGGTCGACGCTGCCGTCCAGGGTGAAGCGGGTCGCCGGCCCCTCGATCTCCACCGGACCGCGGGTTTCCAGCACTCCACCATACAGGGTAGCGGCACCCGTGACACGATCGAAGGCGGTCCCCTGGCCGGTGACATCGGAGAAATCGAGCCGCAGCCGGCGCAGCAGGTTGTCGACGTTGAGCAGGCCGACGACCCGCGCCGAGGGCGACTCGATATTGACGAAGCGCCCGTCGCGCAGCGCCACCTCGAGACTACCCCGGGAGCGGGCAAGGGCGAACTGCCAGGGTGCCCCCGGCCAGGCCAGCTGGCTCTTGACCCGGGTATCGGCGCTGCGCACGGACACCGGCTGGCCCAGTGCAATCAGGGCAGTGCCCAGGTCCCTGCCATCCAGGTCGAGCCGCGCTCGGGTCAGACTGTCACCGGCCCCGCTCGCCTCCCAGACCATGTTGCCATGGACACTGATCTCGCCCAGCGTCAAGCCCAGGGGATCGACCACCAGCCGGTCGGCCGACGACCGCCAGCGCCCGCTGAAGGGGCCGAAGCGCTGCCCCTGCCAAGAGATATCGGCGATTCTGAGCCGGCCATCGGGCACGGCTTCCAGACCCTCCGGCAGGGGCGCCGCTTCGGGAGGCACATCGAGCTCATCCAGAAGCCGGCCGCTACTGCTGACAGGCGGTACCAGCGCGTCAAGTGACAACCGCTCCAGCATGATATCCAGGGGATTTGCCTCGCTGGGCCGATACGACAAGCGCCCACTGGTCAGACTGCCGTCCAGCGTCAGCACCCAGCCACCGCCGCGATTTCCTCCTTCCACGGCCAGCGAGCCCAGGCAGCGTGAATCTACCTGCAGGCAGTCGGTTCGGATGGCCAGCGACGAGAGTGCCGCCGAGGAAGTGCTGTCTCCCCGCCCGCGTCCCTGCGGGATCAACGGCGACAGCGCGCTTGCCCATTCGGCGACCGGCAGACGCGGCTGGTAGGCCGTGAGACTCCAGCCGGGCTCACGCGGCCAGGCATCTGGCCGGGCACCCAGCCATGCCTGCCCCTGCCCCGAGGCGCCACCGGCGAGCTCCCGCCAACGCAGGCCCAGCTGGTCGCCCAGGCGACCATCGAGACTGCCTTCGGCGAGGTCGAAGGTCAGCTGCAGGGGCAGGCGTGTCTCTCGGGACTTGCCTAGTGGCCCCGGCAAGGCGATGGCCAGCCCCTCCAGGCTACTGTCGAGGCGTAGCGAGGTGCTCCCATCGCCGGTCGCCAAGCGGCCGCGCCAGGGCAGCTGGCCCTGTATTAGGGCGTCCAGGCCCGGCATGCCGCTCCACTCAGCGATGGCCTGAGCCCCGGCCGTGCCGGCCAGGTCGAGCCCCCCGCCGAGGGTGTCGATCTCGATGCTCACGGGCCCGCCCAGCAGTCGCCCGGCCAGGCGCCCTTCCAGGCCGCCTTGCTCACCGCGCTGACGCCAGGCGAGGGGGCCCTGGAAGCCACGGAATACCAGCTGCAAGGGAACATGAACGAGTCTTGGAAAATCCGCCTCGGTCTCGATGTCCAGTGACAGGGAACCGGGCTCGCCCAGCGTCAGGGCCAGGTCCAGACTACCGGCTGCCAGGCCCTCGGCCTGCCAATCCTCCACTGCCGCCATGCCCTCGACGGGCAGCGCCAAAAGATAGCGGCGCAACGCCTCGGCGGAGGCCTCGAGCCCACTGCTGACCTCGAGCTGCTCGTCTGCCAGACGCACCTCTGCATCACGGGCCTCGATCCCCAGGCTCTCGGCACGGTCCACCTCCGCTGTCAGCGTCCCGTCGGCCATCCGCAGCCGCCCGCTTACGCCCTCCAGGGCCGGCCAATCGGGCGCGAAAGGCAGGCGTCCCTCCTTTACCTCCAGGGCCAGTTCCAGGGTCGGCTCGACACGCTCGCCCTCTCGGTTCAGGGGCACATGAAGACGCAGCGAGCCCTTCGGCACCCGGCCGGCCACCCCGCCGGCCAGCCAGTCGGTTATCTCTGGCCCCAGCACCCCCTCCGGCAGCCAGTCGACCAGCGGTGTTTCGATGGCATCCACGTCGCGGAAATCGAGCTGGAGTCCGAAACCCCCGCGTTGGCTTCCGCCCACCGAGAGACCGAAGCCTCCCTCGATCCGGGCCCCGTTCCAGTCGACCTCGAGCTCGCGACCGCTGACGAAGCTGCGCGGGCCATCATAGGCCCAGTTGATCACGCCGCTGGCGCGGGAGAGTGCCATGGGGGAGCCGAAGACGCGTGGAAAGTGCAGACGGCTGTCACGACCGACGAACTCGACGTGACCCTTGAGGTCCCGCGAGGTCACCCAGACGTCCAGGGGTCCGCCCCCGGGAGCATTCTGCCAGGGGGACACCGCCACCCCGGTAGCCGATGCCCGGGCGATCCAGTCACCGCCCTCCCGACCCAGTCCCAGGCCGGTAACCTGGCCACGCGGATCCAGACTATCGATCACCCGCGCCAGAGCCTCGGGTAGCGGTAGCCGGTCGCGCCAGGCGGCCAGGGCGCCGAGATCAAACTCGCTGGTATTTAGCCACCAGCCGTCATCGCGGCTGCGGGCATGCCAATACTGTGGCACGGCCGGCCCTGTGACCGTTTCTTCGCCATTCCCTTCGGGGCGTGCCCAATCGGCACTGTGTGCATCTCCCTCGAGCCAAGCCTGCCAGCCCGACGCCTCACGCAGCCATTGGCCGCGGGCCGTCACCCGATTGAGCACGATGGCCGGAGGTGACACCTGATCGGTAAGCGATTCAGGCTGGCTAAGGGCCACCAAGGGTGCATCGACATCGAGGCGCAGGTCGGCCAGGCGGCCAGCATTCCAGCGGCCCCACAGGCGCGCCTCGCCGCTGGCGGCCTCCAGGCGCAGGGCGTCGCCATAGCCCAGCACCTCGGAAAGCCCCAGCAGGCTGTCGAGGCGCATCTCGGCCTGCAGGGCCGCGCTGAAGTCATCCAGCCCGGAGGGCCCGGGGAACAGCTCCATCACCGCCCGGATGGCCTGCTCCGGCCGCCCTTCCACCAGTACCTCGCCCTCCAGGCGGGTACGGCGCGCATCCCCCGTCATCACCAAGCGTGGCGCCTTGAGCACGGCGCGCTCCTTGCGGCCATGCAACACCAGACTAAGCTGCTCGACCCAGGCACTCTGGCGCAGCAGCATGCCAACCCAGAAATCAAGACGGTTGAGATCGAAGGCTGTCTCGGGAACCAGCTCGGGAGGAATCTCCGCAGGGGCCGGCCAGTGCCAGCGTCCAGCCTCATCCTGGTAGAGGTGCACGGTCACGCCCTGCACCCGGGCATCGGCCACCAGGGGAACGCCGGCGGCCAGGCTGGCGAGGCTGTCCAGGCGCAGCTGCGCCTGCTCCACCTCAAGCAGTGGGAAATGTCCCAACCCCTCACGGGAGCGGATCAGCAGACCATCGATGGCAAGATGCGGATCCAGCCGCTGCAGGCCGGCCGTAATCTCGTCCAGCTCTACCACCGCATTGAAACGCGCCGAGAGCAGCCGCTCCAGTCGCGGCGCCTGCTCCTCGAGCAACATCGGCAGCAGGCGCAGCACCAGGGTCAGCACCGCCAACAGCGCCAGCAGCAGCGCCACCAGGGTCAACAGCCAGCGAGAAACAAACCGGGTCAGGGACATGGGCTCACATCAGCACGATGTCGTACTGCTCCTGGGAGTAGTGGGCCTCCACCTGGAAGCGAATCGGCTTGCCGATGAAGGTCTCGAGGTCCGCCACCGCGGTGGACTCCTCGTCGAGCAGCCGATCCACCACCGCCTGGGAGGCCAGCACGGTATAGGTTTCAGCGCTGTAGGCCCGATCCTCGCGCAGGATCTCGCGGAAGATCTCGTAGCAGACCGATTCCGGCGTCTTCAGGGTGCCTCGGCCCGCACAGGTCGGACAGGCCTCGCACAGCGTCTGTTCGAGGCTCTCCCGGGTTCGCTTGCGGGTCAGCTGTACCAGGCCCAGCTCGGTGACCCCGGTGCACTTGGTCTTGGCATGATCGCGCTCCAGCGATTTCTCGAGCATGCGCAGCACCTGGCGTTGGTGCTCTGGGTCGTCCATGTCGATGAAGTCGATGATGATGATGCCCCCGAGGTTGCGCAGCCTCAGTTGCCGGGCGATGGCAGTGGCTGCCTCGAGGTTGGTCTTGAAGATCGTCTCCTCGAGGTTGCGGTGCCCAACGAAGCCGCCGGTGTTGACGTCGATAGTTGTCATGGCCTCGGTGGGATCGATGACCAGGTACCCCCCCGACTTGAGCTGCACCTTGCGTCCCAGCGCCTTCTGGATTTCGTCCTCGACGCTGAACAGGTCAAAGATCGGCCGCTCGCCGGCATAGTGCTCGATGCGCTCCACAGCCGTGGGCATGAACTCCTGGGCGAACTCGATCAACCTGACGTAGTTCTCGCGGGAGTCGATGCGCACCTTCTCGATGTCGTCGCGCATCACGTCACGCAGAGTGCGCATGAACAAGGGGAGATCATCGTAGATCACGCTGGGAGCTGGTGCCGTCATCCTGCGCTCGCTGACCCGACGCCACAGACGCAGCAGGAAGTGCATGTCGGCGGCCAGCTCCTCGATGCCAACGGCCTCGGCGGCGGTGCGCACGATGAAGCCGCCGCTCACCTCCAGTTGCTGCTCGGTACCGGCCGCCTCTATCAGACCGCGCAGCCGCTCGCGCTCCATCTCGTCCTCGATCCGCTGGGAGACCCCATGGTGGGACGAGTCGGGCATGTAGACCAGGTAGCGAGAGGGCACCGAGAGATGAGTGGTCAGGCGCGCGCCCTTGGAGCCAATCGGGTCCTTGGTCACCTGCACCACCAGGGCCTGTCCCTCGTGGAGCAGCTGAGCGATGGAAACCTGCTCCTCGGCAGGAGTGCCGGAGGGCATCACCTCATGGGCGTGAATGAAGGCGGCGCGGTCCAGGCCGATGTCGACGAAGGCAGCCTGCATACCCGGCAGTACGCGTACCACCTTGCCCTTGTAGATATTACCGACGATGCCACGACGTTGAGCCCGTTCGATGAAGGCCTCCTGCAGCACGCCATTTTCCACCACCGCGACACGGGTCTCCATCGGCGTCAGGTTGATGAGTACTTCACCGCTCATGCGGAAATCCTTGTCCAGAAAGGTCTGCCGCCATTATGACATAGGCTCGATCGGGAGCGCCCCGTTCCAGACCGGCACGCCCTGCCGGGCAAGCAGGTCGGCGGTCTCGTAAAGCGGCAGCCCCACCACCGCCGAGTGACTGCCCTCGATATGTTCGACGAACACCGCCGCCAGGCCCTGGATGGCATAGCCACCGGCCTTGTCCGCCGGCTCGCCGGTAGCCCAGTAGGCGGCAAGCTCGGTATCGGTAATTGCCCGCATGAAGACGCGGGTGGTAACGCAGACCGTCTGCAGCCCGGCGGGGCCAGTTACCGCCACCCCGGTAAGTACCTGATGCTCGCGCCCCGACAGCGAACGCAGCATGGCCGCGGCCTGGTCGCGCCCCACCGGCTTGCCGAGGATCGCGCCGTCGCACACCACGGCGGTATCCGATCCAAGGGCAGGAAGTGCTGACAGGCCGGCACCGGCGAGTGCCTTCTCCCGGGCCAGACGCTCAACATAGTCATGAGCGGTTTCGCTGGACCGTGGCGTCTCGTCGATATCCACGGGGCGCACCTTCACCCCCACGCCGATCGAGGCGAGCAGTTCACGGCGGCGCGGTGAGGCCGATGCCAGGCACAGCACGGGGTCGAGGGTCATGACGGCTCCAGAGTGGGTGGCACGAGGGTCAGTCTCGGGAAAGGCGGCGTCCCAGTGCCTGGAACAGTGTGGTGAGCCAGGGCCAGAGAACCGCCCCGATCAGCGCTGAGAGCAGGAAGGAAAGGTGCATCGAAAAGGGGCCGAACAGCGCCCTGAGCCACTGCTCGGCCAACTGCACCAGGCCCAGCAGCACGAAGATCAGCACCGCCTGCTGGACCAGCGAATACGCCCGGAAGCGCGCGTAAACCATCGCGCAAAGGAAGGCCAGCAGCGACAGCAGCAGGGCATTCTGCCCCAGCGGTGCGCCCTCGATGAGATCCAGCAGCAGGCCCAGCACGAAGCCATGGAAGACACCGACGCGCAGCGGCTCGCGCATGCACCAGTAGATCAGCATCAGACCCAACCAATCGGGTCGCCACACCTGCCAGCCATCAGCCAGCGGCATCACCTGCAGGCACAAGGCCAGCAACAGCGTGAACCAGATCCACAACAGGTTGGCGGGCGGGGAAGTCGCCATCAGCGCGTCTCCTCGGTGGCCGCCGCCGTGCCGATACGACGCGCTGCCTCGAGGGCCGGAGCAGCCAGTTCGCCCTCGGGAGGCGCGGCGGGCGGAGCCGGTGGAAACAGCAGCAGGAAGTGTCGGGAGCGCTGAAGCTGCGCCACCGGCGCGGCGGTGACCCGGGCGAAGGGCTGGCCCGGATCGTGAACCACCGCCGAGACTCGGGCCACCGGATAGCCAGGCGGAAAGCGTTCCCCCAGGCCCGAGGTGGTCAACAGGTCACCCTTGCGGATGTCGGCCGTGTCGGGCACATGCCTGACGTTGAGGGCGTCGTAGCTGCCCGTACCCTGAACGACGAAACGCAGGCCGTTGCGATTGACCTGCACTGGCAGGGCATGACTGGCGTCGGCCAGCAGCAACACCCGGCTGGAATAGGCCGAGGTGGCCGTGATCTGACCCACCAGCCCTGCGGCGTCAAGCACCGGCTGGCCGACGTAGACACCATCCCTACGACCACGGTCAATCACCATCTGATGGGTGAAGGGGTCGGGATCGAGCGAGAGCAGTTCGGCGGTGATATAGGGCATCTCGCGCTGCGGCGTCGCCGCGAGCAGCTCCCGCAGCCGCACGTTCTCGGCAGTCAGGCTAGCCATGCGCTGAACACGGTGCGACAGCGTCAGGATCTGCTCGCGTAACCGGCGGTTCTCGTCCAGCAGAGCTCGCTGTTCGGAAAGTGCCAGCGAAGCCCAGTTGAGGACATCGCTGGGCACGCTGACCAGCCACTGGATAGGCGCCACCAGGGTGGATAGCTGAGCCCGAACGGGCTCCATGCGGGTGAAGCGCGTATCGGCGAACATCAGGGCCGAGGCCAGGATAACGCACAGCAGCAGTCGATAGCCCGGCAACGGTCCATGCGAGAACAGCGGCTTGATAGGGCGTCCCCCCGAGTCAGTCGCTGGACAGCAGCTCGAAGGTGTGCTGGTCGATCATTTCCAGGGCCTTGCCGCCACCCCGGGCCACGCAGGTCAGCGGGTCCTCGGCGACGATCACCGGCAGGCCGGTCTCCTCGGCGATCAACTTGTCGAGATCGCGCAGCAGCGCCCCGCCGCCGGTCAGCACCAGACCACGCTCGGCGATGTCCGAGGCCAGCTCCGGCGGCGACTGCTCGAGGGCACTCTTCACCGCAGCGACGATGGAGCCCAGGGTTTCCTGGAGAGCGTCGAGAATCTCGTGGGAATTGAGCGTGAAGCTACGCGGGATGCCTTCGGCCAGATTGCGGCCGCGCACATCGATCTCGCGCAGCTCGCCACCCGGATAGGCGCAGCCGATCTCCTCCTTGATACGCTCGGCGGTGGCCTCGCCAATCAGGCTGCCATAGTGGCGGCGCACATAGGCGGTGATCGCCTCGTCGAAGCGGTCACCGCCTACACGGATGGACTCCGAATAGACCACGCCGTTGAGCGAAATGATGGCAATCTCGCTGGTGCCGCCACCGATGTCGACGACCATCGAGCCCTGAGCCTCCTCCACCGGCAGGCCGGCACCGATGGCGGCCGCCATCGGCTCCTCGATCAGGAACACTTCACGGGCCCCTGCGCCCTCGGCAGACTCCTTGATGGCACGTCGCTCGACCTGGGTCGACATGCAGGGCACGCAGACCAGCACGCGAGGGCTTGGCGTCAAGAAAGTGCTCTGGTGCACCTTGCGAATGAAGTACTGCAGCATCTGCTCGGTGACAGTGAAGTCGGCGATCACGCCATCCTTCATCGGACGAATGGCGGTGATGTTACCGGGAGTCCGGCCCAGCATGCGCTTGGCATCGGCGCCCACCGCGGCCACGCTGCGCATGTTGCCGGACTGGCGAATCGCCACCACCGACGGCTCATCGAGCACGATGCCGCGACCGCGAACATAGATCAGCGTATTGGCCGTCCCCAGATCGATCGATAGATCGCTGGAAAACAGCCCCCTCAAGCGTTTGAACATGGAGTCGTTACCTAGTGCAGTCCGGGAACCCAGTGCGGATGCAAACGGTATCACCGCGGCCCCCCTGCGGCAAGCAAAGTCCCCCGGCTCGCGGCACTTCTAGACCTGCCAGCGAGGCGGAGGATGTGGTACCTTCTGCGGTCTTTTCCATGCTCCCACTCGCTGTCGAGGACATCCGATCATGGCGCTTGAACACGCAGACGTTCTCAGGGCCGCCCACCTGGCCCGACTCGGCCTGGACGACGACGAGGCCGCTCACTATCTGGACGACCTGGGCCGCATCCTGGCAATGGTCGATCAGCTCCAGACCCTGGACACCGAAGGGGTCGCGCCGCTGGCCCACCCCCTGGAAACCACCCAGCAGCTGCGCGTCGACGAGATCACCGAAACCGACCAGCGCGACCGCTTCCAGCGCTGCGCCCCGGCGGTGGAACAGGGTCTCTACCTGGTCCCGCGGGTCGTCGAATGATCCGTGCCACTTACAACCGTTTCCGGCAAGCCATCACGGAGCCCAGGGCCCATGCATGACAAGACTCTGACGGAACTCGCCGCCGGCCTGGCCAGCGGCGAGTTCTCCAGCCGCGAGCTCACCCAGGCATTTCTCGAGCGCATCGACCGTCTCGACGGCGACCTCAACAGCTTCATTACAGTGACCGCCGAGCAAGCCCTGGCTGCTGCCGACCAGGCCGATACCGCCCGCGCCGCCGGCAACGCCGGCCCGCTGACCGGCGTGCCCCTGGCGATCAAGGACCTGTTCTGCACCGCTGGTGTCAAGACAAGCGCCGGCTCGAAGATGCTCGACAATTTCGTCGCTCCCTATGATGCCACCGTGGTCGATAAGCTTGCCGCCGCCGGCGGCGTTAGCCTGGGCAAGACCAACATGGACGAGTTCGCCATGGGCTCCTCCAACGAGAACAGCTTCTATGGCCCGGTGAAGAATCCCTGGGACCCTGCCGCCGTGCCGGGCGGCAGCTCCGGTGGCAGCGCCGCCGCGGTGGCCGCAGGCCTGGTGCCTGCCGCCATGGGCACCGACACCGGCGGCTCGATCCGTCAGCCGGCCGCCTTCTGCGGCATCACGGGTCTCAAGCCCACCTACGGCCGGGTCTCGCGCTACGGCATCATCGCCTACGCCTCCAGCCTCGACCAGGCCGGCCCCCTGGCCCGCACCGCCGAGGACTGCGCCCACCTGCTCGGCGCCATCGCCGGCCACGACCTGCGCGACTCTACCAGCGTGGCCCGTGGCGTGCCCGACTATACCCAGGAGCTCGACACGCCCCTGGCCGGGCTGAAGATCGGCCTGCCCCGGGAGTACTTCGGCGACGGCCTCGACCCCGCGGTGGAAGGCGCCGTGCGAGAAGCGGTCAAGGTCTATGAATCGCTCGGCGCCACGGTGCGCGAGATCAGCCTGCCGCATACCCACTACGCCATCCCGGCCTATTACGTCATCGCCCCGGCAGAGGCCTCGTCCAACCTGGCGCGCTACGACGGGGTGCGCTTCGGCCACCGCTGCAACGCCCCGGAGGACCTGACGGACCTCTACAAGCGCTCGCGCGCCGAGGGGTTCGGTGAGGAGGTCAAGCGGCGCATCCTGATGGGCACCCACACCCTCTCCGAGGGCTTCTTCGATGCCTACTACAAGAAGGCCCAGCAGGTTCGCCGGCTGATACGCCAGGACTTCCTGGATGCCTTCGACGAGGTCGACGTGCTGATGGGTCCGGCCTCGCCAACCCCGGCCTTCGATCTGGGCGCCAAGAAGGATCCGGTTTCCATGTACCTGCAGGACATCTACACCATCGCCATCAACCTGGCGGGCATCCCTGGCATCAGCGTGCCGGCCGGCTTCTCCGGTGGCCGCCCGGTGGGCCTGCAGATACTTGGCACCCATTTCGCCGAGGCGCGGCTGCTCAACGTCGCCCACCAGTTCCAGCAGGCCACCGACTGGCACCAGCGTCGTCCTGCGCTTGCCGAGGAGACTCTCTGATGCAATGGGAAACCGTGATCGGGCTGGAGGTCCACGTCCAGCTCGCCACCCGATCGAAGATCTTCTCCGGCGCTTCCACCGCCTTCGGCGCCGACCCCAACAGCCAGGCCTGCGCCGTCGACCTGGGGCTGCCCGGCGTACTGCCGGTGCTCAACGAGGCCGCGGTGGCCATGGCCGTGCAGTTCGGGTTGGGGATTCACGCCGAGATCCCCGAAATCTCGGTGTTCGACCGCAAGAACTACTTCTATCCGGATCTGCCCAAGGGCTACCAGACCAGCCAGATGTATCACCCCATCGTCGGCCCCGGCGAAGTTGAAATCGCCCTGGAGGACGGCGAGACCAAGCGCATCCGCGTGCACCATGCCCACCTCGAGGAGGATGCCGGCAAGTCGCTCCATGAGGATTTTCATGGCATGACCGGCATCGATCTCAACCGCGCCGGCACCCCGCTGCTGGAGATCGTTTCCGAGCCGGACATGCGCTCGGCGAAGGAGGCCGCGGCCTACCTCAAGGCGATTCACTCGATCGTGACGTATCTCGGGATTTCAGACGGCAACATGGCAGAGGGCTCGATGCGCTGCGACGTCAACGTCTCGGTCCGCCCCCGGGGTCAGGCAAGCTTCGGCACCCGCGCCGAGATCAAGAACGTCAACTCCTTCCGTTTCGTCGAGCGCGCCATCGCCTTCGAGGTGGAGCGCCAGATCGAGCTGCTGGAGGACGGCGGCGAGGTGGTCCAGGAAACCCGCCTCTTCGACCCGGAGCGCGACGAGACACGCAGCATGCGTACCAAGGAGCAGGCCAACGACTACCGCTACTTCCCCTGCCCCGACCTGCTGCCGGTGGTGCTCGACAGGGCCTATGTCGATCACCTGCGCGACAACCTGCCGGAGCTGCCCGACGAGAAGCGCGCACGCTTCCAGAACGCGCTAGGCCTCTCCGCCTACGACGCCGGTGTGCTCTCGGCCAGCCGCGAGATGGCCGAATACTTCGAGGCGGTCAACGAGGTCTGCGGCGATGCCAAACTGGCCGCCAACTGGGTACAGGGCGAGCTCTCCGGCGCCCTGAACCGCGAGGGCCTGCCAATCCAGAACAGCCCGGTCTCGGCGACCCAGCTCGGCGAGCTGGTCGCCCGGGTGAAGGATGACACCATCAACGGCAAGGCCGCCAAGGAGGTCTTCCAGGCGCTGTGGCACGGCGAGGGTGCGAGTGCCGACGAGGTGATCGAGGCCAAGGGGCTCAAGCAGGTCACCGACACCGGCGCCATCGAGGCGATGATCGACCAGGTCATCGCCGACAGTCCCGCCCAGGTGGCCCAGTACCGCGATGCCGAGCCCGACAAGCGCGGCAAGATGATCGGCTACTTCGTCGGCCAGGTAATGAAGGCATCGCGGGGCACCGCCAACCCGCAGCAGGTCAATGCCCTGCTGAAAGAGAAGCTCGACGCGCTGTGCTGAGCCCGCGTTGAGGGTAGGAGGACCGGATGTCGGATGATGTTGGTGCGCGACTGCGCGCCCTTCGCACCCTGAAAGGCATCTCCCAGCGTGAGCTGGCCAAGCGCTGCGGGGTCACCCACTCTAGCCTATCGCTGATCGAGCAGGGCAAGGTCAGCCCCTCGGTCAGCTCGCTGAAGAAGATCCTCGACGCCATTCCCATGAGCGTCGGGGACTTCTTCACCATGGACCTGGAGAATGGCCGGCGGGTGTTCTATTCGACCGAGGAACTGGCCGACGTGGGCTCGGGCGACGTCATCTACAAGCTGGTGGGCGCCGATCGCCGCGATCGCGCCCTGGGCTTCATGATCGAGACCTACCCGCCGGGAGCCGACACCGGCCGCGAGATGATCGCCCATCAGGGCGAGGAGGCCGGCGTGGTGCTGGAGGGCGAGATCGAGATCACCATCGGCGCCGATACGCGGCGACTCGGCCCGGGCGAAGCCTACTACTTCGACACCAAGGTTCCCCACCGCTTCCGCAACCCCGGCAGCGAAGCCTGCCGTCTGGTCAGTTGCGCCACTCCGGCGCGGGCGTTCTGACCCGTCCCTCAGGACACCTTCAGCTTCTCGATCTCCTCGCGCAGCGCCTCCGCCTCCTCGGTGAGCGACGCGTTGGCGCGCATGTCGCCGTTGCGGGCGGCCAGCATGGCCTGCTCGAGCTTCTGCTCGTAGGCCTTCTGCAGCTTCTTGGTGGGATCACTCTTGAGAAATCCAAACATGGTCAAGGCTCCTGGGGGAAAACATCCCTGAAGGTTACTCGCCTCGACGGAAAAAAGCTATGCAATAGCTGTACAGTTATAAATACCAGTACATGAAAGCGGCGAGGCCGGCACCCCGGGGTGCCGGCCTCGCCGTTTGCATGCAGAGGAGCGCGAGTCAGGTGGTGAGCGACATCCACACACTCTTGAGGTCAGAGTATTCTTCCAGGGAGTGATGGGACTTGTCGCGGCCGTTGCCGGACTGCTTGACCCCGCCGAAGGGCATGGTCTGGTCGCCGCCGGCCCAGTTGTTGACGAACACCTGCCCGGAGGCCAGCCGGCGCGTCACGCGCATGATGCGGTCGATGTCCTGGCTCCACAGGCCGGCGGCCAGGCCGTAGACGCTGTCGTTGGCCATGGCGATGGCCTCTTCCTCGCTGTCGAAGCCGAACACCGCGAGCACCGGGCCGAAGATCTCCTCGCGGCCGATGGCCATCTGCGGGGTGACGCCATCGAACACCGTCGGGGTGATAAACAGTCCGGGGGAGTCGAGTGCCTCCCCTCCCACTCTCAGCCGGGCGCCCTCCTCCACCCCGCAGCGAATGTAGTCGAGGATGCGGCGATGCTGTGTCTCGTCGACGATCGCTCCCATGAAGCTATCGGGGTCGAGCGGGTCACCGGGCTGCATCCTCTCGGCGGCGGCCAGCACCTTCTCGACGAAGGCCTCGCGGATGCTGTTCTCCACCAGCAGACGAGAACCGGCGATGCACACCTCACCCTGGTTGTGGAAGATCGCCGCGGCCGCGTGCTTGGCGACGCGATCGAGGTCCTTGCAGTCGGCAAAGACGAGGTTGGGGCTCTTGCCCCCGCACTCCAGATAGACCCGCTTGAGGTTGGACAGGCCGGCATACTGCATCAGCTGTTTGCCGGTGGCGGTGGAACCGGTGAAGGAGAGGCAGTCCACCTGCATGGAGAGCGCCAGGGCCTTGCCCACGGTGTGACCGAAGCCCGGTAACACCTGGAAGACACCGCGGGGAATGCCCGCTTCCTTGGCCAGCTGAGCGAGGCGCAGGGCCGAGAGCGGCGACTTCTCCGAAGGCTTGAGGATGACGCTGTTGCCGGCGGCCAGCGCCGGGGCGATCTTCCAGGCGGTCATCATCAGGGGGAAATTCCAGGGCACGATGGAGGCCACCACCCCCAACGGCTCTCTCAGCACCAGCGCCAGGGCTTCTTCGCCGGTGGGCGCCACCTCGCCATAGAGCTTGTCGATGCACTCCGCCTGGTAGCGTATGCAACCGATGGCCCCCGCCATGTCACCCAGCGAGCTTCCCACCGGCTTGCCCATGTCCAGGGTGTCGAGCAGCGCCAGCTCGTGCTTGTTGGCCTCCATCAGGTCGGCCAGGCGCAGCAGCACCTTCTTGCGCTTGCCAGGCGCCAGACGCGACCAGGCGCCGCCATCGAAGGCCGCCCGGGCATGGCCTACGGCAAGCTCGGCATCGGGGCCGTCGCAGCTGGCGACCCGAGCCAGACGCTCGCCGGTGGCGGGGTTGAGGGTCTCGAAGGTCTCGCCGCTGGCGGCCTCGACGAAGGCGTCGTCAATGAAGGCGCGCGACTCGAGGGTCAGGCCGGCGGCCAGGGCCTGCCAGTCGGCCAGCGTCTTGGGGGGTTCGGGACGGCTCATGCGGGTCTCTCCTCGGTATTCGGTTCATCGGCGGCCCTCGGCGCCAGACACCGGGCGGTCTCGTCCAGCGCCTTGTGGGCCAGGTTCACCAGATCATCGATCTGTTCGCGGGTGATCACCAGGGGCGGGGCGATGATCATCGTATCACCCACCGAGCGCATCACCAGGCCATGGCGGAAGCTGATGTCGCGGCACAGGTTGCCGGCGGTCAAGTTTTTGTCGAAGCGCTCCCCGCTGGCGGGATCGATCAGCTCCAGTGCCCCCATCAGCCCCAGTGAGCGAGCCTCGCCGACAAGAGGATGGTCAGCAAGCGTGGCCCAGCAGCGCGCCAGGTAGGGCCCCAGTTCGTCACGGACCCGCTCGACCACGCCTTCGGCCTCCATGATCTCCAGGTTACGCAGGGCCACCGCGGCACACACCGGGTGACCGGAGTAGGTGAAACCATGGAAGAACTCGCCGCCCTCCTCGATCAGGGTGTCGGCGACCCGGTCGCCGACCAGCACGCCGCCGATCGGCAGGTAGCCGGACGACAGTCCCTTGGCAACGGGCATCAGGTCGGGGGCGAGGTCATAGTGGACGCTGCCGAACCACTCGCCAAGGCGCCCGAATCCGCAGATCACCTCGTCCACCACCAGCAGGATATCGTACTTCGCCAGCACCGCCTTGACCGCCGGCCAGTAGCTCTCCGGCGGAATGATGGCACCACCGGCACCCTGCACCGGTTCGGCGATAAAGGCCGCGACCTTCTCCTCACCCAGTTCCTGGATTCTCTCCTCGATGGCCGCCGCACATTCCCGCCCGAAGGCCTCGGGATCTTGACCCTCGGGACGCCCCTCTCCAAATCGCCCTTCGCCAAACCACCAGGGCTGGCGAACGTGGGTGATGCCCGGCACGCAGGGGCCACCCTGGTCATGCATCGGCGCCATGCCGCCCAGGCTCAGGCCGGCTACGGTGGAGCCGTGGTAGCCGTTCTCGCGGCCGATCACCCACTGCTTCTCGGGCTTGCCCTTGAGTGCCCAGTAGCGGCGGACCATGCGCAGCACGGTGTCGTTGGCCTCGGAACCGGAGCCGGTGAAGAAGACGTGGTTGAGATGCGCCGGTGCCAGCGCGCAGAGTTTCTCGGCCAGCTTCACAACCGGCGGGTGCGTGGTCTTGAAGAAGGTGTTGTAGAAGGGCAGCTGGCGCATCTGCTCGGTGGCGGCCATTACCAGCTCCTCGCGCCCATAGCCGAGGTTGACGCACCACAGCCCGGCCATGCCGTCGAGAATCCGGTTGCCCTCGGCGTCATGAATGTAGACCCCCTCGGCGCGCTCGATGACGCGGCTACCCTCCTCAGCCAATGCCTTGAAGTCGGTGAAGGGGTGCAGGTGATGGGCACGATCCAGTGCTTGAAGCGAAGGCGGCATGCTGGCTCTCCGAGTCGGGACGACGGCCTCAGGCGTCGACGGGTTGTGGCGAGACCCGGGCGACACGATAGGCCTCGCTGGCCGAGGCGAAGGCCTGGAACAGGGCGTCATGGAGCGGATGCTCGCGGGGCCTCCACTCGGGGTGCCACTGCACCGCCAGGGCGAAGCCAGGCGCACCGGCGACCGAGATCGCCTCGATCTGGCCGTCCGGGGCCACGGCCTCGGCGATGAGCCCCGGGCCCAGCTCGGCGATGCCCTGCTGATGCAGGGAGTTCACACGCGACCCCGATTCGGGAAAGAGCGCGGCGAGTGGTCCGCCCGGCACGATGGCAATGTCGTGGGCCGGTGCATATTTTGTCTCGCGATCGCCCTCGGGCTCGCGATGGTCGAGACGGCCGGGTACCTGCTGCAGGACCTGGTGGAGGGTGCCGCCGAAGGCCACGTTGATCTCCTGGAAGCCACGACAGATGCCCAGCAACGGCATGCCCAGATCCAGGGCAGCGGGAATCCAGCGCAGCACTGCGGCATCGCGATGGGGGTCATCCCGAGTGTTTTCCGGCGCACGCTCGACACCGTAACGCCGCGGCTCGACGTTGCTGTAGCTGCCGGTTAGCAGCAGGCCGTCGAGAGAGTCCAGCAAAGCGCTCTCCACTGCGCCTTCCCACACCGGCAGGATCACCGGCGCCAGGCCATAGTCGCGCAAGGCGGAGAGGTACTTGTCGGTGACCATGTGCGCGGGGTGACCTTCCACCTCACGGCGGCAGGCAATCACGCCTACCAGGGGTCGAGTGCGCATGGCGGTCTCCTCGAAACACGCGTGACGATCGTTGTGCCCTGCTCAACATATCGTCGTTGATTAACCTTGCCAACCCCTGGTCATGCCCCACCAACACCGATTATCTTTAATACACTGTAATTTATGTAATTAATGGGTATTAATACCATGCAGCGGTTGTCGACTTACGCCGGCATGCGTAAAAGATTTGACAACATGGGTGTGTGCTTCAAAGATGGCAGCCATCAAACAATGATCCACAGCCAACAGGTGGCCCATGCCTTCCTTGCCAGCCGATGAAGCCCGCGACTTCCTCGACCGCCATCCGGACGTCGACAGCGTCGACCTGCTGATCAGCGATCTGAACGGCGTGCTGCGCGGCAAGCGCATTCCCCGCGAGAATCTCGAGAAGGCCTTCAGCAACGGGGTCAACCTGCCCGCCTCGGTGTTCGCCCTGGATATCCTTGGCAACACCATCGAGGCCACGGGGCTGGGCCTCTCGAGCGGCGACAGCGACCGGGTCTGTCACCCGGTGGCGGGGACCCTGATGCCGAGCCCCTGGCTGCGCGACGCCCGCCAGGCGCAGCTACTGATGACCATGACCGAAGCCGATGGGACGCCCTTCTTCGCCGACCCACGCCAGGTGCTCGACCGGGTGCTGGAGCGCTTCCGCCGCGCCGGACTGACGCCGGTGGTAGCCGTGGAGATGGAATTCAGCCTGGTCGATCGCCGCCGCGACGCCCTGGGCATGATCCAGCCGCCCTGCTCGCCGGCGACCGGCGAGCGCGCCGCCCAGAGCCAGCTCTACTCGATCAACGAGCTCGACGAGTACGCCGAGTTACTCGAGGAGATTCATGCCGCCGCAAGGGCCCAGCAGTTGCCGCTGGACACCGCCCTCAAGGAGTGCGCCCCGGGACAGTTCGAGATCAACCTGATCCACTGCGATGACGCCCTGGCGGCCTGCGACAGCGCGGTGCTGCTCAAGCGCCTGATCAAGGGCGTTGCCCTGCACCAGGGTTTCGAGGCCACCTTCATGGCCAAGCCCTATGGCCAGGAGGCCGGAAACGGCACCCACGTGCATATCAGCCTGCTCGACGAGGCCGGCAACAATGTCTTCGCGGCCGAAGATGGCGCCCCGCTCGGCACACCACTGTTACATCGCGCCGTGGCCGGGCTGCTCGAACTGATGCCGGCCTCCATGGCGCTCTTCGCGCCCAACCTCAACTCCTTCCGCCGCTTCCAGGCCGGGTTCTATGTGCCCATGGCCCCGACATGGGGCTACGACAACCGCTCGGTGGCGCTGCGCATCCCCTCCGGGCCCAACGCGGCGCGACGCATCGAGCATCGCGTGGCCGGCGCCGACACCAATCCCTACCTGCTGCTGGCCACTCTGCTCGGTGCCATGGAACATGGGTTGCAACATGGGCTGAGCCCGCCACCGGCCATCACCGGCAACGCCTATGACCATGTCGCGCCCAGCCTTACCAACAGCTGGCGACAGGCCCTGGACCTGCTGGAGCAGAGCGAGCCCCTGGCCGCGGTGCTGGGTGAAGATTTCCTCGCAGTCTACCTGGCCAACCGCCGCGCCGAGCGCGACCAGGCCATACAGGCGGTGAGCAAGCTCGAATACGACTGGTACCTGCGCCACGTCTAAGCACTGGGCAACAACAGCGCCCCGGCCATCACTGGCCGGGGCGCTCTCATTCGCGATGCATCAAGGTTCGTTCAGCCCTCCTGCGAGGCGACGGCATCCCACTGCGGGCGCCCCTCCTCGAGCAGTACCCGGTCGCCCTGGGGCGGGCTGTCCAAGCGACTGGTCTCGAGCGACTCGCCGTGACGCCAGGTAACCTCGTAGCCCTCGGTCTCCTGGCGGGTATCCACCACGGTACGGCACTCCTGGCGAGTGGTGGTACGCGGCTGCGATTGTGCCGCCTGGGCATGCTGGCGTGCCTCCACGCGCTCCTGGACCTCGCGGCCGGCCAGGCCGCCGCCGATGGCACCGGCCAAGGTGGCGATCTTCTTGCCGCTGCCGCCGCCGACCTGATTGCCGAGCAGGCCACCGACAATGGCCCCGGCTGCGGTACCCACCACACGATGGGGATCACGACTAGCCCCCTGCCCTGACGGCGCCTCGGACTGCAACTGCACGACCACCTCCTCGCAGACCTCGCGGGGAGTCTCCACGGTGCGCGTCAGGGTCTCGACGTTGGTGATCTGAGCGTACTCAGGGCCCCGCTGCCGGTCCTGGATCTGCCAGGCTCCCAATGCCAGCCCACCCAGTCCCATAACGGCCAGGACGGAACCCACCACGATCGACTTGCTCATCTGTCACCTCCTGAAGGGCGCGCGGCGCCATTCGCTGAAACGCTATCGAGCTCCAGGCGTAAGTGACCATGACGGCTCGGGCGATGAGAAGGGCAGCGCAATCCGGTGCCACCCGACGAGCCCCAGTATAGGCCGACGCATCCTGCCGGGGTGGTGAAGAAGACGGCTTCCACATTCTCTCCCCGGCTGTCGCATGAAGGAGACAGCAGAGGCGATCAGACCAGGGGCTCTCCGGTAGAAGTGATGCGCGGGGCATCCCGCTCATCGAGCGCAGATCCGTTCGGCATCAGCGCCCCTCGTCACGCACCACGTCGGTTGCCTGAGGAATCACCCCTTGGGTATCTCCTTGCCGGGATCGTGGAAGGGCTTCTCCACCACCCTGGCATCCTGCAGGCCGGTATTGGCCTCGATGCGCAGCGACGTACCCAGCTCGGCGCATTCGACCGGCACCATGGCATAGCCGATATTGCGCCCCTGGCGCGGCGAATGGGTGGCCGAGGTCACCTTGCCGATACGCGCGCCTTGGGCATCAAATACCAGGAAGACGTCGATCATCGCGCCGTCGGTAAAGTGGCCAACGCTGGGGCCATCGATCTCCACGCCCACCAGCTTGCGCGCCACGCCCTCGGCCTTGATGCGCTCCAGTGCGGCACGGCCGATGAAGTCGTCGTCGCCGCGCAGGTCGACCATCCAGTCGTAGCCCATGCCCACCTCGAAGGGGTTGGTGTCGTACCAGATGTCGCAGCCGAAGGCGAGGATGCCGCCCTCGATGCGGCGGATATGGCAGGGGCCGATCACCTGCATGTCGTGGGGCCGACCGGCCTCGAAGACCCGCTGCCAGAGCGCCTCACCGAAACGGCTGGCCTCGCGCAGGTAGATCTCATAGCCGATCTCCCCGGAGTAGCCGGTGCGCGAGATCACCACCGACATGCCATCGAGCTCAGCCTCCATCAGGTGGTAATAGGACATGCCCAGTACCGCCTCGCCGAACAGGTCGACCATCACCGCCTTGGCCTTGGGTCCCTGAACCTGAACCGGAGCGACATCCACTTCCTGAATGGTGACGTCGAGGCCGGAGTTGAACGCCAGGCCTTGGCACCACAGCAGGATGTCGCTGTCGGCCAGCGACAGCCAGAAGCGGTTCTCCTCGATGCGCAGCAGCACCGGGTCGTTGAGGATGCCGCCGTCGGGGGCGGTGACGAAGACATACTTGCACTGCCCCACCTGGCAATGGCGCATGTCGCGCGGCACTAGCCGCTGAGTGAAGGTGAAGGCGTCGGGGCCGCTGATCTCGATCTGGCGCTCGACGCCAACATCCCACAGTGTCACACCCTCTACCAAGGCCCAGTACTCGTCCACCGGATCGGTATAGAGACGCGGATGGTAGTGGTGGTTGTAGACGCTGTACTTGCGCACTCCGTGCCGCCGCGAGGCATAGAAGAACGGCGACTTGCGGATGCGCGGATAGAGCAGGATCTCTGGCGCCTCCTGGGTAAGCTGGATGCTCTCGATGGCATGGGACATGACCGCCTCCTCCACTGTCACGATGGCGGGAGCCGACACCCGCCGGCCCCTTGCCTCCGACACTAGCCGCTGAGACGAGCGCCAATCTCGCTGTGGGCGTCGAGCTCTTTGGCACAGGCGACAGACCAAACCTGGCCCTGTCGCCACCAGGCAAGGGGGCGTCGCCGCGGGACAGTGAGTCGACTCAGGCCTGACTTATGCTGCGCAAAAACCCTCTAATGGAGGATGACCATGGCGACCCTTCCCTCGCAGGCAGACGCAGTGATCATTGGCCTTGGCGGCATCGTTGGCGCCTCGGTGGCTCATCACCTGATCGAACAGGGCTGGACAAACCTGGTGGGACTGGAGAAGTCCGCCATCCCCTCGGACATCGGGTCCACCGCCCACGCCTCCGACTTCTGCTTCATGACCGCCCACGACCGTCTGTCCTGCTACACCACCACCTACAGCCAGCGCTTCTATGAGGCTCTGGGCCACTACCACAAGGTCGGCGGCCTGGAGATCGCCCGGGTCGGTGACGAGGCTCGGCTGGCCGAGCTCCAACGCAAGGTCGCCTCGGGCAAGGCATTCGGCACCCGGGTGAGCATGGTCGATGCCGACGAGGTAGTGGAGCGCTTCCCGCTGCTCGATCGCGAGCAGGTGCTGGGCGGCATGTGGGACCCGGACGCCGGCCTGGTGATCCCGCGCTCCCAGCGAGTGGCCGGCGAGTTGATCGAGCGCGCGGTGAATAGCGGCCACCTGCGCGCCTTCGCCGAGACACCGGCGCTGGACATCGATGTCCAGGCGGGTCGTGTGTGTGGGGTCCAGACGGCAAAGGGCTATGTCGCCACCCCGCTGGTGATCGTGACCTCGGGCATCTGGGGGCCGATTCCCGCGGCCATGGGCGGCGCGGCCCTGCCGTTGATGCCAGTGGAACATCCGCTGATGTTCTTCGGCCCCTTCGAGACCTTCGCCGGCACCGGCAAGGAGATCGGCTATCCGCTGCTGCGCGATCAGGGCAACTCCGCCTACATGCGCGACACCGGCGATCCAACCAGCACCGAAGGTGGCCAGCTGGAATGGGGCTACTACGAGGCCCGTGAGCCGCGGCTGGTAGACCCTCGCGCCATCCTCGAGCGCGACCGAGCGCGACTCTCGCCCTCCATGCGCGACCTGGAGCTTGACCAGGTGGACGAGGCCTTCGAGCGGGCGGTGGAGCTCGCCCCCATCCTTGGCGACTTGGGCTGGGACGAGAAGCACTCCTTCAACGGCTTGCTCTCCGTCACTCCTGACGGCGGTTCCCTGGTCGGCGAGTCGCCGGAGACCCGCGGCCTGTGGTTCTGCGAGGCGGTCTGGGTCAAGGATGGCCCGGGGATGGGCAAGCTGATCGCCGACTGGCTGACCCGGGGGCACCCCCAGATCGACCCCTGCGGCATCGATATCGCACGTTTCTATCCGGTGCAGAAGACGCCCCACCACGTCCACGGCCGCTGCCTGGAGATCGCCCGCAAGATCTACGATCCGCCGGTACACCCCCGCGAGCCCTTCGAGACCGGCCGTGATCTCAGGCGCGGCCCCTTCTGGCCCCGCGAAAAGGAACTCGGCGGCTACTTCATGGAGGCCGCCGGGTGGGAGCGCGCCCATGGCTACGCCGCCAACGAGACGCGTCTCGATCGCTACCTGGAGCGAGTACCCGAACGTCCGGCGGAGTGGGACGCCCGCCATTTCTGGCGGGTCGCCAATGCCGAGCACCTGGCGCTCAGCGACGATGTGGGGATGATCAACCTCTCCCACTTCGCCATCTACGACCTGCATGGTCGCGATGCCGAGGCGCTGCTGGAGTGGCTCTCGGTGGCCAGGGTGGGCGGTGACACTCCCATCGGCAAGGGCGTCTATACGCACTTCCTGGACGCCTTCGGCGGCGTGCACTCGGATCTCACCATCGTGCGCCTGGCCACGGACGCCTGGCGAGTGATCTGCGGCGGTGACACTGGCCATCGCGACCTGATGTGGATCACCCGCCGCGGCGAGGAGGCTGGACTGACCCGCTGGCACCTGGAGGATCGAAGCGACGGCCTGGCAACCCTTGGCCTGTGGGGCCCCAACGCTCGGCGAACTCTGCAGGCCCTGGCCGACGACCCCGAAGGATTGACCGATGAGCGCTTCCCCTTCGCCACCGCCCGCGAGATCCGCGTGCGCGGCCTGCCGGTGTGGGCCTTCCGCATCTCCTACGTGGGCGAGCAAGGCTGGGAACTCTACGTGCCCTTCAGCTATGGCCTGGCACTCTGGGATCTGCTGTTCGAGGCCGGGGTCACGCCGGTGGGCATCGAAACCTACGCCAACAGCCGCCGCCTGGAGAAGAGCCTGAGGTTGCAGAATGTCGACCTGCTCACCGACTACAATCTCGTCGAGGCGGGCCTGGCACGGCCCAAGGTGAAGGCCGCGGACTTCCACGGTAAGGCCGCCTACCTGGAGCAGCGCGAACGACAGCATCAGCCCGCTTATTTATGCACCCTGGTCATGGAGGAGGATCACGACGGAGCTGGCAATCCCCGCTTCCCCGTCGGACAGTCACCGCTGCTTGATCCGCAAAGCGGCGAGGTGCCGGTGGACGCCCTGGGTCGGCGCTCCTATGTTACCAGCATCGCCTACGGCCCATCGCTTGAGCGCAACATCGCCCTGGCCTACTTGCCCCTCGACCACGCCGAGGAGGGACGCTCCTTGATGCTGGAGTACTTCACCGAGCACTATCCAATGCGGGTGGCGGCGGTAGGCTACCGGGCGCTCTACGATCCGGACGGCACCCGACCGCGCGGCTAAGGCCTCAGCTTCCCAAGGCTCGATCGTCCGGCGGTATTTCCTTCCCAGGCGGCGCCTATTCCAGGCCTATTCCCCGGATAGAGACGCCAGATCGTCCTGGCGCTGCTGCCGGCGCTTTCTTTCACCGCTGGGGGAGTGGCCAAAATGATCGTGGTAGCACTTGGTGAAATGCGTCGGCGAAACGAAGCCGCATGCCAGAGCCACCTCGGTGATCGGCATGTGGGTCTGCAGCAGCAGCAGCCGCGCCCGGGCCAGGCGCAGCTCCAGGTAGTATCTGAGCGGCGGACAGCCCACGTAGCGCTGAAAGAGCCGCTCCAGCTGGCGCCGCGACAGCCCGGCGTAGCTGGCCAGTTCGTCCAGGGCCAGCGGCTCCTGCAGGTTGGCCTCCATCAAGGTGGCCACTTCCTCCAGCTTGGGATGACTGTGACCCAGGCGCACACGCAGCGGGGCGCGCTGGCGATCGCCCACACCGCGAATCCGCTCGTGAATGAACTCCTCGGCGATCGCCTCGGCCAGCGCCAACCCCTGCTGTCGACCGATCAGGTTGAGCATCATGTCCAAGGGGGCGATGCCACCCGAGCAGGTGTAGCGGTCGCGATCCATGACGAACAACTGGGAGGTGAAGGACACCGCAGGGAAACGCCGCGCCTCATGCAGGCTTCCGATATGCTCCCAATGCAACGTGCAGCGATAGCCATCGAGCAGCCCCGCACGGGCCAGCACATAACCGCCGGTGCACACAGCACCCAAAGGGATGTGTCGCTCGGCCAGCCGCTTCAGCCAGGACAGGGTCGCGCGATCGTCGTGACGCTGCACCTCGACCCCGCCGCACACCAGCAGTAGGTCCAGGGAAGGCATGGGCTCCAGCGCCTGATCCACCGCCACGCCCAAGCCGCTGCTGGCGTTCACCGCGTTACCATCTCGGCTCACCAGGTGCCAGGTATAGAGCCGGCGGTCGGCCAGGTGGTTAGCCATGCGCAAGGGCTCCAGCGCCGATGAGAAGGCGAGCTGCGAGAAGCCTGGCAGCAGCAGGAAACCTATATCGTAATGGCCCTTGGCCGGTATGGGAGGTTCCATCGCTCTCCTCCTCGGTGGTGCCTGGCACCGCTTACCCTCAGCAATAGCCTACCCGTTGGCCCCTCGGCAAGGTCGTCACACTCCCGTGATGTGTCGCTGCGCCCAAGACTGCCGACGTCGGCAGGCAAGAGCGCCGGACGAGTCGCGCGATACTGAACATGACGATCGGCGGACCCACCGCCAAGAGGAGGCAAGACGATGGCACCCCAAGCGACCGAACAGACTGCATCCCGACCAGCGGACAATCTGAGCATCGCCCGCGCGGTGCGACTCTGGCCCATCGAAGAGATCGCCCATCGCCTGGGCCTGTCCGGCGAGGCGGTGGAGCCTTATGGCCGCGGTATCGCCAAGCTCGATCTGGCGGCCATGGACGCCCTGGCCGAACGCCCTCGAGGGCGCTACGTGGTAGTGACCTCGATGACGCCCACTCCACCCGGCGAAGGCAAGACCACCACTGCCATCGGCCTGGTGCAGGGCCTGCAGCGCCTCGGCCACACCGCCACCGTTGCCCTCCGTCAGCCCTCAATGGGTCCTACCCTGGGCCTCAAGGGTGGGGCCACCGGTGGTGGCTACAGCCAGGTGTTGCCCATGGAGCGCATCAACCTGCACCTCACAGGCGACATCCATGCGGTAGGGGCGGCTCACAACCTGTTGGCCGCCATGGTGGACAATCACCTGCACCATCGTCTCGAGCCGGAGCTGGACCCTCGGGAGGTGCGCTGGCAGCGAGTCATCGACCTCAACGACCGCGCCTTGCGGCATCTGGTGCTGGGCCTCGGCGGTCGCGGCGATGGGATGCCACGCCAGGGGAGCTTCGAGATCACCGCGGCCTCGGAGGTGATGGCGGTTCTGGCGCTGGCCGATTCCCTCGCCGACCTGCGCCGACGCCTGGGGCGCCTGATCGTGGGCCTGGACCGCGACGGCAATGCGGTCACCGCCGAGCAGATCGGCGCCGCCGGCGCCCTGACGGTGCTTCTCAAGGAGGCCCTCAAGCCCAACCTGCTGCAGACCCTGGAACACGCTCCGGCGCTGATCCACGCCGGCCCCTTCGGCAACATCGCCCATGGCAACTCCTCGATCGTCGCCGACCGCATCGGCCTGCACGCCGGCGACTTCCTGGTCACCGAGGCAGGATTCGGCGCCGACATGGGCGCCGAGCGTTTCTTCAACATCAAGTGCCGCACCTCCGGCCTCGTACCCGATGCCGCGGTATTGGTGGTTACGGTGCGCGCGCTGAAGTATCACGGCGGCCGCCACCGGGTGCTGCCTGGCCAGCCGCTACCCGCCTCGCTCCTGGCAGAGTCGCCTGATGAGGTACGGGAAGGTGGCGCCAACCTGCTCAAGCAGATCGACAATGTGCGTGCCCATGGCCTTACCCCGGTGGTGGCGATCAACGCCTTTCCCGGCGACCATGCCAGCGAACATGAGGCCATTCGCGAGCTGGCAGCCTCGGTGGGGGTTCGCGCCGAGGTCTCCAGCCATGTGCGTGACGGCGGCGAAGGCGCCCTGGCCTTGGCGGAAGCCGTTGCAGAGGCTGCAGAGGACGGCGGCGACTTCCACTTCCTCTATCCCGCCGAGCTGCCACTGGCGGAAAAGATCGAGCGCATCGCCACGCGCCTCTATGGCGCCGAGGGAGTCGACTTCGCCCCCGGCACCCGCGAACAACTGGAAGATTGGCAACGCCTGGGATACGGCGAGTACCCGGTGTGCATCGCCAAGACGCACATGTCGCTATCACACGATGCGAGCCAGCTCGGTGCCCCGAGCGGCTGGCGACTGCCGGTGCGCGAGGTGCGCCTCTCCGCCGGCGCCGGTTTCGTCTACGCCCTGGCCGGGGATATCCGCACGATGCCGGGGCTTGGCCCCTCGCCGGCCGCCACGCGGCTGGATATCGACGAGAATGGCGAGACCGTCGGCCTCTACTGATCTGGCCGACAGAGCACGCTCGGGGGTGTTCCGTCGACAAGCCTGCGAGGAGGCGCTGTAAATACTTCCTTGTACGCTACCGACGCCATCCCTGGCGTAGGACCTCCTCTTCGGCTTGTCCCCGGCGCCCCTCGCGATACATAGAGGACCTCATATCCCGAGGCGGTCGCGGGTCTGGTAGTACCAGGCGCCCAGCGCCGAGAGCGGCACGCGCAGCAGGCGCCCGCCAGGAAACGGCAGGTGCGGCAGGCCAGCGAAGGCATCGAAGCGTTCCGCACGGCCCGTCATCACCTCGGCGATCAACTTGCCAGCCAGATGGGTACAAGTGACACCGTGCCCCGAATAGCCCTGGGCATAGTAGACATTGCCGTTGACCACCCCGAACTGCGGCAAGCGATTGAGCGTCATCAGGAAGGTGCCGCTCCAGGCGTAGTCCACCTTGATGTCGGCGAGCGACGGGAAGGTCGTCAGCATCTTGGGGCGAATGACGCCCTCGATGTCGGCTGGGTCGCTGCCGCCGTAGTTGACGCCACCACCGTAGAGCAGACGGTTGTCGGCGGTGAGGCGATAATAGTCGAGCAGATAGTTGCAGTCCTCTACCGCCAGGCCATTGGGAATCAGGGCTCGGGCCCGCTCCTCGCCCAGCGGTTCGGTGGTGATGATCTGGGTACCGCAGGGCATCGACCGGCCCTCGATCTCGGGCAACACCCCCTTGAGGTAGGCATTGCCAGCCATCACCACCCGCTCGGCCCTCACGCTACCACCGGCGGTATGCACTACCACCGGCTCGCCTTGCGACACGCCAGTAACGGGCGACGTTTCGAAGATCCGCCCGCCCAATGACTCGACGGCGGCCGCCTGGCCCAGCACCAGATTGAGGGGATGCAGGTGGCCGCCTCCGTGATCCACCAGCGCACCGGTGTAACGGTCGGTGTTGACCTCGCGCTTCACCGCCTCCCCGCCCAGCAGTTCGAGCTCCCGATAGCCGTAACGCTCCCAGAGTGCCTTGTGCTCGACAAGCCCCTGCATCTGCCTGTCATTGCAGGCGGCGAAGAGATTGCCATCACGCAGATCGCATTGGATGTCGTAGGTCGCCACCCGCTCGCGGATGATGCGATTGCCCTCGAAGGCCATGTCGCCCAGGGCGCGGGCGGTATCGGCGCCGTGCTTCTCCTCGATGACGTCCATGTCGCGGCTATAGCTGTTGACGATCTGGCCGCCGTTGCGGCCCGAGGCACCATAGCCCACCCTCACCGCCTCCAGCACTACCACCGAGAAACCGCGCTCTGCCAGGTGCAGGGCGGCGGAGATACCGGTAAAGCCCGCTCCCACCACGCAGACATCGCAACTCACTTCTCCCTCGAGGGCGGCACGCTCGGGCGCGGCATTGGCGGTGGCGGCGTACCAGGACGCGGCGTGATCCTGCTCGAAAGATACCGGCATTCAAGCCTCCTGAAATGGTGGTATGCCCCCACGAGTGCCAGGGCTCGCTACACCCTGAGCAGCAGATGTTCACGTTCCCAGGAACTGATGACCTGGAAGTAGGCACGATGCTCAGCGCGCTTCACCGCCAGATAGCTATGGGTAAAGCGCTCGCCGAGGATGTCGGCCAGGGGCTGACAATCGTGCAGCAGATCCAGCGCCGGCCCGATGTCGTCGGGTAGCTTGTTGCCGCCGGACCAGGCGGAGCCCGTCACCGGCGGTCGGGGTTCGAGGCCTTCCAGCAGACCCAGGTAGCCGCAGGCCAGTGACGCCGCCATCACCAGGTAGGGGTTGGCATCCGCCCCTGCCAGGCGGTTCTCGACCCGCGTCGCCTCGGGGCCAGAGACCGGCACGCGCAGTCCCACGGTGCGGTTGTCCATGCCCCACTCGACGTTGATCGGTGCCGAGCCGCTGGTCTCGGTGCGCATCAGCCGACGGTAGGAGTTGACGTTGGGTGCCAGCAGCGGCATCACCGAGGGCAGGTAGCGCTGCAGGCCGCCGATGAAGTTGTGGAACAGCTTGCTTGCCTGACCGTCATCATCGGCGAAGACGTTGTGCCCGTCCTTGGCATCGAGGAGGCTCTGATGGATATGCATGGAGCTTCCCGGCTCATTGGCCATGGGCTTGGCCATGAAGGTGGCATACATGCCGTGGCGCAGCGCCGTCTCGCGCAGGGTACGCTTGAACATCACCACCTGGTCGGCCAGGGACAGGGGGTCGCCATGCTGGAAATTGACTTCCATCTGGCCGGCCCCCTCCTCGTGGATCAGGGTGTCGAGGTCGAGGTTCATGGCCTCGCAGTAGTCGTACATCTCCTCGAAAAGCGGATCGAACTCGTTGACCGCATCGATGGAGAACGATTGGCGGCTGCTCTCCTGACGACCGGTGCGTCCGATTGGCGGCTCCAGGGGGTAGTCGGAGTCGGTATTGGTCTTTACCAGATAGAACTCCACCTCCGGGGCGATCACCGGCGTCCAGCCGCGGGCGGCATAGAGCTCCAGCACCCGCTTGAGTACATAGCGTGGTGCAAGCTCCACCGGCTCACCGGTCAGATAGAAACAGTCATGAATGATCTGTGCCGTGGGATCCTCGGCCCAGGGCACCAGGTAGATGGCCTTCGCGTCGGGCACCAGCTCCATGTCCCGTTCGGCGGGATTCCAGAAGCGAATATCCTCGTCGTCCGGATAGCCACCGGTGACGGTCTGGATGAAGATCGAGTCGGGCAGCCGCGGACGCCCGCCATTGAGGTACTTGCCGGCAGGCATGATCTTGCCCTTGAGAATGCCGGTAAGATCGCTGACCAGGCACTCCACCTCGGTGATGCCGTAATTCTGGAACCAGTCGTTGAGGAGCGGCTGTTCCTGTCGGTTACTCATGGGGATTTCCTTGCTGGGAATGGCGAGCACCCCGGCACGATGCCGGGGGCCCTGCGCTCAGCGAGACTGGACCTCGGACCAGAGCTGCTGGAAGGTCTGCAGGGCATCGCCTTCCAGACTGGGGGTGAAACGCAGTCGCTCCATGTCCGCCTCGCTGGGCTGGACGGGCGGCTCGGTCAGCACCTCATCCAGATAGGGCGCGGCGGCGGCATTGGGGCTGGCATAGTAGTTGTAGTTGGAAAGCTGGGCACCCACCTCGGCATCGAGGATGAAGTCGATGAACTTGTGGGCCATGTCCGGGTTGGGGGCCTCGGAGGGAATGAGCATCGAGTCGACCCACATCTCGGCGCCTTCGTCGGGAATCATGAAATCCAGGTTCTCGAAGGTCTGCGGATCCTCGTCCTTGAAGAAGAGGTAGTCGCCGTTGTAGGAAAGCCCTACGTGGGTAACGCCCCGGGCCAGCTGTTGCAGTGCCGGCGTGCCGTCGGTGAAGCCGCTAAAGGTGTCGCGCCCCTTGGTGTCGATCAGCAGTCGGGCGGCCTCCTTCCAGGCATTCATGTCGGTACAGTCGTAGCCGTGCCCCAGATAGGCGCAGGCGCCACCCATGCTGACCTGTCCGTCGCCCATCAGGGCGAAGGGGTGATCGGGATTGACCTCGGGATCGAACAGCAGCGACCAACTCTTGGGCGCCTCCGGGAAGGTCTCGCTGTTGTAGACGATGCCTGTGGTGCCCCACTGGTAGGGCGCGGTGTACTCGGCACCGGGATCGAAGGCCGGATCGCGGAACTGCGCCATGACGTTATCGAGGTTCTCGAGCTTCGACTTGTCGAGTTTCTGCACCAGTCCGGTCTGGATCAGCCGCGGCACATAGTAGTTCGAAGGCACGATGATGTCGTACTGCGAGACTCCACCAGCATTGAGCTTGGCGAACATCTCGGGCAGCGAGTTGAAGTAGTTCTGTACAACATCGACGTCGTACTTCTCCTCGAAGGCCTCGATGATCGCGGGATCCATGTACTCGGTCCAGTTGAACAGGTAGAGCTTGTTCTCCTGGGCCTGAAGGCTGCCGGCGAACATCATGGCGCCGACGGACAGGGCAGTTGCGGTCTTGTTGATTGTCATTTCGGACTCTCCTCGTTTCCCATAGGGAAGGGTTGGCCGGCTCATGCCTGCCGGCGACGGCTGAACACCAGGCTGATGACGGCGGCGATCGCCACCGCACCGATCATCAGGGTGGCAATGGCGTTGATCTCGGGTGACACACCCTTCTTGATCGCTCCCCAGATATAGATCGGCAGGGTCGCGCTCTCGGGCCCCGCGGTGAAGAAACTGATCACGAAGTCATCCACCGAGAGCGTAAAGGAGAGGAAGAACGCCGAGATCAACGCAGGCTTGATGGTCGGCAGCATGAAGTGCACCACCCGCTTGACCGGCGAGGCATATAGGTCCTTGGCGGCCTCGAAGAGCGTCGGATCCAGCCCCACGAAGCGCGAGTAGACGATCAGCGCCACGAAGGGGATCTGGAAGGTCACATGAGCGATGATCATGGTCCCCAGCCCCGGCTGCAGCAGTCCCGTCAGGCGATGAATCTGCACGAAGAAGGCCATCTCCGAGATGCCGAAGACGATATCCGGCAGCACGATGGGCAGGTAGATCAGCACGATCAGCCAGCCCAGCTTGCGGTGACGATGGCGATACATGCCGTAGCCGATCAGGCAGCCGATGCCCAGCGCGACCACCGAGGAGGTGATGGCCAGGATCATGCTGTTGGCGAAGGCCGAGAGGATCTCCTCGTTGCCCATCAGACGGCCATACCAGCGCAGCGAGATACCCGTGAAGGTGGCCGCGCTGTTGGAGGCATTGAAAGAAAACAGTACCACCACCGCCAGCGGCAGGTAGAGAAAGGCCAGGGTGAACCACCAGAAACCGGCCAGGCAGCGCTTGAGCGCACGCTTTCTCATATCACCACCTCCTCGCCACCACCCAGCCGCTTGCCGATGCGGCGCATGGCGAACAGCCCGATGAAGGTGGCGATCAGCATCAGGATCGCGCCGGCTGCTCCCAGCGGCCAGTTGGCCCCACCCGCGAACTGATTGGCTACCAGGTTACCGAGCATCATCCCCTTGCCGCCGCCAAGCAGCTCGGGGATCACGTACATGCCGAAGGCGGGGATCGCCACCAGCACGATGCCGGCCAGCAGCCCCGGCAGAGTCTGGGGGAAGACGGCGTGCCAGAACGCGCGCACCGGCGAGGCGAAGAGGTCCTGGGCGGCCTCCACCTGAGCGGTATCGAGTTTCTCGAAGGCCGCATAGAGCGGCAGCACCATGAACGGCAGGAAGTTGTAGACCAGGCCCAGGGTGACCGCGAAGTTCGAGGGATAGAGCCCCATGTTGGGCGCGATGAAACCCAGGCCCTCGGCCAGGTTGGACAGCGGCGTGCCCGGTGCCAGCAGGTTCATCCAGCCGAAGGTGCGAATCACCTGGTTGGTCCAGCTCGGCACCACCACCAGCAGCAGCATGATCGGCCGCCATCGGGCGCGGCAAGTGCTGATGTAGTAGGCGATGGGATAGGCGACGATCACCACCAGGCCGGTGGAAACGAGCGTCTGCCACAGCGAGCGCAACAGAGTGTAGAGGTTACCAGGGCTCCAGCCGAGGAAACCGAAACCCGCCAGGCGCCGGAACGACTCCAGCGATAGCGGCATCTCCGGCAGCCCGTAAGGGCCGTTGGTCATGAAGGCCACGCCCATCAGGTAGGCGCTGGGCAGCACCAGGAAGATCACGATCCAGGTGGCACCGGGGGCCACGGTGAGCAGCAGATGCCGCGCTTCGCGCACCATGCCACGACTGCGGGCGGTTGGCGTTACGCCACTGTAAGCCATTTTCGTCTCCTCACTCGCCCAGGGTGACCAGGTCTTCCGGGGCCACCGAGACCGTGACCCGATCCCCTACTTCGGGCAGGTGCCTGCCCCGGTTATTGAGGGTCGCCTGCAGGGTGCTCGACCCGATCTCGAGACGATATTCGGCATGGCTGCCGCGGTAGAGCCGCTCACTGACCGTAGCCGGTAAATGATTGTCGCCCGCCACCTCGCCGGGCAGCAGATCCAGGGTCTCGGGGCGGATCAGCAGCAGGCCACCCTCCCCCCCGGCGTTCTCGGTGGTGAGCTCGCCCAGCGGCGTGGTCAGGCGCGCGTCCTGGCGGGCGGTGACCGGATAGAGGTTGTCGTGACCCATGAAACGAGCGACGAAGGCATTCACCGGGCGTTCGTACACCTCGCGAGGTGGGCCCACCTGCTGGATGACGCCACCGTTGAGGACGGCGATGCGATCGGACATCACCATGGCCTCCTGCTGGTCATGGGTGACGAATACGAAGGTCATACCCAGGCGCTTCTGGACCCGCAGCAGTTCCACCTGCAGTTGGCTGCGCAAACCGGCGTCCAGTGCCGAGAGCGGCTCGTCGAGCAGCAGCACGTCGGGCTCGTTGACCAGGGCGCGGGCCAGGGCGATGCGCTGGCGCTGGCCACCGGAGAGCTGGTCGACGGGTCGCTCCACCAGATCGCCGAGCTTGATGAAATCGGCGATCTTCGCCACGCGGGCATCGCGCTGCTGGGGTGACATGCCCCGCATCTTCAGACCGAAGGCCAGGTTCTCGCGCACCGAGAGGTGCGGGAAGAGCGCATAGGACTGGAAGACGGTATTGACGCTGCGCTTATGAGGCGGCACCTCGGTGATGTCCTTCCCGCCGATGGCCAGACGACCGTCGTCGGCCTCCTCGAGGCCGGCGAGGATGCGCAGCAGGGTGGTCTTGCCGCAGCCCGAGGGGCCAAGCAGGGTAAAGAACTCACCAGGCTCGATGGTGAGATCGACTCCATCCAGCGCCACGGTATCGCGACCGAAACGCTTGTGCAGACCCCGCATCTCGATGGAGGAGGCTTGACGGGCCCTCTCGACCTGTTCAGCCGTTCCTGTCGAGCCTTCAGTCGGTGACTCGGTGGCTTCCGCCGTGATGGTGTTGCTCATGGGAAGTGCCCCCTCGATTATCGGTGGCCTGGTTCACAGCCGGTCTCGCAGCTTGTAGAAGTTGGTGGCCAGCACCAGCAGCGGCTTGCGCAGCCGTCGCCCACCCGGGAAGTGACGATGGGGCATGGCGGCAAAGACGTCGAAGCGTTCGCTCTGGCCGGCGATGGCCTCGGCCAGCAGCTTTCCGGCCAGACCCGACAGGGCCATGCCATGCCCGGAATAGCCCTGGGCGTAGTAGACGTTGCTGCCCAACCGGCCGAAGTCCGGCGCCCGATCGAGGGTGATGGCCACGTCCCCGCCCCAGCGGTAGTCGATGCGCACGCCCTCGAGCACTGGAAAGATCCGCGCAATCTTGGCATCCATGCGGGCCTCCAGGCCTCGCGGTTCACGGCCATCGTAGCTGACCTCGCCGCCGTAGATCAGGCGACGGTCAGCGGAGAGCCGATAGTAGTCGAGCACGAAATTGGCATCCGACAGGGCATCGTTGCGCGGCAGCACGCGCGCGGCCCGCTCGGCCGAGAGCGGCTCGGTGGCGATCATGTAGTTGGCGGCACGCATGATGCGACCAGAGAGTTCGGGCACCAGACCCGCCTGATAGGCGTTGGTGCCCAATACCACGAAGTCGGCCGTCACCCGGCCGGCGGCAGTGATCACGCTGGCCGGCTCGCCATGACGGATCTCCACGGCGGCACTTCGCGCATGGATCGTCACGCCGGCCTGGCGGGCCGCCCGAGCCAGCCCCAGGGTATAGTTGAGGGGGTGCAAGTGGCCGCCCTCCGCATCATGCAGGGCCGCCGGGTAGGCATCGCTCATCACGTGCTCGTGCAGGGCATCCCCCTGGAGCATGGTGAGCGCGGGGTAGTCATAATCCTGCGCCATCCGTTCGCGGAACGCCTCGAGCTCACGCACATGGCGCCGCTTCACGGCGGCATGCAGGTAGCCCCAGGTCAGATCACAGGGAATCGCATGACGCTCGACCAGCTCGGCGGTCAGGCGCACCGCCTCGCGGCTCATCTCCCAGATGTCTCGGGCCCGCTCACGACCCAGGGCCTTCTCCACGGTGCTGATGTCGGTGCCCAGGCCGGGCAGTATCTGGCCTCCGCTGCGACCCGAGGCGCCCTGTCCGATCTCCCCGGCCTCCAGCAGCACCACCGAGTAACCCCGCTCAGCCAGGTGGAGCGCCGCCGAGCAGCCGGTGATACCCCCACCGACCACGCAGACGTCGGCGCGCGCTTCACCTTCGAGCGAGGGACAGTCACCGAGTTCGACGGCGATGGAGTCGCGATACCAGGAGGCAGGCTGCTCCAGGGGTTGCGGGGTCGTCATGCGAGACACCTGTCTGTGTTGCGCGGTGCGCTGGTTGTTTTTGTAACAGTCGTTGTGACACTCGCCCGGTGACAGTGCCCCGGGCAGGCAAGCTCAGTTTGACACCAGCACTGCAACGACTGTCAAGTATTTAATACCTTGAAGGGCGCCGAGCCATCCTCGAGATCGGCCAACCAATCCCAGCATTCACCCCAAAAACTTGTTTTAAGGACGCAAGATAAGGAATATCGAGGCAGCAGCGGTAAGACTTGCGTGACGAAAGCCGATCGAGGATCGTCAATTAATCACCATCACATACCCCGGTAATCTTCCGGGCGACACGCTGACGATGGCCCTGACTTCATATCAGGGTGCAGTGATAAAGGGGTCAACAGGACGCCTTATCCTCAACTCGCAGGTACGCTAGTCGGAACCACGCGCCGACGGAGGAGACCATCATGACAGCATCGACCCCCCCTGCTCCCCATGCCGTCGAGAACGGCACGGGAGCCAGCCCGCTCAACCACCACTATTGGATGCCGTTCAGCGCCAACCGCGACTTCCATGCTCACCCGCGGGTGATCACGGCCGCCGAGGGACGCTACTTCATCGACGACCGCGGCCGGCGACTGTTCGACTCCCTCTCCGGGCTCTGGACTTGCGGTGCCGGCCACAACCGCACCGAGATCCAGCGCGCGGTGGCCGCCCAGTTGGGCCGGCTGGACTACGCCCCGGGCTTCCAGGTCGCCCATCCGCTGGCCTTCGAACTGGCCGAACGGATTGCGGCGCTGACTCCTCCGGGGCTGGACCATGTCTTCTTCACCGATTCCGGCTCCGAGTCCGCCGATACGGCGGTGAAGATGGCACGCGCCTACTGGCGCCTCCAGGGACGACCGGAAAAGACCCGGCTGGTCGGTCGCGCCAAGGGCTACCACGGCGTCAACGTGGGCGGCACCAGCCTCGGCGGGATCGGCGGCAACCGCAAGCACTACGGTCAACTGCTGGACGTCAGCCACCTGCCCCACACCCTCCAGCCGGCGCTCGCCTTCACCCGCGGACAGGCCGAAAGCGGCGCCGAGCTTGCCGATGCCCTGCTCGACCAGATCGCCCTGCACGACGCCTCAAGTATCGCCGCGGTGATCGTCGAGCCCATGTCCGGTTCCGGCGGGGTCATCGTGCCGCCGAAGGGCTATTTGGAGCGACTGCGCGAGATCTGCTCCGCCCACGACATCCTGTTGATCTTCGACGAGGTGATCACCGCCTTCGGCCGCGCCGGGGCTCGCACCGGCGCCGAGGCCTTCGGCGTCACCCCGGACATCATGAACGTGGCCAAGCAGCTCACCAACGGCGCGGTGCCCATGGGGGCCGTGATAGCCTCCCGGCAGATCTTCGACACCTTCATGGCGGGTGGCGGGCCGGTGCATGCCATCGAGTTCCCCCACGGCTACACCTACAGCGCGCATCCCGTGGCGTGTGCCGCCGGACTGGCGACGCTGGACCTCCTCGAGCGTGAGGATTTCCCCGGTCAGGTGCGGACCATAGCGCCGGCGTTCGAGAAAAGGCTCCACGCCCTCAGAGGCCGCTCTCACGTGGTGGACATTCGTAACCATGGCCTGGCCGGAGCCGTACAGCTTGCCCCCCGGGACGGCGACCCGACCATCCGCCCCCGAGATGCCCACCTGGCGCTCTGGGAGGCGGGATTCTACGTGCGCTACGGCGGCGACACCCTGCAGTTCGGCCCGCCTTTCGCCAGCAAAGAGGCGGAGCTGGAGCGGCTCTTCGATGCCGTGGCCACGACCCTGGACCGGCTGGAGTGACCAGGCGCGCAGATTCTCTCGCGCACTCGCGGCGCTACTCATGCAGAACTTGTCACCCAGAACTTGTCACCCAGAACTTGGGGCAGCACGTCAGGCAGAACCGCAGACCGGACAAGCGGGGTCGCGTGGCACCCGGAAGTGGCGCCAGTGGCCACCGAGAGCGTCGAAGGTAGAGAGCCCACGATGGGGCGTGCCGGCACCGCTGACGAGCTTGATCGCCTCCAATGCCTGAAAACTGCCGATCAGCCCCACCAGCGGCGCTACCACGCCGCTCTCGGCGCAGCTGAGCGCCTCGTCACCTTCGCCCTCTCCACCCCCGGGTGGATAGAGGCAGGCGTAGCAGGGGGATTCGGGATCCCGGGGATCGAAGACGGCAAGCTGACCGGAGAAACGGATCGCCGCCCCGGAGACCAGCGGTACCCGGGCCGTGCGGCAGGCAGCGTTGATGGAGTAGCGGCTGGAAAAGCGATCGGTGCAGTCGAGCACCACATTCGCCTCGGCGACCACCCGCGCCAGCGCCTCGCCGTCGAGATGGTCGCTCAGTGCTCGGATCGCACAATCGGGATTGAGGGCAAGCGCCGCTTCCCGGGCCGACTCGGCCTTGTTGCGACCGAGGTCGGCATGGGCATGGGCGATCTGGCGCTGCAGGTTGGAGAGCTCGACCACATCGGCATCGGCCAGGGTCAGCCGACCCAGGCCCGCGGCCGCCAGGTAGAGGGCCACCGGCGAACCCAACCCACCGGCGCCAACCACCAAGGCATGGCCGGCCAGCAGCCGCTCCTGGCCGTCGATATCGACCTGGTCGAGCATGATCTGGCGGCTGTAACGCAGCAGGGCCTGGTCATCCATTGCGGGGCTCACTTCTCGTCGAACTCCTCGATGTCGGGCACGTGGAGACTGAAGTCTTCCTTGACCTCCTCCATTACCACATAGCTCTTGGACTCCTTCACGCCGGGCAGGGTCAGCACCACATCACCGAGAAGCTGGCGGTAGGCGGACATCTCGGGAATCCGGCATTTGAGGATGTAGTCGAACTGCCCCGAGACCAGGTGGCACTCCTGGATCTGCGGCAGCTTGGCCACGGCGCGACGGAACTCGTCAAAAACCGCCGGCGACTGGGTCTCCAGGCTGATCTCCACGAATACCAACAGGTTGGCCTTGAGGGCTCGCGGGTCGAGCAGCGCCTTGTAGCCACGGATGATGCCGGAGCGCTCCAGACGCTTGACGCGCTCCAGGCAGGGGGTGGTGGAGAGGCCAACCTGAGAGGCCAGATCGACATAGGAAATGCGGGCATTCTCTTGCAGGCAGCGCAGGATATTGAGGTCGATGCGGTCGAGCGAGCGTGTCTTGGCTTTCATGGTCGTGGGCATGCCGGTAGCAATGGGCAGTTCACGTCGTCGCAACAGCAAGATCATCTGAAAATCCCCCACCAATGGCGCTGCGGTGGGTTTCACGCATGCAAAAGTGACGAGACGCGGCGTTTTTTACTAGCCAAGCTATACCACATCACGAGCGCTCGCCTCCAGCCCGGCCCTCAACATGACGTCCCAGGCTGACTCGCTCATGGCCGCCAAGGTCGCGCAGGGTGGCGACATCCTCATAGCCTGCCGCAGCGAGGGCCTCGCGCACTGCCGCCCCCTGTCCATGGCCATGCTCGAGCAACAGCCAGCCCCCGGAGACCAGGTGGGACCAAGCCTCGCTCACCAGGTGGCGCAGGTCGGCCAGCCCCTCCTCGGCCGCCACCAGGGCGCTCTGCGGCTCGTATCGCAGGTCACCCTGCTGCAGATGGGGGTCGTGCGCGGCGATATACGGCGGGTTCGAGACGATGAGATCGAAGCGCTCGGCGCCGTTCTCGTCGCTCTTTTCGCTCTCTACATTCAAGGCCGTGAACCAGTCCCCCGTGCGAAAATTGGCGTTGTCGATGGCGAGCCGCCGGGCATTGTGTCGAGCCAGGGCTACCGCCTCCGGGCTGAGGTCGATGCCGACTACCCGCCAGCCGGGCCGTTCGCTGGCGAAGGCGAGGGCGATGGCCCCGGTGCCGGTGCCGAGATCCAGCAGCCGACCCTGGTCCGAGGCGCCATGTGCCAGGGCCGCTTCAACCAGCCGCTCGGTATCGGGGCGGGGAATCAGGGTATGCGGCGAGGTGGAAAGCCGCAGCCCCCAGAACTCCCGCACGCCGGTCAGGTAGGCCACCGGATGCCCCAGGGCGCGCGCCGCAAGCAACGCCTCGAAGCGGGCCCGCTCGAGGATCGGCGCCTCGCGGTCCCCCCAGGTGTAGAGCCAGGTGCGATCGACGCCCAGCACATGGCAGAGCAGCACCTCGGCATCGAGCCGCGCGCTCGGGGAATCACACGCAGCGAGGCGCCGGGCGGCCATCGCCAGCAGGGCGTCGATGGTCATCCGGCGTTCTGCTGGAGGGCCGCCAACTGCTCGGCCTGGTATTCGTTGATCAGCGGCTCGATCACGTCGTCGAGCTGCTCGCCGCTCACCACCTCGGTCAACTTGTAGAGCGTCAGATTGATGCGGTGGTCGGTGACCCGGCCCTGGGGAAAATTGTAGGTTCGAATGCGCTCGCTGCGATCACCGGAGCCCACCAGGGAGCGCCGGGCATCGGCCTGCTGCTGCTGCTGGCTGGCCACGGCCGACTGCTTGAGCCGCGCGGCGAGCAGCGACATCGCCTTGGCGCGGTTCTTGTGCTGGCTACGCTCCTCCTGACACTCCACCACTACACCACTGGGCAGGTGGGTGATACGGATGGCGGAGTCGGTGGTGTTGACGTGCTGGCCGCCGGCGCCACTGGAGCGGAAGGTATCCACGCGCAGATCGTTGGAATCGATATCGACCTCGCCTACTTCATCGGCCTCTGGCATTACCGCCACGGTGCAGGCGGAGGTATGGATGCGACCCTGGGACTCGGTGGCCGGCACGCGCTGCACACGGTGGGCACCGGACTCGAACTTGAGTCGCGCGTAGACGCCCTCGCCCTTGACCCGCGAGATGATCTCCTTGTAGCCGCCCTGCTCGCCATGACTGGCGCTGACCACTTCCACCTTCCAGCCGTGCTGCTCGGCATAGCGGGCATACATGCGGAAGAGATCACCGGCAAACAGCGCCGCCTCGTCACCGCCGGTGCCGGCGCGGATCTCGAGGAAGACATTGCGTCGGTCGTCGGGATCCTTGGGCACCAGCAGTTGCTTGAGCCGAACTTCGAGAGCCTCGAGCCTGTCACGTCCTTCGTCGCGTTCGAGCTCGGCCAGCTCGCGCATCTCGGCATCGGCATCGCCGAGCAGCTGTTCGGCGGAATCGATATCGGCTTCCACGGCGCAGTACTCGCGCCAGGCTTCCACCAGGGATTCGAGCTCAGCATATTCCCGCGAATAATCACGAAAGCGAGGCTGGTCGCTGATCACCTCGGGCTCCGCCAGCAAGGCGGAAAGCTCCTCGAAGCGCTCGACGAAGGCATCGAGGCGCTGGCGCAGGGTGGCTTTCATCGGCGCATCCTATCGGGAGTGGTCAGTAGATTCATCCAGCAGCAAGGTAGTAGCGGCGTCCAGCAGGTCGCGACGCTCCCGAGAGGCCGCCTCCCGCATGGCTACCGTAGGACGGTGCATGAGCCGATTCGTCAATTGATGAGCCAGGCGACGAACCACCAGCTCGGGGTCCTCGCCGCGGGCCAGGCGCGCCAGGGCCTGCTGCTCGGAAAGGTCACGCATGGCCTCGCCGCGGGCACGCACGTCGCGAATCAATTCGCCGCCGCTGCGAATCCGCCGCTCATGCTGCCAGTTGCCCACGCCGTGCTCGATCAGCGACTCGGCCTGGTCGGCGGCCACCTGGCGATGCCGGCGGTTTTCCTCGATGACCTCCTGGAGGTCATCGACGGTATAGAGGAAGACATCGCTGAGTTCGCCCACTTCGGGTTCGATATCCCGGGGTACGGCGATGTCGACCATGAACACCGGGCGGTGGCGGCGCTTCTTCAACGCCCGCTCGACCATGCCCTTGCCGAGAATCGGCAGCGGCGCGGCGGTGGAGGAGATCACGATATCGGCATGGACGAGCGCCTCGGGAATCCCATCGAGGGTAATCGCCTTGCCGCCCAGCGGCCCGGAGAGGGCCTCGGCCCGCTCATGGGTGCGGTTAGCCACGGTGAGCTGGCGGACACCCGCCTCGTGGAGGTGGCGCGCCACCAGCTCGATGGTCTCGCCGGCGCCGATCAACAGCGCCTGCGAACGGGTGAAGTCGCCGAAGATGCGGCTGGCCAGGCTTACCGCCGCATAGGCCACCGACACCGGGTTGCGACCGATGCCCGTCTCGGTACGCACCTGCTTGGCCACAGCGAAGGTATTCTGGAACAGGCACTCCAGCTCGCCGCCCAGGCCACGGGACCGGCGGGCCGCCTGATAGGCTTCCTTGAGCTGTCCGAGGATCTGGGGCTCGCCCAGCACCATGGAATCCAGCCCCACGGCCACCCGCATCAGGTGACGGGCCGCCTCATTCTCGAGGAAGTGATAGGCACAGCGCGAGAGGTCCTCCACCTTCAGACCATGGAAACGGCCGAGCCAGTCGAGGATCTCCCGCTCGCCGATGGCCTCGGTGACGCAGTAGAGCTCGGTGCGGTTGCAGGTCGAGAGGACTGCCGCCTCGCGTACCTCCGGCAGGGCACGCAGCTCGGCCAGCGCCGCCTCAAGCTGAGTCGGCGAGAAGGCGACCTGCTCGCGCACCTCGATGCTGGCGGTCCGGTGGTTGATTCCCAGGGCAAGAAGCGTCATGCGTTCGGCGTCTTCACGAGTCGTGGTTCCGGCAGGGCGCAGTGGTCATATCCGCCGACGCGGACCGCCCATCCTCGAAGCGCCGCATTCTACCACAGGCCTCTCGCCCGGGGCGTCATGACATACCGTGATCGGGATCATGCTTTGCCCGGGGGAGGCGAGCCGTTATGCTGGCCACTCTTCCCCAGGCACGAGACGCGCATGCCCCGCGGAACGCTCCACCGACTCACTCGCCCCCTTTCCCTGGTGCCACTGGCGCTGGCGAGCCTGCTCGCCGGCTGTCAGGGCCTGCCGGGGGGCTCTTCGGCCGCCGAATCCACCGCAGATCCGATGGCGAGCGCGCCGCCGGTCACCCGAGGTCTGGATGCCGACAGCCTTTCCGGACTGCTGGTGGCTGAACTGGCCGGACAGCGCGGCGACTATCCGCGCGCCACCCGCGGCTTTCTGGACGTCGCCGAACGCTACGACTCCGCGGCCCTCGCCGAACGTGCCACCCTGGCCGCCCGCTTCAGCGAAGACGCCGGGTTGCTCGAGGAGGCCGCACGGCGCTGGCAGGCCCTGGCACCCCAGAGCGACTCCCCGGCGCGCCTGCTCTCCAGCCTCGCCATCCAGCGCGGCGACTGGAACGCCGCCCTGGAACAGCGCCTGGCCGCCATCGCGCGTGGCGCCCAGGAGGAGCTGACCGGCTTCGTGGAGGGCGCCCTCGAAGCCGGTGCCGATCCAACGCCGCTGTTGACCAGGATGCGCAAGCACCTGGCGAGCCTCGACGAGCCGCGCCATGACAGCGAGTTGGCCACCGCCTTGCTGGAAGCCGCCGCCGGTGAGCGCACGGCCGCCGAGCAACGCCTGACGCGACTGGCCCGGACGGCCCCCGAGCAACCCGAGCTGTGGCAGATTCGCGCCCGCCTGGCCCTGGAGGCCGATGCCCCCTCCCAGGCACGATCGGCGGCGCTACGTGGTCTGGAAGTCGCGCCTGGCGACCCGCGCCTGATGCTGCTGCTGGCCCGTGCCGAGATCCGACTGGGCCGCATCGAAGCCGCCGAGGCCACCACCAATGCGCTGCTCGACGACCATGGTGACGATCCCGAACTGCGCCTGGGCTTGGCAAGGCTGTTCCTGGAGGAGGAGCACCTGCCCCCGGCGCGCCGCCTGCTACTGCCCCTAATCGGAGACGACGCGGCACCACCGCTGGCCTTCCTGCTGCTCGGTGCCATCGCCGAGGACGAGGGGGAGGTGGATAACGCTCTTCTTTATTACCGCCAGGTGCCGGAGAGCGAGCAGTTTCTGAGCGCCCGCCTGAGTGCAGCGCGTATGCTGATCGCCGAGGATCGGCTGCTCGATGCGCGCGCCTTCCTGCGCCTCGAGCGGCTGCGTCACGAGGCCTATCGGAGTGAGCTGGTCTCCCTGGAGGTCGAACTGCTCGACGAAGCCGGTCTCGGCGAGCAGGCCGATGCCCTGCTCGACAGCGAACTCTCGCAGCACCCTGACGACAAACGGTTACGCTACCAGCGGGCCATGCGCGCCTTCGCCGACGACGATCTTGCCGCCATGGAGGCCGACCTTCGCCATATCATCGAGCAAGACCCGGACAACGCCAACGCCCTCAACGCCCTGGGCTACACCCTCGCCGACCTTGATCTCGAAGGCCGCCTGGAAGAGGCGCGCGAGCTGATCGAGCGGGCCCATACACTCGAGCCCGGCAACCCGGCCATCCTCGACAGCCTGGGCTGGGTCCTATATCGCCAGGGCAACCCAGAAGAGGCCCTGCCCCGGCTCGAGCAAGCCTGGTCGGCCATGCCCGACCAGGAAGTCGCCGCTCACCTGATCGAGGTGCTCTGGGTGCTGGGGGAAGAGGAACGCGCAAACGCCTTGCTCGAGGAGGCTCGGCAACGCTTCGACGAACGCCCGCAGATAGACGAGCTGCTGCAACGCTACCCGGAACTGGATGCAACCGGGTCCGTTGATTGACCCCTGACGAACGGAACTCGCCATGACCCCACTGCTGCGACTGCTGATCCCCCTGCTTGCTCTGGCCCTGCTGGCCGGCTGTGCCGGCCGTGCGCCCGCTCCCGAGGGAGAGCGCGCCGCGGGCCAGTGGCAGGCCCAGACCGAGCGCCTGGCCGAACTCGACACCTGGGTGCTGGTCGGCAAGGTCGGCCTGCGCACCCCCGAGGAGTCCACCAGCGCCAACCTGGACTGGAGCCAGCACCCTCACTACTACCGGCTGCTGATAAGCGGCCCATTCGGCAGCGGGCGCAGCACCCTGGAGGGGCGAGAGGGGCGTTTCTCGCTGACCACCGGCGAGGGACGCTTCGAGGCCGAGACCCCGGAGGCGCTGATGGAGCAGCAACTGGGCTGGTCGCTGCCGGTCAGCGCGCTCTCCGACTGGATCCGCGGTCTCCCGGCGGAGGATAGCGCCCATCGGCTGGAAAAGGACGAAATGGGTTTTCCCCTTCGCCTCGAACAGGACGGCTGGGAGATCGAATACCGCGCCTGGGAGCGCGTCGCCGAGCTCTGGCTGCCCAGACGGCTGGTGATGACCTATGACGACTTGCGGGTCACCCTGGTAGTCACCGACTGGCGCCCGGCCCTCGACGACTGACATGCCGCCGACTCCCCTCCTTACCGAAGCGCTGGTACTGCCGGCACCGGCAAAGCTCAATCGCCTGCTGCACATCACCGGTCGCCGATCGGATGGCTACCATGACTTGCAGACGCTGTTCCAATTCCTCGACATTGGCGACACCCTCACCCTGTGCAGCCGCGAGGACGGCGCGATCCGCCTCGCTCCCCGCCTGCCCGGGGTGGAGAACGAAGACAACCTGGTGGTGCGTGCCGCCCGTCTGCTGCAGGCCGAGACCGGCTGTCGCCTGGGTGCGGACATCCACCTCGACAAGCGCCTTCCGCTTGGCGGAGGCCTCGGTGGCGGCAGTTCGGATGCCGCGACCACTCTGTTGGGTCTCGACGCCCTCTGGGGCCTGGAGCTGTCGCCGGTACGTCTGGCCGAACTGGGCCTGACTCTGGGAGCCGACGTTCCGGTGTTCGTGCATGGCAATGCGGCCTGGGCTGAGGGGGTCGGCGAACGCCTCACGCCGGTCGAACTCGACACCCCATGGTTCGTTGTCATCCACCCTGGGATGACGGTCTCCACCCCGGCGGTGTTCGGGGCACCGCAATTGACACGCCACACCCCCCCGATTACCATGGCGCGCGCACTGCAGGGGGGAGCGGCGAGCTGGAACAACGACTGCGAGCCCACCGTCCGGGCGCTGTATCCCAAGGTGGCGCACGTGCTCGACTGGCTGGCGATCCGAGCGCCGGCCATGCTGACCGGCACCGGCGCCTGTGTCTTTGGCCGGCTCGGCAGCGAGACTCAGGCCGACCGACTTCTGGCCGAGGTTCCCGAGGGCTGGCAAGCCTTCAAGGCGCGCGGCCTGAACCGCTCACCTCTCCATGTTGCGCTGGGTCGATGACCCTCCTCGCCTGCGGGCGCCGAGGCATCCCTTGAACATCCCGGAAACATCGACCCGAATCCCTGAAGACCCAACACAGCAAAGGTGGCTGCGCGTGTCAAAATTGATGGTTTTCGCCGGGAATGCCAATCCCGAACTCGCCCGAAAAGTCGCCGAGAGTCTGGACACCTACCTGGGCAATGCCACAGTCGGCCAGTTCAGCGACGGTGAGGTCGCGGTCGAGATCAACGAGAACGTGCGCGGCAAGGATGTATTCATCCTGCAGTCCACCTGTGCACCGACCAATGACAACCTGATGGAACTGATCCTGATGGTGGATGCCCTGCGCCGGGCTTCCGCAACCCGGATCACCGCGGTGTTGCCCTACTTCGGCTACGCTCGGCAGGATCGCCGCGTGCGTTCCGCCCGCGTGCCGATTTCAGCCAAGATAGTCGCCGACATGATGGTCAAGGCCGGGGTCGACCGGGTCATGACCATGGATCTGCACGCCGACCAAATCCAGGGCTTCTTCGACGTGCCGGTGGACAACGTCTACGGCTCGCCGATCCTGCTCGACGACATCGAGCGCCAGAACTACGACGACCTGGTGGTGGTATCGCCGGACGTCGGCGGCGTGGTGCGCGCTCGCGCCATCGCCAAGCAGCTCAACGCCGACCTGGCGATCATCGACAAGCGTCGCCCCTCGGCCAACCAGGCCCAGGTGATGCACATCATCGGCGAGATCGAGAACCGCACCTGCGTGGTGGTAGACGACATGATCGACACCGCCGGTACGCTGTGCAAGGCCGGCGAGGCCCTCAAGGCCCGAGGTGCCCGACGCGTGGTCGCCTATGCCACCCACCCGATCCTGTCGGGGCCGGCGGTAGACAACATAACCGATTCGGTGCTCGACGAGGTAGTGGTGACCGACACCATCCCCCTCTCCGAGATCGCGCGACGCAGCGGCAAGATCCGCCAGCTCAGCGTCGCCGGACTGATCGCCGAGGCGATCCGCCGGGTCAGCAACGAGGAATCCGTCAGCGCCATGTTTCACTGAACGCGGGCCAACAGGACTCGCTCGGAAGAACGTGGCGCGGGACACATGCCCTGTGGGGCTCCCGGAAACGCCGTGGTCTGGTCGCGGACCACGGCGCTTTCCTTACTTCTTGAAAGAGGCAACTCAATGTCCGATTACACACTCAATGCCAGCGTTCGCAACGACCTGGGGAAAGGTGCGAGCCGCCGCCTGCGTCGTGCGAACGAACAGGTGCCGGCCATCATCTATGGTGGTGAAAAGGCGCCGCAGCCCATTGCCGTCGACAAGACCAGCTTCTACAAGGCGCTGGAAGACGAAGCCTTCTTCTCCTCCGTGATCAACCTGCACGTAGACGGCAAGGCCCAGCAGGTAGTGGTGCGTGACCTTCAGCGTCACCCCTACAAGCCGCTGGTCACCCATGCTGACTTCCTGCGGGTCGATGCCACCCACGAGATCACCCTGCGCGTGCCGCTGCACGTGGTGGGCGAAGAAACGTGCACGGGCATCAAGGATGAAGGTGGCGAGCTCCACGTGCTCGCCAACGATATCGAGGTCAGCTGCCTGCCGAAGGATCTGCCCGACTATCTGGAGATCGACATCAGCGAGGTCGCGCTGGGGACCACCCTGCACCTTTCCGACCTGAGCGTGCCGGCCGGCGTGACCATCGTCGCGCTCACCCACGGCGAGGACCATGACAACGCCGTGCTGAGCATTTCCAAGCCCAAGATCCGTGAAACGGAAGAGGATGAGGAAGGCGAGGAAAGCGGTGAAGCCGCCGAGGGCGAAGAAGGCGAAGACAGCGCCGAGTAATCGCGCCTGTCCGGGGCCATGTCGAGCATGGCCCCTCCCTTCATCGATCAAGCGCCCCGGCGCTTGATTTTTTTTGTGGCCGTCCTTCCTGGCGGCCATCCTACGGACCGCCACTAACGCGACGTCAAAAATCATTCCAGATGATTTTTTTGGAGACACGACATGAGCCAGGTCAAGGCGATCATTGGACTGGGCAACCCCGGCGCAGACTACGCAGCCACCCGACACAATGCCGGCGCCTGGCTGGTACAGGCCGTGGCACGGGCGGCCGGTGGCGAGCTGCGCCTGGAAAAGAAGTTCCTGGGCCTGCACGCCAAGGTCCATCTGGATGGTCAGGAAATGCACTTGCTGGAGCCCACCACCTTCATGAACCGTAGCGGTGGTGCCGTGGCCGCGCTCTGCCAGTTCTTCAAGCTTTCCCCTGACGAGCTGCTGGTGGCTCATGACGAGCTCGACATGCCGCCGGGCACAGCACGCTACAAGACAGGTGGAGGTCACGGCGGGCACAACGGCCTGCGCGACATCATCAACGCGCTGGGCAACGACAGAGCCTTCCATCGGCTGCGCATCGGCATCGGCCATCCCGGCGACAGCCGTCAGGTGACCAACTACGTGCTCGGCCGTCCCGGCAAGGCGGAGCTTGCCGCCATCGATGACGCCATCGACGAGTGCGTTGCCACGCTTCCCCAGGCCGCTGCCGGCGACTGGGCGAAGGCCATGAATCGGCTGCACAGTTTCAAACCATAAGACGGAAGAGCCTTGGTCACCGATGCCTTCCTCTTCCAGGCACGAAGCGCCGATCTTCTCTCTTCAAGCGGCGCAGCCGCGTCTTACGGCTTACAGCTCTGTCGAGTAGAATACTCGCCACTTTCCACTCGCGAACACGCTTTCCAGGACACTCCCATGGGTTTCAACTGCGGTATCGTCGGCCTGCCCAACGTCGGCAAGTCCACGCTGTTCAATGCGCTGACCAAATCCGGCATCGACGCCGAGAACTTCCCCTTCTGCACCATCGAGCCCAATGTGGGTATCGTGCCGATGCCCGACCCGCGCCTCGACAAGCTGGCAGAAATCATCAAGCCTCAGAAGGTGATACCTACCACCATGGAGTTCGTCGACATCGCCGGTCTGGTGGCCGGTGCCTCCAAGGGTGAGGGATTGGGCAACAAGTTCCTGGCCAACATCCGCGAGACTCAGGCCATCGCCCACGTGGTGCGTTGCTTCGACAACGACAACGTGATCCACGTCGCCAACCAGATCGACCCGCGTGCTGATATCGAGATCATCAACATGGAGCTCGCGCTGGCAGATCTCGACACCGTCGAGCGTGCCATCCAGCGCCTGGTACGTGTGGCCAAGGGCGGCGACAAGGAGGCCATTGCCACCAAGGCGATCCTCGAGCGCATCCAGCCTCATCTGGCCGAGGGCCTGCCATTGAGAAGCGTCGGCCTGAACGACGACGAGCAGCGCCAACTCAAGAGCTTCGGCTTCTTGACGCTCAAGCCCACCATGTACATCGCCAACGTCAACGAGGACGGTTTCGAGAACAACCCCTACCTCGAGGTGGTCAACGAGATGGCCGCCGATGAAGGCGCGGTGGTGGTGCCGGTATGCAACCAGATCGAGGCCGAGATCGCCGAGTTGGAGGATGAGGAGCGCGCCATGTTCCTCGACGAGATGGGCATGGAAGAGCCAGGGCTCGACCGGGTGATCCGCGCCGGCTATGCCCTGCTCGGTCTGCAGACCTACTTCACCGCCGGCCCCAAAGAGGTGCGAGCCTGGACGGTGAAGGTGGGCGCCACTGCCCCCGAAGCCGCCGGCGTGATCCACACCGACTTCCAGAAGGGTTTCATCCGCGCCGAGGTCATCGCCTACGACGACTTCGTCTCGCTAGGTGGCGAACAGGGCGCCAAGGACGCCGGCAAGTGGCGCCTGGAGGGCAAGGAGTATATCGTCCAGGACGGTGACGTGATCCACTTCCGCTTCAATGTATGATGCCAGAAGGGCTTGACCCGACTGGGCAGACTCCCTAGAATGCGCCCCCGTTGTTCGGCTACGTAGCTCAGCTGGTTAGAGCACATCACTCATAATGATGGGGTCCCCTGTTCGAATCAGGGCGTAGCCACCAGATACCGAAGCCAAAAAGCCCGCCTGGTTCGCCAGGTGGGCTTTTTTGGCTTCGGGCTTTGGTCGGCCAACCTGGCTTGCAGCTCGGGGCCTAGCGTCAGGCCAGCTCGGCACGATTGCAGAATGCAGTGAGTACCCGTGTCAGATACTCCACATCCCGGGCGCCGGCGGTCTCGCGAATCGAGTGCATGGCCCACTGGGGCACACCCACGTCCAGGGTCGGCACCCCGAGCTCAGTGGCGGTGATCGGCCCGATGGTGCTGCCGCAGCCCATGTCAGCTCGGGTCACGAAGCTCTGCACCGGCACCTCGGCCGCGCGGCAGAGGTCGCGAAACAGCGCCGCCGTGGCGCTGTTGGTGGCATAGCGCTGGCTGGCATTGACCTTGATCACCGGCCCGCCGTTGAGCAGCGGGCCGTGGGCGGCATCGTGCTTGTCCGGGAAGTTGGGGTGCAGGGCATGGGCGTTGTCGCAGGAGATAAGCCGCGAGGCCTGGATCAAGCGAATGAAGGCCTCGTCGCCGGGCTCGCCGAGCTGAGCATTGACCCGCCGAAGCACGTCACCGAGGAAGGGCCCCTGAGCGCCGCAGGCGCTGGCGCTGCCCACCTCTTCATGATCGTTGGCCACCAGCACCGCTCCCTGACGACCGTCGCTCTCCAGCAGCGCCTCCAGGCCGATGAAACAGGAAAGCAGGTTATCGAGCCGGGCACTGGCGATCAGCTCGCCGTCGACGCCGACCCGAGCCGGCGGCTGCATGTCGCGAAAGGCGAGCTCGAAATCGAGAAGCTCGACCTCTTCGAGGCCGTGCTGCTCGACGATCCAGCGTTTGAGAAAACGTTCGAGATCGGGCTGTCCCCCGCCCTGCAGGAAGACCGGCGCCATCTCGGTCTGGGCATTGATGGCGCGGCCATTGTTGGCCTCGCGATCCAGGTGGATGGCCAGGCTCGGGATGATCGCCAGTGGCTGCTCGACGTCGAGCAGCACGCCCTCGATGCGGCCGTCAGCATGGCGCAGGTGCACCCGCCCAGCCAGCCCCAGGTCGCGATCGAACCAGGGAGCCAGCAGGGCCCCGCCATAGACCTCGACACCGAGCTGAAGCCAGCCCGCCGCACTCTGGGCGGGATTGGGCTTGAGGCGCAGGCCGGGGCTGTCGGTATGGGCTCCGATCAAGCGCAGCGCCGCAAGCCGCTCGCGAGGCAGCTGCAAAGCGATGAGTGAGGAATCATTACGCGTGACGTAGACACGCTCGCCGGGAGACAGACGCCAGGCATCGGTCTCTTCGAGATGCCGGTAGCCGGCCTCCTCCAGTCGCCGAGCCATGTTGGCCGTGGCATGCCAGGGCGTGGGGGATCGGCGCAGGAAATCGAGCAGTCGCTCGAGTCGGGCATCCTGGGACATGTAATTCCTCTATCGCGGGGCGTTTCAGGGGTCTTGGCAGCACGATCAAGCTGATATACTGCGCTTTCTGTCCATGCAACTCGTCAGCCGGGGCGGAGTCTGGGTAGGTATCAAGTGTACACGAATCGGGGAGTGCTTCATCGATGAGCCAGTTAGTCACCCTTGGACGTTCGACGGTCCTGGCCCTGCTGCTGGCCACCACGCCGATACTGGCCGCAGTTGAGCCGAGCGATGCCCAGCGCCAGGTGGCCTCGGAAGTGGCCGAATCGCTGCGCTATGGCCATTACGCGGATATCAGTCTCGACGACGACTGGTCGGAGCAGGCCTTCTCGCGCTTCCTGGATATCCTCGATAGCCAGCGGGCCTTCCTGCTGGACCGCGACGTGGGCGCCTTCAGCGACCTGGCAGCGGGCATGGACGAGGCGCTGCTCGACGGCGACCTGACACGCCCCTTCGCCCTCTATCAGCGCTATCACGACCGCGCCGAATCACGCTTTCAATGGCTGCTGGAGCGGCTCGACGAAGGCGTCAACTTCGCCTTCGACAGCGAGCAGCGCCTGGAACTGGAGCGTGAAAATGCCCCTTGGGCCGGCCAGCAGGAGACCCTGGATGAGCTGTGGATGAAACGGCTCAAGAACGCGGCCTTGACCCTGACCATCAGCGACCAGGATGCCGAGCAGGTAGAGGCCAACCTGCGCCAGCGCTACGAGGGACAGTTGTCTCGCCTGAGCCAGACCAACGAGAGTGATGTCTTTGGACTCTTCATGGCCGCTGTAACCGGCAGCATCGACCCTCACAGCGAATATCTCTCGCCACGCCAGGGTGAGTCCTTCGACATCCAGATGCGTCTCTCGCTGGAGGGCATCGGTGCCCTGCTCCAGGCCGACGGTGAATACGTCAAGGTATCGAGCCTGGTCCCGGGCGGCCCCGCCGAACGGGCCGGGGCCCTGCAGCCGGCCGACCGCATCGTCGGCGTGGGCCAGGAAGGCGAAGAGATCGTCAACGTTGTGGGCATGCGCCTCGACGAAGTGGTCGACATGATTCGTGGCCCCAAGGGTTCGGTGGTGCGCCTCGAAGTGGTGCCCGCCCAGGCCGTCGATATGACGCGCTCCACGGTCATCGAGATCACCCGCGACACCGTGGACCTGGAGGACCAGGCCGCCCAGGGCGAGGTCATCGAGATCGAACGGGACGACGGCATCCATCGCCTCGGCGTGATCGAGATTCCTACCTTCTATGTCGACTTCGATGCCTGGCAGGCCGGGGAGGAGGACTACCGCAGCACCACCCGCGACGTGGCCAAGGAGGTTGAACGACTCCAGGCCGAGGGCGTCGAGGGCATCGTGCTCGACCTGCGCAACAACGGCGGCGGCGCCCTGCAGGAAGCCAACTCACTGATCGGCCTGTTCATCGACCGCGGCCCCACCGTGCAGGTCCGCGATGCCCGTGGCCGCATCAGCCTCTATGGCGACACCGAGAGCGGCACTCTCTACGACGGTCCCCTGGCCGTGCTGGTCAACCGGCTATCGGCCTCGGCTTCCGAGATCTTCGCCGGCGCCATCCAGGACTACGGTCGTGGCCTGGTGGTGGGCACCGATACCTTCGGCAAGGGAACGGTCCAGACCCTCAACGAGCTCAGCCATGGCGAGATCAAGCTGACCCGGGCCAAGTTCTACCGCATCTCGGGGGCAAGCACCCAGCATCGTGGCGTGGAGCCGGACATCCGTTTCCCGAGCCTGATCGATCCGGAGCTGATCGGCGAGAGCAGCCTCGACAACGCCCTGGAATGGGATACGGTGCGCGAGGTGCAGTATCGCACCTACGGCGAGCCCCGCCAGTACCTCGATACCTTACGCAGCCGCCATCAAGAGCGTGCCGCACAGCACCCGAACTTCCACTACCTCGAGCAGCAGTCCGAACTGGTCAGCCGCCTTCGCGAGCAGCACACCAGCGTCAGCCTCAATCGTGAGCAGCGCCAGCGCGAGGTGGAAGCCCAGGAGGCCGAACAGCTCGCCCTCGAGAACGAGCGGCGACGCGCCCTTGGCCTGGACCCGCTGGATGAGTGGATCGATGCCCGCGACGGAGAGAGCGCCGACGAGGAGCCAATCGACCGCGCCCAGATCATGGAAGCGGCTCAGATCCTGCTCGACTACACCCAGCTCAAGGGCACCTGGCAATTCGCTGAACGCAACTGACTAATGCAACTGACTAACGCAACTGGCTAACGACGCCGGGCCCCAGGGTCCGGCGCTCTCTTGGCTCCATCACAATACCGTATGAACGGTCAGGCCAGACGCACGGGCAACCGCAGGTAACGAGGCAATGAAACTCGGGAACGACGACATCAGTCGCTCGGCAATGAGCCAAGAAACAGTAGAAGCAGAAAAGGATAATCGCTGGATAAATCTGGCTCCCCGAACAGGACTCGAACCTGTGACCCAGTGATTAACAGTCACTTGCTCTACCAACTGAGCTATCGGGGAATGATGGAGGGTAACGCGGAGAATACGGCAGCAATCAGGAGCGGTTGGCTCCCCGAGCAGGACTCGAACCTGCGACCCAATGATTAACAGTCATTTGCTCTACCAACTGAGCTATCGGGGAATGACCGCATGCCGCAATGTGCTTGTCGATTGACGAGATCCTTCGCCGAATGAGCGAATCTGGCTCCCCGAGCAGGACTCGAACCTGCGACCCAATGATTAACAGTCATTTGCTCTACCAACTGAGCTATCGGGGAATGACCTCAAGCACGGGACGTAGTATACGGATCGGTTCCGCAAGGTCAAGCAGGGATTGGCATTTCACCCACTCGCCGGCGCTACCTGACGCCAATGCAAGACGCCCGCCGGGCATCGACCTGGCGGGCGTCTTCGAATGTCCTGGTGGCTACGCCCTGATTCGAACAGGGGACCCCATCATTATGAGTGATGTGCTCTAACCAGCTGAGCTACGTAGCCTTATCAACAGCTTGCCCGACCGCAGCCGGGCAACGGGGTGGGATTATGCACGCGGGCCTGCTGCATGGCAAGCCCGCGCGAACACTCACGCCTCGATATCGAGGGCACGCTTGACCGCCGGCAGTGCCGGCTCGCCCTCGCGGGTCTCGACACCCTCGAGCCAGATCTCCAGGATCTCGGGGTTGGCCTGCAGATAGGCACGGGCGGCATCACGGGGATCGGCGCCCTCGTCCATGATCTCAGCCATCAGCTGGTTCTCCATCTCGAGGGTAAACTCGAGGTTTTCCAGCAGCTCACCAACGTTGGCGCACTCCTCGACGAAGCCGGCACGGGTATTGGTGTAGACGGTGGCACCCCCGAGGTCAGGGCCGAAGTAGTCATCGGCGCCACCCAGATAGGCCATGTCGAAGTTGGTGTTCATGGGATGCGGTTCCCAGCCAAGGAACACCATCCACTGTTCCTCAGGTGCCCGGGCACTCAGCTCGGCGAGCATGCCGGCTTCACTGGAATCGATCAGCTGCCAGCCGCCCAAGCCGAAGGCGTCGTCATCGATCATCTGCTGGATCAGCTGGTTGCCGTCGTTGCCGGCCTCGATGCCGTGAATACTGCTGTCGAACCGCTCGGCATGCTCGGCGAGGTCGGCCACCGAAGTGACGCCGGCATCATGAACGTATTGAGGCACCGCGAGGGTGTACTTGGCACCTTCCAGGTTGGCGCCCAGGCGATCGACATCACCATCCTCGACGAAGGGGTCGCTGATGGAGGCCATGGAGGGCATCCAGTTACCCAGGAAGACGTCGAAATCGTTGTTCTTCATGCCCTGGTAGGCGATAGGCACGGAGACGGTGTCGATACGCGTCTCATAGCCCATGGCCTCCAGCACCTCGGTGGTGAGGGCGGTGGTCGCGGTGATGTCGGTCCAGCCGACTTCAGCGAAACGCACGTTCTCGCAGCTCTCGGGAGCAGCGGCCTGCAGTGGCGACGTGGCGATCCCGATAGCGGCAGCGCTGAGACCCAGGGGACCCAGGGTAAGTCGACGATTCAGATTGCGAATGTCCATGTAGGCATTCCTCCGGTTGGACGTGAAGTATAGACGCGATAGCGATGCTAGCGGTCGAAGGCTGAATTTACCCGCCCTTTATTGATTGAACGTTCAATAAAAAAATGGCAACCTGTGAACATGGTAACCATGCTTCATGTGGTAGTTGCAAGATCATTTGCCCGGGAAAGGAGTCAGCAACGGTGCCCAAGGTTGGAATGGAACCCATCCGCCGCCAGCAGCTGATCAAGGCCACCATGGCGGCGATCGACGAGGTCGGCCTGGCCGATGCCACGGTGATGCGCATCGCCCGCCACGCGGGCGTTTCTGCCGGCATTATTAGCCACTACTTTGGCGGCAAAGACGGCCTGCTGGAAGCCACCATGCGCCAGATCCTCTGGGACCTGGGCGAAGCGGTGGCGGCACGGCGGCGCGAGCTCATCACCCAGAATCCTAGAGACCATATCGGCGCCATCATCGACGGTAATTTCGACCGCAGCCAGGTCACAGGTCCAGTGGCCAAGACCTGGTTGGCCTTCTGGGCCAGCAGCATGCACGAGCCAGAGCTGGCACGCCTGCAGCAGGTCAATGACCGTCGTCTCTACGCCAATCTCAGTTACCAGTTTCGACGCGCAATGCCTCGCGACGAAGCCCGCGCCTGTGCCCGCGCACTGGCCGCCCTGATCGACGGCCTGTGGCTACGCGGTGCCCTGACCCTCGAAGGCCTGGACAGCGACGAGGCACGACGCCTGGCCCGGGACTACCTCGATCGCCTGCTCGACACTCAAGACACCCTTTCTTCTTTCTGAATGGAGGTCACCATGACATCCCTCGACATCCAGACCCTCTACATCGACGGCCGTCGCACGGCCGCCACGTCCGGCAAGACCTTTGCCGTTGTCAACCCCTTCGACGGTTCGCGGCTTGCCGAAGTACAGCAGGCCGCCGAGGCCGATCTGGATGCCGCCGTGGCCGCGGCCCGCAAGGGCCAGCGTACCTGGGCGGCGATGACCGGCATGGAGCGAGGCCGCATTCTCAACCGCGCGGTGGCCCTGCTCCGTGAACACAACGACGAGATCGCCGAACTCGAGACCCGCAACACCGGCAAGCCGATCAGCGAGACGGCCGCGGTGGACATCGTCACCGGCGCCGACGTCCTCGAGTACTACGCCGGCCTGGCCACCGCCATCGAGGGCAGCCAGATCCCGCTGCGCGAGGATTCCTTCGTCTATACGCGCCGCGAGCCGCTTGGCGTGATCGGTGCCATCGGTGCCTGGAACTACCCCATCCAGATCGCCTGCTGGAAGAGTGCCCCGGCGCTGGCCGCCGGCAACGCCGTGGTCTTCAAGCCCAGCGAAGTCACCCCGCTCACCACCATGCGGCTCGCCGAAATCTTCACCGAGGCCGGGCTGCCCGACGGCGTCTTCAACGTGATCCACGGCGACGGCAGCGTCGGCGCCCTGATGACCGGCCATCCCGGCATCGACAAGGTCTCCTTCACCGGCGAGGTCGGCACCGGCAAGAAGGTGATGGCTGCCGCCGGAGGCTCCACCCTCAAGGACGTGACCATGGAACTGGGCGGCAAGTCACCGCTGATCGTCTTCGCCGACGCCGACCTGGACCGCGCCGCCGATGCCGCCATGATGGCCAACTTCTATTCCAGCGGGCAGATCTGTACCAACGGTACCCGGGTGTTCGTCGAGGGCACGGTAAAGGAAGCCTTCGAGGCAAGAATTGCCGAGCGCGTGGCGCGCATCAAGGCCGGCGACCCGCTGGACCCGAGCGTCAACTTCGGCCCCCTGGTGAACTTCGAGCACCAGGAAAAAGTGCTCTCCTACATCGCGCTGGGCGATCAGGAAGGCGCCAGGCTGCTGGCCGGCGGTGATGCCTGGAATCAGGGCGAGAGCAGCGGGATCGATTGGTCGAAAGGCGCCTGGGCGGCCCCCACGGTGTTCACCGACTGCACGGACGAGATGCGCGTCGTGCGCGAGGAGATCTTCGGCCCGGTGATGGCGATCCTGGCCTTCGACGACGAGAAAGAGGTAATCCGTCGCGCCAACGATACCCACTACGGCCTGGCCGCCGGTGTCTTCACCGAGAGCCTCAACCGCGCCCACCGGGTGATCCACCGCCTCGAGGCCGGCATATGCTGGATCAATACCTGGGGCGAGTCCCCCGCCGAGATGCCGGTGGGCGGCTACAAGCAGTCCGGCGTGGGCCGCGAGAACGGCCTCGAGACCCTGGCCCACTACACCCAGACCAAGTCGATCCAGATCGAAATGGGCCCCTTCGAGTCGGTGTTTTAAGGAGATCCCATGTCAGAGATCCGTGAATTCGACTACATCATCATCGGTGCCGGGTCGGCCGGCAACGTGCTGGCCACTCGCCTGACCGAGGACGAGGGCGTCTCGGTGCTGCTGCTCGAGGCAGGCGGTCCCGACTACCGCTTCGATTTTCGCACCCAGATGCCGGCCGCGCTGGCCTATCCACTGCAGGGCAAGCGCTACAACTGGGCCTTCGAGACCGACCCCGAGCCATACATGGAGGGTCGACGCATGGAGTGTGGCCGTGGCAAGGGGCTGGGCGGCTCCTCGCTGATCAACGGCATGTGCTACATACGCGGCAACGCCCTGGACTACGATCACTGGGCTGAGGCGCCAGGCCTCGAAGACTGGACCTACGCCGATTGCCTGCCCTACTTCAGGAAGTCCGAGAGCCGCGACATCGGCCCCAACACCTACCATGGCGGCGACGGGCCGGTGAGCGTTACCACGCCGAAAGAGGGTAACAACCCGCTTTACCGGACCTTTATCGAGGCGGGCAAGCAGGCCGGTTACCCGGAGACCGAGGACGTCAACGGCTACCAGCAGGAGGGCTTCGGCCCCATGGACCGCTTCGTCACGCCGAACGGCCGTCGTGCCTCCACGGCTCGCGGTTACCTGGACCAGGCCAGGGGAAGGCCGAACCTGACCATCGAGACCCACGCCCTCACCGACGTCATCGAGTTCGAGGGCAAGCGGGCCGTGGGCGTGCGCTATTTTCTCAAGGGCGATCGCAAGGGGGGGATGCGCCAGGCCCGCGTCCGCCACGAGGTGCTGCTGTGTGGCGGGGCCATCGCCTCGCCACAGATCCTGCAGCGCTCAGGCGTGGGCAATCCCGAGCACCTCGCTGCGTTCGATATCCCCGTGGTCCAAGATCTCCCTGGGGTGGGTGAGAACCTCCAGGACCATCTGGAGATGTATATACAGTACCACTGCACCCAGCCGATCTCGCTCTATCCGGCGCTGAAGTGGTACAACCAGCCGAAGATCGGTGCCGAGTGGCTCTTCCTGGGCACGGGCGTGGGGGCGAGCAACCAGTTCGAGGCGGCGGGCTTCATCCGCTCCAATGACCAGGAAGCGTGGCCCAACCTGCAGTACCACTTCCTGCCCATCGCCATCAGCTACAACGGCAAGAGCGCGGTCCAGGCCCACGGCTTCCAGGCGCATGTAGGCTCCATGCGCTCGGAGAGCCGCGGGCGCATCCGCTTGACCTCCCGGGCCCCCGAGGCGGCACCGTCGATCCTGTTCAACTACATGTCCACCGACAAGGACTGGCAGGAGTTCCGCGATGCCATCCGCCTGACCCGCGAGATCATCGCCCAACCCGCCTTCGACCCCTATCGCGGCCGTGAGATCTCCCCGGGCCCTGAGGTGCAGTCAGACGCCGAGCTGGATGCCTTCGTCAAGGCCCACGCCGAGACTGCCTATCATCCCTGCGGCACTTGCCGCATGGGCGAGGACGACATGGCCGTGGTAGACGGCCAGGGTCGGGTACACGGCCTCGAAGGGCTGCGGGTAGTGGACGCCTCGCTGTTCCCGGTGATTCCCACCGGCAACCTCAACGCGCCGACCATCATGCTCGCCGAGAAAATCGCCGACCGCATCCGCGGCCGCGAGCCGCTGCCGCGCTCGGATGCCCCCTACTACGTGGCCGGTGATGCGCCGGCACGCGAGGAACCCCAACGCCGGCTCGACTGAAGTTGCCACTCACTGCCTCGGCACCACTGCGCCCTGCCCTGCCCTGCAGCGCGGGGCGTTTTTTGGATGCCAGACAGTCGCAGATGACTACCACGCTCGAGGCTTTTCCGGCGACAGGCCTACGAGGGGGCGCTGTGAACCCCTCCCTGGGCGCTACCGACGCCCTGCTTCGCTCTCGCGTCCCGCTCCGCTTGCAGGTCCGGTGCTGGCCATCCATGGCCAGCCCGTTCGGAGCAGTGCTCCTCACCCCTGGCGTAGACATGATGGATTGACCTGCCCCTCCTCAACGTCGTGGGTTACGTTGAGGTTGGGCAACAACACAGAGCCACTATTGAGGGAGGCAGGTCATGACACAGTCTAACGCAACTCAGCAGGCCGTTGTGGAACGCACGGTCGCCGAGCGACTCAGCGCCGCCAGCGACGTCCACGCCGCCTATATCGGGCTGGACGTCCACAAGGCCACCATCGCCGTTTCCATCGCCGAGGCGGGGCGACATGACCCCGAGTTTCGCGGGGAGATCCCCCATGACCCCAAGGCCATCGACAAGCTGATTCACCAACTGAGTGATCGCTTCGACGGGCAGCCTCTGCTGTTCAGCTATGAAGCAGGGCCCTGCGGCTACGGGGTCTATCACCAGGTCCTGGCTAGCGGGCATGACTGCGAGGTCGTCGCCCCCGCACTGATCCCGCGCCGCAGCGGGGATCGGGTCAAGACCGACCGCCGCGATGCGCAGATGCTGGCCCGCCTGTCGCGCTCCGGCGAGCTGACGCCGGTGTGGGTGCCCACTCCCGAGCAGGAGGCGATCCGCGACCTGACACGGGCCCGTGAGGATATGAAAGCGATCGAGCTCAAGGCGCGCCAGCGGCTGGGCGCCTTCCTGCTGCGCCATGGCAAGGTCTATGGCGGCAAGAGCAAGTGGACCCAGGCGCACTTCCGCTGGCTGGAGACGGTCCGCTTCGATTCTCCCGTTCAGCAGATCGTGCTGGAGGAGTACGTCGCGGCCGTCAAGGAGGCCCAGCGCCGCGTGGCCGGCCTGGAACAGCAGATGACAGCGGCCCTGCCGAGTTGGTCGTTGGCCCCGGTGGTCGAGGCGTTGATGGCGATGCGCGGCGTGGGCCTGATCACGCCGATGACGGTGCTCGCCGAGCTCGGCGACATCAGCCGCTTCGACTCGCCGCGCCAGCTGATGGCCTATCTGGGCCTGGTGCCCAGCGAGCACTCCAGCGGCGGCAGCCGGCGGCAGGGCGGCATCACCAAGACCGGCAACGGCCATGTGCGACGCGTGCTGGTAGAGACCGCCTGGAGCTATCGTTTCCCGGCACGCAAGACACGCATTATCCAACAGCGCGCCGAGCAAACCTCGCCGACGGTCCAGGCCATCGCCTGGGAGGCACAGAAACGCCTGTGTGGCCGCTACCGGCAGGCTGGCGGCCACAGGCAAGGTCAAGCAGCAGGTCACCACCGCGGTGGCGCGAGAGCTGGCTGGCTTCCTGTGGGCGATCGCCTGTGAGGCGATGGGCAAACCGCACGGCAGCCGAGCCACGGCATGATGACCACGTGTCCCCAGTGTCTACGGGTCAGGGAGCGTCGGGCCGGTAGGAGAACCCCTGGCGGTCCTATGAGGCCCCCACCCTCCGGGGTGGGGTGACCCTCGAGCGTAGAGCAGGGTAGCTCCGCGACGAAGTGATGACAGGTCGGTACCCAACCCACGAATACCAGAGAGATCCACCGTCGCTGATAGCCCCTCGCTTCCTGATCCGTAGGCATTGAGGACGACCCCATGAAATAGAGACAACTCAGCCCTTGACGGGTCAATCCATACCAGGACCCCCTCTACAGCCTGTCCCCGGCGCCTCTCGCTCTTGCTGAAACCTTGACTACGAATCATGCCGCTGGCCGGTTGCAACAAAGTGGGCTAGTCTGCAAGAATTCAAACATCTGTTCGAACTCTTGCGTTCCACAATAACCGGAGTCACGCCATGCTCACTCTGATCCTGCTGATCGCGGCCCTAGCCGGCCTGCTCGTCGTGATGCGCCGCGAGGCGGGCGCCCTGCCCGCCCTCGGTGTGCTCGCCATCACCGGCCTGGCCAGCCTGCTATTCGCCTCATCCCTGCTGGGCGTGCTGCTGCTGGCAAGTGCCGCCGTGGTGGCAGCGGCCGGCCTGCCGGCGTTGCGCATCCGCTGGCTTTCGCCTCGCCTCTTCGCCCTGTTCAAGAAAGTCGCGCCCCGGGTCTCGGAGACAGAGCGCATCGCGCTGGAGGCCGGCACGGTGGCCTGGGACGCAGAGCTCTTCACCGGGCGCCCCGACTGGCAGGCGCTGCTCGACTACCGCGACGAGGGGCTCACGGAGCAAGAGCAGGCCTTTCTCGACCACCAGTGCAGCGTGGCCGCGGGCATGTGCAACGCATGGGAAATCGCCCGGGAGAGCGCCGACCTGCCCCAGGAACTATGGGAATACCTCAAGCGGGAAGGTTTCTTCGGCATGATCATCCCCAAGGCGTACGGCGGCCTGGGCTTCTCCGCCAAGGCGCAGTCGCTGGTCCTGCAGAAGCTCTCGGTCAGCGAGACGCTGATGGTCACCGTGGGGGTACCCAACTCCCTGGGTCCGGGCGAGTTGCTGCTCAAGTACGGCACCGAGACACAGAAGGACCACTACCTGCCGCGGCTGGCCGACGGACGCGAAATCCCCTGCTTCGGTCTGACTGGCCCGCGTGCCGGTTCTGACGCCACCGCCCTGCCCGACACCGGCGTGGTGTGCCGGCAGGAGGTCGATGGCGAGGAGGTACTCGGCCTGCGACTGAACTTCGAGAAGCGCTGGATTACCCTGGCACCCATTGCCAGCGTCGTGGGGCTGGCCTTCAGGCTCTTCGACCCCGATCACCTGCTGGGTGACGAGAGCGATCGCGGCATCACCCTGGCGCTGATCCCGCGCGACACCGACGGCATGGAGATCGGGCGCCGCCACCACCCCATCGGCAGCCCCTTCCTCAACGGGCCGATCAAGGGCCATGATGTCTTCGTGCCGCTCGATACCATCATCGGCGGGCCCGAGATGATCGGCCAGGGCTGGCGCATGCTGGTGGAGTGCCTCTCCATCGGGCGTTGCATCACCCTGCCCTCCGGCGCCACCGGCACCGCCCGCTATGCGGTGGGCTGGAGCGGCGGCTTTGCCCGTATCCGTCGCCAGTTCAACGTGCCGGTAGCCGAGATGGAGGGTGTCCAGGAGCCTCTGGCGCGCATGGCCGCTCTGGCCTACGTCTCCCGTGCCGCGGTCTACCAGACGGCCAACACCATCGACCACGGCGAGAAGCCAGCGGTGCCCTCGGCGATCCTCAAGAGCCAGCTCACCGAGTTCCAGCGCCAGACTCTCGGCGACGCGATGGACATCCACGGCGGCAAGGCGGTGACCCTGGGGCCACGCAACTACCTCGGCATCGGCTACAGCGCCAACCCGGTGGCCATCACCGTGGAAGGCGCCAATATCATGACCCGCAACCTGATGATCTTCGGCCAGGGTGCCATACGCTGTCATCCCTATGTGCTGGAGGAGCTGGCCGCCAAGGATGCCGACGACCTGCAGGCCTTCGACCGCGCCTTCTTCGGGCACGCCGGGCTGGTTTTCGGTAACGCCGCCCGTGCCCTCACCCAGGGACTGGGGCTCGGTCGACCGGGCTCCCCTTTCGACGAGGTCGCCGCTCCCTATGCTCGCGACATCGCCCGCCTCTCCGCCGGCTTCGGACTCTGCGCAGATGCCGCCATGGCGAGCCTCGGCTCGAGCCTCAAGCAGCGTGAGATGCTCTCGGCCCGCCTGGGCGACGTGCTCTCCAACCTGTATCTCGCCTCGATGACGCTCAAGCAGTGGCACGAAGGCGACAAGGTCGAGGGCGAGGCCGCCCTGCTGCACTATGGCTGCCGTTTCCTGCTGGGTCGCGCCGAGCAGGCCTTCGACGAACTCTTCGACAACCTTCCGAACCGTGCTCTGGGCAGGGTGTTGCGCATTGTCGTGATGCCCGCCGGACGTCGCTGGAAACGCCCTCAGGATGACCTGACCCGGGAGATTGCCCAGTCTGTCTCCCGAGACACGGCGCTTCGACACTACCTGCTGGAAACCACCTGGCAGGAGAACGACGGCAGCCGGGATAATCCGCTCGCCCACTACAATGCCCTGCTGGTCACTCAGGAACGGGCCGAGAGCCTCTACCGCAAGGTCAACAAGGCCCACGCCAAGGGCGAGTTGCCGGAGGAAGCACTCCACCCCGAGCAGAAGGTGGAGGAAGCCGCCAAGGCCGGTCTGATCAGCGAGGAGGACGCCACCTTTATGCGCGAACGGGAAGCCGAGGTGCTGGAACTGCTCAGTGTGGACGACTTCGAGTACGACGCCTTCGTCACCGACAAGTCGAAGGTGCTGCGCCACAACGCCGTCTGACGCCCCCTCCACGAGCATACGCCCCGGCCATGTGCCGGGGCGTTTTACTTCTCTTATTCGAGTGTTACACGCGGCTATTCCGGAGATAAATCTCATTTACCCAGTTGGCTAATGTCCTAGCCAGATAGCGGCCACACCAGCAATATCATCGGTATGGCCACCGCCAGCACCACCAGTGAAAGCGGCAGCCCCATTTTCCAGTAGTCCCTGAAAAGGTAGCCGCCCGGCCCCATCACCAGGGTGTTGGACTGGTGGCCAATGGGCGTGAGGAAGGCACAGGAGGCGCTGACTGCCACGGCCATCAGGAAGGGATCCATCGAGACATCGAAGCCCTGCGCCAGGCTGACAGCGATGGGCGCCATCAGCACGGCGGCCGCATTGTTGTTGACGATATTGGAGAGCGTCATGGAGATGATGAAGAGGCCCGCGAGCGTGATCACGATGGGCCAGTCGGCCCCGAGAGTCAGCAAGGTATCGGCGATCGATTGCGCGCCACCGCTGGTCTCAAGTGCTTCCCCCACGGGGATCATGGCGGCCAGCAGCACGATCACCGGGCCGTCGATGGCCTGGTAGCCCTCGCGCAACGGCAGGACACCCGCCAGAAGGGAGAGCAGGGCCGCACTGGAGAGCGCGATCGCGGTCGGCAGAAGATCGAGGATCATTGCGACGATGGCCACCGCGAAAATCCCCAGGGAGAGCCACAGCCTGGGCGGTTCTCCCGTGGGGAGATCGCGCTTGACCAGGGGCAGACAGCCGAGCGTCGCCAGGCTCTCGGTAAGCCTGCTCTCCCCTCCCTGCAGCAGGACGACATCGCCGGGTTCGAAGCGTATCTCGTGCAGGCGTTTCTTCAGACGGGCACCCTCACGGGCCACTGCTACCAGGTGCAGGCCATACTGGTTGTGGAGACCCAACTGCCGAACACTTCGATTGACCATCATCGAATCTCGACGCACGACCGCTTCGATGAGCTGGAGCCCTTCGGTATCGATGACGCGTTGATCGTCCTCCTTGTCCTTGTCCTTGTCCTTATCCTTGTCTTCGTCTTCCGCCACATCCGTGCGGGATGCCGCCTCGTCGGGCTCGCTCTCTTCCTTGTCTTTCTGCCTTTCTCTCTCTTCCTTTTCCCGTTCTTCCTGTTCCTTCTCCTGCCTTTCTTTCTCCTCCTCGAGTTCCGCCTCGGCACCCAGCGACAGACCTGCCTTGTCCTCGAGCTGCTTCATCTCGTCGGGGCCCGCTTCCACCATCAGGGCGTCGCCCTCCTTGAGGGGGCCATAGAACTCGTGCCCCGCCCAGCGCTGGTCATCCCGAATCACGGCCAGTACCGGAATGGTCTCGTCCAATTCGTGCTGTAGCTTGTTGAGTGTCCAGCCGTTGGCCTTGGAACCCTCTCTCACCTTGACCTCGAGCAGATAGTTCGCAGTATCGAACATCTCCTCGGTCGAAGCCTTGCTGGCTCGCATGGGCACCAGCCGCCAGCCCAGGAGCACGATGAAGGCCAGTCCCGAAAGCGCGACCACGGCACCCACCGGGAAGAAGGAAAACATGCCGAAACTCTCGCCGAGCATGTCATTGCGGAAACTGGAGATGATGATATTGGGAGGGGTACCGATCAGGGTAGTCAGACCGCCCAGCAGCGAACCGAAGGCCAGCGGCATCAGCAGCAAGGAGGGCGAGGTGTCGTGTTCGCGGGCCACCCGCATGGTGACCGGCAGCATCAATGCCAGAGCGCCCACATTGTTCATGAAGCCGGAGAGCACCACCACGGTGGCGGTCAGGGCGATCAGTTGCAGGAAGAGTCGATCGCCGACCTTCAACACCTTGTCGGCGATCACGTCCACCACGCCGGAATATTCCAGGCCACGACTGAGTACCAGCACTGCCGCCACCGTGATCACCGCCGGATGACCGAAGCCGCTGAAGGCTTCCTTGGCGGGCACCAGGCCCAGTATCACCGAGCTCAACAAGGCGGTGAGCGCCACCAGATCATAGCGAAAGCGTCCCCAGGCGAAGGCGGCCAGGGTCAACCCGAGAACAATGAAGACCAGCGTGCTGTCGGCCATGACACCTCCCTGTGTATTCGTGGTAACTCAAGCACACCAGCAGCCTGACAGAAAATCCAGCCCTTTCTCGCTGTCCAGAGATGAAGAACCCGGCCGAGGCCGGGTTCCACGAAAACGAACCGGTCGCGTTGTCTACTTCCTGGCCATCTTCTCCAGCATGGCGTTGACGGCGTCGAGGTGCTCGGGCTCGTTATGGCACATGCCCTGGAAGGTCGCACAGAGATCGAGGAAGTCGGGCAGTTCCATACGGCTGCCCATCTTCATCAGTCGCTTGGTCAGGCGTGTCGCCTTGGGCGGCTGGGCCGCCATCTGCCCGGCCATCTCGCCGACCCGCTCGAGCAGCGCCTCGGGCTCGGTGACCTCCAGCACGATGCCATACGACTTCGCCTCCTCGGCATCGATCACCCGCCCGGAGAGCGTCAGCTCGAAGGCACGCTGGTAGCCGATCAGGCGCTGCATGAACCAGGCGCCGCCGTCGCCAGGGATGATGCCCAGGTTGAGGAAGGTCTCACCAAATTTTGCGCGGCTGGAAGCAATGCGAACGTCGGCCATATTGGCCAGATCGAAGCCAGCGCCGATCGCCGGGCCGTTGACCGCAGCGATGATGGGTACCTCTACACCCTGCAGGGCCAGCGGGATGCGCTGGATGCCGCGCCGGTAGCGGCTGGCGACCTCGGCCACGTCCCCGGCAAAGTCACCGCCGCGCTCGGCCATGTCCTTGACGTTGCCCCCCGCAGAGAAGGCCGAGCCCGCCCCAGTGATGACCAGCACGGAGACCTCGTCGGTGGCATTGACCCACTCGGCCACCGTCACGATGTCATCGACCAGGGCGGTGCCCGTCAAGGCATTGCGCACGTCATGTCGATCCAGGGTCAGAGTGGCAACCCGCCCCTCCAGGCTCAGGCGTGCATCGATGAGTTGCGGCCGGGTCAAGTCCATCGGCGGGCTCCTTCGTTCGAGATATCGGCATCGCACTCGACGATGACGTCAGCATATCCACCGCACCGGGCGGCTTAGCGGCCGTCGGCCGATCGCTATGGCTCGGCGAATGGCAGGAGGCCGGTGCCCCGACGCACCTCGAAGACATTCAGCGTCATGGCCACCAGCGCGTAATAGCCGAAGACCCCCACCAGTTCGACCACCGCCGGCTCCCCGAAGGCCGCCACCGCCTCGGCATAGAGCGCGTCGTCGACACGACGCGTGGTGTACAGCGTCTTGCCCAGGCGATAGACCAGCGCTTCGTCGTCGCGCTCGAAGGCGGGTTCCCGCCCCTCCCTCAGCGCCTCGATCACCGCCTCGGTGACGCCCGCCTCGCGAGCGATGGGGGCATGAATCTGCCACTCGGCCTGGGACTGCCACCAGGCCGCGGTGAACAGGATCGCCAGCTCCGTCAACCGCGTCTCGAGCCGAGTCCCGTATCGGCAGAAGGCACCGAGTTGCTGGGCATGATCGGCCAGTTCGGGACTATGGATCCAGGCCAGGAAAGGGCCGTCCAGGTTGCCGCGGGGGCCACTCTGGATGGCGTCCAGTACACGGCGCTGCTCGGGCGCCATGCTGGTCTCGTCCAGAGGGGAGAGGCGGGAGTCGATCGCCATCGGACTGGGCTCCATTAAGCGTGGTCGAAGACGGTTTTCAGGGACGCATCGAGCTTGTCGACGATCTCGTCCAGGTGCGATTCGTCGAGGATGAAGGGCGGGGCCAGCAGGATATGGTCGCCCCGGCGCCCGTCCAGGGTACCGCCCATGGGATAGCACATCAGGCCATTGGCCATGGCCGTGCGCTTGATCGCCGCATGCAGCTTGCGGGATGGGTCGAACGGCGTCTTGTGGCTCCGGTCGGCCACCAGCTCGAGCCCCCGGAACAGGCCCCGTCCGCGGATGTCGCCGACGTAGGGGTGCTCGCCGAAACGGGCCTCCAATCGCTGCTGGAGCCCCTCGCCCAGCAGAACGACGCGCGACAGCAGGTCACGCTTCTCGATGGCCCGCTGGACCGCCAGAGCGGCGGCGCAGGCAGTGGCGTGACCGATGTAGGTGTGCCCGTGCTGGAAGAAGCCAGAGCCCTCGGCGATGGCCTGGCGAATGGAACCGCTCACCAGGGTCGCGCCAATAGGCTGGTAACCGGCCCCCAGGCCCTTGGCGATGGTCATCAGGTCCGCGGTCACGCCCTCCTGCTCGGCGGCGAACAGGCTGCCGGTTCGGCCCATGCCGCACATCACCTCGTCGAGAATCAGCAGGATGCCGTGCCGATCGCAGATCTCGCGCACCCGCCTGAAGTAGCCCGGCACCGAAGGAACCGCACCCAGGGTCGCGCCGACCACCGGCTCGGCGACGAAGGCCATCACGTTCTCCGGCCCCAACGACTGGATCTCGGCCTCGAGCTCTGCGGCCAGCCGCTCACCGTAGGCCTCCGGGGTTTCGCCGGGGGCCTGATCCCGATAGGCGTAGCAGGGGCTGACATGATTCACCTCGACCAACAGCGGCTCGAACTGCTGCCGACGCCAGGCGTTACCGCCGGTCGCCAGCGCCCCCAGGGTGTTGCCGTGATAGCTCTGGCGCCGCGCAATAAGATGCTTGCGCTGGGGCTCACCTCGCTCGATGAAGTATTGGCGCGCCAGCTTGAGAGCCGCTTCCACCGCCTCGGATCCCCCCGAGACGAAATAGACGGAGGAGAGGCCCGCCGGCGCGCGCTCGACCAGGAAGTCCGCCAGGGCCTCCATCGGCTCGTTGGTGAAGAAGGAGGTGTGGGCGTAGGCAAGCCGTCCGACCTGCTCACGTATAGCCTCGATCACTTCGGCATCGCTGTGGCCCAGGCAGGACACCGCGGCGCCCCCGCTGGCATCCAGGTAGCGGCGCCCCTCGGCATCGATCAGGTAGGGACCGTCGCCGGCCACGGCGGTAGGATACTGTTGCTGCAGATGACGGTGGAATACGTGGCTCATGCTGACCTCACACGGGGTTTTACAAATCAGAATGTCTTTTCTTAAGAAAGGTAAATAATTTTTTGCAGCGAGTCACGGATGCACCCGATGGGGCTTAGGTGAACTAGCTTAACGGCTCCTGGCGATGGCGATAGGGGCCGAAGAGACAGGCCAGCAACAGCAAGCCCCCGGACAGAGTGGCGATCATGCCGGCCGCACTCAACGAAACGCCGAACCCCATCCAGCCTGGGCCGTAGCCTGCCAGCACATAACCCAGCACCGCAGACACCACGGCGATCAGCTGGCTCAAGGCGACCTGGAGGGCGAGACGATTGGTCATCAAGCGGGCGGCGGCGGCGGGACAGATGAACATGGCAATGACGATGATCGCCCCGACCGCTTCGAAGGCGGCAATGGCGGCCACGGCCACCATCAGTACCAGCAACAGGCCGACCAGCGTCGGGCGTGCACCGACGCTGGCGGCGAAGTCCGCATCGAAACTGGCCAGCACCAGGCCGCGGCGGAAGACCACGACGAAGACAGCCACCAGCGCCCCCATCCAGGCCACTCGACCCAGTTGCGGCGGCAGGTCGGAGAGGGCCCGCGGATCGACCAGCGAGGCGAGGCTGGTGCCCTCGAACCAGATCAGGCTCTCCAGGTTGCCGTAGAGAGCGTGTTCCACATCCAGGTGGACCGTACCCACCTCATTCCACTCCAGCATCAGTACGCCCAGAGCAAACAGGCTCGTGAAGACCACGCCCATGGCCGCGCTGTTCTCCACACGCCCCAGGCGACGGATCAGCTCGATCATCGCCACGGTGAACAAGGCCGACACTCCGGCCCCCAGCATCATTGCCGAGGAGGCCAGGGTCCCGGTGAGCAGGAAGCTCGCCACGATACCCGGCAGCGCGACGTGGCTGATGGCGTCACCGATCAGACTCTGCCGGCGCAGCACCAGGAAGTTGCCTAACAGGGCGCAGGACATGCAGATGATGATGGCGACCGTCAACGGCACCAGGCTGAACATCAGGAAATCGCTCATGGGTGCGTCTCCCTACGCGACATCAGCCGGTTCTCGAGCACCATGATGGTATCCGGCGAGAGTACTCGCTCGATCGGCAACAGGCCGCGGTGATCGAGCTGTGCGGCATCCTCCGGATAATAGCGCCGGTGAAGAGCCCAGAGCCGCTCCTCGTGTTCGGCATCCCGAGCCGCGGCCCAGCCGGACGGTGTCGCGACCCCATCGCGGCGAATGAGGCCCTGACGCCGAAGCACCTTCATGGTCAGATCGTCGAAGATCGCCTCGTCACGGGCCAGTGCAAGCAGCCCCTGACGCAGGTGAACTCGCCGCTTGAAGCGATGGTGGGCAATCAGGGTAGCCAGGATGCCGCGCCGCGGCGAGAGCAGGAAAGAGATCAGGAAGAGCACGAAGGAGGCCAGCACCACCAGGGGGCCGGTGGGCAGCCCTTCGCGAACGCTGGACAGGGTGACGCCGAGATAGCCGGCCAGGGCGCCGATCAGTGCCGCCAGGGCCACTACGCGAAGCGGCCGATCGGTCCAGAAACGACCGGTCACCGGCGGGATGATGGTCAGCGCGACGATCAGGATCAGGCCGGTGATCCGCAGCCCGATCACCACCACCGCCAGCAGCAACAGCATCAGCAGCATATCGACTCGCTGGACCCGGACCCCGTTGGTGGCGGCGAAGACGGGGTCGAAGCAGACCATCAGGAAGTCCCGACGCATGACGATGATGCCGACCGCCAGCAGCAGGGAACAGAGCGCTATCAGTTGGGCTTCGGCCGCCAGCATGCCGGCGGTGGAGCCGACCAGGTAGCCGGTCAGCCCGGCCTGGCCGGACACCGCCAACGACTGGATGACGGTGAGCAAGACCACGCCCAGGCCGAAGAAGGTGGAGAGCACGGCGCCGATGGCGGCATCCTCGCCCAGCCGCGTGCGGTGGCTGATGGCCTGCACCGCCCAGAGCCCGGCAGCGGCGCTCAGTCCAGCGCCGACCAGCAGGCCCGGCATCCAGCGTCCATCGCCGAACACCAGCGCCATCAGGATGAAGGCCAGGGCCAGACCGGGAAGGGTCGCATGACTGATCGCATCGCTGACCAGGGAGCGCTTGCGCAGCAACACGAAGCTGCCGATCATGCCGGCACCGCCCCCGAGCAGCATCGCCCCAAGGGTTACCAGGCTGGTATTGTAGCCGGCATCGAAGATCAGGGCGCGCCACCAGGCTTCCATGCTCAACACTCCCGGGATTCCTGGGTTGCTTCATCCAGCAGGCGCAAAAGCTGCACATCGCCGAGCCGCCCACCGTAGGTCTCCTGCAGGTTCTGGGCAGTGAAGGTCGTCGCCACCGGCCCGGCGGCGATGCGGTGGACATTGAGCAGCAACAGGTGATCGAAATAGTCGCGCACCGTGGCGAGGTCGTGATGGACACAGAGCAGGGTCTTGCCCTGGCGACGCAAGGTCTTGAGCACCTCCACGATGGCCTTCTCGGTAGCCGCATCGACCCCGGCGAAGGGTTCGTCGAGGATGGTCAGATCCGCCTCCTGGGTCAGCGCGCGAGCTAGGAAGACACGCTGCTGCTGGCCGCCCGAAAGCTCACCGATCTGGCGCCGGGCCAAGGCCTCCATGCCGACGCGACCCAGACTCTCCATGGCCATGTCGCGATGGTGCCGACGAGTAAACTGCCACCAGCGCAGATCGCGGAAAAGCCCCATGGTCACCACGTCGATCACCGTCGCGGGAAAGTCCCAATCGACGCTGCTGCGCTGCGGAACATAGGCCACACGGCGCGAACGGCCGTCATAGGGTTCGCCGAACACCCGGATGTCACCGGTCAGACGCCGAGTGATACCCAGAGCGGCCTTGAGCAGGCTCGACTTGCCGGCCCCGTTGGGTCCCACGATGGCGGTCATGCTGCCCGGTGGCGTGATGAAATCCACCGAGTGCACCACCGGCCGATGGTCATAGCTGACGGTCAGGCCATGGATCGCCAGGGGGCTCGCCACCACCTCGTCGGAGAGGTGCAGTGCATCATTCATTCGCTCACCTCCTCCCGGCTAAGTCGCCCCAGCCTACCCCCGGCAGGGGCCTCGCCCCCTAGCGCACGGGCGATCAGAGTGACGTTGTGATCGAACATCCCCAGCCAGGTGCCTTCGTAGGTAGCGGCCGACCCCATGGCATCGGAGAACAGTTCTCCACCGATTTCCACCGTCCAACCCTCGGCGGCCGCCCCCTCCACCAACGCCTGAACGTTACGATCCGATACCGACGACTCGATGAAGATGGCGCCGATGCGGCGGTCCACCAGCACGTCGACCAGCGACTCGATGCGGGCCAGGCCGGCCTCGCTCTCGGTGGAGAAACCCTGGATACCCATCACCTCGAACTCATAGGCATTGCCGAAGTAGCCGAAGGCATCATGCGCCGTCACCAGAACCCGCGACGACGCCGGCACGCTGTCGAGCACCTCGGCAGCATAGCCGTCCAGCGCCTCGAGCTCGGCGAGATAGGCCTCGGTACGCGCCTCGAACTCCTGGGCATGGTCAGGGGCCAGGTCGGCCAGGGCATCGCGGATGCCTTCCACTACCCATTGCCAGCGGCCGGGATCCATCCACACGTGAGGATCAGGCTGGTCAGGATACGCCTCATCGGCGAGACGCTGCTCGACCGGCACTGCCTCGCCGAGAGCGAAAACTGGCGTGCGTTCCGCCAACCGTGACAGGAAGTTGCGGAGTTGGGCTTCCAGGTTGAGACCGTTCCAGAACACCCCATCTGCCCGAGTCATGGCGGTAACGTCGTGGCGGGTCTGGCGATATAGATGCGGATCGACCCCAGGCCCCATCAAGCCCTGTACCTCGACTCGTTCTCCTCCCACCTCACGCAGGACATCGGCGATCATCGCGGTCGTGGCGACCAGTTGCAGTGGCCCTTCGTCCTCGTCGGCCATCACGGGGCCGGACAACACTCCCGCCAGTGCGAGCAGCGAGAGTCTCAGGGCAAGAGCACCTCGGAAGGAAGCAGTCATCGATGACCCTCGTGGTTAAATGGTGTTGTCGACCAGAATACGCGCTGGCCGTCAGTTCATGAATCGGCAGGATGCAAGATTCTGTGTCACCGGTGCCAGATGCCCGTTCGTGGTTTCCCGGCCGGCGGCACGAGAGTCTGTCACGGCAGGAGAATGGTGGAGCCGGTGGTCTTGCGACCCTGGAGGGCCTCCTGGGCCTTGCCGGCCTCCGCCAGCGGGTAGCGCTGGGCGATGTCGACCTTCACCTTGCCACTCTCTAGCATCTCGAAGAGCTCGCCGGCCATCCACTCCAGCCGCTCACGGGTGTCGGCATAGCCATTGAGGCTCGGCCGAGTGACGAACAGCGAGCCCTTCTTGTTGAGGATGCCGATATTGACCCCCTCCACGGCACCGGACGCATTGCCGAAGCTGACCATCAGCGAACGCGGCTTCAGGCAGTCCAGCGAGGTTTCCCAGGTATCCTTGCCCACCGAGTCATAAACCACGTCGCACATCTCGCCGCCAGTCAGCTCGCGCACCCGCTCGACGACGTCCTCGCGCGTGTAGTCGATGGTCGCCCAGGCACCGTTGCGCTCGGCCAGTGCCGCCTTCTCCGGCGAACTCACGGTGCCGATCAGCTTCACGCCCAGTGCCTTGGCCCACTGGCAGGCGATGGAGCCCACGCCCCCGGCAGCGGCATGCCAGAGGATCGTCTCGCCGCCCTCGAGCGGACAGGTCTGACGCAACAGATACTGCACGGTGAGCCCCTTGAGCATGCTCGCGGCGGCGGTCTCGACGTCGATGGACGGGGGCAGCGCTACCACCTTCTCTGCCGGCAGCACATGCTGTTCGGCATAGGCGCCCAGCGGGCCCTGAGCATAGGCGACACGGTCACCCACCTCGAGGTGGGTGACGCCCTCGCCCACCGCCTCGATCACGCCAGCCCCCTCGGTGCCCAGGCCGGAGGGCAGCGACGGGGCCGGATAAAGGCCGGTTCGGAAGTAGATGTCGATGAAGTTGAGGCCGACGGCCTGGTTCCTGACACGGACCTCACCGGAGCCCGGCTCGGCCGGGGTGACGTCGATGACTTCGAGGACTTCGGGCCCACCGGTGCGAGTGAACTGGATGCGCTTGGCCATGGGGATGCTTTCCTTGTGCTGCCTGGGGATGAGCCCACCAGTCAAGCGCCGTGTCCCCCCAGGGTCAAGCCACGTCGCCGTCAGAGCATGGCGGGAAAGGACTCCAGGCCGCGGATAAAGCGCGCCTTGTAGTCATCGAACTGCTCACGGTCGCGCTTGAAGGACTGGATCACTGCCGCCTCGTCGAAGGTCAGCGCCCGGGGCAGATCCTCGAGGGAAGTGGCGGGATGCTTGGGTCCCAGTCCGATCCGCACTCCGGCCTTGCCATCCAGCCAGCGCGTGATGCCCACCTCGCGGAAGCGAGCCTCCTGCTCGGCATCCCGGGCATCGATACGCAGGGGAGCCTTGAGCGCCAGCTCGGCAACCAGGCGCTCGGCCGGCCGTGCCACACCCTTCTGTTCTTGGCCCGGGTCCTGGCCCTGGTCCAGCTCGGCCAACAGCATCACCGTCATGCTGCTGCCGAGTTCGTCCAGCACGAGCAGAGCCAGCGCCACCGGGCGCGAATGATCATCCACCAGTGCCAGCACCCTCGCCGCCTCCTGCTTGACCAGCACCCCCAGGGTGCCGGCAAAGGTCGCCAGTGGCCTGAGGCCGGCCTCCTGGCCATAGGCCTCGGCACATAGCCTGGCCAGGCACGCCTCGCGTTGCTGGGAATTCTTGATATGCACCACTCTCATCTCAGCATCCTCGTCTCCGGCACCATCACCAGGGTCCCATCATCAGGCTCAGAGTCGCGCAGCCTACCATATCCAGGCCATGGCGGATGGCGATAGGCTATATGCCGCTACCTTGCCGCCAGTGGACGCCACCTTGCGCAAAAGGACGACTCCCCATGCACCCCGCTGACATTTCTTTGCCCCGACTGATCGCCCATCGCGGCCTTTCCGCCCATGCGCCGGAGAACACCCTCTCTGCCGTGCATGCCGCCCATCTCGCGGGCATCGACTGGGTAGAGCTCGACGTGCAGTTGCTCGGCGACGGGACCGCGGTGATCTGGCACGACGCCAACGTCCGGCGCTGCTCCGACGGTCGTGGGCGACTGGCCGACCTGGACCTGGCCACGGCGCGCGAGTTCGATGCGGGCAGTTGGTTCGGCGACGACTTCCGGGGCGAGCGTATTGCCACCCTCGAGGAAATGCTCATCCTGCTCGACGAGCTCGAGATGGGAGTGAACCTGGAGCTCAAGGTGAATCGCGGCCGAGACCCCCGGGCTCTGGTGGATACCGCCCTACCCGCGGTGATGGAGGCACTGCCGCCAACGAGGTGCGTGGTCTCCTCCTTCAACGATATCGCCCTGGCCCGGGCACGCGCCCTGGCCGGGCCCGAGTCGCTGGCGCTGGGCGTGCTCTTCGAGGCGCTCGGCCGTGAGTGGCGCTCACGCTGCGAGCCGGTGCAAGCCTGCAGCGTGCATGCCGACTGGAAGCGCCTCAAGGAGGTACACGTTCGCCAGGTCGTCGAGGCAGGCTACCGGCTACTCTGCTACACGGCCAACGATCCCACCGCCTTCGCTCCACGATGGCAATGGGGGGTCGAAGCGGTGATCAGCGACGACCCGGCGCGCTTCTTCGGTCACCTGCCCGCCGCCTGAACAAACCACCGGAGTAGGCGGCAGCCCCGGGGGTGAATCAGCAGCAACGCCAGTAAGAGCGGGCACGGCCTCACTTGTCAGGCTCAGGGCACGGCAACGAACACCCTCGAGCCCTCCACCTCGGCACTGGCAAGTCGCTGGCCATAGAGCCGTTCCAGGACCTCGGGCACCAGCATGCTTGCCGCCGGGCCCCAGCACGCCTCTCCGTTCGGATAGAGCAAAAGCAGGTGATCACACCAGCGAGCGGCCAGATTGAGGTCATGCAGGCAGATCATCACGGCACTGCCGCCGGCCGCCTGCTCGGCCAGCAGCCGCATCACCGCCACCTGGTGGTGCAGGTCCAGATGATTGGTGGGCTCGTCGGCGAGCCAGACGCCCGGACTCTGGGCCAGCAGGGTGGCAATCGCCAGACGCTGGCGTTCACCGCCGGAGAGCGTGGCCACCTGGCGCCCGCCAAGCGCCACCAGATCGAGTCGCGCCAGGGCGTGATGGGCCAGCGCCAGGTCCTCGGCGGTTTCCATCTGCCAGGGGGAAAGCCAGGGATGGCGGCCGATCAGGGCGGTCTCCTCCACCGTAGCGGGAAAGCCGTCGTGATGTTCCTGAAAGACCAGCCCCAGGCACTGGGCCAGCCGGCGACGGCCCAGGCGCGACAGCGGCACGCCATCTACCTCCACGCGACCGCGTCGCGGGGTGCGGAGCCCTGCCAGGGTATGCAAGAGGGTGGTCTTGCCCGCACCGTTGGGGCCGAGCACGCCCCACACCTGGCCCGGCAGCACCGCGAGGTCCAGGGGATCCCCCCCATCGCGGCCCGGCACATCGATGACCAGCCCTTGCGTCTCCAGGCGACTCATCAGCGGCTCCGATGCAGCAGATAGAGGAAGGTCGGCACGCCGAGCAAGGCGGTGATCACCCCCACCGGAAGCTGCTCGGGGGCGATGACCGTTCGTGCCAGGGTATCGGCCAGCACCAGCAGGGTGCCGCCGGCCAGGGCACAGGCAGGGCAGGATCAGCCGCTGGTCGTTGCCCAGCACCAGGCGCAGCATGTGCGGCACCACCAGCCCCACGAAGCCGATGCTCCCCGCCGTGGTGACCGCCACGGCGGTGACCAGGCTGGCCAGCAGGTAGATCAGCCACTCCAGCCGTCGGACCGCCACGCCCAGCGCCGCGGCTTGCAGCCCGCCCCGCGCCAGTACGTTGAGGCTACGTCCGAGCGGCACCACCAGCAGGCAGACCAGGGCCAGCAAGCCCAGCGCGACGCCGGGTCCCCGCGCATGGGCAAGGTCACCCATCAGCCAGTAGAGCATGCCCGGCAGCTGCCGGGCCGGGCTCAACGGCCAGCATCAGGGTGATGACCGCCCCCCAGCCGGAGGCGACGACCACGCCGGTGAGCAGCAGGCGTGACGGGGTCCAGCTGCCGGTCCCGTGGGCCAGGCCGAACACCAGCAGGGTTGCCGTCAGGGCACCGGCAAAGGCCGACCCGGAGACCAGGGCGCTGCCCAGCCCCGCCAGCATGGCCAACAGGGCCCCCACCGCCGCGCCGCCGGAAAGCCCCAGCACGTAGGGGTCCGCCAGCGGATTGCGCAGCAGTACCTGCATCAGGGCACCGGCCACTGCCAGCAGGCCGCCGGTGGCAAAGGCGGCCAAGGCCCGCGGCAGGCGCAGTTCCAGAATCAGGGTGCGTGAAACGGCCTCGCCGCCGCCCGCCAGCGCGACAAGGCTCTCCTTCAGAGAGATATCGGTACTCCCTGTCGTGACGGCAAACACCATGGCGACCAGGGCGAGCGCGGCCAGCACGCTCAGAGTCACCCCCAGGTGGCCAGGCGTCAGGTGCCCATGGGCCTTGACGCCTGGGCTTGGGCTTGAGCTAGTACCGGCCACGCGCCACCTCCAGCTTTTCGCAGAGCCGCCGGCTGCCCTCCAGCAGGCGTGGCGTGGGCCGCTGAAGCAGCGAAGGAGGCACGAAAAAGAGGTTGTCGCGGGCCACCGCCGTCAGGTCGGGATAGCGCCGCCAGTAGTCCAGCCAACTGCGATTCTCCTCTCCCCGACCACCGGCGAGGATCACCTCGGGGTCAGCCGCCAGCAGGGCTTCCTCGCCGATGCGCGGCACCAGCCGCGACAGGTCACCGAAAACATTCACGCCCCCACACAGGGTAACCACCTTGCCTATCAGGTGCTCGTCGTTGACGGTCATCAGCGGCGAGTCCCACACCTGATAGAACACGGAGACCGCGGGGGCAGCTTCATGGCGTGCTTCCAGCTCGGCGATCCCCTGGCGGAAGCGCTCGGCGGCCAGTGACCCCTGCGCCTCGCCGGCCAGCCGCGCCAGCCGTTCGAGGGCCGTGGCGATGCCCTCGAAATCCCGTGGCTCGATCCGGAATACCGGCACTCCCAGCCGTTCGAGGCGTGCCACCTGCTCGACAGGGTTGCCAGTGATCCAGCCGATCACCAGGTCCGGCTGCAGGCTGACCAGACGCTCCAGGTCAAGGCGGTCATGGCTGCCCACCGAGGGCAGCTTGCCCGCCTCGGGCGGAAAATCGCTGTGGTCCACCACTGCCACCAGCCGCTCCCCTGCCCCGGCGGCGAAGAGCAGCTCGGTGGCCCCAGGGGAGAGCGAGGCGATCCGCTCGGCCGGCGCCGCCAGGCAGATCTCGCGGCCACTGTCATCGATGGCGCAGACCTCGTCGGCATATACCTGCCCGACAAGGCCAAACAGCAACGCGAGCGAGACCCCAAGCATGACCGGCAGACGACGAGCGCCTGAGGCCTTGCTACTGGCCAAAGTGGACGCTGACAAAGGCCGCTCGGCCTGCGTTGATGTAGTCGAAAGGGATGGCTTCGAAGGTCACAGGGTCAAAATCCGACCCGCGTGCGGTGGCATATTCCTTGTCCAGCACATTGTCGACCGTCAGCCTCGCCGACCACATCGGCGCAAAGTCCCAACCGGCCCGTAAATCGACGATGCCATAGCCGGGCAGTCGCTGCTGGTTAGCGCTGTCGTTGTAGCGATGGTTCTGCGCCATCCAGGAAGCGCCCAGTGACCAGTCGCCCAACTCTCGATCGAGATCAAGACGCAGGCTCTGGGTGGCACGGCGCGCAAGCTGGTTCCCGGTCTCGCGGTCCTCTGGGTCGGTATAGGTAAGCGCCGCCGCCAGCGTCCAGCCATCGAGTTCGGCGCCAGCGGAGAGCTCGGCGCCATGAATCCTGGCCTCATTGACGTTGACCGGCCGGAAGCTGGCATCCAGCGCGATCAGGTCGTTCACCTCGGTCTGGTAGGCGGCAAGATCCCAGAACCAGGCGTCATACTGACCACGGATGCCGAGCTCGAACGTCTCGGATGATTCGGCATCCAGATCGGGGTTGCTCGAGCCGACAAAGGGAAAATAGAGCTCGTTGAAGGTGGGCGCGCGAAAAGCGGTTCCATAGCTGGCGCGGGCAACATGATGCTCGTCCAACTCATAGCCCAGTGCGAGGCTGCCGGTCAGTTCCTCTCCGAACGCCTGATTGTCGTCATGGCGCAGACTGAGCTGGGTCGTCAACGGCTGGAAGTCCAGCAGCCCCTGGGCGAACACCGCCCGGTTGTCGCGGCTATCCTCGTCAAAGGCGAGCCCGGACGTCTGGCTGTCGCCCAGATCATCTTCACTGTACTCGGCGCCGAACACCACTTCATGCCGCCCCATCGCGAGGGTGTTCTTCCACTCGGCGGTACGGGTCCGGGTCTCGAACAGGGAGCTATAGGTCGGTGCCAGGGTATCGCGCTCGTCACGCGCCTCGCTGAGGGTGACACGACTCGTCCAGGTATCCGTCACGGGAGCTTCTGCATACACCGCCGCCACCTGCTGAACGAAGTCGTCTTCTGCAGGCCCCGACGCATCGAATTCCGTGTTTCCGCGGCCGCGAAGCGCCAACATGCCGACCTCACCGCCCCCCAAAAAGGTATGCGAGAGCCTGATCATGCCGGTGGTGTTGTCGTACCCCTTGTCATCGCCGCCGCGGCGAACCGGCACGCCCTCGGTATCGAAACGGCTGGCGGCAAAGTGGTAACGGGTGCCGCCCTCGGCGCCGGAGAGACTGGCGGAGTAACGCTGAGTATCGAAGGAACCGCCAGCGAAGAAGAACCGAGGTGTGGGCTCCCCCTGCCCTTCCGGTGTGAACAGTTGGATCACGCCGCCCACTGCATCGGCGCCATAGAGACTGCCGCGGGGCCCTCGCACGATCTCGGCACGCTCGAACATGCGCGGATCCAGGAATTCCCAGGACGCCGCCCCCGTGGTCGCGGAACGCAGTCGGATGCCATCAATCATCAGCACATTGGCATTGCTGCCCGTCCCACGGATGAAGACGCTGCTCTGCTTGCCGAAACTGCCCTGGGTGGTGACATCTACCCCTGCCTGGCCACGCAGCACCTCGGTAACACTTGAGGGATCCTGGCGGCGCAGGGCGGCCTCGTCGAGCACGGTGACGGACGAGAGGCTCTGATCGGCGGTGCGGGGTGCCAGTGTGGCAGTCACGACCATCGGATTGAGCTCGACGGTAGCAGACTCCTGCTTAGCGCTGTTCGACTGGGCCTGAACGGCCAGTGGAAGTGTCGCCAGTCCGAAGGCAGCGAGGCCGGAGGTGGCAATGATGCGGTTTTTCATGGAATGTCCCTTGCTCGCCGTACTCACCCGTACGACTGTTCAGTATTGCAGTCACCGGGACGGCAAGGGATCAAGGAAGAGGGAAACGAAAGAGAGACGACGCCTGCCCAGCCTCCTGGTCGCCCACCGCAACCCGGCATTTACTCTCGGGCCGGTCTCCGGGCTTACGAGTGAGTACCGGGCATGAGGCAGGCCCGGCTCAGGAACGACCGCCTTCCCGTGCAGCAGCACAGTGGCATGATGGCCGTTCTTTCCTCGATCACCGTTGCGGGGGCAGCGTCGGAATGGGATCACCGACTTCCCGTTTCACTGGCAGACATTTCCACCAGCACCTGAGAGGTGCGAGTACGCTAGCAACCCCTCGATAAAGCGTCAACGCGCACCTTGCGGCTGGTTGACCTGGCGCAGTTAATCTTCCGACGGACTGACAGCGCAACGGCACCCATTTATACTGATCATTCATACAGCAAACAGGCCCCTTCGATGATCCATCAGTCGAGCCCCGACCGGGAGGCCCGCAGGGGTCGTGGCGCCACCTTTGACCCCCACAACCGCTTCGCCCCGACCACCAGCGAGCCGATCGACGACGGTTGGTGGCAGGAAGAGGCGCCGACGAGCCTGGCTACCGAGGTAAGCGAGGAGCATACCCGCAGCGCCCTGGCCTGGAACAGTTCTCCCGACCTGCCCTTCGACCGCTCGATCAACCCCTATCGAGGCTGCGAGCATGGCTGCATCTACTGCTACGCACGGCCGAGCCACGCCTACTGGGACCTCTCCCCGGGGCTCGACTTCGAGACGAAGCTGATCGCCCGCACCGGCCTGCTGGAGCGCCTGCGAGACGAGCTGTGCAGGCCCGGTTACCAGTGCCGGCCCATCAATCTCGCCGGCAATACCGATGCCTACCAGCCCCTGGAGGCCCGCTACGCCACCACCCGCGCCATCCTGGAACTGCTGCTCGAGTGCCGTCATCCAGTGACGTTGGTGACCAAGGGCGGGCTGATACTGCGTGACCTCGACCTGCTGCAGGCCCTGGCCAGACAGCGCCTGGTGCGAGTGATGATCAGCCTCACCAGCCTCGATACCGAGCTCAAGCGCAGCCTGGAGCCGAGGGCTGCCTCCCCGTCGGCAAGGCTGAGAGTGATCCGTACCCTGGCCGAGGCCGGTGTACCGGTGGGTGCCCTGGTCTCGCCGGTGATTCCGGGGCTGACCGACCATGAGCTCGAGCGCCTGCTCGAGGCCGCCGCCGACGCCGGGGCCACTACCGCCGGCTGGATGCTGCTGCGCCTGCCCCGTGAGGTCGCCCCGCTGTTCGAGGCGTGGTTAGTCGAGCACTATCCCGAACGGGCCGGCAAGGTCATGAGCCTGATCCGCCAGTGTCGGGGCGGCGCGGACTACGACCCGCGATTCGGCACGCGCATGCGGGGCGAGGGGGTGTTTGCGGAGCTGCTCGAGCAGCGCTTCCACAAGGCCTGTCGCCGCGTTGGTTTGAATGATCCAGCGGCCATGGCGAGCCAGCCACTGGATACCACGGCCTTCCGTCCACCCCGCGCCCAGGGGGATCTCTTCGAGTGAGCTTGAGCGAGACTAGGGAATCAGCACCGCCGCACCGGAGAGTCGCCCCTCGCGCAGGTCCTCAAGCGCCTGGTTGGCCTGTTCCAGCGGGTAGGCATGAGTCTCGGTGTGGATGGGCACCTCGGGCGCGAGCGCCAGGAACTCCTCGCCATCCCGACGGGTGAGGTTGGCCACCGAGCTCAGGCTTCGCTCCTCCCAGAGCAGGCGATAGGGAAAGGAGGGGATATCGGACATGTGGATGCCCCCGGAAACCACCGCGCCGCCGGGCCGCACCGCGGCAAGTGCCGTGGGGATGAGCTCGCCCACCGGGGCGAAGAGCAGCGCGGCGTCCAGGCGTTCGGGTGGGGCCTCGTCGCTGCCCCCGGCCCAGACGGCACCGAGCCGCTGCGCGAAATCCTGCGCCTGGGTGTCGCCGGGTCGGGTGAAGGCATAAATCTGCTGACCGCGGGCGATGGCCAACTGGGCCAGGATGTGGGCCGCGGCACCGAAGCCGTAGATGCCGAGCCGACGGTTCGCCTCACCGCCGGCCAGCCGCCAGGTACGATAGCCGATCAGCCCCGCACACAGCAGCGGGGCGGCTGACTGAGCGTCCTCGGCATTCAGGGGAAAGCAGTAGCGAGCATCGGCCACGCAGTACTCCGCATAGCCGCCGTCTCGGGTATAGCCGGTGAACTCGGCGCGTTCGCAGAGGTTCTCGCGGCCGGCCCGGCAGGGGTCGCATTCGCCGCAGGTCCAGCCCAACCAGGGCACCCCGACCCGTGTGCCTGGAGCCGGTGCCTGAACACCCTCCCCCAGCGCGGTCACCTCGCCGACGATCTCGTGGCCGGGGATCAGCGGCAACCGAGGCTCGGTGAGCTCGCCATCGAGGACATGAAGGTCCGTCCGGCAGACCCCGCAGGCCAGCACGCGAACCTCGACCTCACCGGGTCCGGGCGTGTGGCGTTCAACCCGCTCCAGTTCGAGTGGCCTGCCCGGGGCATGCAGGCGCATGGCACGCATGGACTCGCTCATCGGCTTTCCTCCTGCTGCTGCACGTATTCACTCCCGGCAGGATAGCCGGGAGTTCAAGCGGAGACCTTGACCTCGTACCCGGTAAACTTGCGCAGATTGATCACCCCACTGTCGAGGATCAGGTACTGGCCCTTGATGCCCAGCAGCGTGCCGGCAACGTGGGGGTGCTTGTCCAGATTGTGGGAGACCACCTTGGTGGGGAATTCGAGCACCGGGTAGTCGAAGCTCAGCGGCGACTCATCCAGGGGGCGGATAGTGTCGGCCCCGAAACGTTCGCGCAGGTTGGCCAGGCCGGCATCCAGGCGCGCCAACAGGCGGTCCCTCTCGGCCACCAGATCGAGAGCCCGGGTGTCGCCCTTGAGCATGGCCCGCCAGTTGGTGCGATCCGAGACCTCCTCCTTGAACAGCACCTCGACGAAGCCCGACTGCTGGCGGGTATCCACTTCCAAAATCGGCAGAGCCTGCACGGCGCCCTGGTCGAGCCAGCGGGTCGGCATCTGGCTGGAGCGGGTGATCCCCACCTTGAGGCCAGAGGCGTTGGCCAGATAGACCACATGGGGCTGGAAGCAATGGCGCTCGGCCCAGTCGGGCTCGCGGCAGGTGCCTTCGAAGAAGTGACAGAGCTCCGGCTTCATGATGCAGGTGTCGCACTGGGCGAGCCGCTTGAAGCACGGGTAGCAATGACCCTGGGCGAAGCTCTTCCTGGTGGCCCTGCCGCAGTGGGTGCAGGCGATGGCGCCGGTCCACTCCAGGTGCAAGGGCTTACCGAGGCAGGCATTGAGGTCGAGACGGGCCTCGCCGGCCCGCAGCACGTAGCGGGCCGGAGTCCCCGGCTCGACGGCCATCTTGCTCAGGCAACCCTGCAGCGCCGTGGCGGCATCGATCGACTCAGTCACGGCTGGCATCCCGGGCCAGGCCGGCCCGTTCAGGGGACACATCGGCCCCACTGCTGGCGCTACCGCAGGTGCGCCGTTGCAGATAGCCGACGCGCTCTTCCTCGGGAACCCGGTTCTCCACCTCGTAGCGCATCACCGCCTCGAGGCACAGCTCGGTCTGCTCGGCCGTCAGCATCCGGCCATCCGGCCACTTGCGCAGCGACACGGCCCGCTTGAGGCTCTCGTAGATGGACGGGGTCATCTGCTGGATCATGCGATCGAAGGACATCTCGCTCATGAGTGGGGCTCTCTCAGGATTGACGGCGGGCACGGCCGGAATGATACCAGCCCAGCACGAGGCCCACGACCAGCCCGCCCAGGTGTGCTTCGTTTGCCACGTTGCCGAATCCCACCATGGCGGCCATGTCGGTCATCGCGAAGACCAGCCAGCCGAGCATGAAGACCACCAGCATCTGGGGCACGAAGAAGCCGCTGCGCGGCGCGCGCCTCGACATCAGCCAGACATAGGCCAGCAGGGCGAAATCGACGCCGGACATACCGCCGAACAGCACGGTTCCGGTGGCATATTGGGCCAGGTTGGCGACGATGCCGGCGATGACCAGCAGCATCAGCATCCGCGTGCTGCCCTGTAGCGCTTCCACCTGGCGACCGAAGTACCAGAGCCACAGCATGTTGAAGATCAAGTGCATCCAGCCGAAGTGCAGGAAAGCCGGTGAAAGAAGCCGCCACACCTGGCCCGAGGCGAGGGCCTCGCCGAGGTTGCCGTAGGCCAGACCGCCATTGGTCACGACCACCGGTACGATGGTCAGCGCCGCGACTACGCGGTCGCCGAGTACCCCCATGGCGGCGAAGACCACCAGGCTCAGCGCCAACGCGAGAGACGTCACCGGCACCTGGCGGAAGGGACCAAGCAACTCGCCAGTCGAAGGCCTCGCGACCGGCGATTTATCGGGCATCAGCGGCTCGCCCTGCCGCCAGCGCTCGAGCAGCCCGAGCATCGCATCGTGCTGCTCGGGGTCGACCAGCCACAGCACCTGGCCCTCGCTCTCCTCGGTGACGCGATGCCCGATGCGATGAGCCCAGAGGGCGCGCCGCAGCTCACGGGTATCGACATCGTGGGGCAACAGGATTACCCGATACATGGCGTCTCCAGCGGTTGACGAGCCCGGCGTGGCGGCGCGTACAGGCCACGCAAAGAAAAAGTCCGGCGGAGGGGGCCGCCGGACAAGAGCAAGGGATCATTCAAGGGAACACCTACTCTGATGGCGTGGGTTGGCGAGAGTTCAATCCGATGACACGCCTTTTTCGTAACAAAATGTATCAATCGAAATCGATCTCCCAAGGCTGCGGCCGAGCCTGCTCCTCGCGGGGCACGCGAACCCATACGAAGTGATCGGCATCGAGCCTCGATTCACCACTCCAGCGGTAGGCCACCAGGCGACCGAACTTGACCGCACTGTAGTCCAGGCACGCAATGTTGGCGGCGGGCAGGGCCGGAACACCCTCGCACCAGTAGTGGCCGATGAACAGCGGCGGCTGCTCGGGCCCATAGTAGCTCAGGTACGAGCGCTCCTCAGCGGAGAGCTCACGATGCTCCAGATTGCCGGGCAGATTGTCCGGCTGGAAGATCACGTCACCCCAGGTCTGCGGCTGCCGGGCCCAGAAGTGGGCACGGAAGCTGCGCCGGGTGAAGCCATCTCCTGAGTGGATTTCCACACCGTCCGGCAGGGGCACATGGGTGCCGCGTGTCAGGCGGTCGAGAATACGGAACTCCAGGGTACCGGGCACCGCCGAGGCGGCCAGGAAGGCCTCATCGATGCACCCGTCGGGATGTTCACGTCGCAATTCCTCCACCAGCGGCTGGTCCCAGCAGGCATGCACCACCCGCAGGCCGTCGAGTTCCAGGCACAGCGGAATATCCAGAAACCAGGCAAGCACTTCCTCCCACTCCTGGGGATGGTCGTGGTACTGCTCCAGGGTCTCCTTGATGATGCGATTATGGCGCGGCGAGTGCTCGCGCAGCCACTCGTGCCCAAAGCTTCCGGGAGCACGATGGCTGTAAGCCAGGGCATTGACCTCGTGATTACCCATGACGATATGGGCCTCGCCCTCCTCGACCATGCGTCGGGCGATGGTGACCGCCAGGCGAATGCGGGGGCCCCGGTCGATCAGGTCGCCGAGAAAGATCACCTTGCGTCGCGGGTGACGGTAGACACCACCACGCTGGTGATAGCCGAGACGCTCGAGCAGTGAGCCCAGCGTTGCACCGCAGCCGTGGATATCGCCGATCAGGTCGTAGCCTTCGAGGCCGCCTTGCATGCTCACCTTGCTCCCCTTCCCTTAATCCCCCAGGCGGTTGCTCCAGCCCAGCTTGCTGCGCAGGACCTCGTAGAAGTTGTGGCCCAGAGGATGCACCAGTTGCACCCGCCGCGGCTTGCGCCGTATCACCAGCACATCGTCGGGCTTTGCCACCGCACGAGTCTGGCCATCGCAGCTGATATGCGGATAAGTCTGGTTGGTCTCGCCGATATGAATGCGGATCTCGCTGGCGGCATCGATGGCGATGGGGCGGCTAGACAGGGTGTGCGGGAACATCGGCACCAGGGTGACGACATCGAGCCTGGGGTGCATGATCGGTCCACCGCCGGAAAGTGCATAGGCCGTGGAGCCGGTAGGCGTGGCGATGATCAAGCCGTCGCTGCGCTGGCTGTAGACGAACTGATTGTCGATGAACAGCTCGAATTCGATCATGCGCACCGCCTTCCCCGGGTGCAGCACAACCTCGTTCAAGGCATCGCCGTTGCCTACCTGGACGTCGTCCCGGTAGAGCTCGGCATCCAGCAGAAAGCGCTGCTCGAGCTCATAGCGACCCTCGAGCACCTCGCCGACGCGCGCCTCGATCTCGTCGGGCGAGATGTCGGTGAGAAAGCCCAGCCGCCCACGATTGACACCCAGCACCAGAGTACCGCTCTGGCAAAGGGTACGCGCAGCACCGAGCAGGCTACCGTCGCCACCGACCACGATCACCAGGTCGCAGAGCTCACCGAGCAGTCGTCGACTGGCCTCGGGATGGCCATGATCAAGCAGTACCGTGGCGGTCCTGTCCTCGATGATGACGTGGTAGCCACCGGCATCGAGGAAGCGGATCAGGCGCTTGAGGGTATCGACCACCTTGGCACTGCCCAGACGACCGATCAGACCGATGTTCTTGAAGGTTGACATGCGCAGGCCTCTCGCTTCGCGGCCGCTCATTATGGCGACTGGCCGCGAGGCGGGCAAACGTGCTCAGGCAGTCTCGAGACGGCGGCGCTTCAGCCACCATTCGTTGAGTGCCAACGAACCAACGATGATGGCACCGCCCAGCCCCAGACGCAGCAGATCGGCATCGCGGTTCCAGATCACCAGATTGACCAGCAATCCTGCGGGGATCAGGGCATTGTTCATGATCGCCAGAGCACCGGCGTCGACCCGGGTAGCTCCCAGGTTCCACAGGAAGTAGCCGAGACCCGAGGCCACCAGCCCCAGCCACAGCAGCACACCCCACTGAACCCCGGAGCTGGGCAACCCTCCAGCATTGCCCAACAGTGCGAAAGCGGGCACGGCCACCGCCAGGGCACCCAGGTAGAACCATCCGAACACGCTGTGGCGCGGCAGGGTCTCGGGCAGGCCTGCCGACAGGCGTCGATAGCCCACCTGCCCCAGGGCAAAGCAGAGGTTTGCTCCCTGAACCACCAGGAAGCCTGCCCAGAAACCGCTGTCGAGACCCTGATAGCGGATCACGGCCGCACCCAGCACCGCCAGCGAGGCGGTCACCAGATAGAAGGGCGTGAAGCGACCGAAAAGGGCATCATCAAGCAACGCAATGTAGATCGGCGTGAAGATGGTGAACAGCAGGACCTCCGGCACCGAGAGCAGCAGGAAGGACTGGTAGAAGAAGATATACATCACGCCCAACTGCACCGCCCCCAGCCCCATCAACGCGAGCCGCTGGCGACCGCGCAAAAGCGAAGGACGCAGGAACGGCAAGAAGACCAGCGCTGCCAGGCCGATTCGCATCAGGACCGCGAAGTAGCTGTCTACCTGGCCGGCCAGGTAGACGCCGATCAGCGAGAATGAGAACGCCCATAGGACGGTGACACCGACGAGAAGGCCCAAGGTCAACTCCTAATAGATAGTGGGGTTGACGACGATTATACCCATCGAGTACGCGGAGCAAAGCCCTCGAGCGTGAACTGCCCCATCAGCGCCGCGAGTAACGCAACCACCAGAGCGCATGCACGACCCCGGGCAACCAGCCAAGCAGGGTCAGCACCAGGCTGACCATGACTCGGGTCCCGCCACCACGAGAGAGACCGACACCCAGGGGCGGAAGGAGCACCGCCAGGGCATGCAGGGCAAGCCGCGGCTCGGCAGCTGCTGCCTCGCTCGCGTCTCGGTCGGGCGATGCCTGTGCCTGGTCGACCCGGACCTGGTCACCAGCCGCCGGCGTGAAATGCCCGACAGCCTCCCGGGACTCATGCTCAAGCGCCTGGCGATGAGCCTCATGATTGATCTTCTGGTCGAGCGCTTCGGCGCCTTCAGCCAAGGTATCGTGATAGTGCTCCCACTCCTCCCAGTCGAAGGGCGTCCCCGCGCGAGGGCGATGGTCGCCGGCTTCCCTCGCTCGCAACCAGGCCTTCTCCTCCAGGGTGTTGGGGCGCTCCTGATCACGCTCGCCATCCAGCCCTTTTCGGGCCATGTACTCCCGTGCATCCATAAGGCAACTCCATTGAGCGTTGCACGCCGGCGCCATGGCCGGCCTGTTATACAGAGTGTGCCACATTGGAGCCGAGAACCGGGGCCGGGTTCCTGCTGTGAGCCGAAGGCCCTGTCCAGCGTGGACAAACGTTGGCGGCTCGCATATCGGGGAATATCCTGAGTCGGCTATGCTAGTCAGGACACGGCTGCGGCCCGAGCATGGCAACGCTAGCGCTGGCTGCAGCCCAGGCCATTACCGCCCAGTACAAGGAGGCACGCCATGCCCAACAAGGCCCCTACCACCGTGCGCGAGATCATGTCCCGCGACTGCTACCGGGTCACCGGCAAGACCTCGGTCTCCACCCTGGCCGAGGGCCTGGCACTGCATCGCCTGCCCGGGGTTCCCGTGGTGGACGAGCGAGACCACTTGATCGGCTTCATCTCCGAGCAAGATGTGATGGGCAAAGTGCTGGAAAGCTCCTACCTCAACGATGAGCCGCCTCTGGTGAAGGAACTGATGCGCAACGAGGTACTCTCGGTAGCACCCAACAAGAGCATCACCGACTTGGCCCAGGAGATGCTTGGCGCCAAGCCCAAGGTCTACCCGGTGGTCGAACAGAACCGACTGGTGGGCATCGTCACCCGCCGCGACGTGCTCAGTGCGCTGCTACGCATGCGCCACTCCTGACCACCTGCTGGCCCCATTCCTTTCCTCGACACCCGGCCCGACGCCGGGTCTCGTCGTTTCCAGAGTGGATGCAGTGCACCAAGAAAAGCCGCCCCATGAGGCATGGGGCGGCAAGATCGAAAGTGCAAGCTAAGGCAACAGTGTTAGCGACTGCTATCGCGTTGCTGCCTACTAACATTCAGACAGCGCCGCAGAGAAAAGTTCGCCAGGCAGTTAAAAAATCTCGGTAGCGTGCCGCTCTCCAGGCCCCGAACCTCTCGTACCTTACGGCAAGACAGAGAAAAACAGCGACTTAGCACCAAGAGAGCAAAAAAGCTCCGGGACTGCTTGCAAAGGCTAAGCGACTGGTTTTATTGTAGAACTCGCCTTGCGGGTGTAGCTCAATGGTAGAGCAGAAGCTTCCCAAGCTTAAGACGAGGGTTCGATTCCCTTCACCCGCTCCAAGCATCACCTAACCGACTGATCACCAAGAAATTTCCCGCCTTTCATGGGGTTAGGTACTTCAGAAATGGCTACACAAGTGGCTACACCTGCTCCCCGCTCCAGTGTTACCCTCGACCTCCTCATTCATTGGTCGAAAAGGGTCGCGCATCATGGCCAGAGGCAAGCCCACCGAGAACCGTAGCCTTCGTCAGCGTGGCAACGTTTGGTTCATCCAGAAGCGGCTCTCCCCTACCCTCGCCAAGCACCTTGACAAGAAGATCCTTCAGCAGAGCACCCAGACTGGCGACCTTGATGAAGCCTGTCGGATTCGGGACCGTGTGCTGGCAGACCTTGGCGACCTTGAAGCCCAGCTCAAGGGCGAAGCCAGTCAGGCCCAGCAACGTCGGATGTTCCTCCAGGCACGGGAACAGCTCAGGGAGACAGCGGAAGCCATCGAGAGCCACGACCCTCGTGACCCTGTCAGCCTCACCGACATCATGGACCCGGAAAAACTGCCGGAGATCGATCAGGACGCCTTCAGGAGCGTCAACCAGGGGGATACCCCGGACCGCTACCGTTTGACCCTGAGAGCGGCGCTGGAGGACTGGAAGGCGTCACCACTGGTGGAACGGAAATCGTCCACTATCTCGAAGAATACCCTTGCCGTTGAGCGTTTGCTGACGTATCTAGGCGAGGATGACGTAACCCTCGTCTCTCTCAACCGCCAACAGCTCAAGGGCTTCATCACCTCGATGCTCGGCGAGGGCAAGACGAAGCAGACCGTTGCCAACTACCTGTCCGGCCTGTCGGCCATCTGGCATCACGCCGAATACTCCATGGAAGAGGAACTGCCGAACGGCAACCCCTTCAAGGGTCACCAGCTCAAGCCCAAGGCTACCGTCAGGAGCTACGACCAGTTCACGCGTCAGGACGTGGAGGCCATCTTCAAAGCGACAGCAGAGAACGAGGGCATCTATCATCTGCTCCCGCGTCTGGGCTTCTACACAGGGGCTCGGCTAGATGAATTGTGCTCGCTCAAGGTGACCGACATCATCCAGCGTCAGGGCATCTGGTGTCTGGCAGTCCGTGAGGGGAAGAACCAGAACGCTACACGGGAAGTCCCGCTCCACTCTGAGATCAAGCCGCTAGTGATGGATCAGCTCGAACATGCGAAGGCTGTCGGATCGGGGTATCTGTTCCCCGAGGCTGAGGCATCCACCCGGAGCGACGGTAAGAAGGGGCCGAAGTTCTCCCAGTGGTTCGCCCGGCTGTCGAAGAAGGTCATTAAACGGGGTGACCGTAAGCTCGGCTTCCACTCCTTCAGGACCACCGCCATCACGATCATGGGGGACACTGGAGTGGGTGAATCGGTCATCGTGTGGATCACTGGCCATGAGCGAGGACTCACTACCGCCAACAAGGTGTACAACCGAGGACCGACCTTCAAGACCCGCCTTGAGGCAGTGGAGACGATACGGCTGGATGTGCTGCATTGACGCTTCTTGGGCTTGCGTAGGTAGCAAGCTGGTGGCTACCGTGACAATCAAAATCAATACGTGCACTTAAACGCAGGGCAGTGGGGTTCAGCGATGAGAAAACAGAAAGGGCAAACGGATTTCAGCTCTCTGATTGTTATGGCTATTGGGATTGTCAGTGTATTGGCTTGGCTTACTCACGTTGTTACGTCGCTAGGTGAAGGCTGGTGGGGCTTCTTGATCGCAGGGGCTCTATTTTTTCCGATTGGGATAATTCATGGCGTAGGTCTGTGGCTAGGCTTCTTCTGAACAGTGACTTCATAATTTCAGCAATAATCAAATACTGGAATATAGCATGATCCATAAAACCACATCCTTAACTATCATACTCGTTTTAACATTAGGAACCTTTGAAACAGCACGCTCTGAGCTTATGTCGATAAAGAAAGTCCAAGAACTCTTCAACAAAGGAAGGGAAGGGGAAATAATGGGAACTAGTTATTCTCAGGGCGTTTTTGATGGATTAATAGGAATGGAAGGCACGCGGCGCCATGAAGGAAAAGGGGGAGAAGAATTTTGCGGTATCTTTGATGCATATGAACAAGACGAGCCGGTACGTCACCCTGCTTACAAAACAGAGATGCTGATAGAAGAATGGAATTCACGCGGCTGGGACATGGAAGCTCCATTTATCGACTTAGCACTAAGTTATTTATCAGGAAAACATGGATGTTAACGTCAGTCTACTAACGACCTACAATTAGTCAGATGTAGTAGTAAACCCCATCTTCTACACCACTGGCCACATCACTGGCCACATCACTGGCATCGACCTCAACATCCGCATCGTGGATCAGGATGGCGAGCCCTGGTTTGTGGCGAAGGATGTAGCAGTCGCCCTTGGCTTGAAGCTCCACAACAAGTTGGGTATCACCTGAAGAAGCTCTACGACGATGAGGTTTCCCCCTATTCAGATGTGGGGGTAAAGCTCCGAGGCTCTGGCATGGCCCACGCCAAGCTCATCTCCGAGTCCGGCCTGTACAAGCTGATCATACGTTCGGACAAGCCCCAAACCCGAGCCTTCCAAGACTGTGTCACCAAGATCGTGCACCCTGCCATTCGCAAGGACGCCAACTGTCCACTGAGATGGGCCTGAATGGCGGCCTACTGGATTCCCTACCAATCAATCGCCCCTTCCTACTGCCTACCCTTCAGAAGCTCTCATAGAGCCTCACAAGCCAAAATCAATACCACCCACCTCAGGAAGAACCACTCACCGATAGGAGGAGCGGTTCATCCCAGCGACTAATTACCAGACACCTCTGAAATAGACAATACCATGCACCTCAGGGAGAGTAGCTCTCCTTCTTTCACCACCACAGCGTAGCAACGCAGCTCTAGCGAGTGCCGAGGACAAACCTCGCACCACAGCACAGGCAGTTCGCTGCCGCTCACCACATCCACAGCCAACCCTTCATCAGTAGACCTACCGCCAGCCAACCGAAGGACTGGGCTCGTCGTGTGCCCGGTTGGTAGTCCCTCGGCCTTGGGCTTGTGGTGGGTCCGGCTGATGGTGGGTCTACTCATGAGGAACACACGATATGACCACAACCGTTCACTTCGCAGACGCGCTGCCCGGCACCGGGAAGACTGAAGCACTGATCCAGAGCTTGGCCCGCCGAGATGCACCCAAGACGCTCATTGCTGTCCCGACGATCAAGCTAGCCGAATCCATCGAACGGAGGATCATCACGGCTATTCCAGGGTTCACCAAGATTCGCCGAGTAGACGGCAGACGGCATCACCGGGGACGGGGGAACGTCGCTCAGAACGTCGCCAAGCATCTCAAGGCGCAGGACGAGAAGGTGCTGATCATTCAGCAGAACACGTTGAAGAACCTGATCGAAAAGCCAGAGCTTCTCAATGGCTGGCGCTTGGTCATCGACGAGGTGCCGCATGTGATGGACAACAAGCGGTTCTACAAGGGATACCGAGAATTCGCCATGCTGTTCGATCCGATCCTTCAAGGCCACCCGTTCGACCGGGAGCATGGTCAGAATGGAGACTACAGTGTCTCCGTCCGCGACGGCTCTTGGTGGGAAGCGAGGGATCTACTGAGCGAGCTGAAGCGAGACCCGCAGGGGAACGCCAGTAACTACGCACTGCTTGACGCAGCGATGGACGAGAAGAACGCCGAGTTGTACATCAAGGAGGGAACTTCGCTAGACAGTGACGCACCGGGAAGGCTGGATGTCCGAATTGCCAAGCACATTGATTGGGCATCCCTATTCACTGAGGCGGATGAGGTCCACATCCTCGGCCATGCCTCAAAGAAGAGCTTGCTGTCACTCTATCTGGTGTCCAACGGGTTCACCGTCGTGGATAGCCCGCTGTGCCGACTTGAAGACCTCCACGATTCCTATGTCGGGATCTGCACGATATACGTCCTGACTGACTTGGAGAGATCCTCGAAGTCCCGGCTACTGAGGGACATGGAGGGGAACGCCATGAACGAGGCTGTAGAAGGTTCTGTTGCCTTTGAGATCGCCAAACGCGCCAGCGACAAGATCAGAGAACTGAACCTGTCCGAAGGTGGCATTCTTCAGGCGTACCAGAGCAACGGATGGTTCTCCGAGGAAGTCCTTGAGGCGCTGGAGCGTCTGAAGCTGATTGGCTATGCCGTCGAGGGACTGAATTGCTATCGGGGCACAAGCGCCAGCGTGTCGATCCTCCACGGTAATGACTCACCTCAAGATGCCTGGACGATTGAACGTTCGCTGGGATTGATGAACGTGGACGTTGACACGGGCAAGGATAGGATCAGGCACGACCGTCACTTTGAGGCTCAGTTCCAGCACGCCACACGGACGGCCATCAGGAACTTCGATCCGTCGACCGAAACGTATCACTTCGTGACCACCATGGAAGAAGCCGAGAGTCTGGCCGAGAAGTTCAACATGGGGGATCGGTGTACGATCAGCGAGGAAATCATGCTTGAGGTTCCTGAACCGGAGCCCCAAGGAGTAAGCCCGAAGAGGAGGGCTGAACGAATGGCCCGAAAGACTGCCAATCGCTCAGCCAAGCAGCGCCAGCAGGAAGAGGCTCTGGAGCTTCTGTCTCAAGGATGGACTCAGAAGGATGTAGCTGAAGAGCTGTCTGTTAGTCGCGCTACGCTAAATCTCAGGCTGCTTGAACCTGTCGTGTCTGTCTCAAAAAGTGTCAGGTTGGCTGTCCCCTATAGTGACAAAAAATGAGACACATCCTCTCGATCCATCTTAAAGATAATCTTGAAGTCAAGCCTAGAGTTGGTCTTTCAGCTCTATCAGTGAGGTTCGACCGAACTCTGGAAGGAATGAATGTAGTGAGTGATGTACCACCATCACCACTTACTCGACCATCGGTAGGATGGGCTTCAAGGAAGTCCACTGGTTGATGTTGTGGAGGACCGGAGGCTAGTCCAGTGGGTATCTTGAAGTCGTCTCACCGAGGGAAACAGTAAGCTCGCTATCGCTCGTGGGTACGGACAATATGGACTTCGTTGCTCCGTAGCTGATGCTTTCAGTCAGTCACGCCAGTCAATCCAGAAGACCCTCTACTTGACTGCTCCGGCTGTTCATCTGGAAGAACCTCCTACAGGTCGCTCCCGTAGAGAACCGGAAGTACCCGGAGGCCATGTGTCCGTCCAGCGTAGCACTCATTCGAGCGTACAATGTAAGCCCCAGCCTGTAGGTTCGTCTGTAAGGAGGTGTAATCAACCACGATCCGAAACCACATTATATTAGCAGAAGCAATTACCAGACACCTAAGGAGGAGGAGAGTCTATTTTCAGACTTTCCTCTACCTACAGTCGTTCATATCAAGAACGGCGTTCACCACCACCATCACCACTATGGAGCAATCAACAAATGATGAATCTATCGCTGATCACTGAAGATGCCCCTAAGAACCTAGTTCCTGTTCATCGAATGATCACCACGGATACCTCAAGCTCAGATATAGCATTATTTGATGAGGGGCTTCGTCGCCTCCTTGATGTTCAAGCTGAGCTATTCCGTCATAAAATCCCCGCGGGTATTATCCAAGCGGTGGTACTGACGGCTGTTCATGGCCTCTCTTTTGATGAGGAGAACATTGAAGCATTCCGCAAAGGAAACTTCCCGCTGACTACAGACAACGCTGGCGACTACCTACGGTACGTTGACGCTCTGGAGACGGCAGTGAAAACTGTTGTGAGTGATATCAACAGCTCTACCATGCCAGCAGTGATTACAGCTCATGACATTTTCGATGGCATCATAGTTCACTTCTCCCCGTGGGATGAATATGAGCTTGAAGAGCTGGGTATCATGCCTGTCATGTTCCTGCCAGAGGAAAATCAGGAGGAAGACTAAACTCCCTTTATTGGGAGTGTTTAAGATACATCTAGGCAGCCTCACATGACTGCTAACCATAACCACCATCAATCCAAACGAACCCGTATCTGTGAGCGCATCGCTCTGGCTTGCCCTGCTGGCTCCCCTTGGGATTGGGGAGTTCGTGGGCCAGACAGGGGGTGTGCTTTCCAGAACGGTGCGTTCACACATAAGGAAGCAATCCCATGAGTAACAAGCTCAACCGAACTGGTCGATCAATTCCGACCGACATCAACCACCTCCCGAAGTGCATTCTGACATCATCTCTTGGCTTCACCGATGAACAGACCCGCAGGATGATGAAGACCCGCCGTGTGCTCCCCATCGTGGAGGACCGGCAGAAGCCATGCATTGATGCTCGGAAGCTTTGGGATAAGATCGGTAATCCTCACGGCAGGTTCAGGAATTTTGCCGAGGACTACATCAAGCCGATGATGGGCCAGGTAAAAGGCGCTGGAAAAAGTGCGACTTTCGAGGTCGAAATTGAAACGTTCTACGAAGTCGCCGGAAAGACTCGGCAGACAAGGAAAGGCTACCTACTCTCCCGTGACGTTGCTGCTCACCTTGCCATGCAAGCTCGTACTTCCGAGGGACACGGCATCCGACAATACTTCCTCGACATGGAGGAATGTGTACTGAGGATGGAGCGTTACGGTCCCATCCGTACTGACCACCTCACCGGAATCGATAACAGCGTGTACCACTCCGCTATCTCTGAGACTGGCTCCAAGGTCTACGCACAGGATACCGAGCGTTTCCTCAAGGGCATGGTCGCTGAGGTCATTAGTGGGTTTAGTGCTAGCGAGTGGTGGGAGGAACTGAGCGAGATATCTGGAGCCAAGGGCAAGGGAATCCGCGACGTTCTCGATCAGGGTGACCTGAAGCTGTATCGGGATGTCCTCCAGTTTGCCTCCCAGTTGTTTGAATCGGGGATGGCCGATAGGGATCAGATAGAGTCCATGGTCCGCAATGTATACGCGGACAAGATTGATCCTGAAAAATACCTCAATGGGGTCTTGAAGGAGGCCGCCTAATGTCCTCCACAGCGATCATCTGGACGGTAACCATCATGGGGGCCTTATGGGCTCCCGTCTGTCACTTCTCTTGGACGGTGGATTATCAGTTCAAGAACAAAAAAGAAGGAGAACAAACATGACAGCGATTACCACCCAACCAATCAAGATTGAGCGGCCATCATCTACGCCTGGACGTAAGCCTACGGTCGATCCTAACGAGGTCGTCCAGTGGCGCATCGACATCAAGGCTTCGCGGCAACAGACTGCAGAGCATTTCGGTCTAAGTGAGTCTTACGTCATGGAGTTGTGGCGTAAGGCTGGAATGGCAGGGAAGTCACCTGTCCCCACCGGAGGAACTTCCTTCAAGAAGGACTGGGAAGCTATTGCTGACTACCGGAGGGAATACCGGACGAGCATCACTGAGACCTGCCGTGTCTTCGGTGTAGGGCGGACTACTGTCACCCGTGCCTGTCAGGCGCATGGTGTGAGACTGGACCGATGATGATGAGATAAGAGAAAGGCACTATGACATTACAAGTACGATCCGTGGACAAGCTCAAGGGAGGAACCCCACAGACCAAGCTCTGGCATCTTTACAAGACAGTCTGTGGGAGAAGTCTTCCTATCCATCTCGTTGAGTATGACCTACTGATCACTCCGGCTGTTCTCGATGAGCTGATGAGATGGGATGCCCTGACGTTCGACCAGTGGAAGGATGCCCCTGCTCGTCGAGCCATGCTCAAACTCAGACAATCATGGCAGGACGGGCCTTGTCGGTCATCTGTCGGTGACTCCTTCAGACAGGAGACGGAGGCCCTGGAGAAAGCCATCAAGTTGTTCTTCCTGCTAGTCTGGGAAAAAGCTGTAGATACCAGAGACCCAAAGTTCCTTGATGGTGGGAATCTACCGAAGTGCCCTGAGTTGAGCTTTGGCTTTGCTTGATGCAAGGCAGTGATCACCCAGAGAATGAACCGGCGGATCAGCTCGCAGTGGCTGGCGCTGAGGGGGCGTCAGTGAGGGAGTATGTCTAATCGATCCCGACCGTCCTTGGTCAGGGGCATCTTCCTAGACGGAGCCTCGCTCCGCTCGGTCCTTGATGGTGGAAACTCCAGAGTGACCTCCTTGAAGACTCCGGGCTCCCGGTCCTTGGCCATGACGCATGTTCCGTACTTCCCAAGCTGGGCGTAGATTTCAACTGGCATCATACCCTGAGTCTAGCCGAGCTTCGGAGGGTTTCCGTGCGAGATCGTCTCGGCGATTTGTAAGACATCGCTGACAAAGCCATGGAGTCATCTCCTTCTCTTCCTGGGTCTCGGCAGCCAGACGGAGCGCCTCGGAGAATGACCGGGGAACCTGAGGTTCTGTGCCTGGGCCACCATCTCGTTATAGGCACGGATCACCTTCAGGTTGAATCTCGGGCTGATCCACATGGCGTACTCATAAACCAGTTCCTTGATGACGAAGGTGCCGCCATAGCGACCGCGTTTTGCATTAGCTGGGTTAATTGTGCGATTTCCCACAATTAGCTCGTCAGTCAGATCTTAGGCCTTGTCGTACCGGAGCCACTCGCTGGGCTTGTTCTTCGGATCACCACCGGATGCTTGATGAAGATCGTTCAGGTTGTAGCGACCGACATCGTCCTTGAAGTAGCCTCGCTACGGTCGGTACTGGCGAACAGTTATATCTGCGACGGTTAGGGTTGGGCGGTTGTTGGTCATCATTGCGTAGTTCTCTCGCGAAATCTGACAGACCATCAAGGCGTTGGTCCCACCGATTTGCTCATGGAGCGGCTCACACTGGGGTATGTCACTGTGGTGGACACGGCAGACGCACCGGAACATAATCTACCTGTGAGTCTGAGAATCCGTGTATCTATCACTAAGGCTCTTCGACGTTTTATGTGGATATGTCCAGATCGAGTAGGTGCCCCACAGGGCTGCCAATCAGGCAGGAGATATGGTTAGCCTCGTTACGGTCGCCGCGTTGGCGTGCACGTGGTCTGGTTGCATGGATCGTGTTACGATCGACAGAAGAATTGCTCATGACTGGAGTGTGGCCAATTTGCTTCAGGTATTGTCGATTTCTAACGACCAGTTACCAAGTTTTACTGAAAGTAATGGTTGCCTAGTCTTCTGCTGAGCTAGGCTGGGGCAAGGTCCCTAGACTGCTTTTTCTCCTTCTTGAGAGGCTGTGATGTCAGCGGATATCCATCGAATTGCCACCACGAGTGACTTTGATCATTCACTCATCAACGCCATTCATGAGGCCTCCCCCGATGGCATCCTCGTGGTGGATGATCAAGGAACTATCGTTTCCCACAATCGGCGTCTGTTCGAGGTGTTCGATATTCCCCTTGAGGATTTGCCGGGTGACCACGGCGGTAATCTGGAGGGATATCCTGAGCAGAACCCGCTAGTGCTTGCAATGGACCGGCTCGAAGCGCCCGAAACGTTCCTCCAGCGTGTCCAGGAACTCTATAATGACCCCTCGCTGGAAGACCACTGTGAACTCGTGATGAAAGATGGGCGAACCCTTGAGCGATTCTCCCGTGCTCTCTGGGGGCAAGACAGTCATTACTTGGGGCGAGTCTGGTTCTTTCGTGACATAACTCCTCGTAAGGAGTTCGAGCGGAATCTGGAGGTGCTGGCACAGCGAGACCCCCTGACTGGCGTCGCCAACCGTCGGCATTTCTTTGAGTTTTCCGAGTCGGAGGTCGCCCGCGCCCGGCGATATGGGACGAAGTTGTCGCTGATAATGCTCGATCTCGATCACTTCAAGAGAATCAATGATCAGTTTGGTCACGCCGCCGGTGATAGTGTGCTGACATCCTTCTGTCGTGGCATTACCTCCTTGTTGCGTGAGACGGATCTCTTGGCTCGTCTTGGAGGCGAGGAATTCATCTCGTTGCTTCCTGGAACAGACCTCGACGGTGCCGTTCGTCTTGCCGAACGCTTGCGTTGCCATACCGAGGCAGAGATTGTGGACGTGGGAGCGAATCGTATCCGTTATACGGTGAGTATCGGCGTGGCGACCTTTGCAATCGACGATCCCTCGATCGAAGCCGTCATTCGGCGAGCCGACGAAGAGCTCTATGCAGCAAAGGAGGCTGGACGAAACTGCATCAGGCATGAAGTAATTCGATGACGCAAAGACCATTAAAGGTCTCGGTGCTGTATCGCTGGAGGCGCTGGGAAAGAAAGGCCAATTCCAGTTCACCGGCGCTGGTGACTCTCTAGGACATTGCTCTGCGGGCCGCCCGCTGGATCAGGCCAAATCCACATGAAACGACGAAGAGCCATCACTAATCTGGAGGAACGGGACTCCTATCGGCCCACTCCCGGACATTTTGTGGCGCACATCTGAGCCGGTATTGACGTATATAGAACAGCGCAATTCCCCCTGGTACCCCCTTGAGGTGGTGCTTGGCTGACCAAGTGATCGGCTTTTCGATGCCCCACCTGGGCTGATGTCTACATGAACTCGATTTGCTCAGATCCAAGCTCGGTCGGACCATTGGTAGATCCTCTTGTTCGTTTTGGCTGTGTGGTAGACAACAATCCCGTCTCAACAATCGTCCGTCTGGTGATCCCAGTGGATGGCTTACTGTGCTGGTATCAACAATCCAGGGTTGACGTGTGATACCACCTCTTTTAGGCTGATACCACGTTAAGCGATACCAGAGTTAAGAGGGAAACCACCATGAGCCGCACCTTCGCCTATTGCCGAGTGAGCACCGTCGAGCAGTCCACCGACAACCAAGTGACTGCCATAGAGGCAGCCATCGGCCATCCTGTAGAGCCGCACAGGATCGTCTCAGAGACCATCAGTGGATCAGTAAAGGCAATGGAGAGGCCAGCCTTCAAGGCCATGGTGGAGCACAAGCTAGAGCCTGGAGACACCTTGGTCGTCTTGAAGCTGGACCGGCTGGGCAGGGACAACATAGACGTTCAACAGACCATTACGAAGCTCTCCGAAGCTGGCGTCAAGGTGGTGTCCTTGGACCTACCAGCACAGGACTTGACGAGCAGCGAGGGCAAGCTGTTGCTTCAGATGTTCGCTGCCTTCGCCGAGTTCGAGCGGAACCGTATCAGGGAAAGGACACAGGAGGGCCTTGAGCGTGCCAAGAGGGAAGGTAAGAAGCTCGGTAGGCCAATCGCAAGGGGTACCACCGAGAGGGTCCAGAAGCTTAAAGCTCAAGGGCTCAGTCAGTCACAGGCGGCGGCTCAGGCTGGCCTGGGGATCGCTACCATCAAGAGGCACTGGAACGCTCACATAGCCAGCTAGAAAGAGGCTCGTCGTGTTTGATAGATTCATGAATGGTTATAGCAAAAGCTCTATCAATATAAATTATTTATACCCATTTATTGGTAGTGGGGTGATTTTTTCTCCCCACAACAACATATAGTATGATATAATAAAACATGACTATGCAATGACGTACTCCATCGCTCCGCTTGAAGGAAGTGTGATACTTTTCTTCCCTACGTTGAGAGACATTGTAATCACTTCAGGATGATCGACACATGCTTTTTGAATAAATTTTCAATAGGTATTGATCGTTATAAGTATGAAAAAATATATAAATATGTACAAGCATATTCTCCGACCTAACCTCCAAGGTGTACTTATAAGGCCACTCGGAAATTCTCGAAATATATGCCTGTATCTTAAGTAAAATATTCATCACTATGTAAGTTTTTATTTATATTTTATCAATAATTATAGAGTAAAAATGACATGACAAAGCTTTGGCAAAAGAGTGTTTGGGGTGTAAATGAAAAGCATGGTCTATTGGCTCATCGTTTCTTTTGGATTTGCGTTCTAGGACCAATATTTCTGGCAACCTTATTGGCATGGGTTTACGGATTATTTTCGCTTCCTCTCGATCGCTCTCTTTCAGGGGTGGAGTACTTTTACCAGAAAGCCAAGGTTTTTCTTGCAATAGCCGCATTATCCATTCCTATTGGCGCAACATTCTCTAGGATTCACAACTCATCTCAAACTGCCAGAAACATCATTTCCAGTTCAGAACAAAACAACTTCAGAAATGGCATGGATCATGCCCAATTTTTCAAAGAACAACTGTCATCTCATTGCATAGGAGGAGATTATGGTATGGCTGCTTTCGACATGAATAAAGACCCATACTTCCACTATAAAATACTTTTTCCAGACTCTATGAGTGGAAGCTTTAAAAACAACGAATTAGAAAAAATTGTAGATCAGCTATTAATTTGCATCTCTCAGCATTGTTCTGAACCAGGAAGCATTTCTGGCGCAAAGGAAATCAACGACAAAATCGAAGAAATATTTCAATATCTTGAAATACCGATAATTTTTGGCGACCATAGAGAGAGAGCTAGATTCATGACAAAAAGAGACCGAATGGCGGAAGAAGCCAGTATTGAAGTTACAGAAAATATAGCAGAAACCTTGCATTTATATAGGGTAATTAGTGATGTTAAAAGCCCTTTAGAAGTTTGGAAAATTGGATTAGACCTAGTCGATCACGACATGGCCTATTTCATAAACACGGCAATCACTATAATAGGGAGTTACGACGATAACTTCTTGTCAAAAGTCGTACAAAAACTTGACTTTGACTCCTTAGAAGGATTAGATAAGGAAGAAGCAGACAGGCACTTATATAAAGAATATAGAGAATGTCTGAGCAGCTACGCATCAAAAGGAATAAAAATAAAAAAATGGGTCGACTCAATGACAACAATCTAATGATATTAGCTTTTTTTCCAGCACGCGTTCACAAGCTAGGAACGATTCTCTTCGCAAGGCCTAGCTATATAGCTTGCAATTTACTAGCTTGTCTCTGTGGGTTTGTTTATTTGCGAACGCAGGAAAAATTGAGTAAATCTCGCCGGTGCTGCATTGCGATCACCGTCAGGATAGAATCTGACCTGTCTGCCACCCTCTGACAGAGCGATCCGATGATGCAGATCTCGATCTGCCCAGGCTAAGCACCATATCAATTGGATAGCGACTGCAGCTAGAGAAGGTTTGCCATCGTAAGTTTTTCGGCCTGGCTCCCAGCCTCCACAGCGGCCACATGAATTATGATGGCCGGAACTACCTTCCGGAGCCATTCACGATCTTCAGGAGCCATCGGTTGTGGACCGCCTTGCTTAAACTTACGGACCTCTCGCGGATCACCTTGCCCTGTTGATACAAGCTCCCCAAGCCGAGCGAGTACTTTCTGATCTATATTGTAATGCTTAGCCGCATTTTTCCGACCACCAGCTTTAGCCTCAATAAGAGTCAGTGCTGCATAGGCCATGCCATCAAATTGCTCTCTGTCCTCCAGCCACTGGCGATAGCGCGCCATGAGGTTCCGGACAATCTCGGTGTCTATTCGGGCGAAAGGCGGTGGCCCAGGATACTTATTGCGAATGGTCTTGGTACCCCGAGTTCGACAGTTAGAAGCGTAAACTATTGATAAGCCTGTAAACGCCTTTTCAAAATTGGCACTACAAGCGTGATGCGGCAGGTGCCGGCAGGCCAATCGCCTCGAAAAGATCGCGTTGTTCAGGCTTCAATTTGGTCAGGCCGCTCGCCGTCTCGCGACGGTGAAGCAGGACCTGGTGGAACTGGATCTTGCGGGCGATTTCCAGTGCCCGCGTCGGCGAAAGCTTGTGATCACTGGCCTTCAGCCGCATACGCAGTACGCGGTAAAGCACCAAGGCCAGGAAGCAGATCAGCGCATGGGCGCGGATACGCTCCGGCAACCGGTGGTAGACCGGCGCGATCTCAATATCACTCTTCAGCACCCGGAAGCCACGCTCGATGTCCGCCAGTGCCCGATAGCGTTCGACGATCTGCTCTGGCTCATGATCGGCCATGTTGGTGACCAACAGCAGCTTGCCATCCATCATTCTGGCGCGATTCAGCGCCCGTTGATCGAGTACGTAGTTGAACGTTTCGGCGGTCAGATCGACCTTGAGAATATGGCCGAGGTGAGCATCGGTGACCGCCTTGTAGAACCTGGCCGTCACGCCAGGATCGGAGAGCTTTCTGCCACGGTAACGACGCCCGGCATCCTGGTTGTCCAGCTTCTCGAACCACTGCCGCGCATCAGCCTGTAGCGCTTCGATCTTCTGATCGCGTGCGGCCGTCTGCGCCTTGGCGGCTTCCGGGCGGTGCGCCACGATCAGTCGATGCCCCTGCCAGGCCATCTCGCCGTAGGCTTCGTGATCGGCGCCCTGACAATGCGTCTGATGAAACGTCTTCAGCAACTCATCGAACTCGCCGTAACGACGACCCGGCACGGCCAGGATGAATTCCAGGGGACGACCCTCGATACGCACGGCGGACAGGGCTTCCAGGTTGTCCAGGGAGAGCAGGCCACGGTCGGCGACCAGCACCACACGCCGTACCTTGAAGCGCTTTGTCACGGTCTCGATGGTCGGCAACAGTGTCCTGGTTTCCGCCATGTTGCCATCGAATACCTCGTGATGAATGGGCAGCCCTTCTGCCGTCTGCACGACACCCAACATGAACTGGCGGGCGATCCCGCCCTCCTTCGACGGGCCGTAATGGCGGACATCACCCTCGAGTGACGTACCGCCTTCTGATCGGATCGTGGTGAGGTCGTAGAAGACGATCGACAGCTCCTGATCGATCAGCGGTTTGAGCTGCTGTGCCAGCACGTCATTGAGCGTTTCGCTGCACTCCGACAGGGTGTCCATGGTGCGTAGCAAATGCTGATGAGTGATCGAGGCCGTGTCGACATCGGGCACCAGCACATCCTCCAACCAGCGCAGCACACCGAGCTTGGATTCCGGATCACAGAGACGGTTGAACACCATGACCCGCAGCAGCCGCTCGGCATCGAACTGCCGCTTGGTGCGCAGCACGCGGCGGAAGGCGTCATCCAATCCGAGCTCTTTCCAGAGCGAGGTCAGCAGCCAGGTGTCACCCACCGAGCGCGCCGGCGCGAAGTCGGTCTCGCCGGTGCCTTCGTCGAGCGTCGGCTGGCCGGAGACGCGCAGCAAGCCGTTGATCAGCGCGCTGGATTCCCCGGCCGTGACGGCCTCGAGGCGACCCAGCGTCGCGATCACGCGTTGGCGCGACTTGCCGGCCTCGTCGCGGAAGGATTCGACGAGCTTCACGTAGCGACGCGGGCCGGATTTGGTGATTTTGACGAACATGTCACCACCATAGACCGTCTACATCACTGCTGGCAAGGTACTAAGAGAAAAACGTGTCACTACAAGAAATTCGGCAGGAAATCACTAAGTGACTGAATTCTCAGACCGAAGGTACCGATTTCCGGTCAAAATCGGCCTGGAAGTGTCGAACTCGGGTGGTACGTGCTTCTACTCTGGCAGAGGCACTTTCTAGGACAGAACTGCACATTACAATCTTAGCTCCAGGTGGCGGTGGATCGAGATCTATAAGTTTCGCGTCTTTATAGCGGAATCGAAGAGCACCAAGCTCTTTGGTTAAGTCCACATGCGCTTCCCATGCATCCAGTTCAGGTTGCAAGGCTGCTCTCGCTTCACGAGCGCTGGAATAGTGGCCTTTTGGCCGTGCCGTAAGATTACCTGCTTCAATCCGATATTGTGCTCGTTCAGCGTCCCATTCGACCGGAGAGGGTTCCCCATACTCGACATCCTCAAGATCTGAGTTAACACTGTAGTAAAGAGCTTCAACATGTGGATCGCGCATCCTGGATCACCCTTTTGCCCTGTCTAATGCCTTAACCTAACTTATTGCTCTCTTAGCCGCAACTCCATACGTGATAGTGCGCCGTTTATCCGGCCATCTTCAGCACCAGCGACAGCAAGAGGGAAAGTTACTGACGACATTAACAATCCTCCCCGCATATTTTTATATTTCTTATCATTTTAAAAAGCGTAAATCTTAATTACATGGATAAGCTGATCTTAACGCATAAGCTACAAGAAAGGATGCCGGAATGTGAAGGTTTTGAGGGTTATTATCAAGGTATTTTTTCACCACCCTAATTGCTTGACCATTATTAATTCCCGACGAGGGAAGGCAAACTCCTAGCTCACTCGGAATGTGGCCACCTGCCGTGAACCCTGAAATAATGTCGCGCACGCCAGATACAACACCCAAACACCAGCCAGCAGCCATAGGATTGGTTACTTTTTTCCCCTGCGCACCATCCAAAACAAGCTCGCACGAAACTATCAAATCATTACCGTCGTTAAGGCTTGACGGAAAGAGTTGCGAATGAGCGCTTGGTATAGCAAAAAAACCTGAAAGAAATGCAATTAACATGATTCTAATTTTTTTCATTTTCAACACCTCGTCATTTAAAAACCGCACAGAATAGTTCTTGACAACAATCCGCAATAATCGCGTCATCAGTAAAATCAAACGCTTAATAATGTTTATGAAAATATTATCACCGATCTCCGCGCCTTCCAGTGCATTTTCTTATTTTTTGATCCTTAAGTAAGGGTGCTTGAATAAACACTCTGCCCACCTCCGTAATAGCTGGTCATCAGGTGGTGGAACGCCGCCTCACACTTCTCGTTGTAGATCGGCTCATCGAAGCTCTCCGGCAGCCCCTGGTCGAAGACAATCTCCAGGGTGCGACGGACATCGCCCTTGGCCTGGGCCTTCTTCCGCCAGTCCAGCACCAGCTTCTCCTTCTTGAGCGTCTCCAGCAGCTCCCGACACATGGTTTTCACCTGGGCCACCTCCTTGTCGCTCATCTCAGGGGCGGGCTTGGTGATGATGTCGAATAGCGCCAGCTCTTCCTCGGTGAGCCCCTCGCGGATCGCCCGCTGGTCTTCCTCCTGAAGATCCTCGGTGAAGTTCATCAGCTCCTGAAAGAACGCCTCAATGTTCATGCTGCCGGAGTTGTACTTATCGATCAGCTTCTGCAGCTTCTCCATGAAGTCGGCACGGCTGGGGTTCTTGGCTACCATGCTTTCCAGCTTCTGGTTCAACAGAGCCCGCAGCTTCTCGGACTCGGTGCGCTTCTTGCCCTTGTCGAACTTCTCCTTGAGCTTCTCGAAGTCGATCTGGCTCAGGTCGAACAGCGGCTCCCCATCTGGATCCTCGATGACGTAGGGCACCGGGGCCACGGACTGATCCAGCAGGTCGTCCACGTCCTTCATCACCTGGGAGATGTCCACCTCGGGATCCAGCGCCTTGATCTTCTGGGCCAGCACCGAGATCAGCACCGCATCGGGGGCCAGCGCATTGGCATCGGGATCAGGCAGGATAGCGCGATAGACCCTGGAGGTAGCCCTGGCCAGGCTCATGAAGGCTTTCCGGGTCTCCTCGCTCTCCAGCAGCGTCTCCACGGCATCGTCCAGCAGGGCCACCTTCTGGAAGCCTCCTGCTGTCTTGATCGCCTCGGGATCGATGTTCTTTTCTGTCAGGAAGGCGATAGCCTTGGCCAGCAGGTGCTTGAGGTACTCCACCAGCTCCGCCTTCTGCTGGATCGGACCGCTGTCGTCCTGGGGCGGTTGGTCGCTATATTCTGCTGGTGATTCCCCGATCTTGGACGGCGCGCCACCGTAGATGGCCAGCGCCTCCTGCAGCTTCCTGAACACCCCGGCATAATCGACGATCATCCCCGCTTCCTTGCCGGGATACTTGCGGTTGGCCCTGGCGATGGTCTGCATCAGGGTGTGGTTCTTCATCGGCTTGTCGAGGTAGATGGTCGAGCACGAGGGCACATCGAAGCCGGTGATCCACATGGCGCAGACGAACACCAGCCGTAGCGGATCGTCGGAATCCTTGAATTTCTCGTCCAGATCTTCCTCCACCATGCGCTTGCGGTGGGGCAGTATATCGAGCCCCTTGTCCGCCAGCTCCTTCACCTCGTTCTGGCCCTGGGAGACCACCACCGCCATGTCGGTTTCTGTCATCACCCGGATGCGGTGTTTTAGCACCTCCTGGCGCTCTCTGGATGCCGAGGGTAGCTCGGCCTGGAGTTGGGCCAGGTAGGCTTTCCAAAGGGCCTGTACCTTGTCGTACATCTTCACGGCGGTGGCCTTGTCGATGCAGACCATCATCGCTTTGCCTTGATGGCCCCTGCCGACGAAGTGCTGGACCAGATCCTGGGCGATGGCCTCCAGGCGGTCGTCACGGGTGATCAGATGGTACTCACGGGCGAAGACCCGCTCGACCTTGCGCTCCTGATCCTCGTCCAGCTCGGCAGCCTCCAGCAGCCGGGTTAGATCCTCATTGAGGCTGTCATTGATCAACTGCAGCTCGGGGATACGGTTCTCGTAGTAGAGCGGCACCGTGGCTCCGTCGGCTATGGACTGGCCGAAGTCGTAGACCGAGATATAGTCGCCGAACACCTCCTTGGTCTTCTCCTCACCGGCCATCAGCGGCGTCCCGGTGAAACCCAGGAAGGCGGCATGGGGCAGGGCCGTGCGCATGTTCATCGCCAGGGTGTCGTACTGGGAGCGGTGGGCCTCGTCGGTGATGACGATGATGTCCTGCCGGTCGGAGAGCTTGGGGTAGGTCTCGCCCTGCTTCGTGCCGAACTTCTGAATTAGCGTGAAGACATAGCGGTGATCCTCGCTGAGCAGCTGCTTGAGGTGGGCACCACTCTCGGCATGAGCCTCCACCTCGTTGACCGCTCCGGTGGCGGCGAAGGTCTTGTAAATCTGTTCGTCCAGCTCGTTGCGGTCGGTGACGATCACGAATGTCCAGTTGCCGGGAACCGTGCGGTGAATCTTCTGGGTGAAAAACACCATGGAGAGTGACTTGCCCGACCCTTGGGTATGCCAGAACACCCCCAGCCGACCGGCCTCACCGGCAGGACGGTGCTTGACCCGTTGCAGCTCGGCGATGGCCTTGTTCACCCCGAGGTACTGGTGGTTCTTGGCGATCTTCTTAAGGGTGCCGCCCGCTGCCTCCTCGAACACTGTGAAATTCTCCACCATGTCCAGCAGTCGTTCAGGCTCGGCGATACCACGGATGGCGGTCTCCAGCGACACCACCCCTTTCTCACCCTCGTCGTTGATCCGCTTCCACTCGAAGAGGTGCTCCCAGGGGGAAAAGGTACTGCCCACCAGGGTCTCGGAGCCGTTGGAGAGCATCACCACGGCGTTGTAGGTGAACAGTTGGGGAATCACTGAGCGGTAGTCGCTTAGGTTGCCGTCGTAGGCGGACTTTAGGGTCTTGTGGCTGGTCTTCAGCTCCACGAACAGCAGCGCCAAGCCGTTGACGAAGCCGACCAGATCGGTACGACGGGTATGCAGCTCACCCCGCACCCAGAACTGCGAGACCAGCAGGAAGTCGTTATGCTCCGGCTGGTTCCAGTCGATCACCTTCACCGTCTCGATAGTGGTGTCACCGTGTTCATCAGACACTTCGACCTTCACGCCATCCTTGAGCAGTCGGTAGATCTCCAGGTTGGCGTTCACCGGGAGCAGCTTGGAACGGTCCCGTGTCAGCTCCTCGATGGCTTTCTCCAGGGCGTCGCCGTGCAGCTCGGGGTTGAGCGTCTCCAGCGCCATCCGCAGCCGAGGCACCAGCACCACATCCTGCTGGGTCTGCCGTCCCTCGCTCGATACCGTACCCGACCATTCTCCGTAGAGATTGGCGGTGTCCCAGCCCAGTTCAGCGAATAGCTCGATGGCGGGCTGCTCGACCAGGGCATCCTCGGAGTAGGCGTAAGCGGGGGATGGCGGGGGTGTCATGCGGCTTCGACCTCCTTGTCGTCGGGCATGGAGATGTCGGATACGTCGATCTCACCGGAGACTAGCTTAGGCAGCAGCAGGTCGCGTTGCGCGCGGAGGTTGGATGATTTATCAATCAAAATAGAAAGTTGACGCCTAAGCGGTCTGACGAAGGTGTCAAGTTTAGTAAGGAGGTCAGCTGGTGGTATCGCTATAGGCACTCCGGTAATAACTTTTGCGCTGGCGCTTTTACGAGTCGTCCCTGTGCTAGCACCAGTAATATAATCCTGATATTGGTCGCTCGTAAGGTAATAAAAAAGATAGTAAGGGGAAAGGCGCTCATCCACGATTGAAATGCGAACGAGATAAGAGGCAAAGACAGCATCGACTTCCTTTTCGACAATACCCACCTTGCCTGGGTCGGCCATCCTGATGATGAGGATATCCCCCGGTGACAAGGAGAACTTCTTCCTAGCCTTTTCATCTACAGGGCAGTATGGGACAGAAGACCAATCGATATAGCTCTTTTTGTTTATGTCCATGCCGCGCAGAAATTTTGGCCCCACCGGCTCCTGCGTTGCAGATTCTGTGTAGCCATACTGCGTTGAGGCCAAGTTCGAGAGATTTTCGACCTCCCATCCCTCGGGAATCCTCCCAAGTTCACTCTCCTTGAAGCTCACCTCCTCATGCCCAGGGAAACGGAAGTGGACGAACCACTCCTCGTACAGCCGCCGGGCCATCTCCTCAAGGATATCGATGCGGCGCGTGTTGTTCTCGATGAGATCGTCATAGGCGGAGAGAATGTCAGTGATACAGCTCTGAGTAGAAACAGGTGGGAGCCTGACTGGAAACGAGAGAAGCCGGTCAGATTGAATGCGCTTTGTTCCGTGAGCAGCCTCATCCGCTAGCGCCCTCAGTTCATTGTGATGTCCACGCAGCAAGTAGGGGAGGTAGCTGCCCAAGAGTCCATCCTTGGGAATCACAGCCTTGATGTCTTGATTGAAAATCATGCTACGCATGGCAACCGAAACAGGGAATGCTTTTGCCAATACCATGCCTCGGACTGCGATAAGGACTGTTCCAGGTTCAACAAGCTGCTTTTTGTTCTTGATGGCTTTATCGGTTACACGGCTTTCCGTGTTGTAAAGCCTACCGCTCTTTAGCTCCTTAGTAGAAACCCAAGGAATATCACCTCCCCATAGCTCGGGGTTGCTCTTGCTAGGGGTGCCCCCAGATTTGAATGTTACAATATCGCCTAGTTCGCATTGAGTCCACTTCATGAAGCAGCTCCCAAGAAGCGAGCAGTGTTGCTGCTAATTATGCCTTCAAGTTCTCTGGCCTCAGCGTTTAACACCTCCAGCTCCTCAGCCAGCTCCTCCAGCCGCACGGAAAAGTCCACATCCTCGGCCTCTCTCGCCGCTGCCCCGACATAGCGCCCAGGGTTCAGCGACCAACCCTGCGCCTCGATTTCCTCTCGAGTCGCCACCTTGCAGAGCCCAGGTACATCGGCATAACCCTCGCCCAGCCCTTTCTCGCCCAGCAGCGTCTTGCTACCTTGATCCAGCTCGACGGCTTCGCCACGGTAGAGGCGCACGATGTTGGCCAAGAACTCGATCTGCTCCGGCAGCCAGTCGCGGTGCGCCCGGTCGACCTGGCGGTAGATATGCCGAGCGTCGATGAACAGCACCTTGTCGCCGCGCTCAGTCTCGCTCTTGGCCCGGTCGAAGAACCACAGGGTGCAGGGTAGCGCGACGGTGTAGAAGAAGTTTGGCCCCACCGAGACGATCACATCCACAGCACCGGACTCGATCAGCTTCTGGCGGATCGTCTGCTCGCTGCCTCGGGCATCACCCGCTGAGTTCGCCATGACGAAGCCAGCGCGCCCAGTCGGCTTCAGGGCCGCATAGAAGAGCTGGATCCAGAGATAGTTGGCGTTGTCGGTCCTGGGCATCCCCAGCGGGAAGCGGACATCACCTTCCAGGCGTTCCTTGTCGACCCCCGAGACGTTGAACGGGGGATTAGCCATGACGAAATCGAAGCGTCCTCCCAAGCGGTCGGCTGCGTAGAAGGGATCATCGTAGTAGGTGTTGGCCACCCTCACATCGCCGGAGAGCCCATGCACCGCGAGGTTCATCCTGTTGAGGTTGACGGTGGCCTGATCCTTCTCGGTACCGAAGATCGAGATCTCGTCCATGGCCGTCTTGTGATGACGGTTCACGAAGTCCGCCGAGTGAACGAACATGCCGCCAGAGCCACAGGCCGGGTCATAGATCCGCCCGTGGTAGGGCTCAAGGATCTCGACGATCAGCTTGACGATGGACTCGGGGGTGTAGAAGACCCCGCCCTTCTGGCCTTCCTTGAGGGCGAAGTTGCCCAGGAAGTACTCGTAGACCTTGCCGAAGGCGTCCCCCGACAGATCCACCGGGCCGATAAGCTTGAGCAGCTCCTGCAGCACCCAGTTTTCCAGGCGCGTGTAGTTGCGCGGCAGGGCGCCATTGAGGTCGGAGTTCTCCTCTTCGATGGCCTTCATGGCATCGTTGACGGCTCGCCCGATGTTGTCGCCCTCGGTGAGCGACAGGAGGTAGGAGAAGCGGGCGGTCTCGGGGAGGAAGATCACCCCCTCGGCCAGGTAGTCGTCCTTGCTGACCCTCTTGCGCTGACTTCCTTTTTTGATGGAACCGATCTCACCAATTTCGTCTTCTACAGCGGCGTATTTCTTCTCGGCGTACCTCAGGAAGATCAGGCCCAGCACAGGGGCCGAGAACTCAGCGGGCTTGAGGCCGGTGTTGGCCCATAACTGGTCAGCTGCTGCCCACAGCCGCTTCCCTACGTCTCCATTGACCAAGGTCTTGCTCCGGTTCGTCTTGCAGTGTTCTTCAGGATAGTTGGCTCTCGCCAGCTTACTACACGGCCCCCAGCGGGTGCATAGGAGCGAGGCTGGCAACTTAGTGGAAGAAGGCGGAACCTGAGTATGGAGAGAGGCCAGTCGACGTCATTGAACCTCAGGATGTAGACTTGCATGAGGTGTTTCGAGGGTGACTACGTCAGTGGCTACAGAAATGGCTTCGGATGGCTACCTAAAAATCGTAAATAATTGATTTTTCTGGTATATCATAGCATGAAGGCGATTCCCTTCACCCGCTCCAATCGGCTGTCATCAAGCGTCATCCGGCGATATCTCCTGCCAGCAATTATCTGATCCTTGATCTTGCCCACCAACAGTGGACACCCCGTTAAGGTATTACACTCAACGAGGTGACCCATGGCAAAGCAAGCTACCACGATGAAGAAGACACGTGCCCGTTACTCCGATGCCTACCGCGAGGAGGCACTCGCTCTCGCTGACCTAGTGGGGGCTGCCGCTGCCGCCCGTGAACTGGGCCTGCAGCCCAGCCAGGTCTATCAATGGCGCGCCAAGGCCCAGCAGAAGAAGAACACCTCCGAGCGTGAGCAATCACTGGCAGATGAGAATGCCCGGCTTAAGCGTCAACTCGCTGAAATGACAGAGGAATTGGCCATAACAAAAAAGGCCGCGGTGTACTTTGCGAAGAGCCTGAAGTGAAGTACGCCTTCATTCAGCAGCATCGTCAGGCATTCAGCACCCAGCGTATGTGCGCCGTGCTCGGTGTGGCACGCAGCGGCTACTACGCCTGGCGACAGTGTGGTGGCGAACCGTCCCCGCGGCGCCGCCAGCAGGCCATCACCGACCAGTGTGTGGCTCAGGCCTTTCAGCAGAACAAGGGGCGCTCAGGCGCCCCCAGGCTGACTCACGAGCTGAACGATGCCGGCGTATCGGTCTGCCGGTATACGGTGGCTGCCAGCCTCCGTAGGCAAGCGCTCCGGGCGAAAGCGGCTCGCAAGTACAAGGCCACCACAAACTCACGGCATGGACTGCCCGTAGCGCCCAACCTACTGAAACAGGACTTCACCGCCGATGCGCCGAATCAGAAATGGGTCGGCGACATTACCTACCTGGCGACCGGCGAGGGCTGGCTCTACCTAGCCGTGCTGATCGACTTGTACTCACGCAAGGTCATCGGCTGGGCAATGAGCGAGCGCATGACCGCTGACCTAGTCGGTGATGCTCTGCAGATGGCCCTGTGGAGCCGCAAGATGCCGAAGGGTGTGATTGTCCACTCTGACCGCGGGAGCCAGTACTGTTCGACGCTGCACCAGTCGCTGCTGACCCGGTACGAGCTCCAATGCAGCATGAGCGCCAAGGGCAATTGCTACGACAATGCGTGCGCCGAGAGCTTCTTCCACAGCCTCAAGGTTGAGGCCATCCATGGCGAGCGATTCGAGACGCGGAACGCCATGCGACGACAGGTATTCGAGTACATTGAGTTGGACTACAACCGGCAGCGCCGGCACAGTGCAATCGGGATGATCAGCCCAGAGACCTTCGAGGCCCGAATGATCGCTTAGATCGGTGTCCACCAATGCTGGGTAAGATCACCTCCTTGAAACCATGTCGCAGAACGTCACGACATATCGTCGTGTACGGCTGTGATTCGTACGGGGGGTCGTGTATGTTCCGTGAAGCACACACCGCATCACCGGACCCGGCAGTAGCAGGGTTCGGCCATCCGGAGTCGCGAACCATGGCCCTCTTCCTCCTGGTCCTCGTTGTCTGCCTGGCCATCTTCGGCGGCATGATCGCCCTGCTGATGCTCTCCGGCACCCCGCGCTACCGCACCGAGCCCGAGCACCTCCTCGAGCTGTTCGACAAGGCGCTGGAGAGTCGCGTCAGCGAGACCGAATGGAACGCCATCATCGGCTATCCGATACGCCATGACGACTATCTGGACGGTATCCGTCGCCGCGCCCAGCGGCTGATGGATGAACACGGGCGTCACGGTCGCGTAACCCGAGGAAAACCCCTGCTCGACACCACCGGCCAGGAGGAGTTCGCGGCTCTGCGCGACCACCTGGCGGCCCACACTTCTCTCGTGAAGCAGAAGCAAAACGAGTAATGAGCGTTGAATCTCGCTCCTGAACGATGTGATGTCATGTAGCCTTAACCGGAAGGGCAGGTTCCATGACGAGTGTGATCCGACAGAATTCCCTCGACACCGCCACCCATCATCACTCCCCTGACTTCCCTGGGTTAGTGACAGGGCATAGGGGGCAGTCGGAATTGAAGATAGAGGGTCAGGAAGACTCGATTTCGGTGTTTTCCGGATACATGGCGCCCGCCAGCCATGGGCACTGCTTCGCATCAAAGACTGACAACGAACCATCGACACTCGGCATCATCAGGAAAGCCTCCTCTCCGCCGGGTTTCCGGCATGAGCTAACCTCGCTGTTTGACGCCCCGCGTTCATTGCACACCGGACGAGCCACTGAGGTGCCTGTTCCTCGGACACAGGGCCGAGGGCCGCTCGTCCGAATTTCCTGCTACGCTTTGCGACATAGCGGAGTAACTGTCAATACAGTTGCCATCAGAAGCAACGGATCAATGTTGTCACCAGGCATCGAAAAGACTTGATAGGCGCTTTGCCTTTGAAGAAGTGAAAAACAAAAATCGGACGATAGGAGGTGAGCATCGAGATAGGAAATCTGGCGTCACAGGCGGTAGCGCCTTGTTGCGTGAATAGAAAACGAAGTTAACAAATAAAGCGGGGCGCTACCGGTTTTCCACGGTGAACGCGCCGACCTGTCGGAGCTCGCTCCGTCCTGACGAACTGGAGAATTTTTATGGCTATAGGTGTCTGGATCAGTCTATTGGGTTACTTTTTGCTGATGATTGCCATCGGCTTTTATGCAATGAAAAAAGCCACATCTTCATCTGAAGATTACATGCTGGGTGGCCGATCCCTCAGTCCACAAGTGGCGGCCCTGTCGGCCGGTGCGTCGGACATGAGCGGTTGGTTGCTGCTGGGTTTGCCCGGGGCGATGTTCGTATCTGGCTTGGGTTCGGCCTGGATCGGCATCGGCCTACTGGTGGGGGCGTTCTTCAACTGGACGCTGGTCGCACCACGCCTTCGTGAACAGACGGTTCACTATGGCAATGCGATCACCATTCCAGAGTTTCTGGCAAACCGGTTTCCGACTCGGGCAATGTCGCTGAGAACGGTATCCGCTATTGTCATAGTGATCTTCTTCGCGGTTTACACGGCGTCGGGCCTGGTGGCTGGCGGCAAGTTGTTCGAAAGCGCATTTTCGGGCATTTTCAATGTCGGTGGCCTGAGCAACTATGCCATGGGTGTCATTATCACATTGGGCGTGGTGCTGGCCTATACTGTCGTCGGCGGCTTCCTGGCCGTGAGCCTGACGGACTTCGTGCAAGGCTGCATCATGATGCTGGCACTGGTTCTCATGCCGGTGGTTGTGCTCTTTGGCGAAGGTGGCGGTGGTTACTCCCAGGCATCACAAACCCTGAATGAAGTCGATCCCACGCTGCTATCGTGGACGGAAGGACTGACCATTGTCGGGTGGCTGTCTGCGGTGACGTGGGGGCTGGGGTATTTCGGGCAGCCGCACATCATCGTACGCTTCATGGCCATCCGGACGCTGAGGGAAGTTCCTGTCGCCCGTAACATCGGCATGAGCTGGATGCTCATCTCGTTGATAGGCGCGATCTCTCTGGGTGTGTTCGGCCGGGCCTATGCGATCCGCAATGGTATGGATGTTCAGGATCCGGAAACGATCTTTATCATCCTGGCGAATCTGCTGTTCCACCCGCTGATCACCGGCTTCCTCTATGCCGCCCTGCTTGCTGCGATCATGAGTACAATCTCCAGCCAGCTTCTGGTGTCGTCTTCATCACTGACCGAGGACTTCTACCGCCTGTTCCTGCGTAAAGAGGCTTCGGACAAGGAGACCGTGTTCGTTGGCCGGGTCTGTGTCGTGCTGGTGGGCCTGGTTGCAGCCGTCATTGCCTCTGATCCGGACTCTCAAGTTCTGACGCTGGTAAGTAACGCCTGGGCAGGTTTCGGTGCGGCCTTCGGCCCGCTGATTATCCTGTCGCTCATGTGGTCGCGCACGAACGGCACTGGCGCCATCGCTGGCATGGTTGTGGGTGCGGTCACCGTCATGATCTGGATCTCACTAGGCTGGAACGGTGAATTCATGGGGGGTCCCGGCGTATACGAGATCATTCCTGGCTTCATCGCATCCTTTATCGCCATCCTGGTGGTGAGCAACGTAACGTCCGATGCTGGTGAATATCAGCAAATCACTCGCTAAACGAGCGCGCCTGACGCACTCAATCCAGTAAAAGGGCTCCTGCGGGAGCCCTATTTGTTACTGATGCACCAAGCATTTCAGGCAGCGTCTGACTGGCGCATACGCAGAAAAGCCGCCTTCCGGCGGTTTTCCTCATTTTCAGGCATCCCTTCCGCTGATACTCCGTTCCCCGACGCGTCAGATGATGGTCGCCCGAACCAGCAACACCAACGTGAAAGCGCCCAGCGCTGCAAGGCTCCAGGGAGGGGTGGTCATCCGCCGCAACCAGTGGCGGTGCGCCTCCAGTCCCATGGCCGCCATGAAGCCAGAGCCCAATGCCCAGACCCCCAGTCCGATCAGAGGCAGGCGCAGTCCCATCGGCAACGTGCTGATCAGGTCGGGCTGCCACAGCAACCACAGCGCCAGTGCTGCCGCCAGCAGCATCGCCCCCAGGGTCACACCGGGCAGGCGTCGACGTGTTTCGGTCTCCATCTCACTCTCCTTTTCGCCTATTTCCAGTCAAGACGATTCACGGCAAGGATGCGAGCCCCGAGCACGGCCTGCTATCCGACCCTGACAGCGTCGAACCATTTTCTCTTTCATGCTACTGGTAGATAAAGCTTGCGCTATATCAATAATCGACGGGCCCTGCCGAGATACACTCACAGCATGTTCCATTGCGGCAAGCGACCGCACACTCATCAAACAGGAGTTGAAACATGCGCAAGATCGCTCTTCCCACCCTGCTCGCCGCTGGCATCGCGGCAGCCGCAGTCACCACCAGTACCCAGGCCTTCGCCTACGGCGCGGGTGACTTCTTCACCCGCGTGGGTGTGGCCAAGGTCGAGCCCACGAGCGACAACGGTTCGTTGGCCAATGGCGCCTTTGAAGTCGACGTTCAAGATGATAGCGGCTTTGCCTTTACCCTGGGCTATCGCTTTACCGACAAGCTGGGCGTCGAGTTGCTTGCCGCCGAGCCTTTCGGCCATGATATCGAGCTAAACGGTGCCACGCTGGCCTCCACGGACCATCTGCCGCCGACCCTGACCCTGCAGTATTACCCCTTGGGCGGAACCGCGGCCAGAGTCCAGCCCTATGCCGGTATCGGCATCAACTACACCCTCTTCTCCAATGAGAAGATCGCCACCGGCGACGATCTCGAACTGGATGATTCCTGGGGCGCCGCCGGCCAACTGGGCGTAGACCTGCTGATCGACGACAACTGGGCGCTCAATGCCTCCGCCTGGTACCTGGATATCGATACCGATGCCAGCCTGAACGGAGCCGACATCGGCACGGTCGAGATCGATCCCGTGGTGGTGATGGCCGGTATCAGCTATCGCTTCTAGGCGTCAGCCGACAGGTGACGGGGCCCGCCCACTGGCGGGCCCCGTTGCGTTTGCGCCAGGCACCATCAGCGCGGCGAGTGGCGCGAAAGCCCGAGCGCCGTCAGGGTCGCCTCGTCGAGTCCACTGACTGCCTCCACTGACGTCAGCCGCGCATGGTAGGCGGCACTGAGAAAGGGCTCACCAGCCAGCAGGTGTTCAAGATACTCCCGCGCCGGGCGCAACGCCTCGGCGGTGGTACCCGGCGCAGCGATATACACCCAGGCATCGAACGTTCCCTCGCGGGTCACGACCGGCAGGCGATGGCGATCGTACTCCCGGGGATAGCCCTCGAAGGGATCCATGCGGCGTATATGCTCGGGGGCCTCCAGTTCGAACACCGCCCCCTCCACGCGCTCACCTTGCCAGGGGACCACATTGGCGTGGGCAATACCTGCCACCCGAGACGCCTTGTCGAAGCGCAGCGCATAGTCGTGCAATGCACCGGCGACCACCCGTCGAGTAGGGCCTATTCGGGCCGCGACCCGGGCAGGATTCATGTTGCTGCCGTAAGCGAAGTACCAGGGCATGATTCAGTTCTCGGTGACCAGGCGATCGATCTCCTCGACCACCTTGCACATCAGCAACCGGTCGCTGACACGTGCTCCATTCTGCTCCAGCCAGGCGTCCACGGCAGGGGCGACGTCGCAGGTCGCCGGCATCGGCGCGCGCGCCTCGACCAAGGCTTCCAGGCGAACGATGAACACGAAGCGCAGCCACTGGGGCAGCGTCATCGTATCGATGCAGAACGGCTGTACGCTGCGGAAGGCATCCGCCTCGGGGCGCTCCATACGCCACAGGCTGGCGGCCTTCATGGTGGCTTCGAGCTCGCGCAGGGCGGTACCGAGTTCGTCGTGAACGCTCATGGGCAATCTCTTTGGTGCATGTGAGGCTATTATCTCCGCTCGGCCCCACCGCTGGCCACCCCGAGAACCCTTGTCGATACGCTAGCGTCCCCTTCACGCATCTTGTGCACAGTGCACAGATATCCTGAACGGGCCTGTGGATAAACGTTGGAAAGGTCTCCCCTGACCGCTTCCCATGGGCCATGAGCTGGACTGGTCAACAATTGACCAATGGCGGATGGCGCCGATGACCCTCATGGGCGGCTGACAGCACCCCGACGCCGCGGTAGAGTGCACGGTTCCTGACCCGGAGAGAGCATGCAACCAATCCACAGCCTTCACGATTTCTTCCTGCGCAGCGGTGCCGAGGTGAGGCTTTACCACCTGGGACGGCGGGTCGAGCCCTGTGCGCTCGACACCCTGGCCGCCTTCGAGGTCGGCGAACTGGCCTGGCCGGTCCCCTGGCAGGGAACGGCTCGCTTGGCCATGGTGTTCCGCCTTGGCGACCTGGAAGACCCGCTGATCTGGTTCCTGGCCTTGCCGCTGGACGAACAGGGCCATCTCGACCCGGCACCGCGGGACGCCTTCGTGCAGCGCCTCCTGGAAACCCTCGGCCGCAATGTGCAGGGTCTGGGGCGCGCAGAAAGCACCCAGATCGACAACCTGATGAAAGACAATCCCCTGGCCTTCAATCCCGCGCTGCCCTTCCAGGCCATGCTGCATGCTCGCGCCAGCCTGGATACGGGCCTCCCCGCCAGCCAGCACCTAGAGCCGGTCGAGGCCTATCTGAGCGGTCAGCAGGCGATCGACTGGCAAGCCCTGGGCCTGCAGGGCCTGGCCGATTTCGCGGTGCGCCTCGACGCGACCTCGAGCCGGTCGCTAGCCGCTCGTCTCGACACTCTGCCTGGCGAGGTACTGACCTCGCTGTGCTACTGTCTGGAGCATGTGGCGATTACCGACGACCTGGCACGCGCACTGCGCCGTCGCGGGGAAGCGGCAAGCTGCACGGGGGATATCGAGGTTTTCTGCGCCTGCGTTCGAGCCATGAGCGGCGCCTCGACCGAGCTCGCCGGCACCTGGTTCGATGTGCTGCTCGATGACCCGGACGCCTGTGGTCCCGACCTGCTGGCGGCAATCGCCGGACGCGGCTGGCACCATCTGGAGGATGCCGAGCGCTTGCCCCGCTTCCTCACCCGGCTGGCCGAGACTTCCGGGGCGGAATTCACGGCGGTGGCCCGTGACCTTGCCCTGATTCCCCGACTGCGCCTGCCGCTACTGATGACACTGCGTGAGGCCGAGACGGACTCCGCCATCGGCCACCGTCTGGCTGGCCTGTCACGCTGAGTGCAGAGACCTCGGAGCGAAATGATGAAAGAACTGCCCTATACGCCCATGGCGGTAATCGGTCGCCGCGAGATGGTCACCCTGCCGGAGATGCATCTGACGCTCTGCGCCAAGGCCGATACCGGCGCCCGAACCTCGGCGCTGCATGCCGAGGACATCGAGTCCTACGAAGAGGACGACCAACTCTGGGTCAGCTTCACGACCCGCAGCGGCGGGCCAGGTACCCCGGCCCATGTGCACCGCATGCACCTGCATGACCGTAGGCGGGTCACCAGTTCCAACGGCCAGGCCGAGTGGCGCTTCGTGATCCGCACGATGATGCAACTGGGCACCCTGTCGTTCCCGGTGGAGCTAAGCCTGACCGACCGGCGCGATATGCGCCATCCCATGCTGCTGGGCCGCCGAGCCCTGCGACGCCTGCTGGTCGCGCCCGGCGTAGCCTTTCTACATGGTGAACCCTGAACCTTTCCGGCCATCGACCCTGGAGCCCTGAATGCATATCGCGCTGCTATCCCGCAACCGCAACCTTTATTCCACGCGGCGCCTGATCGAGGCGGCCGAGCGGCGAGGCCACACCGCCCGGGTGGTCGACACCCTGCGCTGCTACATGAGCATTGCCTCGCATCATCCCTCGATCCACTACAAGGGCGCCGAACTCGAACACTTCGATGCGATAATCCCACGCATCGGCGCCTCGATCACCTTCTACGGCTGCGCCGTGCTGAGACAGTTCGAGATGATGGGCACCTATGTACTCAACGACAACGTGTCCATCACCCGTTCCCGCGACAAGCTGCGTTCGCTGCAGCTCTTGTCGCGTAAGGGTCTGGGTCTGCCGATCACCGGCTTCGCCCACTCGCCGGACGACATCCCCGACCTGATCACCATGGTTAGGGGTGCCCCCTTGGTCATCAAGCTGCTTGAGGGCACCCAGGGCATCGGGGTCGTGCTGGCCGAGACCAACCAGGCAGCCGAGAGCGTGATCCAGGCCTTCATGGGCTTGAAGGCCAACATCATGGTGCAGGAGTACATCAAGGAGGCCAAGGGCGCCGATATCCGCTGCTTCGTGATCGGTGACAAGGTAGTGGCTTCGATGAAGCGCCAGGCCGCCGAGGGCGAGTTTCGCTCCAACCTGCACCGAGGGGGCAGCGCCAGCTCGATCCGCATCACCCCTGAGGAGCGCTCCACGGCGATCCGCGCCGCCAAGGCCATGGGGCTGCGGGTGGCCGGTGTCGACCTGCTTCGCTCAAACCACGGCCCGGTGATCATGGAGGTCAACTCCTCGCCGGGGCTACAGGGCATCGAGACGGCTACCGGCAAGGACATCGCCGGTCTGGTCATCGAACATCTCGAGAAGAATGCCGCCCATCGACACAAGATCCCGCCCCGCCCCAAGGGCTGACTCCTCAGCCTAAGAGCTAACGGGTGGCCGGCAAATTATTGGGTCCCGGGGGTGGCAAATAGGAAGCGGGAGCCCCACAATCTGCGTCACCGGAGGAGGTGAACGCTCATGTTTCTCGACAATCGCCAGGTGGCGATGGACAGTGCCCTCGAGGCGATGGCCGACAGTATCGACTACTTTCAGGACAATCTGGAGCGCCTGAGACCCGCGCTGCGCGACACCCTGAAGCCCCATTACGAAGCTCGCGCGACATCGATGCACGAGCTCCAGGAGCTGTCGCGCAAGCACCTCAACCTGCTGCCCCGCGACGCCGATGTCGAACGCGACGACTACATGTGGCTATGGAGCCGGTTGAAGAGCTTCGTCGGCAACGAGAGCCAGGTGGTGATCGGCGAACTGCTGGAACAGGAACGGGTACTGATGCAGGCGCTCTCGACGCTGTTCACCCACCCTCTGCCCGAACCTATGGAGCCGGTCATCGAGGAGTGCTGGAAGGGCTGTCGGGCGCTGATCCGCGAACTGTATCGTCTCCAGAAGCAGGGCCCGAAGCCCTGAACATTCCCGATGGGAGCAACAGACGATCACGCTCCCGAGGCATGATCTGCAGGGGTTCGAGCGGCCCCAGGAAATGCGGTTCGCGCTCCCACAGGTAGAGATCCCCCAGGGTGGCAACCCGCGCCACCCACTCCCGCAACTTGAGTCGCCAAATCCCGGCCACCGCGCGCTCCGGCGCCGCGCAACCCGTCACCTCTAATCCAAGCGCCTCGCCGATGAACAGCGCACGTGGCAGGTGCCAGTCCTGGGTGATCAGCAGCGCCCGCTCCACACCGAACACGTCTCTCGCCCTCGCCAGGGTGTCAAAGGTACTGAAGCCGGCATAGTCCAGGGTCATGTCCCCGTCGCGCACCTGGCGGCCACGCAGATCACGCCACATGCTCACAGGCTCGTTGTAATAGCGGGTGCTGTTGTCTCCGGAGATCAGCAGATGATCGACCCGCCCAAGCTGGATCAGGTTAGCCGCAGCATTCATGCGCCCCTCGAAGTGCGGGTTTCGCGCGCCGCTGCGCGTCCAGTGGGATGTGCCGAACACAATGCCCACGGTCTCGCTGCCACAGCGCGACAGCTCGCCCTCAATCTTGCCCTTGGTGCGGCCCAGCATATAGAAGTTGGCCGACACGAACAGCAAAGCCGCCAGGAGCGCAAGCGCTCCCAGGGACATCAGTACCGCCTTGAAGACCTTCCAGAATGGCCGGTGCATCACACTCCCCGGAGGAGGCGCTAAAACATCCCGAGTTCCAGCTTGGCCTCGTCGCTCATCATCTCACGACTCCAGGGGGGATCGAAGACGATCTCGGTATGGACCTTGCTGATCTGCGGCGCACCCAGAATCTTGTTGCGGGCATCGGCGGCAATCACGTCGCCCATGCCGCAGCCCGGTGCCGTCAGGGTCATGCGGATGGTGACGATGCGATCACCATTGATCAGCCGCTCGATGCGACAGCCATAGACCAGGCCCAGATCGACGATGTTCACCGGAATCTCGGGGTCGAAGCAGGTTCGCAGCTGGTCCCACACGAACTGCTCGATCTCGTCCTCCGAGGCATCCTCGGGCAGCGTCGGCCGCGGCAGCGCCTCGAGGCCCAGGGCATCCAGGTTGGCCCCCTCGATCAGGTAGAGGCGCCCCTCGAAGCCCACGCTGACCGTGCTGCCCTTGGCCTGCATCACGCTGACGATGCTGTCTTCCGGCAGGGTCACGGTCTTACCGAAGGGAATGGAGATCGCCGCCACGTCCCGCTGCAGGGGCAGTTCCTGGCCCTTGTGGAGGGTGGCAATCTGCTCGATATCGCTCATGTCACTCCTTGATAGGCTTCAGCGCAGCATGCCGATGACACGCTCGAGCCCCTCGACGAAAACGTCGATCTCCTCGGGCGTGTTGTAGGCGGCGAAAGAGGCCCGGCAGGTGGCGTCCACCCCGAACCGCGCCAGCAATGGCTGGGCGCAGTGATGGCCGGTACGGATCGCCACCCCGAGCTGATCGATCAGCAGTCCGATGTCCTGAGAGTGCGCCCCGTCGACCACGAACGACAGCACGCCCGCCTTGTCCGGCGCAGTGCCCAGGACACGCAGCCCCTCAAGGCTCTGCACCCTCTCGGTGGCATGCTCGAGCAAGCGCGCCTCCCAGGCACCAATCAATTCGAGGCCGATTCCCTGGACCCACTGCAGGGCACGCCCCAGGGCGATCACCTCGGCAATGGCCGGTGTCCCTGCTTCGAATTTGTGCGGGATGCCGGCAAAGGTGGTGGGCGTCTCGAAGGAGACCGTCTGGATCATCTCGCCGCCCCCCTGCCACGGCGGCATCGCCTCGAGCAGTTCGGCCTTGCCGTATAGCACGCCCACACCGGTAGGCCCGTAGACCTTATGGCCGGAGAAGGTATAGAAGTCGGCATCGATGTCGCGCACGTCGATGGCCTGGTGGGGGGCGGCCTGGGCACCGTCTACCAGGATTCGGGCGCCGTGCTCGTGGGCCACCCGCGCCATGTCGCGTACCGGATTGATGGTACCGAAGGCGTTGGAGATATGGTTCACCGCCACCAGTCGGGTGCGCTCGGTGAAGAGGTCACGATAGGCTGCCATGTCCAGCACACCGCGCTCGTCCACCGGGATCACCTTGATGGTGAATCCCAGTTCACCGGCCAGCAGCTGCCAGGGCACGATGTTGGAGTGGTGCTCCAGCTGCGAGATCAGCACCTCGTCACCGCGGCCCAGGTTGGTGCGCCCCCAACTGTTGGCCACCAGGTTGATCGCCTCGGTGGTACCACGGGTAAAGACGATCTCGCGATTCTGCTCCGCGTTCAGGAAGACACGTACCGTCTCCCGGGTGCCTTCGAAGGCCGCGGTGGCCTCGTCGGCCAGGGTATGCAACCCGCGGTGGATGTTGGCGTTGTAGCGACCGTAGTAATCGTCGAACACCGCAATCACCTGGCGCGGTGTCTGACTGGTGGCGGCATTGTCCAGGTAGACCAACGGCTTACCATGTACCTCCCGGTCGAGGATCGGGAAGTCGCGTCGCAGCTTCGCCACGTCCAGCGTCAGGTCACTGAAGTTGGCCATGGCTCACTCCTCGTTCAGGGCGGCGGCGGTTTCCACCAGGCCGGCCAGATTGAAGCGCTCGGGAAGCTTGCCCGCCACCGCCAGTTCGACCCGCTCGGCGATGGCGTCGAGATTGACCTGCTCCAGCACCTCGCCAGCGAACGCCAGGGTCAGCAGGCCGCGGGCGGTCTGCTTGTCGATGCCGCGGGTGCGCAGGGCGAAAACCGCCTCCTCATCGAGTTGGCCGGTGGTGGCACCGTGGGCACACTTGACGTCATCGGCGTAGATCTCGAGCTCGGGCTTGGTGTCGATCTCGGCGCGATCGGAGAGCAGCAGGTTGGCATTGCTTTGCTCGGCCTCGATCTTCTGGCTGTCGCGCTTGACGATCACCTTGCCGTTGAACACGCCATGGGCCCGGTCGTCGAGGATGCCCTTGTAGTTCTCGTGGGAGAAGGTGTGGGGCGCGTTGTGGTTGACCAGGGTGTGGTTGTCCACGTGCTGGCGGCCCTGTCCGTAGAAGAGGCCGTTGAAGTGGGTCTCGGCCCCCTGGCCATTGAGCTCGGCCACCAGGTCATTGCGCACCAGGCTGCCGCCCAGGTTCAGGTTGAACGACGTGTAGCGGCTGTCGCGGGCCTGCTCGATATGGATACTGGCCACGTGAAGGTCGGTAAGCGCCGCCTCCTGCAGCTTGTAGTGAGTGAGGATCGCACCGCGATCGAGGATGATCTCCTCCACCAGATTGGTGAAGTTGGCGGCATCCTCCTCGCCCGCATGATGCTCGATGACCGTGGCCTGGCTGCGCCCGGCCATCTCGATCAGGATGCGTGGATGGCTCATCACCGGCACCTCGCCCGCGCGGGAGAGAAACTGCAGGATGATCGGCTTCTCCACCACGGTGCCCGGCGCCAGGCGCAGGACAGCGCCCTCTTCCATGAAGGCAGTGTTGAGTGCCGCAAAGGACGAAAACTCGACCCCCGTGAGCCGGCCCAACGGGCCGCCCACCGCCTCGTGGTTCTCTTCGAGGGCACGGGAGAGCGGCACCAGTTGCACGCCCCCGGGAAGGTCGTCGAGCTGCGACAGGGCCGGGGCGAAGACACCGTCGACAAAGGTCAGTCGGTGGGCCTCCACGGGCAGGGTCAGCCGCGCCGCCGTGGCCGGAGAGAGCTCGGCATCCGTGGCCAGGTGGAAGTCACCGCGGGCAATGGACCGCACATCGGTGTACTTCCACTGCTCGATACGGCGGTGGGGAAAGCCCAGCGCCTCGAAGCGTGCGGCCCCCGCCTGACGTCGGGCAGCGATCCAGCTCGGCTCGACGCCCTGGGCGGCGATACGTTCAGCCACGCGTTCATTCAGCCGATCGAGGAAACGTGTCACATCGCTCTGCACTTCTTCACTCATGCGGCGGTCTCCTCCTGCACCCAGTCATAGCCACGGCTCTCGAGTTCGCGGGCGAGATCGGCATCGCCACTCTTGGCAATGCGGCCATCGACCAGCACATGCACGCGATCCGGCACGATATAATCGAGCAGACGCTGATAGTGGGTCACCAACAGGATGGCGCGGTCTTCGGCACGCAGGGAATTGACGCCGTCGGCGACCACCTTCATGGCATCGATGTCGAGCCCCGAATCGATCTCGTCGAGCATCGCCAGCTTCGGCTGCAGCACCAGCATCTGCAGGATCTCGTTACGCTTCTTCTCGCCGCCGGAGAAGCCCTCGTTGACGGCACGCTGCAGGAAGCTGGTATCCATCTTCATGGAGGCAACCTTCTCCTTGATCAGCTTCATGAACTCCGGTGCCGGAATCTCGCCCAGGCCCTGCGCCTCACGCTGGGCGTTCAGCGCCGCCTTGAGCAGATAGATGTTCTTCACCCCCGGGATCTCCACCGGGTACTGGAAACCCAGCAACAGGCCGGCACGGGCCCGCTCCTCGACTTCCATCTCCAGCACGTCCTGGCCCTCGAAGGTGATCGAACCCTGGGTGACCTCGTAGCCGTCCTTGCCGGCGATCACTGCGGAAAGGGTCGACTTGCCGGCCCCGTTGGGACCCATGATGGCGTGAATTTCACCGGCGTTGATGGTCAGGCTGAGGCCCTTCAGGATCTCGGAACCCTCGACCGTGACGTGCAGATCCTTGACTTCGAGCATGTTGACTACCTTTTCGATTCTGACGAGCCGACAGGGCGACTTCGATAAATTCGTATGTGCAGCTACGGTTTTCGTGGGAGCCCAGCTTGCTAAATTGAGCTCCCACAATGGCTGAACTCGATAACGGTTACCTCACCGGCGCCTTAGCCCACGGCACCTTCGAGGGTGACGTTCAGCAGAGCCTCGGCCTCGACGGCGAATTCCATGGGCAGTTCCTGGAAGACGTCCTTGCAGAAGCCGTTGACGATCATGCTCACCGCATCTTCTTCGGAGATCCCCCGGCTCTGGCAATAGAACAGCTGGTCCTCGCCGATCTTGGAGGTGGTCGCCTCATGTTCGACGGTGGCGGTACTGTTGCCGATTTCCTGGTAGGGGAAGGTGTGAGCGCCGCACTGATCGCCGATCAGCAGCGAGTCACACTGGGTGAAATTGCGCGCTCCCTTGGCCCGCGGCCCCACCTTCACCAGGCCGCGATAGGACTGGTTGCTGCGACCGGCAGAAATGCCCTTGGAGATGATGCTCGAACGGGTACCCTCACCGATGTGGATCATCTTGGTGCCGGTATCGGCCTGCTGGCGGCCGTTGGTCACCGCCACGGAGTAGAACTCGCCGATGCTGTGCTTGCCGCGCAGCACGCAGGAGGGATACTTCCAGGTGATGGCCGAGCCGGTCTCGACCTGAGTCCAGCTGATGCGGGAACGGTCGCCGCGGCAGTCTCCGCGCTTGGTGACGAAGTTGTAGATGCCGCCCTTGCCGTCCTCGTCGCCGGGATACCAGTTCTGAACCGTGGAGTACTTGATGTAGGCATCCTCGAGCGCCACCAGCTCCACCACCGCCGCATGCAGCTGATTCTCGTCGCGCTGTGGCGCGGTGCAACCTTCCAGGTAAGAGACCTGAGCGCGGCTCTCGCAGATGATCAGGGTTCGCTCGAACTGGCCGGTATTGGCGGCGTTGATGCGGAAATAGGTGGAGAGCTCCATGGGGCAGGTCACGCCTTCCGGCACGAAGACGAAAGAACCATCGGTGAACACCGCCGAGTTCAGCGCCGCGAAGTAGTTGTCGCCCTGGGGCACGACGCTGCCCAGATACTGCCTGACCAGTTCCGGGTAGTCGCGGATCGCCTCGGAAATGGAGCAGAAGATCACCCCCGCCTCGTGCAGCTTCTCCTTGAAGGTGGTGGTCACCGAGACGGAATCGAAGACGGCGTCAACTGCCACGCCGGCCAGGGCCGCGCGCTCATGCAGGGGAATGCCCAGCTTTTCGTAGGTCTCGAGCAGCTTGGGATCGACCTCGTCGAGACTCTGGGGCTTGTCCTCGTCACGCTTGGGTGCGCTGTAGTAGGAGATCGCCTGGTAGTCGATGGGCGGGTAGTCCAGGTGCGCCCAGGAGGGCGACGTCATCTTGAGCCACTGGTGGTAGGCCTTGAGGCGCCACTCCAGCATCCACTGGGGCTCGCCCTTCTTGTTCGAGATGAAGGCAATGGTGCTCTCATCCAGACCCGGCGGTACCGTATCGCTCTCGATGTCGGTCACGAAACCTTCCTTGTACTCGCGACGGACAAGCTGTTCCATTTCCTGACTTGCCATGATGTATCCCCTCCCGGGCGGTTGGGTCGGCGAGCAAGGCTCACCTCGGGTAGTGAAATGCTCGGGTGCGTCAGGCCTCGGCGGCCAGACTCACGCTCTGAATGGGCAGCTGCACCGGCAACTTGATCGGGCTGGTGTCGGCGAGGTGAGCCAGGGTGACGCTGTCGAGCAGGGTGCGAATGGCCAATGAGACCCGCTGCCAGTTGTCAGCAACTCCGCAGGTGGCGGCAAGATCGCATTCGCCATCGGCCTGGCTGCACTCGGTCATCGCCACCGGCCCTTCGATGGCGGAGATGATGTCGCTGGCGGTGATCCGTGACGCGGGACGTGCCAGGGAGTATCCCCCCTGGGCGCCTCGGCGCGACTCCAGCAGCCCGGCTCTCACCAACATCTTCAACGTCTTGCTGACTGTGGGATGGGGCAGCTGGACCGCCTCGGCAAGCTCCGCGGCGGCATGAGGCTGCTCCGGGTGACGGGCGATTTGCGCCATCACCACAGCGGCATAGTCGGTCAGCCGAGAAAGCTTGAGCAAGGCCTGGCCCCCCGGGGGTGAGCACCCCCTCAGTTTCGATTGGGGACCATTTTAGTCCTGTATCATTTTGATGTGAAGCCCCGGCGCACAATCGGGCGGATCGCGACACGTTCACGGACGTTAACGACAATAACGATAATCAATCTCATTTAATACGCTAGTCGAATAACTCCCCAACCGTGGCAGGCATCAGCACTACCAATTCTTACCATTGCGCATCGTCATTCTCAGAAAAACAAATAGATAGGTCGCTCTGCTAAGCTGTGGCATCTCGCATGAGGCAATTCGTCGCCCCATCGCCCCTTATCGCGATTCCGTTACGCCCGGCACCGCAGGGTTGCCGTCAGACCGCTATGCTTGCAAAGGGACGGGGCTTAACAAGAGAGAAACGACGTGGAACTGATTCTTTACGCACTGGACAACATCGACCTGTTGGTCACGCGCACCCTGGAGCACATCTCTCTGGTCGGCGTGGCCGTCGGCATCGCCACCCTCACCGGGGTACCCATCGGCATCGCCATCACCAAGAACGAGCGTGCGGCCCAGAGCGTGCTCTACGCCGCCTCGATCATCGTCACCATTCCGTCGATTGCGCTGTTTGGCATCATGATCCCGGTGCTCTCTCTGATCGGCCAGGGCATCGGCTACCTGCCGGCGGTGATCGCCGTGCTGCTCTACTCCCAGCTGCCGATCATCCGCAACACCTATACCGCCATCAACAACGTCGACCCGGCGCTGCGCGAAGCGGCCCGGGGAATCGGCATGAGCCCCAACCAGCGGCTGCGCTTCGTGGAAATTCCCCTGGCGGTGCCGGTGATCATGGCCGGCGTGCGCATCGCCGTGGTGCTCAATATCGGGGTGATGGCGATTGCCGCCTACATCGGCGCCGGGGGCCTGGGCACCTTCATCAGCCGCGGCATCTCGCAGTCCGACCCCCGCCAGCTGATCGTCGGTGCCGTGGCGGTGAGCCTGCTGGCCATCATCGTCGACTACACCCTGCTTTTCGTGCAGAAGCGCCTGACGCCCCGCGGCATGGAGCTCGACGCCTCCACCGCCTGATCGCGAGCCCCTGACGACCGAGACGACAAGGACACCCGAATGATCCAACTCGATAGCCTGACGAAGGTCTTCGACACGCCCGAGGGCGCCGTGGTCGCCGCCGACCATATCAGCATGGACGTGCCCAACGGCGAGATCTGCATCCTGCTGGGCCCCTCGGGCTGCGGCAAGACCACCACCCTGAAGATGATCAACCGCATCGTGAAGCCGACCTCCGGCAAGGTGTTCATCAACGGGGAAGACACCACCGACATGGATACCCAGGATCTGCGCCGCAATATCGGCTATGTGATCCAGCAGATCGGCCTGTTCCCCAACATGACCATCGAGGAGAACATCACGATCGTGCCCAAGCTGCTGGGCTGGAACAAGGCCCGCTACAAGGAGCGGGCCCGGGAGCTGATGGCGATGATCTCCATGGAGCCCGACGCCTTCCTCAAGCGCTTCCCCAGCGAACTCTCCGGCGGTCAGCAGCAGCGCATCGGAGTGGCCCGGGCGCTCGCCGCCGACCCGCCAGTGATGCTGATGGACGAGCCCTTCGGGGCCATCGACCCCATCAACCGGGCGGTGATCCAGGACGAGTTCCTCAAGATGCAGCAGGAACTGAAGAAGACCATCATGTTCGTCAGCCACGACATCGACGAGGCGATCAAGATGGGCGATCGGGTGGCGATATTCCGCGAGGGCAAGCTGGTGCAGCACTCCTCACCCGACGACCTGCTGGCCGCGCCGAAGAACGCCTTCGTCGAATCCTTCCTGGGCGAGGACCGCGCACTCAAGCGCCTCAACCTGGTCAAGGTTCAGGAGGTGGTCTCCGACGAGATCGCCACCGTCGCGCCCGGCGACACCATGGAGACGGCACTCGCGCGCATCGAGGAATACGGCTATCAGAACGCCATCCTGATGGTAAACGACCAGCGCCAACCGGTAGGCCTGATCTCCCGGGCCAAGGCGCGCACCACCAAGGGCTACTGCCGTGACCACTTCGAGAACGTGCCGGGTACCGTGACCCTGGGCGATGACCTGCGCAAGGTCGCCTCACTGATGTTTTCCCAGGACGCCACCTGGCTGCCCTGCGTGGATGATCAGGGGCGGGTCTGCGGCCAGATCACCCAGCGCGCCATGACGCACCACCTGGGGTCGCGCTTCCGCGCCCGCGAGGCCGCCGCCCGGAATCCCGACAGCGCCGTCAAGGAGTGAGCCGATGCCGATCCAGAGCCTGAACGGGGCCCTGCGCGCACTCCTGCTGGTGGCGATCTTCGCCGCCGGGGTATGGAGCCAATCGAGCGGGGTCATCGACGACTTCCTCTTCTATCTGCCGGATGTGCAGTACCTGGCCATCCAGCACCTGTGGCTGACGGCAATCTCCGGCAGCCTGGCGATCCTGGTCGCCATCCCACTGGGCATCGTGCTGTCACGCCCGAGCATGGCGCGCTGGGCGGAATCGCTGATGCAGGTACTCAACGTCGGCACCACCATTCCCACGCTCGCGGTGCTGGCCCTCTCCATGAGTTTCCTGGGCATCGGCATGGTACCGGCGGTCTTCGGCCTGTTCGTCGCCACGCTGCTGCCCATCACCCGCAACACCTATGCCGGGCTCAAGGGCGTTGACCCAGCGCTGATGGAGGCCGCCGCCGGGATCGGCATGTCGTCGACCCAGCGCCTGATGCGGGTGGAGCTGCCCAACGCCCTCTACGTGATCTTCGCCGGCATGCGCACCGCCCTGACCATCAACGTGGGCACCGTGCCACTGGCCTTCCTGATCGGTGCCGGGGGGCTCGGTGAGCTGATCTTCACCGGCATCGACCTGTACGATCCGGTGATGATGCTGTCCGGCGCCATTCCCACCGCCCTGCTGGCGATCGTGGTCGATGCCCTGATCGCCACCGTCGCGTTTCTGGTGGTGCCACGCGGGGTCAACCCGTCGCGCGCCTGATCGTTCGAACCGTGCCACATTATTGTTACACCACAAGGAGAAGCACTCATGAAACGCTTGATAACCACCCTGTCCAGCCTGGCCCTGGCCGGTGCCATGACCACAGCCGGCGCCGCCGACATCACCGTTGGCGGCAAGAACTTCACCGAGCAGCAGATCCTCTCCAACATGACAACCCAATACCTTGAGGGGCTTGGCTACGATGTGGAGAACCGCTCCGGCATGGGCTCTGCCGTGCTGCGTCAGGCTCAGGAAAACGGCCAGATCGACCTCTACTGGGAGTACACCGGCACCTCGTTAATCAACTACAACGACGTCACCGAACGCCTGTCGCCCGAAGACACCTACGCACGGGTCAAGGAGCTCGACGCAGAGAAGGGCCTGGTGTGGCTGGAGCCTTCCGACGCCAACAATACCTATGCCTTGGCCATGCGCGAGGAAGATGCCGAAGAGCGCGGCATCGCCACCCTTTCCGAGCTGGCCCAGGCGGTCAATGACGGCGAGGACCTGACCTTCGCCCTGAACGCGGAGTTCTATGCCCGCGAAGACGGCTGGCGCCCACTCCAGGAAGCCTATGACTTCCAGGTCGACCGCGGCGATGTCAGGCGCATGGACTCCGGCCTGGTCTACCCCGCCCTGCGTGACGGCGACGTCGAAGTGGGCCTGGTCTTCGCCACCGATGGTCGTATCCCGGCCTTCAACTTCCACGTGCTGGAAGACGACCAGAACTACTTCCCGGCCTACGCCCTGACACCGGTCGTGCGCCAGGAGACCCTCGAAGAGAACCCAGAGCTTGCCGAACAGATGAACGAGCTGTCGGCGATGCTCGACGACGAGACCATGGCCGAACTCAACGCGCGGGTCGACGTGGAGCGCGAGAACATCGAAGATGTGGCCCGCACCTTCCTCGAGAACAACGAGCTGCTGTGACGCTCCCCGACATGGCTGGCATAATGCTGGCTATCGCAGTAGGCAAGGAAGGCCGCCCACGGGCGGCCTTCCCTCTTTCCAGGGGGATGAGATGCACTATCAGGACAGACTCCGGGTCGGCGCCGCCCAGATCAACGCCACCCTCGGCGAGGTGGATGCCAACCTGGCGCAGCATCTCGACATTATCCAGGACGCCTGCGAGCAGGGCGTCGAGCTGCTGGTCTTCCCCGAGCTCTCGCTCACCGGCTACGGGCTGGGTAGCCGGGTAATGCAGGTGGCGATGCCGCTGGAGGACCCGCGCCTGCGTGAGCTGGCACTGGCCTGCCGCGAGATGCAGACGGTGGTGGGCTTCGTCGAGGAAGCGAGCCCCGGCGAGTACTACAACGCGCTCGCCATCCTCCAGGACGGCGAGATCACCGCAGTGCATCGCAAGCTGAACCTGCCCACCTACGGCGGCCTCGAAGAGGGCAAGTGGTTCACCCACGGCAGCGACCTCACGCATACGCCGATTCGCCCCGGCTGGTCGGCCACCCAGCTGATCTGTGCCGACCTGTGGAATCCGGCACTGGTCCATACTGCACTGCTGCCGCGCCCAACCGTGCTCTGCGCACCGATCAACTCGGCCTCGGGTATCGTCAGCGATGACTTCTCCAACGAGCAGAACTGGGCGCTGAACATACGCTTCTATGCCATGACCTATGGCACACCGGTGATCATGGCCAACCGCTACGGACCGGAAAATGGCAGCCACTTCTGGGGCGGCTCGCGAATCCTCGGCCCCAGGGGCGAGCTGCTCGCCGAGGCCGAAGCGCGCGAAATGCTGATCACCGCCGAGCTCTCACGCACCACCATCGCCCGGGCCCGCTTCGAGCTGCCCACCCACCGCGATGCCGATACGCCGCTGGTGCGCGAGCTGATGGCCGGTTATCGTTAAGCGGCCACAGGGAGGGGATGATGCGCGAGGGTCCAGTTACGGTCTTCGGCGGCACCGGCTTTCTCGGTGATGCCATCGCCCGCGAGTTGGTCGAGGCCGGCCGCGGGGTGCGTATTGCCGCTCGCCACCCTGCCCTACCAGCCTGGTTCGAGGACGGGGATCCGGTGGAACTCGTCACCGCCGATATTCGCGACGAGGAAAGCCTCGCCGCGGCCCTGGAGGGCGCCAGCGCCGTGGTCAATGCCGTCAGCCTCTATGTGGAAACGCGCGATGCCAGCTTCGAGGCCATCCATGTAACGGGAGCCTGGCGACTGGCCAGCAAGGCTCGGGCAGCCGGCATCGATCGGCTGGTGCAGGTCTCGGGCATCGGCACCCGCCATGACTCGGCCTCGGCCTACGTGAGAGCCCGCGCCCGGGGCGAGGACGCGGTGCTGGACGCCTTCCCCAAGGCGATCATCGTGAGGCCAAGCGTGCTGTTCGGTCCCGGAGATGCCTTCCTCACCGGCCTAGAAGGCCTCACCCGGCTACCGTTGATCCCGCTGTTCGGTCGCGGAACGACCCGACTACAGCCGGTACACGTGGTGGATGTCGCCAGGGCCATCGCCGTACTTGCGGGCCGCTCGGCCCCGGGACGACGCTTGTTCGAGCTCGGCGGGCCCGACGTGCTGAGCTACCGCGAGATCCTCGAGACATTGCTCGCCCACCTGCGCCGCGAGCGGCCGCTGGTGCCGGTTCCCTTCCTCGCCTGGCGGCTGGTGGCAGCCTTGGCCGTCTGGTTGCCCGGCCAACCGCTGACGCGCGACCAGGTGATCCTGATGCAGACAGACAACATTGCCGATGTGAACGTCGGTGGTTTCCGATACCTCGACATCATGACTCACTCGCTGCGCGAGAGCCTGCCTGCCTGCCTGCCACCTCACGACACCTGACCCCTCCTGCTCGTCAAAGCCGGGCCCCAGCGTCTATGCTGAAGACATGAAACTATTCTCTCTCAACGCCAGTCGTCCCTTTGGCGAGAAGGTGGCGCAATCGCTCGGCATCTCGCTTGCCGAACACGAGGAACGCGACTTCGAGGATGGCGAGCACAAGGCTCGACCGCTGGAAAGCGTACGTGGCGAAGATGTCTACGTGCTGCAGAGCCTCAATGGCGACCCCGAGCAGGGCGTCAACGAACGGCTCTGCCGGCTACTGTTCTTCCTGGGCGCCGTCCGCGACGCTGGAGCCCGGCGGGTCACCGCCGTGATCCCCTATATGGCCTATGCGCGCAAGGACCGCCGGACCAAGTCGCGCGACCCGCTCACCTCCCGCTATCTGGCCATGCTGCTCGAGGCCATGGACATCGATGGCGTCATGACGCTCGATGTACACAATGTCGCCGCCTTCCAGAATGCTTTTCGCTGCCTCACCCATACCCTCGACACACGCCGCCTGTTTGCCGATTACATGCGCGAGCGCTGTGGCGACGACAAGGTGGTGGTGGCTTCCCCTGACCCGGGCGGCGTGAAGCGGGCGCAGGGCTTCAAAGAGATGCTGGAGCCCATGTTGGGTCGCGAGATCGGCGCAGCCTACATGGAGAAGCGTCGCAGCGAAGGCAAGGTCAGCGGCACCCTGCTGACCGGCGAGGTCGAGGGCGCCACCGTGCTGGTCGTGGATGACCTGGTCAGCTCGGGGGGCACCCTCCTGCGCGCTGCGGAGGCCTGCCTGGAACGAGGCGCGAAACAGGTGTATGGCCTGGCGGCACACGGTCTCTTCGTCGGTGATGCCGACCGAGTGGTCAGTGATCCACAACTGACCAAGCTGATCGTCACCGACACCGTCCCCCCCTCCCGCCTCGATGACGAGGTGATCAAAAAGCACCTGGAAGTGGTCAGCGCTGCCCCGCTCTTTGCGGAGGCGATCCGGCGCGTTCATGAGAATGGCTCGCTCAACGAACTGCTCGAGGGTCCCGCGTGACGGCGACCTCGTCACCGCTTCAGCGGCGGGGGCCAGGCCTAGTCGAGATCACGGCAGGCCCGTAGCCCCAGCGCCAGATACTCCCTGGCCCGGGGCTCCCATTTATCCGGCGTGCGCGGGTCTGGATCGAGCAGATGGGCCAGCGACAGGCGAGCCCTGAGACACGCACGATAGGCCGTGTAGAATGCCAGCAGCCGTCTGTCTGGCCGATCCTGGAGGCGTCTTGCACATTCGCTGACCAGACACTCGCCTATCCAGGCGGCCCCCAGTCGCTCGCACTCGAGCCCCAGGAAACGCAGTTCATCGAAGGGGTCAACCAGCCGCAATGGCCGGCTGAATTCGAGGCAATCGATGATCACAGGGGGGTCGGAGAGACAGACATGCTCGGGGCGCAGGTCGCCATGTCCCTCGACGATCCGTCCCTGGCGAGCACGACTCCCCAGCAGCTCGGGCTCCTCCTCCAGAAGACGGTCGAGTCGATCGAGCATGAACGCCACGCCCTCTCTCGCCACGGAGAAGCGGGTATCCTCGATGACCTCCCGATTCTTTTCGAGTTCGCGCTGGAACTGGTCAAGATACGTTTCTGCCGACATCTCGACCGGCTCGAGCCCCTGATAGAAGTCTGAGAGCCGCTCGGCGACCAGGGTGATCCGTGTCTCGGTGACGGTGCCCTGCGTCAGGGCCACATCCAGCATGAGGTGCTCGGGCAGTCGCTTCATCACGACCAGCCAGTCCACCACCTGCTCGTCAACCTCCTGCCCTTCCTCCTCCAGCACCAGCGTACCGTCGTCATCGAGCCGCAACCCTGCCACCCCGAGGTAGACCTCCGGCGCCAGACGACGGTTGAGGCGAACCTCTTCGTGGCAAAGCAGCTCACGGTCGCGCAGGAAGTGGCAGTCACGGTGATTGTACTCAACGGGCTTCTTGAGCTTGTAGACCCGATCCGTCGTCAGGAAGACCCAGGCCATATGGGTCTCCTTGACATCGACCTCACCTTCGAAACCGGCGTAAGCCCGGGAATCCGACAGGAACGCGACCTTGTCCCCTAGGGAGACATTATTTGCGGCAGCGTTGTGGGATGAATCGTTGGCCATGGGAGTCCTCTTCCAGCGTGACCAGAGAATACCATACCACCTCGATGAATCCGGACGAGCGCTTCATCGGCCACTGCCGTCGATGTCGGGGTCGCGGCCGTTCCACCATCGCAGACGCACGCCCGTGGCGGTAGGCTCAGGAGAGACATCACTGGCAGGACGGAGAGAATGGGCGGCATGAGGCCATCACCCGACTGCTCCTATCCTGCCATGTCCTGTCAGATGAGCCGCTGTTACCCTTTCGGGCCCTGCCGTACCGCCACAGGAGGCAACCGATGACCCGACCGCGCATTACCCTCGATGTCTTCAGTGATTACGTCTGCCCGTTCTGCTATCTGGAAGCCCCGGAAATCGACGCCCTGGCCGAGCGCTTCGGCGACCTGGTGGAGATCCGCTGGAGAGCCTTCGAGCTGCGCCCCAAGCCCGAGCCGACCCTCGACCCTGACGGCGACTACCTGCACGACATCTGGGAGCGCGCCGTCTATCCCATGGCTGCGCAGCGCGGCATGACCCTGCGCCTGCCCCGCCTCCAGCCGCGTTCGCGGCTGGCCCACGAGGCCACTGCCTGGGCTGAAACGCAGGAAACGACCCATCCCGGGTGCACCAGCGCCCTGCGCTGGGCACTGTTTCGGGGCTTCTTCGAGGAGAGCCTGGACCTCGCCGACCCCGAGGCACTCGTCCGCGTGGCGCAGACGCTCGATCTAGATGGCGAGGCCCTGCGCCAGGCCCTGGCGCAGGGCGACTTCCGCCCGCAGGTAATGGCCGACCAGCAGACCGCCCGGGAGCTCGGTATCGGCGGCGTGCCGGGCCTGCGCTTCTCGCTGGATGGGGAGCACGCCGGCGTGCTCGAGGGCGCCCAGCCGCGCCGCCAGCTGTTCCTGGCGGTGGAACGCCTGCTCGACGCCATGCGCTGATATGACAGGCCACCGTTCTCCACCCCCGATGCCAAGCCCCTGATATGCTGTAGTCAGATGCATGAGCCACCACGATCTTATAATTTGCACAACATGGAGCTTTCACAGTGGCCGAACTGAACAGCGTGATCGCCTTCTATGACGAACGGATGCTGGGCCATGAACCGGATATCGAGGTGCCCTTCCTGCCGGGGCGCATGGACAAGCGAGTCCGCTCACTGTTGTCGGGGCTGGGGGTGCCCTGGAAGTATCCGGAACACCCTGCCCGGCTCACCGCCATCCGGCACTTGCTGGAACTCGAACCGGTCCCCGGAGTGACCTTCGAGACCGGCATGCCGGCAACTCGCGAGCAGCTAGGGCGCGTCCACACCAGCTCCTACCTGGACAGCATCTTCGAGCTGCGCGGCAAGAGCGCCTGGCTGGACGTGGATACCACGGCCGTATCACCCGGCAGCGTCGAGGCCGCCGAGGTAGCCGCCGGCACGGCGATCGCCGCCGTCGAGGCGGTGGTAATGGGGCGAGCCGAGAGCAGCTTCGCGCTGGTCAGGCCCCCCGGCCACCACGCCGAACCGGTGCGCGCCCGCGGCTTCTGCCTGTTCAACAACGTGGCGGTAGCCGCCGCCCATGCCCAGGCGGCGCTAGGCTGCCAGCGGGTCATGATCATCGATTGGGATGCCCATCACGGCAACGGCACCCAGGACATCTTCTGGGCGGATCCGGATGTGCTGTTCTTCGATATCCACCGTGCTTCTCCCTTCTACCCCGGCACGGGAAGTCTCGAGGAGGTCGGCGTGGGCCTTGGGGATGGCGCCATCATCAATGTTCCCCTACCTGCCGATGCCGGCGACGCCGCCTTCCTCAAGGCCTTCCGTGAGATTCTGGTACCGGCGGCCGAGTGGTTCCGACCCGACCTGATCCTGGTCTCTACAGGGTTCGACCCCCACAGCCATGACCTGTCGCTGAATGTCTCCTATGACGGCTTTGCCGCCATGACCGGCATCCTGCAGAGTCTGGCACGCCAGCAGTGCGGGGGAAGGCTGGTCTTCGTGCTGGAAGGCGGCTACAACCTGATATCGCTGGCGCGCGGCGTCAGATCGGTGCTCAAGGTGCTGGCCGGCGACGAACCACCGGAACCCGGCTTGCGCGGCCTTGCCGAAGTGGAGGCCGCGGCGGCCTTCCATCGTAGTGCCTTCGTCACCGAAACGGACGCTTCGGCTGTTTCACTCGACGCCGACCAAGACAGGCGATAAAGCGCGACAGGAGCCAAACAGCCTCATGTCCCACCTTTGTGACTCCTGTGACTCCAACTCGGGCCGGAAATGCCATCCTGCGGCATGCCGCTTGCGAACAAGGTTATTTGACCTCGACCTTGCGGCGATTGGCTTTCTTGCGCTTGGGCAAGGAGAGCTCCAAGACACCGCTCTTGAAGCTGGCCTCCACCTTGATACAGGTCAGCCGGCAACGCGTCAGACGCGGGCGCCACACCGCGCTACTCGCCGATATCCTCGTGCCACAGCTCGGGAGAGGCCGCGATGAAGCCCTCCATCAGCGCGATGCACTCGGGGTCCTGCAGCACCTCGACCTCGACCCCACGCTCCCTCAGCAACGCTTCCTCGCCCTGGAAGGTGCGGTTCTCGCCGATCACCACCTTGGGGATGCCGTAGAGCAGGATGGCGCCGCTGCACATCGGACAGGGCGAGAGGGTGGTATAGAGGATGCTGTCACGGTAGGTCTCACCCGGGTGGCGCCCGGCGTTCTCCAGGGCATCCATCTCGCCGTGCAGCACCGCGCTGCCCAGCTGCACACGACGGTTGTGGCCGCGGCCGATGATGACCCCGCGATGCACCAGCACCGAGCCGATAGGAATGCCACCCTCCTCGAGGCTGTGGCGGGCCTCCTCGAACGCGGCGTGCATGAAACGGTCCATTCGCTGACTCCCTGCTGCGTGACGGTGTGACCTAGCCTACGCTGCCCTCGCCCGAGCTTGCCAGCAGAGAGGCCCAGCCAGTCCCGCTCGCCCTCGCACAGCACCTGAGTGCCTCGAGAGGCCAGTGGGTTGCCATAGCCAACGCAACCCCGCGATTCAACCTGTCCGGAGCCGAGCTACAAGCCCACACCGAACAGCGCCTGCGCCAGGTGGCCAGTGAGGAAGGCCAGCCCCGCCGCGGCGCCGCCGATCAGCAGGGTCCTCAGCCCCGACTTCAGCACCGGCTGCTGGTAGACCAGGCTCTTGCCCATGCCGATCAGGAAGAACATCAGCCCGGCCACCGCCAGGCTCGCCAGGAACTGCCGGGTGGTATCCAGCCCGGGGATCGCATAGGGCAGCAGCGGCATGACGCCCACCACCAGGAAGGCGAGGAAGGTAGCCAGCGCCGAGCGCAGCGGGCTCAATCCCACGGTCTGCAGGCCATGTTCCTCGGAGACCATGGTCTCCACCCACACCTCGCGGTCGCTGCAGATGGTCTCCACCACCCGCTCCAGGGTCTCGCCGGTAAAGCCCTTGCGCTGGAAGATCTGGCGGATCTCCTCGCGCTCGCCCTCAGGTACCTCGTCGATATGGTGGTTCTCGCTGCGACGCACCCCCTCGACATGCTCGCGCTGGGCCTGGATCGCCTCGTAGTTGCTGACCGCCATGCTGAAGCCATCCGCCAGCAGGTTGGCAACACCCAGCACCAGCGCAACGGTGGAAGAGAACCCCGCGCCGAAGGCCCCGGAGACCACGGCGAAGGTGGTCACGCAGCCGTCGATGCCGCCGAGGATGGCATCGGGCAGATGCCGGAGCCGTGAAGGGGCACGTAGCCGCCGTTCGATCACCTCCGGGCGATGCTCGTGCTCCAGCGCCTCCCGCCGCCGGTCGTTCATGGCTCACCTCGCTGCCTCATTCATGATGCTTCCAGCTTGGCACAGCCGACATTCTCACGCTCCCGAGACACGACACGCTTGACGGACGGGTAACCGGCGGCCACAGAATAGGGCACCCCCCTGAGGAGTCCGCCCATGTCCCTGTTGAACGCCATCCTGGCCGTTGCCCTCTCCGCGGCCCCCTGGCTGCTGCTGGGGCTGGTGATGGCCGGGCTGATCAAGGCCCTGGTCTCCGAAGCCCTGCTCCAGCGCTGGGTGGGGGGCCAGGGGCTGGGTAGCATCGCCCGCGCGGCGGTGATCGGCGCTCCTCTGCCGCTCTGCTCCTGCGGAGCCATCCCCACGGCGCTGGCCATGTATCGCGGCGGCGCCTCGCGCGGCCCGGCCACCGCCTTCCTGATCGGCACCCCGGGCATCGGCGTGGATTCCATGGCCATCACCTATGCCCTGCTCGGTCCCTTCATGGCCGTGGCCCGGGCGACGAGCGCGGTTCTCACCGCCATCGTCACCGGCCTGCTGGTAGGCCGCACCGTTGCAAGCAGCGAGCCGGCCAGCGGCGCGCCACGGGACGAGCCCGACTGCGATAGTTGCTGCAGCAGCGGTTGTGACGAGGCGCAGGACGCCCCTGCCGAGACTGCTGAGGCAGGGCTCACCGGCCGACTGGCCGGCGGGCTGCGCTATGCCTTCACCGATATCCTCGACGATATCAGCCTCTGGCTGCTGGTGGGCCTGCTGGTCGCCGGCGGCCTGATCGCCCTGGTGCCGCCACAGCAGCTCGCCGAGCTGGGCAGCGGCCTGGGGGCCATGCTGATCATGGCGGTGATCGGGATACCGCTGTACATGTGCGCCACCGCCGCCACGCCCATCGCCGCCGGCCTGCTGCTGGCCGGTGTCTCGCCTGGCACCGTGCTGGTCTTCCTGATCGCCGCACCGGTCACCAGCCTGGCCACCCTGGGCGTGTTTCGCCGCGAGATGGGCAACCATGGCCTGGTGGCCTATCTCGTCGGTATCATGGTGAGTGCGGTGCTGCTGGGACTGGGCGTGGATGCCGTGGCAAGCTGGTGGAAACTCGACATTACCCGCCAGATCGAGGAAGTAGGCGAGCTGCTACCGGCATGGATCGAATGGCTGGGGCTGATCGTGCTGACGGGCCTTGCCGTGAAGCCGCTGCGCCGCAAGCTCGCCGACCACCTGCCCCACCCCGCCTGATCTTGCCGCCTCGACTGGCCATCAGCGTGTGAACCCGCCGGGCCCCAAGGTGTCGAGAGAGAGGCAATCAAAGGAGACTACATGACGGATCGCCTACCCCATCCCCGTATTCTGGTCTTTGCCGGCAGCAGCCGTACCGGCTCGTACAACAAGGCGTTGGCGCGCCTGGCTGCCGAGCGCATCGAGCAGCTGGGTGGCCGGCCCACCTTCATCGACCTGCGCGACCACCCCATGCCGCTCTACGATGGCGACCTGGAGGCCGAGCAGGGATTGCCGGAAAATGCCCTGGTGCTGCGTCGCGGCCTGGCCGACCATGATGGGCTGCTGATCGCCTCGCCGGAGTACAATGGCTTCATAACCCCGCTGCTCAAGAACACCCTGGACTGGCTGACCCGCCCCCACGAGGGCGAGAGCGGCCTCGCACTGTTCGAGGGCAAGCTGGCCGCGCTGGTGTCTGCCTCGCCCGGCGGGCTGGGCGGCATCCGCAGCCTGGCGCTGGCCCGCCAGCTGCTAGCCAACATTGGTGTGACGGTGCTGCCCGACCAGCTCGCCGTAGCCCGCGCCGCGGATGCCTTCGACGAGGACGGCCAACTGCGAGACGAGAAACAGAGGGAAAAGCTGGACGCCATCTGCCGGCGGCTGATCGACAGCCTGCACCGGCTGCACGGCTGACCACGGCAAAGAGCGGCCCATGCCGACAGGAACACAACGACTCTGGCGCAGCCGGATTAAAAACAGCCTGCAGACCCTGCTGATCATGGGAGGGCTGGCACTGGTGCTGGCGGTGCCCGGCTATCTGCTGGCCGGCGGCTTGGGGATCGTGGTGAGTCTGGGCATCGTGGTGGCCGTGGCCCTCGCCGGTAGCTGGGTACCGGCCCGTTACGTGCTCGCCGAGGCCGGAGCTGGCCTGCTCGACCGTCACCAGGCGCCTAAGCTCTACCGGCTGCTCGAAACCCTCTACCAACGTGCCGGCCTCACCCAACCCCCACAGCTATTCTATGCCCCCTCGCCGGACCTCAACGCCTTTGCCGTGGGCACCCGCGACGATGGCGGCATCGCCGTCACCGACGGCCTGCTGCGCACCCTGACGCTGCGCCAGCTGACCGGCGTACTGGCCCACGAGGTGAGTCACTTACGTCATGGTGATACACGAGTGATGTCCATGGCCGCGGCCATGACTCGCCTGACCCTGTGGCTGACCACGGTGCTGCAGATCAGTCTGCTGCTGATGGTGCCAATGATTCTGGCCGGTGACGTTCGACTACCCTGGGGACTGCTGCTGGTGGTAGCCTTATCACCCAGCTTGAGCACCCTGCTTCAGCTAGCCCTCTCCCGCAACCGCGAGTACACCGCCGATCTGGATGCCGTGGCCCTGACAGGCGATCCTGAAGGGCTGGCCTCGGCGCTGAACGTGCTGGAACGCTACCAAGGGCGCTGGCTAGCCACGCTGTTCGGCCGCCACCCGCCGGCGGGGCTCGACTGGCTGAAAACCCATCCGCCGACAGACGAGCGCGTTCGCCGGCTGATGAGCGTCGACGAGACCCCGGAACCCTCCCTGCATCATCCTCTCGATGATCAGGGCCAGGCGCCTGCAGAAGTCATCAGACGCCCGGGCCCCATGGGCCGGCGCTACTGGATGCGCCGCCGACGCTGAGGCGCCTTCCCCCTTCTTTTCAGTGATTCTTACTGACTATTTCCCATCGACTACTTCCTGACAACGACCAGAACGAGCGAGAAAGAACATCATGAGTGATACGCAAAAGCCCTGGAACAGCCCCATGCCCAACCCGCAGTTCGACCTGATGCGGCGCATCCTGTCGGCACCCAGCCCGGTAGGGCTCGAGGCCGCCATGACCTACGGCGTGCTCAAGCCCCACTTCGAGAGCTTCGCTCCCGCGGACTGGCAACTGCAGCAGTTCATGGGCCACGCCGGCGTGGTGCTGGACACCCACCCGGGCCGCGACGACCTCTTCAAGGTGATGATCATCGGTCATGCCGACAAGATTCGCATGCAGGTCCGCTCGATCAGTGAAGACGGCAAGATCTGGATCAATACCGACTCCTTCCTGCCAGGCGTGCTGATCGGCCACGAGGTCACGCTGTTCAGCGAGGACCCCAAGGCGCCCGGCAGCTACCGGCGCATCGAGGGCGGCACCGTGGAAGCGCTGGGCGCCATCCACTTTTCCGACCCCGAACAGCGCTCGGGCGACAAGGGCATCAAGAAGGAGCAGATCTACCTCGACCTGCAGATCCACGGCGAGAACAAGAAGCAGCAGGTGGAGAACCTGGGCGTGCGAACTGGGGATTCGATCATCCTCAACCGGCCCATCCGCCCAGGCTTCAGCCCGGACACCTTCTACGGCGCCTACCTGGACAACGGCCTGGGTTGCTTCGCCACCGCCGAGGTCGCCAGGCTGATTGCCGAGGCGGGCGGCACCAAGCAGGTGCGCGTGCTATTCACCATCGCCAGCTACGAGGAGATCGGCCGCTACGGCAGCCGCGTGATGGCCGGTGAGCTGCAGCCCGACGCCATCATCGCAGTGGACGTGAACCACGACTATGTCGCCGCACCGGGGATCGGCGATAGGCGCATGCAGCCGCTGGAAATGGGCAAGGGATTCACCATGTCGGTGGGCGCCATCGCCAGCGAACAGCTCAACCGAATCGTCGAGACCGCTGCCCGGGAACATGGCATCCCCATGCAACGCGACATCGTCGGGGTGGACACCGGCACAGACGGCATGGCCGGGGTGCTCGCCGCCGTGGACTGCGCCGCGACCTCTATCGGTTTCCCGATCCGCAACATGCACACCATCTCCGAGACCGGCTACACCAAGGACGTGATCGCGGCAATCCATGCCATCACCCATACCGTGCAGGCGCTGGATGCCCTGCCGGACCCGCACCGGGAGTTCCGCGACAACCATCCGCGTCTGGACCAGGCCGGGCCGCTGACGCACCAGGGAAGCGACAAGCCCGAAACGAAGGAAAAGTAACCCCGCACCCGCGAGTGAACGCCTCCAGCAGGGCGGGCCTTGAGGCCCGCCCTGCGGCGTTTGGGCAGCGCTAGCCGAGCGAAGCGAGTGCCTCTGCCAACACTGGCGCCATGGCGATGGCATTGCTCTCGTGCGCGATGCAGTCGGTGCTCCAGACCTTGTCGACGCCGGCCGACTGGATCACCGCCAGGGCATCGCCGGCAAACAACGCGTGGGTGATCGCCACGTCCACGGACGCCGCACCAGCAGCAAGCAGCGCCTCGGCGGCACGGGCGAGCGTGTGACCGGAGCTTGCCACGTCATCCATCAGCACCACCTGACGGCCGACCACCTCGAGAGCCGGCAGTTCGACCTGCACGTTACGGTCGCCGTTACGGGTCTTGCGACAGGTGCCGGCCTCGAAGCCGGTGATCTCGGCCGCCTGGCGGACCCACTGCCCAGCCTCCTCGTCCGGCCCCATCAGCAGCGGCGCATGGCGTTTCTCGGCAATCAGCTCGGCCAGGCGCGGCGCGCCGGAGAGCGCGATGGCGTGCTCAAGGGGGATCGCCTGGTCGAGGCGCTCGATGCGGTGCAGGTGCGGGTCAACGGTGATCACGGCGTCGAACAGGTCGGCGAGAAAGCCGCCGACGATGGTCTGGCTGACGATCTCGCCGGGGTGGAAGGCGATGTCCTGGCGCATGTAGGCGAGATAGGGCGCGACCAGCACCAGGCGCCTGGCGCCCTGCCGGCGCGCGTGTCGCGCCAGCAGCAGCAGCTCGATCAGCTTGTCGTTGGGCCGGTCGAGGCTGCGATAGAGCACCAGGGTATCGGGGAACGCGCCGTTCTCGGCAACGGGCAGGCGCAGCTTGAGCTCCTCGTCGGGGAAACGGTGGCGCTCCACCGCCTGGGCGGGCAGATCCGCCGCCTCGGCGAGGCGCCTCGCGGGCGCCTCTTCGTCGGGAAAATACACCAGTGCGCGCGTCATCGAACCTCCCTGGTCAGAACTCGACGTTGAGCCTTACGATCTCGTCGGGCCGGCCGATGGCGATGCCGGGATCCCGCTCGGTGGACTGATGGGCGAAGGTCAGCTCGTTGCGATAGGCGGCATGCACGCGATAGAGCGGCTGCCCCCTGGTGACCGGGTCACCGATGCGCCTGAGCAGATCGACCCCCGCGCCGGCCGCCTTGGGGGCACCGGCCAGGCGGGCGATGCGCGCCAGCTTGAGGTTGTTGATCCCGGTGACCACGCCGTCCGCCACGGCCAGCACCTCGAAGCTGTGGGGGGCCAGCGGCGGGCTGTCCGGGTTGAAGGGCCTGGCGCCCTGGGCCTCGATGATCGCCTGCATCTTCTCGGCCGCGCGGCCGTCGTCGAGGATGTCGCGGGCGATGCCGAAGCCGGCCCCACCGCGCACGTCCGGGTCGAACTCCAGCATCCGCCCAGCCAGGCGTAGTGCCTTCAGGCGCAGGTCCATGGGTGCCTCGGGGTGATTGGTAAGCACGCGCATCACGTCGCGGGCCTCCAGCACGGGGCCGATGCCGTGCCCCACCGGCTGGCTGCCGTCGGTGATCACCACGTCCAGCGTCAGCCCCATGCATCCGGCCACGAACTCGAACAGCCGGCGCAGCTGTCGTGCCTCGGGCATGGAACGCACCTTGGCGTTGGGCCCCACGGGGAGATCGAGCAGCAGGTGGCTGGAACCGGCGGCCACCTTCTTGGAGAGGATGGAGGCAACCATCTGGCCCGGCGAATCGATGGAGAGCGGGCGCTCAACCGAGATCAGCACATCGTCGGCCGGCGAGAGCTCGCTGGTGCCGCCCCACGCCAGGCAGCCACGATGGGTGCGCACGATGTCGCCCAGCACGTCGAAGGGCAGGTCGACATTGGCCAGCACCTCCATGGTATCGGCGGTGCCTGAGGGCGAGGTGATGGCCCGCGACGAGGTCTTGGGGCACAGCAGGCCGTGGGCCGCAACGATTGGCACCACAAGCATCGAGGTGCGATTCCCCGGGATGCCACCGATGCAGTGCTTGTCGACGACCGGATGCTCGTGCCAGTCGAGGCGGCGCCCCACCCGGCTCATGGCATCGCTGAGGTAGAAGACCTCCTCGCGGTCGAGCTCGCCGCGATCGCAGGCCACCACGAAAGCCGTCAGCTCGATCTTGGAATAGCGAAGCTCAGCAATGTCGCGGATGATGTGCAGGAAGTCTTCCCGGGAGAGCCGCTCGCCGGCGAGCTTGCGATGCAGGGCGGGAATCGAGGCCGGGGGCTCCGCCTGGGAGACGCTCACCGGATGGCCCTCCGCCACATCCAGTGCCTCGAAGGCATCCTCGGAGAGGCCGAGCTGCTCAGCATCAACGATGGCGGCATCATCTACCACGTTGAGGCTCGCCAGGATGCGCTGACCGTTGGCGCGGATCTCCACCTTGGAGAGCGCCTGGAAGCCCTCGGCGCGATAGAGGTCGCACTCGCGATGCAGGTAGGCCACGTTCTCGCGGTAGGTATCGATCCCGACCCGCTTGAGCGAGAGCGGCGAGAGGGTATCGTCCAAGGCTTCCGGCCGGGTGGCATCGGGGGTCGTCATGACGGTCTTCCTTGCAGCGAACGCCAGTCTGTTGGGCCACGCGACCCGCGAGTGACGATTTCCCTCATCCTAGCAGCGCCCCGCAGGAGGGTCATTCGGGCATGCGCCCCTCTCGCGCCAGGCGCCGGCGCACCCAACGATCGTAATACCAGCGAAGGGCTTCCTTGAGCCCCGGCAGGCCGATCAGCCAGGCCAGGGGCTTGAGGCGCGGCACCCGACGCATCAACAGGATATAGGCATCGATGCCCTCGCGGATGCGCCCGCCCTCCTCTTCCACGTGCAGGGAGAGCAGCGCCGACTGGGGGTCGACGCCCTTCTCGCGCAGTGTCTCCTGGTGCGCGTTCACATCGCACCACGCCACCTGGTCACCGGCCTCACCCGCCCAGCGTTCGTAGCGGGCGCGATCCCGCCGGCAGATGGGGCAGGCACCGTCATAGTAGACCTTCAGCGGTGGTAGATCGGACATCGGGCTTCTCCTTACGACATTGGCCTACCGCGGCAGACTCGTCTCGGCCACCAGGGTTCATTGCGTAGCGACAGAACGCCTTGGCCCCTTGCCAGAGCAGCGGCTTCTCGGCTGTGCCAAGAAAACAGCCTGACACATCGCGGCCACGCTGGCGCGCCAGGCCAAGGAAGCGTTCCAGAGGCGCCTGCCGACATGCCCGAGCCACAACCGCTTGGCGCAGTAGAGGAGGAAGACTTTAAGCAACGGGCGAGGAGCAATTCGCCGAGCCGGCACCATCAAACCGAGTTCGAGGCGCAGCGAGCGCTCACTTCGCCTCCCCATCACGCCAACAAGGCCTCGGGCGAACAAGTTCGCACCTTGAAGATCCTGATGATCTCGGGCGTCTACCTGCCGAGGGTGAGCGGCGCCTCCACCTTCCTCATCAGCTTCTGCAGTGTCCTGGAGCGACTGGGCCACTCGGTGACGCTGATCTACCCGGCTATCCAGTGGGTCAGACGGACAGGCCGGTGGTACCCACGCATTGGCTCCGCCACCGAGGCCTTGGTGTTCGCCTCGCGCACCGAAACACAGAAGCTGATGCTGCTCGAGGCTCTGGCGCTAGGCACGCCGCGCAATGGCACGAGGACATTTAGGCGTCAAGGGTAGTGGCCATCTAACGGAACTGCTTTGGATTGTAGCCCGACGCCATAACATCTCGGATTACTCAGAAAAAAACCGGACAAGGCTCGGCAACTCACTAAAAACTGACTGTATTCGGCCAAAAGCATTAATTCGCATGAGCTGATATAGCGCAGAGCGCAGCGGCGTACCGTCAGGGACGTCCGCTGGCAGGCTTACCAGCTTGGAAAAGACTTAAGGAACCGCTGAACAATTCGACTCTGGCCGGCTCAAGCGCCCAGCGCGGCAAATTTGACGCCTCAGCGGTTGTTTTCTGACCACCTCAGGTGGCCTGTCTGGCCTGGCAACCGGGTTATCCGGCTGCCAGGCCAGATTCAAGACACACTACCCCCGTCAATTCGTCCTTCACATCGTTTCGCCAGCACCAGGTTGGCCAGAGCAAACAGGCTGAACAGCTGTGCCTCGTTCTTGGCCAGCCCCTTATAGCGCACCTTTCGGTAGCCAAACAGATTCTTGATGACGTGGAACGGATGCTCGACTTTGGCACGCATGCTGGACTTGGTCTTCTCGATCTTCAGCAGCAGCTCTTTCATCGGGCTGTCTTCCATCTTCTTGATGGCGCCGCGCTTGGCAGCGATACAGCAGCGAGAATCCTCGACGTTATTGTCTTCACCAAGGCGCTTGCCCATCCCGATGTAGCCGGCATCGGCGTGGACCCGCTTATCCGCCTCTCGCACCAGGTGCTCCGCCATCGTGACATCTGCCACGTTGGCCGAGGTGCCCACGACGGTATGCGCCAGTCCGGTCACCGCATCGACACCGATATGGGCCTTCATGCCGAAGTACCATTGATTCCCTTTTCGGGTCTGCTTCATCTCGGGGTCACGCTGCTTGGCCTTGTTCTTGGTGGACGGCGCGGCGGCAATGATGGTGGCATCGACAATGGTGCCCTCGCGCATGAACAGCCCCTGGTCAGCCAGGCTGGCGTTGATCTCCTCGAAGATCCGTTGGGTCAGGGCATGTTTCTCGAGAAGGTGGCGGAACCGCAGTAGCGTCGTGGCGTCAGGCACGCTTTCGATCGCCAGGTCGATACCGACGAAGTCGCGCATGGCCTGGCTATCGTAGATGGCATCCTCCAGCGCCTCATCGGCAAGCGCATACCACTGCTGAAGGAAGTAGATACGCAGCATCCGTTCCAAGCCAATGGGCGGACGACCCCGCTTGCCCGCCGAGTTCGGGAAGTAAGACGGCGACAGCGCCTCGATCAGGCGTTGCCATGGCACCAAGGCATCCATCTCGGCCAGGAACCGCTCCCGGCGGGTGACCTTCTTCTTGTTCTGGTGCTCAGCCTGGGCAAACGAGATCTGCTTCATCGGATAGCTCGTATCAGGCAGCGACAAGGAGAGTGCCATTTTACCCCGCCAGGCGCGCTCAGGCAGCTCCAGCGGGATTTATGCAGCGTTTCCTTAATGACATTATTCGGCATGATTGCCATGGATGACCTATGCCAGTTCATCATGTTGCTCCTGTAAAGCCTGAAGAATAAACAGCGATTTCCTAATCAGGTTCCTCGCTAAGGTGCGGATCGAAGACCCCAGCGACCGTTAAACTTACCACCATGATATAAATTGTTTCTTACCCGCCGAATGTGAGAGAGGAGAATCTGAGGAGAACGTTCTTCGAGTGTTCACGACCTGCCAAGACAGAACCTGGTCTTTCAAGATCTGCTTCTTTGGCGGGTGGGCAAAGAGATAATATGATGGCGTCTTGTAATTACTCCCGTTCGGTTCGTCTAGAACCAAGCCACCAATTTCGTTCGAGAACCTATCCCATTCAGGTTCAGCTTGACCGCCTACTCCGCTACGCGCGTATTGCATCGCTTTCAGAGCATATTCGTATTGGGCGAAAAGCTTGAAAAAGCAAAATGCCAAATTATCGAGACCCTCAGGCATGCTCTCACCTTTTGGGAAGTTATCGATGTGTGTCCACTGGAGTGGTGGAGGTCCACCGTCCGATGCTTGCTGTTGATAGGTGCACGCATTATTAGTATATCTTCTGTTCACCTTCGCTCTTCCCGCCGAGGCCAATCTTCTGGAATCAGAGCGAACCCACCGCGCCACCTCTCCACGACGCCGCTCTGGTACCATTCTTCGTTGATGTCGGCGTGCTCGGTCACGATGACTTGGAAGCCCGGGGAAATGCCGGCGACCACGTCAAAGACGAAACGGAACATCCGTGACACGGCATGCCGATCATCCTCCCCGATCATGGCCATCGATCCGTCTACATCCTTCTCAGGCGGGAACTCGACTTCGACGGCTGATCCAAGAAAAGAAACCGTGGCACCGGCCGGTCGCGCTGCGTGAACCACTCGTGCAGCGCGAGACGTCGATGAGATGATAGCCGACCCAGTTCTCACCGCTCCCGATACGGTCCATGGGGACAGGGCCGTCTGCAGTATCGGCAACAATGGTCAGCTTCTTGATGTCGAGCCGTAACGGATACTTCGAATGCTCGAGATCCAGCTCGCGCGCCCAGTCTGTCATGCGACATCCGAGGATCGAGGTGATCGACTCGATGCGCTCCTTCACCCGTTCGTTGCTAAGCTCTTCTTCGAGCGCGGCGCATTGGCTCCGAAGCAGCTCGGCCTGCTCCTCTAGCTTCTTCGAGTCTGGCAGTTCGGGCAAGCTCTCCAGGTAGAGCGACACCCTGCCAAGGATGAGCGCACGCTTCGCTGCGTCATCGCGGAGGTCCTGAAGCTGCTCGCTGGAACGTCGGACGGCCTCCATCTCGGCGCGGTTCTTTGCCAGCTCAGCATGAACGCCTTGAAGTCGTCCCTCGATCTCGGCGATGGCCTTTTCCACCTGGGGCGAGCTCAGTGACTGACTCAAGCCGCGTAGAGACGTCGGTCAGTGCCGTCCGCAGGGCCTCCACACCAGGAATTGACGCAGAACCACCCAGGGACTGTGAGCACAGGGGACATGCGTGCCCTGGCTCCTGTCCCTCGAAGATGCCGATGGAGACAAGCCGCGCGCGCTGTTCATTGGCCTCACGGGAGAAGCCCTTCTCATCACGTTCAAACGCCCGGGCGGCCCCGATCTCGTCTCGTAGCCGTCTCTGTTGCTCAAGCAGCTGATTTCGCTCGTCGCTCAACCGCGTGTACTCGGTGTTCGCCTCAGTGGAAGGTGATGCCGCTGCGGCCGTTCAACCGGTACCTTGGATACATCCTGCAACGCTAAGACTGTGTCTTCCCAGGTCTGTGCGATGGCAGCAGTTAGGCCGGCGTCTCTCGCCTGAGCGCAGCAGCGTCGCGGCCTTGCTGATGCCATCACCTTGCAGGCTCGCAGCTCGGAGTCTCTGGCGGTCCACGGCACGTAGCCGCTCCCGAAGGCGCCTCAGCTGCTCACGCTTTCGAACGTACTCATCGTCAACCGCACCAAGGAAGTAGGGGAGAACGTCCTTCAAGCCTTGGGCCACGAAGTTGTCAGCAGCGCCATGGAAGAGCTGCTGGCGCCGAATGATCTCGTCCTGAGGCTGAAAGCAGAATGAGATGGCATGCCTGACCGTGGCCGAAAGCGGAGTCCGAATCTGACCCGCCGGAGGCTCGTGGATGTTGTCGCTGATCCCGGACAAGTTCGACAGCAGGCTGACAAGCCCCTTGGTATTCGTGGTCTGTCTGAGCGCGTTCGCTGCAGGGGTGGAGACTTCATCGCGGAGCTCGACGAAGCAATCTTCACTGGATTGGGCTCGCGGGTCTGGGCATCGACGGGCTATGAATGCCTGCCCCCTGTCGAGCTGGAGGCGAACACCGAACCACGACACGCAGCGACGAATCGGCCCTTCGGGGATCTCTACACTGGCTGGCACCAAAGCAGTAGTCGACAATGTCGACGAGTCGCAGACTTCCCAGTCTCAGATGCCCGTAACAACGTTCACGCGCCCAGGCTGAAGAGGTAGCTCGCGCGCCCTCCCGTCGTGGCTGAACACGACAATTCCGAGGATCTGTACGCTCATGGCCGCACTCCTATTAGGGCAAGAACCGTCGCGGCAGCGCCAGCATGAGCGAACCACTTGCCCACGAATTCAGCCTTCTTCACGGTCTCCCGCACTTCGTCGCTCGAACCACGCAGCGACTTGCGAACCGACTTTCTCCAGCCGTCTACGCCGACCACCTGACCCTCGTAGATCGAGAAGAGACCGTGAACACCCCCGAACAAGAGTGCTTCCTTAGTGAACTCAGCGAGAAGCTGTGCGCGGGAAGCTATTCGCCCACGAGCAAGCGCGTCGCCCTCCAGCCACGTTGCCAAGGACGTTCGGGTATCTCGCGGCAACGCTTCGCGCGTGCGGCGATCCAGCACGAGCGGCAGAACGAGGAAGGCCTCCTCAAACGCGAGGGCGGTTGCGCCAAACGAAGCGTGCCCTCGTGTAGCATGCCAGAGGAGGTTCGCGCAGTAGCCCCGATTACGAGCGTTCGTTCTTCACGCGACCTCTCGTTCCAAGCCGTCATGCTGCGCCCTCCTCCCCGGCGAGCAGGTGAGCCAATCGATCACGAAACTCGGGATGCCAACCGACTCGGAGCTCATCGGCCAGCATATGCAGTGATCCGCGGCAAACAAACGGCTCAGTCACGCTGGGGCGAATGAGTACGGATGCCAGTTCCGCCCATTTGAGAACGGAGCGAGCGGCCTCTTCTTTGGCCTGATCTGTCGGCCGTCCCGAGTTCATCGCGCATACCTTCGAAGACGAGATCCCACTCTTCGATCAGCCGCTTCTCGTATCTGCGCAGATCTAGGCCAACAACGAGTTCGTCCCGGAGCCAGCGAGACCGTTGCTCAAAGGCACGATAGTAGTCGCGGATGGCAGCTGCTACGCGTCGCTTCCCCGCCTTGATGAGGTCAAGCTGGTTGAACGAAGTTCGAATTTTCGTGGGCCGCCCGCGTTGCCTCGTCGAGGTTGAACTCGATCAGGTCGTCATCGATTGGCAATGACTCCTGTTTGAAGCCCTCGCGCGAGATCGGACATTTGAGCTTCGACCTCGACGGAACCGATCCGGTCGCCGTTCGTGCTGCTGAGTTGGTCCAGTACTCGCCGAAGCCACCAGCCCTCGAGGCGGTCGAGGAAGGCCGCGTGATGTTCCTTGTCGACGGCCCGGGAACCTCTCGCCGAAGCTCACCGATCAAGGTCATTGACGGTCGGAGCCACGTCCAAAACAGTGACGCGCGCCAGCGATGCAGCGCGCTGTGCCGGAGAAGAGCTTCCAAGTAGACCGCGTACGCTGGCTTGTTGGCAGCGCTACTCGAAGACTGGGCCGTCGCATCGAGCCGAGTCAACGCGGCCTGCACGTCTCGGTTGCTTCCTCGCAAGTAGGATGCGGCACTGCCGTCCGACGCTTCACCGGTAGTGACCAGGCACAGGCTGGCTGTGGAGGGAACCTGTCCAGAGGCTGTCTCCTCGAACCAAATCCTAAGGGTCTTCCAGAGATCTGTGCTGGCATCCGTTAAAGATGCTGCGACGTTCCGGTGGTGCTTGGTCTGCAGAAGTTCGCGAGGATCGCCGCCGACGCTCTCGAATGCGACGTCATCTAACGTTTCGATTCCTACAAGAAAGTCGGGCTCAGATTTCAGCCGTTTCAAGGTCCATAGGAGCGCCGAACGGACCTGATACAGGTAGCCTAATGCGGGATCTACAGCCGCAAACTGGTTTGGCTTGGCATCCGTCATTAGGTCTCGCTCGCGTTCATGTTCAACTCGTACCTAATAAGTATAGACGGCGCGCGCATGTGCTGACTAGCGCGCAGGCAGGCTCAACAGTGTTTTATAGGACGCTACAACCTCTCCAACCCATTGTCACCATGGCCGCTTTGGGTCGAAAGGAGCCATGCAGTCTTCCTTCGCGCTGCAAGCAGCGCTCCTACGAAAACTGTGGCGAAAATCGCGGCCAAGGGCGGATTTCACGCTGCCCTGCTCGGGGCCGGTGTCTGGTGGCTGCATTCCGTTTTTCTCTACTGCCTGGCCTCTTATGGCTCTATGGTAGACGCAACGTTCTAATATTGCCCGGCGGATCGCGCGTATCCGCGGCAAACGTCGACGATCACCTACACGATGTAGGCCAACGGATACATCCTGCCGTCGTTATGGCCGCCAAGGTAGCAGCATGGGCAGCGGCGCAGGCGGGTGGAGCGGTAGCAACACCCTTGAGAAGGCATCGGCCTCGAGAGAGCGAGCTCGTGGCAACAGGCGCTACCAGGAAGAAAGGGATCGGCAGAGACAGGATCGCCCATCCGCGGCGGGATGGGCGATGCGAAGACACGGCAAGCGGGTCGGGCGTCAGCTAGGACGCGGTGGGAGGCCACCGACACCGGCACGCTGATGCTCCCGTGCCCACTTCAAGGTGGCGGTCGCCGTCCAGGCGCTCGCCGCCGATCCAGTGGGTCAGGGTCTGCATGTCGCGTCCTTGTGCTTCAGACTTCACGGCCGAGCAGCGCCTCGTTGAAGGGGTAGCGAGAGAGCTTCTCGACGCCGGTGTCCGTGATCAGCACCTCCTCCTCGAGCTTGACGCCGTCGGCGGCGCCCACCTCGCCGATGTAGCTCTCCACCGAAACCACCATGCCGGGTTCGAGCACACCGTCCGAGGAGAAACGGTCGAAGTCCATGTGGTGGGCCACCAGCGGCGTCTCGCCGTGCATGCCCACGCCGTGGATGATCGAGGGGTAGCGGCGGTCCAGAAAGCGCTCGGGGATCTTCCAGGCCTGTTCGGCGATCTCGCGATAGCTCATGCCCGGCTTGAGGATGCCCATGTTGTGGTGCACCTGGTCATAGGCCATGCGGTAGATCTCGCGCTGGTAGGCGCTGGGTTTGCCCGGGCCGACGTGGAAGGTGCGCGAGAAGTCGGAGTAGTAGCCGTGGCAACCGATGGTGTCGGTGTCCAGCGCCACCAGCTCGCCGGGGCGAATCTTGCGGTCGCTGGCTTCATGGAACCAGGGGTTGGTGCGCGGCCCGGAATTGAGCAGGCGGGTCTCGATGAACTCGCCGCCACCGCGGATCACCTCGCCATACATGATGGCGAACAGCTCGTTCTCGGTGACGCCGGGCTTGATCGCTGCCTCCACCTCGGCCACCGAGGCCTCGCTTGCCGCCATGGACTGGGCCAGGCAGGCGATCTCCTCGGGGGTCTTGATGCGCCGGCAGTGCAGTGTGTCCTGCATGCAGTCGAAGACCTCCAGGCCCTGGGCCTCCAGCGAGCGGGCCAGGTTGAGCGCACAGCGATCCAGGCCAACCTTCTTGTTGCCGCGGCCGTGTTCCTGGACCAGCTCGGCGATCTCCACGCCGAAGGGGTCCGAGGAGAGGTTGTCGCGCTGGTTCACCGCCGACCACACCACCTTGGAGGTGCGCGACTCGTCGATGGTCTCCAGCCAGGTGGAGATGTGCGCGCTGCCCGGATACTCGAAGAGGATGATCGGGCCTTCCAGCGGCACATAGACGTAGCGCGTGGAGTTGCGCAGGAAGTAGCCGAACATGTTGCGCGAGCCGGTGGCGTAGCGCTGGTTGTTGGGGTCGAACAGCACCAGGGCGGCGTAGCCCTGCTCGGCCATCATGGCGCGCAGGCGTTCCAGGCGCCCGGCGCGCAGCTGCACAGGATCGAAGGCGGTGGGAATGCTGTCGCCGTTTGCCATCGGCGCAGACGGCACGACCGGAATCTGGTCCGGTTCGCTGTCGGTCAGTTTCTCTGACTCTACGATGCTCATGGGGTCTCTCGTTGTGTCGTCGGGGCGATGGCCGCCTGCATGCGCGGCCATCGGCAAGGGAAGTGGGAGACGGCGTCGAGGCTCAGTCGGCCAGGCTGTCCGAGCGGTTCATGCCCTCATCGAGCAGCCGCTCGTGGATCGGCGCCATGCGACCGAAGATGTTCCTGGCGCGCTCGGGGCGGCCGATGAAGCCCGGCTCCTTGGCATAGGCGAAGATCACGGTGTGGCGCTCCTTGTCGCCCTCCACCGGGGTGACCCGGTGCAGCGAGTAGCGGCCGAAGAACACCTGCAGATCGCCGGGCTGGAGATCGAGGCTCTTGAGGCGCGAGCGGTCGCCGTCGATCACCTTCTCCACCTCCGCGAAGTTCTCGCCCTCGGGGCTGCGGATGCCCGGGGCATACTCGAAGCGGCCGCCGCCATGGGACTGGCGGGTCATCATGGTGACGATGAACTCGTTGGTGTCGTAGTGCCACGGATGCTGGCAGCCCTCGCGCAGCACGTTGACCACCAGGTCGGCCAGCGGGTCAGCGTACTGGTGGATCTCCTCCATGCCCACCACGGCGCCGATGAAGCGCTGGAAACCGGGATGCTCGTAGACCTGGCGGATGATGGTGTCGCGGCCGATGCGGTCGCCGGCGACGAAGCCGTTGGTGCGGTCATCGAAGCGGTTCACCGGATGGTGGGCCGGTTTCTCGGGGTCACCGGCACTGTTGTAGGGGTTCGTCTCGGTCTGGTTGTAGTGCGCTTCCGGCGAGAGGCGCTCGGTCTCGCGCTCGAGCCGCGCCAGGGCCTCCTCGGGAACGAAGTTCTTGAGCACCACGCAGCCGTCCTCGTCGAGTTGGCGGCGGCAATGCTCGATCAGGGTGCGGCCGGCGTCGCCGTCCAGGTCATCAACGGGGTAGCGGGCCAGGTCAATGAGGCCATCGAGGGTGTTGGTCGTCTGGACGTCAGCGGTTGCCTGCATGGCTATCCTGCTCCTGAGTGTTTCGGGATGTGGTGGACAGCATAGTGGCGTCCCATTCATAATAAAAATGAATGATTGAGATGAAACCAATTTCAAGAGCTCATTGTTCATGGATACAGTGCTACTTCGCACCTTCGTCACCGTGGCCGAGTGCCAAGGCTTCAGCGCCGCTGGCAAGGTACTGCATCGCACCCAGTCGGCGGTAAGCCTGCAGATCAAGCGTCTCGAGGACCAGATGGGCCAGGCGCTGCTGGAGCGCACCAGCCGCAGCGTATTGCTGACCGCCCCGGGGGAGCGCCTGCTGCCCTATGCCCGCCACATGCTCAAGCTCGAGGACGAGGCCCGCGGGGCCCTGGGCGACCTGCAGCGCGGTGAGCGGATCCGCTTCGCCACCTCCGAGGAGCAGGCCGCCGCCTACCTGCCCGCCCTGCTGCCCCGCTACGCCGAGCGCTTCCCCGATACGCGCCTGGAGATTCACTGCGACATGAGCGCCAGCCTGGTGAAGCGTTTCCAGGAGGGCCTGCTCGACGTCGTACTGTCGATCCGCCATCTGCCGACCCAGTCGGGCCATCTGCTCGGCTGGGAGCCAATGGTGTGGGTGGTGGCCGAGGGCGTCTCACCGGCCGATTGGGCGACGCTGCCCCTGGCGCTCAACCCCGAAGGCTGCATCTTTCGCGCCCATGCCCTCTCGGCCCTGGGTCGCGAGGAGCGACGCTGGGATGTTCATTATTCCAGCCAGTCGCCCACCGGCATCAACCTGCCGGTCCAGGCGGGCCTGGCGATGACGGTAAAGACGCCGCGTAGCATTCCCGAGGGTTGTCGCATCGTTAGCGAAACGGAGGGCCTGCCGCCGCTGGGCCAGGTGGAGATTGAACTGCACCGCCGTCCGGGACACACCAGCGAGGCTTTGGAAGCGTTCTGCGAGGAATTGGAACACCTGGTAATCGACCACGATAACGTGGCCGCCCCGGACCAGGGAGAGGTCGCGACCTGAGCCGGAGGGCTAAACGCCGCGGGCCCGCGTCGAGGATGACGCGGGCCCGCTTGCTCTTGCCTTTGGAGGGCAAGGGAACGCCGCCCGGTTCAGTCGCGTTGGTAGGTACCTACCAGGCGGTTCATGCCGAGCAGATGGGGCTCGATCTGCTTGAGCAGTTCCGGCAGCGACAGGCCCTCTGGCAGGTCAGTGGCCTTGTCCAGCGCCAGCACCCAGAAGTAGTAACGATGGACGCCATGACCTTCCGGCGGCATGGGGCCACCGTAGCCCTTCTTGCCCATGTCGTTGAGCCCCGCCGCGCCCTGGCCGCTGTTCTCGTCAAGCGTGGTGGTGGACGCCGGCAGGTTGTAAAGCACCCAGTGCACGAAGCCGTAGCTGCCGTTCTGCACCAGGGGGGCGTCCGGGTCGTGGCAGATCACCGCGAAGCCCTTGGTGCCCTCCGGGGCGCCCTGCCAGGAAAGCGCGGGTGAGATGTCTTCCCCCTCACCGGTGTATTTCGTCGGAATGGCGCCCTCCGCCGCAAAGGCGGAGCTTTCCAGCTGCATGGTCGAGAGTGCAAAGGCCATGGTAATCAACCTCCCTGGGTATCCAAGATGTTGAGGATGTCAAAGACAGTGAAGAAGTCTGCGCTTGGGCGTAACGGTGCGATTGTGCCGGCTCAGCGTCGGAGAAAGCCCGATGCCTGTCAACGTCACCTGCCCATGGCATGATGGCCGCACGCCACGAATTCAACCCGGGAGACCGCCATGCCTCGCCTGCTGATCGTCGCTCACGCCCCCTCGGCCAATACCCTCAAACTCCGCGAGGCCGCCGAACGCGGCGCCCAACACCCTGACATCGAGGGCGTCGAGGTCACCGTCAAGGCACCGCTGGAGGCAGGCCCGGACGACGTGCTGGCCTGCGACGCCATCCTGCTCGGCACTACCGAGAACCTGGGTTACATGAGCGGTGCCTTGAAGGATTTCTTCGACCGCAGCTACTACCCGGTACTGGAAGAGAAGCAGGGCCTGCCCTGCGCGCTCTATATTCGCGCCGGCCGCGACGGCACCGGCACTCGCCGAGCGGTGGAGGGGATCGTCACCGGGCTGTGCTGGAAATGGGCGCAGGAACCGCTGACCCTGCGCGGCGAGTGGCAGGACGCCTTTGCCGACCAGGTGGAAGAGCTGGGCATGGCAGTGGCGGCGGGATTGGAGGCCGGCGTGATCTAACTTTATACGTTTATATTCTTTCGATAGCTCCTTCCGGCTCTCGAGCACCTGCTATACCTCAAGAGTGGCCGTGTATGCGCAAGCATGCTCGGTCTGTCTCGATGCCGCATCGATTGATCGCGCGACGACACGACAACGTCAAAAAGAACACAAAAATTCAAACTGTCGGCCAGAAATGATGTGAAGTCTTCCCACCTTCGGCTTCCCTCCAGTCTCTCCTTGGTTCTGGTATGCCTCTGGTCGACTCACTGATGCGAGGTGAGTCATGAAACCAACCGCAAGGCTGCTAGCCGTCGGAGTGGCCAGCCTGTTCCTCTGGAACCCATTGTCAGCCCAGGCTGACGACCCGCTCGTCATTGCCACTGCCAGCCCCTCCGGCGTCTACCATGTGGTCGGTCGCGCGCTGTGCAGAGTTGTCGAGACGCCCTGCCGGGCCCAGCCAAGTAACGGCTCCAGTGCCAACCTGCGGCCCTGCGAAGTGGCGAAATGAAGCTGGCCATTGTCCAGTCGGACCTTCAGCACTATGCCACCCAGGGCATCGAGGGATTCCGCAAGGATGGGCCAGACGAAGGCCTTCGCGCGGTGTTCTCGCTGCACAGCGAACCTTTCACCCTGGTAGTGCGCCGCGACTCCGGAATCCAGAGCTTCAACAACCTGCAGCAACGCTCGGTTAACATCGGCAATCCGGGCTCCGGGCAACGCAGCACCATGCTGAGGTTGATGGATGCCCGAGGCTGGAGCCGCAGTGACTTCCGTCTGATTCATGACCTGCCGGTCGACCAGCAGTCTATGGAGCTCTGCCACGGCAACATCGATGCCATGGTCTACACCGTGGGCCACCCCAATGCCTCGGTGGCCCAGGCCATCCGGCTGTGCAATGCCGCAATCGTCGACGTGCAGGGCGAGTTCGTCGACCTGCTGGTGAACGCTTACCCCTATTTCACGCGAGCCTCGATTCCCGGTGGGCTCTACGGCCCGGACCAGCCGGCGGTGCGCACCTTCGGGGTCAAGGCTACCCTGGTCGCCACGGCAGACACCGATCCCGACCTGGTCTACCAGCTGGTCGCGAGCGTCTTCGCTGATTTCTTGCGCTTCAAGGCGACTCATCCGGCCCTCGGCCAACTGACGGCCCAGACGATGATCCGTGACGGGCTCAGCGCCCCCTCCATGAGGGCGCGCTGCGCTACTACCGCGAACAGGGATGGATCGAGGCGGAAGGCATGGTGCACGAACGCAACGAGCAGCGCCGCCTGGCCGCGCGCGGCGCGACAGTGCTTGACTGAACACCGCGCGTGCAACGCAGAACGGCACCCCGAGGGGTGCCGTTCTGCTTATTACCGCGAGGATGATCAGACCGAGCGTGTCACTGAGGCGTTCAAAAACCGTGGCCACGCCCTGCCCCATGCCAATGCACATGGTCGCCAGGCCCAGGGTGGTATCACGCTCCTGCATCACGTTGAGCAGGGTAGTGATGATGCGCGCACCGGAGCAGCCCAATGGATGGCCCAGCGCAATGGCACCACCATGGAGATTGACCTTGTCGTCCATGTCGTCGTGCAGGCCCAGATCCTTGAGCACCGGCAACGACTGGGCGGCAAAGGCCTCGTTGAGCTCCACGGTCTGGATGTCGTCGATGGTCAGGCCTGCCGTCTTCAGCGCCTTCTTCGAGGCCGGCACCGGGCCGTAGCCCATTATGGAGGCATCACAGCCGGCCACGCCGGTGGAGAGCACCCGGGCGATGGGCTCGAGGCCCAGTGCCCTGGCATGCTCGTAGCTCATTACTGCCATGCCGGCCGCCCCCACCGAGAGCGCCGAGGACGTGCCGGCGGTCACGGTGCCACCGCGGGGATCGAAGGCCGGCTTGAGCTCGGCCATTTTTTCCAGGCTGGCATCATCACGAATTACCTCGTCGCGGTCGACCCGGACCCGGAAACCGTTGGCGTCATGACCCTCGATGCCGATGATCTCTCGGTCGAAGCCGCCGTTCTCCATCGCCGCCTGGGCACGCTGATGCGACCGCACGCCGAAGGCGTCCTGATCCTGGCGCGAGATGCCGTGCATCTTGCCTAGCAGCTCGGCGGTCAGCCCCATCATCATGGCGGCCTTGGCCACGTGCTTGCTGGCCGCGGGGTTGACGTCGACGCCGTGGGTCATGCCCACGTGCTCCATGTGCTCCACGCCGCCGACGATATAGAACTCACCCATGCCGGCCCGGATGTTGGCGGCGGCGATATGCAGCGCACTCATCGACGAGCCGCACAGGCGGTTGACCGTCTGGGCCGGCACGCTGTGGGGGATGCCGGTAAGGATCGCGGCATTGCGAGCAACGTTCATGCCCTGCTCGAGGGTCTGGTTGACGCAGCCCCAGATCACGTCGTCGACCTCGGTCGGGTCGAGCCCTGGGTTGCGGTCGAACAGCGCCTGCATCACGGCGGCGGAGAGGTTTTCAGCGCGCACGTGGCGGAAGGCGCCCTGCCTTGCCTTGGCCATGGCGGAACGGGCACAGTCGACCACCACCACGTCTCTCGGATTCAAGCTCATCGATAACTCCTTAAATAATGTCCGGAACGTCCTGACCGTTGGGTGGCGGGCTCAGCCCTTGGCCTGGCGGGGATAGAATCGCTCGCCGGCGCTGGCCATCTCGCGCAACTTTTCGGTGGGCGCATAGAGCGGGCCGAGTTCCTCGGCCAGGCCCTCGGCCAGCTCGACGAAGGCATCGACACCCATGGCATCGATATAGCGCAGCGCGCCGCCTCGAAACGGCGGGAAGCCGATGCCGTAGATCAGCGCCATGTCGGCCTCGGCAACAGTGCCGACGATACCGTCCTCCAGGCAGCGCACGGCTTCCAGGCACAGCGGCACCATCATGCGGGCGATGATGTCGTCGTCCGAGAGCTCCTTCTGCTCCTTGACCACCTGCTTGACCAGCGCATAAGCGTCGTCGTCATTGACCTTCTTCGGCTTGCCCTTCCTGTCCTCTTCATAGGCGTAGAAGCCCTTGTCGTTCTTCTGCCCCAGGCGGTCGTTGTCGAACATCAACTGGACGGCGCTCTTGCCATCCTGTGCCAGGCGCTCAGGGAAGCCTTCCGCCATCACCTCACCGGCATGCACGGCGATATCAATACCCACCACGTCGAGCAGGTAGGCGGGGCCCATGGGCCAGCCGAACTTCTCCATCACCTTGTCGATGCGCTGGAAGTCGGCGCCCTTTTCCAGCAGGAAGTTGAAGCCGCCGAAGTAGGGGAACAGCACACGGTTGACCAGAAAGCCGGGGCAATCGTTGACCACGATGGGCGTCTTGCCCATGGCGCGGGCGTAGGCCACGGTGGCCGCCACGGCGGCATCACCGGTCTTTTCGCCGCGGATCACCTCCACCAGCGGCATGCGATGCACCGGGTTGAAGAAGTGCATGCCGCAGAAGTTCTCCGGCCGCTTGAGATTCTCGGCCAGGCGGGTAATGGAGATGGTCGAGGTGTTGGTGGTGAGGATGGCCTCATCGCCGACCGCCTCTTCCACTTCGGCCAGCACCTTGCCCTTGATCTTGGGGTTCTCGACCACCGCTTCGACCACCAGATCGACATGCTCAAAGTCACCGTAGGAGAGAGTCGAGCGGATGTTGGTGAGTCTCTCGGCCATCTGCTCGGTGGAGAACTTGCCCCGCTCCACCTGCTTGGCGAATAGCTTGCGCGCCTCCTTCAGGCCAAGCTCGACGGCTTCTGCCTTGATGTCCTTCATCAGGATCGGCGTGTCCTTGGAGGCGCTCTGGTAGGCGATGCCGCCCCCCATGATGCCGGCACCCAGCACCGCCGCCTGCTTGACGGGCCGCGCCTGCTTCTCGTAATGACCCCCCTTCTTCTTGACCACCTGGTCGTTCATGAACAGGCCAACCAGATTGAAGGCGACATCGGAGAGCGCCAGCTTGGCGAAGGCCTTGGCTTCGATGGCCTGAGCACGGGCTCTCGACTCGCCGGCGCCCTTCTGAATGACCTTGATGGCCTCGATGGGTGCCGGGTAGTGCGGACCCGCCTTACCGGCCACATAGCCCTTGGCGGTCTCGAAGGCCATCATCTGCTCGATAGGCCCGAGGCCCAAGGGGCCTGTCTTCTCTGCGCGGCGGGCCTGGTAATCGAGTTCGCCCGCCTGAGCGCGGGCCAGGATGTCGTTTGCCGCGGCTTCCAGCTGCTCGCCAGGCACCACGGCATCCACCGCCCCCATGCTGAGTGCAGCGTCGGCGCGGTTCTCGGTGCCACCGGCGATCCATTCGATGGCGTTGTCGGCACCGATGAGTCGCGGCAGTCGCACGCAGCCACCCCAGCCCGGCAGGATGCCCAGCTTGGTCTCGGGCAGGCCGATCTTCGCTGACTCGGCCATGACGCGAAAGTCCGTGGCCAGGGTGATCTCGCAGCCCCCACCGAGGGCCAGGCCATTGATGGCGGTGACGGTGGGGAACGGCAGATCCTCTATGGCATTGAAGATGCCATGCACCCGCTCGAGAAAGTTCTCGATCTGCTCCGCTCCCTGCTCGAACATAGCTTGGAACTCGGTGATGTCGGCGCCGACGATGAACGCTTCCTTGGCGCTGCAGATCATCAGGCCCTCGAGACCACTTTCGGCCCGGATGGCCGAGACGGCCTCCCCAAGCTCCGCGACAACGGCGCTGGAGAGTTTGTTGACGGACTCGTCCTTCAGATCGAAGGTGAGCGTGGCAATGGCATCGCTCCCGTCCTTGAGACCACGAGCCACCGTGATGGCATTGCCTTGATAGATCATCCAGGAACCTCCATGCAGGAATTCATACGGCCGTTTGATTTTTGTCAGCTTGGTGCAGCCGAGACCGAACGTCAAGCCCTGCCAACAGCATGGCACGTCCAGGGCCACTCACCCCAACGGGACCCCGGCTGTTAGACTCGACGGATGAACCGAGAACCCTCGACGGATTCGCCCCAGCCCTCCGCGACAGCTGCCGTCGGCAAGCAATCGCCGCGCCTCAGCGCCTGGCAGGCTCGCATCGAACGGCTGGTGGAGCTCGTGCGGCCCTGGAGCTGGCTGTGGCCACCGATGGCCCTGGCCGCCGGCCTGGGAAGCTTCTTCCTGGTGGAACGCCAGCAGTGGCTGGGCGCGATGCTGGCACTGGGCATGTTGCTGGCCTGGGTGCTGCTGCTTTCCGAGAGCCTGATCGGCCGATTACTGGCCCGGCGTGGCTACCCGGCCCTGCCGCGTGGTGTGACCACCTTCATCGCCCAACTGATCCACCAGGAAACGCTGTTCTTCACCCTGCCCTTTCTGCTCGCCACCACGGTATGGCACAGCGGCCAGGCGCTCTTCACCCTGCTGATCATGGCCATGGCGCTGCTGTCGATCCTCGACCCGCTCTATTACCGGCTGGCCGAACGGCAGCGCTGGCTCTACTTCGCCTTCCATGCGCAGTGCGTGTTCCTGGTGGTGCTGGTCACCTTGCCGACCCTGCTGCACCTGACCACCGGCCAGAGCCTGCTGCTGGCCATCGGTGCCATGGCGCTTTTCAGCCTACCGAGCCTGATGCACCTGCTACGGCCGATGACCCCCTCACGCTGGCTGGCGATGTTGGCGCTGCTGCCACTGCTGGCCGGAGGTGGCCTGGGTGGGTCGCGCCTGGGTGCCACCCGCCAGCCTGCGGGATCTTCGGGCAGCGCCCTACCTCCGGGGCTTCGATACCCAGGCCAGAACCCCCATCGGCAGCACGCGCCTGACCCCGTCCGCGCTGACCAGCGAGGGGCTTTGTGCCTTCGGCGGCAATCCAGCTGCCCCCCGCGGCCTGCGTGAGGACGTTGTACATGTGTGGCGACAGGACGGTGAAGAAGTCGACCGCATCCCGCTGGAGATCCAGGGAGGACGCGAAGCCGGTTACCGATCCTGGAGCCACAAGCAGAACTTTCCCGAGGACACGCCAGGCGAATGGCGCATCGACGTGATGACCGATCGCGGCCGGCGGATCGGAATGCTGTCGCTTCAGCGAGTGAGTGACGACGCTCAGGCAGGCCACCCTGGGCCGACGGCAGGATCGAGCGCCCCTGGGCGCTCCCCGGCGGACGTCTGCGTGAACTGCTGCCTCGGCCCGAATCGGCCTCCGACGGAGCAGCCGGAAAGGATGGCGAGACCGAGACGAGGAGTGGAGGACGAGGTGGAAGACGAGGAGTGGGAGGACCAAGGAGATCAAAGAGACCGAGGAGATCGAAGAGACGGGCAGGTATGGCGGGCGAGGCCAGGAGGAATCCAATGATAAGCCTGCTTGCGTTCCGCGGCGGACGGTTCCAGACAATCCCAGGAGGCTTCTCCCGGATGCACAGAGCCCATGCCGCCAGAACATCGGCTTCCAGCTTTCCCGCGTGCCACGCCTGTGGCGCGCCGTCATCGACCGGCGCCTGGCGCCGCTGGGCCTGACCCAGACCCGCTGGATCACCCTCTATCACCTCTGGCGCCTCGGGCGACGGCCAACCTGGATTGCGACCTGGGCCGTGTTCATCGGCGTCGAGCGCCTGCCTGTTCAACCTGGCCCGCGCCCGGACCAGCTCGCCGAGCAGGGACTGGTCGAGCGGCGCGGCTGCGATACGGACCGCCGCACCAAACGAATATTCTTGACCCCCGAGGCCACGCCGCTGCTGGAACAGATCGACGCGGTAGTCAGCCAGGCGCGCGGCGAGATGCTGGCAGGTCTCGACGACGCAGAGGTCGAGCAGCTGGCGAGCCTGCTGTCGCGCATCGAGGAGAACGGCCTGGCGATCCAGGCCTGCGAAGACGTAGAGTCATAATCTTCAGCCGCGCGGCCCGTCCAGGGGCCGCTCCTTCCCCGGCTGATCGGGATGCCCGGCCAGGGCATCGCGCAGGGCCGCGAAATCCTCCAGGTAGCTGGAAAAGCGCTCGGCATCCTGTGACTCCCACCACCAGAGACCGAGAGCCGCCCTGTTCGATTCCAGCACCTTGGCATCCAGGGGTAGGCGGGTCAGTAAAGCCTCGAGCGGTGCTTCGGCCGCTTCTGGCAACGGTCGCAGCGGTTCGAAGCGCCAGTACCAGCCATGTCGAAACGGCTTCAGCGCCGGGCCTGCCTCGACGTCTCGCACCAGCGTGAAATCAGGCCCTGGCTGCTGGGGCGGATAGGGCCAGCGGTAGTGGGGCATGACCCCCCTGGCTTCGTGAAACGGTGGCTTGTCCAACTTAACGGTGACGCCTGCCCGGCTCATGGCCGTGCGCATCTGCGCCACCCGCTTCTGGCGAGGGTTCGGCTTGAGCCAGAGCACCGGTGAAATCACCAGCATCACCGCGATAAAAATGATCACCCAGGCCATGCCGTTCTCCTCGTGAATCTTGATGCAATTCGTTGTCTTGTCATGCGAGGCATCCTAGAGTGGAAGCGTCCCCAACACGCTGGACGCTGTACGGAGAGTCACATCATGAGCAACGAATATCGTCATGTCCTGGTCGCCGTCGACCTGACCAAGGACTCCTACAAGGTGCTGGAGCGGGCGATGCAGATCGCCGACCGCAACCAGGCCAAGCTATCCATCATGCACACCCTGGAGCCGCTGGGCTTCGCCTACGGCGGCGATATCCCCATGGACCTCACCAGCATCCAGGACCAGCTCGACGAACATGCCAAACAGCGCCTGGCCGAGATCGCCGACACCCATGTGCCCAGCGAGAACCAGCACGTGGTGGTGGGCATGCCCGACACCGAAATCCACCGCTTCGCCGAGGAGCAAGACGTCGACCTGATCGTGGTCGGCTCCCACGGACGCCACGGCTTTGCCCTGCTGCTCGGCTCCACCTCCACCGGCGTGCTGCACGGTGCTCGGTGCGACGTGCTGGCGGTGCGGGTGGGCGCCAAGGGCGAGGAGACTGAAGAGTAACGAGTCGCGCCTTACTCCTCCCCAAGGGCGCCCAAAAGGCGCCCTTGGGGTTTCAGACCCGACGCCAGCGAAACGCCACTGAATCGCCGCGTTGTCACTCGCCGGCGGCCATCGCCTCGAGCTCCATCCACCGCTCCATGGCCGCTTCCAGCGTGGCCTGGGTATCGTTCAGCGACTGCAGGGTCGCCGAGACGGTATCGGCATCCTGCTGATAAAACCCCGGATCGCCCACCTGAGCCTCGTAGGCGGCCACCTCCTCCTCGAGACGTTCTATCTCGCCCGGCAGGCCGTCGAGCTCCCGCTGCAGCTTGTAGGAAAGCTTTGCCGGCCGGCTCGCGGGGGTAGCACCTGCCTTGGTCGATGCCGGAGCGTCGCTCGCCACCGGGGCCGTGGGTTCGACATGCTGGCGCGCCGCCCCTTCCCAGGGCGCCGGCGGCAGCCGACCCCCTGGCGCACCCAGTCGCTGTAGCCGCCCACGTATTCGCGTACCCGACCCTGACCCTCGAAGGCCAGTACGCTGGTCACCACGTTGTCCATGAAGGCACGATCGTGGGAGACCAGCAGCAGGGTGCCATCGAAGTTGAGCAGCAATTCCTCGAGCAGTTCCAGGGTCTCGACGTCGAGATCGTTGGTCGGCTCGTCCAGCACCAGGACATTGGCCGGCTGAGTGAACAGCTTGGCCAGCAGCAGGCGGTTGGACTCCCCGCCCGAGAGCGCCTTGACCGGTTGGCGCACCCGCTCGGGGGTGAACAGGAAGTCCTGCAGGTAGCTCATCACATGACGGTCGCGACCGCCCACGGCGATGCGATCGCTGCCCTGAGCCACGTTGTCGTAGACGCTCTTCTCCGGCTCCAGCCCGGCACGCAGCTGGTCGAAGTAGGCGACCTGCAGCTTGGTCCCGAACTGCACCTTGCCTTCGGTCGGCTCGAGCTCTCCGAGCAGAATCTTGAGCAGCGTCGTCTTGCCGGCACCGTTACGGCCGATGAAGCCGATGCGGTCACCGCGCTGAATCTCCAGGGTCAGGTCGTCGATCACCACCTCTTCGCCGAAGCGCTGGGTGACGTGCTCGAGGCTCACCACCCGCTTGCCGCTGCGCCCGCCACTGTCGACGGCGAGCGAGGCCTTGCCCTGGCGTTCGCGACGCTCGCTGCGCTCCCGGCGCAGCTGCTCCAGCGCCCTCACCCGGCCCTCGTTGCGGGTGCGCCGCGCCTTGATGCCCTGGCGGATCCAGGCCTCCTCCTGAGCGAGCTTCTTGTCGAACTCGGCGTGCTTCACGAGCCTCGACTTCCAGCTCGTGGTTCTTCTGCTCCTGGTAGGCGGCATAATCCCCGGGGTAGCGGCCCAGGCGCCCGCGGTCGAGTTCGAGGATCGCCGTGGCGAGCTTCGAGAGGAAGGCCCGGTCGTGGGTGATGAAGAGCACGGCGCCATTGAAGTCCAGCAGCTGCTCTTCCAACCAGGCGATGGTGTCGAGGTCCAGGTGGTTGGTGGGCTCGTCCAGCAGCAGCAGATCTGGCTCGGCGACCAGCGCCCGGGCCAGCGCCACGCGGCGCCGCCAGCCACCGGAGAGCGCCGCCATCTCGGCGTCGGCAGGCAGCCCGAGCCGGGTCAGCACCACGTCGATGCGCTGGTGGAAGGACCAGCCGTCGATCGCCTCGATCCGCGTCTGCAGTTCGGCCATGCGTCGCATGTCCGGGTCCTCGTCGTGGATCAGGTGGTGATACTCGGAGAGCAGTTCACCGGCCTCGGGGAGGCCCTGGGCGACCACGTCGAAGATGGTCTGGCCAGTGGCATCCGGCAGCTCCTGGGCAAGCACGCCGATCTTCAATCCCGGCGCCCGCCAGATGTTGCCGCCGTCGGCCTGGATCTCGCCGGCCACCAGCTTGAGCAGGGTCGACTTGCCGGTGCCGTTGCGCCCCACCAGGGCGAGGCGCTCGCCCTTTTCCAGCACCAGGTCGGCACCGTCGAGCAGTACCTGGTTACCGTAGGCCAGTTGCAGCTGTTCCAGACGTAGCAGGGTCACGCGCTCACCTCTTCATTCATTGAGGGCGCTAGTGTAACGCATGGCCGGCCCGGCGTGGCGACGGGTACAATGCGCGCCTGTTTCCTGAAGGAGTTCCGCCTTGGCTGCCCCGACCGACACCTTCGACGACGTCCTGCCCGAGGCCCTGCGCTTCACCTCGCCCGCCCCGCTGGTGGACATCGGCGCCAACCTGACCCACGAGAGTTTCGCCCGGGACCTGCCGGCGGTGCTGACCCGCGCCCGGGCAGCCAACGTCACCACCCTGATCCTCACCGGCACCGACCGCGAGCACGCCGAACAGGCCGTGGAACTGGCGCGTCGCCACCCGGGACTCTTCGCCACAGCCGGGGTGCACCCCCATGACGCCAGCCAGTGGGATCCGGCGCTGGCGCGGGCGATGCGCGACCTGCACCGCCAGCCCGAGGTGGTGGCGGTGGGCGAGTGCGGCCTGGACTTCAACCGCAACTTTTCCACCCCCACCGAGCAGGAGCGCGCCTTCGAGGCCCAGCTAGGCCTGGCGGCGGAGAGCGGCAAGCCGCTTTTTATCCATGAACGGGACGCCGGGCGACGCATGCGCGAGATGCTGCACGCCTGGCGCGACGATATCACCGATGCGGTAATCCACTGCTTCACCGCCGACCGCGAGACCCTTTATGGCTACCGGGACCTGGACCTGCACATCGGCCTGACCGGCTGGCTGTGCGACGAGCGTCGCGGCCACCACCTGCGCGAACTGGTCGGCGAGATCCCCCTGGACCGGCTGATGGTGGAAACCGACTGCCCGTACCTGCTGCCGCGCAATTTACCTGCCAAACTCAAGGGCAGACGCCACGAACCGGCGCTGCTGCCCTGGATCGTGCGGGAGATAGCCCACTGGCGGGGCATGGACGAGGCCGAGCTGGCCCGTGCCACCACCGCGACCGCGCTCGCCTTCTTCCGCCTGCCGGCGGGCGAGACACGCCACGCCAACCAACATGAGGAGTCCTGACATGGCCGGCCCCGAGAGCAACGAGATTCCCGGCTTCATCGCCGTCGAGACCGGCGAGGACGGCGGCTTGCCGCTGGCCATCGCCTGGACGCTGCCCGACGGGCGGGTCAAGCATACCCTGATCCAGCCGGACGACGACTGGCTGGATAACGAGATGGTTTCGCTGGGCGAGTACAGCCTGGAGGAACTCAACAGCATGGGAGTGAGCCCCCTGGACGTCATCCGCGAGCTCGAGAATGACCATTTCAGCGCGACGCTCTATACGGCCGGCGTGAGTGACGATGAGGCGGCGATCTCGCAGCTGTTCGACACCTACGGCCTCGACCCCTTCGTCGAACTGGCCCCGGCGGAGAGCCTCTACGATGAGCTCGAGCCCGGCGACTGGGCCCGAGCCCGGGGCGAGCTGTTCGGTGAACTGGGACTCGAGCCACTACGCCCCGAGCACGAGGTGGCGGTGATGCTCAATCTCCACCAGCGCCTCGCCCCCGGCGTCACGCCCCCCGAGGCCACCCCCTTCGATGGCCGTCTGCTGGACGGCGACGACGCCGACGACTGAGCGGGCCCCGTGGCAACTACGCCCCCGACCGCCCCAGCAGCGCCAGGGCCCGCTCGACGATGCCCGCCACCGAGGGCAGCGTGACCGTGGCGGCCGGCCCCAGGGCAATGAAACTGTCCTCGGCGGTCAGCCGTGCCAGGCGCTCACCCGCCACGCCGCGCTCGACCAGGCCGGTGATCAGCTCCTCGCTAAGCGAGCCCGACCGCCGGCATTCGTCCACCACCAGGATGCCCGAACAGTCGGTTACCCGACGATGGAGCGCATCGTGATCGATAGCCGTCAGCCAGCGCAGGTCGATGAGGCGCAGCGCGATGCCCTCTTCCTCAAGGCGGACAGCCGCCTGCCGTGACAGGTGGACCCCGTTACCGTAGCTGACGATGGCCAGGTCGCGTCCCTCTCCCCATTGGCCGAGCTCACCCACTGGCAGGCGGTAGTTCGGCCCAGGATCAACGCAGCATCCGCGATCATCCCCCTCCTCCAGCAGGTCACGGGCATGGTAACGGGCGATGGGCTCGAGGAGCACCACAACGCGCTGCTCCTCGTCGGCCAGGCGAACCGCCTCCTGCAGCAGCCCCACCGCCTCGGCCCCGTTTGACGGGCAAGCCACCAGCAGCCCGGGAATATCGCGCAGCACGGCAATGGCATTGTCGTTGTGGAAGTGGCCGCCGAAGCCCTTCTGGTAGCCGAGCCCGGCGATGCGCACCACCATCGGGTTGGTGTACTGGCCATCGGAGAAGAAGCTCAGCGTGGCGGCCTCGCCGCGCAGTTGATCCTCGGCGTTGTGCAGGTAGGCGAGAAACTGGATCTCCAGGATGGGCACCAGGCCGCTCTGCGCCAGCCCGATGCCCAGTCCCAGGATGCTCTGCTCGTCGAGCAGCGTATCGATCACCCGGTGCGGACCAAACTGCGCCTGGAGCCGCTGGGTGACCCCGTAGACTCCGCCCTTGCGGCCGATGTCCTCGCCAGCCATCACCAGGTGCGGATAGCAGGTCATCAGCCGCTGCAGCGCCTGGCTGATCAGCTTCGCCATGGGGGCCGGGCTCGGGTCGCTTTCTCCCTGCCAGGCTCGCTGCCGACCAGGACGCGACGGCGGCACGATGCTCGCCATGACCTGCTCGGCGCTCTCCAGCTTCGGTAGCCGGATCACAGCCTCGGCCTCCCGTGCCACCCGCTCGCCGATCGCCCGGTAACGCTCGGCGATCTCCTCCACGGAGAGAATGCCGTGACGGCGCAGCAGGCCGGCACTGACCAGCAATGGGTCGCGGGCCTCGTCGGCCTCGATACGCGCGGCCGGCAGGTAGGCCTGCTGGGCATCGGAGCCGGCATGACCGAACAGGCGCACACAGTGCATATGGAGGAACACCGGCTGGCGATGGGTGCGGGCGATGTGCGCGGCCTCGCGGGCGACCTGCCAAGTGTCCAGCAGGTCGAGGCCGTCACAGGCGAGATAGTGGAAGCCGGGACGGGCACGCATGCTGGCGGCGATCCAGCCGGCCGGCGTGGGCATGGAGATGCCGATGCCGTTGTCCTCGCAGACCATCACCAGCGGCATGGGGGCACCCTGCCAGGCGGCCCAGCCCGCTGCATTGAGGGCACCCTGAGCGGTGGAATGGTTGAAGGAGGCATCCCCGAAGCTGCAGAGAACCACGCTGTCCGACGGCCACTCGCCGCCACCCCCAAGGCGACGCCACAGGCCCAGGCTGTGCGCCGTCCCGACCGCCTTGGGCAGATGGGAGGCGATGGTGCTGGTCTGGGGCGGGATGTTGAGCGTTCTGGAACCCAGCACCTTGTGGCGACCGCCGGAGATCGGATCCTCGGCCGAGGCTGCGAAGCTCAGCAGCAGGTCGCGGATCGGCGTCTGGCCTGGCACAGCACGGCTGCGCTGGATCATGAAGGCCGCATCACGATAGTGCAGGAAGGCGGGATCAGTGGGCCGGAAGGCGCGAGCGATGGCGGCGTTGCCCTCATGGCCGGCACTGCCGATGGTATAGAAGCCCTCGCCCCGTGCCTGGAGCCGCCGGGCGTGGAGATCGAGCTGACGGCTGGTCAGTTGAGACTCGAAGAGCTCGACGAGCGCCTCAGGGTCGAGCCCGGCTGACTCGAGGGAGCGCTGATGTTCCAGCTCGGGCCAGCTGTCGTCATTCAGGGCGGCAAGGAAGCGGCGTTCCTGAGGCAGGGGTTCGGCCACGGTCGGTCTCCGGTCGGCTGGACAATGCCCTTCAGCCTAGTCGATCGCCTCGTGGGGCCGCGAACCTGCCGACTCGAGCCAACATTGCCCGGCCGCCACGGCCTGCTCGAGGCTGGCACCCTCCTGGTAGAAGGCCACCAGCGCCTGCCGGAAAGCCGCCGCCCGGCCCGGCAGGCCCTCACGCAAGTAGCGTTCGGCGCGCGCCTCGACTCGCGCCTGGAAGCCCTCGCGGTCGACCTCCACCTCGCCCAGGTTATCGATGCTGACCCGGAAGGGCCGGTCGCAGGCCCGAGAGAAGAGCAGCTCCAGCGCCTGAGGCGCCACCTCCACCGCCTCGAAGTCGCGCTGCTGGCCGGCATCGCGGCCGTCGGGCAGGTACCAGTAGCCGTAGTCCTCGAACTCACGCCGACGGGCGCCGGCAATGCACCAGTGGCTGACTTCATGCAGGGCGCTGGCATAGAAGCCGCGGGCGAAGATCACCCGATGACCAGGGAGAGGCCTCGTCCGCCGGCAGGTAGAGCGGTTCATCGCCGCCGCGCACCAGGCGGGTCCGGTAGCGGGGCAGGAAAAGGCCGTCGAACAAGGCCATCACATCCTCGAGTCGGTGGCTCACGCAGGCTCCAGGTAGGCATAAAGGGCGCCATTATAGGGGCAAGGCCGGACACAGCGAAAATCACTGCCCCCTGATACACTGGGCGGCCTGCCGGCGTTGGCCACGTTACCGGCGATACCGCCTTCACCTCGATACGCATGGAGCTTCTTGCCTTGGCCTCGTTCTCCTCACGCCTGCTGGCCACCAGCCGCAAGGAAACGCGGCCGCTACTGCGCCTGGCACTGCCCATCTGCGGGGCCCAGCTGGCCCAGGCCGGCATGAGCGTCGCCGACGTGATGATGACCGGACGACTCAGCGCTACCGACCTGGCGGCGGTCTCGGTGGGCTCCAGCCTGTGGATGCCGCTGATGCTGTTCATGACCGGCACCCTGATGGGGCTGACGCCGATTGTCGCGCAATTGCTGGGGGGTGGCCGCACGGCGGGGATTCGTCCCAGCGTGCATCAGGCGCTATGGATCGCCCTGGCCCTGGGAGTGGCCGCCGCGGTGCTGATGTGGAGTGCGGTCATGCCGGTCTTTCGCCTGATGGCGGTGCCGGAGGAGGTCGCCAGGCGCGCCGCTGCTTATCTGGCCGCCGTGGCGTTCGGCATGCCCGGGGTGGCCCTTTTCAGGCGCTACGCGCCTTCTCGGACGGCATGAACCATACTCGCCCGTCGCTGTGGATCAGCCTGATCGGACTCGGCGTCAACATCCCCAGCAATTTCATACTGATCTACGGTGGCGAAGGGCTGACGGGACTGTTCGGCGAGGGGTTACCCGATATCCTGCAAGGCCTGCCCGCCCTGGGGGCGCTTGGCTGCGGCATTGCCACGGCGCTCTCCATGTGGGTGATGTGCCTGGCGATGATTGCCTACACCCGCCGCTCTCGGGCCTACGGCGATATCGCGCTCTGGCACTCTCCGACGCTCCCGCGTTGGCCGCTGATCCTCGAGCTGCTTTATGTGGGCGTTCCCATCGGCGTGGCGATCTTCGTCGAGGTGACGCTGTTCACCTTGATCGCGCTGTTCATCGCCAGCCTCGGCGAGGTGACCGTTGCAGCCCACCAGGTGGCCCTCAACTACACCTCGATACTCTTCATGCTGCCGCTCTCCCTGGGGATGGCGCTGACCGTGCGCGTGGGCAACACCCTGGGCCAGGGCCGCCACGATGACGCTCGGCTGGTGGCCTGGAACGGCATCCTGGTGGCACTGGCCGTGGCGGGGCTCAACAGTTTGTTGCTGTGGATTACTGCCGAGCCGGTGATCGGGCTTTATACTCATGACAGTGAGGTGCAGCGCTTGACCTTGACGCTGGTCGGGCTGGCGATGATCTTCCAGGTATCCGACTCCCTGCAGGTCAATCTGGCCGGGGCCTTGCGCGGTTATAAGGACACTCGGATCATCATGCTGATCACCCTGCTGGCTTATTGGCTGGTGGGGCTGGGCGGCGGTCACTGGCTGGGAGCGCAAGGTCTGTTCGGGTGGATCGACCCGATGGGCGTGCACGGTTACTGGATCGGCCTGGTTGGCGGCCTGACCATCGCAGCGCTGCTGCTGGGGGAGCGGCTCAGGCGCATCAGCAAGGCGACGACCCATGGACAGATCGAAATTCCTGCCGAGTGACTTCGGCCGTACAGCCTGCCGCCACGGAGTTCGGGGGCTGGCAGGGATGCTGTTACTGCTGCTGGTCGGCTGCGGCGAGGGGGACAGCGAGACCCTGCTGCGCGGCTACCAGCTCCGCCTCGCCGAGACACTCTCGCTCGAGGCGCCACCGCGCTCAACTCCGGACAACATCGCGTGCCTTCCCCGAACGCGACCAGCGGCTGTTCGAGATTGCCGAGACCCGGGAGGGCATGCTCGATATCTATGCGTTGCGCAAGTGTCATATCGCCAACCTGGTGGCGGGGCGTAACAACCAGCTCGGCAAGGTGGCGGCCCCCAGCCAACGCTGGCTGTACGAGCTCCAACTGTGGCGCAGGCTGAGCGGCTGCTGGAACGGCGACGTACCGGAGTCCCTCTCCGATGACAGTCGTGAACGTCTGGCTCACCTGACCGAGACCAAGACCGATCAGCTACCGCAGGTCAGCTGGAACGCTCTGTTCGCTTCCGAGGAGTGGGTCAAGAACTTCTCCCGAGCGAGCTCTCCCCTCTCTCCCGATGACTTCGACGAGGTCGAGCCGCGCAGTACCGCCCTGGGCTACTTGCGCGAGGCAACCTTGCACCAGTTCGACAGGGCCTGGGTTCCCGATTCGGCCACCCTGGAAGGTCACCTCAAGACCCTGCAGGAGCGCCCGCTCTCCGCCGAACTGCTGCGCACCCTGCTGCTGGCCAAGCAGCGACTTGCCGAGGCTTCGACACTGATCGAAGGAGTTCTGGAACACGAGGACGGGAAAGCCTGTCGCGGGGCGCCCGAGCGCCTGGCCGACTCGTCCGAGGCAACCCGGCTGATGACATGGCTGAACGACCTCGAACGCGCCGCCCGGCACTGGCTCGGGGCCATCGACGCCCTCCTCGAGGTGCATGTGACGCCCTCCACCGGCAGTGGCCGACTATCGTCGACGCTGGCTGTCGCTCACCGACCCCGAGGCTCCCCTGCCGGCCTTCACGGCGAGCCTCGATCGCCACGCTGCACTGCGCAATCGCCTTGCTCGTCACTGCCGATGAGCCACCGGGACTTAACCTCGGCAATCACTCTGTGCTATTGATGAAGTAACAGTGACGCAGTGCGCTGCCTACCAGGCCGAAGTCGTGACCACGCAGCACTTGGAGGGACATCATGGGAATCCCGCAGTCACCCCGCTCCGCCCGGGTCATCGATCTCGAGGCCATGCGCAAACGTCAACTGGCCCGACGCCGGTTGGTTCGTCTTTCACCCGAGCTGGACAATCTGGAGATGGTCTATCGGCTCGCTTCGGATGCCGACACCCTGTACGGCATGCCACTGCTGGCCTGGGGACTCCAGGAAAATGGCGAGGTCGTTGGCCTGGTGCCCTGGATGGAGGCTTTGACGCCCTGCCATCGCCTGGATGACGCCGAGCACGGACACTTCATCGGCTATCGTGACCCGGAAACCGAGGAACTCTTCGAGGAGGCACCCGAGCACAAGGTGCTGGAGCTGGAGCACGCCGCCGCCTACTTCGATTACGAAGAGACCGACGAGACTACACTGATCCAGCAGCTGCCCGAGACCCAGGGAACCCATGCCCTGTGCATGGATGAGGACGATGCTCCCTGGCAGCTGAAGCAGGTCTTCGGCTGGCGTCTCTACAGCGATGGCACGGTGGAGGCGCTACTCGCCGACGATTGTCTCATCGAGACCACTCCAATCCTGCCCAGCGATCCCTGCCTCTATCCCGGCCACAGCCGCCACCGAGTGGTCTACTTCTTCCAGCGGCAGATCGCCAACCGCATTCGGCACGAGGATCCCACCACCCTGGAAGCGCTGGCCCTGATGGTCATGCCCGACAGTGACGTTGACACATCAACCCGATGACAGGCTGGTCGCGACTCAGCCGAGACGGATAAAATAGAGGTAACTGCCGTCGTCTTCCTGCTGACGCAGGAGCTCATGCCCGAGGAAACTGCAGAACTTGGGGATGTCTCTCGTCGTGGCTGGGTCGCTGGCGATTACCTTGAGCACCTCCCCCGTGTGCATGTCACGCACCTTGTTGTGCATCAGCATGATCGGTTCGGGACAATAAAGCCCGGTGGTATCGAGCTGCGCATCACAGACCGGCAGGGAATCCGCGGAATCAACCATCTATGACCTCGTTGGGGGAAAGAAAAATAAGGGAGTAACGGATGATCAAGATCATTATCGAACGTCGTATCATGCCCGGCCTGGAGGAAGAATACGAGGCGGCCGCCCGGGAGGCCATGCGCCATTCTCTCGGCGCGCGTGGCTTCATCGGCGGCGAGAGTCTCGTCGAGCTTGGCCACAGCGATCGACGTCTGATGATCACCAAGTGGCGCGACATGCGCGCCTGGAAGGAATGGTACCAAAGCGAGACACGCGCCCGAGTCATGCAGAGTCTACTGCCACTGCTGACCGAGGAGGAGCGTATCCGCATCTACGAACCGACATCCCATTGACCGCGCGGGCCCGTCCGTATCAGTCCAGGATCCGCACATGTACCGTCACCTCCTCTCGATCATGGTAGAGGTGGCGACACGCCACCTTGGCTCGTACGCCGGCCTCGGCGAGTGCCGACTCGAGGCCCGAAAGGCAGCGGGAGACTTCCTGCCAGCGGCGCTTCATGGGCAGCTTCAGGTTGAACACCGCCTCCCGGCACCAGCGCCGCACCAGCCAGCGCTGGACCATCGACATCACGCGCGATGGCTTGTCGACGATATCGCAAACCAGCCAGTCGAGCCGGCAGGGCGGCTCCCAGACGAAGCCGTCCTCGCGCAGGTGCTCCACCAGCCCCGTGGCCATCAGTCCCTTGTCCATGGGGCCGTTATCGATGGCATAGACATGCATGCCGCGCTGCACCAGCTGCCAGGTCCAGCCACCGGGAGCGGCGCCAAGGTCGGCTGCTTGCATGCCCTCCCCCAGCCGTTCGTCCCAATCATCTCGCGGTATAAACTCGTGCCAGGCCTCCTCCAGCTTGAGGGTGGAACGACTCGGCGCGCGGTGAGGAAAGCGCAGCCGGCGAATTCCTCCAGGGAGTTCACTGCGATTGCCGGGAAAGCTCATGCCCAGTTGGACGCGATCTCCGTCACTCCATAGCAGGTGAAGACGGCGGCCGCCGGCCTTGCGCCGCAGGGCGCCCCGTTTCTTGAGCAGCGACTCCAGCGGCCGCTTGAGTGCCTTGATCAGGCCAGCGAGGGCCTTGGCGTCGTTGGTATCCGGTGTTTCCTGCCACACCGACTCGAAGCTCCAGCCACTCGCCACGACCTGCTCGATGATGGGTGTCAAGCGATCCTCGCGGGGGAGCAAGAGCGGCGGTAGGGCGAGCAGGCTCTGTCGGGCAAATACCAGGCTGGACAGCGGCAATGCCCGATGCAGCGCATTGGCTGGCGCATCGCCCGCAACAATGAAGCGCACGAAACCGGCGTCTGGGCTGACGTCGGTTTCTCCATGCCAGCCCAGGGCCATGACCTTGTCCGCGAGCTCTGCCGCCAGATCCGGCTCGAACCCCGAACGACAATAGAGCAACAGCTCACCGGGAACCGTCATCGGCCAGTCTCCTCGGACGCATCCGGGAGCGTGCGATTGCGCAGGTCCTCGATATCCTGCAACTGGACATTGAGCGCATTGGTAGAAATGGTCACCTCCCAGAGCGAGTAGATCAGCGAAATGGACAGGGTCACCAGGCTCACACCGAAGAGCAGCATGCCCAGCAGTTCCAGCGACAGGAAGAGCGCGAACATCGACAGTGTACAGAGCAGGAAACTCAGCACACCCGCCACCTGCATGCGCTTGGTCAGGGAGATACGCCGACGCAGCAACACGATCTGTCGCGCGGTGCCGGGCTGATGACGATCGCGTTCCTCGTCCGCCAGCTTGCGGATCAACTGCGCGAGTACCAGGAAACGGTTGGTATAGGCCAGCAACAGCAGCGAGATGGCCGGAAAGAGCAGGGCCGGCGTGGTCAGCGTCACGAACGATCTCCGATTGTGATTCGTAACGCCATGATAACAGCTGCCACTTTCATGGGCCGCCCATGAAAAACCCCGAGCTCTTTCGAACTCGGGGTTTCTCGGATAGGTGCCTGACGATGACCTACTCTCGCATGGGGAGACCCCACACTACCATCGGCGCTGAGCGGTTTCACTGCTGAGTTCGGCAAGGGATCAGGTGGTTCCCGCACGCTATGGTCGTCAGGCGAAAAGCGGTGAATCATGCTGAGCTGATACGTTTCGTCGTATCCGGCTGTCGGTCGCCATCGGCAGACCGCTTGGGTGTTATATGGTCAAGCCTCACGGGCCATTAGTACCGGTTAGCTCAACGCCTTGCAGCGCTTCCACACCCGGCCTATCAACCAGCTGGTCTCGCTGGGCCCTTCAGGAGGCTCGAGGCCTCGGGGATGTCTCATCTTGAAGGGGGCTTCCCGCTTAGATGCTTTCAGCGGTTATCCCGTCCGCACATAGCTACCCGGCAATGCCACTGGCGTGACAACCGGAACACCAGAGGTGCGTCCACTCCGGTCCTCTCGTACTAGGAGCAGCCCTTCTCAAACATCCAACGCCCACGGCAGATAGGGACCGAACTGTCTCACGACGTTCTAAACCCAGCTCGCGTACCACTTTAAATGGCGAACAGCCATACCCTTGGGACCGACTTCAGCCCCAGGATGTGATGAGCCGACATCGAGGTGCCAAACACCGCCGTCGATGTGAACTCTTGGGCGGTATCAGCCTGTTATCCCCGGAGTACCTTTTATCCGTTGAGCGATGGCCCTTCCATACAGAACCACCGGATCACTAGAACCTACTTTCGTACCTGCTCGACGTGTCTGTCTCGCAGTTAAGCACCCTTATGCTCTTGCACTCAATGCACGATTTCCAACCGTGCTGAGGGTACCTTCGTGCTCCTCCGTTACGCTTTGGGAGGAGACCGCCCCAGTCAAACTACCCACCACACACGGTCCTCGATCCGGATCACGGATCTGAGTTAGAACGCCAATGATGCCAGGCTGGTATTTCAAGGTTGGCTCCACCCGAACTGGCGTCCGGGTTTCCAAGCCTCCCAGCTATCCTACACAAGCAACATCAGCGTCCAGTGTGAAGCTATAGTAAAGGTTCACGGGGTCTTTCCGTCTAGCCGCGGGTACACAGCATCTTCACTGCGATTTCAATTTCACTGAGTCTCGGGTGGAGACAGCGTGGCCATCATTACGCCATTCGTGCAGGTCGGAACTTACCCGACAAGGAATTTCGCTACCTTAGGACCGTTATAGTTACGGCCGCCGTTTACCGGGGCTTCGATCAGGAGCTTCGCTTGCGCTAACACCATCACTTAACCTTCCGGCACCGGGCAGGCGTCACACCCTATACGTCCGCTTGCGCGTTTGCAGAGTGCTGTGTTTTTAATAAACAGTTGCAGCCACCTGGTATCTTCGACCGGTTCAGGCTCGAGGCGCGAGGCCCGTCACCCTAGTCCGGCGTGCCTTCTCCCGAAGTTACGGCACCATTTTGCCTAGTTCCTTCACCCGAGTTCTCTCAAGCGCCTGGGTATTCTCTACCTGACCACCTGTGTCGGTTTGGGGTACGGTCCCACTGTATCTGAAGCTTAGAGGCTTTTCCTGGAAGCGTGGCATCGATGACTTCCAGCCCGTGGGCTGTTCGTCTCGTCTCTCGGCCTGGGGGAACCGGATTTGCCTGATTCCCCAGCCTACTGACTTTCACCAGGACTACCAACGCCTGGCTCACCTAGCCTTCTTCGTCCCCCCATCGCAATACAGTGAGGTACGGGAATATTGACCCGTTTCCCATCGACTACGCCTTTCGGCCTCGCCTTAGGGGCCGACTCACTCTGCTCCGATTAGCGTCGAACAGAAACCCTTGGTCTTCCGGCGGGGGCGTTTTTCACGCCCCTTGTCGTTACTCATGTCAGCATTCGCACTCGTGATACCTCCAGCAGACCTCTCGATCCACCTTCATCGGCGTACACGACGCTCCTCTGACCGCGCCTCATCGAGCTACTCTCCGACGCGAATAGCTAATGCGGCACCCGTAGCTTCGGTACCTGGTTTGAGCCCCGTTACATCTTCCGCGCAGGCCGACTCGACTAGTGAGCTATTACGCTTTCTTTAAAGGATGGCTGCTTCTAAGCCAACCTCCTAGCTGTCTGAGCCTTCCCACATCGTTTCCCACTTAACCAGGATTTCGGGACCTTAGCTGACGGTCTGGGTTGTTTCCCTTTTCACAACGGACGTTAGCACCCGCTGTGTGTCTCCCACGCGTCACTCACCGGTATTCGGAGTTTGCCTCGGGTTGGTAAGTCGGGATGACCCCCTAGCCGAAACAGTGCTCTACCCCCGGCGGTGCTACGTGAGGCGCTACCTAAATAGCTTTCGAGGAGAACCAGCTATCTCCGGGCTTGATTAGCCTTTCACTCCGATCCACAAGTCATCCAAATCTTTTTCAACAGATCCTGGTTCGGTCCTCCAGTTGATGTTACTCAACCTTCAACCTGCTCATGGATAGATCGCCCGGTTTCGGGTCTATTTCCAGCGACTGGTCGCCCAGTTAAGACTCGCTTTCGCTACGCCTCCCCTAATCGGTTAAGCTCGCCACTGAAAATAAGTCGCTGACCCATTATACAAAAGGTACGCGGTCACATGACGTGCATGCTCCCACTGCTTGTACGCATACGGTTTCAGGATCTATTTCACTCCCCTCTCCGGGGTTCTTTTCGCCTTTCCCTCACGGTACTGGTTCACTATCGGTCAGCCAGGAGTATTTAGCCTTGGAGGATGGTCCCCCCGTCTTCAGTCAAGGTTTCTCGTGCCCCGACCTACTCGATTTCACAGGATCAGATTTTCGGCTACGGGACTATCACCCTGTTTCGTTGAGCTTCCCAGCTCATTCGCCTAATCAGTCACCTGCTTAAGGGCTGCTCCCCGTTCGCTCGCCGCTACTGGGGGAATCTCGGTTGATTTCTTTTCCTCGGGGTACTGAGATGTTTCAGTTCCCCCGGTTCGCCTCCTGACACCTATGGATTCAGTGCAGGATACCCACGTTACCGTGGGTGGGTTTCCCCATTCAGACATGCCCGGGTCACAGGTCGTTTGCCACCTCGCCGAGCCTTATCGCAGGCTTCCACGTCTTTCATCGCCTCTGGCTGCCTAGGCATCCACCGTATGCGCTTCATCGCTTGACCATATAACCCCAAGAGGTCTGGTCCGCGATGACGATCGACAATTGCCGGATACGCTTGAAACGTATCTCGTGTCTCTTCCTCTCGGAAGAAACTTGTCAGCATGATTCACATTGTTAAAGAGCATTTAAAGCTGGAAGCTTTAAGCTGGAAGCTGTAAGCAATACCTGCCTGACGGCAGATAACGTTTTCAGCGCCTAGCTTAAGGCTTACGCTTAACAGTCGACTGTTGTGGGGTTGGCTTTTTCTTACAGCTTACGGCTTATCGCTTACAGCTGAAGTGTGGTGGAGCCTAGCGGGATCGAAGTCGTGCGCGACCCCGGCGCGACCTCCTGGTGCAAGGGCAGGCGCTCTCCAGCTGAGCTCCGCGCTTCCAAAAGGAAGATGGTGGAGCCAAGCGGGATCGAACCGCTGACCTCCTGCGTGCAAGGCAGGCGCTCTCCCAGCTGAGCTATGGCCCCAAATTTGGTGGGTCTGGGCAGACTTGAACTGCCGACCTCACCCTTATCAGGGGTGCGCTCTAACCAACTGAGCTACAGACCCAAACAGCTGCCTTATCAGCTCTGGTTCGATCAGGTAATTCATTGTGGACACTTGCCGGGTGCGAGGACTGGTCGTTTAAGGAGGTGATCCAGCCGCAGGTTCCCCTACGGCTACCTTGTTACGACTTCACCCCAGTCATGAACCACACCGTGGTGATCGCTCTCCCGAAGGTTAAGCTAACCACTTCTGGTGCAGTCCACTCCCATGGTGTGACGGGCGGTGTGTACAAGGCCCGGGAACGTATTCACCGTGACATTCTGATTCACGATTACTAGCGATTCCGACTTCACGGAGTCGAGTTGCAGACTCCGATCCGGACTGAGACCGGCTTTTCGGGATTCGCTCCACCTCGCGGCTTCGCATCCCTTTGTACCGGCCATTGTAGCACGTGTGTAGCCCTACCCGTAAGGGCCATGATGACTTGACGTCGTCCCCACCTTCCTCCGGTTTGTCACCGGCAGTCTCCCTAGAGTTCCCGACCGAATCGCTGGCAAATAGGGACAAGGGTTGCGCTCGTTACGGGACTTAACCCAACATTTCACAACACGAGCTGACGACAGCCATGCAGCACCTGTCACTCGGTTCCCGAAGGCACACCCGCATCTCTGCAGGCTTCCGAGGATGTCAAGGGTAGGTAAGGTTCTTCGCGTTGCATCGAATTAAACCACATGCTCCACCGCTTGTGCGGGCCCCCGTCAATTCATTTGAGTTTTAACCTTGCGGCCGTACTCCCCAGGCGGTCGACTTATCGCGTTAACTGCGCCACAAAGGTCTCTAGGACCCCAACGGCTAGTCGACATCGTTTACGGCGTGGACTACCAGGGTATCTAATCCTGTTTGCTACCCACGCTTTCGCACCTCAGCGTCAGTGTCAGTCCAGAAGGCCGCCTTCGCCACTGGTATTCCTCCCGATCTCTACGCATTTCACCGCTACACCGGGAATTCTACCTTCCTCTCCTGCACTCTAGCCTGACAGTTCCGGATGCCGTTCCCAGGTTGAGCCCGGGGCTTTCACAACCGGCTTATCACGCCGCCTACGCGCGCTTTACGCCCAGTAATTCCGATTAACGCTCGCACCCTCCGTATTACCGCGGCTGCTGGCACGGAGTTAGCCGGTGCTTCTTCTGTGAGTGATGTCCTTCCTTGGGGGTATTGGCCCCAAGGCGTTCTTCCTCACTGAAAGTGCTTTACAACCCGAAAGCCTTCTTCACACACGCGGCATGGCTGGATCAGGCTTGCGCCCATTGTCCAATATTCCCCACTGCTGCCTCCCGTAGGAGTTCGGGCCGTGTCTCAGTCCCGATGTGGCTGATCATCCTCTCAGACCAGCTACGGATCGTCGCCTTGGTGAGCCGTTACCTCACCAACTAGCTAATCCGACATAGGCTCATCCGATAGCGCAAGGTCCGAAGATCCCCTGCTTTCTCCCGTAGGACGTATGCGGTATTAGCCTGGGTTTCCCCAGGTTATCCCCCACTACCGGGCAGATTCCTATGCATTACTCACCCGTCCGCCGCTCGACGCCTGGAGCAAGCTCCATCGTTTCCGCTCGACTTGCATGTGTTAGGCCTGCCGCCAGCGTTCAATCTGAGCCATGATCAAACTCTTCAGTTTAAAATCATAAGTGCCTTAAGAGCACCAAACTTGGCTCAAGGGTCAAACGTTCTCAATTAGGATCCGAAGATCCTTGACGAGTCGCTTGCCTTGAATGTTTCAGTGACTGGTCACCGACATCCCGACAAGCGCCCACATGAATTACCTGATCGATTGTTAAAGAGCGTCTCCGGGCTCACATGAAGCGCGGAGCTCTCGCTGTTGCCGTCGTGCTCGGCCGCATCAATGGAAGCGGCGGCCTCGTCGGCGCCCTGCGAGGAAGGCGTATTCTACGTGATCGGCTGTCGGTGTCAACCCTGTAAGCGTTCCGAAGAACGGTTCCAGGTGAGCGACGTGCCATCGAGATGGCGGCCGATAGAGCCCCTGGCGGGCCTCTGTAACGCGTGGCGTATTCTACCGAATTCGGCGTTTCCGTCAAGCAGGAATTTCGACATCCAGCCCGAAAAACCCATACAGAAACAACGACTTCTGCCACTTATCACCGCCGGCAACGTTGCCCGTCGCCAGCAGCGGATGCGTACTTTACGACCTGGAGCCGGAACACGCAACCCCCTATGCACAGGAAAATATAGTCCAACATTTCGCGACGCGCCATGAGACTCGCCACTTTACTCCACGTCGTTACGGCGGGCCCTCCCTGTCACACGAACACCAGGCGGACGGGCCCGCCGGCACTCAGATGACAAAGAGATCGACGAAGCGGTTCACCGGCGTACTCTCCAGGCGCGCCTGCTCCTCACAAAGCGCCAGAATCTGCTCACAACGGCCTGCCGGGAAACGAGTCGCGAGGTTGCGCCGGAACTTGTCCACCAGCAACGGGATTCCCTCATCGCGCCGACGGCGATGACCCACCGGGTATTGGACCTCGACCTTCTCCGTGGCACTGCCGTCCTTGAAGAAGACTTGAATGGCGTTGGCAATAGAGCGCTTCTCGGGGTCGTAGTAATCCCTGGAGTAACCTTCATCCTCGACCACCTCCATCTTGCCGCGCAGCTCATCGATCAGCGGATTCGCCTCGTGGAATTCATCCTCGTAGTGCTCAGCGGTCAGGCTGCCGAAGATCAGGGGCACGGCGATCATGTACTGCAGGCAGTGGTCACGGTCGGCGGGATTCGCCAGGGCACCTTCCTTGGAAATGATACGTATCGCCGAGTCATGTGTGCTCAACACGATGCGGTCGATCTCCTCCAGGCGGGTCCTGACCTCAGGGTGCAGTGTTACGGCGGCTTCGCAGGCCGTCTGGGCGTGGAATTCGGCCGGGAAGGAGATCTTGAAGAGGATGTTCTCCATCACGTAGGTGCCGAACTCCCGCTGGAAGGTGAACTTGCGCTCCGCTTCCGGCTTGAGGGCCAGGTCTCGATTGGTATGACTGAAGAGAATGTCGTAGAACCCCCACTGAGGCGCGGACAGCACCCCGGGGATACCCATCTCCCCACGCATGGCGATATCGGCGAGGCGTACCGCGCGTGACGTGGCGTCTCCGGCGGCCCAGCTCTTGCGAGAACCGGCATTGGGGGCATGGCGGTAGGTGCGTAGGCTCTGGCCGTCGACCCAGGCATGAGAAAGCGCCGAGAGCAGCTGCTCACGATCGGCGCCCATCAGCTTGGCCACCACGGCGGTCGAGGCCACCTTGACCAGCACCACATGATCGAGGCCGACGCGGTTGAAGGAGTTGTCCAGCGCCAGGATTCCCTGGATCTCGTGGGCCATGATCATGGCCTCGAGTACCTCGCGCATGGTCAGCTGGGAATCGCCCTGGGCCAGGCGCTTCTGGGAGAGGTGGTCGGCGATGGCCAGGATCCCGCCCAGGTTGTCGGAGGGATGTCCCCACTCGGCGGCCAGCCAGGTGTCGTTGTAGTCGAGCCAACGGATGATGGCCCCGATGTCCCAGGCAGCCTTGACGGGGTCAAGACGAAAAGAAGTCCCCGGAACGCGAGCGCCATTGGGCACCACTGTCCCCTCTACTAGCGGCCCCAGGTGCTTGGTGCACTCCGGGAAGCGCAGCGCAAGCAGGCCGCAGCCGAGGGTGTCCATCAGACAATGGCGAGCAGTATCCAGTGCCTCGCTGCTCTCGATCGTGAAGTCGAGGACGTAATCGGCAATCTTCTGCAACTCGACGTCATAGTCAGGCCGCACATTGGCTTCCACGGTACTCATGTTCTTCTCCTGCCGTCGCTTGACATTACACCCTACCACTATAGAAAACGCCCCGAATCTGGGACCCGGGGCGTTCACATTTTCTCAGCGTCCTTTGCTCAGAAACTGTCGCCGGGCACTCGCACGAAGCCCTCCATCAGCACCCGGGCACTGCGGCTCATCACCGCCTCCTCGATCACCCAGCGGCCATCCACCTGGCTGGCCTCGGCACCCACCCGCAAGGTGCCGGAAGGATGGCCGAAGGTCACCGCATTGAGCTTGCCGCCACCGGCTGCCATGTTGACCAGGGTGCCATCGATGGCAGCCGCTGATGCAATGGCCACCGCCGCCGTGCCCATCATGGCGTGGTGCAACTTGCCCATGGAGAGTGCCCGAACCAGCAGGTCGATCTCCTCGGCCTTGACTTGCTTTCCGCTGGAGGAAAGATAGTCGGCCGGTGCCGCCACGAAGGCCACCTTGGGAGTATGCTGGCGATTGGCGGCCTCGGCGACATCCTGGATAAGCCCCATGCGCACTGCCCCATGGGCGCGAATGGTCTCGAACATCTCGAGCGCCTTCGCGTCGCCGTTGATCGCTTCCTGCAATTCGTTGCCGGTGTAGCCGATATCGGCAGCCCGTAAAAAGACGGTCGGAATGCCTGCGTTGATCATGGTCGCCTTAAGCGTTCCGATGCCGGGCACGTCAAGATCATCCACCAGATTGCCGGTGGGGAAGATTGCGCCCTCGCCGTCCGCCGGGTCCTTGAAGGCCACCGGCACCTCAGCGGCAGGAAAGGTCACCCCGTCCAGTTCGAAATCGCCGGTCTCCTGTACCGCACCGTTGGTGATAGGGACCAGGGAGACGATGGTCTTGCCGATGTTGGCTTGCCAGATGCGCACCTCGACCTCGCCGTTCTCCGGGATACGCGTCGGATCCACCAGCCCGTTACTGATAGCGAAGGGCCCCACCGCTGCCGAGAGGTTGCCGCAGTTGCCGCTCCAGTCGACAAAAGGCTTGTCGATAGAGACCTGACCGAACAAATAGTCCACATCGTGGTCGGGACTCTCACTGCTGCTCAGGATCACCGTCTTGCTGGTGCTTGAGGTGGCGCCGCCCATGCCATCGATCTGCTTCTGATAGGGATCGGGGCTGCCGATCACCCGCATCAGCAGGCGATCACGGGCCTCGCCAGGTACCTGCGCGGCCTCCGGCAGGTCCGTAAGCTTGAAGAAGACGCCCTTGCTGGTACCGCCACGCATGTAGGTGGCGGGAATCCTGATCTGTGCAATATGCGTCTGAGAACCCTGGCTCATGCTCCTGCCACCTCCTCACTCCCCACACCTTCCAGGAAGTCCTTGGCGAAGCGCTGGAGCACACCGCCGGCCGTGTAGATGGAAACCTCCTCGGCGGTGTCGAGACGACAGATGACTGGCACGCGGTCGATCTCGCCCGTCTTGCGATGAATCACCAGCTCGAGAGTCGCCCGGGGTGCCAGGGCGCCCTCCACGTCATAGGTCTCGGTGCCATCCAGTTGCAGAGTGTGACGAGTAGTCCCCTCCTGGAACTGAATGGGCATCACACCCATGCCGATCAGGTTGGTGCGGTGTATGCGCTCGAAGCCCTCGGCGACGATCGCCTCGACCCCGGCAAGCGCCACGCCCTTGGCCGCCCAGTCACGCGACGACCCCTGGCCATAGTCGGCACCGGCGATGACGATCAGGGGCTGGCCGCGTTCCATGTAGGTCTCGATGGCCTCCCACATGCGGGTGACCTCGCCGTCCGGCTCGATGCGCGCCAGTGACCCCTGAATGGCCTCGCCGTTCTCATCCCGCACCATCTCGTTGAACAGTTTGGGATTGGCCAGGGTGGCCCGCAGGGCGGTGAGATGGTCACCACGGTGGGTCGCGTAGGAATTGAAGTCCTCCTCCGGCAGGCCCATCTTGTGCAAGTATTCTCCCGCTGCGCTGTCCATCATGATGGCGTTGGACGGCGACAGGTGGTCGGTGGTGATGTTGTCCGGCAGGATCGCCAGCGGGCGCATGCCCTTCAACGCACGCGCTGCCGCCATGTTGCCTTCCCAGTAGGGAGGGCGACGGATGTAAGTGCTCTGCGGACGCCAGTCATAGAGCGGGCTCTCGGCCGGCTCAAACGCATCCAGGTCGAACATCGGGATGTAGACCTGCTTGAACTGGTCCGGCCTGACGAACTCGCCGACGATGGCATCGATCTCTTCGTCGGAGGGCCACAGGTCCTTGAGGGTCACGGGGTTGCCATTCTGGTCGGTGCCCAGCACGTCCTTCTCGATGTCGAAGCGCACGGTACCGGCGATGGCGTAGGCCACCACCAACGCCGGCGAGGCCAGGAAGGCCTGCTTGGCGTACGGGTGGATGCGACCATCGAAGTTGCGGTTGCCGGAGAGCACCGCGGTGGAATAGAGATCGCGGTCGATGATCTCCTGCTGGATCTCGGGATCCAGCGCGCCGGACATGCCGTTGCACGTGGTACAGGCGTAGGCAACGATGCCGAAGCCGAGCTTTTCCAGCTCGGTCAGCAGGCCAGCCTCCTCCAGATAGAGGCGCGCCACCTTGGACCCCGGGGCAAAGGAGGATTTCACCCAGGGCTTGCGCAACAGGCCCAGCTCGTTGGCCTTCTTGGCCAGCAGGGCGGCGCCCACCACATTGCGCGGGTTGGAGGTATTGGTGCAGCTGGTGATGGCGGCGATGATCACCGCGCCATCGGGCATCTTGCCCGCTTTCTCTTCCGCCTGGGCCTTGTCAAAGTCCACGGCGATGCCCCGATCATGGAGGGCGCTGGTAGGCAGGCGACGATGCGGGTTGGAGGGACCCGCCAGGTTGCGCTCCACGCTGGACAGATCGAAGGTCAGCACGCGCTCGTACTGGGCCTCCGTCAGGCTGTCGGCCCACAGGCCGACCTGCTTGGCGTAAGTCTCGACCAGCTCTACCTGTTCCGGCTCGCGCCCTGTGAGCGTGAGATAGTCGAGGGTCTGCTCATCGATGTAGAACATCGCCGCCGAGGCACCATACTCCGGTGTCATGTTGGAGATAGTGGCGCGGTCACCGATGGTCAGGCTCTTGGCCCCCTCGCCGAAGAACTCGAGATACGCCCCGACCACGCGCTCCTTGCGCAGGAACTCGGTGATGGCCAGCACGATATCGGTGGCGGTGATGCCCGGCTTGGGCTTGCCGGTCAGCTCCACGCCGACGATATCAGGCAGGCGCATCATCGAGGGGCGACCCAGCATCACGGTCTCGGCCTCGAGGCCGCCCACACCCACGGCGATAACGCCGAGGCAGTCGATGTGCGGGGTGTGGCTGTCGGTACCCACGCAGGTATCGGGGAAGGCGACTTGCTTGCCCTGCTCGTCGCGGCGAACCTGTACCACCGGTGACATCTTCTCCAGATTGATCTGATGCATGATGCCGTTGCCCGCGGGAATCACGTCGACGTTCTCGAACGCGGTCTTGGTCCACTCGATGAAGTGGAAGCGATCCTCGTTGCGGCGATCCTCGATGGCGCGGTTCTTGTCGAAGGCATCCTGGTCGAAGCCTGCGTGCTCAACGGCCAGCGAGTGATCGACGATCAGCTGTGTCGGCACCACCGGGTTGACCTTGGAGGGGTCACCGCCCCTTTCGGCGATGGCGTCGCGCAGACCGGCCAGGTCGACCAATGCCGTCTGGCCGAGGATGTCGTGGCATACCACGCGGGCCGGGTACCAGGGGAAATCCAGGTCACGCCGACGCTCGATCAGCTGCTTGAGCGATTCGGTGAGCATCTCCGGCTCGCAGCGGCGAACCAGCTGCTCGGCCAGCACCCGCGAGGTATAGGGAAGGGTGTCGTAGGCACCGGGCTGGACGTCTTCGACGGCCTCACGCACGTCGAAGTAGTCAAGCTCGGTGCCGGGAAGCGGTTTACGGTAGTCGGTGTTCATACTCAACCCCGATTCTCGATGGGCACCCATTCGCTCTTTTCCGGGCCCACGTAGTCAGCGCTCGGACGAATGATGCGGTTGTTGGCGCGCTGCTCGAAGACATGCGCCGTCCAGCCAGTGACGCGCGAGCAGACGAAGATCGGCGTGAACAGCTTGGTGGGAATGTCCATGAAGTGGTAGGCGCTGGCGTGGAAGAAGTCCGCGTTGCAGAACAGCTTCTTCTCGCGCCACATGACCTCCTCGACACGCTCGGAAACCGGATAGAGCACGCTGTCGCCCACGTCCTCGGCCAGTTTCTTGGACCAGTGCTTGATGATGGCGTTGCGTGGGTCGGACTCGCGGTAGATCGCGTGGCCGAAGCCCATGATCTTGTCCTTGCGCTCGAGCATGCCCATGATCTCGCGCTCGGCCTCTTCCGGCGACGTCCAGTTCTCGATCATCGCCATGGCCGCCTCGTTGGCACCACCGTGCAGCGGGCCACGCAGGGTGCCGATGGCACCGGTCACACAGGAGTGCATGTCGGAGAGCGTGGACGCACAGACACGCGCGTTGAAGGTGGAGGCATTGAACTCGTGCTCAGCGTAGAGTATCAGCGAGACGTTCATCACCCGGGCGTGCAGCTCGGAGGCCGGCTCGCCGCGCAGCATGTGCAGGAAGTGGCCGCCCACGGAGGCATCATCGGTCTCGGTCTCGATGCGTACGCCGTCGTGGGTGAAGCGATACCAGTAGCAGATGATCGAGGGCAGCACCGCCAGCAGGCGATCGGAAACATCCTGCTGCTCATCGAAGCTCTGCTCGGTCTCCAGGTTACCCAGCATGGAAGCGCCTGTGCGCATCACGTCCATGGGGTGGGCATCCTTGGGGATCTGCTCGAGCACGGTCTTCAACGCATCGGGCAGACCACGCAGCCCCTTGAGCTTGGTGATATATGTGTCCAGCTCGGCTTGATTGGGCAGCTTGCCCTTGAGCAGCAGATAAGCGACCTCCTCGAACTTGGCCTTCTCGGCCAGCTCCTTGATATCGAAGCCGCGATAGGTCAGGCCGGAGCCGGTCTTGCCGACGGTGCATAGGGCGGTGGTACCTGCACTCTGGCCGCGCAGGCCGGCTCCGCTGTTGGTCTTCTCTGCCATGTCGTATCTCCTTTGCTGTCTCGTGTTCCGGTCTCGTCGAGCGCGCTGGGCTCAGGCATCGTCGCCCTGTTCAGCAAACAGCGCGTCTAGCTTGCGTTCGAAGTCGTGATAGTTGAGGAAGTCGTAGAGCTCGTCTCGGGTCTGCATGATATCGACCACGTCGCGCTGATGGCCGTTGTCATGGATGCTCTGGTAGACCTTGAGCGCGGCCGCATTCATGGCGCGGAAGGCGGAAAGCGGATAGAGCACCATGCGGCACCCTACTTCACCCAGCTCCTGCTGAGTGAATAGCGGTGTGGCCCCGAACTCGGTGATGTTGGCGAGTATCGGCGCATCGACGCGCTCGCAGAACGCCTTGTAGTCGTCGAGGGTATGCACCGCCTCGGCGAAGATCGCGTCGGCACCGGCTTCGATACAGGCGTTGGCGCGCTCGATGGCGGCATCCAGGCCATCCTTCTGGAAGGCATCGGTACGCGCGATCAGATAAAAATCCGGGTCGAGGCGCGCATCGGCGGCGGCCTTGACGCGGTCGACCATCTCCTGCTGGGAGACGATCGCCTTGTTGGGCCGGTGGCCGCAACGCTTCTGGGCCACCTGATCTTCCAGGTGCACAGCAGCCACGCCGGCTCGCTGCATTTCCTTGACGGTGCGCTCAATGTTGAAGGCGCCACCCCAGCCGGTGTCGATGTCCACCAGCAAGGGCACATCGGTAGCGCCGCAGATGCGATGGGCATCCTGGACCACATCGTTCATGGTGGTCATGCCCAGGTCTGGCAGGCCGAATGAAGCATTGGCAACACCGCCGCCGGAAAGATAGATCGCCGGATGGCCCACTCGCTCAGCCATCAGGGCCGTATAGGCATTGATGGTGCCAACGATGGGCAGCGGGCGGTGGGCCTCGAGGGCAGCTCGGAAGCGAGCGCCGGGTGTCGGTTGGGTCATGAAAGGTCTCCGTATGTTGTCCGAGCGCCTCAGGCGGGCGTCTCGCTGTCCTGCAGTTCAAGGGATGCCGCATAACGTTCGACGACGTTGGAGCGAGACGCACTCACGTGGCGGCGCATCAGCAGCTCCGCCAGCTCGGCGTCGCCGGCCTCGATGGCATCGACGATGCGGTGGTGTTCGACGAAGGCACGCTGGGGTCGCGTACCGCTGGCACTGAACTGGGTACGGTAGAGCCGCACCAGGTAGTAGAGGTCATCGCAGAGCATGCCCATCAGCATCTTATTGTGGCTTCCCTGAACGATGCGGAAGTGGAAGTCCAGATCGCCCTCGCGCTGATAGTAGGCCTCGCCCTTGCGCAGGTCGGCCTGGCGCTCGTGCAAGGCCAGGACCTCACGCAGCCCGACGATTTCCTCGGGTGTCATATGCTCGGCGGCAAGCCGTGCGGCCATGCTCTCCAGCGCCTCGCGCACATCGAAAAGCTCAAGCAGCTCCTTCATGGAGAGCTTGACCACTCGGGCTCCGACATGGGGTACCCGTTCGATCAAGCGGTGCGCCTCGAGGCGACGCATGGCCTCTCTCAGCGGCCCGCGGGAGATCCCGTAGGTACGGGACAACCCCGGCTCGGTGATCTTGCTGCCTGGAGCAAGCTCACCTCTGACGATGGCATCCTGCAGCTGCTGGAAGACACGTTCCGCCAGCGTGCGGACTTCGGGTGGCGTGACCAATTCCGGTGCGACTGAGTTCATGGTAATTGTCGACAATCAAGTGGTGGAGAAACTGTAGCCATTGCCCCCTTCAGGGTCAATGGCCCGGCAGAGCGTAGTAGCTTAACCTTTGGTTGTAGACAACACAGTACTCACACCCATCAATGTCGACAATAGTCACGCCTGTTGACTCGCCGCAAGCGTCGGCAGCGGGAAGGACAAGTCGGCTCCCTACGCCTAGAATGGGGGCCTGTTCCGGGAAGACGCTGTGATGACGCCACCGATCGAGATCACCCCCTTGCCCTACCGCGAGGATCCACTAGGCTACTTCGCGGCGCTGCGCGACAGGCCTGGCGCCGTGCTGCTCGACAGCGGCCGCCCGATGGCGCCCGGTGGCCGCTACGACATTCTCAGTTGCGATCCCCTCACGCTGATCGAGGTAGACGCCACCGGCCACGTGCATGGCGATTCGGCGCTGACGGGACTCTCCTCGTTCGTCGCTCAGCAGGCGCTACTCGACCGGCTATCCGATGACGTGCCGGACAGCAAACTGCCGTTTCTGGGTGGGCTGATCGGCTACTGGAGCTACGACCTCGGGCAGCAAATCGAGCCGGTGGCAGGACAGGCCAGGCGGGTAATCAATCTTCCCGCCAGCCGGGTCGGTCTCTATGACTGGGCACTGATCCAGGACCACGACTGCCGACAGAGTTGGCTGGTGGGCAGTGCCTCGCGCCGCCGTCAGGTGCTCGAGTGGCTGGAGGCGCCGGCATGTCCGGCGGGAGAGTTCCGCCTCACGGCGCCCTTTTCCGCCGAGCTCAGCCGTAGCGATTACCTGGCACGCTTTGCCACCGTCCAGGCCTACATCCGAGCCGGCGACTGCTACCAGATCAATCTGGCCCAACGCTTCAGTGCCCCCTTCGAGGGTGACCTCTGGGCGGCCTACTGCCGCCTGCGTGACACCACGCCCACTCCCTTCGCCGGCTACCTGGCCTGGGATGACAAGGCGATCCTCTCGCTTTCGCCGGAACGCTTCCTGCTCTGCCGGGATGGTCGTGTAGAGACCCGCCCGATCAAGGGCACGCGGCCCCGTGGCACGACACCCGAGGAGGACCGGCGGCTGGCCGATGAACTGGGCGCGAGCCTCAAGGACAAGGCCGAGAACGTGATGATCACCGACCTGCTCCGCAATGACCTTGGGCGGGTCTGCCGGCCGGGCAGTGTACGGGTACCACAGCTTTGCGGCCTCGAGAGCTACGCCAATGTCCACCACCTGGTCAGCGTCATCATCGGCGAACTGGCAGCAGGCCAGCGGCCCATGGACCTGCTGTCCGCCGCTTTCCCGGGCGGCTCCATCACTGGCGCCCCCAAGGTGCGGGCCATGCAGATCATCGACGAACTGGAACCCAGTCGGCGCAGCGCCTACTGCGGCAGCCTCGGCTACGTGGATGTTCGCGGGCGCATGGATACTTCCATCGCCATTCGCAGCGTGGTGGCCGAAGGAGGAGAATTGCACCTCTGGGGTGGGGGCGGCCTGGTTGCCGACTCCCGCGGCGAAGACGAGTACACCGAAACCCTGGACAAGATCCGTCACCTGATGCGGGCTCTGACGGCGGCCAGCCAGGACTCTTTATGGAATAAAGAAAGGGGTTTCTTACTTCATGAAGGAATAGATATCCAATGAAATGGTATTGGGGATGGCCTTACTGGCTCTGCTAGGGTAGCCGGATACTCGCAACCACCAGCCCGGGAGCCCTTCATGGAGCCGCAACTCGACGTCATCAACCGGGAACTCGGCAACGACCCCGAGTCCCTGATTCGCTGGGCACTGGACCAGGGTCAACGGCCGATCTGCACGACCAACTTCCGCCCCTTCGAGGCCGTTATCCTGCACATGGTCACGTGCCAGCAGCCGGATATCCCGGTTGTATGGATGGACAGTGGCTACAACACCGAAGCCACCTACCGTTTCGCCGATGAGCTGATTCAGCGCCTCGACCTCAACCTGGTGAGTTATCTGCCTCGGCGCTCACGGGCCCATCGCGAGGCACTGGAAGGTCCGGCGCCGGGGATCGACGACCCGCGTCACGAGGCCTTCACCCGGGAGGTAAAGCTCGAACCCTTCGAGCGAGCCCTGCGCGAGATGGCACCGGACGTCTGGTTCACCGCGCTGCGTGCCGAGGACACCCCAGAACGTGCCCGCATGGAACCGGTGAGTCGCAACGGTGACGGCCTGCTGAAGGTCTCGCCACTGCTGCACTGGACGGCTCGCGACCTCCATCGCTACCTGCAGGAGCATTACCTGCCGAACAATTTCGACTACTTCGATCCCACCAAGGTCGAGGAGAAGCGCGAGTGCGGCCTACACCTGCAGCATTGAAGGCTGGGCTCCGTCGCGGGTGAGTCCTCCGGCGACGGCTGGGCAGCAGCTCAGCGCTCGGGTAGCTCGATATCCTTGAAGAGCGCCTCCTCGTGTCGCGGCCCGGCGACAAGGGCCGCGTCGACCAGGTCCCGCGTCAGGTGGCCGGCAAAGCCTTCCAGGAAGTCATACATGTAACCGCGCATGAAGGTGCCGCGACGAATCCCGATCTTGGTGGTGGAACTCGCGAAGAGGTGATCGGCCTCCAGCGCCACCAGATCGAAATCGTGCTCGGCATCCACGGCCATATGGGCAACGATGCCGACCCCCATTCCCAGACGCACGTAGGTCTTGATGACATCGGCATCAGCCGCCGTAAGCACCACGTTCGGGGTCAGTCCCTTTGCACGGAAGGCATCGTCGAGCTGGGAGCGCCCGGTGAAGCCAAACACATAAGTGACCAGCGGATAGTCCGCCAAGGCCTCCAGGGTCAGGGTCTGCATTTCGGCCAGCGGATGACCCTGAGGCACGAGGACACAGCGATTCCAGCGATAGCAGGGCAGCAGCACCAGATCGTTGAAGAGTTCGAGGGACTCCGTGGCGATTGCGAAGTCGGCCTGGCCGTCGCTGACCATCTGGGCGATCTGCTTGGGTGTGCCTTGCTGCATGTGCAGGGCCACGTCGGGATATTCCTGGGTGAACTCGCGGATCACCGGCGGCAGTGCATAACGCGCCTGGGTGTGGGTCGTGGCGATAGCCAGGCTGCCGCGACGCTCGTCGCTGTGTTCCTGGGCGACCTCCTTGATGTTCTCGGCTAGCCTCAGCACTTGCCCGGCCAATTCGATGATCGCCTGCCCTGCCGGGGTAACCCGGGTCAGATGCTTGCCGCTGCGGGCAAAGATCTCGACACCGAGTTCGTCCTCGAGCAAGCGGATCTGCTTGGAGATACCCGGCTGAGAGGTAAAGAGACTCTGGGCGGTGGCCGAAACGTTGAGGTTATGGCGCGACACCTCCCAGATGTAGCGCAATTGCTGAAGCTTCATGGCCGCTCTCCCTCGCGTGTCGTGGGATCTTTAAAATACCCGCAAGACATAAGAAAATTACTCATGATCGCTTTATAGCATAACCTGGCCGGGCAGATGCAACCGCTTTCCAGCGCTCTGCCAAACAGCGGGGATTTGCCAGCACTTCGGTCGGCCGCTACCATCGTTCGACCAGGCATGCCCTGCATGTCACCTATCCGCTCGATGCAGCGCAACGAAACTGGAGAATCACATGGCCAATAACGTCGATGTCACCAATGCCAACTTCGAGCAGGAAGTCCTCAAGGCCGACTCGCCGGTCCTGCTCAAGTTCTGGGCCCCCTGGTGTGGTCCCTGCAAGGTGATGGCACCGGTGGTCGACGAGGTCGCCGAGGAGCGCAACGGCAACCTCAAGGTCGTCAGTATCAATGTCGACGATGCCCCCGAAATCGCCGCAGAGCAGGGTGTGCGCGGCGTGCCGACGGTGATGCTGTTCAGGTCCGGCACCAAGGTCGCCTCACTGGTCGGCGCGCAGTCGAAGTCACAGCTGACCCAGTTCATCGATCAGAACGCCTGATCCCAAGCCCCCTGACCGGCTTATCGCCCCGGCCCATGGCCGGGGCGATGTCGTTTACTGCTCCTGAGCACCTACCGAACTTACTTACGTCTCGAACTTACTCCTCGTCCCGTTCCGAGATCGGTCGATGGGCCTTCTCGATCGGCGACTCATCCCCCGGCCCCAGCAGATGGGCGATCCAGCGGGTCTCGGGATGGCTGTCCAGGGCGATCTTCAGGGTCATGGTCAGCACCACCGAGAGCAGCATCCCCACCGCACCGAAGATCCAGCCCCACACCACCAGCGACAGGAAAGCCACGAAAGTCGACAGCCCCAGGGCCCTGCCCATCACCCGCGGCTCGATGATGTTGCCCATCAAGAAGTTGACCCCCAGGTAGGCCGACGCCAACAGAATCGCATCGAACAAGCCCCCCTCGGGAGCCACCAGCAACAGCAGCACCGGAGGAAAGGCCGCGATGGCCGAACCGATGTTGGGGATATAATTCATCGCGAAGGCCAACACGGCCCACAGCAACGCAAACTCCACCCCCACCAGCTTGCAGGACACCCAGATCAGCGCACCGGTTACCAGGCTGATCAGCGTCTTGACGGCCAGATAGCGCTTGAGAGTGAGGCTGAATTCGCTGAAGCGTCGCAGGCTCGGGGCCGGATTCACCAGGGCGCGGGTAATCTTGTCGCGAAAATTGAGCGTCTCGAAGAGCAGGAACATCACCAGCAGGGCCACCACCACGCTCTGCATCATCAGGTTACCCACCTCGCCGAGCACCGCCGGAATCCAGTTGCCGAGTTGGTCGGCATCCAGCAGATCGGCCAGCCGGTTGGTGTCGATGGCAAGCCCCAGCCCGGCCAACCCGTCAAGGAACCCCAAGTAGTACTGATAGAGCTTCTGCTCTATCCCCGGCAATGCATCGATGAAGGTGTCAAAACTGTTGACCAGCAACAGGCCGAGCAGGGAGAGGAAGCCGCCGATGACCACCAGGGTCAGGGATACGGCCAGCCGTTTGCTCAGTCCGAGGCGATGCAGCCACTGCACGGGTGCAGTGCAGATGACCGCGATGAAAAATGCCAGCAGCAGCGGGACCAGCAGACTGGAGCCCGCCCTCATGCCCGCAACAATCACCACCAGAGCGGCCAGTGTCAGCGTCAGGTTGAGGGGAAGAGTATTTTGCTGACTGTCTTGGGGATGGGGCATGCCCGGACTCACGACTGCTGAAAGTCTGCTCATGATGCCGCGGTGGCGGGCAATTGCAAAGCACGGGAACCATCACCTGCCCACGGCCTCGAAGCCGAGGTGTGCACTACCCAACAAGGAGAGAACCATGCCGATTCCCCGCCCGTTCCGCCCCTTGCTCGTGCCGGCCATTGCCGCGCTGGTGATCGCGGGATCCCCGCCGATGCTGTCCAACGCCCTCGCCGCAGAGATGCCAAGCCGCCTGGAGGTCCAGGCCGAGGCCGAACTGCACGTGGTGCCGGATCGCGCCACCCTCAGTGCTCAACTGTGGGAACACACGCCAGCCATCGCCCAGCGCAAGGAGTCCGCGAACGACCCGGATGCCTTGCGCGAGGCCCGCGACAGGCTAGAAGCCCGTGCCGCCAGCCTGATTCGCGCTCTGGAAGAGATGGGGCTGGAGCGCGAGGCGATCCATGCCGGCTCGCTGAACGTGCAACTCGAGCACCTGCCGGGCGAACGGCGCGCCGAAGGCGAGCAAGAAACGCTGATACGCACCCGGCTCCAGCGCCCCGTTCGCCTCCAGCTCGATGACCTCGAGCAACTACCAAGGCTGCTCGATGCCCTGACGGAAGCCGGCGTGGATGCATTGGACGGCGTGAGCTATGACCTTTCCGACCGCGACGCCGCTACCGACGAGGCGCTGATCAAGGCGCTGGAGAAGGCCCGCCACAAGGCCAGTCTGATGGCCGAGACACTGGATATCGAGTTGGGGGAGGTGATCACCGTGAGCGAGACCCGGTCGCCGATCTTCCAGCCGCGAATGATGGCCATGAGCGCCGATGCCCGGGAGAGCGCACCCCGGGCCGAATACCGCCCCGGCACCATTAGTATCGAGGCGGGCGTCAGCGTCAGTTGGGCAATCAGGCGTTAATGTTTTCGACCCCACCCATATAAGACCGCAGCGCCTCGGGTACGGTGATCGAGCCGTCCTCATTCTGGAAGTTCTCCAGCACGGCCACCAGACAACGGCCCACTGCCAGGCCAGAGCCGTTGAGGGTATGCAGCAGTTGCGGCTTCTTCAGCTCGGGATGGCGGAAGCGCGCCTGCATGCGTCGCGCCTGGAAGTCCTCGCAGTTGGAGACCGAGGAGATCTCCCGGTAGGTATCCTGGCTGGGCAGCCACACCTCGAGGTCATAGGTCTTGGCCGCGCCGAAGCCCATGTCCCCGGTACACAGGTTCACCACCCGATAGGGCAGCTCCAGCGCCTGAAGGATTGCCTCGGCGTGGCCGCGCATCTCCTCCAGTGCCGCATAACTGGTTTCCGGCGCTACCAACTGCACCATCTCGACCTTGTCGAACTGGTGCTGGCGGATCATGCCGCGGGTGTCGCGACCATGAGAGCCGGCCTCACTGCGAAAGCATGGCGTGTGGGCAGTGAGCCTCATCGGCAGCGCCTTGGCGTCGATGATCTCGTCCCTGGCGAAATTGGTCAGCGGCACTTCGGAAGTGGGAATCAGGTGATAGCTGCGTTCATCGTCCAGTCTGAACAGGTCCTCGCCGAACTTGGGCAACTGGCCGGTACCGCGTAACGAGGCCTCGTTGACCATATAGGGGACATAACACTCCTCGTAGCCGTGCTCGAGGGTCTGCTTGTCGAGCATGAACTGCGCGAGCGCCCGGTGCAGCCGAGCGATGGGGCCGCGCATCACCGCGAAACGCGCTCCGGTCAGCTTCACGGCCAGGTCGAAATCCAGGTCGCCTTTCAGCTCGCCGAGGTCGACGTGATCGCGAACCTTAAAATCGAACTCGCGCGGCGTTCCCCAGCGGTGCAGCTCGACGTTGTCACTCTCGTCCTCACCCTCGGGAACGCTCTCGTGGGGCAGGTTGGGAATGCCGCTGACCGCATCGTCCCATTCGGCCTGTACCTCGGCCAGGCGCACCTTGGCGGCATCCAGGCGCTCGCCCAGATCGCTCACCTCGTCGAGCAGCGGTTGGATATCCTCGCCCCCCGCCTTGGCCTTGCCGATCGCCTTGGAGCGAGTGTTGCGCTCGTTCTGCAGCGACTCGGTCTCGGCCTGCAGCTCACGGCGCCGGGACTCGAGCGCCGAGAGGCGGTCGATGTCCAGGATAAAGCCCCGCTTTGCGAGTCGTTGGGCGACCGTTTCAAGGTCGCTGCGCAGCAGTTTGGGATCGAGCATGGAATCCGGTCCGTTGCAGTCGGTGGTTGGGGTATCGGCCGCGGAGAAACGGCGGTGATCACAGGCCGCCCATTGTAGGCAAAAGGCCGCAGGGGCGCCACGCACGCCCGGCGCCGGGATGCGCGTACCGCCCTGTCAGGGTAAAGTAGGGCCATCCTCTCTTCCCCGCCCGGCCTTGCCGTGGTGGCGCCAAGACTGAACACGACACCATGATCGCACGACTGGACACCGCCGATTCGCGCCGCATCGAGGGCCTCGACGCTCGCTACCTGCGCTTCCTCGACGCCCTTGAGGCCGCCGGCTTTGCGGGCGAGATCGCCCCGGACTATGCCGCCCGCACGGTACTGGCGACCGACAACTCCATCTACCAGCGGCTGCCACAGGCAGTGCTCTATCCTCGGCATGCGCGGGATCTCGAGTGCATCGCCCGGCTGGCCGGCCGCGACGAGCACCGCCGCGTGGTGCTCACTCCCCGCGGCGGCGGCACCGGCACCAACGGTCAGTCGCTCACCGACGGCCTGGTGGTGGATGTCTCCCGGCACATGAACCGGATTCTCGACATCGACGTGGAGAATCGCCGGGTGCGGGTCCAGGCCGGGGTGGTCAAGGACCAGCTCAACGCCGCGCTCAAGCCTCACGGCCTGTTCTTCGCACCGGACCTCTCCACCTCCAACCGCGCCACCATCGGCGGCATGATCTCGACCGATGCCAGCGGCCAGGGCAGCTGCGAGTACGGCAAGACCCGCGACCATGTGCTCGAGCTAGAGACCCTATTGCTGGGCGGCGAGCGCCTTACCGGCTATCCAGTCGACGAAAAGGCGCTGGAGACGCTGTGCGCGCGCGGCGATGTCACCGGACGTGCCTATCGCACCGCACGGGAGGTCATCGACACCCAGAGCGAGCTGATAAGGGCCAAGTTCCCGCCACTCAACCGCTGTCTGACCGGCTACGACTTGGCACATCTGAGAGATTCGGATAACTGCCTGGACATCAACAGCCTGCTGTGCGGCTCTGAGGGCACGCTGGGCCTGCTCGATGAGGCGGTGCTCAACGTGCTGCCGATCCCCAAGCATTCGACCCTGGTCAACGTGCGCTACGCCGGCTTCATGGACGCCCTGAGAGACGCCAAGGCCCTGAAGGGGAGTTCCGCCAGACCCACTTCCATCGAAACGGTGGACGACACCGTATTGATGCTGGCCATGGAGGACTTCGTCTGGGACAGCGTGGCGGAATTCTTTCCTTCGGGGGAGACACCGGTTCGCGGCATCAACCTGGTCGAGTTCAACGACGACGACCCCGAACGGCTTGCCGAGCGCGTCGCGGCCTTCTGCCACCACCTGGAAGCCGACGCTAGCGTCGTGCGCCTCGGCTATACGCTGGCCGAGGGCCGTGAGCAGATTCAGCGAGTCTACGGGATGCGCAAGCGCGCCGTGGGGCTGCTGGGCAACGCCAAGGGCGAGAAGCGCCCGATTGCTTTCGTCGAGGATACCGCCGTCCCGCCGGAGCACCTGGCCGACTTCATTGCCGAGTTCCGCGCCGCCCTGGACGCCCGGGACCTCGAGTACGGGATGTTCGGCCATGTAGATGCCGGGGTGCTGCACGTGCGCCCGGCCATCGACATGAAGGACCCCGACCAGGCGCGGCTGATTCGCGAGGTCTCCGACGAGGTGGTCGAGCTGACGCAGAAGTACCACGGCCTGCTGTGGGGCGAGCACGGCAAGGGGGTGCGTTCCGAGTACGCACCGACGTTCTTCGGCGAACTCTACCCCAGCTTGCAGCGTATCAAGGCCGCTTTCGATCCCCATAACCAGCTCAACCCCGGGAAGATTGCGACTCCCTTCACGTCCTTCGACGCCGCAGAGACTGCTCCTGCCCAACCCGCCACTAGCGACGTCACTCAGGAAGAAACCGTCAGGCTGGTGGACCCGGGTTTGCTGACCATCGACGGCGTGCAGACTCGAGGCCAGCTCGACCGCACCATCGACGAACGGGTGTGGCAGGCACATGCCGCCACCGTTTACTGCAATGGCAACGGCGCCTGCTACAACTACGATCCCGATGACGCCATGTGCCCCTCCTGGAAGGCCACGCGCGACCGCATCCACTCACCCAAGGGGCGCGCCAGCCTGATTCGCGAGTGGCTGCGCCTGCAGGGCGAGGCCGGTATCGACCTGGTCGAGGAGTCGAGGAAGAAGAAGGCCGAGGGCGCCTGGGGCTTCATCAAGGACTTCCCCGTGCGGCTCAGAAACACCCTGGCCAGACGGCGCGGCGAGGCGGACTTCTCGCACCAGGTATACGACGCCATGGCCGGGTGCCTGGCCTGCAAGTCATGCGCCGGCCAGTGCCCGGTGAAGGTCAACGTGCCGGACTCGCGCTCGCGCTTCCTGGAGGTCTACCATGGCCGCTACCTGCGCCCGCCACGCGACTACCTGATCGGCAGCCTGGAGTTCATGGTGCCGACTCTCTCTCGGGTGGCACCGCTCTACAACGCCGCCCTGGGCAACCGACTCGTCGACCGCTTACTGTCCGGCCCCATCGGCATGGTCGACAGTCCACGGCTCTCCCGTGCCAGCCTGAAGAAGCAACTGGCGGCCTGGGGCGTAGCGGAGGCGACGCCGACGTCGCTCGGCCTGCTCACAGAGACGCAGAAGGCGCGCAGCGTAGTGCTCGTCCAGGACGCCTTCACCAGCTATTTCGAAGCGAAGCTGGTGATGGATATCGTCGAGCTGCTCTCACGCCTGGACGTACGGGTGTTCGTGGCGCCCTACTCGCCCAACGGCAAGCCGCTCGATGTCCAGGGCTTCCTGGGCGCCTTCGAACGCACCGCCGAGAAGCAGGCCCGACGCCTCAAGACCCTTGCCGAGTTCGGCGTGCCCCTTGTCGGCATCGACCCGGCCATGACCCTGGCCTATCGCCAGGAGTACGTGAAGGCGCTGGGGCCGGACGCCGTGCCCGAGGTGCTGATGCTGCAGGAGTGGCTGGTGGCTCAGTCTCCAGCCCTGGCCTTGCGGCTGGCACCCAATGGCCTGAGCGTCGGCGACCCGGGCTATCGGCTGCTCTCCCACTGCACCGAGAAGACCAACGCCCCGGGGAGTCCCAAGGCATGGCAGCAGGTGTTTGGCGCCTTCGGCCTGAAGCTTGAACTGGTCAGCACCGGCTGCTGCGGCATGTCGGGCACCTACGGCCATGAGGCACGCAACCGCGAGACTTCGAAGACCATCTACGCTCAGTCGTGGCAGCCGGTGGTGGAGGATGACGCCAACGCCGGCAGGCTGCTGGCAACAGGTTACTCCTGCCGCAGCCAGGCGAAACGGTTCTCCGACGTCACGTTGCCCCACCCGCTGCAAGCCCTGCTGATGGTGCTCAAGCAGAGCCGCTAGCCTCTGCCCGCCCGCCGGCTATGCCCGCGGGCATCCCACCTTCCGCCCATCGCGAAAGGAGGCAATACCCATGAACCGCGCTCTGATCCTCATCGGACTGCTGATCGTTGCCATCGGGCTCCTCTGGCCTTGGCTCTCGCGACTGCCCCTGGGCCAACTGCCCGGTGACATCGTGATCCGCCGCGAGAACGTCTCGATCTTCTTTCCCATCACCACCATGATTCTGGCCAGCCTCTTGCTGTCGGGGCTACTCTGGCTACTGAACCGCTAGCCGCCTTCGGAGCCGTCATGCCTGGGTCTCGCCTCTCCCTCCTGCTGATCCTGACCCTTGGTGCAGCACCATCGACAGCAGCAGACCTGGAAGCACCCGTCGACACGGCAACACAGCCCCTGCCCACCATCATAGTGAGCGCCCCGCGGCTCGCCCGAGACCTCTACAATACCCCGGCCGCTGTCACGGCCGTGACCCGGGAGGAGATCCAGCAGGGCGAACAAGGCGTTCGACTGGATGAGGCCCTGGACAGGGTACCCGGGATCTTCCTGCAGAACCGCGACAACTTCGCCCAGGGTCAGCGCATCTCCAGCCGCGGCTTCGGCGCCCGGGGCACCTTCGGTATCCGCGGCCTGCATATCCGGGTCGACGCTATCCCCTATACCCTGCCCGACGGCCAGGCCCAGATCGATGCCGTGGACCTGGACAGCGCCGAGCGCATCGAGGTGATACGCGGTCCTTCGTCGGTGCTCTACGGCAATGCCGCAGGTGGCGTAATCGACATCACCACCGGCGACGGTAGCGAGATGCTGCGCTCTCCTTTCCTCAAGCTACAGGGCGGCAGCGACGACTTTCGCAAGCTCTCGTTACGCCATGGCGGCGAAACCGGCAACTGGGTGCACAGCGTGAGTGTCTCGGCACTGGATTTCGACGGCTACCGCGAACAGAGCGAGGTGGAGAAGCGGCTGCTCAATGCGCGAGTCGGTTACCGCCTGGACGACAACCGGACCCTGTCGGCACTGGTCAACATTCTCGACATGCCTACCGCCGAGGATCCCAGTGCCCTGACCCTCGAGGAGGTCAGAGAGAATCGACGCCAGGCCCGCGCTGTGGCAATCCCGCTGGATTCGCGGCAAAGCGTGGAACAGCAGCTGGTCGGGTTGCACTACGAAGACCTCGACGCCATGGGCGGCGAAATCAATATCCGTGGCTTCGCCAGCCGCCGGGATTTCAAACAGCAACTGCCGTTCCCGGGCAGCAGCCTGATCGACTATGAGCGCAACTACTACGGCGGCGGCGCCGACTACACCGGGGCACTCACAGTAGGTGAAATGCCGCTACGCTATGTCACAGGCATCGACCTGGCGCGCCAGGAAGACGATCGTGGTCGGCGTTCAGTGAATCCCCAGGGTGAGGTGACTGGCATCACCGGCGATGAACTGCAGAATGCCACCTCGGCGGGTGTCTTTCTGCAGTCAGAGCTGGGGCTCACCGAGAAACTGGAGCTAAGCGCCGGCGTCCGCCACGACCAGGTGCGCATGGACATCAACGACCGCTTCTTCGCCGACAACCAGGACGACAGCGGCGAGCGCACCTTTCGTGAATGGACCGGCAGCCTGGGGCTGAGCTACCGCTTCCGGCCCGACCATCAGGTCTATGCCACGGTAGGCAACGCCTTCGAGACGCCGACCTTCACCGAGTTCGCCCGCCCCGATGGCCGCGGCGGCTTCAACCCCGAGATCGATCCCCAGAAGGCGCTGAACCGTGAGGTCGGACTACGCGGCATCTTCGGCAATGGCCTGGGCTACGAGTTGGTGGCCTTCTCGGTGGATGTCGATGATGAGCTGATAGGTTTCGAGGCGACCGACGGCAGGACCTATTACAAGAATGCCGGCAAGACTTCCCGAGACGGTATCGAGCTGGGACTGGACTGGAGCTTCTCGCTGGCCTGGCGCTGGACCAGCGCCTTGACGCTGACCGACTACCACTTCGACCGGTTCGATGACGGCGAACACGACTTCGCCGGCAATCGTCTGCCGGGGCAGCCGCGACAGGTCTGGCACAATGGCCTGACCTGGTACGGTAGCGGTGACCGTTTCGTCACCCTCCAGGCCCAGTACACCGGCAACTATTATGCCGACAACGCCAACGAAGTGAAGATCGACGACCACTGGCTATTCAACCTCAAGGGCGGCGACAGCTGGCGCCTCGGCGACGGCGATACTCGGCTGGGCGCCAACTTGGGGATCCGCAATCTGCTGGACGAGGAGTATTACGAGAACGTGCGCATCAACGCCTTCGGAGGACGCTATTACGAACCCGCCGCCGGACGCACCTACTTCGCCGGTCTCGAGATGAGCTTCTAACCCTACGCCAACTTCGTGCAGCGACAAGGGGCAGCCATTGGCTGCCCCCTGTCGAGTTAGGATAACGAGAACTCAGAAAAACAACCGCCTGAGCGCCTGGCCGGGGTCGGCCTCGCGCATAAAGGCCTCGCCGACGAGGAAGGCGTTGATGTCATGCTCGCGCATGCGCAGCACGTCATCGCGGGTATGGATGCCGGACTCGGTAACCACGGTTACATCGGGGGGAATGCGCGGCAGAAGTTCCAGGGTGGTCTCGAGGCGGGTGTCGAAGGTATGCAGGTCGCGATTGTTGATCCCGACCAGAGCGAGGTCGAGCTTGAGCGCCCGCTCGAGCTCCAGGGCATCGTGCACCTCCACCAGCACGTCCATGCCCAGTTCAACGGCCTGGCGGTGCAGATCGGCCATGCGGTCGTCGTCCAGGGCGGCGACGATCAGCAGGATGCAGTCGGCACCGAGGGCGCGTGCCTCACTGACCTGGTAGCCGTGAGTGATGAAGTCCTTGCGGATCACGGGAAGCATACAGGCCTCCCGGGCCTCGATCAGGTAGTCCTCGTGGCCCTGGAAGAAGTCGGCATCGGTGAGAACCGAGAGGCAGGCCGCCCCGCCCTCGGCGTAGCTCGCGGCAAGCTCCCCGGGGCGGAAGTCCTCGCGGATCACGCCCTTGGAGGGCGAGGCCTTCTTGATCTCGGCGATCACCGCCGGATCACCGGCCTGTATGACGTGGCCTAGCGCGGCGACGAAGCCCCGCGGGTCGGACTGCTCTGCGGCCAGGCGCAGCAACTCCTGCTCGGAGACGATACGGCGCCGCTCGGCGACCTCTTCCTCCTTGCGGGACAGGATGCGCTCGAGGATGGTGGGCAAGGATCGGCTATCGGTCATGTTGGCCCTCACTGGCTGAACACGCGGGTGAAGTTGGCGAGTTCCCTGAGCTTCTCGAGCGGGAGCTTCGAGGCCTGGGCGTCCTGGGCCATGGCCACGCCCTCGGCGAGGCTGTCGGACACCCCCGAGACGTAGAGAGCGGCACCGGCATTCAGGCCGACGATGTCCGCCGCCGGCCCTTCGCCCACCAGGGCCTGCTCGACCAGTCGCAGGCTGTCCTCGGCGGTCTTCACCCGCAGCGGATCGAGGGACTGGCGTTCGATACCGAAGGTCTCAGGGGTGATGGTGTACTCGCGGATCTCGCCGTCCCTGAGTTCGGCGACCAGTGTCGGCTGCGCCAGCGAAATCTCGTCGAGACCGTCCTCGGCATGTACCACCAGCACGTGCTCGCTGCCCAGGCGCCGCAGCACCTCGGCCATCAGTGGTACCAGCTCGGGGGCATAGACTCCCAGCACCAGATTGGGGGCGCCGGCGGGGTTGGTCAGCGGCCCCAGGATATTGAACAGGGTACGCACCCCCATCTCCCGACGCGGGCCCACCGCATAGCGCATCGCCGGGTGGTGGTTGGGGGCGAACATGAAGCCCACACCCACCTGTTCGATGCAACGGCCCACCTGCTCGGCATCCAGGTTCAGATTGATCCCCGCCACGGCGAATAGATCGGCACTGCCCGATGACGAAGAAACGCCGCGATTGCCGTGCTTGGCGACATGGGCGCCGCCCGCGGCGACCACGAAGCTGGCGGCCGTGGAGACGTTGAAGAGGTTGGCGCCATCGCCACCGGTGCCGACGATGTCGACCACGTTGTCGGCCTGCAGCCGAACCGGATTCATCAATTCACGCATCACCTGGGCCGCGGCACTGATCTCCTCGGCAGTCTCGCCCTTCATGGCCATGCCCACCAGGAAAGCAGCGATCTGGGAATCGCTGGCCTCGCCGGTCATGATCTGGCGCATCACCTCATGGGTCTCGGCGAAATTCAGGTTCTCACGGCGCATCACCGCACCGATGGCCTCTCGCATCTGCATGACATTGCTCTCCTCTGGCATGGGCACGGCTCAGCGACGTTTCAGGAAGTTGGCCAGCAGCTCATGGCCCTGGCGGGTCAGGATCGACTCGGGGTGGAACTGCACCCCCTCGACATCCAGCTCACGATGGCGCAGCCCCATGATCAGCCCCGGGGTGACATCATCGTCGTCGCACCAGGCGGTGACCTCGAGGCAGTCGGGCAGGCTATCGCGCTCCACCACCAGCGAATGGTAGCGCGTCACCTCCAGCGGGTCCTCGAGGTTCTCGAAGACCCCCTGGCCGAGGTGACGAATCCGCGAGGTCTTGCCGTGCATCACCTGGGGGGCGCGGACCACCTTGCCGCCGTATACCTGACCGATGGCCTGGTGACCCAGGCAGACCCCCAGCACAGGAATCCGACCGGCGAAGCGACGGATCGCTGCCATGGAAATCCCGGCCTGGTCAGGCGTACAGGGCCCCGGCGATATCACCAGATGGCTCGGGGCCAGCGCCTCGATCTCCTCCAGGCTGATGGCGTCGTTACGGTGGGTCACCACCTCGGCGCCAAGCTCCCCCAGGTACTGCACCACGTTGAAGGTGAAGCTGTCGTAGTTGTCGATCATGCAGACTTTCATGGTCGTTCTCTCCCGCCGCGGGGCGCTCGCCCGGCCAAGGCCAGACGCAGGGCATTCAGGGGTGGCGTATCACTCGAGGTTGTCGAGGCCGCGCTCGGCCATGGCCACGGCACGAAAGATGGCGCGGCCCTTGTTGAGCGTTTCCTGCCACTCCAGCTCGGGCACGGAGTCGGCCACCACACCGCCCCCGGCCTGGACATGGAGCTCACCGTCCTTGATCACCGCGGTGCGGATGGCGATGGCGGTGTCCATGTTGCCGTGCCAGGACAGGTAGCCCACCGCACCGGAGTAGACACCGCGCTTGACCGGCTCCACCTCGTCGATGATCTCCAGGGCGCGAATCTTGGGCGCGCCGGACACCGTGCCCGCCGGGAAGGTGGCGCGCAGCACGTCCATGGCAGAAAGGCCCGACTTGAGGCGTCCAACGACGTTGGAGACGATGTGCATGACGTGAGAGTAACGCTCGACCACCATCCGGTCGGTCACCCTCACCGAGCCGGTCTCGCTGATGCGTCCCACGTCGTTGCGCCCCAGATCGATCAGCATCAGATGCTCGGCGAGCTCCTTGGGATCGGCCAGCAGGTCGGCCTCCAGGGCCCGATCCTCCTCCTCGCTGTGGCCGCGCTTGCGGGTGCCGGCGATGGGTCGCACCGTGACCTCGCCGTCCTCCAGCCGCGTGAGGATCTCCGGCGAGGAACCCGCTACCTGATGATCACCCAGGTTCAGGTAGAACATGTAGGGCGAGGGGTTGAGACTGCGCAGGGCCCGGTAGAGGTCCAACGGCGGTGCCTGGTAGGGAATCGACATGCGCTGGGAGGGAACGCACTGCATGACGTCACCGGCCAGCACATACTCCTTGATTGTCTCTACCGCCGCCTTGAAGCCCTCTTCGGTGAACCCCGAGGTAAAGTGCCCCTCCTCTACCGCGGCGCGCCCGGTGCCGGGACTGATGGTATTGAGGGTGGCACTGCGCAGGCGAATCTCCAGGGCTTCCAGGCGCTCCAATGCGCCGGCGTAGGCGCCGGCCTCGGCTGGATCGGCGTGGGTCCACAGGGTCAGGCGGCCGGAGAGATTATCGAACACCACCAGGTCGTTGCAGACCATCAGCAGGATATCCGGCACGCCTAGCGGGTCAGGCTTTACGGCGGCTTCGCTCCGCAGGCGCGGCTCGATATAGCGGATGGTGTCGTAGCCGAAGTAGCCCACCAAGCCGCCGTCGAAGCGCGGCTGGTCATCGAGGCGCGGCACCTTGAAACGGGCCTGGAACTGCTCGATCCACTCGAGCGGATCCTCCACCTCACCGGCGCCCTGGAGATCGTCGTCGACGATATGACTGACGGTAAAGCCACGGATCTCGATACGTTCGCGACAGGGCAGCCCGATGATCGAGTAGCGCCCCCACTTCTCGCCGCCCTGCACGGACTCCAGCAGGAAGGTCCAGGGAGCGTCGGCCAGCTTGAGGTAGGTGGAGAGCGGCGTGTCGAGATCGGCCAGCACTTCGCGGGTAACCGGAATGCGGTTGTAACCGGCGTCGGCCAGCTCGTGGAAACGTTCGGGAGTCATCATGCCCGGATCCTCGATGTGACGGGTTGGCGATGGCAGGCGCAGGAGCGCAGCGGGTCAGGCTCGCGAGGCGAGCATCACCATCGCCAGCCGCAGCGGGCAGGCGAACAGGGCAGACATCGTATGGCGCCATCGGCGGTCGAGAGGGTTTCCGGCTTCGTGCGGCTGATCATCGAGGGGTTTCCGCGTCTTGTCTTATAGCAATAACGTATTGATTGGGCCGCGCTTATAGCATTAGCCGAAATCACGTTAAACGAGTTCCGCCAGCGATTCAACCACGCCATCCGGGGCGCTGTCGCGCACCGACTCGCCGTGATTGTAGCCGTAGGGCACAGCCAGGGTTCGAAACCCTGCGGCGCGACCGGCCTCGATGTCATGGCGCGAGTCACCGACCATCAGGCAGGCCGGGGGGGAGACCTCGAAATGAGCCGCAACATGCCATAGCGGGGCCGGGTCGGGCTTCTTCTCGGGCAGGCTGTCGCCTCCCAGCCAGAGGCCGAAATGCTTGGCCAGACCCACGCCCTCCAGCAACGGGGAGATAAAGGCGTAAGGCTTGTTGGTCACCAGCGCCAGCGGAAGCCCACGGTCGCGCAGGGCGTCCAGCGCTTCCCGCACCCCGGGGTAGAGCCGGGTATGGGCGCCGGGGGCGCGACCATAGTGCGCCAGAAAAGCGGCATGGGCGCGCTCCAGCAGGGCGCTGTCGATATCCGGCGAGGCGCTGGGGACTGATCGTAGAGGGGGTCCTATGCCAGGGATGGCATCGGTAGCGCCCAGGGAGGGGTTCACAGCGCCCCCTCGGAGATCAGTCGCCAGATCAGCCTCGCCGCAGCTGGCGAGGACCGCGTGTCGCAGGGCGCGCTCCATCAACACCCATGAGCCGTTGCCCACCCAGTCGCGCACTCTGGCCTCGCCCGCGGCGGGCAGACCCAGCTCAGCCAGGGCCGCGTCGACCGCCAAGGCCAGGTCCGGTACCGAGTCGATCAGGGTGCCATCCAGGTCGAAGGTAACCAACTCGATACCGTCAAGAATGGGATGCATGCTCACTCCTTGCCCGACCAGCCTGTCCTCCAGCCAGGCCCGCTTGCGTGCGGCGGAAAGCCGCTTGATCTCGGCCTCGCGGCGCAACGCCTCGCTACGGCTGCCTACAGGCTCCTGGTGGCAAAGCACCAGCGGCCCCTTGCCACGCAGCGCCTTGGCCCCCCGGCCGGCACGATGCTCGGCCAGGCGGCGGGCCACGTCGGTGGTAATCCCTGTATAAAGCGCACCGCCGGCCGTCTCAACCAGGTAGAGATGCCATAGGGTGGCCGTAACCGTCTCTGCCAAGGGGCGACCTATACCCTGGCCAGCTGGTCGCGAAAGTCGCGGATCACGCTATCGTAGCGATGCGGGTCGGCCTCGTTGCGCGCCTTGAACACCGCCGAGCCGGCCACGAAGGTGTCGGCGCCGGCTTGGGCGATCTCGGCGATGTTGTCGACCTTTACTCCGCCATCGATCTCCAGACGGATCGGGCGCCCCGAGGCATCGATGCGCCGCCGGGCCTCGCGCAGCTTATCCAGCGTGCCGGGCAGGAAAGACTGCCCACCGAAGCCTGGGTTGACGCTCATCAGCAGGATCATGTCGACCTTGTCCATCACGTAGTCGAGGAAGGAGAGCGGCGTGGCCGGGTTGAAGACCAGACCGGCCTGGCAGCCAGAGTCACGGATCAGCTGCAGCGAACGGTCGATATGGTCGGAGGCCTCCGGGTGAAAGGTAATATAGCTGGCCCCCGCGTCGATGAAATCGCCGATCAGCCGGTCCACCGGCTTGACCATCAGATGGGCGTCGATGGGTGCGCTCACCCCGTGCTTGCGCAGAGCCTCGCAGACCATCGGCCCGATCGTGAGGTTGGGCACGTAATGGTTGTCCATCACGTCGAAATGGACGATATCCGCGCCGGAGGCCAGGACATCATCCACCTCCGCACCCAGCCGGGCGAAATCAGCAGACAAGATGGAGGGCGCCAAAAGAAAATTCGGACGGGATTCGTTCATGCCGGGCGATTCCTGTGAATTACTGAACTGGAACGGCATTTTAGCAGCTCAAAGAGCAACACTGGCAGAGCTTGCAAAAATCCAGGCGATACTCCAATACTGAGATCCGCCAGAAATAAAACAAGTCAAAAAAGGAAAAGTCATGTCTCAGCATCGAACGTCGCCATCGCGGGGGGTTGATACTCGCCCCGTGAAATCTCCCACCAGGCATGTGTTGGCCGGAATTCTGAGCGCTACGCTGATGCTCTCGCCGCTGGCGATGGCCCAGGAAGCGATATTGGAAGGGTCGCGTTTTCATCCTCAGGAGAGTGCCAAGGGCATGGTGGCCACTAGCCACTTCCTGGCCTCCGAAGTGGCGCGTGACGTATTGGCACAAGGTGGCAATGCCGTGGACGCAGCAGTGGTCGCCGGCTTCGCCCTGGCAGTCACCCAGCCACGCTCCGGCAATATCGGTGGCGGTGGCTTCATGCTGATCTCCGACGAACAGAGCGGTGAAGTAGTGGCCATCGACTATCGCGAGACCGCCCCGGCGGCGGCCACCGAGACGATGTTCCAGGACGAGAATGGTGAACCCGTCACCGAACGTTCTCGCTACACCCATCTCGCTGCCGGGGTGCCGGGTACCGTGGCAGGACTTGCCATGACGCTCGATGAGTACGGAACCTTGAGTCTGGCCGAGGCGCTAGCACCCGCCATTCGCCTCGCTGAGGAAGGCTTTGCCGTGCCTTCGCGGTTCGTGCAAGGGATTCAGGACAGCAAGGCACGCTTCGAGCCGTGGGAGGCCAGCATGGCCAAGTTCTTCAAGGAGGACGGCTCAGCCTATGAAGTTGGCGACATCTACCGCCAGCCGGACCTCGCCGCCACGCTCAAGCGCATTGCCGAGAACGGGGCCCGGGAATTCTACGAGGGCGAAACCGCACGGCTGATCGTTGCCGAAATGGAAAACCATGACGGCCTGATCACCATGGAAGACCTGGCAGGTTACGAACCGGTCGTCAGGGAACCCAGCTACGGCAATTATCGCGGCTACGACATCTACGCGATGAGCCCGCCCTCTTCTGGCGGCGCCCACATCGTGCAGATGCTCAACATTCTCGAAGACTATCCGATCGCCGAGATGGGGTTCGGCTCGGCCGACAGCATGCACGTCATGGCCGAGGCCATGAAACGCGCCTACGCCGACCGCTCCGAGTACCTGGGTGATACCGACTTCGTTGATGTGCCACTGGATGGCATCACCTCCAAGGAGTATGCCGAGGAATTGCGTGCCCAGATCAGCATGGACCAAGCCACGCCCAGCGCGGATATAGGCCCCGGCAATCCCCTACCCTACGAATCGAACGAGACCACGCATTTCTCCATTATCGACGGCAACGGGCTTGCAGTATCCAACACCTACACGATCAATTTCAGCTACGGCTCGGGGATTGTCGTTGATGGCGCCGGGTTTCTTCTCAACAACGAGATGGATGACTTCTCGGCCAAGCCCGGCGTGCCCAATGCCTATGGCCTGATCGGTGGCGAGGCCAACAAGGTCGAGCCCGGAAAACGCATGCTCTCGTCCATGACCCCGACCATCGTCAAGTACGACGACAAGAACTTCCTGATCACCGGCAGCCCAGGGGGGTCGCGCATCATCACCACCACCCTGCAGGTGCTGATGAATGTTATCGACCACAGTATGAACATTCAGTCGGCTGTCAGCGCACCACGTATGCATCACCAGTGGCTACCCGACGAGATTCGTGTGGAAGATGGCTTCAGCCCGGACACCCTGGATATTCTGAAGCAACGTGGTCACACCATCAGTCAGCAGGAAGCCATGGGGGCTGCCCAATCCATCGTAATCCGCGACGGCATGTTCTATGGAGGGGCTGACCCACGCCGCTCCACCTCGTCCGCCATCGGTCTCTGAGCTCTCGCTAAGCTCCGCACCCCGCTTCAATCTCGGGGTGCGGTTTTTTCCTGTTCCAACAGGGGCCAGACCATGAGCGACTCCTGTTCACCTGTTTCCGGATCCTCGCGCTCATCGACGATGCTGAAACCCAGCCGTCGGTAGAAGGAGACGGCGCGCACGTTACGGGAATAGACCCACAGGGTGATGGACGAGTGGCCCGCCATGGCGTGAGCCATCAGGCCACTGCCGTGCCCGAAGCTCTGTACCTCGGGGTCCACGAACAGCGCCTCGAGATGATCACCATGCATGGCACAGAAACCGATCACGCGTCGGCCGGCTTCCAGCACCTGCACCTCGCAGGCGGGCAGACGGCGAAGCGCCATGTCATCGGCACGCGCTCTCCAGTAGGCCTCATCAATGAAGGGGTGGGCTTGCTGGGAGGCACGCAGCCAGATGTCGACAAGATGCGGGATCTCCTCCCGGGTGGCGGGTCGGATCATGTCGCAGCTCCTGTGGCTATCCCTGCAGTGTAACCCCTAGCAGGGAACGGGTCGCGTCACCGGTTCCCGCTACCTAGGCCGGAGGCTATACTCGATGCCCTGCCATCTTCAGGAGACTTCTCATGCAGCGTCGTCATGTCCTGGGTGCCTGCACCCTGCTGCTCGCCACCGGTTGGCTGGCCGGCTGTTCCAACCCTCACTACCTGCAACTCGACCCCAAGCGCACGGCCCAGGTGCCGCAGAGCGGTAGCGGCCAGGAAGTCACCGTGACGGCCGTGGACGGTCGCGACAGCGACGTCATCGGCACCCGTACCGGCAGCGCCATGTCCACCGCGGTGATCACCGTGGATGCCCATGAGCTGGTGCCACGGCTGCAGACGGAGGCGGAACGCGCCTTGAGGGAAATGGGCTTCACTCCCACCACCGAGCAGGCCAAAGGAAGGCCCAGCCTGACACTCACCCTGGATCACCTGGGCTACGAGCGTGGCAAGAGTCGTCCCGTCATCGACGAGGCACGGATCGAGTCGGTGCTGATCGCCGAGGCGACCAACGACGGCAACACCTATACCGGCACCTACACGTCGCGCCGCACTCAAAGCTATGCCATGCGCCCCGGCAAGAAGGCCAACACCCGCATGGTCAACGAGCTGCTTTCGGACGGCCTCGACCGCGCCTTCCGCGACCCCGAGCTGGGACGACTGCTGGCACGCTGAATCTGCTCAAGCCAGCGGGCCACGACGCACCAGCGCCCAGGCGCTCTCGCGAAAGCCGCTGCCGGCCTCCGGCTCGCCGTCCTCCAGATGAGTGACGCGGAAGTTGGGCTCGAACAGCTCGCGCACTTCCTCGGCAGAAACGCTGTAGGGCGGCCCACCAGGGTCTCGCGTCAGTGTAATCAGCAACCCTCGAGCACCGGGCAGGATCAGCTGAGCCAGATGGAAGGCGTAACGCTGGCGGGTGGCCGCCGGCAGGGCGATCAGGGCGGCACGGTCGTAGAAGGCACCGATCTCTGCCGCCTGCTGAATATGGAAGTGGAAGAAATCGCCGCACCACAACTCCACGCTGCCCTGGCGACAGATGTCGAAGTCGGCCTGGCGATAACGGCTCACCTCCCCCACGCCCTCGGCGACGAACTCCTCGATGGCCTGCTCGGCCAACTCGATGCCCAGCACCGGGTGGTCATGATGCGCCAGCCAGCGCATGTCCAGGCTCTTGCCACACAACGGCACCAGCACCTTGGTGCCTGCCCGGACCCCCAGGCTGGGCCAGTGACGTACCAGGATCGGATGGGGCCGGTCGCGATGGAAACCGATGCGCCCCTCGCGCCAACGCTCCCGCCATTCGTTGACCATCATTCCCCCTGCCGGGCCAGCATCAGAACCAGCGATCGCGCTTGCGACGACGGCGTGGCAGATGGGGCACGATCAGCCCCACCAGCAAGCCGGCTCCCGCGACTCCGCCACCGTACATGAAGTAGCGCATCAGCAGGTCCTCTTCCTGGGTATCCAGACGAGCCTGGAGCTCGCGGATGGTGGAGCGCGCCTGCTCGGTCTCATCCTCGAGGGCCGCGTTGCGCGCTTCGAGTTCGGCGATGCGCCGCTCGCGGACCTCGAGGGTCTCGGTCATCGACGCGGTACGGCTCTGCCAGGTGTCGTTGATGCCGGAAAGCTCCTCGGTCAGTTCCTCCACCCGAGCTTCCAGCACCGGCAGTCGCTCCTGGGCGCTGGGCGTCTCCTGCAACTCGTCACTCAGAACCCATACCGTGTCACCTTCTTCGTCCACCACTCGGCTGTAGTCGCCGCTGGTCTCGAGGACCGTGACCGGCTCACCGGCGGAAAGGGTCCCGATGATCCGATAGCCGTCGGTCGGGCCACTACGCACAAAGGTAGTGAGGTCGTCCGATACCCAGGCAGTACCGTCGGCTTCCTGCTGGGCATGCAGAGCTTGGGGGAGCGTCGCGAGCGCCACGCCCAGTGTCAGAATCTTGAGTTTATGTATCGTCATGCCGTTGTCCTGGCTGTCCAAGGCTCGCGTGTCGCGAAAGATGCACCATCCACGTAAGACCGTGGCGACGATGCTGATGTTCGTGGTGTAGGTTACCCACAGCGACTGTGGACAACCATCGGGAAAACCGCTGGAAAGTTGCCGGCAGCCGGCATTCCAACCGCCCCGTGCCGCTGTCGTTCACTTTCTGACCAAAGCAGGCGAGCGTACCCGTCCCCGCAAGTCGCACAGGGTACCACAGTCGCATCTGCCGGCCGCTGGCCCCGATGGGGGCAACGGCGTATAATGACGGGTCTTCTCCCGGGTGGCCATTCGGCCATCTGCCAACATCCATCCACCGGTGCACCGTCGCGCCAGATGCCGCGACCTATTCTTATGGCGAAGAAACTCTTCATCAAGACGCACGGCTGCCAGATGAACGAGTACGACTCCGCGCGCATGGCGGATCTGCTCGGCGAATCCCACCAGCTGGAGCTCACCGACGACGAGCGCGATGCCGACGTCATCCTGCTCAACACCTGTTCCATCCGCGAGAAGGCCCAGGAGAAGGTGTTCCACCAACTGGGGCGCTGGAAGAAGCTCAAGGAGGCCAACCCCGACCTGCTGATCGGTGTCGGGGGATGCGTGGCCAGCCAGGAGGGCGAGGCGCTGCGCAAGCGCGCCCCCCATGTCGACATGGTGTTCGGGCCGCAGACCCTTCATCGGGTGCCATCGATGCTCGACTCGCGCCAGCAGGATCAGATCTCGGTGGTCGACGTCACCTTTCCCGAGATCGAGAAGTTCGATCACCTGCCCAAGCCAAGCTCCGATGGCGCCACCGCCTTCGTCTCGGTAATGGAAGGCTGTTCCAAGTACTGCACCTTCTGCGTGGTGCCCTATACCCGCGGCGAAGAGGTCTCGCGCCCCTTCGAGCCAGTGATGGACGAAGTGATCCATCTCGCTGACCAGGGCGTGCGCGAGATCAACCTGCTGGGACAGAACGTCAATGCCTACCGCGGCGCAAACCAGCTGGGCGACGAGATCGACCTGGCCGAGCTGATCGCCTGCGTGGCGGCGGTTGAGGGCATCGACCGCGTACGCTTCACCACCTCCCACCCGGTGGAGTTCTCCGACAGCCTGATCGAGGCCTATGGGGAGATTCCCGAGCTAGTCAGCCATCTGCACCTCCCGGTGCAGGCCGGCTCGGATCGCGTGCTCGCGGCCATGAAACGCGGCCATGGCGTTGAGGAGTATGTCGAGAAGCTCGAGCGTATCCGCGAACTGCGCCCGGACATCAGTTTCTCGTCGGATTTCATCATCGGCTTCCCGGGCGAGACCGAGGCGGACTTCGAGGCTACGATGAACCTGATCCACCGCATCGGCTTCGACCACTCATTCAGCTTCGTCTACTCAGCGCGCCCCGGCACACCGGCCGCGAATCTCGAGGACGACACCCCGGAAAGCGTCAAGAAGCAGCGCCTGGCAATTCTTCAGGAGCGCATCAACCAGCAGGCGATGCAGATCAGCCGTCGCATGGTGGGCTCCACCCAGCGCATCCTGGTCACCGGCTTCTCGCCGAAGGATCCGGGCCAGCTCTCCGGACGCACCGAGAACAACCGGGTGGTCAATTTCCGTGCGCCCAACCCGACCGAGCTGATCGGCTATTTCGTCGACGTGGAAATCAGCGAGGCGCTGCCCAACTCGCTGCGTGGCGAGCTCGCTTCCCCCGCGTGCTACTGATTCGTTCTGCCGTTGCCCCGGCCAGCACCGGGGCAGTAAGCTGACTCTAAACCCATTAGCCACGGACCGCCCCGACTTGACCCAACCAGCCTCTCAGGCCAACCGCATCATTACCCTGAATCTCGAGCCCAACGACCCCCGTCGCCTGGCCAACCTCTGCGGTCAGCGCGACGAGAACCTCAAGCTTGTCGAATCGCGGCTCGGCATCACCCTTCGCAACCGCGGCAACATCTTCCAACTCGCTGGGCCGTCCTCGCGCGTCAAGGCGGCCGCCAACGTGCTGGAGCACCTCTACCGCGAGGCCGAGGTCAGCGATCTGGACCCGGACACCGTGCACCTCTTCCTGCAGGAGTCGGGGCTCGAGGCGCTGGATGAGGAAGAGGGCGGAGAAACTGAGGACGAGGTGCTGCTGCGCACCCCGCGCACGCTGATCAAGCCACGCGGCCTCAACCAGCAGAGCTATGTGCAGAGCATACGCGCGCATGACATCAACTTCGGCATCGGCCCGGCGGGTACCGGCAAGACCTACCTGGCCGTGGCGGCGGCGGTAGAGGCCCTCAACCAGCAGGAAGTACGCCGCATCCTGCTGGTGCGCCCGGCCGTGGAGGCCGGCGAGAAGCTCGGTTTCCTGCCCGGCGACCTTGCCCAGAAGATCGATCCTTACCTGCGCCCGCTCTATGACGCCCTCTACGAGATGATCGGCTTCGAGCAGGTGGCCAAGCTGATAGAACGCCAGGTAATCGAGATCGCCCCGCTGGCCTACATGCGCGGGCGCACCCTCAACAACGCTTTCATCATCCTCGACGAGAGCCAGAACACCACTCGCGAGCAGATGAAGATGTTCTTGACCCGCATCGGCTTCGGCTCCACCGCGGTGATCACCGGCGACATCACCCAGGTCGACCTGCCCCGCGGCCAGAGCTCGGGGCTGATCCAGGTGCTCGAGGTACTCAAGGGAACACCCGGCATCGGCGTGACCCACTTCGCCGCTAAGGATGTGGTACGTCATCCGCTGGTACAGCGCATCATCGAGGCCTATGACCACTTCGAGGCCGAACAGGAAGCCTCCGAGCGCGCCCAGCGTGATGAACGTGAGAGCCAGCGGCAGGAACGCCTGGAGCGTTCCCGGCAGAACAAGCTGCGCCACGACGCCCCAGGATCCGCGGATTCATGAGTCCTCTCATCGATCGCCAGATCGCGCTCGAGGCCGATGATCTGCCGGGTCAGGCCGAGCTCGAGAAATGGGTGGGCGTGGTGCTGGCGCGCCACGCCGATGATTCACGCCACGAGCTCACCATCCGCTTCGTCGATGACGCCGAGAGCCAGACCCTCAACCGCGACTACCGCGGCAGGGACAGGTCCACCAACGTGCTCTCCTTCCCTTTCGAGGGCCCGCCCGGGGTCACGCTTGATCTGCTCGGTGACCTGGTAATCTGCCACCCGCTGGTGATCATTGAGGCAGCGGAACAGGACAAGTCGCTGCGCGCTCACTACGCTCACATGGTGGTCCACGGCACCCTGCATCTACTGGGTCATGACCATGAGGAAGACGCCGAGGCCGAGGTCATGGAGGCCCTCGAGCGTGACATACTCGCGTCGCTGGGGATCGCCGACCCCTATGCGCCGTCGAATCGCGATTCCGATACCGAGGACGAGAGAGCCGACGCATGAGCGAAGACCGATCGAGCAGCCAGGGCAGCAAGTCCTGGCTCGACAAGCTGTTCAGCGCCCTGTCCAGCGACAGCGATGAACCCAGCTCCCGGGACGAACTGCTGGAGTTCCTGCGCCAGGCGGGCTCTCGCCTCAAGCTCGACCAGGACGCCATGATGATCATCGAAGGCGCCCTGAACATCAGCGACCAACAGGTACGCGAGGTCCTCATCCCGCGCTCCCAGATCACTGCCATCGCCCTCGACCAGCCCCTCGAGGAATACCTGCCGGTGATACTCGAGACCGGCCACTCCCGCTATCCGGTGATCGGCGAGAACCTGGACGAGGTCAAGGGCATCCTGCTGGCCAAGGATCTGCTGCCCCTGCTGCGTAGCGGCCAGGGGAATGGCATGCCCTTTCAGCTCGACGAGGTGCTGCGCCCGGCCATGTTCGTACCCGAATCCAAGCGCCTCAATAGTCTGCTCAAGGAGTTCCAGGACACCCGCAATCATATGGCGGTAGTGGTGGACGAGTACGGGGGCACGGCGGGCATCGTCACCATCGAGGACATCCTCGAGGAGATCGTCGGCGAGATCGAGGATGAGCACGACATCGACGAGGAGATCGATATCCGCGAGTTGGGCGACGAGCGCTATGCGATTCGCGCCCTGACCACCATCGAGGACTTCAACGACCGCTTCGGCACCCGCTTCTCGGACGACGAATTCGACACCCTGGGCGGACTGGTGATGCAGCGTTTCGGCCACCTGCCGGGACGCGGCGAGCACACCGAAATCGGTGGCTGGCGCTTCACGGTGCTCAACGCCGACAACCGCCGCATTCGGCTGCTCGAGGCTGAACCCTGCGAGGAGAACGCCGAAGAGTAACGCGGCCCCTGACCACGGATGGACACCATGGCTGACTCTCGTCTGACCCCGGCACTGGGCTGCCTGGCGGCCCTGCTCGCCGGTGGCCTCACCACTCTGACCGCCTCACCCTTCGAGCTCTGGTGGTTGGGTCCGGTAGCCGCCGGCCTCGTCTATCTGGGCCTACATTCCCTGACACCCGCCCAGGCGGCGCTTCGCGGTTGGTGCTACGGCCTGGGGTTGTTCGGGTCCGGGGCCTCCTGGGTCTATGTCTCGATCCATGATTACGGCTACACCGGCGTGCCCCTGGCACTCTTCCTCACTGCGCTTTTCGTCGCCGGCCTGGCGCTGTTCTTCGCAGCCACCCTCTGGATCTACCGGCGACTGTGCGGCCCTCGCCTGGCGGCGCTGAGCTTTGCGGGTGCCTGGGTGCTCGGTGAATGGCTGCGCACCTGGCTTTTCACCGGCTTCCCCTGGCTCCTGCTGGGCAGTGGCCAGGTGGACTCGCCTCTCGCTGCCTGGGCCCCGGTAGGCGGCGTCTACCTGATGTCGCTGATCACCACCCTGACGGGCAGTCTGGGCGTCGAATTCCTGCGGCACCGCTGGTGGGCCGTCGCACCCGTCGCCTTGCTGTGGCTGGTACCGCTGGTCCTGCCCGCCCAGTGGACCTCTCCCGCTGGCGAATCGGTACGCGCCGCCCTGCTGCAGGGAAACCTCCCCCAGCTGATCAAGTGGACCCCCGAAGGGCAGCGGCGTGCCGTCGACACCTATCTCTCGATGAGCCGGCAGCTGGAACAGGACATCGAACTGGTGATCTGGCCCGAGGCCGCCCTGCCCATGTTCGAGGACCAGGCGGCGCCCATCCTCGAGCGCGCCCGAGCCAGCATGCCGACGGGTACCAACCTGCTCACCGGCGTCCTTCAGCGTGACGACAGCGGCCTCTACTATAACAGCGTCGTCGGCCGGGGCGACGTCGAGGGCGAGTACCGCAAGGCCCACCTGGTGCCATTCGGCGAATACCTGCCCCTGGAGAGCCTGCTACGCGGGGCGATCGCCTTCTTCGACCTACCGGCGCCGACCATGACGCAGGGACCCTCCGATCAGCCACCGATCCGCGTCGGAGAGCTGACTCTCGGTATTGCCATCTGCTACGAGATCATCTATGCCGACCTGGTGGCCTCGCGAGCCCGCGATGCCGGAGTCCTGCTAACGGTCTCCAACGACACCTGGTTCGGGGCCTCCATCGGACCATTGCAGCACCTGCAGATGGCCCGCCTGCGAGCGCTGGAGAACGGCCGCCCGGTGGTACGCGCCACCAGCAACGGCGTCACCGCCTTCATCGACCCACAGGGCAGGATCACTGCCCGAGCACCGCAGTTCGAGACCACCGTCCTCGAGGGTGAAGTCACGCCCATGGAAGGTCTCACCCCCTTCACCCGCACGGGCAGCTGGCCGACCTGGCTGCTGGCCGTCCTGATTGTGTTGCCCGGCCTGCGGCTGGGGCGCAAGCCGTAAGCTGGAAGGCAGCATAAGCCTAGCCCATAACCACACAACCCCGCCGTAATGGCGGGGTTGTGTGTTCTTCCAGCTTCCAGGCGCGGAGCGCCGCTCTTCCAGCTTACAGCTTCAGGCTTCCGACGAAGTCGGGGTGTCACCCAGCACCTCGGGGATAGTCATGCGCACATAGCGCCCTGGCGCCGGTTCGAGGATATCGAGCTCGCCATCACCTGGCTGCCGCGCTGCCACCAGCTTCTCGGTGTCAACATAGCCATTTTCGGTGATCCACTGTTGCCAGTGGGGCCACCAGGAACCTTCATGCTGCTCCGCGCCCTCCAGCCACTCGTCGGCGGTAGCAGGCAGCTCGTCGTTGGTCCAGTAACCGTACTTGTTCTTGCTGGGCGGATTGACGATGCCGGCGATATGGCCAGAGCCGCCCAGCACGAACTTGACCGGCCCCTTAGGCAGGAGGGCACCGTAGTAAGTGCTGTTCCACTTGGCGATGTGGTCCTCACGGGGAGAGATGAAGTAGCTCGGCGTGGAAATCTTGCGCAGGTCGATCTTGACCCCATCGAGCTCGATGCCATCCGGCTGGACCAGGCGGTTCTCCAGGTACATGCGTCGCAGGTACCAGGCGTGAGTCCCGGCCGGCAGGTTGGTGCCATCGGTATTCCAATAGAGCAGATCGAAGGGAACCGGTGGATTACCCTTCAGGTAATTGTTGATGTAGAAGGACCAGAAGAGGTCGTTCTCGCGCAACAGGTTGAAGGAGTAGGCCATGACCCGGCCGTCTAGATAGCCGTCACGCTCCAGCTTGGCCTCGATGCCCTCGAGCACCGTCTCGGAGAGGAAGACACCAATCTCGCCCGGATCACGGAAGTCCTGCAGGGTGGCCATGTAGGTTACCGACTTGACCTTGCGACCACGCCGAGTGCTGGTCAGGTAGGCCACGGTCGAGGCGGCCAGGGTCCCGCCGATGCAGTAGCTCATCAGGTTGACCGACTTCTCGCCGGTGGCCTGCTCGATAGCCTCCATGGCGGCAATGGGACCCATCTGCATATAGTCGGCCCAGGTCAAGTCACGCTGTTCCGGGCCAGGATTGCGCCAGGAGATAAGGAAAACGGTGTGACCCTGCTCCACCAGCCAACGGACCAGGGAGTTATCCTGGCGAAGGTCGAGGATGTAGTACTTGTTGATCCAGGGCGGCACCACGAGCAACGGGGTCTTGTAGACCTGCTCGGTGGCCGGCGTGTACTGGATCAGTTGGATCAGCTCGTTCTCGTAGACCACCGCCCCGGGAGTGACGGCAATGTTCTCACCGATCGCAAAGGCGCTGCGATCGGTCATCGTGACATTGATGCCCTCGGCGGAGTTGGCCAGGTCCTCGCGCAACCGGGCCAGGCCTTCGACCAGGTTCTGACCGCGCGTTTCCGTGGTCCTGCGCATCACCTCGGGATTGGTGGTGACGAAGTTGGTCGGCGCCATAGCATTGACCAACTGGCGTGCATAGAAACCGAGATTGCGCTTCTGGTCCTCCGAGAGACCATCAAGGCTTTCGATCAGATCTTCTACCACCCGTGAGAACATCAGGTACTGCTGCATGATCGCCAGATAATAGGGATCGTCGTACCAGGCATCATCATTGAAGCGGCGATCGCCTTTGCTCGGCGTGATCAACGGCTCGACGTCCTCGCCGGCGAGGCTGCGCAGCGATTGCTGCCAAAGCTGGAACTGGTCCTGAAGCAGCCGCGACTGGGTCTGCCACAGCAGGGGCGGGTTCTGCATCAGCGATTGGGCACCGGCCTGAAAGCACTGGCGCATGTCTTGATGGACCGATTCCGCAGCATCGCTGGGCACTATGCGTGCCAGCAGATCCTGCATCAAGGCCTTGTATTCTTCGCTGATCTTGGCGAGCTGAGCGTTCCACGCCTCTAGCTCGACCTGTGTCGGTGCTTGCACCCCTGACTGCATTGACCCCTCCTGTCATTCATGAAGGTCGGTGTTTCTGATGGGCGACACTGGAACCGACCTAGGGTTCGATATGACTCACAACGCCACTATCCGGCCCCCGTACCCCGGGAACCGGACAGGCGCGATTAGATTATCGCGATATCAGCGCTTGCGCGACGTGGACTGGCTGGTCGCCTTGGCGGGTTCGTCCGACTTCGATGCCTCGCCCTTGGCAGCCTGTCCGGCCTTCTCGGCCTGCTCGGCGAGCTGCTTACCCGATTCGGCGTAGAGCTTTTCGAGCTCGGTCTTGAACTCGAGGCTCATCTCGCTCATCGCCTTGGCATCCTCGAGCATCTGCTTGGAGAGCTCGTTCATCATCTCGGCCTGGCGAGTACCGAAGTCTCGCATGCTATCGGCATCGCTGACTTCGCTAGCATCCCGCATGCGCTCGGTGCCCATTTGGCTGTAGCGCTTCATGGACTCCATCTGATACTGAGTCATCTTCTCCATGTTGTTCAGCATCAGCGAGTTGAGCTTGCGCATCGGTTCGAAAAACTGGCGGGTCTGCTCGTTGAATGCGTTGATCATCTTGTCTTGGTCTTGCATGTCAAATTCCTCCTGGAGGATCGATAACAAAGGCTTTGTTGCACTGCACAAAGCCTAGTCTTCCACCTTCTCAGTTGCAACCGTATTCATGGCGCTCTCGCGAAGGTCGAATATGGCCGGTCAATTTCCGCTATCAGCTATCGCGCTTGCTGCGGGAGCTAGCACTAGCCGTGGACTTTCGAGAGGTGCTGGATGTTCCAGAAGAGCCACTGGAGGAGTTACCGCTGCCCCCCGTTTCCGACTTCTGTTCCTTGCTCGCTGCGCCACCACCGCTACTAGTGGAACTGGCGGCCTTGGTCAGCATATCGAGCATCATCTGCTGGTAGTTGCCAAAACTGGACAGCCCCTGGGAGAGGTTCTGTGAGACGTTCTGCGACAAGCCGGGCTGCTGCAGGAAGGGCTGCATCAGGCTCATCGGATCGTATCCTTCCACCCCCGACTCCATCTGTTTCTGAATCCGGTTCAGTAAATCCTTCTGGAAGGCCTCCACGTCGGGCAGGCCAAGCGCCTGGCGAAACTCTTCGGGGGTCAGGTCGAACTCGACGTTGATCTTCATGGCGTCACTCTTGTTGGTGGTCAGAAGAAGTGTAGCAGCCATGACGGATGGTGCGGCTCAGCGCAGCCAGGGTGTCGATACCCGGACCTCGGCATTCTGCCCGCGGTGGCGCAGCAGATGGTCCATCAGGGTCAGCGCCATCATCGCCTCGGCAATGGGCGTGGCACGGATGCCCACGCAGGGGTCGTGGCGCCCCTTGGTGACCACCTCCACCGGGTTGCCATGGACATCGATGCTGCGCCCCGGGGTAGTGATGCTGGAGGTGGGCTTGAGTGCCAGGTGGGCGATAATCGTCTGACCGCTGGAGATGCCCCCCAGCACCCCACCGGCATGATTCGAGAGAAAACCCTGGGGCGTCATCTCGTCGCGATGCTCGCTGCCACGGCTTGCCACGGCGGCGAAGCCGTCGCCGATCTCCACGCCCTTCACCGCGTTGATGCTCATCAGGCCGTGGGCCAGCTCCGCATCCAGACGGTCGAAAACCGGCTCGCCCAGTCCCGGCGGCACCCCCTCGGCGACCACGCTGATCCTTGCCCCTACCGAGTCCTGGTCTCGGCGCAGCTGGTCCATGAAAGTCTCGAGCTCTGCCACACGGCCCGGGTCGGGGCAGAAAAAGGGATTCTCGTCCACGGCCTCCCACTGCTTGAAGTCGATATCGATGGGACCGAGCTGGCTCATGTAGCCGCGAACGGTGATCCCCTGCGCGGCGAGGTACTTCTTGGCGATGGCCCCGGCCGCCACCCGCATGGCGGTCTCCCGTGCACTGGAGCGCCCGCCACCGCGATAGTCGCGAATCCCGTACTTATGGTGGTAGCTATAGTCGGCGTGGGCTGGGCGGAACTGGTCCTTGATCTTCGAATAGTCCTTGGAGCGCTGATCGGTGTTCTCGATCATCAAGCCGATGGTCGTCCCTGTGGTCACACCCTCGAAGACGCCGGAGAGGATTCTCACCCGGTCGGGCTCGCGCCGCTGGGTGGTATGGCGGGAAGTGCCGGGGCGACGGCGATCCAGGTCGTGCTGCAGATCCGCCTCGGTCAGCGGCAGTCCCGGCGGGCAGCCATCGACGATGGCCCCCAGTGCGGGGCCGTGGCTCTCGCCGAAGGTGGTGAGGGTGAACAGCTTGCCGAAGGTGTTGCCGGACATGGGCGCTCCTCCTGGGACGGGAGATGAGAATCAGGCGAAGGACGCCGCATGGGCGTCGAGTTCTGCGGCGGTCAGGGCAAACACACCCTGGCCACCGCGCTCGAATTCGAGCCACAGGAAGGGCACCTCGGGGAAGGCAGCCTCCAGGTGATGATCGGAGTTGCCGACCTCGACGATCAATACGCCCTCAGCGGTGAGATGCTCGCGGGCCTCGGCGAGGATGCGGCGCACGATGTCCAACCCATTCGCACCGGCACCCAGCGCCAATGCCGGCTCGTGGTGGAACTCGGCGGGCATGGTGGTCAGGTCGCGGGTATCCACGTAAGGGGGGTTGGAGACGACCAGGTCATAGCGTCTCCCGGCGAGCCCCGCGAAGAGATCGGATTCCACGGCACGCACCCGCTCGCCCACATCATGGCGCGAGATGTTCTGGCGGGCTACGGCCAGGGCCTCGGGGCTGATATCGGCCAGGTCGACCTCGCAGCCGGGCAGATGCAGTGCCGTGGCGATGCCGATGCAGCCCGAGCCTGCGCAGAGGTCGAGCACCCGAGCCGGCGGCTCGAGGGGGAACCAGGCGGCGAAGCCATGCTCGATCAGTTCGGCGATGGGGGACCGGGGAATCAACACCCGCTCGTCGACGCTGAAGGGGACACCGGCGAAGAAGGCCTCGCCCAGCAGGTAGGGGAGCGGGCGGCGGGTCTCGATACGAGCGCGCACCAGGGCCACGATGCGGGTGCGCTCCATGGGCAGCAGCCGTGCCTCGAGTACCGCCGGGTCGACGTTCCAGGGCAGATGCAGGGCGCCGAGGGTCAGTGCCACGGCCTCGTCCCAGGCGGAATCGGTGCCGTGGCCGAAGAAAAGGCCCGCCAGATGGAACTCGCTGGCAGCCCAGCGCAAGCAATCGAGCAGGGTGACCAGGCCATCGGCAAGGGCCTCATCACTCATGACGAGGGTGGAGGAAGATGCATCAGCGAGAAAATCAGCCACAGGACATCCTGGAGTCGGGGAGCTCAGTTAACACAAGTGCCGATTGTAACCGGACCCGCGGTTCACAGCCACGGCAGGGAGGGTATACTGGCACTTTGCTTCACAAGCCGAATGCCCCATGAGCCGTAATCGCCACCCTCCCGACGAGGACGAGATCAGCACCTTTCGCCAGGCCTTGCGAAACGCTGGTGTCCGCCCGATCGCCCGCAACCGGGCGGACCCCGGACGTCGGCGCCGGGTAGACCCCGCCGAGGCTGCGCGAAGAGCCGCCGCGACTGCGGCTACCGATGATCTCGCGGCGGTCGGTCGCACCTCGGACGGTAGGGTGGAGCCCGTACGGCCCTCCGAATTTCTCGACTTCGCACTGCCCGACCTGCCCTGGCGAACGCGTCAGCAGCTCAAGCGCGGAGCCATCGGTTGGGAGGCAGGACTCGACCTGCATGGGCATACCCTCGAAGAGGCCCGCGAGGAACTGGAGGCCTTCCTGCGTGATGCCGCAAGCCGCCGGCGACGCTGCGTGCTGATCGTGCATGGCAAGGCCTGGGGTACCACCAGCGACTATCCGATGATCAAGAGCCACGTGAATGCCTGGTTGCGGGAGTGGCCCAGCGTGCTGGCCTTCTGCTCGGCAACCACGACCGATGGCGGCACCGGGGCGGTCTATGTACTGCTAAGGCGGCGCGGCGGTCGAGCCTGACATTGCTCAGGATGCACGCTCCTCTTCTTCCCCTTCTTCCCCTTCTTCCCCTTCTTCCCCTTCCTGACCTTTCTTGGCCGGCGCCTTCACGCGGATGGAAGGCCCTCCCCCGCCGGGTCTGACACGTCCCTCGAAGCGGTCCAGCGCCTCTTCGGCCAGATGCCTGCCGAGGCTGATAAGCGCCTTGGCACGGTGGAACTCGTAGGCATCACAGACCGTCTTGGGCACCTCTATGAGTACATCCGGCGGATAACCCGCCACCTTGTACTTGGCCAGGGCCGCCTGGGTGATATCGAAGGAGGCCAGCACCATGTCCATCCGCCCCCACTCGCGACGACCACCTTCCATGGCCTCTTCCACCTCGCTCTTGTCGGCGCTGCCGCTCTCGTTTTTGCCATCGGATCCAACGAAGAGCCGTCGGGTGGCCCCGCGAACCTTGTCAATCCAGTTGGCGAAGCCGGTACCACCATCGTCCCGGGATTCCTCCCGCGCCTGCTCCTCGGCAGCTTCTTCGGGGGGCAGCAGCTCCTCCAGGGTTACCGGGCGCGGGGTATGGGCGGTGGCATTCACCGCCAGCACGAAATCTGCCTGGGCCGCCACTGTCGGGATGATCGGCAGCGGGTTGAGTAACCCGCCGTCCACCAGTACCTGGTCACCGCGATGCACCGGGGTGATCACCCCGGGTATGGCAATGGACGCGCGAATCGCCTCGAGCAGCGGTCCATCCTGGAACCACACCTCGCGCTGGCGGGTGATATCGGTGGCCACAGTGGTCACGGGAATTTCCAGATCCTCGATGCGGGTATCGCCGATCAGGTTCTCGAGCTTGTCCATGATCTTGCTGGCCTTCATGGCCCCCATGGGATTCCAGGTGACATCGACCAGCTTGAGCACGTCGAAATAGTCCAGCTGGCAGACCCAGTCACGGTACGCGGCCAGCTTACCTGCCGCGTAGACGCCGCCTACCAGGGCGCCCATGGAACAGCCGGAGATCGCCACCACTCGGTAGCCCCGTGCCTCGAGCTCCTCGATCACCCCGATATGGGCATAGCCCCGTGCTCCCCCGCTGCCAAGCACCAGCGCCACGCGCTTGCCTTGTGTGTCCTCGGCTTCCCCTTGCTGGCTCATCACCCGCTCCCCCTCTTGACTCCCATGATCAGTTTTCATGCCACCTCACGATAGTCTCCGCCACCACGGCGGCAACCGATGGCTCCAGGTGCAGGTGGTGCCCGCCCGGCAGCACGCAACGGGTCAACCTCGTCACCGCCGCCCGGGCATGGCGTGCCCGAGCTCGCTCTCCCAGAATGCCGGTTTTCCCTTCCACCAGCAGCACCGGGCAACGGATCGCCTTCAGCATGGCCCCCACCTGTTCGGGAGCGAGCCGCACCAGGGACGGGCGCAGCAGGCGTGCATCGGTACGCAACTGCACATGACCATCGGGTAACGCTTCTAGGTTGCGTGACACCAGCGGGCGCGCCGTTTCGGCATCAATGGGCGTCGCCCCACCTGCCACCCGGGCCGCCACGGCGGTCTCACTATCAGGATAACGCGGTGCCGGCGAGAGGGGGCGTCGATCGGCGAGAAGACCCTTGCGCAGTTGGGCAGGCGCCTCCCCGGCCTCGGTGGTCAGGGCCCCCAGGCCGTCTATCAGTATTAGTGTCTCGACGCGCTCCGGCAGCGCAGCGGCCGTCAGGCAGGCCACGCCGGCTCCCATGGAGTGGGCCAAAAGCGTCACCCGCGTGAGACCCAGGTGGTCGCAAGCATCGATGAGATCGTGACAGTAGTCCCACAACGCATAGTCGCCGCGACGGTGGTGGGACAGGCCATGGCCGGCGAAGTCGATGGCCACCACTCGGATGCCGAGCGCCGCGACCAGTCGGGGCGCCAGGCGCGAAAAACTGGCGGCATTGTCCAGCCAGCCGTGCAGCGCCAGCCAGGTTGGGGCCTGCTCATCGCCCCAGGCCAGCGCCGCCAGGCGACCTCCGGCCAATCGCAGGGGTCGGGGTTCACTCATGCTGGCGACTCCAGCAGGTCATCGAGCATGGCCAGCAGGGCCGAGCGAGTCTGATCGGGAAACTCCATAGGGAACATGTGTCCGCCGGGGGTCTCCGCCACGCTAACGCACCGCCGTGCCAACTGGCGACGTCGCCGCGGCGTGAGCAGGTCGGATTCGGTACCGGCCAGAACCCCCAGCGGCACCCTGACCCGACCGGGCAGGTCGCCAAGATGGTCCGGCAGGTGGCGAAATATCTGCACCTCGATATCGGGGTCGTAGAGCAGTACCACGCTACCGTCATCCAGCTCCCGGGTACCGCCGTCCACGTAGTCGTGCAGGGCGGCCTCGGTGAAGCGCCGGAAGAGCCCCCGCCGACGCAGATAGTGGAACATGGCCTCCTGGCTGGGCCAGCTGTCACGACGCCCCAGGGTTCTGCCGGCTGGAGTGATGTGATCGGCCAGCCCCAGGCGCTTGGCCGCCTTCATGACCCAGGCCGACAGGCCCAGCATCAGCGGTGGGTCGAGCATCACCACGCAGCGGAACCGCTCGGGAGAGTACTCGGCGGCCATGGCCATCAGTACGCCACCCATCGAGTGGCCCACCCCGACTACCGGGGCCGGGAGGCGGGCCAGGTGGTCGAGCAATTCGTCGCGCAACGCTAGCCAATTGTGGCCAACGGGAAAGTCGGGGTGATGGCCCAGACGATCCAGCGGATGCAGGTCGAACCGCTCGGCCAGCGGCGCCAGAAAGCTGCGGTAGCTCTGCCCCGGGAAGCCGTTGGCGTGGGCGAAGACGAGGGGAATGGGTGAGGCGTGGTCGGATCTGCTCATGAACTCTTCCGGCTGGCGGGCACCTGGCCGGCACCCTTCTGGCGATAGCAGGCTAACGGGATTATCATGATCCGCCAAGTCGCCCGGCGCCGACAGGCCAATCGACAGGAGCCCCTCGTGGAAGACCCCCGACAGCCCCCTCGTGATACCCGCACCCGCAACCGTATTTTCCTGGTAACCGTAATAGCCGCCATCGTTGTCGGCTTCTGGCTGACGCGCTAGGCGACCCCCATGGAGCTCTCCGCCCTCTTCCTGCAGACCCTGGAGACCACCCTGCCGGTCTTCGCCATGGTATTCATCGGCCTCGGTCTGAAGCGCGCCGGCTGGATCGATCAGGCCTTCGTCGCCACCGCGTCGATGCTGGTCTTCAAGGCCACCCTGCCGACGCTGATCTTTCTCAGCATCATCCGTGCCGACCTGGCGGCCACCCTCAACCCGGCGCTGCTCGGCTTCTTCGCCCTGGCGACCCTGGGCAGCTTCCTGTTCAGCTGGGGCTGGGCGATCCTGCGCGTGCCTCGTGAGGAGCGCGGCGTCTACGTCCAGGGCGCCTTCCGCGGCAACTGTGGCATCGTCGGCCTGGCACTCGCCGCCGGCATGTACGGTGACTACGGGCTATCCGCCGGCGGCATGCTGCTGGGGGTGGTGATCCTCACCTACAACGCCTTCTCGGTGATCGCCCTGGCCAGCTACCAGGAAGGCCGGCGTACCGACTGGCGCAGCATCCTTTGGAATATCATCACCAATCCGCTGATACTCGCCGTGGTCGCTGCCGTGCCAGTGGCCGCCGTGGGGTTGCTCCTGCCCGGGTGGCTGATGACATCCGGCGACTATTTTGCCTCGCTAACCCTGCCGCTGGCCCTGATCTGCGTCGGTGCCACCCTGTCGCTGGGCGAGATCCGCGACTCGGGCCGGCTGGCGGTCAGTGCCAGCCTGATGAAGATGGTCACCCTGCCAGCCTTGGCCACCGGCGCCGCCTGGGGAGTCGGCTTCGAGGGACGCGAACTCGGGGTGCTGTTCCTGTTCTTCGCCAGTCCCACCGCCGCCGCCGCTTTCGTGATGGCCAAGGCGATGGGCGGAAATGCCGCCCTCACAGCCAACATCATCGCCCTGACCACCTTGATGGCCAGTCTGACCATCACCCTGGGGGCCTTCGGGCTCAGGGCCGCCGGGCTTATCTAGGCTCGGTTGGTCTAAGCCCGGCTGGACTCGTGAACCCGCGAAGCCGGGCACAGCCTGCCGCCCACACCTCGGACTCGAGCTCGGCCACGGCGGCCGTGGGGAAGCCGGGCCCACGATCGCCACGCCCTTCCACCAGCAGGCCGGCGAGAGCCGCGACCAGCGGCATATGGCTGATCAGCATCAGGGGGTGTCCCTCCGGCTGCTCCAGCAGCCACTCCACCACCCCTTCGGGCGGCTCGTCGGGGGTGATGATCGGCAGGGGCTCGATCACAAGCCCCAGGGGCTCGGCGATCCGCACCGCCGTCTGTCGAGCCCGCACATAGGGACTGGCCAGCAGTCGCAGGCGAGTGAGGTCCCGGTCCTCGCGGGCAGCGAGCCAGCGGCCCATGCACCGCGCCTCCTCTTGCCCGCGCGCAGTCAGCTCCCGCTCGTGGTCAGGGCGGCCGGGTGCGGCCTCGCCGTGACGCATGATCAGCAGCCGCTCAGTCATGACGGTCGCCTCCGTCGCGGCGGTCCTGCTGCACATCCTTGCGCGGCAACACGAATTCCACGTCGCTGCTCTGCTCACCGAGCATCAACAGCCGTGCCATGTCCCGGGCCGGCACACCCTTGAACAGCACCTGATAGAGACCCTCGGCCAGCGGCATGTAGACGCCGTCCTCGTGGGCCTTGTCGCGCACCAGGCGCACGGTGTTGACCCCCTCGGCAACCTGGCCCAGTGACTCCACCGCCTCGTCCAGGGTCTTGCCCTCACCCAGGGCCTGGCCCACCCGATAATTGCGCGAGAGCGCCGAGGAACAGGTGACGATCAAGTCGCCCACTCCGGCCAGTCCCAGGAATGTCATGGGGTTGGCCCCCTGGTCCACCGCGAAGCGACTCATCTCGGCCAGCGCCCGGGTCATCAGCATGCTGCGGGTGTTCTCGCCCATGCCCAGCGCCGCCGCCATACCGGCGGCAATGGCGTAGATGTTCTTGAGCGAACCGCCCAGTTCCACACCATAGCGGTCATTGCTGGCATAGACCCGGAAGTAGTCGCAGCCCAGCGCGGTCTGAACGAAAGTGCGGGTCTGCGGATCGTCGCTGGCGATCACCGTGGCGGTAAGCTGCTTGTCGGCGACCTCCGCGGCCAGGTTCGGTCCCGAGATCACGCCGATATGTGGAAAGCCGGTCTCCTCCTCGAGGATCTGGCTCATCAACTTGAAGCCCTCCTCCTGGATGCCCTTGGTGGTGCTGACCAGTATCTGCCGTTCATGCAGATAGGGCCGTGCCTGGCGCACCACCTCGCGGAAGGCCTTTGAGGGGATGGCCACCAGCACCAGCTCGGCGCCCTCGAGGACCTCGGCCATCTCGGTGGAGGCCACCACCGCGGCATTGATGGCGTAGTCGGGCAGGTAGCGGCCGTTACGGTGCTCGCGGGTGATCTGCGCCGCCAGACGGGCATCGCGCATCCACTGGCGCACCTGGGCCCCGTTGTCGGCCGCGATACTGGCCAGGGCAGTACCGAAGCTGCCACCGCCCAGCACCGCCACTCGCAGGGATTCTTCAGGCATGATCGTCTCTGAAATTGGAAGCCGTCAGAAGAGTGTAACGAATAACGCCCCTGACGAATAACGCCCCTAAAAAGGGGCGTTGTAGAAGGGGCTGAAACGCCCCAGCCCACGAGAGTGGGCTGGAGCTTAGCCTTCAGTCGAGCAGATGCAGCAGGGAATCGATGCTTTCCCGAGCATCACCGTAGAACATCCGGGTGTTCTCCTTGTAGAACAGCGGGTTCTCGATACCCGAGTAGCCGGTTCCCTGACCACGCTTGCAGACGAAGACCTGCTTGGCCTCCCAGACCTTGAGCACCGGCATGCCGGCGATCGGGCTGTTGGGGTCTTCCTCGGCGGCCGGGTTGACGATGTCATTGGAGCCGATGACGATCACCACGTCGGTGGTGGGGAAGTCGTCGTTGATCTCGTCCATTTCCAGCACGATGTCGTAGGGCACCTTGGCCTCGGCCAGCAGCACGTTCATGTGCCCCGGCAGGCGACCCGCCACCGGGTGGATACCGAAACGCACCTCCTTGCCCGCGGCACGCAGCTTGCGGACCAGGTCGCTAACGGCATTCTGCGCCTGGGCCACCGCCATGCCATAACCGGGCACGATGATCAAGCTGTCGGCGTCATTGAGGGCACTGGCCACGCCGCCGGCATCGATGGAGACCTGCTCGCCTTCCATCTCGGCCGCTTCCCCGGTGCTCTTGGTTCCGAAGCCACCCAAGATGACGCTGATGAAGTTACGATTCATCGCCTTGCACATGATGTACGACAGGATGGCACCGGAGGAGCCCACCAGGGCACCGGTCACGATCAGCAGGTCATTGGAGAGCGTAAAGCCGATGGCCGCCGCCGCCCAACCCGAATAGCTGTTGAGCATCGACACCACCACCGGCATGTCGGCGCCGCCGATGCCCATGATCAGGTGGTAGCCGATGAAGAAGGCCAGCGCCGCCAACACTACCAGGGTCCAGAAGCCGGCTCCCATCAGGTAGGCGATGGCCAACAGCAGACTCAGACCTGCGGCACCTGCATTGAGCAGATGCCCACCCGGGAGCTGCTTGGACTTGCCGTCGACCTTTCCGGCGAGCTTGCCGAAAGCAATCACCGAACCGGTGAAGGTCACCGCCCCGATAAAGATGGCAAAGACCACCTCGATCTGGAGGACGGTCAACTCATCCGGCGCCTTGGTCGCGACCAGGGCGGCGAAGGCCGAAAACTGCTCGGTCGCTCCTTCCACGGCCTGAACGGCCAGCACCCGGCGACGCTCCAGGTCCGCGTTCCAGGCCACGAAGACCGCAGCCAGGCCGACGAAGCTGTGCAGCGCCGCCACCAGCTGCGGCATCTCGGTCATTTCGACCTTCTTGGCCACATACCAACCGGCCACCGAGCCGATGATCATCATAGGAATCATCACCCAGTAGCCACCAATACCCGGCCCGAGTGCCGTGAAGATGACCGCCACGGCCATGCCCACGATGCCATACCAGACGGCTCGCTTGGCCTTTTCCTGATTACTCAAGCCCCCCAGTGAGAGGATGAACAACACACTTGCCGCAATCGCCGCGGCAGATACGAAACCTTGACCCAACATGTCGTGTCTCCGCCGCTCAGGATTTCTGGAACATGGCCAGCATCCGGCGTGTCACCAGGAAGCCACCCACGATATTGATGGAAGCGATCAACACCGAGATCGCCGCGAGTATCAGCACGATCGCGCTGCCGGAGCCGATCTGCAGGACAGCACCAAGAATGATGATGCCCGAGATCGCGTTGGTCACCGCCATCAGCGGCGTATGCAGCGAATGACTCACCCCCCAGATCACCTGGAAGCCGACGAAACAGGCGAGCACGAAGACGATGAAGTGCTGCATGAAGGACGTCGGGGCCACCTGGCCGAGCAGCAGCATCAGCAAGCCGCCTACACCCAGCAGAGTGACCTGTCGCTTGGTCTGGGCCTTGAAGGCGGCATGTTCTGCGGCCTTCTTCTCTTCCGGCGTGGGCTCCTTGACCTTCTCTTTCGGCTTGGCAGCCGCGATGGCCTTGACCTTGGGAGGCGGCGGCGGGAACGTCACCTCGCCCTCATGGGTGACCGTGGACCCACGGATCACGTCATCCTCCATGTTGTGAACGATCTTGCCATCCTTCTCGGGCGTCAGATCGGTCAACATGTGGCGGACGTTGGTGGAATACAGTAGGGAGGCCTGGGTGGCCATGCGCGACGGGAAATCGGTATAACCGACGATGGTCACACCGTTGTCGCTGACCACCTTCTCGTCGGCCTTGGTCAGGTCGCAGTTGCCGCCCTTCTCGGCCGCCAGATCGACGACCACCGAACCCGGCTTCATGGCCTTGACCATGTCCTCGAGCCACAGCTTGGGCGCGGGACGACCGGGAATCAGCGCCGTGGTGATGACGATATCGACATCCGGCGCCTGCTCGCGGAAGCACTCGAGCTGCTTTTCGCGAAACTCGGGGCTAGACGGCGCCGCATAGCCACCGCTACCGGACCCATCCTGGCTCTCGTCGAAATCCAGGAACAGGAACTCGGCACCCATGGACTCGATCTGCTCGGCCACTTCTGGGCGAACATCGAACGCCCTCACGATGGCGCCTAGGCTGGAAGCCGTGCCGATAGCCGACAAGCCGGCCACACCGGCACCAACGATCAATACCTTGGCCGGCGGTACCTTGCCGGCGGCCGTGACCTGGCCGGTGAAGAAGCGGCCGAAGTTGTTGCCGGCCTCGATCACCGCGCGGTAGCCGGCGATGTTGGCCATGCTGGACAGGGCATCCATCTTCTGGGCACGCGAGATACGCGGCACCATGTCCATGGCGATCACGGTAGCCCCCTGAGCCTTGCACAGCTCGAGCATTTCCTCGTTCTGAGCCGGCCAGAAGAAGGCAATCAGAGTCTGGCCCTCGCGTAGTCGACGCGCCTCATCCTCGGAAGGCTCGCGAACCTTGATGACCACCTCGGCCTGGGTCCACAGCGCCTCAGTCCCGTCGACGACGGTGACACCGGCCTCGCGGTAGACGTCATCGTTGAAACCCGCGGCCACACCGGCCCCGGCCTCGATAAGGCATTCATGTCCCAGCTTCTGGATCTGCTTCGCGCTCTCGGGGGTCAGCGCGACACGCGCTTCCCCCCGGGCACTCTCCTTTGGTGCACCAATTTTCACGTTGGATCTCCTTGCTCAAGTCCGCCTGGGCGGCACCACTATGATCGAACCGGTGTCTGACACCCGGTGCCCAGAACCATGACGCTATAGAGCACCACACCGCAGCCATTGGATCAAGGCCGCTTAGCGTGCCTCTCGCCAACGATGGCCCCTACCGGGCCCTGAAAAAAGAAAAGCCCCGCCGGCAGAGAGGGCCGGCGGGGCGTGGTCGCTTACCGCGAAACTGCGATGGCGCTGCGGATCAGGCGCTCAACAGGGCGTTGAGACGCTTGACATAGGCGGCGGGATCATCGAGATGACCGCCCTCGGCGATGATTGCCTGGTCAAGCAGGATACGCGCCAGGTCCTCGAAGCCATCACCCTCGACACCCTCGAGGCGCGCTACCAGCGCATGGTCGGGGTTGAGCTCGAGGATCGGCTTGACCTCAGGCATCTTCTGGCCAGCCGCCTCCATGATGCGGCGCATCTGGAAGCCCATCTCGTGCTCGGGCAACACCACACAGGCCGGGGAGTCAGTCAGGCGATGCGTCACCTTGACCTCCTGGACCTCGTCGCCCAGCGCCTCCTTGACGCGCTTGACCAGGTCTTCCTTGGACTTGGCGGTTTCTTCCTGGGCCTTCTTCTCCTCCTCGTCCTCGACGTCACCTAGATCGAGATCGCCCTTGGCGACGTCGACAAAGTGCTTGCCCTCGAACTCATCGAGATGACTCATCAGCCACTCGTCGATGCGGTCGTGCAGCAGCAACACCTCGATGCCCTTCTTGCGGAAGATCTCAAGATGCGGGCTCGACTTGGCCGCATTGAAGCCCTCGGCGACGATGTAGTAGATCTTCTCCTGCCCTTCCTTCATGCGCGAGACGTAGTCGGTCAGCGACTGGTCCTGGGTGGCGCTGTCGGTATGGGTGGTGGAAAAGCGCAGCAGACCGGCGATCTTCTCGCGGTTGGCGAAGTCCTCCGCCGGACCTTCCTTGAGCACGCTGCCGAAGGTGTTCCAGAAGGTCTGGTAGGCCTCATTGTCCTTGGACAGCTTCTTGAGCATATCCAAAGCGCGCTTGGTCAGGGCGGCCTTGATCTTGTCGACCTGCGGGTCCTTCTGCAGCAGCTCGCGGGAGACGTTCAGCGACAGGTCCCGCGTGTCCAGCACGCCCTTGATGAAGCGCAGGTAGAGCGGCAGGAACTGCTCGGCGTCGTCCATGATGAAGACGCGCTGCACATAAAGCTTCACGCCGCGGGCACCGTCTCTCTCGTAGAGATCGAAGGGCGCGCGGCCGGGCACGTAGAGCAGGCTGGTGTATTCGAGCTTGCCCTCGACCTTGTTGTGACTCCAGATAAGTGGATCGCTGAAGTCGTGCGCCACGTGCTTGTAGAACGCCTTGTACTCGTCGTCGCTGATCTCGCTCTTGGGCCGTGCCCAGAGGGCGGTGGCCTCGTTGACGGTCTCCCAGGTAGTGGTTTCACTGCCCTCGATCTCGTTGCCGTCCTCGTCCTTGGCGGTCTCGACCTTCGGCATGCGCACCGGCACCTCGATATGGTCGGAATACTTGCGCACCAGACTCTTGAGGCGGAAGTCGTCGGCGAACTCCTGGGCATCCTCCTTGAGGTGCAGCACGATCTCGGTGCCGTGGACCTCGTGCTCGATGTCGGCAACGGTGAACTCGCCTTCACCCCTGGAGTGCCATTCGACGCCTGCGGTCTTGTCGCTGCCGGCCTTGCGGGTTCGCACGGTCACCTCATCGGCGACGATGAAGCTCGAGTAGAAGCCGACACCGAACTGGCCGATCAGCCGGGCATCCTTCTGCTGCTCACCGGAGAGCTGCTTGAGGAACTCGGCGGTGCCGGAGCGCGCGATGGTGCCCAGGTTCTCGATCACTTCGTCGCGACTCATGCCGATACCGTTGTCGCGCACGGTCACGGTGCCCGCCTCGGTGTCGTGGTCGATCTCGATGCGCAGCTCGCTATCGCCTTCATAGAGCGCGTCGTTGTCCAGCGCCTGGTAGCGCAGCTTGTCGCAGGCATCGGCGCCGTTGGAAATCAACTCGCGCAGGAAAATCTCCCGGTTGGAATACAGGGAGTGGATCATCAGATGCAGCAGCTGCTTGACCTCGGTCTGGAAGCCGAGGGTTTCCTCATGAGTGGCTGTGGTCATGTAGCGTGAACCTCTCTTTCGACGTGCCATGGTGGCAAGAACCACCGGTTCGGAACTGACGTCGATATGGGGCCCGATAGCGGTTTTTCAAGCGCCTCCTTCGGCAGGATCTCCAAGCACGAAGTGCAGGCGGGCGGTGGCCACCGGCACCACCTCACGCTCCTGCCAGGCACAGACCCGCACATTGCCCATGCGTCTCCCTTCGCGCATCAGGCTGCAGCGGGCCAGCGTCGGCGTCACTCGCGCAGTGCGCAGGTAGTCGATGGAGATATCAACGATGCGCGGCAGTCGCGGTGCACGAGTGGCAAGCATCAGGTCCAGCGTCGCCGCGGTCTCCATGAAGGCCGCCACCACGCCGCCATGCAACGCCGGCAACAGGACATTGCCGACATTGCCTGCGCAGGGGTCGAGGCGGAACAGCAGGCCCTCGCCCTGCGGGTCCGGGAGCGTGGAGACACCGATGCGCCGGGCATAGGGCATCAACGCCAACCAGGCCTCGACATCTCCCTCGGCGCGAGTCCTCGCCAGCCACTCGAGATCGCCGAAGCCCTCACGCATGGTCGTCCTCCCTCGCAAAGAGTGCCTCGGCGAAGCCTTCGGGGGTATTGCGCGGCCCCAGCCGCACGAAATTTCCGATGCCCCGCGCCAGCGGTCGGCCCGCTTCCTGCCACAGGGTTCCCTCGGTAAACACCACCGAGTCTGTAACCCGGACCACGCGAGCCTCGGCGAAAATGGCCTGCCCAGCCACCCCCGGCCGGAAATGGTCGACCCGCAGGTCCAGGGTCGGGCAGACCTCCGGGGCCGGCAGGGCCGGCAACACCGCCGAGCCGCAGACGGTGTCCAGCAGCATGGTCAGCACCCCGCCGTGCACCAGCCCCCGGGTGGTATCGCCGAGCAGATCGTCGCACCAGGGCAGATGCATGGTGGTCATCTCGGGGGTCACCTCGAGCACCTCGAGGCCCAGTTCACGGGTATGGGGGATCACCGTGACGAAGCGCGTCAGGGCACGACGCCAGTCGGGATCGCTCGGGGTGTAACCGTGGCTCATCCGGTCCTCTCAGGCAGCAGCAGGAAAAAAATCGATTAAAACGATCGTATCAAGACGGCGGCTTCACGTCGCCTCGACCTTCGCCTGAGGGCGTCTCGCCACCCTCCCGACGGCCCCGCCAGGCACGATAGCCGGCCAGATGCCGGTCGACCCGCGTCAGCAGCCAGCCGACGATCACCACATCATCCAGCAACCCCAGCAGCACGAGCATGTCGGGAATCAGGTCAAGTGGCGAGACCAGGTACGCCAGGGCCACCAGCATCCACAGCAAGGCGCCCCAGGGCACCGGGCGGTAGCGTCGCAGCAGCACATCGCGGATCATGGGCAGGAACAGTCGCAGGGCACGCCCCATCTGCCTCAGTACGCGAGCGCGACGCCGCAGGCGCTGCATCAAAACACCACCACCGATTCTGGCCATCTCGAACTCCTTGCCGACAGGCGGGAATACCGCTACACGATAAGGTATCCCCTCCCTGACGGACAGCCGCTGCCCATCGGGCAGAGGCAACACTACTCAAGTGCCCTGCCATCGGCCACCATGGCTGTTTGACGACCGCGAACCGCAAGAGGTCAAGATATGCTCCTGTCACTCGGCCACTGCAAGACCCTCATCGCCGCTATCCTTTGCAGCCTGCCTCTGGCCGGCCAGGCCGACGACCGCGCCATGCGAGAAGCCCTGGAGGCAGCCCGCAACGCTCAGTGGGAAAAGACCGATCGGGATGCCATCGAGGACCATGTTCTCGCCGGCTACGTCGACTATCACCAGTTGCGCCAGCGCCTGCCGCAAATAGACGCCGACCGGGTGCAGTCCTACATCGAACGACATGAAGATTCTCCACTCAGCGACTGGATGCGCGGCCAGGCCATCGCCGAGTATGGCAAAGCCAGGCGCCCGGCCAGCCTGTTGGCGGTCGCCGACGGTGTTCCCGACGGGACCGCTCGCCAGTGCTACTACTACACGGCGCTACTCGATCGCATGCCGGAAACCGCCGCTCAGGGCGGACGCGATCTCTGGCTCGTCGGCCGCTCCCAACCGGATGCCTGTGACTCTCTCTTCGACACTCTGCGCGCCCGTGGAGAGATCGGCCAGGCCCATATCTGGGAGCGCATGATGCTCGCCTGGCAGGCCGGGGAGACAGGCCTGATGAACTATCTGGGCCGACAGCTGAACGCTGACTGGCACTCCGCCAGAACCAGCCTCGAGCGGCTCCGCAAGGACTATGCGGCCGTGACCCGAGTCCCTGCCTGCACAGGGCCAGGCTGCCAGGGCAGCGGGCCGTTGTTCTCCGCGGCCATGCACGGCTTCACGCGAGCCGATACCGAAGCGGCACTGGAGGCTTGGCGCAAGATCGACCCTCATCTCTCGCTGGAGGCCCGTCACCGCGATGCCATAGAGCGTGACCTGGCCTTCTACGCCATGGTGCGCGACATCGATCAGCATGGTGGCTGGCGCGACCAGGTCGTGGCGCGCCTCGGTGATGCCGAACTGTTGGAGCTTCGCGTGCGCTCGGCCCTTGCCGAGCGTGACTGGCCGGGCGTCATCGACTGGGTGCATCGCATGCCCGACGAGACCCGCCAAGAGGCTCGCTGGCAATACTGGGTGGGCCGCGCCCTGGAACAGCAGGGCGACCCGGCCACCGCGGAAAAGGCCTATGCCGCGGCCGCCGGTGAACGCAGCTTCTTCGGCTTTGCCGCCGCCGATCGCCTGGATCGCCCTTATGCCCTGAATCTGGAGCGCAACACCATCGACGCGGCAACCCGACGAGAAATCGCCGACTGGCCGGCGGTGCAACGCACCGAGGCGCTGAGACGGATCGACGAGCCCGGACTGGCCAACAGCGAATGGTATCGGGCCGTAGCCCGTGCCACCCCGGAGGAGGCCCGGGCGCTGGCCGACTACGCCGCGCAGCGAGGTTGGCTCCCCGAGCTGGTGCAGACCACCATCATCGGCGGGATGTGGGACGCCCTGTCGTGGCGCTTCCCCGAGGCCTATCGCGATGACTTCCTGCACTGGGGCGACGTCGCCGGGGTCGACCCCTATCTACTGATGGGTATCGCACGGCGCGAGAGCGCCTACAACCCCTCGGCCCTCTCACCCGCCGGCGCACGGGGGCTGATGCAGTTGATGCCGGCCACCGCCGCCCAGCTCGGCCGGGGCCAGGGCATTGGTGATCCCGGCCCCTACGGCGTCCTCGAACCCGAAGTGAATATCCGCCTGGGGAGCATCTACCTCGGCGAGCTGATCGAGCGCTACAGCGGCAACCGTCTGGCTGCCACGGCTGCGTACAATGCCGGCCCCGGCCGGGTCGACCGCTGGCTGCTCGACGCGCCGGAAGCGTTCGACCTCTTTGTAGAGAGCATCCCCTTCCGCGAGACTCGCAACTATGTGCAGGCCGTACTCGCCTATCGGGTGATCTTCGAGAGTCTTTCCAGAGGGGGCGAAAGCGCGGGTGTGGAGATGTTGAGCCCGGCAGAGAAGACCTTGCGCTATGATCGTTCCTTGCTGGCCAGGAACTAACCCGGCTGACGCGTCAGTGCAAGCTTGATGCCGAAACCGACCAGCACCGCGCCGGTGATGCCATTGAGCCAACGCGAGAACGCCGGACTCGCAAGCCAACGGCCGGCGCTGCCCACCATCAACACGATGGTCACCTGCCACAGGTTAGCGACCACGAAGTGCACCCCGGCCAGCCACAGCGACTTGACCAGTGCCGGATCACCGTGCGCGATGAACTGCGGCAGGAAGGCCATGTAGAAGACCACCGTCTTGGGGTTTAGCACGTTGGAGAGCAGCCCCTCGCGAACGGACCGCCACAACGCCACGGGCTGCCGCTCGGCCTGCACACCGCTCACGGGAAGCCCCTGCCCCCGCCGGGCGGAGCGCAGGCTGTTGACACCCAGCCATACCAGGTAGGCGGCACCGGCCACCTTGAGCAAGTTGAACGCCCAGGCAGACTGCAGCAGGATCAGCGAAATGCCCAGCGCCGAGACAGTCGCGTGCACGAATAGCCCGCAGCAGATGGCCAGACTGGTGGCCACGCCGTCTCGCCAGCCGCCGCGGGTGGTATTGCGAATCACCAGCAGGGTGTCGACCCCCGGGCTCATGCTCAGCAGGGTGATGGCCACCAGGAAAGGCCAGAACTGTGCATCGAAGAACATGGGGGTCAGCCGTTGAAGATGCCGCGACGGGCATGGCGAAGGGAGATCTGGTCGTTGAGCGTCCAGAAGTCGTAGAGAACCCCGAGACCGAAGAGCCCGAAGGTAAGCAGGTAGAGAATCCCGGTCGGCCACTTGCCTAGATAGAAGCGATGGATGCCGAATACCCCGAGGAAGGTGAGCAGTAGCCAAGCCAGGGTGTAGTTGATGGGGCCGGCCTGGAAGCGCAGGCCGGCCTGGCGGTCCATGGACGGGATAAGAAAGAGATCGATCAACCAGCCGACGCCCAGCAGCCCCAGGGTGAAGAACCAGATCGTGCCGGTAACCGGCTTGCCGTAGTAGAAGCGGTGGGCACCGAGAAAACCGAACAGCCACAGCAGGTAGCCGATCAGCATGCTATGTGTGTCCCAGGAGGCGATACGAGTATGGGTCATGAGTCTCTCTTCCATGGGTGAAACGGTTGGTATGGAGGCTGGACGCTCACCGGCTTTGCATCTACATTGATCATGCGGGCGCAGCGCCAGTCTCTCTGTGCCGCTCTGTTGACGCAACTCTGGCGCTGTTGCACTATCAGCTGCGTTGGTCAGCAAGTAGAAAGTCGTCAGTTGTACTCCGTTACATCCGGTGCGCACTTCCTTCTTGCAATGCCTACGCACTACGGGTCTGCAGCGAGGACACGCCTCGTTCAACCCAGCACCATTATTTAGTTAGTTAAGGAAATCGACGATGGCAACTGGCACTGTCAAGTGGTTCAACGACACCAAAGGCTACGGCTTCATCTCCCCGGACGACGGCGGTGATGACCTGTTCGCTCACTTCTCCGAGATTCAGGCTGAAGGCTTCAAGTCCCTGCAGGACGGCCAGAAGGTCACCTTCGAAGTGACCCAAGGCAAGAAAGGCCTTCAGGCCTCCAACATCCGGCCCGCCGACTGATCCTAGGTTGTCCGGAAGCGATCGATCGCCCATGACGATCGGTTGCCAAGAGAAAAGCCCACCATTCGGTGGGCTTTTTTCATACCGGGCTTTGTCATACCGTGTCTCGGGAAACAACGCCTCAGTTGCCGGAGCCGTCCGTGTTATCGAGCTCGAGCGAATCACTGTCCGACGAAGTGCCTGGAGCCTGACGCTCGGCTTCCTCGAACTGCTCCTCGATCCTGCGGCTCGCCTCCTGGAAGCGCTTCTCGGTTTCCTCGAGAATGGCCTCGATATCCGAGCTGGTACTCTCCCCTGGCATTGCCTCTCGTTCATCCAGATCGCTGCCCGGCACCTCGTCGAGACTGATATCCGAATCATAAGCAGGCGTCTCCATGGGCTCGAATTCGGGCGATGCCTCCATGGGCTCTAGCTCAGGCGAGCCCTCCTCGGCGCTCTCGAACTGCTCGTCGATGCGACGGCTGGCTTCCTCGAAGCGCCGCTCCGTTTCCTCGATGATGGCATCGACATCGGAGTGGGTCGTCTCGCCGGGCAGGGCCGCGCCCTCCTCCAGGGTATCGGCCGGTGACTCGCCCAGTGTCTCGGCCTCGGCATCCACATCACCCTCGGCCTCGAGGTCTACCTCACTCTCGGCGTCGACATCCATCTCATCCGCGACATCCACCTCATCCGCCGTGGCAGGCTGAGCTTCCGTGGGCGATTCGGCTTCCTCGGCGGCCGGTTGTTCTTCCGCGTCGGCAACCGGCTGAGAGGGCTCTTCCTGTGTCTCCTCGACCTCGGCCGGAGCAGGCTCATCATCACCGTTGCCACAGCCGGCCAGCCCGACGACCAATGTCATGGCTGCGACCAGCGGGATCCAGGGTTTCATTGCCATTTTCTTGCTCCTGACGAAAGGAACGACATTGCACCAGAGCGCCCCTGCTCTCGCAAGGCGACGTAGCGCCTCAGGTGGCAAACAACTGGCCGGCGATGTCGCGGAATGCCTTGAATTCGATCGCATTGCCGCTGGGGTCGCGGAAGAACATGGTGGCCTGTTCGCCGGGTTCACCATGAAAGCGGATATAGGGCTCAATCTCGAAGCGCACCCCCGCCGCGGTGAGGCGGTCGACCAGAGCCTCCCAGTCGGCCATCTCCAGCACCACTCCGAAGTGTGGCACCGGTACACCATGACCATCCACCGGGTTGCGGTGATCGTCGATACCCTTTTCCCCCAGGGCAGGGTTCAGGTGACAGACGAACTGGTGGCCATAGAGGTTGAAGTCGACCCAGGTATCGCTAGCGCGTCCTTGCGGACAGCCCAGCAGTTCACCGTAGAAGCGCTGCGCCTCGGCCAGGTCACGGACCTGTACGGCCAGATGGAAGGGAGTAAGCATCAGGGAGTCCTCCGATTGGTGAGCGGGTCAGGGCAGGGGCCTTCATCATGCCGTCCCGTTATCCGCCTGGCCAGCAGAGCGTTCCGTTGATGGCAGCGGACAACCCAGGGTCCAGGCCACGGCACTCAACAGCTCTGCCTCCTCGGGATCGATCCGGCCGTCGTGCTCTACACAGCAGCTCATGGCCACCAGCAAGGGTCGCCGCTCGGCCTGAACCAGGCGCACCAGTCGTGCCATGGCCCAGTCAAGGTCGCTGGCGAGGGCCGGCTTGCCGACGAAGTCCAGACTCACGCCCAGTGCCGAAGAAAGCCGCTCGACGGCGGACCGGGCCTGATCTTCGTCCTGCTGGCCGGCCCGCGCCAGCGTCGAGAGCAGCAGTGACAGCGGCCCGGCCAGGTCCCCGAGGTGACGATCGCGACGGGCACGCCGCTCCCCCTGAACACCCTGGATCACCAGCCGGTGAAGGGCCCACTGCAGGGCACTGGCTTGCGTTTCCAGGGCCATCAGTCGGCGCAGGCAGGCCTGGAAGCGGGCATGCTGGGCTGTAGAGAGCTGACGAAGTGACGGGAGCGCCAGCTCGATCAGCGGCAGGCGCTGTCCGGGCGCCAGCTCGGCCAGGGAGGCGTCGAGGGTCTCGAGCTCTCTGAGCACCTCGGGCAGTGCCTGGCCTTCCAGGGCCTGGCGCTGCGCCTCGCGGCTGCTAGGGTCGGCTCCCATCAGGATGCCGTAGACCAGCGCCCGGGCGGCAAAGGGTTCGTGGGCGGCCTCCAGCAGGCGCTCGTCGATCTCGCCGAGGCGCCGTCGAGCACGGGTGATATCCTCGGCACTCGGCCGACCCACACTGGCCACCACCGCGGCGGCCAGCCCCGCCGAGGTCTGAGGAGAGCTTCCCTGCATCCCGCCGGGTGAGGGAGTGGCGGCCTGTCGAGGCTGAGGCGAGCGGATTTCCGGCGGAGGCGGCAGGCTACCGTCCCAGCGGGGCAGCACACGGCGAATCCGCGTTTCCAGAGGGGGATGGGTGGCGGTCAGACCTGACAAGGCGCGCACACCGCTGCCGAAATAGAGGTGGCTGAACTCCGCGGCATGAGAGGCCAGTAAGCGCGAACCGAGGCGGTGCGCGGCCAGCACCTTCAGCGCCCCGCCGATTCCCTCGGGGTTGCGGGTGTACTGCACGGCGCTGGCATCGGCCAGGAATTCGCGCTGGCGACTCACCGCTGCCTTGATCAGGTTGCCACACAGGGTACCGGCATAGCCCACCACCATCAGCCCCACCCCCAGGCCCAACACCGCGGCATGCCCCCTACCTCGTCGAGAGCGCATGCGGCGACCACTCCCTGAGGCATGCAGCAGCATGCGACCGATCAAACCGATCATCAGGATTCCGTGAAGCAGCGCTACCAGCCGCAGGTTGATTCGCATGTCACCGTGGAGAATATGGCTGAACTCATGGGCAATCACCCCCTGCAGCTGATCGCGATCCAGCGCCTCGATGGCGCCACGGGTGATCCCGATGGCCACATCGTCGAGCTCGTATCCTGCAGCGAAGGCGTTGATGGCCGGATCCTCCAGCAGGTAGACCAGCGGGACCGGCATGCCGGAGGCAATAGCCATCTCTTCCACCACGTTGAGCAACCGCCGCTCGTCCGCATCACGGGTCTCCAGATTGAGCGGGCGGCCGCCCAGGGCTTCGGCCACCACACTGCCTCCCGCCCGCAGCTGCAGATGCCGAGCGAGACTCCCCAGCCCCACCACCAGGATTACCGCCGTCGCCACCCCGGTGAACAACTGCGGCTGCAGGGCTCGCTCCAGGGGCTCGCCGGTTAAGGGGCCGCCATCGAACAGCACCACCGCAAGGGCCACCACTAGCGAGGTGACCATGATCAGCGCCGCTACCGCCAGCCCCAACAATAGGACCAGCCGGCCGGTCAGCCGCCGGGCGCGATCCTGGGCCGTGAAGAAGTCCATTAGGGTCGACTCAGAAGCTTACCCGGGGCGCCGACTGGATCTCAGCACTGTCGGCGAATTCCAGCAGAGCCGCATCCTGCTTATGCCCGAAGGAGCCGGCCAGGATCACAGGAGGAAAGCTCTGGCGATAGGTGTTGTACTGCATCACCGCGTCGTTGAAGGCCTGTCGAGCGAAGGCCACCCGATTCTCGGTACTGGTGAGAGTCTCGGAGAGCTGCTGCATGTTGTCGGAAGCCTTGAGGTCCGGGTAGGCCTCCATCACCACATTGAGGCGCCCGAGAGCCGCGCCGAGTGCACCTTCGGCATTTGCCAGCTCGGCCATGGCCCCGGGCTCACCGGGGTGCGACGCGGCTTGCTGAAGGCCGACCTCGGCAGCGTTGCGCGCCTCGGTCACCGCTTGCAGGGTCTCGCGCTCGTGGCTCATGTAGGCTCGGGCTGTCTCCACCAGATTGGGAATCAGGTCATGGCGACGCTTGAGCTGCACCTCGATCTGGGCAAAGGCATTCTGGTAGCGATTCTTGAGTGTTACCAGCCGGTTATAGATGGCGACGCCGTATACCAGCAGGGCGCCCAGCAGCACGACGGGGATGATCAGCGAGAGCTCCATGGTGCCGTGACTCCTAATCAGAGAAAAAATACGCCAGGGGCGGTTGCCGTTAACCTTAGGCCTGACCGCGAGACATTGCCTCATTGCGGTTGCGAGAAAAGCGGACACCCTTGCGGGGCTGCCAGCGCCAGCGCAGCGGGGCTGATGGCCACTTTGAACCCACGCCGATGCACGGGCTCGCCATCCAGGGTCACCGGTAGCTCCTCATTCGCCTCCAAGGCGAGCCAGTCCGTGCGGAAGGCATCGACATAGCGGCCCCGTGCGGGACGCGACGCCAGCTCGTGACGCATGTCCCGCAGCCGTGCCAGGGAGGTGACGTCATGCAGCAGCAGCACGTCGAGCAGACCGTCGTCCAGCGTGGCCTTTGGCGTCAATGCCTGACCACCGCCCGACTGGCGCCCATTGCCGATGGCCAGCATGAAGACCTCGGCGCGGCGCTCACCGTCCTCCCAGTGCAGGACCCCGGGATAGTGTCGAAAACCCCAGGCCTTGAAGGCACCGATCAGCGAGTAGGCACCACCACCGAGCAGGCGCTTGAGGGCCTTGGGGGTAGAGGAGGTGATCTCCGCGCCGAAGCCACAGGTGGCCATGTTGAGGTAGTGCCAGTCATCCAGCCTCGGCACGTCGACATACTGTTCGGGCAGATGAAGGGCCGAGGCCAGGGCAGATTCGCAGGCCATCGGCAGCCCCAGCGAGGTGGCCAGATCATTGGCGCTGCCCAATGGCAGGATTCCCAGGATGGGCCGCTGCTCAGAAGAGAGCCTCATCAAGCCGTTGACCACCTCGTTGACCGTGCCATCACCACCGCCGACGATCACCCGTTCCACACCGTCGCGGCCGGCCTGCTCCGCCATGCAGGCGGCATCGCCCTGCTCCCAGGTGACACTGACCTCGATGTTGTCCCCCGCTTTACGGCGGGTGTACACCGCCTCCCTCACCGCCGGCAGCTGCGCCGCCTTGCCATTGAGGATCAACCTGGCCATTCGCGCTCCTCTCGCCTGCTTCGCCCATTCCAAGCATGACATCGGCACCGAATATAACGGCATGCGCCGAATCATCAATGCCAATTAGCTTACGACTTCCCTACACTATCTGTCCTGCTGAAGCGTGCGGAACAGGGAGTGTGCATGATCGATCCGGCCTTTCTTCTGGCGGCCTTCGTCGGTGGCTTCGTCGCAATGGGGCTAAGGCTACCGCCCCTGGTGGGGTTTCTGGTTGCCGGCTTCGCTCTCAACATGCTGGGCTACGACAAGACCCCGCTGCTCGAGACCCTGTCCGGCATCGGCGTCACGCTGCTGCTATTCACCATCGGCCTGAAGCTCGACGTACGCACCCTACTGCGCCAGGATGTCTGGGGAAGCGCTTCCCTGCACATGATGGCATCGACGCTGCTGATGGTGGCCTTGCTGTCGCTGATCAAGTGGATGGGGCTAGGGTTGGGCCTGCTGGACAGCGCTGGATGGCAGACGCTCCCCCTGCTGGGCTTTGCCCTGAGCTTCTCCAGCACTGTCTTCGTGGTCAAGATTCTCGACAAGCGCAGCGAGAGCCAAACCGCCTATGGCCGCCTGGCCATCGGCGTACTGATCATGCAGGACATCTTTGCCGTCTTCTTCCTGACCGCTTCCACCGGCGAGCTGCCGAGCCCCTGGGCCCTGGGCCTGGTGCTGATGATTCCCCTCGCGCCGGCGCTGCGGGTCCTGCTCGACCGGCTCGGCCACGGCGAGATGCAGATACTGTTCGGCATGCTGCTGGCCCTGGTGCTGGGCTATTCCCTCTTCGAATCGGTTGGCGTCAAGGGCGACCTGGGGGCCCTGATCATCGGCCTGCTGCTGGCACCGCACCCCGCGGCGCAGACACTCTCTCGCTCGATGTTCAACCTCAAGGAACTGCTGCTGGTGGGCTTCTTCCTGAATCTCGGGTTGACCGCCATGCCGAACTGGACACACCTCAGCATGGCCCTGATGCTGGTAGTGGTACTGCCACTTAAGAGCCTGCTCTATCAGCTCATCTTCTTGCGATTTCCCATGCGCAACCGTACCTCGCTGCTGGCTACTCTCAGCCTGTCCAACTACTCGGAATTCGGCCTCATCGTGGGCAGCATCGCCGTGGCCAGTGGCTGGCTGGACGATCAGTGGCTGGTCATCCTGTCGCTTGCCGTGGCCATCAGCTTCGCTGCTTCGGCCATCCTCAACAACTACAGCGAAGCTCTCTATCGGCGGATCGCTCCCAGGTTGCCGCGACGCGACCCACAGCGCCTGGCTCCCCGCGACCGGCCCATCGAAGTCGGTGATGCCGAGGCCGTGGTGCTGGGCATGGGCCGCATCGGCCGCAGCGTTTATCGGCGCCTGCAAAAGGAATACGGCCTGCGGATACTGGGCATCGACAGCAACCCCAACACCGTAGAGACCCTCGGCAAACGGGGCTTCAATATCGTCGAAGGCGATGCGGTCGACTCGGATTTCTGGGACAAGTTGTTGATGTCCCATGGCGTAAAGATAGTGGTGCTGGCCATGCCTCACCATGCCGGCAACCTCTTCGCCCTGAAGCAGCTGAAGTCACGAGCCTTCCGGGGAAGCATCACCGCTATCGTCGAATACCCCGAGGAGATCGAGCCGATCATGGCACTCGGCGCGAATGCAGTCTTCCATGTCTATGACGAAGCGGGCCGGGCCCTGGCCGACAGCGCCGCCGAGGAGGCCGGCGTCGAATCCATGAGGGACCAGCTGGGCTGATAGCAAGCAGAGACATCTTGATCCATATCAAGCTGACTCTGCCGGCTGGCAAGTTATTGATGGTAGATTGTTCTCCGTAATGCCTCGCCCCGGCCGGGCAGGTGGGCAATCAACAGGGAAACCAGGGGGTCGGTCTTGGCTGAACCGTTCAGGGACTTCGCTTACGCCCTGCTTCATGCACTGCGCAACCTGATGCCCATCATCCTGGTGGTGGTGGCCTTCCAGGCGCTCCTGCTGCGCCATTGGCCGGAAGGTGGCCTGGCAATGGCCGGCGGTCTGCTGATCGTCGCCCTAGGCGTGGCGCTCTTCCTGAGGGGACTCGAGCTAAGCATCTTCCCGGTGGGCAAGCGTCTGGCCAACCAGTTCACCCGCCGGGGTTCCATGCCACTGCTGATGCTGTTCGGCTTCGCCATGGGGTTCTCGGCCGTAGTGGCAGAACCCGCCCTGATCGCCGTGGCGGAACAGGCCAAGGAGATCAGCTCGGGACGCATCGACGCCCTTACCCTGCGCCTGATCGTCGCCACCTCGGTTGGGCTGGTCATGGCGCTAGGTGTCTTCAGGGTGATCCTGGGCCACCCCCTGCACTGGTACATGATCATCGGCTACGTGCTGGTGGTCATGATCACCTTCTTCGCTCCCGAGGAGATCGTCGGCCTGGCCTACGACTCGGGCGGTGTGACCACCAATATCGTCACCGTGCCGCTGATCGCAGCCCTGGGCATCGGCCTGGCGTCATCGATCCAGGGGCGGAACCCGTTGATCGACGGCTTCGGTCTGGTGGCACTGGCGGTGATGGTGCCGATGATCAGCGTGCAGCTCTACGGCATCCTGGTCTTTGGCGACACGGCCAGCGCGGTGGGGAACGCCGTGCTGATTGACACCCAGGCGAAGGTCGATGCCCCGGGAGGCATGCTGGCGATGATACTCGAGCTGTTCGCCATGCTACGTGACGTGCTGCCGATCATCCTGGTGATCCTGTTTTTCCAGTACCTCATTCTCAAGCGCCCGATGGCCAACCCCCTCAGGGTAGCTACCGGCTTCGCCCTGGTGATCGTCGGGCTCTATGCGTTCGTGATAGGCCTCAAGCTGGGGCTCTTCCCGATCGGCCGCAACATGGCGGGGCAGTTGATCGCCCTGGACTCCTGGTTGTGGGTCTATCTGTTCGCCTTCTGTATCGGTTTCGCCACCACCATGGCCGAGCCGGCCCTGCTCGCCGTGGGCCAGCAGGCCGAGGAAGCCGCCGCGGGCAAGATCCAGGGCAGTGTCATTCGGCTGCTGGTGGCGCTGGGGGTGGCCATCGGCATCACCCTCGGTGTGCACCGCATCATCAGCGGTGACTCCATCCATCACTACATCATCGGCGGCTATCTGCTGGTGATCGTGCTTACTTTCCTGGCACCACGCTACATTGTGGCGCTAGCCTTCGACTTGGGAGGCGTGACCACCTCCGAGGTGACGGTTCCGCTGGTGACCGCACTGGGCATCGGCCTGGCCAGTCAGATCGAGGGCCGCAACGTGCTGATCGACGGCTTCGGGCTGATCGCCTTCGCCTCGATCTTTCCTATCGTGACCGTAATGGGCTATGCCATTCTGATGGATAGAGTGGCCAAGACGAGAGACAAGACGCCATGAAATTTTCCCTGCTTGTCGCCATCGTTCCTGAGGAAATGGAGAAGGAGTGCATCGACGCCGCCACCCACGCGGGAGCCGTGGGCATGACCCTGATGGCGGGGCGCGGTATCGGCGGCGAACGCAAGAAGACGTTCTTCGGCCTGACCTACGAAGGCAGCCAGAGCGTGATGTTGATGACCCTCGAGAAGGGCCTGTCGCTCAAGGTGCTCAAGGCCATCAAGCACCTCCTCAACCCCACGGACGAAGATTCCAAGGGCCTGGTGATGACGCTGCCCGTGGAACACCTAGGCGGCATCGACATGTCACAGATCAAGCGCTTCGAGGAACGCCTCAGGCATGAAGCCTGACCTTTCTTCCACCGACGGAGTAACGCGATGCTGGTCAAGGACATCATGATGCGCGACGTGGTGACGGTGTCACCCTTCGCGACCCTGCGGGACGCCTTGAGCCTCATGAAACAGCACAACCTCAAGAGCCTGGTAGTCGAGCAACAGGATCCCCACGATGCCTGGGGACTGATCACCTATACCAACATCCTCAAGACGATCGTCGCCGAGAACGGCGACATCGACCTGATCAATGTCTACGACGTCTGCGCCAAGCCTGCCCTAGGCGTTGGCCAATCGCTGGACGTGCGACATGTCGCCGGGCTGATGACCAGCAACGTCGTCAAGCGGGTACTGGTGCTGGACGACAACCGGCTCCTCGGGCTGGTCACCATGGATGACATCGTCGGCACCGTTCTCGACATGATCGAATAGGAAGGCCGGCCTCATGGAAGATGTCTTCGCCTTCATCGGCAACGCCTTCGGAGAGTTCATCCGCTTTATCGTCGATGGCCTCACCAGTTTCTTCGCCAACATCGGCAACGCGGCCCGCAGCTTCATGCAGGGCCTTTCCGAGTCGCTGGGCATTCCCCTTACACTGATCAACCTGGTGGTACTGGTGATCGGCCTGTGGCTGCTGTGGAAGGGCGTCGCCGCGCTGATGCGAACTGCCATCGTCGCCACCCTGGTCTGGTGGCTGTTGGGGGTGACGGTACTCAGCTGGCTGATCCGATGACTTCCCCCTGCCCCGACGCAAGAGCGCCGCCCCGTGGGGCAGAGCTCTGCTCTTCAGGCAACATGAATCACGTGTCTGCCTCAGGCGAGGGCTTTTTCAACCACCTCATACACGTTCGGCGAGAGCTCCTCGGCGCGGATACGCTCTAGCTCGCCCTTCATCAGCTCCTGGCGCGCCTCGTCGAAGCGTGCCCAGCGCGTCAGCGGGGTAATCATGCGGGCGGCGATCTCCGGATTGAGGCGGTTCAGCTCGATCACGGTGTCGGCCAGCAACCGATAACCTGCCCCGTCGTCACGGTGGAAATTCACCGGGTTCTGATTGGCGAAGGTACCGATCAACGCTCGCACCTTGTTGGGATTCTTCAACGAGAAAGCCGGGTGCTCCATCAGGAACTTGACGCGGTCGAGCACGTCCGATTGCGGGCGGGTCACCTGAATGGCGAACCATTGGTCCATCACCAGCGGATCGTGGGCCCACTTAGCGCCAAAGGCCTTTAGGGCCGGGTCGGCGATGTCACCGCGCGAACTGTGCACCAGCAGGGTCAGGGCGTGACGCACGTCAGTCATGTTGTGGTCGGCCTCGAACTGCTCACGGGCCAGCTCGAGACCCGCCTCATCCTCGATGGCCATGAGGTAGGAGAGTGCCACGTTACGCAGGCTGCGCGCGGCGATCTGCTCGGGCTCCGGCGCATAGGGAGCGTCGTCCTGGTTCTCGTGATAGACGCGCAAGAAGTCATCCCGCAGCGCCAGGGCTAGGCGCTGCTTGACGAAGGTGCGGGCGGCATGGATGGCATCCACGTCGACCAACGGCTGTTGCTCGGCGATATACGCTTCGGAGGGCAGCGTCAGCATCTGGGCCAGCACTGCCTTGTCGTCGATCTCCGCCGCCAGCAGGCTACGGAAGGCCTCGACCACCCGGGGGTCCATCACCTTCTCGACGCCATTGCGATGGGCCGCGATCAGGTCGTCCATCGCCAGCAGGGCCAGGCGCTGCCCGGCGTCCCAGCGGTTGAAGCCGTCGGAGTCCTTGGCCTGCAGGAACGCCAGGTCCTCGCGGCCGAAAGGGAAGTGCAGCCTGACCGGTGCCGAGAAGCCACGCAGCAATGAAGGTATCGGAGCCTCACTGACATCGGTAAACAGGAACTCCTGCTCTTCCTCACGCAGATGGATCACTGCATCGCTGCCCAGCGACTCGCCATCCAGGGTCAGCCGCAGGTCGCGGCCGGACTTGGTACCCACCAGCCCCAGGCGCACCGGAATGTGCAGGGCCCGCTTGTCCGGCTGACCCGGCGTCGCCGGAGTCCGCTGGCGCAGGATGAGCCGATACTCGGCGTTGGCGTAGTCATACTCGCCGTGGGCATCGATCTCCGGCGTCCCCGCCTGGGAGTACCAGAGCATGAACTGGGCGAGGTCCTGGCCCGAGGCCTCGGCCATGCAATTCACGAAGTCCTCGATGGTCACGGCCTGGCCATCGAAGCGCGCGAAATAGAGGTCACTCCCGCGGCGGAAGGCCTCCTCCCCCACCAGGTTCGAGAGCATACGCACGATCTCGGCCCCCTTCTCGTAGATGGTAAGGGTGTAGAAGTTGCCGATCTCGATGTAGTGGTCGGGCCGCACCGGATGCGCGGTGGGGCCGGCATCCTCGGCGAACTGGGCGGTGCGGAAGAAGGAGACGTCTTCGATGCGCTTGACCGGCGCCGAGTTGGTATCCGCCGAGAAGCACTGGTCACGGAACACCGTGAAGCCTTCCTTGAGAGAGAGCTGGAACCAGTCACGACAGGTGACCCGGTTGCCGGACCAGTTGTGGAAGTACTCGTGAGCAACGATGCCCTCGACACGCTGGAAGGCCCCATCGGTGGCGGTGTGGGGGTGGGTCAGCACCGCAGCCGAGTTGAAGATGTTGAGGCCCTTGTTCTCCATGGCGCCCATGTTGAAGTCATTGACCGCCACGATCATGAAGAGGTCCAGGTCGTACTCCCGGCCATAGGCCTCCTCGTCCCACTGCATGGCACGTTTCAACGAGGCCATGGCGTGGTCGGTCTTGTCGAGGTTCTCCTCCTCGACCCAGATCTGCAGGGTCACGTCACGCCCGCTCATGGTGGTGAAGGAATCCTCGACCTTCTTCAGGTCGCCGGCCACCAGGGCGAACAGATAGCTGGGCTTGGGATGCGGGTCTTCCCAGGTGACGAAGTGGCGACCGCCGGGCAGCTCGCCGCGTTCCACCGGATTGCCATTGGAGAGCAGCACCGGCTCCTGCTCTGCGCTACCGATCACCGTGGTGGAAAAGGTGGCCATGACGTCGGGGCGATCCGGATAGAAGGTGATGCGACGGAAGCCCTCGGCCTCGCACTGGGTGCAGAACATGCCGCTCGAACGGTAGAGCCCCGACAGCGCAGTGTTACCGTCGGGTGCGACCTCGACCTCGGTGTCGAGCTGGAAGGCCTCCGGCACGCGATGCACGACCAGATTGGCCTCGCCGACCTCGTACTCGTCCGGCTCCAGCGGCTGACCATCGATGGCGATGGCCTTGAGCGCAAGCTGTTCGCCGTCCAATTCCAGGGGAGCACCGGCCTCGCGCTCCGGGTGGCGCTCGATGTGCAGGCACGCCTTGACCCGGGTAGCGTTCGGATCGAGGTCGAATGTCAATTCGGTACGAATCACACGGTAGGCGGGCGGACGGTAGTCACTCAGATAGGTCGGCTGCGGTTCTGACATCGAGGATGGCTCCTGTCGGTGATAGCCGGCCATTGTACGGCGCCACGCGCCTGGAGCTCAAAGTAATGCGACGAACGCACTCGATCAACGGGCGACGACGGGCTCGGGACGCGACAGGATCCAGGCGCCCACCAGGCAGAGTCCGGCAATCAGCGACAGCTTGAGCCACCAAAGGCTCACGGTGAGCGCCAGCACCAGCATCGAGACGGCCAGCATGGCGGAGGCAAGCCACTTGGCATGGCGGGGAATCGCTCGCTCGCACTCCCAGGCGACCACGGCGGGGCCGAAGTGCGGATGCTCGCGAATCCACAGGGCGAATCGCGGAGATCCCTTCGTGGCCGCCCATACCGCCAGCAGCATGAAGCAGGTGGTCGGCAGCAAGGGCAGGAAAGCACCTACTACGCCCAGCCCGAAGCTGACCCAGGCCAGGGCGAGGAAGGCGATACGACGAACGATGGGCATCAATCGCTCACTCCCGAACATCAGGTATTCACCTCATTTAAGAGCATTCTGCCACGCCGTGCCAATCACAAACGGCTATGGACAACATCGGGCTGACCTGAATCAAGGCGCCACGACGGCCGTCAGTCGCGGAAGTTGTCGAACTGTAGTGGCAGGTCGGGGCCGCCCTCACCCCGCAGGAGGGCCATGACGGCCTGGAGATCATCGCGTTTCTTGCCGGTTACCCGGACCTTTTCGCCCTGAATCTGGGCCTGGACCTTCAGCTTGCTGTCCTTGATGCGCTTGACAACGTCCTTGGCCTCCTTCTGATCGAGCCCCTGCTTGAGCGTCACCTCCTGGCGAGCCCGAACCCCGGAGAGCACCGGTTCCTGAACATCCATGCAGCGGGCGTCGATGCCGCGACTGATCAGCTTGTTGCGCAACACGTCGAGCATCTGCTTGAGCTGGAAATCGACCTCGGCTTCGAGGGAGACGGTCTCGCCATTGAGCTCGAAGCTCGCCGTGACGCCCTTGAAATCGAAACGGGTCTGGATCTCACGATTGGCCTGATCCACGGCGTTGCTGGCTTCGTGCTTGTCGAACTCGGAAACGATATCGAAGGAGGGCATGAGCATATCCCGGTAGATGGTTGATCGGTGGTGCAGGGTGACGAATGGCGTGATTCTATCAGCCCTCAGAGGCCTGCGCGGCCCCTTGTTCGGGCAGCAGCGGTTTGGCCATCTGCCAGCCCGCACAGCCGTCCTCGTAGTAGTCGCTCAGCCAGCGCTCCGGGCGAAAGCCCATCCGTCGATAGAGTCCCAGAGCCACGCGATTGTCGACGCGCACTTCGAGGCCCAGCACCTCGGCATCACGCGCTTTTGCTTCGGCCTCCAGAGCCTCCAGCAGCCTGCGGCCCAAGCCGCTGCCCCGAGCGTCCGGATGCACGCAGAAGGAGTAGAGCCGGGCACGACGGGTCCCGCGACGAAACAGCAAGGTGCCATAGCCCAGCAGCCTCATTGGGGAGAGATCCTCGGCGTCACGCTCCGCGACCAGGGTCAGGGCATGCGCGCGATTGAGCAGGTGCCAGAGCTGTCGACGACTGAAACGGTCGCCGGTGAAGGCCACCTGCTCCAGGCGGTACAGCGCATCCAGGTCATGAGAGAGGGCCTGGCGCAGAGTGACGGTCATCTCGAATCTCCCGAAATCTCGGCACGATTGTGATCATGGTCATTATCGCTGTCAGCGGCGTTGACCATGAAATCTTTTCACTCGAATCCTGACTTGTCCGGGAGCGGGCTCAGGAGCATGCTGGCCGCATTCCGGCGGCGCCCCGCCGCCCAGCACGGAAGCCCTAACATGTGTCCGCTGCGCATCGTCGTCGACCGACTGGAAGACTGGCAGCCTTACTATCCCTCCGAAGACCTGATCACCGCCGATGACTTCCTCGCCCAGGACCGGCAACACCGCATCGCCGACGTTCAGAATCGCACCACCCATGTGATCAACCTGTGCAGCGAGTTCGACTATCTGGGCATCGGTTACTATGTCTCACTGCTGGCCCAGGCGCGGGGACAGCGAGTACTGCCCACGGTCGAGACCCTCAACGCGCTGGGCCGCAAAACCCTGGTCGATCTTCAGCTCGACGGCCTGGCCCCGCTGCTCGGCGACCTGGCTCGCCAGGGCACCCTGCCCGGTGACCAGTTGACCCTGCGCGTGATGTTCGGCGAGTGCCGAGAGCCGGGGCTGGCGAAGCTGGCCCGCCGGCTCTTCGAGCGACTGCCCTGCCCGTTGCTCGAGGCCCGCCTGGTGCGTCGCCACGATGCATGGCAGCTGTCGCGCCTGCGGCCACTGCACCTGCGCGACTTGGCACCGGAGGAGCAGGGTCTGTTCGCCACGGCCCTCAACCGTCACTCCCGCAAGGTATGGCGCACGCCCAAGGCGCGTCGCCGTTACCGCTTCGACCTGGCGGTCCTGGTTGATCCACAGGAAGCTCTGCCCCCCAGCAATCGCGGTGCGCTGAAGGCCTTCATCCGCGCCGGACGCAAGCTGGGTATCGATGTCTCGCTGGTCACCCGCAAGGATGCCGGCCGACTCGCCGAATTCGACGGCCTGTTCATCCGTGAGACGACCGCCCTCGACCATCATACCTACCGCCTGGCCCGGCTGGCGGAACACGAAGGGCTGGTGGTGATCGATGCCCCCCGAGACATCCTGCGCTGTACCAACAAGGTCTACCTGCACGCCCTGCTGCGGGCCCGAGGCGTTCCGGCGCCGTCGGGTATCCTGCTCAAGCGCGGCGACCGCCGCCCGCTGGATGAACAGATCTCGGGCCTCGGCTTCCCGCTGGTGCTGAAGATTCCCGACGGCGCCTTCTCCCGGGGCATCGTCAAGATCGAATCGACAGAGCAGCTCGAACGCGAGGCCAACAGGCTGTTCGCCACCTCGGCCCTGCTGCTGCTCCAGGAATGGCTACCCACAAAATACGATTGGCGAATCGGCGTGCTCGACGGCCAGGTACTGTTCGCCAGCCGCTACTTCATGGCCCGCGGCCACTGGCAGATCTACGACCACTCCGGCGGCCGGGTGAAGAGCGGCGGCTTCACCACCCATCATCCCGCCGAGGTCCCGGCGACAGTCATCAAGGCGGCACTCAAGGCCACACGACTGATTGGCGACGGTTTCTACGGCGTTGATCTCAAGCAGGCCGGCGACCGGGTGGTGGTGATCGAGGTCAACGACAACCCCAACGTGGACGCCGGCATCGAGGATGCTGTGCTCGGCCACACGCTCTACGAGCGCATCATGGCGGTCTTCCTGGCACGCATGGAGGAAAGGGTGCGCGAGCGGTCGTAAGCCACGGGATGCTGACGCTCATCCGGTTCTGGCGTATGCTGACGCCTTCCTGAACAAGCCTTGTACAAGAGTTGGAGCCAAGATGAGCGATCGCGACACCCGCCACCAGCAGGCCATGCAGAAACTCAAATCCCGCGTCGACGAGAAGGTCGCCGAGGCAACCGAACAGCGCGGGCTGCTGCTGGTCTTCACCGGCAACGGCAAGGGCAAGACCACTGCCGCCTGGGGCACCGTAACCCGCGCCCTGGGCTACGGCTACAAGGCTGGCGTGGTGCAGTTCATCAAGGGGCTTTGGGAGTGCGGCGAGCGCGAGCGGCTGGTCGAGGATCCCAACCTCGAGGTAGCCATCATGGCCACCGGCTTCACCTGGGATACCCAGAACCGCGAAGCGGACACTGCCGCTTGCCGCGAGGTGTGGGCCGACGCCGAGCGGATGCTCGCCGACCCTGAGGTCTACCTGGTGGTGCTGGACGAGATCACCTACATGCTCAAGTTCGGCTACCTGGACATCGAGACGGTGAAGCGCGCCATCGATAACCGCCCGCCGGAGCAGACGGTGATCATCACCGGGCGCAACGCCCACCGAGATCTCATGGCCATGGCCGACACCGTCACCGAGATGCAGGAGGTGCGCCACGCCTTCAACAATGGCGTCCAGGCGCGGCGCGGCATCGACTATTAAGCCTGCTGGCGCTCAGCCCTCGAAGGGATTGCGCAGCACGATAGTCTCGTTGCGGTCCGGTCCGGTGGAGATGATGTCGATGGAGGTACCGACCTTCTCTTCCAGGAAGCTGATGTAGGAGCGCGCATTGGCGGGCAGGTCCTCGACACGACGTACCCCCAGAGTCGACTCGCTCCAGCCTGGCAGATCCTGATAGAGCGGCTCGATGGCCTCGTAGCCTTCGGAGTCCACCGGGGTGTCGAGCACTTCGCCATCCTTGCTGCGATAGCCCACGCAAACACGAATATTCTCCAGGCCGTCGAGCACATCGAGCTTGGTCAGGCAGATACCTGACACCGAATTGATCTGCACAGCATGACGCAGCGCCACGGCATCGAACCAGCCACAGCGACGCGGGCGGCCGGTGGTAGCACCGAACTCGTGGCCCTTCTCGGCCAGGTGACGGCCGTGATCGTCGAATAGCTCGGTCGGGAAGGGACCGGAGCCGACCCGGGTGGTGTAGGCCTTGGTAATACCCAGCACATAGTCCAGGTAGAGCGGCCCCACCCCCGAGCCAGTGGCGGTGCCACCGGCGGTGGTGTTGGAGCTCGTCACGAAGGGGTAAGTGCCGTGGTCGATATCAAGCAAGGAGCCCTGGGCTCCCTCGAAGAGTATGTTCTCTCCGGCGCGACGCATCTCGTGAACCAGGCCCACGGTGTCGCAGACCATGGGGCGCAGCTCCACGGCAAAGGCCATGGCCTGATCGAGCACCTGCTGGAAATCCACCGGTTTCTCGCCGTGATATTGAGTCAGCACGAAGTTGTGATAATCCAGCACCTCGCCGAGCTTGGAGGCGAAACGCTCGCGGTGAAGGATATCGCCGAGACGCAGGCCCCGCCGTGCCACCTTGTCCTCATAGGCCGGGCCGATGCCACGGCCGGTAGTGCCGATCTTGGCGATGCCGCGGGCCCTCTCGCGGGCCTGATCCAGGCGCACGTGATACGGCAGGATCAGCGGGCAGGCCGGCGACAGACGCAGGCGCTCTCGCACCGGCACCCCCTTGCCCTCCAGTTCGCGGATCTCCTCCATCAGTGCCTCGGGGGACAACACCACGCCGTTACCGATCACGCAGATCTTGTCATCGCGCAGAATACCCGAGGGGATCAGGTGCAGGACGGTCTTCTCGCCATCGATGACCAGGGTATGCCCGGCATTGTGCCCGCCCTGGAAGCGCACCACTGCAGAGGCGGATTCGGTGAGCAGGTCGACTACCTTGCCCTTGCCTTCGTCACCCCACTGGGTGCCCAATACGACTACATTCTTGCCCATTGTGCTCTCGTCTCTCGTTGCGGCACCGCGCCCGTGTCCAGGCCCAGGGCCGAGGTCATTGCCAACGGACCCTCAGGCCCGGTCCTGTGGCGTCTCCAGGAAGCGTGGCTCCCAGCGACCATCGATACGTTCCAGCCGGCGGTCGCAGCGGTGTTCCGCCGGACCGGTGCGCTGCCCGGGTAGCGCCTGGACTACCCTCTCACCTCGCTGGCGAAGTACCTGGAGGGCCTCCGCCAAACCCTCTCCCTCGGCCGGTGCCCAGATGCCATCCGGCTCGGGCTCGGCGGGGTCCAGGGTGGCCAGCAGCTTGAGATCCATCGAGAAGCCGGTGGCCGGCCGGGCCCGGCCGAAGGCGCGGCCAGTATCGTCGTAGCGCCCACCCTTGGCCAACGCCTGGCCGTAGAGCGGCACATAGGCGGCGAACATCATGCCGGTGTGGTACTGATAGCCCCGCAGCTCGGCCAGGTCGAAGTAGGGTTCGACCCCGGGGTACTCGGCGAGCACGCCGTCAACCAGGGAACGCAGCTGGTCAAGCGCCGCGCCCACCGGCTGGGGAGCCTCCTCGAAAGCCTCGCGGGCCGCATCCAGCACCTCGATTCCCCCGTGCAGGTCACCCAGGGCATGGAACATCGCCGCCAGCCTCGGATCGTCCACGCTATCCTCCACCCGCGCCGCCAGTTCGCCCGGCGACTTGAGGGCCAGCGCGTCGAACAGTGCGCGTTCCTGGTCGGCATCGAGGCTCGCGGCCTGCACCAGGCTACGGTAGATGCCGATATGGCCCAGCGCCAGGTGGATCTCCCGAGCCCCGGCGGTCTCGAGACTGGCCAGTGCCAGGCACAGGATCTCGAGGTCGGCCTCCAGGCCGGCATGACCGAACAGCTCCACGCCGACCTGCACCGGGCTGCGCCCGCCCTGATACTGGTCCGCCTTGGCACGCAGCACATTGGTGCAATAGCAAAGCCGCACCGGCCCCTGACGACGCAAGGAGTGCGCATCCATGCGCGCCACCTGGGGGGTGACATCGGCGCTCACGCCCATCATTCGGCCTGTCATCTGGTCGGTGAGCTTGAAGGTCTGCAGATCGAGTTCGGTACCAGTGCCGGTAAGCAGGGAGTCCAGGAACTCGACCGGGGGCGGCATCACCTGGTCGTAGCCCCAGCGGTGATAAAGATCGAGCAACGCACGGCGCAGTTCCTCCATGCGACTGGCCTGAGGCGGCAATACTTCATCCATGCCGTCGGGAAGCAGCCAGCGGTCAGCGATGGTCATGTCGTTAATCCTGCAAGACGATGGTTGGCCTGCGACGACACCCGAGTCGTGCTGGCGAACGGGTGCGCCGGGAGTGAAGAGGCCACAAAAAAACCGGGCCACGCCCGGTTTATGGATTCTACCACGATTGCTAGCCGGTTGAACCCCGGCGGGCGGCGCACCGCCCACCAGGAGATCAGTCGCTCGTGCCCTGCGGGCTCTTGAGGTACTGGAAGAAATCGCTGGAGGGATCCAGCACCAGCACGTTGTCGTCACCCGCGAAGCTGTCGCGATAGGCGTTGAGACTGCGCCAGAAGCTGAAGAACTCCTCGTCCTTGCCGTAAGCATCGGAGAAGATCGCAGCGGCCTCGGCGTCACCCTCACCGCGCAGGGTCTCCGAGCGGGCACGGGCCTGGGCCAGCAGCACCTGGCGGCGGCGGTCGGCATTGGCGCGGATGCGCTCGGCCTCCTCCTGGCCCTGGGCCCGCCACTCACGGGCCTGGCGCTCACGCTCCGAGCGCATGCGCTCGTAGACCGCCGAAGAGACATCCTCGGGCAGGTCGATGCGCTTGACCCGGATGTCGCGAATCGCCACGCCCAGCTCATCGCGCATCAACGCATCGAGGTCCTCAGTGGGCCCTGTCATCAGATCATCGCGACGCTCGGCAATGATCTGCTGAAGGTTCAGGCGACCGAACTCGTTACGCAGGCTCTCGTCGACCCGCGGTTGGATGAGTCGACTGGCCATCAGCTCGTCGCCGGCCGTGGCCTCGTAGTAACGGGTCGGGTTGACCACCTGCCACTGGACGTAGGAGTCGACGATGACCGCCTTCTGCTCCAGGGTCAGGTAGCGACTGGGATCGGTATCCAGCGTCAGCAGCCGGGTATCGAAGGTCCGCACCGTCTGGGTGATCGGTACCTTGAAGTGCAGGCCGGGCTGGATGTTCTCCTCGATGACCTCGCCGAAGCGCAGCTTGACCGCACGCTCGGTCTCGTCGACCACGTAGAGGCTGTTGCTGGCAAGCCACGCCACGGCGGCCAGGCCACCGACGATGAGCAGGGAACGATTATTGATCATTTAGCGGCCCTCCCTGCTGATACCACTGTTGCTGTTACTGCTGTTACTGCTGTTCGACGACTGGCTCGAGCGCATGCGCTCGAGCACGCGGGGATCCAGCCCATCGTTGCTACCCGACTGGTCAGCTGCACCGGATGTACCGGCGCTACTGAGACGTTCCAGCGGCAGGACCATCAGCGGGCTGTTCTCGGACACGTCGACCATCACCTTGGCGGTATTGCCGAACACCTCGCTGAGGGCATCGAGATAGAGACGCTCACGCATGATCGACGGGGAATCCTCGTACTGGCCGAGCAGCGCATTGAAGCGGTTGGCCTGGCCCTCCGCCTCGGCGACCACGGATTCGCGATAGCCCTGGCCCTGCTCGACGAGACGCTGGGCCTGGCCCTGAGCCTCGGGGATGATGGCGTTGGCGTAGGCGATGCCCTGGTTGATGGTGCGCTGGCGATCCTCGCGGGCCCGAATGACATCGTCAAAGGCATCCTGGACAGCGTCGGGCGGCGCAGTAGACTCGACGTTGAGCGTCTGCAGCAGGATGCCGGTGCCGTAGTTGTCCAGGTAGGACTGCAGGCGACTGGACACCGAGCTGCCGAGGATCTCGCGACCGGAGGTCAGGATGTCGATCATGTCGGTCCCGCCGACCACATGCCGCAGCGCCGAGTCCAGGGCGTTCTCGAGGCTGAGCTCGGGATTGCGCACGTTGAGCACATAGTCGCGCGGATCGGCAACCTGATACTGAGCCGACATCTCGACGGAGACGATGTTCTCGTCCTGGGTCAGCATCGACTGAGTCTGAGTGACGGAGCGCACACGCGTCACGTTGACCATGCGCACGTCATCGATCAGCGGCGGGTTCCACTGCAGGCCGGGAGTGACCACTTCCTGGAACTCGCCAAAACGCAGCACTACCCCGCGTTCTGACTGATCGACCAGGTAAAAGCCTGAGGCCGCCCAGATCGCCAGGGCGACTACGATCAGCAGACCTGGCAGGGTAAAGGCATTGCGCGGCTTGCTACCGCCGCCCTTACCGCCGGAACCTCCTTTCTTGCCCCCACGGCCGCCGAGCATGTTGTTGAGTTTGTCCTGAAACTTCTTCAGGGCCTCGTCGAGGTCGGGCGGGCCCTGATTGCCACCGCCCTTGCCTCCACCACCACTACCACCGCCGCCATTACCACCGCGGCCACCCCCGCTCCAGGGGTCGTGCTGGTTGCCACCACCAGGCTCATTCCAGGCCATACGTCGTCTCCACTATGCATTGCATTCCGCCACCAAGCGCTACAGCGACGGATATCGGTTGCGAACCTGCGGGTATCGCCCGGCACAGCCCGGCGGCCCTGTCATCGTGTTGAGGTTGCTGACCTGACTGCCAGCAGACCGATCTTCTCATGTCATGCTTCCCACACAGGCGTCGCCTGCAGCGCCAGCGGCAGATAGTCGTCAGCGCGCTCGCCCAGTCGCGCCATCAGTTGCAGGAAATCGCGCCGTGGCGTGCGCACTTCAAGCAGGGTATGTCCCTGGTCGTCGAAGCGCTCATCGCGTACCACCCCGAGATCGTGCAGCCCGGCTCGAAGCCTGCCCTGCTCAGGGGCCAGGCAGAGCTCGAAGTCGATGATGTCATCGGCCAGGCACTCCGAGAGCGCCTGTTCCAGTAGCTCAAGTCCCTTGCCCTCGCGAGACGATAACCAGACCACCTCGGGCCTGCCCTCCCCATCGCGCTCGATACGCGGTGAGCTGTCGAGCAGGTCGATCTTGTTCATCACCTTGAGGGTCGGTACCTCGAGGGCCCCGATCTCGTCGAGCACCGCCTCGACCTGAGAGACGTTGAGCTCGCGATCCGGGTCGGCGGCATCGATCACGTGCACCAGCAACGAAGCCTCGGCGGCCTCCTGCAGGGTGGCGCGGAAGGCTTCGACCAGCTTGTGGGGCAGGTGACGGATGAAGCCCACGGTGTCGGCCAATACCACCGGCCCCACGTCCTCGATCTCCAGACGGCGCAGCGTGGGGTCGAGGGTAGCGAAGAGCTTGTCGGCCGCATAGACCCTGGCGGACGTGAGGGCGTTGAAGAGCGTGGACTTGCCGGCGTTGGTGTATCCCACCAGCGAGACGCTGGGGATCTCCGCTCGGGAACGGGCCCGACGATTCTGGCTACGCTGGCTGCGTACCTTGTCGAGCCGCTTATGGATCGCCTTGATGCGCGCGCGCAACAAGCGGCGATCGGTCTCGAGCTGGGTCTCACCCGGGCCCCGCAGACCGATACCGCCCTTCTGGCGTTCCAGGTGAGTCCAGCCGCGCACCAGCCGGGTCGACATGTACTCGAGCTGGGCGAGTTCCACCTGGAGTTTGCCCTCATGGGTCCTGGCACGCTGGGCGAAGATGTCGAGAATCAGACCCGTGCGATCGATTACCCGGCACTTGAGCTCACGCTCCAGATTGCGCTCCTGGGAGGGGCTAAGGCTGTGGTTGAAGATCACCAGCTCGGCCTGATGCGCAGCCTTCGCCTCGCGCAGCTCTTCGAGCTTGCCCGACCCCACGAAAGTGCGAGAATCGGGCCGCTTGCGACTGCCAGTGATCAGTGTGGCCGGCTCCGCACCGGCCGAGCGCACGAGTTCCAGGAATTCACCGGCATCCTCGCGCTCCTGCTCGTCCTGAAAATCCACATGGACGAGGATCGCCGTTTCGCCGGCGTCGGGACGTTCAAAAAACAATCAATACCTCACGCGTCAGGATCCGGCTGCGCATCCGGGGCCGGCAGGCGCACGTTGCGCGAGGGCACCACGGTGGAGATGGCGTGCTTGTAGACCATCTGGCTGACGGTGTTGCGCAGCAGAATGACAAACTGATCAAAGGACTCGATCTGACCCTGCAGCTTGATGCCGTTGACCAGGAAAATCGATACCGGAATGCGCTCCTTGCGCAGGATGTTCAGGTACGGGTCTTGAAGGGACTGCCCTTTGGACATGTTGCTCTCCCTGAAGTCTCTCTGGGGGTTGATGTTATGTCGATCTTGGTCGCTCCCGCCAGGGGGCAACGCTGAATACGCCGAGGGGCCTGTCGAGCTAGCCACTAAAAGGGTTATCTTACGCTAAGTGCCGAATTCGCGCACGAGTTTCAAAACCTCGCTCAGGGGATCGAGGCCCAGACTATCGACCCAACGAAGCGCCGGCCAGCTGCGCATCCAGGTCAATTGACGCTTGGCCAGCTGGCGGGTCGCGATGATGCCCCGCCTTTCCAACTCGCCATGCCCATACTCCCCCTCGAGATGAGCCCATGCCTGGCGATAGCCCACGCTCTTCATGGCGGGTAACGACGCATCGAGATCGTCGCGGTCCCTCAGAGCCGCCACCTCATCGATGAGCCCGGCATCGAGCATCGTCGTAAAACGCTGCGCGATGCGTGCATGAAGCGTTGCGCGGTCAGAAGGTGCAAGCCCTATCGACAGCGTGCGCCAGGGAAAGGTTTCACGGTGCTGCTCGTCCCAAAGTTCACTAAGGGAGCGGCCTGTCAGCCGATAGACCTCCAGCGCCCGCATCAGTCGCTGGGGATCATTGGGATGGATCCGCGCCGCCGAGCGCGGGTCGACCCGACTCAGCTCCTCGTGCAGCACCCCCAGGCCATGGCGCGACCTCCTGTGCTCCAGCTCGATGCGCACCGCAGTATCCGCTGCCGGCAAGTTGGCTACCCCTTCGAGCAGATGCTTGAAGTACATCATGGTGCCACCCACCAACAGTGGCGCCTTGCCGGCGTCGCTGATTCGGCGCATCTCGCTCAGGGCGTCTTCGCGAAAGTCGGCGGCGGAATAGGGCTCGGACGGGTCACGGATATCGATCAGCCGGTGCGGCGCCCGAGCAAGCTCCTGCGGCGAAGGCTTGGCGCTGCCGATGTCCATGCCGCGGTAGACCATCGCCGAATCGACGCTGACCAGCTCGCAGCCCAGTCGCTCGTGCAGCGCGATGGCCAGGTCGGTCTTGCCGGCGGCGGTAGGCCCCATCAGCAGGATGGCGGGGGGGCGCTCATCGACCATGGATCTATTGCCCGCGCATGAAGAGGCGGTCCAGCTCCTTCATGCTCATCTCGGTCCAGGTAGGGCGGCCGTGGTTGCACTGGCTACTGCGCTCGGTGCGTTCCATGTCACGCAACAGGGCGTTCATCTCCTCGAGCCCGAGTTGGCGATTGGCCCTCACGCTGCCGTGGCAGGCCATGGTCGAAAGCAGCTCGTTGATGTGCGCCTCGATCCGGTCGGAGCGGCCATAGCGCTCCAGGTCGGCAAGCATGTCACGTATCAATGGCTCTACGTCGGCATCGGCGAGCAGCACCGGTACCTGGCGCACCAGCAGGGTCTCGGGGCCGGCAACGTCGAGCTCCACGCCGAGTCGCGCGAAGGCATCATGATCGGCTTCGGCGGTGGCCACCTCGGCAGGGCTTGCCGCCAGCGACACCGGCACCAGCAGCGGCTGGGCCTGCAATCCTCCTTCACTCCCGCCACCGCCGTGGACCTGGGTCTTCATTCGTTCGTAGACGATGCGTTCGTGAGCGGCATGCATATCCACTATGACAAGGCCACGCTCGGTCTGGGAGAGGATGTAGACCCCGTGCAGTTGGGCCACGGCATAGCCCAGCGGCGGCGCGCGGGTTGTGTCCTGCTCGGGCATCGCCGGGCGCGGGCTCCGAGCCGTCGACGAGGCGCGACGCTCCTCGAAGGCCACGCCCGCGGCACTACCGCCGGGGGCCGGGGCAGCCGGCTGTGGCGTCAGCAGGCTCTCCTCATGCTCGGGATGCAGTGCCCGATAACCTTCCATAAAGGCCCGCACCCGGTTCGGCGTCACTCCGTCACGAGCCCCGTCACCGGCCCCTTCCCCCTGCCCCGGCAGCGACATCGGCTGCTGCTGCCAGGCGGGCGCCGCCTCGCGAACGCCATCTTCCGCCTGCGGCGCCTCGGCGGCGGCATCGCGTTCACCGCCCTCGCCGGCTCGGGCCTCGCCCAGCGCACGATGCAGGCTAGAGAACAGGAAATCGTGGACCATGCGACCGTCGCGGAACCGCACCTCATGCTTGGTGGGATGAACGTTGACATCCACGACCCTGGGGTCGACCTCGAGGTAGAGCACGAACACCGGATGGCGGCCGTGGAATAGCACATCGCGGTAGGCCTGGCGGATGGCATGCGCGACCAGACGATCGCGCACCACACGGCCATTGACGAAGAAGTACTGCTGGTCGGCCTGGGCCCGGGAGTGCGTGGGCAGCCCGACCCAGCCCGACAGGCGCAACCCCCCCACCTCCAGGTCCAGGTGCAGGGCATTCTCCAGGAAGGCCTTGCCGAGCAGGGACTGGAGGCGGCGTTCCCGAGCCACCGGTTCATCGCCGGGCGGCAACTGATGGAGGGTCTTGTGGTTGTGGCGCAGCACCCAGCCGATGTCGAAGCGCGACAGCGCTTGACGTCGGAAGGCCTCCTCTACGTGGCCGAACTCGGTCTTCTCGGTACGCAGGAACTTGCGACGCGCCGGGGTGTTGAAGAAGAGGTCACGCACCGTCACCGAGGTGCCGCGCGGATGCGGGGCCGGGGTCACACGAGGTTCCATGCGCCGCCCCTCGGCCACCACTCGCCAGCCACTGCGCGGGTCCTCGTCGGTATTCGAGGTAAGCTCGAGGCGCGCCACCGAGCTGATCGAGGCCAGGGCCTCGCCGCGGAATCCCAGGCTCGCCACTTCCTCGAGTTCTTCCAGTGAGACAATCTTGCTGGTGGCATGGCGCGACAGCGCCAAGGGCAGGTCGGCCTCGCCGATGCCGCTCCCGTCGTCCCTCACGCGGATCGTCCGGGCACCGCCATTTTCAAGCTCGACCTCGATGCGCCGGCTGCCGGCATCGATGGCATTCTCTACCAGCTCCTTGACCACCGAGGCAGGACGCTCGACGACCTCGCCGGCCGAGATCTGGTTGGCCAGGCGAGGATCGAGTATCTGGATATGTCGCTTCTCTGACATGTTGCTCCATGCAAGCTGTAAGCCGCAGCCGTACGCCGCTAGCCGTAAGAAGTAAGATCGGACGCTTCAGCGCCTGGAAGAGTGCAAGAGGAACACCTATCTGCGCTTCCATCTTCCAGCTCTCCGAAGGGTCAGGATCGGGGAATCCGCAGCACCTGTCCTACCCGGATGATGTCACCATTGAGTTCGTTGGCCTGCTTGATCTGAGTGACCGGCACACCGTGACGGGCGGCGATCTCGGAGAGGGTGTCGCCGGGCTGGATGCGATACTCGTTGCCCCCGGGGCTGCGGTTACGGTCACGCTGCCAGGCCAGCAAGCTGGCCGGCGGTGGATTGCGCTGGAAGTGGCCACGGATGCCGCCGAAGATGGCCTGAACCACCTTCTGCTGATAAGCACCGTCGCGAAGCCGTCGCTCTTCATCGGGATTGGAGATGAAGCCAGTCTCGACCAGCAGCGAGGGGATGTCCGGCGACTTGAGTACCATGAAGCCGGCCTGCTCGACGCGTGACTTGTGAAGCCGGTTGACCCGCCCGAGCTGGTCGAGCACCTGGCCGCCGATGGTCAGAGAGTCGTTGAGGGTCGCGGTCATGGTCAGGTCGAGCAGCACGCCACGCAGCACCTCGTCCTTGTCATCCAGCGACAGGCTGCCGTCGACACCACCGATCAGGTCGGCCTCATTCTCGCTGGCGGCCAGCCACTGGGCGGTCTCCGAAGTGGCCCCCCGCTGGGACAGGGCATAGACCGAGCTGCCGTTGGGCCGCGGGCTGTTGAAGGCATCGGCATGAATCGACACGAAGAAATCGGCCTTCTGCTCACGGGCGATCCGGGTCCGCTGGCGCAGTCCGATGTAGTAGTCGCCATCGCGGATCATCACCGCCCGAAAGCCCTCCGCGGCATTGACCAACCGCGCCAGGCGCTTGGCCATCTCCAGCACCACATCCTTCTCACGAGTCCCCGCCGGCCCGATGGCACCCGGGTCCTCGCCGCCATGCCCGGCATCGATGGCGATGATGATATCGCGCTTGGGGTGCGCCTTGGCCGATCCCAGGACCTCGGCGGCCGTGACGTCGGCCGGGTTGCGACCCTGGGCCACCGCCTCGCTGCGGGCGCGATCGGCGGCGATCTCCTGTTCGCGGATCATCGCCTCGATGGGATCGATGGGGTCCTCCACCGCGCTCTCGCCGGGATACTCCAGATCCACCACCAGGCGATGGCCATACTGGTCGTTGGGCGCGAGGGTAAAGTGGCGGGGCTCGACCTCCCGCTTGAGTTCCAGCACCACCCGCAGGCCATTGCCGTCACGCACGCCGGTGCGCAGGGTACTGATGGCACTCCCCTCGAGGTCCAGCCGGTCGACGTTGGCATTGAGCTGGCTGTCGTCCAGATCGATCACCAGGCGACGCGGGTTATCGAGGCTGAAGACATTGGCTCGGGCTGGCGAGGAGAGGTCGAAGACCAGGCGAGCATGGTCGGGTGCCGCCCAGAGGCGAAGGTTGTCGACGCTGGACGCAGCGGCCAGGCCACTGGCCAACCACAGCAGCAGTCCCCCTAGCCCGACCAGCAGGCGTCCAAGCCGTATCATGCGTGTCATCGCGCTGCGTCACCTTCTGTGTCCAGGCCACATCTGGCCAGCGACGGCATCGCCGTCAGGCGCTCGAGTACCGCTCGGCCATTTTCGCTGCGGGCCTCGAGCGTCGCCTCACGACCACTGTCGGCCAGTCGGAGGGTCACCTCAAGATCCGGAGCAGGTAGCCACCCCTCTCCCCGCTCAGGCCACTCGATCACGCAGAGCGCATCCTCGGCGAGCAGGTCACGGCCGCCGATGAACTCAAGCTCTTCGGGATCCCCCAGGCGATAGAGGTCAAAATGATGCACAAGGACACCGTCCAGCTCGTAGGGCTCCACCAGCGTATAGGTGGGGCTCTTGACTGCACCCTGGTGGCCACAGGCGCGCAGGATGCCGCGAGCAAGGGTGGTCTTGCCGGCCCCCAGCTCGCCGGTCAGGTACACGCGACCATGACCCTCCAGGGCTCGCCCCAGGCACTCGCCGAAGGCAACCTGGCAGTCTTCGTCATCGAGTCGCAGCTGCATCGTTCTCGCCCATCGTCGGGTTGACCAGAATTCGTGCACAGGATGCCAGATCGCCGGCCAGCAGGCCACGCTCGCCCGCTTGCCGAGCCGCCATGTCGCCAGCCAGGGCATGCACCAGCACGCCCAGCCGGACCGCCGGCTCGAGGGGCAGCCCCTGCGCCAGCAGCGCTCCCAAGATACCCGAGAGCGCATCGCCCATGCCGCCGCTGGCCATGCCCGGATTGCCCGACGGGCAGACGGCAAGACCCTCGGGGCCGGCAACCAGGCTGCCGGCGCCCTTGAGCACCACCACGCCGCCATAGCGTCGTTGCAGGGCCAGAGCCGCCGCGGGCCGATCGGCTTCGATCTCAGCGGCAGAAAGACCCAACAGCCGGGCCGCCTCGCCGGGATGCGGCGTAAGGACCCAGTTCTCACGATATTGGCCGTTGTAGTGTGACGCCAGGAGGTTGAGGGCGTCGGCGTCCACCACCAGCGGCCTGTCGGTCGCCAGTGCCACCTGCAGCATGCCCTGCCCCCAGCTCCCCTGGCCGAGTCCCGGCCCGACCACCAGCACACCGGCATGTTCCGGCAGTTCGCCGAGATCTCCGGCACCGCGCACTCCATGAACCATCACCTCGGGGCGACGCACCAGGCTCGCCGTCACATGCTCGGGAGCCGTGGCGAGGCTCACCTTGCCGGCGCCGAGCCGCGCACACGCCTCGGCGGCGAGCAGTGCCGCCCCGCCGAGGCCGGGGGCCCCACCCAGCACCAGCGCATGGCCGAAGTCGCCCTTGTGGGCGCTGCGTTCCCGCGGCGGCAGCCAAGCCCCGATCATGCCGGCATCGAGCAGGCGTGCCGCGGGCACGAGGTCTGTCTCAGCCTCGGCATCGACGCCCAGGGCACGGAAGTCGATCTCCCCCGCCTGAGCCGGCGCTGCCCCGGTATGCAGGCCCAGCTTGTCGCCAATGAAAGTTACCGTCCGCACGGCCTGCACCGCGACTCCCAGAACCGCGCCGGTATCGGCATGCAGCCCCGAGGGAATATCGATGGCCAACACCTGCTGGCCGCCGGCATTTATGGCCTCGATCGCTTCTCGGGCCTCGCCGCGAACCTTGCCACCCAGGCCGGTACCCAGCAGGGCATCGACTATCACCTCACCCTCGAGGGTGAGACCGGATCGCCAGGGCACAGCCTCGACACCCGCCGCCGTGGCCATGTCGGCGGCGCGTCTGGCATCGCCGGACAGCTCCTCGAGCGGCTTGAGCAGGATGCGCTGAACGGCAAGCCCCTCGGCGGCGGCCAGCGCCGCCAGTACGTGGCCATCGCCGCCGTTGTTGCCGCCCCCGCAGATCACGCTCAGCGAGCGCACCCCGGGCCAGCGGGTCTTCAGGCTCTGCCAGGCGGACGCGGCCGCGCGCTGCATCAGGGCAAAGCCCTCGATGCCGGCGGCGATGGTACGTTGATCGAGTTCGCGCACCTGGTCGGCGCGAAAGAGCGGCCGACAGTGCGTAGCTGGGGGATTGGCTTCCCGGGTCATGCGATGTCTCCTCGTTCGGGATGCTTTATCATACGAGTGTAAATTCTCTGCGCCCCACGCCAAGCTTCGGGGCCGATCTGCATGGTGTTTTCTCGATAATGACTTCTGCGTCCACTCCAGGTGACGAACCCGACATGACCGGCCTCGCCGAGCGGATCAAGACCTGGGGCCGCGAGCTCGGATTTCAGGAAGTCGGCATCACCGACGTCGACCTGACCAAGGACGAGCAGCGCCTGGCGGATTGGCTCGCAGCCGGACACCACGGCGAGATGGGCTTCATGGCCAAGCACGGCACCAAGCGCACCCGGCCGGCGGAGCTGGTCCCGGGCACTATGCGGGTGATCTGCGTGCGCCTGGACTACCTGCCCGCCGAGGTGGAAACGACGAAGGTGCTGGGCCAGCCGGAAACTGCCTACGTCTCCCGCTATGCCACCGGGCGCGACTATCACAAGCTGATGCGCAAGCGGCTGGCCACCCTGGCAAAATGGATGGAGGTCGAGGTGGGCTCCTTTGGCTACCGCGCCTTCGTCGACTCGGCACCGGTAATGGAGCGAGCCCTGGCCCGCAAGGCGGGGCTGGGCTGGTTCGGCAAGAATGCCATGTTGCTCAACCCCAAGGCAGGCTCGCTGTTCTTCCTGGGCGAACTTTACACCGACCTGCCGTTGCCGGTGGATGCCCCCTTCGAGGGCGACCACTGCGGCAGTTGCAGCGCCTGCCGAACCGCCTGCCCCACCGGCGCCATCGTCGAGGATCGAGTGGTGGATGCCCGAGCCTGCATCTCCTATCTGACCATCGAGCTGTTCGGGGCCATTCCCGAGCGCTACCGGGAGGCCATGGGCAACCGGGTGTTCGGCTGCGACGACTGCCAGCTGGTCTGCCCCTTCACACGCTTCACCCGGGTCTCCCATGAGGCCGACTTCGCCCCGCGCCATGACCTGGACCGCGCGAGTCTCGTTTCGCTCTTCGCCTGGGGCGAGGAAGAGTTTCTGGAGAAGACCGCCGGCAGCCCGATACGCCGCATCGGTTACGAACGCTGGCTGCGCAACCTCGCCGTGGGGCTCGGCAACGCCCCGTGGAGCGAGGCCGTGGAAGCCGCCCTGATGGCCCGGCTGCCCTACCCCTCCGACCTGGTCCGCGAGCACGTACGCTGGGCCCTGACCCGCCAGCGGCAGAAGCGCCAGCAATTGATTGCCAGCAGCTGAGCCGAGTGGAAGGTTCCGGCACAGCCGCCGAATGCCGGCAACGCTGCCGATGCCTCCAGCATCGATGCCTCACGCCATAACCGGCGCCGCCGCTAGGGCCGCGATAATCGACATTCCGCCAGGCGCCGACTCCTTAGCGCTCGCGTTCGCACTTTGGCCTCGAAGAGGCCTCACTCTTCTTCGTCGCGCTCGTCGTCGGCCAGGCGGAGAAAGGTGCCACGGTAATGCGCCAGCTCGGCGATGGACTCCTTGATGTCGTCCATGGCGAGATGAACGTTGCGCTTCTGGAAACCGACCAGCGCCCCAGGATTCCAGCGCTTGGCCAGCTCCTTCAGGGTCGAGACATCCAGGTTGCGGTAGTGGAAGAAGGCCAGCAACTCGGGCATCTCCCGCTCGAGGAAGCGACGATCCTGGTGAATGCTGTTGCCGCACATGGGCGAGGTGCCGGGCGCGACATGCTCCTTGAGAAAGGCCAGCGTAAGCCGCTCGGCCTCGGCGGTGTCGACCAGGCTATCCTTGACACGTTTGACCAGGCCGGAGGCACCATGAGTCTTGGTGTTCCAGTCGTCCATCGCCTCGAGAAGGGCACCGGACTGCTGCACCGCGATCACCGGCCCCTCGGCGACGACATTGAGCTCGCTGTCGGTGACCAGGGTCGCCACCTCGATGATCCGCTCACGGTTCGGGTCGAGACCGGTCATCTCCAGGTCGATCCAGACCAGTCGGTTCTGGCGCGGGTCCTGGGTGTTAGGGGTCTCGGACGAAGAGTGCTCTGCCATGGGGGTTCCTCGCATGATGCCCGCTGACGACAGCGACCACCTTAGGTGAGTACAATGAGCCCCATTGTAGCGAGCTTCAGGCCCCCATGAGCAAACGCAATTTGAGCCGCCAGCAGCGCTGGCGCGTCGACAAGGTCCAGGCCGAGCGCGCCCGGCGTGCCGACCGGCGCGACTCCCGGGATGGCGAGAAGCTGGCCGCAGGCGAGTACGGACCCGAACAGGGCGGCCGAGTGATCGCTCACTTCGGCCGCACCCTGGATGTGCGCCCCGAGCAGGGCGGCAAGGCCGTGCGTTGCCACCTGCGCGCCAACCTCGAGGGGCTGGTAACCGGCGACCGAGTGATCTGGCGCGCCGCCCACGACGCCAATGACGGCGTAGTGGTGGCGCGGGGCGAGCGCGACAGCGTCCTGGAACGACCCGACGCACGCGGCCAGCTCAAGCCGGTGGCCGCCAACATCGACCAGATCATGATCGTCTTCGCGGTGGAACCGGCACCCCATGCCAACCTGATCGACCGCTACCTGGTGGCCGCCGAGGCCACCGGCATCGCCCCGGTGCTGGTGCTCAACAAGATCGATCTGCTTCCACGGCATGGTGGTGAACTGCGCGACCTGCTGGCCCGCTACGAGGCACTGGGCTATCCGGTGGTCACCACCACCACCGAACGTGCGGATGGCCTCTCGGCCTTGCACGCCCGGCTGGCCGGGCGCACCTCGGTATTCGTTGGTCAGAGCGGCGTGGGCAAGTCCTCGCTGATCGACCGCCTGCTGCCGGACGAGGAACTTCGTATCGGGGCGCTGTCGAAGGATTCGCGCAAGGGCACCCATACCACCACCACCGCGCGACTCTACTCCCTGCCGAGCCCCACCTCGGACGCCGCCGCAGAGGCCAGTGGCGGCGAGTTGATCGACTCGCCGGGGATCCGCGAGTTCGGCCTGGGACACCTGAACGAGCAGGAAGTCGCCGAGGGCTTCGTGGAGTTTCGCGACCTTCTGGGCCACTGCCGCTTTCGTGACTGTCGCCACCGTCATGAGCCGGGTTGCGCCCTGCTCGCCGCAGTGGAGCGTGGCGACGTCCACCCCGAACGCTTTGCCAGCTACCGACGCATCCTCGAGAGTCTCGGGGAAACGTGAATCGAGGAGCCTGAATCAAGGGGCCGAATATAAGGAGAGTGCACCATGAGTTCCGAAGACAATCTGCTCCCCCTGATCATCGAGCCCGAGCAGCTCGCCGACCACCTGGACGAGCCGTCGCTGCTGGTCATCGACGTGCCGCTCAGGGCCGAGAGCTATGGCGAGGGACACGTCCCCGGGGCCGTCTTCCTGGATCATCGCCTGCTGATGCGCGGCGAGGATCCGGCCGGTTGCTGCGTACCTAACGACGTGCCTACGGTCGAGGCGCTCTCCCGGCTGTTCTCGTCGCTCGGCCTGACTCGCGACACCCATGTGGTCGCCTACGATGACGAGGGTGGCGGCTGGGCCGGCCGCCTGCTCTGGACCCTGGAGCTGATTGGCCACAACCGCTACTCCTATCTCAACGGCGGCATCCATGCCTGGCGGGCGGCCGGTCAGCCTGTTTCCACCGAAACCGAGGCTCCCAGGCCCAGCGACTACGAGGCAGAGATTCTGCATCCCGAGGCCGCCATCGACCGCCTAGAACTCCAGGAACGCCTGGACGAGAAGGGATTCGCGATCTGGGATGCCCGCTCCCCCGAGGAGTACCGTGGCGAGAAGGGCGACAATACACGTCTCGGCCACATTCCCGGTGCGGTGAACATGGAGTGGACCGATGCCATGGACAAGGAGCATGCTCTGCGAATCCGCGACTATGCGGAGCTCATCACCGAGCTCGAGGCCCTGGGTCTGACCCCGGACATGGAGGTGGTCACCCACTGCCAGAGCCACCATCGCAGCGGCTTCACCTGGCTGGTGGGCAAGGCGCTGGGCTTCGAGAAGATCCGTGGCTATGCCGGCTCCTGGAAGGAATGGGGCAACCGCGATGATACGCCAGTAGAGAAGCCGTAAGCCGCAAGACGCGGCTGTGCCCAGTTCATTTCGCCATTGAGGAACAATTCCTTCGTGTCCCTAGCCAAGCTGTTTTCCCTGATCCAGTACCCCATCCCCCACCATCTGCTCTCGCGACTGGTGGGCGGGCTCGCCGAGTGCCGACTGCCCTGGCTCAAGAATGTCCTGATCAAGGCCTTCATTCGGCAGTTCCGGGTCGACATGGACGAGGCCATCGAGCCCGATCCGACGGCCTATGCCACCTTCAACGAGTTCTTCACCCGTGCCCTGGAGGAGGACGCCCGCCCCATCGGCGAGGGCCTGGCCTCTCCCGCCGATGGGACACTTTCACAGTTCGGCGCCATCGAGGCCGGACAGCTCCTCCAGGCCAAGGGGCACCGCTTCTCGCTGATGGAGCTGCTCGGCGGCTACGGCGAGGCGGCCCGCCGCTACCTCGGTGGCAGCTTTGCTACCATCTATCTCTCGCCGAGTGACTATCACCGGATCCACATGCCGCTCTCCGGCACCCTGAGAGAGATGGTCTACGTGCCGGGTCGGCTGTTTTCGGTCAATGCCGCCACCACCAAGCATGTACCCAATCTTTTCGCCCGCAACGAGCGGCTGGTTTGCCACTTCGATACCGAGCAGGGCCCTATGGTGGTGGTGCTGGTGGGGGCAATGATCGTCGCCGCCATCGAGACGGTATGGGCCGGCCAGATCACGCCCCTGCCCCGAAGTGGCGTGCAGCGGATCCGCTTCGATACCCCGGTACGGCTGGAAAAGGGCGAGGAGATGGGACGCTTCAAGCTAGGCTCCACGGTGGTGATGGCCTTCGCCGAGCCGGCCACTTTCACCGACGCCCTCGAGCCCGGCGCCAAGGTGCAGATGGGACAGTCGCTGGGAAGCTTCTAACAACGCGGCGTGGCGAAGGCCATGACCTCCGCCACACTCTGCTTGCCCAGCGCCAGCTGGATCAGCCGGTCGAGGCCGAGCGCCACGCCGCTGCCTTCGGGCATGCCATGCGCCAGCGCCGCCAGCAGGCGCGCATCCACGTCGACTTCGGGCAAGCCCGCAGCACGCCGGGCGGCGTTGTCCGCTGCGAAGCGCGCTGCCTGTTCGTCGGCATCGGTGAGCTCGTCGTAGCCATTGGCCAGCTCCAGCCCCTCGAGATAGAGCTCGAAGCGCGATGCCACCCGGGCGCCGTCCTCGGGGTCGCGATGGTGGCGAGCCAGTGCCGCCTGACTGGCCGGATAGTCCACGACCACATCGAGGCCAGCTGCCGAGGTGGGGCTCGATCTCGAGGCTCATCAACAGGTCGAGACATCCGTCGCGATCACTGTCGGCCATGTCCAGGCCACCCCGCCGCCCGGCCAGGCGCCGCAGAGCATCGAGGGGTGCCGTGAAAGGGTCAGTGGCCAGGGTCTCGCGGAACAGCTCGCGGTAGCGAAGCCGGCGCAGCGGGCCCGGCTCACGGCCCAGCACGTTGCTCACCAGCGAACCGGTCTCCTCGATAAGCTCATCGAGACCCCGCCCGGGGCGATACCACTCCAGCATGGTGAACTCGAGGTTGTGGCGCCGGCCCACCTCGCCATCGCGAAAGCTCCTGGCCAGTTGGAAGATCGGCCCGCTACCGGCGGCCAGCAGCCGCTTCATGTGGAACTCCGGGGAGGTCTGCAGCCAGAGCCGCTCGCGCCCGGCCGAGGTGGTGGCCTGGGCAGAGAGAGAGGCCAGGTGCACCTCGGTACTGCCGCCGTGACCCAGCACCGGCGTCTCCACCTCCAGTACTCCGCGTTCGGTGAAGAAGGCGCGCACTCTCGCCAGCAGCCGGGCACGCTCGCGCAGTGTCTCGATGTCGGCGGTCGGCTGCCAGTCTACCTCCATCCGTCGACTAGGCCCGGCTGACGTACTCACCGGTGCGCGTATCCACCTTGAGAACTTCGCCCTCCTCGATGAACAAGGGGACCTTGACCACCGCGCCTGAAGAAAGAACTGCTGGCTTGGAGCCCCCCTGGGCGGTATCACCCTTGAGGCCTGGATCGGTCTCGGTCACCTGCAGCTCGATGAAGTTCGGCGGGCTGACGTTGATCACGTTATCGTTCCACAGCGTCACGGTGTAGGGAACCTGCTCCTTGAGCCACTTCTCGGTATCTCCCAGGGCCTTCTTCTCCACGGCATACTGCTCGAAGGAGCCATCGGTCTTCATGAAATACCACATGTCACCATCGGTGTAGAGATACTCCATTTCCAGCTCGAGGACGTCGGCGGCCTCCAGGGAGTCGCCTGACTTGAAAGTTCGCTCCCAGACGCGGCCGGTCATCAGGTTGCGCAGCTTGACGCGGTTGAAGGCCTGCCCCTTGCCGGGCTTGACCAGCTCGTTCTCGACGATGCTGCACGGGTCACCGTCCAGCATCACCTTCAGCCCGCCCTTGAATTCGTTGGTAGAATAATTGGCCATGATGACTTACCCATATTCGAGCGCGCCACCGGCACTGGCCGGGGGCGCGCGTAAGCAGATGAAGTTCAACGGGGCGCTCGTCCCCGTTCGCATTGACTGGTGTAGCGCATGATAACCCGAAGCCCGACCCCTTTGCAGCGTCATGACCGGGAGTCCCAGCTACTGCCCATCCAGACCCCCTGGCAGACCCAACTGGCCAGGGCGATCCGCGACCCTCGCGAGCTGTGCCGTCGCCTGGGGCTCGACGAGGCATGGTGGCCTGGTGCCGAGGCTGGCCATACGCTGTTCGAGGTGCGCGTGCCCGAGGCCTATCTGGCGCGCATCCGCCCTGGCGACCCGTTCGACCCCTTGCTGCACCAGGTGCTGCCGCTGGCCGAGGAAGCAATGCCGATGGCAGGCTACGTGACCGACCCCCTGGCCGAGGCCGAGCATGCGCCCGCTCCGGGGCTGATCCACAAGTATGCCGGCCGGGTACTGCTCATCGCGAGCCCCGCCTGCGCGGTTAACTGCCGCTACTGCTTTCGCCGCCACTTCCCCTACGAGGAAAATGCTCCCTCGCGCGCGCAGTGGGAGACCACCCTCGATCACCTGCGAGCCGACACCACCATTCACGAAGCCATCCTCTCCGGGGGGGACCCCCTGGCCGCCAGCGACCGCCAGCTGGCCTGGCTGGTCGAGCGTCTGGAGGGAATTCCTCAACTAAAGCGCCTGCGAATCCACACCCGCCTGCCGGTGGTGATCCCCGAGCGCATCGACGACGCCCTGCTCGGCTGGCTCGGCGCCACCCGCCTGCAGAAGGTGATGGTGCTGCACATCAACCATGCCAACGAGATCGACGAGGCTGTCATAACGGCATGCGGCAGGCTGAGCGCTGCGGGCGTGACCTTGCTCAACCAGAGCGTGCTGCTACGCGGGGTCAACGATGCTATAGCGCCCCTCGCCGAGCTTTCCGAGCGGCTATTCGAGGCCGGCATCCTGCCCTACTACCTCCACGTGCTCGACCCGGTGGCCGGGGCGGCGCACTTCGACGTGGCCGACGACGAGGCTCGCGACCTGGTCGCGAGCCTGCGGGAGGTGCTGCCGGGCTTCCTGATGCCGCGGCTGGTGCGGGAGATTCCCGGCGAGGCGAGCAAGACGCCGCTGTAAGCCGGAAGCTTGAAGCTTTAAGCCGTAAGAAAACCCAACCCCATGCCGACTGATCGACATGGGATTGGGTTTCTCGGGGTTTCTTAAAGCTTCCAGCTTATGGCTTCAAGCTAAGGTGTCGGCGGTCACATTGGGCGCCGGGGCCTGGGTGGACAGGTGGCGATTGAGAGCGCTCATCACCGCCTTCATGGAGGCACTGGTGATGCTCTCGTCGGTCCCGACGCCGAACACCGCCTCGTTGCCCGCGCGTACCTCCACGTAGGCGATCGCCTCGGCGTCGGCGCCCTGGCCCCGGGAGTGCTCGTGGTAGTCGATGATCTCCACGTCATGCCCGGCCGCTGCCAGCGCCTTGATGAAGGCAGCAAGCGGGCCATTGCCCTCGCCCTGGATGGTGCGACGCTCGCCGTCCTCCTCGATGGTCGCCTCCAGGTTCACCTTGGGGCTATCGGGCTCGGAAGAGAGGCGGTGGCCGACCAGACTGAAGGGTGAGGCCTTGGCCAGGTACTCGTCGACGAAGGCCTGGTAGATCATGTGCGATGTGATCTCGCGCCCCAAGCGGTCGGCCACCTCCTGCACCACATGACTGAACTCCATGGAAAGCCGCCGAGGCAGCTCGATGCCGTACTCCTGTTCCAACAGGTAGGAGACTCCACCCTTGCCGGACTGGCTGTTGACACGGATCACCGCCTCGTAGCTACGGCCGACATCCAGCGGGTCGATGGGCAGGTAGGGAACCCCCCAGATGGCATCCGGGTCGGCACGGCGCTCGGCCATGCCCTTCTTGATGGCGTCCTGGTGGGAGCCGGAAAAGGCCGTGAACACCAGATCACCGACATAAGGATGACGGGGGTGGACCGGCAACTGATTGCAGTGCTCCACCTCACGCATGATCGGCGTGATATTGGAGAAGTCGAGTCCCGGGTGCACGCCCTGGGTATAGAGGTTCATTGCCATCGTCACTATGTCGACATTGCCGGTCCGCTCGCCGTTGCCGAACAGGGTACCCTCGACACGATCACCGCCAGCCATGATCCCCAGCTCAGCGGCGGCAACGCCGGTACCGCGATCATTGTGGGGGTGCAAGCTGACGATCAGGCTCTCGCGGTTGGTGACGTTACGACAGAACCACTCGATCTGGTCGGCATAGTTGTTGGGTGTGGCAACCTCAACCGTGGCTGGCAGGTTGACGATCATCGGCTTGTCGACGGTCGGCCGGTAGACGTCCGCCACCGCTTCGACGATCTCCACGGCGAAATCCATCTCGGTGGTGGTGAACAGCTCCGGTGAGTACTGGAAGGTCCAGTTGGTCTCGGGGGCTTCCTCCATACGACGGCGAATCTGAGTGGTGGCATCCACGGCGATCTGGATGCACTCCTCCTTGCTGACATGGAAGACCACGCGGCGGAAGACCGGATCGGTGGCATTGTAGACATGGACGATGGCATTCTTCGCCCCCTTCAGCGCTTCGAAGGTACGATCGATCAGATGGGGCCGAGCCTGAGTCAGCACCTGGATCGAGACATCATCGGGCACCTTGTCCTGCTCGATGAGGGCACGCACGAAATCGAAGTCGGTCTGGGATGCCGAGGGGAAGCCCACCTCGATCTGCTTGAAGCCGATCTTGACCAGAAGGTCGAAGAGGCGCTGCTTGCGCTCCTGGTCCATGGGATCGATCAGTGCCTGGTTGCCGTCGCGCAGGTCGACGCTGCACCACTGCGGCGGCGTCTCGATGCGGCGATTGGGCCACTGGCGGTCGGGCAGGTCGACGGCCACGAATGGGCGGTACTTGGTGACGGGGTTATCGAGCATCATGGTGGCGTTCTCCCTGGTGTGCGGCGGCCTTCAGAAACGACGACGCCCCGCCGGCCGTGAGGCGAGCGGGGCATCGTGACGAGACGCCCGCACTGTCTCGACCATGACGTGCTCAGGATATGCACGAGAAGCATACTGACAGGAATCGGCAACAGCGGCAATGCATGGGGCAGGTACTGCGTGTGGTGGACATCGTGCGACCTCGTTTCAACCGGAACTTCGTACTAGCGGGTTGCGGGCTGGTCAGGCGATGGCGACGCCAAGGCGTCGCCCGTCGCGCTCAGCGAGCAGGCTAGTAGTAGTCGTAGATCGAGAACGAGGAAGCAAAATGTCATATTCATGCCTCTAGAGAATCAGTCTTTCTCGCTTCTGTCAACGTCGACATCTGCCGATGTCCGGCCATCATCGCCGCCTCCATGCGGTCGAGCTGGTCACGCAGCTGACGCACGTCGTGACGCAGGCCATGCAGTTCCGCGGCCTCGCCCTCGCCGCTCTCGAGCTCCATCTGCAGGTTTTCCTTCTGCATGACATCGAGCACGATGCCGATCATCATGTTCAGAAAGATGAAGGCAGTGAGGAAAATAAATGTCAGGTAGTAGATCCAGCTCCAGGCATACACCTCCTGAGTGGCGTACATGACGTCAGTCCAGTCCTCGAAGGTCGCCACTCGAAACAGGGTCAGCATCGCCGTCGAGATATTGCCCCACAGGAAGTCATCAATATCGGCGAACAGGAAGCTGCCGATGGCCGCGTAGATGTAGAAGATGATGAACATCAGCAGGGCAACGTAACCCATTCGCGGTATCGACTTGAACAGTGCAGCGATCAGCATGCGCAGCTCGGGAATCATCGATACCAGACGCAGCACACGGAAGATGCGCAGCAGCCGCGCCAGCAGCACCATCTCCGAGTCGTCCAGGGGAATCAGGCTAGCGGTAACGATGAGGAAGTCGAAAACGTTCCATCCCTTGCGGAAAAAGTCGCGCAGTCGCTTCTCGGCGGCCATGCGGATCAGGATCTCCACCAGGAAGAACACCGTAACCGCCACATCCATGGCCAGCAGCCACTGCTGGAAGGGGCTGACTTCCTCTTCGTAGGTCTTGGCGCCAATCAGCAGCGCTGAAACCACGATAATGGTGATCACCGTCAGCTCGAAGGCCTTGTGGGCGCGCAGCCGCTCGAAGCGATCGCGCCAGGTCTCGAAGCTTGTGCTCACGATTCCCTCTCCTCCAGATCCCCCTGGCGATAACCAATCAGATAGAGCACGGCATCCAGCCCCAAGGTGGAGATCGACTGGCGCGCTTCGGCCCGCACCAGAGGTTTGGCCCGGAAGGCGATGCCGAGCCCTGCGGCGGCGAGCATCTTGAGGTCATTGGCCCCGTCGCCCACGGCGATGGTCTGCTCCATGGCCAGGCCCTCGCGGCGAGCGATCTCGTGGAGCAGTTCGGCCTTGCGGTCGGCATCGAGGATCGGCTCGCGCACCTCGCCGGTGACCTTGCCATCTTCGATCAGCAGCTCGTTGGCATGGACTTCGTCGAATCCGAGCTTCTCCTGCAGGTGGCGGGCGAAATAGCTGAAGCCACCCGAGAGGATCGCCGTGCGATAGCCCAGTCGCTTGAGGTGCCACATCAGCCGCTCGAGGCCATCCATCAGCGGCAGGGATTCGGCGATCTCGGCGAGCACCGACTCATCCAGCCCCTTGAGCTTCGCCATGCGCTCGCGAAAGCTCTGCTGGAAGTCGAGCTCGCCACGCATGGCCCGCTCAGTGACTTCGGCGACTTCATCACCCACACCGTGACGCCGTGCCAGCTCATCGATCACCTCGGTCTGGATCAGGGTGGAGTCCATGTCGAAGCAGACCAGGCGGCGATGCCGGCGCCAGATGGAGTCTTCCTGAAGGGCAATGTCCACGCCGTGCATGGCACCCAGCGCCAGCGCCTTTTCGCGCAAGGCGTCGAGGTCGACCTCCTCACCGCGTAGCCAGCACTCCACGCAGGCGCCGTGCTCGGGCGTGCCACCGTCCAGCGGCTCGCGACCGGAGAGGCGGTGGATCAGCTCCACGGTCAGGCCGTGCTCGGCGGTCAACGCTCCCACCTCGGCCAGGATCCCCGCCGGCAGGTGAGGCGCCAGCAGGGTCAGGATCAGCCGCGGCTGGCTCGCCTGCACGCTCCAGCGCTGGTAGTCCTCGGCGCTCACCTGGATCGCCTGGATGTCCAGCCCCAGGGCCTCACCCGTCGCGGCCAGGGCGCCTTCCAGATCGCTCTCCTGGGCGAGCCCCACCAGGACCTCCAGGGAGAGGATGCCGAAGGTCACGCTCTGGTTGATGTCCAGCAGCCGGGCGCCGCTGGACGCCAGGGCCTTGCCGAGGCCAGCCAACTGGCCAGGGCGTGCCACACCGGTGGCGCGGATCAGTACTCGTCGTGTCATTCGGAAGCCTCCAGCCGGTCGACCTTCTGCAGGCCACGGGGCAGCTTGCTGCCGCGCCGGCCACGTTCGCCGCGATAGTAGTCCAGATCGGCGGCCTTGAGGGTCAGGTGGCGCTTGCCGGCATGCACCACCAGCGCCGCGCCGGCGGGCAGCACCACCAGGTCGCGCACGAACTCCTCGCGTCGGGCGGCCCGGGCGCCGGGGATGTCGATCATCTTGTTGCCCTTGCCCTTGCCCATCTCGGGCAGCTGCGCAAGCTCGAAGACCAGCAGCCGTCCCTCGTTGGAGACCGCGGCCACGCTGGCGCCCTCCCCGGCCGGCAGCTCCAACGGCGGCAGGACATTGCAGCCCTTGGGCACGCTGAGGATCGCCTTGCCCGACTTGTTTTTGCCGATCAACGCGTCGAGGGGCGCGATGAAGCCGTAGCCGCCGTCCGAAGCCAGCAGGAAGCGTCTGTCCGGCGGTGCCAGCATCAGACCGGCCATGTGGGCCCCGGCCGCCACATTGACGCGCCCGGTGACCGGTTCGCCCTGGCCCCGGGCACTGGGCAGGTTATGGGCCGACAGCGTGTAGGTCCGGCCGGTATCATCCAGCAGCACCAGCGGTTGGTTGGTCTTGCCCCGGACGGCGAGGTGGAAGCGGTCGCCGGCCTTGTAGGAGAGCCCGGTGGGGTCGATCTCGTGGCCCTTGGCGCTGCGGATCCAGCCCTTCTCGGAGAGCACCACGGTGACCGGGTCAGCGCCGACCAGCTCCACCTCGGAGAGCGCCCGTGCCTCCTCGCGCTCGACCAGCGGCGAGCGGCGGGCATCGCCGTGTGCCTCGGCGGCGGCACGCAGCTCCTCCTCGATCAGGTCGGTGAGCTTCGCCTCGCTACCCAGCAGCTCTTGCAGACGCTTACGCTCGGCCTCGAGCTCGTCCTGCTCGCCGCGGATCTTCATCTCCTCGAGCTTCGCGAGGTGGCGCAGGCGCAGCTCGAGGATCGCCTCGGCCTGGCGGTCGGAGAGTGCGAATGCCTCCATCAGTGCCGCCTTAGGCTCATCCTCCTCGCGGATGATGCGGATCACCTCGTCGATGTTGAGGTAGGCAGCCAGCAGGCCCTCGAGGATATGCAAGCGGTCCTCGACCTTGCCCAGCCGGTGCTCGAGGCGCCGACGCACCGTAGCACGGCGGAAGCGCAGCCACTCACCGAGCATGTCGGGTAGCGCCATGACCCGCGGGCGGCCGTCCAGGCCGATCACGTTCATGTTGACGCGGATGTTCTTCTCGAGGTCGGTGGTGGCGAAGAGGTGCGCCATCAGCGCCTCGATGTCGACCCGGTTGGAGCGCGGCTCGATCACCAGCCGCGTCGGCTCCTCATGGGTCGATTCGTCGCGCAGGTCGGCGACCATGGGCAGCTTCTTGGCCTGCATCTGGGCGGCGATCTGCTCGAGCACCTTGGCCCCGCTCACCTGGTAGGGCAGCGCGGTGACCACCACGTTGCCCTCCTCGCGCACGTAGCGGCCCCGCAGCTTCACCGAGCCGCGCCCGCTCTCGTAGAGCTTTCGCAGGTCGCTGCGCGAGGTGATGATCTCCGCCTCGGTGGGAAAGTCTGGCGCCGGCATATGTGCGAGCAGGTCCGTCGTGGTGGCCTGGGGGTTGCGCAGGAGGTGGCAAGTGGCCTCGACCACTTCGCTCACGTTATGGGGGGGAATGTCGGTCGCCATGCCCACGGCAATGCCGGTGCCGCCGTTGAGCAGCACGTGGGGCAGACGCGCCGGCAATACCACCGGTTCGTTCATGGTGCCGTCGAAGTTGGGGGTCCAGTCCACGGTGCCCTGGCCGAGCTCTGCGAGCAGCACCTCGGCAAACTTCGACAGCCGCGCCTCGGTATAGCGCATGGCGGCGAAGGACTTGGGATCATCGGGGCTGCCCCAGTTGCCCTGGCCGTCCACCAGCGGATAGCGATAGCTGAACGGCTGGGCCATCAGCACCATGGCTTCATAGCAGGCGCTGTCGCCGTGGGGGTGGAACTTGCCCAGCACATCGCCGACGGTGCGCGCCGACTTCTTGTACTTGGCACTGGCACCCAGCGCCAGCTCGCGCATGGCGTAGATGATGCGCCGCTGCACCGGCTTCATGCCGTCGCCGATGTGCGGCAGCGCCCGGTCGAGGATGACGTACATCGAATAGTCGAGGTACGCCTTCTCGGTGTACTCGCGCAGCGATAGGCGCTCGACGTCGCCCTCCGCTACCTGGATATCCATACTCATAGCTCGGTGGCCTTATTCACACTTGTGGAGTCATCGAGGACTGCGCCCCCTTCAACTTCTGTGATGAGCTGTAAGCCGTAAGCTTTAAGCTGTAAGTCACCCCACCTGCACAGGTGTTTCTTACAGCTTATGGCTTAAAGCTTACAGCTCCCCGAAGGGGCTAGACCTCTATATCCGCCAGGTTGCCGTAGTCTTCGAGCCAGCTCTTGCGGTCGCCGGCGCGCTTCTTGGCCAGCAGCATGTCCATCATCTCCATGGTGCCGTCGCCGACCTCGCGGGTGAGCTGCACCAGGCGACGGGTGTCCGGCGCCATGGTGGTCTCGCGCAGCTGCAGCGGGCTCATCTCGCCCAGCCCCTTGAAGCGCTGAACATTCACGGTGCCACGCTTGCCCTCGAGCTTGCGCAGGATCGCCGCCTTCTCGCTCTCGTCCAGGGCATAGTGGACCTCCTTGCCCAGGTCGATGCGGTAGAGCGGCGGCATGGCCACGAAGACGTGGCCGGCATCCACCAGCGCCGGGAAGTGACGCACGAAGAGCGCGCACAGCAGGGTAGCGATATGCAGGCCGTCGGAGTCGGCATCGGCGAGGATGCAGATCTTGTGGTAGCGCAACTTGGAGAGGTTATCACTGCCCGGATCCATACCCACGGCAACGGCGATGTCGTGGACCTCCTGGGAGCCGTAGATGTCGTGGGATTCCACCTCCCAGGTGTTGAGGATCTTGCCGCGCAGCGGCAGGATCGCCTGGGTCTCGCGGTTGCGTGCCTGCTTGGCGCTGCCGCCGGCACTGTCGCCCTCCACCAGAAAGAGCTCGCTGCCGGCAGGATCCTGCCCCGAACAGTCGGCCAGCTTGCCGGGCAGCGCCGGGCCCGAGGTAACCTTCTTGCGCGCCACCTTCTTTGAGCTCTTCTGGCGACGCTGGGCGGCATTGATCACCAGTTCGGCCAGAGCTTCGGCCTGGTCCACGTGGTGGTTGAGCCACAGCGAGAAGGCATCCTTGACCACACCGGAGACAAAACCGGCCACGGTGCGCGAGGAGAGCCGCTCCTTGGTCTGGCCGGCGAACTGCGGGTCGAGCATCTTCACCGAGAGCACGTAGGAGACCCGCTCCCACAGGTCCTCGGCGGTAAGCTTGACGCCGCGAGGAAGGAGACTCCGGTACTCGCAGAACTCGCGCAGCGCATCGAGCAGGCCGGCCCGCAGGCCGTTGACGTGGGTGCCCCCCTGGGTCGTAGGGATCAGGTTGACATAGCTCTCGAGCAGCGGCTCGCCGCCCTCAGGGAGCCACTGGATCGCCCAGTCTACGCCGTGCTCGTCGTCGGCGAAGTGGCCAATGAAAGGCGAGGCCGGCAGCACCTCATAGCCGTCTGTGGCCTGGGCCAGGTAGTCGCGCAGGCCATCCGCATACTGCCAGACACTCTCGTTGCCGTCGGGCTCGACCAGGGTGACCTTGAGCCCCGGGCAGAGCACCGCCTTGGCGCGCATCAGGTGCTTTAGGCGTGAGAGCGAGAGCCTGGGACTGTCGAAATAGCTCTCCTCGGGCCAGAAGCGCACTACCGTTCCGCGGGCACGTTTGGGGGCACTGCCGATCACCTGCAGGGGAGACGCCTTGTCGCCGTGCTCGAAGGCCATGCCGTGGCGGCTGCCATCGCGCAACACCTCGATTTCCAGACGCTTGGACAGGGCGTTGACCACCGAAACCCCGACCCCATGCAGGCCGCCGGAAAAGCGATAACTCGATTGGGAGAACTTCCCGCCGGCGTGAAGCCGGGTCATGATCAGCTCGACGCCGGAGACGCCGTGCTCGGGATGGATGTCGATGGGCATGCCACGGCCATCGTCGGAGACCTCGACGCCGCCGTCCTCGAACAGTCGCACGCTGACCTCCCCGGCATGGCCGGCCAGTGCCTCATCGACGCTGTTGTCGATGACCTCCTGGACCATATGGTTGGGCCGCGAGGTGTCGGTATACATGCCGGGGCGTTTGCGCACCGGCTCGAGGCCGGAAAGGACCTCGATGGAGCTGGCACTGTATTGCGTCATGCATCACCCAAAGTGGTTGCGATCATACGTGGCGCCCTCTATTCCGCGGGACTCGCTACCTGACCACCCTGGCGCCAGGCGATGGCCGCCATGGGCGAGGATCGAAGGCAGGTAGTCGGCCAGCGCCGCGAAGCCGTGATCCCCCTGCGAATGCAAGATGGTCCTGGCACCCCGATACAGGGCGAAGGCATCGGCCGGATCCAGGGTCTCGTCGGCGGTTCCCAGCAGCAGCAGATAGCGCTCGGCCATGACACGCTCGGGTGTCAGCGCCTCGAGCTCCTCGAGGTGCGCGGCCTCGATAACGAAGCGCTCGCCGGTATAGGCGTTGTCGAAACGCTCACCGAGCCAGTCTGACACCAGCCGGGCCGGGTTCACCGCCGGATTGATCAGCACCCCCGCCAAGTTGTGGCGCTCGGCGATCAGGCTCGCCAGGAAGCCGCCCATGGAGCTGCCCGCCACCAGCGGCTGTTCACCCAGTTTATCGAGCCGGGATTCCGCCAGCGCCAAGGCCGCCGCGGGCCGGTGCGGCAGCTGTGGCGTTGCGCAGGGCAAGCCGAGTGAGGCACAGACATCACGTACCAGCGCCGCCTTGGGCGAGCCGCTGCCACTGTTGAACCCGTGCAGGTAGAGGACCCCACTGGCGGCCGGTGGATGCCGGGCGGCACTCAGCATACCGCAACCCCTGTACATGCAGCCAGTGTCATCGCGCGCCGCGCTCCGCCGCCCAGACAGCCTCGATCAGCCCCCGGGTCGAGTCGTCCATGTCGGCGATGTCCGCCTGGTGCTCGAGGATCCGCTGGGTCTCGCCGGCGATCTGCTTGCCCAGCTCCACGCCCCACTGGTCGAAGGGATTGATGTCCCAGATCCTTGCTTGAACGAACACCTTGTGCTCATAGAGGGCGATGAGCGCACCCAGGGTCGACGGCGTCAGCCGTTCGAGGAGCAGGGTACTGGAGGGCTGGTTCCCACGATAGCGCTTGTGCACCGGACGCGGGCCGTCGTCGTCGATGGCCTCGTCGCCGAGCATCAGTACCCGCGACTGGGCGAAGCAGTTGGCCAGCGCCAGACGATGCTGGCTCTTCAAGTGCGCTCGGGTGGCACTATCCTCCACTTCATCGTAACGGCGCAGGGGAGCAATGAAGTCACACTCCACGGCCTGAGTCCCCTGGTGAAGCAGCTGGTAAAAGGCATGCTGGGCATTGGGCCCGAGCTGGCCCCAGAGCACCGGGCAGGTGGAATAGCCGACCTGGCACCCGTCGTGGGTCACGGATTTGCCGTTGGATTCCATCTCCAGCTGCTCGAGGTAGGCGGCGAAGAATTCCAGCCGACCGTCGTAGGGCAGGATCGAATGGGCACGAATATCGAGAAAGTTGACGTTCCAGATTCCCGCCAGGGCAAGCAGCACCGGCAGATTGTCGGACAGCGGCGCCTCACTGAAGTGGCAATCCATGGCATACGCCCCGGCCAGCAGCTCGCGGAAGTGCTGCATGCCCACCATCAGGGCAATGGGCAGGCCAATGGCCCCCCACAGCGAATAGCGGCCGCCCACCCACTCCCAGAATTCCAGTTGGTGGTCCTCGGCGATGCCCCACTCGTGCATCTTATCGGGGCTCGCCGAGACACCAATGAAGTGCTGGCGCATCACCAACTCGGCGTCGACGCCCTCCTCGCGATTGACACCCATCAGCCGGCCCATCAGCCAATCCCGCGCAGTGCGGGCATTGGAGAGAGTATCGATGGTGGTGAAGGACTTCGACGAGAGCACGAAGAGGGTCGTCTCGGGATTGAGTCGTGCCAGATAATCGGCCAGTTGGGAGCCGTCCATGGTCGAGGCGAAGTGTACATCGATGGTGTGCACACCCTGCGGTCGATAGTCGGCCAGGGCATGCGTCACCATCAGCGGGCCAAGGTCCGAGCCGCCGACCCCCAGGTTGACCACGTCGCGGATCGCCCGGCCGGTGGCGCCACGCCACTGGCCAGCGTGGAAGCGCTCGACCATGGTGGCCATGCGCTCGAGTGTGGCGTGCACCGAGGGCACCAGGTCCTCGCCCTCCACCATCAGGCTGGCCTCCGGCGGCAGCCTCAGCGCGGTATGCAGGGCCGGCCGGTCCTCGCTACGGTTGACCCGCTCCCCGGCGAGCAGGCCGCGAATCGCCTCGGGCACCTCCGCCTCCCGAGCCAGGGCGAGCAGCCGCTCCAGGGTCTCGTCACGCCAGCGCTGCTTGGAGAGGTCCAGGGTCAGCCCTGCGGCCTGGCGAGTGAAGACCGCGTGACGCCCCGGCGCGCCGGAGAACAGCTCACCCAAGTGGGTGGAGCGCATCTCTCGGGCGTGCGCTGACAGGGCCTGCCAGGCCTCGCGCTGGTCGATCGTGGGATGTGGCATGACCTCCTCCTGGACGTCCTGTCGTGCAGCCGGCGCGGGCACGGCGTAGAATAACGCCCCTTTCCCACGATAACCGGTCGGTTCCATGAGTGACGCATCTTACCGTGACGCGATCTTTTCGACACCCCTGGACCGAGTAGCACGCTTTTCGTTCGATGAGAAGGTCGTCGCCTGCTTTCCCGACATGATTCGCCGCTCGGTGCCCGGTTACGGCCAGATTCTGGGCATGCTGGGCCTGATCGCCGCCCGCCACCTGCGCCACGGTGCTCATGTCTACGACCTGGGATGCTCACTGGGCGCCGCCGGCCTGGCGCTGGCAGGGACGCTGCCCCCGAGCGCCTTTCGCTACACCGGGGTGGACCTTTCCCCAGCGATGGTGGCCCGCGCCCGGGAAACCCTTGCCGCTGAATGCCCCGACCACGCAATGGAAGTGCGCGAGGGCGATATCCGCACCCTAGATTACGGCCCAGCCGGCATGATCGTGCTCAACTTCACCCTTCAGTTCCTGGAACCCGGGGAGCGCGACGCGGTAATCGACCGGCTGTTCCAGGCCCTGGAGCCGGGTGGCGTGCTGGTGCTCTCGGAGAAGATCAAGGCCGCCGACGAGCAGGAGAACGCCTGGCTGGTGGAGCGCTACCACGACTTCAAGCGTGCCAACGGCTACAGCGAGATGGAGATCAGCCAGAAGCGCACCGCCCTGGAGAACGTGCTGGTGCCGGACACCCTGGCGGGCCACCACGAGCGCCTGGCCCGAGCCGGCTTCTCTCGCGCCCACACCTGGTTCCAGTTCCTCAACTTCGCCTCGCTGATCGCCTTCAAGGACGCCTGACATGCCGATCGCGCCCGAACACCGCGCCCTCTACCGGGCCTTTATCGACCAGGGGCTGGATGCCTGGCTGGCCCTCCTCCCCGAGCAGCTGGCCAGTGGACTTGACCGCCAGCGTTTTGGTGATATGCCGGCCTGGGAGAAGGCCGTGGCCAAATTGCCGACGCTGCCAGATGAGCGCCAGGTGTGCCTGGATGCCGATACCATCGCGGTCGAGGCGAATCTCGGTGACAGCCGGCGCCGCCAGTGCGAGAACCTGCTGAAGAAGCTCGCCCCCTGGCGCAAGGGGCCCTACCGGCTCGGCGGCGTCCCGATCGACACCGAGTGGCGCTCGGACTGGAAATGGCAACGAGTGGCGCCGCACCTGGCGCCGCTGGCCGGGCGCCGTGTGCTGGACGTAGGAGGCGGCAACGGCTACCACGCCTGGCGCATGGCCGGCGAAGGCGCCGCCTTCGTACTGGTGATCGATCCCTCGCCGCGCTTCTTCTGGCAATTCCGGGCGGTGCGCCACTTCGTCGGCGACGCCGATGGCGGCCGCACCCATTTCCTGCCGGTGGGTATCGAGGACGTCCCCGAGAAGCTCGGCTTCTTCGATACGGTATTCTCCATGGGCGTGCTCTACCATCGTCGCTCGCCCCTGGAGCATATCCAGCAACTCAAGGAGGCCCTTCGCCCAGGCGGCGAGTTGGTACTGGAGACCCTGGTGGTGGAAGGCGACGAGACGACGGTGCTGCTACCCGGCGAGCGCTACGCCGCCATGCCCAACGTCTACTTCCTGCCTTCATCGGCCGCGCTATGCCAGTGGCTCGAGCGCTGCGGGCTCACCAATGTGCGAGTGGTGGACGAGGCGGAAACCACCACGGAAGAGCAGCGCGCCACCGAATGGATGACCTTCCAGTCGCTGGCCGACTTCCTCGACCCGGACGACCCCACCCTGACCCGCGAAGGCTATCCCGCTCCGCGACGGGCGGTGCTTATCGGCAATCGGCCGGGGTGATGCCCGCTTCTTCACCGGAGCGAGCAGGTGGCCAGGCGCTGACGGTAATCGCCACTTCCGCGGGCGGGCATTGATGCCAGCCCGTTGGGCTCTATACTGAAAGGCAACCGGATACCAAAGCTGCCTTCGGGCGACAGGCTTCCTCTATTTCCCATCGCGTCAGGAGACCTCCATGCAAAATCCCAAGACCGTGATCAAGAAAGAACAGCGCAAGAGCCTTTTTATTCTCATGATCATGGCAATCTACAGCCTGTTGTTCGGCACGGCGATCGTGATTGGCCTGAGCCGTGGCAATCCTCAAATGGCCTCCAACGCCGGCTGGATCATGATCGGTATCGGCATACTCAGCGTCGTACTGTATATCTCTGCTCGCCGCCGTCCCACCAGGTATAACGAGCCCCCTTCCTGAAGCGGGTGGCTCACGAAGCGCCGCAGGCTTACCCGCCATCGCCGTCTATTTAGCGGACGGCAGGTCCACGTGAAGACGCTCTTGCCGGGAGGGAGGGAAAAGTCGCGCCGACTGCGAGCGGCTCGGACTCAAGGTTCAAAGTGTGCATACTATGCCCTCAGAAACTCGTCCCGGTGCCGTTCGACCAGCTTTCGTAACTGGTTGATCTCGTGGGCACGCAGGCGCTTGCTCGATTGTAGCTCTACAGGCTCCAGCCAGAACTTCGCTATCTGCTCGCCGGCCGTCAAGTGAATGTGAGGCGGCTCTCTTTCTATCAACGCCGCAGAATCACCAGCCAGCGCCCCAGGTTGAGAATGCTGGAAAGTGACGCCGCGACATAGGTGAAGGCGCAGGCGGTGAGCACATGGCGGGCACCGGGCATGTCGCGGGCAGGGATATACTCCTTGAGCAGCGGCAGGGCACGCTGGAAGCTGGCATCGAACTCCACCGGCAAGGTCACCAGGTGCACCAGGGCCGCGGTGCCGAAGCTGATCAGCGCGGCAGCCACCACGATGGCCAGCCCTCCAGGCAGGCGAGTCAACACGAACAAGAAGGGGGCGGCCATCATCAGCAATGCCCCGATCTTCTCGGCCTTCTGCGCCACCGCCACCAGCCGCGAGCGAGCCAGCAGCGGCGCGTAGCCCTGCTGGTGCTGAATGGCATGACCCACCTCGTGTGCCGCTACCGTCACCGCGGTGAGCGAACGGCCCCGGTAATGATCCGGCGAGAGCCGTACACGGCGCGCCTCGGGGTCGTAATGGTCGCCCTGCTCGGTCATTTCCACCCTGACACCCTCAAGCCCGAGACGCCGGACCAGGTGGTCGGCCAACTCGCCTCCCGTGCCGGGATACTCCTCTCGCCCACGGGCATGGCGCGCCAGAACCCACTTTGCCCAGACGTTGGGCAGCAGGAAGAGGGCCAGCAGCAGGGCAATCAGCAGTACCACCATGTGAGGTCTCCTAGGGCGTGATCACGGGACAGATCAAGGCGTGTCTCTGTCTGGCTCCATCACGTCCCGGCGAACGGCTTCCAGGCCGTGGATGGAGATATAGCCCCGCGCATGGGCATGTTCCGCCATCAGCAGACTGTCAGCCGCCAGGATGAGTTCACATCGGGTATGGCGTATCTGGTCCCGCAGCGCCTCGATGGCGCGCTCCCGATCCGGCTTGTCATCCACCCGGCGGATGTAGATCTCCTCGATGCGGCCGGGATGCTCCTCGACGATCCGCTTGTAGACCTCGGGATCGTGCTGGCCACTGTCGCCCACCAGGATGCAGGGTATGCCCTCGAACAGGGCCAGCATGCGGGTGATCACCGCTTGCTTGTGATCCTCCGCCCGGCGCGGCCAGGGATGGCGCAACGACAGGCCCCACTCGCGCAGGAAGAGGATGGGCCCCACGGGGATACGGTTAAGCTGAAAGAAGGTCTCGAGCACCTCGTAGATCGCCCAGGGCCCCCGTGACACATAGAGGATGGGCCGCTGGCCCTGTTCGTCGGCACCGCGATGCAGGGCCTGGTAAAGCGACGCCACTCCCGGGAAGGCCGTGCGGCGGTGGGGCTTCTCGACGAAGAGCCGGTAGAGCATGCCGAGCTTGTGGGCGACACCGGTGTACATCACCGTATCGTCGATGTCGCTTATCACCAGCAGGTCTGTCTCCGGCACGGGGATGAAGACCTCGGTCGTGGTGCGTACCGGCGTCTCCTTCCTGGCCCTCACCTGTAGGTCGGCATGGTGCCAGCACTCTTCCTTTGGCAGATTACCGCTGAGCGGCAGCTGAATATGGAAGTAGCCGTCGTGATCCGTAGTGACGGTGGCACTGTCCTCCCCCAGGCGCACCTCGACAGTGGCATTGGCCTGTCCGCGACGCGTGATGCGGCGAACCACGTCAGCCAGGTCACGAAGTATGCCCCGCCGAGGGATCACCCGGCCGAGCCCCACCTGGCGGTAGACCCGCCCCATGAGAAAGACCCTCTCCCGTGAGCCGTAGCCCCGGTAGGGGTGCACCACTAGTCCACCATGGCCATGATCGCGTTTCATCGGCTTGGCGAGGGTATACACCAACCGCCTCATGAAGCTGGTGACATGGCGTATCGCCACCCTCAGGCGTGACAAGGGAGACATCCGCTTCCTCCAGGCCCCTCGCCCCCCGCTGCAGCAGGCGACCTGGGCCTCCGATTCATTTCACTCGACCCAACAGCTCGCGCATGTCCTTCGCCTCCCAGTGCGGAAAGTACTTGCGCACCAGGGCGTTGAGCTCCAGCTCGAAGCCGGCCCAGTCCACCTCCCCTGAATGGCGGTCTCCTGAGCGAGCGACGCCGCGGACCATTCCCGCCCCCACTGTGACATTGGTAAGTCGGTCGATGACGATAAAGCTACCCGTGCCCGGGCTGGTGGCGTAGTCATCCAGAGGTACCTCGGCGGTCAGTTCGACCCGGCAGCGAGCGATGGCATTGAGCTCGAGGCGTTCTGCCGGGAGGCGCTCCAGGCTGTTGACGTCCACCTGATGGAGGATCTCGCCGACCTGCCCCGAAACGGAGCGCCCGGCCAGGCGGATATCGACCTGGCGCCCGGGGGCGAGTGGCTCGTCATGCATCCAGACGATATCGGCCTCGAAGGCATCGGCCATGGCCACCTCAGCATCTGCGGCAACGATCCAGTCGCCCCGGGAGATGTCGATCTCGTCCTCCAGCGTCACGGTGATCGCCTGGCCCGGCCAGGCGGCTTCCAGGTCGCCGTCGAAGGTGACGATGCGCGCCACCGTCGAGGTCCGGCCGGAGGGCAATACCTTGATCGCCTGACCTGGGCGCAGGATGCCAGCCTCAAGGGTGCCAGCATAGCCGCGAAAGTCCAGGTCGGGGCGGTTGACATATTGCACCGGCAAACGCAGGTCGGTCAGATTGCGATCGCGGCTGACCTCGATGCCCTCCAGCAGCTCGAGCAGAGGCGGGCCGGGTTCTCCATCGGCAGAGTACCAGTGTGTGCGCTCACTGCGGTTGACGACGTTGTCGCCCTCGAGCGCCGAGAGTGGCACGAAGTGGATGTCCGGTGCGGAAAGCTGCTCGGCGAAGGCCAGGTAGTCGGCGACGATCTCGTCGAAGCGCGCTTGGTCGAAGTCCACCAGGTCCATCTTGTTGACCGCGATCACCAGGTGCTGGATGCCAAGCAGGTCGGCGATAAAGCTGTGTCGTCTGGTTTGCGTTTGAACGCCATACCGCGCGTCGATCAGGATGATCGCCAGGCTCGCCGTGGAGGCGCCGGTCGCCATGTTGCGGGTGTACTGCTCGTGGCCCGGGGTGTCGGCGATGATGAACTTGCGCTTGTCGGTGGAGAAGAAGCGGTAGGCCACATCGATGGTGATGCCCTGCTCCCGCTCGGACTGCAGGCCGTCGACCAGCAGCGCCAGGTCCACCGTCTCGCCGGTGGTTCCGCTCTTCTTCGAGGCCTGGGTGATCGCCGCCAGCTGGTCGTCGAAGATCATCTTTGAGTCGTGCAGGAGCCGACCGATCAGGGTCGACTTGCCGTCATCGACGCTGCCGCAGGTGATGAAGCGCAGCAGGTCCTTATTCTCGTGCTCGTGCAGATACTGCTCGATGTTGTCGGCGATCAGGGTCGATTGGTGTGACATCAGAAATAGCCCTCGCGCTTCTTCTTTTCCATTGAGCCGGCCTGGTCGTGATCGATGGCGCGGCCGCTGCGCTCGCTGGTCCGCGTCAGCAGCATCTCCTGGATGATCTCCGGCAGGGTGTCCGCCCGTGACTCAACCGCGCCAGTCAGCGGATAGCAGCCCAGGGTGCGGAAGCGAACCCACTTGTCCTCGGGGACTTCACCTTCGGCCAGCGGCATGCGCTCGTCATCGACCATGATCAGCATCCCATCACGCTCGACCACCGGCCGCGGTGCGGCGTAGTAGAGTGGCACGATGGGGATGCCCTCGAGGTAGATGTACTGCCAGATATCCAGCTCGGTCCAGTTGGAGAGCGGGAAGGCGCGGATCGATTCACCCTTGTTGATCCTGGCGTTGTAGAGGTTCCACAGTTCAGGTCGCTGGTTCTTGGGGTCCCAGCGGTGATGCTTGTCACGGAAGGAGAACACACGCTCCTTGGCGCGGCTGGCCTCCTCGTCGCGGCGCGCCCCGCCGAAGGCGGCGTCGAAGCCATACTTGTCCAGCGCCTGCTTCAGGGCGGCGGTCTTCATCACATCGGTATAGCCGCTCGAGCCATGCTCGAAGGGGTTGATGCCGGCGGCACGCCCCTCCTCGTTGATGTGCTCGATCAGCTCCATGCCGGAGTCCGCTGCCATGCGATCGCGGAACTCGATCATCTCGCGGAACTTCCAGGTGGTATTGATGTGCATCAGCGGGAAAGGCGGCGGCCCGGGGTAGAAGGCCTTACGCGCCAGGTGCAGCATCACCGAGGAGTCCTTGCCGATGGAATAGAGCATCACCGGATTGTCGAACTCCGCGGCCACCTCACGGATGATGTGGATCGACTCGGCCTCGAGCTGCTGGAGATGGGTCTGCCTCTCTGGCGACGTAGCCAGAGCGGCCTCGACGGCGCTCTCGCGTGACGGTGCGTTAAGACTGCTCATGGCCCGGCTACCTCGCATGACGTTTGGCGGGTGTAATAATGCGAGACAGCGTAACGCCGGACCGATAATAACCCAAAAGAATTAATAACTATCTTTTTATACCCATATCAACAATCCGTCCATCACGGGTCGATGCGCTTAATCCAGGTCTCCAACTCCCCCTCGCTGAGCTCGATGAGGCGATAGCCGGGACGCGCAGCCTCATCGAGGGCGAAGGTCGACGAGCCAGGCAGGAAGGGATCGACGGTGGAGGGGCAGCCGTAGGCCGACACCTCGCGATCAACCAGGACCTGGACGCCATGAAAAGCTTGGTGGACATGGCCGAAGAATACCGCCTTGACCTGACGGTGGGGTGCGACAACACGCCAGAAGGCCTCGCCATCGGCCAGTCCGATCTCGTCGAGCCACGCCGAGCCGACGGGCAGCGGCGGATGATGCATCGCCAGCAGGGTCGGCCGGTCATCGGCAGCAAGACGAGTCGCCAACTCGCCCAAAGCCTTCTCGCCCAACTCGCCGTGGGGCTGGCCACTGACATGGGTATCCAGCTGCAGCACCCGCCAGCGACCCAGGTCCAACTCGTCGTAAAGCTCGCGACACTCTTCCATCAGCGCCGGCTGGTCGTGGTTGCCAGGCAGCCAGTACCAAGGGGCGTCGAGGCGGGACAGCGCTTGCTCCGCCAGCCGGTAGGAGGCCGCCGTTTCGTCCTGGCTGATATCACCGGTGACAAGCACCAGTTCCGGCCGCTGCCGGTTCACCGCATCCACCACGGCCTCAAGCTGGCGCAGCGGGAAGCCCGCCCGGGCGCGGACCGCGGAGTCGGCCTTGAGGTGGAAATCGGTGATCTGGGCCAGTCGCATCGGCTCGGCGTCCTTCATCATCAGGGCTGCTTTCTTCATCAGGGCAGCTGGGGCAAGTCCAGGGAGTGGCCATGAGCCAGGCCATGGTCCAGCCACTCGCCGAGAAATCGGTTGAGCTGCAGTTTTTCGTCGGGCTGGTGCATGCGCGAGTTGGGATAGCGGTAGCGGCCGTCGAAGTGACGCTGGCGCTGGAAGTCGGTGACCTCGGCCATGCGTACATCGTGATAGAGGTGCACCCGCATGCGCGGGGTCTCGATCAGCGAATCGAGGATGCCGCGCTGGGAAACCCGTACGATACTGGTATAGGGGGCACGCTCCTGGAGCTTGAGGCACAGTTCACCCACGCGCCGGCCATGAGTGACCAGCTCGACCTCGCGGGTCTCGCCGACCTCCAGATCGCCCAGCAGCCGGGTCAGCCGGATGAAGTTGGCGGTACACTCGCCCTGTAGTGTCTTCAGGTCGGTGACATAGGCGTTTCTCGGCACGCTACCTCCTCGCTCGCAACGATGCGCGTTCACCGACCAGCCAGTAAAAGCCGATCAGGCTCATGGCATTGTCGAGTCGACCGGCCTGCAGCAATTCCCAGGCTCGGGTAAACGGTAGCACATGAACGCGGATGTCCTCGTGTTCCTCGTCGAGCCCGTGCACCCCGCCGAGACCACGGCTGTCAACCAGGCCACAGAACAGAGTAACCCGCTCGTCGCAGGCCCCGGGGCTTGGATAGTAGGTATGCAACTCGATCAGCTCGCCCACTTCGCAGCCGGCCTCCTCCAGGGTCTCGCGGCGCGCCACCTCGGCGACACTCTCGCCGGCCTTGACCAGCCCGGCCACCACTTCCACTTTCCAGGGAGAGTCGGGGTCATCGAGGGCACCGGGTCGAAACTGTTCGATCAGCACCACATTGTCACGCTCCACATCGTAGAGCAGCACCCCCACGGCATCGTGCCGGTGATGCACCTCGCGCACCACCCTGCCGCTCCAGCCGCCCTCGAAGAGGCGATGACGCAGATGCAGCTCCTCCAGCCGGAAGAAGCCCTGGTGCAGGCAGCGACGCTCGGCAAGGTCCACGTCGGCGGCCGTGAAGGGCGCCGAGAGGGTCAGATCCTGATCGTCTGCGGGCGGGCGTTTCTCGCTCATGCCAGTCTCCGGATCGCAAAATATTTCATTATCGTGGCCCTGCCAGCGAATGCCAACCGCGTTCAAGCTTACGCCAGCTTGCCCAGCTGTGAACCGGCTTGGCTACACGGCTTACTTGGCGTATGTTCGCCGCCAGATACCGGAGTGCGAGAAACCCCATGAAAGGTCGCAACATGACGCGCTGGCGGGACCCGGCCAAGGATCCGCGCCAGGAACCCAAGAGCAACCTGATCACTGTAGAAGGGGCCGAGCGGCTGCGGGGCATTCTTGACCATCTCTCGCGGATCAAGCGCCCTGCCCTCTCGACCAAGGTAGGTGAGGCGGCGGCGCTGGGCGACCGCAGCGAGAATGCCGACTACACCTACAACAAGAAGGAGCTCAATCGGGTCATCGCCCGCATCCGTTACCTGACCAATCGACTCGACGAGCTCACGGTGGTGGACCGCCTTCCGGCGGATACCGGCAAGGTCTTCTTCGGCGCTTTCGTCACGCTGGAAGATGAGGAAGGCGAGGAGTTGCGCATCCGCCTTGTTGGTCACGACGAGACCGATACCACGAAGCGCTGGATCAGCGTGGATGCCCCGCTGGCGAAGGCCCTGCTCGGCAGGGCACTGGACGACGAGGTGACGGTGGCCGCCCCGGGCGGCGAGACCACCTACGTGATCACCGACATCGCCTATCGCGGCCCGCAGTCCTGATCAGGCCTTCACCGCCCGATAGACCCGAAACCGCCGGTCGTCGGCCAGCACCTCGAAACCACCGAACGCACGCTCCAGCAGATCCGGATAGGGCAGGAAGGCATTGGCCACCAGCAGCAGCTGACCGCCGGGTCGCAGATGATCCGGCGCCTCGAGGATCAGCCGCCCCGCCGGGCCATAGTCGATCGCCCGCTCCTGGTGGAAGGGCGGATTACTGACGATGGCATCGAAGCGCCGAGCCCCCAGCGCCGAGTAGACGTCGCTTGCCAAGACCTCGCCCTCGAGGCCGTTGGCCGCCAGGGTGCGCCGGGTCGCCTCCACCGCGAATTGGCCCACATCCACCGCCGTGACCCGCGCCCCGCGCCGGGCCAGCCAGGCCGCCAGGATACCGTCGCCGCAGCCCATATCGAGGACGTCACCTGCCGTCGCAGGAAGAACAGCGGGCAGCGTCTCCAGCATCAGCCGGGTGCCGTCGTCCAGCTTGCCGTGGCCGAACACCCCGGGATGGCTGACCAGACGCAGACTCTCGCCTCCCAGATCGGCCTCGAAGGCGGTCCAGACGGCGTTCGGATCGATGCCCACCCGGTCTAGACGGGTCTCATAGAGACCGCAGCGCCGGGCGCTGTCCAGCTTGCGACAGCCCAGCCCCAGGGCCGCCAGGGCCTTGAGGACCCGCTTGATGCCGCCATGATTCTCTCCCACCAGCTGCAGTGGGGTGCCCGGCGGCAGATGGGCACAGAGCCACAGCAGCCACCATTCGCCCAGGGCGTGGCTCTTGGGCCAGAACAGCACCGCCCCCCGGGGGGCCAGGTCGACGCCATCGAAGGGTGAGTGCGCCGTCAGCCCACGGGTTCGCCACGTCGTGAGAAGGGCCTGGTCGGCGGAGAGCAAACTCCCCTCACTCTCACCCTCCTCCAGCCAGGAATCCCGCGGCGGAGCCACCCACAGCCAGCCTCGGTAGTCGGCGTCCTGTCGTGCCAGCAGCTGGCAGACGGGGGTCTCGGGACTCATGCGGTGGCCTCTTCGGAGGAGCGTATGGGGCGCTCCAAGGTATAGAGCAAGTAGCGGCCCAGCCGCCAATGGGGATCGACGCGGCAGTAGCGCTGCTCCAGCGCCAGCAATTGCTCGCGGTCGGCATCGCTCTCCGGGGGTCGGCGCAGGTAGTCGGCAAAGACCCGGATGCCCGCTACTTCCCGGATCGCGAGGCCATTCTCGCCGCTCCAGGCCTCGATCTGGCCATGGGTCAGCGGCGAGATCGGCGTCAACCGCTTGCGCAGCCCCTTGCCCTCGAGCCGGTCGGCCAGGGCCTTCTCCAGGTTGCCCTTGACCACGTTGGACAGCCTCAGCGCATCGCGATTGAACACCATCAGCGAGAGCTGTCCACCCGGCGCCAGCAGATTGGCCAGGGTGGCCAGGGCCCGGCGCGGATCCGCCAGCCACTCCAGCACGGCATGACAGACGATCAGCGGCCAGGGGCCTGGTGCCATCTCGGGCAACGCCTGAAGCGGCGCCTGCAGCGGGCTTACATCATGGCCTGCCAGCTGCTCCCGCGCCCGAGCCAGCATGTCTCCGGCGGGCTCGGCCAGGGTCACGGCGTGTCCACGCGCGGCGAACCATTCAGCCTGCTGACCCAGGCCGCCACCCACGTCGAGCAGTGGCTGACCATGGAGGTCGAGCATCTCGGGTAGCAGGTGATCGAGCAGCGCCAGCCGCAGCTCGCCGCGGGCCCCACCATAGAGGCTCGAAGCGAACTTGTCGGCCAGGCCGTCGAAATGGCGGTCACCAGCCGGCGAGAGAGGGGAAGCGGATTCAGACATGCCGGCCACCGGTCACGGATTTGCCGCGCATTCTACCCGGGAATCACGCCAGACTCATGGCCCGCGACAGGGCCGTGGCTCGCTACGGGTTTATCTCGGCGGTTCAGGCGCTTATACTTCGCTCCGTCGCGCCCCCATAGCTCAGCTGGATAGAGCGTCCCCCTCCTAAGGGGAAGGTCCCAGGTTCGAATCCTGGTGGGGGCACCAAGAAAATCAATGAGTTGTCTGCATCTCTCGCCTCTCCAGCACCCTCAAAATCGCTTCCGCCCCCTAGCTCGCCCCCTAGTTTTAGTAGCACTGCCTGTTATCCAGCTTGTCTTTTAGTCAACTCTCAGGCCAGTAGCAGGTTAACGGAACGAGTATTTCATTCCACTCCTTCCGACACACCTTTGCCGAAGCGGCCCGGCGCGGGAAGATGCCAGGAGGCGAGACCATCCGTGACGACGACATCAGTTGGATACTCGGCCATGCCAATGGTCCGATGACGTCCCGATATGGCCGTGGACAAGACTTGGCATATTTACGCGACATAATCGAAGGGGTGGCCTACCCCGAGGTTGAATCAACGATGTCGGAACACGTCGTTATGACGAACCTGATCGCGAAGATAAAGGCCTCTCAAGAGTAATGACGGGCGCTGGCGACTAACTCCTTGGCCAGATCCTCATCATGACAGTGATCGGCAACGTCACCGATGGTGACAATACCCACAAGATCCTTGTCGGTAGCATTGTTAAGCACCAGCAGCCGCTGCACCTGCTGTTGCTGCATATTCTTGAGAACAGCAGTCAGGTCTTCGTCTTCGGAGGTGTTCGGTGAAGCGCACGATGCTCTCGTCTCCGGCCTGGTGGTCGAGTATAGCGTTGGCCGCCTTGAAATGATCCCGGTCGATCAGCACCAGAGCAGCCTGAGAACCAGTGGAACACCACCTCGACGCGCCAGGGAACAACAAAGGCCCTCGTGCTCGCTTTACCAAAAAAACGTCATCCCTTTTTGCCACCAGCGCCAGCGCCTATAGTCAAGAGAGAGCGCGACATCGAACCCGAAGGCGAGGAAGGCAAGGTGGGCAAGCAACGTACGTTCGTCATCCACAAGCACGACGCCAGCCAGCTGCATTACGACTTTCGCCTGCGCATCGGTGATGCCCTGGCCTCCTGGGCCGTGCCGAAGGGCCTCTCCACCGCCGCCAACGAAAAGCGGCTGGCGATCCGGGTGGAGGACCATCCGCTCGACTACGCCGACTTCGAGGGCGTCCTTCCCGAAGGCCAGTACGGCGCCGGCACAGTGATGGTCTGGGATCGGGGAACCTACGAGCCGCTTCTCGATGATGACAAGCAGAGCATGGAGGACGCTCGCGAGAGCGGCGCGCTCAAGTTCGCGCTCGACGGCGAGAAGCTCAAGGGCGGCTACGCCATGGCGCGCACGGGCACGCGCGAGGGCAAGGAGCAGTGGGTGATCTTCAAGCTGGACGACGAGCACGCCGATGCACGCCGCAAGCCGACGAGCACCGAGCCGGACTCGGTAAAGACAGGCCGCTCGCTGGAGGAGATCGCGTCGGAGGAGGACGAAGATGCATGACGCCCTGGCGGCGCTTCCCGAGGAGGCGCGTTCGAGGCTGAAGAAGGCGCCGCAACCCGGCTTCGTCGAGCCGATGAAGGCGACCCTGGTACACGCACCTTTTTCCGACCCCGACTGGATCTTCGAGCGCAAGCTGGACGGCGAGCGCTGCCTGCTGCACAAGAAGGGGCGCACGGTGACGCTCTACTCGCGGAACGAGAAGAAGAAAAACGCCACCTACCCCGAGATCGCGGACGCCGTGGGCAGGCTCGACGCCAGCTGCATCCTCGATTCGGAGATCGTGACCTTCGACGGCAGGGTGACGAGTTTCAAGCGGCTGCAGCAACGCATCCACAGAAAGGATCCCGGTGGGGAGATGCTCAGGGAGTGCCCTGTCTACGGCTACGTCTTTGATATCCTCTATCTCGACGGCTACGACCTGACCGACCTTTCCCTGCGTGAGCGCAAGAAGGTCCTGCACAGGGCCATCAAGGGCGAGGATCCGTTACGTCTTCTGCCCCATCGTAACGAGGAGGGAGAGGCCTACCTCCAGGAGGCATCGCAAAAGGGCTGGGAGGGCTTGATCGCCAAGGATGCCCACTCCGGCTACGTGCACAAGCGCTCGCGCAAGTGGCTGAAGTTCAAGTGCGGGCACCGGCAGGAAATGGTGATCGCCGGCTACACCGAGCCAAAGGGCGAACGGGTCGGCTTCGGCGCGCTGCTGCTCGGCTACTACGAGGACGGCAAGCTGTGCTACGCAGGCCGCGTGGGCACCGGCTTCGACGAAGCGTTTCTGAAGGACTTCCACGCGGCGATGCAGCGCAAGGAGCGCAAGACCTCGCCCTACGCCGATGACGTAGCGGAAGAGGAGGCCATCCACTGGATCGAGCCGATCTTCGTCGCCGAGGTGGGCTTCACGGAGTGGACGCAGGCGGGCCGCCTTCGGCATCCGCGCTTCCTCGGCCTGCGCGACGACAAGGCACCGGAAGAGGTCAGGAAGGAGAGCGCCCGATGACGCCCGACGAGATCGAGATATCCCACCCCGACAAGGTACTGTTTCCCGCCGCAGGCATCACCAAGCGCGACCTCGCCGACTATTATGCGCGCATTGCTCCGCGGCTGCTGCCCTATGCCAAGGGCCGCCCGTTGACGCTGCGCGTGTTTCCAGAGGGCATCGAGGAAGCGGGGTTTTTCAACAAGAACGCGCCCGATCATTTCCCTGACTTCATCACGCGTATTAAGGTACCTACCCGCGAAGCCGGCCGGGAGGCCGCCCTCATGTCCAGCGCCGACGAGGCGGCGGACCTGGTGTACTTCGCCGGACAGAACGTGATCGAGCTTCATGCGGCGCTCTCGACGCAGGCGGATATGGAAAACCCCGACCAGATCATTGTCGACTTCGACCCCTCCGATGACGATTTCGACAAGGTGCGCAAGGTCGCGCTGACGTTCAACGCGCTGCTGGAAGAGAGGGAACTCCCTGGATTCTGGAAGACCACGGGCTCGTCGGGCCTGCATGCCCATCTCCCCCTTCGTCCCGAACGCCCCTTCGCCACGGTCAAGGCGTGGGCGACCACACTCGCTCGCAGGCTTTACGACGAGATGCCCGAGGAGACCACGCTGGAACAGCGCAAGGACAAGCGCGGCAACAAGGTCTTCATCGACGTGCTGCGCAACGACTACGGACAGACGGCGGTCCTGCCGTACTCGGTGCGCGCCAGGAAAGGCGCCCCGGTCGCGATGCCGATCCGCGCCGACGAACTGGAACACGCCGACCTGACGCCGGACCGCTATACCCTCAAGAACGCCTTCCAGCGCCTCGCCCAGATCGAGGATCCCTGGCAAGGTTTCGCGCGCCGACGCATCGGGGCGCAGCGGCTGGCGGAGGCGGTCAGCTGAGGAGAGTCGTGCTTTCCTGCTGACTGGGCACGCCTGCCAGCAACGCCACCAGCCTAGAAGGTATAGTCCACACCCACCCAGAGGCTGCGGCCGGGCTCGTTCAGCGGCAGGGCCAGGCTCTCCGGGTCCTCTGACAGGAAGGGGTCGCCGGCGCTGCGGTTGCGGTTGAGGAAGTCGCTATAGGTCTTGTCGAGCAGGTTGCTGATGCCGGCGCGCAGCGTCATGGCCTGCCAGTGCCAGGCCGCCTCGGCATCCAGCACCACGTAGCCCGAGGTGGCCACCTCGTCCGGTCCCAGGCGGTCCTGGGCGTCGGAGAAGCGCGCGGTGAGGCCGGCCTCCCAGGCCTTGCGCACATGGAACTGCGAGAGCCGGCCGCGCAGCGGCGCGATATCGGCCAGAGCCCCGCCGTCGTCCAGGTTGTCGCCGCGCACCCAGCTCAACTGGCCGCGCGTCTCCCAGTGCCCGGCCCAGCGCAGGTGACCGGAGAGCTCCATGCCATAGAGGGTGGCGTCAATATTGCGGTAGGTACTTACCCCATTTGTGCGGTTGTCACGATAAATATAGTCGTCAACCCGATCGGCAAAGATTGCTACCTCGAAACCGGCATCTTCAAGCCGACGCTCGATGCCCAGGTCCAGCTGATGATGCACCTCAGGGTCGAGGCGGGGGTTGCCCACCCAGTCGCCCTTGGCGAAATAGCGTTCAGTCGCGTCGGCATCGCGTTCGGCACGGCTCAGGCTGGCGTAGAGGGTGTCGGTGTCGTTGAGGCGCTGCTCGCCGCGCAGGAAACCGCCCACCAGCCAGGCATCATGATCCAGATCGCCCGCCACGCCATATTCGCGGCGGTAGAGATCGGCCGCCACCACGCCGGTATCGCTGGCCTGGTCGGCGGCATCGGCGCTGGCCTCGGAATAGTCAACGCGCAGGCCACCGCTCAGGGTGGTGCGCTCGCCCAGGTAGTGGTCCAACTCGGCGAACACCCCGGATTGACGGGTGGTCACGTCGGGCCAGGAGAGGAAGGCCACCTTGTCGGCGGTGTCGTTGATGATCCGCGCGTCGCGGGCATTCTGGAGCACGTTGATCCCGACCCGCAGGTCGCTGTCGGCCAACTGCTGCACGGCCATGCTCTTCCAGGTGAGGGTGTCGGACTCGGTGGGCGAGCGCATCTTCATGGGCATCCCCTTCTTCACGGGCGGCTCTCGCAGCGAATAGTTATCCATCACATGATCGATGGCGGTGAACTGCAGGCGGTTCTCCATCCGCAGGGTGTCGGAGAAGGCGTGGTCGAGGCGGGCCCGAACGGTATCGTTGTCGCTCTGGGGGGAGTCCATGCCGGCCCCGGCGAACTTGACGTCGCGTTCCCGCACGCCCTCATAGCCAACTGCCACCTCGGTGTCGGCCGTAGGCGTGAAGCCCAGGGTGAGGCCACCGCTAGTGGTCTCGAAGCCACTGTGAATGCGCCGGCCGTCGCCATCTTCGTAGTCGTTGGCCTGCTGGCGCTCGCCGAACAGCCGCCAGTAGCCGTTCTCGTTGCCGGCCACCAGGTGGGCGTAGAGACCGGCCCGCTCGCCGTTGTCGTCGAAGCTCGCCCCCACGCTGCCCTGCTGCTGCACGTCGCGGCCCTCGAAGTCCGGCACGGTGCGCTCGAACAGCACGGTGCCGCCGCTGCCGCCAGCCCCATGCTGCAGGGTCGTCACGCCCTTGCTCACCGTCACCCGGTCGAAGCTGTGCAGCGGTGCATAGGCGGTGGGTGGATCCATGCGGTTGGGACAGCCGCCAAAGACGTAGCCACCGTCCACCAGGATATTCAGCGCATTGCCCTGCTGGCCGCGAATCACCGGATCGAGGCCGTGACCGCCCATGCGGATCGCCTCGATACCGTTGATGCGGCGCAGCCACTCGCCGGCATCGGCCGCCGGCGCCGGCGACTGCCGGGGGAAGAGCGAGAGCTCACCGGGCACGGTGGCCCTACCCTCGATGATCATGGTGGCGAGGGTCTCGGTCTCGGCGTGGGCGGCACCGCCCCAGGCGGCGATGCAGGCCATCATCGTCAGGCGGCGGAGAAGTGGCGTGGTCATGGTCCCGTACTCTCTGGAATTTATTTATAAGGCACGGGAATATTAAGTCGTGATGAAATGACCGGGAATGGGTCAGGATGCCGCATGAGCCACCCGGTGAAATGCGAGATGCCCAGGCCCTGCTGGACGATGTGACGCCCTGGCTGGAACGCTGCGGCCAGATTACCGGGCCGCCTCATCACAGCGGACCTTACAGAAAAGTTCCTCATCCTTTTGTCGCAATCTGTACATCTCGCAATTGTCACGATTCCTTAAGGTCGCTATGTTAGCACCTGACGTCAACGGAAGTTTTCGCAGTACGAGTGCCTGACGTTTACGTCAAGGTCACTACAATAAATCGATCTGCCTCCCGCAGGGGCAGTCACGCATCGAAAGGAACAGCAAGTGACAATTCAAAATCGCCTCAAGCAGACCGCCCTCTTCTCCGCCAGCGCCCTGGCCCTGGCAGTAGCCAGCGCTTCCCACGCATACGATTTCGAGGTAGGTGACACCACTGCCAGCGTCTCTGGTTATGTCAAACTGGACATCATCCATGACGTCGATGCCAACATGGGCGATACCGTAAGGCACAGCGCCATCCGTCTGGATGGCGTCGATGGTCCTGATGGCCATACCGACTTCCACGCCAGACAGAGCCGTATCGGCTTCAGGACCTCCACTCCCATGAATGGCAGCACTCTCAAAACCACCATTGAGGGTGACTTCTTCGGTAGCAGTGCAACCGGTAACCCCGACCTGCGCCTGCGCCATGCCTACGGCAGCTGGAACGGCATCCTGGCCGGCCAGACCTGGACCAACTTCGGCGGCTTCCTGGGCACCACCCCGACCATCGATTTCCTTGGCCAGGTGGGCCAGGGCAACATCGGTCGTCAATCCCAGCTGCGCTACACCACCGGCGGCTTCTCGGTCGCACTGGAAGAGCCAGGCACTATCGGCAGCAATATCGACATGGATAACCGTCTCAACGTCAATGATGATGTCAAGAGCGGCCTGCCCGACCTGACGCTGCGTTATCATGCCGGCACCGGCGATGTGAGCTACGGCGCCTCCGCCGTCATGCGCGAGATCGAGTATTACAACAGCGCCAATGACAGCGATGAAAGCGCGTTTGGCTGGGGTATCAATCTGGAAGCCAGCGCAAAAGTCGCTGAAGGTGTCACAATCCGCGGTGCGATCACCCATGGTGACGGCCTGGGCGGCTACTTGTACGGCTCACCGGGCCAAGCCGGCTACATTGATAATAACGGCGATGTGGAAGGCATCGAGGGCACAGGCGGCACCTTCGGTGTGAGCATGGCGGCGGGTTCCGGCAGCGTGAACCTGGCCTACGGCATCGCTACGGCAGATCTTGATAGCGGCGTTGACGAAGGCGCCTTGTCCACTACCACTACCGACACGGTGGAAAGCATTTATCTCAACTACATGTGGTCGCCCGCGGCGCGCATCAGCTATGGCGTTGAAGCCGGTTACCATACTCGTGAAACCCACAATGGCGACGAGGGCGACGCCGTGCGCCTGCAGGGCATGGTGAAGTACAGCTTCTAAACCAATCCGATGGCGGGGCCAGCTCCCGCCATCGTTGCGATAGCGCTTTACAGCACAAGCAACTGCCTATTCGATCCTTGCGCCCCGGCCCACTCGGTCGGGGCTTTTTTCATGACAGGTGAACGTCCACCTCGGCAGCCGGTAAAGAAACCATGCTGCCAGCATCATCGACTCGCGCCTGAATTCGGACGTCCGGGCTGAACTGAGGTGGTCTCTAGCGAGACGGCGACAGCACCTCCTCATCCCTTGTAAGGCTGAGCGATGTCGTGACACCAAGCAGCAAGACCTGACGTCAGGTCTGTTCAACTACACACGTTCAAGAGGTGTCACCATGAACATGAAGCTTCTGACCGCTGCACTGCTCGCCAGCCTGATGATGGCCGGTTCCGCCCTCGCCATGGATTCCAAGGCCGTCGAAGAGCACATGGAAAAGATCAACGACGACTACATCCAGACCGCCGAACAGGAAGGTAAGGTGGAAGCGCTCGAGCAGAAGGTCGAACAGCTCGAGGAAATGATCCAGATGATGTTGGACGATCAGGACGCTTGAGGGCCATCCCTTCAGCAATGCCTGACAGGAAAGATCCCGGCGCAAAGGCGCCGGGATCTTTTTATGGCGTTGCACTATTGCTAACCAAGGCATTCCTGACCGGGGCGTTCCTGCCCGGGACGCCCCGGTCTCAGGATTAGCGCCGGTTCAGCTGCTGCACCTTGAGCTCGTAGTTGTTGACGCCTGTCATGGAGGAACCGAACTTCTGGCCCTGCACGCGAATGCGATAACGGCCTGGCGCCAGCTCGGTAGTCATGTCGACGTCGCCGTCGAAGCCCTCACCGGCGCCTTCCGCCACCACGCGGCCGTTCTCGTCCAGCACCTCGAGTTTGATCCGGTAGGTATCCTCGTAACCCGTGGGGTAGGTCGAGGTGGTGATGGCTACGATGCCGCGCTCGGCCATGTCGAACGTCAACTTCTCACCGCTTGCGCGGATCTTGACGTCTGTGACGATGGTCTCGAAACGCCGCGGTGAGGTCTCGGCGGCTTCCGCCGCCGGGGCTTGAGTCGCCTGCGCCTCGGTATCGGCTACCTCGGACGACTGGCCTTCGGCAGAAGCGGCCGCCCCGGCAGCGCCTGCCGTGCTCGCTGCCGCAGCGGCTTCCTGGCGCGAACCGCCGAGGGTGGCCACGCTATCCTCGCCGCGCACGAAAACGCTACGGCTGCTCTCGCGGCCGTTACCTATAAAGGCAAACCCCTCGCCGTCGCTGATGCCATCTTCCACTGGGCGGCCCTGGTCATCCAGGCCCGTAACGGTGATATAGAAGCTGTTGCCTGCCCTGCTGCGAGTGCCGTACTTGCGGCCCTCCACGCGTAGCGTGTAGTCACCCGGCTGCAGGCGCTGCCGCATGGCCAGCCCGCCATTCTGCCCCAGTGCCTCGCCACGCGCGATCTCTCGCCCCTGGTCGTCCAGCAGCACCGCGGCTACGCGGTAGTCTTCGGAAAACCCACCCGGCACGCGGCTCTCGAAGAGATACTGGCCGGCCTCGTTGACCGTGAAGTCATGCTCATTGGGGCTACCGTAGAGAAAGCTGCGGCTGCGGGCATCGTTCTCAGACTGCAGGAAGCCGGTGAGGTCGAGCTGCTTGCCCTCTTCACGGAAACGCTCTTCCATTTCGCTGGCCAGCGCCGCGGCGCTGCCGAAGGACAGGCCCAGCGCCAGCAGGCTGGCAGTGAAAATCGGCTGTTTCATGGGACCTCTCATCAGACAATAAAAAAGCCGACCCCTGAGGATCGGCTTTCGGTGTTCCACTCATCGAGCAGGGCTGCCCTGCCAGAGAATTTAGAACAAGTAGGTCACGCCGACGCCGACACCGTCGTCTTCGTCGAATTCGCGATCATAGAACGCCACTTCGGACCAGACGTACATGGCATCGGAGATGTTGTAGTTGGCGCCGAGGATGACCTCGTTGTAGGTCTCGTCACGATCCTGCTCGTCCTGAACGGTCTCGTCCAGCTCGCTCAAGAAGGTGCCGGCGCCCACGTCGACATACTGGTAGGCGGCGTAGATATCGCCGTTGCCGTAGCCGTAGCGCGCACCCAGACCGTAGAAGTTGGTGCTGTCGCCGTCAGAGATATCGGAATCGAAGCGCTCCAGCTTCAGTGCCACGCGCAGGGTGTCGACGGTGTACTGGGCAGTAATACCATACTGGTCACCCACGCTGTCGACTTCACCAGTGTTAATATCCTGATACTGAACATTGTCCAGATTGTCGTAGACGGCGGCGATGGAGAAGGCGCCGGCGGTGTACTTGGCGCCGCCGAAGAAGGAGGCGTTGCCAGAGCCAGAGATGTTTTCAGCCTCGGCATCCCCCTTGTACTGGGTACCCACGGCGAACTGCATGCCGCTGAAGGACGGCGAGGTGTAGGTCACCTTGTCAGTCTCGCGGATACCACCAGCCCCAGCAGCGACAGTGGAATCGGAAACGTCGAAGCCTTCGTTGTTGGTGATCGGATCCTGAATCCAGTCGTCGATCAGCTGGTCGTAGGAGCCCAGGCGGACGTCACCGAAGTTGCCCTTCAGACCGACGTAGGCCTGGTCACCGGAATCGGTAGCATCGTTGGCCGTCTTCATCTCGTCGGCCTGGATGTCGTCAAACTCGAGCTTCATATAACCGGTGAGGCCGTCGTAGATGACGTGCTCGGCGGCAAAGCCGAAGGTGGTGCCGTTATCGGCAATACTGTCGGAAGACTCAGTAGTGCCATCCAACTCACCCGTCTCAGGATCTTCAAGAATTACGGCTGAATCGGTGTTGTAGTAGGCAATCTGGATGTTGCCGTAGATGTCGAGCTTGGTGCCGTCCTGGTTGTAGACGGTAGCTGCCTGGGCGCCGGAAGCGGCCAGGGAGGCGGCGATAGCAGTCGCTAACAGTGTCTTTTTCATTGCGATAGTTCCTTATTGACTAGCTTGCTGTTTCGATCGTGGCTGCCCGTTCTTGATGAGCGGGTCAGCGGGCTTGGCCGGTCTTGGTGCCGGTTCTCGTGCCTGCAGGCTCCCTCCCGGGAGGTGGCAGGTCGCGAGCCAGACCTCGGCAAAGCCTTGTTATAGTCCAATGCTCGCAAGAAGAACTCTATACCGGGATATACGGGAACGCAACAAGAAAAAACACTGTTTTCCTTCGTTGCGCACCTTCCCCCTTCGGCGCTCCCCCCTGCCCTTGCGATGCAGCCGCCATCCCGGCGAACCCGGTGCCTGCTCGGCCTGCCATGGCGATCCGGCATGCGAATCAAGCACCTGGCACGATGAGCAAGTTCATCATGCCCCGCGAATATGACAAAGACAAGTCAACGGCTCAGTGCTGGTTGTGCTTGGCGAGCAGTGCGGAAAGCTTCTCTTCCAGGGTAGCGGGTTCACTGCCCGTCGGGGCGTCTTGTCCGGCACTCTCGGCCGCGGCGGGAGCCCGTCTGAGGGAGGGGGCGGCCGCCTTGGCAGCCTCGGGCTCGGGGGCCTCGGCCGAGGGCTTGCCGCCCTTGGCGGCATCCCCCTTCTTGTTACCGCGCTGCCGGGCCACGCGACCCCGCTGGCGGCGGTCGGCCTGCAAGCGTTCTAGCTTCTTGCGAGCATGCTCGGCGGCAGCGGCATCTACCCGGCCAGCCGGCTCACCGCCCAGGTCGAGGCGCTCGGCGCCTACACGCACCGACTTGAGGTAGCGCGGCAGGTTGACGTAGCAGGCCAGCGCCCGGCGCACCAGCTTCTCGGGCCAGGGCTCGCGGGCGGTGAGCGCCTCGTGAATGCCCACCTGGAGCGGCCGGGTATGGCCCTTGAAGAAGGTCGTGGAGTAGCGCTGGTACCACTGGTCCAGCAGCGCCTGGGGCGATGGCGCTTCTTCGGATATCGTCTCGCCAGGAGGCGCTTCTCCAGGAAGAGGCGCGGATGGCATGTTCGGTTCGGCAACGGGCTCAGCGGCACCTGGAACCGGTTCCGACGCCGAAGAGGCACTCGTCTCCGAGGTGGCGGGCTGCTCCCAAGCGGCGACGTCAGCCTCAGATTTTCCGGGACGATGGCCGATCAGCGCGGAGAGCCCCTGGGCGCGCCGCGACTGACGATGGAAGAGCGGCGCACCGGACTCGACGGGTTCGCGCTCGAGCAGGCGGCGGTTGTGCGCCTCGAGTTCGCGATTCTGTTCATCGAGCTCACGGTTCTCCTCGGTGAGCTCCAGGCGGATGGCTTCCAGCTCAACGAGACGTGCTTCCAGTTCGACGCAGCGCTGAGCCTGGGCCTCCCGGCCGGCCTGTTCCTCGCGCGCCTCGGCGGCCAGCTCGGCATTGTTTGCCTCCAGCTCGACTCGACGGCGTTCCAGCTCGACCAGCCGGGTATGCAGAGCATCCTGTTGGACGCGGGATTCCCGCAATACGCCAAGCAACGCCGCAGCGCGGCGCTCCAGCTGTTCCAGCAGGCGGGTTGAGCGTTCCTCGATCACGTCCTGGTCCTCCCATGCACCTTCCCGGTGATTCCTGGGGCCGCAGCCGACTGTCGCCGACCACGACACCTGCTGTTCAGTCTGTGCCAGGTATGGCGTGGTGACAAATGTTACCGGCCGGCAACGCCATCAGCGGCGATGCCCGTAACATCGATGCCCTTAACATCGACGGTACTGCACGAACTGGTAGGCCGGCTGGCCCTCGGCGGGCTCGCCGGGCACACGCTGCACCTCCTGCCACTCGGCGATGTCGAGCTCGGGGAAACGAGCGTCGCCCTCCACCTCGACATCCACCTCGGTGATGTAGAGCCGACTGGCGTAGGGCAGCGCCTGAGCGTAGATCTGCGCGCCGCCCATCACCATGATCTCATCGACGCCGTCGATGGTGGCCTGCTGGTCGGCCAGGCTCAGCGCGGCGGCGAGATCGTGGCAAACCCGGATACCGTCATGGTGAAAGCCGGGGTCGCGGGTCACCACGATATTGAGCCGCCCGGGCAGCGGCCGGCCGATGGATTGATACGTCTTGCGGCCCATCACCAGCGGCTTGGCCTGGGTCATGCGCTTGAAGAACTTGAGGTCTTCCGGCAGATACCATGGCAGCTGGTTGTCCACGCCGATCACCCGGTTCTTGGCCATGGCGGCGATCATCGCCACGGGAATCAGCGTCTCGTTGGTCATGTCATCGGCTTCGCTCATACCGCCACCTCGGCCTTGATATGGGGGTGCGGGTCGTAGCCCTCGATGGCGATATGCTCGAAGCGGAAACCGAAAAGATCATCGACGCCGGGGTCGAGCACCAGCCGGGGTGCCACGCGCGGTGTGCGCGAGAGCTGCTCCTCGGCCTGCTCGAGGTGGTTGAGGTAGAGGTGGGCATCGCCCAGGGTGTGTACGAAGTCGCCAGGCTCGAGCCCCGAGACCCGGGCGATCATCTGGGTGAGCAGCGCGTAGCTTGCGATATTGAAGGGCACGCCCAGGAAGATGTCGGCGCTGCGCTGGTAGAGCTGGCAGGAGAGCCGCCCCTCGGCCACATAGAACTGGAACAGGCAGTGGCACGGCGGCAGCGCCATCTCGTCCACCAGCGCCGGGTTCCAGGCTGAGACGATCAGCCGCCGCGACTGAGGGGTCTCGCGGATCTGCTCGAGCACCTTGGCGATCTGATCGACGTGGCCGCCGCGGGGGTCTGGCCAGCTACGCCACTGGTAGCCGTAGACCGGGCCGAGGTCGCCGCTCTCATCGGCCCACGCGTCCCAGATGCGCACCCCGTTCTCCTTCAGGTAGGCGATGTTGGTGTCGCCGGCCAGGAACCACAGCAGCTCATGGATGATCGAGCGCAGGTGAAGTTTCTTGGTGGTAACCAGCGGGAAGCCGCGGGAAAGATCGAAGCGCATCTGATGACCGAACAGCGAGCGCGTACCGACGCCGGTGCGGTCGTCGCGCTCAACGCCGCGGTCGAGCACCTGGCGCATCAGGTCGAGATAGGGCTGTTCGAGAGCGGGCAGGGTATCGTCGGTCACGGCGGCATCATGGCTGGTAAATGGGCAGAGGATTCTACAGGAACTCACTGCTGATGTTGATCCGGCAGCACCAGCGGCTCGGGCAACGAGGTATCCAGAACGCCTCCAGCCTGACGGCCTCCTCCGGGTGCTGGTCGAGGCCTAAGACCCAATCACTATCCAGAACGTTACCACTGCCGAACAACGTCTCCCAGCTATAGCGGAGATGACGTCCCTCGCGCTCGACGATATCCAGAGACCAGAGAAACCGATCGATAGGCAGCAGCTGCTTCTTGTCATGGGTCATAACCGCTGCCCTGTCTGCATGGCGTGGCGATGAACGGGGTTCAAGGCGGTAGAGGGGTCGATCACCAGAATGTCGATCGGCCGATCCCCGATGCGCAGTTGCAGTCGTGCCGTGAGGGTCAGCGTCTTCTCCACCTTGTTCTCTATCTCGCGAGGGCTTTCCACCAGCAGATCAATGTCTCCTCCCCTGGTGTCATCCTCCAAACGAGAGCCGAACAGGCTGACACCCACCTCATCGCCAAACACTTCAGCCGCGGTCCGCTTGATGATCGCGATCTGCTCGTCAGAAAGCCGCATGCTCAACCTCCATTTCCATCACCTACACGTCGGACCACCCATAAATCATAGGTCTACAACTTTGCATCAACCGGTTGACCACGCGACCAGGCAATCAGTGTGATGCCGGCGGCGATCATCGGCAGGGTCAGCAGCATGCCCATGGTCACCCAGCCGAAGGCCAGGTAGCCGATGTGGGCGTCGGGCAGGCGCACGAACTCCACCAGGAAGCGGAACAATCCGTAGAGCGCGAGGAAGAGCCCGGAGACCAGCCCGCGGGCGCGCGGCCGGGCCGAGACCCACCACAGCACGACGAAGAGCACTACGCCTTCCAGAAACGCCTCGTAGAGGGACGAGGGATGGCGCGGCTCTGGCCCCATGCCGGGAAAGGGCATGCCCCAGGGCAGGTCGGTGACGCGGCCTGGCAACTCGTGGTTGATGAAATTACCGATGCGCCCAGCCCCAAGGCCGATCGGCACCAGGGGCGCGACGAAGTCGGTCAGCGTTAAGAAGGCGAGCCCTTTCTTCCTGGCGAACCACAGTGCGGCGAGCAGCACCCCGACCAGGCCCCCATGGAAGCTCATGCCGCCATCCCAGACACGGAAAATCCACAGCGGGTCAGCGAACCACTGGGGCATACCATAAAAGAGCGCATAGCCGAGCCGGCCACCAACCACCACGCCGATGGCGGCGTAGAAGATCAGATCACCGATATCGTCACGGGTCAGGCCGATGCGCTCGGCACGCTGGCGCCCCAGGAACAAGGCGGCGACAAAACCGACGACGTACATCAGGCCATACCAGTGGACCTGGAAAGGCCCGAGGGAAATGGCCACGGGATCAATATCGGGATAGCTCAGCATGGAAGACCTTTGAGTAACTTAGCGATCATAGGAGGAACTCGAGCCTCACTGCCGGCGGCAGGATGGCGGTGAAGCGTTGCAGCGTCGAAGCCAAGCCTATGCCAGACAACCGTCAGACAGCTCGCAAGGCTCGTCAGCAGGTTCATGCCGGCCCGGGCTCCAGGAAGGCTGGCAGCCAGCGACGCACCAGGTCGGCCAGCGCCTGGGGGCGATAGGGCTTGGCCAGGTAATCATCCATGCCGGCCTGATGAAAACGATAGCGATCCTCGTCGCCGGCGTTGGCTGTCAACGCCACCAGAATGCTGCGCTGGCCATGGGCCATGTCGACCTCTCGGTCGCGCCAGAGACGGCTGGTCTCCACGCCATCCATGCCGGGCATGAAGATGTCCATCAGCACCAGATCGAAGTGGCCACCCTCCAGCCGTGACAGGGCCTCCTCACCGCTGGTGGCCGTCTCGACGTCGAGCCCCTGGCGCTCGAGCACCTGGCGAGCGAGGGTCAGGTTCACCGGACCATCGTCGACGATCAGCACACGCCCTCTTCCGGCCGCGAGCGGTGGGGCTGACGCCTCGAGCGTGTCGGCGGCGTCACCCAGGTTTTCCAGCAGGACCACGGCGTCAGCCAGGCGCTCGCGGAGCGCCAGAAGTGCGACATGGTCACGCTCATCGCCACAGCGGCGCAGGGCCTCGCTCTGGAGCAACTCGGACAGGGCATTCATCAGCGGCCCCAGCGACTGCTGAAGATGGGAAAGATAATCGGACTTGAGGCGCGACTCTTCACGGGCCCGCGCCCGGCCAGCCTCCAGCCGCTCGACCTGGCCTCGGCGAGCCTGAAGATCGCTTGCCAGGCTTCGCTCTGCCGCTCGGCTCTCCTCGAGTTCGCGTTGCCATCCCTCGACCAATGCCTCGCAGTCGGCCGACAGTGCCTGGAGGCGCTGGGGCAGCGGCAGTTCGTCGCCGGCCTGGGGACGATGGTGGCCGGCCAGCCAGGTCTCGATGTCGACCAGGGCGTCGTTGACATCGCGCTGGATATCGCCCAGGCGCTGTCGCAGCAGGGCCAGAAAGACCGCCACGTTGAGACTGCTGCCGAGCAGCAGTGCCAGCAGCAGCCAGAAGGTGGCCCCCCAGGGGGCGTAGGCGGGCATCAGTAACCACAGCAGGGCACCGACCACCAGGCAGAGCGCTACCAGGATGGCCTGGGCGAGCAGCACCGGCCAGAGGATCGGCCAGACGAGGCGCGACCAGAGGCGGTCCAGGCGAATGTCGTCCTGCATTGTCATCCCTGTGCAAGCACGATAGTGAAGGAAGTGTACGCGGCCAGCCCCGGCCTGTCATGACGCCGCCTTCCCTCCGGCCGACCGGGCGGCTAAGCTGGCGTCATGTGCCTGATAGCCTTTGATCATCGCCCCGGCAGCGCGTGTCCGCTGCGCCTCGTCGCCAACCGCGACGAATTCCATGCCCGCCCGACTGCCCCCCTGAGCCGGTGGGACGATGCCCCCGATATCCTCGGCGGTCGCGACCTGGAAGCCGGCGGCACCTGGCTGGCGGTGCACCGCCGCGGCCGATTTGCCGCCATCACCAATCTGCGCGACCCTCGCCTCAAGGTACCGTCGGGAGCCCCCAGTCGTGGCGCTCTGGTGCGAGAAGCCCTGGAATGCGATGACCTGCCAACCTGGCTGGATCACCTGGCGGGCGGAGCCGCTCGACACTTCGCGGGTTTCAATCTGCTGGCCGGTGACGGGGAGACGCTCTGGCACCTCCATCGAGGGCTCGACGGCATCCAACTGAGGCGCGTTCCGCCGGGCCTGCACGGCCTCTCCAACGCCAGCCTGGACACCCCTTGGCCCAAGCTGATCGCCGCCCGCCAGGGGCTTGCCGCCAGCCTGCAACATGGCCACTGGCCCGAGGATGCTCTGGCCACGCTCGGCGACCCCCACCCCGCCGATGACGACCAGCTACCTGAAACCGGCGTGGGCCTCGAGACCGAGCGCCGACTCTCGCCTCCCTTCATCGTCGGCAGAGAGTACGGCACCCGCGCCTCTACCTGGCTGACCTGGCATGCTGACGGACGAATCGAGATCGGCGAACGGCGCTTCGGGCCGAACGGCGTCAGGCTAGGAGAGAGCGTGGAGGAGCTGTCGACTAGCCAGCCGTAGGGGCTCAACCCCTTCGTGCTGCAAGTCGAGACGTCGAACCGAGCGCTCCTACAAAGGTGCGCCGAAGCAACGGGGAATCAATCGCGGGGCGGCAGCAAGTGACCGAGATCCCAGCCCTCAAGGCGTTCCGCGAGGTGGCGGCGCACCTCTCCGGGCGTATCGAGCCTGAGGGTTTCCGTGACCAGCTCGCGAGCACCGTCGAGGGACACCCGGCGGATCGCCGCCCTGACCCGCGGCAGACTGGGGGCATTCATCGACAGTGCATCGAAGCCCATGCCCATCAGCAGCAGCGCCCCCGCAGGATCACCGGCCATCTCGCCGCACACCGAAGTCGGCATGTCCAGGCGCCGGCCATCCTCGGCGAGCCTGGCCATGGCCGACAGCACCGCGGGATGACAGGCATCGTAGAGCTCGGCGACCCGGGGATTGTTGCGATCCACCGCCAGCAGGTACTGGGTAAGGTCATTGCTGCCCACCGAGAAGAAATCGGCCCGCCTGGCCAGCGCATCGAGCTGGTAGAGAGTGGCCGGCACCTCCAGCATCACGCCCACCGGAGGACGATTCACCGTCACGCCCTCCTCGCCGAGTTCGACGATGGCACGGTCGAGCAGACGCAGCGCATCGTCGACCTCGTCGACGTTGGTGACCATCGGCAGCAGCACCTGGAGGTTGTCCAGGCCCTGAGACGCCCGCAGCATGGCGCGCAGCTGCACCATCAGCACTTCGGGATGATCGAGGGTAACCCGAATACCGCGCCAGCCCAGGAAGGGGTTGGCCTCCTCGATCGGGAAATACGGCAGGTCCTTGTCACCGCCGATGTCGAGGGTGCGCATCACTACCGGCAGAGGGGAGAAACTCTCGAGCTGGTCGCGATAGAGCCGCGTCTGCTCCTGTTCGCCGGGGAAGCGCTCGGTGATCATGAACGGCACTTCGGTGCGATAGAGCCCCACCCCGGCGACCCGCGACTTGAGCGAGGCCACGGTGTCCACCGCCAGGCCGGTGTTCACCATCAGCGGCATGTCGTGGCCGTCCGGGGTGCGGCTGGGCAGGTCCTGCTCGTGCTCCAGCACCGCCATCAGCGCCCGTTCCTCGTCGATCAGGCTCTGGTAGTGGCTCTCGAGCTCCGCCCCCGGGCGCACGAAGAGGCGCCCGCGGTGGCCATCCAGCACCACCCAGTTGCCGCCAAGGCGTGGCAGCGGCAGATCGACCATGCCGAGCACGGTGGGAATCCCCATGGCCCGCGCGACGATGGCCACGTGAGAGGTGCTGGAGCCGCGCACCGAGACCAGACCGGCCAGCTTGTCGCGGGGTACCTCGCCGAGCATCGCCACGCTGATCTCATCGCCCACCAGGATGGTGCTGTCGGGGTAGACCTCCGGCGTCTGCGGCGTATCTTCCTGGAGGTGGGCCAGCACTCGCCGCCCCAGGTCGCGGACATCGGCGGCGCGCTCGCGCAGGTAGTTGTCATCGACCCGCTCCAAGTACTGGACATGGCGCCGAACAACGTCGGCCAGGGCGCCGGGAGCCCACTGCCCCTCGCGAATGCGCTTCTCGACCTCCTGAGAGAGCGCCGCCTCGCCGAGCATCTGCTGGTAGACGTCGAACAGCGCCAGCTCCTGGGTGGAAATGCGACTCGCCAACCGCTCGCCCGCGGCCCGGATCTCCTTCCGCACCCGGCCGATGGCTTCCTTGAGCCGGGCGATCTCGTACTCCACGTCTGTGGGAATCAGGTCAGGCACGCTGTTGAGGTCTGCCGGGGCGGCTATCACCACGGCCTCGCCGATGGCCATGCCGGGCGAGGCTGCCACGCCGGTGAAGCGCGCCTGTCCGCCCGGCACGCTCGGCCGGTTGAGCCCGCCCGTGGCAAGGGCGTGGGCCAGCACGCCCGCAAGCTGGGCGGCCATGGTGACCAGAAAGGCCTCGTCTTCTTCGTCGAAGCGGCGCTTTTCCGTCTGCTGAACGACCAGCACCCCCAGCATGCGGCGCTGGTGGATGATCGGCACGCCGAGGAAGCTCGAGTAGCGCTCCTCGCCGGTGGCTTCGAAGTAGAGGAAATAGGGATGGGCGTGGGCATATTGCAGGTTCAGCGGTTCCTCGCGCTTGGCGACCAGGCCCACCAGCCCCTCGCCTATCTGCAGGCTGACCCGACCGACGGCCTCGGTGCGCAGCCCGATGGTCTCCATCAGCACCAGCCGATCGACGCTCCGGTCGAAGAGGTAGAAGGAACATACATCGGTGCGCATCGCCTTGCGGATGCGCCGCACCATGGTGGCCAGGGCCGCTTCCAGATTGCGGGCCCCGTTAACCTCCTGGATGATGCGTCGCAACACCTCGAGCATCGGCGTCTTCTTTTCCATCGTGGTTATCTCTCGCCTCGCTGAGGAATGCCGTCGCCGTCAGGCGCTCGGCTCATCCATGGCGCTTATCCATGGCCAAGGGCCAGCCGTTGCGCCCGGGGGGAGAGCTCGCGCAGGGCGCGGCGATAAACCTCCCGCTTGAAGGGCACGACCTGCCCAAGGGGATACCAGTAACTGACCCATCGCCAGCCATCAAACTCCGGCTTGCCGGACATGTCCATGCAGATCCGGCTCTCCTGGCAGCGAATCCTCAGCAGGAACCACTTCTGCTTCTGGCCGATACACACCGGCCTGGCGTGGGTACGAACCATGCGTCGCGGCAGGCGATAACGCAGCCAGCCCCGGGTGCAGGCAAGGATCTCGACGTCCTCGGCCGTGAGGCCGATTTCCTCGTGCAGCTCACGAAAGAGAGCCTGTTGCGGAGTCTCGTTAGCCTGAATGCCTCCCTGGGGAAACTGCCACGCATTCTGTCCTACCCGACGCGCCCAAAGCAGCTGCCCCTGCTCGTTGGCGATGATGATGCCAACATTGGGGCGAAAGCCGTCAGCGTCGATCACGGACTTCACCTTATGAATCCAGTATTGACGCCATTCTTCCACAGGGCCGCAAAGGGCATCAATACGACCATGCTGTTAGCAGGAAATGCGTTGTCATTGGCGCCGGCCTGGCGCTCGAAGCCCGGCAGCGCTTCTGCCATAATCTCCGCCCTTGTCACGACCATGAAACACGCTCGATCATCAACACACGAGGGGAATGCAGTGAGCCTGGCCATCTTCGACCTGGACAACACCCTGCTGTCGACCGACAGCGACCATGCCTGGGGAGAGTTCCTGCTGGAACAAGGGGCCGTGGATCCGGTGGCCTACCGCGAGGCCAACGACCGCTTCCTGGCCGACTACGAGGCCGGCACCCTGGATATCCAGGCTTTTCTGAAGGTGGCGCTGCGGCCACTCACGGAGCACAGCCCCGAGCAGCTCGCCGCCTGGCACCAGCAGTTCATGGCCAGCAAGATCGAGCCACATATCCTTCAGAAGGGCGAAGAGCTCGTGGCCCGCCACCGTACCCGCGGCGACACTCTGCTGATCGTCACCGCCACCAACCGCTTCGTCACCGGCCCCATCGCCGAGCGTCTGGGTATCGACGAGCTGATCGCCGTGGAGCCGGAGGTGGCCGACGGCCGCTATACCGGTCGTGCCACCGGCATCCCCAGCTTCCGTGAGGGCAAGGTCCAGCGTCTGGAGGCTTGGCTCGCCGACAAGGAACTGACCCTTGACGGCAGCTGGTTCTACAGCGACTCCCACAACGATCTGGCCCTGCTGGAGCAGGTCGACCATCCGGTGGCGGTAGATCCCGACCCCAGCCTGCGCGAGGTCGCCGATGCCCGCGGCTGGAAGATCATCAGTCTGAGGGACTAGCTGCAAGCCGCAAGCTGCAAGCTGCAAGCTGCAAGCTGCAAGCTGCAAGCTGCAAGCTGCAAGCTGCAAGCTGCAAGCTGCAAGCTGCAAGCCAAGAGTATCAATCCTGCCTATTGAAAAACCCCACAAGCCTGAGCTTGCGGGGTTTCCTTGCAGCTTGATCCTTGTAGCTTGAAGCTATGAATTAGCCCAGCAGATGATCGACGGCAGCACGCTCTTCGCGCAGCTCGTCTTCGGTGGCCTTCATGCGGCCACGGCTGAACTCGTCGACCTCGAGACCCTGGACGATCTCGTACTTGCCGCCCTTACAGGTCACCGGATAGGAATACATGATGCCGGGCTCTACGCCATAGCTGCCATCGGCGGGAATGCCCATGCTCACCACTTCATCGGTGCCCAGCGCCCAGTCGCGCATGTGGTCGATGGCCGCAGAAGCCGCAGAGGCCGCGGAGGAGGCACCACGCGCCTTGATGATAGCGGCACCGCGCTGCTGGACGGTGGGAATGAAATCGTTCTCGTACCAGTCGCGCTCGACCAGGTCGAAGGCCGGCTTGCCGCCAACCTTGCAGTGGGCCAGATCGGGGTACTGGGTTGCGCTGTGATTGCCCCAGACGATCATCTGCTCGACGTCGTTGACGTGCTTGCCGGCCTTCTGGGCCAGTTGGGTCTTGGCGCGGTTGTGGTCCAGACGCATCATCGCGGTGAACTGGCCGGCGTCCAGGTCCGGGGCGTTACAGGAGGCGATCAGGGCGTTGGTGTTGGCCGGGTTGCCCACCACCAGCACGCGCACGTCACGGCTGGCATTGTCGTTGATCGCCTTGCCCTGTACGGAGAAGATCTCCGCATTGGCTTCCAGCAGGTCCTTGCGTTCCATCCCCGGACCGCGCGGACGGGCGCCGACCAGCAGGCCAAAATCAGCGTCCTTGAAGGCGACGTTGGCATCGTCGGTGGCGACGATGTCCTGGAGCAGCGGGAAAGCGCAGTCGTTGAGCTCCATCACCACGCCGTTGAGGGCGTCCATGGCCGGCGGAATCTCCAGCAGTTGCAGGATGACCGGCTGGTCCTTGCCCAGCATGTCGCCGGAGGCGATGCGGAAAGCGAGCGAATAACTGATCTGGCCGGCAGCACCGGTGATGGCAATACGGACGGGGTCTTTCATGATGGCTCCTTGGGTTTTCAACGCGCGAGCTGTCGCCGTGAGGATGAGCCGGGCAGGCACGATGCTTGCCCGGCCGAAACTCGAATCGCAAAGATGGTATGCCTGCACTGCACAAAACTCAATTCGACCTGAGGATAGGGGCAAGGGGCAAGGGGCAAGGGGCAAGGGGCAAGGGATGATATGATGGCGTCCCGATGTTTCGCTACAAGGAAATGTTTGAATGCATCGCCGTTTCGCGCTCCCCCCGCTCTCCGTCCTGTTTGCCATTGGGCTGGCCTGCCTGCTGCTGGTCTGGCTGGCACTGGGTGACATCGAGGCGTTCCGCGAGACCGCGCCCGAGGGGGGCGACACCGCGGAACCGGCGTTGACCCGAGTGGAAGTAGTGGAGCGCCAGGCACAAGCCCACTCTCCCCGCCTGGTGCTCCAGGGCCAGCTCGAGGCCCATCGCGAGGTAGAACTACGCGCCCGACAATCAGGCCGAGTAGAGGCATTGCCCGTCGCCCTGGGGGAGCGAGTCACCCAGGGCGAGACGCTGCTGGCCTTGGCCCGCGAGGAGCTCCCCGCTCGACTCGAGCAGGCCGAAGCCGAACTGGCCCTGGCGCGGGGCGAGCTGGCGGGTGCCGAGGAACTACGCCGTCGCGAGCTGATCTCCAACCCCGACTACCTGCGCCGGCAGAGCGGCGTCAGCCGGGCACTGGCCGAGGTCGCCGCCCTGCGCCGCCAGCTCGACGACACCCGCCCCGAGGCACCCTTCGACGGGGTCCTCGACCGCCTCGACGTGGAGCTCGGGGACCTGGTCCAGGCCGGCGAGGCCTGGGGGCGGCTGGTCGACGACGCGCGCCTCACCGCCCACGCCGCGGCCCCCCAGCGGGATGCCCTGTCGCTGACCCCCGGGCTGCCCGCCGAGATCCAGCTGCTCGACGGTACCCGTCTCGCTGGCGAGCTAAGCCACGTGGCCAGCCGCGCCGATGAAAGCACCCGCAGCTTCCGCGTCGAGGCCACGCTGGACAATCCCGAGGGGCGCCGCTTGGCCGGCGCCAGCGCCACCCTGGTCATCCGTCTGCCCGAACGCCAGGTGCACCGGCTCTCCCCTGCCCTGCTCGAGCTCGATGGAGACGGCCAACTAGCGGTGAAGCACCTGGACACCGACGACAGGGTGCTGCTTACCCCTATCGAGCTGGTCGGTGCCGATACCGAAACCGCTCGGGTGGCAGGCCTGCCTGAACGGGTCCGACTGATCACTCTGGGCGGCGGCTTCGTGGACGCCGGCGATCGGGTGCAGGCCGTCCCCGTCGAGTCGGCCACCACGCGGAATGGCACGAACGCTACCGAGGAAGCGCGCTGACATGCGCGCCCTGATCGAGGCGGCACTGGATCGCTCACGCACCACCCTGCTGCTGCTGGTCGCCTTACTGCTGGCAGGGCTGGCCGCCTGGCAGGCGATCCCCAAGGAGGCCAACCCCGACGTCACCATCCCCATCATCTATGTGGCGATGTCGCTGGAGGGCGTCAGCCCCGAAGATGGTGAGCGGCTGCTGGTGCGCCCCATGGAGCAGGAACTACGCAGCATCGAAGGGCTGCGCAAGATGACCGCCCAGGCGAGCGAGGGCCGTGCCGCCGTCACTCTGGAGTTCGATGCCGGCTTCGATCCCGACCAGGCGCTGACCGACGTCCGCGAGAAGGTCGACATCGCCAGCGCTGAGCTGCCCGCCGAGGCCGACGAACCACGCGTCATGGAGGTCAACGTGGCGCTCTTCCCGGTACTTTCCATTGGCCTCTCGGGGCCGCTGGAGGAGCGCCGGCGACTGGCCGTGGCGCGCCGCCTGCAGCAGGAAATCGAGGGCATTCCGGCGGTGCTCGAAGTGGACATCGGCGGCGACCGCGAAGACCTGCTGGAGGTCGTCGTCGACCCTCTGGTGCTCAACAGCTATGGAGTCGACTTCGACACCCTGTTCAACCTGTTCAGCCGCAACAACCGCCTGGTGGCGGCGGGCAGCCTGGACACCGGGGCCGGCCGTCAGGCGCTCAAGGTGCCGGGGATCATCGAACGCCTCGAGGACGTCATGGCGATGCCGGTGAAGATCGACGGCGACCGGGTGGTGACCTTCGGCGACGTGGCATGGATCCGCCCCACCTTCAAGGACCCGGAGGGCTTCGCCCGCATCGACGGCCAGCCGGCCCTGGTGCTGGAGATCTCCAAGCGTGCCGGCGCCAACATCATCGCCACCGTGGCCCAGGTGCAGGGGCTGCTCGACGAGGCTGGCGACCTGATGCCCGACGAGCTGGAGGTCACTACCATCCTCGACCAGTCCGAGACCGTACGCGACATCCTCTCGGAGCTGCTCAACAACGTGGTCACCGCGGTGGTGCTGGTGCTGGTGCTGATCCTGGCCGCCATGGGCCTGCGCTCGGCGCTGATGGTGGGTCTGACCATTCCCGGCGCCTTCCTCACCGGCATCCTGCTGATCTGGGCACTGGGCTATACCCTCAACATCGTGGTGATGTTCGCCCTGATCCTGGTCGCCGGCATGCTGGTGGACGGCGCCATCGTGGTCAGCGAGCTGGCCGACCGCCACCAGCGCCAGGGCCAGCCGCCGCGTGAGGCGTGGGTTCAGGCCGCCACGCGCATGAGCTGGCCGGTGATCGCCTCCACCGCCACCACCCTGGCGGTCTTCGTGCCGCTACTGTTCTGGCCCGGCGTGGTGGGCCAGTTCATGAAGTATCTGCCCATCACGGTGATCCTCTGCCTGCTGGCGTCACTGGCCATGGCACTGGTGTTTCTGCCCACCCTGGGCGGTGTCTTCGGCGTGCGGCGCACTGCCGCCACCCGCGACACCGAGCTGATCACCGCCGGCGGCCGGCTCTACCGCACCTTGTTGGCCCGCCTGCTCGCCCGGCCGGGCCTCACGCTGGTGGTCGCCCTGCTGCTGATGGCCCTGATCTACACCGGCTACGCCCGCTTCAACCACGGCGTCGAATTCTTTCCCAGCGTCGAACCCGACACCGCCCAGGTGCTGGTGCGCGCCCGGGGCGACTTCTCCGCCATGGAGACTGATGCCGTGGTGCGACGCGTCGAGGCGCGCCTCACCGGCATGAGCGAGGTCCAGGCACTGTATGCGCGCTCCTTTGCCGTACCGGACCAGCAACTCGGCAGCGACGTGGTGGGGGTGCTGCAGTTCCAGCTGATCGACTGGCAGAAACGCCGCCCGGCAAGCGAGATCCTGGCCGAGATGGCCGAACGCACCCGCGATCTGCCGGGCATCCAACTGGAATTCCGCGAACAGGAGTCGGGGCCGGCCGGCGGCAAGCCCATCGTGCTGGAGATCAGCGCCGAGAACCCGGACCGGGCCGATCAGGTCGTCAACTCGCTGCGCCGGACCATGGTCGAACTGGGCGGCTTTCGCGACATCGAGGACAACCGCAGCCTGCCGGGCGTCGAGTGGCGGGTGAAGGTGGACCGCGAGGCGGCCGCCCGCTTCGGCACCGACGTGGCAAGCGTAGGCAGTGCCGTGCAGCTGATCACCACCGGACTGCAGGTGGCCAGCTACCGTCCGGCCGGGGTCAACGACGAGGTGGATATCCGGGTGCGCCTGCCGCGGGGGACTCGCTCGCTGGACCAATTGGGCCGCCTGACGCTGAACACACCCCGCGGACAGGTGCCGATTTCGCACTTCGTCTCGCTGGAACCCGCTCCCAAGGTAGGCACCCTGCACCGCATCGACGGCCGCCGAGCCATCACCCTGGAGGCCGATGTCACCGCCGAGCAGCGCCCCGACGAGCGCCTGGCGGCATTGAGGGCAGCCATGGAAGAGCCTCCCGAGGGGGTGAGAGTCAATGTGGCCGGCGAGCAGGAAGACCAGCAGGAGGCGATGCAGTTCCTGGCCACAGCCTTCCTGGTGGCGATCTGCCTGATGGCGCTGATTCTGGTCACCCAGTTCAACAGCCTCTACCAGGCGGCACTGGTGCTCTCGGCCATCGTCTTCTCCACCGCAGGGGTGCTGCTCGGCCTGCTCGCCAATGCCCAACCTTTCGGTATCGTCATGGTAGGGATGGGCATCATTGCCCTGGCGGGGATCGTGGTGAACAACAACATCGTGCTGATCGATACCTACAATCAACTACGCGGCGAAGGGTATTCCTCCAGGGAGGCGGCTCTCGAGGCCGGTGGCCTGCGCCTGCGGCCGGTGCTGCTCACCGCCGTAACAACGGTACTGGGTCTCATGCCCATGGTGCTGGGCGTCAACGTCGACCTGATCACCCCGAGCTTAGGCCTGGGCGCGCCCTCCACCCAGTGGTGGACGCAGCTCTCCAGCGCCATCGCCGGTGGCCTGATCTTCGCCACCGGCCTGACCCTGCTGCTCACGCCCTGCATGCTGGTGCTGGGCCCGAAGGGGCGGTGAGGGTGTGACGAGTGAGAGATTACCCCTCACTCCTCGTATGAGCGCAGCTCCACGACAGAGGCATCCGGCGCATGGGCCGCGTGCAGGCGGGCGATCAGCTGGTCCTCGAGGTTGAAGCGCTCGCTGAGCCCTCTACTCAGGCGATCGAGCCAGGCGGGAAGTCGACGCAGGTGGTGCTCGGCACGAGCAGGGCTGTCGTAGTCGCGGTCGAAGGAGAGCACCAGTTCGGTGGACATCTCCAGGCGCTCGAGCAGACGGTCGGCGAGTTCCAGGGCCTGGTGGTCATCGAAGGCTTTCGCCTCTTCCCGCAACTGCGGATAGACCTCGAAGTGGCCAGCGCTGATATAGTCCATCAGCACCTCGCTGAAGGTGTTGACGCGCTCCGAGTTCACCGTCTCGAGTTCGGCATCACAGGCCTGCTTCAGCGCAGCGAAATGGATCAGCAGCTCTCGGCGCTCGTGCAGCCAGCGATCGATCAGCTCGTGAACGCCGCCCCAGCGCTCCAGGGCATTCTTGCAGTCTTCCAGCATGGGTGCCTCCCTTGCCCGATGCGGCCAGCCACTCGGGGAACTCGAGCCGCGAAATGCCAGACTCGCGCCTGCCGAGCCCGCTGTCAATCCTGCTGCAATGGCATTGCCGAGATCGCGCTTGAGTCGCCGCGACCTGGCCACGAGGATGGGCAGGGCGTGCGCTCTTTCGGCACCGCGAGGGGAGCGTGGAGAGCTCAACGCGGCATTCGTAGTACATTACATCGGCATCTTGTGTTCACAGTCGCCATCACTGTGCAGCCGCCATGACACCAACAGAATTCTGGAGGGGATTTCCATGAACACGCTGACCCGCGCCGGCCTCGGCCTACTGATGACGACCGCCGTGGCCACGGCCCAGGCCGAGGACGTCAAGATTGGCATGATCACCACCCTGTCGGGGGGCGGCTCCCATCTCGGCGTCGATGTCCGCGACGGCTTCATGCTCGCCATGGACAAGGCGGATCGCGACGACATCGAGGTGCTGATCCAGGACGACGCCCGCCGCCCAGACATCGCCAAGTCACTCTCCAACGAGTTCATGCAACGTGATCAGGTCGACATCCTGACCGGCATCATCTGGTCCAATCTGGCCATGGCCGTGGTGCCCTCGGTCGTCCGCCAGGGGACCTTCTACCTCTCACCCAATGCCGGCCCCTCGGCGCTCGCCGGCAAGATGTGCCACGAGAACTACTTCAACGCGGCCTACCAGAACGATAACCTGCATGGCGCGATGGGTGCCTACATGCGCGAGCAGGGTTTCGAGAACCCCCTGCTGATGGCGCCGAACTACCCTGCCGGCACCGATGCCCTGGCCGGCTTCAAGCACCTCTTCGAGGGCGAGGTCGCCGACGAGATCTACACCCAGCTGGGCCAGACCGACTACGCCGCGGAGATCGCCAGGATCCGCGCCAGCGATGCGGACAGCCTGTTCTTCTTTCTTCCCGGAGGCATGGGCATCTCCTTCATGAAGCAGTGGGAGAACTCGGGGGTGGAGATGCCGGTGTTCGGGGCGGCCTTCTCGTTCGACGAGACGATCATCAAGGCGGTGGGCAGCGCCGCGATCGGCGCCATGAACACCTCGCACTGGGCCTATGACCTGGACAACGCGGCCAACCAGGCCTTTGTCGAGGGCTTCCAGGAAGCCTACGACCGCATGCCGACCCTCTATGCGGCCCAGGGCTACGATACCGCCCGCCTGATCCTGAGCGCCCTGGACAAGGCCCATCCGAGCGACAAGGACGCCTTCCGCGAAGCCCTGCGCGCGGCCGACTTCGACTCGGTACGTGGCGAATTCCGCTTCGGCCCGAACCACCACCCGATCCAGGACATACATGTCCGCGAGGTGGTCGAGGGCGAGGACGGCGAGCCGACCAACCGCCTGGTCGGTATCGCCGTCGAGGACATCCAGGACGTCTATGCTGAGCAGTGCCAGATGTAGGCCTTGCGGCCAGTGAGAGGTTAGCGCCGCTGCGCGGCTTGTGAGGGGTGAGGGGTAACTCTTCACCCCTTCACTCTTCACTCTTCACTCTTCACGCTATTCCAGAGATTACCTGACGTGACCGTTACCCTGCTGATCGAGCAACTGATCAACGGCCTGCAGCTCGGTACCATGCTCTTCCTGATGGCCAGCGGCCTGACCCTGGTATTCGGCGTCATGGGGTTGATCAACCTGGCCCATGGCTCCTTCTACATGGTCGGCGCCTATGTCACCGCGCTGACAACCGCCTCGACCGGCTCCTTCCTGCTGGGCCTGACCGCCGGCGTCATGGCGGCCTCAGCGGCAGGCGCCATCGTCGAACTGCTGGTGATACGCCGTCTCTACGGGCGTTCGCACCTTGATCAGGTCCTCGCCACCTTCGCGCTGATCCTGATCTTCTCCGAGGGCACCCGCTGGCTGTTCGGCTCCTCGCCGCTATGGCTCAGCCCCCCCGAGGCGCTGAGCGGGTCGGTGGCCCTGCCCGGCGGTTCTCGCTACCCCGTCTATCGGCTGGTGATCATCGCCGTGGGGGTGGTGGTCGCCACCGGCCTCTATTTGCTGATCGCGCATACTCGGCTGGGTATGCGTATCCGCGCCGGCGAGAGCGACCGCGAGATGATCGGCGCCCTGGGCGTCAACATCCGGCGGCTCTACACCCTGGTATTCGCCCTGGGTGCCGCCCTGGCGGGCCTGGCCGGATCACTGGTCGGCGCCCTGCAGTCGGTGCAGGTGGGCATGGGCGAGCCGGTGCTGATCCTGGCCTTCGTGGTGATCGTGATCGGCGGCATCGGCTCCATCAAGGGTGCCCTGCTCGGTGCCCTGCTGGTCGGCATGGTGGATACCCTGGGCCGGGTCTTCCTTCCCGCCCTGTTCGGCCAGTTCATGAGCCCCTCGGAGGCCGCCGGTGCCGGAACGGCCCTTGCCGCCATGCTGATCTACATCCTCATGGCGGTGATTCTCGCCTTCAAACCAAAGGGACTCTTTGCCGCGCATGACTAGGCCCCATTCGACGACCGCACCCGCCGCGAGTCCAGCGGGCGGGAGCCACTGGCTGAACCGCCGGCGACTGGTACACGGTGTACTGCTTGCATTGATGCTGCTGGCCCCCATCGCGGCCCACCTGCTGGGCGAGATCTACTACGTCAACCTCGCCTCCCGTGTCGCCCTGGTGGCCATGGCCGCCGTGGGGCTTAACCTGGCCATCGGCTTCGGTGGCATGATCAGCTTCGGCCATGCCGCCTACTTCGGCCTGGGCGGCTATGTGACCGGCATCAGCGCCCACCATGCGTTCGACGGCAGCCTGGTGATGGGCCTTCCCGGCAGCGACAACATGCTGGTGATCTGGCTGGCGGCCGTGCTGCTCTGCGGCCTGCTCGCCCTGGCGATCGGTGCCATCTCGCTGCGCACCACCGGGGTCTACTTCATCATGATCACCCTGGCCTTCGCCCAGATGGCCTACTACTTCGCCAACTCCTGGCCCGACTACGGCGGCGAGGATGGCCTGCCGATCTACCTGCGCAACGCTCTGCCCGGTATCGATACCAACGACGCCCTGAGCTTCTTCCTGATCTGCTTCACGGCTCTGGTGCTCTCGCTGGCACTCACCTCGCGGCTGATGACGTCACGCTTCGGGGCCGCCCTGACCATGGCAAGGCTCAACGAGACTCGCCTGGCCACCGCCGGCATCTCGCCCTTTCCCATCCGGCTGGTGGCCTTCGTCATCTCGGCGATGATCACCGGGCTGGCCGGTGCCCTCTACGCAGACCTGAACGGCTTCGTCAGCCCCTCCATGCTGAGCTGGCACCTCTCCGGCGAGCTGATGGTGATCGTCATCCTGGGGGGCGTCGGCCGCCTCTATGGGCCGCTCGCGGGATCCATCCTCTTCGTGATGATGGAGACCCTGCTGGGCGGGCTGACCGAATACTGGCAGTTCTTCCTCGGCCTGTTGCTGTTGGGCGTGGTGCTGTTCGCCAAGCAGGGCGTGATCGGCTGGCTGGCCGGGAGGGAGCGCCATGAGTGAGCGCGTGCTGTCGATCTCCGGCCTGCACAAGCGCTTCGGTGCCCTGCAGGCCACCCACGACGTGTCGCTGGAGCTGAGCGCCGGCGAAATCCATGCCTTGATCGGCCCCAACGGCGCCGGCAAGTCGACCCTGATCGCCCAGATCGCCGGCAGCCTCAGGCCCGATGCCGGCGAGATCCACCTGGGGGCACGCGACATCACCGCCCTGGGGGTCGCCCGACGGGCTCGCCTCGGCCTGGGCCGCAGCTTCCAGGTCTCGTGCCTGGCCGAGCCTCTCAGCGTGCTGCGCAACGTGATGATCGGCGCCCAGGCATTGCAGGGGCACAGCTTCCGCTTCTGGCGACCGGTGGACAGCGACGCGAGCCTGCTGAATCCCGCTCGCGCGGCCCTGGAGCGCATGCACCTCGCTCACCGTGCCGACACGCCGGTCGCGGAACTCTCCCATGGCGAGCGCCGCCAGGTGGAGGTGGCCTGTGCGCTGGTACTGAAACCCCGGGCCCTGATGCTGGACGAGCCCATGGCGGGCCTCGGCCCCGAGGGGACAGCACGGCTTACCGAACTGCTCGAGACCCTGAAACAGGAAGTCCCCATCCTGCTGATCGAGCACGACATGGACGCCGTGTTCCGGCTGGCGGATCGTATCTCCGTGCTGGTGGCGGGCAGCGTCATCGCCCATGGTGACAGCGCCACCATCCGCCGGGACCCGCGGGTCCGCGACGCCTACCTGGGAGAGTGAAATGCTCGAGATCACCGACATCGAGACCTTCTACGGGCCGTCCCAGGCGCTGTTTGGCGTCAGCCTCCATGTCGAGGGCGGCGAGATGGTAGCCCTCATGGGGCGCAACGGCATGGGCAAGACTACCACCATCCGCTCGCTGTTCGGTCTGACCCCAGCCCGAAGCGGGCGTATCGTGTTCGAGTCGCGGGACCTGCGTCGCCTGCCGGCCTTCCGCATCGCCCAGTGCGGCCTGGGGCTGGTGCCGGAGGGGCGCCGCTGCTTTCCCAACCTCTCGGTGCGCGAGAACCTGGTCGTCACCGCCCGCCCCGGCCCCTGGACCCGGGAGCGCGTCGAGGGCCTCTTCCCACAGCTCGCCGAGCGGCGCCGCCAGATGGCCGCCACCCTCTCTGGCGGAGAGCAGCAGATGCTGGCCATCGGCCGCGCCTTGATGACCAATCCCCGTCTGCTGGTGCTCGACGAGGCGACCGAGGGCCTGGCCCCGGTGATCCGCCAGGAGATCTGGTCGGCACTGAGAGTGATCAAGGCGCAGGGGCAGTCGACCCTGATCGTCGACAAGTCGTTGGGTGAACTGCTGCCGGTGGTCGACCGCTGCACCATCCTGGAAAAGGGACGCACGGCCTGGACGGGGCCGCCCGAGGCTCTGGACAGCGGTGTCCGCGACCGCTACCTGGGTGTCTAACTGCCCTTTGCGCTCAGGAATGGAAGGCGGTGATGCCCTCGACGAAGCGCCCACCGGGGCGATAATGGTCGAGCAGCGAAAAGTGGTCATCGCCTTCCAACACGGCCGACTCGACGCCGATGCCCTGCCCGCTCAGGTGCTCGGCGTAGTCTTGCATCTGGCGCGCGAACTCGCTGGACTCCTTCCCACCGGCGACCAGTCGAACTTCGGCCGGAACATGGCAGAGCTGGAGAACGGGACTGTAGTCGATCACGTCGCGCCCGGTGAGCTGCAGCTTGGGCTGCAGCCATGACCAGGGAAAGGGCGCCAGGTCATAGAGGCCGCTGATCGACAGGGCACCGCGGATCAGGTCATTGGGCAGGCCATACTCTCCTTCCCAGTCGGTCGCCAGCAGCATCCCGCACAGAGGTGCCCACCGGCGGAGTGCCCCGAGATGCTGAGTTGGCCCGGGTCGACCCCCAGTGACGGCGCATTGCGATGGACCCATGCCAGCGCCGCGCGACTCTGACGAACCACTTCGCAGAAGCGCACCGTCGGACACAACGCATAGTTGACCACCGCCACCGTGATCCCCGACGCCACCAGACCATCCACCACGAAGCCGAACTCCTTGTGGCTGAGCGAACGCCAGTAGCCGCCGTGGAAGAAGAGGTGACAGGGGGCCTCGCCCTCCGCTCTCTCCTCCCCCACACCCTCGGCATGGAAGATATCCATGCGCTCGGCAAGCGTCGGCCCGTAGGGCACATCGAGGGTCACCCGGTGGCGTTCTCGGGACGCCACGCTACGCGCGCGCCAGCCCTCGAGAAGGGGCGCCGGATCGCGTCCCCGCATGGGATCGTAGGCGCGGTCGATCTCCTCTTGAGTGGCCAGGCTGCGATAGCGCATGGTTCTGCCTAGCCCAGCCAGCGATAGCCGCGGTGCGGGCGGTTGGCCGCCAGCAGCAGGCCCAGCGGGGCCAGCGAAAGCACCAGGAAACCGGCCAGGGTCCAGCCCGGCAGCGAGATGCCAAGCAGCAGGAAGTCGATCTCGGCGCATTCTCCCGAGCCGGATAGCACCTGGGCCAGCACCTGCTGCAGGGGCAGAATCTCCATCATGTAATCGAGCCCGGGTCCGCAGGTCGGAACCTTATCCGCCGGCAGCGACTGCAGCCAAAGGTGGCGCCCCGCCACGGCGATGCCCCCACCCACGGCGGCCAGCGACAGCAGGCCGTAGATCACCGCCCCCAGGCGCCCGGCGGGGTTGTGGATCGCGGCGACGAGGAACACCGCCGCGGCGGCCAGCACGGCCACCCGCTGGAAGACGCACAGCGGACAGGGTTCCAGCCCCACAAGGTGCTCGAGCCCCAGGGCTACGGCCATCATCAGCACGCAGAATGCCAGGCCCGCAAGGCTCCAGTCGCGCACGGAAAGCCGCCGCAGGTCATCGATCATGAGGTTTCTCCCGTCTGTAGCGGCGTGATACTTCGCACCTCACGGGCTCGTTCGAAGTAGCGGGCCAGGAAGGCGTCGAAGTCCTCTGTCTCCAGCGCCTCCAGGTCATCCTGCTGCATCTGGGAGGTCGTCACCAGCTCGTCGAAGAGTGCCTCCCGGGCCGGATCCATGGGTGTGTCGCGAAAGTCCTTAGCCTGTTCCCGGGCGAGGCCCAGCATGACCTCGACGAAGGATTCACCGCTCGATTCGAGGCGTGCCAGCAGACGGGCGGAGGGCGTCAGGGCGGGATCTTCCAGGCGTGGCGCCAAGGCCGCCAGCGCTTCCGCGTGGGGCTCGCCTTCTTCCAGCCGGTCGAGCAGTTCCGCCACCGCCATCATCTCGGCGACGATCTCGCCGCCCCAGTCGGCGATGGAGCGGTGCCGGCCATCCTGCAGCAGGCGCAGCGCCGGGTCCCGGCCGCGCTCGACCACCAGGCGGCGGTTGTCGTCCAGCCGATCGCACTCCTCGTCGGGAATCCAGGGGCTCTCGCTGAGCAGGCACCACATCAGGAAGGTGTCGATGAAGCGGATCTGGGGCTCGTCCACCCCCAGCGGCAGGAAGGGGTTGAGGTCCAGGCAGCGTACCTCGATGTACTCCACGCCGCGGGCCTCCAGCGCCTGGCTGGGGGTCTCGTCGTGGCGTGTCACCCGCTTGGGGCGGATGTCGCTGTAGTACTCGTTCTCGATCTGCAGGATGTTGGCGTTGAGCTGGCGCCACTCATCGCCCTCCTTGACGCCCAGTTTCCTGTAGTCCTGCCAGGGTGTGGCAATGGCGTGGCGCAGGGTATTGACGTAGTTGGAGAGCGAGTTGAAACAGATCTTCAGCTGCTCCTGGACCTTGTTCTGGTAGCCCAGGTCCGACATGCGCAGGCTGGTGGCATGGCGCGACACCAGGGTGTCCTCGTCGTGCCGCTGAAGCTTCTCGGGCAGCTCGCCGCTCGGCAGGAAGCTGCTGTCCAGCGCCGACGATGCCCCGAACAGGTAGAGCAACAGCCAGCTATGGCGGCGGAAGTTGCGGATCAGGCCGAAGTAGCGCGCCGAGCGGTAGTCGCGAAGGGGGGTGTCCAAATCGCCCTCGAGCTCGCGCAGCAGCTCCCAGAGATCGTCGGGCAGCGAGACGTTGTAGTGAACGCCGGCGATGGACTGCATGATCCGCCCGTAGCGCAGGTCCAGCCCCTTGCGATAGACACGCTTCATGAGGCCCACGTTGGAGGAGCCATAGTCGGCGATGGGTACGCTGTCGTTGCCCGCCAGCCGCGATGGCATGCTGGCCGGCCAGATCAGTTCACCGTCCAGCTTGCGGTAGCTGAAGCGATGCAGATCGGCGAGGAAGGCCATGGCATCGCCCGGCCGAGAATAGACCGGTGTGATGTACTCCAGCAGCGCCTCGGAGTAGTCGGTGGTGATGTGCGGGTGGGTCAGCTTCGAGCCCAGTGCGGCGGGATGCGGGGTGGCAGCGATGCGTCCCTCGCCGTCAACCCGCAACCCCTCCTTTTCGATGCCGCGACGCAGGCGCCCGACCCGCCCCTGGTCGGCCAGGGCCTTGAGTCGATCGACGCGGCTGGTGAGCGATTCGGACAAGATGGTCACCCCATGTATGGAAAGGCGGGCGCCATGGCGCCCGGCAAACGTCAGATTATGGTGCCGGCTGGCGGCGCTTCAAGCTCAGCGACCCTTCTTTGCCTGCAGCAGGGCAGCCCCCAGGGCGCCCATCTGTCCGGCGGGCTCGGGTGCCTTGTTGCCGCGACCGGCCTTGCCGGGCCCTTGACCCTTGGCATTGCCACTGCCGCGGCGCGGCTGGTCGCCAATCTTTTCACCGCTTCCGTCGCCGCTCTTTTTTCCGCCCCGGTCACCACGCTGGTCGTCAGGCTGATCATCCAGGCGCATGGTGAGACCGATGCGAGAGCGCGCGAGGTCTACGCTCATCACCTTGACCCGCACGATATCACCGGCCTTGACCACGGTGCGCGGATCCTCGATGAACTTGTCGGAGAGCGCCGAGATGTGCACCAGGCCATCCTGATGCACGCCGATGTCGATGAAGGCGCCGAAGTGGGTGACGTTGGTCACGCTGCCTTCGAGGATCATGCCGGGCTCGAGGTCCTTCAGGGTCTCGACTCCCTCGCGGAACTCGGCCGCCTTGAATTCGGGACGCGGGTCACGTCCCGGCTTGTCGAGCTCGGCGAGGATATCGGTAACCGTGGGCACGCCGAAGCGTTCGTCGGCGAATTCGGCGGGCTTGAGCGACTTGAGGGTGGCGCTGTCGCCTATCAGACCGGCCAACGGACGCCCGCTGCGCTGGGCGATACGCTCCACCAGCGGATAGGCCTCGGGGTGCACGGCGCTGGCATCCAGCGGATTATCCCCCTGCATGATGCGCAAGAAGCCGGCGCACTGCTCGAAGGTCTTGGGCCCTAGGCGGCTGACGTCGAGCAGCGCCCGACGGCTGGTGAAGGCGCCCTCGGTGTTGCGACGGGCGACGATATTGTCGGCCAGGGTCGCATTGAGGCCGGCGACACGGGAGAGCAGCGCGCTCGACGCCGTATTGAGGTCCACCCCCACGGCGTTCACGCAGTCCTCGATCACCGCCTCCAGGCTTCGGGAGAGCTGTAGCTGCGAGACGTCATGCTGGTACTGACCCACGCCGATGGACTTGGGCTCGATCTTGACCAGCTCGGCCAGCGGATCCTGCAGCCGCCGGGCGATGGAGATCGCGCCGCGGATGGTGACGTCGAGATCCGGCAATTCCCGGGAGGCGTATGCCGAGGCGGAATAGACCGAGGCACCCGCCTCACTGACCATCACCTTGGCGAGCGGACGCTTGCCAGCCATGCCTTTCACCAGCTCGCCGGCGAGCTTGTCGGTCTCGCGGCTGGCGGTGCCGTTGCCCACCGCGATCAAGGCCACATCGTGCTTTTCGACAAGCTTTGCCAGTTCTGCGAGCGCGGCATCCCAGCGTTTCTGCGGCGCGTGGGGATAGATGGTGGCGTGCTCGAGGAACTGGCCGGTGGCATCCACCACTGCCACCTTGCAGCCGGTGCGCAGGCCCGGATCGATGGCCAGCGTGGCCTTCTGCCCCGCCGGCGCGGCCAGCAGCAGGTCCTTGAGGTTGGCCGCGAACACCTCGATGGCCTCGATCTCCGCGCGCTCACGAAGGCGGCCCATCAGCTCGGTCTCGAGGTGGGTGTAGAGTTTGACCCGCCAGGTCCAGCGCACCACCTCGGCCAGCCATCTGTCGGCGGGCCGACCCTGATCTCTGATCGCGAAATGCTTGGCAATGGCCAGCTGCGCCGGGTGGAGCGGCGCTTCTTCTTCACCGGGCAGGCGCAGGGTAAGGGCCAGCACGCCCTCGTTGCGGCCACGGAACATGGCCAAGGCGCGGTGCGAGGGCACCTTAGAGAGCGCTTCGTCGTGCTCGAAGTAGTCGGAGAACTTGGCCCCTTCCTCCTCCTTGCCGGCGATCACCCGGGAGGAGAGCTCACCCTCGCGCCATAGCCGCTCGCGTAGCCGCCCGACCAGTTCGGGGTCCTCGGCAAAGCGCTCCATGAGAATCTGCTTGGCGCCGTCCAGGGCGGCCTTGGCATCCTCGACGGCCGGAATGTCTTGCTCCGCGGGACGAAGATAGCGGGCCGCCTCGGTCTCGGGGACGAGGCTCGGGTCCGCCAGCAAGGCATCCGCCAGGGGCTCGAGCCCCGCCTCCCGGGCGATCTGCGCCTTGGTGCGCCGCTTCTTCTTGTAGGGCAGGTAAAGGTCTTCGAGTCGCTGCTTGGTGTCCGCGGCGCGAATGCTGGCAGCCAGGGTGTCGGTGAGCTTGCCCTGCTCGTCGATGGCGGCGAGCACCGCCTCGCGGCGCTCCTCCAGCTCGCGCAGATAGGCGAGGCGCTCGTGGAGCTGGCGCAGCTGGATATCATCGAGCCCGCCGGTGACTTCCTTACGGTAGCGGGCGATGAAGGGCACGGTAGCCCCGCCGTCGAGCAATTCCACCGTCGCCTTGACCTGCGGCGGGCGAACGGCGAGTTCCTCGGCGAGGCGGCTGATTATCTTCTCGTGTGCGTCCATGAAATCCTTGGCAATCAAACGTCCAGACGATCGCGACAAGGTACCACAAGCCCGGCTTCGCCGGGAGCCCGACGGGCTACGGGCTACGGGCTACGGGCTACGGGCTGAAAGTCTAGCTCGTCGCTCGGGGCCCGTAGCTCGCTGCTGGCGCGAAGCGCCTATGCCGGGTGGAAGGTCAGCGCCAGGCCATTGTTGCACCAGCGCAGGCCGGTGGGCTCGGGGCCGTCGTCGAAGACATGGCCCTGGTGGCCGCCACAGCGCGCGCAGTGGTACTCGGTGCGCGGAAACACCAGGAAGTAGTCGACACTGGTCAGCAGGTGTCCTTCCACGTGCTCGAAGAAGCTCGGCCAGCCGGTTCCGGAGTCGTACTTCATGGCACTGGTGAACAGCAGCAGGTCGCAGCCGGCACAGTGGTACTCGCCTTCGCGTGTCTCTTCGTCCAGGGGGCTCGAGAAGGCCGGCTCGGTGCCCTCCTCGCGAAGTATCTCGAACCGCTCGTCGCTCAGGCGCTCTCGCCACTCGGCCTCGGAGAGCTCCAGCACATCGAGCCCCTCGGCACGCGTCAGTTCGGGCTTGGGCCTGGCCGCAGCCAGACCCGGCAGCAGGCCGGCAAGGCTGCCGGCACCCAGCACGCCAAGAAAATGCCGTCGTTTCATGGTCTCTCTCCGTTGGTAATCTGACCCGGGCGCCAGCCCTTCCCCTGAAGATGACGCCAAGACGCAACCGGGGGAAGGAACGGCGTCCTTCCCCCGGTCAGACCGTCGATGCCGCCGACGGTTCGCCGTGCTTACGTCCTCAGTTCAGGCGTCCACGGGACAGGCGCCCTCAGGTCAGGCTGGGACCCGCCTTGACGATCGCTTGGTTGACACCCTCGAACTTCTTGAAGTTATCGACGAACTTGGCTGCCAGTTCCTGGCACTTGCGGTCGTAGGCAGTCTTGTCTTCCCAGGTTTCACGCGGATTGAGGAGACGGGAGTCGACGCCCGGCACGGCGGTGGGCACGGCCAGGTTGAGGCCCTCGATCTCGCGCGTCTCGACGTCGCGCAGCACCCCGGACTGGATAGCGCTGATGATGGCGCGGGTGGTGGGGATCGAGAAGCGCGCGCCGCCCTCTCCGTAGGCGCCACCGGTCCAGCCGGTATTGACCAGGTAGACCTGGGCGTCCTTCTCGGCCACGCGCTTGATCAGCAGGTCGGCGTATTCACGCGCCGGCCGCGGGAAGAAGGGAGCGCCGAAGCAGGTGGAGAAGGTCGCCTCGAGGCCGGCGGAAGACCCCATCTCGGTGGAGCCCACCTTGGCGGTGTAGCCGGAGAGAAAGTGGTAGGCAGCGGCTTCCTTGGAGAGCACAGAGACCGGAGGCAGCACGCCGGACATATCGCAGGTCAGGAAGACGATAGCATTGGGCTCGCCGGCGCGGTTCTCGGGCACGCGCTTCTCGACATGCTCCAGCGGATAGGCGGCACGTGAGTTCTGAGTCAGGCTGTCGTCGGCGTAGTCCGGCTCGCGGCGGTCATCGAGGACCACGTTTTCCAGCACGGTACCGAACTTGATGGCCTGCCAGATGATCGGCTCGTTCTTCTCGGAGAGATCGATGCACTTGGCGTAGCAACCGCCCTCGATGTTGAAGACGGTGCCCGGCCCCCAGCCGTGCTCGTCGTCACCGATCAGGTAGCGGGCCGGGTCGGCGGAGAGGGTGGTCTTGCCGGTACCGGAGAGGCCGAAGAACAGGGTGGTCTCGCCATCCTCACCGACGTTGGCGGAGCAATGCATGGGCAAAACGTCGGCGTCCGGCAGCAGGAAGTTCTGCACCGAGAACATCGCCTTCTTCATCTCGCCGGCGTAGCGCATGCCGGCGATCAGCACCTTCTTCTGGGCGAAATTGAGAATCACACAGCCGTCGGCGTTGGTGCCGTCCCGGGCCGGATCGCACTCGAAGAAAGGGGCATTGAGGATGGTCCACTCGTCCTTGACGGACGGGTTGTAGGCCTCGGGGCGCACGAACATGGTGCGGCCGAAGAGGCCGTGCCAGGCGGTCTGGGTGGTGACACGCACCGGCAGGTAGTGGACGGGGTCACTCCCCACGTGGAGTTCGGAGACATAGTGCTCGTCGCTGGCCAGGTACGCATCGACACGGGCCCAGAGCGCATCGAACTTCTCGGCATCGAACGGGCGGTTGACGCTGCCCCAGTCGATCTGGCCACTGGTGCTCGGCTCGTCGACGATGAAGCGATCCTTGGGCGAACGGCCGGTGCGCTCACCGGTGTTCACCACCAGGGCGCCGTTGGCGGCCAGGCGCCCTTCCCCATTGGCCACTGCCCGCTCGATCAACTCGGCGCTGCAGAGGTTGACGTGGGAAATGGCGGCTTGCTGGGGGGCGGCTTGAGTCATGGTCATGTCGTTTCCTGGGCCTTGCGGCCGCTTTTCTCTCGTGTGCCGGGCGTCGGTGACGCAACGTGGGTCATGCCATGATCGCCGTGTGCGGGTCATTCCCGTCTTGTGAAGGCGATCGGACCGGAAAAAACGGCGCCATTATGGCAAAAACCCGGCCCCCGGGAAACGCTGTTCTTGGGCGAAGTTCATGTAGTTTTACTACTACATCGGCACCGTTCACTACCGCTCACTTGAACTCACATGCTGCTATGCAACACTCGCCACGACGCTCTCAGTGTAGCGTCGGTGCCGGTCCCTCGGGATCGTCGAGCATCGCCTCGACCTCAGCCACCGTGAAGTGGTAACGGGTATGGCAGAAGTGGCACTGGGTATCGATGCCGCCCTGCTCGACCAGCACCTCGCGCAGCTCCTGCTTGCCCAGGGTCAGCAGCGCAGAAGCGATGCGCTCGCGTGAACAGGTGCAGCCGAAGTGCAATGACTTGGGGTCGAAAACGCGCACCGTCTCCTCATGGTAAAGCCGGCGCAGCACCTCGAGCGGCTCGAGACCGAGCAGTTCCTCGTCCTTGACGGTGTCGGCCAGGTGCACGGTGCGATCCCAGGCGTCGGCATCCTGATTGCGGGATTCATCGGGCAGGCGCTGCAGTAGCAGGCCGGCGGCACGCTGGTCGTCGGCGGCCAACCACAGCCGCGTCGGTAGCTGCTCTGATTGGGCGAAGTAGGCGGCCAGGCAGGCAGCCAGGCTGTCATGCTCCAGGGCCACGATGCCCTGATAGCGATGGCCATCGGTGGGGTCGAGGGTGATCATGATCTTGCCCTCCCCCACCAGTTCGCGGAAGCCGGTATCCTCGCCGGGAATCTCTGCGTCCTCGGCCAGGCGAGCAATGGCGCGCAGCTCGCCGCCAGGGTTGGACTCGGCCATCAGCAGGGCGAGCGCCCCCTGGCCGCGCACCTCAATGCTCAGGGTGCCATCGAGCTTGACGGTGTCGGTGAGAAGGGCCACTGCGGCGAGCAACTCGCCGAGCAGATGGTTCACCGCGGGGGGATAGTCGTGGCGCTCGAGCACCTCGCCGTAAGCGCGCTCGAGCGTGACGAGTTCCCCTCGCACATTGGTGTTGTCGAAAAGGAAACGCTGGATCTGATCGGTCATAGAGAATCTGTAAGTGGTGAGGTGTGAGTGGTGAGGTACTAATCCTCACCCCCCTCCTTGAAGCGTCGAATATCCCGGCGCTGCTTCTTGTCGGGTCGCTTGAGCGGGTGCTGCATGACCTGGTTGTTGAGGCGCCGCGCCTCGGCCTCGCGCTCGCGACGCTCAACGCTCTCCTCGGTTTCCCGGTAGAGCGCACGCGCCTCGGGGGCGCCGCGGCGCTGGTCGGAGAGCGCCAGCACCTCCACTTCCAGGATGTCCCAGCCTTGAGGCACCCGAATCAACGCACCGACCTCGACCGACTTGCTGGTCTTGGCCCTGGCACCCTCGTAGTGGACCTTGCCGCCTTCGATGGCCTTCTTGGCCAGGGCCCGGGTCTTGAAGAAGCGTGCCGCCCACAGCCACTTGTCGAGTCGCACGCTATCCACGGGTACCCCTCTCCTTCTCTTCAACAGCCGCAGGCGCTTCGCCCGCCGCAGGCGCTTCGCCAGCCGCGGGTGGCGGGTTATCGGGCAGGATGCTGGCGAAGCGATCCAGGGCGATGAACTCTTCGAGTTCCTTCTCCGGCCGACGACTATTTGGCTGCTTGATGCCCAGCAGGTGGCGGATGCCAAACTCCCGGGCACTCTCCAGCACAGAGGCATTGTCATCGATGAACAGGGTGCGCTGAGGATCGAAGGGCTCGACCTCCTGCAATGCAAACCAGAACGCCTGCTCTTCCTTGGGGACACCGAGATCCGCCGAGGAGACGATGGCATCCAGGTAGTCCTCGAGCCCGGTGAGGGGCAGCTTGAGCTCCAGGCTCGCCCGATCGGCATTGGTGGCCAGCACCACTCGGGGGTGGGCCGCCTTGAGCCAGCGGAGGAAGTCCAGGGCATCGCTGCGCAGACCAATCAGGTGCTGCACCTCGCGCTTGAGCGCCATCACGTCGACGCCCAGCTCGCGACTCCAGTAGGCCAGGCTGTACCAGTTGAGGGTGCCCTGCTCGCGGATGATCCGTGCGCGCAGCTCCTCCTGAGTCGCCTCGTCGAGGCGATGCAGTTCCACGTAGCGCCGCGGCAGGTGCTCGAGCCAGAAGTGGCTGTCGAAATGCAGGTCCAGCAGGGTGCCGTCCATGTCCAGCAGGACGGTGTCGATGGCGCGCCAGTCAATCATCGCGTCTCCGGGAGTGAGTCGGGGGCCGTTGGGACGTAGTATTGTAGCGAATCGCCAACAAGGAATCCCACCCATGTCTGATCCGCACGACGCCTCCCGGCCCTGGCCCGTCAAGCCGCACATCCTCGACCGGCGCAGCGTGGCGAGAAGCCGCCTCTTCCATGTCGAGGAGCTGGACCTGCGCTTCTCCAACGGCGCGGAACGCACCTTCGAGCGGCTCACCGGCACCGGTCAGGGTGTCGGCGCAGTGATGATGGTGGCCATGCCAGACCCGGAACACGTACTGCTTATCCGCGAGTATGCCGCCGGCTTCGAGGACTATGTGCTGACCCTGCCCAAGGGGCTCGTGGATCCGGGCGAGGACATCGTCACTGCGGCCAATCGCGAACTGATGGAAGAGTGCGGCTTCGGCGCCCACCGCATCGAGCCGCTGGTGGAGCTGTCGCTGGCCCCCAACTACATGCGCCATCGCATGCAGGTGCTGCTGGCCAGCGACCTCTACCCGAAGCGCCTGCCCGGCGACGAGCCGGAGCCACTGATCGTGGAGACCCACGCCATCGATGAGCTCTCGGCCCTGCTGGCCCGGGAGGATTTCCACGAAGCCCGCGCGATCGCCGCATTGTTCATTGCCCGGGACAAGCTGCGCAGCGAGGCGCCCGTCGATGCCGGGCTCTGGTGAAACCCGCTCATGACGCCCGGTGCACTGTCGATTACCGGGCGTGAAACTAGCTTGAGTGCAACCGGCGCATCGCGCTCTTGCCGTCCTTGAGCTTCATCCAGCGGCCCTGGCGGTAGCTGTCGAGCCCGGTCTCCAGCAGAATCATCACATCCAGCGCCGACTCGCTGGTCACGGGTGGTGGAGCGCCCTGGATCAGTGCCCGGGCGATGCCGGCATAGAACGCGGGGTAGTCCCCCGGCACGACTCGTGCCTCGCGGCTCGTCAGCGCCTCCGACCCGTCTTCCCCCTCGGCGAGGGTCAGGGTACCGGGCGACGGGTCCAGGCCCCAGCCCGGCGAGGGGGTCTGTCCCGCCTTGAGCCAGTCTTCCTGGGGGTCAAGGCCGTATTTGACGAAGCTGCCGCGGGTTCCGTGTGCCCGGAAGCGCGGGGTCGGCTCGGCAACCAGGGAACTGGCCTGCAGGCTCACCCGCAAGCCGTCGTACTCCAGCAGCGCCAGGAAATCGTCATCCACCTCGGCCCCCTCGCGAGACGTGGCGAGCTCCAGCAGGATCGCCTTGGGCATGCCGAAAAGTTGCTGGGCCTGGTCGAGGAGGTGCGGTCCGAGATCATACCAGATGCCACCACCTGGCTTGTGATGGTCGCGCCAGCGATCGGTGACTCGGGGGCGGAAGCGGTCGAAGCGCGACTCCAGCGCCACCACACGCCCCAGGGCGCCGTCGTCGAGCAACGCCTTGAGGGTCAGAAAGTCGCTGTCCCAGCGGCGGTTGTGGAAGACGCTCAGCAGGCGCTCACTGCCGTCGGCCTGGGCTTTGAGCAGGCGCGCCTCGGAGGCGCTGACGCTGAAGGGCTTGTCGATCACCACATGCTTGCCGGCCGCCAGTGCCGCCTTGGCCAGCGGGAAATGGGTGTCGTTGGGCGTGGCGATCACCACCAGGTCAATGTCGCGCCGCGCGAACAGCTGCGTCGCCTTGGGCAGCACCTCGACTTCGGGATAGTCGGCCCTGACACGCTCGGCATTGCTGCTGACCACGGCGGTCAGCTCCAGGCCGGGAGCAGCCTGGATCAGCGGAGCGTGAAAGGTGCGCCCCGCCATGCCGTAGCCGAGCAGGCCGACGTTGATGGTCTTTGTCTTCATCATGCCAGTTCCCTGCGGGGATCATGGGGTTCCGCCTGACGTTGAACCAGGCCAGGAGCTAGTCGAGCCGGGTCAGATCGCGCACCGCGCCCCTGTCGGCGGAGGTCGCCAGCAGCGCATAGGCCTTGAGCGCCGCGGAGACCCTGCGATCACGAATGATGCGCGGCTTCCAGGCCTCGCCCCCTCTCGCCTCCTCCGCTTCGCGTCGTCGAGCGAGCTCCTCGTCGGAGAGTTTCACGTCGATGCGTCGATTGGGGATGTCGATACGAATGATGTCGCCAGTCTCCACCAGACCGATGGCGCCCCCGGCCGCTGCCTCAGGCGAGGCGTGACCGATGGAGAGCCCGGAAGTGCCGCCGGAGAAGCGCCCGTCGGTGAGCAGTGCGCAGGCCTTGCCCAGCCCCTTCGACTTGAGGTAGCTGGTCGGGTAGAGCATCTCCTGCATGCCAGGGCCACCCTTGGGCCCCTCGTAACGAATCACGACGACCTCCCCCTCGTTCACCTGGCCATCGAGGATATGCTCCACCGCCTGGTCCTGAGACTCCACCACATGGGCCGGGCCCTCGAAGACCAGGATCGCGTCGTCGACACCGGCGGTCTTCACCACGCAGCCGTCTGCGGCGATGTTGCCTTTGAGTACCGCGAGGCCGCCCTCGAGAGAGAAAGCGTGCTCGAGATCACGGATGCAGCCGCCGGCACGGTCGCCGTCGAGGCTCGGCCAGCGGGCGGCCTGGGAGAAGGCTTCCTGGGTGGGAATACCGCCGGGACCGGCCTTGTAGAATTCCACCACCTCGGGGCTCGGCGAGCGCATGATATCCCACTCGTCCAGTGCGTCCTTCAAGCTATCGCCGTAGACGGTCGGCACTCGGGTATCGAGCACCCCGGCGCGATCGAGTTCACCGAGGATGGCCATGATGCCGCCGGCACGATGGCAGTCCTCGATATGGTACTGCTGGGTGTTGGGCGCCAGCTTGCACAGCTGCGGCACCTCCCGGGAGAGCCGGTCGATGTCGGCCATGGTGAAGTCCACCTCCCCCTCCTGGGCGGCAGCCAGCAGGTGCAGGATGGTATTGGTGGAGCCGCCCATGGCGATGTCCAGGGTCATGGCGTTGCGGAAGGCCGCCTTCGAGCCGATGGCCCGCGGCAGCAGATGCGCCTCGTTACCCTCGTAGACGCGCTTGGCAAGCGACACGATACGATAACCTGCCTCCTCGAACAGTCGGCGGCGGTCGGCATGGGTGGCTAGCACCGTGCCGTTGCCCGGGAGCGCCAGGCCCAGAGCCTCCATCAGGCAGTTCATCGAGTTGGCGGTGAACATGCCGGAGCAGCTACCGCAGGTCGGGCAGGCGCTGCGCTCGATCTCCTCGATCTCCGCGTCGCTGTAGGTGTCGTCGGCGGCGGAGATCATGGCATCGATGAGGTCGATGTTGTGGTCCAGGAGCTTGGTCTTGCCGGCCTCCATGGGGCCACCGGAAACGAAGATCACCGGGATGTTCAGGCGCATGGCGGCGTTGAGCATTCCCGGGGTGATCTTGTCGCAGTTGGAGATGCACACCAGCGCATCGGCGCAGTGGGCGTTGACCATGTACTCGACGCTGTCGGCGATCAGGTCGCGGCTAGGCAGCGAGTAGAGCATGCCGTCGTGACCCATGGCGATGCCGTCGTCCACGGCGATGGTATTGAACTCCTTGGCCACCCCGCCGGCCTTCTCGATCTCGCGGGCCACCAGCTGCCCCATGTCCTTCAGGTGCACGTGGCCCGGCACGAACTGGGTGAAGGAGTTGGCCACGGCGATGATCGGCTTGTGGAAGTCGTCATCCTTCATGCCGGTGGCGCGCCACAGGGCACGGGCGCCGGCCATGTTGCGGCCGGCGGTGGTGGTGCGGGAGCGATACTCGGGCATGCTGTCCTCTACTTTAGCGCGGTGTCCAGTGAAGGGAATTCTGGCATGCGGCCGGTCGCCAGGCCAGCATCCGCCTTCGCGTCTTGCACCTCGACACGACAGACTCGAAGATGATCCCAGACAACGAGTCCCAGCCAACTAGGGAAAAGTATCGCCATGCTGCCCGCTTCAAGTACCGACGACGCCCGGCACGATGCAAACCTGCAACGCATCGTCTCTTTGGCTCGGCAACTCGATTTTGGCCGAACGGCGCTGGATGCCCTGGAGGAGCACACCAGGTAACGAGATGCATGCCGAAGGCCCGGTCGCAAGCCCGATACGCCTCCCGCTTATCGGGCCCACGAAACCCCAACACCTTCGAGCTTTGTCCCGACCGCAGGCCCGGTAAGCAACAGCGCACCGGGCAGGGCAGGGCATGCCGGTCAGTCGAACACCACCTTGGCCACGTCACGGTAGTGGCCGGCAAAATGCACCGTCATGCCCTCCTTGAGATAGTCGGGTAGCTCATCGTAGTCACGGCGATTGGCGTCGGGCAGGATCAGCTCGAAGATGTCGCTGCGCCGGGCGGCGATCACCTTCTCGCGGATGCCGCCCACCGGCAGCACCTGGCCGGTCAGGGTCAGCTCGCCGGTCATCGCCATTGGCCGATCGATGGCACAGTGCCTGGCCAGCGACAGCAGCGCCGTGGCGATGGTCACCCCGGCCGAGGGACCATCCTTGGGCGTGGCGCCTTCCGGCACGTGCAGGTGCACGAAAGCGGAATCGAAGAAGTCGGTATCGGCGCCGTACTCGCCCAGATGGCCGAGCACGTAGCTGTAGGCGATGTTGGCCGACTCCTTCATGACGTCGCCGAGCTGGCCGGTGAGCTTGAAGCCGCGGTCCAGGGCATGCACCTTGCCGGCCTCGACGGAGAGTGTGGCGCCACCCATGGTGGTCCAGGCCAGGCCGGTAACTACGCCTTCACCCTTCATCACCTGCTCCTTGCGGAAGATCGGTGGCCCCAGATAGTCCTCCAGGTTGGTCACCGAGACCCGCACCGACTGCTGCTCGCTCTCAAGCAATTTCACGGCGGCCTTGCGCACGATGCGGTGCAGCTGCTTCTCGAGCTGGCGCACCCCGGCCTCGCGAGCGTAGCCCTCGATCACCTGCCGCAACGCCGCTGCAGTGAGGTTGATGCGCTTCTTGGGAATGCGGTCACGCTTGAGCAGCTTGGGCCAGAGGTGGTGTTTGGCGATGTCCACCTTCTCCTCGGCGATATAGCCGGAGAGGCGAATCTGCTCCATGCGATCCAGCAGCGCCGGAGGAATCGCGTCCAGGGTGTTGGCGGTGCACACGAACAGCACCTTGGAAAGATCAAGGCGCACGTCGAGATAGTGATCGAGGAAATCGACGTTCTGTTCCGGGTCGAGTACCTCGAGCAGCGCCGAGGCCGGGTCGCCCTGGAAGGACTGTCCCATCTTGTCGATCTCGTCGAGCATGATCACCGGATTCTCGACCTCCACCTCCTTGAGGGCCTGGGCAAGCTTGCCGGGCATGGCGCCGATGTAGGTGCGGCGATGTCCCTTGATCTCGGCTTCGTCGCGCATGCCGCCCACCGAGAAGCGATAGAACTCGCGGCCCAGGGCCTCGGCGATGGAGCGCCCCACCGAGGTCTTGCCGACCCCTGGAGGACCAACCAGCAGCAGGATGGAGCCCCCCACGTCGCCCTTGAACGTGCCCTCGGCGAGGAACTCGACGATCCGCTCCTTGACGTCCTTGAGGCCGTCATGGTCACGGTCAAGAACCTGCCGGGCATGGACAAGGTCGAGCTGGTCCTTGCTGCGCACCCCCCAGGGCATGCTGGTCAGCCAGTCCAGGTAGTTGCGTGTGGTGCCATATTCCGGCGAGCCGGTCTCCAGTACCGAGAGCTTGTCGAGCTCTTCATCGATGCGCTCCATGACCCGTTCCGGCACCACGCAACCCTCGAGGCGGGCGCGAAACGTGTCGACATCGTTCTCGCGGTCATCCTTGGAGATGCCCAGCTCGCGCTGGATGACCTTGAGCTGCTCACGCAGGAAGAACTCCCGCTGGCGCTCCTGCATCTGCGCATTGACCTGATCGCTGATCTCGCTCTGCAGCTGGGCGACCTCGATCTCCTTGCGCAGCAGCGGCAGCACCTTCTGCATGCGTTCCATCACTGGCAGGGTCTCCAGCACGTCCTGCAGCTCGGGTCCCTTGGCCGAGGTGATGGCGGCGGCGAAATCTGTCAGCGGACCCGGCTCATGGGGACTGAAGCGGTTGAGGTAGTGCTTGAGCTCCTCGCCATACAGCGGATTGATCGGCAGCAGCTCCTTGATGCCGTTGATCAGCGCCATGGCATAGGCGCGGGTCTCGTCATGCTCGGCGTCAACGGGCTCGCGGGGATAGCTCACCTCCACCAGGTAGGGCGGCGTGCGGGAGAGCCAGCGCTGGATGCGGAAGCGGCGCACACCCTGGGCGATGAACTGGATCTGCTGCTCCTCGCCCTGCAACTTGTGTACCTTCACGGCGGTACCGGTCTCGGGGAAGTCCTCGCCACCGAGTTCCTCGACGCCGGTCTCGCCGACGAAGGCCAGGCCCACGGTGTGGTGCGGCGTATTGCCGACGCGGCGGATGGTCTCTTCCCAGCGCTCACGGTTGACCACCAGCGGTTGAACCTGGGCGGGGAAGAAGGGCCGGTTGTGAATCGGCAGCAGGTAAATGCGCTCGGGTAGCGAATCGCTGGCGGGCACCACCGCATGATGGTTGCCCTCGTCAGGCGTCTCGTCGTGGAAGGAATCGTCGGTGTTGGCCTGGATCCAGTCCAGGCCGTCCTGCGCTTCGTGATCGTCGCTCATGCGTTCCTCGTTCTGGATCGTCGGGATAGATTCCCGGTGCTGCCTGAGGAATGCGGGCACCGGCGCCCGACTTCAAGTCACTGGAACCGTTCGAAGACCGGCGGCAGCGGACGACCGTTGATCCGGACCCGGCCACGTACCACATCGATCTCGAGATCCTGGGTATCCAGCGGCAGGCCGAGCCACAGGGCCACCACCTTGGGCACCTGGTGCCAGATGAGGTCACCGTAGAGCCGTGCTCGCCAGCGCGCCTGTTCGCGAGCCTGTTCGTGAGACTGTTCGTGAGGATAGGCAAGCGCGATCAGGCTCAATTCCGAGAGCTCGCGTGAATCGAAGAACAGCGCCCCCTCGCCCAGCGCCTCCAGGCCCAGCATCGGGCTGCGGAGGTCGATGGCATGGATGTCAAGCCGGGGCGAATCCACAAGCATGGCCAGTAACTGCGGCTCCAAGCGCGCCAGCAGCTCGCGCCCCCCCTGGGCGGCATCGCCGCGTGCCGCCTCGCTGCGCAGCACGCCAAGCACGCTGCGCAGGGCGTCGGCGTTAACCCTTGACAGCTCAAGGTCAACACGACCGGTGAGCAACACCTGCCCCGCCGTCACCAGCCGGTCCAGGGTCAACTCGCTATCGACGCGCAGCTCCTGTTCATCGAGGACCGTGCGGCTATGCAGGATCAACCCACGGGCATCCAGCTCGAGATCCGCCTGCTGCCAGGCCAGCCGTTCCACCTTGAGCAGGTCCTGCTGACTGAAATGGTAGGCGGCGTCGGTATAGGCATAGCGGCTCTCCAGGACGGTCGGCCCTGCTTCCAGGGCAGTCGGGCCATCACTGAGGCGCCAGGGCTCGAGCCTGGCCTGCAGCCGCCAGTCGCCGTAGACCCCGCCGAAGGTGATCCGCCCACCACGGAATTCAAGCTCTCGCCCCCCCTGGCTGACGATGAAGGGTGCCAGTTGGAGATGCCCCTCCAAGGTGGCGCCAAGCGTGCGGTAGCTGGCCTGCCAGGTGGGCGGGCTCGAGGGCAGGGCGTCGCCGAACAAGCGCCGATCGCCGGGCCCGAGATGCGGCCTCAGCTCGCCGTCGATGCGCGTGCTGATCACCCCGTGACGTGCCACATAGGGCAGCTCGAGATGCCAGGCCTGGCCGAAGCGAGGCGTCAGATGAAGAGTGCCGCGGGACTCGAGCCAGCCCCGCTCGATGTCGTTGCGCTTTACCGCGAGCTCGCCACGAGCGGCGAGATCCTCGAGGGCGCGCGCGAGTTCGCGCTCGAAGAGCACGCTCGAGAGATACTGGGCGGCACCCCAGAGCAGCGCCAGCCCTACCACCAGCGGGACGATCAATCGTTCCTTGCGCATCATGGCGTTCCTTACTCGCGCCTTGTCCTGACCACACCTGTGTCGCCGAAACGCTGAGGAGCTTTCAATGAGGCCAGGTCAGTGGAGCCAGAACCACAAGTGCATGGTGCTCCATGCATAGACGGCGGCGAGGACATCATCGATCATGATACCGAAGCCACCGGCGACCCGCCGGTCCGCCCAGCGGATCGGCCAGGGCTTGAAGACATCGAAGATACGGAAGACCACGAACCCCCAGAGGGCGGCTTCCCAGGAGAAAGGCACAGCCGCCATGGTCAGCCAGTAACCGACGAATTCGTCCCAGACGATACCCGAGTGATCGTGAACACCCAGGTCGCGGGAGGTCTTGTCGCACAGCCAGATGCCCCAGAAGAAGGTCGCCGCCACCAGGCCCAGATACCACCCGAGGGGCAGCTCGGAAATCAGCCAGTAGAAGGGAATGGCAGCCAGGGTACCGAAGGTGCCGGGGGCGAAGGGCACGGTGCCGCTGCCCAGCCCGAAGGCCAGGAAGTGCACGGGGCGTCGCCATACGCTGGCAGGAGCCTGATTCATGGAGCGACACCTCCCGAAAAGTGCTGCCAGCCCCGCTCGCCGGTGACCGTTACTCCCTGCACGCCGGGCTTGTCGCTGAAGCGGCCGATCACCGTGAAGGCCAGGCCCAGGGCGGCCAGCCGATCGCGAGCCGCATCGAGATGCTCGGGGGGCAGGCCGAGCAGCAGCTCGTAGTCATCACCACCGTGGAGACCCGCCTGTCGAGCCTCCTCCTCGCCCAGCGCCGCCACCAAGCCCTCGGCCAGGGGCAGCGCGTCGAGCGTCAGCTCGGCTCCGACGCCCGAGGCATCAAGGAGATGCCCGAGGTCGGCCAGCAGGCCGTCGGAGATGTCGATGGCGGCACTTGCCAGGCCACGCAGGGCAATTCCCGCCTCGAGACGCGGGAGCGGATGAAGATAGCGCTGCAACAGCGGATGGTCAGTGTCCCGCTCACCACGCTGCCACAGGGCCAGTCCCCCGGCCCCGCCACCCAGCGCACCGGTCACCGCCAGCAGGTCACCCGGCCGGGCTCCGCTGCGGGTCAGCGCCTGCTCGGGAGGCACCTCGCCCATCACCGTCACGCCGATGGCCAGTTCGCCGCGGGTCACATCGCCGCCCACCAGGGCCGTGTCGGTGGTGTCGCAGAGGGCATGGAAGCCCAGGGCGAAATCCGCCAGCCAGGCGTCGTCATCGGCCGCCGGCAAGGTCAGCGACATCAGGCACCAGCGGGCACGGGCGCCCATGGCAGCCAGATCGCTCAGGCTGACCGCTAGCGCCCGGTGGCCGACCGCCACGGCCGGGGCATCCTCGGGAAAGTGGATGCCGGTCACCGAGGTATCCACGCTGACCGCCAGCCGCTGCCCGGGCGTCGGGGCCAACAGGGTACAGTCGTCCCCCACGCCCAGGGTCACGCCGGCCTCGGCCCCCGGAGGGTCGGGCGTGAAGAAGCGGGTGATGAGTTCGAATTCGCTGTGCATCAGGGGCTGGCCTTCAGCGGCGGCGAGCGGTGACCTCGGCGGATCGCAGTCGCCCGGCAAGCTTGTCGAGAATACCGTTGACGTACTTGTGCCCGTCGGTGGCACCAAAGGACTTGGCCAGTTCGACCCCTTCGTTGATCACCGCGCGGTACGGCACCTCGAGGCGACGAGAGAGCTCGTAGGCGCCAAGGCGCAGAATTGCCAGCTCGATGGGATCGAGGTCCTGAAGACGACGGTCGAGTAGCGGCGCGATGGCGGCATCGAGCTCACGACGCTGATTCGCCACGTTGTGCAGCAGCTCATGGAAGAGCGCCAGATCGGCAAACTCCATGACCTTGTGCCAGTTCTCGTGATCTTCGAGATCATCGTCGGCCAACTGGCTACGGAACTCGGCCTCCACGGCGGTGATCGATTTGCCGGTCATCTGCCATTGATAGAGGCCCTGAACCGCCAGTTCACGTGCCGCATGGCGCGACTGCTGGGCCTTCGACGGGGCCCGCGGGCGCTCACCGTTCATGCCTCACCACCCTCGACGGCGTCGTCACTGAAACAGCGCAACAGCGAGACCATTTCCATCGCCGCCATGGCCGCCTCGGCCCCCTTGTTGCCGGCCTTGGTACCGGCGCGCTCGATGGCCTGCTCGATGGATTCGACGGTCAGCACGCCGTTGGCCACCGGGGTGTCGAACTCCAGCTGCAGATTGCCCATGGCGGTATTACAGCCACCGGCGACATACTCGAAGTGCGGGGTACCGCCACGGATCACCGCCCCCAGGGCGATCACTGCCTCGGGGCGTGCCACCTGCAGCACGCGCTTGATGGCCAGCGGCAATTCCCAGGCGCCGGGCACGTGGACGATGTCGATGCCCTGTGGGTCCACGCCATGGCGAACCAGGCTGTCAACGGCGCCTTCGACCAGGCTATCCACCACATGATGATTGAAGCGGCCGACCACGATCACGTAGCGGCCATCGACGTCGACGAAACTGCCTTCGACTTGGGAAATCGGTTGCATGGTTCTGTGTCCTGAAAGATCCGGTGCTTGAGGGTCCTGAAGGCATGGCCCATGGCCATGTCATGATGTAAAAGGCTGCAACGCTAGTCGTCGCCCTGCTCGCCAGTCTCCTGATCGCCGGGTTCCAGGCGCTCCACCACCTCGAGGTCGAAGCCGGAGAGCGCCGAGAACTTCCAGGGTGAACTCAACAGGCGCATCCTGCCCACCCCAAGATGGCGAAGGATCTGCGAGCCGGTGCCGATGGTCAGGTAGTTGCCCGCTCCGTCGGAGTCGCTGGTGCGCGGCGACCGACGACGCCCCAGGAATACCTCGAGCAGATCGTGGAGATCCTGGTGAGGACGCCCATCGTCGAGCAGCACGAAGACACCGTGCTCGGCCCGCGCCACCTCGGCGACCGCCTGCTGGGCGGTCCAGTTCGGCTTGTCGCCCTTCTGCAGGGTGAGCAGATCACGCATCACGTTGGCCAGGTGCACGCGTACCGTGGTCAGGGCCTCGGGATGCGGATGGCCCTTGACCAGCGCCAGGTGATGGGCCCCCTGGATGCTGTCGCGGAAGACGTGCAGGCTGAGCTCGCCAAAGGCAGTATCAACCGGCGTTGACTCCACCGGCTGCACGGTCTGCTCATTGTGGATGCGATAATGGATCAGATCGGCGATGGTGCCCATCTTCAGGCCATGCTCGACGGCGAAGCGCTCGAGCTCCGCCCGGCGCGCCATGCTGCCGTCCTCGTTCATGACCTCGCAGATCACGCCGCTCGGGTCGAGGCCAGCCAGGGCGGAAAGATCGCAGGCCGCTTCGGTGTGACCGGCTCGACGCAGCACGCCGCCGGGCTCTGCCATCAACGGGAAGATGTGGCCGGGCTGGACGATGTCGGAGGCACCCGCATCGCGGGCAACCGCGGCGCGCACGGTGCGCGCCCGGTCGGCGGCGGAAATGCCGGTGGTCACGCCCTCGGCGGCCTCGATCGACAGGGTGAACTTGGTTCCGAAGCCTGAACCATTGTCGCGCACCATCAGTGGCAGCTGGAGTCGTTCACAGCGCTCACGGGTCATCGGCAGGCAGATCAGACCTCTGGCGTGACGCGCCATGAAATTGATGTGCTCGGCCTCGACCTTTTCGGCGGCCATGATGAGGTCACCCTCGTTCTCGCGATCCTCGTCATCCATCAGAATCACCATCTTGCCCTGACGGATGTCCTCGACCAGTTCTTCGATGGGGGCCAGGCCCCCGGATGAGGCGTGCACCATGGAGTCTCCATTAATTCAGCGTGGTGGCTGTTGTCATCCGACGACGGGCGGGTCGCCATCGGGCGTCGCCACCTCGAAACCGCGTCAGGGTACCGTGGCGCAGCGTCGGGCGCCAGCGGCCTGCAGTGGGGTGGCCTGCAGCGGGGTCAGACCCTTAAGCGTACTTAGGATCGAAGATCCTAAGTACGCTTAAGGGTCTGACCCCAATGGCGACGAAGGGCCCCGGGACTTTACCGGCCGGGCGGTGATGCGCCAGTCATCCCCCACCGCTCGGATATCGAGAATCTCCAACCCCTTCTGCTGGGCCATCAGGCTCAGGCCCGGCAGTTCGAAGAGCGGACGCGCCTCGCCACCGAGCAGGGTCGGCGCTACGAACAGTTGCATCTCATCGATCAGGCCAGCCTCGAGCATGGCGCCGGCCAGCGTCGCGCCGGTCTCCAGCAACACCTCGTTGGCCCGCTCCGCCTCGGCAAGGTGGCGCAGCAGGGCGTCGAGATCCACGCGGCCTTCGGAGCCAGCAGAAATGACCACCACCTCGGCACCGGCGGCCTCAAGTCTCTCGCGCCGCTCGGGCTCGTGGTCGGCCAGGGTAGCCACCAAGGTGCGGCCGGGTTCGCGCAGACAGGCCGCGGCCAGAGGCAGGCGCAGCCGGGAGTCCACCACCACGCGCAACGGCTGACGGGCGGCAAGCGCCTCGCCCTCGGGCAGCTCAAGTTGCTCGGGGCGCACGGTGAGCCTGGCATTGTCGAAGATGATCGACTCGACCCCGGTGAGGATGGCGCTGGAACGAGCGCGCAGGCGCTGCACCTCGCGGCGAGCGCTCGGCCCGGTGATCCATTGGGACTCACCGGAGCGCATGGCGGTGCGGCCATCGAGGCTCATGGCCATCTTAAGGCGCACGAAGGGGCGGTTGTGGGACATGCGCATCACGAAACCGGGATTGAGCGCCAGGGCCTCCTCCTCGAGCATGCCGACAACCACCTCGATGCCGGCTTCACGCAATCGGGCAATGCCTCGACCCGCCACCCGGGGGTTGGGGTCCTGCATGGCCACGACCACCCGCGTCACGCCGGCCTCGACCAGCGCCAGGTCGCAGGGGCCGGTGCGCCCGTGGTAGGAACAGGGCTCCAGGGTCACGTAAGCGGTGGCATCACGGGCCTGCTCCCCCGCCGCACGCAGCGCATGGATCTCGGCATGGGGTTCGCCGGCCCGCTCGTGCCAACCCTCGCCGATGACGCGGCCATCCTTGACCAGCACGCACCCCACTCGAGGATTCGGATCGGTGGTATAACGCCCGCGATGCGCGAGCGTCAGGGCGCGCGCCATCCAGGCCTCGGGGACGGTGTGCTCCGCCATCAGGACGCTCCAGAAGGGTCCGAAGCAAAACCGGGTTCCTGGGCCAGGCGGTCGATCTCGGCGCGGAACTCGTCGATGTCCTGGAAGCTGCGATAGACCGAGGCAAAGCGGATATAGGCCACCTGGTCGAGGCGCTTGAGGGCCTGCATGACCTCCTCGCCAATATCCCGGGCGTGAATCTCTCGCTCGCCACGCGCCCGCAGATTCTGGCGAATGCGCTCCACGGCCGCCTCGATGGACTCGGCGCTGACCGGCCGCTTCTCCAGCGCCCGGAGCATGCCGGCGCGCAGCTTGACCTCGTCGAACACTTCCCGGGTGCCGTCAGACTTGATCACGCGCGGCATCACCAACTCGGCGGTCTCGTAGGTGGTGAAGCGCTCGCCGCAGGCCGCGCACTGACGCCGCCGCCTTACCTGGTCGCCCTCCGCCACCAGGCGAGAGTCGGTCACGCGCGTGTCATTGGCGCCACAGAAGGGGCAATGCATAGGGATAACCCGAGATCGTTGGAAAGGTGTCGCTGCATTGTAACGTTTAGCAGGGAAGGCGCCCAGTGACTGCCGGAACCGGGAATCAGTGGCTTCCGGGCTGGTCCTCTCCCTGCATCTCCATCGGCTGCACCCGCTTGACCGGCGCCTCGATGCTCAGGGTCTCGCCATTGTCGAGGGTCAGCGTGAGTGTGACGCGGTCGCCCTCGGCCGGGGGCCTGGTCAAGTCGAAGAGCATCAGGTGCCAGCCGCCCGGGGCCAGCCGCACGGTCTCGCCAGCCGGGAGCGGAATCTCCTCGACCTGGCGCATCTGCATCACACCCTCGACCATCACATGATTGTGCAACTCCAGAGTACCGGCCAGCGGTGAGACACCCCCGACCAGCGCCAGATCCGTCTCGCCCGGATTGGTCAGATCCATGAAGGCGGCCGTGGTCGGCGATCCGGGAGGCACCGCCCGCACTCGGGCATCCTCGACGGAGAGGGACTGAGCCAGGGCAGTTGCGCTGAACAGCGAGAACAGAACCAGCGGTAAGGCGGCGATACGCATGTCGGTCGACTCCAGAGGCTGAAAGGGTAATCCATTGAGCTTACCCTGCACATTCCCTCACCACACCCCACACCAACAGGACAACGCGATGCGCCCCCTTCCCCTCTCCCTGACGGCCGGCCTGGTCACGCTCTCGCTCACATCCCCGCTGCTCGCCGACGACCACTGGCCGGCACCGGTCCAGGCCCTGGTGGACCAGGGCCTGGAGATTCACGGCGAGTTCGCGGCACCAAGCGGCCTCAGCGGCTTCGCTGCCAGCCATCGGGGCCGCGAGATGGCCGTCTACCTCACGCCGGACGCCGAGCATGCTCTGGTCGGCACCCTGCTCGATGCCGAGGGCAACGATCTCTCCGCGGCGCCGCTCGACGAATATGTGCGCAGCGGCCAGGAGGCCGAGGTGTGGCAACGGCTCGAAGAGAGCCACTGGATCCGGGACGGAGACCCGCAGGCAGCGCGCGTGATCTACACCTTCACCGACCCCAACTGCCCCTACTGCGCACGCTTCCACGACCAGAGCCGCCCCTGGGTCAAGGCCGGCGAGGTACAGCTGCGCCATATCATGGTCGGCATCCTGCGCAGCGACAGCCCGGCCAAGGCCGCCGCCCTGCTCGGCGCCGAGGACCCCGCCGCGGCGCTGCAGGCACACCAGGCCAGTGACGAGGGCATCGAGGGTTCCGCCCAACCCCGAAAGATCGAGGAGCAGGTCTACGCCAACAACCAGCTCTTCGAGACCCTGGGGCTGATGGCCACCCCCACCAGCTACTACCGCAACGACGAGAGCCGCCTGGAGAAGGTCGAGGGTGCCCCCGATGCGGAACGGCTCGAGGCAATGATGGGCTCTCCACGGCCCTGAGCCAGGCCCCGGCGATGCGTCGCCTCCCCCGACACCACCACGTAAGGCTCTTCACAGACTGGCCACCCAACCCTCGTAGGTATAGCGCGGGTCCTGCGGGCGCTCCTGGCGGGTCACCCTCGTCGTTATCGTTGATCCCTTGCGGGCTTGCTTCCAGGTGCCGACAGTTCCGGCCACCTCGTAATCGTCGTCAGCGGCTGGCGGGGATCGCTCGAGCCAGGAACCAGCCGGCCACCATGGCTATCAGCATAGCGAGCAACGGGACGCTCAGCCCGGCGATGGAGGCGAAGGCCGGCCCCGGGCAGTAGCCGGAGAGCCCCCAGCCGATGCCGAACAACGCGGCGCCGCCGATCAAGCGGCCGTCCAGGTCCTGGCGGGTCGGCAACTGGAAGGCGTTGCCGAAGAGCGGTGCCTTGCGACGCAGTACCAGCCGGTAGCCGATGAAGTTGGTGACTACCGCACCACCCAGCACGAACATCAGGGTCGGGTCCCAGGCACCGAAGAGGTCGAGAAAGCCCAGTACCCGTGCCGGGTCGGTCATGCCGGAGATGGCCAGGCCGAGGCCGAAGATCAGGCCGGCGACATAGCCCATGATCGCCTTGAGGGTCGAGGTCTTCATGCGCCACCTCCGATCATGTGCCGGACCACATAGACGGTGACGATCGCCGCCACCAGGAAGGTCAGGGTCGCCACCAGGGAGCGTGGAGACAGCCGCGCCAGGCCGCAGACCCCGTGGCCGCTGGTACAACCGCTACCGATCCCGGTGCCCACGCCAACCAGCAGGCCGGCCACCAGCATCAGCGCCACACCACCGGCGGGCTCGCCGACGACCTCGCCCGGCGCGCCAGCGACGTTGCCCAGGCCACCGCCCAGCAGCAGCAAGACCACAGGGCCGCTGATCAGGCCGAGCAGGAAGGTAATGCGCCAGGCGCTGTCGCCCTTGGGTCTAAGGGTAATCAGGTTGCCGAGGATGCCGCTGATGCCGGCGATGCGGCCCAGCGTGGCCATCAGCCAGGTGGCAGACAGGCCGATCAGGATGCCACCGGTAAGTCCCTGCAGGGATGAACTCCAGTCCACGTTTTTTCTCCTCTTTTATATTCAAGGCCCGATAAGCCGGAGGCGCATCGGGCGTGGTAAGCCCGCCACTACCCCTGCAGCTCGGCACAGCGCTGTGCCAGGGTCCCATCGCTCTCGCCGCGCAGCTCTCGCCAGGCGTCAAAGGTGCTGAGGAACACGTGTCCGGTGAGCTCGCGGCAGAATTCGGTGTTCCGCAACCGATCCATCACCGGCCCCTTGACCTCGGCCAGGTGCAGAACAACGCCGGAGTCCTTGAGCCGCGCATTGATGGCCTCCAGGCTCTCCAGTGCCGAGGCGTCGATGACATTGACCGCCTGGCAGGCCAGCACGAGGTGCTCAAGGCCCGGCTGGTGGGCGGCCAGTTCCATCACGGTATCCTCGAGGTAGCGAGCATTGGCGAAGTAGAGGCTCTCGTCGACCCGCAGGATCGCCAGTCGCTCGTCGGTCTCCACGTCATGGCGCTTGACGTTGCGGAAGTGCTCGCTGCCCGGCACCCGCCCCACCACGGCACTATGAGGACGGCTGGTTCGATAGAGGTGCAGCGCCAGGGAGAGCCCCACCCCCACCGTGATGCCGCTTTCGACGCCTACGCCCAGGGTGACCAGAATGGTAGCCAGCATCGCCGCGAAGTCGCTGCGCGAGTAGTCCCAGGTGCGCTTGATGGCCGGGAAGTCGACCAGCGAGAGCACCGCCACGATGATGGTAGCCGCCAGGGTGGCGATGGGCAGGTAAGCGATCAGCGGCGTGAGCAGCAGCGCCGCCCCGGCGATGCCCACCGCGGTGAAGGCCCCGGCCGCCGGCGTCTCGGCCCCGGCATCGAAGTTCACTACCGAACGGGCGAAGCCGCCGGTGACCGGCATGCCGCCGGTCAGCGACGCGGCGATATTGGAGGTGCCCAGGCCCACCAGTTCCTGGTCGGGATCGATGCGCTGACGGCGCTTGGCAGCCAGGGTCTGACCCACCGACACCGATTCCACAAAGCCGACGATGCTGATCAGCAGTGCCGCCAGGAACAGCTGGCTCCACAGGCCACTGTCGAACCCGGGCAGGGTCAACGGCGGCAGGCCTGCCGGCACGCTGCCGACTACGGCTACACCTCGCGCGTCGAGGCCCAGCCCCCATGTGGCCAGGGTGGTGACCGCCACGGCGAGGATCGGCGCGGCCTTGGTCAGCATGTCCGCCGGCCGGGCCGGGACACTGAGCGCCAACAAGGCGGGCTTCAGCCAACGCCGTGCGGCGTAGAGAAAGATCAGCACAGAGGCGCCGATCATCAGGGTCGACACGTTCACCCCGCCGAGGCCCTGGATCAGTCCGGCAAGCAGATCCAGCAGGTTGTGGCCGTTGGCCTCCACGCCCAGCACATGCTTGAACTGGCTGGCGGCGATGATCAGCCCCGAGGCGGTGATGAAGCCCGAGATCACCGGGTGGCTAAGGAAATTGGTCAGAAAGCCCAGCCGCGCAACGCCCATCAGGGTCAGCATCAGCCCGGACATCAGCGCCAGCACCAGGGCGGCACCGAGGTATTCCGGCGAACCCTGGGGGGCAATCTGCCCCACTGCCGCCGCCGTCATCAGCGATACCACCGCCACCGGCCCCACCGCCAGGGTGCGGCTGGTGCCGAATATCGCGTAGACCACCAGCGGCGCGATGCTGGCGTAAAGGCCCACCTCCGGCGGCAGCCCGGCCAGCATGGCGTAGGCCAGCGACTGAGGGATCAGCATGACCGTAACGATCACCGCCGCCAGCAGGTCGCTGGTCAGGGTGGCGCGGCCATAGCCGGGTAGCCACTGCAGGATGGGCAGATAGCGCTTGGGGTTCATCGCTCAACCTTTCCCGGCGGCTTCCAGCATCGAGCGGCGCTCTTCCAGGTCATGGCCGGCGGCATGGGCCGCTTCCAGCAGCGCCGGGATGTTGCAGTTCCCTTCCTGACTGCGGGCGTGGGCCCAGAGGTGAACGGCCCGCTTGCCCGTCTTGCAGAACGCCAGGATAGGCGTGGGCAGCCCCTCGAGGGCCTGGCCGAAGGCGTCGATGTCGGCCTCTGAGTAGTCGCCCGGGGTAACGGGGATGCAGCGCCATTCCAGGCCCAGTTCGGCGGCCCGGGCACTCAGGGCGCGGTCGTCGGGGTGATCCTCGGCTTCGCCAGGGCGGCGATTGCAGATCACCGAGCGAAAGCCGCGACGCGCGACCTCGTCGAGATCGGCTGGGGTCACGGCATCGGTGATGGCGAAGCCGGGTTCGAGTTCATGAATCTGCATGGGGGCTTTCCTAGGAAGATGACCTGAGAAGATGGCCTGGGAAGTGGATGCTCAGAACGTGTTGATCGGCACCTTGAGGTAGACCTGGCCGTTATCCTCGGGCGGCGGCATATGGCCGGCACGCATGTTGACCTGCACCGAGGGCACGATCAGACGAGGCATGCCCAGGGTTGCGTCGCGTTCGGTGCGCATCTTGACGAACTCGTCCTCACTGACGCCCTCGTGGACATGCACGTTGTGGGTACGCTGCTCCGCCACGCTGGTCTCGTGCTGGTAGGTCTCGCGCTCCGGCGCCTTGTAGTCGTGGCACAGGAAGAGGCGCGTCTCGGCCGGCAGCGCCAGCACCTTCTGGATGGAACGAAAGAGGGTGCGGGCATCACCACCCGGGAAATCACAGCGCGCGGTGCCGTAGTCAGGCATGAACAGGGTATCGCCGACGAAGGCGGCATCGCCGATCACGTAGGTCAGGCAGGCCGGCGTGTGGCCCGGCGTGTGCAGCACCTGCCCTTCCAGGGTGCCGATGGTAAAGGTGTCGCCCTCCTCGAAGAGGCGGTCGAACTGGCTGCCGTCGCGGGCGAACTCGGTGCCGGCATTGAAGGCCTTGCCGAAGACATCCTGCACCACGGTGATCTGGGCGCCGATGCCGGTCTTGCCGCCCAGTTGGTCATGCAGGTAAGGCGCCGCCGAGAGGTGGTCGGCGTGCACGTGGGTCTCGAGAACCCACTCCACCTCGAGGCCGTTGTCACGCACGAAGGCGATGATCTCGTCGGCGGAGCGCACATCGGTGCGCCCGGCGGCGTAGTCGAAATCGAGCACCGAATCGAGGATCGCGCAGGCGCGGCTCGAGGGATCCTGCACCACATAGCTGAAGGTGTTGGTCGGCTCGTCGAAGAAATGGGTCACGATGGGATGAGACATGGGAAACGCTCTCCGTCTGTGTGCTGTCCTGCAGCGATGGCACCAGCTTAACGCAAATTTATGTTCTAAACATAGATTGTTTATTTATAAAAAAGACCACAAAAGATCGCATCCCATCGAATATCTGGCCTATCGCCTCCACCAGGCACGGCAGCAGCCCCGATAAGCCGCAGGCGCACCGGGCAGCCGGTGATCTACTCCCAGCTCGCACCCTCAAGAGCATCCAGCGGAATCTTCAAGTAGCGCTTGCCGTCGGCCTCGGGCTCCGGCAGGCGACCACCGCCGATGTTCACCTGCAGGGAGTGCAGGATCAGCTTGGGCATCGGCAGCTCGCTGTCACGCTCGTTGCGCATCGCCACGTACTCTTCCTCGGGAACGCCGACCAGGTGCTTGTTGGTCTCGCGCTGCTCGCGCACCGTGCTTTCCCACTGCGGCTCGCGGCCATCGGGCATGTAGTCGTGGCCGGTGAACAGCCGGGTCTCGTCGGGCAGCGCGAGGATTGCCTGGATGGATCGCCACAGCTGATGGGCATCCCCGCCGGGGAAGTCGGCCCGGGCGGAGCCGAAATCCGGCTGGAAGAGGGTGTCGTGGACGAACGCCGTATCGCCGATCACGTAGGTGATGGAGGCCAGGGTATGACCCGGCGAGAACATCACCCGTGCCTCGAGTTCGCCGATGCGAAAGGTATCGCCCTCGGCGAACAGTCGATCCCACTGGGAGCCGTCGGCGGGAAAGTCCGGCCAGTGGTAGAGCGTCTTCCAGAGCTTCTGCACCTCCACGACCTGATCGCCGATGGCGGTAGGCGCACCGGTTTTCTCCTTCAAATACTGTGCGGCAGAGAAGTGATCGGCGTGCGGGTGAGTATCGAGGATCAACTGCACCTCGAGACCCTGTTCTTTCACGTACGCCAACATTTCATCGGCATGGTGAGTCGCGGTGGCACCGGACTTCTCCTCGAAGTCGTGCACCGGGTCGATGATGGCGCACTGGCGGGTCGCCGGGTCGCTGACCACGTACTGAATGCTGAAGGTCCGCGGATCGAAGAAGCCTGCCACGTCGGGCGTGCCGGGCCCGGTGTTCCGGGAGAGCGCAAAGGTCTTCATGAATCATCTCCTGTTGACGCCCGGTCTTACCGGGCGTCGCTTGCGAAATATGGAATAACCTTAGCATATTAGGCTCTATATGCCGATTGAGGCCGTCCATGATCACGATAGTTCAAGGCTGTCCCGTCCCGTCCCGGCCTGACACGACCCCAATGCAGGGCGCCCGCAACTCGGAAGTCGCGGGCGCCCTGTGAAACACGACTGTACTGAGCCGATTCGCCTACTGGTTCGACTTGCGGGTATTGACGCCCAGCAGTTTCCAGGCCGGGCAGAAGTTGAACAGGCCGGTGGCCAGCGGTAGCACGCCGATCCAGCCCCAAACCCCGATCGTGCCGGTCAGGGCCAGCAGGATCAGCGCGGCGCCAATCACGATACGGGCTATCTTGTCGATACCGCCCACGTTGCTCGTCATAAGAGTCTCCTTCGGTTCGCTTCGGCTTCTCAGAAGCTGTAAACGGGAATGGACGGATCACGCATCATCTCAGCCATCGGTCCCGGGGCAGCCACACCGACGCCCTCGCGAAGGTTCTCCTCGTCCAGGTCACTGTTGGGCAGGTAGATGGCGCAGACGTCCACCTGGGCGCCGTTGCCCATCAGCATCTGCAGAATGCCTTCCGGCTTGACCTGGCCGGCGGGGTTGCCGGGCGGTGTATTGATCGCCTCGGCACTTTCGTAACCCTCAACGGCCAGATGGCCGGCAGCGTCACACAGCAGGATATGCAGATCGGTGCCCTGCTGCTGCATGGCATTGGAGAGGATCATCGCCATGCCCTGCGTCTGCAGCGAGTCGCTGGTAAGAATCACCAGCGCCTGGTCCTTGGATTCGTCGCCGCCGTGGCTGTCGGCCAGGGCCGCACCGGTGAGACCGATGGTTGCCGCCAGCAGAGAACCTGCCAATACATGCGTCATTTTCATAACCTAAATCTCTAAGTAAATAACTATGTTTACATCACATAGAGCTTAGTGCATTGCCGCATGGTCTGCATGGGGCATGTCGACGCACCTTGATGCAGGTCAACTTTCTACCGACAGCGCACCGGGCAGGGAGAGCCGATCAGCGCAGAACTAGGCGGGCGGGCCAAACAGTTGACCCGAGAAACGCAGGCACCAGGCCGAGCAGCAGGGCCACCGGAATCGCCACCACCAGGTTGTCGCGGGATGACCCGCTCAGAGCTCGATACGCTCCCCGTAGGCAGGAATCTCGGCCTCGATGTCGCTCTCGGCGAGGGCCGCCTGCAGCGCCTGCTGGGCACCGGGCTCGCCATGCACCAGATAGAAGCGCGGCCGATGTCGAAAGGCCCCGGCCCACCCCAGCAGCTGGGTCTGGCCGGCATGGGCGGAGAAGCCACCGATGGTATGCACCCTCGCCCTGACCGCGAGGTCTCGGCCCAGCACGCGAATGCGCTCGGCGCCGTCGACGATCTGGCGCCCCACCGTGCCGGCCGCCTGGAAGCCGACGATCACCAGCTGGGTATCAGGCCGCTCCAGGTTGTAGCGGAAGTGGTGGATGATGCGCCCGCCGTTGCACATGCCCGCGCCGGCGATGATGATCGCCCCGCCGTGGATGCGATTGATGGCCATGGACTCCTCCACCGTGCGGGTCATGCGCAGAATCGGCAGGTACTGGCGGGTGTCCCCGCTCGCCACCTTGTTAAACACCTTGGGGTCCTCGGCATCCAGCGACTTGCGGGCGCGGTGATAGAGCTCGGTGACCTTGATCGCCATGAGGCTGTTGAGGAACACCATCTGCTGGCTAACTCCTCGAGGGTTTCCTCCAGGGGCCGATGATCGCGATCGCCGTAGGTGCTCTCCATCAGCACCAGGTCGGCATCAAAGAGCTTCTCGGGGTCCTTTATCAGCACCGAGCCGGGGTTGCCCAGATCCCCCGAGAAGACCAGCCGCTTCTCCTGACGGCCGGAGGGAATGGTCAGCTCGACGATGGCGGAGCCAAGGATATGCCCGGCGTCACGGAACACCATGGTCACCCCACCCGGCAGCCGGGTCGGCTGGCCATAGGCGTGGGTCTCGCACAGCGACAGGGTCAGCGCCACGTCGTCCAGGCCGTAGAGCGGCTCGATCAGCGGCTTGCCGTTGCGGCGTCGCCACTTGTTCTCCCACTCGACGTCCTTGGCCATGATGAAGGCCGCGTCCTGCAGCATGATCTCCAGCAGGTCGCGAGTGCCTCGGGTGCAGTGAATCGGCCCGCGGTAGCCCTCGCGCACCAGCTTGGGCAACAGGCCGGAGTGGTCGAGATGGCCATGGGAGAGCACCACCGCCTCGAGCTCTCTCGGCAGCTTGCCAAAGGAGCGGGCATTGGCCGCGTCAGCCTCGCTGCCGCCCTGATGCAGGCCGCACTCCAGTAGCAGCTTGTGCGAGCGGCCATTGCCGTCCATTTCGATGAGGTAGCGCGAGCCAGTGACTTCCTTGACGGCGCCCTGAAAGGTGAGTGTCGACATGGTCTCGCTCCTGGTCTCCGAAGAACGGGCAATCGCAGAACCGCGCCAAGCTACGCCAATGGCTTGATCCTTGACCTCAGCATAATGGATTCCCTATCGCCCGGCGTGCTCCATACCGCCCCGCTGAGTTCGGGTCACCCCTCCCGGGAAAGCGCCGCTTGAGATCAGCTCACGATCACGGCTGACAGGGAAGACGCGCCGATCCTCTTGCTGGCGATGGAGGTTTCAGGACGCGGAAACGCTAAAGCAGCAGGTGAGGATTCAGACTCTAGTCCGCGTCGCGATTACTGACGGCGATGTCATCCGGTAATACGCCAGTATTCGCCGGATGCGCCTCCGGCTTATCCACCCAAGACCTATGAACCTCGCCCGACACGCACCTGCATAATTTGGTTGCACGTATTATTGAGGGAATGTCCCCGATTCCCGCCGATTACCGTGCCGGATTGCCTGGGCCTGTACGCCGAGACTATGCTGCATCGAGCGGTTTGATCCGCTCCACTTCGTCCTTGATGGCTGCGGCTGCCACCCAGAGGTCGACGGCGCGCTGGGCATTCAGCCAGAATTCCGACGAGTTGCCGAACAAGCGGCCGAGCCTCAACGCCATCTCCGGACTGACGGCTCGCCGCTCGCGTAACAGTTCATTGATGGACTGGCGCGATACACCCAACGCTTCGGCAAGCCCCTCCACGGTCAGGCCATAGTCCGGCAGGAAATCCTCGCGCAACATTTCACCGGGATGCGTGGGCTTTCGCTGTATGCCACCCGTATTTTGAATGGCCATCTTCTCCTCCTCATGTCAGTGGTAGTCGCATACTTCGACATCGTAGGCATCACCGTCTTCAAAGCGAAAGCAGATACGCCATTGTGTAGCCGTCAACAAAGCATAACAAAGCGACTGTCCATTCTTTCGCTCAATCCCCGTAGGAAAAATCTCGGCCTCGATGTCCGCGTACTCGGATCGCTAGACGATCGCCGCCGGTCCTGGCCGTCCATCGACTCGCTCCCACCAGTGAGCTACTCCCTCGGCCCAGCCGAGAGGGCCGGTGGCCTCGCTGCGATAGAGCGCCGGCTGCCGTGGCGACACGTTCAAGTCATGACCGCCGCGGATCACCACCGCCTGGTCCACCGTCTCGAGCATGGGAATGTCGTTGGGGCCATCGCCCAGCGCCAGGGTCAGCGACCGCTGACCGCGCAGTGCCTCGAAGCGCTTGATCAGCCAGCGGACGGCGCTGCCCTTGTGGCAATCCCCGGTAACGTGCCAGAAGCGCCCGCCGCGCACCAGTCGCAGGCCATCGCCCGACAGGCCCTCGCGGAACGCGGCCAGGCGCTCGGGCGAATCCTCCCAGAGCAGCGGCTCGCTGCCCTCGCGCCGCTGCGCCAGCGAAGCCGACAGGCCGGTCACTGCCCCTTCGGGGACCCGGGCCGCGCGGTTCTGTGGCTCTCTATCCGGGGATCGGGATGGCCCGGATATGACGATGCCTGGCCACGCTGGTGGGAAAGTAGTATTTTTTGAGGGTTTTTCCCTGATTAGCCCAACAAACCATTGAGCGACACGCATGGCCAGGCCTGTCACCGAGCTCCTTCCCGAGTACTGGCAACACAGCACTGATCAATGGCCACTGTCGATAAGCGTTCTCTTATGCGCAAGGCAGTGCCATATCGAGCCTGAATTCGGGCTTTACACCTGCCCCAACAACGGCTAGCGTCGCGACAGCCTGTCCGCGATGTGAGGCAGTCAAACAACTTGGATACAGGGATAAGGCCTCCTAGACGATGCAGCCAGCCCACTCATACCCACGCGCCATCGAGCCAGCCTTGGCCGTGTTTACAGCACTGCTTATGTCAGGCCTCGCCTGGTACCTCTATCGCCCTGTGCTCAATCCCCTTGAGGTCAACTGGCTGCTGCATGAGGGTGACACATTCCAGCACTATATCGGCTGGCATTTTTTCCGGCGGGAAGAGTGGGGCTGGCCCCTCGGTGCAATCGAAAACCTGGCCAGCGACTTGTCCACCAGCATCGTCTTTACTGACTCTCTGCCCCTCTTGGCACTCCCCTTGAAATTATTTCATGGTTGGCTCCCTGATCCCTTCCAGTACCTGGGGCTCTGGATGCTGACGAATTATGCACTGAACGGCTTCTTCGCCACCCGGCTCCTGCTCAGGATGCATCTGCCCATCCCCGTTGCCTTGGCTGGGGCCCTGCTGATGAGCAGCCTGCCCATCATCAGCGCCCGTGGTCTCGGCATGCATGGCCATGAGGCACTGACCGCCCACTGGCTAATCTTTCTGGCAATTGAATACACCCTATTTTTGTCGCGTCCAACTTTCGGCAATGCTGCCAAATGGCTCGCCCTATTGACACTTGCTGTACTGACCCACTTCTATCTGTTCTTCATGGTCGGCACTTTCTGGGCAGTATGGTGGTGCTCACATATCGTTCGCGAATATCGCCATACCCGGCATAACGGCAACTTTATGCAGCACTTGAAGCCGTGGATACCCATTGGAATGGCGACACCCCTGGCCGTGCTGATGGTGATGTGGAGTGCGGGCTACATTTTGCCTGGCCGCGAAAGCACACCACCTGGGGGCTACGGCTATTTCTCGGCAGAACTGCTGACTTATTTCAATCCAAGCTCTAGCTCATCCTGGTTCCATGAAGAGATCCCCTCGATGTCACGGCTCTTCAAAGGCTGGAATCCCAGTATCGGTGGCCAATATGAGGGCATGGCCTATATGGGTGCTGGAGTGCTACTGCTATGGTTCAGCGTTGCCATCACGTGGCTCAGGAGCCCCTCGACCTCAGGGAATCGAATGCAAGGGCCTGCGCTCGCGGTTCTGATAGCCGCTATTATCCTGTTTCTATATGCCCTGGCCGGCAGGGTATCCTTCTTCCATGGCAGCATTCCCCTCTACTATGACAGCCTCTTTGGTCCCATCCGGGACTATCTTCGTTCCAGCGGCCGTATGGTGTGGCCACTGGGTTACGTGCTGCTGATCGGGGCCCTGGTGATGCTTACACGCCGCTGGCGCCCCGCTTGCATGCTACCACTGCTGGCTCTGGCAATAGTGGTTCAGCGCGAGGACCTCCGCGTGTGGTACAGCATGGTCCACCACAATATAGAGAATCGCGCTGCCGCAGCTCGGCACGACCCGAAGCCATTTAGTGTGCTCCATGACAGTCAACTCAACGATGTCTGGCAATCCCATGACAGACTCGTTGCTTTTCCTGCCCAAGACCTGGACGCACTAAAGCCATACCTGTGGTTAGCCGCTGAACATGGGATGTCGATCAATGTGGCATATCTGGCTAGTCAAAACATTGAAATGGTAAAGCGTGCTACGCAGCCATACCATGAGGCAGTAGCTCAAGGAACCCTGCCAGAAGGAGCCATCTATCTCGTAACGGATCCGGAGTTGGCGCAGCAGGCCTGTGCACTTGAAGGCTGGGTGTGCCGAGAGCATCCAGGTGTCAGTGTTATCTGGCAAAGTAAAAGAACAGGCGACACCCCTGAAGGCGAGGAAAATCAATGAGTTTATACAGATATTACAACGGGCATCTCTCTAGTATCTGAATCCGTGAAGCTTGTGCCGACACTTTTCCTATCACCGCCAGAAAGTATTTCTTGATGACCTAATTCGAAAATTGCGGGGTGATTGCGCGCGATGTTACCGAAAATGCCAGTGCCGAACAGCACGTATAGCCCGGATTTTCCGGCTTTTTCACCCACCAGGCACGGCCAGTCTGGCGACTCGGCCAGCGACATCAGGGTGAAGTGGACCAGGTCGCGGTTCGTGCCTGGAGATCATTAGCGGCGAGCTTCTCCAGCCGCTGACGCAGGGTGGCAGTGCTCGGCACCTTCTGCAGGGTCAGCAATGCTAGTGAGGGTGCGGCCACTGGCGCGGAACTTGACGTTGGGCATGGGACTGTCCGGGTGAACGGCGAAATTCGTTATATTGCCATGCACATCAGAAGGTTAGAAGCGTTTTGAGGTGCCGGTTTCACGGATTCAGGACATTGAAAGCTGTCAATCAGCAAAAGCCCAGAAACGCGCGGCAATATAAACCAACATCGGCACCGCAAAGGTGGCAAGGACAATAGCTAAAAAACCCGGCAGCGGCGTGACCGCTAGCAAGGTAGCCAAGACACCGTTGTTCAATGCAAACCCTCCTAGAGCGAGGGTAAGGAACCGATACAGCCGGCCACCTCGGCGAAAGGTAAAGTGTCGATGGCCCCAGAATGAAACCTGAAAGGCCACCAAAAATGCCAGCATATTTGCCAGAAACGGCGAGATAGAGGGCCAGAGCTGAAAACACAATCCCGCCACCGACAAATGCACCAGCGTCGCCATGACACCGACGCCACCAAACCTAGCCAACATCCCTGCTTCTCCCAGCAGACGGCTCATTAGCTACCGCCCCCTCCCGAGCCGCAATCGCCCAAGCCCCGAGTAAGTCCCACCACCGTGCTCGGCTATAAGATAGAGTGGGCGCTGCTTTGTTTCCACAAACAGACGTCCAACATACTCCCCAGAATACCGATAGAGAGCAGCTGCATACCACCAAAGAAAAGCACCGCAGACATGACCGAAGCATAGCCAGGCGTGACGGAACCGAACACCAGAGTTTTGGTGATGATGATTAGCACATAAACGAAAGCCAGCAGCGCCACCGCACCGCCGATATAGCTCCAGACTCTCAATGGCCAAGTGGAAAAGCCCACCAGGCCATCAAGGGCAAAATTCCACAGCTTCCAATAATTGAAGCGGCTCTTGCCTATAGCGCGTGGCGGCTGGCAGTAGGGGATGTCAATCGAACGGAAGCCAACCCATGAAAAGAGCCCCTTCATAAACCGGTTACGCTCCGGTAGCTGCTTCATGGCCTCCACCACCCGCCGATCCAGCAACCGAAAATCTCCCGCACCGGGAGGAATTTCAGTATGGGCCACCCGATTGAAGACTCGGTAAAATAACCCTGAAGTCGTCTTTTTGGCCGCTGTTTCTTCATTATCCTCATGCCGGATCCCGTACACCATGTCATAGCCATGCTCACGCCACAGCCTGACAAACTCAAGAACGACCTCGGGAGGATGCTGAAGGTCCACGTCAATAGGTACAACGGCGTCACCCAGGGCGTGATCGATGCCAGCCGTCATCGCCAGTTCCTTGCCGAAGTTGCGTGAAAGAGAGAGATAACGAACACGTGGGTCGGACGCAGCTGCCTGCCGAAGCTTATTCAGGGTCGAGTCACGGGAGCCATCATCCACAAAGAGGATTTCAAGTCGTGGTACATGCTCGTCAAGGCTGGAGAACACAGCCTCCAGAAAAGGCGTAATGTTTTCCTCTTCGTTCATTACCGGTACCACCAGGCTCAGCATCCAGCTGTCCTCAAGTCCGCGAGAACCCTCTTGCGGAAAATGTCCCGGTTCTTGCATGTTGTACTCAACCTTCAATTCATTCGCCTCTGGCATGCCAGGTCTGGGGGCTGTGGAAAATTGCGGCATTTGGCTTCTTCCATCCTGCAGAGCTGGCTGAGCGTGCTGTATTCTGTTGATGCCCATCAGCAGTGACCGTATCACCGGTAATTAGTGTCCGTCCATAAAAAAATAACGTCCTGATGTTGTTAATAATTTCATCCAAACGGCGATACAAGACTCCGTTAACTTGGTAAGATTAAAGCTGCTAAGCCACTGATATTCCTTGAAAATGGGTGTGACTGATGCGCACAGAACGCACCGCCCAGCACAGTATATTCGAACGCTATGCTGATCACGAGATCGGCCTGGAATTGCAGGCCATGTCAGCCTGGCTGGATGCGTATCCTGAGCTGCTGACCTGGGTAGCCGCGGACCTGATGCCCGGCGCCATGCGAGCCACCGGCCGCCGAGGCCTGACCTACGAATCGGTGTTGCGCTGTGCGATTCTCAAGCAAAACCGGCAGCTCAGCTACGAGGAACTGGCGTTCTGTCTGCTAGATTCCATATCGTATCAGGCGTTTGCCCGGCTGACGACGGGCTGGATCCCCAAGAAGGCGGCGTTGCAAAACGCGATCAGTCAACTCTCGGACTCGACCTGGGAACGAATCAACCAGCACCTGGGTGAAGGAGCGGGGGCCGGTAGCTCAGCCTCGGCAACCGGTTGAGATAAGGAGACTGGAAGCGTGGCAGTGTGGGGTCAGGAAACACCAGGTGGGCATTCTGCAACTCCTTGAGTGCCAGCGTCACCTGATGGCCATGGGCCCGAGCCTGATCGACGAAGGGCTTGAGACTGGCCAGATGACCAAGAGCACCGCCCATTTCCCACACACAACGGATGTTTGCCATCTTGCCACCACCTATGACTGCCAGACGTCCAACATAACGCGACGGACGATAGCATACGGGGAGAAACAGCTGCTAACCGCCATTCGGCGCGTTTCACGAATTGAAAAACGGGGCCAGAAGGCCCCGTTGCTGGACAAACTTTCTGGGCGTGCTTAGTGAGCCGTTGCTTCACCCACCCCTTCGATCTCTTGCTTCAGGGCGTTGGCATACGCCGAGCGAGCGGTCTGAGCGATGGAAAGCTGGTGATTGAGGCGCTGGATCTCCTCGTCGGTGATGCGCAGGTTGACCAGCTGCTTCTTGGCCTTCTCGCTGAGGCTGTCCAACTGGTATTCCTTACCGTCAATGGTCACGGTGCGCTCGGTTTGTTTCTCGGCCATCGAGAATCTCCTTGTGAGTCATGGGGAAAGAAGGAAAAAAATCAGAACAATATGATAGCGCAACCGCAGGGGGTGTGTCAGGCGGTGCACGATCAATCATCGCCGAAATCTAGGCTTAGCTCATCGTTTGCAGAGAAAAACGCATCCAGGTTCTCGGGGGTTTCGACGTGGCCCTCGGCGCCCCCTTGCTGGCCGATAAATTTTCCCCGCTCGAGCAGTCGTGGGAGGTGCTCGGCGGTCGATCGGCTGCAGCGCGGCCAATGGCAGCACGCCGGCTGCGTTAAGCCGCGCCAGCGCCTCGCCACTTAGGGCAGCCAGGGCGTTGTGATCAATGCGCCATAGCCCCGGCAACACTTCCGGCTCGGCACCGGCTTCCAGGCGTACCTTCAACGGCCAAGGCACCACTAGCTCCAGCTCCACCAGCAGTTGGGCCGCCTTGCGGGTCTGCACGCGCTGGCGTTCACGCTGCTTGAGAAACTCGCTCACCCCAGCGACATCGGCACTGGGGTTACCCTCGGCATCAAAAAGCGGCCGGGCGCCCTCTTCTCCCGCCGCCACCAGATGTTCGCTGCGGATGCCCAGCGCCGGTTTGCCATCGGCATTGTCGACCATGCCGAAGGGGTAGGCGCGTAGCTCAGCCGGCACATAGTGCGACAGCCAGCGACCTTGCGCATCCACATAGAGATTACGCCCCAGGCCGATATCGGTCAGCACCACGGGCTCGGGCGCCTCCCTCTCACCGGCCAGGGCGATCACGTACTCCCCCGGCAACTTGGGCAGCTCCGCCAAGGCGATGGGGAGCCAATTCAGCTCGCTGGCGAAGTAAAACCCCTGGCGCGGCAACCAGCCGTACTCGGCATGCTGGCGGCGCGAGACAATCTGCCAATCGCTCATCGTAAACTCCTCTTGTGCCTCAAATAGAAAAAACCCCGCGTTTCCGCGGGGTTTCGTTAATCACCAATTGACTTGGCGGTTCACCCTAGGGAACCACCAGCCGCCTTGCGGCGGCTGGCCGGTCTCCTATCAGGCTATGTTCGCTGTATCAATGGAGGTGATGACACCGATATCGGTGATAGATTCGATGTTAGCCACCAGATCGACCTGCCACACCTGGCCAGCATCCTGATCGATATCCTGAACATAGTAGACATCGAAGCTATCGAAGCCGGCGATACCGCCGGTATCCATACCGGCGATGACCACACCCTGACCATTGTCAGCGATGGTCACGCCATTGGCGGGGTTTACGTCGATGTGAGACGCATCCAGCTCAAAGCCATCGTTGACGGCAAGAGCAGCGACACTGCCAGTGCTGTCCAACACACCCTGCGGACCACTGCGCCAGTCGGAATGCTGAATAGCAGTATCGTTCACCCCACCGAAGCTGGTGAAGTCCAGAATATCCTCGGCACCCGGGCCATTCAACTCGAAGTTGAAGTTGGTGATGGTGTCCAAGTTAGCGTCATCAGATGCCAGACCAGCCGTTTGGGTGTTGGCAACTTGAACTTGGTTGACGTCATAGATGACGTCACCGAAGACGATGGTGTCTGCACCGCCATTACCGTTGTCGTAGGCTTGATCCGACAGGGTAATATCGTCGTTACCAACACCGCCAGTGATGGTGGAGGTCTCACTGACAGCATTGTCAGTCAGCACGGTGATGTCGTCATCTCCCGAACCACCCGTGACATTGACAGTACCTGTCAAGGACACGTTGATGGTGTCGTCACCGCCATCGCCATTGACGTTCGCGGTAGTAGCGTTGAAGACAGTCAGATCGTCATCGTCGCTGCCGCCATTGACGGTCGCAGTAGTGACATTAGACACCTCGACGGTGTCGTTGCCGCTGCCGGCATTGACGGTGGCCGTGGTGGTATTGGTCACGGTGATATCGTCGTCACCCCCGTTACCGTTGACGGTCACGGAGGCATTGCCCTGACCGTTGGCGTCGATGGTATTGGCACTGTTGCTGTCATTGACCGTTTCGACGTTATTGGCGAAGACGGTACCGCCGATGGCGCCAGAGACGTTCACTGTGTCGTTGCTGGAATTAAAGAACCCAGCACCTACGCCGCCATTGACAGTAATATCACCATTGTCGACGTTTTGCGCGATGGTCACAGTATCGTCACCGTCGAACAGGTTGACCGTTTCCACATCGGTCACGTCCAGAACATCCACTCCGGCATAGAACGGGAAGTTGTCGGTACCATTTACGGTATCCTCACCCGCTCCACCGTCAATGGTGGTCAACCCAAAACCTGCTGCCAGGCTGATGGTGTCATCGCCGCGGCGCAGGTTATAGGTGTAGCCCTTGTCCATATCGTCGAGCAAATCATTACCGTAGCCGGTGGTTACGGTATCCAGCGAACCAGGCACAGCACCCAACCCATCCATCTGGACGTTGTTGCCAGTCTCGAAGGTAATCTCCTCGATGCTGGTGAACGACGGGTTCTCCAGCTGAGCCATCAGGCTGTCGGCAGGGTTGGAGATAGCAAAGTCCAGCTGCACGGTATCGCGATTAGCAAGACCGTCAACGCTATCGGCCTGCTGCACCTGATCCACGCTAGCGGCTCTGAAGATATCATTGCCGCTGGTGCCTACCAGGGAGTCAGCGTTGCTGGTAAACAGCAGAGCCGGATTGACCACTACGCTGTAGGTACTGCCTGTCAAGCTGAGGTCAACTCCATACTGCGGCTCGGTGACCAGACTGTTGTTGATATAGATATCAACATTGCCATTAGTCTCGATGCGCACGTTGCTGTTGGCATTGATGGTGCTGGGGTCGAGCTGGATGTTGACGCGGCTGCCGGCGGCGACTTCCGGATCGATACGGATCACGAAGTCGGAGGAGCCAGTGGTCTGGTTGACCACGCGATCATTCAACTCGATATTCCAGGTCTGGGCGCTTTGGAGGTTCGCCTGCAGCTCGATGATCTCGAGGCCCGTGACATTGCGCAGATCGGCGGCGGTGATGGTCGCCTTATCGATCACGCGCAGTGTGTCCTGGGTGGACTGGGCATCACCCGCGGTGTTGTCGTAGCTCAGCTCCAGGCGACTGCTGATGGCGGCATCGTCGGCGATGACGATGTCACGCACGTTACCACCTTCCAGCTTGAAGCCACGACCGGAGATCACAGAGAGCGGAATACCGGTGATATCCACGGTCTGAGTACCGGGCTCGGTCAGGAAGTTGACCTGATCCGCATCCGGGTCATCACTGGCGAAAACGGTATCACTAACTTCGTCGTAAATAGTGTCAAACGTAGGCGGGTTCTCACCGCTGGTATCACGATCAGCGAAGTCCACGGCATCAACCGGATTCTGGTTATTCGCAGTACCGGGAGGCTCGAAACCGATCAGCCAGTCTTCCAGGGATGCGTTACCACCTGTCGGGTACTCAACGTAGAGACCGTCCTCCCAGTTCTCACGGATCTGGTTGTACTCGGCACGGCTCATGCCCTGGGTAAATGCAACCTTTTCGCCGGTCGACTTCAGCGTAAGTTCCGCCAGCTCATCAGTAAACGAGTTGGTGGTCTTAACGGTGATGTGCTTGTTTTCGGCGGTATCGAAGTTATCCGAGGAGAGCTCCAGCACCTGGGCGCTATCCCACAGATCGAAGACTTCGATGCTGCTGGTGCTGCTGGTCTCGGAGATACCGGTGGTAACGATGCCGCTGGTGAAGTTGCGCAGCGACAGGGTATCGCGACCCTCGCCGCCATCGATGACATCATCGACGGTCAGCTCATCGGCAAGCAGCTCGAGACGATCATCGCCTTCGTTCAGCTCAACATTGAGGAAGTGATCGCCCCAGACGGTGACGTCATCATCACCTTCACCGGCGACGATCCTGGTCTGCAGATCCTCGATGGTGTTGTCGATGTTGTTGTTAGGCAGACGAGAGCCGAAGATTTCCAGTACATCGTCGCCGGTTCCCAGCTCGATATCGTGGACGCCGTCGCCGTTGATTTGAACAAAGTCGTCATCGGCACCTGCACGGATCAGCTGATCACCATCGACGTTCATCACAAGATCGTCTTCGCCGTCGCCGAGAGTGATCTCGTAATCGCCCTGGCCGTTTAAGCCGGTGTCGGAGGCGTAGTCGGTCTGGTCGGTCTGACCATCGCTAACGCTGCCGTTGATGCGAACGGTGTCGTCGCCGTCACCGGTGTCGACGGTGCTGGTGCCGTCGCCGGGGACCGGGGTGCGCAGGTCATCGACATCGCCGTTGATATAGACGGTGTCGTTGCCTTCGCCAGTGGTCACGTTCTGCAGGCCCCTGGCATTCAGCACCACGGTGTCACTGCCCGGGCCGCTATCTACCACATTGTGGCCGATGGTGTGCTCGGCGAAATAGGCCTCGTCGCTGCTGTTACCCACGCGCAGCAGGTCGTCGCCGGTACCCAGGCTATAGAAGCCGTTGGTGCCGCGAACTTCCTGACCACCAGCGAACTCGCCGCGGACATCGATACGATCATCGCCCTGAGCGCCCAGCACGACCAGCGGATCGATCAGTGCACGAGCGGGGGTGATGGCACCGTGACCCAGCAGGTCGAGGGCCAGATCGGCTTCCAGTGCTGTGGCATCGACCAGCCTGACGCCCTCATCGAGGAATTTCTCGATCTCGAGGTCGGCCATGCCGTCGATGAACAGCTCGTTAAACACGGGGCCGACGTTCAGGTCCCACACATAGTTGTCAGGCGTGGTGTTGACCTGAGTGCGTTCGTCGGAGGTGATGTTCACCTGATCGACATGGGAGCGTTGATTGCCCCCCGGGGTGTTCTGGATGCCGGTCACGTTTTGCAGGGTGATGGTGGAGCCATCGACTTCCTGCAGGTAGAGATCCATGACGTCATCGTCGCCACCAAAGAGCGTCTGGTAGGCGTTGGTGTCGTAGGTGTACCGGTGATTCAGGTTGGTGTCGATGATCCGCAGATCGGTACCATTGACGTTCTGGATATCACGGAAGGTGACGGTGGCGTTGGCCTGGGTCGCGGCTTGATTCTGAACGGCGCTAGGCAAGCCACCCTCGGTGGTCTGGAAAGATTCCAGGGTGTTGTAACCGTCGGAATTGGACAGATCGAAGGTGATGCTGTCACCAGCCAACAGGTTGGGGCCGTTGACCTGAATGGTCTCGACGTTGCTGACGGTCGGTGCGGTGAAGAAAGCACCACTGCCTTGGGCGACGGCCAGGCTCAGCTGGTCGTTGCCGCCGGCACCGTCGATGTCGTCACCGTTCTGCAGGGTGTCCTGAGTACCACGGATATCGTCGTCACCGGCGGTACCGGGCACGATGTCCTGCTGAGGCGTCAACACGGTGGTCACACCAGGAACCGGGGGACCTGCCACCAGGGTATTAATGAAGGCATCGACATCGACGCTTGACGGGTCGGTATTCTCGTCGACCTGGGCGAGAAAATCGCGCGCCTCATTAGCGGCAAACGTGCCATCGTAAGCATTAATTTCCTGGGCTGTGTCGAGGCTGTCGGTGAACTCCTGCGCGACGGCCACCTTGTTGGCCAGGGCAACGGCATCCTGCCCCCCGGCCGCTTCGGCGATGGCGAAGGCGATTTCGGCAAGTGACTTGTTGCCGGTGACCAGCTCGTTCACCCAGAAGTTGAGGCCCCCAAGCTCGGGATCACGGCCGAACATCTGCTGATAGAGGTTAGTGATCAACTGATTGTTGGTCAGGCTGCCGAAACGGGCATCGAACTCGGGTGATGTGCCGAAAGCATCCATGATGTCATAGACGCCGTTGGGGCTGTTGTCGATCTGGTCGGCCCAGAACTGCTGACCGGTGAAGTCTGCCGGGCGGCCGTAGTAGGCGACGTACAGCAACTGCGCCTGATCTAAACTCTGTTGTGTTGCCATGGGACTAGTCTCCTTGCTATTGAAAATGCTGAATATGGCCTGTCGATTCTTGAGGTCATTCCAGCATATGCAACCTTGAGCGCTCAAGGTTAAGTTCCGTGCACTCGCCGTTCCTTGTGGGTCTTCTTGCGGCATCGAGCCAGGAAAATCCTATCCTGAATTACCGCCCCCTGGGCACTGACGAGTCTCGCTAATGTATAGGCCACCACGATGGCAAGTCAACGCTAGCCTTGGCAGGGCCGGGAGCGAGGACATGGGGTGCATACAGCAACATAAGTTAACGAACACTGATTGCCAACCCTTCTGACATGCTAGTTCGGGCCGGGGAAGTCTGCAAGCACTTTTCATTCCGTAACATTGTAACGGCATGTGACCAGCTGTAGTGTGACTCGGTCAGGGTGCGCGCTTCCTGTACCCGGCTCTGGCGTCGAGGGTCCGGCGTGGCCAGCAGCGCCTTCAAGGCGGTGGCCATCTGCACAGGCTCAGCGAGCCAAAGGTGGCGCTGGGTAAAGGCTAGACCGCGGTTGCCGAAGGAAGTGGTGAGTACCGGCACTCCGCTCGCAGTATAGTCGAGCATCTTGAGGTTGCTGCCTGAGCCGGAAAACATGGGGTTTAGGGCAACATCCACACTGGCCAGCAGCACGCCCAGCTGGGGGGCGCTGACCCGCCCCAGGGCCCGGACGTTGGAGGGCAGTGTCGAGAAATCCGGGTGTTCGCACAGGCTGCCGGCCAGCAGGAAGGCTACGTCTGGGCAGGTCGGTGCCAGCCGCTCACAAACAAAGCGTGCGGCCTCCAGGTTGGGGCCGTGCCAGCTGCCCAGAAAGAAGGCAACCGGACGATGCTGCTGCAGGCTCTGCTGCCAGCGGCGTCGCGTCGGCATGTCGATGAAGGGAAGGCGTTCCAGATCGGCGCAGTTGGGCACCACTCGCGCCTTGTCTGCCGTCAGCCCATAGCAGGCCGCAAAGGTGGCCAGGTCCTCGGCGGCACAGGCCAGCACCTGCTCGCTCCGGGTACAGGCCAGACGCTCCACGGCCTCCACGCGTTCCAGCGCCTGCCTTGCCTCGGGCTCACCGCGACTCAGACCCTCGGCGAGGATATCGCGCTTGAGCGTCACCTCGACGTTGTGGGATTCGTACCACCAAGGGCCGGCGAAGTGCTCATGCAGGGCGTAAGCCAGATAGGGGTGGGCGCAGAGGGCCAGGGTGGCCGTGGCGGCATGCCGCTGCAGTGCCTCGACAAAGCGTGGGTTGTGTCGCCAGCCGTCGATGGCGGCGATATCCTCGGCGGGCACACCCAGGGCCTTCTGCAGTGCTTCTAGAGTCTGATGCTGCTCGGCGCTGAGCGGTATACGATGCTCGAAGAGTCCGGGGGCAATCTCACGGTGCTGCTCGTGGCCAGAGACCGGCGCCAGAACCAGCAAGGTGACTCGTACATCCAGCTCGCTGGCGATATGTCGATAGAGGTGGAAGATGCGATTCTGCCCTCCTCCCATCGGCGGGTAGACCGGGAAGGTGTTGAGCACAAGCCAGTGGGGGCGGCCACTTCCGCCTTCCACTATCGGAAAACGGCGGTCTTGATACTGAACGTCCTCTGTAGCGAGGAGCAGCTCATGGACGGTATTGGGCCAGTTGACATGGGCCACGGCATCCTTCGCTCGCTGGCCCATGGCGCGGGTACGCTCGGGGGCCTGCCCGGCCTCGTCGATAGCGGTGGCCAGCGCCTGGGGCCTGGGTGCCACGCACCAGCCGGTCTCGCCATGTACCACGAACTCGTTGGTACCTCCCGAATCGCGGCAAGTGATCACCGGTTTGCCGGCTTGCATGGCTTCCACCGTGATCAGGCCGTAGTCTTCATCGTACGGCAGGTAAGGCACGGCCAGCGCCTGGCGATACTGCTCGATCAGCTCGCTGTCGCGGACGAAACCGAGAAAGCGGATGCGTTCATCCGCCGCCGCCAGCTCCTTGAGCTCGGCTTCCTGGGGGCCGGTCCCGGCAATGCGCAATTCCGCCTCCAGATCGGTGGCCATGAATCCTCTAATCAGCAGATCGAGCCGCTTGGGACCATCGAGGCGGCTGGCCGTGAACAGATAGGGACGCCCGGGAGGAGCGGCAGGAGCGGCAGGAGCGGCAGGAGCGGCAGGAGCCTCGGGGAAAGGCGGCAGGTCAGAGGGATGATGGATCACCTTGATCGGCACGCCTTCAGGAAAATAGTCGGCGCGACGGGTGACGTTGCGGGAGATGGCAGCATAGCCCGAGATGGCATTGGGTGACAGGGCGATGGCATCCAGATGGTGAACCAGGGCGCGAGTCAGAGGGCCGGGGAAGGCGAGCAGGGCGTCGCGAGCATGCGGTGACATCCAGCGCCCCTGCTGCAGCCGCTCGAGGGTAGCGAACAGCTCGGGCAGTTGGCTCCGCTCGGGCCGGCCGGAAAGCAGCTGGCGAAGCCGGCGCAGCAACGGGTGGTGACGCAGTCGCCTGATCAGCCGCTGCTGGTACCGCTCGGGCCAGGCATCGGCGGTGAAGGGGTCGACTGCGGCACGCTGGAGCCAGGGATAGGTGTCGTAGAGACCGCGCAGGGTGTGCTGCAGGTAGAGCTGGTGATCCGGGTGCTCCACCATCCAGGCGGGGTACTTGGTGGAGATCACCCGATCGAAATGGCTGAGGTCCAGCTCGCTGAAGCGCCGGTAGCTGCTCATCAGCTCGCCGAAGTTGCGCTCCGGCGAGGGCAGCTTGATCAGCTCCATCTGGTGGTCGGTCAGCTGGTTGACCTGGTGCAGCAAGCCCCACCAGAGCTTCTCGGCTCCACCCACGGTAAAAGGCACGCTGCTGGGGGCTATCAGGGCGATCTTCATGCCGTTTCTTCACCCAGCAGGGTAGCCACTACCCGTTCCCAGCCGATATCGGCCTTCTGGTAGGCGGCCTGACCGGCCCTGCCCATTTCCGCGGTACGGTGGCGGTTGGCCCAGGCGGAATCGATCGCTTCAGCTAGCTGGTGCGGCTGCGGCTCGACCACCCAGCCGGTCTCGTCATGCTGTACGAACTCGCATGGGCCGCCGCTGTCGGTGCAGGTGATAACGGGCTTGCCGGCGAGCATGGCCTCCAGGGTGACATAGCCGTAATCTTCGTCGAAGGGACCAAAGAACACCGCCATGGCATTGGCATACCAGGCCAGCTTTTCGTCTTCACTGATGCGTCCGGTGAGGCGCACGCGATCCCTGAGGCCGTGGTGCTCGATCAACGCCCGATAGCGCTGATACTGCCCCCCTTCCCCGGCGATGATGATTCGAACCGGACTTTTCAGATAGCGAGCCGCCTCGATCAACAGGTCCTGACGCTTCAGGCTTTCAAGACGGCTGGGATAGAATACATAGCCCCAGTCGTCATAGCAGCGAAAGCGTTCGGCCGCATAGGGGGGATGGTAGAGCGGCTCGGCCTTCAGGCCATTGTAGTGCCGCAGCCGCTCGGCCACGCGCCGGGAGTTGGCCAGCAGGCGACGGGCTTGGGGCAGGTGACGGCTGTCGAAGGCATGCACGGCACCGCACAGTTCGCGCTGGACCGGCGTGGCCAGGGCATCATCGTACAGCTCATAACAGGCGCGGTGCTGATGCATCACCCAGACGGTATGATCCGGATGATGGAGTCCCCAGGTGGGGAACTGCAGGCTGATGGCCCGGTCGATCTCGATGCCGTTGGGGGCAGCCATGTCGAGGGTTTCGACGTGACGCATCAGTTCTCGGATATCGGCTTCCGGACCGAAGCGAAACGGCAGCCGCATCAACTCCACCTCGTGGCCACGCTCGCGCAGCGCCTTGGCTACCCCCTGTATGTGGTAGTCGGCTCCCCCGTGGATAAAGGGCACCAGCGTTGCGCTAAGCAGAATTCTCACGCTGACTGATCCTCCTGGTTGGGGATGACTCGTTCTTGCCCAGGCTTCTGTTCCTGGGGCAGGGTCGCGACCACCGCATAATCCTGGGGCCCGCAAAGATGGCCATTGACCCGCTCGGTCAAGGGGTCGCTGCCAGGCACCTTGGCACTCTCTGGATAGGGGTTGAAGCGCCGGATATTCACTGCCTCGAAGCCGTGGTACTCCAGCAGGAAACAGAGCGAGGTAGGGGTCAAAGGGTTGCGATGGGTCGGGTCGTGATAGAAGGTATGGCTTCCGACCAGTACGTTCTCGGGGTTGGGGGTCTCGATGATCAGCACACCGCCAGACGCAAGGACGCGAGCCACCTCTTCGACCATGGCGTAGAGCACATCGAATGGCAGGTGCTCGGCGATGTGAAAGGCGCTGACCAGGGCGTGACTTTGATCCGGCTGGGCGCGCAGCACACTGAGAAGATCGCTGTGGGTGACCTCAAACCCCTTCTCGCGGCAATGCTCTACCATGACGGGGCTGAGGTCGACCCCGTGGGGATCAAAGCCCTCTTGGGCCAGCAGGCGAAGCCATTCACCTCGCCCACAGCCCAGGTCCAGCGCACGGGTTCCGACCTCGAGGGCCTGCTGCAGCTGAGGCTGATACTGGTTCAGATGCTCGCGTATCTGGGTTTCATCGCCGCGAAAGATTGCCTCGAAAGCCAAGTAGTAATCGTCCAGCTTGTGCTGTTCCACAGCCGGTTCAACGGTGCTGGCTTTGTCACTCCCTCCCGCCCGGCGCTCCTGGTCGGCTATCCGTTGCAAACTTCGATTCAGACGGGCTTCTTGCGCCCGAGCGTGTTCTCGCTGCTGGATGATCTCCTGGGCCTGACGATTCAATTCACCATCCAGCATCAGGGCCAGATGGCGTATGCGGTCGTGGAACCAGCCCTGAAGAGTTTCGAGTGCCTGCAGGCGGCTCAGCCCTTCGCGACGCCTCAGGGTCGGCCTCAACAGAATACTTGCCACTCGATAGCCCATCTGCACCGGTCGCTCCAGGGCGCTGCCGAGCGCCCCCAGCCGGGCATGCAGGCGCAGCGGTAAGCGCAGCCAGCGGCGAGCCGCTATCCGAATCTCGTGCTGTGCCAGGTAGTGATGGGCCTCCTCGGCTCCCAGCAGCTCAGCAAGCACGAACAGCCGTCCGGCAATGGGCAGCAGCACCAAGTAATGTTCACGACCTTCACTATCCGGGTCTCGCCCCATCAGCCGCTGGTAGGCATTATCGAGAAATTCCTCATCGCTGCGCGAGGGCACGACTAGTTCAGCCAGTTCGGGGTGTCGAGGATCACCCGGCACCCGGACCTCTTCGGGGGGCTCGAGCAGCTCCCCCAGATCTTGTCGATAGGCGAAGGCTTCAAGAGGCTGCTCTGGCCGATGCTGATACTGTTGTGCGGTGTCCTGAATCCTGGCGATCAGGGCGTCAATGTCATCGAAGCTATTGCTCATGAGGGCGTTTCCGGTTGTGCGTATGCTACCGCACGAGGGTCGGTATCGTTCTTTGTCGCTTGGGGGAAGCATGTCCAGTGACAGGGGAAGGCGACATACGCCGGAGAAAAGATGCTCCCGAAAGCCCGCCACCTCGAACTGGAGGTAGCTGTCGCACCACCAGTAGCACTCTTCCAGGTGGTGCTCGCGACTGTGTAGAGCAATGGTAACGGTGTATTTGCCGGGCGCGATATCGGCACGCAGTGTAAAACGCGCTCGGCACTGTTCACCCGCATCGAGACGGATCGTCTGGCCGAGCTGAAAGCTGTTGGCACCGAAGATGTCCTGACCGAAGCGGTCACGGATCATCAGCCCCAGGGTGATATCATCCAGCGAGCGATGCGCAGCCAGGTCCAGCTCTATATCCACGAGCTCGCCGCTCGAAATGCTGCTGGTGCCACTGTCGCGACCGACGACACGACCGTCGAGCACCTCCACCTCGCGGGTGCCGTAGGCCTCGCGGGCCTGAGCCAAATGACGGCTTTCCTGCTCCTCTGCCTGGCGTGCCATGATGCGGTTGTAGTGATTGACCGCCTTTTCGGCACTTCCGATATAAGCCATCTCGCCCCCCTCTATCACCATCACTCTATCGCAGAGAATCTTCACGGCGTTGAGGTCATGGGATACAAAAAGGATAGAACCGCCGCCTTCCTTGAATTCACGAATGCGCTTCATGCATTTCTGCTGAAAGTAGCCGTCGCCCACTGACAGTGCTTCATCGACCAGGAAACAGCTGGGGTCGGCATGAATGGCGATGGAAAATGCCAGGCGCATGGTCATGCCCGATGAGTAGGTGCGCAGCGGCTCGTCGATGTAGCTTCCCAGCTCGGAGAATTCGATGATGTCCCGGCGACGTGTCTCGATCTCGTCGTGCGTCATACCCAGCATCAGGGCATTGGCGGTGATATTCTGGGCGCCCGTCAATTCGGTGTTGAAGCCGGTACCCAACTCGAGCAGGCCAGTGACGCGGCCATCGATATGGATACTGCCGCTATCCGGCACCAGAACACCAGTCAAGAGCTTGAGCAGTGTGGACTTGCCGGCGCCATTGCGACCCAGCACACCCATCACCTCCCCTGGCGCCACGCTGAAAGTGATTTCCTTGAGCGCCTGGTAACTGGCGTGCCGAGTGCGACCGGTAATGGCTTCGAGCAGCCGATCGCCAGGCCTGTGAAACAGCTTGAAGGTCTTGTTCAAGCCTTCGATCTCTATCATTGCCGGATCTCCTAGAGACAGTCTCGCAGGTCGCTTTCCGTGCGCCCCAGCAGCCACAGGGCGGCGGCCAGCAACATAGCGGTCAACACGCTGATGCCCGCCAGGCCCGACAGGCTCGGCAACTGGTGATACATGACCAGGTCGCGATAGGCATCCACCAGGTGATAGAGGGGGTTATATTCCATCATTGCCATGGCCCCGGCCGGCAGGATATCGCTGACGTAGACAATCGGCGTGGTCCAGAACAGCACGGGCAGCAATACGGCCACCATCTCCTTTATGTCCTTTATGTATACCGCCAGAACCGCGAGCAGAAGCCCCAGCGCATAGGTGAAAGCCAGCTGCAGGGCAAAGACCAGCGGTACACCCAGCCACCAGGCGCTGAAGGGAAAGCTGATGATCAGCAGGAAGACCGCAAAGAAGCCCATGCTAATGGCATAGACTACTGATTCGGCCATCAGCACCGACAGGGGTAGCGCCTTCAAGGACACCTTGACCTTGGTGATCAAATGGGCGCGCTCGCCAAACAGGTTTGTGATGGTGCTGAGGCTCTTGGCGAAGGCGGTCCAGGAGAGGATGCCGCTAATCAGGTAGATGCTGTAGGTGTACTGATCGATTTCGGCACCGAAGCCTTCCAAGCGAGCGCCCATGATCTTGGAGAAGACCAGCACGAAGACAAGGATATTGACAAGGGGAGCAATCAGCGTCCAGGCCCTGCCGATGATCGAACCCTTGTGGCGATCCACCAGTTCTTCACGTGCCATGTGCCAGATAAGAGGAAGCTGGTTGCGCCACCCGGCCAGGCGGGGCTGCAGAGATGCCAGAATCATGCCTGTTCTCCTTGTGGCTGTGCTACGGCCAGCGGCCTGTGCTGATCAGCCAGGATAGGTGCCAGCCACTGTTCGGCGCTCTGGGACCAGGTCTGGCTGGGCATGCCGTCCGATCCTCGGATCTCGCCAACCACCCAGCGCCGATACCAGTCCTCCAGTTCGGTGGCCAGCTGCTCCGCAGTCTCGGCGACAAAGTAAACGGCATAGCCCCCGGCTACCTCACGAAAGACAGCGATGTCGCGAGCCAGGATGGGAATGCCATGGTGGGCGGCTTCTATCAGGGGAAGGCCAAACCCTTCTCCCCGAGAGGCAGCCACCAGGCAGTCGCTGTCGCTATAGAGCTGCTCCAGCAAGGCATCGCTGGCACCTTCCACCCAGAACAGCTGATGACCGCGGCGTGGATGGTGAGCCAGTCGCGTTGCCAGATCCTCCACTTCCCAGCCCTGCTTGCCGACGATCACCAGGTTCAGCGGCATTTTCCTATGCCAGCAGCGCTCCAGCGCATCGAGTACCTGACGGTGACCTTTGCGTGGCTCCATGGTGCCCACCATCAACAGGGTGGCTCCGAGGGAGCCATTGATGGCTTGCAAGGTTTTCTGCTCCTCCTCGGACAGCTGATGAATAGCCGCTGAACTTGCCGAGAAGTCGGCACCCAGGTGGAAATGCCGCACCCAAGGGCGGTACTCCAGGGGAAGCGCCTGGAGCTCATGCCTGACGTCGCCAGCCACCTGGGCCGAGACACAGGTAATTCCATCGGCAAGTTCGGCAATGCCATTGAACCAGCGGCGCATGGTCGTTGAGGTGCCCTCAGGAAAGCAGTCGGGCAGATAGAGCGGTAGCAGGTCGTGCACGGTGAAGTAGCAGCGCACCCCCCGAGCGCGCATTCTCTTAAGGAAATGACCGGCCTGCTCGAGCAACGGCGGGGCCCACTCGACGCTGACATAGATATCGCCTTCACGTGCCTCACAAGGACGATCAGGCGCCGGCGGATCGATCCCTAACTGGGCACTGGCAAAACTCCGGGACAGGTGGAAGTCATCCCCTCCCCAATGGATCAGCTCGACTCGCCAGCCGGCCGGTGGATGACGTAGCAGCTGGTCGGCCAGACGACGAGTGACACGTTCGATGCCAGTCTTGAGGTCGTGCCAGGCGATGGTGCTGACATCGAAAAGAATCCGTGGGGGTTGAGTGAGCGAAGTAGTATCGAGCTCCACCAGTGCACGGCTGGCGGCCATCAGAGCCTCGTCATCGGCCCGACGAAGGGCGGAATTGGCGGCGAGACTATCGAGACAGGCATCTCGCCGATGACGCAAGCTGTCCGCGGCGAAGCCTTCGATGGCGTTGGCATAGGCCCTCGCCACACGGGAGGGATCGAGATGACGGGCTACATAGTGACGAGCGACCTGCCCCAGCGCCCGACAACGTGCGCTGTCGTCGACCAATTGATTCAGGGTGTCTCCCAAATCGGCGGCGCTGACATGGTCAGGCAACTTGACCAGGGCCTCATCGGGTAGCTCGGCGCTGCTGCCATGGGCATTCGCCACCAGTGCCAGGCCACTGGCCATGGCATCGAAGATGGCCCCGGAGCTCTCGCCACGAGACTCTTGACGCAGTTGCACGGCGATATCGGTGGCCTGCAGCCAGAGTCGGTAATGTCTGCGATCCACGTAATCGGTGATGGTGATGCGTGCGGCACCGGCGTGATCGCGCAGCTGCCGGGCCAGGCGACTGCCGAACTCCCCGCCGGGCCTGGCACCGACGAGCACCAGTTGCAAGTCCTTGCGTGTGGCGAGGGGACCCTCGAGGAAGGCTTCCACCAGAACATCACTGAGCTTCTTGGCACTAATGCCGCCGAAGCTGGCTATCAGCCGGACGTCCTCGGCTATGCCTAGCTCGGCCCTGGCAGCCGCCCGGTCCGTTTCATCAGTGACAGGCGGCAATTCACGAAGGTGGGGTATCACTGCCGCCGGTTCGCGAAAAGCATCCGCACGCCAACGGCGGTCCAGATCCCGGGCAAAGGCGGAGTGGACGATCAATCCTGCCGCTTCGCGGGTCACGAAACCGTTGACCGGATACTGTTCGGGGCCACGGGAGTACTTTTCCCGTGCCGAGCCGGCCTCGCGTCGCGGGGGCCGGTCTTCAAGCGCGATGACGGCGGGGAATCCGTGGTCACTGAACAATTGGCGGCGCAGGGCATCCGGCCAGACCCGACTCTCCTGCAGCCACCAGACGGCATCGGAGGAGAAAGACATCGTGCAGTACCACGACACCCGGATGATGACGCAGCAGGTCGAACTGCCATGCGTGATATGGCGAGTTGCCGATCTGGGTAAAGCACCCGATCGAAACCGGGGGCAGTGCGCGGGAAGGCGTAGAGGTCGATGACCCGGGAGCGCACTCTTCAGCAGGGTGTCCGCCACTTTCGGCTGAGAAGTGATCAGAGTGATCTCGTAATGCTCGGCCAGATAGGGGAGCAGTTCGGCGCTGTAGTCGGCAATCCCGGTGGGTTCGGGTGGAAAAGGTGAGACGAAAGCGAGACGCAGACGCCGTCCGGACACGCCAACGGCCCTTCCGGGGGGGGCGAGGGTTAACAGCCAATCGCGTAGTATCTGGCCGGCATGGCCGTGATATTCAATATCGGCAGGGGCCAGGCCGGCGACGACACCCTGAATGGCGAGCCGACAAAGTTCAGGATCCAGAGTGTCGAGTCGATCCTGGGTCTCCCGGGTGACCGAAAGCATGGTCGCCTCGGCAAGGACACTGGCAAGGCGGCGACGAATAGCCACCAGATCGTCATCGGCGAAACCTATCAACAGCAATTTGTCGCTAATACCGGCCTGCTCGGCCAGTTGCTCCAGCCAGTGAGGGTCGTCGCCAAGGGGCAAATTGCCTGGATTGTCGACAAAGTATAGGGTGCTCATGGCTTATTCCTCCAGCGCTGCGCGAGCTCCTCGATCAGGTGCTGCTGATGGGTACCCCAGCGGGCGACGTCGGGGGAGCTGACGGTGGCTTTACCGTCCAGCGATCCCAGGCCCTGTTCAAGGATGCGCCTGACCTGAATACTGAATTGCTGGAGATAGCTGGCATCGCGTTCCTGCTCCAGCAACGAGTCGAGGCAACGGGTCAGTTGGGGCCCGAGTGTCTCGAACCACTGGCTGGACTGCGTTTCGAGTTCGCGCAGGCGGGCTTCAGTCCTGAAGCAGCGTGCTTCAAGCGCCAGTGTCGGGCCTCGCCACCACTCCCAGGTACGAAAGACGGCTACCATGGGAAGGAGCATCAGCCTGCCCGGCGGGCCCATGGCCTTCAAACGTCCGACGGGCGAGTAAACCCGGGCGCCAGGCGGCAACTGGATGCCGGCGTTGGCCCGGTAGCAACGGGACTCCTCGGAGCTGATCATGGTCGCCAGCAAAAAGAGCCGACCTCGCCGGGGAATCCCTCTCAGGCAGGCTGCCAATCCTTCCGGGTCAGGTTCTCTGCCCAGCAGGTGGCGATATAGCTGACGAACGAAGGTCTCATTGTCCTGGTCGACGGCCAAAAGCTCGGCCAGGGTAGGGCGATGAGGGTCGAGAAGCGTCATACCGTCTCCATGGTCTGCCGCAGCGAGCGATGCAAGGCCCTGACGCTAGCTGGCCAGCTGAAATCGGTGGCGGGCTCGCGGGCCCGGTACACAGTGTCACGATGGTTATCTTGGATGAATGTCTCGAGACCGATACGAATGGCCGATGTGTCCTGCGGGACTACAGAAAGGATGCCCCCACCGGCTACCTCCACGGTAGCCGTGTCGTTGGCGATAAGCAGCAATCTGTCACTGGTGCGGCCTGTTTAACGATTCGCTCCTGCCAAGCCGTGTCCGCATTGTATAGCCAGTTGTCACGATTATCGATAACGTTAATGGTCATGGCGAGTCTCGCTTCCATCGCTCTTGCAGGTCATCCAGTAAGCGCTGCTGTCGCTCGCCGCGAGCATCGAAATCGTATACCCGACTCGGGTTGAGCTCGAACAGAGGACCGCCGTGGATCACACGCAGCACTAGGGCCCGTACACGCGGCACGCGCGACAGGAGACGCTGGCCGGTAGACTTGATTCGCGGCTGACGCAACAGCAGATGAACCAGCTGAGAAAGCAGGCGACGCAGTCGTCGCTTCATGCGGGAGCCTCCCCTTGTAGCAAGACATCACACCAGGAGGCCCAGAAAGCTGTAGGACCGAAACGTTCGGCATTGGCACGACAAGCTCGAGCAGAAAGGCTCGAGGCCTCGAAGTGCTCGAGCGCCTCGCGCAGGGAATCCGAACTCTGCTCCAGGAAGAAGCGTCCGGTGGCGTCTTCGCCGTGGGACGGGTCGCGAACGGTTTCCAGCGCACCGCCACGGCCGTAGGCGATCACCGGGGTGCCGCAGGCCTGGGCTTCGAGCGGCATGATGCCGAAATCTTCTTCGGCAGCAAAGAGGTAAGCTCGAGCATTGGCCATGAGGTGCTGCAACTCGGCGTCGGGAAAGTAACCCAGCAGCTCGATGTTGCGACAGCCCTCGGCCAGGCGTGCCAGGCGCTTATGCTCGGGGCCATCACCCACCACCTTGAGCCGACGCTCAGGCATATCGCGAAAGACCTTGATGATCAGATCGAGGCGTTTGTAGGGTACCAGCCGGGAAGCGGCCAGGTAGTAGTCGTCCCGCGGGCCGGGATTGAAGGGGAAGGCCTCCAGGTTGACTGGAGGATGGATCACCTCGGCCTCGCGGCGGTAGTACTTGGCTATGCGCCTGGCCACGTTGCTCGAATTGGCGACGAAATGATCCACCTGACTGGCGGTAAAGTGATCCCACTGGCGCAGGCGCTGGAGGGTGTGGCGCACGTAGGTTTCTAGCCCCGGCACACGAAACCCGGCATCTTCCAGGTAGGCTTCTTTCATGTCCCAGGCGTAACGCATCGGGGTATGGCAGTAGCAGATATGAGTCTGCCCCGGATGGGTGACCACGCCTTTGGCCACACAGTGACTGGAGGATATCACCAAGTCGAAGCCGCGCAGGTCGAACTGCTCGATAGCGTAGGGCATCAACGGCAGATAGTGGCGGTAATGGCGCCTGGCCAGGGGCATACGCTGCAGAAAACTAGTGTGCACGCGATGACGGGGCAGTCGGCCGCGCTGCCCTTCGGGCAGGAAGTCGACCAGGGTGAATACCTCGGCAGCCGGAAAGGCCTGCAGCAGGGCGTCAAGGACCTTCTCGGCGCCGCCCTGTAACACCAGCCAGTCGTGGACGATGGCGATGCGCTTTTGCCTGCCCCAGGCCTGCAAACCTACCAACGGCTCTTGCACTTCTCTCATGGGCTAGAGATTTGTTGCATGCGCCCATAGACATCGTCGAAACGCACGATGTCATCTTCTCCCAGATAGCTACCGGTCTGGACCTCGATAAGCCGCAGCGGGATGACACCAGGATTTTCAAGACGATGAACGGTACCCAAGGGGATATAGGTAGATTCATCCTCGCTGAGCAGGAAGCTGTTCAGCTGTTCAATATCCCCGTGGCCCTCCCCTTGGGTCACCTGCGCCGTACCGGCCACCACCACCCAGTGTTCGGCACGATGGTGATGCATCTGCAGGGAGAGCTTTGCTCCAGGCTTGACGACGATCTCCTTCACCTGAAACCCTTCGGTGATCACCATGGTGCGGTAGTGACCCCATGGACGGTAGACCTGAGGCATCGCCTGGCTTTCGCTGCGACTCGCGGCCTTGAGTTGCTCAACGATGCGCTTGGTGTCCTGGGCATGGGCCCGGCCCGCCACCAGCACGGCATCCTCGGTCTCCACCACGACAAGATCCTCGATACCCACAGTGGCCACCAACCGCGAATGGCTGTGCACCAAACTATTGCGGGTATCGTGTAACAGCACATCCCCCTGAACGGCGTTGCCCTGAAGCTCGGCGATCCCATTGAGTTCGAAGACCGCATCCCAAGCGCCGATGTCGCTCCACGCCAGGGTCCATAGGAATCACCGCGGCCTGGGTGGGTGTGCTCCATCACGGCATAGTCGATGGATTCGCTGCGACAGGCCGCAAAGGCCTCGACGTCGAAGCGTAGGAAATCGAGGTCTTCACGGCGACCGGCATAGGCGGCCTGGCAGGCCTGGTGGATATCCGCGGCATGGGCCTCGAGCTCTTCAAGGTAGCGATCGGCCCGGAACAGAAAGATTCCGCTGTTCCAGAGATAACCACCCTCAGCCAGGTAGCGCTCAGCGCGTTTCTGGTCAGGCTTTTCGATAAAGCTGTCGACGCGAAAGCCAGCCGTCTGGGGTTCTCCACAGCGAATGTAGCCATAGCCGGTGTGGGGCCTGGACGGCGTGATCCCGAAAGTGACGAGCTGGCCCTGCTCTGCCAGTGCCCTGCCCTGTTCCACCGCCTGTCGGAAGGCTTGATCATCCATAATGACATGATCGGCCGGCATCACCAGCAGCAGGGTGGCAGGGTCTTGCTCGGCCGCCTGGCAGGCGGCGAGTGCCACGGCCGGCGCCGTATTTCGGCCGCAGGGCTCCAGCAGGATCCGCCATGGGTCGATACCGGCCTGTTGCAGCTGCTCGGCCGCCAGGAAACGATGAGATTCATTGCACACCAGCAAGGGAGCATGAATGGCGGACAAATCCGTCAGCCGCAGGGCGGACTCCTGAAGAAGGCTGTGCTCGGTGGAATTGAAACGCTGAAATTGCTTGGGATACTGTTCGCGCGAGACTGGCCATAGGCGGGAACCCGAGCCACCGGACAGTATGACAGGCAGGATCATGACGTCTCCTTGATGATGTCATTCGGCTGCTGACAGGGCTGGCCAAATCGCAGCGTACTTGAGGCGCAATATAGTATCACCGTCCCTTGTCGATGACATGCCTATGGCTGGCGATTGATGAAGCCGCGAGTCGCGGTCATCAGAAGAATCTTGAGATCAAGGCCCAGTGACCAATGATCGATATAATAGAGGTCGTATTCCACCCGCTTGCGCATCAGTTCGATATCCTCGGTGATGCCGCGCAACCCGTTGACCTGTGCCCAACCCGTCATGCCGGGCTTTACTCGATGGCGCTGCATGTAGGTATCGATAACATCCTTGTAGTGATCGTTGTGATCAATGGCATGCGGGCGTGGGCCGACCAAGGACATCCGCCCCTGCAGCACATTGTAGAGCTGCGGTAACTCGTCGAGACTGGTGCGCCGCAGAAGGGCCCCCAGCGGCGTCACCCTGGAGTCACCATGGCTCGCCTGGGGAGTGCCTTTAGCTGCATGCGGCGCCATGGTGCGGAACTTGTAGATGCGGAAACGCTTGCCATCCAGGCCATGACGATGTTGCTTGAATAGCACCGGGGCCCCCATCTGCCATCGCACCAGGCCAGCGACGATCACCATCACCGGCAGAAAAAGAACGAAGAGCATGAGCCCTAGAAGGCGATCTTCCAGCACCTTGATGAGGCGCATGGGACCGTTGAGCGGTGAATAGTTGAGGTCGATCGAGTACATATCAGCCACCTGGGCTACCCGGTGGTTGAGCAGGCGCACGTCAGAAAGATCGGGAAAGTAACGCACGTCGACCGGCACGCCCATCAGGGCGTTGGCCAGGCGCTTGACCAGATCACCCTCGCTGAGGGGGAAGGCAAGCCAGATCTCATCGAAGTCGCGCTGGAAGACGCTGCGCCTGGCCAGCTCCTTGACGTGCCGCTCGAGCTTTTCCTCATCGTCGCCCTCGTGAGGAAGCTCGCTGACGATGCTGTACCCGATGTAGGGCAGCCCCTCGATGCGACTTTGAATACGGGCGCGATGCTGCCGATGGCCAACCAGCAACACGCGTTTGATGTTGCGTCCCTGGGCGCGCAACCGACGCAGGTAAAGATAGAGCGCGCTGCGCAGGGCAATCCCGACCGCCAGCACCGTCAAGGCGCTCAGCGCCATCCAGGCACGCGAGAAGGTCTCGGCGCTCTGCGTGGCGACCATGAACAGGCTGAGCAGGATGATCGTCAGCAGCCAGCCAAGCGAGTAGACGCCCAGCATGGTGTAGAGGCTACGCCCGCGCCAAGGCTGGTAAAGTCCCAGGAGTTCGCCGCAGGCGGGGAGCAATAGGCTTCCGGTCAGGATCAATAGCGGATATTCGATGCCACCTGTATGATCCAGGCCCGGCATCAGGCGAATCAGCAACGCCGACACCACCAAGGCAGTACCGGCGTCGAAGATGCGCATGGCGCTGCGCATCCAGTCGTGATGGGAGGCATGTCGGGGCATGGCAGGCAGCCGCTGTCAGTCCGATGTGGCGGGCGGGGCGATGCTTGCCAGCAGCGCCATGCTTCGCTCCAGGTCAGTCGTATCGAGATCGCCCACCGCCGATTCCAGGGTCAGCCGGTCCATGGTGAACTGGCCAAGGGTGTCGACGAACTTGATCCGTTGATCGTAGAGGCTGGCGCGGGCATCCAGCACGTCGACCAGGTCTCGCAGGCCCAACTGCTCGCCGCGCTCGGCCGCTTGCAGGAAAAGTTCGCTGGAGTCAATGGCCTGGCGCAACGCCTCGAGGCGGCGCTCGTTGCCATCCAGCGAGCGCAGTCGGCTTCTGACCTCCTGGACGGCCAGGTTACGCTGGTGATCCACGGCCTTCTGACTCGCCTCGGTGCGAAGCTCGGCCTGGCGCACGCCGGCCACGGTGCGGCCTCCGCGGAACAGCGGCATGCTCAGTTCGACGCTGGCCCGATAGTCTTCGCTTTCGCGAAGCTCGTCCTCGCTGATGCGGTCGCTATAGCTGAGGTTGAGGTTGAGCTCGGGGAAGTAGCCGCTGCGCCGAATACCGGTTTCGCTTCGATTGATGCGCTGCTCGGCCTCGGCTCGCAGGACATCGAGGTTGGCCGTGGTGCGTTCGATCCAGGCTTTTTGTCCTTGCTCGGGCGAGGAGACACGAATGTTGCCGAGATTGCCCAGAGCATGCCCCTCGAAATGAGGGCGGATGCCGGTCAGGCGCTCAAGTTCGCTCAGGGCATCGTCCAGTCCATTGTCCGCCTGAACCGCATCGGCAACGGCCTGGTCGAGCCGCGACTGCGCTTCAAGCAGATTAATACGGTCGCCAACGCCCAGGTCGTAGGCGCGCTGCGCCTGGCGCACCTGAAGTTCCAGTGATTCCTGCTGCGCTTCCAACAGGCCCAGCTTGCGCGATGCCAGGAAGGCCTTGGTGTAAGCCTCGCTCACGGCCAGCGCGAGATCGCGCTCGACCACAGCAAGCTGCAGCTCGGCGGCGCTGATGCGTTGATCGGCGCTATTCAGGCCACGCCAGCGTTCTAGGCTGAACAGCGGCTGCTGCAGCTGCACCTGCCAGTACTGTTCCTCGATTTCTCCGGGGCGCGTGGCTTCCTGGTCGAGGCCGAAGTCGTCGGGCTCGGTCTGGATATTGGTGGAATCCTGCCATAGATACCCGCCGGAGGCCGTCACCTGCGGCAGCAGCTGGGAGCGCGCGAGCGGCTTTTCCTGTTCGACGGCCTCCAGTTCGAGGCGCTGTCTGGCGAGTTCGGCGTCGTTGCGAAGTGCCCGTTCAAAGAGCCCTGGCAAGGAGGGCAACCGCACAGCCCCGTCAGTCGACGCCGGCTCCTTGAGATCGGCGAGTGCCTGAAGCGACTGGGCGTCGGCAGGCACCTCCTGCGTCGTCTGGGCCAAGGCCGAAGAGGCCATGGCCACAGACAGCGTCAGGGCCAGTGGGGCGAAGATCGCGCGCTGTATCATTATTCCTCCCGCATGGCGCGAGCCAGCATATCGGTGATGGGCTTGGCGATATAGCTGGCAAAAGTCCGTTCGCCGGTCTTGATCAGTACCTCGGCGGGCATGCCGGAGAGAAGCTGCATCTGCTCGGTCATGTCCTTTTCGCCTTCCTCGGTCACGCGAACGCGCGCCTTGTAGTACATCTGGCCGGTGGCTTCATCCTCGAAGCTGTCGGCGCTGATGTGAATCACCTCGCCGGCGATCTCGTTGGTTAGGCGCTGGTTGAAGGCCGAGAAGCGTATGTTGGCGGGCTGTCCCATGTAGATATTGTCGATATCGCGGTTGGGGACCCGCGCCTCCACAACGAAGCCATCACCGGCCGGCACGATATCCAGGATCGGGTCGCCACCACGGATCACGGCGCCCTCGCTGTGCACCTGACGACCCACCACGGTGCCGGAGACTGGAGCCACGATGGTGGTGCGGTTGACCTGGTCGCTCAGAGAGGTGATGCGCTCTTCCGCCTCTGCGATCTGCGACTGGGCGTTGCGCAACTGCTCACCGACCTCGGACTGGAACTCCTGACGGCGCACTTCCTTCTGCAGCCGGTTCTCGCTGATCTGCGATTTCAGCCGGGCGATCTGTGATCGGTGCTCGGCGATGCGCCCTTGATATTCCAGCACCTGGCGCTCCAGCTCGCGCAGGCGCTGATTGTCCCCCAACCCCTCACGAAAGAGCGACCGGAAATCCTCCGCTTCGTCGCGCAGTGAGCGGACGCGACGCTGGTTGATGGCGATCTGGGATTCGAGACCGTCGATCTGGTCACGCATCTGTTGGATCTGCTCGTCGAGCGACTCCAACGCCCCCTGCAGAGATTCGCGACGCGCCACGAAGAGGCTCTGTTGCACGGCCAACACCTGCTGAACGCGCGGACGGTCACTGTCGAGCAGGTCCTCGGGAAATTCCAGGCTTTCGGCCCCTTGCTGCTCGGCGAGCAGGCGGACTTCCATAGCGCGATTGATCAGATATTGTGATTTGGCAATATCCAACTGGGCGCGGGCCTGAGTGTCGCTGAGGATCACCAGCGGATCCCCCGCCTGCACCTTGTCGCCGTCCTCAACGAGCAGTTCTTTCACGATACCGCCCTCGAGGTGCTGGACGGTGCGCTTGAAGGTCTCCATCGAGACACTGCCGGGCGCCACCACGGCCACGGCCAGGGAGGCGGTCAGCGCCCAGGTGCCGAAGCCACCGAACGCCACCAGCAGAATGATCAGACCCAGCCGTTTGTAGCCCTTGTCGCTAGTCGGCAACTTCTCTGCGTACTCGCCCTCCAGAGTGGTGGGGCCCGGCGTCACGTCAATTTCGTCACGCTTCTGAACATCGCGCTTGTCGGATGTGCCTGCCATCAGCTCTGCTCCTCGGGCTGCGTTCCGCCCGCTTCGGGTCTACCGCCGCGAATGGCAGCAAGGCGGGTATTGGTTGCCTGGCCGACTTGCTGGCGTGATTGGCTTTTCTTGGCAAACTGAGCCAGCACCTCGTCACGAGGGCCGAACATGCTGACCTGGCCTTCCTTGAGCACCAGCAGCTTGTCCATGTTCTTGAGCACGCTGGTGCGGTGGCTGATCACGAACAGCGTCACGCCCTCCTCCTTGAGCTGCTGGATAGACTGGCTCAGATGGCGCTCGCCGGCCTCATCCAGGTTGGAGTTGGGCTCGTCGAGCACCACCAGTACTGGATCGCCGTAAAGAGCGCGGGCCAGCCCGATGCGCTGACGCTGGCCACCTGAGAGGGCGCCGCTGGTCGAGGAGATGTAGGTGTCGTAGCCGTTGGGCAGCTCGAGCACCATCTCATGAACGCCGGCTTTCTTTGCAGCTTTGACGACTTTATCGGCGTCCACGTCGCCGAAGCGGGCGATGTTTTCGCTGATGGTGCCATCGAACAGTTCGATGTCCTGGGGTAGATAGCCCACATAGGGTCCTAGTTCGTCTCGGTTGTAGTGCGTGATCTCGGCACCATCGAGGCGCACACTGCCGACCTGAGCCGGCCAGATGCCCAGTAGCACCCTCGCCAGCGTCGACTTGCCGGCCGCACTCGGGCCGATGATGCCCACGTGCTCTCCCGCCGACACCTCGAAGTTGATACCACGAATGGTGGCCATCCGAACTCCCGGAGGAGCTGCCGCCATGGTTTCAATAGCCACTTCACCGCGCGGTGCGGGTAGTGACATACGACGATTTTCCTCGGGAATCTGCGTCAGCAGCTCGTTGAGGCGACCATAGGCTCCGCGGGCGCCGACAAAGCCCTTCCAGCTACCGATCATCTGATCGATGGGCGCCAGGGCACGGCCCATGATGATCGAACCGGCGATCATCATGCCGGCCGTCATTTCGGCCTGCAGCACCAGATAGGCGCCCAGCCCGAGGATCATCGACTGGAACAGCAGGCGCAGCACCTTGGAGGCATTGGTCAGGGCGCCGGCGCGGTCACTGGCCCGTGACTGCTTGGCCAGGAACTCGTGGTGCTTCTCGGACCAGCGCCCCATGATGCCGGGCAGCATGCCCATGGCGTGCAGCACCTCGGCATTGCGCAAGTTGGAATTGGCTAGGTCCTGCGCCTTGATATGCTCGCTATTCGCCTCGGCGAGCAAATTCTTGGTGGCCTTCTCATTAGCGATGGCAAGTATAAGCAACACGATGCCGGCCCCGGTGGCGAAGAAGCCGAGCCATGGGTGGAACAGAAACAGCACGCCCAAGTAGACCGGCACCCAGGGCGCGTCGAAGAAAGCGAATAAGCCCTGGCCGGTCAGGAACTGACGCAGCGTAGTCAGATCGTTGAGCGGCTGGGCACTCTGTTGGCCCTGCGCGGAAACGCTGCGTCGGAACATGGCGCTGTAAAGACGCGAGTTGATGTTGGTATCCAGGCGATTACCCACCCGCACCAATATCCGCGAACGCACCAGTTCCAACCCGCCCATGATCACGAACAGGAAGACCACCACCAAGGTGAGCATCAGCAGGGTCTCGGTGCTCTGGGTAGAGAGCACCCGATCGTAAACCTGCAGCATGTACATGGGCGGAACGAGCATCAGCAGGTTGACGAACATGCTGAAGAAGCCGACCGATACAAAGGAGCTGCGGCATGCCTGAAGGGCCCGCTGCAGATCCGTGGCATCCTGTTGCTTTGCCATGGGGTGAATCACCGTTGAGAAGGTAGGGGTGCAAAACCGGGGTAAAACAGACTAGGTAGAGTAACAGAAACGCCCCTACTGCGGGTAGGGGCGTAAGGTGAGTGATCTGCGATAACTGCCACTGATTAGGTCGGGACGTTCGGTTTCACTGAAGCGCAGCGTGATGGCCGATGAGTTCACGGAGTCTGTTGGTTCGCCTTGGCAGGGTACCGCGACGTTGCAGGCAACATGCGATAGGCCAGCTAGGCGATCGCCGCCGGTCCTGGTTGGCAATCTGCTTGACCCCACCAGTGCTCCACTCCCTCGCGCCAGCCGTCGGGGCCGATGGCCTCGCTGCGGTAGAGGGCCGGCTGCCGTGGCGATACGTTCAAGTCGTGACCGCCGCGGATCACCACCGCCTGGTCCACCGCCTCGAGCATGGGAATGTCGTTAGGGCCATCGCCCAGCGCCAGCGTCAGAGGGCGCTGACCGCGCAGTGCCTCGAAGCGCTTGATCAGCCAGCGGACGGCGCTGCCCTTGTGGCAATCCCCGGTGACGTGCCAGAAGCGCCCGCCGCGCACCAGGCGCAGGCCATCGCCCGCCAGGCCCTCGCGGAACGCGGCCAGGCGCTCGGGCGAATCCTCCCAGAGCAGCGGCTCGCTGCCCTCGCGCCGCTGCGCCAGCTGCGCCAGCTGCGCCTGCGATGCCGACAGGCCGGTCACGGCCATCAGGTCGTCGAGGGGCATTTCGCTCATGCTGGTGAAGCGTGCGTCGAGACGCGCTCGCCACACCGCGAGCCGCTGGCGGATGAGATGGATATCGATCCCAAGCGTCTTGATCACCGTTCCATCGGCATAGGGATCGCGATCCAGTCGAGCATGGCACCAGGCCGACGGGAGTCCGGCCACGGCGCCATTCTCGGCGATGAAGGGGGCGTCCTCGAGGCCCAGCTCGCGACGCAGCGGCACGAGCTCGCTGCGGGTCTTGCAGGAGACCGGGATCACCGGCACCCCGAGCGCGCTCAGCCGGAGGAGCCACTGACGGGCCGGGGTCCAATCGTAGCTGTTCGGGTCGAGCAGCGAGCCATCGAGGTCGGTGAACAGCAGGCGCTGGCGCCGGGCGGTGTCGGGGGATGAGACGGATAGCGGGGACATGGCGGCGTCGAATCCGGGTCGTGAACTCCCCACGCCCATGCAAAGGGCGCGCCAATACTTTCCGGAGCCTTGCCCCACAAGACGTCACGGCACAGTGCACCGACATCGCCGGCGCATCTGCCCCGTTACGGACACGAAAACGTCCCGCCATGGTGCATCCCGGCGGGGCGTGACGCCCCAGGCCGTGACCGGGGGAGGAGGAAGGTGCGCGACTCAGCGATAGACCGGCAGGCGGGCACAGACGGCCTCGACCTTCGCCTTGACCTCGGCCTCGATGGCGGCGGTGTCATCCCCACTGGCCATGACGTCGAGGATGTCGCAGATCCAGCCGGCGAGTTCCTGACACTCCGCCTCGCCGAAACCGCGGGTAGTCACCGCCGGGGTACCGATGCGCAGGCCCGAGGTCACGAAGGGGCTCTGCGGGATCGCCGGGCACGGCGTTCTTGTTGACGGTGATGTGGGCGCGGCCCAGGGCGGCGTCTGCTTCCTTGCCGGTCAGACCCTGCTTGATCAATGAAAGCAGGAAGAGGTGGTCCTCGGTGCCGCCGGACACTACCTCGAAGCCGCGCTCGATGAACACGCCGGCCATGGCCTGGGCATTCTTGACCACCTGCTGCTGATAGGTCTTGAAGTCCGGCTCCATGGCCTCCTTGAAGCAGATCGCCTTGGCGGCGATGACGTGCTCCAGGGGACCACCCTGCCCGCCCGGAAAGACTGCCGACTGCAGCTTCTTCTCAATGGCCTCATCACCCTCGGCAGAGAGGATCAGGCCGCCGCGCGGGCCGCGCAGGGTCTTGTGGGTGGTGGTGGTGACCACATGGGCGTGAGGCAGCGGGGTCGGGTAGACCCCGGCGGCCACCAGGCCGGCCACGTGGGCCATGTCGACCAGCAGGTAGGCGCCGACCTCGTCAGCAATCTCGCGGAACCTGGCCCAGTCGATGACCTGGGAGTAGGCCGAGAAGCCGGCGATGATCATCTTCGGCTTGTGCTCGCGGGCGAGACTGGCCACTTGGTCGTAATCGATGCGGCCGGCCTCATCGATGCCATACTGCACGGCGTGGTAGTGCTTACCGGAGAAGTTGGGCTTGGCACCGTGGGTCAGGTGACCACCGGCATCGAGACTCATGCCCAGGATGGTATCGCCGGGCTTGACCAGCGCCTGGAATACCGCGCCGTTGGCCTGGGAACCGGAGTGGGGCTGAACGTTGGCGTAGGTCGCGCCGAACAGCTCCTTGGCGTAATCGATCGCGAGCTGCTCGACGATGTCCACATACTCGCAGCCGCCGTAGTAGCGCTTGCCGGGATAGCCTTCCGCGTACTTGTTGGTCAGCTGGCTGCCCTGAGCCTCGAGCACCCGGGGGCTGGCGTAGTTCTCGGAGGCGATCAGCTCGATGTGCGCTTCCTGGCGGGCGACCTCTTTCTGCATCGCATCGAATAGGGCGTCATCGAAACCGGCAATCTGCATGTCGCGGCTGAACATCGGCGGGAAACCTCGCAAAACGGGAGAATCTGGGGAGCACATGATACCCCAGCCCCCGGCGGCTTTCACATGAAAGGCGGTCATCCCGAGTAGAACGCCTTTCATCTTCCTACGATGCGAACCCCGCCCGATGCGCCTGCGGCTTATCGGGCCTACCGATACCCGGCGAACCGTGCCAACTACAAGGCCCGGTAAGCGATAGCGCACCGGGCGTGGGACCTGAAGCGAGGCTCAGCGCGTTTCCACGTGCATCTCGAGACGTTCGGGCAATGCCATGGGATCGCCGGTGTAGGTTTCCAGGTTGCTCTCCGCCGGCAGCGTCAAGGCAACCTCGAGTTCATCGGCGGCGCCTTCGGCCAGGGACACCAGCCCCAGCAGGAACTGCTGCACTTCGGGGCCGAGCATCATGCCGAAGCCTTCGGCCTGGGTGCGCGCCTGTTCGAGGTACTGGCTCTCGGTTATGCCCTCCATGGCCGCACCCAGGGTCGCCATGCGGCCAAACAGCCCCTGCTCGGCGAGAATCAGGCGCAGGCTGCCGCCCAGCAGCGTTGCCGATTCCAGCACCCCGTCTTCGGCGAACACGGCCGCAGGGGTGACACCCTCGGGCAGCACCACCGGCAGTTCTACATCGATCAGCAGCCTCAGGGCGTCGTGGATAGTGATGTGACTATCACTGGTGATAAGGCTTTGCGTCTCGCCCTCTTCCCAGTTACCCAGCAGGGCGAGATCGACACGCAATTCGCCGCTACCGTCGGTAAGCACGTTGCTGGCCATGCGCATCTGGGCCCGCTCTTCCTCCGGTGCCAGTTCGATCATGCGCGCCAGGTCGGCCTGAAAATCATCGATCTCCAACCCGCCCTGGCCGTCGCTGAAGTCGCCATCGACACTCAAGCGCGCCAGACTGCCGACGAGCTGCTCGGCGTCGACGACAAGGTCGCTCAGCACCAGCGCATCCAGGCGTTGTTCATCTTCGTTATCGAGACCGTGCAGGCCTTCGAACACCAGCGAGGCAAGGCTGAAGGAACCAGCGCCGAACTCGCCCAGGTTCTCGCCCATGCCCGACACATCGGTGATCTCGAAGCGCTCGATGGCAGTGTGGCTGAGCCCTTCGCCGCGCACCCGGGCAATCGTCATACGCCCCTGGGCATCGTCCAATTCGGCATCGTCAAACACATCGCGGGCCAGCTCCGACGCAAGATCCAGGGTGATATCGTCGATCGCCAGGGTAGCGATGCGAACGTCCTGCGGGGCCAGGCTTTCGTCGAGCGGAAAGACGGCCCGCGATGGCTTGCCCAGGACGATGCGCTCGATCTCCACCAGGGCCATTTCGGATACTTCATCCTCGAGACGCACCCCTTCCAGCGTCACCTCGTCGGGACTGTCATAGTCGCCACTGACAACGTAACGGTCGATCAGCAACCGCTCGCCGTCTTCGCCGCGAAACACTACCTCTTCGGCGCTGACCCGCGAGCTCAGCAAGCCACTCGACACCTCGCCGATCTCGACCTCACCGTGTTCGCCAAACACGCCTCGCAGATCGGCCTCGAGGCGCTCGGTCGAGCCCTGGGCGGAGAGGACAGGCAGCAACGTCACCAGCGCCAAGAAGGCGACACGGCGGATGGAGACGCTGAGGGAAAAATGCGGCATGGAATCACCTCCTGTGCAATCGATGGTGGAAAACGCCCAAATAGCGTAGCTCAAGTGGGCGAAGCGAGGCGCGCCTCGAGCCGTTGATTGACGCTCTCCAGCACCCTAAGCCGGGCCTGGCGCTTATCGTCGCAGGCGATCAATGCCCACTCGGCGCCCGGCGCCTCGGTGCGGGCAAACATCTCGTCGATGGCCTCGCGATAGTCGTCCCAGCGCTCGCGGTTCCGCCAGTCCTCGTCGGTAAGCTTGTGGCGCTTGTGGGGCTTGGCCGCCCGGGCCTTGAAGCGGCGCAGCTGCTCTTCGTGACTGATGGACAGGAACAGCTTGCACAGCACGGTGCCGTGGGCCAACAGCTGGCGTTCGAACTCGCGGATCTCGCCGTAGGCGCGTCGCCACGCCGCCTCGGGAGCCAGCTCCTCGACCCGCTCCACCAGCACTCTGCCATACCAGCTGCGATCGAAGAGCGCGATGCGCCCGTCGGCCGGCAGGCGACGCCAGAAGCGCCAGGCCCAGGGCAGCGCCAGCTCCTCATCGCTGGGCGCGGCAATGCGATGGACCCGGTACTGACGGGCATCCAGTGCCGCGGTGATCCGATGGATGCTGCCCCCTTTCCCCGCTGCGTCTATTCCTTCAAAGGCCAGCACAACCGGAATTCGCCGACGAGCCGCTTCCCGGGCATTGATGGCCAGGCGTCCCTGAGCCTCGGCGAGCTGCTCGGCGTAGCGTTCCTTCTCCAGAGCGGCCTTGGCACGGGGGTCGGCAAGGCGTATCGAGGGGGCTGACGACGCCACATCGGGCACCACGTCGGGCATGACGGAAGGCGCGTCGGGTGGCGCAACCAGCGTCTCGCGCAGCAGCGCTCCCACCCGCTGCAGCTGCTCCGCCGGGTCGCGGAAGTCGAGCTGGCGCCAGGGCGCATGGTCGGCCGCCGTGGCGTCGCGCATCTCGCGCCCCAGGGCTCCTATGGCGGCATGCTGCAGATGGCGCTGCCAATCGGTGTCGCTCAGCTGCCAGCCCCGCACCGGGTCTTTCTGCAGCGCCTGCAGCTGACGGCGTTGCGCGGAACGATCGATGTCCATCCACAGCTTCAGCAGCGCCACGCCCTCGGCGGCCAGCTCAGCCTCGAAGGCGCGAATCTCCGCCAGCCTGTCCTGGAAGGCACCCGGCGAAAGGCGCCGCTCGGCCCGGGCAAAGAGGGCATCGCCGTACCAGCCGTGAATGAAGATACCGATACGGCCGCGATCGGGAATACGCCGCCAGAAGCGCCACCAGTAGGGCCGCTCACGCTCCTCACTGTTGGGACTCAGGGCATGCACCTCGGTGTGGCGGTTCTCCAGCCAGTGATTGAGCTCATTGACCAGCCGTCCCTTGTGGGTGACGGCGTGGCCGGTCAACAGCAGGATCACCGACTGCTCGCGGCGATGGGCGAGATCGAGCTGGGCCTCCAGCAGGCGGGCACGCAGAATGTTCGTCTTCATGCATATACTCTCAGGCCTCACCAAGCAGGCCAAGGCTTGCCGCCGGGGCCTGTCGGCGCAGGCCGCGGGAAAGCAGGTGGCCGATGAGGCCGATGAGCAGCGCGCCGGCCGGCGGCAGGGTCAGCCACAGCAGCCAGTGGATCCTGGGGGCCAGGTCGAACCAGGCCAGGTAGATCCCGGCGGTCGCAAGCTCTGCCAGTAGTGCGCCCATCAATCCGCTGGCCAGACCCAGCACGGCGAACTCCGCCGCCTGCATCCGCGACAACAGCCGGTTGCCGGCGCCGAAGACCCGCAGCAGCCCACTTTCGTGGGCCCGCACCGGCAGGCTGGCGGTCAGCGCCGCGTAGAGCACGCTGATACCGGCCAGCAGCACGAATCCCAGCACCAGCTCCACCGCCCGGGTGACCTGAGTCAGCACCTCGCGCACCTGGCCGAGGATGGCCTCCACGTCGAGCAGAGTAACACCCGGAAATTCCTGCACCAGCTGGCGAAGCAGGTCGCGGTCGTCATCGTCGAGATGGAAGGCGGTGATGTAGCTGTGACCGAAACGCTCCAGGGTCTCGGGCGGAAAGATCACAAAGAAATTGGGCCGGAAGCTCTCCCAGTCGAGGCTGCGCAGGCTGGTCACCTCACCGGTGACCTGATCGCTGCCGATGGTGAAGGTCAGGCGATCCCCCAGGCCGAGGCCGAGACGCCCGGCCAGGCCGTCCTCCACGGAGATCGGCACCGCTGCGCCGCCGCCAGCGGAGCCTGGCTTGGCATCCACCTCGGCCATCCAGCCTTGCGTCGATACGGATTGCTCGTCGGCAAACCACTCCCCCGCCACCACTCGATTTCCCTCGGGCAGGGTCTCGCGCCAGGTCAGATTCAGCTCGCGACGCAGAGCGTTGTCGCCTCGCGACTCCGCGGGCACGACCTCTTGTGGCGTTTCGCCGTTGATGGCGGTGAGGCGCCCTCGCACCATCGGGTAGAGAGCGCTGCGGGCGTCCGCGGCTCCGGCCAGTGCCGAGGCGAAGGCGTCTCGCTCCTGTGGCTGGATATTGATCGCGAAGTGATTGGGGGTGTCCGCCGGCAGCTGGGCCTGCCAGGTCGTCAGCAGGTCGCCACGCACCAGGGCGATCATGGCCACGGCGAAGAAGGTGACCGAGAAGGCCAGTAGCTGGCCGAGACTGGCATGACGGCGCCTTGCCAGCTGCTGACCGCCCAGCCGCACGGAGGTGATCATGCCATCCGGCGGGCCGTGGCTGCGCGGCAGCCGGGCGGTGCCCCGCAGCACCAGGTCCAGCAACACGCCGCCGAGCCCCCACAGCACCACCAGCATCACCAGTCCGCCCAGCAGCAGCCCCGCGGCGAGCCATGGATCTCCGGAATAGAGCCACATTAGCCCGCCAAAGACCAGTGCCGCCACGCTCACCACCAGCCAGGCCGAGGGCGGCAGCGGGTCCAGCTCGCGGCGCAGCACCTTGAGGGCACTGACCCGCTTGAGGCGCAGCAGGGTCGGCCCGGCGAAACCGGCCAATACCGCCAGGGCGGTGAACACGCCGAGCCACAGCGGCAGCATGCCGGGCGCCGGCAGGTTGAAGGGCAGGAAGGCCGACAGCAGCCACACCAGCAGCGCCTGCCCGGCCAGCCCCAGCAGCGCCCCCAGCGCCGAGGCGGCAAGCGCCAGCCACAGCAGCTGCAGCACGAACAGCCGCAGCAGCTCGCGCTGGGTGGCGCCGAAGCAGCGCAGCAGTGCCGCGGTATCCAGGTGGCGGTCGACGTAACGCCGGGTCGACATGGCCACGGCGACCCCAGCCAGCAGCACGGCGGCGAGCCCCGCCAGGCCGAGATACTGCTCGGCCCGCGCCAGGGCATTGCCCAGCTGGGGGCGATCGCTTCGCACGTCGCGCACTTCCACCCCCTCGCGACGCAGCCGCTCCAGCAATGGCTCGACGCGGCCCACCGCCTCGGCACTGCCGGCGGCGAGCAGCTCGAACTCCACCCGCGAGCCCTCCTGGACGAGCCCGGTGGCGTCCAGGTCGTCGTGATGCATCATCAGCCGCGGATTGAAGCTCCCGAAGCCGGCCGACTGGTCGGGCTCGCGCTCGATCACGCCGCTGACCTCCAGCTCGGTCTCGCCCAGGCGAATCAGATCCCCTACCTCGAGCTCCATCAGCAGGGCGAGACGCGGCGCCACCCAGGCCTCGCCCGGCGGCGGGCCATGGGCCAGCGACTCGATGCCACTGCCGCGGTCCACGCGGGCCGTGCCGTAGTGCGGATAGACCTCGTCGACCACCTTGAGGCTGACCGGCTGGAAGCGGTCACCCCGGCTGACCATGGAGACCATGTCGACCTGGTCGGAGAGCGTCAGACCGGCGTCCTCGAGGGCCTGGCGGACCTCCTCGTCGAAGGGCCGGCCCTGTTCGAGCACCACGTCGCCGCCCGAGAGCTGGCCGGCCTGGCGGGTCAGCCCCCGATCGAGACGATCGAGAAAGAAGCCGATCATGGTGGAAGCGGCCACGGCGAGCGCCAGCGCCAGCGCCAGGGCGCGCACGTCGGCGGAGCGCAGGTCACGGATCAGGCTTCGGGCGGACAGGCGCAGCAGGGCCGGCCAGGCGGATCGGCTCATGCCATCACCTCGTCGCGTGCCATCTCGACCAGCCGACCGTCTTCCAGTCGCAGGCAGCGATCACAGCGTCGCGCCAGGGCATGATCGTGAGTGACCAGCACCAGCGTGGTGCCGGCTTCGCGGTTGAGCGAGAACAGCGCCTCGATGATACGCTCGCCGGTGACCGGGTCCAGATTGCCGGTGGGCTCATCGGCGAAGACCAGCTCGGCGCCGGTGACGAAGGCCCGCGCCAGGGCCACGCGCTGCTGCTCGCCACCGGAGAGCTGTTTGGGCAGATGATTCAGGCGTTCGCCGAGGCCGACGCGAGTCAGCCAGTCGCGTGCCCTGGCCTCGGCGCCGGGGCTCGGGGAGAGCTCCAGCGGCAGCAGCACGTTCTCCAGGGCGGTCAGGGTGGGCAGCAGCTGAAAGTTCTGGAACACGAAACCGACGCGCCCGGCCCGCAACGAGGCTCGACCGTCCTCGTCCAGGGTGCGCAGCGACTGGCCGAACAGCGAGAGCTCGCCGCCACTGGGCGTGTCCAGCCCCGCCAGCAGGCCGAGCAGGGTCGATTTGCCGGCGCCACTCTGGCCCAGTATCGCCACACTCTCGCCAGGGAACACCGACAGCGACAGATCACTCAGAATGGTCAGTCGCCGCTCGCCGCTTTCCACCTCCTTGGCGAGGTGATCGGCGTGTAGAATCGGTGAGGCATCCGTTCGAGAGGAGATGGACATGGCGAAGGGCTTCCCTGTAGGTGCGTTATGCCGACGTACACCCCGTCGGCTCACTGAACGCTGGAACACGTTACGCGTGCTATCGGTCTTCGGGCCAATGGCGCGGTGGCTGTCGGCCATCGGCGTGACGCTTTTCCTGACCGCTGACGTGCAGGCGGACGACAGACCGGTGCTGCTGATCATGGGCGACAGCCTGAGCGCGGCCTACGGCATCGAACAGCAGACCGGCTGGGTCAGTCTGCTGCAGGCGCGCCTGGACGGAAAGGCCAGGGTGGTCAACGCCAGCATCAGCGGCGAGACCTCAAGCGGCGCCGCCGCCCGCCTGCCCGACCTTCTCGGACAGCATGAACCCGATATCGTTGTACTGGAGCTGGGCGGCAACGACGGCCTGCGCGGCCTGCCGCCGCGTCAGTTCGAGGCCAACATGGCCGAGATGATCGAGGCCAGCCAGGCGGCGGAGGCCGAAGTGCTGCTGCTCGGCATCGACATCCCGCCCAACTACGGCCGCGCCTACCGCGACGCCTTCACCGCGGTGTATACCCGGCTGGCCGAGGAGTTCGCGCTGCCGCTGGTCCCCTTCCTGCTCGAGGGTGTGGCCCTGGAGGAGGACCTGATGCAGTCCGACGGCATCCATCCCACCGCCGAAGCCCAGCCCATGATCCTCGAGAATGTGTGGCCGACACTTGCACCGCTGCTGGAGAGGAACGGCGCCATGACGGCGGAGATCGATCAGGACTGAGCCACCGTAGCGGGCGCCTTCTGCCACTGCTGCAGCCCGAGGCCGCCGAGGATCAGCACCAGACCCACCAGGGTCGAGGGCAGGATCGGCTCGCCAACTACCAGAAAAAGCAGCAGCAGTGACACCGGCGGCGAGAGAAAGATCAGGTTGGAGACCTTCGCCGTGCGCGAGACCCGATGAACCGCCAGTTGCCAGAGCACGAAGGCGATACCCATCTCGAACAGCCCAACGTAGACACCGGCTCCCAGCGCCGCCCAGCCGTGCCAGGAAAACCCTGGCCCGGCGAACAGCAGTACGGTGAGCACCGGCACGCCGACGCTGAAGTTCTGCCACTGGGCCACCAGCGGCGGGCGATGATCGCGAGCATTGAGTAGCCAGTAGAGCGCCCAGAGCAGCGTCGAGGCGAGTGCCAGGCCGACACCCAGCGGGTCGGCGAAGGCCACGTCGAACACCGCCCCGCGGGTCGCGATCACCCAGACGCCGGCATAGGCGATCAGCCCCGCCAGCACGTCGAGGCGCGTGAGCCGCTGACCCAGCAGCGGCACCGCTAAAAAGGCCATGGCCAGCGCCCAGGTGTAATTGAGCGCCATGGCCTCCTGGCCGGGGAGGCGGTCGTAGGCGCCGAACAGCACCAGGTAGTAGGCCACCGGATTCATCAGCCCCGCCCAGGCAGCGGTGCGCCAGCCATGCCTGAGCGACCCGGCCCAGCAGCCCCTGGCGCGCTACCAGCACGCCGATCAGCGCCCAGGAGACCAGCGAGGCAATCCACATCAGCGCCAGCGGCGACATATAGCCCAGCGCCACCTTGAAGGCCGTGGCCACGGTAGACCACAGCGCCACCGCCCCCAGGCCGAAGAGCATCGCCTGGCGATCCTGGGTCATTCAGCCTCCTTGCCCTTGTGAGTGCGCCGCCCGCAGCTCGCCGCCCGCAGCCGTCAGATTATCGATCGAGGTGTCCCAGGTCACGACCGGGAGCCAGACGGTCGCGCACCGCCTGCTTGAGGGCCTTGATGTCCGGAAAGCCGCCATCGCGCTTGCGCTCCCAGAGCGACGCCTCGTCGCAGAGAATCTCGAAATGGCCGCCATGAGACGGCACCAGGGCCACCTCTTCCAGGTCTTCGCCGAAGGTGGAGAGCAACTCCTGGGCGTACCAGGCGCTACGCAGCAACCACTGGCACTGGGTACAGTAGTGAATTCGGATACGTGACATGGAGCCTCGAGTGCCGCAACAATAATAGCTCCGATGATAACAGCCAGGGAGTGCCGATGACCGTCCCCGAGATCAGCCAGACCCGCCTCTTCGAGTGGCTCACCGGCGACGAGGACGTGATGGGCAAGAACCATCGGCAAGCAGGGTAGAATGACACTGCGACACGCCGGCGCGTTGAAATCCCGACGCCGGCTGGCCATGATGAGGGCAATATCCCGCCTCTTGCCGCCATGCGATGCGGACGAGGCACCGCGACAGGAACCCCCTGCATGAAACGATCCCCCCTGATCAGCCCGGAACTGCTGGAACGCATCATCGATGCCTCCGAGGATGGCATCGTGGTCGCCGAGCAGGAGGGCGACGAGAACATCCTGATCTACGTCAACCAGGGCTTCGAGCGCCTCACGGGCTACAGCGCCGATGAGATTCTCTATCAGGACTGCCGCTTCCTGCAGAACGAGGACCGCGACCAACCAGGGCTCGATACCATCCGCAAGGCCCTGAAGGCGGGACGTCCGTGCCGCGAGGTACTGCGCAACTATCGCAAGGACGGCACCCTGTTCTATAACGAGCTCTCCATCACCCCCATGTATGACGAGGACGACCACCTCACCTACTACATCGGGGTACAGAAGGATGTCACCGAACGCGTCGAGGCTCAGCAGGAACTCGATCGACTCAAGGCCGAGCACGGACTGAGCTGAGGCGTCGCAACACGGCGGAGAAAAAAATCATCCGGGGGCTTGTCCTCGACGCTCCTTGTGGGTATATAGCCTGCAGGTAACCGCCGTTGCCTACAGGCGCTTCAGGTTCCATACCCGGGACGGGAAGCGATCGAATGATCCGCCGAACGACACAGCGTTCGGCTCCGGGCCATGGGAGGACATCGCA
>NZ_JAXHNN010000011.1:0-146981 GCF_034520545.1 Halomonas sp.
ATGAGCAAAGTCCTGATTATCGGCGCCGGCGGCGTCGGCGGTGTCGTCACCCACAAGTGCGCCCAGCACCCCGAGGTGTTCAGCGAGATCTGTCTAGCCAGCCGCAACCAGGCGAAGTGCCGTGCCATCGCGGCCCAGCTGGAGCGTCCCATCCAGACCGCCGAAGTGGATGCCGACGACGTCGAGGCGCTGGTCGCGCTGATCGAGTCATACGAGCCGGACGTGCTGATCCACGTGGCCCTGCCCTATCAGGATCTGACCATCATGGAGGCCTGCCTGCGCACCGGCGTGCCCTATCTGGATACCGCCAACTACGAGCATCCGGACGAGGCGAAGTTCGAGTACAAGGAGCAGTGGGCCTTCCAGGAGCGCTATGCCAAGGCCGGCAACATGGCCACCCTGGGCTGCGGCTTCGACCCGGGCATGACCAACATCTATTGCGCCTGGGGCCAGAAGAACCTGTTCGATGAGATCCACCGCATCGACATCCTGGATGCCAATGGCGGCGACCACGGCTACCCGTTCGCCACCAATTTCAATCCCGAGATCAATATCCGCGAGATCACCGCCAACGGCCGCTACTGGGAAGAAGGTGAGTGGAAGGAGACCGCACCGCTGGCCGAGAAGCGCTCCTTCGACTTCGACGGCATCGGCGAGAAGGACCTCTACCTGCTCTACCATGAGGAGCTAGAGTCCCTCAGCCAGAACATCAAGGGCCTGCAGCGCATCCGCTTCTGGATGACGTTTTCCGACAAGTACATCACCCATCTCAAGGTGCTCGAGAACGTCGGCATGACCAGCATCGAGCCGATCGAGTTCGAGGGCCGCGAGATCACACCGCTGCAGTTCCTCAAGGCGGTGCTGCCGGACCCGGCCTCGCTCGGACCGCGCACCAAGGGCAAGACCAACATCGGCGTGATCCTCGACGGCATCAAGGACGGCAAGCGTCGCAAGGTGCACATCTACAACATCTGCGACCACGAGGCCTGCTACCGCGAGGTTCAGTCCCAGGCGATCTCCTACACCACCGGCGTGCCGGCAGTGACCGGCGCCATGCTGATGCTGGAAGGCCTGTGGAAAGGCGAGGGGGTGTTCAACGTCGAGCAGCTCGACCCAGACCCCTTCATGGAGCGCATCGGCGACATGGGCCTGCCCTGGCAGATGGTCGAGCTCGACCCCGATGCCGACCCACTGGCCTGAGCACGACATGAGCCAGATCGCCTATCCGATCGATGCTTACCCCTTCGACATTGGGGCCTGCCCGTCGCCCGCCTACGTGGTGGACGACGCCCTGCTGCGCCGCAACCTGGAATTACTGCGGCGAGTCCAGGAGCAGAGTGGCGCACGTATCCTGCTGGCGCTGAAGGGCTTCGCCATGTGGGACACCTTCCCGCTGATCCGTCAGTATCTGGTGGGCACCACGGCAAGCGGCCAGGATGAGGCGCAGCTGGGGGCGGAGACCTTCGGCGGCGAGGTGCACTGCTACTCGCCGGCCTTCAGCGAGGCGGAGATGGCGGTGGTATTGCAGTATGCCGACCACCTCAGCTTCAACTCGCCGGCCCAGTGGCAGCGCTTCCGCGATACCGTCGCGGCCGCGCCGCGGCGGGTCTCCTGCGGCCTGCGCGTCAACCCGGAGTACTCCGAGGGCAAGGTGGCGCTCTACGACCCCTGTGCCCCGGGTTCGCGGCTCGGCACCCGGGCCGTGAACATGGAAGGCGTGGCCCTCGACGGCCTCGAGGGCCTGCATTTCCACACCCTGTGCGAGCAGAACAGTGACGCCCTGGAGCACACCCTGGCCGCCTTCGAGGAAAAGTTCGGTCGGTATCTCGCCGGCCGCACGTGGGTGAACTTCGGTGGCGGCCACCACATCACCCGCCCGGACTACGATGTGGCGCGACTGGTGCGGGTGATCCGCGACTTCAAGGCGCGCCATCCACACCTCACGGTCTACCTGGAACCCGGCGAGGCGATCGCCCTCAACACCGGCTACCTGGTGTGCAGCGTACTGGACATCGTCGAGAACGACGGCCCTATCGCCATCCTCGACACCTCGGCCACGGCACACATGCCCGACGTGCTGGAGATGCCCTACCGGCCGGAGATCATCGGCGCCGGCGAGCCAGACGAAAAGGCCTACACCTACCGGCTGGGCGGGCTGACCTGCCTGGCCGGTGACGTGGTGGGCTATTACAGCTTCGACGCCCCGCTTGCAATCGGCGACCGGCTAGTATTCACCGACATGGCTCACTACACCATGGTGAAGACCACAACCTTCAATGGCATGCGCCTGCCGTCGATCTGCCGGATTGACGAGGCCAGCCGCGAAGTGCACACGGTGAAGTCCTTCGGGTACGAGGATTACCGGCAACGACTCAGCTGAAGGGAGACAAGAGATGACCCAGGTCTTCAAGTTTGGCGGTGCATCGATCCAGGACGTCGCCGCCATCCGTCGGCTAGGCAAACTGCTGACCCATTTCCGGGCGCGCCCCCTGATCGTAGTGGTATCGGCCATGGGCAAGACCACCAATGCTCTGGAGGCCTTGCTGGCTGCAGCGCGGGGCAGCGAGAAGGCCGATTATCATGACCGCCTCGAGACCCTGCGCCGGGACCACCTGGCCACGGTCGAGGCCCTGTTCGGCGCCAAGGCCGGCCCCGTAGCAGAGCGTGTCGAGGCGCTGATCACCGAGCTCGACCAGCGTCATCGCCGGCATGCGAACCGTGAGCGCCCCTTCCACTACGACCAGACCGTCGGTTTCGGTGAGCTGCTCTCCACCACCATCGTCAGTGCCTGGCTCGAAGAGGCCGGCATGGCGACCGAATGGCGGGATGCCCGGGAACTGGTGGTCACCGACGATTGCCATCAGGCGGCCAATGTCGACTGGGAGGCCACCGCGGAGCGGGTGCGTGGCCTGGCGGCAGACGACGGCAGGATCCGGGTCACCCAGGGGTTCATCGGCGGCACCGTCGAGGGCGTCACGACCACCCTGGGCCGCGAGGGCTCCGACTTCAGCGCGGCGATTCTTGCCCATTGCCTTGAGGCGGAAGAGGTCACCATCTGGAAGGACGTGCCGGGGCTCTTCAATGCCGACCCGCGCCGCTTCGACAATGCGGTTCAGCTCGAACGCATCTCCTACGACGAAGCCATCGAACTGGCCTGGCACGGTGCCAAGGTGATCCATCCCAAGACCCTGGGGCCGCTACAGCAGAAATCGATCCCGCTGACGGTGCGCTCCTTCGAGAACCTCGAAGCGCCTCCCAGCACCATAGGGCGGGACACCCGGTTCGACACCCAGACGCCCTCCCTTGTCCTGCGCGAGGAACAGACACTGCTGGAAATCCACCCACGGGACCTCGCCTTCATGGACGAGCCGCGCCAGCACGACATCCTCGGCCGCCTGGTGGAGGCCGGACTGCATGCCAACATGATCGATGCCGGAGCCATGCGCCTCTCGCTCTGCCTGGACGGCCACCCCGAGCGGCTGGAGCCGCTGGTCAGCTCACTGTGTGCCGACTACGCGGTGGTGCGTCACGAAGACCTGACCCTGCTCACCGTGCGCCACGGCGACGATGCACTGCTGTCAGCCCTGAGCGCCGGACGCGACAGCCTCGCCGAACGACGCAACGCCAATACCGCCCAGCGGCTCTTTCCAAGCACCCAGTGCCAGGGTACCTGGCACATCCCCCTGTAAGGCCTGGCCCACCAGAGGGGGTGAGGGAGCGACTATGGCCCTTTCTTGGTTTCATCCCGCACTTGTCACGAAACAACGCCGAGCCACTATAGTGGCCCGGCGTTGTCATGCTGCAGGGGGCGAAATTGGCCATCAGCAATGGCCGGGCATCAGGCGGCGTCGGACTTGCCCCCGGCTGCCGCATGCATCGCAAGGGCGGCATCCAGCATGCGATTGGAGAAGCCCCACTCATTGTCGTACCAGGCCATCACCTTGACCAGGCGACCGTTCACCCGGGTGTGATTGGCATCGAAGGTCGAGGAGTGAGCATCATGGTTGAAGTCGATGGAGACCAGCGGCTGGGCGTTGACCGCCAGTACCGGAGAAGCCTCGGCGGCGTTTGCCACGATCTCGTTGATCTCTTCCCGAGTCGTATCGCGACTGGCGGTAAAGACCAGGTCGACGAGCGAGACGTTGATCACCGGCACGCGCACGGCCAGACCGTCGAACTTGCCTGCCAGCTCCGGCAGCACCAGGCCCACCGCGGCGGCGGCACCGGTCTTGGTGGGGATCATCGAGTGCGTTGCGCTGCGCGCCCGGTAGGGATCCTTGTGGTAAACGTCGGAGAGGTTCTGATCGTTGGTGTAGGCATGAACCGTGGTCATCAGGCCATTCTCGATGCCCACCGCCGCATGCAGCGCCTGGGCCACCGGGGCCAGGCAGTTGGTGGTGCAGGAGGCGTTGGACACCACCTTGTGCTCGGGCGTGAGCACGCCCTCGTTGACACCATAGACCACGGTGGCATCGGCATCGGGGCTGGGCGCGGAGATCAGCACGCGCTCGGCGCCCGCCGCGATGTGCTTGGCGGCGTCCTCGCGCTTGGTGAACAGGCCGGTGCACTCCATCACCAGATCCACGCCAAGGGAGGCCCAGGGCAGCGCCGCGGGATCCCGCTCGGAGAGGATCGCGATGCGCTGACCATCCACGGTCATGCTCTCCTCGTCATGCTCGACGGAGAAGGGAAAGTGACCATGTACGGTGTCATGGCGCAGCAGATGCGCATTAAGGGATGGGTCGCCAAGATCGTTGATGGCGACCACCTCCAGGCGATGGCGATAACCGTTCTCGTAAAGGGCACGCAACACATTGCGGCCGATGCGGCCGAAACCGTTGATGGCGATCTTGAGCGTCATGGCGTTGTTCTCCTCGGTCCAGTAGCGTTCTGTGGGACGTGGCGAAGCCAGTAAGCAGGAGAGCCTTGGTAGAGCCCGGCTCGGACGTGCCTGCGCAATGGGCCACGTGTCATTTACCCCGTAATGTGGACCAGTCATCGACGGGGCTCAAGTACTTTTTAGTAATTTTACAACATGCAGTGCTTCAACCAGCTGTTGGGCGCAAGCACCTCAAACCAAGCGATTAATCAAACCTAGAAGGAGAAAGGCCTCGCTTCACGACCCAAAAGAGGGCTTCAACACTGATCATTATGCAGTAAACTTACCATAAACTGGTATGGTGATCAGATAACAACCAGCATCCACTTGAGGAGCACGATATGTCGGCTACCCCACTGCACACTCCCATCCGTCGCACCAAGATTGTCGCCACCCTGGGCCCAGCCAGCGACCGTGAGGGCATCCTGGAGGCGATGATCGCCGCCGGCGTCGACGTGGTACGCCTTAACTTCTCCCACGGCAGCCCCGATGACCATCGCCAGCGTTTGATTCGGGTCCGCGAGATCGCCGACCGGCAAGGCAAGAGTGTCGCCGTCCTGGGTGACCTCCAGGGGCCCAAGATCCGCATCGCCCGCTTCAAGGAAGGGGCCGTGAAGCTCGAGGAAGGCCAGTCGTTCATCCTCGACATGGGCCTGGGCAGCGATCAGGGCGATGCCAGCCGCGTCGGCTGTGACTACAAGACCCTGGCCGATGACGTCGCCCCCGGCGACCGCCTGCTTCTCGACGACGGCCGGCTGGTGCTCGACGTCAACCGGGTTGTCGACCACCTGATCCACACTAGTGTCGTGGTGGGCGGCACGCTCTCCAACAACAAGGGCATCAACAAGCAGGGTGGCGGTCTCTCCGCTCCGGCGCTCACCGAAAAGGACAAGGCCGACCTCGAGACCGCCGTGGCGATCGGCGTCGACTACCTGGCGATCTCCTTCCCGCGCAGCGCCGCCGACATGCAGGAGGCCCGCGAGCGGCTCGGCGAGGCCGGCAAGGAGATCGGCCTGGTGGCCAAGCTCGAGCGCGCCGAGGCGGTGGCCGACGACGCCACACTGGACGCCATCATCGAGGCCTCCGAGGCGGTGATGGTGGCGCGCGGCGACCTGGGCGTGGAGATCGGCGATGCCCAGCTGATCGGCACCCAGAAACGCATCATCAAGCAGGCCCGCACGCTGAATCGCGCGGTGATCACCGCCACCCAGATGATGGAGTCGATGATCGAGTCCCCGCTGCCCACCCGCGCCGAGGTGTTCGACGTCGCCAACGCGGTGCTCGACGGCACCGATGCGGTGATGCTCTCCGCCGAAACCGCCGCCGGCGACTTCCCGGTGGAGACCGTCGAGGCCGTCAACCGGGTCTGCCTGGGCGCCGAGCGCGAGCGTCGCATCCAGGAGTCCGGCCACCGCATCCACGAGGGCTTCAGCCAGGTCGACGAGACCATCGCGCTCTCCGCCATGTACGCCGCCAACCACCTTTCCGGGGTGGCCGCCATCGCCTGCATGACCGCCTCGGGTTACACGCCGCTGATCGCCTCGCGGATCAGCTCGGGGCTGCCGATCGTCGGCCTGGCCCACAACCCCATAGCCCAGCGGCGCATGGCACTCTATCGCGGGGTCGTCTCGCTGCCCTTCGACACCAGCGAGATGAGCGCCCAGGAGCTCAATGACCGTGCCATCCAGCGACTGGTGGAGCAGGGCATCGCCGACCCCGGCGACCACGTCATCCTCACCCGGGGCGACCACATGAATGCCCATGGCGGCACCAATACCCTGAAGATCCTCGCCGTGGAGGCCAGCCATGAGTGACATCCGCCCACCGCGCAACGTTAAGCGGATCCTGCCGGCCTGCAAGCGCATCGCTCTGGTCGCCCACGACGGCAAGAAGGACGAGATGCTCGAGTGGGCAGGGCGCTGGCAGACTACCCTGGCCCGTCACCAGCTGGTCGGCAGCGGCACCACCGCAACCCGGATCAGCAAGCAGTTGGGCCTCGAGGTGGAGGGCCTGATGAGCGGCCCACTGGGCGGCGACCAGCAGATCGGCGCGCGAATCGCCGAGCAGCGACTCGACCTGCTGATCTTCTTCTGGGACCCCTTCGCGCCGCAGCCCCACGATCCCGACGTCAAGGCCTTGCTGCGCCTGGCGGCACTCTGGAACATCCCGGTGGCCTGCAACCCCGCCAGCGCCGACTTCCTGATCAGCTCCCCCTGGCTCGACCAGGACTACGAGATGACCATCCCCGATGCCGGCGCCTGGATCTCCTCCCGCTCCAGCTGACCGCGCCCGCTGCCAAGGCGTCGACAACGCTACCCACTCATAAGAGGTCGACCATGTTCCAGCTTACCCGCAGCGTCACCTGGCAGGCCCTCAAGGCCCTGCAGGAGAAGACCGCCAACGACCGCATCCGCGACTACTTCGCCGCCGATCCCAAGCGCTTCGAGAAGATGAGCCTGCGCGTTGGTGGTCTTTTTCTCGACTATTCCAAACAGCCGGTCTCAGACGAGGTCCTCGACACCCTGATCGAGCTCGCCGAGCACTCGGCGCTGGTCCAGCGCCGTGCGCAGATGTTCTCCGGTGATATCATCAACGTCACCGAGGACCGTCCCGTGCTGCACACCGCCCTGCGCAATCTCGGCGAAGGGCCGCTGAAGGTCGACGGCCAGGACGTGATGCCGGAGATCCATCGCACCCGTGAGCAGATCCGCGCCTTCTCCGAGGCGGTGCGTAACGGCGAGTGGACGGGCTACAGCGGCCAACGTATCAAGGATGTGGTCAACATCGGCATCGGCGGCTCGGACCTGGGCCCCAACATGGCCTGCCGGGCATTGCTCAAGCACCGCCATCCCGAGCTCAGTTTTCACTTCGTCTCCAACGTCGACGGCGCGCATATCCAGAAGGTGCTCAGCCGCCTCGACCCGGCCACCACCCTGTTCATCGTCTCCACCAAGACCTTCTCCACCCAGGAGACGCTGCTCAACGCTCATACCGCACGCCGCTGGTTCCTGGAGAACGCCGGCCCGGACGCCGATGTGGGGGCGCACTTCATCGCCGCCTCGACCAACAAGGCGGCGGCCACGGAGTTCGGCATCCGCGAGGAGAATGTCTTCGAATTCTGGGCCTGGGTCGGCGGGCGCTACTCGATGTGGTCCTCCATCGGCCTGCCCATCGCCCTGTCGATCGGCTTCGAGGGTTTCATGGAGCTGCTCGAGGGCGCCTACGAAATGGACCAGCACTTCCTGTCGGCACCCTTCGCCGAGAACATGCCCGTTTTGATGGCGCTGATCGGCATCTGGCACATCAATTTCCAGGGCGCCGAGACTCAGGCCATCGTGCCCTACGACCAGGCGCTGCATCAGCTGCCGGCCTTCCTCCAGCAGCTCGACATGGAGTCCAACGGCAAGTCGGTGGATATCTTCGGCCACCCGGTGGACTACAAGACCGGCCCCATCGTCTGGGGCCAGACCGGCTCCAACGGCCAGCACGCCTTCTTCCAGTTGCTCCACCAGGGCACCCGCTACGTGCCCATCGACTTCATCGCCTCGCTGAAGCCCGAGCCCGGCGTCGAGGATCACCACTTCGCGCTGCTCACCAACATGCTGGCCCAGGCCAACGCCTTCATGGAGGGCAGTCAGACCGGCTCTCGCCTGGACCCCTACAGCTGCCCGGGCAATCGCCCCTCCAGCGTGCTGCTGCTCGACGAACTGACACCCAAGAACCTCGGCGCGTTGATCGCGCTCTATGAGCACAAGGTGTTCGTCCAGGGAGTGATCTGGAACATCAATTCCTTCGACCAGTGGGGCGTACAGCTGGGCAAGCGCATCGCCGGCGAGATCAGCGAACGCATCGACGCCCAAAGCCAGGACTTCGATGCTTCCACCCAGGGCCTGCTGGCGCTGGTACGGGAAAATTTCCCCCGCGACAGTGCCACACCACCCTCCCGGAATGCGCAGCGAGGCAAAAGCAAGAGCTGAGGCCTCTCAACCGCGGGCGGCGGCCAGCCACTGCCCAGCATAATGGCCCGCCCAAGCGGCTCCCAGCCAAACGAGGAGACTGGCCACCACGTAGCCCAGGGCCGCCATCTGGTTGCCCTGATGCATGAGAGCCAGGGTTTCCAGGCCAAATAACGAAAAGGTGGTGAAGCCGCCACAGAAGCCACCCACCAGAAAGGGCTGCCAGCGCGCGACCCGACCGTGGGTGCGGCGGGCGGCATAGGCGGCGAAGGCGACGATCAGCCAGGAACCGAGGCCATTCACCGCCAGGGTAGCCCAGGGAAAGGCCGGCCCCGCCAGCGCCAGCGAGACCAGGTAGCGCAGCGAGGAACCCAGGGCGCTGCCCAGCCCCACGGCGCCATAGGCACGCCAGGCGATCACGGCAGGCCTCCCGCCAGCCAGACCCCGACCAGCAGGGCGGCGAACCCGGTCCCCAGAGTCAGGGCGACATAGCCCAGAGCCGCTGCCGTGCGCCCTTTCTGCCAGAGCGTCAGGGTCTGCAGGCTGAAAGAGGATACGGTGGTGTAGCCACCGAGTAAGCCGACGGCCAACAGCGACCATGCCGGCCCTGCCTCGGGGCCGGGCAATCCCAGCGTTCCCGCCAGCATGCCCATCAGCAGGGCGCCACTCAGGTTGACCGCAAGGGTTCCCCAGGGAAAGCCGATTCCCAGGCAACGGCTCACAAGGTCACCCACCGCCAGGCGCGCCATGCCGCCCAATCCCCCGCCGCCGGCCACGGCCAGCAGCAACAATGGGTCGATGCTCATCTACTCCCCAAGCGTTGCAAGAAAGGTCCAAGGGTGGCGGCGGCGATCCGCCAAAAAAAAGCCACCCGGTGAGGGTGGCTAAAGTATCGCATGCTTGCCTTGCAGGGGCAGTGACCCGTGGGTCACCAAGGACAATATTGGCACACTATTGTCGTAATGTACAATACGTGTACATGAAAATAGAGTTTCGGGACCGACTCGTGACCGTGAACCAAAGGCCGTATCATGCTGATACCTGAACGCATCCCCGACATCACATCGACAACACGCCAAGAGACGGAGGTCACAGCGTGAACCCATTGCGAGCCATTCCTGCCATCATCGGCTGGCTACTGATCGCCCTGGTGGCCTTCGCCACCCCTACGCAGGCCCAGCAGGCCGACGCCGGCAGCGAGCCGCCCGCCTACTCAACCCTGGCCGACCTGCTCGAGAACGAGCAGTCACGCCAGCAGTTGATCGACCAACTGCGCGGTATGGCCGGAGACGTCGCCGCCTCGGAGACAGCCGCCGAAGAGAGCGCCGCCATTGCTGAGCCTTCACTACCCCGGCAGTTGGCCCAGGCCACCAGCCGCATCGCCGGTGACATCGGCGGTCAGTTCGGTGATGCCGTTGAAGCGATGGCGGGCCTGTTCACCGGTGGCATCGAGGACAGCACCTTCGACACGGCGGCCTTCACCAGCGCTGCCATGAACCTGGGGCTGGTGATTCTCGCCACCCTGGTGTTCTTCGTCGTGTTCCGGCGCCTGGCCAAGCCGGTATTCACCAGCGTCAGCCAGTGGTCGCTCAACGGTGCCGGCCTCACGCCGGTGCTTCGCCTGATCATCTGTGTGGCCCTGGCCGCCGTGGTGGACGTACTGATCGTGGCATTGGCTTATGTAGGTGGCAACCTGATCGCCACCTTCGCCGTCGGGGAAACCGGCGAACTCTCGACCCGGGCCTCGCTCTTCCTCAACGCCTTCCTGGTGATCGAGCTGCTCAAGGCCGGGGTACGCATGCTGTTCTCGTCTCGCTACGAGGGACTGCGCCTATTGCCCATCTCGGCCGATGAGGCCTCCTACTGGAACCGCTGGCTCGCCCGCCTGATCGGCATGGTCGGCTACGGTCTGATGGTCGTGGTGCCGCTGATCAATGTCTACCTGGCCCCCACCCTGGGCCAGAGTATTGGCACCCTGATCATGTTCGTGGCATTCATCTATGCGGCCACCGTGGTACTGACCAATCGAAAGCGTTTGCGTACCGCCATCAACCAGAAGGCGCGCCGCGCCAGCATGGCGGCGACTCGTGTCTCGCTGCAGTTGTTCGCCCGTACCTGGCACCTCTTCGCCCTGGCCTATTTCCTGATGGTGCTGGTGTTGACCCTCACTCGCCCGGCGGACGCCCTGCCCTTCGTGCTCTTCGCCACCCTCAAGACCCTCGGGGCCGTGGTGGTCGGTATTCTCGCCTCGAGCCTGCTGACCCAGACCATCGGTCGGCGTATTCGCTTAGGTGACGATCTGCGTCACAAGCTCCCACTGCTGGAGCCGCGACTCAACAGCTATGTGCCCAATGCACTGCGCGTGCTGCGCACGCTCATCCTGATCGCTATCGTCATGGTCGTACTCAACGCCTGGGGGGCCTTCGACCTGGCGACCTGGTATGCCTCCGAGGCGGGACGCGGCATGATCGGCAAGGTGATCAGCGTGGCGGTAATCCTGGTGATCGCCGTGGCCGTCTGGCTAGGGCTGGCCAGCCTGATCGAGCACAAGCTCAATCCGGAGACCGGCGACGGCATACCCTCGGCCCGGGCGCAGACCCTGCTTAGTCTATTCCGCAACGCCCTGGCCATTGCCATCATCACCATGACGATGATGATCGTGCTGGCCGAGATCGGCATCAACATCGGTCCGCTGATCGCCGGTGCCGGTGTGCTGGGCCTGGCCATCGGTTTCGGCTCACAGAAGCTGGTCCAGGACATCATCACCGGCATCTTCATCCAGGTGGAAAATGCCATGAACACCGGCGACGTGGTCACGGTGGGCGGTATCACCGGCACCGCAGAGAAGCTCAGCATCCGCTCGGTGGGCATCCGCGACCTCTCCGGCACCTACCACTTGGTGCCCTTCTCCAGTGTGGACACCGTCTCCAACTATATGCGCGAGTTCGGCAATCACGTCGGCGAGTACGGTATCGCCTACCGCGAGAGCATCGACGAAGCTATCGAGCAGCTGAAACTGGCCTTCGAAGACCTCAAGGCCAGCGAAGAGCATGGCCATAAGCTGCTGGAGCCGCTCACCGTTGCCGGCGTCGTGGCCCTGGCCGACAGCTCGGTGAACATCCGGGTGGTTATCAAGACCACGCCGGGCGACCAGTGGGCCGTGGGCCGAGCCTACAACCGCCTGGTCAAGCTGCGCTTCGACGAGGCCGGCATCGAGATCCCCTTCCCGCATACCACGCTCTACTTCGGCGAGGACAAGGAGGGGCGTTCACCGGCTGCCAACGTGAGGGTGCTGGAGCCCAAGGGGCCGCAACGCATGGGAGATGCGCCCCAGGGGGATGATCCCGGGCATGGCATTCAGGAGACCGCCGACCCAGACCATCGCAACCCTTCGGGAGGCGATGTCGAGGAGTCCTGACGACCTGGCAAAACTCTCCGAGTTCAGCGAAAAGCGGGGCTGCCGAAAGGCAGCCCCGTTGACGTTTCGGGTGAAAAACGGGCAACACCTCAGTGGGTAGTCACCAGCATCAGCACGCTGAGCGCCGCCGATACCCACATGGCCGGACGTATCGCCTCCAGGCGCCCGGTGAAGAGCTTGATCAACACGAAGGAGAGGAAGCCGAAGGCGATGCCCAAGGTGATGGAATAGGTCAGCGGCATCAGGATGATCGCCAGGAAGGCCGGAAAAGCTTCGTCGTAGCGGTCCCAGTTGATCTTCGCCACCGGTGCCAACATGAAGAGCCCCACCAGCACCAGAGCCGGTGCCGTGGCGATGCCCGGTACCAGCGAGAGCAGCGGCGAGAGAAACAGAAAGGGCAGGAAAAGCAGGGCGATCGTCACCGCCACCAGCCCGGTTCGCCCGCCCTGGGCGACCCCTGCGCCGGACTCGATGAAGGTCTGGGCCGCGCTCGTACCGAGCGGCGCGGCGATCATCGAGGCGAAGGCATCCACGGTCATCGAGCGCTTGAGGTTGCGGGGGTTACCGTCCTTGTCCTTGAGGTCGGCCGATTCGGAGAGCGCCATGAAGCAGGAGAGGGCATCGAAGAAGTTGGTGAACAGCATCACGAAGATGAACGGCAGGTAGGCCACCTTCAGCGCCCCCCAGATGTCCACCTGCATCACCGCGCTGAAGTCGGGCCAGGCAGCCAGGCCGCTCCACTCCACCATGACCTCCTCGCCCCACAGGCGCCCCATGGGAGCGGCCAGCAGGGTGGTCAGGGCAATGCCGAGGATCAGCGCGCCGTTGAAACGCAGTACCACCATGATGGCCGTGGCCATCATCCCGATGAAGAAGGTCACCAGGCTTGCATCGAAGCTGCCCAGGGTAACCAGGGTAGCATCGCTGCCGACGATGAAGCCGGCATTCTTCAGTCCGATGAAGGTGATAAAGAGCCCGATGCCGCAGGTGATGGCGTAGCGCAGTGAGGCCGGAATCGCCTCGATAATCGCCTGGCGGACGTTGAACATCGCCAGCACAGCGAACAGCACGCCGGACCAGAAGACGCAGCCCAGGGCCACCTCCCAGGAGAGGCCGGCGCCCAGCACCAGGGTGTAGGTGAAGAGCGCATTCATGCCCATGCCGGGAGCCACCAGGATGGGATTGCGCGCATAGAGCCCCATGGCCAGGCTGCTCATGAAGCTGATCAGCACGGTGGCGGAGAGCGCCGCCGAAAAAGGGATACCGGCATCGGAGAGGATCGCCGGATTGACCACGATGATGTACATCGAGGCCAGGAAGGTGGCGATACCGGCGAGCACCTCGGTGCGCAGGGAAGAGCCACGATCGCGTATACGAAAATAGCGCTCGATCCAGCGCCCTTCCGAGGAAGCGGCGGGCGAGGCGGTGGCGGGAGATATCTGTTCCATGACGGGGTCCAGTTGTTGTTGTGGGTGGTGATGAGAAAGGTCGGCCGCCGACTAGGGTATGCAATTCCTGACCGATTGGACAACACCTGTGACACCATCAACGTATACAAAAAGGTCTAATATCTGGCTAACGGAGGACCAGACAGCAGAAGGGGCGCCATCTGGCGCCCCTGTGGAGAGTGAATCACTGGCCGCTCAAGCGGCGGGTCGTTCAGGCCGTCTTGGTCTTTGCCTCGTCCGGCTCCTCGCTTGGCTGGGGCAAGGAAGGCAGCGACTTGTCGAGCAGCTCGACGCTCTGCCGGTAGAAGAGCTGGCTCTTCTGATGCTCGCCCAGGTTGGCATAGAGCCGGGCCAGCTCGGCACAGACCACCCCGCTCGGCCGCTGGCGCTGGCTCGCCTCGAAGTACTCCTGGGCCTTGCCCCAGTAGGCATTGCGCAGCGATAGACGGCCCAGGGTCAACAGCAGGTCCGGGTCGTTGGGCCGCTCCTGCAGCCACTTCTCGGCCAGCACCAGCTGCCTGCGCGCATCCACGTCGAGCAGGCCATAGCGCAGCACCAGGCGGCTGTCCCAATGCTCCTTCAGCGAGTGGCGCAGTAGCCGCTCGGCAATGCCCTCCTCGTTGCCCCGCACCAGCGCCTCGGTGTACAGCACGATCAGGTCGGTGTTGGTACGCAGATGGTCAGGCATGTCGGCCCACAGGTTGCGGACCCGTTCGATATCACCGGGATTGCGCGCTTCCTGGCCGATCAGCTCGCGGTAGGCGCGCTGCTCGAGCTGCTCGCGCTCCTCGCGGGAAATCAGCTGCTGGGCCCCCAGCCGGGGCATCAGGCGACGCAGGCCATCCCAGTCGCTGACGCTGAGGTAGGCCTGTTTGAGCTGCTTGAGCACCTGAGGATGGTTAGGCAGATGGCGGTCCAGACGGGTAAGGATCGCCAACGCCTCCTCGTACTGCTGGCGGTCCAGCATCAGCTGGGCCTGCATCATGCCCACGGCGGTGTCGGCCCCCTCGGTACTCAGATGGGCCCGCTTGAGCAGGGTGTCCGCCTGCTCGTAGCGCCCCTGATAATGCGCCGCCAGGGCTGCCGAAAGGTAGTTGACCAGCGGCGTGCTGGAGTCGTCGGCCGCCTTTACCAGCGACTTCTCGGCCTTCTTCCAGCGGCCTTCGGCCAGTGCCACCAGGCCGCGCACAGTGCGCTTCATGGCGTTCCGGTTGCGGGCACGACTGTTCCACACCTTGAAGCGACTCACCGGTCGCGTCAGGCGCATCAACAGGCGCAGGCCGAAATGCAGCCCGATGAAGACGGCCAGCAGGATGACCAGGCCAAACCAGAAGGAGGTCTGGTAGGAGGTGTCACCCACCCGGACCAACCAGTAGCCCGGCACCGTCATCATCAGCTGGCCGAACAGCGCCCCCAGCGCCAGGCCCAGGACTACGATCAGGATCAGCTTTCTCATGCGTCATCTCCCTGGCCGTCGTCACGACCCTCGAAGCGCCGCTCGATGAAGGTCGCCAGCGCCTGCTGGGAGCCGCTGATATCGGGAAGTTGCGGGCGAATGCTGCGCTGCTTGAGCGCCTCGAGACGCTCGATCACCGCCTGGACACCGCTGGCGCTGGTGTCGTAATAGCCGCGAATCAGCGTCAGGGCCTTGTCGAGGCTGGCCTCATAAAGCTCCTGCTCCTCCTTGAGCAGCGCCAGTTGGGACTGCTCGAGCACCAGGCGCACGCTCTGGCGCAGGTAGGACTCCTGCTCCGGCGAGATCAGCGCCTCCAGGGCCTGATCGTGCTTGCGCACGGTAACCAGATCCTTGAGCTCGCCGCCGAAGCGTGCCAGCTGTTCCTGCCAGCCACCCGAGGGAGTCTCCTCGAGGGCGTCGGCAGCGGCGACCTCTTCGACATCCTGGGCCAGCGGCTGACCGGCGAGCTGCTCCTGCTGGGCATTGAGCGCCAGATAGAGGCCGGTGCGGTCGACCTGCGGCACCGAATCCAGCGCGGCAAGCTCAGAGGCAATCTCGCGGCGCACCGGCACCAAGGCCGGGTTGTCGGCCTCCTGTAACCGCTCGTCGGCGGTGCGCAGCAGGGCGGCGGCGCCCTCCACATCGCGCTCCAGCTGCAGGCGCTGGTTGGCCAGGCGCAGCAGATAGGCGGCTTCGGCATGCAGCCAGTCGCGCTCGTCGGCGCTCTGCTCGCGAGAGAGTTCGTCGAGCACCTTGTCCAGGGTCCCGTTGACGCTTTCGCGATAGTCGGCAAACTCGCTTCGCAGGTCGGAGATAGCCGAGTCGAAGGCCGCGTCACGCTCGCTCTCAGCGCTCTCGAGTCGTCCCTGCAGCTCGCCGAAGTCCGACTGGAGCTCGCCGATATCCGACTGGCTGGCCACATCGCCGGGCAACGAGGCCAGGCGCTGCTGCTGGGAGTCGAGCTTCTGCCAGGCCTGCCAGCCGAACAGCACTACACCGATGGCCAGCAGGATCACCAGCACCAAGGCGAGGATCCCGGCCTTGCCGCCGCCCTTGCCACCGTCACCGGAAGAATCACCAGCAGTTCGTCCGCGCGCACCACTGGCCGCGCCGCCGCCCGAAGAGGCAGACGATGTATCGCCAGGGGCGCTGCCGGACTTGGTAGAGGTGTCGGACTTGGTATGGGTGTCGGACTTTCCGGACTTGTCGGCGCTGCCACCAGGAGTCGCTGGCTTGGCACTGGTCGCCTGACCAGCAGCGGGATTGTCCGCCGTAGACTTGTCTGCGCCGGGCTTATCCGCTGAGGCCTTCTGAGCGGCGGGCTTGTCGCTGCCGGATGCCGGCTTGTCGACCCTTTCCGGACGACTGGCGGAGTTGTCGGCCGCGGCGGGAGGCGACTCGCTGCTCCCGGACTCGCGAGTCGCAGCGGGCGCCTCCGCAACGTCCTGTTTACCCTGTGGCGCGTTACCCTGTGACGCACCCGCGGCCTGCTTGTCGCCGCCCTTGTCATAACGCCGCGATCGGCGCCTGCCGGAAGCGGCCGACTTACCGGCTTCACTCCCCGCACTCGCCGACTCCGCGCCGGAGGGTGCCTGCTGTTCTTCTTGATCGTGTGGTTGCTTGCTCATCTGTCGCTAGCCCTTTTCGAGATCATCATGATCGACATCGGCCTCCTCCGGGGCGCTGCTCCTGGCGACCGCTACCGCCAGGGCGGCAGGCGTGGCGCCCGACGCCACGACGGGGACATTAAACCCCAACCTGCCGGCCAGTGTAGCCAACCGAGCACTGGAAACGATTAGCGGTTGGTTCAAGGCGGCTTCTGTGCACCATCTTGCCAGATGTTCAAGGATTTCTCCGCTGCTGACCACCAGCGCACGATAATCGCCATTTGCCAATCGCGTCTGCATGGCGGGGACAGGGTCGAGAAGACGGCGACGATAGACCGCCAATCGGGTCACCCGAGCACCGCGAGACGCCAGAGTATCGGCAATCAGCGGACGTCCTCCTTCGCCGGCGACCAACAGCACACGCTGCTCGTCGAGGGCATGCAGCGAGGCCAGCTGCAGCAGCGCCTCGCTGGTGTCCTCTCCGGCCGACGGCGACGGCACATGGACCCGCACTCCCAGCCGCCGGTTCAACAGGGCGGCGGTGGAGGCCCCCACGGCATAGTAGTCGATACCGACCGGAAGCTGCGGCCAGTAGCGATCCAGCGACTCGACCAGGCACTCGGCCGCGAAAGGGCTCACCACTATCACCTTGCGGAAATGATCGATGTCCAGCCAGGTGGTGCGCATCGCCGACGTTTCCGACAGCGGCTCGAGGTGCATGACATCCAGGCGCTTGACGGGAAGGCCCCGAGCCTCGATGGCTGCGGCCAGCGGGCCAGCTCGCTCGCCCGGCCGGGAAATCAGTACCGGTAGCTCCGCCATCAGACGGCGCCGTAGACCTCGGCGAGGATCTCGCCGGCACCCTGCTCGAGAAGCTCCTCGGCGACACGAATGCCCAGGGCCTCCGGCTCATATATGGAACCACGCCCCTCGGCACGCAGCACCCAGGTGCCTTCCGGATTGCCCACCAGGGCGCGCAGCCACAGGGTCTGGCCGTCATCCTCGAATACCGCATGCCCGCCGATGGGCACCTGACAGCCACCCTCCAGCCGGGTGTTCATGGCGCGCTCGGCGCGCACGCGGGTCGCGGTGGTTGCATCATCCAGAGGGGTGAGCAGCGCGAGCAGTTCGGGGTCGTGCAGGCGACACTCGATACCCAGCGCGCCCTGGCCGCAGGCCGGCAGGCAGGTCTCGGGAGGCAGCTCCATAGTGATGCGGTCGTCAAGCCCCAGCCGCCGAAGGCCGGAGGTGGCCAGCAGGATGGCATCGAATTCGCCGTCGTCGAGCTTGCCCAGGCGCGTCTGAACGTTGCCACGCAGACTCAGCACCTCGAGGTCCGGGCGTGCCTCGCGCATCTGCAGGCCGCGACGCAGGCTCGAAGTGCCGATGCGTGCGCCCTCGGGCAACGCGTCCAGGGAAGCGTAGTGATTGGAGATGAAGGCATCGGTGGGCTCGGCGCCCTCGAGGATCACCGAGAGCCCCAGGCTCTCGGGAAAGTGCATGGGCACATCCTTCATGGAGTGCACGGCGATATCGGCGCGACCGTCGAGCATCGCCTCCTCCAGCTCCTTGACGAAGAGCCCCTTGCCGCCGACCTTGGCCAACGGCGTATCGAGGATCTTGTCGCCACGAGTGGACATGGCCACCAGCTCCACCTTCAGGCCGGGGTGGGCGGCCATCAGTCGGTCGCGGACATGCTCGGCCTGCCACATGGCCAGTTGACTCTTGCGGGTGGCGATACGCAGGGTATTGATGGCTTGCACGTGGTTCTCCCGTACCGGGTTGACTGCCGTTGGCGCACCATGTGCCGGCGCCCGGTGATGATATGGATAACCTTCATCATAAAGCACCGCGCGGGGCAGGAAAAATTGCGTCGTCCCACGGTGACCTTCCGCTGCCGCCCCTCGCCAGCCGCATGGACTCTGGTACACTTCCCGCCATGTCAAGGCAGCACCGCCCAGGCGGCGCTGCGACCGGTCCTACGGCCGTCACCCATCGCAATCGTCTAGCAGGATGCCCAGCCCGATGAGCCCTAGTTCACCCAGCCCCGGCACCAACCAGTCCTGGGGTGGCCGCTTCAGCGAGCCCACCGATGCCTTCGTCGAACGCTTCACCGCCTCGGTCGACTTCGACCAGCGCCTCGCCCTCCACGATATCCAGGGATCCATCGCCCATGCCACCATGCTGGCCCGGGTCGGCGTGCTGACCGACGAGGAGCGTGACGCGATCATCGAAGGCCTCGGCGAGGTACGCGGCGAAATCGAGCGTGGCGAGTTCGCCTGGTCGGTCGCCCTGGAAGACGTGCACATGAACATCGAGGCGCGACTCACCGAGAAGATCGGCATCACCGGCAAGAAACTGCACACCGGCCGCTCGCGCAACGACCAGGTGGCCACCGACATCCGCCTTTTCCTGCGCGACGAGATCGACGTAGTCGACGCCGAGCTGGCCCGCCTGCGCGAAGGGCTGATCACGCTGGCCGATCGCGAGGCCGATACCATCATGCCAGGCTTCACCCACCTGCAGACCGCGCAGCCCGTCACCTTCGGCCACCATCTGCTGGCCTGGCAGGAGATGGTGGCCCGCGACCATGAACGCCTGCTCGACTGCCGCCGGCGGGTCAACGTGATGCCGCTGGGTGCCGCGGCGCTGGCCGGCACCACCTATCCCATCGACCGCCATGTCACCGCCGAGCTGCTGGGCTTCGAGCGTCCCGCCGAGAACAGCCTCGATGCGGTGAGCGATCGCGACTTCGCCATCGAGTTCACAGCGTTCGCCAGCATCCTGCTGATGCACCTGTCGCGCATGAGCGAAGAGCTGGTGCTATGGACCAGCGCCCAGTTCGACTTCATCGACCTGCCTGACCGCTTCTGCACAGGCTCCTCGATCATGCCGCAGAAGAAGAACCCGGATGTACCCGAGCTGGTGCGCGGCAAGACCGGGCGGGTCTACGGCCATCTGGTGGGCTTGCTGACCCTGATGAAATCCCAGCCGCTGGCCTACAACAAGGACAATCAGGAAGACAAGGAGCCGCTGTTCGACAGCCTGGATACCGTCAAGGGCTGCCTGCGTGCCTTCGCCGACATGGTGCCGGCCATCGAACCCAAGAAAGCGAGCATGGCCGAAGCCGCCCGCCGCGGCTTCTCCACCGCCACCGACCTCGCCGACTATCTGGTACGCAAGGGCGTGGCCTTCCGGGATGCCCACGAGATCGTCGGCCAGTCCGTGGCCTTCGGCCTCAGGGAGCAGAAGGATCTTTCCGAGATGACCCTCGAGGAACTTCGCCAGTTCTCGGATACCATCGAGGCGGACGTCTTCGAGGTGCTGACGCTGGAGGGCTCGGTGGCCGCCCGCAACCATATCGGCGGCACCGCCCCGGACCAGGTGCGCGCCGCCGCCCAGCGGGCGCGTGACGCCCTGATGGGCCAGGCCTGATGCGTCATCTCGTCCCCCTGACCCTGGCCTTGGGCGTGGCCGCGGGACTGGCCCTGGCCGGCTGCGGCCAGAAGGGCCCGCTCTACCTGCCCGGCGATGAGGCGGCCGCCGAGCGCTACGACCCTGCCGGCCAGCAGGAAGCGTCGGACGAGGACGCGGCCCTGCAGGACGACGACACCGCCCGAGACGACGAGAGCTAGGCATGGATCATTTCGAATACCGCGACGGCGTCCTCTACGGCGAGGACATGCCGCTCACACGCATCGCCGACGAATTCGGCACGCCGTGCTACGTCTATTCACGGGCCACCCTGGCACGCCATTTCCGCGCCTACACCGAGGCGCTGGGCAGCCACCCCCACCTGATCTGCTATGCGGTGAAGGCCAACTCCAACCTGGCGGTGCTGGGACTGCTGGCAAGGCTCGGCGCCGGCTTCGATATCGTCTCCGTGGGTGAGCTGGAGCGGGTGCTGGCCGCCGGAGGCGATCCGGCGCGGGTGGTATTCTCCGGTGTCGCCAAGCAGGAGGCCGAGATGACCCGCGCCCTGGAGGTGGGCATCAAGTGCTTCAACGTCGAATCACGCCCGGAGCTCGAGCGCCTCGACGCCGTAGCCGGCCGAGTCGGCAAGGTCGCCCCGGTGTCGCTGCGGGTCAATCCGGACGTGGACGCCGGCAGCCATCCCTATATCTCCACAGGGCTCAAGGACAACAAGTTCGGCATCCCGGTGGACGAGGCGCTGGCCGTCTACCAGCTGGCCGCCACACTCCCCAATCTGCGCATCACCGGCCTGGACTGCCATATCGGTTCCCAGCTCACCGAGCTCTCGCCCTTCCTCGACGCTCTGGACCGCCTGCTGGCGCTGCTCGAGCGCCTGCGCGAGCGCGGCATCGAGGTGCAACACCTGGACCTGGGCGGCGGGCTCGGCGTGCCCTACCGCGACGAACACCCGCCGGCGCCCTTCGACTATGCCACCGCCCTGATCGAGCGCCTCTCCCGCTGGGAGGGCAGCAAGCACCTGACACTGCTCTTCGAGCCGGGCCGCTCCATCGCCGCCAATGCCGGCGTCCTGTTGACCCGGGTCGAATATCTCAAGCCCGGCGAGACAAAGAATTTCGCCATCGTCGATGCCGGCATGAACGACCTGATCCGCCCTGCCCTCTACCAGGCGTGGCAGACGATCCTGGCAGTGGATACTCGCAAGCCGCGTGACACCGCCACCTACGACGTGGTCGGCCCGGTTTGCGAGACCGGCGACTTCCTCGGCAAGGACCGCGCGCTCGCCATCGCCGCCGGCGACCTGCTGGCAGTGCGCTCAGCCGGCGCCTACGGCTTCGCGATGGCCTCGAACTACAACAGCCGCCCGCGCCCCGCCGAGGTAATGGTCGACGGCGACCGGGTCCACCTGGTGCGCCGCCGCGAACGGCTGGAGGAGCTCTGGGCGGGGGAGTCAGTGCTGCCCGACGACCAGGGGGAGTCACGCTGATGCTGCTGCACTTCACCAAGATGCAGGGGCTGGGCAACGATTTCATGGTGGTCGATCTGGTCACCCAGCGGGCACACTTGACGAACGACCAGATCCGCCAGTTGGCCGACCGGCGCTTTGGCATCGGCTTCGACCAGCTACTGGTCGTCGAGCCGCCGCGGGATCCGGAGATGGATTTCCGCTACCGGATCTACAACGCCGACGGCAGCGAGGTGGAAAACTGCGGCAACGGTGCCCGCTGCTTCGCGCGCTTCGTGCGCGATCAGCGCCTGACCCACAAGCACGAGATTCGTGTCGAGACCGCGGGCGGCCCGCTGACCCTGAGGGTCGAGGACGACGGCCGGGTCAGCGTCGACATGGGTGCACCACGCTTCGCGCCCGAGACGCTGCCCTTCGAGGCCGCCGAGGACCGGGTGCTCCACCCGCTGGAGGTAGACGGCGAGCGCCTCGAGGTAGGCGTGGCCTCGATGGGCAATCCCCATGCAGTGCTGCGCGTCGAGGACGTCGAAACGGCCCCCGTCGAGCGTCTGGGGCCGGCCCTCGAGGCTCATCCGTGCTTCCCCCGGCGGGTCAACGCGGGTTTCATGCAGGTGGTGACGCCCCACGAGATCCGCCTGAGGGTGTATGAACGCGGCAGCGGCGAGACCCTGGCCTGCGGCACCGGCGCCTGCGCCGCGGTGGCCAGCGGCATTCGCCAGGGGCTGCTCACGAGCCCGGTCACCGTGCACCTGCGCGGCGGCGACCTGCGTATCGACTGGGCCGGCGACGATGCCTCCCTGATCATGACCGGCCCCGCCGAGTGCGTCTTCGACGGCCGCGTCATCTTGAACTGAGCCGCCCCGCCACCAGAGGAGAAGCTGCCATGACCCGAGCCGCCCCCGACCCGCACAAGACCCTCGACCCCGACCGGGTGGCCCAGTGGCTGGCCTGTCATCCGGACTTCTTCGTCGGGCGCGAGGGCCTGTTGCAGCAGCTCAAGGTGCCGCATCCAGAGGCCCGCGGCACCACCTCGCTGCTCGAACGCCTGGTCCACGATTTGCGCTCCCGTGCCGAGCAAGCCGAATGGCGCCTGGAACAGCTGCTGGAGTCGGCTCGCCACAACGAGGGCCAGTATCGCCGCACCCGGGAGCTGGTGCTGGCGCTGCTCGAGGCCGAGGACAACGATGCCCTGGGCCAGGCGCTGGCCACTCAGCTCGCCGAGCGCTTCAATACCCCGGCGGTGGCATTATGGTGCCCGGCCAGCCTGACCGATGCCGAGCCTCTGCCGCCCCAGCCCCCGCGCCAGGTCCTCGATGACCATGCCGGCCAGCGCCTGGCTGCCCTGCTCGACGGCCGCACCAGCCGCTGCACGCGACTGACGCCGACCGACTGGAAGCGTCTGCTGCCCCATGTCCCGGCGCCCGACAAGGCCGGCTCCTGCGCCCTGTCACGACTCACCCTGGGCGAACCGCTGGGCTACCTGGTGCTGGCGAGTCACGATCCGGACCACTTCCGCGCCAGCATGGACACCCTGTTCACCGAGTATGTAGGCGAGGTGGTAGCGCGGCTGCTGGTGCGCCAGGCGCCGGCCTCCTCGTGACGGGGCGCGCGCTGGACCACGAGGTGGAGGTCTTTCTGGCCGGGTTGGCGCGCACCGCCAGTCCGGCCACGGTGAGCGCCTATCGGCGTGATCTGGCGGCCCTGATGGACTTTCTCGAGGCCGAGGCCGTGGACGACTGGTCCCGGCTGGATGCCGCCCTGCTTCGCCGTTTCCTGGGCAGCGAGCGTATGCGAGGCCAGGCTCCACGCAGCCTGGCCCGACGGCGAGCGGCCATCTCGGGCTTCGCCAGGCATCTGGTAGAGGCCGGTCGGCTCCGCCACAACCCGGTGCCTCTGGTGCGGACGCCGCGCCAGCCCCGGCACCTGCCGCGGCCTCTGGATGTGGACCAGCTGGCCCACTTCCTCGACTCGCCCCACGACGACTCGCCCCTGGCCCGGCGCGACCAGGCGATGCTGGAGCTCTTCTATTCGAGCGGCCTGCGCCTGGCCGAGCTGGCAGCGCTGGACCTCGGCGACCTCCAGCCCCAGCGAGTGCGAGTACTTGGCAAGGGTGGCAAGCCCCGCCAGGTGCCCGTGGGACGGCGAGCGCGCCAGGCCCTAGACGCTTGGCGAGACGTCCGCGATCAGCTGGCCAGCCGCGACACGCAGGCGCTTTTCGTCGGAGTCCGCGGGGCTCGGCTGGGCCATCGCGCCATCCAGAAACGGCTGGCCGAACTGGCAAAGGCCAGAGGCTTGGCCGAGCACCTCCATCCGCACCGGTTGCGCCACTCCTTCGCCAGCCACCTGCTGGAGTCGAGCCAGGACCTGCGGGCCGTGCAGGAGCTTCTTGGCCATGCGGACCTCGCCACCACCCAGGTCTACACTCGGCTCGACTGGCAGCACCTGGCGGCCAGCTACGACGCGGCCCATCCCCGAGCACGCCGCCACTCCGACGATGGCGGGGAGCCCTCATGAGCCTGCAGGCGATCACCTTCGATCTCGACGACACCCTGTGGGACAACCGCGGCGTGATGACGCGCACCGAGACCGACCACTACGCCTGGCTCGACGAGGTCCTGAGCGCCTGGCTGGCGCGCCGCGGAGAAACGCATCTCGGCCGCTTTGCCGAGCGCTTCCCGCTGGCGGCCTACCAGGAGAGTCGCCAACGCCTCGCTGAGCAACATCCGTTACGTCGCGGTGATTTCAGCTGGCTGCGTGAACGCGCCCTCGTCGAGCTCCTGGAGACCTTCGGGCTGCCGCGCAGTGCCGCCTGGCTGTGGGCCGCCGCGACCATGGCTCGCTTCCACGCCCTGCGCATCGATGTATCGCCTCATCCCGAAGTCGAACCCCTGCTCTGCGAGCTCGGCGTCCGCTACCGGCTGGGCTCGATCACCAACGGCAATCTGGCGCTGCATCGCCTGGCGCTGCATCGCCACTTCCGGGTAAGCATCGCCGCCGGGGAGATCCAGGCCCCCAAGCCGGACGCCCGCCCCTTCCTCGCCGCCCTGGCGCGACTCTCCACCCCAGCCTCCCGGGCGCTGCATGTGGGAGATTCCTGGCAGGAGGACGTGTTGCCGGCCCTACGCCTGGGCATGCGTGCGGCCTGGATCGCCCCCGACACGCCCCATGCCGGCGAGCTCCCCGCGGGGGTGTATAGACTGAAGCACGTGCGGGAACTACCGGAGTTGATCCAACGACTGGAACGTTCGGATTAGGCGCCGACCAAGTCTGATTCTGATCGGCCCGCGGGTCAGCCTCGTTCAGGCGCCAGCAGCCACTGGTCGAGGCGCTCGTGCACCTCCTCGATGCCCTGCTTCTTGAGAGCAGAGAAGAGCTGGATGCTCACCAGGTCTTCCCATTCGCGCAGCCGCGAGCGAACCTGTTGCAGGGCGCTCTTCGCTGCACCACTCTTGAGCTTGTCGGCCTTGGTCAACAGTATGTGCACCGGCATGCCGGCCTCATCGGCCCAGCCAAGCAGGGTCTGATCGAATTCGGTCAACGGATGGCGCACATCCATCACCAGCACCAGGCCACGCAGCGAGCCACGGCGGCGCAGGTAATCGGAGAGATGACGCTGCCACTCCAGCTTGACCTGCTCGGGCACCTTGGCATAACCGTAACCCGGCAGATCGACTAGCCGGTGGCCACTGTCTTCGCCCAGCGTGAAGAAGTTGATCAGTTGGGTACGCCCCGGGGTCTTGGAGGTGCGGGCCAATGCCTTCTGCCGCGTCAGGGCATTGATGGCGCTGGACTTTCCGGCATTGGAACGGCCAGCGAAGGCCACCTCGGCACCGTCGTCCGGGGGGCACTTGGCCAGGGTCGGGGCGCTGATGAGAAAGCGCGAAGCCTGATAATTGAGGTGAGCGTTGAGTCGCGACATCGCGGGAAAGTCCTGACGTTGATCGAGGGCATCACGGGTTGCATTCCCGCGGCTCTGGTGTTCCGTTATAATGCAGTGTCTTTGTCTGCGACCCGGGGCGCATCAGTATATCACCGTGCTCCGTCCGTCAGCGACCGACCACAGGGCGTCAGCGACGACCGGCCAGAGGGCACCCGGCCTCGAGGATCGGGCGGCACCCGGGGGACGTACCGGCCAATAACGTAACGGGAAAGTGGAACAGCGATGAGAAATCTACTGGCAAGCCTGGCAATCACCGTGGGCGCCGTCGGCGTGGCCCATGCAGACCTTCAAGCGGATGCCGATGCGGCGGCGGGCAAGGACAAGGCGCAGGCCTGTGCCGCCTGCCACGGCCAGCAGGGCATCAGCCCGTCCGGCGCCTTCCCCAACCTGGCCGGACAGCAGGCCTCCTATCTGGCCAAACAGATCATGGATATCCGAGACGGGCGCAGAGAGGTTGCCCAGATGGCCGGACAGGTGGACAACTTCTCCGACCAGGATGCCTGGGACGTGGCCAAGTTCTACGCCGGGCAGGAACCGGCTCTGGGCCAGGCCGACGCCGACGAAGCGCTGATCGAGCGTGGCCGCGAGCTCTACCGTGCCGGCGACATGGCCAAGGGCGTCCCCGCCTGTGCCGCCTGCCACTCGCCCACCGGCGAGGGCATCGGCACGGCCGTTTATCCGGCGCTCTCCGGCCAACACCCCGACTACATTCTGAGCACCCTCCAGGACTTCGCCTCCGGGGCGCGCAACAACGACCCGGCCAACATGATGGGCAACATCGCCTCCAAGCTGAGCGATGACGACATGGAAGCGGTAGCCAACTACGTGCTCGGTCTGCACTGAAGCTGCTGGCCCGGCGCGCTATACGCTGACACGCCGAGGGCGGCCTATGGTCGCCCTCGGCGTTTGGGTCCCCCCTCGGCGTCGGCGGGGAACCCCACTCTCGGGCAGGAATCAAAGCCGGCGATGTGCCGCCTGTCCAACGATTCATTCAAGGAGAACCCCATGCTCAAGCCCCTGATGCTCGTCCTCGCTGGCCTCGCCCTACCGGGCCTGGCCACCGCCCAGTCCCTCGTCGAGGGCGAGCACTACGAGGTGCTCGACAACCCGGTGGAAACCCAGGTCGAGGAGGGGCGTATCGAGGTAACCGAGGCCTTCTGGTATGGCTGTCCCCACTGTTACAACCTGGAGGAGCCTCTCAACGCCTGGGTTGCCGAACAGCCCGAGGACGTCGCCTTCCAGCGCATGCCTGCCACCATGGGCGGCGACTGGAACACCCATGCCTTCGCCTTCTACGCGGCCCAGCAACTGGGGATTCTCGACGACCTTCATGACGATTTCTTCCACGCCATCCATGAGGAAGGCCGCGACCTGACAGATCCCGACGCCATCGCCGAGTTCTTCAGCGACTACGGCGTCAGCGAGGCCGAAGCCCAGGAGGCGCTGGGCTCCTTTGGCGTCAAGGGCAAGGTGAATCAGGCGCATGCCCGCATGCGCCAGATGCAGTTGATGGGCGTCCCGGCACTGATCGTCGATGGCCGTTACCTGGTCTCGCCGAGCTCAGCCGGTAGCCTCGACAACATGCCGCAGGTAGCGGGCGCCCTGGTCGAAAGAGTCCGTGAGGAGCGCGCAGACTGAAATGTCCCATCTGGCCGAGGCAAGGACGCCGCTGCTCGATGGCGGCCACCTGAAGCTGCTCACCTTCAATCTGCAGGTGGGCATACAGACCTCGGCCTACCATCATTACCTGACGCGCAGTTGGCAGCACCTGCTACCGCACCCGAACCGGCTACGGCGTCTGGACATGATCGGCGAGGTTCTCGGTCGCTTCGACATCGTCGGCCTCCAGGAAGCCGACGGTGGGAGCTTCCGTTCGAATCAGATCAATCAGGTGGAGTACCTGGCCAGCCATGCCGGTTTTCCCCACCACTTCCAGCAGCTCAACCGCAACCTGGGCCGCATTGCCCAGCACAGCAACGGGCTGCTGTCGCGACTGGCCCCGACCCGCATCGAGGAGTACCGCCTGCCCGGCACCCTACCCGGTCGTGGCGCCATCCATGCCCGCTACGGCGAAGGTTCCGATGCCCTGCACCTGTTCGTCGCCCACCTGGCACTGAGTCATCGGGGCCGGGTGCGCCAGCTCGACTACCTCAGCGAGATCATCCAGCCGCTGCGACACGTGGTGGTAATGGGCGACCTCAACTGCACGCCTGAACAGCTCCACGGCCACCAGCGCTTTCGTGCCTCGCTGCCGCTCCATCCGGTGCGCCCGCCGCTCAGCTACCCCTCCTGGCAGCCCCGCCGGGCCCTGGACCATATTCTGCTGTCGGAGTCCCTCCACGCCGACGAGGTGCGGGTACTCGACCACCTCTTCTCGGATCACCTGCCCATCGCCGTGGACGTGCGACTTCCCGAGGCCTGCCTGGAAACCTGCCTGGCCGCCACCCGGCGCGAGGCTGAGAAGCCGAGACACTAACGGCCAACGCGCGAGCACCGTATAGTCATCGTTGGTGCGATTGGCTGCCGCCTGCTCCCCGGTGTGCGACCCTTAATCCTTACCAGATGCAAAGTCCGAAACAGCGAGATCCGTACCTATGGCCCAATCCCGCGAGCTACCAGGCGTCATCGCCTGGCTAGACCGTGCCTCGGAATGGCTCGGCAGGAGCGTCTCCTGGCTTGTCTTGCCGATGATGCTCATCCAGTTCCTGATCGTGGTGCTGCGCTACGCCTTCAACTTCAACAGCATCCCCATGCAGGAGTCGGTGATGTACATGCACGCCGTGGTGTTCATGCTGGCCGCAGCCTGGACCCTGAAGCACGATGGCCATGTGCGTGTGGATATCTTCTACCGTGCCATGACTCCGAAGCGCAAGGCGCTGGTCGACCTCTGCGGCACCCTCTTCCTGCTACTCCCGGTAATGGTCTTCGTGATCCTCACGAGCCTGAACTACGTCGGCAGGTCCTGGAGTATTCTCGAGGGCTCACCCGATACCGGCGGCATCCCCGGCATCTTCCTGCTCAAGACGCTGATCCCGCTCTTCGCCGTGCTGATGCTCCTGCAGGCGCTGGTGGAAGCCAGCCGCCATTTCCTGGTTCTCACCGGGCGCCTGGCGCCACCCGATGACAACGACGACAAACCCCATGTCGAGGAGCGGCTGTAATGCTGGAGTTGATGCCCCTGGTGCTCTTTGTGGTCATCTGCATGGTGCTGATGGCCGGCTATCCCGTTGCCCTGTCGCTGGCCGGTACCGCCCTGGCCTTCGCCGGCCTGGGGCTGGGCCTCGAGGCACTGGGAATCGATGCCCACTTCGATGGCGGCTACCTGGGCGCCTTCCCCAATCGCCTCTACGGCATCATGACCAACCAGACCCTGCTGGCGGTCCCGTTGTTCGTGCTGATGGGCGTGCTGCTGGAGAAGTCCAAGGTCGCCGAGCACCTGCTCGATGCCATGGCGCTGCTGTTCGGCTCACTACGCGGGGGCCTGGGCATCTCGGTGACCCTTGTGGGGATGCTGCTGGCCGCCTCCACCGGCATCGTCGGCGCCACCGTGGTGACCATGGGCCTGATGTCGCTACCGACCATGCTCAAGCGCGGTTACAGCATGCCGCTGGCCACCGGCACCATCTGCGCCACCGGCACCCTGGGACAGATCATCCCCCCCTCCATCGCCCTGGTGCTGCTAGGCGACGTGCTCTCCTCCGCCTACCAGCAGGCCCAGCTCTCCATGGGCATCTTCAGCCCCAAGACAGTCTCGGTAGGCGATCTGTTCATGGGTGCCCTAGTGCCCGGGCTCGCCCTGGTGTTGCTCTACATCGCCTATGTCTCCGTGATCGCCTGGCTCAGGCCGCAATCCGCCCCACCCGCCGATCGCCAAGAGCTGATGGAAGAGCTGGGCCATGAAGGAGGCTTGGGGTTCTTGTTGCTCAAGGGGCTAGTGCCACCCCTCGTGCTGATCGTTGCCGTGCTGGGTTCGATTCTCGGTGGTTTCGCCACGCCCACCGAGGCAGCCGGTGTCGGTGCCTTCGGTGCGATGATCCTGGCTCTAGCCTATCGGCGCCTGAACATCCAGACTCTCAAGGAGGTGCTGCGCTCTACGACCCATGTCACCACCATGGTATTCATGATCCTGATCGGTGCGGCGCTCTTCTCGCTGGTGTTCCGCGCCTACGGCGGCGAGGAACTGGTCACCGACCTGTTCGAGAACATGCCCGGCGGCGTGGTAGGAGCCACCCTCATCGTGATGCTGGTGATCTTCCTGCTCGGCTTCATCCTCGACTTCATCGAGATTACCTTCGTGGTGGTGCCCATCGTCGGGCCGATCCTGCTGGCGATGGGGGTAGACCCCGTCTGGCTGGGCATCATGATCGCCATCAACCTGCAGACCTCTTTCCTGACGCCGCCCTTCGGCTTCGCCCTCTTCTATCTGCGCGGCGTGGCTCCGGACTCGGTGCCCACCTCGGCGATCTACAAAGGGGTGATCCCGTTCATCGGGCTGCAACTCTGCATGCTGCTGGCCCTGGCCTGGTTCCCGGAGCTGGCTACCTGGCTGCCGGATCAGTTCTGACCGGCCGACATGACACCAAGGCTACCGATCCGTGCGAGCCGGTAACGCCGGGACATGTCGTTTTCGGTTCCACCCGGGGCCCCACAAGGGCCACCGGATACATGCCAGCCCCCAAGAGGGCTTTCCAAGACAACACCCACAATATCCAGAGGGAAAGCACATGAAACTCAGATCACTCGCTGTCGCCGTGGCCATGAGCGGCGCCGTCTCCGGCCTGATGCTGGTCTCCAGCGTCGATAACGTGGCCCAGGCCCAGGAAACCTTCGAGTGGAAGATGGTTACTTCCTGGCCGAAGAACTTCCCGGGCGTCGGCCAGGGGCCCGAGCGCCTGGCGAAAATCGTCGAAGAGATGTCCGACGGCCGCCTGACCATCGAGGTCTTCGGGGCCGGCCAGCTGGTGCCGGGCTTCGAGGTGTTCGACGCCGTCTCGCAGGGCACCGCCGAGCTCGGCCACTCCGCCTCCTACTACTGGAAGGGCAAGGCGCCGGCGGCCCAGTTCTTCGCTGCCGTGCCCTTTGGCATGAATGCCCAGGAGATGAACGCCTGGCTGCACTACGGTGGCGGCCTCGAACTGTGGAACGAGCTCTACGACGACTTCGGCGTCGATGTGCTGGTCGCCGGTGCCTCCGGCGTGCAGATGGGCGGCTGGTACAACAAGGAGATCAACTCCGTCGATGACCTGGATGGCCTGAAGATGCGCATGCCGGGCCTGGGCGGCGAGGTGATGGACCGCATGGGCGTGGCCATCGTCAACATGCCTGGCGGCGAGATCTTCACTTCGCTGCAGTCCGGCGCCATCGACGCCACCGAGTGGATCGGCCCCTACAACGATCTGGCCTTCGGCCTGCATCAGGCCGCCGACTACTACTACTACCCGGGCTGGCATGAGCCGACCGTGATGTTCGAGGCGATCATCAACGAGGAGGCCTATGCCTCGCTGCCCGCCGACCTACAGGCGATACTGCGCACCGCGGTGCGTGACATCAACGCCGACGTGCTGGACGAGTACACCGCGCGTAACAACGATGCCCTGGAGACCCTGGTCAATGAGCACGGGGTGGAGCTGCGTCGCCTGCCGGACGACGTCCTGGCCCAGGCCAAGGAGCACTCCGCCGACGTGGTCGCCGAGCTCGCCGAGTCGAGCGAGATGGCGCAAGAGATCTACGACTCCTACCAGGCTTTCCAAAAGAAGGTGGTCGACTACCACGCCATTTCCGAGCAGGCCTACTACAACGCGCGCAACCCCGAGGGGGACACTGCCGAGTAACCGCCTGATCGCCATCGGGCCCGATGCCCGATGGCATGGCACTTCCCTCCTCTCCGCCAGCGGCACGTCAGCCGCTGGCCAGCACGCTGATACTCTGCGCCCACGCGATCATCGGAACCGGATAGATCCCCAGCGCGATCACCAGTGCAGCCGTTCCCAGCACGATCACGCCAGCGGCATGGATCGCCCAGTTCTCGGGGGCGTCACGGCGTTGCATGCCAGGTTCGGCGAGAAACAGCGTAACCATCACGCGCAGGTAATAGAAAAGTCCGATGGCACTCCCCACGATCACCGCGCCCACCAGCCACCAGCGTTCGGCCTCGACGCCCAGGGCGATGATGTAGAACTTGCCGATAAAGCCTGCGGTGAAGGGAATGCCCGCCAATGAGAGCAGGGTGATCGTCAGCACGGCGGTCAGGTAGGGGCGCCGCCAGAACAGTCCGCGATAAAGGTGCAGGCCTGCCGCGTCCGTGCCGTCGTGGGCACCGGCGACATAGGGGCTGGAAATCAGCGTGATCACGCCGAAAGCCCCCAGAGTGGCGAGCAGATAGGTCACCAGATAGACACCGGCGGTCTCGATCGACAGGCCGTCACCGATCACCAGCGCAGTCAGCAGGTAGCCGAAGTGGGCGATCGAGGAATAGCCCAGCAAGCGCTTGAGATTCGACTGGGTCAACGCGAGCAGGTTGCCGACCAGCATGGTGAGAATCGCCAGTACCGCCAGGACGTTGTGCAGCCCGCCATCCTGAAAGACCGGGGCAGCCACTATCAGGCGCAACAGCACGATGAAAACTGCCACCTTGCTGGCCGTGGCCAGGAAGGTGGCCGCCGGAGCCGGGGCGCCCTCGTAGACATCCGGCGTCCACATGTGAAACGGCACCACCGACAGCTTGAAGCTCAGCCCCATCAGCATCAGAGCTGCTCCCGCCAGCCCCCAGGCGCCGATCTCGCCGTCGAGGCGCGCGGCCAGCCCGGCAATATCCAGGCGGCCCGTCTCGGCGTACAACAACGCCATGCCGAACAGCAGAAAGGTGGTCGCCGCGGCGGACAACACCAGATACTTCACACCCGCCTCGAGCGAACGGCGCTCGCCATAGACATACGCCAGCATGCCGTAGAGGGGGATCGACAGCAGTTCCAGGCCGAGGAACAGCGTCGCCAGGTGCGTGCTGGCCACGAGCACCATCCCGCCGGCCGTGGCGCACAGCAGCAGCAGGTAGAACTCCTCGCGAGGGCCGGCGTGGTGCGCCAGATAAGCATGCGCCAGGATCGTACAGGCCAGTGCGGCGACCAGGATCAATGCGGCGGCAAAGATCGTCAGACCGTCGATCGCCAGCATCGGAGCCGCCAGAGGAGCCATCTGCGATACGCCCATCAGCGAGAGCAGGGCCAGAGTGAGCCCCGCCACCGTAATGATGACGATGCCGGTGTGATGGCGTTGCCAGGCGATCGCCAGCATCACCAGGATGGCCGTGGCGCAGACCAGGATCGGTGGCGTCAGGGCCAACAAGTGGGTCGCGGTCAACGTCATGGGGCCCCCGTCGGCAGAGTGGTCGACTGTGAGGCGGCGCCGAACAGGCGCTGAACCTCGCCCATGGCCGCGCCGGTGGTATCCAGCAGGGGCTGGGGGTAGAGCCCGAACAGCAGCACCAGCCCCAGCAGCGAGAGCATCATCAGGTATTCGCGCGCATCGAGATCGGCGAGGCGATCCTCCCCCTGCGGTGGACCGAAGTGCACCCGCTGCATCAACAGCAGCGAGTAGATCGCCGCCAACACCAGGCCGACGCTGGCGATCACCACCACCCACGGGGCCACCGGGAAGCTGCCGAACAGGATCAGGAACTCGCCCAGGAAGTTGGCGGTCCCCGGCATGCCCAACGACGCGGCGACGAAACATAGCGAGAAGCCCGGCAGGCTACCCAGACGTCCCCACAGGCCGCCCATCTCGCGCATGTCACGAGTGTGCAGGCGCTCGTAGAGCTGTCCACTGAGAATGAACAGGCCCGCCGTGGAGAAGGCATGCGCCACCATCAACAGCACCACCCCCTGCAGGGCCAATTCGGTGCCAGCATAGATACCGATCAGCACGAAGCCCATGTGGGCGATGCTGGTATAGGCGATCAGGCGCTTGATGTCCTGTTGGCTGCAGGCCAGCAGTGCGCCGTAGAAGATGCCGATCAGCCCCAGGGTCATGGCCACCGGCGCGAAGGCCTGCGAGGCCTCGGGAAACAGGGGCAAGGCAAAGCGCAGCATCCCATAGGCCGCGGTCTTGAGTAGAATGCCTGCCAGATCGACGCTGCCCGCGGTGGGCGCCTGGGCATGGGCATCGGGTAGCCAGCCATGCAGGGGAACCACGGGCAGCTTGACGGCGAAGGCGACGAAGAAGCCCAGCATCAGCCACATCGCGGTCGACTCGGAGAGCGGCGTCTGCATCAGCTCGGCGTAAGCGAAGGTGAACTCGCCGGTGTGGGCATGATGCACGAACACCAGACCGAGGATCGACACCAGCATCAGCAGCCCGCTGGCCTGGGTGTAGATGAAGAACTTGGTCGCGGCACGGATGCGGGTGCGCCCTTCCGAGCCACTGTGTCCCCACAGCGCAATCAGGAAGTACATCGGCACCAGCATCATTTCCCAGAAAAGGAAGAACAGGAAGAGGTCGATGGCCAGGAACACCCCCACCACCCCGCCGAGGATCCATAGCAGGTTGAGATGGAAGAAGCCGACCCGCTGCACGATCTCGTGCCACGAGCAGAGTACCGCCAGTACCCCCAGAAAGCCGGTCAGCGCGATCAGCACCAGGGACAAGCCATCGAGCGCCAAGTGCACATCGATGCCGAAACGCGGAATCCATGCCACCTGCCACTCCATCGACCAGCGTAGCGAATCGCCGGCCATGCCGGCGTTGGCCAGATGGTAGTCGCCCTGGAACCATAGCCCCAGCGTGATCAATAGCTCGATCAGCATCGTCGCCAGCGCAATCCAGCGCGGCGCCTGATCGCCGAAGCGTTCGCCCTGCCAGCACAGCAGGCCCCCCAGGAAGGGGATCAGGATCAGCCAGAGCAGCGTCATAGGCAGTGCCTTCCCTGTCGTTGAAACATCGGCAGCGCCTGCCTGTCGGCGGGGGGCTGAGGCATCATCATCCCCACAGCACCAGCACCAGCAGTACCAGCGCCACCCCGGTCGCCATCATGCCGGCATAGAAGCGCAGCCTGCCGGTCTGGGTCGCGCTCAGGCCACGGTGCAACACCCAGGACAGCCAACCCGCCAGCAGCAGGAAACGGTCGAACAGGTCGTGGCGCAACAGCCTGACCAGGCCGCGATAGGGCCGCACGAACAGCCGATCATAGGCGATATCGAATCCCCAGGCGTGATTCCAGAGACGCCATAACCGTGCCTCCCATCCGCCGGCGACGCGCTCGGCCAGCCACTGCTGGCGAGCCAGGTACAGCCAGGCTGCGATGGCCACCCCGCTCAGCGAGACGACCGCGGCGACGATGCCCAGTGCCGTGTGTCCCATGCCATGGGCCTCGGCCCCGGCTCCGGAGGGCAGCACGCCGGACAGTGGCGGCTCGATCCAGGCGCCGAGAAAGGTCGACAATACCGCCAGCACGATCAACGGCAGGCCATGCGCCGGGCCACGGCCCGTCTTGGCATGCCGGGCATGATCGCTTTGTGGCTGGCCATGGAAGGTTCCGATGATCAGCCGCACCGTGTACAGCGAGGTCAGCAAGGCACCGACCAGCCCCGCCAGCAGCAGCCCCCCCTGGCCGGCGGCCAGCGCCTCCCAGAGGATCTCGTCCTTGCTGTAGAAGCCGGCGGTGACCAGCGGCAGCGCCGCCAGCGCCGCACCGCCGATCACGAAGCCCGCGTAGGGCAGCGGCAACCTGCGCCACAGCCCCCCGAGCCGGCGCATGTCCTGCTCGTGATGGCAGCTGACGATCACGGCGCCGGCAGAGAGGAACAGCAGCGCCTTGAAGAAGGCGTGAGTCATCAGATGGAAGATGGCCGCGTCATAGGCACCGACGCCCAGGGCCAGGAACATGTAGCCGATCTGGCTCATGGTCGAGTAAGCCAGCACGCGCTTGATGTCGGTCTGGGCGAGCGCGGCGAAGCCTGCCATGAGAAGCGTCAACGCACCGATCACCGCGACCAGGGTGAGCACGTCCGGCGCCAGCTCGAAGATGCCGTGCATGCGGGCTATCAGATAGACCCCGGCGGTGACCATGGTGGCCGCATGGATCAGGGCCGAGACCGGGGTGGGGCCCGCCATGGCGTCGGGCAGCCAGGTATGCAGCGGCAACTGGGCCGACTTGCCCAGCGCGCCGCCGAGGATCAGCAGCGCCGCCAGCCGGGGCTGCCAGTCTCCCTCCTGCCAGACTTCGGGGGCACGAACGAGGATCTCGCCGATATCCAGGGTGCCCAGCTCGCGGAACAGCAGGAACAGGCCAAGCGCCAGGAAGACATCGCCCAGGCGAGTGACGATGAAGGCCTTGAAGGCCGCCCAGCCGTTGGCCGCGGTCCGGTAGTAGTAGCCGATCAGCAGGTAGCTGCACAGCCCCACGCCCTCCCAGCCCAGATAGAGCAGCAGCAGGTTATCGCCGAGCACCAGCAGCAGCATGCTGGCCACGAACAGGTTCATGTAGGCATAGAAGCGCCGCAATCCATGCTCGCCATTACCCTCGCCGACGCTTTCAGCCTGCATGTACCAGGCAGCGAAGAGGTGGATCAGGAAGCCCACGCCGGTGATGATGCCCATCATGGTCAACGACAGCCCATCCAGATAGAGACCGATGGTGGGCCGAAAGTCGCCGACCGCGACCCAGGTCCACAGCGTCATGCCAACACCCTGGCCGCCATCCGCCAGGAAACGCCAGCCGACCCAGGCGGTGACTAGAGCCGCCAGCCCCGAACTGCTCACCCCGATGCCCACGCTGGTACGGGCATCGAGCCGCCCGCGCGACAGCGCGAGGATCAGGGTGCCGATCAGCGGAAGTAAAAACGTCAGTGGCAACAACGACATCGACAGCTCCCTTAGCCGCGCATATGGTTCGCGGCGTCCACATCAAGCGACTTGAAGCGACGATGGAACTGGATCAAGAACGCCAGGGCGATACTGGCCTCGGCCGCTGCCAGGGTGATCACCAGCAGGAACATCGCCTGCCCCTCGGGTTGCCCCCAGGCGGTGCCGGCGACGATGAACGCCAGGCCCGTGGCATTGAGCATGATCTCCAGGCTCATCAACACGAACAGCAGGTTGCGCCGGCAGATCAGCCCGGCGAGGCCCAGGACGAACAGGATCGCCGCCAGCACCAGGCCATGCTCCATGGGAATGCCGCTCATGACACCTCCTTGCGTGCTCCGGCTTCGCGACGGGACGTCGTTCCTGGCAGACGCCCGACATGCGAGGCAGTCACCAGAGCCGCCAGCAACAGCATGGCGGCGAGCTCGACGACCAGCAGCCAGGGGCCGAACAGCAGCGTACCCACGGCCTTGGCGGTCAGCATCTCGCCGTCGATCATCCGTCCGACCTCGCCGCTCCACAAGGTGGCGACCAGGGTCACCAGCAGCACGGCCGAGAGTATCGCCGGACCCAGCCAGACCCCCGGTCGCAACCAGACACGTTCCTGAGCGATGCCCTCCTGGCCCAGATTCAGCATCATCACCACGAACACGAACAGCACCATGATCGCCCCGGCATAGACGATCACCTCGAGCGCCCCGGCGAAGGGCGCACCCAGCGCGAAGAACACCAGCGCCACACTGATCAGCGAGACGATCAGATAAAGCAGCGCATGCACCGGATGGGTATTGGTGACCACTCCCAGAGTGGCCAGTACCGCCACCAGTCCGCTCAGATAAAAGGTAATTTCCATGGCGGTTCCTTTTACGCGTATCAGGGCAGCAGGGTCTTGACGTCGATCGGCTCGGCCTCGTCCTGCGCCTGGCCCTTGTCCTTGCCGGCGATCGCCAGCCCCGCCACCTTGTAGAAGTGGTAGTCGTGATCCTTGCCCGGCCCGTTGATCAACAGGTCTTCCTTCTCGTAGACCAGCTCCTGGCGGCGGTACTCGCCCATCTCGACGTCGGGGGTGAGCTGGATCGCCGAGGTTGGGCAGGCCTCCTCGCACATCCCGCAGTAGATGCAGCGCGAGAAGTTGATGCGAAAGAACTCCGGGTACCAGCGGCCGTCTTCGCGCTCGCCCTTCTGCAACGCGATACAGGCCACCGGACAGGCGACCGCGCAGAGATTGCAGGCCACGCAACGCTCCTCGCCATCAGGGTCGCGGGTCAGCACGATGCGCCCCCGATAGCGGGGCGGCAGTTCGAGGGGCTCCTCGGGATAGTTGTGCGTTTCCCGCTTGCGAAAGCTGTGCATGAAGATCATGCCGAGCGTCCTCAGCTGCGAAACGCTGCCCTCGATCATCTTCTTCAACATCAGGTTCGCTCCTCTTTATACGGCGGCTCGTTCACAGCGGGTCGACGAGCAGGATCACCGCCCCGGTCACCAGCAGATTGATCAGGGTCAGCGGCAGGCAGAACATCCAGCCAAAGCGCATCACCCGGTCATAGCGTGGCCTGGGCAGCGAGGCGCGCAGCAGCATGAACAACATAAGGAAAGCGCCCGTCTTGAGCGCAAACCAGACGACCGGCGGTAGCCAGGGGCCATGCCAGCCGCCGAAGAACAGCGTGACGAGCAACGCCGAGACCAGCACCATGCCCACGTACTCGCCGATGAAGAACATGCCGAACTTCATGCTCGAGTACTCGACGTGATAGCCATCGGCCAGCTCCTGCTCGGCTTCGGGTTGATCGAAGGGCGGGCGATGGGTGACCGCGATACCGGCGATGAGGAAGGTCACGAAACCGAAGAACTGGGGTATCACGAACCACAGGCCTTGCTGGGCGTCAACGATCTCGCGCATGTTGAAGGTCCCCGCCATCGCCACCACGCCCATCAGCGAGAGCCCAATGAACACCTCGTAGGAGAGGGTCTGTGCCGAGGCCCGCATGGCACCGAGCAGGGCATACTTGTTACCGCTCGACCAGCCGCCGAACAGCACCGCATAGACATTGATGCCGGCCATGGCGAGGAAGAACAGCAAGCCGATGTGCAGATCCGCCACGCCCCAGTCCGGCGTGATGGGAATGATCATGAACGACAGCAGCAACGAGGCCATGGCGATCGCCGGCGCCAACACGAACAGCACTCGGTCGGCGAACGGCGGGATCCAGTCCTCCTTGAAGAGGATCTTGATGATGTCGGCGACCAGCTGCAGTGAGCCGAACGGCCCAACCCGATTGGGGCCATGGCGGTCCTGCCAGAGCCCCAGCAGGCGACGCTCAACCACTGTCAGCACCGCCCCCAGCAGCACGATCCCCGACAGGATCACGCCGGCCTGCAGCATGGCGATCAGGCGGGCAACGAAAGGCTCGGACAGCCAGTTCATGCCTGCCCCTCCTCGTCGGAGGCGGGGATGAGCCGCACCCACTCCCCCACCACCAACCCAGGGGCAAGGCCGGCCGGTACGCCGACCACCCCATTGGGCTGGCTCGCGTCCCGATATACCGGCAGCATAAGCGACTCCCTATGGCCGACAATCTCGAGCCGGTCGTCATCGCTCACGCCCAGGTACGTGGCATCATCGAAGGCGAGGCTCACTGCCGCCGGCGCCGCCCGCGCGAGGATCGGGGCGGCCCGCGACGAGGTCTCGTCGCCGCCGAACAGCCGCGGCAGGATCACGACCTGCCATTGATCCTCACGGGCGCAAAATCGTTCAGGGATCGCCATCGCATAGTCATGATCACCGGGGTGCGGTTTGATCAGGCGCACGCCGGGATCGCCGGCCCGCAGGTGGCCGCCGACCTCGTCGGTGAACTTGTTCCAGGCCTGTGGAGAGTTCCAGCCCGGCGCCCAGGCGAAGGCGACCTCCTCGCGAGGACGATCGAAGCCGCTATAGCCCTCCATCGAGAAGGTAAAGGGCGAATCCAGGTCCCTCGGGGTGCGCGGCTCGCTGACGTCGACATGGGCGCGCATGGCGGTGCGTCCGCTGTAGCGGTGGGGTTCTCGGGCCAGCTTGAGCCCGCTGACCCGATCATCGGCATCCGGTGCGGCCTCGACGATGGCACCGAGCGCAGGATAGCGACGCGCACATTCACGGGTCACGTCATCGAAGGCGATGTCGCCGATATCCTGGCGCAGCAGGTCGGCACGCAACGCATGCAGCCAGCGCCAACTCTCGCGGATACGCGCCTCGGGACGCAGATAGGCGGGATTGAAGACCTGGTAGAAGCGCTGGGCGCGTCCCTCGAGGCTGACCAGGGTGCCATCGGCCTCGGCGAAGCTGGCGGCCGGCAGGCCGAGATGCGCCTGCTCCCAGGTGGCGGTGCGCTGATGGTCGAGCACCACCAGGGTTTCGGCTGCAGAAATCGCGGCATCGATACGTGCCGCAGGCAGCCGCTGGTAGAGATCATTCTCGAGAATCACCACGGCATCGGCGCGCTGGCTTACAAGCTCGTCGAGCGCCCACTCCAGAGGCTCGCCACCGATCATCGCCAGGCCCGTGCTGTTGGCCTCACGACGCACCAACAGCAGCCCTCCCGAAAGGGCGCGGCGTGACAGGGCACGGGCCACGTTTCCGGCTGCCTCGAGGATCGCCTCCGAGCCAAGCGACCCGCCGCTGATCACCAGAGGGCGCTCGGCCGCCATCAGCCGCGAGGCGATGTTGCTGGCCGCCTCCCGCGTCGCCGCGTCGAGTCCCGCGACGGCCGGCGCCTTGGCGTCGATCTCGTGAGCCACGGCGAATCCCAGCCGCGCGATGTCGTCCGGGGCTAGGGCCCAGCGGGCCTCGGTCACGTCATCAAGCTCGGTGGTGGTCGGATAGGCGATGAACACCGGATGGTAGCTGTCCTGCCCCAGGGTGCGCACCGCGGCATCGTGCCAGTAGGGAATCTCGCGCTCGCCGGCCAGCGCCGCTTGGCGCGCCTGAGCGGCCTGGCGCACCGCCAGGCCGAGGCGCGCCGCGCTCTGGATCAGGTCCTCGCCGAGTACGAGGATGGCGTCGTGGCGCTCGACATCGCGAAGCGTCGGCGTGGGCAGCCCGCAGCCGTGGTTGAGGGACTGCATCAGGGCCAGGCAGCGCTGCTCGGCGGCGGCGACGCCGGTGGAGAAGTTGTCGTCGCCGACCAGCGCGCGCAGCCGATGGTTGCTTTCGAGACTCGCCCGCGGCGAGCCGATGCCGATCACGCGCCGGGCTCGACGCAGCCGGTCGGCACCCAGGTTCAGGGCGGCATCGACCTCCAGGGTCACGCGGTCCTCGTCGCGATGACTCCGCCACTCAGGCCGGCGCGGTCGGTCGTCGCGATTGACATAGCCGTAGCCGAACCGGCCGCGATCACAGAGGAAGTAGCGATTGACCTCGCCGTGGTAGCGATTCTCGATGCGCCGGATGTCGCCATAGCGCTCGCCTGGGCTGATGTTGCAGCCCACCGCACACTGGTGGCAGACGCTCGGGGCGAACTGCAGGTCCCACTTGCGGGTATAGCGCTGCGAGTGGGTCTGGTCGGTGAACACCCCGGTGGGACAGACCTCGGTGAGGTTGCCGGAGAAAGGACTCTCCAGCACACCCTCCTGTGAACGACCGAAATAGATGTTGTCGTTGGCACCGAAGGCGCCCAGGTCCTCGCCACCGGCATAGTCGCGATAGAAGCGCACGCAGCGATAGCAGGTGATGCAGCGGTTCATCTCGTGGGCGATGAACGGCCCCAGGTCCTGGTTGCGGTGGGTGCGCTTGCTGAAACGGTAGCGCCGCCGGTCATGGCCGGTCATCACCGTCATGTCCTGCAGGTGGCAATGGCCGCCCTCCTCGCACACCGGGCAGTCGTGGGGATGGTGGATCATCAGCCACTCGATGACGCTGGCACGGAATTCCCGCGCCTCATCGTCGTCGATCGAGATCCGGGTGCCGTCGGCGGCCGGTGTCATGCACGACATCACCAGCATGCCCTGGGTGTCATCGGCATCCTTGTACTGCTTCACGGCGCACTGGCGACAGGCCCCGACGCTGCCCAGCGCCGGATGCCAGCAGAAGTAGGGCACGTCGAGGCCCAGCGACAGGCAGGCGTTCAGCAGGTTGTCCGCTCCGTCCACCTCAAAGCGCTGCCCGTCCACATGAATCGTCGCCATCGGTTACCTCGCTTGCTGATGGGTGAAGTCCCCATCTTCCGCCACCGAATCGGCATGAGCGACGCTCTGCGGCTGAGCCACGCCCTGCTCGAACTCATCGCGGAAGTATTTGAGCGCCGATTGCAGCGGCATCGCCGCCCCGGGCGCATGGGCACAGAAGGTCTTGCCCGGCCCCAGGTCGTCGGCGAGCTTGTCGAGCATCTCCAGGTCGCCGGGTTTGCCCTCACCTCGCTCGAGCGCCTTGAGCAACTTGGCCGTCCACGGCAGGCCATCGCGACACGGCGTACACCAGCCGCAGGATTCTCGGGCGAAGAACTGTTCAAGATTACGCACCAGGGAGAGCATGCTCTGATCCGCGTCGATCACCGTCAGCAGCCCGGTGCCCAGGCGGCTGCCCAGTTCACCGATGGTGTCGAAGTCCAGCGGCTCGTCGAGATGCTCCGGCAACAGGAAGCCGGTGCTGGCGCCGCCGGGCAGCCAGGCCTTGAGGGTAAGGCCGTCGCGCATGCCGCCGGCCCGCTCTAGCAACTCGCGTCCCGAAGTGCCGATCGGCAACTCCCACAGGCCGGCGCGCTCGACCTTGCCGGAGATGCCGTACAGCTTGGTGCCGCCGTCGTCGCTAAGCTCCCCGGAGAGGTCCTGATACCAGCGGGCCCCATGAAGCATCACCCCCGGGGCGTTGCACAGCGTCTCGACGTTGTTGACCACGGTGGGCTTGCCCCAGGCCCCCGACTGCCCCGGGAAGGGGGGCTTGTCGCGGGGATTGGCGCGCTGGCCCTCCAGCGAGTTGATCAGCGCGGTCTCCTCGCCGCAGATGTAGCGTCCGGCACCGGTATGCAGGGCGATGTCGAAGTCGAAGCCGCTGCCGGCGATGTCGCTGCCCAGCCAGCCGGCGGCGCGGGCCTCCTCGAGCGCCCGGGCGATGGCGTGCGCCGCCTCGACATACTCGCCGCGCAGGAAGATATAACCGAAGTAGGAGTGGTTGGCGTAGGCCCCCAGAATCATGCCCTCGATCAGCAGATGGGGCTGCTGTTCGAGCAACAGGCGGTCCTTGAAGGTGCCCGGTTCCATTTCATCGGCGTTGCACACCAGATAGCCGCGCGGAATCCCCGGTCCCTTCATGGTCAGGCTCCACTTCATGCCGGCCGAGAAACCGCCACCACCACGCCCGCGCACGTTGGCCTCCTTCATGGTCGTCACCACGTCGTCGGGCGACTGGCGGTTGAGCACGTCGTGCACGGCGGCATAGCCATCCTTCGCGACATAGTCCTCGAGTCCCACCATGGCGCCGTCCTCGCGCAGCCGCCAGGTCAGCGGATGCGTCTCGGCACGGCGTTCCTCGGCGCTCTGGCGCAGCTGGCTGTGATAGCGCCTGACGCTCATGAGAAGCCCTCCAGGAGGTCGGCCACGTCTTCCGGGGCGACGGGGCCATAGGTCTGGTCATCGATCATCAATGCCGGACCGCGGTCGCAGGCGCCCAGGCAGCATACCGGCAGCAGCGTGAAGCGGCCGTCCTCGGTGGTCTGGCCGAACTCGATGCCAAGCCGTGCCGACAGCGCCTCGCGCAGGGCCTCAAAGTCGTTGAGAAAACACACGCTGCTGTCGCAGACCAGGATCACGTGACGCCCCACCGGCTGACGGAAGATCAGGCTATAGAAGGTCGCCACGCCCTCGACATCGGCGGGGCGGACACCCAGCACCTGGGCGATGGCGGGGATGGCCGCGTCGGGCACCCAGCCGTGACGGCGCTGGACGATCTTAAGGGCCTCGATGCAGGCCGCCTGGGGCTGCTCGTAATGGTCTCGCTCGTGCTCGATGGCACGACGCTGTTCGTCGTCGAGGCTGAAGCCGTCGCTGGCAATCCGTTGTCCTGTCTCGTTCATGGGTCAGCGGTCCACGTCAGCCATCACGAAATCGAGGCTCCCCAGGTGGGTGATCAGGTCGGGCACGAAGCCGCCGCGCATCACCGCAGGAATCTGCTGCAGGTGCGGGAAGCTCGGCGTGCGGATGCGTGTACGGTAGCTCATGGTATTGCCATCGCTGGTGAGGTAGTAGCCGTTGATGCCCTTGGTCGCCTCGATCATCGCCAGCGACTCGCCCGGTTCGAGCACCGGCCCCCACGACACCTGCAGGAAGTGGGTGATCAGCGTCTCGATGTGCTGGAGCATGCGCTCCCGGGGCGGCGGCGTGGTCAACGGATGGTCGGCCTTGTAGTCGCCTGCCGGCATATGGTCGACGCACTGCTGAATGATACGCAGGCTCTGGCGCATCTCCTCGATGCGCACCTGGCCGCGGTCGAAGGCATCGCCGTTGCGGCCAAGCGGGACCTCGAAGTCGAAGTGCTCGTAGCCGCCATAGGGGCGTCGCTTGCGCAGGTCGAAATCACAGCCGGTGGCGCGCAGGTTGGGGCCGGTGACACCCCATGCGAGCGCCTCCTGGGTGGTGAAGGCGGCGACATGCCGAGTGCGGTCGCGCACGATGGCATTGTCCATCATGGCCCGTTCGTATTCGCGCAGGCGCCTGGGCATCCAGTCGAGGAAGCCCTGGACCAGGGTCTCCCAACCCCGGGGCAGGTCCTGGGCGGTGCCGCCGATACGATACCAGGCCGGATGCATGCGAAAGCCGGTGATCGCCTCGATCACCTCATAGGCCTTCTGGCGGTCGGTGAAGGTGAAGAACACCGGCGTCATCGCCCCCAGATCCTGCAGGTAGGTGCCCAGAAACAGCAGATGGCTGGAGATGCGGAATATCTCGGCCAGCATCACGCGGATGACCCTGGCACGCTCGGTCACCTCGATGCCCGCGAGCTTCTCCACCGCCAGGATGTAGGGGAGGTTGTTCATCACCCCACCGGTGTAGTCGACCCGGTCGGTGTAGGGAATATAGCTGTGCCAGGTCTGGCGCTCGCCCATCTTCTCGGCGCCGCGGTGGTGATAGCCGATGTCCGGCACGCAGTCGACGATCTCCTCGCCGTCAAGCTGCAGCACGATACGAAAGGCCCCGTGCGCCGAGGGATGGTTGGGCCCGAGGTTGAGGAACATGAACTCGGCCCCCTGCCGTTCGCGCTGCATTCCCCACGCCTCGGGGTCGAACCGCAACGCCTGCTGCTCGACCTCCTGGCCTTCGACGGTCAGGGTGTAAGGGTCGAACTCCGTGGCCCGGGCACCGTGATCCTTGCGCAGCGGATGGCCCCGCCAGGTCGGCGGCATGAGGATTCGCGTGAGGTGCGGATGGCCGATGAAGTCGATGCCGAACATGTCCCACACCTCTCGCTCATACCAGTTGGCATTGGGGTAGAGGGCGACGACGGTGGGAAGCGCCAGATCATCTTCATGCAGGGCCACCTTGAGCATCAGATCCCGATTCCGCGACACCGACAGCAAATGGTAGAAGACCGTGAAATCGGACTCGGGCTGGCCGTGACGATGGGTACGCAGCCGCTCGTCGATCGCCGACAGATCGAAGAGCATCTCGAACGGCTCGGGCATGTCGCGCAGGAAGCCCAGCATGCCGTTGAGGGTCTGGCGGGCGACCCACAGCACCGGCATCCCGGTCAGGGTCGGTTGCAGATGGATGGCGTGATCACCGAAACGCTGCCTGAGGGCGCCGACGATCGGATCATCGGCGAAGGCAGGCTCGGTGGTCGAGATATCAACGCTCATGGACGTCGGCAAGCTCCTGCGGCAGAAGAAAGGGCTAGGGGGGAACCTCAGAGGCTGTCGGGGCTGCGCAATTCGGTGGCCTGGATACGACGGTCACGGTGCTTCTCGCGCTGCGATGGCATCTCAGCCTGGTACACCCCCTGGTCGCCGACCACCCAGGAGAGGGGGCGGCGCTCCTGCTGGATCGAATCCTGTAGTAACTGCAGCCCCTGCAGAAAGGCCTCCGGGCGAGGCGGGCAGCCCGGCACGTAGACATCGACCGGCAGAAACTTATCGACGCCCTGGACCACCGAATAGATGTCATACATGCCGCCAGAGTTAGCGCAGGAGCCCATTGAGATCACCCACTTGGGCTCGAGCATCTGATCGTAGAGCTGCTGGATCACCGGCGCCATCTTAATGAAGCAGGTGCCGGAAATGACCATGAAGTCGGCCTGGCGCGGCGAGGCACGGATCACCTCGGCGCCGAAGCGAGCGATATCGTGTGGCGCGGTGAAGGCGGTGGTCATCTCCACATAGCAGCACGAGAGGCCGAAGTTGTAGGGCCACAGGGAGTTTTTGCGTCCCCAGTTGACCGCCGAATTGAGCACATCTTCCAGCTTGCCGGTAAAGACGTTGCGCTGAAGCTGCTGCTTCATCGGGTCATCCTCGACTCGACGGGTCCTGCTCAATGGATAGCGGGCGTCCGCTGCTGGCATGTCTTCGGCGCGTGTCAGGGTATAGGGCATGCCACTCCTCCAACGACATTCGGCTGATTGATGGTGCCTAGCAGCGATCCGACCGCTGGTGCGGTCAGGCTTGGTCGTCGTGCGACTTGCGCCCCGGCGCCCAGTCGAGGGCGCCGACGCGACTGTCGTAGACCAGCCCGGCCAGCAGGATGAAGATGAACACCGCCGCGCCGGCGAAGCCCGTCCAGCCCACCTCACGGACGGCCACCGCCCAGGCGAACAGGAACACGGCTTCGAGATCGAAGATCACGAACAGCATCGCGACCAGGTAGAACTTGACGGAAAAGCGCTGGCGGGCACCGCCGGTACCTACTATGCCGGATTCGAAGGGCAGCGACTTGCTGCGGCCCCGGCTGCGCCCGCCGAGCAGGTAGGAAAGGCCGATCATAACGGTACACAAGAGGATCACCGCCAGGATGAAGAACCCTATCGCCCAGTGCTCGGCCACCCGGGCCGCGATATCCCCTTCCATGACACTTCTCCTCGACGTGAGCTCCCCGTCCGGCTAGCTACCTCCGGTGCGTCGCGATCCCCGCTCGCAGACCAGCATCGTATTTTGATAACCAGCCTATAGGGTGATGAGCCATTTTCCGAGCCCCAGGCTCAACGATGATCGTCAGAGTGCGCTGGCCGGCGCCACCAGGAACCGGGTCAGCATGGCAGCGCGCCCGTTCCTTGCAGTAGGCTGGTGGTCCACTTCGACCGCAATGACGTGACGCCGATGGCCACCTCCCGCTGCATACCCAACACTCTGACCATCGCCGGCTCCGACCCCAGTGGCGGCGCCGGTATCCAGGCCGACCTCAAGACCCTCTCGGCCCTGGGGACCTATGCGACTAGCGTGATCACCGCCCTGACCGCCCAGAACACCCGCGGCGTCAGCGGGGTTCACCCGGTACCGGTGGAGTTCATCGCCGCGCAGCTCGAGACGCTGCTCGCTGACGTCGCCATCGACGCCGTGAAGATCGGCATGGTGGCCAGCCGCGAGGTGGCCGAAGTGATCCGCGACGCCCTAACTCCCCAACGGCCGGGCTGGATCGTGCTCGACCCGGTGATGGTGGCAAAGAGCGGCGACATCCTGGTCGACGATGTCGGCATCGCGGCAGTGAGAGAATGCCTGGTGCCCCTGGCCGACCTGATCACCCCCAATCTGCCGGAGGCCGCCGTACTGCTGGGCTGCCCGGTACCCGAGAATCGCGCCGGCATGGAAGCGTTGGCCCCCGGCCTGCGTGCTCTGGGGGCCGGGGCGACCCTGCTTAAGGGGGGCCACCTGAGCGGCGGCGAGTGCCCCGACCTGCTGATCACCTCCAATGCGGTAACCTGGATCGAGGGACACCGAATCGATACCACCAACCTGCACGGCACGGGCTGCACTCTCTCCTCGGCGATCACCGCTCGCCTGGCCCATGGCGATGCCCTGCCCGACGCCGTGGCCACCGCCAAGACCTGGCTCTCGCAGGCGCTCGAGGAGAGCCACCGACTTGATGTGGGTCAGGGACGCGGCCCGGTGCACCACTTTCACGCCAGGAGGTAACCCTCCAGGCTTGCGCCCTCTCAACCTGCCGCTCATGCTGAGGAAAATGCCATGGGGATCAACCTCCGGGAGGTAGCCGTCATGAGCCAGACCCTGCTGTTCGCCAGTGACCTCTCCGCCGAGAACCGGGCCGCCTTCGCTCGAGCCATACGCCTGGCGGTTGAGAGCGGCGCCCGACTCGATGTCATCCATGTGCTCGACCCCTACCTGCCGCGGCGGGTCCTGCATGATCTGGAAGCAGCCGTGGTGGAGGACATCCGCGCCACCCTCATCGACATCCGTGAGGACTATGCGCTGCCCGAGCCCCAGTGCCTGATCCAGACCATGGCCGGCGCACCTTATGCCGAAATCATCCGTGAGGCCCATGAGCGCGATGCCGACATGATCATCCTCGGTGCCCATCGCAAGCGCGGCCAGCCCGACCTGGTCGCCGGCACTACCCTCGCCCGGGTGCTGCGTAGCGCCCCCTGCCCGGTCCTCTCGGTCAGCCATCTGGCCACCCAGGAGTGGCAGGACATCCTGGTGCCGGTGGACTTCTCGCTGACCTCTCGGCATACCCTGCGCGAGACCCTCAAGCGATTCCCCGACGCCCGGCTGACCCTGCTGCATGCCTGGGACATCCCCGGCGAACGGGAACTGGGCTCGGACGGCGGCTATGCCCGCTGGCGCGACCGCGAGGTGGAGCGGCTGCGTACCCAGCTCGAGCGCGAGACCGAGCAGCTGATGAGCGAGCTCGACGATGTCCCGGAGCTCGAGCTGGTGCTGGAGCAGGGCGACCCCCTCGAGGTTTTGATGACCCGCTTGCGCCGTCAGCCGCCGGACCTGCTCGCCTTGGGCAGCCGCGGCCCGCTGGGTCGCCAGAGCCAGATCACCGAGCGCCTGCTCGCCGAGCCCCACTGCGACATCATGCTCTGTCGCGCCTGGTAGTAAGCGGCAAATAGCTGTACAGAACCTTTACAAAAGGATATTCTCCGTAAGGAAATATCCCGTGTCGTGAGAGGTTCTCCATGTCGCTGCTCCATACCCTGAGCGCACTCCTGCTGGCGGCCATCGCCACGACAGCGACGGCCGAAACGGTCGAGATCAAGGGCGCTCGCTTTCCGGCCTCACTCGAGACCGATGAGCGCCGCTACGAGCGGATCGGCTATGGGCTCTTCCAGTACATGATCTGGGATGCCTATGCCGGCGCCTACTATCAAGCCCAGGGCTTCCCGCGCCCGGCTCCCCTGTCCGAGGTACCACGCCGCCTGGAGCTGGAATACTTCCACGCCATCGAGGCCGAGGAGTTCGCCGAGGCGACCCGCAAGAGCGTGCGCGAGGCCCTCGATGATGCTCACTACGCCAAGCTGGCGTCGCCGCTGAAAACCTTCAATGAGCGCTATCGCGACGTCACGCCCGGCGACCGCTACGCCCTGAGCTGGGACGGCGACCGACTGACCCTGGCGCTGAACGGCGAGACCCTCTACGAAGGCAGCGACCCGGATCTTGCTAGTGCCCTGTTCGGCATCTGGCTGGGCGAGAACCCGTTGGGCAAGGACTTCCGTGACGACCTGCTAGGGCGCTGATAGGCTTGGCGTTCCGTGACGGCAGCCAAGGAGACTTCGCCCGATGAAGGCCCTGATCCAGCGCGTGAAACGCGCCAGCGTCGAGGTGGACAATCGTGAGGTGGGTGCCATCGGCGCCGGACTGCTCGCCTTGGTGGGGGTTGAGAAGGGCGACGAAGAAGCGGCGGCCGACCGCTTGCTGCACAAGCTGCTGCACTACCGGGTGTTCCCCGACGCCGAGGGCAAGATGAACCGCAACCTGCAGCAGGCCGAAGGTGGCCTGCTGCTGGTCTCCCAGTTCACGCTGGCCGCCGACACTCGCAAGGGATTGAGGCCCAGCTTCTCCAGCGCTGCCGCGCCCGCCGAGGGCGAACGTCTCTTCCACTATCTGCTGGAACGCGCCGAGGCGGCCTGGCCACGGGTCGCCAGCGGCGAATTCGCTGCCAACATGCAGGTCTCGCTGATCAACGACGGCCCGGTGACCTTCCTGCTGGAGAGTTAGCTACTTAGCTCGGCTTCCATGGCCTCCAGCGCTTCCTCGGCCTCCAACCAGTCCTGTTCCAGCTCTTCCAGACGCGACTTGAGTTCACCCTGGCGACCGAGACGTTCGGTGAGCTCCGCCTTGCGCCCGGGGTCAGTATAGAGCTCGGCGTCACCCAGTGCCTCCTCCACCGCGGCCAGGTCCTTCTGGACCTTCTCCATAGCCTGCTCGGCGCGGTCGCGCTGCTTCTTCAGCGGCCGCAGCTTTTCGCGCAGCTCGGCGGCGGCACGGCGCGTTGTCTTGCGATCCTCCCTAGGAGCTTCGGCCACGGCCTGGCGGTCGGCCTTGTCGGCCCGGGCCTCGCGGCGCTCGCCCTCGAGACGCGCCTTGAGCCAGGCCCGGTAGTCCTCCAGGTCGCCATCGAAGGGGGCGACGCGATGGTCGGCCACTCGCCAGAACTCGTCCACGGTAGCCCGCAGCAGGTGTCGGTCGTGGGAGACGATGATCACCGTCCCCTCGAAGCTCGCCAGCGCTTCGGTTAGCGCTTCGCGCATCTCCAGGTCCAGGTGGTTGGTGGGCTCGTCCAGCAGCAGCAGGTTGGGCTTGTGCCAGGCGACCAGCGCCAGGGCCAGGCGCGCCTTCTCACCACCCGAGAAGCGCCCCACCTCGGCGAAGACGTCGTCCCCGTGGAAGCCGAAGCCACCCAGGAACTTGCGGATATCCAGATCGGCGGTCGTGGGGGAGAGGCGCTGCACATGCATGAATGGCGTAGAGGCCAGGTCCAGCCCCTCCAGCTGGTGCTGGGCGAAGTAGCCGATCGCCAGGTGCTCACCGGCCACCCGCTTTCCGGACAGCAGCGGCAGGTCGCCGGTCAGCGACTTGATCAGAGTCGACTTGCCGGCACCGTTGGGTCCCAGCAGGCCGATGCGCTGGCCGGGCAGCAGGGTCAGCTTGACGTCGTCGAGCTGCACCGTTTCCTGACCGGCAGCGTCGCGGTAGCCCAGGCGCGCCTCGTCCAGTACCAGCAGCGGGTGGGAGACCTTGTCGGCACAGGGAATGGTGAAGTGGAAAGGCGAGTCGGCATGGGCCACGGCGATATCGCCCATGCGCTCGAGGGTTTTCAATCGGCTCTGGGCGGCACGGGCCTTGTTGGCCTGGTAGCGAAAGCGTGCCACGAAGCGCTCTATCTCCTCACGGCGCGCATGCTGCTTGGCGGCCTCGGCCTGCTGCAAGGCCAGTTTCTCGGCGCGGGTGCGCTCGAAGGTGGAGTAGTTGCCGCGATAGAGCACCAAGCTCTGGCGATCGAAGTGCGCGATGTGGTCACACACCGCATCGAGAAAGTCGCGATCGTGGGAGATCAGTAGCAGGGTGCCAGGGTAGCGGGTGAGCCACTGCTCGAGCCACAGCAGGGCATCCAGGTCCAGGTGGTTGGTGGGCTCATCCAGCAGCAACAGGTCGGAGGGCTTGAACAGCGTGCGCGCCAGGTTGACGCGCATCCGCCAGCCACCCGAGAAGTCTGCCAGCGGCCGCTCCAGATCGGACTGGACGAAACCCAGACCCACCAGCAGCTGGGCCGCCCGAGCCGGGGCGCTGTAGCCGTCCAGCGACTCGATGGCGCCATGCAGCTCCGCTTCGCGATGGGGGTCACCCTGCTCGCGTGCGGCCGTCAGGGCCGCCTCGGTGTGGCGTAGCTCGCGGTCGCCATCCAGCACATAGTCGACGATAGCGCGTTCCAGCGCTTCAACCTCCTGGTCCATATGGGCGATGCGCTGGCCACCGCTCATCTCCACCTCTCCCTTGTCCGGGGATAGCTCTCCGAGCAGCAGCTTGAACAGGCTCGACTTGCCCGCCCCGTTGGGCCCGACGATGCCCGCCTTGTGGCCGGCGTGCAGGGTCAGGTCGGCCCCCTCGAGCAGGGTCTGGGTGCCGCGTTGCAGGGAAACTTGGCGCAGTGCGATCATGCAGGCTCCACTCGGCAGTCAGTGAGGCTGCCGCCCAGCGGGACGACAGTCGCGTCATGACCCACGATTCTACCCAATTGACGTCCGCTCTGCGGGCTAGACTGCTCGACACCCCACTATGGGAGTTTGCTCTGGCACTCTATGCCCGCAGAGGCGTCGAAGCCGCCTGTCTGGTGCTTCAGGACGAGGCGGGTGTGGACGTCTGCGAACTGCTCTGGCATTGCTGGCTGTATCATCACGGGCTGGCATGCGAGGAGTGCCCCGATCATGTCCGCCGTTGGCAGCAGCAGGTCACGGCTCCCCTGCGCCGGCTGCGTCGGGACCTGAAGCCCGAAGCTCGTCTGCACGAGCCCGTTGCCGCATTGCGTCGGACGCTCCAGCAGGCCGAGCTCCAGGCGGAGCGCGAGACCCTGTCGCGCCTGGAACGGCTGGCGCTCGAGAGCGATCGGCTATGGGCCCTCCCAAGCCCTTCTCCCCGCCTGGAGGATCATCTCTCCAGGCAACTACAAGTGCAGAAAAAACCACACCTTAGCGCCCTGCAAGGCCTGGAAAGCCAGCTTGACCCTTCATGACGGCCAGGCTAGCCTGAAAACAGTTTAGTGAATGTCATATTCACTAGAACCCGCTGATGGACGCATCTTCCATCACAGGACAAACCTGCAGAGGGACCACGTATGAAGTCACATAAGCTGTTGACGGGCGCCGGTATTGGCGCACTGATGTTCGGCATGTCCACCGCGGCCTTTGCCGACAACTGGCGCTACGCCCACGAGGAATACGAGGGCGACGTTCAGGATGTCTTCGCCGTAGCCTTCAAGGAGTATGTCGAGGAGAACTCCGATCATAGCGTCCAGATCTACCGCTTCGGTGAGCTCGGCGAGTCCGACGACATCATGGAGCAGACCCAGAATGGTATCCTGCAGTTCGTCAATCAGTCGCCCGGCTTCACCGGCTCGCTGATTCCCGAGGCACAGATCTTCTTCATCCCCTATCTGATGCCCACCGACATGGATCAGGTGCTCGAGTTCTTCGAGGAGAGCAAGGCCATCAACGAAATGTTCCCGAAGCTCTATGCCGAGCACAATCTAGAGTTGCTGAAGATGTACCCGGAAGGCGAGATGGTGGTCACCGCCGACGAACCGATCACCTCGCCGGAGGACTTCAGCAACAAGAAGATCCGCACCATGACCAACCCGCTGCTCGCGGAGACCTACAACGCCTTCGGCGCGACGCCAACGCCGCTGCCCTGGGGTGAGGTCTATGGTGGCTTGCAGACCGGCATCATCGACGGTCAGGAGAACCCGATCTTCTGGATCGAATCAGGCAAACTCTACGAGGTCTCCCCTCACCTGACTTTCACCAGCCATGGCTGGTTCACCACCGCCATGATGGCCAACCAGAACTTCTTCGAGGGCCTCTCCGAGGAAGACCAGCAGCTGGTAAGGGATGCCTCCGATGCCGCCTATGACCACACCATCGAGCACATCCAGGGCCTGGCCGATGAATCCCTGGACAAGATCATGGAAGCCTGCGACGAGTGCACCGTGACGCGCCTGAACGAGGAGCAGATCCAGGCCTTCAAGGAAAAGGCGCCCCAGGTCGAGGAGGAGTTCATCGAGATGACCGGTGAGAGCGGCCAGGAACTGCTCAACCAGTTCAAGGCCGACCTCGAAGCCGTGACCGAAGACGCGGAGTAATCACCGCCGACTTCGACCTTCAGGGGGGGTGGCCTGTCCGGGCCGCCCCCCTGTTGTTTCTGGAGATGCGTTTCCAGGCATCAGCTTTGCTGACATGGCAGCGTGCACCCAGCGTTGATATCGACGGCTCCGTTGCCACTGATCCACACGTATGCTGGCTATAAGGGAATCCTGATTTTCCCGCATCGCATGCTGAAAAGGGAGTGCGGACATGTCCGATGAAGAGTCCGAAAAGCACTATCGCTCGGGCCTGCCCGGCCCACTCGGGGTCATCGATACCCTGATAAGCAAGCTCGAGGCGGTGATTCTGGCGCTTGGCGTGCTGCTGATGGCAGTCAATACCATCGCCAATGTCATCGGCCGTTTCGTCTTCGGTGAAAGCATCATGATCTCCGGCGAGATCAACCGCATCCTGATCATCATGATCACCTTCGCCGGTATCGGCTACGCGGCACGCCACGGCCGCCATATCCGCATGTCGGCCATCTATGATGCCCTGCCGGCAGGAGGTCGCAAGGCGTTGATGATCGTCATTGCGCTGTTCACCTCGCTGGTGATGTTCTTCCTGCTCTACTACTCGATCATCTATATCCTCGATATGTATTCCAAGGGCCGCGTGTTGCCGTCGACGGGCCTACCGATCTGGATCATCTATGTCTGGGCGCCCCTGGGCTTTCTGATCACCGGAATCCAGTACCTGCTTACTGCCATCAAGAACCTGACATCACGAGACGTCTACCTGTCGACCAGCGTGCTCGACGGCTACAAGGACACGGAAACGGAAGTCTGACGCAGGGCAGCATGCCCGGGGGAATGCACGATGACGACAATAATGGTTACTACCATGATCGCCCTGCTATTGCTGGGCTTTCCCATGATGATCCCGCTGATCACCGCGGCGATCATCGGTTTCTTCATAATGTTCGACGGCTTCGGCCAAATGGGTACCCTCATCCAGCAGATGATGGCGGGTATACGTCCTGCCTCGCTGATTGCCGTGCCCATGTTCATTCTCGCCGCCGACATCATGACCCGGGGCCAGTCGGCCGAACGCTTGATCGCCATGGTGATGTCCTTCATCGGCCATGTGAAGGGCGGCCTGGCTGTCTCCACGGCCGCCTCCTGCACCCTGTTCGGCGCGGTGTCGGGCTCCACCCAGGCCACGGTGGTGGCCGTCGGCTCACCCCTGCGCCCCAAGCTGCTCAAGGCCGGCTATTCGGATTCTTTCACCCTGGCGCTGATCATCAACTCCAGCGATATCGCCTTCCTGATCCCGCCGAGCATCGGCATGATCATCTACGGGGTCATCTCGGGGACCTCCATCGCCGAACTGTTCATCGCCGGCATCGGGCCCGGGCTGCTGATCCTGCTGATGTTCTCGATCTACTGCGTGATCTACGCCACCGTGCGCAAGGTGCCCACCGAGCCGAAGTCGAACTGGGGCGAACGCCTGACCGCGGTCCGCCAGGCGTTGTGGCCGCTGGGCTTTCCGGTGATCATCGTTGGCGGCATCTATGGGGGGATATTCAGCCCTACCGAGGCGGCGGCGGCCTGTGTGCTCTACGCCATCTTCCTGGAGTTCCTGATCTTTCGCTCGCTGAAGGTCAACGATATCTACGCCATCGCCAAGTCCACCGGCCTGATCACCGCCGTGGTGTTCATCCTGGTGGCGGTAGGCAACGGCTTCTCCTGGATCATTTCCTTCGCCCAGATCCCTCAGGAAATCCTGGCGGCAGCCGGCATCAACGAGGCCGGTCCCACGGGCGTGCTGATCGCCATCTGCGTCGCCTTCTTCGTGGCCTGCATGTTCGTCGACCCCATCGTGGTAATCCTGGTGCTGACACCGATCTTCGCCCCGGCCGTGGCGGCCACCGGTCTCGATCCGGTGCTGGTGGGTATCCTGATCACCCTGCAGGTAGCCATCGGCTCGGCGACGCCACCCTTCGGCTGTGACATCTTCACCGCCATCGCCATCTTCAAACGGCCCTACTGGGACGTGATAAAGGGGACACCACCCTTCGTATGCATCCTGATCTTGGCGGCAGCCCTGCTGATCATGTTCCCGCAAATCGCCCTCTTCCTGCGCGACGTGGCCTTCCGCTGATCCAAGGAGTAACGAGCATGTTCAATCGGATACTGGTCCCGGTAGATGGCTCCAAGGGCGCCCTCAAGGCGCTGGAAAAAGGTGCTGGGCTACAACTGCTGACCGGGGCAGAGCTCTACATCCTGTGCGTCTTCAAGCACCACAGCCTGCTCGAGGCCTCGCTCTCCATGGTGCGGCCCGAACGGCTCGATCTGCCCGATGACGTCCTCAAGGACTACGCCACCGAGATCGCAGTGCACGCCAAGTCCCATGCCGTGGAGCTCGGGGTGCCGGCCGAGAAGGTACGTGGCTTCGTCAAGGGTGGGCGGCCGTCGCGCATCATCGTGAGGTTCGCCCGCAAACGCGAATGCGACCTGATCGTGATCGGCTCCCAGGGGACCAACGGTGACAAGAGCCTGCTGCTGGGCAGCGTTTCCCAACGAGTCGCCGGCTCTGCCAGCTGTCCGACCCTGATCGTTTGATCCTCAGGAACAACCCTCGTCGGGCCGGTTCCCCCCGCATGCCATGCGGGTGCGGAACTGGCCCGGCCCTGTTAGTGTCCTAGGGTTTCGATGGCATTAGCGTACACACATCCAAGGCGTTTCAGCGCCAACGCAAAAAGGTATTTCATGAAGACACTGCTGACTTCCGCCTCCCTGGCGGCCCTGCTGGCTACCGCTCCCATAGCATTGGCCGCCGCCCCCGAGACCGACGACGAAAAACTCGGATACAGTCTCGGCGTGACCCTGGGCCAGAGCATCCAGCAGGATGTCGAGGACCTCGACATCGATGCCTTCACCCAGGCCATTCGTGACGTCTTAGATGGCGACGAGCTGGAAATGAGCGATGAGGAGATGGCTGAGGCCCTGACGACATTCCAGCAGAAGGCCATGGCCGCTCGCAAAGCCGAAGCTGAACAGCTGGCCGCAGCCAATCGCGCCGAGGGCGAGGCCTACCTGACCGAGAATGCCGAACAGGACGGGGTGACGGTCACCGACTCTGGCCTGCAGTATCGCGTGCTCGCATCCGGTGACGGCCCCTCTCCGGACGCCGACGACACTGTCGAGGTCCATTACGAGGGCACCCTGATAGACGGTACCGTCTTCGACAGCTCTTATGAACGTGGCGAGCCGGTCAACTTCCAGGTCGACCAGGTCATCGAGGGCTGGCAGGAAGCCCTGCAACTGATGAGCGTGGGCGATACCTGGGAGGTAGTGATTCCTTCCGATCTCGCCTACGGCGCCCAAGGACAGGGTCCCATCGGCCCCCATGAGACGCTGATCTTCGAGGTCGAGCTGCTCGACGTGGCTGGTGAATGACACTGACCCGATGAGCGCCTTTCGCTGCCTGGCCGCCGCCAGCCTCTGCCTGGGGCTGGCGGCCCCACTCGCCGCCCAGGAACCACCGGTACAACTGCCGCACCTCGGCGTCGACCGGGATGGGGTCAGCGTGCTCGGCGTCTCCTCGGGGGGATACATGGCCACTCAGCTGGCGGTTGCCTGGCCCGAGCGATTCGCCGGGCTGGGCGTCGCCGCCGCCGGCCCTTGGGCCTGTGCACGCGGCTCCTTGGGCCTGGCTCTGGGCCAGTGCATGACGACCCAGCGTGGCATGCCAGACTCGGCGGAGCTGCAGGACCGCTACCAGGGATACCAACGGCGTGAGCTGGTCGGCGAGCCCGAGGCCCTGGCCAAGCTGCGGGTCTTCATCTGGCATGGCGAGGAAGACAACACCGTAGCGCCGTCACTGGGCCGCGCACTGGCCGAGCAGTTCCGTGACTGGCTGGCCTCCCCCGATGACCAGATGAAGTTCATGAAGAGCGAGCAGGCCAGCCACGGCTGGCCACTGGCAACGCGTGCGGGCACGCCCGTGGACGCCCTGGCGGATTGCCGCGGTGGGGGCGGCACCCACCTGCTGGCCTGTGACCTGGACATTGCCGGAAAGATGCTGGGCTGGCTGCACGGCGACCTGGCGCCTCCCGAGCCGAGCGACCCGCAGGGCGAACTCGTGCGCTTCGACCAGTCGGACTTCGATGCCCGAGGACTGGGTGACGCCGGTTACCTGTTCGTGCCGGCGGGCTGCGAGGCAGGTGGCTGTAAGCTGACGGTGGCACTGCATGGTTGTGCCATGGATGTCGAGCAGATCGACGAGGCCTTCGTTCGCCACAGTGGCCTCAACGAGTGGGCCGCTGCCAATCAGCGAGTGGTGCTCTACCCTCAGGCGGAAACCAGCCTGCCCAATCCCCAGGGCTGCTGGGACTGGTGGGGCTTTGCCGAGAGTACCTGGCAACTCGACCCTCTGCATGACAGCCGCCAGGGTTCCCAGACGGGCGCACTGATGGCCATGATCGAACGTCTGCAGCAGTCACCCGACGAGAAGTGAGCCGGCCGATTATGGCCGGCGCACCTCATCCTTCTTCCAGCGCCTGCGCCAGGGCGGCCTGCAGCGGCCCCGAGGTGGGTGAGTGCAACACCCGGCGTCGAATCTCACCGTTGCGGTCCACCAGAAACAGCGAGGCACTGTGGTCGATGGTGTAGGCCATGGCGGAGTCCGGTGTCTCCACCCTGCGCCAGACCACGCCGTAGCGTTGGGTCAGTTCCTCGAGCGCTTCCTGGCTGCCGGTGGCGCCGATGAACTCCTCCCCGAAGAAGCCCAGATACTCCTCCAGTCGTGCCAGGGTGTCCCGCTCGGGATCCACAGAGACCATCAGCGGCACCACCCGGCGCCGCTGTTCGGGATCGAGACGCCCCATCACCTGACGCACCACCGCGAGGCTCATCGGGCAGACATCCGGGCACCAGGTGTACCCGAAGAAGACGACTGCCAGCTGATCGTCCTCGAGCTGGCTCAGCGAGAATTCGCCCTCGGTCGACGGTAGCTCGATCGGCCCTCCCTGGGGTTCGCCATTCGCCTGGTTACTCAGCTGCTGCTGGTAGAAACCGAGGCCAACCGCCATCACCACCAGTATCGCGCTCAGTCCCAGCCAGATGCCTCGTCGTTTCATGATCATCGCCTCGTCACTTCGAAATCGAACCAGCTTCCCAGGCGTCCTTGCGGCGTGTCTACCACTACCTTCGCGCGCCAGGGCATGACTGCATCGGAACAGATCGCCACCTGCCCCTCTCCGCGGAAGACGCCGCCTCCCACAGCCTCGAGGGGGAAGCGGTGCAGCCCCATGTCCATGTCACGGCCGACAAAGTCGACGCGGGCGGACTCGGCCTGGATGCCGGTCAGGCGAACCTCCAGCGGCAGGCGCTCCAGGGCTCGGATGGGACCCTTGGATGCGACCGTCAGACGCAAGGCGATATCCTGCCCCAGGCTCGCCGTGCAGGGGGCCGCGTGGAGATCGCAGCGATCCTCTGTCGGCGGATGCCATTGCACGCCGGCCTCGTCGCGCAGGCTATAGCGGGTCAGGTACCAGAACGCCACGGCGAGAGTCAGCAGGGTAAGGATGATCAGCAGGCGCAGCAGCGGAGGGCGGGCAGCGCCGGTCGACGGCAGAATGCACTGTGGCATGGCGAGGATCGGGACCTCCATCGGTGGCAGGATGGAGGTAAGCTTATCAGCATTTGCCTGCGGCGAAGTGCGCAAGGATGTCGCAGGGGAAGCATCGCGAAGGAGGTGTCATGGAAGGCGTGGGCAATGCACTGGGGCCGTTGTTCCTGCTCATCCTGCTGGGCGCCGGGCTCGGCTGGTGGCGCCAGCCGGGCGGCGACTTCTGGCCACGCATGGAACGGCTGATCTACTTCCTGCTGTTTCCCGCCATGCTGGTCTCGACCCTGGCCACTGCGGATGTCGATCGGGTGCCGGTGGTCCGGCTGGCCGTCGCCCTGCTCGGTGCCATGGCGCTGTTCGGCCTGCTGATGTGGGGACTAAGACACCGGCTACGACTCGAGGCGCCCGCCTTTACCTCGGCCTTCCAGGGTGCTCTACGCTTCAACACCTATGTCGGCGTGGCCGGTGCTGCCGCCTTGCACGGCAGTACCGGGGCCACTGTCGCCGCGGTCGCGGTGGCCCTGATGGTGCCGGTGGTCAATGTCCTCTGCGTGGCCAGCTTCATCGCTACCGGTACCCTGGGCGCTGCAAGCCTGGGCCAGAGTCTCGCCGCCCTGATACGCAATCCGCTGATCCTGGCCTGCTTGACCGGCATTCTCCTCAATGTGAGCGGCATCGGGCTGCCCGGCTGGAGCCAGCCAGGCGTGGAGCTGCTGGGCCGGGCTGCCCTGCCGCTGGGCCTGGTGGCGGTGGGCGTGGCGCTGCGCCCCGCTGCCCTGCTGAGGATCGATCGCGGGGTCTGGGCCGCCAACCTGATCAAGCTGGGGCTGATGCCGGCCCTGGTGCTCGTACTGGCGCAACTGCTGGGCCTCGATTCCGTGACTCGCGATGTGGCCCTGCTCTTCGCCGCCCTGCCCACCGCCACCTCGGCCTATATCCTGGCCCGCCAGCTGGGCGGAGACGCCGAGCTGATGGCGGCTTTGATCACCGGCCAGACATTAATAGCCATGGTGACCCTGCCGCTCTGGCTACGCCTGGCCGGTTGAGAAAAGATTATTAACGGAAAACGTTCGCATTTGTGTTGACAGCGCAAACGAGAATTATTACGCTTGGGTTGTGGCGTTGATGAGGCGCCACGCCAAGCAGGAATCCGCCAGTTTCCTGCCTTGGTTTCTCCCTCTCATTGCTAGTCACGGTCTTTTTGCCGCCTCTTTCGAGGCGGCTTTCTTTTGCTTGGCCCGGTCAGTCGACCCGCTGGAAGATCAGGTCCCAGACGCCGTGTCCCAGTTTCTCGCCGCGCGCCTCGAACTTGGTGAGCGGGCGAAACTCGGGGCGTGGCACATAGGGTGCCGTCTCGAGGCCGGCGGTGTTGGTGAAGCCGGGAGCGGCTTCCATCACCTCGGCCATCCACTCGGCATAGGCCTGCCAGTCGGTGGCCATGTGCAGGGTGCCACCGGGCTTGAGGCGGGTGCGCACCAGTTCGACGAAAGCGGGCTGGACGATACGGCGCTTGTGATGCTTCTTCTTCGGCCAGGGGTCGGGAAAGAACAGCTGCAGGGTATCCAGGCTCGCCTCGGGCAGACACTGCTCGAGCACCGCCAAGGCATCCTCGCGGTAGACACGCAGGTTGGTCAGGCCACGCTTGTCGGCCTCGTCGAGCAGCTTGCCGACTCCCGGCGCATGTACCTCGATGCCGATGAAGTCGGTGTCGGGGTGACGCTCGGCCTGCTCGATCAGCGAGGCCCCCATGCCGAAGCCAACCTCCAGCACCCGGGGCGCCTGTCGCCCGAAGAGCGCATCGAGGTCCTGGCGGCCATCGGCGAGGGTCAGCCCCAGGCGCGGCCAGACCTCCTCGAGCCCGCGGGTCTGGGCCTGGGTCATGCGGCCAGCGCGCAGCACATAGCTCTTGATGCCGCGGCGGTGCAGCGGGGCATCCACCCCCTCGGGGCCGGTCGTCTTGTCGTCGTGTCGCGGGTCGCTCATGGCGTAGGAGCTCTTGTCGGGAGAAACGCTTGCCTGGACGAAGCTGGGGGCGCGTATTGTAGCGGCTAACGCATTCGCCGGGTACGGTAGCGACCGATTCCACAGGCAGAGAGGAGACGGATATGCAGGACAGGGGATGGTGGCTGGGAGCGGCGCTCTCCGGCGCCCTGGTGGTGATGGCCGGCGCCTTCGGCGCCCATGCGCTGGAGGGACAGCTGGCCCCACGGCTGGCGGCGGCCTTCGAGACCGGGGTGCGCTATCAGGCGTGGCATACCCTGGCGTTGCTGGCGGTGCTGGCCTGGCGGGCATCGCAACCACAGGCGGGGCAGCGGCTGGCCATGGGGCTCTGGGTGCTGGGCATGGGGTTATTTTCGGGCTCACTCTACGCCATGGCGCTGACGGGCCTGAGCGGCCTGGGGATGGTCACGCCCATCGGCGGTGTGCTGATGATCGGCGGCTGGTTGGCGCTGGCCATGGCCGTGCTGCGCGCTCAGTCGTTATCCGGCAGCGCATAGGTCGCCGTGACCAGGGCCATCGGCCGCTCGTCGCCGGCCGAGAAGAGCTGCACCTCGCCCACGGCCAGGCGCCGACCCAGCTTGAGGATACGCGCGTTGGCGATGATGTCGCGGTCTCCGCGCGGGCGGCGCAGAAAACGGCAATGCAGGTCGCTGGTCACGGCCATGGGCTCGGGGCCGATCTGGGCCAGTATCGCTACATAGAGGCAGACATCGGCCAGCCCCATCAGGGTAGGCCCGGACACGCTGGCGCCGGGCCGCAGATGCTCGTCGTCGATGGCCAGGCTCATGGTCGCGCGCATCTCGTCGACGCCCTCGATGGTCCCCATCCGCTGGGGGAAGACCTCATCGAGAAAGTCCTCGATGGCGGCGGCGGTCATCACGGTCATCAGCAGGCTCCTTGCGATTCATGGGGAAGGTGACGCTTGCGTCAACATAACCGAAAGCGCCCCGAGCAGGTAGCCGGGGCGCTTAATGGCCATACGCTATGGGCTACGAGTACAAGCTACGGATATCAATGTCTCCGCCACGCTGCGCTGCGTTGAGCCCGAAGCCCGAAGCCCGAAGCCCGAAGCCGATTATTTCGCCTTGTGCACGGCACGCCAGTGATGCAGCAGCGGCTCGGTATAGCCGGCGGGCTGCTCGCGCCCCTTGAAGATCAGGTCGCTGGCAGCCTGGAAGGCCGTCGAGGCGGAGAAGTCGGCACTCATCGGCGTATACGTCGGATCGCCGGCGTTCTGCTGGTCGACTACCTTGGCCATGCGCTCCAGGGTCTCCCGGACACGGTCGGCGTCGACCACGCCATGGCGCAGCCAGTTGGCAATGTGCTGGCTGGAGATCCGCAGGGTGGCACGATCCTCCATGAGGCCAACGTCATGGATGTCCGGCACCTTGGAGCAGCCCACGCCGTGCTCCACCCAGCGCACCACGTAGCCGAGGATACCCTGGCAGTTGTTGTCCAGCTCCTGCTGAAGCTCCTCGTCGCTCCACTGCGGTGACTCGGCCACCGGAACGGTAAGCAGGTCGTCGAGAAGCGTTTCACGCAGGTCCGATTCGCCTTGGCCTTCCATCTCGCGCTGCACCGCCGCCACATCTACCTGATGGTAGTGCAGGGCATGCAGGGTGGCGGCGGTGGGAGACGGCACCCAGGCGGTGTTGGCACCGGCCTTGGGATGACCGATCTTCTGCTCGAGCATGGCCGCCATCATTTCGGGCATGGCCCACATGCCCTTGCCGATCTGAGCGCGGCCGCGCAGCCCACAGGCCAGGCCGACCAGGACGTTGCTCTTTTCGTAGGCCTGGATCCAGGCGGAGCCCTTCATGTCACCCTTGCGGATCATCGGGCCCGCCTCCATGGCGGTATGCATCTCGTCACCGGTGCGATCGAGGAAGCCGGTGTTGATGAACACCACCCGCGAGGTCGCCTCGGCAATGCAGGCCTTGAGATTGACCGAGGTACGACGCTCCTCGTCCATGATGCCCATCTTCAGGGTATCGCGAGCCATGCCGAGGATATCCTCGATGCGCCCGAACAGCGCATTGGAGAAGGCGACTTCCTTCGGGCCATGCATCTTCGGCTTGACGATGTACATGGAGCCGGTACGTGAGTTACGCGCCTCGTTCTCGCCCTTCTTCAGGTCGTGCAGGGCAATCAGGCCGGTGACGATCCCGTCGAGGATACCCTCGGGCAGCTCATTGCCATCGGCATCCAGCACCGCCGGCGTGGTCATCAGATGGCCCACGTTGCGCACGAACATCAGCGAGCGACCCGGCAGGGTGACGGTCCCCCCCTCGGTGTTGTGCCAGGTGCGGTCGGCGTTGAGGCGGCGTGTGATGGTCTTGTCGCCCTTCTCGACCTGCTCCTCCAGATCGCCCTTCATCAGGCCGAGCCAGCTGGCATAGACCCCGACCTTGTCCTCGGCGTCAACCGCGGCTACGGAGTCCTCGCAATCCATGATGGCGGTCAGCGCTGCCTCCACCACCACGTCCTTTACGCCGGCAGGGTCGGTCTTGCCGATCGGGTGGCTCGGATCGATCTGGATCTCCAGATGCAGGCCGTGATTGGCCAGCAGGATGGACTCGGGACTCTCGGCCGAGCCGTTGAAGCCCACCAGTTTGCCCGGGTCCTTGAGGCCGGTCTCGCGACCGCCGTCCAGTGAGACCACCAGGTGGCCGTCGCGCAGCACGTACTTGACGGCATCGTGGTGGGAGCCGGTGGCCAGCGGCACGGCCCGATCGAGGACGCCACGAGCATAGCCGATGACCTTCTCGCCACGCTTGGGGTTGAAGCTCGACCCCTTCTCGGCACCGCCCTCCTCGGAAATGGCGTCGGTACCGTAGAGCGCGTCATAGAGGCTGCCCCACCGGGAGTTGCCGGCATTCAGCGCATAGCGCGGATTGTTGACCGGCACCACCAGCTGCGGCCCAGCCTGGACGGCGATCTCGCGGTCGACGTTGCCGGTAGTGACCTTGACGTTGGCCGGGGCCTCCACCAGGTAACCGATCTCCTCGAGGAAGGCACGGTAGGCAGCCATGTCATGGATCGGGCCGGGGTGCTCGCTATGCCAGGCATCGAGCTTCTCCTGCAGGCGATCACGCTCGGCGAGCAATTCGCGGTTCTGCGGGGTCAAATCGTGGAAGAGGGCGTCGACGCCGGCCCAGAAGGCCTCAGGGTCGACACCCGTGCCCGGCAGGGCCTGTTCGTTGATGAAATGGTCCAGCTCGGCGGCCACCTGTAGGCGATGGCGAGTGATGCGTTGGGTCATGGGTCGTGCTCCTCATGCTTGGCTGCTCGGTGCCCCCTGGCACCGACCGGCCGGACAGGGAATGATGACTGCGTGGTACCGATTTTGTGGAAAATACTTCCACATGTAAACCCGTACAGGCCTCTTGCCATTTGCCGCTATACCAAAAGATTAGGCCAAGGCATCGCTGGCCGGCCTATCGGCTTGGCGCTAGCATGAACGGGCATTGCGGAGAAACCGATGAGCGACTTCACCCCCCTGCAGGCCTTGGGCACCCTGGCCCCTGCAGACCTGTCTGGCAAGAATCTCGAGCGCTATCTGGGCCATTATGGCCTGGCGCCGCTGCTTGCCGAGCATGTGGGGCTCTATGTGGGCTACCTGGAGGCCGGCGACTTCCGCCTCTGGACCCAGGTGTGGAGTCCCGAAGCACCCATCGGCACTACCTTCGTGGTACACGGTTACTTCGACCATCTCGGCCTCTACCGACATCTGCTGGAATGCCTACTCGAGCGTGGCTGGCGGGTCGTACTCTGGGACCTGCCCGGCCATGGCCTTTCCAGCGGCCGTCGTGCCTCGATCGACGACTTCAAGGACTATGGCAACTGCCTGCACCACCTGCAGCAACATCTCGAACAGGTGGGGCTGGCCCCCCGTCCCTGGCTCGGCATCGGCCAGAGCACCGGGGCGGCGATTCTCGCCACCGACGCCCTGACCCGCGGAGACGATGGCGCCTGGTCGGGGCTGGCGCTGCTAGCGCCGCTGGTGCGCCCCTGGGGCTGGAATCAGTCGAGCTGGCTGCATCTCCTGGTGGGGCCCTTCGTGAACTCGATCCCGCGTAAGTTCCGCGCCAATTCCACGGATGCCGACTTCGCTGACTTCCTGCGCGAGGGCGACCCTCTCCAAACCGATCGCCTGGCGATGGACTGGGTGGGGGCCATGCGACGCTGGATGCCGCAACTGCTGGCACTGCCACCGAGCCCGGTTCCCACCCTGATCCTGCAGGGTGAGCAGGATCTAACCGTGGACTGGGAGTGGAACCTCGAGGTGCTGGCGCGCAAATTTCCCAACGCCGAGATCCATCGCCACCCCGAGGCTCGTCACCACCTGGTCAACGAGGCCGAGCCGATTCGTCGCGAGCTCTTCGCGCTACTCGATCGCTTCATTGCCGGACTGGAGCCGGCCGACACCCCAACCCACGAGACAACCTCGACATGAAACCCCATTTGCCTTTGCTGCTGGCGACCCTGCTGCTTGTCGGCTGTGCCGCTGCGCCGGATCAGCCGACCACCGACCGACAGGCCCTGTTCGGGCTGGGCGAGCGCGCCGCCGAGCAGCTCGTGGCGACCCCCCCCATGCCCAAACCGGCGGCCGATCAGGTCCTGCTGCTGGCCGAACCGGAGGTCGACCCGAGCCTGGGACTCAGCGACGAGCGTCTGCTCGAGAGCCTGACTCGCGCCCTGCTGGCCGTTTCCGACGGCCCACAGGTGCTGGCGTGGCGCGAGGCCATGGCCGAAGGGAGCTTCGATAACCACTGGCGCCTGGACAGTCGCCTCGAGGCCGATGGCCCGCGGCTGCGACTCTCTGACCGCGAGTTACTGCCCTATCGGCTCAGCCTGGAACTGCGACGCAGAGGCGGCGACGCCCCAGATTGGCGCAGCGAGATCAGCGGGGCCTTGGACGCCACGGCGCTGTAGCGCGTCATTCCCCCTCACTTCAACTCCTTATCCCTTAAGCAGACGATCGAGCTGGCGGTAACCGATGGCCTCGATCAACTGGTCTCGCCCGGGGCGCGCTTCGCCGGCAAGGTCTGCCAGGGTCAAGGCCACCCGCAGTACCCGGTGGTAGGCCCGTGCCGACAGCTTGAGCCGCTCCAGCACGCCGGCCAGCCAGGCGCGATCCGCCGCCTGCAGAGCACAGGCTTCCTCCAGGGCCTGTCCGGCCAGCCGTGCATTCAGCGCACCACGGGCCGCCTGGCATTTTCGTGCCGCAAGCACCCGCTCGCGCACCACCGCCGAGGACTCGCCCGGTTCACGAGAGGTGAGCTGCTCCGGAGCCAGCGCAGGCACTTCCACCTGCAGATCGATGCGGTCGAGCAGCGGTCCCGAGAGGCGCGCCTGGTAACGCTGGATCTGGGCGGCCGTGCAATGGCAGGCCTGACGCGGATCGCCCAGGTGGCCACAGGGGCAGGGGTTCATAGCTGCTACCAGTTGGAAGCCTGCTGGGTATCGTCTTTCATGGCTGGCCCGGGCGATATGGATCTGTCCCGATTCCATGGGTTCGCGCATCACCTCGAGCACATGCCGCGAGAACTCCGGGAGCTCATCGAGGAATAACACGCCGTTATGAGCCAGGGAAATCTCACCGGGCCGCGGCTTCGAACCACCACCCACCAGGGCCACGGCACTGGCGGTATGATGCGGGGCTCGGAAGGGGCGGACACCCCACTGTTCGGCATGCGCCAGCCCGCTGACCGAGCGGATCGCCGCCACTTCGAGGACCTCCTCTTCGGTGAGCGGCGGCAGGATGCCCGGCAGGCGGCTGGCCAGCATGGTCTTGCCGGTGCCGGGCGGGCCGGCGAACAACAGGTTATGGCCGCCGGCCGCCGCCACCTCCAGGGCTCGACGCGCCTGATGCTGGCCGCGCACCTCCGCCAGGTCGGGTCCCGCCACGGGTGTCGGGACGATACTCGGTGAGCGATGGGGCGCGATGAGCGTCTGACCCAGCAGATGAGCCACCACCTCCAGTAAGTGATCTGCGGGCAGCACCTCGAGATCGCCGGCCAGGGCCGCCTCGTCGGCATTGGCCCGTGGCACGATCAGTCGCCGGCCGGCGCGCCGTGTCGCCATGGCCAGCGGCAGGACGCCGGTCACCGGGCGCAGCCGACCATCCAGGGCCAGCTCGCCGGCGCATTCGACGTCCGCCAGCGCCTCGAGCGGCACCTGGCCGGAGGCTACCAGCAGGCCCAGAGCGATGGGCAGATCGAAGCGGCCCCCCTCCTTGGGCAGATCGGCGGGCGCCAGGTTGAGGGTGATGCGCCTCAGCGGGAAATCGAAGCCGGCATTCACCAGGGCACTGCGTACCCGTTCGCGGCTCTCCTTGACGGCGGCTTCCGGCAGGCCCACCAGGGTCATGCCGGGCAGCCCATTGGCCAGATGCACCTCGACCAGCACCTCGGGCGCTTCGAGCCCGAGACCTGCCCGAGTGTGGATGATTGCCAGCGTCATCGGCGCTCCCTCGCAGCCCGTCTGACCTCAGGCTAGCCCAGGCGGCCGGGATGCGCCCGGCACCGGATGGGGATCAGCGGTCGGTTTCACCGGCGCCGGCATCCTCCTCGGGAGTCTGCTCGCTCGGCAACGCGGCCGGAGGCTCACTCGCTTCCGCCTCTGGCGAGGCGTTGCTGTCCAGCGCCTCCTCGAGGGCTGCCACCTGCACCTCCAGCGCCTCGACCCGCGCCCGGGTGCGCTGCAACACGTCCATCAGGATATCGAAATCCTCCCGCGAGACCAGCTCCAGGCGATCGAAGGCGCCCTTGACCACCTGCTGGACCCCCTTCTGCACCTCTTCCGGGGCTTGGGAAGCGCCCTGCAGGCGGTCGCCGATCTGCTGGGCCAGGCGGCTGATGCGATCTTGGCTCACCATGGTGTCTCTCCTGAATCGTGATGGATGCCTGACCACAGGATACGCAAGGCTTCCGCCCAGCGCATTCCCCACTTCCGCTCTCTCATGGGGCACGCGCACCACGACAAGGCACCACAAGAGTGCATTCAAGGCAGCACTGAGCTTCACACCACCAAAATCCCACCTAAAAAATCTCTACAAAGTGCTGATATAAAATACATATTTTCAATGATGGCATGATTTACGCTTTAGCAAGGCAGCCACCCATCGCGCGGCATCACGCCGCCGACATCCAGCAGGGGAGAACCGGGATGAAGCTGATCACTGCCATCATCAAGCCATTCAAGCTCGACGACGTGCGCGAAACACTCGCCGACAACGGCGTCCAGGGCATCACCGTCACCGAGGTCAAGGGCTTCGGTCGCCAGAAGGGCCACACCGAGCTGTATCGCGGGGCCGAGTATGTCGTCGACTTTCTGCCCAAGGTAAAGGTCGAGGTCGCGGTGGACGACGATCGTCTGGAGACGGTGCTCGATGCCATCTGCAGCGCCGCCAACAGCGGCAAGATCGGGGACGGCAAGGTCTTCGTCACGCCCCTGGAGGATGTTATCCGCATCCGCACCGGCGAGCGCGGCGCCGATGCCGTTTAACGACGCCCACGACTTCCCAGAACGGAGACTGACGCATGAATGATATTCCTCAACTGACCGAACTGATGTATGCGGTCGACACCTTCTACTTCCTGATCTGCGGCGTATTGGTGATGTGGATGGCCGCCGGCTTCTCGATGCTCGAGGCGGGCCTGGTACGCTCCAAGAACACCGCCGAAATTCTCACCAAGAACATCGCGCTGTTCGCCATCGCCTGCACCATGTACCTGATTCTCGGGTACTACCTGATGTACTCCAGCAGCGCGGGAGGCTTTCTGCCCAACCTGGGCTTCCTGATCGGCGGCGAAAATACCGTGGATGCCATTACCGCCGGCGGTGAAGACGCGCCCTATTACTCGATGCGCTCCGACTTCTTCTTCCAGGTGGTGTTCGTGGCAACCGCCATGTCCATCGTCTCCGGCGCGGTTGCCGAGCGCATGAAGTTGTGGGCCTTTCTGGCCTTCGCGGTGGTGATGACCGGTGTCATCTACCCGGTGTCCGGCTACTGGACCTGGGGCGGCGGCTGGCTGGCCGAAGTCGGCTATTCCGACTATGCCGGTTCCGGCATCGTCCACCTGGCCGGCGCCGCTGCGGCCCTTGCCGGCGTGATCGTGCTCGGTCCGCGCAAGGGCAAGTACGGCAAGGACGGCAGCATCTATGCCATCCCCGGTGCCAATATGCCGCTGGCCACCCTGGGTACCTTCATCCTGTGGATGGGCTGGTTCGGCTTCAACGGGGGCTCCGAACTCAAGCTCTCCGACGCTGCTTCCGCCAACAACGTCGCCCAGGTCTTCGTCAACACCAATGCCGCTGCTGCCGGAGGGGTGATCGCCGCCCTTATCCTGGCCAAGCTGTGGTTCCGCAAGGCCGACCTGACCATGGCCCTGAACGGTGCCCTGGCCGGCCTGGTGGCCATCACCGCCGATCCGCTCTCTCCCAGTGCCGTCGGCGCCTCCCTCATCGGCATCGTGGGTGGCCTGATCGTGGTCGCCGCCATCGTCACCCTCGACAAGCTCAAGCTGGACGACCCGGTGGGTGCCATCTCCGTTCACGGGGTGGTGGGTATCTGGGGGGTATTGGCGGTCCCGCTCACCAACGCGGAAGCCGGCTTCGGTCCCCAGATCATCGGTATCCTCGGCATCTTCTTCTGGGTCTTCGTGGCCAGCCTGATCGTCTGGCTGATCCTCAAGGCCGTAATGGGCATCCGGGTCACCGAGGAGGAGGAGTACGAAGGCGTCGACCTGACCGAGTGCGGCATGGAAGCCTATCCCGAGTTCAGCGCCTCCAAGAAGTAAGACACGTTCAAGACCGAGCTGACGTACTACTGCTGGCCCCCTTCTGGGGGCCTTTTTTATTCTTCCCGTAGCGGGTGTATGCTCTGGCACAATGAATGCTACAGGGGTGGCGACCAGCGTCACCAACCAACTGACAGGACGAGGATCAAGACCATGAAACTGGTGACCGCCATCATCAAGCCGTTCAAGCTCGACGACGTACGGGAATCGCTCTCCGAGATCGGCGTCCAGGGCATCACCGTCACCGAGGTCAAGGGCTTCGGTCGCCAGAAGGGCCACACCGAGCTCTATCGCGGGGCCGAGTACGTGGTCGACTTCCTGCCCAAGGTGAAGCTCGAGGTTGCCGTGGACGACGAGATGTCCGAGAAGGTGATCGACGCCATCACCCAAGTCGCGAATACCGGCAAGATCGGCGACGGCAAGATTTTCGTCACGACGCTCGAGCAGGTACTCCGTATTCGTACCGGGGAAACCGGCAAGGATGCTGTGTAGCTGGAAGCTGGAAGCTGGAAGCTGGAAGCTGGAAGCTGGAAGCCAACCAAGGTACTAGCAAGCCTTCAGACGAAAACCCCCGTGGCCTAGGACACGGGGGTTTTCTCTTCCGGCTTCCAGCCGCGTAGCGGCGCTCTTCAATCTTCGAGCTTATTTTTCCACGAATGCCCGCTCGATGACGTAGTCCCCTGGCTCGCCCATACGCGGCGAGATGGTGAAGCCGAGCTCATCAAGCAAGGCGCTGGTGTCGTCGAGCATCGCCGGGCTGCCACAGATCATGGCACGGTCCTGCTTGGGATCGATGGCCGGCAGGCCGGTATCCTCGGCCAGCTTGCCATTGCGAATATGGTCTGTCAGCCGCCCCATGGTATGGAAGGTCTCACGCGTCACGGTCGGATAGTAGATCAGCTTCTCGCTGATTTCCTCGCCGAGATACTCGTGGGCAGGCAGGTCCTTCTGGATGAAGTCGGCATAGGCCAGTTCGCTGACATTGCGCACGCCATGCACCAGCACCACCTTCTCGAAGCGCTCGTAGACTTCCGGGTCCTGGATCAGGCTCATGAACGGAGCCAGGCCGGTACCGGTGGAGAGCAGGTAGAGATTGCGCCCCGGGAGCAGATCATCGGTGACCAGGGTACCGGTGGGCTTGCGGCTGACCATGATCTGATCGCCCACCTCGAGATGCTGGAGGCGCGAGGTCAGGGGACCATCGGGCACCTTGATGCTGAAGAACTCCAGGTGGTCCTCGTAGTTGGGGCTGGCGATGGAGTAGGCCCGCATCAACGGCTTGCCGTTCACCTCGAGGCCGATCATCACGAACTGGCCATTCTTGAAGCGCAAGCTGCGTTCGCGGGTAGTCCGGAAACTGAACAGGGTATCGTTCCAGTGGTGCACACTCAGAACGTCCTCAAGCGCAAACTTGCTCATGCCGACTCCTTGATATTCTATAAACGAATAGACCGGACAACCAATCTTTGTGTCAATTCTAAGAGTCGTGCCATTATCTGTTAAATGGATTGTATGGATAACACTTATCTATCCTGTAGATATCATGAGTCCAGAGGAGCATCATGCGCTACACCCTGCGCCAGCTGGAAGTCTTCGTCGCCGTGGCCCAGCACGAGAGCGTCTCCCGGGCGGCTCGCGCCCTGGCGCTCTCGCAGTCGGCGACCAGCACCGCCCTCGCCGAACTGGAACGGCAGTTCGACTGTCGGCTGCTCGACCGCATCGGCAAGCGCCTGAAGCTCAATGCACTGGGCTTCCAGCTGCTTCCCAAGGCAGTGGCCTTGCTCGATCGCGCCGAAGAGGTGGAGGAGCTGCTGCGTGGCCAGAAAGGCATCGGTACCCTGGATGTAGGCGCCACCCTGACCATCGGCAACTACCTGGCAACCCTGCTGATCAGCGACTTCATGCAACGCCACCCGGGCAGCCGGGTGCGCCTCTCGGTGCGCAACACCCGGACCATCATCGACAGCGTTCGCCAGCACGGGCTCGACCTGGGGCTGATCGAAGGGCAGTGCGAGGAGGAGGACGTGATCACCCAACCCTGGGTGGAAGACGAGCTGGCGGTGTTCTGCTCACCCCGCCATCCCCTCGCCACGGCTGGCCCGGTGGAACTGGATCGCCTGCTGCGTGAGGCCTGGATCATGCGCGAGCAGGGCTCCGGCACCCGGCTGACCTTGGAGCAGGCGGCTCGGCACCGCCGCGGGCGCTTCAACATCCTGCTGGAACTGGAGCATACCGAAGGCATCAAGCGGGCGGTGGAATCGGGGCTCGGCATCGGCTGCATCTCGAAGCTGGCCCTGCGCGACGCCTTCCGCCGCGGCAGCCTGGTGCCCATCGCCACCCCGGAGCTGGACCTGAGCCGCCAGTTCACCTTCATCTGGCACCGTCACAAGTATCTGGCCACCGGCATGCGCGAGTTCCTCAAGCTGTGTCGGCAGATGACCGAGGGCATCCGCCGCAGCGACCAGATCGACCTGCCCCAGGTGCCCTGATACAGCGCGGCCCGGCGAGACAGGGCCGGGCCGCAGGGGAGACGTCGGTGCGTGACTAGCGAAGGTCGCTGACGGCCTCCTGGATATCGGCGAGGGACGCCTTGGTGAGATCCTTGGCAAGAGTGTGGATCACCAGCTTGGCGGTAGGGCCGTCGACCTTGTCCCGCAACTGACCGAGGAAGCGTGGCGGTGCTACCAGGATCAGCTTCTCCATGGTGTTGTCGACGCGGGCACGATACAGACGCTCGGCAACCTCGCGGGCGAAGATTTCCTCGTGGTGCTGGGTCGCCACGTTCTCGCCGCCGGCGCTACGCGAGGTCGTCGAGGTCGACTCGTGGACATCGCCACCGCGATCCGTAACCAAATCCCCCTCGTGCATTCGACCCTCGGCGTGGACGAGGCTGTCCTTCTCGCTGACCTTGAGTCCATCGCGGGTGAACAGTCGAGCCCGTGCCGCATCAGCCACCACGATATAGGTTGTCATAGCCGCTCCTTGATGCTGGTGAATTGACGGAAGTCCTCCCTAAGGGATATTTACCTCCGCCTCTCGTTCCACATTGGCAAGCGCGCACCCGTTGGTCAACCGGGCGATACGCGATGGCTCCCGAGCGGCGGGACCCGGGCTCAGCGACGGCGCCCGGCTGCCAGGTACTTACGCAGGCCGACCAGCAGCAGCAAGGCCGCACCGGCCCCGAGGCCATTGGCCAGGATATCGGCCCAGTCGCCGCCGCTGCGACCGGGAACCAGGAGCTGGGCAAATTCGATGGCGATGCCCAGCAGCAGCGCAGCCAGGAAGCCAAGCGGCAGGTAGACGCCGGCGAGCCCGATCAGGCCTGCCAGGCCGGCATAGCCGATGAAATGGCTGGCCTTGTCCCAGGGCAGTGTCTCGGGCAGCTCGCTGCTCGGCGTCAGACTGCCCCAGGCAATCACCAGGGCCGCCAGGCAGGCCAGCACGGCCCAGCGGCGACGCCACGATGAATCTTCCCCCACGACCAACCGGTGAAACCAGTCAGCCATGGGCGATGTTGCGATGATAGGCCGGACTCAGATCATGCAGGGCGTCCATGAAGGCCGTGACATGATCCGGATCGGTGAACTGGTTGATGCCGTGTCCCAGGTTGAAGATATGGCCGGGTCCGTGGCCGAAACTGTCGAGGGTGCGCGCCACTTCTGCACGGATCGCAGAGGGGCGGGCAAACAGCACGTGAGGGTCCAGGTTGCCCTGCAGGGCGACACGATGCCCGACCCGGGCCCGGGCATCGGAGAGTTCGGTGGTCCAGTCGAGGCCAACGGCATCGGAGCCGGTCGCCGCGATGTGCTCGAGCCACTGGCCGCCGTTCTTGGTGAACAGGATTACCGGCACCCGACGTCCTTCGTGCTCGCGTATCAGGCCGGCAACAATCTGCTCCATGTAACGCAGCGAGAACTCCAGGTAGGCCGGCGTGGAAAGTGCACCGCCCCAGGTATCGAAGATCTGCACCGCCTGGGCGCCGGCACGAATCTGGGCGTTGAGGTAGTCGGTGACCGCATGGGCCAGGGTATCGAGCAGCCGGTGCATGGTGTCCGGCGCATCGTAGAGCATCGTCTTGACGTGGCGGAAGTCCTTGCTCGACGCGCCCTCCACCATGTAGGTGGCCAGCGTCCAGGGGCTGCCGGAGAAGCCGATCAGCGGCACCCGACCGTTTAGCTCGCGGCGGATGGTCGAGACCGCCCGCATCACGTAGTCCAGGTCGCGCTCGGCATCCGGCGCCCGCAGGGCATTCACCTCGGCTGAGGTGCGCACCGGCTTGCGAAATTTCGGGCCTTCACCGGTCTCGAAGTAGAGCCCCAGCCCCATGGCATCAGGGATGGTCAGAATATCCGAGAAGAGTATGGCCGCGTCCAGAGAATAACGCTCCAGCGGCTGCAGGGTGACTTCACAAGCCAGCTCCTGGTTGCGACACAGGTCCATGAAGCTACCGGCATGGCCACGTACCTCGCGATACTCCGGCAGGTAGCGGCCGGCCTGGCGCATCATCCACACCGGGGTGCGGTCGACGGGTTGACGCGCCAGGGCGCGCAGAAAGCGGTCGTTCTTGAGTTCCATGCGGGCGCTCATCCACGGAAAATGTGGGCGCCATTGTACCCCATCGAAAGGCCCGGGGATGAGCCCCGTGACACAACGATGAGCCAGCCCGGCCTTCCTGATAGAATGATCCTTTACCCCGTCGGCATTGCCGTGGTCTTCCACCGAGGTACATCGTGACGATTCGATTCATCGCCGCCTCCCGGCTGCCCACTCCCTGGGCCACTTTCATCATGCACGGCTTCGAGGATGACGCCACTGGCAAGGATCATATCGCCCTTACTCTGGGTGACGTGGCCGATGGCGAACCGGTGTTGGGGCGGGTCCATTCCGAGTGCCTGACCGGCGATGCGCTCTTCTCCATGCGCTGCGACTGCGGCTTCCAGCTGCAGGAAGCGCTCAAGCGCATCGCCGAGGAAGGGCGGGGCGTGCTGCTTTACCTGCGTCAGGAAGGTCGCGGTATCGGCCTGCTCAACAAGATCCGTGCCTACCATCTCCAGGATGCCGGCGCCGACACCGTGGAAGCCAACGAGCAGCTGGGCTTCGCTGCCGACCTGCGCCGCTACGACCTCTGCGTGCCGATGCTCGATCACCTGGGTATCAAGGCGCTACGCTTGATGACCAACAATCCTCGCAAGGTCGACTCCCTGACCCAGGCTGGCGTGGTGGTAAAGGAACGCGTCCCGCTGACCACCGGTCTGAATCCGCACAACGAACAATATCTCACCACCAAGGCCGGCAAGCTGGGCCACATGATGGCGCTGGGCGACTTCACTCAGGCCAGTGACGTGGATATTGAACGCAAGCCCTGAGCCACCGGCTCCCGGTATCGGGGCGGCTCCTTGCCAAGAGGCTCCCTGAAGATGCAACCCACCCGCGACGACGAGGCACCCTTCAGCGGCCTCGAGGAACTGGTTCACAGCATCAGCCATGGCATCGGTGCGGTGCTCAGCCTTGTCGGGGTAGTAGTACTGCTCGTGCTGGCCAGCCTGGCCACTCGGATCGACCCCTGGAAGCTCGTGGGTATCGGCTTGTATGGCGCAAGCCTGGTGCTGCTCTACACCGTCTCCACCCTCTACCATGGCGTCCGCCACCCACGCCTGAAGCGCATGTTCCAGTTGCTGGACCACTGTGCGATCTACCTGCTGATCGCCGGCACCTACACGCCCTTTCTGCTGGTCAACCTGCGCGGCCCGACGGGCTGGACGCTGTTCGCCGCCGTGTGGTCCCTGGCGATAGCCGGCATCGCCTTGAAGCTGGCCTGGCCCCACCGCTTCGCGGCATTGCGAGTCACTATCTATCTGGTGATGGGCTGGCTGATTGTCTTCGCCGGCGACGAACTGGCGGCTCGCTTTTCCGATACCGGCCTCACTCTGCTGGTCGCCGGCGGCGTCATCTATACCCTGGGGGTGGCCTTCTATGCCATCAGTGCCATCCCCTACAACCACGCCATCTGGCACCTGTTCGTCATGGGCGGCAGCACCTGTCACTATTTCGCGGTCTACACTACCGTACTGCCCTTCACGGCCTGAGCCATATCAGGCATCACGGGCCTTGCGAATGCGCTCGTAGGCGCTGCCAATCTCGCTGGTGCGCTCCTTGGCGACCTCGCGCATGCTCTCGGGCAACCCCTTGGCGGCGAGCTTGTCGGGATGGTTCTCGCTCATCAGGCGGCGATAGGCCTTCTTGATTTCGGCGTCAGTGGCGTCCTGATCGACGCCCAGCACCCGGTAGGCATCCTCCAGCGATGGACCATGTTCATCCGCGCCTCCGGAGCCACCACGCAACATGGCCTCGATCTGGGCAATCTCGGCCTCGCTGCAGCCCAGGCCCCGCACCACCCGCATCAGCATCTCGTGCTCGGCGGGGTGCAGCTCGCCATCGGCGGCCACCGCGGCCAGCTGCACCTGCAGGAAGACCTGGCGCAGGGCTGGCTGATTCGCCGCGATGTGGCGAATCTTGGCCAGCTCGGCGTCCAGATCGAAGTTGGGGTCCTTGCCGCGGTTGAAGTCTGCGCGAGCCTGGGCGCGCTGGGCCTCGCCGAGTCTCAACCGATCCCAAAGCTGCCGGGAGGCTTCCAGCTCGTCCTCGGAGACCTGGCCATCGGCCTTGCACAGGCAACCCATGACGGCGAAGGTCGATTCCAGGAACTGCGACTGGGCGCCGAGGAGCTTGTTCATCAGGCGCTTTCGCAGGGACTTTCCCAGCCAGTAACCCAGGGCGCCGCCCACCAGCAGGCCGATGGGGCCGCCGATGGCCAGCCCCAGCAGGGCACCGATCAGTATCAGGAACAGCATCGCAACCTCGTGACAGTAAAGTGAAATCTCAGGGTAGCCGGGCGCGGATCGAGGCCTCGATGCCATCCGCGTCCAGGCCGCACTCGGCGATCAGCTCGGCAGGCTTGCCATGCTCGATGAAGGCATCGGGTAGCCCGAGATTGAGCACCTCCACCTGCACTCCCTCGGCCATCAACAGTTCGTTGACCGCGCTGCCGGCCCCGCCAGCGACCACGTTTTCCTCCAGGGTCACCAGCAGGTCGTGATCGTCGGCCGCGGCCAGTACGGCGTCACGGTCCAGCGGCTTGATCGAACGCATGTTGAGGTGGCTAGCCGCGAGGCGTTCGGCCACCTCCGCCGCCGGCCCATTGAGGCTGCCAAAGGCCAGCAGGGCCACTCGTACCTCGCCTCCAGTGCCACGACGCCGCCATTCGGCGCGGCCGATCTCGATCGGCTCGAGGTGCTCGGGCGTCGCGACGCCCGGGCCGGTGCCACGCGGATAGCGCACCGCGGCCGGGCCGGGGTGGTGGTAGGCGGCACTGAGCATCGCGCGGCACTCGGCCTCATCGGCGGGTGCCAACACCACCAGCCCCGGCACGCAGCGCAGGTAAGAGAGATCCAGGCTGCCGTGGTGGGTGGGGCCGTCCTCGCCCACCAGGCCGGCGCGGTCGATGGCGAATGTGACATCGAGCTCCTGCACCGCCACGTCATGGATCAGCTGGTCATAGCCGCGCTGCAGGAAGGTGGAGTAGATCGCCAACACGGGCTTCATGGCCTCGCAGGCCAGGCCCGCGGCCAGGGTCACCGCATGCTGCTCGGCGATGGCCACGTCGAAGTAGCGCTCGGGGTACTCCTTCGAGAAGCGCACCAGGTCGGAGCCCTCGCGCATGGCCGGCGTGATGCCGACCAGGCGCTCGTCCACCGCCGCCATGTCGCACAGCCAGTTGCCGAAGACACGGCAGTACTTCTGCTGGCGGCTTGCCGGTGGGCTCTTTGGCTTGAGCGGCGGTGGCGTCTCGCCGTTCTTTTCCAGCTTGGTGATGGCGTGGTAGCCGATAGGGTCGGCCTCGGCGGGCAGGAAGCCCTTGCCCTTGCACGTCTTAACATGAAGGAACTGAGGCCCCTCCAGGTCGCGCATGTTATGCAGGGTATCGATCAATAACGGCAAATCGTGGCCGTCGATGGGTCCAATATAGTTGAAGCCCATTTCCTCGAAGAGCGTGGCCGGGCTGACCATGCCCTTCATGTGTTCCTCGGTGCGCCGTGCCAACTCCAGGGCACCGGGCAGGTGAGAGAGCACCTTCTTGCCACTCTCGCGCATGTTGAGGTAGGGCTTGCTGACCAGGATGCGCGCGAGGTAGCTCGCCATGCCACCGACGTTCTCGGAGATCGACATCTCGTTGTCGTTGAGCACCACCAGCAGGTTGGCATCCACGTGACCGGCATGCGCCAGGGCCTCGAAGGCCATCCCGGCGGTCAGGGCGCCATCGCCGATCACCGCACAGACGCGGCGCTTCTCGCCGCGGGTGCGGGCGGCCAGGGCCATGCCCAGGGCCGCAGAGAGCGAGGTGCTCGAATGGCCCACGCCGAAGGTGTCGTACTCCGACTCGGCGCGCCGCGGGAAGGCAGCAAGGCCGCCGTACTGGCGGATGCCGGTCATCGCCTCACGACGCCCGGTGAGAATCTTGTGGGGATAGGCCTGGTGGCCCACATCCCATACCAGGCGGTCGTAAGGGGTCTCCAACGCCTGATGCAGGGCCACGGTAAGCTCCACCACGCCCAGACCGGCGCCGAAATGGCCGCCGGAAACGCCCACGCTATAGAGCAGATAGGCGCGCAGCTCATCGGCCACCTGGGCCAACTGGCCGGCATTCATGGCGCGCAGCGCCGCCGGTGTCTCCAGGGTATCGAGCAGCGGCGTGGCCGGACGCTCGACGGGGATGTCATCGAACAGCTTCATGTAGACCCTGTAGTGTCAATGGTCACGCTCGATCATGTAGCGGGCCAGGTCGGCCAGGGGAGTGGCGGCCACGCCCAGTGGCGTCAGAGCCGCCAAGGCCGTCTCGACTAACTCATCGGCCCGCCGGCGAGCGCCCTCGAGCCCCAGCAGACTCGGATAGTTGGGCTTGGCCCGGGCGGCATCCGCCCCTGAGGTCTTGCCCAGGGTAGCGGTATCGCCGGTCACGTCGAGGACGTCGTCGTGGATCTGAAAGGCCAGGCCGATGGCATCGGCATAGGCGTCCAGGGCCGCCAGCCGCGGGTCGGCCTCGTCGACGGCAACCAGGCCGCCGAGACGCACGGCGGCGCGGATCAGCGCACCGGTCTTGTGGCCATGCATGGCTGCCAGCGCCGCCGAATCAGGATGCCCGCCGACCGCGGCGAGATCCAGCGCCTGGCCGGCCACCATGCCGTCGCGTCCGGCGGCGCCGGCCAGGCTGGCGACCAGTGCCGGCAGCCGGGGGTGGGCGGTCCGCGCCAGCACCTCGAAGGCAAGGGCCTGAAGCGCATCACCGGCGAGTATCGCGGTGGCCTCGTCATAGGCGCGATGCACCGTTGGCTGGCCGCGGCGCAGGTCATCATCGTCCATGGCCGGCAGGTCGTCATGGACCAGCGAGTAGGCATGAACCAGTTCCAGTGCCATGGCCGGGGCATCCAGATCGTCGTCCGCGGCGTCCAGGGCACGGCCGGCCGCATAGACCAGCACCGGCCTCAGCCGCTTGCCACCCACCAGCAGGCCGTGGCGCATGGCCGCTTCGAGACGCGGCGAAGGGGCCGAGCGCGCCGTGAAGAGCGCCTCGAGACCCGTATCGACCCGGGCACGATCCGCGGCCAGGCGTCCTGCTAGGGAATCAGCGCTCACCATCGTCCTCCGCAGAAGGGGCGTCGAAGGGTTGCAGGTCAACCCCGCCGGCCTCGCCCTCGGTCAGGGTGCGCACTCTCAGCTCTGCCTCGTCGAGCCGACGCTGGGCGTCTCGAGTCAGGCGCACCCCCTGCTCGAAGGCGGCCAGCGACCCCTCCAGCGACAGTTCGCCGGACTCCAGTCGCTCGACAAGCTGCTCGAGCCGCTCGACGGTGGCGGCGAAGTCGGCCGGTGCCGGCTCCTCGCCGTTTCCTTGGCTGTGATGTTCCGCCATCGCCTTTCTCGCTGGTGGCTTGTACATGGGCGGACAGTATACACGCTCTCCCCGGGGGGTCGTCTGCCCCGGCCCGGTCTCACCCAACTTGCATGCCATTCACTCCGGAAGCTCAGCATTTTCATCCTCGCTCATGGCGGCTGTGGTAAGCTACCGGCCCTGTTTCGAGCCTGTCCTAGCCCCTCTCCGGCGGGCCATAGGCTCTTCAGCATCTTCATGACACATGCAAGCGGCGCGCGCCGACCAAGGGGTTGAATCGACCATGGCCAAAACGTCCCTGGACAAGAGCAAGATCAAGATCCTGCTGCTCGAGGGCGTCCACCAGAGCGCGGTGGACAATCTACTCAATGCCGGTTACACCAACATCGAGCACCTGCCGACCTCGCTGGACGAGGCAACGCTGATCGAGAAGATCCGCGACGTCCACTTCATCGGCATCCGCTCGCGGACTCAACTCAACGAGCGCGTCTTCGACGCGGCCGAGAAGCTGGTCGCGGTGGGCTGCTTCTGTATCGGCACCAACCAGGTGGATCTCGATGCTGCTCTGGTGCGAGGCATCCCCGTCTTCAACGCGCCTTTCTCCAACACACGCTCGGTAGCCGAACTGGTGCTGGCCGAGGCGATCATGCTGCTGCGCGGCATCCCCGAGAAGAGCGCCAGCGCCCACCGGGGCGGCTGGATGAAATCCGCGAAGAACGCCCATGAGGCGCGCGGCAAGACCCTCGGCATCATCGGCTACGGCAGCATCGGCTCGCAGCTCTCGGTGCTCGCCGAGTCGCTGGGCTTCGACGTCATCTACTACGATGTGATAACCAAGCTGGCGATGGGCAATGCTCGCCAGGTGGCAAGCCTCGAGGAACTGCTGGCCCGGGCCGATGTGGTCAGCCTGCACGTGCCGGACCTGCCCTCCACCCGCTGGATGGTCGGTGAAGCCGAGATCGCCCTGATGAAGCCGGGCGCCATCCTCATCAACGCCTCCCGCGGCAGCGTGGTGGTGATTGAGGCCCTCGCCGAGGCACTGAAGGCCGGTCGCCTCCACGGCGCCGCCATCGACGTCTTCCCGGTAGAGCCCAAGGGCAACGACGAGGAGTTCGAGAGCCCGCTGCGCGGTCTGTCCAACGTCATTCTCACCCCGCACATCGGCGGCTCCACCCTCGAGGCCCAGGAGAACATCGGCATCGAGGTCTCCGAGAAGCTGGTCACCTACTCCGACAACGGCACCACCGTCAGCTCGGTCAACTTCCCCGAGGTGGCCCTGCCGGCTCACCCGGGCAAGCACCGTCTCCTGCACATCCACGAAAACGTGCCCGGGGTCCTCTCCGAGATCAACCGCGTACTCTCCGAGAACGACATCAACATCCTCGGCCAGTACCTGCAGACCAATGAGCGCATCGGCTACGTGGTCATCGACGTGGACAAGGCCTACGGCTCGCGGGCGCTGGAGGCCCTGCGCCAGGTGAAGCATACCCTGCGCGTACGGGTGCTCTACTCGGAGAGCAGCTACGCCGGCTGAGCCCCGCCCTCCTTCGGCAGACCAAAGCCGCCGCGTCGATGACGCGGCGGCTTTTTCATGGTTCTACCACGACTTGACAGATCACACTTACCCTATCACTTTGTACACAATCCATGCCGCTTATTGACTGATACTGAAAGTACACACATGAAGCCGACTTCACAGACCTTATGGATCCGGGCTCCCCTCGCCTGCAGCGATACGCGTGCCGCCGGCGGTGTGGTGATCCGCGACTCGCGCATCGTCGAGGCCGTGCCGGCGGGCGGCACCCCCGCGACGCCGATCGACACGACCTTCGACGCTTCGGCGCATGTGCTGCTGCCGGGGCTGGTGAACACACACCATCACTTCTACCAGACCCTGACCCGCGCCTATTCGCCGGCCCTGAACAAGGAACTCTTTCCCTGGCTGACGACCCTCTACGACGTCTGGGCCAACCTCACCGAACCCCAACTGGCGCTGGCCAGCGAACTCGCCATGGCCGAGCTGCTGATGTCCGGCTGTACCACTGTGGCCGACCATCACTACGTCTTCTCCGGCGCGCTGGAGAGCGCCATCGATGTCCAGGTGGAAACCGCCCGTCGCCTCGGCGTGCGTGCCGCCCTCACCCGGGGGTCGATGAGCGTGGGCCGAGACGACGGCGGCCTGCCGCCCCAGTCGGTGGTGCAGGACGAGGCCACCATCCTCGACGAGAGCGCCCGCCTCATCGACGCCTATCACCAGCGCGGTGACGGCGCCATGACCACCATTGCCCTGGCGCCCTGCTCGCCCTTCTCGGTGAGCCGCGAGCTGATGCAGGAGAGCGCCCGCCTGGCCGAGGAGAAGGACGTACGCCTGCACACCCACCTGGCGGAGACCGAGGACGAGACGGCCTACTGCCAGCGACTCTTCGGCATGCGCCCGCTGGACTACCTGGAAGCCACCGGCTGGCTGGGCCCGCGCACCTGGCTGGCCCATGGCATCCACTTCAACGACCAGGAAGTCGCTCGCCTGGGGCAGGCCCGCACCGGCATCGCCCACTGCCCGTCGTCGAACATGGTGCTGGGCTCCGGCATGTGCCGAACTCTGGAGCTCGAGGCGGCCGGCTGCCCGGTGGGCCTGGCGGTGGACGGCTCGGCCTCCAACGATCACTCCAACCTGGCCGAGGAGATGCGCCAGGCCCTGCTGCTGGGCCGGCTGCGCTACTCGCCGAGCCAGGTGACCCACGACGACGTGATCCGCTGGGCCACCCAGGGCTCGGCGGGGTGCCTGGGCCGCACCGACATCGGCGGACTGGCGCCCGGCCAGCAGGCCGACCTGGCGCTGTTCCGGCTCGATGAGGCTCGTTTCTCGGGAGCCGAGAACCCGGTGGCGGCCCTACTGCTGTGCGGGGCCCATCGCGCCGACCGGGTGATGGTCGCCGGGCGTTGGCGCATCGAGGACGGCCGACCCCGAGACTTCGACCTCGACGCCCTGCTGGCCCGCCATGACCAGGCCGCCCGCGAGCTGCGCGGGTCACTCTGATTCCCTTCCCGTTTCCAGCCGTGTTCAACCACGTCCAACAATGACAACAGGAGACACCCCCATGACCACCGAATCCAGCGACGCAAGGACGGAGCATCGGGTGCGCAGCACCCGGGACGTGGACGCCATGCCGCCCCTGGGACGCGCCATTCCCCTGGGGCTGCAGCACGTGCTGGCGATGTTCGTCGGCAACGTGACCGTGCCCATCATCATCGCCGGTGCCGCGGACCTCTCCGCCGAGCAGACCACCTTCATGATCCAGGCCGCCATGTTCGTGGCCGGGGTGGCCACCCTGGTGCAATCGCTGGGGCTCGGTCCCATCGGGGCCCGGCTGCCCATCGTCATGGGCACCAGCTTCGGCTTCGTGCCGGTACTGATCCCCATCGCCGTGGGCATGGGGCTGCCGGCGGCCCTGGGCGCGGCGCTGTGCGGCGGGGTGGCCATGGCTCTGGTGGGGCTCTTCCTGCCCTGGTTCCGCTTCCTCTTCCCGCCGGTGGTCACCGGCACCTTCGTGATCATGCTCGGCACCCTGCTGATGCCGGTGGGCCTGGCCTATGTAGGCGGCGGCTTCGGCGCCGAGGACTTCGGGGCCTCGCACCACCTGCTGCTGGCGGGACTGGTGCTGCTCATCACCTTGGGCCTTCACCAGTTCGGTCGCGGCATATGGTCTGAGGCGGCCCCGCTGATCGGCCTGCTGGCCGGCTACGTAGCGGCCACCGCCTTCGGCCTGGTGGATTTCTCCGCCATCGGTGGCGCCGCCTGGGTCTCGCTGCCCACGCCGCTGGCCATCGGCCTGGAGTTCCACTGGGCCGCGGTGCTGCCGGTGGTGCTGCTGGCCGTGGTGACCTGCGCCGAGTCGATCGGTGATATCGCCGGCACCACCGCGGGGGGGCTGGATCGCGCGCCCACGGCGAAGGAACTCTCCGGCGGGGTGATGGCCGACGGCCTCGCCAGCGTCTTCGCCGCCATCTTCAACGCCTTCCCCCAGATCAGCTTCAGCCAGAACGTCGGCATGGTGGCGCTGACCGGGGTGGTCAGCCGCTACGTGGTAGCCATCGGTGGCGGTTTCCTGGTCATCGCCGGCCTGCTGCCCAAGCTCGGCGCCATCGTCTCCAGCATTCCCAATGCGGTACTCGGCGGCGCAGTGGTGATCATGTTCGGCATGATCGCCAGCGCCGGCATCAAGATGCTCTCCCATATCGACTTCAACAAGCGCAACATGGTGATCATCGGGGTCTCGCTGTCGGCGGCCATCGGCCTGCCGGCTCAGGAGGGGCTCTATGCCAACCTCTCCGACAACCTCCAGGCGATCATAGAATCGGGGCTGATCCCCGGCGCGCTGTGCGCCATCGTCCTCAACCTGATCCTGCCCAACGAGGAGCGCCCCTTCCGCAGCGACGTCTGACGACACCTACCCCGGCGAGGAAGGCCCCCGAGGTGCTATTCTGGGGGGCATTCCCTTTCATCGGAGACCCCAGCATGCAGGATGACAGCCCCCTCGTTCGGCGCCACGATCTCGATGGCGTGACCACCCTGACGCTGAACCGGCCGACGCACTTCAATGCCCTCTCCGAAGAGATGCTCGAGGCACTGGGCGGCGAACTCGACCGCCTGGCCAACGATGAGGGCGTGCGCTGCGTGGTGCTCGCCGCCGAGGGCCGCGCCTTCTGTGCCGGCCATGACCTCAAGCAGATGCGCGCCACGCCCGACGAGGCCTACTACCAGCGGCTCTTCGCACGCTGCGGGGCACTGATGCAGGCCATCGTCGCCCTGCCGGTGCCAGTGATCGCCAGAGTCCAGGGTATCGCCACCGCGGCCGGCTGCCAGCTGGTGGCCAGCTGCGATCTGGCCGTGGCCGCCCGCTCGGCACGCTTCGCCGTCTCGGGCATCAATGCCGGACTGTTCTGCTCCACCCCGGCGGTGGCACTCTCGCGCAATGTCGGCCGCAAGCGGGCCATGGAGATGTTATTTACCGGTGAGTTCATCGACGCCGACCGCGCCCACGACTGGGGGCTGGTCAACCGGGTTGCCGACGACGCGGCCCTCGATGAGGCCGTGAACCAGCTGACCGCCAGCATCTGCGCCAAGAGTGCCGTGGCGGTGCGCACCGGCAAGGCGATGTTCCACCGCCAGCTGCAGATGCCTCTGGACGAGGCCTACGCCTATGCCGGGGATGTGATGGCACGGAACATGATGGCCGAGGATGCCGGCGAGGGCATCGACGCCTTCATCGAGAAGCGTTCGCCCGAGTGGCGACACCGCTAAAGACGCGGTGTCGGGGCTGGATGGAAGCCATTTCCGCAACCGCGACAGCGCCAAGTCGACACGGTATCCTGTAGCCTCCAAATAACGTGGCAAGAGGACAAACCGGGTGAGCGACGGCAAGCGCAGAACAGCGGGACGACCCGCCGGGTCAGGCAAGAGTACCAGCGGCCACAGCCAGTCGCTGGTGCGCGGACTCAATCTGCTCGAGCGCCTGTCGGCTAGTCCCGGCGGCCTGGCACTGTCTGAAGTGGCCGAGCAGGCGGATCTCGCTCCTTCCACTACCCACCGGCTGCTGCAGGCCCTGCAGAGCCAGGGGTTCGTGACCCAGGACAGCGAGCTCGGCGTATGGAAGATCGACGTAAAGACCTTCCGCATCGGCAACAGCTTCATCGAGGCCCGCGACTTCGTGGGCACCAGCCGCCCCTTCCTACGCCGCCTCACCGCCCAGACCGGCGAGACGGCCAATCTCGGCGTGCGCGACAACGGCACGGCGGTCTTCCTGGCCCAGAGCGAGTCACCCCAGATGATGCGCATGATCACCCGGCTCGGCTCCCGGGCGCCGCTGCACGCCTCGGGTGTCGGCAAGGCACTGATGGCCTGGCTGCCTGACGACGATTTCGAGCGCATTCTCGACGAGCGGGGCCTGGCCCGCGTCACCGAGAACACCTTGCACACTTCCGAAGCGCTGCGTGAGGGACTGGCCGAGATCCGCCGCCAGGGCTTCGCCTGTGATCGGGAAGAGCACGCCATCGGCCTCCACTGCGTGGCCGCCTGCCTCCACGACGAACACGGCATCCCACTGGCCGCCATCTCGGTTTCCGGCCCAAAGGCCCGCATACCCGAGGAGCGACTGGCCGAACTGGGCGCACGAGTACGCGACACCGCCGCCGAAATCACCGCGCAGCCTGGGCTGGTGCGCGTTCTCCACGGCCGCGCGAGCTCGTGGTCGAGGCGTGCGCAGGCCGCGGGTCGCCATGCAGCTAGCCGCCACGCGCCTGCCTGGGGCTGCCACGCTTCCGATTGCGCTCGCTGGCAACGGATGCGTCCCAGCTCGGTTTCCCGACACGCCGCATGGCTGGTACTGGAATCAGGTGAGCGCCGGGGGCCACTCCCAGCAGGACTGCTTCGTCGACTTCACCGGCAACGGGCGCACGCGCTGCAACATGGCCGGCAACTTCTACGTGCGCCTGGTGATGGACCGTGACGCCGCGGCCACCCCCGCCATCTGCAGCACGTCCTGACCGCGACATCACAGCCGCCACCGATAGCGCCGAGCGGTCTGATACACTTTCTGTGGTAAAATATCCTTTGCAGTAACATTTACCCGCCATGGTCTAGACGCGCTCGAAACCAGGGCTGTTCGCAATACCTGGAAGAGGGAACCGGCTCGTATTCATGTCATCCGCCTCAGAGTGTGTCGCTACTCTTGTCGACAACTTCCAGAAACGCCGGCCGATTCGCGCCGGCTCGCTGATCATCACCCTCTACGGTGATGCGATAGCGCCACGCGGCGGTACCGTCTGGCTGGGCAGCCTGTCGAAGCTACTGGAACCGATCGGCATCAACGAGCGACTCGTACGCACCTCGGTCTATCGGCTGACGCGGGAAACGTGGCTGCAGGGCGAGAAGGTCGGCCGACGAAGCTACTACAGCCTGAGCGGGCCGGGGCGCCGCCGCTTCGAACAGGCCTTCAAGCGCGTCTATCACGGCGCTCAGGCACACTGGTCGGGCCAATGGACCCTTGTGCTACTGAGCCAGCTGGACACCGCACGCCGCCAGAAGGTGCGGGATGAATTGGAGTGGCTGGGCTTCGGCCACTTCGCCCCCGGCCTGCTTGCCCACCCCATGCTCAGCCGCGCCGAAGCCATTGCCGCCCTGCAGGAGATTGGAAACGCCGACGATGTCATCGTCATGCAGACCGAGGCCCTGGAGCCACTGGCCAGCAAGCCCCTGCGCCTGCAGGTACGGGAAAGCTGGAACCTCGATGAGCTTGCTGAACACTATCAGTGGTTTCTGACCCTATTCCGCCCGCTGTGGAAAGCACTCAACGAGGAAAACCACCTCGGCGAGGAAGATTGCTTCATCGCCCGCACCCTATTGATCCATGAATACCGGCGGGTACAGCTGCGTGACCCCCAACTGCCCGACGAACTGCTGCCCACCGCCTGGGAGGGGCGCAATGCTCACCAGCTGTGCCGCAACATCTATCGCACCATCTACCAGCGCGCCGAACGCTGGCTCGACCGTCACCTGGAAACCGCCGAGGGTCCGCTGCCGGCGCCTGGCCCAAACTTCTACCAGCGCTTCGGAGGGCTGGAGTAAAAGTGGCATTCGCGCCAACGAGGTCGGAGCCCGCTAAGCGCCAACCCACCGGGCTATGTCTAGCGCCTACCCTTGGCCCGCAAACGCAAGCGCCCCCTGCCATGGCAGAGGGCGCTTTGAGGTACCGTCGGCCACGATGGGCCTCATTGAATGATCTCTTAGCTTATGAGGCCTGGCCCTTGTCGAGGGTCTGCTGTTTGGGCTGAGTGTCTCCGGCGTTCAGCCGGGGACGGTCGACGTCCAGCTCGGCCAGCGGCTCGCAGGGCTCCAGGCTGTCGCGGCAGCGCTCGGTCAGGCGCTGATACTCACGTGTGCCCTGCTGCTTCCAGGCCACCTCCTGGTCGCTCAGCTCACGCTTGACCTTGGCCGGGGCCCCCATCACCAGCGACTGCGGCGGGCATTCGAAGCCGGTCTTGACGAAGGCCGCCGCGGCGACAATGGAGCGCGCGGCGATCACAGCGCCGTCCATCACCACCGCGTTCATACCCACCATGGCATCCTGGCCCACCACGCAGCCATGAAGCACGGCGCCGTGGCCGATATGGCCATTCTTCTCCACCCGGGTGACGCAGCCGGGGAAGCCGTGCATCACGCAGGTATCCTGGAGGTTGGCGCCCTCCTCCAGTACCAGTTGTCCGAAGTCGCCGCGCATCACCGCCCCGGGTCCCACATAGCAGCCCGGGCCGACGATGACGTCACCGATCAGCACCGCGGTGGGGTGTACATAGGCGGTAGGATGCACCACCGGCGTCACCCCCTCGAGTCGATAACAGGGCATGTGTGCCTCCTTATTCCGGTTGGCCGTGACGGCGGCTCTGCACCACCACGAAGCGGGATGTCACGAAGGCCTGGTCGCTCAACGAGGCGTTGGCCGCCGGATTGCCCCCGGTTGCATGGAAATCGCTGAAGGCGGCGGACTGGTTGACGAACACGCCGCCATCCAGGTTGAGCGAAAGCGGTGCCGCCACCTCCATGGCTAACGTCTCGAACTTCTCGGCCACGCCGTCATCGGTGGTATAGGCACCCAGCGTGATCGCCCCCTTCTCGCCGATCACCTCGCGGGCCAGATGAATGCTGTGGTCGGTGCTGTCGGTGGCGATCACGAAGCTGATCGGTCCGAAGCGCTCCTCACTGTAGGCATCGCGCTGGCTGGCGTCGACCTTGAGCAGCAGCGGGGTATGAACGCGCGCTTTGGGAAACTGGGCATGCTCGCGGGGCTCGCTGTCAAGCAGGACCTCTCCGAGGCCGCGGCACTCATCGATGCGTGCCGCGGTCGCCGGCGACTGGATGGCCCCGAGCACCGCGCAGGCGCGGTCGTTATCGGAGAGGAACTTCTCGACGGCCTTGGCCAGGGCGCCAGCAACCTCGTCGAAGCTCAGGGGCCCCTCGGCGGTCTCGATCCCCCCTTTCGGCACATAGATGGCCTGGGTAGTGGTGCACATCTGGCCGGAGTAGAGACTCAGTGCGAAGGCCAGGTTCTGGGCCACCGCCTTGAGATTGTCGACGCTGTCGATGATCACGGTATTGATGCCGGACTTCTCGGCAAAAACCTGGGCCTGGCGGGCGTTGTCGATCAGCCAGTCCCCGAAGGCGCTGGAGCCGGTGAAATCGATGAGCTTGACGGCCGGGTCCAGGGCCAGCTGCTTGGTCACCGGGGCATCAACGCTGTCGGGCATGAGACTGACCAGACAGGGATCGAAACCGGCCTCCTCGAGCACCTCCTGGGCGACGCGGGCGGTCATGGCCAGGGGAAGGATGGCCCCCGGGTGCGGTTTGAGGAACACCGGGTTGCCGGTTGCCAGACTGGCGAACAGGCCCGGGTAGGTATTCCAGGTCGGGAAGGTGGAGCAGGACACCACCAGGGAGATACCACGTGGCACGATATGGTAGCGCTTGTCGAGCACCAGCGGATCATGCTTGCCCTGGGGCTTGACCCACTTGGCCGTCGCCGGGACCTGCGACATCGCCTGCCAGGCGTAAGCGACGGCCTCGAGACCGCGATCCTGGGCATGGGGCCCGCCGGCCTGGAAGGCCATCATCGGCGCCTGGCCGCTGGTATGCATCACTGCCTGAGCCAGATCCGGGCTCATGGCGTTAAGCCGGGCCAGGATCTCCAGGCAGACCCCGACCCGCACTTCGGCGCCGGCATCACGCCAAGCCGGCATGGCGGCCTGCATCGCCTTGATCAGGCCGGCCTGCTCGGGCTGGTCGTAGGTCACGCCCAGTTCGAAACCATAGGGGGAAACCTCAGCGCCGACCTGACTGGCCACCGCCGGTGCCTTGACCAACGAAAAGGGTCGCTTGAGCAGCGCCTCGAAGCGCTGTGGGGCGCCCTTGACGGCCTCTTCCGGATACTTCTTGATGTTTTCCGGGTAGGGCGTCCAGTAACCGCGGGTCGTGATGGCATCGACGGCCTGGTCCAGGGTCTCGCGATGACGATCGAGCATCTGCTGGGCTTGCTGAGACATGCATGGCTCCTGCAATGAGCGGCCGTATTCGATACGGAATAGAGCGAAAGAATATTCATAGCGTAACAAAACATCAAACCGCTCCCCGGGCGCGTCTTGCCACCCATGGCCGGAACTCCAGCGTAAAAAGTCAATATATCAATCTATTACACTTATTCTGCTGCGGCGAACAGCAATCTTTCGACCATGGTCTAACCCCTCCGCAATGGTGGACATTACGAAGCTATAACTTACTGAAAAAATAGCAAAAAAACCTCATTTTCAATGAAACACGATACATCAGTGCGCGAGCCTGCAGGTTGATGCGTATCAAAAAAAACCTATACTCGGCCCCATGACCGCCCATGGCAGGCAGCGAATTCGTGCGTCTTGCCATCGCCATGCCGAAGACGAGGACAGCATGCCGAATCACCTGATCGTCGAAGGACCACAGCAGGGGGTGCTACGCATCACCCTGCATCGCCCGGAGGCGCTGAACGCCCTCAATACTGCCCTGCTGGGCGAGTTGGCCGAGACCCTGTCCGCCGCCGAGGACGATAGTGAGGTGCGTGCCGTGGTAATCACCGGCAGCCAGCGCGCCTTCGCCGCCGGCGCCGATATCAAGGAGATGGCCGCCCGTGATCTGGTGGGCATGCTGGAGGACCCTCGCCAACGCCACTGGTCCACCATCGCACGCTTCGGCAAGCCGATCATCGCCGCCGTCAACGGCTTTGCCCTGGGTGGCGGCTGCGAGCTGGCCATGCACGCCGACATTCTCATTGCCGGCGAGGATGCCAAGTTTGGTCAGCCCGAGATCAATCTCGGGATCATGCCCGGCGCCGGCGGCACCCAGCGCCTGGTGCGCGCCGTCGGCAAGTCACTGGCAACCCAGATGGTACTCACCGGTGAGCCGATCGACGCCCGCCGCGCCCTGGAGGCCGGCCTGGTCAGCGAGATCACCCAGCCCGAGCTGACCGTCGAGCGCGCCCTGGCCATCGCCGAGAGCATCGCCGCCAAGGCCCCGCTGGCGGTCCGCTTGGCCCGGGAGGCGCTGCACAAGGCCGAAGATACCGACCTGGCTACCGGCCTGCGCTTCGAGCGCCACGCCTTCACCCTGCTGGCCGGCACCGACGATCGCGAGGAGGGCATTCGCGCCTTCCAGGAAAAACGCCCCGCCACCTTCAACGGGCACTGACACAGGATACCCCTCATGAGTGAAGCGCCCCTGCTCTACGCCGTGGAAGACGGCGTCGCTCGCATCACCCTGAATCGACCCGACAGCCTCAACAGCTTCAACGCCGAAATGCACGCCGAGATGCGTCAAGCACTCAAGGCCCTGCGCCAGGACGGCAGCGTTCGCGCCCTGCTGCTGACCGGCAACGGGCGCGGCTTCTGCGCCGGCCAGGACCTCTCCGACCGCAACGTGGCCCCCGGCGCCGAGGCACCGGACCTGGGCGAGTCCCTGGAGAAGCGCTACAACCCCATGCTGCGCACCCTCAAGGACCTGCCGTTTCCCGTCATCTGCGCGGTGAACGGGGTGGCCGCCGGCGCCGGGGCCAACATCGCCCTGGCCTGTGACATCGTGCTCGCCGCTCGCTCGGCCAGCTTCATCCAGGCGTTCTGCAAGATCGGCCTGATCCCCGACTCCGGCGGCACCTGGACGCTCCCCCACCTGGTCGGCATGGCCCGCGCCAAGGGGCTAGCCATGCTGGGCGACAAGCTCAGCGCCGAACAGGCCGAACAGTGGGGCATGATCTGGAAGGTCGTGGATGACGAGTCCCTGCAGGATGAAGCGCTCTCCCTGGCCCACCATCTGGCCAACCAGCCGACGCGCGGCCTGGCCCTGATCAAGCGCGCCCTGCACGCCAGCACCGACAACAGCTTCGACACCCATCTCGACCTGGAGCGTGACCTGCAGCGCCTCGCCGGCCGTACCGACGACTACCGCGAAGGCGTCAGCGCCTTCATGGACAAGCGCCAACCCAGCTTCAAGGGGGAGTGAGATGCCAGCTCTCGCAACCAACGACATCATCGCCGTGATCGGCGCCGGCGCCATGGGGGCCGGCATCGCCCAGGTCGCCGCCCAGGCCGGTCACCCGGTGCGGCTCTACGACAACCGCGACGGCGCCGCCCGGGAGGGCGTCACCGGGGTACGCCGCCAGCTCGAGAAGCGCGTCGCCAGAGGCAAGATGGCCCAGCAAGAGGTGGATACCATCATCGCGCGCATGACGCCAGTGGATGGCCTTGCCGAGCTGGCCGACAGCCGCCTGGTGGTGGAGGCCATCGTCGAGAACCTCGAGGTCAAGCGTCAGGTGTTCGCCGAACTCGAATCCCTGTGCGGGCCAGATACGCTGCTGACCAGCAACACCTCCTCGCTGTCGATTACCTCCATCGCCGCCAACCTCGAGCGTCCCGAGCGCATGGCTGGCATGCACTTCTTCAACCCCGCGCCAGTGATGAAGCTGGTCGAGGTGATCTCGGGACTGGCTACCGACGCCGAGGTTGCCGAGACCCTCTACGCCACCGCCGAGGCCTGGGGCAAGGTGCCGGTCCATGCCAGCTCCACGCCCGGCTTTATCGTCAACCGGGTAGCACGCCCCTTCTATGCCGAAGGGCTGCGTCTGCTTCAGGAGGGTGCCGCCGCACCCGCCACCCTGGACGCTCTGCTGCGCCAGGCCGGCGGCTTCCGCATGGGCCCCTTCGAGCTGATGGACCTGATCGGTCACGACGTCAACTACGCCGTGACCCGCTCGGTGTTCGACGCCTACTTCGGCGACACCCGCTTCGAGCCTTCACTGGTGCAGCAAGCACTGGTCGAGGCCGGTCGCCTGGGCCGCAAGAGCGGCCTGGGCTTCTACGACTACAGCGAGAATGCCGAGAGCGACGTCCCCGACTTCGCCTCGCCCGTTAAGGCCGAGCTGCCGCCGCTGGTCGCCGAGGGCCAGCTCGGGACCATCGCCCCGCTGGTGGCCCGCGCCGAGCAGGCAGGCCTCGAGGTCGTTCGTCGCGGGAGCGTCACCGGTCAATCGCGCTTGCACCTGGGCGGCCTGACCCTGGCCCTGAGCGACGGCCGCTGCGCCACCGAGCACGCCCTTGACGAAGGTCTCGAGGCCCTGGTGCTTTTCGATCTCTGCCTCGACTACGGCGAGGCCAGCGCCATCGCCCTAGCGGCCAGCCCCGGCGTCGACGCCGAGAACCGCGACCTGGCCACGGCTCTTTTTCAGCGCCTGGGCCTGGACGTTGCCTGGATCACCGATACGCCCGGGCTGGTGGTGCTACGCACCGTTGCCATGCTGGCCAACGAGGCCGCCGACGCCGTGCTGCAGGGCGTATGCAGCGCCCGCGACGGTGACCGTGCCATGCAGGCCGGCCTCAACTATCCCCGCGGCCCGCTGGCCTGGGCCGACGACCTGGAGCTGCGCTTCGTTCACCGCACCCTGACGCATCTACAGCAGAGTTACGGCGAGGAACGCTATCGCGCCTCCTTCCTGCTGCGCCGCAAGGCCCTGGCCGAGGAGTCCTTCACATGAGCGACAGCGAACTGAACCCCCAGCAGTTGGCCGAGGCCTGCGCCGAGGCGATGTTCTCCCGCGACGGCGCCAGCCAGGGGCTGGGCATGCGTATCGAGAGCGTCTCCCCGGGCCGGGCGGTGCTCTCCATGACGGTGCGTGAGGACATGGTGCAGGGACACGGCAACTGCCACGGCGGCTTCCTCTTCACCCTGGCTGACTCCGCCTTCGCCTTCGCCTGCAACACCTATGACGAAGCCACCGTGGCCTCGGGCTGCAGCATCGACTACCTGGGCCCGGGACAGCTGAACGACGTGCTCACCGCCACCGCCGAGGAACGCAGCCGCCGCGGCCGCACCGGCATCTACGACATCACCGTGCGCAACCAGCACGGTAACGAGGTCGCTCTGTTTCGCGGCCGCTCCTACAAGGTCCGCGGCACCGTCCGCCGCCTGGAAGACACTGCCGCCGGAGAGAACGCATGAAAGACGCACTGATCATCGACGCCATCCGCACCCCCATCGGCCGCTACGGCGGAGCCCTCGCCCCGGTTCGCCCCGACGACCTGGGCGCCGTGCCAATGCGCGCCCTGATGGAGCGCAACCCCTCGGTGGACTGGGCAGAGATCGACGACATCTACTACGGCTGCGCCAACCAGGCCGGTGAAGACAACCGCAACGTGGCGCGCATGTCGGGGCTGCTCGCCGGCCTGCCGGTGGAGGTTCCCGGCACCACTATCAACCGCCTGTGCGGTTCCGGCATGGATGCCGTGGGCAACGCCGCCCGCACCCTCAAGACCGGCGAGGCGGGCCTGATGATCGCCGGCGGCGTCGAGAGCATGTCGCGCGCGCCCTTCGTCATGGCCAAGGCCGAGTCGGCCTTCTCGCGCCAGGCCGCAATCTACGACACCACCATCGGCTGGCGCTTCCCCAACCCGCAGTTGAAGAAACTGTTCGAGACGCACTCGATGCCGCAGACCGCGGACAACGTTGCGGCCGAGTTCAACATCTCCCGCGAGGATCAGGACGCCTTCGCGCTGCGCTCGCAGCAGCGCTGGGGCGCGGCCAATGCCGCCGGGCGTTTCAAGGACGAGCTGGTGCCGGTGGAGATCCCGCGCAAGAAGGGCGACCCGGTCGTGTTCGACACCGACGAACATCCGCGCCCAGACACCACGCTCGAGACGCTGGCCAAGCTGAAGGGCGTGAATGGCCCCGAACTCAGCGTCACCGCGGGTAATGCCTCGGGCGTCAACGACGGCGCCTGCGCTCTTCTGCTCGCGTCCGAGGCGGCCGCCACCCGCTACGGCCTCGCCCCGTTGGCGCGCGTGGTAGCCATGGCGACTGCCGGCGTGCCGCCGCGCATCATGGGGTTTGGCCCGGCGCCCGCCGTTCGCAAGGTGCTTGCCCAGACCGGCCTGACCCTCGAGCAGATGGACGTCATCGAGCTCAACGAAGCCTTCGCGGCACAGGGACTGGCCGTGCTGCGTGACCTCGGCCTCGCCGACGACGAAGAGCGCGTGAACCCTAACGGTGGCGCCATCGCCATGGGCCATCCGCTGGGCATGAGCGGCGCGCGCCTGGTCACCACTGCGGCGTACGAGCTGCAGCGGCGCAATGGCCGCTATGCACTGTGCACGATGTGCATCGGCGTGGGTCAGGGTATCGCCCTGATCATCGAGCGCCCTTAATAACAGCTCACAACACCCCCTGCGACCGGAGTCCCCCATGAACCAACGCGTAAAGTCCACCGACACCGCCAGCCTCGACGAGCTGCGCGCCACTCAGCTCAAGCGTCTGCAGTGGAGCCTCAAGCACGCCTACGAGAATGTGCCCCACTACCGGAAGTCCTTCGACCAGGCCGGCGTGCATCCTGAGGAGATCAAGAGCCTCGAGGACCTTGGCAAGCTGCCCTATACCACCAAGGCCGACCTGCGCGACCACTACCCCTTCGGCATGTTCGCTACGCCGATGAGCGAGGTGGTGCGCGTGCATGCCTCCAGCGGCACCACCGGTCAGCCCACCGTGGTCGGCTACACCCAGAACGATATCGATATCTGGGCCGACGTGGTGGCCCGCTCCATCCGCGCCGCCGGCGGCAGCCGTAACGACAAGGTACATGTGGCCTACGGCTACGGCCTGTTCACCGGCGGGCTCGGCGCCCACTACGGCGCCGAGCGGCTGGGTTGTGCGGTCATCCCCATGTCGGGTGGCCAGACCGAGAAGCAGGTTCAGCTGATCCGCGACTTCGAGCCGGACATCATCATGGTCACCCCTTCCTACATGCTCAACATCGCCGATGAGATGGAGCGCCAGGGTATAGATCCCCGCGAACTACCGCTGCGTACCGGCATCTTCGGTGCCGAGCCCTGGACCAACGACATGCGTCTCGCCCTGGAGCAGCGCCTGGGCATCGACGCCCTGGACATCTATGGTCTCTCCGAGGTGATGGGTCCGGGCGTCGGCATGGAGTGCCTGGAGACCAAGGATGGCCCGACCATCTGGGAAGACCACTTCTACCCCGAGATCATCGACCCGGTGAGCGGCGAAGTGCTGCCGGACGGCGAGTACGGCGAGCTGGTGTTCACCACTCTCACCAAGGAGGCGCTGCCGGTGATTCGCTACCGGACACGCGATCTCACACGTCTGCTGCCGGGCACCGCACGCCCCATGCGCCGCATCGACAAGATTACCGGGCGCAGCGATGACATGCTGATCATCCGTGGCGTCAATGTCTTCCCGACCCAGATCGAGGAGCAGCTGCTCAAGATCGAACAGCTCTCACCCCACTACGAGATCGAGGTCACGCGGCAGGGCAACATGGACATGGTGCTCGTGCGGGTCGAAGCGTGCAGCCACGACGTCGCCCGTGATCCGGTGGCCTGCGAGCAGCTGGCCAAGCACCTGCAGCACGCCATCAAGACCTATATCGGCATCAGCACCCAGGTGGATGTCTGCGGCGTGGAAGAGGTCATGCGCTCCTTGGGCAAGGCCAAGCGGGTGAAAGACTTACGTTGATCGACAGTCTCGACATTAAAACCCTTTATAAACAAATAGCTATATAAATACCATAAATGGCGACACAGAATTTGATAGAAAACCTGAATTTTCGTGTCGCTTCAAGAGTCGGTCTGCTATGCTGAGCTGAACAGCACCGCTGTATAAGCTCAACCGATAACTGGAGAGCATGATGATGTCTTCCGAACAAAATATTTCCCTTCAAGAACAGCAGTTCATGCACAAGATCAAGGCAGAAGAGAAGATCGAGCCCAAGGACTGGATGCCCGAGAAGTACCGCAAGAACTTGATTCGTCAGATTTCACAGCATGCGCACTCGGAAGTCATTGGCATGCAACCGGAAGGCAACTTCCTGAATCGCGCGCCTTCCTTGCGCCGCAAGGCGATACTGTTATCGAAGATCCAGGACGAGGCTGGCCACGGTCTCTATCTTTACAGCGCCGCGGAAACCCTGGGGATTACTCGTGAGGAGATGATCGAAGCGCTGCAGAGCGGCCAGGCCAAGTACGCTTCCATCTTCAACTACCCTGCCCTGACCTGGGCCGACATGGGGGCGATTGGCTGGCTGGTTGACGGTGCGGCAATCGTCAACCAGGTATCCCTGCAGCGGACCTCCTATGGCCCCTATTCGCGCGGGATGATCCGTATCTGTAAGGAAGAGAGTTTCCACCAGCGTCAGGGCTACGACATCATGTTGTCGCTGGTCAACGGCAGTGCCGAGCAGAAAGCCATGGCGCAGGACTCGCTGAACCGCTTCTACTGGCCGGCGCTGATGATGTTCGGTCCACACGATTCTGAATCCGCGCACTCCGCCAAATCCATGGAGTGGAAAATCAAGCGCGAGACGAACGATGATCTTCGCCAGAAGTTCGTCGATCAGACCGCTTCTCAGATCGAGTTCCTCGGGCTCGAGCATCCGGACAAGGATCTCGAGTGGAATGAAGAGCGCGACCATTACGATAGCGGCGAGATCGACTGGGAAGAGTTCCATAATGTGATTGCTGGTAACGGTCACTGTAACCGTCAGCGCCTGGAGCATCACATCAAGGCCCATGAAGAAGGCGCCTGGGTGCGTGAAGCTCTGGCTGCCTACAATGCCAAAAAACAGGCCCATAGAACGGAAGCCGCTTAAGGAGACATCGCCATGCAAGATAACGCCCTGGAACTCTTCGAAGTCTTTATCCGCTCCAAGCGCGGGCTCGATCACAAGCATGTAGGAAGCCTACATTCCGAGGATCACGCCCAGGCGCTTGAGTATGCCCGGGATGTCTATACCCGACGCAGCGAAGGCGTGAGCATCTGGGTCGTCAAGTCTGCCGATATCTGTGCCTCCCAGGAGGATGATGCGGAAGATTTCTTCGATCCCAACGATGACAAACCGTATCGGCATGCGACTTATTACGACCTCCCCGATGCCGTCAACAACATGTAGCTGCTCAGGAGCACACGTAATGAGCGACACCATCAAGGATGCCACCCTCGAGTATGCGATTCGCTTGGGCGATGACGCCAATGTCTTGGGTCACCGAATCTCCGAATGGGTGAGTCGTGGCCCCTTCCTGGAGGAAGACATCGCCTATGCCAACGTAGCGCTGGACTACATCGGGCGTGCCCGCATGTTCTATGGCTACGCGTCGGAGCTAGCCAACGACGGGCGCACGGAGGACGATTTCGCCTATATGCGCGATGACCGTCAGTACCATAACCTGCTACTGATGGAAATGCCGAAGGAAGACTTCGCCTACTCTCAGGTCCGCCAGCTGTTCATCGATATCTATTACAGCTTGTTGCTACCCAAGCTCGTCGAGTCCAAGGACGACACCCTGGCAGCCATCGCCGCCAAGGCGATCAAGGAAACCCGGTACCACCTGCGCCGTAGCCGCGACTGGGTGCTGCGTCTGGGCGATGGCACCGAGGAGAGTCACCGACGCACGCAGCGCGCGGTGGACAGCCTGTGGGGTTATACCCACGAAATGTTCGAGATGGACGAGACCGAGCAATTATTGGCTGACAATGGCATTGGCGTCGATATCACCAGGCTGCGTGACGAGTGGCATCGACAAGTCAGCAGTATCCTCACGGAAGCCACCCTGAACGTACCTGAGGATGGCTGGGCGGTACGCGGCGGGCGTATCGGCTATCACACTGAGAACCTGGGTCACATGCTGACAGAAATGCAATTTGTTCACCGCTCCTACCCTGGCTGCCAGTGGTAACCGGGGCTAATGGGTGATTTTTATGAGCAAAATTTCATTAATGCCGGAGGAACAGTACCACCGGCTTCAACAGCGTGACACTTCTGAGGTTAAAGAGCTCTGGGATCTGCTTGATGAGGTCAAGGATCCTGAAATACCGGCACTGAGCATCTGGGATCTAGGAATCTTGCGCGATATCGAGCGTCGAGGCGACCATGTTATCGTCACTATCACGCCAACCTATTCCGGATGCCCGGCGATGGACACCATTACCGAGGATGTCAAGGCCGCACTGAACGCCAGGGGCTATGAAAGTCTTGAAGTAAAATTGCAGCTCTCACCGGCCTGGAGCTCCGAATGGATGACACAGGAGGGGCGTCGTAAATTACGCAACTACGGTATCGCCCCGCCGGATGATGCCGATGCCTCCGAGGACGGCTTGACACCCGACGCCCATGCGCTTTGCCCACACTGCGGCTCGCGTGATACGCGACTCATCAGCGAATTCGGCTCCACCGCCTGCAAGGCACTGTTCCAGTGTCAAGCATGCAAGGAGACCTTCGATTACTTCAAGACCATATAGGCCATGTGATGTCTGACACGAACTTCTATACGTTGAGAATCGCCGACGTCCAGCCGGAGACAGATACCGCCGTCCGGGTGACCTTCGATGTCCCGGAGGAGCTGAAGGAAACATTCGACTTCATTCAGGGCCAGTTCTTGACGCTGCGAACCAGGATCGATGGAGAGGAAGTACGCCGTTCCTATTCTATCTGTTCCGGTGTCAAGGATGGCCACATGCGCGTTGGTATCAAGCGTGTAAGGGATGGAAAGTTCTCCAACTACGCCAATGATCACTTCAAGCGTGGTATGGAGATCGACGTCATGCCACCACAAGGAAATTTCTATACCAGGCTCGACCCCGAAAATGCCAAGAGCTATATGTGCATTGCCGCGGGCTCGGGCATCACACCGACACTATCTATCATCAAGTCGGTACTTGATGTCGAGCCCAAGAGCAAAGTGACACTGATTTACGGTAACCGCCGAACCAATTCCGTCATGTTCAAGGATGAGCTGAGCTTCGTCAAGAACCGTCATATTGACCGCTTCCAGTGGATCAATATCATGAACTACGAAGATCAAGGAGCGGATCTTCTTAACGGCAAAATAGACAACAGGAAAGGCTATGAGCTGCAGAAAAGCGGCCTGATCGATATCAAGAATACCGACGAGGCTTTTATTTGCGGCCCTGAAGCCATGATGGCCGAAGTTTCACATGGCTTTCGTCTCGAAGGCTTAAGCAATGAGCAGATTCATTACGAACTTTTCGCAAACTCTGCGGAAGACTCCGAAAAGATGCTAGCGAAGGCGCAGCAACGCATCGCAGAATATGGTGAAGAGAAGAGCAGCAAGGTAACGGTGGTTGCGGATGGCCGCTCGGTGATGTTCGACCTGGCTACGGTAGGCGAGAACATCCTCGACGCAGGCATCGCCAACGGCATGGATCTTCCTTACTCTTGCAAGGCCGGTGTCTGCTCCACTTGCAAGTGCAAGCTGGTAGTAGGCGAAGTGGATATGGATGTGACCCATGGTCTCGAGAAACATGAAATCGAAGCGGGCTATGTTCTGAGCTGCCAGGCTCATCCCCTTTCCGATGAAGTGACCCTTGATTTCGATCAGCGCTGATGCTCGGCTTGTTCTACCTGAATACAAATAGCACCCTTACAATCAAGCTACCACATCGAAAATGAACGCTGTTGCGGGCTAGCTGATCACTTATATGGCTCAGACCATTTCAGCCGTCGGCAAGGAATCGGCGAATCGGATGATCGCTGATCAATATGCGTAATCAGGTCAAATTTTTCATTGAGAGAACGCTTAATGTCAGTCCTTCAAAGTTACATTGCCGGCCAGTGGCTGGGTGAAAGCCCAGCCAAGGCTCTGCCAAGCGCCATCAACGGCGATATCATTGCCCATACCCACGAGGAAACCATCGACTTTGCACAAGCCGTTGAATACGGCCGCAACACCGGTGTGAAAAGCCTCCTGGCGCTGGATTTCCAGCAGCGCGCAGCCATCATCAAAGAGTTGGCCATTTATATTCAGGAACGCAAGGAAGAGCTGTACGACATTTCCCATCATACCGGCTGCACCCGAGCGGATTCCTGGATTGATATCGAGGGCGGCTTCGGTACCCTTTTCACCTACGCCACCACCGGCCGCAAGGAACTACCTTCTGGCAACGTGGCCCATGAGGGGCCGGTGACCCAGCTGGGCAAGGACAACCACTTCAATGGCACTCATATTCTGGTGCCCCGGCGTGGCGTGTGCGTTCACATCAATGCCTTCAACTTTCCCATCTGGGGCATGCTGGAGAAATTCGCTCCCGCGTTCCTGGCCGGCATGCCCTGCATCGTGAAGCCGGCCACCGCCACCAGCTACGTGACCGAAGCCGCGGTTCGCGTCATCAACGACTCCGGCCTGCTGCCCGAAGGCGCACTGCAGCTGATCATCGGTGGCACCGGGGACCTGCTGGACCGCCTGGAGGAACAGGATTTCGTCACCTTCACCGGTTCCGCACACACCGCCCGGAAGCTTAAGAGCCATCCCAACATCATGGCCCGCAGCATTCCCTTCAACGCCGAAGCGGATTCCCTCAACAGCGCCATCCTGGCGCCGGATGTCAGCCCTGAAGACGAGGAATTCGGGATCTTCGCCAAGGAAGTGGTCAAGGAGATGACCGCCAAGGCCGGCCAGAAATGTACCGCGATCCGCCGGGTCATGGTACCGGCCGAGCACCTGGATGCGCTGGCGGACACCATCAGGGGACGGCTGTCGAGGATCGTCGCGGGCGACCCGAAAGAGGAAGGCGTGCGGATGGGCCCCCTCTCATCCAGCGATCAGTTCCGGGACGTCAACGAAGCCATCGACCGACTGCTGGAAACCAGCGAATGCGTCTTCGGCAAGGATGGCAGCTTCACGCCCGTGGGCCAGGGTGTCGAAAATGGCGCCTTCATCGCCCCGCACCTGCTGATCAACCACAGCCCGCTCAAGGACGGTGGCGCCCACGATATCGAGGCCTTCGGCCCGGTAGCCACCCTGATGCCCTATAACGGCATCGACGAGGCCCTGGCCATTGCCGCCAAGGGCAAGGGCAGCCTGGTGACCACCCTCACCACCCGGGACCCCGCCATCGCCGCACAGATGATCCCGGTACTGGCCGCCCAGCATGGCCGCCTGCAGATCCTCGACGCACAAGCCTCGAAGGAATCCACCGGCCATGGCTCTCCGCTGCCCATGCTCAAGCACGGCGGCCCGGGACGCGCCGGTGGCGGCGAAGAGCTCGGGGGCATTCGGGCGGTTCACCACTATCTGCAGCGCACCGCTATCCAGGGCTCCCCGACCATGGTCGCCGCGGTTACCCGTGAATACGTCCGCGGCGCGAACGTTATCGAAAATGACGTTCATCCGTTCCGTCGCCACTTCGAAGACCTGCAGATTGGCGAATCCCTGCTGACCCACCGCCGTACCGTCACCGAGGCGGATATTGTCAACTTCGGCTGCCTCTCCGGCGACCACTTCTACATGCACTTCGACGATATCGCCGCGCGCAAGACCCAGTTTGGACAACGCATCGCCCACGGCTACTTCGTGCTGTCCGCCGCTGCCGGCCTGTTCGTCTACCCGGGTGAGGGCCCCGTGCTGGCCAACTACGGCCTGGATACCCTGCGCTTCATTACCCCCGTCGCTCCCGGGGACACCATCCGCGCCCGTCTGACGTGCAAGCGCAAGATCGACCAGGGCCGAAGCTCACCGGACGGACATCCTCAGGGCGTCGTGATGTGGGACGTGGAAGTGACCAACCAGGATGACGAGCTGGTGGCCAGTTACGACATCCTGACACTGGTGGCGAAGCGACAGTAACTTGTAACTCCTCGGCCTTAGTGATTTGGGGCCATGCGCCCCAAATCCCGAGAATCCTTGCCGCGGTGCGAAAGCACCCGCCTGACAGATCACTTGACGCCATCTTCAAGCGGGTGCCCGCCTGCACTATCCCCTGCCCCGACGGCCACGAACACTCGCGCCGTTTATCCCGTCGCGCGTTCACTCTGCTCGGCCCCATGACCCATGAAGGTCTCGGCGTTGGGGCAGAAGCTGCCACACGCCTCGGCATCGACGCCGTCACGCATCGACCCCCAGCAGTGACCGACCACCTCGCAGCGGTTACAGGCAGATTCCAGTACCGCCAGCTCCTCCTCCGCAATGGCTGCCGGGCTCACCGCGAAAGTCGTCATCATCGCCGGCATCAACACCTCGGCGGGCTTGAAGGCCGGAACCCAACGGTCATCGAGGGTCCGCATCATCGCCCGCTCCAGTGGCAGGCTCAGCGGCTGCTCCAGATCCCGGGCCAGCTCTTCCAGGGCCTCGGGGGCATGATAGCGAAGCTCGCGAACCACGCGCTCCCCTTGAATGTAATCAGACAACCTTTCCATTGTTACTCTCCTCATCCGGTATCAGTTACTGCTCACTTTCAGGGTAGCCAAAAGAAAGTCACCCTGATTTGACTGCCGTCAAATCAGGGTGACTTTAGATACAAAAGAATATAGTTTATACAGTTTTTTGTATCATTTATCGCGAATCGGTGCCTCGAGCTTATCTCAATAGAGCAGTTCCGGCAGGAAGAGTACGATGCCCGGGAACACCAGCACCAGCAGCGCACGAATCGTGCCCGCCACCCAGAACGGCGTCACCCCGCGGAAGATCGTCGCCGTGGCCACATCCGGCAGTACCGCCCGCAGCACGAAGACATTCATCCCCACCGGGGGCGTGATCAGGCTGATCTCGATCACGATCACCACCAGGATGCCGAACCACACCAGGTCGTAACCGAGCCCCGCCACCACCGGGAAGAACACCGGCACCGTGAGCAGCATCATCGACATGCTCTCGAACACGCAGCCCAGCACCACATAGATGGCGATGATCATCAGGATCACCACGAAGGGCGCCACGTTCAGGCCGCTGACCAGGTTGAGCAGATCGTCGGGCAGCCCCGCCCGGTTGACGAAGTTGGCGAAGATCAGTGCCGTCAGCACCACCGCGAACAGCATCGCCGTGGTGCGCACCGTGTCCATCAGCACGTTCATCAGCACCCGCGGACTCAGCGCCCGGCGTGACAGGGCGATCAGGAAGGCGCCCATGGCGCCGATGCCCGCCGCCTCGGTGGGCGTGAACACGCCCAGATAGATGCCGCCGATCACCAGCACGAACAGGGCCAGGGTACTCCCCACGCTCTTCAGGGCGGCGATGCGCTCCGCCCACGGTACCCGCTCGGCCGCCGGGCCAGCGTCCGGGTCGCGCCACAGTACCCACTTCACCGCGCCGAGATAGAGGAAGATCCCGAGGATCCCGGGAATGAAGCCCGCGGCGAACAGCTCGCGGATACTGGTCTCGGTAATGATCCCGTAGATCACCAGCATCACGCTGGGCGGAATCAGGATGCCCAGGGTGCCGCCGGCGGCGATCGATGCTGACGCCAAGGAGTCCTTGTAGCCATACTTGCGCATCTGCGGCATGGCGACCCGCCCCATGGTGGCGCAGGTGGCCAGGCTCGAACCGCAGATGGCGCTGAAGCCACCGCAGGCCACGATGGTAGCCATGGCCTGACCGCCCTTGCGGTGACCCAGGAAACCGTTGGAGGCCCGGAACAGGGCGTCCGATAGCCCGGCATGGGAGACGAAGTTGCCCATCAGGATGAACAGCGGGATCACCGACAGGCCATAGTCCATGGCGGTATCCACCACCCGGCGTGCCGCCATCGCCTCGGCGGCACTCCAGTTGCCGGTCAGGTAGTAGAAGCCGACGAACCCCACGATGCCCATGGCGAAGGCCAGCGGCACGCGCAGGAACACCAGGATCAGCAGGGCGGCGAAGCCGTAGAGTGCTTCAGTCATGATTCTCTCCCGGGCTCAATGGACCGCCCCGCTTGACCACCTTGACCCCTTCCAGCAGATAGAGCACCGCCCGCGCCAGGGTCAACAGCCCCGACAGGGCCAGCATGATCGAGATCAGCCCGATCAGATAACCGTAGGGAATGCGCAGGAACTCGGTGACGTCGCCCCACGAGAAGGCGCGCTCGGCCAGCGCCCAGACACGCTCGGCCATCGCCCACAGCGCCACCGTGACCAGCAGGTTGATGATCACCTCGCGCACCCAGATCAGGCGAGACGGGAAGACCGCATCCAGCAGGTCCACGCTGACGTGCTCCTGGCGCCAGCACACCACCGGCAGCGACAGGAACACCAGCGCTGCCAGCATCAGCTGGGTCAGCTCGACGGTGCCGAGAATCGGTGCATTGAAGAAGTAGCGGCCGCCCACATCCACCGTAGTCAGCAGCATCATGCCGAACAGGGTGGCACCCGCCACCCCCTCCAGCGTCAGCTGCAGCACACGGCCAAGGCGCGTCGCACGAGACGTCAGGGTATGCATGGTCGCTCTCCGGATGGCGACAGGGTTGGGTAGACATGATCACAGAACATGGCGTCGGTACTTGTCAGGCCGACACAAACTCGCGCCACGCCGACAGATTCAGAGATCTGTCAGTGTGGCGCGGATCATCCTCGGGTGGTCGAGATGCCGGTTTACTTGTACTCGTTCGGTACCAGAGACACGACGCTACCCTCCTCGGCGGCATCCTCCAACTGCTCGCGGAAATACTCAATGGCGGCCAGGGCATCCACGCCACGCTCTTCCGTCACTTCCTCGGCCCACTCCGCAATCATCTCGTCACTGATACCGCGCAGGGTCTCCAAGTCTTCCTCGCCCAGTTCGGTAAAGGTGTGGCCTAGCTCCTCGGCAAACTCCACGCCGCGCACATCCGAGACGTCCATCATGTAACCGAACAGCCGCGACAACTGTTCACCGGAAACAGCCTCGATGGCCTCGCGATCCTCAGCAGAGATACGATCCCAGAACATCGGGTTCACGGCGATAGTGAAGCTGCCGCGATAGAAGCCACCATCCACCTTGAGGGTGTACGGGAAGATTTCGGCCACGCGGAAGCTGCGCAGGCCTTCCGGGACCAGCATGGCGCCATCGATGACGCCCTGGGAGCCGGCCTCGTAGACACCGGTGGGTGGCAGTGCCACGCCGGTCAGATTGAGAGCATTGGAAAGGTCTCCCATCACGCCGCCGCCGACGCGGATGCGCTTACCCTCGAGTTCGTCGAGTGTCTCGACCTTTTCACTGGTGAAGATCCAGCCCGGGCCGTGTACGCCCGCCGCTACCACGTCAACACCGCGATGCTCTCCGGCCTCGGCCAGGTACTCCTGGTGGGTGCGCCAGTAGGCGGCAGAGGCGTTCTCAGAAGAGAACTCCTCGAATGTCGGAAATTCCGGTAGCTTGGTCAACTCGAAACGGCCGGCGTTATAGCCGTGGAAGATCCAGGTAGCATCGGCGATACCGTCGGCCACCATGGCCATCTGCGAGTCGGGCGGTCCCAAGTCGTGGACCACATCGACGGTGACACGCCCCTCGGTGGCTTCCTCGATCCAGGCCCCCCAAGTGGGCCAGACGATGGTGTTGATACCATGGTTGGGGCCGGCCCAGGTGCTGATCGTCAGCGTGGTCTCGGCCAGGGCGGATGTGCTCATGATCGCGGCGGTCAGGGTGCCGACCACCAGGCCTGTTCTCTTGTACATTGTGTAGTTCCTCCATCATCACAGGCAGCAGACATTCTCGTCGGGAAGCGGCTTAGGGCACTATAATACGATACACCAACAGCCGATTTACCGGTTCTTCGAGAAACACGTTCGCACATACAATGCCTTCGGCGACCACCTGTGTGCAACGCATTCACGACCAATAGCTAATACTACTTAAGTAGAATGGAAAATAAAGCCTTTTTAAACAAAAGGTTAAAAAGGCTGAAGAAGGAGAAACTCAACAAGAACGGCTTCCACATTTCCCCTAGCCGTTATCAGCTTTTGTTACGCCAGGCACCCTTGCAAAAAGAAGTCCGGCAACATATTTCCGCCGGACGCAGGGAGCCTGGCCAGGTACAGCATCACGCGTCGCGATCATCCCATACGCTCCAGCTGCCGCTCGAGCTTGCCCATGGCATTGAGAAGATCACGATACTCACCCACACTCAGGGTCGCCACAAGCTCCGCTTCCCAGTCCTGAGCCTGCGGGATCAGGCGCGAGAGCAGCTCTGCCCCGTCACCCGTCAGGTGCAGTTCATGCACTCGCTGGTCCCTGACGGAGGGCGTCCGGCTCACCAGGCCGCGATCGACCAGCGCCTGCACCGCCCGGGAGACCCGTGCCTTGTCCATGTTGGTGTAGGTGCAGACCTTCTTGGCTGTCAAGTCATCGCAGTGGCTGAGCCAGGCCAGCACACGCCACTGGGCCACGTTGAGCTCATAGCGCTGAGCATACATGCGCTCCAGCTCGTCGCTGATGCGATCGGCCAGCCGGTTGAGCCGATAGGGCAGGAACTGGTTGAGGTCCAACTCCTGCCTGGTAGGGAGTCCTGCTTCGGCAACCCCGTCCACAGCATCTGCCGGTTCTTGAGGCATCTTTGGTCGCCCTTCCATTTCCACCTTTCCTAGTAAAGCAGTTCCGGCAGGAAGAGTACGATGCCCGGGAACACCAGCACCAGCAGCGCACGAATCGTGCCCGCCACCCAGAACGGCGTCACCCCGCGGAAGATCGTCGCCGTGGCCACATCCGGCAGTACCGCCCGCAGCACGAAGACATTCATCCCCACCGGGGGCGTGATCAGGCTGATCTCGATCACGATCACCACCAGGATGCCGAACCACACCAGGTCGTAACCGAGTCCCGCCACCACCGGGAAGAACACCGGCACCGTGAGCAGCATCATCGACATGCTCTCGAACACGCAGCCCAGCACCACATAGATGGCGATGATCATCAGGATCACCACGAAGGGCGCGACGTTCAGGCCGCTGACCAGGTTGAGCAGATCGTCGGGCAGTCCCGCCCGGTTGACGAAGTTGGCGAAGATCAGTGCCGTCAGCACCACCGCGAACAGCATCGCCGTGGTGCGCACCGTGTCCATCAGCACGTTCATCAGCACCCGCGGACTCAGCGCCCGGCGTGACAGGGCGATCAGGAAGGCGCCCATGGCGCCGATGCCCGCCGCCTCGGTGGGCGTGAACACGCCCAGATAGATGCCGCCGATCACCAGCACGAACAGGGCCAGGGTACTCCCCACGCTCTTCAGGGCGGCGATGCGCTCCGCCCACGGTACCCGCTCGGCCGCCGGGCCGGCGTCCGGGTCGCGCCACAGTACCCACTTCACCGCGCCGAGATAGAGGAAGATCCCGAGGATCCCGGGAATGAAGCCCGCGGCGAACAGCTCGCGGATACTGGTCTCGGTAATGATCCCGTAGATCACCAGCATCACGCTGGGCGGAATCAGGATGCCCAGGGTGCCGCCGGCGGCGATCGACGCTGACGCCAAGGAGTCCTTGTAGCCATACTTGCGCATCTGCGGCATGGCGACCCGCCCCATGGTGGCGCAGGTAGCCAGGCTCGAACCGCAGATGGCGCTGAAGCCGCCGCAGGCCACGATGGTAGCCATGGCCTGACCGCCCTTGCGGTGACCCAGGAAACCGTTGGAGGCCCGGAACAGGGCGTCCGATAGCCCGGCATGGGAGACGAAGTTGCCCATCAGGATGAACAGCGGGATCACCGACAGGCCATAGTCCATGGCGGTATCCACCACCCGGCGTGCCGCCATCGCCTCGGCGGCACTCCAGTTGCCGGTAAGGTAGTAGTAGCCGACGAACCCCACGATGCCCATGGCGAAGGCCAGCGGCACGCGCAGGAACACCAGGATCAGCAGGGCGGCGAAGCCGTAGAGTGCTTCAGTCATGATTCTCTCCCGGGCTCAATGGACCGCCCCGCTTGACCACCTTGACCCCTTCCAGCAGATAGAGCACCGCCCGCGCCAGGGTCAACAGCCCCGACAGGGCCAGCATGATCGAGATCAGCCCGATCAGATAACCGTAGGGAATGCGCAGGAACTCGGTGACGTCGCCCCACGAGAAGGCGCGCTCGGCCAGCGCCCAGACACGCTCGGCCATCGCCCACAGCGCCACCGTGACCAGCAGGTTGATGATCACCTCGCGCACCCAGATCAGGCGAGACGGGAAGACCGCATCCAGCAGGTCCACGCTGACGTGCTCCTGGCGCCAGCACACCACCGGCAGCGACAGGAACACCAGCGCTGCCAGCATCAGCTGGGTCAGCTCGACGGTGCCGAGAATCGGCGCATTGAAGAAGTAGCGGCCGCCCACGTCCACCGTGGTCAGCAGCATCATGCCGAACAGGGTGGCACCCGCCACCCCCTCCAGCGTCAGCTGCAGCACACGGCCGAGGCGCGACCATCGTGATACTGAGTTCGTCATGAGTCTGGCTAGCTCCTGATTATCACGGGACATTGTTATGGGCGCCACCATGCCGCCAGACAGTCTCATGCGCAACTACTTACCTGTTGGATATGCTTAGACTTAGGTCTTAAATTAACCCAACATTATTGATCTTTCGAAGATTTTTCGGGTTGGAGAAGATGCCTGGGCAAAGGGAAGGCGCTACCGAACTGGACATATAGTTTCAAGAGCAACTATGCTCGCCCCACATACAACCGCACCCAAGGCGGACTGTCCCGCAGGGCAGCCCGCCTCCCCGAGACGATGCTGGAGGGACCATGAGCAAGAAGTTCGCGTCACACGCCGATACCGAAGAGAAAAACATCAGCTTTACCAAGCTGGCAGAGGGCCTTTACGCCTACACCGCGGAGGGCGACCCCAACAGCGGCGTCATCATCGGTGACGAAAGCGTGATGGTCATCGACACCCAGGCCACGCCGATCATGGCCCAGGACGTGATCCGCCGCATCCGCGAGATCACCGACCTGCCGATCAAGCATGTGGTGCTGACCCACTACCACGCCGTGCGCGTGCTCGGGGCCTCGGCCTACGATGCCCAGAACATCATCGCCAGCCAGCACACCTACGACCTGATCGTCGAGCGCGGCCAGCAGGACTACGAGTCCGAGGTCGGCCGCTTCCCGCGCCTGTTCAAGGGCGTCGACTCCGTGCCCGGCCTGACCTGGCCGAACATCGTCTTCCAGGAGGAGCTGACGGTGTACATGGGCAAGCGTGAAGTTCGCATCATCCACCTGGGTCGCGGCCACACCAAAGGCGACACCATCGTCTGGCTGCCTGAGGAGAAGGTCATGTTCTCCGGGGATCTGGTCGAGTTCGGTGCCACGCCCTATACCGGTGACGCCTACCACGAGCACTGGCCCACCACCCTGGACCGCCTGCAGGCCATGGCCCCCCAGAAGCTGGTGCCCGGCCGTGGCGAGGCACTGACCACATCCGAGCAGTGCCAGGAAGCCATCCAGGGCACCCGCGACTTCCTCGCCGACATGTACGAGAGCGTCAAGGCGGGCAAGGCCGCCGGCAAGACGCTGTCCGAGTGTTACGCAGAGACCTACGCCAAGCTCAAGCCGAAGTATGGCCACTGGGTGATCTTCGATCACTGTATACCCTTCGACATTACCCGCTGCTATGACGAGGCCGGCGGCGAGTATCCGGATCCGCGCATCTGGACCGCCGAGCGCGACAACGACATGTGGCACTCGCTGCAGGAAGTCGTCGAGAGCCAGTAAGCATCCCCCAAGAACCTTCCTAAGGACCGTGACCGGCCGTCGGCTGCATTGCACCCGATGGCCCCGTGGGAGCATCGCATGCCAACGACCTACAACAATCCCGTCTATCCGTATCGACGTCCTCCCGAGCTGGACAGCCAGGACGTGCGCCACTGCCCGGTAGTGATCGTGGGGGCCGGCCCCAGCGGCCTGGCGGCCGCCATCGACCTGGCCCAGCAGGGAATCGACAGCGTGGTGCTGGACGACAACAACACCGTAAGCGTCGGCTCAAGGGCCATCTGCTTTGCCAAGCGCACCCTGGAGATCCTGGACCGACTCGGCTGCGCCCAGCCCATGCTCGACAAGGGCGTGACCTGGCAGCACGGCCGCGTCTTCTTCCAGGACCGCGAGGTCTACGATTTCAACCTGCTGCCGGAAGAGGGGCACCGCGCCCCGGCCTTCATCAATCTGCAGCAATACTACTTCGAGGAGTACCTGGTCGACCGAGCCGATGCGCTGAACGAACACATCGACCTGCGCTGGCTGCACAGGGTCATCGATGTCGACGCGCAGCCCGGTCAGTCCACGATCACGGTTTCCACCCAGGACGGCGACTATCGCCTGACCTGCGACTACCTGCTGGTGGCCGACGGCGCCAACAGCAACATCCGCGACATGCTGGGCCTGGAGAGCAAGGGCCAGGTGTTCCAGGATCACTTCCTGATCGCCGATGTGATCATGAAGGCCGACTTCCCCACCGAGCGCTGGTTCTGGTTCGACCCGCCTTTTCACCCGGGCCAGTCGGTGCTGCTGCACAAGCAGCCGGACAATGTCTGGCGCATCGACTTCCAGCTGGGCTGGGACGCCGACCCGGAAGAGGAGAAGAAGGAGGAGAACATCCGCCCCCGCGTGCAGGCCATGCTCGGCGAGGACGTGGAGTTCGAGCTGGAGTGGGCCAGCGTCTACACCTTCCGCTGCCGCATGATGGATGACTTCATTTATCGCCGGGTGATGTTCATGGGCGACGCCGCTCACCAGGTCTCGCCCTTCGGCGCCCGCGGCGCCAACGGCGCCCTGCAGAGCACCGAGAACCTGGCCTGGAAACTGGCCCGGGTGTTGAGAGGGGAAGCCCCTCAGACACTGCTCGAGACCTACAATACCGAGCGCCAGCACGGCGCCGCGGAGAACCTCCTCAATTCCACCCGGGCCACCGACTTCATCACGCCGAAGAGCCGCATCAGCCGGCTGTTCCGCGATACGACCCTGGAATTGGCGGAGAAGTATCCCTTTGCACGTAGCCTGGTCAACAGTGGCCGCCTCTCCATGCCGTGCCGTTATCACGACTCGCCGCTCAACGGCCCCGACGCAGTGGGCTCTCCGGAGGAGCTGCGGCCCGGCAGCCCGGCCAAGGATGCGCCGATTCGCCTGGGCAGCGAGAACGCCTGGCTGCTCAACCAGTTCGGCAACCGTTTCGTGCTGCTGCTGGACGGCCGCGTCACGACCGGCCAAGCCGAGTCACTGACATCCGAGCTCGAGGCACTGCTGGAAGAAAAGCTGGACCTGGACCTGCTCGTCCTCGGCCCGGCCTCACAGGCCCTGACGCGATTGCCGCGAACCACCCTGATTGAAGATGCCGAAGGGCTGGTCGTTGAGCGCTATGGTCTGGCCCCGGCAGCAGCCTACCTGGTCCGTCCCGACCAGCATGTTGCTGCCCGCTGGACCGAGTTCTCCCGCGAGGCGGTCAATCTGGCCTTAGATCGCGCCCTGGGCAAGCAGCTTTTCACCAAGGAGTCTCGCCATGCCACGGCTTGAATTGAACCCGAACTTCACCGATCCGGACGCCTTCTACGCCGCACTGACCGAAGTGCACCGCGAGCGCAGCGAGGAGTCGAGCGAACGCATCAACGCCCGGCTGATCCTGCTGCTGGCAAATCATGTCGGTGACCAGCAGGTGCTCGAGGAAGCCCTGGCCATCGCCGGCCAGGCCGCCAAACCGGCACCGGCTCGAAGCCAATCAGCCCAACAAGAACAGCACTGAAAGAGGATATCTTCATGACCACCGAAACGCTTCAGTACCAGAGCGGCTTCCGTAACCATTTCTCCACCGAAGCCCTGCCCGGCGCCCTGCCCGTGGGCCAGAACTCCCCCCAGAAGTGTGCCTACGGCCTCTATGCCGAACAGCTGACCGGCTCGGCCTTCACTGCGCCGCGTCACCAGAACCTGAGAAGCTGGTTCTATCGTATCCGCCCATCCGTGGTACAGAGCGCCTATCAGCCGCTGGAAAACCGCCAGGTTCACACCTCCCCGCTGGACAAGCCCGCCGCCGATCCCAACCAGATGCGCTGGGACCCGGCCCCGCTGCCCAACGAGCCCACCGACTTCATCGATGGCCTGCTGACCATCGCCGTCAACGGTGATGCCGGAGCCCAGAGCGGTGTTGGCGTGCACGTCTACGCCTTCAACCAGGACATGACCGAGCGCTTCTTCTACAACGCCGACGGCGAGATGCTCTTCGTCCCCCAGCTGGGCGCGCTGCGGCTGCGTACCGAGTTCGGCGAGATCGACGTCGCCAACGGCGAGATCGCCGTTATTCCCCGCGGCGTCAAGTTTCAGGTCCGTCTGGCGGAAGGCGTCGACGCCGCTCGCGGCTATATCTGCGAGAACTACGGCAACCCGATGGAGCTGCCCGGTCTCGGCCCCATCGGTGCTAACGGCCTGGCCAACCCGCGTGACTTCCAGAGCCCCGTGGCCGCCTTTGAGGACCTCGAGGGCGATTTCGAGCTGGTCGCCAAGTTCTCGGGGCGCTTCTGGGCAACCCGCCTCGGCCACTCGCCGCTGGACGTGGTGGCCTGGCACGGTAACTACGCGCCCTACAAGTACAATCTGGCCGACTTCAATGCCATCAACACGGTGAGCTTCGACCACCCCGACCCGTCGATCTTCACGGTGCTGACCTCGGCCTCCGACACCCCCGGAATGGCCAACCTGGACTTCGTCATCTTCCCCCCGCGCTGGATGGTGGCCGAGAACACCTTCCGTCCGCCCTGGTTCCACCGCAACCTGATGAGCGAGTTCATGGGTCTGATCCACGGTGAGTACGACGCCAAGGCCGAAGGCTTCCTCCCGGGTGGTGCCAGTCTGCACAACTGCATGTCGCCCCATGGCCCCGATGCCGACACCTTCGAGAAGGCCTCCAACGCCGAACTCAAGCCGCAGTACCAAGGCGATACCATGGCCTTCATGTTCGAGAGCCGTTACGTCTACCATCCAACCGAGGCAGCACTTGCCGCGGAGTATCGCCAGCGCGACTACGTGGACGTATGGTCGACCCTGCGCTCGCACTTCGACCCGACAAAACCCTGAACCGCCAACGCCATGAATCGACCGGACGGGGCCAATGCGCCCCGCCCCTGACGACAAGGACCGAGACAAGATGAAACTTGCCACCCTCAAGAACGGCCGCGACGGCGAACTGGTTATCGTCTCCCGCGACCTGACCCGTGCCGTCCGCGCCACGGACATTGCTGCCACCCTGCAGCAGGCCACCGAAAACTGGGACACCCTCAGCCCGAAGCTCGAGGCCCGCTACGCCGAGCTCAACGAGGGCCAGGCTGAAAACGCCTTCGATCTCGAGCAGAACACGCTGCATTCGCCGCTGCCGCGCACCTATCACTGGGCCGACGGCTCTGCCTACTTGAACCACGTCCAGCTGGTGCGCCAGGCGCGCAATGCCGAGATGCCCGAGACCTTCTGGAGCGACCCCCTGATGTACCAGGGCGGCGGCGACAAGTTCCTGGCGCCCACTGAAGACATCGAGGCGATCAGCGAGGAACACGGCATCGACTTCGAAGGCGAGATCGCCGTGATCACCGACGACGTGCCCATGGCGGTGACCCCGGACCAGGCCGCCAAGCACATCAAGCTGGTGATGCTGGTCAACGACGTCAGCCTGCGCGGCCTGATCCCCGGCGAGCTGGCCAAGGGCTTCGGCTTCTTCCAGGCCAAGCCGGCCTCTGCCTTCTCGCCCATCGCCGTGACGCCGGACGAGCTGGGCGACACCTGGCAGGACGGCCGCGTCCACCTGCCGCTGACCGTGCACCTCAACGGCGAAAAATTCGGCGAACCGGAAGCCGGGCCGGACATGATCTTCAACTTCCCGAAGCTGGTCGCCCATGCGGCGAAGACCCGCTATCTAGGCGCCGGTGCCATCGTCGGCTCAGGCACGGTATCCAACCCCGACCCGGACGGCGGCCCCGGCAAGCCGGTGGCCGACGGCGGCGTGGGCTACAGCTGCCTGGCCGAGGTACGCATGGTGGAGAAGATCCAGCACGGCGACAGCAAGACGCCATTCATGCGCTTCGGCGACCGGGTGCGCATCGAGATGTTCGACCGGGAAGGCAAGAGCATCTTCGGCGCCATCGACCAGCAGGTCGTCAAGTATCAGCCCGAGTAAGGGAGTTCACATGACGACGCTATACGGCTATTTCCGTTCGTCAGCCGCCTACCGGGTCAGGATCGCACTGAACCTCAAGGGCCTGGACTATGACCAGGCCCCGGTGAATCTGGTGAAGGGTGAACAGCGCGGCGAAGAGAACCTGGCGCGCCATCCTCAGGGCATGGTGCCGACACTGGTGACCGATAACGGGCTCCAGCTGACCCAGTCCCTGGCCATCTGCGAGTACCTCGACGAGAAGCATCCCGAACCGTCCCTGCTGCCGGCCGATGCCGAGGGGCGAGCGCGGGTACGGGCGCTGGCCCAGCTGGTGGCCTGCGAGATCCATCCCCTCAACAACCTGCGAGTGCTCAAGTACCTGGTGCGCGAGTTGGAGGTGGACGAGGACGCCAAGCTGGCCTGGTACCGGCACTGGATCATCGAGGGTTTCGATGCCCTGGAGACCCTGCTGAAGCGAGAGCTGGGTACCGGCGACTTCTGCCATGGCGATACCCCGACACTGGCCGACGTCTGCCTGGTACCGCAGGTGTTCAATGCCGAACGCTTCGAGTGTGACCTCTCGGCCTACCCCACCCTGCGGCGCATCGTCGACCACTGCAACGCCCTGGAGGCCTTTCAGAAGGCGGCACCCGGCGAGCAGCCCGACGCCGGGTAAGCAAACCGTCGCCGGTTGCGCTACAGTAAGCAAGCTAACAAAGCGGGCGAGTCCCTGAACTGGACCGGGGCCTTGCCCGCTTGTCGTTGGTTTCCGGGAAGGTTCGTTCAGGAGAACGCTGTGCTGAAGTTGACATCCCCCGCCACCGTGGTGGTTCTGGCGGCGCTGACCGCGCTGGGGCCGCTGGCCACAGACATGTACCTGCCGGCCATGCCGGCCATGGCCGAGGCGCTGGATACCGGCCCCGACCAGGTCCAGCTCACCCTGAGCCTTTACATGGCGGGCTTCGCCCTGGCGCAGCTGTTCTGCGGGCCCGTGTCAGACCGTTTCGGGCGTAAGCCGGTGATGATCGCCGGCTTCGGTGTGTTTCTGCTGGCCAGCCTGCTGTGTGCCTTAGCCCCGAGTGTCGAATGGTTGCTGGCGGGTCGCTTCCTGCAAGCCTTCGGTGGTGCCGCTGGCCCGGTGCTCGCCCGCGCCGCAGTGCGCGACATCTACGGCCCGGTAGAGGCGGGACGAGTGCTCTCCTACATGGCCAGCACCATGGCGATGGCGCCGGCGCTCGCGCCAGTGGTGGGGGCGGGGCTGCTGCTGTTCTTCGGTTGGGAGTCGGTCTTCCTGTTGCTGGCCGTCTATGCGGCGATCATGCTGCTTGTTCTCACCCTGATGATGCCCGAACCGCTGCCCGCCGACCGTCGGCAGTCGGTAGCTCCCAAAGTGATCCTCGCCAACTATTGCATGCTGCTGACGCAGCGCAGCTTCATCGGCTATACGCTGATCAACGCCAGCGGCTTCGCCGGCCTCTTCGCCTTTCTCTCGGGCTCTTCCTTCGTGCTCATCGAATACATGGGCCTGTCACCGTTCCAGTACGGGACCGGCTTCACGCTGATCGTCCTGGGGTTCTTCTCGGGCACCCTGTTCAGCGGGCGCTACAGCCACCGGCTGGGACGCGACCGCCTGCTGCTGCTGGCCACCCTGATGTGCGCCCTGGCCGGCACCACCATGGCGGGGCTGTCGATAGCCGGCGTTCATGAGCCCTGGGCCGTGATCGGGCCCCACATCGTGTTCCTGTTCGGTTTCGGGATCGTGATGCCCCAGAGCATGGCCGGGGCCCTGGCCCCCAATCCGCAGTGTGCCGGCTCGGCCTCGTCGCTGTTCGGTTTCCTGCAGATGACCATCGCCGCCCTGGGCGGCGCTCTGGTCGGCCAGTTCCACGACGGCACCTCGCGCACCATGGCCATGGCAATCGCCTTGGGAGGCCTCGTCTCGCTCTGCGTTTTCCTGACCCTGATTCGGCGAGGCGGCGAGAGCAGCGATTGCCCAAGGCCGGCCATCGATGGCACCACAAGGAGATCACCATGACCCAAGCCTGGAAGCAGTATCGCAGCGCCCCCGCGATGGGCACCCCAGTCGCCCGCCTGGAGGAACTGCCCCGGCACGGCACCCTGAGCGTGAGCCTCACGGGAGAAAAGGGCAGCTTCCCACTGCTGCTAATACACCTCGACGACGGCAGCCTGCTCGCCTACGTCAACGCCTGCCCGCACCAGTATCTGCCGCTCGACCAGCGTGGTAAGCGTGTCCTCAGCCAGGATGGCGAGCGGCTGCGCTGCACCAACCACGAGGCGAGCTTCGCGACGCGTACCGGCGAGGGTGTGGCGGGCCTGGGCCTGGATTGCGCACTCGACCCGGTGCTCGTGCATGCCGACGATCAGGGTTGGCTGGTGATCGGCGAATGAAGAAGGGGCCACGCTAAGCGTGGCCCCTTCATTTACCCAGTGTGCGAGACGGTGGATCGAGACGCGAGCCTCAGGCCACCTCGGCGGCAATGGTCATGGGTCGTCCATGGCGTAGCTCTTCCAGCAGCTTAGTCTGGCGGGCCTTGGCCTTCTCGGCGGCGGCCTCGCGCACCGGGCCAAAGCCTCTGACCTCTTCCGGTAGCTTGGCCAGGGCCAGGGCGGTGGCGTGGGTGCTGTCGTTGAGGTGCGCTACCAGCTCGTCAAGCTGTGCCTCGTACTCCGTCAACAGCTGGCGATCCAACTTGCGGTCGGCAGTGAAGCGGAAGGGATCCAGTGCGCTGTTGCGAAGGCCACGCAGCCTGGCCAGCCCCTTCATGGCCTTGAGCATCCAGGGCCCGAAGCGGCGCTTCACCGGCCGCCCCTGGGCATCCTTGCGGCCCGAGAGCAGCGGCGGCGCCAGGTGAAGAGTGAGCTTGTACTCGCCGCCGAAGGTGGCTTTCACTTCGTCGAGGAAGTCGCTCTCGGTGTAAAGGCGCGCCACCTCGTACTCATCCTTGTAGGCCATCAGCCGGTAAAGCTGTGTGGCCACCGCCTGGGTCAGTGCCTCGCCGGCCTCGAGCCTGGCTTCAGCCTCGCGAATCTGGGCGACCCGCTGTCTGTAACGCTCGGCATAGGCACGTTTCTGATAGCGCGTAAGCGCCCGAGCGTTGCGAGCGATCACCTCGTCGAGGCTGGCGTCAGCGGAAAGCGGCGTGTCGTCCAGGCGCCGCTGCAGGTACTCCGGCTCCACCGCCGCCAGGCGGCCCCAGGCGAAGGCGCGCTGGTTCTTGTCGATGGCCACGCCGTTGAGCTCGATGGCGCGCTTGAGCGCCGCCTCGCTTACCGGCAACAGGCCCTGCTGCCAGGCGAAGCCCAGCATCATGACGTTGGAGAAGACGGTATCTCCCAGCAGCTGCTCGGCCAGGCGGTTGGCGTCCAGGGTGGCGAAGTTGGCCTCGCCCACGGCGTCGCGCAGCAGGGCCAGGCGCTTGTCCGCCTGCATATCGGCGTCGCGGTAGAGCACATAGTCGGCAGTGGGCAACTCGGCCAGGTTGGCCACCACCCGGGTGGTATCAGCCTGGAGCACGTCCAGGGCCTTCTTCGAGCTGGCCACCACCATGTCACAGGCGATCACGGCATCGGCTTGACCGGACTCGGTGCGCACCTGGTTGAGATCGCCGGGGGCCGGGGCCAGGCGCACATAGCTGAGCACGGTGCCGCCCTTCTGTGCGAAGCCCATGAAGTCGAGCACGCTGGTGCCGCAACCCTCGAGGTGAGCGGCCATGGTGATCAGCTGCCCCACGGTGACCACGCCGGTACCGCCGACGCCGCCCACCAGCAGGTCATAGGGGGCATCCAGAGCCGGTACCTTGGGCGCCGGCAACCCCTCCACCTTGCGCCAGAAGGCTTCGTCCACGCCGACGCTCTGGCCCTTGCGCAGCTCGCCGCCTTCCACGGTGACGAAGCTGGGGCAGAAGCCGCCCAAGCAGGAGTAATCCTTGTTGCAGGAGGATTGGTCGATCTTGCGCTTGCGACCCAGCTCGGTTTCCCGGGGCACCACCGACAGGCAGTTGGACTGCACCGAGCAGTCGCCACAGCCTTCGCAGACGTGGTGGTTGATAAAAACACGCTTCGCCGGATCCGCCATCAGGCCACGCTTGCGGCGACGGCGCTTCTCAGCGGCGCACACCTGGTCATAGATCAGCACGCTACAGCCGGGGATCTCGCGCAATTCACGCTGCAATGTATCCATCTCGTCGCGATGGTGAAAGGTCGCTCCCTTGGGGAACTGACCCTCCTGGCCGCGATACTTCTCGGGCTCGTCGCTGACCACCACGATGCGCTTCACGCCCTCGGCGGCGGACTGCAGGGCGATCATCGGCACGGTGATCTGACCGTCCACCGGCTGGCCGCCGGTCATGGCCACTGCGTCGTTGAACAGCACCTTGTAGGTGATGTTGACCCCGGCAGCCACCGCCTGGCGGATCGCCATAGAGCCGGAGTGGAACCAGGTGCCCTCACCCAGGTTCTGGAAGATATGGCCGTTGCCGGTAAAGCGGCTCTTGCCCACCCAGTTGACGCCCTCGCCACCCATCTGGATCAGCGACTCGGTGTTACGTCCCATCCAGGAGGCCATGAAATGACAGCCGATGCCAGCCAGCGCCTTGCTGCCTTCCGGCACCTTGGTGGAGCTGTTGTGGGGACATCCAGCGCAGAAGTAAGGCAGGCGGCGCACCCCGCCAAGCTCCTGGACCTCGGCACGGCAGCGGTCCAGCTTGCTTAGGCGCTCGCCGAGGTCGATGGCGAAGAAGCGTTCCAGGCGCTCGGCCACATAGCCGGCAAGCAGACGCGGGCTCAGTTCACCCACGTAGGGGATCAGCGGCTTGCCCACCTCGTCCTGCTTGCCGGTGATCAACACCTCGCCGGGGCGGTCCGGCTCGGACATGTACTCCTTGATCTGACTCTCGATGATGCCGCGCTTCTCCTCGATCACCAGGATCTCCTGCTTATCGCGCACGAAATCGAGGATGCCGCGACGATGCAGGGGCCACACCATGCCTACCTTGTAGAGTTCCACCCCCAGCTCGCGCAGGGCGGCCTCGTCCAGACCCAGCAGCCGCAGCGCTTCGAGCAGGTCCAGGTGGCCCTTGCCGGTGGTAACGATGCCGAAGCGCGCCTGGTCATTGCCGTAGAGACGCTTGTCGATGGGATTGGTGCCGGCGAAGGCCTGCACCGCCGCGAGCTTGTGCTCGATGCGGGTCTCCAGCTGAGGCCCGGGCAGATCCGGCCAGCGATAGTGTAGGCCACCCTCCGGCGGCGTGAAGTCCGTCGGGGTCTCGAAACGGGGCAGCGGCTGCACCTCGATGGAAGCACCGCTCTCCACGGTCTCGGAGACTGCCTTGAAGCCCACCCAACAGCCAGAGTAACGCGACAACGCATAGCCCCAGAGGCCGAACTCCTCGTACTCGGCAAGCGACGCCGGATTGATCACCGGCATGAACCAGGCCATGAAGGCCACATCGGACTGGTGAGGCATGGAGGAGGAGACGCAGCCATGGTCGTCACCAGCCACCACCAGCACACCGCCGTTGGGGGAGCTGCCGTAGGCGTTGCCGTGCTTGAGGGCATCGCCGGCGCGATCCACCCCTGGCCCCTTGCCGTACCAGAAGCCGAAGACACCCTCCACCACCTTGTCGGGATCGGTCTCCACCTGCTGGCTGCCCAGCATCATGGTGGCCGCCAGGTCCTCGTTGATGGCCGGCACGAAGTCAACATGGCAAGCCTCCAGACTCGCCTTGGCTTGCCACAGGGCCTGGTCGACACCGCCCAGGGGCGAGCCGCGGTAGCCGCTGATCAGACCCGCCGTGTCGCGTCCGTCACGACGATCAAGCTGCGCCTGGCGCAGGGCGATACGCACCAGGGCCTGGGTGCCGGTCACGAAGATCCGGCCCGTTTCGCGGGAGTAACGGTCGTTGAGCTGATAGTCGTCGAGGACAATGGGGGAGGTCGTAGTCATGGTCGCCACCTTCACGGGAAATGGGCTTTATCGTTATATGCCCGGCAGTCTACTCAAGGCCCCGCAAAAGGTGCTTGCGAACTTGCTCCCGAAACCGCCACCATTCGAAAGATTATTTCTTTTACGAAGCCCTGCAGGAATAATCTTCGAATCATTCGACCTTTGTTTACATCTGGAGGGAGCTCCTCATGGTCTCCAACCCTCCCTTGGACGCCTTCGACAAGAAAATTCTGAGCTTGCTGCAGGCGCAGGGACGTATCACCAACCAGCAGCTGGCGGAGAAGATCGGTCTCTCCTCGGCTGCCTGCTGGCGACGCGTCAAGTCGCTGGAGGAGAGCGGCACCATCAAGCGCTTCACCGCCCTGGTGGACCCGAGCCGGGTGGGGCAGCCCCTGACCACCCTGGTGATGGTGACCCTGGTGCGCCACCATATCGACAACACCGCTGAGTTCGAACGACGCATCCTGGAGTACCCGGAGGTACTGCAGTGCTATGCCACCACCGGCAACGCCGATTTCGTGCTGCGCGTGGTGATCGAAGACATGGCCGCCTACGACCGCTTCCTCAACGAGAAGCTTTTTTCCCTGGCGGGCATCTCCCACGTCAGCTCCAATTTCGCCTTGCGCGAGATCAAGAACGAGACCGCCATCCCGATTCGATGACAAGCAACTCGATATCACTCCAGTTAGGATGGTCGTGTCCCCCACTACGCGACATGCGCCGGAACCGATGCCAGAAGTGAGAGTGTCTGTAATGCTTGCCTCGATCCTCTGCTGCTTCAGCGGAGGCAGATACCCTGGCTGGCTGCTTATGCTGGCATTAGCCGGCTGGGCACCGGCGCTCGCGGCCCAGCAACCCGCCCCGACCTACAGCGATGCCATTCAGGTAGTGGCGTCCTATCATCGCGGCAGCCCGTGGTCCGATGAGCTCGTCGACAGGGTCGCCGAGGCGGTGGAACTGCTGGAATGGCCGGATGGCATGGATGTGGACTACCTCGATGCGCGCCGCCTCGACGAGCCTGCCGCCTTCGAGATCGAGCGTCGGCGCCTCGAGGGGCGCGCCGCCGTGGACCCCGCATCGCGCCTGCTGCTGATCGATGATGCCGCCCTGCGCTTCTACCTGCGCCATACTGAAGCACTGGGCAATCCTCCCCGAGTAGTCGCGATCGGCATCAACGACCCCGAGCTTCACCGGCGTGCCGTGGCAGAGGGAGTGAAGCTGATCATCACCCGCGCGGTGGAGCGCCAATCGCTGGCCTTTTTGAAGGAGCTGTTCGGCGAGCCCTTGCCACTCCTGGTGCTGGGAGACAGCACCGGCAGTGGTCGGCATCTGTCACGTACCTTCCTGTCCAGCGTGGAGGCAATGCCGGGCGCGACGGCAGAGCGAGTCCTCTGGGAATGGACGCCCGAGAAGGTCATGGAGGCACTGCCCAGCCTGCCTGACAACACCCTAGTGTATCTCATCGAGGGTCAGACCACCGGAGCGGCGGACCTGTACCCCGAGGCACGCAAATGGCTCACACTCCTCGCCGATGAGGGAGTACGGGTCTTCTGTCACCTGCCCTATCAGGTCCGACTGGGCTGCGCTGGCGGCGCCTTGCTGGATACACGACGCCTGAGCCGACTGGCGGTGGAATCGCTGATCAGCCCGGCCTTCGAGGCCCTGCCACCCATCCAGGAGGTCGGAGCGGAACGTCGTGCCCTGCATGCCGCCTTCTACCAGCGCCTTCCGGAGGCACGCCGCGAGGAGGTGGAGTGGCTCGGTGTCGAGGGTTCCATGGCTATTGCCGAGGGCCGCATCTCCCGGCTGTTCTGGGGTGGCACCCTGGTGACCAGCGTGTTGTTGGCTGCTCTGCTGCTGCTGTGGCTCTCCCGACGTCGCGCGCGACAGGCCCAGCGGCGCCTCGCCATCGACCCCGGCAGCGGATTGCCGACGCGCCAGGTACTCGAGAGCGAGTTCGAGGCGCTGAGAGACAGGGAGCCCGGCGGCTGGCTCTTCGCGCTGGTGTCGCCGAGCCTGCGGAACTTACGGCGACACCTGGGCCTCCCCGAGGCTCAAGCGCTGTTCCGGGAGCAGCTGAAGGTCTTGCGCGCTCAGCTGCCGCGCGATGCCCGCCTCTATCTGAATGCCGACCTGGGGGTGATAGGTCGCCTACCCCTCAGCTACGGCGATAACGGTGACACGGCATTCGACCGCTTCATTGCCAGGCTGGGGCACAACGGGCACGAACCGGCGGGACGGCGCCTGGCCTGGTACGGTAGCCTGCTGCGCTGGTCCGGCGCCGATACCGATTTCGCGCAGTGCCGGGCGGCGCTGGACGATGGCCTGTTTCGGCTGGAACGCCAGGGCTGGCGACAGCCGGTGATCCGAGTGGAGCCCATGGAGCGCCGCCAGGCCACACGTTTCCGCCAGCTTTCTGAGGCACTTGAGCGGCTGATCGCCGACCCCGACCAGGAGTGGCGCCTGGTCATTCAGCCCAAGGTATCGCCGCATGACGGCCGGCTATGTGGTGCCGAGATACTGCTGCGCTGGCAGCACCCCGAGTTCGGCGAGATATCGCCCGGCGAGTTCTTGCCGGTGGTCGAGATTCTCGATCTGTCCTCGGCCCTGGACCACTGGGTAATGGCGCGTAGCCTGACCTGGCTGGCCAGCGCTCGGGATACCTTGCCCGGGTTGGAACACCTGTCCATCAACGTCAACCTGGCCACGCTCTCCGAAACCCATTTCCGTGAAGCGCTGATGAAGCAGTTGCAAGCGCTCGGGTTGTCGCCGGACATGATCGAGCTCGAGATCACCGAGCACTCCGACTTCAGCGATCTCGATACCGTGGAGAAACACATGACTCTCCTGCGACAGCAGGGAGTGAGACTGGCGTTGGACGATTTCGGTACCGGCCATACCGCCTTCAAGCTACTGCAGCGCCTTCCCTTTACCGTGATCAAGATGGACCGCAGCCTGCTCCTGGCTGCCGACGAGCATCACCAGGGGCAGGAGGCCTATGCGGCCATGGTGCAGTTCGCCAGCGGCCTGGGGCTGAGGGTCGTCGCCGAAGGGGTCGAGGAGCCTACCCAGGCCGACTGGCTGACCTCACTGGGTATCGACGAGGTACAAGGCTTCCTGTTCGCCAGACCGCTGGAACTGGACGACATGCTAGTCGCCTACGGAAAACCCGAGGCCTGACCTCCGGGCCCCGGGAAATGCGGGTCAATTTCCGCTCGTGCCCTCGCGCGCCTCGTCGATAGCGGCCATTACCCGATCGACCTCGGGCACGCGGTGGGCCAGCGCCAGCGCCAGCTGGGCAAGAAAGTGGCTTTCCTGTTCCTCGGGCAGGGCGTCAAGGGTCTCGGCCAGGCGCTCGTAAACCCGCTCAAGGTCATCGAAGGGCAGTGTCGATCCCGTCATGGTCATTCTCCTCCCAGGGCGGTAATGAGGGCTACGTCGAGGGCAGTTGGCTCAAGAGACTTCCAGCGGACAGCCACGTGACGGTCGGGGCGTGCCAGGTACGCCGTGCCCGGCGCGGCGCCATAGCCGGCAAACAAGCTGCCATCGGGGTCGACCAGGGCCCCCTCGGCGCCCGGCTCACGAGCCAGGCGCAGCAGGGTGAGATCGATACCCTTGGCCTGAATCGCCGCAAGCCATTGCTGCAGGGCGTGCTCGATTTCGCCTTTCTCGCTGAAGTGCAGCAGGTTGAAGCCGATGCCAAGGTGGTCGAGCAGGAAGTCGTTATCGCCCAGGCGGCGATTGATCAGCGGCGCCCCTGGGACAGGGCCGGCCTCGAAGGCGGGATCATCGACCAGGGTCAACGGGCTCTCGGCATAGGTATAGGGGGTGACCTGACGCGGGTTGGCGAAGCCACTGGCGTAGTCGTTGTGGAAGGCCAGGGCCAGGGCGGCGTCACGCATCAGCGCATAGCCAGGGGTCGGCGGGGTCATGAAGCGCGTACTCTTGCCGGCGTTGGCGAAGACGTCCAGGGTTGCACCGCGTCGCTCCGGGCTGTAGCTGTCGAGCAGGCGATCCGACGCCTGGCCGTTGAGCACACAGGCCAGCTTCCAGCCCGCATTGGCGGCATCCGCCAGGCCGTTGTTGAGGCCCCGCACGCCGAAGATCGGCACCAGATGGGCACTGTCGCCGATGAACAGCACGCGTCCGTGGCGATAGTCGTCAAGCGCCAGGGTGTGAGCCTTGTAGAGGCTCCACCACTCCAGCTCCCAGTCGCCGCTCTCTTGCATCACCTCGCGCACGATCAGCTCGACCCGTTCACGGATATTGGCTTCCTCCACCGCCTGCTCGGGGTCCTCGCCGGGGCCAAGCTGGTAGTCGATGCGCCAGATGTCATCGGGCTGCTTGTGCACCAGGATGGTGGTATCGGGCAGCGCATGGGAGTGGAAGAAGGCGCGGCGCTCGGTGGGAAAGTCGGATTCGAGGCGCACGTCGGCGATCACGTAGCGCCCCTCGTAGGCCTCCCCGTGCAGCGAGAGGTCGAAGGCCTTGCGCACCACGCTGCGCGCGCCGTCGGCGGCCAACAGGTAATCGGCCTCGAGAAGATAGTCGCCTTCGGGGGTGGTCACCTCCAGGGTGACGCCATCATCGCCTTGACTCACATCGGTCACGGCACTCTGCCAGCGCATTTCGACGAGCTCGCTCTCGGCGGCCTTGTCGATCAGGAACTGTTCGATGTACTGCTGCTGCAGGTTGTACATCGGATAGAAGCGCTCCTGGTCGGAGTGCGGCATCTGGAAGCGGTAGATCTCGCGGTCTCGGAAGTAGGTGCGGCCCTGGGTCCAGCCCAGCCCCTTCTGCTCGAAGGGCCCATCGACGCCAAGCTGCTGCAGGATCTCGAAGCTATGGCGTGAGATGCATATCGCCCGCGAACCGTCATTGACGGTGGCCTTGTCGTCCAGCACCACAGAGGCGATACCGTGACGAGCCAGTTCCAGGGCGGCCGTCACCCCCACGGGGCCGGCCCCGACGATGGCCACGCGGTGTCGAATCGCCTGGGCATCCAGCTCGGGAGGTCGAACGAAGGGAAAATGCGGATAATCGAAGTAGAGCGAATCGGTTTCTGAGCGTCCGGCGGGTCGCATGGACATCTCCTGCAGGGGGTTAGGGTTTTTGTGGTCTGACGTGGACGCAGCTTATCCCCGTGCTACCCTCCCCTCATGTCCCCAGGAAAAGGGGACATCCGACGCTTTCCCCTCGACCAAAGTAGAAGCCGACGTGTCCACTGGCTTACCCGAAAACCGGGACCCAGACTTGCCTGCGCTCATGGCCATCCTGGCCGACTGCGTTGCCGAGCTTGGCGACGAGGCATTCGGCGATCATCTGACCGCTCTACTCCGCAGGAGCCTGGGGGTTGAGCAGTGTATCCTCTTCGCCTATACCAGCGACGACGCCATGTCATACCTGCTGGTGGATAACAGCCGCTACCCCAAGGTGGCCGGGCGGCTCGCCCGCCTGTATGCCGGCGGGCTCTTCCGTCAGGACCCCAACTACCCTAGGCTGCGCCAGCTTCTTCAGGCAGGCGATGGGCGAGCGGATGCCGAGCTGATCACGATGCCCGAGGACATGTCACCGGCGTACCGCAGCCACCTGTTCGCCTTTCCAGACCTGGCCGACAAGGCCTCCATAGTGATCCCTGCCCCCGATACCATCTACTATCTGAACCTCTACCGGGACCTGGCTCGCGGCCCTTTCAGCCCCCCAGAACTAGAAAGATTGCAAAACCTCACACCACTGATTGCCAGCCTGATCCGGCGCCATTACCGCCAGGCCCGCTCCACTGCCCTGTTCGCCAGTCACGAAGAGGCCTCGGCCCTGTCACGGCTCTCCGAACGCGAGCGCCAGCTCTGTCTCCATCTGCTGCGTGGCCATACCCTCAAGACCGCCGCCGCCGAGCTCGACATCGCTCTCTCCACCGCCGAGACCTTCCGCAAGCGGGCCTATGCCAAGCTCGGCTTACGCTCCAAGGCGGGGCTGGTGACACTGTGCCGACAGGGTTGAATGCCAGAATGAGAAAGCCCCGGCACCTGGCCGGGGCTATGACACTCTCTCAGCCCTCTTCGACGATATCATCCTCGGTCAGCCCCGGCTCCTCACCGGCGGCATCGAGCTGTTCGTAAAAGTGCGCCAGGGCGGCCTCGCCGTCCACGCCACTGTCGGCCACCGACTCGGCCCACTGCTCGGGCAGGTCCTCCACCATGGCCATGAAGCGATCGACCTCTTCCGGGGGCAGCTCGATGAAGGTGTTGCCCATCTCCTCGGCGAAGGCCATGCCGCGTTCGTCGACCACATCCATCATGAAGCCGAACAGACGTGAAAGGCGCTCGCCGGAGACTGACATCAATGCCTCGCGATCCTCCTCGGATAGCGAGGCGAGGGTATCGGGGTTCATCACCAGCGAGAAGCTGCCGCGATAGAAGCCGCCGGGGATCAGCACGGTATTGGGCAGCACCTCGGCGAGACGAAAGCTCTTGAGGCCTTCCCGGGTCAGCATGGCGCCATCGACCACACCCTGGGCGGCCGCCTCGTAGGTGTTGCCCGGCGGCAGGGCGACCCCGGTCAGGCCCAGGGCCTCGGTGATATCCGCCATGACGCCACCGCCGATGCGCACTCGGTTGCCGGGCAGATCGGCAAGGCGCTCGATGGGCTCCTCGAGGAAGAGCGTACCCGGACCATGCACCCCCAGCCCGATCACCTCGACGCCGCGATGCTCGTTGATGTCGGCAAAATACTCACGGTGCGTGCGCCAGTAGGCCACCGAGGCATCCTCGGAGGAAAAGGCCTCGAAAGTGGGAAACTCGGGCAGCTTGGTCAGCTCAAAGCGTCCCGGCATCAGACCATGAAACAGCCAGGTAGCATCCGCCACGCCATCGGCAATCAGCTCCATCTGGGAGCCGGGAGGACCCAAGTCATGGACCACATTGATGGTAACACGTCCCTCGGTAGCGTCCTCTACCCAGCTTCCCCAGGTGGGCCAGACAATGGTGTTGACCCCATGGTTGGGGCCCGCCCAGGTGCTGATCTGCAGCTCAGTGGCCGCCGCGGCGCCCTGAAAGGCGCCCAGGGTCATCAGCGCGGAGAGTGTCGATAGTGTCGCCAGTTTTTTCATTGTCGGTTTCCTTTTCGTTCACGTCGGAGTTGGCGTACGCCCTGTGGCGTCTTGTTGTTGCCTGGGTCACGGAGGTCGGATTACAGGGAGAGCACCAGTCGCTTGCCCTTGGCGCGCGAACAGCACGACATCATGCGGTCGTTGGCATCGCGCTCGGCACGGCTGAGCACCAGGTCGCGGTGATCGATGTCGCCCTCGGCCACGGTCACTTCGCAGGTACCGCACAGGCCTTCGCAGCAGTCGCTGGGCACGTCCACACCGGCCGCCGTCAGCGCCTCGAGCAGGGTCTGGTCGTTGCCGACCTGTACCGTCAGGTCGGAGTCCGCCAGCACCGCTTCGAAGGCGTGTTCGTGCTCGGGGTCGAGAATACTGGAGCGGGCGGTGAAGTGCTCGACATGCAGCGTGCCCTCGGGCCACTCCCTCTCCTCCGCCAGCGCCTCGAGCAAGCGCTCCGGGCCGCAGGAGTAAACCTGCTCTCCCTCGGACAGGCCGCTTAGCACTTGCGGCAAGTCGAGACGGCAGCCTTCGTCGCCAGCATGGATGGTCAGCGCCGCGGCGTGGTCGCGTTCGACACGGTCAAGAAAGGCCATGGTCCGCCGACTGGCGCCGCAGTAGTGCAGCGCATAGGGCTTGCCGAGTGCCTTGAGCCGGTCGGCCATGGCCAGGATCGGCGTGATGCCGATACCGCCGGCAATCAGGGTATAGCGCGGCGCGCTTTCGTCCAGAGGGAAATGGTTCTTGGGACCGGCAATATGCAGCACGTCACCCGACTTGACCGTCTCGTGGAAATGGGCCGAGCCGCCGCGCCCCTCGGGCTCGCGCAGGATGGCGATGGACAGACGGCTGCGATCATCGCGTGTCCCGCACAGCGAGTAGTAGCGCCGCCACTCGCCCTCTACCGGCTCGCTATGCAAGTCGGGGGAGCAGGCAGGCAGCTCACGCGATACCAGCTCGATATGCGAGCCGGGGGACCAGTCGGGCAGCCCGCGCCCGTGGGGATCGGCCAGGTCGATACGGATCACCGCCTCGGCCTCGCGTACCACATCGGTGACCACGACCCGGCGCAGGATGTCATCCTTGGCCGGCGCGCCGATGGAGAAATGCGTGGGGTTATCCAGCACGTCACGGGTGCGCCGTTCGGGATTCTGCGCGGGCTCCCATTCCACCCACAGTGACTTGGGTCCACGGAACGAGGTGTTGGGCAGATATTCGAACGTCTGGTCCTCGACCAGCTGCATATGCGGCAGGCGGCGAACAAATTCGTCGAGGATGACCCGCATCTCCAGCCGGGCGATGTTCTTGCCCATGCACTGGTGCGCCCCATAGCCGAAAGTAAGATGATCCGCCGCGTTCTGGCGGTAGATATTGAAGTCGTCGGGATTCTCGAAGTGACGCGGGTCCCGATTGGCCGACGCCTGCACGATCAGCAGCTTGCCGCCCTCGGGAATCTTGACGCCGCCCACTTCGGTATCGCGGGTGGCGATACGACGCCAGGCCACGACCGAACCGGCGACGCGCAGACACTCCTCGACCGCGCTGGGAATCAGAGCGGGGTTCTCGCAGAGGTCATTCCAGGATTCGCGGTTCGACAGCAGGGTACGAAAGGCATTGGCGGTGGCGAAGGCGGTGGTCTCATGCGCCGCCACCAGGATCGCCATCATCATCGAGCGCAGATAGCTCTCCGGGACGATGTCGGGGTGCACTTCGTGCATGCGGATCGAATCGTACATCCAGCCCTCGCCGGTGGGATCGGCACGCATGCGGTCGAGGATCTCCTGCGCCGTCTTCCAGAACTTGCCGACATCCTCGGCGATCTGCAGCTGCTCTTCCGGGGTGGGGCGGCCCCAGATATTGAGCGTGTGAGCGACCGAGAACTTGCGCAGCTCCTGGGCATCCTCCTTGGGCACACCCAGGAAGCTCAGCGCCACTGTCATGGGAATCTCGCGGAACATCTCCGCCACCAGGTCGACACGCCCCTTGTCGATGAAGCGGTCCATGTAGTCGCGCGCCAGCTCGCGCACCCACCCCTCGTGCTTCTCGAGATTCTCGGGCAGAAAGGCGTCCATCAGCAGCCGGCGGCGCTCCATGTGGTCCGGTTCGTCCTCGTTGACCATGGTGCGGCGCATCGCGTAGCCGTAGCTCTCGAGAATCTTCGTTGCCTCAGGCGGCGCCGGGGTGATTTTCTCCAGCGCAATGGAGGGCGAGAAGGTGTGGTTGTCGCGAAAGACCGCCTTGACGTCCTCATAGCGGCTGACCACCCAGTAACCGAGCCGGGGGCTCCAGAACACCGGCTCCTGGTCCCGGGACCAGCGCAGCGCCTCGGCCGGATCGAGCTGATAGGGGCGATCGAAGGGATCGAAGGCGGCCGCCTCGGGAGAGACAGGGCAACCGTTGGGGGCCGACTCGGCCGCCCGATGGAAGGGGCAACCGCCCGCACCGGCGGAAGGAGAGGTGGAGGTCATGCTGGGCTCCGGAAGGCTCGATCGGTATTTACTTTTATCGCACACTATGTATCAATGAACGCACATATCGAAAGGTAAGCCCCTTCGCCATTGCCGTCAAATGCCTTTCGCTGTCCCGGGCGCGGCCCTGCCCGGGCCCCAAGCCGAACGAGGTGACCCCTATGTCCTCCACCCTGCAGACCTTGGATCGCGGTCTGACGGCCCTGGAGATCATCGCCGAGCGTGCCGAGGGGCTCAGCGTGGCGGAGCTGGCCGAACGGCTCGAGGTGCATCGAGCCATCGCCTATCGCATCGTCACCACCCTCGAGCAGCACGACCTGGTGGCACGCGGGGCCGATGGCAGACTGCGCCTGGGCGCCGGTGTGGCACTGCTGGCCGGCCACTTCGAGCCACAGCTACGACGCGTCGCCCAGCCGCTGCTGGAAGATCTGGCTGGGCAGACAGGCGCTACCGCCTTTATCTCTGTCGCCCAGGGCGAGGAAGCCGTGGTGATTCTGGTCGCCGAACCCGAGGGGGGACTGTTGCGGGTCGGATATCGGGTAGGTAGCCGCCATCCCTTGTCGCTGGGGGCAGCGGGCATCGCCATCCTGGCCGGACGGCCGCCCCATCCAGCGGATAGCGACGCGGTTCGGGAGGCACGGGGGCTGGGTTACAGCCTGACACGCGGCCAACTACAGCGCGGGGCGGTGGGCGTGGCCAGCCCCATCGTCGGCGCAGACCTGCACCGTGGCGTGGAGGCCTGCGTGGGAGTAGTCGCCATGGAGGACCTGGAGACCAGGGAGGCGGCACAGGCAGTCATGACCTGTGCACGCCAGCTGGCCGAACTGGCCGGCGGCTAGACGCCGGTGCGGCTCTCGAACGCCTTCGCATTGGGGCAGAAGCCGCGACACTCCTCCACATCGGCTCCGGCCCGCATGGCCTTCCAGCATTGGCCGACGACCGGGCAGCCGTTGCAGACAGAGCGCATCGCCGCATGATCCGGATCGGCGGCCATCTCCGCCTGCTGCAGACCGAAGCGCTGCATCATGACCGGCATCAGGGTCTTCGACGGCACGAAGCCGAGGGGCTGTCCCTGCTGCAGCTGGCGTGCCATTTGCTGTTCGAAGCGGTGATCCAGCGGGGTCGAAAGGTCCTCGAGCATCTCGCTGTAGGTCCTCGGCGCCTCGTGCTGAATCTCCTGTACCAGCCGCGGCGTGGTGGCCTGGTAGCAGCGATCCGCAAAGCGGGTCCACCAGGCTTGTTGGGAAACGTCTTTGGGGGTGGCGTTTGTCGGGCTCATGACATCGCTCCTGTTGTGACCTTTTTGGGATATCGCGTCCTATGGAATGCAGTATTGCGATGAATGCCGTATCCCGCCTTGACTCAGGTCATAAAAGTTTCATTTGAAACCATTCCGGGAAACCGATGAAGTTGCTGCCGCTCGACGCTACACTAGCGCTCGTCACTTTACAGCCGAGGCCGCACCGATGAGTTCCCACCTGCTCTCCATCGACTCCCTGTCCCGCGACGACATCGACCACCTGATGCGCGTCGCCACGCGGATGGAGCCCATCGCCCAGCGGCGCAAGATCACTCGGGTCCTGGAAGGGGCCGTGCTCGGCAACCTCTTCTTCGAGGCCAGCACCCGCACCCGAGTCAGCTTCCATGCTGCCTTCTGCCGGCTCGGCGGCAGCGTCTGCGACACCACCGGCTTCACCTTCTCCTCCATGGCCAAGGGCGAGTCGCTCTACGACACCAGCCGAGTGATGAGTGGCTACTGCGACGCCATCGTCATGCGCCACCCGGACCAGGGCTCGGTGGCGGAGTTCGCCGCCGCGACGAATGTGCCGGTGATCAACGCCGGGGATGGCCCCGGCGAGCATCCCAGCCAGGCGCTACTGGACTTCTATACCATCGACAAGGAGTTCGCCCTGCAGGGCAAGACGCTCAGGAACGCCCATGTGCTGATGACCGGCGATCTGAAGTACGGCCGCACCGTCCACTCCTTGATCAAGCTGCTGTCGCTCTATGCGCCAATGCGCATCACCCTGGTGGCACCGCCGGGCCTGGAAATGCCGAGCCACCTGATCGAACGGGTCAGTCGCCAGGGGCTTACCGTGGACGTCCGGGAGACCCTGGCCGGCGACTTCTCCGACGTGGATGTGGTCTACACCACTCGCATCCAGAAGGAGCGCTTCACCGCCGAGATGAGCGAGGGCTTCAACCTGACTCGCGACTTCACCGTGGATCGCGCCTTCATGGACAGCCGTTGTGGCTCCTCCACCATCGTCATGCACCCACTGCCCCGCGACAGCCGCCCCGAGGCCAACGACCTGGATGTGGATCTCAACGGCGATCCACGCCTGGCGATCTTCCGTCAGACCGACAACGGCATCCCGGTGCGCATGGCGATCTTCGCCACCCTGCTCGGGGTCGAGGCGCTCATCGACAAGGACCTGCGTGACGTGCCCTGGTTCGTCCCCGAGCGCCTGGGCGTTGACGACGCCACCTTCTGAACAGCCTACAATTGACGACCGATCGCCTATGCTGGTGGGGAACAACAATTCGTGTCGCCGCGCATGGCGACCAGGCCTGGAGGCGCAATACCGATGAACCTGAAACGTTCGTATCTCTTGCTGTGTGGTTTCTACACCCTGCTGATCCTGATCGGCGTCATCGCCCTGCTGATGGGCGGTGGGTCGCTGCTGGCCATGATCCAACTAGGCGTTGGAGCATTGGTGGTGATCGGCCTGTGGGGCTATTTCCTGGGCAGGGGCTTCATGAACCCGCGGATGTGGCGTCCCCTGGCGGGGCTGCTGGCACTGAGCATCGTCGTTCAGCTGGTCGCGGTGTTCACGGCGAACCTCTCGGGCGCAGCGATGACCTGGACCCTCACGACCGCCATCTTCTCGGTGCTGCCGATGATCTTCCTTTATCGCTACGGCGATCGTGACCAGCCCCTCTGGGCCACGCCAGAGGAAATCGAAGGAGGCAAGCTGCTGGGGGAGCTGCTCGAGGAACAGCGTGAGCTGATGGTCGAGAAGCAGGCCCAGGGCAGCCAGGCAACCGTCAGGGTCCGCAAGACCGGTGACGCCTACCTGGCCAGTGTCGAGCGAGAGCGAGAAGGGGAAAGGGAGGCCTTCGAAGAGCGCTTTCGTTGCCCAGCGACCCTGGCGTTCTTCATAGAGAAGTTCACCTGCCTCTCGGTAGGCGACTTCGCCAACAAGTATACCAACGACGGCACCCATCCGGCCTGATCGCCCGGGCATCAGCGCGACGGCAGGCCTTCGCGCCGGGCGAACCAGCCCTCCAGGATCAACACCGCGGCAATACCGTCGACCCCTTGGTCACGATAGTTGCCGCGGTGGCCAGCTTCTCGGGCGATCGACTTGGCCTCGCGAGTCGAGCCGCGCTCGTCGACCATCTCACAGGGGATGCCGTAACGGCCGTAGAGACGCTTGCCGAACTTGCGCGCTCGGGTACTCATGACCGACTCGCTGCCGTCCATATTCAGCGGCAACCCCACCACGAAGAGATCGGGACGCCACTCGTCCACCCGCCGCGCCACCTGCGACCAGTCGGGGATGCCATCCCGGGCCGGCAGAGGCTCGAGCTCCCTGGCGCTGGCGAGCAGCTCGTTGCCCACCGCCACACCGATACGCCGGGTGCCGAAATCGAAGGCCAGGATCAGTCGCGAACCGGGATCGGCCATCACGCCGGCTTCGTCATCGCGCGCCGCACCCTCATCACTCGCCGTACCCTCATCACGCACCGGCTCTTGATCAAGAGTGGCCTGCCTCGCGGGTCATCAGGTTCAGGTCGATGCCCAGGATGCCCGCGGCGGCCCCCAGGCGCTGCTCGGGCGGCACCGTGAAGAGAATCTCGGCACGTCCCTCCACCGTGAGCCAGGCATTGTCCTTGAGCTCAGCCTCCAGCTGGCCGGACTCCCAGCCGGCGCAGCCCAGACAGATCAGGAACTGCTCGGGTCCCTTGCCGTCGGCCAGCGCCTGAAGGATATCCATGGAGGTGGTCAGGGCGATGTCGTCGGCGACCTGAATGCTGGAATCCCAGGCGTCGCTGGACCCACGATGCAGGATGAAGCCGCGGTCCTTGTGAGTCGGGCCACCATAGAAGACCGGCGCATCGCGATGGGGGCTCTCGTCGCCACCCAGCTCGAGCTGCTCGAAGAGGGCATCCAGGGTCAGCTCCAGCGGCCGGTTGACGATCACGCCCATGGTGCCGTTCTCGTCATGATCGCAGAGGTAGCTGAGGCTGCCGGCGAAATTGGGGTCTTCCAGATGCGGCATCGCCAGCAGGAAGTGGTTTTTCAAGCCGAAGTGTTGCACGGATTGCATGAGACTCCCCGGCGGACCTATTGCACGCCGTAATGATTGCCTTGGCCGAACCGCCAGACCCGGGTGATGGACAGGCTGTCCAGGTTGCCCATGCCCCGATCGAAGGGTCGATAGGGGGCGGCACCGTGTACCGTGTCCAGAGCCGCCTGGTCGAGTTCGGCATGTCCCGACGATTGTATCACCTCTGCCTGGCGAACCTGACCGTCACGACCGATCACCACCCGGATGCGCAGCTGTCCCTCCAGATGACGCGGCGCCGGGTGCACCCGATTGCCGTAGTCCTCGACCCGGCGGGTCCAGTCGTCGATGTAGCGCGCCTCGGCGGCCTGCTGGGCGGCCTGGCGCCCCTCGCCCGGCTGCTCGCCGGCGAAGTCCGAGGCGAGACCCTGCTCGCGAATACTCGAGGTAGCCTGAGCGAGCAGGTCGCGCCCCGAGGCAGAAGGGGCCGTGGCGGTGGGCGGCGCCGAGGTCTCGGCCGACTGGGGTGCGCTGTCGCGAGGCTCGGAAGTCGCCTGGGTATCGCGGGAGCGTTCGGCCGCCGGGGGCTGGGGAGTCTCGCTCGAGCGGTCAGGGTCGGGACGGGCGGGACGCTCCGCTTCGGCCGGAGTGGCCGGGTCCACCTCGGGCTCGGCAGCCTGCAGCTCGGGCAGCTCGTCCATGGGCGCTGCCCTGGCCTCCGCCGGAGCCTGGTTCTGGGAAGTGCCGGCGGCGCGCTGGTCGGCCTCGGCGATGGCCGCGGCCTCTACCATCTCCGGTGACGGCCGGCTCACCAGCACCACATCGATACTCGAGTGCTCGACGGGCGCCGGCGCGAACTGGCGGCTCGCCACCACCCCGATGATCACCAGATGCAGCAGCAGCGCCAGCACCCAGGCCAGCCAGTGCCGGAACGGCCGGGTGACCGGGGCATACTGGATGGGATCGCTGACAGGGCTGGACATGGGCCGCTGGCCTCCCGGATCAGCGCCGCTCGCCGAGACGGCGCTGGATGGCATTCATCAGCAGGCCGGCGATATCGGTACCGCGCTGGTCATCGATCTCGCGCACACAGGTGGGGCTCGTGACGTTGATCTCGGTGATGTAGTCACCGATCACATCGAGGCCGACGAACATCAACCCCTTCTCGCGGATCATCGGCTGAACCTGTTCGATCAGCCAGTGGTCGCGGGCGGTGAGCTCGCGACTGACCCCCGTGCCGCCGGCGGCCAGGTTGCCGCGAGTCTCCCCGGCCATGGGCACGCGGGCAAGACCGAAGGGGACCGGCTCGCCGTCCACCAACAGGATGCGGGTATCGCCCTCAGAGATTTCGGGGATATAACGCTGGGCCATGATCTGGCGCCGGCCACGTTCGCTCAGCATCTCGATGATGGCGCCGATGTTGCGACCTTCGGGGCGCACATGGAAGATTCCGTTGCCGCCCATGCCATCCAGCGGCTTGAAGATCACATCACCGTGCTCGGCGTGAAAGTCGCGCAGCACGGCCTCGTTGCAGGAGACCAGGGTCGGCGTGCAGCACTCGGGAAACTGCTGGGCGAAGAGCTTCTCGTTGCACTCCACCAGCGCCTGGGTGGGATTGACCACCAGCACGCCCTCGCGCTCGGCGAAACCCAGCAGGTAGACGGCATTGAGGAAGTAGCCATCGACCGGCGGGTCCTTGCGCATCAGGATCACGTCGAGCTCGGCCAGGGGTGCCACCTCGGGCTCGCCAAGGTCGAACCAGTGGCCGGAATCGCGATGCACCTCGAGTGCACGCATGCGGCCGAAGGCACGCCCCTCGCGCAGGAAGAGGTCCTCCTGCTCCAGGTAGTGCAGTGACCAGCCGCGGTCTCTGGCGGCCCACAGCATGGCCAGGCTGGTGTCCTTCTTGTAGGTGAGATCGGCGATGGGATCCATCACCACGCCGATCTTCAGCGCGCGTTCGCTCATGACGTCGGGTTTCCGGTCGGAGAGTCAATGCGGTCAGTATGCAGCAGGGGTATCGCCTCCACCAAGGCAGTTAACCTGGTCAGCAAGAACCATTGCCCCACGGCAGTAACGCTCGAGGCTATTCCGGCAGCAGGCGAATCCCACCGGGCTCCAGGGTGATCAGTTGGCGCTTGTAGAGGCGCCCGATGGCCTGCTTGAAGGCGTTCTTGCTCACCCCCAGCCGCGCCTTGATCTCTGCGGCGTCGCTCTTGTCCCCCAGCGGCAGGTAACCACCGCTTTCGCGCAGCGCCTTGAGCACCTGATCGCCCACCACATCCAGCCTCGCCTCACCCGGCGGCAGCAGCGACAGATCCAGCCGGCCGTCATCTCGCAAGCGCTTCACATAGCCGGAAACCCGCTGCCCTCGGCGCAGCGGTCGATTCACGTCATCGCGATAGAGCAGACCCCAGAAGCGATAGTCAACCACCGCCTTGTAGCCCAGATCGGTCTGATCGGCGATCACCAGTGCTACCTCATCCCCCGCTCTCAGCCCTGTGGCCTCGTCGGCGATAAAGCGCTCGAGCTTCTGAGAGGCCACCGGCCGGCGCTGCTGGTCCTCGTAAATCATCACCAGCACCCGCTTGCCCACGCTGGGACGGAAGCGCTGCTCGCCGTAGGGCAACAGCAGATCACGGGGATGGCCCCAGTCGAGGAAGGCACCGGTGTCATTGACGGTCACCACCTCGAGGTAGGCCACGTCCCCGACTGCTGCCCGCGGCGCGCGAGAGCTCGGCGAGCCGGCCGGGCGAGACGAGGGGAACGGCGGTGGGCGACGGTTTCGAGAATCGGGCATAGGGGACCTCCGCTGAGGAATAGCGCTATGTGTCTAGTGAGTGCTCACAGATCCCCGAAGCGGGATTGCAGCAGCGACAGCGCCACCACCGGCGCGGTCTCGGTGCGCAGAATACGTGGACCAAGAGACAAAGGAGCGAAGCCGCCGGCCAGAGACGCCTGGACCTCGGCCTTGGACAGCCCGCCCTCCGGACCGATCAGCAGAACGGCGGTGGCGGGCGCCTCGCCCTGTGCAAAAGCCCCGGTGGTGCCGGGATGCAGTACCAGGCGCAGCGCCTCGTCGCGGCCCGCCAGCCACTCGGGCAGGCCGGCCGGGGGATGCACGGGCGGCAGGGTCGCACGGCCGCATTGTTCGCAGGCGCTGGCCGCCACGGCCTGCCAGTGGGCGAGTTTCTTTGCCTCGCGCTCGCCCCTGAGGCGCACGTCACCGTGTTCGGTGTAGAGCGGGGTGATCGCCGCCACGCCGAGTTCGACCGCCTTCTGGATGGCATAATCCATGCGGTCGCCCTTGGAAATCGCCTGTCCCAGATGCACCGCGAGCGGCGACTCGCCGGTGCCGGGGGCCAGGGCTTCGACGCGCGCCACCACCCGCTTGCGAGAGGCCTCGACGATGACCGCCCTGGCCTCCAGGCCGGCGCCGTCGAAGAGCCGAAGCGGCGCACCCTCGGCGAGGCGCAGCACCCGGGCCACGTGACGAGCCGGCCCCTCGGGCAGAACGACGTCGCCGCCGACGGTGAAGTCGGCGGCGACGAGGATACGCGGAGCCTTCACTCGCAGGTCGTTCACTGACACAGGCCCATCACGCTTACTGGGTCGTCTGCGCGCCCGACTGCTCGGTCTCACGCTTCTTCTTCTGGGCGTAGATCGCTTCGAAGTTGACCGGTGCCAGCATCAGCGGCGGGAAGCCGCCCCGGTTGACCAGATTGTCGATGCACTCGCGGGCATAGGGGAAGAGCATGTTGGGGCAGAAGGCTCCCAGGGTATGCTCGAGCTGCTGGCCCTCGATGCCGCTGATGCGGAACAGGCCGGCCTGCTCGATCTCGGCCAGGAAAGAGGTGGTGCCTTCCTCGCTGTGGGTGACCTGGGCGGTGACCTTGACGACTACCTCATAGAGACCTTCCCCGACCTGGCGACTGGTAGTATCCAGGTTCAGGCCGACCTTAGGCTTGAACGGCTGCTGGAACACCGCCGGCGAGTTGGGTGCCTCGAAGGAGATATCCTTGACGTAGATGCGCTGCAGCGCGAACTGCAGCTGGGGCTTGTCCTGCTCGCCGGCCGCCTGGCCGTTGGCGCCGGCGTTCTGGTTGTTCTCTTCCGCCATGGGAAAGATCCTTTGATTCGATGAACGAAATTTACTTCTTGACGACCGGCAGGCCATCCGCCTGCCACTGGGCCATGCCGCCCTTGAGCTTGAACACCCGCTCGAAGCCCGCCTTGGTCAACTTGGCCTGGGCGACACCAGCACTCTGACCATGCTTGCAAGCCACGATGATCGGCTTGTTCTTGACCTTCTCGAGTTCGCGCATGCGCTCGTCGAGCTTGCTCTGGGGAATGTTGCGTGCGCCAGCAATGTGGCCCGCCTTGAATTCGCCGGCCTCGCGAAGATCCAGCACCGCAGCGTCTTCGCGGTTGATCAGTTGGGTCGCTTCGCCGGAGGTCACGCCTCCGCTGCTGCTATTGCGGACTTCATAGGCGATCCAGGCAATCAATACCAGCAGGAAGGCCCCCACCAGCAACGGGTGATTCTGCACGAATTCGAACAGCTGATCGATCATGGGTTCGGCTAACTCTTGTCTCGGGTGCACGTTGAACGGGGCCGGCCAGTCGCGGCGGCGCCCAGTATACACGAAGCCAGGGCGGCCCGTGGGCCGGTCAAATGACGTACGGCGGTACCGTGCGATATGATGCCGCAAGCAGATACAAGTCGCGACCCCCGGTATCGGCCCGTGCGCCTGCCGGGCAGACAAAGACAATAGAGGCCCTCCGCATGACCGAGACCCGCACCACTACCCCGCGTCCGGTGGCGCTTATCATCCTCGACGGCTATGGCTACAACGAAGACGCCAGGGACAACGCCGTGCTCGCCGCCCGAACCCCGGTAATGGATCGCCTTTGGCAGGAGCAGCCGCGTGGCCTTATCCATACCGACGGCCGCCACGTGGGCCTGCCGGACGGTCAGATGGGCAACTCCGAGGTCGGCCACATGAACCTGGGGGCCGGACGCATCGTCTACCAGGACTTCACGCGCATCACCAAGGCCGTCGAGGACGGCGACCTGGACACCCTCGAAGCCTTGACCGTGCCGGTCGATGCCGCCGTGGCTGACGGCAAGGCGGTGCACCTGCTGGGCCTGCTGTCGCCGGGCGGCGTGCACAGCCACGAGGATCACTTCCTGGCCATGGCCGAGCTGGCCGCCCGCCGCGGGGCGCAGCGAATCTACATCCACGCCTTCCTCGACGGCCGCGACATGCCGCCGAAGAGCGCCATGGGATCGCTGGAGCGTACCAACGCGCGCCTCGCCGAGCTGGTGGGCCCCGAGAATGGCTTCGTGGCATCGATCATCGGCCGCTACTTTGCCATGGACCGCGACAACCGCTGGGATCGCGTCGAGAAGGCCTATCGCCTGATCACCGAGGGAGAAGGTGAGTTCGTGGCGATCGGCGCAGAAGAGGGGCTACGCAAGGCCTACGAGCGCGACGAGACCGACGAGTTCGTCACCGCCACCAGCATTCGCCCGAACGACGCACCGGTGACCATGGAAGACGGCGATGCCGCCATCTTCATGAACTTCCGTGCCGACCGCGCCCGCGAGCTGACCCGCGCCTTCGTCGAGGACGGCTTCCATGGCTTCGATCGCCAGGCGCGACCGAATCTCGCCGCCGACGGCCTGGTGATGCTGACCCAGTATGCCGCCGACATCCCCGCCCCGGCGGCCTTCCCCCCGGCGGAGCTCGTCAATACGCTGGGCGAGGTGATGGAGCAGCGCGGCCTGACTCAGCTGCGCATCGCCGAAACCGAGAAGTACGCCCACGTCACCTTCTTCTTCTCCGGCGGCCGGGAGGACGAGTACCGGGGCGAGACCCGGGTGCTGGTGCCCTCCCCTCAGGATGTGAAGACCTATGACGAGAAGCCAGAGATGAGCGCCGAGGAAGTCACCGACCGGCTGGTAGAGGCCATCGATGCCGGACAGTTCGACCTGATCGTCTGCAACTACGCCAACGGCGACATGGTCGGTCACAGCGGCGACTTCGATGCCGCCGTCCAGGCCATAGAGGCAGTGGATGCCTGCGTCGGCCGGGTGGTGGAGGCGATCCAGCGCGCCGGTGGCGCCTGCCTGGTCACTGCCGACCACGGCAACGCCGAGCAGATGGTCAACCCCGAAACCGGCGAGCCCCAGACGGCCCACACCACCTTCGAGGTGCCGCTGATCTATGTCGGTGAACGTCCGGCAAGGCTCGCGGACGACGGCAGCCTGTGCGACATCGCGCCGACCCTGCTGACGATGATGGACCAGTCGATCCCCGAGGAGATGACCGGCCGGGTGCTGATCGAGCGCGACTGAGTCAGGCGCGGGAGTCGGGCAATGACGATAGGCGTCGCGACGCTCGGCGCATGGCGGACCAGACGAATCCTATCTGCGGGCCTGGCTCTGGTACTGGCTATGATGATGGGCCTGGCTGCTCCACTGGCCGCCCAGCCCTCCGAGCGTGAGGCACAGGATCGCCTGGATGCCTTGGGTAAAGCACTCCAGGAAGCCTCCGCGCAGCTCTCCACCACCCGGGAGGCCAGGGACGAGGCTAGCGAAGCTCTGCGCGAGGTAGAGACCGCGCTCGCCGAGACCCACCGTCGTCTCGACTCCCTGCAGGCCGAGCGGCGTGCCCTCGGCGACGAGATCGCCACCCTCGAGACACGCCGCGAGCAGTTGGCCGCCGAACGCTCGGAGCAGGTGGAGGCGCTGACGGCCCAGCTCGATGCTCTCTATCGCCTCGGCCGTACTCCACAGCTCAAGCTGCTGCTCAACCAGGATGATCCGGCACGACTCGACCGCCTCCAGCACTATCTCAACCGCCTGGCCCGTGCGCGCAACGCGCGCCTCGACGAACTGGCGAGACTCGATGCCGAACTGGCGGATAATCGCCGGGCACTGGAGCAGCGCGGCGAACGCCTCGAGACCGTGGCCGAGGAACTTGCCGCACGCAGTGCCACCCTGGCCGAACAGATGGCCGAGAGGAGCGCACTGGTAGCCAGGCTGGACGAGCGCTTCGCCAGTGAACAGGCGCGCCTGGCCACACTCGCTCAGGACCGTGCCCATGCCGAGCGTACCCTGAGAGAGGTACAGGAGCAGCTGGCGCGCCTCGAGCGCCCGCCCCCCTCCACGGCCATCGAGCAGACCCAGGGCGAGCTGCCCTGGCCGATACAGGGCAACATCGCCTCCACCTTCCACGAGGGCGCGGGGGTGCATCGCAACGGCCTGCTGATCCGGGCCGCCGCGGGCACCCCCGTCAAGGCCGTGCATGCCGGCCGGGTGGTGTTCGCCGACTGGATGCGCGGCTTCGGTAACCTGTTGATCGTCGATCACGGCGACCAGGTGATGACTCTGCATGCCCATCTGCAACACTTCACCGCCGGGGTTGGCGAGGCCGTGTCCCGCGGTGATCCCCTGGGTGCCGTAGGCGTCAGCGGGGGCCAGGACCGGCCGGCGCTCTACTTCGAGGTGCGTCGAGGCGGCGACCCCATCGATCCACGGCGCTGGATCGCCCGTCAGCCATGAGCCCCCGCTATTCCATAGACGCCCGGCCACGGGCTATGCTGGGCGGCCACCACCGGTAACCGCGAGAATCTGCATGCCCCTACGTCCCGCCGCTCTGCCCATCGCGATGCGCCGCCTGGTGTCGGCACTGCTGCCGGCCGCCCTGCTGGTGCTTGCCCCCCTCCCCGCCGCCGCACAAGGCCAGAGCCAGAGCCAGAGCCAGGAGGATGACCTGCCGGTGGCCGAGATCCAGGCCTTCGCCGAGGTATTCGAACGCATCAAGCGCGCCTATGTGGAGGAGGTCGAGGATGCCGACCTGCTGCGTAACGGCATGCGCGGCATGCTCAGTGAGCTCGATCCTCACTCTGCTTACCTGGATAGTGAGGAATTCGAGAGCCTGCGCGAGTCCACCCAGGGGGAGTTCGGTGGCGTGGGTATCGAGGTGGGCATCGAGGATGGCCAGCTGACGGTGATCACCCCCATCGACGATACGCCGGCCTCCCGGGCCGACCTGCAATCGCGCGACAAGATCCTGCGCATCGACGACACGCCCACCGACCGGCTCTCGCTGCAGGAGGCGGTCAACCTGATGCGTGGCGACCCTGGTACCGAGATCCGACTGACCATCCTGCGCCAGGACGAGAGCGCTCCCCTGGAAGTCACCCTGACCCGCGAGGTCATTCGCACCGTAAGCGTCAAGAGCGAGCTGCTGGAGACGGGCTATGGCTACCTGCGGGTCAGCCAGTTCCAGACCCGCACCGGTGCGCAGGTCGACAGCGCCATCCGCCGCCTGGAGCGCGACGCGCCGCTCAAGGGCCTGGTGCTCGACCTGCGCAACAACCCCGGCGGCGTGCTGCAGGCCGCGGTGGACGTGGCCGACGCTTTCCTCGACGAGGGGCTGATCGTCTACACCGAAGGGCGTCTGCCGGACAGCGAGATGCGCTTCTCGGCCGGTCGCGAGACAGTGGCGGCTGACGTGCCGATGGTGATCCTGATCAATGGCGGCAGCGCCTCGGCGGCGGAGATCGTCGCTGGCGCCCTGCAGGACCAGCGGCGGGGTGTGGTGATGGGAACCGAGAGCTTCGGCAAGGGGTCGGTGCAGCAGATCATGCCGCTGGGCAACGGCGAGGGGCTAAAGCTGACCACCGCCCTCTACTTCACTCCCGACGGCCGCTCGATCCAAGCCCAGGGCATCGAGCCCGATGTGGAGGTGATCCGCGGCCGTCTGGAAGTCGCCGAGGGCAGTGGCCTGGACGTACGCGAATCGGACCTGGAGGGTCACCTGCGCTCCCCTGACGAACAACGCACTCGCAGCAGGATCAGCGAGCGGCTGCGCGAGGACTACCAGCTCGGCGAGGCCCTCAACCTGCTCAAGGCCCTCGACGTGCTCAGCCAGCGTCGCGGCGGCTGAGGGGTCGACAGGCGGCAGGCAGGCGGCCGCGATGCCCCGTCGCCTGCTGCATCAGCAGTCGCTTGAGAGGTCCGAGCCGGTCGACGCCCGAGAGCCCAAGGTTGCGCGCCAGGGTCAGCGCCGGGTGGCGCGCCCCGAACAGCAGCCGGAAGCCGTCCATCAGTGCCAGCATGGCGGCATTGTCGCCGCGTCGACGCCGAGCGTAGCGGCCCAGCAACGCAGCATCCCCTAGGGACAGCCCCCGTCGCCGCCCCGTGACCAACTCTTCGGCAAGCACCGCCGCATCCATCAGGCCCAGGTTCACCCCCTGGCCCGCCAGTGGATGAATGCTGTGCGCCGCATCCCCCACCAGTGCGAAGCCAGACAGCGCATAGCGTTCGGCATGGCGCTGGGTGAGCGGTACCGCCAAGGCTCCATCGATCACCGTCACCTCGCCCAGTCGATGGTCGATGGCAGCCGCCAGTTCCCCACCCAGCGCTTCCTGGGGCAGGGCCACCAGGCGCTCGGCCTCCTCCGGAGTGGTGGACCAGACGATGGAGCAGTGATGCTCGCCGCCCTCGATATAAAGCGGCAGGAAGGCCAGCGGTCCCGTAGGGAGAAAGACCTGGCGCGCACAGCCGCCATGAGCGAGACGCGTACGCACCGTGGTGACCACGGCCACCTGGCCGGTATCGCGAGAACGGACGTCGATGCCGGCCATCGCCCGCAGCGGTGACCGGGCGCCGTCGGCGGCCACCACCAGCGGGGCCTTCAGTCGACTGCCATCTTCCAGTAGTACCGCGCGCCCGGTATCGTCCGACTCGAGCCCGGCCACTCGGGCTCCGTAGCGCATCTGGACGCTAGGCAGCTCGGCCAGGCAAGCCTCCAGCGCCGCCAGGGTGACATCGTTCTCGACGATATGCCCCAGCACCGGCACCCCGGCCTGCTCTGCCGAGAAATTCACCTCGCCGCTGCCTTCGCCATCCCATACCTGCATGAAGCGATAGGGACTCACCCGGCGCGAGGCCATCCATGCCCAGGCACCCAGCCCCTCCAGCAGTTGCCGCGATACCGGGGTCAGGGCACTGACCCGCATGGAGGGCGGCCCCTGGCCCACGACGTCACGATCTAGCGGCACCTCGCGGGCATCCAGCAACACCACCTCCAGCCCGGCCCGACCCAACAGACAGGCAAGGGCCGCTCCCACCATACCGCCGCCGACGATAATCACCTCGAACGGCGAAGACGCGCGTCCCTGTGCTGTAGTCATGATCTCTGCTCTCTCTGACAAGCCCGCTGGCCACCTTGACTGTACACCCCGACGATTCCCAACCGTCACACTCTGCCCTTCCAGGGCCTATTGCCCCATCCGCTATCGTTGCAGCCCCATGGCCCGCCGAGCCAGGCCACGACGCAGTGGCCCTACCAGGTTCAGCCCCACCAGGCCTGCCCCTCGGGCTTGGGAAAGCAGGGGAAGATCGAGCCCGAACAGGCGTATCAAGCCGTCGCTGAAGCGGATGACGTTGTCGCGGTCGACGTCTCGGCGCGCCTCGAAGTCCTGCAGGACGGTCGTGCTACCCGGGCTCTCGCCTCTCTCGATGCCGGCCTCGATGGCGGCCACCAGATCCATGACGCCGCGCAGTGCCAGGTTGAAGCCCTGGCCGGCCACCGGGTGCAGGGCATGGGCCGCATTGCCCAGCACCACCAGCCCGGGGCGAGCGGTTTCGCGGGCGGTAATCAGCGACAGCGGGTAGGCATGCCGGCAGCCCACTCGCCGGAAGTGCCCCACCCGATCGCCGAAGGTCTGCTGCAACTCGCCCAGGAAATCGCCGTCCGAAAGTGCCAGGCGGCGTTCCTCCTGGCCACGCTCGTGGGTCCATACCAGCTCCATGGTCTGGCCCCGAAGGGGCAGCAGGGCAATGGGCCCCGCCGGCGTAAATCGCTCGTAGGCGACCCCGCCATGGGGACGGCTGACCTCGACACTGGCGATCAGCGCTACCTGGTCGTAGGGCCGTTCCTGGCTCTCGATGCCCAGTCGCTCCTTGAGTCCCGAGCGTCCGCCATCGGCGAGTACCGTCAACCCGGCGCACAGTGTGGTGCCATCCGACAGCTGCAGCCGATGTCCTTCGACAATCGGTTCAATCGTCTCGACCCTGGCCGGGCAGTGCCAGGCCAAAGGCAGCTCGCTCAGCCGGCCATGCAGCACTCGCCCCATCCAGGCATTGGGAATCACATGACCCAGCGCCTCGACACCCAGTTCCGCCGCGCGCAGCCGCGTCACGCCAAAACGGCCCTGCTCGCTGATGTGGATGGTGCGGATCGGGGCAGCCATCTCGGCCATCGTATCCCAGACGCCAAGGCCCTCGAAGTGCCGGGCTGAACCACCGGCGATGGCGCTAGCACGGGCATCGAAGCTGGGCTGCCAGGGTTTATTCTGTCGCGACTGCAACGGTGCCGCCTCGATCACCGCCACCCTGAGTCCCGCCCGTCCGATCAGCGAGGCAAGGGCACAACCCAGGCTGGCCCCCACCAGGCCACCGCCGATGATGGCGATATCCACCTTCTCTTCCCGCATCGCCGTCATGGCCATAGCCCGGCTGTTTCATAACGTACATTACATAAAGGCATTTCCGGCAGCTCCTGGGCTGATCAATTCCTGTCCATCAAGGCTTCGATATCCTCTACCCGCTTGGGTACATCCGCGGTCAGCACCTCGTGGCCCTCGTCGGTCACGACAACATCATCCTCGATGCGAATGCCGATACCGCGAAAGGCCTCGGGCAGGTCGTCGTCTGCAGGTATATAGAGACCGGGCTCCACGGTGAGCACCATACCCGGCTGTAAGACGCGGGATTGGCCCTCGAGGCGGTAGGGACCCACGTCATGCACGTCGAGTCCCAGCCAGTGGGAAGTCGAATGCAGGTAAAAGCGCTTGTAGCTGCCATCGTCCATGCACTCCTGGACCTCCCCCTTCAGTAGCCCCAGCTGGATGAGACCGCCGGTGAGGTCGCGCACCACGCTTTCGTGAATCCCCGCCAGAGTCGCGCCAGGACGAACCGCGGCGACGGCGCGCTCCTGAGCGGCCAGCACAACTTCGTAAAGGGCCCGCTGGGCTTCGGAGAAGCGGCCGTTGACCGGGAAGGTGCGGGTGATGTCGCCGGCATAGAGATCGAACTCGGCACCGGCATCGATCAGTACCAGCGCGTCATCCTCCAGGAGGGCTTGATTCTCGATGTAGTGCAGCACACAGGCATTGATGCCGCCACCGACGATGCTGGCGTAGGCAGGACCGCTGCCGCCCTGCCAGCGGAACTCGTGCTCGAGCTCGGCCTGCAGCTGCCACTCCATGAGACCCGGCCGCGCCGCGCGCATGGCCCGTACATGGGCCCGAGCGGAAATCGCGCCGGCATGACGCATCAGGGCCAATTCCGCTTCGCTCTTGCACAGGCGCTGCTCATGAATCAGCGCGCTGACGTCGGCGAAGGCCGAGGGCGCCACCGCTCCGCGAAGGGCGCCCTCAACCAGCTCGCCACGCACCTCCTCGGCGAGTGCCAGGGCCTCGGCATCGTCCAGCGGCAGGTAGAGCGTAGTGCGGCCGTCGAGCAACCCGGCCAGCAGCTCCTCGCGCGCTGTATTCTCGAAGGCCTGGTCGATGCCATGCACGCGCACGGCGCCCTCGGCCCCCAGGCGAATGCCGGTCCAGGCTTCCCGTGTCGGGTCACGATCCTGGCAGAACAGTACACTCTCGCCAGCCTCGCGGCCC
>NZ_JAXHNN010000012.1:0-1567 GCF_034520545.1 Halomonas sp.
GTAAGGAAGCCATCCTCCAGAAGATGGCCCCGCCTATGAGCCTGACCATCCCGGAACTGGCTGAACAGGAAGGCATCACAGCGACAACCCTCTACAATTGGCGGAAACAGGCCAGAGCACGAGGACAGGTTTTGCCATCACGTTCCACCAAGCCCGATCAGTGGACGAGCCAGGAGAAGTTCCAGATCGTCCTGGAGACGGCCCCGATGAACGAGGCCGAAGTCAGCGCCTATTGCCGCGAGCGTGGGCTCTACCCCGAGCAGGTGGAGGCCTGGCGGGATGCCTGCATGAACGCCAACGATGATGCGGCAGCGCAGGCCAAGCAGCTCCGAAAGGCACGCAAGGAGGAGCAGAAGCGGCTCCGTAAGCTAGAGCGTGAGCTGCACCGCAAGGACAAGGCACTCGCCGAGACGGCGGCGCTGCTGGCCCTGTCAAAAAAGGCCGAGGCGATCTGGGGCACGACCAACGACGAGGACGACTGACCAGCCTCCCGGATCGCCAGCGCATCGTGACCCTGGTGCAAGACGCCCAGCGTGACGGTGCTCGGCTGGCCAAGGCCTGTCAGGTGATGGGCATTAACGTTCGAACCTACTACCGCTGGATCGCCGAAGGCGAGGTGGCGGCGGATCGACGCCCCGATGCCGACCGCCCGGAGCCGGCCAACAAGCTGTCTTCCAAGGAGCGAGAGGCGGTTGTGGCGGTGTGCAACGCCCCGGAATATCGAAGCCGCCCTCCGGCCTTCATCGTGGCCGATCAGGCGGACAAAGGGCGCTACCTGGCGTCGGAGTCGACGATGTACCGAGTCCTCCATGAAGTCGGCCAGCAACACCACCGGGGCCGCCAGCAGGCCCCGCAGCGAAAGCGGCAGCCGACGACACATCAGGCCACGGCGCCTAACCATCTGTGGTGCTGGGACATTTCGTGGCTGCCCGGCCCTGCGCGTGGCACCTGGTGGTATCTGTACCTGATCATGGATGTCTACAGCCGCAAGATCGTCGGGCACGAGGTCTATGAAGCTGAGACTGGCGAACTGGCTGCTGAGCTGATCCAGAAGACGTGCTGGCGTGAGCGCCTGACGGACCTTCATAAGCCATTGATTCTCCACTCGGATAACGGTAGCCCGATGAAGGCGGGGACCTTCTTGGAGAAGCTGTATGACCTGGGCATCAACACGTCGTATAGCCGGCCACGGGTCAGCAACGACAACGCCTTTGCCGAGTCAGCCTTCAAGACGCTGAAGTACCGGCCGGGCTTCCCCGGCGACGGCTTCGCGACCCTGATCGAGGCGCAGGACTGGGTCCAGAAATTTATCGAGTGGTACAACCATGAGCACCGCCACAGCGCCCTTCGCTACGTCACCCCAGGACAGCGACATAGCGGCGAAGCTGAAGGCATTCTGGCACAGCGCAGGGAAGTCTTTGAGGCCGCGAAGCAGCGCTACCCGGAGCGGTGGTCAGGTGACATCCGAGACCTCAGCTTGCCAGAAGTGGTGCACCTCAATCCCGAGCGGGAGGCGGTGCCAAAGGCCGCAGGTTTTTAAAGAGCCATAGTCATTTCATGTGCCAAC
>NZ_JAXHNN010000013.1:0-16188 GCF_034520545.1 Halomonas sp.
AGTGTGAATTCGATTTGAAACAGCCGCTCATGAGCGGCTGTTTGCGTTTCTGCCCCTCTGTTTTCCCAGTCAATGGCGGCTCACACCCCTTCCACCTCGATGCCGTGCCGGGCGAGCCAGCTCTTGCGCTGCTCGTAGTCCGGCATGGCGCGTTCCAGGCGGCGCCAGAAAGCGGGTGTATGGTGGGGCTCGTGCAGGTGAACCAGCTCGTGGACGACCACGTACTCGGCGATATCGCGGGGCAGCAGTATGGTCTTCCAGTGGAAGTAGACGCGGTTGCCCTTGCCACAGGAGCCCCAGCGGTAGCCGAGGTCCTGCACCGTCACTCCGGCGGGCTCGACGCCCAACCGCCGGGCCTGCTCTTCCACCCTGGCGGTGAGCCAGTCACTGGCGCGGACGCTATACCAGCGGACGAAGTGTTCGCGGGCGTCGGGCAGGGCGTCCTCGCGTAGCTGGAAGCGCCCGGCGGCGAGTTTGAGCGGGACTTCTTGGGCGTCATTGGGCACGCGCTTGAGGCGGTAGCTGCGGCCCAGGTAGAGGAAGCCCTCGCCGTTGACGTACTCCTTCTGCGGCAGCCGGCGGCGTCGCTCGGCCTTCTGCGCCAGCTTCCGGTAGATCCACAGCCGCTTCTCGATCACGAAGTCGCGCAGCCGCTGCTCGTCGGTGCCGGTGGGCACGGCGATCACCAGCTCGCCCTCGCGGTCTACGGTGATCTCGAGCGTCTTGCGCCGCGAGCTCTCGCGCACCTCGAAGGTGAGGTCGTCCACGGCAAGCTGCATCATGCGTTCACCAGCTTCTGGTGGTTGGTGCGCGCCAGGTCGAAGAGCCGCTCGGCGGTGGCCTCGGCCTGATCCATGGGCACCAGGTTGCCCATCATCAGCTGGCTAAACAGGTGCTGCTTGAGGCGCTCCTGGTCCGGGATATGCGAGGGCTTCCAGAAGTCGGGAATGGCGATCTCCTGCTGGATCAGCCCGACCAGTTCCTCGGTGGCGTCGAGCAGCGTCTGGGCGGTTGCTGAGTCGATGGTCTCCGGCGCCAGGCTGGCGCCGGAGACCAGCTCACGCCAGAAGGGTTCGGCGTAGGCGGGCATCTCGGGGATTTCCTCGCCATCGACGCTGGCGCCGTCGCGCAGCTGCTGGATCAGCGTCTTCAGCGCTTCGACCTGCTCGTCCCACTGGCCGTCGAGCTGCTGGAGCAGCTCCTCCAGGCGCTCGCTGAGGCGACCATATTTCACCGGGTCCTCGTCCAGATGCTTGCGCACGTGGGAGCGAACGGCGTGCTCCATCTCCGAGGCCTTGGCACGGTCGCCGACCTGGCGGCCGAGGTGCGCGTCGAACTCGGCGTCGGTGAGCTGCACCGGCGGGATGCGCGGGTCGATGCCGAGCGAGATCACGTAGTCGTCAATTAGCTTGCGCACCTTGTTGCCGATGTCGCGGCCGAGCTCCGGGGTGTCCTTGTAGCGATTGCGCGCCAGGGCATGGATGTAGGCGAGCCGCTTGGCGTCATTGACGAACTCCAGCCCCTCGGGGCGCGGCAGCACGTCGTCCAGGCCACGGTTGAACTCCTTGAGCTTGACCACGAACTCAGCGCGCACCCGCTCGTCAGCCAGGGCCTGCACCGCCTCCTCGGTGTCATCCAGGTCGTCCACGCCTCGGGCGCGCAGCACGTCGATCACCCGCAGGTGGCGGTCGCGCAGCAGCGGGATCTCGTCCTTGAGGCTCTGCAGGGCGCCCTCGATGTCCTCCTCGCTGTAGGCGGCCAGGGCCTCCTTGAGGTGGTTGGCCACACCGAAGTAGTCCACCACGATGCCGTGGCTCTTGCCGTGGCCGGTGCGGTTGACCCGGGCAATGGCCTGCAGCAGCTCCGCCTCGCGCAGCGAGCGATCCAGGTACATCACCCCCTCGATGGGCGCATCGAAGCCGGTCAGCAGCATGCTCTTGACGATCAGGAAGGCCAAAGGGTCGTGCTTCGATGGGTCCTGTTTTTGCAAGGTCCGGGGGTCTGCCCCATCCAGCGGCGGTAGCGGCTTCTTGAAGCGCTTGATATGGCTCTCGACGGCGGCGCGGTCGCTCCACTTCGCCCAGCTGGGGTCGTCGTTGTTGCCGCTGCTAAACACCACGGCGAACTCGAGCTGGCGTAGAACATCACGGTAACGCCAGGCCTGAATGGCCGCCATGACCCGCGGCAGCCGAGTGAGCAGCTGGGTGTCGTCCAGCGCCTTGTCCTCGGGGGAGAGCGCCAGCGCCTCCTCCAGCAGCTCGGTCCTGGCCTGCTCGAGGGCCTCCACGTAGCGCAGCGCCGCCCGCCGGCTGTAGGCCACCAGCTGGGCCTTGACGCCGTTGGGGAGGATATGGGTGACGTAGTAGCGAAGGATATCCTGGGCCTTCTCCTGGATCAGCTTTGGCGCCTCGAAGATCTGCCCCTTGGTGGCGTACTTCTTCTTGATCGCCTCGAGCTCCTCCTTGCTGTGATCGCGGAACAGGTCCTCGAACAGGCCGTCGAGGCTGGCGCCGTCCTTGATCGCCCCCTTGGCGGTACGCCCCTCGTAGAGGATCGGCACCGTGGCGCCGTCCTGCTCCGCCTCCTTGATGGTGTAGCGATCGATGTACTCGCCGAAGATGTCGTGGGTGCGCTTCTTGTCGCCCATGATGATGGGCGTGCCGGTGAAGCCGATGCGCGCGGCGTTGGGCAGGGCACGCATCATGTTGGCGTGGAGATCGCCAGCCTGGGTGCGGTGGGCCTCGTCCACCAGGATCAGGATGTCCCCGCTGGTGTTGAGTACCTCGAAGGGCTCGCTGAGGGTGGGCCTCTTGGGTGTGCCGTTTCCACCCGAAGCGCCTGGCTCGGCGGCATCGCGGCGGCCGCTGTCCAGCCCGCCGCTGGCGCCAGCATCGTCTGCTTCCGGCTCATCTTCTACGTCGGGATCGCGGTACTTCTGGTCTCTGTATTTCTGAACCGTGCCGAACACCAGCCCGGGGCCATCCCGAGCCAGCAGCTTCTTGAGCTGGGCGGTGTTACCAGCCTTCTCGACGCTCTCGCCGGTGAGCTCGGCAGTGGCGGAGAGCTGGGCCTGCAGGTCCTTGCGGTCGGTGATCACCACCACCTTGAAGCGGCGCAGCGCCGGGTCGGTGCGCATTTTGCGTACCAGAAACACCATGGAGAGGCTCTTGCCACTGCCCTGGGTGTGCCAGACGATGCCACCTCGGCGGTCGGATTCACCGTCCTCGCGACGGGTCTTGCCGCTCTTCAGCCGTTCGACGGCCCGGGTCACGCCGCGGAACTGCGGGTAACGGCACACCAGCTTGATCGTCTGGCCGCCGACGTTCATGAACAGGGTGTAGTGACGCACGATGTCGAGCAGATTGGATCTGGTCAGCATACCGGCCACCAGGCGCTGCTGGGCGGAGAGATCCGCCACGCCGAGGTCGATGGCCGCCTCGGTTTCGCGCAGCGGGGCCATGGTCTTCCAGCTCAGGTAGTGGGAAAAGCGGGCGCCGATGGTGCCCACTCGCGCCTCGTCGAAGTTGCTGGCCACCAGGAACTGGCTGGTGGCGAACAGTGCCGGAGCGCCTTCGTGCTCGCCGACCTCGCCCTCCAGGAAGCGCTGATCGTGGTAGCGGCGCAGCTGGTCCACGGCCTGGCTGAGCCCCTCCGGCACCGTGCGGCTCTTGCACTCCACCACCACCAGCGGGATACCGTTGACGAACAGCACCAGGTCCGGGATTACATGACCCTTGGCGGAGTCGTGCCCGGGTGGGCACTTCACCTTGAACTGGTTGACCACGGTGAAGACGTTGTTGGTGGGCTCGCTCCAGTCGATGTAGCGCAGGGTCTGGCCGCGGCCGCCGTCCCAGCCCTCAAGCCCCTCGACGGGCAGGCCGTTGACCAGCAGATCGGTGGCGACCCGGTTAGCCTCCAGCACCCTGCTGGCCGGCAGGCGGGTCATCGCCGCCACCGCCTGGTCCAGACGTTGCTCATCGAGCCAGGGCGCGCCGTCGCGCAGGTTGATTCTGCGCAGCTGCTTGCGCAGCACGGGCTCCATCACCACCTGGGCGAAGCTCTCGCGGTGGGTGGCGCCAGGATCGTCCAGCGAGCCGGCCAGGAACGCCCAGCCCTGACCCACCAGCTGGTCGATAAAGGGCTTCTCGACATCCGTGTACTCGGGACCTGCCATGCCGTGGCTCCAAAGCGCGATGAGTGAATTTGATGGTAGCGAAAGCGGCACTGGACGGGAAATGGGATCGGGCGTTGTCGCTGTTATCGCTGGCTGGTTGATGCTCTGGTGGCGCTACTTCGAGGGTGGTTTAAAGCAATTGGACGAAGAAAAATAAATCAATTGGACGATAGCTTGTCCATCACTTCGACGGTAGAATAAACAGCAATTAGACGCTTGCAGAGAGGCGGCATGGCAATCTCTTATCTTCCGCGGCTGATTCGAGACCGAATCGTGGAGTCCCTCGCCGATACGCCGGTGGTCTGCCTGCTGGGGCCGCGGCAGGTGGGCAAGACGACCCTCGCCCAGCACATCGACCCCGAGCGCGCCTATCTGAATCTGGATGACTCGACACTGCTGGAAGCGGCTCGGCAGGATCCAGTCGGCTTCGTCGAGAGCCTGCCTGAACGCGTCATACTGGACGAGGTGCAACGGGCACCGGAGCTGCTATTGGCAATCAAGTCGGTGGTCGACCGTGATCGCCAGCCGGGCCGCTTCCTGCTGACGGGCTCTGCCAATTTGCTGCTGTTGCCCAGGGCGCAGGATTCCCTGGCTGGCCGCATGGAAGTCATCTATTTGCATCCGCTGGCCGAGCAGGAGAAGCGCGTCAGCACCACAACGCTGCTGGCCACGCTGACGGAGGGCAAACTGGCTCCCACCATGGTGTCAGACAGCTTGCCACTCTCCCCTACGGCAGAGGTGCTTTGTCAGGGCGGCTATCCCGAGCCCAATCGTCGGCCGCCCCGCCGGGCACGCCAGTGGTATCGCCAGTACCTCAACGCCATCGTCCAGCGCGACGTGCGGGATATTGCCGCTATCCAGGACGAAGACAGCATGCTGCGTCTGGTAGAGCTGCTGGCTTACCGCACGGCCGGCCTGCTCAACATCAGCAACCTCAGCAAGGAACTGGGGATAGAGCGCGCTACGGTCACCCATTACCTGAACATTCTGGAGCGCCTGTTTCTGGTTCACCGCTTGCCCGCCTGGCACCGCAATCAGGCCAAGAGACTGATCAAGAGCCCCAAGCTGCATCTGGTGGATACTGGGCTTGCTGCAGCCCTGGGACGTCTGACGCCCGACCAGTGGCTGACCGAGGCAGAACGCTTTGGAGCTCTGCTGGAAAGCCATGTGGTCGAGCAGCTGATCGCTCAAGCCTCCTGGCTCGACCCTGAGCTGCGCTTCTCGCACTACCGAGACAAGGACCAGGTCGAGGTCGATCTCGTCATCGAGCGTGGTCAGGAACTCTGGGGAGTCGAGGTCAAACGTTCCGCCAGCGTCCAGGTCAAGGACGCCGCCGGCCTCGCCCGACTCGCCGACCAGGCCGGCAAAGGGTTTCGTGGGGGCATGCTGCTCTACACCGGCCGCCACTGCCTCAGGTTGCAGGTGCCGGGCTGCTTCGCCGTTCCTATCGGCATGCTGTGGGGCGAGGAACCCGGCAAGCCCATTTCCAGCGAGGAAGCATTGCAGGCCCTGGTGGACCATGCGCAGGAACTGGATATGGGATACTGATGCGCTGCGGATTCTTCCAGCTTCCAGGCGGCTGCTTGCGCAACGTCTTGGTGGCGAATGCCAGAAAGTGGTGCGCTTACCTTTCGGTAACCTGTGCTGAGGGTGGTATCGCTTCACCGGTCAGGCGCACCAGCGCCAGCTCGATCAGGCGATCAGAAAACAATCGCAGCTTGCGCTGGCCGGCCACATCATCGGGCCAGTGTCGCAAGCCTTCCTTGATGGCCTCGACGGTGGGTTCGACATGATCCTGACTGATGAGCCAGTCCAGCGTGGCCAACACTTCCACCCCCAGCGGTGACTGGAAGCCGTCGATCAGGGCATCGACTTCCTCGATGACAGCAAGATATGGCTCGGCATCTGGCGTCGCTAGCCTGGTTGCCAGATCATCGTGCCGGCCTACGTCGAGCCAGATGATGACGACATCCGAAGAGTAAACATCTCCCTCGTAGTCAAGCAGGTTGTCAGTTGCCTCAATTATCATTGCTCTCAATGAATCGGCATAAGGTCCGTAGCGCCGGGCTTGGAAGGCGATCCCGAGGGGATCAGGCAGCCGATGACGTTGGCACTGACGAACCAGCAGCCAGGCAAGGTGGTGCACCTCAAGCATCGAGCACTCGATATCGAGCACCCAGTAGCGACGAATCAGCTCCGCCAACAGGGCTTGTGGTAGATGAATCATGTCCACGCGCGGATTCACAGGCTCACTCCGGTGGTGGCTCACTGGTTGGCCAAGTGGGCAGCTCCAGCAGCTTGTAGCGGGGCCTGCCGCGCCCGGCCTGGGTCACCAGCATTTTCGCCTCGACTATTTCTCCGCGGTGGTCGTTAATGGAATCGGGCTTCTCGACACCGGGGCCTATCTTGGCCGTCAGCCACTCCTTATTGCCCTCAATCTGGAATTCACAGCTTCCCTTGTGAGGCATTGCGCCGCCAAAGGTGACCGGTAAGATCTGCTCGGTCTCGGAGAGATACTCAGCACTCAACCGACCCAGGCTTCTCCGTACCTGGCCTGAATCCCTGAAGCGGAAGGACTTGTCACCATGCTTGAGCGTGCAGACGGCTTCGTTGTCATTCAGGACACTGACAAAGCCTCGGATCTTGTCCAGAGCTCGCTGATCCATATCAGCGGCGGCTTCGGCGAGCTGCTCGTCATCGATGCCGATGCTTCCATCGAGGAGACTGCGTGTTGCCTCCAACGCCTTGGCGACGGTACTGTCTTCATCGAATTCCAGCTGCGCTGACGATTCCTGCATTTGGAAACCAAAGGAGCCTCGTGCCGTGCCGGTGATCATCATCTGATACTGGTCACGATTAGGCACCGGTCCCATAGGAGCGAGCGTGGCATGGAGCGAGGCGCCGACGGCGGTAACCGCTTCCGAAAAGGCCGAGAGCGCCTTGGTAGCGAAACCAGCCAGAATTCCTTCGGAGCCTCTGACAGGGCGGCCACCGAAGGTCAGCACGGCTTTTACTGGCTCGTGCTCGAGTGGCACGGCATCGGAAAGCTGGCCTTTTACTACTTCTAGCCGGGTCTCTATGCTGGCACGGTCCAGGATGTCTTCCGCTGGAATTGATTCCAGCATTTTCTCAAGAGTATTCACTTCAGCCTTGAGGGCAAGGATCTCATTCTGGTTCATCAGACGCCCTCCTGATCTTTTAACCTTTCAAGCTTCTTCCTGGCTTCTGGATCCGGTGATAAGGACACCTGAAGAAAGCCTTTCCAGACATCGTCTCGTCTGTGGGACCACATGCTGTACCAATAACTTGTTCTTATCACTAGTCTTTCGGGTGGGATCAAGTTCATTGGTACATAGAAGGCATCAACATTGAATTTATCTTTAATTGTGGCATGTGCCTTCGGGCGAATGCCGATCACGTCATCGAGTTTATCTAGCAATTCGCTCTGGCTGCTCTCCATGGGGAATTCAACGAAACTCACCACATCAATATCATTAGGTGCACGATTTTCCACCGCCTCGATTTGCTCCAGGTAGCTCCCGTCCAGCCACTGAAACCCCTGAGTTAGCCCCGCGTTATGCAGGCCCTGGCGGTAGCGCAGGAAGCCGTCGAGCATTCTGATGCGCTCATTAGATGTGCCGAAGCGATCAACCAGTTCGACAAGAGCCACCTGATAAGGTGAACGGTTCGGCGATGTCGGGCTGTTCGCATCCACCGGCGGTAGCACGCCTTCTGCGGTCCAGTCAGGAATCGGCACGTTGATCATGGGGCTTCCCTGCGTTCACTCATTGGACGTATCGCACTCATCTTAGTTGCCCGCCCTGTAGCATGCCATGTGCGATCTGAGACCCAGCCGCGCTGGAAGTCGGGGAGCTGGATCTTACCGTTGGTGATGTCCTTGATCCCGACCTTCTGTAAAGAGGGGGCAGCGAGCGATTGGTACTATCGAAGGTGGTCATGGCGGTTCCCTGTGCGTTGTGATCCTGATCTTGTAGAAGCCTCGGTCTATTCCGGAGTGGTGGCCTGGGCCTGGTCGAGAAGCGGGGTGACGCGAACGCGGCCGGTGAGGAGGTCATTCATAAGGCCTGATTTTTCAGAAAGCAATTTACTGAGACTCGCACGAGCTAAAATAACTCTCCGGCTGGCTTCAGAAACCCTGAGGAGAATGGCGTGCTGATCCTCTAGTGATGGGACAGCTACTTTTAGAGACCTAACATCGCCTAGAGTTACCTTTGGCCTGGTGACGCCTGACGTTATCCCCCTCACTTGGGCAGCAACATGCTCAGAATTCGCATAGTTAGAAATCCAGTCTGGTAGGACCCTGCTTTTGTCAGGCCTTAGTCGAACAATGTCGGCAGTTATAATGCCTTCAGGGAACTCGCTCGGGTAAGTGCAGGCAATACAGGGTGGCAATCCCATCTTTGTGAGAAGTACATCACCACCTACGGCATCATGTGCTGACAGTGAGGCTGCTTTCTGGTTATCCACATAGACATCACTTTTCCATGTAAACATCTTGGACACCACATCCCTTACGAATACGACCGGGACTCCCGCTGACCGATAATCAGAGGCAACCAAGTCACTGCCAAAAGGGCCGATGACAGAGCTAGTGGAAAGATCACCCAGCGAGCCAATCCCCCACTCCCTCGGAATCAACCCCAGCGGCGACTCCTTGTAGAGTTCTGGCGCCTGCGCGGGGCTGGGACGCAGCCGGCCATTCTCGTCGATGCCGCGGGTCAGCAGGTCGTGGAGCAGGCCCTCCTTGACCTTCTCTAGCTTGGCGATCAGCGCCTCGGTCTTCTGGATCTGGGTGTCGAGGGTGTCGAGAACTGTGGCTAAACCTACCTGCTCATTAAGAGGAGGGAGGTGAAGTGGGATCTCGGCAATTTTTTTCTTGTTAAGGGTTGCCCCCTTTACGGCGCTGTCAGTGACAACTTTCTCTGCAGCCCTTGGAATAGCGTGGTAAAGCCACCGAGAATCCAATTCGCTCTGAAAGGGCTTGAAAAAAGCGATTGCTTCGTTGCAGTACATGGCTTTTTTTGTGATTCCAGCTCGCCCGATGCTGAGCTTAAAGCTCATTACGATCGAGTCGGAAGGTATAATCTTTACATTGCTGGAAAGAGCGCCTAACTCCGTTATGTGCTCTTTTGAGCCCCAGAGAAATTTTGATTTCAAATCAGAAATAGCTAGCCACGGCGAACCGTTAGGTGGTGTCGCCCAAAATTCTGGCTGATTTCGTGAAGGTGTGCCCCCGATGAAAAAGTCACACACGTCGGAAAGCTGACAGTGAATCCACTCAGACATACCCGAGTCCCTCCAGATACCCCTGCAGCTCCCTGGCGGCGGCATCCCGCTCGGTCTCGATGTCGGCCAGCGTCACCCGGTACTTGTCCCACCAGGTTTCGAAGGCGGCAATCACCTGCTGGCGCTGCTGGCGGATATAGCGCTCGAGGATGGCCTCGAGGTCGCTGTACAGGATGTCGCCCACCAGCTCAGCGGCGTCGGATTCGTTCAGGGCGTCCACGGCGGCGTTGAGGTGCTGCTCGAAGCTGTTGCGCTTGGCGGCATATTGCTTCTTCACCTGGGCGCGCTCGCGCTTCCAGGCCTTGATCGCCTCCAGGGCGGCGGCTTCGTCGTCCTCGCTGCTTTCGGTGTCCGCCTCGTCGCCGTCCTCGTCATCCTCTGGCTTGGCCTCGGCGGCCTTGATGAGGATTTCGAACTCAGCTCTGCGAGCGCTGAGCTCATCCAGCTCTTCGATGTAGTCGTCCAGCAGGAAGTGGACCAGGCGGTGGTCCAGCGGGTTGGCCTTGCTCTGCTCGTCGTCCAACTGGCTCACGATGGCGGTGCGCCAGGCGTCCACCACGCCCAGGCAGCCGCGGGCCTGCAGGGTGCGGAACTCGTTCTTGTTGTCGAACCAGAAGCCCGCGATGATGCCGCGCACCGCGAAGCGGTCGAGCATGGCGGTGGGCTCCAGGGCCGCGGTGAAGCTGCCCAGCAGCTCGTCGCGCAGCCTGGTCAGGCGGCCACCGTTGCCGGAGAGGCTGGTGATGCTTCCACCGTGCTCGGCCCACCAGGTTTCGAAGGCGTCCATTACACGGTCCTCAGCATGCTGCAGCCCTTCGTCGTCCTCGATGGCGGGCTTGAGATCACGCTTCTCGGCCAGGTACTCGGCGAAGTCCACATAGTCGGGATCGGGCTTTTCGTCAGAGCCGCGAGGCGTAAACAGCCCCATGGGGTCGAGGCCCTGGGCGTCAAATAGTGGCCGCCTGGCGTCGATCTCGGCCAGCGGCACGCCGCCCTTGAGGTGCGCGCGCACGTCCTGGGGCTCCGGCGGCGGGGTGTTGTCGGCGTAGCGGCGGATGTTGAGGTTGTAGTCGTTGTCGCGCAGCTCAGAAATCGGCACCACCCTGGAAAAGCCCGGCTCCTCGGCGAAGGCCTCATAGGTGCTGGCGATCTTCTCGATATGCTCGGCCAGCAGGTAGTTCTGGGCGCGGCCCTCGTAGTATTCGCGGTCGGCGTTGATAAACAGCACCCGGCCCTTGCGCTCGTCAGGCTTGGCGCCCTTGGCGCGCAGCACCAGGATGCTCGCCGGGATGCCGGTGCCGTAGAAGAGGTTGGGGGCCAGGCCGATGACCGCCTCCACCAGGTCGTCTTCAAGAAGGCCGGCGCGGATACGTTTCTCATCGCCGCCGCGAAATAGCACGCCGTGGGGCATGACGGTGGCCAGGCGGCCGTCGGACTTGAGGCAGGCGACCATGTGCTGCAGGAACATCAGGTCGGCCTTCTTGGCGCCCTCCGGCACGCTGCCGTAGTGGAAGCGCTCCGGGAAGTGCTGGCTCGGCGTGTAGCCGATGGAGAAGGGCGGATTGGTGAGGATGCGGTCGAAGCGCACCAGTTCGCCGCCCTCGACGTGCTGGGGGTCGGTGAGGGTGTCGTCGTTGCGCAGGTCGGCGGAGCCGATGCCGTGCAGCAGCATGTTCATCTTGGCGATGGCCCACACCGAGCCGGAGGCCTCCTGGCCGAAAAGGTTGAGCCGGCGTGGATCGCCGCCCTGTTCCTCCAGGAACTCCTTGGAGAGGATCAACATACCGCCCGATCCCATGCAGGGGTCGTAGACGCTGTGGTGCTCCTGGGGATCTATCAGCCGCACCATCATGCGGACCACCGGGCGCGGGGTGTAGAACTCGCCTCCCTTCTTGCCGGCGGAGTCGGCGAAGTCGCGGATCAGGTACTCGTAGGCCGCTCCCAGCAGGTCGGGGAACTCGAAGTCCTCGTTGCGCAGGCGATACTCGCTGAAGTGGACGATCAGCTCGCGGAGCTTCTTGTCCGGCAGGGTGTTGGAGCCCACCTTGCGGGTGAAGTCGATGTGCTCCAGCACCCCGGCAAGGCTGGGGTTGTGCTCCTCCAGGCCGGCCAGCGCCTTATTCAGGGCGCTGCCGACGCCCTGGTGGGCCTCCTTGAGCAGGTAGGGCCAGCGCGCCTGCTGCGGCACGTAGAAGGTAGCCTTGTACCAGCTCGGCATCTCGATGACGTTGGCGATGTCGATCTCGCTCTTGCCGGCCTGCTTGAGCTGGCTGCGAACTTCCTCCTGGCGCTGCTCGAAGACGTCCGAGCAGCGCTTCAGGAACAGCATGCCGAAGATGTACTCCTTGAACTCCGAGGCGTCCATGCGCCCGCGCAGGATGTCGGCCGCCTTGAACAGGTGCCGTTCCAGCTGGTTGAGGGTGAGGATCATGTACTGCGGTTCCCTTTGCGATAAGCCGGCCGCCTCGGGCGGCCGTGGTGACTGGCACCTATCTCATCAAACTTGGGGCAGGAAGGCCACGCTCGATTGGTGGAAGCTGGATGGTGATCGTTAGGGGAGGGGGGCAGGTGGATAAAGTGGACGGGGTGGACGCGGTAGACGATGGCTCTTCGCGCACGCCTTCGCGCAATAGTTTCGCGCATCCTCGCAGCTGACTGGTTCGCACCTTTTGTTCGCATTCCGAGCTGCGCAAGCGTTACCGGGAATTGTCCCCCAAGGGGAACCCGACCCTGCGCACCATGACCGCCGTCATCAAGGCGACGGGCATTCACTTTCACGACCTGACGCACCATGCCTCTTGAGAGGGTATGCGTGGAAGGTGCATCACCTGGCGCTTGCCACGAGCAACAATATACACTGCAAGAAATCCAGTGATATGAGGGGAGCCACCATGACCACACCACTTTCCCCCATCGTCTCCGAGTTCGAGACCGAGGAGCAGGCCGCCAGCTACGACCGTTGGTTTCATGAGAAGGTGGCCAAGAGCCTGGCGAGCCCCGGTCCCGGAGTGCCTCATGACGAAGTGATGGCGCAAATGGACGCGATCATTGACGAGGCAGAGCGCCGGCACCGTGAGCGCGCTTGATGCTGCCGGTTGTCTGGCTGGATGGAGCCATTGCTGACCTGGTGGGCATCGTGAGGTTTATCGCCGAGGAAAACCCCGCCGCTGCGCGTCGTTTGAAAGCCCGCCTTGAGGCTGCTCCGCTGGCGTTGGCAGAGCATCCCTACCTGTCTCCCGCTGGGCGCGTGCCAGGGACACGGGAGCTTGTGGCGCACCCGAACTATCTGATCGTCTACCGAGTGGCCGCTACCCGAGTGGAAATCGTCGCTGTTGTCCATACTCGTCGCGAGTACCCATCGAGCGAGTGATATGCTCGCCTTTGCCAGTGCCTCATCCGGTGGTATCCCCTATCGCCCAAGCGCATTTCGAGTATTGGGACAGGTGTTGGGATTTTCTGTTAAGCGTCATGCAACATGCTGATTTTAAGATAGTCGCAGCGAATTCAAAATCCGACGGGTGCAAGCCCTTGTCGGTTCGAGTCCGACCGCCGGTACAACTTAAAGAACAGTCGCTTACGGGCGGCTGTTCGCGTTTCTGCCGTTTTCTTCCGCCTCACTCGTCGTCATTGCCCCCCAGGCTGTGACTCTCGCGTGTGCCGGATCGCCTGCTCGATCGGCGCAGGTCTCCTCAAAGCCGGCATCGATCACGCGATGGAGGCTGCATCGAGCCGGTCCAGGACCACTTTGCCAGCCGCCAGCGCCTCGCCGGCCGCGTCGCTCAGATCAGGTTGAGGATCACCACCGCCAGGGTGCCGCCGGTCAGGATGTAGCCCAGCAAGGCCATCAGGCCGTCGTTGGCGAGCAGCGCCAGGGCGAAGAGCGTCAGGGCCAGGCCGGCGCCATTGGCGGTGAAGGGCACGACTTCCATGGGGGGCATGGCCAGGGCGATCAGCAGGCAGGTCAGGGCCACGGGGAGGTGGGCCGGTGGCCGTGTGAGCCAAACGAGGCGCCTTTTGAGCAGACGGTCGACCCAGCGGGCCGGACGCTCCATCCAGCGTGTGGCTTTTGCGAAACGTTGCCGCGAGACCCGTCGTTCCAGCAGCCAGGCCGGTAGCCAGATATGCTTCCGGCCAACCAGTAGCTGGATGGAGGAGAGCACTACCAGCAGAGCCATCAGGGTGGGCACGCCGGGAATGTCGCCGACCAGCGGGGCCAGAGTGATCAGCCCGGCGATCAGCAGGAAGGGTGCGAAAGAGCGGCGCCCCACGCTGTCGAGGATGGCACCGAGGCTGACGCTTTCGCTGTGTTCACCGGCCTGCTGGACCCTCTCCAGTAGGCCGGTCAGGGGGGCCTGCTCCGGAGGTTCGCTGGTGTCACCGGCCATGCTGTCCCCGGGTCCAGAGGAGCAGGGCGCCAAGAAGCAGCAGTGCCGGCCCCACGAAGGCAACCGGGCTCGAAGCCCACCAGCCGATGATGGGCAGCAGGGCACCGATGATCAGCAGGGCAATGGCGAAGGTTCGGACCGTCATGAGCAACGTCTCTGTCGAGTTGGGCCAACATTGTAGCGTCGCGGCCGAGGGCCCTGCAGCCCCCAGGGCTGTTGCCTTGCCCCGGTATGGCGTAAAGTAATGCCAACACAGTCCTTCTCCCGTGATCGGGTGGAGGGCTGTTTTCGTTGGTCATCCCGATCACTGGAGGTTCCTGCATGCCCCTCTCGCTCTGGCTATCATTGGCCGCTGTCTGTGCTATGGGGGCCATGTCGCCCGGTCCCAGCCTGGCCCTTGTGCTGCGCCATACTTTGGGTGGAGGGCGCCTGCCGGGCGTCGCGGCGGCCCTCGCTCATGCCTTGGGCGTGGGCTTCTATGCGTTGCTCACGGTCTGGGGTCTGGGTGCGCTGATCGTGCGCTTTCCGATGCTGTTCCAGACGATCACGTGGGGGGGAGCGGCCTACCTGGCGTGGCTGGGGGTCAAGGCCCTGCGCGCCGGTCGTGGCGGTGCCCTGCATGCCTCGGCCATGGCCACCAGCCGGCGCCAGGCGGCACGCGAGGGCATGTTGGTAGCGCTGGGCAACCCCAAGCTGATCCTCTTCTTCATCGCCCTGCTCAGCCAGTTCGTGACCCCTGAGATGAGCCTCGTGGCCAAGGCACTGGTGGTACTCACCGCGATGGTCATCGACGGCGGCTGGTACGTGCTGGTGGCGGTGGGCCTTTCCCACTCGCGAGTGCTGCCCTGGTTACAGGCCCGGGCGCATTGGCTCAACCGCATCACCGGCGTGCTGCTGTTGGCCCTGGCGCTGCGGGTGGTGGTCGGGCCCATCGCCTGATCAAAATGCGCGTCAAACCTCGTACTTTTAGTGCGAGGAAGGATAGCGCGAGGCGCGCCAGCGCCTCTTGTTGACAGGCTAAATACAGCACGCTAGATTTCTTCATGACTACCGTGCATCGCGCATACCGCTATCGCTTCTATCCCACGCCCGAGCAGGCCGAGCAGCTTGCCCGGACGTTCGGCTGTGCGCGGTACGTCTACAATCACTTCCTGCGCGAACGCACGGATGCCTGGTTCGAGCGCCAGGAACGCATGGGCTATAACGCCACCGCCAAGGCGCTGACCACCCTCAAGAAGCAGCCGGAGACGGCGTTTCTGGCCGAGGTCTCCAACGTCTGCCTCCAGCAGTCGTTGCGCCACTTGGATCGCGCCTTTGCCAACTTTTTCAAAGGGCAGGCCCAATACCCCAGCTTCAAGAAGAAGCGGCGCAAGCAGTCGGCCACCTATATGGCCAACGGTTTCCGCTGGCGCGATGGTCAGCTGTGGCTGGCCAAGCAGAAAGACCCTCTCAACATCCGCTGGAGCCGGCATTTCAGCGGCGAGCCGAGCAGCATCACCGTCAGCCTCGATACCGCCGGGCGTTACCATGTCAGCTTCCTGGTGGAAGAGGAGCAGGCGGCACTTCCGGTGACACCCAAGATGGTCGGCATCGACCTGGGGCTGACGCACCGCGTCATCACCAGCGACGGCGCCAAGATCCCCAACCCGCGCTTCCTGCGCCAGACCGAGCGCAAGCTGGCCCGCGCCCAGCGGGCGCTGTCGCGCAAGCAGCGCGGCTCCAACAACCGGGCCAAAGCCCGGCTGAAGGTGGCACGATTGCACGCCAAGCTGGCCGATCAGCGTCTCGACGCCACCCACAAGCTCACCACGCAGCTCATTCACGAAAACCAAGTCGTTGCGGCGGAGAGCCTGCAGGTCAAGAACCTGCTCCAGAACCGTTCACTGGCCAAGGCGATCAGCGACGTGGGCTGGCACCAGATCACGCAACAACTGGCGTACAAAGCCGAGCGGTACGGGCGCGATTTCGTCCAGATCGACAAGTGGTATCCCAGCTCGAAGCGCTGTTTCCACTGCGGCCATATCGCCGACACCATGCCGCTGAGCGTCCGCACCTGGGACTGCCCGGCCTGTGGCACCCAGGGCATCGACCGCGACATCAATGCCGCCCGCAACATTCTTGCAGGCGGGTAAGGCGATCCTGGCGGGGGCCGACAAGCTCCGCCATCACGAGCAAACTACCGTGGGGCACACGGGAGGTTAAGCCTGTGGAGCCTGTGTAAGACCGGCGGTGTCGTCACCAAGGGCAACGGGCTGAGAAGCAGGAACCGGGAAGGCAACAACCCGGGAATCCTCTTCCTTAAGGGAGAGGAGGATTGTCAAA
>NZ_JAXHNN010000014.1:0-188182 GCF_034520545.1 Halomonas sp.
TCCCCGCCAGGAGAGCCGCCACAACGTAGATCTGAATCCGTGAGACCGGGATCTCAAAACGCTTCAAACCTGCTGATGGTGATGAGTGCCAGCCATCATCCACAGCGAGGGGGTGGCCACTAAGTGGCCGGGAGGGACGAGAAGGTCACGCGACGCAGCCCAACATCAATTCGGTTTCTGGTCGTCCGAAAGCTGGTGATGAGGCTGTTCGGGTGCATTTTCGCCAATCAGTACCGGCTTATCATCCTGCCAGACGACCGCATAGTGGCCAAGGCGACGCTTGCGCTCGAGGATTTCGGCAGCGGTAGCACGCAGACATTCCAGCATTTCCTGGTTATCGGGGGAGAGCTGCGTTATGGGAGAAACGATAACGAGGTAGTCATTGGTGGGCCCAGCTGGACTCGAACCAGCGACCAAGGGATTATGAGTCCCCTGCTCTAACCAACTGAGCTATAGGCCCTTGCAGCGGATGACGCCGAGCGGCGCCGCCGTATGATAGCGAATGGCGAAGGAAGTGACCATAGCCGGCCGCCCTTTGCTGGCCGAATCTTCCGCTGTGGCACTTCCTCACCCCCCGGCCGTGGTCTGCAGGTGGCCTGTCCTTGTGGAGATCGACCGGTGCAACTTCGCCCCTTCTGCCGTTTCCCTGCCATTGGCACTGCCCTGTTCGCCCTGCTGCTGGCCCTGCCGGCAACTGCCGCCTGGGAGCTGGACCCCGAGCGCTCTTGGGTGGCCGCCACCGTGGTGCAGATCGCCGACGAGGTACCGGTCCTTCTCGATGCCATGCTGGTGCGGCGCTGAGGGCCTGCTCCGGCAGGCCGTGGCCTTCCCATGATGTCCGCATCGCCCTTTATCGATAATGATTATTGTTTGTATAATAAGGCTTTCCACGTATCCGGTGGTCTCGACATGCCCTCTTCCCTGGCCCGGCTCTATGTCGGCCCTCTGCAGCACCTCGCCCCGCCGGCAATCGCGACCGTGGCGCCCGCTGGCATGCCGGCCCGAGAACTGCTCGAACCGGCCTATCTGGATACGCTGCTCGAGCGGTTCGGCGCCCAGTACCCCCAGGGCGACCGCCGGGCGGTGGCCTCGCTGTGGTCCAAATGGCACTTCAGCAGCCTCTGCGGCCACGGCCTGGCGGCCAACCTGCTGCTCAAGCGCGACCTGCCGCTGGGCCTGGACGAGCTCCATCTCCAGCAATCTCCCGAGGGACAGACCACCGGCCTGGTGCTGCGCCATGCCGGCCGCCCCCTGGCCGAGCTCGACCCCGCCTCTCGCTTCGCGACCCTGCTTGACGGCCACCTGACGCCACTGGTAGAGGCGCTGACCGCAGCCACCGGCGCTTCGCCCAAGGTGTTCTGGAGCAACGCCGGCAACTATCTCGAGTACTTCGCGGGCGCTCTTGTGGATCACCCCATGGCCTCGCCAGGACTTGCCGAACCGGCCCGGGAACTGATGGAGAGCCGCACCCTACCCGACGGCCGTCGCAATCCGCTCTATCGCCCGGTGCGTTACGTCCAGGGCGATGATGGTACCCCCCGGCGGCTACGCCGCCTGTGCTGCATCCGCTACCTGATCGACGACCTGGGTGTCTGCGGCAACTGCCCGCTGGAGTGCCACGTGTAACGTCGCCACCTCTTGCTCCAGTGCCGGCAGCACAGATCGCATGTCCACATCGGGCTCCAGGACGACGCAGACTTCGAGATACACCCACTTCTTGAAGAAGTTCTGGTTCTGGACCGGGGTGGTCAGGAAAACGCTGTTGGGAACCACGATGGTCTTGCCCGAGTATTCAAAGCGTCCCACGGGCCCGCCGATTTCCTGCAGGGTCGTTGCCAGCATGGTCTCGTCGACCACCTGGCCACGCAGGTTGCCAATCTCGACCCAGTCTCCAATCTCGAAAGGCTGGTTGACAACGCGCAGTACGGTGCCCGACAGACAGAGGATCAGCTCCTTGGTGGCGATAACTAACGCTACGGCGAAGGCGGTGATGGACAACGCGAAGGCATGCAGAGAAGGCAACCAGATCAACACCAGGCCGACCAGGGTGAGAACCACAGTGGCGTTCCGGATCCGGGCTAGCCACACGCGGCGCGAATCGGACAGAATCTCTTTCCGGCCGCGTATGACGCGCACCGCAAGGATGCGCAACGTGACGAGAACAGCCACCAGCGCTACCGAACTCACCCCGCGGTTGCTCAGCAGTTCCACCCATAAGGAATCCTCAGGCATGGCGGTTTGGCTCTCCTCCGTGCAGATCAATGGTCAGACATGACTTTGGCATAGCGACGCTGCGGCGTCGATCGGCGGAGCCGGCAGCGCCTTCAGCGTGTTCGTGGCCACCGCTATCATCACGGGCAGGTCGAAACCGAGCATGGCCGGCAAAAGGGCGATGCCCATAGCGAGACCTGCCTGGTCGTCGATGGCGGCCTTGAGGCTGACCGCCAGGTCCGATGAGCTTCAGTAGGTCCAGGTCAGGTTGGCCATCACATGGCGCGGGGCGCCTTGGAAGGCCTGGTCCCACTTGAGGCTGGTCAGGTACTTTTCATCGGTGACGTTGTTTACGTTCAGTGAACCGGTCAGGTTGTCGCTGAAGTCGTAGCTGGCCATCAGGTCGATCAGGGCATAAGCATCCTGGCGGGTCTTGCCATCGTCGAAGTCGCGTTCGCGCTCGATATCGTCCTGCCAGCGCAGACGTGCACCCACCTTGAGGGCGTCCAGGGCCGCCGGCCGATAGCTGGTGGTGGCACGCACCAGGTGGCGCGGGATGTAGGTGTTGGTGGCCTCGCCGTCGGCGTCCTCGATCTCCAGGTAGGTATAGCCGACGCTGGCCTGCCAGCCCGGGGCCAGCTCGCCGGCGAGCGTGGCCTCCACCCCCTCGCTGGTGATGCCGTCTCCGCCCGTATAGAAGGCGGTGCCATCGGGCCGAGTGCCTGCCGGCTGGGCCACGTTGTTCTGCTCGGTACGGAACAGTGCCAGCGAGGCATCGGCGCCGCCTTCGAACAGCTCGGCCTTGAGGCCCACTTCCTGGCTCACCCCGTCGACGGGGTCGAGATAGTCGCCGTTGCGGTCGATCTCGGTCTGGGGCTGGAATATCTCGGTGTAGCTGGCGTAGAGGGACGCCCGGTCGGTGACGTCATAGATCAGGCCGGCATAGGGGGTCAGAACCCGGTCGTGGTCACTGGCCTGGGAGACACCGTACTGCTCGCCGGTAGTGTCGGCCCAGCTCAGCCGGGCGCCGGCGACGGCGGTCCAACGCTCGGCGAGGTCCAGCTTGGCGGCGCCATAGAAGCTGCGCTCCTTGACCGTGGCATCGCCCTGGGTGGTCGGGTAGGCGATCCAGGCATCGGGTTCGGGGTAGGAACCGTTCCAGTCGTCCAGCGGCGGAAGCCCCTGGCCGCCCGCATCGAAGTCCGCCGTGGGGTAGCGGGACTCCTGCTGGTTGCGGCTCTGGCTCCAGTCCGTGCCCACCACCAGCTGGTGGCTGCGCCCGAAGGCATCGACGTCGCCCTTGGCATGCAGGTCGGCCACCCACTGCTCAAGGTGGCGGTCGTACTTGCTCAGGGTCAGCTGGTCGTCGGCGATGCGTCCTGTCGTGGCATCCGGCGTCCTGTAGATATAGAACAGTTGGGTGTCGGAGAGCATGTCCAGGTGGGTCAGCGTCCCCTTCAGCGACCAGCGATCGCCGAGTGCCTGCTGCACCTCGAGGAAGCTGCGCCGGGTCTCCACGTCCCAGTAGGACCAGTCCGGCGCGGATGATGTGCTGCGATCATAGTCGGTCGGGTTGCCGGCCGAGTCATAGAGCGGCAGCGAGCCCCACATATTGCCGTCGGTGTTGTTCTGCTGCCAGGTGTGGCCGAGGGTCACCAGAGTGCTGTCCGTAACATCGGCTTCCAGCACGCCGTAGAGCAGCCCTCGCTCGCGGCTCAGCCGGTCCAGGTAGGAGTCGCTCTCCATCCCCGCGGCCACCAGGCGCCCGCGAACGCGCCCCTCACCGTCCAGCGGCCCCGAAACGTCGGCCTCCAGGCGCCGCTGGTCCCAGGAGCCGACGCTCGCCGAGACCGAGGCCTGGGGTTCATAGGTGGGCCGCTTGCGCACGAAGTTGACCGTGGCCGCCGGATTGCCCGAGCCGGACATCAGGCCGGTCGCGCCCCGCACCACCTCCACCCGGTCATAGATCGCGGTGTCCACGTCGCCGTGTACGTTGTTGTAGGGCATCGGCACGCGCACCCCGTCGACCTGGAAGTTGGAGATCTCGAAGCCCCGCGCCGTGTAGTAGGTGCGATCCGTCTCGAGGCGCTCCACCGTCACCCCGGGTGTGCTCTCCAGGACGTCGTTGGTGGTATCGAGGTTGAAGTCCTCGATCTGCGCCCGGGTCACGGTCGAGACGGACTGGGGCGTTTCGCGAGGCGTGAGGTCAAGCCGCGTGGCGGTACTGGTGAGCGGGACCCGGTAACGCTCCGTGCCCTCGGTGATGACCGACAGGGCCTCGGCCTCGACGGTAAGGGTCTCCAGATCGGTGGTCGTATCCGGGGCTGTGGTTCCCTGCTGGGCCAGGGCAACCGGGGCGAGCAGCAGGCTGCCGGCGGCGGTCAGGCCCAGGCAGCCACGGATGGCGCGGGTCAACGGATGGATATCGCCGCGGCGGCGGGAAGGGAACGGCATGGTGGGACGAGCCTCGTGTCATGGATTCGAATAATTATGATAATGATTCGCATCACATTTAACAACGATGATTCACGCACCTCGTGACACTGGGCCATGCCGGCCCCAGTGCCGTCATGCCAGGGGAACGTCCGCCGCCTCGATCTCGCCGGTCTGCACCCGCCACTGGGCGGCATAGCGCCCGTTGCGTGCCAGCAGCTCGCCATGTGTGCCGCGCTCGACCACCCGACCGCCGTGGACCACGGCGATCTGGTCGGCATGGACGATGGTCGAGAGCCGGTGGGCGATCATGATCACGGTGCGCTGGTGGGCAATTCGCTTGAGAGAGCGCTGGATGGCCGCCTCGGTCTCGTTGTCCACGGCGCTGGTGGCCTCGTCCAGTACCAGGATCGGCGGGTCCTTGAGCAGCGCTCGGGCCAGCGAGAGGCGCTGGCGCTGGCCGCCGGAGAGGCGCACGCCGCGCTCTCCCACCGGGGTGTCGAGCCCCTGGGGCAGCGCCTGAATGAAGTCCCAGGCCTCCGCCGTCTGCGCCGCGGCGATGATGTCGGCATCCGGGGCGTCGGGGCGGCCGTAGGCGATGTTGTCGCGCACCGGGCCCTCGAAAAGATAGACGTCCTGGCTGACCAGGCCGATGGCACGGCGCAGCGAGGCCAGCTCGAGCTCGCGGACCGGCTGGTCGTCGATGCGGATCTCGCCCGCCTGGGGGTCGTGGAAGCGCAACAGCAGCTTGATCAGGGTCGACTTGCCCGAACCGGTGGCGCCGACCAGCGCCAGGGTATGGCCCGCCGGCACGTCCAGCTGAATATCACTCACGCCCTCGCCGCTGCCCGGGTAGCGGAAGCTCACTCCGGCGAAGGCCACCTCGCCACGCACCGGCTCGGCCAGCGCCCGCCCGCCGTCGTCACGCACCTGGATCGGCGTGGCCAGCAGGTCGAGGATGCGCCGCGTGCTGGCCATGGCACGCTCGAAGAGGTCGATCACCTGGGCCAGGCCGGTCAGCGGCCACAGCAGCCGCTGGGTGAGGAACACCAGCACACCATAGGCGCCAACGTTGAGATCGCCCTTGAGCGCCATCATGCCGCCCACGGTAAAGGTGGCCAGGAAGCCGGCCAGGATCGCCATGCGGATCACCGGGATGAAGGCCGAGCTGATGCGGATGGCCCGGCGATTGGCCTCCACGTAGGCTTCGCTGGCCTGGCGCAGCCGCTCGGCCTCGCGGGCCTCGGCGGTGAAGCTCTTGATGGTGGCGATGCCGGCCAGGTTGTTGGAGAGCCGGCTCGAGAGGTCGCCGACCCGCTCGCGCACCTCGGCGTAGAGGGGCCCGGCCTTGCGCTGGAAGTAGAAGGCCCCCCACACGATCAGCGGGATCGGCGTGAAGGCAAGCAGCGCGATCAGCGGCGAGAGCACGAAGAACACCGCCCCCACCGCCACCACGGTGACGCCGACCTGAATCATGGCGTTGGCACCGCCGTCCAGGAAGCGCTCGAGCTGGTTGACGTCGTCGTTCATGGTCGCCACCAGTTGGCCGGAACTGCGCGACTCGAAGAAGCCCATGTCGAGCCGCTGGGCATGCTCGTAAGCGTCCTGACGCAGGTCGGCCTGCAGCCGTTGGGCGAGGTTGCGCCACAGCACCTGGAAGAGGTACTCGAACAGCGACTCCCCGACCCAGATGAAGAAGGTCAGCGCCCCCAGGATCAGGATCTGTTCCCGGGCCGACTCGAAGCCCAACCCCGCCACGAAGCTCTGCTCCTGGTTGACCACCACGTCGATGGCCACACCGATGAGGATCTCCGGGGCGATGTCGAACAGCTTATTGATGACCGAGCAGGCGCTGGCGGCGATGATCCGGCGGCGGTAGCCGCGGGCATAGCGCAGCAGGCGCGCCAGGGCCCGGAAGCTGGAGGTGGTGGCGTCTGGCATGGTGAACGGGGTCCTGAGCAATGAAACGCCACAGCATACCGATTAGATGGCCGCGCCGAAACGGATCATATTGATAACCATTATCACCGGAGGTAAGGTAGCGCCCACTTCCGCCCCATCCGGGGCCCGCCGAAGGAGCGACCTGCATGTTCGAACTGCGCGGAGCCGGTTTCAGCGTCGCCGACCAGTCGCTGCTCGCCGCCACCGACCTGACCCTCGAGGGCGGCCAGGTGCACGGCCTTATCGGCCATAACGGCTCGGGCAAGTCGACCCTGCTCAAGCTGCTGGCGCGCCAGCAGCCGGCGAGCCGGGGCGAGCTGCACTTCGCCGGTCGCCCCCTGGCCCGCTGGGGTCATCGCGAGTTCGCCCGTCGGGTGGCCTACCTGCCCCAGCAGCTGCCCGCCACCGAGAACCTGCTCGGCCACGAGCTGGTGGGCATGGGCCGCTACCCCTGGCGGGGCCTGCTGGGTCGCCACACCCGCGAGGACGCGGCGGCCATCGAACGGGCCATCGGCGCGACCCACACCGAGGCCTTCGCCGACCGCCTGGTCGATACCCTCTCCGGCGGCGAGCGCCAGCGGGTCTGGCTGGCCATGCTGCTGGCCCAGGGCAGCGACTTCCTGCTGCTCGACGAGCCCCTCGCCGCGCTGGACATCGCCCACCAGGTGGAGATGCTGGCGCTGATCCGCCGGCTCAGCCAGACGCTGGGGCTCGGCGTGGTGATCGTCCTCCATGATATCAACATGGCGGCGCGCTATTGCGACCACCTGATCGCCCTGCAAGGCGGGCGCGTGCTGACCCGGGGCACCCCGGCCGAGCTGATGGAGGAGGCCACCCTGGAGGCGATCTACGGCATCCCCATGCGAGTAATGCCGCATCCCGCCAGCCAGCATCCGGTCGCCCTGGTCCATGCATAACGTGCCCGCCTGCCGGCTTCGCGGCGTCCTCGCCGTGCTGCTTGTGTCCCTGACCCTGGTGCCGATACCTCGCGCCCTGGCCCAGCCGGCCATTGCCACCCTCGACTGGACCCTGGCCGAGACCCTGGTGGCGCTGGGCGCCACGCCGGCCGGCGTCGCCCAGGTCGATGCCTACCATGCCTGGGTGAGCGCGCCGCGCCTGCCCGCCGCGACCGTCGATCTCGGCCTGCGCAGCCAGCCCAACCTGGAGCTGCTGGCGAGCCTCGCGCCCGAGCGCATCCTGATCTCGCCGATGTTCGCCAACCTGGCACCGCGCTTGTCGCGCATCGCCCCGGTGACGACCCTGCCGCTCTACACCCCGGGGCGCGAGACCTGGCCCCAGCTACGCGAGCTGACCCGCGAGGTGGGTCGCCTGGCCGAGCGGGAAGCGGCCGCCGAGCGGCTGATCACCAAGACAGAGGAGCGCCTGGAAGCCCTGCGCCGTCGGCTGCCCGCGCAAGTGCCGCCGCTGCTTGTGGTGCAGTTCATGGACGAACGCCATGTAAGAGTGTTCGGCGCGGGCGGCCTCTACCAGGCCGTGATGGCACGCCTGGGGCTGGACAACGCCTGGCGCGGCGAGACCAACGCCTGGGGCTTCTCGCTGGTGGGCATCGAGCAGTTGGCCGGCCTTGAGGCGCAACTCGTGGTGGTCGAACCCTACCCGGTGGGCGTCGAGGCGGCGCTGGCCGACAGCGGCCTCTGGCAGCAGCAGCCCAGCGTGCGCGACGAGGCCCTGATCACCCTGCCGCCAGTGTGGAGCTTCGGCGCCCTGCCCTCGGCGCAACGCTTCGCCGATCACCTTGTCACCGCGCTGGAGGACACTGCCCATGGCGACTGAGGCTGTCCGCCGCAGCGCGCCAGCGCTGGTCTGCCTGCTGCCGGGCCTGGCGCTGCTGGCCCTGGTGCTGGTGTCGCTCGTCGAGGGCGGAGTGGTCGAGGGCCTGCGGGCACTGGCCACGGTGACGCCGGAGAATGCCGAGGCATTGGTGCGCCACTACAGCTGGTGGCCGCGCCTGGCCATGGCGCTGCTGGCCGGCGGCGGGCTGGCCTTGGCCGGGGTGCTGATGCAGCAGGTGCTGCGCAACCCGCTGGCCGCGCCCACCACCCTGGGGGTGGCCAGCGGCGCCAACCTGGCGCTGATGGCCGCAACCCTGCTCGCCCCGGGCCTGCTGCTGGCCGGGCGCGAATGGGTGGCCCTGGCCGGCGGCGGCGGTGCCATGGCGTTGGTCTTCGCGCTGACCTGGCGCCGCGGCCTCTCCCCGGCGGTGGTGGTGCTCGCCGGCCTGGTGGTCAATCTCTACGCCGGGGCCCTGGGCATGGTGCTGCTGCTCTTCCACCAGGAGACCCTCAAGGGGCTGCTGATATGGGGCGCCGGCTCGCTGGCCCAGAACGGCTGGGGCGACGCCGCTTTCCTGGCCCCGCGGCTGCTGCTGGGCGGCCTGGCGGCCTGGCTGCTGTTGCGGCCGCTGACGGTACTCGAACTCGACGACGCCAGCGCCAGGAGCCTGGGCGTCTCGCTGAAGCACCTGCGCCTGGCGGGGCTGGGCCTGGCGGTCTTCCTCACCGGCTGCGTGGTCAGCGTGGTAGGGGTGGTCGGCTTCATCGGCCTGGCGGCGCCCAATATCGTGCGCTTGGCCGGCGCGCGCCGCCTGGGGCCACGGCTTTTCTGGTCGACGCTGCTCGGCGCCCTGCTGCTGGCCACCACCGACCTGCTGCTGCAGCGCTTCGCCGGCACCCTGCCCACCTTGATCCCTACCGGAGCCACCACCGCCGCCCTGGGGGCGCCGCTGCTGCTGTGGCTGATTCCCCGGCTGCGCCTCGAGGCCGGCCGGCCACCTGCCGCCACGGCTCTGGCGCCGCGCCATCCCGCTCCCGGGCGTCTGGCCGCGAGACTGGCCCTGGGCCTCGCCGCCGCGACACTGCTCGCCCTGCTGCTGGGCCAGGCGGCCGGCGGCTGGTTCGCCACTATTGATGAGGCGGTGCTGGCGTGGCGCTGGCCGCGACTGCTGGCCGCCGCAGGCAGCGGCGTCATGCTGGCCATCGCCGGCACCCTGATCCAGCGCGTCACCGCCAACCCCATGGCCAGCCCCGAAGTACTGGGCATCAGCGGCGGCAGCGCCATCGCCCTGATGGCGGCACTCTTCCTGCTGCCTGCCCCCGGCAACCTGACCCTGGTCGCCGCCGGCACAATGGGGGCGCTTGCCAGCCTGGCGGTGCTGGTCCTGCTCAACCGGCGCAGCGGCTTCGTACCCGAGCGGCTGCTACTCAGCGGCGTGGCGATCACCGCGCTGTTCGATGCCGTGCGCGCCATCGTGCTGGCCGGCGGCGACCCCCGCGGCCAGCAGGTCATCGCCTGGCTCTCGGGCTCCACCTACTACGTCGATCCCGTCAGCGCGACGGTCGTCGCGGGGCTCGCCGTGGTGCTGGCACTGGCGGCTCGCCCCTTCGCCCGCTGGCTGGACATCCTGCCACTGGGCACCGCCACGGCCGCGGCGCTGGGGGTGCGTGTGGAGCGCGCGCGGCTGGCGCTGCTGCTGCTGGTCGCGCTGCTGACCGCCTGCGCCACCCTGGTGGTGGGCCCGCTCTCCTTCGTCGGCCTGCTGGCCCCCCATATGGCGCGGCTGGCGGGCTTCTCCCGGGCCCGCGCGCATCTGCTGGGGGCCGCGCTGATCGGCGCCCTGCTGATGGTGCTGGCGGACTGGCTGGGCCGCCAGCTGCTGTTTCCCGCGGAGATACCCGCCGGCCTGGTCGCCTCGTTGCTGGGCGGCGCCTACTTCATGTGGGGCCTGAGACGCCGATGACCGGCCTGCTGCGAGTCGACCATTGAACTCGCCGGCCGTTGACCACACTAACCGAGTGAGGCGTCGACAGGCGCCACCGATCACATGGACCTTCACGGGTCACAAGGAGTGAACGCATGGCCCAACGCAAACCGCTCAATCACGCCATCAAGCAGGCCACCCTCGGGGCGCTGATCGCCGGCGGCCTGGCCGTCTCCGGCAGCGCCATCGCCCAGCCCCAGGGCCTCTACTCGGCCGACGAACTGCTCGATGCCAGTGTCTATGCCACGTCCAGCAGCGACCAGATAGGCGAGGTGGAAGACATCCTGCTCGACAATGACATGCAGGTTCGTGCCCTGGTCATCGATACGGGCAATCTGCTCGACTTCAAGGGCGAGCAGCATTTCGTTATCGAATCCGAAAAGTTCAGCGTCGAGACCCAGGATGGCAACAGCCTGGAGGAGATCGAGTATCGGGTGAATGTCGATCTGAGCGAGGAAGAGATCGCCCAGCAGCCGCAATACACCAACGAATGGTGGGAGAATGCCCGTCAAGTTGCCCAGCGAGCCTGGGAGGACACCAAAGAGGGCGCCGCCAGCGCCTGGGAGACCACCCAGGAGGGGGCATCACGGGCCCTGGACCGCATCGGCGAGGCCCTGGAGAACGTCGGCCAACGCACCCAGGAGGCCGCCGACCGCTCCTCCGAGTGATGCCGAAATCACTATCCCCCCGCCAAGCCCGGTCATCGACCGGGCTTTTTGCTGGGTGCTCCCTGCGCGTCATCTATGAAAGCGCTGGCGTTTCAATCCTTGGCCCTGGGGCGTGCCGGGGCTTTTCATGCCGGCGAGGCGCCTGAGTTGCCCCAAGGGGCCAGCATTCATGACAATACGCGGCTTTCCCCCACCGCCACGCAAGGACGTCGCCCATGCTCGCCGAACTCTTCGCCGTGATGGCACCCGTGCTCACCGGGGCGGGGCTCGGTTTCGCCTGGGTGCGTCTCGGCCACGACTTCCCGGTGGCCTTCGTTACCCGGCTGGTGTTCAACATCGGGACCCCGGCCCTGGTGATCGCCTCGCTCGCCGGCGCCGAGATCGACGCCGGCAGCTTCGGGCGCACCATGCTGGCCACGGCGCTGGTGCTCACCGCCATGGCCGGCCTGGCCTTCCTGCTGGCTCGGCTATTGGGCAAGGACTGGCGGGTGCTGCTGGCCCCCACCATGTATCCCAACACCGGCAACATGGGTCTGCCGGTGGTGCTCTATGCCTTCGGCAACGCCGGCTTCGTGTACGGCATCACCGTGATGGTCACGGTCTCGCTGTTTCAGTTCACCCTGGGCACCGTCATGGCAAGCCACGGTAACCCGCTGAAGGCGCTGGCGAGAACACCGGTGGTCTATGCCATTTTGATCGCCCTGTGGCTGCTGCTCACCGATACCGACCTGCCACTCTGGCTCGCCAACAGCGTCGATCTGATCTCGGGTTTCACGGTACCGCTGATGCTGATCACCCTGGGCGTCTCGCTGGCGAGCATCCAGGTGAGGAGCCTGAAGTCCGGCATCGGCTTCAGTGTGTTGCGCACCCCGTTGGCCGCCGGAGTCGCCTGGAGCATTGGCACCCTGCTGGCGCTAACGCCCATGGCGCTGGCCATCCTGGTGCTGCAGATGAGCATGCCGGTGGCGGTGTTCAACTACCTGTTCGCCCAGCGGGCAAAGCGTGAGCCCGAGTACACGGCGAGCCTGGTCTTCTGCTCGACGCTGCTATCGCTGATCTACCTGCCGATCCTGCTGGCGATCCTGATGTAGCCCACAGCCCGGCGATGAACCGGCGGGGAACACCGCTATCCCGGTAGAGTCCTTGTGTAAGGTCTTTGCGTAGAGTCCTTGTGTAGAGTCCTTGTGTGGAGCCCTATCCGAGAACAACCTTCGAGGGAGAAACCGCATGCACACACCACGTCACGCACTTTCGACTGCCCTGCTGCTGGGCGGTGCGCTGATCACCGGCCCGGGTATGGCCGCCGAGGTGGTCGAGGAGCGCATCGCCACCGACCACCTTGAGCTGCGCCTGGAGCGTGTGGCCTCCGGTCTCGAGCACCCCTGGTCGGCAGCCGAGTTACCCGACGGCCAGTGGCTGGTCACCGAACGCCCCGGCCGCCTGGCACGGGTCAACGAGGATGGCGAGGTCACCCGCCTGTCGGGTCTCCCCGAGGTTTCCACGCGTGGCCAGGGTGGCCTGCTCGATATCAGCCTGCACCCCGACTACACAGAAGGCAGCGACTGGGTCTACTTCACCTGGAGCCAGGCCCGCGGTGGCGTCAGCGCCACCACCCTCTCCCGCGCAAGGCTCGAGGGCGACAGACTGGTTGATGTGAAGGAACTCTTCGTCCAGGACCGCTTCTCCCGGCCGGGCCGCCACTATGGCTCACGGCTGGCGTGGCGGGACGACGGCACTTTGTTGATGACCATCGGCGAACGCGGCAGCCCCGAGCGCGCCCAGGATCTCGGCGACCATGCCGGCAGCGTTCTGCGCCTGACCCAAACCGGCGGCGTCCCCGACGATAACCCCTTCGTCGGCGACGGGAACGCCTTGCCCGAACTCTTCACCTACGGCAACCGTAACCCCCAAGGGCTGGTAGTGAGTGCCGACGGCACCGCCTGGTCCACCGAACACGGCCCGCGCACCGGCGACGAGCTCAACCGCCTCGAGGCCGGGGTCAACTACGGCTGGCCCCAGGTGAGCCGCGGCAACGACTACGCCACCAACCTGCCCATCGGTCTCGACAGCGCCCCCGGCATGCGCGACCCCGTGCATGTCTTCGAGGGACGCTTCGCCCCCTCGGGCCTGGCCCAGGTAACCGGCGACGCCTTTCCCGAGTGGGAGCACGACCTGCTGGCCGGCGGCCTGGCCAGCGAGAAGCTGGTACGCCTCGCCCTGGACGGCGATGAGGTGATCGAGCGCGAGGTGATCCTTGAGGGCGAAATCGGCCGCATCCGCGACTTGCGCCAGGGTCGTGACGGCGCCCTCTACCTGCTCAGCGACCATGCCGATGGAGGGCTATATCGCCTGGCTCCCGCCGATTAGCCACGACGAGGGCCGCTGCAGACGCGGCCTATCGCGGGTCGAGAAGTTGTCAGATTCGACATGAAGCTCACCCTTGCGCCATCCTCCACGGCTTGGGTACCTCGCGCTTTAACTTGAATGGTCATTCAAAAAAAGCTAGGGTAGGATTCACTCCATCGTCATCCGATGCCGCTGTCAACGCTGCAGTGATGCATCGTGACGCCGTGTTTTATGTCACGACACTCGACCCTTCGGCGCTACCCGCACCACGACGGGGAGCCGACAAAAGGCAGAGCCAATGAACGAAAACCGAAACGTCAAGATTCGGGTACGCAACCTGAGCAAGGTCTTCGGCAACCAGCCGAAGAAAGCGCTCGAACTGCGCGAACAGGGGCTGAAGCGCCCCGAAATTTTCGAAAAGACCGGCCTGACGCTGGGTCTTTCGAACATCGACTTCGATGTCTATGAAGGGGAACTGCTGGTGATCATGGGGCTGTCCGGCTCAGGCAAGTCGACCCTGATCCGCTGCCTCAACCGCCTGATCGAGCCCACCGAGGGCGAGATCGTCATCGATGGCGAGAACATCCCGGCCCTCAGCGAAAAGGAATTGCTGGAGTGCCGCCGCCGTCACTTCTCCATGGTCTTCCAGAACTTCGCACTCTTCCCCCATCGCACGGTGCAGCAGAATGCCGAGTTCGGCCTGGAGATTCGCGGCGTGGACAAGGCAGAGCGGACCAAGGTCGCGCGCGATGCCCTCCACCATGTCGGCCTGGACGGCTGGGAAGATGCCTACCCCAATCAGCTCTCGGGCGGCATGCAGCAGCGGGTGGGGCTCGCCCGGGCACTGGCCAACGACGCCACGGTGCTGCTGATGGACGAAGCCTTCTCGGCGCTGGACCCCCTGATTCGCGGCGACATGCAGCAGGAACTGCTCGAACTTCAACATCGCATGCAAAAGACCACGGTGTTCATCACCCATGATCTGGACGAGGCGATCAACATCGCCGACCGCATCATCCTGCTCAAGGATGGCGAGATCGTGCAGATTGGCTCGCCGGAAGAGATCCTTACCCATCCCGCGGACGAATACGTGGCCCGCTTCATCGAGGGAGTCGACATGTCTCGAATCCTCACCGCCGAACATGCCATGCGCCCGGTGCGTGCCACGGCCCGTGAGGAAGATGGCCCGCGTACCACCCTGCGCAAGATGAATGAAAACGGCATCGACTCCATCTACGTCACGACCCGCGATCGCAAACTGATGGGCCTGGTCGAGGTGAACGCGGTGGAGCAGGCCGTAAAGGAGGGCAAGGAGAGCATTCGCGACTTCATGACCCAGGACTTCCGGAGCGTCGGTCCCGACGAGCCGCTACACAACCTCTTCGCCATGTTCAGCGAGAAGAGCTTCCCCATCGCCGTGATCGACGACAACCGCAAGCTGTTGGGCGTGGTGGTCAAGGGCGCCGTTCTCGACGAACTCGCCCGGGCCGCCGAGCCCAACAAGATGCTCGACGACACGAATGGGAACGAAGACGCGAGCGAGACCATGGCAGCGGCAGGAGACGCATGATGGCTATCGAGATTTCAAGCATTCCGCTGGGCGATTGGATCGAGGGCGGCCTCGACTGGCTGACCAGCGAATACTCCGTTGTCACCCGCGCGATCTCGCGGGTGACCCAGACCGGCATCGATGTCCTCAACGAGGGCCTGATGTGGCTGCCGGAGTGGGGCCTGCTGGCGATCGTCGTCGCGCTATGCTGGTGGGTGGCAAATCTTCGCCTCGGCATCGGTGCCGCCCTCGGCCTGGCACTGATCTGGAACCTGGGCCTCTGGGAGCCGATGATCGAGACCCTCACCCTGGTGGTGATCGCCACCCTGGTGGCAGTGGTATTCGCGCTGCCGGTGGGTATCGCCGCCGCGCTCTCGGAACGGCTCTACAAGACGATCATGCCGATTCTGGACTTCATGCAGACGATGCCGGCATTCGTCTACCTGATCCCGGCGATTCCCTTCTTCGGCATCGGCTCGGTATCGGCGATCTTCGCCACGGTGATCTTCTCCATGCCGCCGGCGATTCGCTTCACCACCCTGGGCATCCGCCAGGTACCGGTGGAGCTGATCGAGGCCGCCGACGCCTACGGCGCCACCCGCAGCCAGAAGTTGTTCAAGGTGCAACTGCCGATGTCGCTGCCTACGGTAATGGCCGGCATCAACCAGACCATCATGCTGGCACTCTCCATGGTAGTGATTGCAGCCATGATCGGTGCCGATGGGCTGGGCAGCGAAGTCTGGCGCGCCATCCAGCGACTGCGCCCGGGCGACGGCTTCGAAGCCGGTATCGCCGTGGTGATTCTGGCAATGCTGCTCGACCGCGTGACCCAGTCACTGCGCAAGGGCCGAAGAACCTGAACATTTAGGCGACTCCTTGAATTTACCAGGCGTTACCTCCAGTGTGGTCATTGAACTTCAATTAAAGGGAACACGATGAAAAAGCATCCGCTGAACCGTCGCATCCATCTCGCCAGCCTCGCCGTGGCCGTTGGCGCTGCGCTCACCGCCGGTGCCGCCCAGGCGCAGGACAAGGGCAACGTGCACCTCGCCTACGTGGAATGGGCCTCCGAGGTCGCCTCCACCAACGTGATGCGCGCCGTGCTGGAGCAGGAAGGCTTCGAGGTCGACATGACCTCCCTCTCCGCTGCCGCCATGTGGCAATCCGTGGCCACCGGCGATGCCGATGGCATCGTCGCTGCCTGGCTGCCCACCACCCACGCCGACTACATGGAGCGCGTGGGTGATGAGGTCGTCGACCTCGGGCCCAACCTGGACGGCACCAAGCTCGGCCTGGTGGTCCCGGCCTACAGCGACGTCGATTCCATCGCCGATCTCAATGCTCATGCCGACGCCTTCAACGGCGAAATCATCGGTATCGATCCGGGCGCCGGCATCATGGGCCTGACCGAAGACGTGGTCGACGCCTACGACCTCGAGCTTCGTCTGCGTAGCGGCAGCGGCGCTACCATGACCGCCGCACTGGACAACGCCATCAAGAATGAGGAAAACGTCGTGGTCACCGGCTGGACGCCGCACTGGAAGTTCGCGCGCTGGGACCTCAAGTACCTCGAAGATCCCAAGAACGTCTATGGCGGCGCCGAGCAGATCCACACCATCGTCCGTGAAGGCTTCGAGGAGGATATGCCGGAAGCCTATGCCATTCTGGATGCCTTCGAGTGGACCCCCGAGCAGATGGGCGAAGTCATGCTGATGAACCAGCAGGAAGACTCCGATCCCTACGAGAACGCCAAGCAGTGGGTCGCGGACAATCAGGACGTGGTTCAGCAATGGCTGCCAGAGTCGTAAAGGCGTAACAAGCCTCGCGATGATCGCGAGGCTTTCTGCCTCAAAGTCAGGGGGCCACCGAAAAGTGGCTCCCTTTTTTGATTGGCGCTTTGCGACACCCGCGCCTCTTGACACGACAGGTTAGCTGTAATTCTTAACCAGGATCAGTAGTATGGCGACGCAAGCCGCTCAGTGCCGCCGTTGAATCCTGGCCTGGCAAGCTGTCGCAGAACGACCACAATGCACTGAGGCGCTGCACCTCTGCGGCCAACAAGGAGATACAGGCATGTTCCACAAGATCATGGTGCCGGTCGATCTGGCACATCTCGATGTGATAGAGCCGGCACTGGAAAAGGTGGCGGACCTTGCTCGCCACTACGATGCCGAAGTCTGCTATGTGGGCGTTACGTCCAATGCGCCGAGTAGCGTGGCGAGAACCCCCCAGGAATACGCGCAGAAGCTCGAGGCCTTTGCAAAGGAACGGGCCGAGGCACATGGTCAGCCGGTCAGCACCAAGACGATCAACAGCCCCGATGTGATCGCCGATCTCGATGACATCCTGATCAAGGCCATCGATGAGGTCGGCGCCGACCTGGTCGTCATGCCGACCCATCCACCCAAGCACCTGGACGTCATCATGCCGTCCCACGGTGGCAAGGTGGCCAGCCATACCAAAGCCTCGGTATTCCTGATCCGACCCTCAGACGCCTAATACTGATGAGCTTACCGACGAAATCCAACCCGATGACAGCAAGGGAGATGTCTCGTGGCTAAAGATCCTCAAGATCAAGACGAGAAACCCCAGGAGCCTAACACCGGCTCCGAGGGCATTCCCGCCCCGCAGGGGGCGGCAAACCTCATTGATACCGACTACGTGATCGGTCAGGACAACATCACAACGACCAAGTTTGGCGTTGACTTGGACCTGCACGGCAAGGTCTTCCTCTTCTCCTCGATCGTGATCCTGCTGTTCGTGATCCTGACGCTGGCGCTGCAGGATCAGATGGAGCCGATCTTCAACAGCATGTTCAGCTTCCTGACCACCAACCTGGGCTGGTTCTTCATTCTTGGCGCCAACGTCTTCGTGGTCCTGGCGCTAGTACTGATCTTCACCCCCATGGGCAAGGTGCGCATTGGCGGCGCCGATGCCACGCCGGACTTCGGCTATCTGGGCTGGTTCTCGATGCTGTTCGCCGCCGGCATGGGCATCGGGCTGATGTTCTATGGCGTGTCGGAACCGCTGGGCCACTACGGCACCGCCTTTGGTGGTATCAGCATGGGCGAGGATGGTGTACGCACCGACTGGGCGCCGCTGGGTGCTGCTGCGGGAGACCAGGCCGGCGCCATTGACCTGAGCATGGCCGCCACCATCTTCCACTGGGGGTTTCACCCCTGGGGTGCCTACGCCATCGTCGGCCTGTCGCTGGCGATCTTCGCCTTCAACAAGGGCCTGCCGCTGACCATGCGCTCGATCTTCTATCCCATTCTGGGAGAGCGGATCTGGGGCTGGCCCGGGCACGTGATCGACATCCTGGCGGTGTTCGCCACCCTGTTCGGCCTGACCACCTCGCTGGGCATCGGCGCCACCCAGGCGGCCGGGGGCCTCGAGTATCTGTTCGGCATCCCCGCCGGCGATATTACCCTGGTGTTTCTGATCATGGGGATTACCCTCGTGGCCCTGGGCTCGATCATGCTCGGCGTGGACAAGGGCGTGCAGCGCCTCTCCCAGTTGAACATGGTGCTCGCCGCCCTGCTGCTGCTGTTCGTGATTGCCGTGGGTCCGACGCTGATGATCGCGACCGGCATCGTCGAGAATCTGGTTGGCTACGTGACCCACCTCCCGGCATTCTCCATGCCGTTTGGGCGCGAGGACGCCAACTTCAGCCAAGGCTGGACGGCCTTCTACTGGGCCTGGTGGATCGCCTGGTCGCCCTTCGTCGGCATGTTCATTGCCCGCGTCAGCCGCGGCCGTACCGTGCGTGAGTTCCTGATCTCGGTGCTGCTGGTGCCGACCATGGCCTCGGTGGTGTGGATGACCGCCTTCGGTACCACGGCCATCGACCAGGTGGTCAATAACGGCATCACCGAGGTGCAAGATGCCGCGCTGGAGCTGCAGCTCTTCACCATGCTGGAGTACCTTCCGCTGACCGCCATTACCTCCTTTGTCGGTATCACACTGGTGATCGTGTTCTTCATCACCTCCTCGGACTCCGGTTCGCTGGTGATCGACTCGATCACCGCCGGCGGCAAGGTGGATGCTCCCAAACCACAGCGCATCTTCTGGGCGCTGATCGAGGGGGCGCTAGCCATCGCGCTGCTGCTCGGCGGCGGGCTCGCCGCGCTGCAGACGGCCGCCCTCACCACCGGGTTGCCGTTCACCCTGGTGCTGCTGGTAGGCTGCTACGGCATCGTCAAAGGCCTGATGAGCGAGCCACGAGCCAAATAGTGGCAACGTTCATGCCGGCGCTAGAGGTGCCGGCCCGCAACCAGGAAGGCGGCCCAAGGGCCGCCTTCCTGGTTTTCGTTTATCCACTTCCCAGATACGGCCTTCAGCTCCAGAGAGCCCTCAGCGGGGTCTCAGGGCTGTAGTGGTGAGCCACCTGGGCCTGTAGCAGTTCGGCTGTGGCCAGTGCATCGCTCAGCGCATGATGCCCCGAATAGGGGGGCAGACCGTAACGCGCGCGGCTGTCGTAGAGGCGAATGGACGCTGGCGGCCGGCCGATCCAGCGCCTGAAGCGGGCCAGCATCGACTGGCGGTGGATGCGCGCCTCCAGCGACATCGTGTCGATCACCGGAAACATCACGCCCTCTCCCACCCGCGCCTTCACTGCGGCGTCCAGAAAGGGGCGCTCGATATGGCGAAAATGCACCACAACCAGACGACCCGCCAGGGCCTCGAGCAGTTCGTCCAGAATCTCGTCGAGGTCCGGAGCCTTGGCGATATCCGCATGGGTGATGTGATGGAAGGTCACCGATGTACCACTGAGCGGCCGTGGGGGGCGCAGAACCCAGTGATGACGACGCGCCAGAGCGATGCGTCCCAAGGTGAAGGGCACCACGCCGATGCTGACGATCGCGTGCTGCCGCTCGTCCAGGCCGGTGGTCTCCATGTCCATGGCCACCATCGGCACCTCGCCGATAGGGGTATCGGGGTCTGGCAGGCCGGCGGAGAAATAGCGAGCCAGGCGTGGGTCTCTGGCCGTTTCGGCGCGGCCAGCCAGATAATCCGGCCAGCCCGGCTTGGGAGGTGACGCTCGCGGACGCAGACGAATCATGGCCATCTCAGCGGGACCGTGACGGCATGGGGTAACGGAACTTGAGAAACTTCTGGGCGTTGCTCAACACCTGGAAGGCATCCTTGAGGTTGTGACGTTCAGTATCGGAGACGCTCTCGGGTTCAATGTTGTTGTCCGGGATCCGCTCGTGCTCGATATCGATCACATGGTGGCGGATACGAGATATCGACAGGAACTCGTGAGCGTAGCGCAGCTTCTGACTCACCCCGGTGGCCAGCAGCTGGGTTCGGTCGATGTCGTCGAGTCGTGCGAAACTGTTCTGGGCCCGCGAACCGCAGGCCAGGGCATGCACACGGATCAGATCGGTCATCGGCGCCGTACCGCGGCGCTTGAGGTTGATGGAGTTGTTCTGCTTGCCATCCTTCTCCATCACGAAGGTCCGGAAGAAGCCCAGCGGCGGGGTGCGGTTCAGGGCATTGCGGGCCATGGCGGCCAGGAACAGCGGGCTCTTCGGGGCACGGCTGGCCACCAGGTCCTGAAGCTCCTCGACGAAGGCATTCTCACCGTAGACGGCATCCAGATCGAAGAAGATCGAGCTATGCAACAGACGCTCCGGGGAAGGATTATCGATCCACTCCTGGAAGTACTGTTTCCACACCGAGAGGGGCTGCCGCCAGCGGGCATTGGTGGCCATGATATCGCCCTTGCAGTAGGGGTAACCGCAGGCATCGAGGCCGTCGCTGACCCGCTGGGCCAGCTTGAGAAAATAGGCGTCGTGGCGCTCAGGGTCGAAGTCGTCGGCGAGTACCAGGGCATTGTCCTGGTCGGTGACGATGGACTGCTCGTTACGGGCCATGGAGCCGTTGACCATGAAGCAGTAGGCTACCGGCGGAGGGCCCAACTCGTCCTCGGCCAGTTCCAGCAGCCGGCGCGTAAAGCTGCGCCCGATAGTGGAGAGCGCGCTGCCCACCATGCGCGAGTCGGCACCCTCCTCGACCATACGCACGAAAGCGGCACGCGCGTCGATCGTCAGCCGCGCCAGCCCCTCGACGCTGGACTGGTGAAAGATATTGCTCACCAGGTAGAGGCTGCTGCCGGTCTCGTAGCGAATGATGTCGGAGAGATGGACGATGCCCACGGGATGGCGACGGTACATTACCGGCAGGTGATGGATATTGTTGCGCAGCATGCACAGCATCGCCTCGTGCACCGACTCATCGGACTGGATGGCGATCAAGCGCTTGCCTATCACCTCCCCCACCGGTGTCTCGGGGGGGCGTCCCTCGGCGACAACGCGTTTGCGGAAGTCGCTGTCGGTGAGGATGCCCCGCACCTGCCAGTAGCGATCCTGGCTGTCGCGGAACGTGTAGCGAGGAGCATCCGCGGGAGCATCGAGTACCAGCACCGCCGATGCTCCGGAGTCGGTGATCTGACGAGCGGCCTCTTGCACCGTGCTGGACGCCTCGACCATCACCGGATAACGCGTCAGCAGCTTGCGCACCCGGGTGATCATCATGTCGCTGTTCTTCTTGTGCTCCTTGACCGTGGACTCCAGGCGCGGGCGTTCGAGTTCGACGAAGTCGGCAAAATTGTCATCGGCCTCGCAGAGCCGCTGAAAGACGGCCTCGGGGATGAAGTAGATCAGGCTGTCTTCCATGGCTTGGGCCGGGAAGCGGGCACGATGATTCCGCAGCAGGCTGAAGTGGCCGAAGATATCGCCCTCACTCAGGCGGTTGTAGAGTTCGCCGCCGCGACGATAGACCTCAACCGCCCCGCTGCGGATATAGCAGAACTCGTGAACCTCCTGATCGAGCACCAGGATATCGCTACCGGCCTTGAAGTAGGCCACTTCCACGCTGCCGGCCACCTCGTCGAGCAGCTCATCGGACAGGCCCTCGAAGGGTGGAAAACGCGCCAGGTGCTGGCGGATCTCAAGCAGTTCCACATCCATGCGTCGCGCTCCCACCCGTATCATGTAGTGCCACCAGTCTGGAATGCCCGCGCGAGGGTGTAAAGAGGCTGAGCTGGCTGCCAGACGCAACGAGGGCCACCCCGTGGAGTGGCCCTCGTCTGACGGTTGCTGTGTCGGAAATGAGGCCGGTCTTACGACTCGGCCATTTCCTGCACGCGCTGCATCATCTCCGGGTCCTGCTGGATAGCCTGGCCGATGGCATTGAAGGTATCCACTTCAAGACCGCTGTTCTGGACAGCCTTGACCATCTCGTCGTTAGCTTCCTTGCGAACGTCCTGCTGGGCCTGCTCACCTTCTGCCGCCTGCAGTTTCTGGGTGTACTCCTGGGAGATCACGGCAATCTCCTGAGAAGCATCGGCGAACATCTGGAGCTGGTCGTCGGAAAAGTCTTGGGCTGGCGCTTGAGCCTGTCCTGTGGCAGCCGAATCCTGGCTCTGCTGTGTTTCCTGAGCTTGTACAGTGGCAAACAGGCCGAGAGAGAGAAGTGCGGCCGAGAACAGAGCAGTCATCCTTTGCATGAATACCTCCAAGGTGTTGCATTGGGAATGTGCTCCCCTGTGACGCCAGGCGTCACGGCGAGTTCACAGCGTGTAGTAACAGGTTGTAAAAAAGCGCTCCCCGCAGGGAGCACCTTCAATACCTCAACGGTTAAAGCAGCTGACGTCAACCATAGGCCAGGTTGGGCAGCCAGGTGACCAGCGCCGGGAAGAGGATGACCAGCAGCAATCCCAGCGCCTGGATGCCCAGGAAGGGAAAGGCAGAGCGGAAAATCTGGGCCATGGTAATGTGCGGCGGACAGACACCCTTGATGTAGAAGAGCGCATAGCCGAACGGCGGGCTGAGGAAGGACATCTGCATGTTGACCAGGTAGATGACGCCGAACCACAGCGAGACATCGGTGGCATCGACGCCAGGCAGCCCGAACAAGCCGTCGAAGGAGAGCCCCTGGATCAGCGGCACGAAGATCGGCACCGCCAGCAGCAGGATCCCCACCCAGTCGAGGAACATCCCAAGGGCCACCAGCAGTACCATCATCAGCAGCAGTACCGCATAGGGGCCAAGACCCGCGCCGGAGATCAGCTCCTGCACGAAGGTCTGGCCGCCCTGCAGGATGTAGAAGCCGACGAAGATGCTGGCGCCAAATATGATCCACATCACCATCGCCGAGGCCACCAGGGTGCTCATGCAGGCGGCATGCAGGTTGGGCCAGGTCAGGCGCTTGTGCATGGCCGCCACCACCAGCGCGCCGAAGGTGCCAATACCGGCAGCCTCCACCGGTGTGGCGATACCGGTAAAGATGATACCCAACACCAGGATCACCAGAATTATCGGTGCCAGCATCTTGCGAAGAATGCGCAGCTTCTCTTTCATGTCGACCCGGTCGTCGACCGGCATCGGCGGCGCCAGCTTGATGTTCAGGGTGCCTCGCATCCAGCAGTAGAAGCCGTACATGAAGGCCAGCAGCAGACCGGGAATCAGCGAACCCAGGTAAAGCTCGCCCACCGACTGCTGGGCGATCACGCCATAGATGATGGCCAGGATCGAGGGCGGGATCAGGATGCCCAGGGTTCCACCCGCCATGATCGAGCCGATGGCGATTTCCGGATCATAGTTACGCTTGAGCATCGCCGGCAAGGCGATCAAGCCCATGGTCACCACTGCGGCACCGATCACGCCGACCATGGCGGCCAACAGCGTGGAGGCAATGATGGTGGCGATGGCCAGCCCCGCCTTGAGGCCGCCCATCCACTTGTAGACGACATCGAACAGCTCCTCGATGATGCCGGCCTTCTCCAGCACCGAGGCCATGAAGATGAACAGCGGAATGGCAGAGAGCTGGTAATTGGTCATCATCGGGAAGATGCGCGAGGGCATCAGGTTGAGCATGGCCTGGTCGCCGATCGTATAGAGGAAGACCACCCCCAGACCACCGGTGACGAAGGCCAGCGGCAGGCCAGCCACCAGCACCACCATCAGTGAGCCGAACATCACCAGCGTCAAGGCACCGATGCCCACGGAGCCAAGGCTGCCCGAGATGCTACCCGCCAGACTCTCGTAGTCAGTCACCGCGATATTGACCATCTCAAAAAATAGCCAGCCCGCCAGTAATACGGCGATGACCAGCAGCACGCGGGCGAAGGTCCTACTACCCTCATGCAGGCGCCAGTGATAGCGATACGCTTGGGCATCACGAATCAGCTGGCCAAACCCCTGGAGCAGTAGCAGCACAGCGCCGAAGAAGAGCATGAACTTCACCGGATAGAACTGGATGGCCCATTCGGTGAAGGAGGTCTCATTGGCGTAGCTCGAGCCGAAGAAGTACGCGTCGCTCACCGACTGGGAGAAGAACTTCCAGCCGGTCGTCAGCAGGGCGATGGTGAAGATGAAGAAGAAGATCGAGGTCAACAGATCCAGCGCCGCCCTATTAAGGGGTTTGGCGCGCTGGTAGAGGATGTCGACACGCACATGTCCGCCTTCCCGCAGGGCATAGGCGCCGGCTATCAGGTACTGCATGCCGAACATCAGGGTCATCGATTCATGAGCCCAGTTGGTCGGCGAATTGAAGGCGTAGCGCACCAGCACTTCGTAGGTGAAGATGAAGGGGGCGATCAGCGCCCAATACGCCACGTAGCGGCCGGAAAACCCCGAAAGACGGTCGACAACGTTAGTGAACAGATTACCGGGGGGCTGATAGGCCACCTCGACCTCTTGGCCAGGCGGCACCTCGGCGGTGTCGCCACCGTCGATGGTCCCGCCCCGTCGAAAACTGCGATCGACGAAGAACATCACCACCAGCGGCAACACCAGCAGCACCGACCAGTAGAGCCAGTGCGGAAGAACGAATTCAATATCAAGATTCATGGGCACTCCTCCGCGACACCATCGCTTCCCGGCGATGGCTACGGATCATCAAGTCGACGGGATGCGGGATTAGTAAGTGGTTACCCTACCCAAACCGGGTGTTGCGGCCCATGGCCCACAACACCCGGTCTGGTCGTGCAGGTGGATCAGCCGTTGAGTTCGTAGCCCTTGATGTCCTCCTCGGTGATCAGTGCCACCGCGGGATCCATCATGGTATCCAGGTGCGCCTTGAAGAGCCGTGCGGCATCCGCATCCTTGTTGGCCCACTTGAACCACAGCGGGATAGCCGCCTCGCGGAAGCGATTGCCGTCCTCCTCGGTGAGGTGGATGATCTCCACACCCTTCTCGCGATACTTCGGCCAGGCCTCGGCATTGGCTTTCTGGATCGCCGCGTAGTGCTCGCGGGAATACGCGGCCACCAGATCATGCATGAGGTCCTGGGTCTGCGGCGTCATGCGCTCGAAGGTGCGACGATTGACGGAGATATCCATGAGGTCGACGGCCTGGTGCAGGCAGGGCGTGGAGGGCGGGCCCATGATGATGTAGTCGGCGACCTGCCAGAAGCCCAGTTCGAAGTTCACCGCGGCGCCGACGTAATCGGCGGCATCGATGGTGCCCTTCTCCAGTGCCGGATAGACCTCGGAGCCCGGCAGCAGGGTGGTCTGGGCGCCGATGGAGGCGAACGTCTCGGCCACGATCCCGCCCGGCATGCGCAACTTGATCCCTTTGAAATCGTCGAAGCTGCGTAGCGGTTTCTTGGAGTGGATCAGGTTCATGTCGTGGTGGACATAACCGAGCAGTTCCTGGCCCTGCTTACGGTAGAGGTCCTTGGCGATGCCGAAACCGCCGTAAGCGCCAAACATCATGTCCCACTGGTGGGGTACGGAGAGCCCCATCGGGTAGGCAGTCAGGAATACGCCGGCCGGCATCTTGCCGGGCCAGTAGACGGTGAACCAGTTCTGGCCGTCGAGGACGCCGTTACGCACGGCATCGGCCACCTCAAAGGCCCCGGCCACAGCACCGGCCGGGAAGGGCTCGATGCGTACCTCGCCACCCGTCGCCTCGGCGACGCCGGCGGCCCACTCCTCGAAAACCCTGTAGCCGGTGGTACCCGGCTGCCAGGAGGACTGCATGCGGATACGGATGCCCTCCTGCGCCTGGACATTGCCGACCCAAGGGGCCGCGACGGCTGCTGCGGAACCAACGGCAGCGGCCTTCAGGAAGTTACGCCGGCTCGGCGTCTTGAACTGCTCGAGAACTTTGGTGTTGTCGGTGTCGACGGAAGAGATGCTTGACGGCTGCTTGTCGTCTTGCATGGCATGAACTCCTGGTTGGATAGTGCGCCCGCACTCAGAAGCGGACAGCAACGGGATCTTGTTGTTGTCATCCATGGCCCATCACGCACGCCAGTGTCCTCTGAGGATTCACCGGGCGGCTAGTACCGCTTTCCCTGCGGGCTCAGGAAGGTCTCGTTAATCTGGAAACGACTTCCAATATTAAAAGTAGCGAAAAGACCGGCCCCGGCCAATAGCGACTTTCAACGCAGAAGGTCTTCGAATATTGGTCAGACCAAGCGATTAAAACAGGCAACACCCTGTCCAACCAGGCAAAAACTTGGTCTTACCAATTTTCCACCGAGGCTTCGCCTACGACCAAAGCACGAGCCATGAAATTGGCATCGCCTGCGCCTTACCGCGATGATGCCCCCATCCCCTGATCCTGGAAGCTCCTTGCCATGACATCGGAACGTCACCGCCAAGCCTTGCTGACCGCCATGCCCATCCTTTTCGTGGCCCTGTGGAGCACCGGCTTCATTGGCGCCAAGTTCGGCCTTCCCCACGCCGAGCCTTTCACCTTTCTTTTCGTACGCTTCGTGCTGACCCTTGCCCTGCTGGTACCGCTGGCACACTGGATTTCCGATGAGTGGCCGCAAGGTGCGAGGCTCTGGGGACATATCGCGATATCCGGCCTGCTGGTCCACGGCGCCTACCTGGGCGGCGTCTTCTACAGCATCTACCAAGGCATGCCGGCGGGGCTGGCCGCCCTGCTGGTGGGGTTGCAACCACTGCTGACCGCAGGGCTTGCCGGCCCTTTGCTGGGGGAACGGCTGGGACGCCTCCAGTGGCTGGGGCTGGTGATGGGACTCGCCGGCATCACCCTGGTGCTCGGCGGCAAGCTCGATCCGGGCGAGATGCTGTTCCAGGGGTTCGGCCTTGGGGCATTGGCGAGCGTCACGGTCGCGCTGGTCGGAATCTCGCTGGGCACGCTCTACCAGAAGCGCTTCTGCACCGGCATGCCCTTGCTTTCCGGCACCGTGGTGCAATATCTCGGCGCCGGGACGGTGCTGGGACTGGGTGCGCTGCTGTTCGAGACTCGGGAGATCGACTGGGCCCCCACCTTCCTGCTGACCCTGGCCTGGCTGGTGCTGGTGCTCTCAATTTCCGCCATCCTGCTGCTGATGGCACTTATCAAGCGTGGCGAGGCGTCGCGGGTGGCCAGCCTCTTCTATCTGGTCCCGCCGGTAACGGCGCTTGAGGCATGGTGGCTGTTCGACGAGCGCCTGCCGCCCCTGTCGCTGGTCGGCATGGCGATCGCTATCGCCGGGGTGGTGCTGGTAGTGAGAAGCGGCCCTCAGAGCCGATCGAGATAGGCGGCACCACCGAGGTTACGCATCTGCTGGCGGATCCAGACGCTGCGACGCTCCACCTGAGGGCTCGGATGCGCCGCATCGCGCCCGCGGGGATCGGGGAGGATCGCCGCCAAACGACTGGCCTGGACGTTGTTGAGCTGGCCGGCGGAGACACCGAAGTAGTGGCGGGAGGCGGCTTCGAGGCCGAATACTCCGTTGTCCCACTCGACGATATTGAGATAGACCTCGAGGATGCGCTGCTTGGGCCACAGCACCTCCATGAGCACGGTGAACCAGGCCTCGAGGCCCTTGCGCACCCAGCTGCGCCCGGTCCACAGGAAGAGATTCTTGGCGGTCTGCTGGCTGATGGTGCTGGCCCCGCGCAGGCGACCCCCGTTGCGGCTGACCTCCCAGGCGCGGCGCATTTCTCCCAAGTCGAAGCCGTAATGGAGCGGGAAGCGCTGGTCCTCGGCGGCGATCACCGCCATCTTGGCGCGGTCGGAGAGGTTCTCCCAGGGCTGCCACTGGTGGCGAATGTCGAGGGACTCCCCGGCGATCCAGGACTGAACCTGGCGCTCCACCATCACCATGGACCCGAACACCGGCACCACGCGAAACAGCAGTACCAGCATCAGGGAAACAACCACGAAGCCCAGCACAGTTCGCCATAGCACCCGCCACGCCAGCTGCCACCATCCCCTCATTGCGCCTCTCGCTCGACCATGGGCTCCCCTCGCTACTGCATGAATGTCCGCCAGTATAGCGACACCACTATCCCGAAGGGAGGCTGCCTGTCGTCACTCTGGTGCGAGTTTTTACCCACTCAACGCTTGTTCAGACGTTCGGCATGGTAGCGCAGGTGCTCCTCGATGAAGGTGGCGATGAAGAAGTAGCTGTGGTCATAGCCCGGCTGGCGCCTCAGGGTCAGCGGGTGGTCATGCTCGGCGCAGACCGCCTCGAGGCGATCGGGACAGAGCTGCTCCTCGAGGAAGTCATCGGCTTCGCCCTGGTCGATGAATAGCGGCTGGCTCGACGCCCCGCGGGCCACCAGCTCGCAGGCATCGTACTGGGTCCAGAGGCCGCGGTCCTCTCCCAGGTAGGCGGAAAAAGCCTTCTGTCCCCAGGGGCACTCGCTGGGATTGACGACCGGCGCGAAGGCCGACACCGAGCGATAGTGGCCGGGTCGCCGGAGCGCCAGGATCAGCGCCCCGTGCCCACCCATGGAGTGGCCGCTGATCGACTCACGGCCGTTGACCGGAAAATGTTGGCGCACCACCGAAGGCAGTTCCTCGGCCACGTAGTCATACATGCGGTAGTGCTTCTTCCAGGGCTGCCGGGTGGCGTTGACATAGAAGCCGGCCCCGCTACCGAAGTCATAGCTGTCGTCCTCGCCCGGCAGGTCGGTGCCTCGCGGGCTGGTGTCGGGGCAGACGATGGCCATGCCGAGCTCCGCGGCGACCCGATGGGCACCGGCCTTCTGCATGAAGTTCTCGTCGGTGCAGGTCAGCCCGGAAAGCCACCACAGCAGCGGCACCCTCCCCGCCTCAGCCTGGGGTGGCAGGTAGATGGCGAAGGTCATCTCGCAGTCCAGCGCCCGGGAGCGATGGCGATAGCGCTTGTGCCAGCCACCGAAGCTCTTGTTGGCCGATAACAGCTCGAGGTTCTCGGTCATGGTCATAACTCCCTCCAAGCGCTCAAGTGTTGAGCCCTTCGCGTGTTACGCAGCGTCGGGCGTGAGAGAAAGCGGCGCGTATTGGCCGTTCGCATTTTTCAGCCACGTATCAGTAATGAAGCACGGTACGGATACTCTCGCCCCGGTGCAGCAGCTCGAAGGCCTCGTTGATCTGCTCGAAGGGCATATCATGCGTGATGAAATCATCGATGTTGATCTCGCCCTTCATGTAGCGCTCCACATAGCCCGGCAGCTCGGTACGCCCCTTGACGCCGCCGAAGGCGGAGCCCTTCCAGACCCGACCGGTCACCAGTTGGAAGGGCCGTGTGCTGATCTCCTCACCGGCGCCGGCCACACCGATGATCACCGACTCGCCCCAGCCCTTGTGGCAACATTCCAGCGCCGAGCGCATGACCTTGACGTTGCCGATACACTCGAAGGAGTAGTCGACGCCGCCATCGGTCAAGTCGACGATCACCTGCTGGATGGGATCGGAGTGGTCCTTGGGGTTGACGAAGTCGGTGGCACCGAACTGCTTGGCGAGCGTGAATTTGTCCGGATTGACGTCGATGGCGATGATCCGCGAGGCCTTGGCCATCACAGCACCCTGGATCACCGCCAAGCCGATGGCGCCCAGGCCGAAGACGGCAATGGTAGAGCCCGGCTCCACCTTGGCGGTGTTCATCACCGCACCGATACCGGTGGTCACGCCGCAGCCCAGCAGGCAGATCTTGTCCATCGGTGCCGCCTTGGAGACCACGGCCAGCGAGACCTCGGGCAGCACCGTGTATTCGCTGAAGGTGGAGGTGCCCATGTAGTGGTGCAACATCTTGCCGTCCAGCGAGAAGCGTGAGGTACCATCCGGCATCACACCCTTGCCCTGGGTGGCGCGGACAGCACCACAGAGGTTGGTCTTGCCCGAGAGGCAGAACTTGCACTGGCCACATTCGGCCGTATAGAGCGGAATGACGTGGTCACCGGGGCGCACGCTGGTGACGCCCTCACCCACTTCCTGAACAACGCCAGCACCTTCATGCCCCAACACCGCCGGGAAATTGCCCTCCGGGTCGGCGCCGGAGAGGGTATAGGCATCGGTGTGGCAGACGCTGGTGGCGGCGATCTTCACCAACACCTCGCCGGCCTTGGGGCCCTCGACGTCGATCTCGACCAGTTCCAGGGGCTTGCCCGCTTCCAGGGCGACGGCGGCACGTGACTTCATGGCGCTTTCCTCATTCGATGTGTAGTGGACCTGAGGACAGTCTAGGCAATTCGGTGCCCTGGGATAAACTGCATCAAACTCATCACATTACCTGATTAGCAATGAAGCTCAGCCGACCGAATCACCCGCTGGGGCCGCGGCTTGCAGCGTACTGCGGCGATGAGCAGCCGTGTCGGCAGCACCCTGAGGTCGAAGCGGCGGTTGAAGCGATAGCTGAACGCGGCCAGATAGCGCGCCGCATATTTCTGGAAGCCGAAGGCATGGTACGCCCCTGAGAGGCTGGTCTTGAGATTACCGAGCACCGTATTGATCCAGTGAAACTCGGGCATGTCCTGGGGTTTGCGTCCCGCAACGACGGTGGGCTGATGCGTACATCCTGCGCTGGTGACGGCACCGAAGCAGGCCAGGCCATCGGAGTATACCGTGCTGCCAGGCCGCAGCGTCGTCTTGGCCCACTCGGCAATCGCCTCACGGCTGAAGGCCGCCACGGGGGTGAGCCTGACGAAGCGCGGATGGCCCGCGTCGTTGAGCGAGACGGCGGCCACGAAAGGCACCTTGTTCTCCGATCCGCGTCCCGGCCTTGCCGCCACGGTGCTCTCCGCCCAGGTAGGCATCGTCGACCTGGACCGGACCCTCGAGGACGTAGCGCGCCTCGCGCTCCGCCATCGCCTCCATCACCTTGTGGTGGATGAGCCAGGCCGTCGGGTAACTCACCCCGAGGTCACGCTTGAGGGCGAGCGACGACAGCCCGGTCTTGGCCTGGCTGATGAGGTGGATCGCCAGGAACCAGGTGGTCAACGGCAGCTTGGTGCCCTGCATCAGGGTGCCGGCGATCAGCGAGGTCTGGTGGCGACAGGCGCGGCACTGGAACAGCGTATGGTGGTGCCGGCGCACCCGGGAATAGGATGTGCCCTCGCAGCGCGGGCAGCGAAAGCCGTCCGGCCAGCGCGTCTGCTCCAACGCCGCCGTACACTGCGCTTCGGTCCCATAGCGCTCGAAAAACTCGGGCATCGACAGGCCGGGCTGAAACTGGATGGGGTTCATGGCCATGACGTCATCCTCCGCCTGAAAGCTATATACATATACAGTATAGCTTTTGTCGTCATGAGGGCAAACCGGGCTGACGATCATTGCTAATCAGGTCACATTATTGCCATACGGCAACAATAGCGTCGAAAGGAGTCAACATGCAGCACTGGGACCGGATCGAGGCCTTCATCGAGGTGGTGCGTGCGGGCACCTTTGCCGCGGCGGCCCGCCGCCTAAAGGTCTCCAGCTCCCATGTCAGCCGACTGGTCAGCCAGCTCGAGAACCAGCTGGGCACCACCCTGCTCTACCGCACCACGCGTCAGATTCGGCTCACCGAGGCCGGCACCCTCTACTACCAGCACTGCCATCACCTATTCGACAGTTTCCGCGAGGCCGAGGCTGCCGTGAAGGACCTTCAGGCGCGCCCCAGCGGGACCCTCAGCCTGACCTGCGCCACCACCTTCGGGGAGCGCTTCGTCGCGCCCCTGGTCAACGACTTTCAGTGCCGCTATCCACTGCTGGGGGTGCGCCTCCACTTAACCAATCGGCCGGTCGACCTGATCGACGAGGGCTTCGACATCGCGATCCGCATGGGCCATCTGGAAGATTCCTCGCTGATCGCCCGGCGGCTCTGCGAACGTCGCGAATACGTGGTCGGCTCGCCGGCCTACTTCACCCGGATGCCCCAGCCCCACTCGCTATCGGAGCTCTCCCGACACCGTTGCCTGGTAGGCTCGCGAGACCACTGGCGCTTCGCCGTCGAGGGCGTGCGCCGCGAGGTAAGGGTTGCGGGCACCTGGGAGGGTAACTCGGGGCCGGCCCTGCTGGACGCAGCCCTCAAGGGCCTGGGGCTTGCTCAGCTGCCCGACTATTACGTGGATCCCCACCTGACAAGCGGCGAGCTGGTCTCGGTCCTCGATGCCTATCGCCACGACGACACCGCAGTCTGGGCCGTTTATCCACACCATCGCCACCGTTCGCCCAAGGTGCATCAATTTATCGATTACCTGGTGACGCATATCCATGGACTTTTGCCCATGCGCCGCTGAGCCTCCCTACGACAACGGGCGCCCCGAGGGGCGCCCGTTGTCGTTCTGGCCGTTCAAGCCTATTTGAAGTTCTTGCGCACCATCTTCTGGATCTCGCCGACGATGCCGCTGCGGAAACTCAGCACGCAAACCACGAAGATCAAGCCGAGGATCACGCTCACCCAGTTGCCCATCGGCGACTGGGCCAGTTGATGTTGCAGGCTCACCACCAGGCCGGCACCCACCGCGGGGCCGAAGAGAGTGCCGACGCCGCCCAGCAGAGTCATCAGGATCACCTCGCCGGACATGTGCCAGTGGGCATCGGTCAGCGAGGCGAGCTGAAAGACCACCGTCTTGGTGGAACCTGCCAGGCCCGCCAGGCCCGCTGAGAGCACGAAGGCCACCAGCTTGTAGGCATCCACGTTGTAGCCCAGCGAGACTGCCCGCGGCTCGTTCTCGCGAATCGCCTTCAACACCTGGCCGAAGGGGGAATGCACGGCGCGCTGGATGATGGCGAAGCCGATCACGAAGACCGCTAACACGAAGTAGTACATGTTGAGGTTGTCGCGAAGGCTGATCAGCCCGAAAAGCTCGCCCCGCGGCACGCCATGCAGGCCGTCTTCGCCGCCGGTGAAGGGCGCCTGGATGAAGAAGAAGAACATCATCTGCGCCAGGGCCAGGGTCACCATCGCGAAATAGATCCCCTGGCGGCGGATCGACAGCACCCCGAAGAAGGTGCCGAGCACCACGGCGGCGAACGTGCCGACCAGGATGCCCAACTCCGGGGTCAGCCCCGGGTAGCTCGCCAGCATAATGCCGGTGAAGTAACCACCGGTGGCCAGGAAGGCAGCGTGCCCGAAGGAGAGCAGGCCGGCATAGCCAAGCAGCAGGTTGAAGGCGCACGCGAACAGCGCGAAGCACAGCAGTTTCATCAGGAACACCGGGTAGATCGCAAACGGCGCCAGCAGGCCAATCACGATCAGCACCAGGTAGAGGGTGTTACGACGCAGCCGGGCGTTGCGCTGCCGCTGCATGGCCGGGGTCAATTGTTGGGTCGTGGCCATCACGTCATGCCTCCTTGCCGAAGAGTCCCGCGGGGCGCAGCAACAGCACCAGGATCATCACCAGGAAGATCACGGTGTTGGCCGCCTCGGGGTAGTAGACCTTGGTGAGGCCTTCGATCAGGCCCATGGCCAGGCCGGTGATAACGGCTCCCAGGATGGAGCCCATGCCGCCGATTACCACCACGGCGAAGACCACGATCAACAGACTCGAGCCCATGGTCGGCGACACCGGATAGAGCGGGGCGGCCAGCACACCGGCGAAGGCGGCCAGCGCCACGCCGAAGCCGTAGGTCAGAGTGATCAGCAGCGGCACGTTGACTCCGAAGGCCTGCATCATCGCAGGGTTCTCGGTGCCGGCCCGGAGGTAGGCACCGAGACGGGTGCGTTCGATGACGAACCAGGTACCCAGGCAGACCACCAACGCCGCCACCAGTACCCAGCCGCGGTAGGTGGGCAGGAACATGAAGCCCAGGTTCATCCCGCCCTGCAGGGCCTCGGGTGTCGGATAGCTCGATCCCGACACCCCGAAGAAGTTGATCAGGGTGCCCTCGAAGATCAGTGCCAGACCGAAGGTCAGCAGCAGCCCGTAGAGGTGATCGAGATGCGCGATACGCCGCAGGATCAGGCGCTCGATCAGCATGCCGAACCCGCCCACTACCAGCGGCACCAGCAGCAGCGCTGCCCAATAGTTGAGCCCCAGATATTGCAAGCCCATCAGCGCGACGAAGGCCCCCAGCATGTACTGGGCCCCGTGGGCGAAGTTGACGATCTTCAACAGGCCGAAGATGATCGCCAGGCCCAGGCTGAGCAGGGCATAAAAGGCACCGTTGATCAGGCCCAGCATCAGCTGGCCCATGAACACCATCAACGGCACCCCAAAAATCATTGTCATGTCATGGACCTCCCGTCAGAGGGGCGGCGGCCGAAGCCGCCGCCAGTTCCGCCCGTGCTCAGTTGTTGACCAGGTCACATTGGCTCTCAGAGAGCGGCCTGTAGGCCTCCTCAGCGGGGATGGTGGCGAGAATCTCGTAGAGATCCCACTCGCCGGTGGACTCCTCCGGAGACTTCACTTCGGCGAGATACATGTCGTGGACCATGCGACCATCCTCGCGGATGCGACCATTGCGAGCAAAGAAATCATTGATCGGGCCATCGGCCATCTGCTCCCGAACCGCCTCGGCGCTGTCGGTGTCCGCGGCGTCCACGGCCTTCAGGTAGTGCATGGTGCTGGAGTAGACCCCCGCCTGGACCATGGTCGGCATGCGTTCAGTGCGCTCGTAGTAACGCTCGGCCCATTCGCGCGCCTGGTCATCCATGTTCCAGTACCAGCCGGTGGTGAGCAGCAGGCCCTGGGTTTTTTCGAGGCCCAGGGAGTGGACGTCGTTGAGGAAGATCAGCAGGCCGGCGAGCTGCTGACCGGCCTGAACCACGCCGAACTGGCTGGCGGTGGTAATGGCGTTGACGGTATCGGAGCCAGCATTGGCCAGGCCGATGATGTCGGCACCGGAGCCCTGAGCCTGCAGGATGTAGGACGAGAAGTCGTTGGTCGGGAAGGGGTGACGGATCGTGCCGACGATCTCGCCGCCGTTGTCTTCCACCACCTTGGTCACGTCGCCCTCCAGGGCGTGGCCGAAGGCGTAGTCGGCGGTGAGCATGAACCAGGTTTCGCCGCCCTGCTCGACCACCGCCTTGGCCGTGCCGTTGGCCAGCGGGTAGGTGTCGTAGACCCAGTGGATATGGTTGGGCGTGCAGTGCTCGTTGGTAATGCTGGAGGCTGCCGAGCCGGAGATGATGGCGAGGCTGTCGCTGCCGTCGAGCAGCTTGGTCACGGCGATGGAGACCGAGGAGGCCACCATGCCGGCCACCAGGTCGACATTCTCCTGGTCCAACCAGCCGCGCACGGTGTTGGCGCCCACGTCGGCACTGTTGCGGTCGTCGGCGCTGAACACCTCGATGGGCACGCCATTGACCTCGCCACCGAAATCCTCGACGGCCATCATCAAGGCTTCGAGACCGCCGGGCCCGGCGAGATCCCGGTAAGTACCAGACATGTCGGCCAGATAGCCGATACGTACTTCATCGTCACTCATCTGGGCCTGAACACCGCTGGCCATCAGAGTGGCGGCGGCAAGGGCGATGCTGCTGGCAAGTGTCTTCTTGTTGAAGTTCATGGTCTCATCTCCGTAGCCCCAATAGGGGCGGGTTTGTTGTCGATGCGAGTTGCATTGCGGTGGATGAACTGCAGGGAGGACGGCGAGCCGTCATACCCCCAGCAGGGAGTTGAGGTGCTCGCGCCGCGAGGGCAGCTCGGCGGCACTGATCTCCTCGATGATGGTACCGTGCTCCATCACGAAATGGCGGTCGGCCAACGGCGCGGCAAAACGGAAGTTCTGCTCCACCAGCACGATGGTCATGCCACGCTCCTTGAGCTTGACCAATACCTCGCCCAGCGCCTGGACGATGACCGGGGCCAACCCCTCGGTGATCTCGTCGAGCAGCAGCAGCCGTGCACCGGTACGCAGGATGCGCGCCATGGCCAGCATCTGCTGCTCGCCCCCGGAGAGCCGGGTGCCCTGGCTGCGGCGGCGCTCATAGAGGTTGGGGAACATCGCGTAGATGTCGTCGAGGGACATCCCTCCGGAGCGCACGGTGGGCGGCAGCAGCAGGTTCTCCTCGACGTCGAGGCTGGCGAAGATGCCGCGCTCCTCGGGGCAGTAGCCAATGCCCAGCCGCGGGATGCGATGGGGCTTCATGCCCAAGGTCTCGTTGCCGTTGATCATGATCGAGCCGGTGCGCCGACCGACCATGTTCATGATCGACTTGAGGGTGGTGCTACGCCCGGCGCCATTGCGCCCCAGCAGGGTCACTAACTCGCCGCGCTTCACGTCGAAATCGACGCCGTGGAGGATATGCGACTCGCCATAGAAAGCGTGCAGGTCGCTAACCCGCAGCATCTCGGCACCGTCATGGTCTTGATACTCGCTAATCGCCTCGGCTGCCTGACTCATGCGCTGGCCTCCTCTTCTTCTGCCGCATCGCTGCCCATGTAGGCCTCGCGCACCAGGGGGTTGCGCGATACCTCCTGGTAGTCGCCTTCGGCCAGCACGCTACCGCGCGCCAGCACGGTGATGCGGTCGCACAGCCGACTCACCACGCTGAGGTTATGCTCGACCATCAGCACGGTACGGCCTTTCGAGACGCGCCGGATCAGCTCGACGATGCGGTCGACGTCTTCGGCCCCCATCCCCTGGGTGGGCTCGTCGAGCAGCATCAGCGTGGGATCCAGGGCCAGAGTGGTCGCCACCTCCAGGGCCCGCTTGCGCCCATAGGGCATCTCGACGGTAAGCACATCGGCGTACTCGCGCAGCCCTACCTCCTCGAGGAGTTCCAGGGCGCGGTCATTCAGGTGATCGAGGCTCTTCTCGGATTTCCAGAAATGGAAGGAGGTGCCCAGCTTGCGCTGCAGCGCGACCCGCACGTTCTCCATGGCAGTCATGTGGGCGAACACCGCCGATATCTGGAAGGAGCGTACCAGTCCTAGCCGGGCGATCTCGTTGGCCTTCATGTTGGTGATAGGCTTGCCGCGATAGAGAATCTCGCCGCGGGTGGGCGGAAGAAACTTGGTAAGCAGGTTGAAGACGGTGGTCTTGCCGGCCCCGTTGGGGCCGATCAGGGCATGGATATGCCCGTCTCGAACCTGCAGGTTGACGTCGTCCACGGCGGTGAAGCCGCGAAATTCCTTGGTCAACCCGCGAGTTTCCAGTATGAACTCCTGGGTCATGTTTCGTCCTCTCTGGATCGCTCGGGCGATCCGCCGTGGATGCTGTTGTCGTTGTTGTCGGCCATTGTCGTTGTTGTGCCGGTTCCGGTACCGAGGGCCCGGGTGACACTTTACGTTAACGTAAGCTAGAGGACTGACCGCGGCACGGCAACAGGAGAAGCACCGAACTCGACCAATGGTGTAGACACCCGCGTGATCAATAGCTTGCAAACTGTCGGGCAAAAAAAGGCGCGATACCCCTTGCGGGGCATCGCGCCTGGTCTGGCTAGGGCCGGTACTACCCGGCAGCCGTCAGCACTCTATGGCATTGACAGCCAGGCCGCCGCGGGAAGTCTCCTTGTACTTCTCCTGCATATCGGCACCGGTATCACGCATGGTGCGGATGGCATGATCCAGGGAGACGAAGTGCTCGCCGTCGCCGCGCAGGGCCATTCGCGCGGCATTGATGGCCTTGACCGAGGCAATGGCGTTGCGCTCGATGCAGGGCACCTGCACCAGACCACCGATCGGGTCGCAGGTCAGCCCCAGGTTGTGCTCCAGACCTATCTCGGCGGCATTCTCCACCTGGCCCACGCTGCCGCCCATCACCTCGGCAAGGCCGGCGGCGGCCATGGCGCAGGCCGAGCCGACCTCTCCCTGACAGCCCACCTCGGCACCGGAAATCGAAGCATTCTTCTTGCACAGGATCCCCACGGCCCCGGCAGTTAGCAGGAAGTCCACCACTTCGCGTTCGCAGGCATCGGGCTGGAACTTCATGTAATAGTGCAGCACCGCCGGGATGATCCCCGCCGCGCCGTTGGTCGGGGCAGTGACCATGCGGCCGCCAGCGGCGTTCTCCTCGTTCACCGCCAAAGCGTAGACGTTGACCCAGTCCATGGCCGAGAAGGTCGAGGCGATCAGGCTTTCATCGCCATCCAGGGCCAGCAGTCGCCGGTGCAATGATGCCGCCCGGCGCCGGACCTCGAGCCCTCCGGGCAGCACGCCCTCGGCGGCAAGTCCCTTCTGCACGCAGGCCTGCATGGCCTGCCAGATCTTCCACAGACCGGCGCGCACTTCAGCTTCGCTGCGCCATGCCTTCTCGTTCTCCAGCATCAACTCACTGATGCGCAGGCCATGCATCCGGCACAGCGCCATCAACTCGGCGGCGGAATGGAAATCGTAGGGCAGGGCCGTGGTGTCGCTGTCCAGTTCCCCGGAACTCGCCTGAGCCTCGTCGACCACGAATCCCCCTCCCACGGAGTAGTAGACGTTGCGATGGAGCATATCCTCGTTGCCATGAGCGACCAGAGTCAGAGCGTTAGGATGGTAGGGCAGGCTCTCGTCATGCCACTGCAGGTCACGGGTCCAGTGGAAGGGAATCGGCTGGTGGCCATCGAGCTGCAGGGTCCGGGACTCGAGCAGCGTCTCGATGCGAGGAGCGACGATAGACGGGTCGATGTGCGATGGATGTTCGCCCATCAGCCCCATGATCACCGCCCGGTCGGTGCCGTGGCCCTTGCCGGTAGCGGAGAGTGAGCCATGCAGATGAATCTCGAGGCGCGTCACACGCTCAAGCAGGTCGCGACCCTTCAGCACCTGGACAAAATCATGGGCCGCCGCCATCGGGCCCACGGTGTGGGAGCTCGAGGGTCCGATGCCGATCTTGAACAGGTCGAAGACACTGATTGCCATGGGAAAAGCCTCGCGTTACTGACTGGGTGGCCTGGACGGAAGGTAGCCGTCAGTTCAGCGTTACTGAACATTGCTGGCCTTGGATAAGCCTTGAGCCTATGCTGGTGCGCCACGCCTTCGATGGCAAACCAGAATATCTTGCCTACAGTATAGTCACGCTAAACCATGAGCCGACTTCTGCACGCCCAGACCCACGCCTGGCTGAAGGTCTTTGCCGTCAGCGCCCGCCACCTCTCCTTCACCCGGGCGGCGGAGGAGCTGCATGTCACCACCGGCGCGGTGAGCCAGCAGATCAAGCAGTTGGAGGAGCGCTTGGGGTTCAAGCTGTTCCGGCGCCTGCCCCGTCGACTGGAGCTGACCGAGGAGGGACGGCGATTGGCCACGGTGGTGGACGAAGCCTACCAGGCCGTGAGCCTGGAAGTGCGACGACTGCGCAGCGGGGTGATGAGTGGGGTGATCCGCCTACGCTCGGTACCCTCCTTCCTGCACAAGTGGCTGATGCCGCGCCTGCCCAGGCTGCAGGCACGCTTTCCCGACATCGAGCTGCATGTCAGGGCCGAGGACAGCAGCCTCTCGCTACGCGACGGGGATTTCGACCTAGCCCTCGACCTCAATGACGGCCACATCCCGGGACTCGCCATCACGCCATTGATGGAAGAGCGCATCTTTCCGGTCTGCGCTCCCGCCCTGTTGCGGGGCCGCCCTCCACTTCGCCATCCGGCCGATCTGGCCTGGTACCCGCTGTTGCACGACGTCACCGCCTGGCGCGGCAGTCACGAGCATGCCGAGTGGGAGCGCTACCTCGAGGCCATCGAGGCCCCGCCCCTCAACCTGCGACGTGGCTACACCTTCAACCGCAACCACCTGACCATGGAGGCCGCCATCGCCGGCATGGGGGTGGCCATCGCGCGTCAGACGCTGATACGCGGCGAACTGCAGAACGGAACGCTGATCGCCCCCTTCGCGCAACGGGTGCCCACTGGCATGCGCTACGGCATCGTGCATGCTCCAGGCGTCCTGGACGATCGTAGGGTGGCGGGGGTGCATGACTGGATCGTCGAGGAAGCACGCCGGAGCGCCTCGGCAGGCGTGCCGGTCGAGTAGGCACACCAAAGGCCAGGGCGCTACAATGTCAGACACTTGGACGTCATGATTGAGCGGATTCACGATGCATTCCCGCCCTCCCCCAGAACGCCCCATGCCGATCGGTTTCGCCGCAACTTGCCTGAGGGCCACACTGTATATCCTGCTGGTGGTCGGTATTGCCCAGGGCGTCTACTACGAGGCGCTCACCCTGCCCGAGGACCGATTCTCGGAACGGGGCTTCATCGAACTGGCCCAGACGGGCCTGCTGTTCCTCTCGACGCTCCTGCTGCTCTATGTGAGAGCCGGGCTTCGCGAACTACCGAAAGTCAGCCTGCTGCTGGCCCGCCGCTGGGCCCTGGCGCGTCGCGCCGGCTGACGCGACGAGGCTCCCCCGATGCAACAAGCCCCGCAGGTGATGCCTGCGGGGCTTGTCGTTTGAGGCGGGCGTGATGCCCTGTGCTTTGTCGCCGCTACTCGTCGAGGAAGGAGCGCAGCGGCTCGGAGCGGCTGGGGTGACGCAGCTTGCGCAGCGCCTTGGCCTCGATCTGGCGAATCCGCTCGCGGGTGACGTCGAACTGCTTGCCGACCTCCTCGAGGGTGTGGTCGGTGTTCATGTCGATGCCGAAACGCATACGCAACACCTTCGCCTCGCGAGCGGTAAGACCGCCTAGCACGTTGCGTGTGGCCTCGATCAGCCCCTCGCCGGTCGCCGAGTCGATGGGCAACAGGATGGTACCGTCCTCGATGAAGTCGCCCAGATGCGAGTCGTCGTCGTCACCGATGGGCGTCTCCATGGAGATCGGCTCCTTGGCGATCTTGAGCACCTTGCGCACCTTGTCCTCGGGCATCTCCAGACGCTCACCAAGCTCTTCCGGGGTCGGTTCACGCCCCATCTCCTGCAACATCTGGCGCGAGACGCGATTGAGCTTGTTGATGGTCTCGATCATGTGCACCGGAATGCGGATGGTGCGCGCCTGATCGGCAATCGAACGCGTGATCGCCTGACGAATCCACCAGGTAGCGTAGGTGGAAAACTTGTAGCCGCGGCGATACTCGAACTTGTCCACCGCCTTCATCAGGCCGATATTGCCCTCCTGGATCAGGTCCAGGAACTGCAGGCCGCGGTTGGTGTACTTCTTGGCGATGGAGATCACCAGGCGCAGGTTGGCCTCGACCATCTCCTTTTTGGCCCGCCGCGCCTTGGCCTCACCGATGGAGAGCCGACGGTTGACCTCCTTGATCTCGGTCACCGGCAGCTGGATCATCTCCTCTTCGAAGGCGATCTTGCGCTGGGCCCGCTGGATGTCGCCTCGCAGCGGTGCCAAGCGCGCCGCATATCTCGGGCTGGCGGCGCTGAACTCGTCGAGCCACTCGGGATTCGACTCACTGCCCGGGAAGGCCTTGATGAAGGTCTTGCGCGGCACCTTTGCCTTCTTCACGCACAGCTGCAGGATCGCTTTTTCCTGGGTCCGCACCTGCTCGACGCTGATGCGTACCTGCCCCACCAACCGCTCGAAATGCTTGGGCACCAGCTTGATCGGAGAGAACAGCTGGGCGAGACGCGCTAGCTCTTCCTGGGCCTCCTTGGAACCACGCCCCTGGGCCTCGATGGCGGCCTGCGCCGCGGCGTTCTGCTCGCGGATCTGCTCGAAGCGCGCTCGAGCCTCCTCGGGATCGGGGCCGCCGGTGGTCTCCTCCTCGGCCTCGTCATCCTCGTCGTCGGCATCGCCTTCGGCCTCGTCGCGAGGCTCCTCTTCGGGAACCTCCGCCTCGGCCACGCCGGGAATGCCCTCGTCGGGATCGATGAAGCCGGAGAAGAGATCGGAGAGACGCCCGGGGGCCTCCTCGTCCTGGGTGGCATCGTAGGCCTCGAGAATGGAATCCACGGCACCGGGCAGGTAGGCCAGCGCCGACATCACCTCGCGAGTGCCCTCCTCGATCCGCTTGGCGATCTCGATCTCGCCTTCGCGGGTCAGCAGCTCTACCGTTCCCATCTCGCGCATGTACATGCGCACGGGATCCGTGGTGCGGCCAACGTCGCTCTCCACGGCGGCGAGCGCGGCGACGGCTTCTTCAGCGGCCGACTCGTCCGTGGAGTGATCCGACATCATCAGAGTGTCTTCATCGGGAGCTTCCTCAACGACACTGATACCCATGTCGTTGATCATGCCGATGATGTCTTCCACTTGATCCGGGTCGGCGATATCCTCGGGAAGGTGGTCGTTGACCTCGGCATAGGTCAGGAAGCCCTGTTCCTTGCCGCGCGCGATCAACTCCTTCAGACGTGACTGCTGCTGCGCATTTCCAGCCATAGAAACCCTATCTCGACGAAGAAGAATGAAGCACCTGAAGCACTGAGGCGGTAAAAACTCGATAAGCCGAACAGTATAGCGGGTGAAACCACCTTTCTGCCAGTTCGGTGTATTTGCGCGGTCATTCAGGTGTGTTAGGTTGTCAGGTTGTGCCGTTCATGGGCATTTGATCTTATGTGGTGATAGTAGGAGAGAATTCAACCCTGCCGCCAATTTCCCGAGGCAGGAAAGCGCCTTTATCACTCCTGCATCACCCCTTTAGCTCGGTGAGCAGACCCATCAGGCGCTGACGCTCTTCCTGCGAAAGCCGCTCTCCCCGCTGCTGCTTTGACAGCAGGGCGTCGACTTCCTCCTGATGCGACGGCCTGAGACGGTGTCGCCGGAAGTGCTCCACCAGTCCGTCCAGCTCAGCGGCCCGCGCGCCCGGCGAAAGCAACAGCTCACGGCGCGCCAGCTCAGCCAGACGCTCGCCCTCCGGGGTGCCGTGGAAGTGGGCCAGCAGCACCTGGGCACTACGGTAGCGTCCCGCCCGCAACAGCCGCTCCACCTCATGGCAAAGCCCGGCCTCCGGGTCCTCCGCAGGATACCAGTCGCTTTCCTCGGGCAGGCGCTCCACCAGCCGCGGCTCATGGACAAGCAACTGCAGCACACGCCCCATCAGGCTCAGTGCCCCGCCTGACGGGTAGCCACCTTGCTCCGGCAGGGATTGAGGCCCCTTGCCATCTCCGAGCGGCTCATCTTCCGCGAGTGACGGCTCGGCCTCCGGCACTTCACGGGATGCGACCAGCATCTCGAAGCGCGACTGGTCGACGCCGGTACGCCGCGAGAGTTCCGTCAGCAGCAGCGACTTGAGCACGCCTTCCGGCAATTTGCCGATCGCCGACAGCACTTGGCTGGCGAAGCGCTCGCGGGCTTCGATCGACGCCAGATCACGCCCCTCGGCGGCATGATCGAAGAGGAATTCCGACAGGGGACTGGCGCAGGTGATGCGATCCTCGAAGGCCTCCGCCCCCTCCCGACGCACCAGGGTATCGGGATCCTCCCCTTCGGGCAGGAACATGAAGCGCGCCTGGCGCCCGTCGATCATCTGCGGCAATACCGTCTGCAGCGCCCGGGCCGCGGCCTGACGGCCGGCACGGTCGCCGTCGAAGCAGAACACCACCTCGCCGACCATCCGGAACAGCCGTCCCAGGTGCTCCTCGCTGGTGGAGGTGCCGAGGGTGGCCACGGCATTGCGGATGCCGAACTGGGCCAGCGCCACCACGTCCATGTAGCCCTCGACGATCACCAGCCGCTCGAGCCGCGAGTTGGCCTGGCGCGCCTCGAAGAGACCGTAGAGCTCGCGCCCCTTGTGGAACACCGGGGTTTCGGGCGAGTTGAGGTACTTGGGCTTGGCGTCGCCCAGCACCCGCCCGCCGAAGGCGATGGTGCGCCCGCGGATATCGCGGATCGGAAACATCACCCGGTCACGGAAGCGGTCATATGTCCGCCCGCTGTCCTCGCGATGCACCAGCAGGCCATACTCGATCTGCACCGCCTCGGCGACGCCGCGCTCCGAGAGGTGACGCTTGAGAGCGTCCCAGCCGTCCGGGGCATAGCCGATGGCAAAGTCCTGCTGCACCTCCGATGACAGTCCCCGCTCGTCAAGGTACCGGCGGGCGGCCTCCCCTTCGGGCATCTTCAGACGCTCGCGGTAGTAGCTGGCGGAGAGCTCCAGCAGGTTGACACCTTCCTTGCGCTTGCGCTCGCGAGCCTGCGCACGAGGGTCATCGGCCCCTTCACGCGGTACCTCCATGCCGAGCCGTGCGGCTAGCTGTTCCACCGCCTCGGGAAAACGCAGATTCTCGTACTCCATCAGAAAGCGCAGGGCATTGCCGTGGGCGCCGCAGCCGAAGCAGTGATAGAACTGCTTGTCGGCGCTAACGGTAAATGACGGCGACTTTTCCTGGTGGAAGGGGCAGAGTCCAGAATGGTTGCGGCCGGCCTTCTTCAGCTTCACGCGCTCGCCGACCACCTCGACCACGTCGACACGGGCCAGAAGGTCATCGATAAAGCGCTGAGGAATCTGACCGGACATTCGGACACCCTGCGATAAATGGGAAGAGACCAAAAACAAGCGGCCACCGTTAGGCGGCCGCTTGGCGTCCCTCTTGAGGCGGCATGGACTGTATGCCCCTACCGACTCCAGTACGGATCAATAGAGCCGTTCGAAACGCTTGCGCTCACGCTGAAGCTTCTTGGCATGACGCTTGACGGCAGCGGCCGCCTTGCGCTTGCGCTCTGCGGTCGGCTTCTCGTACTGCTCGCGACGACGCACTTCCGAGAGAACACCGGCTTTTTCACAGGAACGCTTGAAGCGACGCAGCGCGACGTCAAACGGCTCGTTATCACGTACTTTGACAGAAGGCATTAAGCACTCACCTACCTTGAATAACTTGAGTTCGGTTTGTACGCACACCTTGCGAGTACTATTCGCCTTCACGCAACTATGGCCGGAATCGCCAGGCGAACCGGAACGATGCGAGAAAAGCGAAGAGCCACTCCTGGGTGCACGACCCAGTCTTGCAGCGGACAATATTCTAGACCCCACATCGAACGCGTGCAAATCGTTTCCGCACTGCGTCCACACTGCGCGGGCCTGGCAAAACGCGTAGAATGCCGCCTTCCACGTACCATCGAGCCATCATCATGCGCGTACTGGGCATCGAGACCTCCTGCGACGAGACCGGCGTCGCCCTTTTCGACACCGAGCGCGGCCTCGTGGCCGACGCACTCTACAGCCAGATCGCCATGCATGCCGAGTATGGCGGCGTGGTCCCGGAGCTCGCCTCTCGGGACCACACGCGCCGCCTGCTGCCGCTGATCCAGCAAGTGCTCGACGAAGCCGGCCTGACACGCACCGATATTGATGCCATCACCTACACCGCTGGCCCGGGACTGGTCGGCGCGCTAATGGTCGGGGCCAGCACCGCCCACGGCATGGCACGGGCACTGGAGATCCCGGTACTCGGCGTCCATCACATGGAGGGCCACCTGCTGGCCCCCATGCTGGAGGACGAGCCTCCCGGCTTCCCCTTCGTCGCCTTGCTGGTCTCCGGCGGCCATACCCAACTGGTCGAGGTGCGTGGCCTGGGCCAGTATCGTCTGCTCGGCGAGTCCGTGGACGATGCCGCCGGCGAAGCCTTCGACAAGGCGGCCAAGATGCTGGGGCTCGACTATCCCGGTGGACCCCAGGTGGCGAAGCTTGCCGAGGGCGGCGACCCCGGCCGCCTGCGCTTCCCGCGGCCGATGACCGACCGCCCGGGGCTCGATTTCAGTTTCTCGGGGCTCAAGACCCACACCCTTACCGCCATCCGCAAGCTCGAGCAGGTCGACGAACTCGACGACCAGGCCCGTGCCGACGTGGCCCGCGCCTTCGAGGAGGCGGTGGTCGATACCCTGGTGATCAAGTGCCGCCGCGCGCTGGATGCAACCGGCCTCAAGCGCCTGGTGGTGGCCGGCGGCGTGAGCGCCAACGTACGACTGCGCGAACGGCTGGAGGTCGAGTGCGCCAAGCGCAATGCCCGGGCCTACTACCCTCGCGGGCGCTTCTGCACCGATAACGGTGCCATGATTGCCTACGTCGGTGCTCAACGCCTGATGGCCGGCGAACACGACGAGCCAGGCATCATGAAGGCAGTGCCACGCTGGCCGATGGATACCCTAGGCGAGCCGTAAGCTGGAAGGCAGCATGATCCCGTTTCCCCTGGGGCCAAGGGTTTTCTTCCGGCTTCCAGGAGCGAAGCGACGCTCTTCAAGCTTTCAGCTTAAAGGGGCGGCTCGTCGCCGCGCCCCATTCGCCGGATATTGAGTACGTGGCGCGCCAGCACCAGCAGGGTGAAGACGATCACCACGCCGGCGAAATCCGGCGCCAGCCACAGGCTAGCCAGTGGTGCCATGGTGGCACTGGCCAACGACGCCACCGAGGCGGTGCGCACCCGCCATACCAGCAGCATCCAGAATGCAGCGCAGCAAAGCGCCACCCAGGGCGTGAGCACCAGCATCACGCCGAAGGCACTGGCAACGCCCTTGCCGCCCCGGAAGTGATGCCAGGCCGGGTAGCTGTGACCCAGCAGCACACCTAGACCCACCAGCCCCAACCCCCAGGGCGGGAGGCCGAACCGCATGGCCAGCCACAGCACCGGCATGCCCTTGACCACGTCCACCACCAGGGTAGCCAGAGCCAGGCGACGGCCGTGCAGACGCAGGACATTGGAGAACCCCGGATTACAGGAGCCGGCCAGCCGCGGATCCCCCACGCCGGCCAGGCGGCACATCGTCAGCGCGCCGAGCCAGGTACCGCTGAGATAGCCTAACGCCATCAGCGGGAGGATGAGGTCGAGTGGCGCCTCCACGGGCGGCCTCCTGTGGGGTCAAACCGTGATTCTGCCAGCCATGGGCGGGGCTTGACAGGCCGGGGGTCGTCCTCCGGTGTCGCCCGCGGCCCGGCTGGCGTACAATCTTCCGCCTGCAGGCGGACCCTTTGTATCACTCGGTCCGCAACCTCCAATGGCCCGTGGAGCCCCGATGGATCTAGTGCTGATCGAAGCGCTCGAGGTGGACACCGTGATCGGCGTCTATGACTGGGAGCGCACCATCACCCAGACGCTGCGGCTTGACCTGGCGCTGGGCACCGATATCCGCCCCGCAGCGGCCGATGACGACATCGGCCTGACGTTGAACTACGCCGCCATCAGCGAGCGCGTTAACGCCTTCGCAAACGAGCATGAGTTCGCCCTGGTGGAAACCTTCGCCGAGCGCCTGGCCGAGACCCTGCGCGACGAATTCGCTATCCCCTGGCTACGCCTCACCGTGCGCAAGCCCGGCGCCGTGCCTGCAGCCGCCGCGGTGGGCGTCTGTATCGAACGCGGCCAACGGACGGGGGGCACCTGATGGCCCGGATTACTGTCAGCATCGGTAGCAACATCGAGCGAGACCGCCATGTCCGGGCCTGCCTGGATGCCCTAGCCACGACTTTCGGGTCGCTCGCCATCTCGCGAGTCTTCGAGAGCGAGCCGGTGGGCTTCGAGGATGGTCGCAACTTCTACAATCTGGTGGTGGCCTTCGACAGCGACTGGCCGGTGGGCGAGCTGCAAGCCTGGTGCAAACGGCTGGAGTTCGCCAACGGCCGCCGCAAGGGGGTACCCAAGTTCAGCCCCCGGACACTGGACATCGACCTGCTCACCGTGGGCGACCTGACCGGCACGTACGATGAGGTCGAACTGCCCCGCGACGAGATCCTGAAGCATGCCTTCGTGCTGAAGCCGCTGGCCGAGCTGCTCCCCGACGCCCGCCACCCCCTCACCGGCAAGACCTATCACGCCCACTGGCGCGAATTCGAGGCCGGCCAGCAGCGCCTCTGGCCAGTGGACTTCGTCTGGCAGGAGCGGTGCATTTCCGCGAAGGACTGAGCCTCAGGACTTCGTCCCGGGGCTGGCGAGCGCGCCGTCTATGGCTTCCCAACGTCGCCGGGCCAGCTCATCGCCCAGTTCGCGTCCACGGTAGCCCTCGGCTACCAGCGCCTTGGGCAGAACCTGCTGGGCCAGGCGCCAGGCCAGAGCCAGGTCCTCGGCCAATTCCGGGGCCTCAAGGCTCACCAGGCTGATCAGCGGTGCCACCCGATCGCTGCGGCGCCAGGCGTCGACGCCGTCGAGCCAGGCCATGACCCGCGCCCCGTCCAGACCGTACCGTGCTACCCGCTTCAGCAGCGTGCGGGTTCGTGCCGCCTGGGTGGACAACTCGCGATGGGCCCGGGGCAGACGCAGCCGCTCGGCCAGGACCTCGCGGTCTTCGTCATCCATATGCTCCACCAGCCGCGCCCATCGCCAGCGGGCCTGTGACTCGGCCTCGATGTCTTCCGGTAACCGATGCAGACGCCCCAGCGCCTCGTCGAAGGCCGCCGGATCCGCCGCCAGCTCCGGCATCAGCACCTCCAGGGCGCCGCAGTCGTCCAGCACCTGGAAGTAGACCTCCGGCCAGGGCTCACCAAGCGCCTTTTCGGTCTCGGTCCAGACGCGCTCGGCCACCAGGTGAGCCAACTCGCCACTCTCCGACAACTCCCGCATCAGCCGGCGGGTTTCATCGGCGATGATAAAGCCGAGGCCGGCGTAGCGCGCCAGGAAGCGTGCGGTGCGCAACACCCTGAGCGGATCCTCGACGAAGGCCGGCGAGACATGACGGAGCTGGCGTGTCTCGAGGTCAGCCAAGCCGCCATGGGGGTCCACCAGAGTGCCCTGCGGGGTCTCGGCCATGGCATTGATGGTCAGGTCACGGCGCGCCAAGTCCTCCTCGAGGGTCACCTCGGGGCTGGCATGAACCTCGAAGCCGGTGTAGCCATGTCCTGACTTGCGCTCGGTGCGCGCCAGGGCAAACTCTTCGTGGCTCTCGGGGTGCAGAAAGACCGGGAAATCGCGACCCACCGGCTTGAAGTCCCGCCGACGCATCTCTTCCGGGGAAGCACCCACCACCACCCAGTCGGTGTCCTTGACCGGCCAGCCGAGTCGGGCGTCGCGCACCGCGCCGCCGACCCGGTAGACATCGAGCCCCTGCAGGTAGGGGTCCTCGGCCTCGGTCATGGTTCAGGACTCCACGCGATCGGGGTGGCGAAGCTGCCAGTCGGTGAAACCGCCATCGAGGCTATAGACCTCGGCGAAACCCTGGCCGGCCAGCCAGGCCGCCGCCTGCTGGCTGGAGTTGCCGTGGTAGCAGACAACCACCAGAGGCGCCTCGCGGGACGCCTCCTCGATGAAGGCACCCACCGTGTCATTGTCCAGGCGGCGGCTGCCGGGAATATGACCCTGGGCGAAACTCTGCGGATCGCGGATATCGACCAGGGCCAGTGCGCGTCGCTCGTCGAGCCAGTCGGACAGGGTCGGGATATCGAGATGCTGGAAGGTCGTCATGTCAGCCTCGCGGTGGAAGGGAGAAACTCAGCGCATATGGCTCGGGACGCTGATGCGCTTACCGCTATCGAGGTTCAGAGCGGTCAAGCGGCTGCCCCAGATACAGCCGGTATCCAGGGCCTCGGCACGCACCCGGCTCGCCGGTGTCTCACCCTGCAGCGCGGCCCAGTGTCCGAACAGCAGCCAGGGGTCATCGTCACGGGAAAACTGGAACCAGGGGGCGAAGCCTCCCGGCGCGCTGTCGAGCCCCTCCTTGGCGGCGAAGTCGAGACATCCGGCGGCATCGATGAAGCGCATGCGAGTAAAGACATTGATGATCATCCTCAAGCGGTCGATGCCATCGAGGTCGTCGCGCCAGCAGGCCGGCGCGTTGCCGTACATCTGCTCGAGGAAAGCGCCGGCATGCTCGCCGGTGAGGCGCGACTCGGCTTCGTTGGCCAACCCCGCAGCCTGCTCGACCGACCACTGCGGCAACAGGCCGGCGTGGATCATGACGGTATCGTCCTGCTGCCCCGAACGCCGGCGCACCAGCAGGGGACGCGACTGAAGCCAGTCGAGCAGGCGCTCACGGTCCGGAGCGGCCAGGATCGTCGCAAGCGTGTCCTTGCGGTTCTCACGTCCCCCTCCACGAGCCACCGCCAGCAGATGCAGGTCGTGGTTGCCGAGCACGGTGAAGGCAGACTCGCCCAGCGCCATCACCTCGCGCAGGCAGGCCAGCGAGCCGGGGCCACGATTGACCAGGTCACCAACCAGCCACAGGTAGTCGCTGCGCGGATCGAAGTCGAGTTTTTCAAGCAGGGCGACGAACTCGTCGTGGCAGCCCTGCAGATCGCCGACGGCATAGGTGGTCATCATGGCTCCCCGGGGTCGGTGAGATAGGGTCGATTAGCTAGGATCGATGCTGTGGGGTCAGTGTACCTGGTTGGGCCCGGCCAGCCGGAAAGGGGCGACGGCCACCTCGAAGGGCCGCTGGCTAGCGGTATCGACGCAGGTATAGGCGCCCTCCATCACCCCTACCGGGCCGTCGAGAATCGCCCGGCTGGTGTAGCGGAAGGTCTGGCCGGGGCCGATCATCGGCTGCTGACCCACCACGCCCTTGCCGCGCACCTCCTGCACCTTGCCGCTGCCCTGGGTAATCCTCCAGTAGCGAGCGAGCAATTGCACGCTGTGCCGGGAGGTGTTGTGCACCGTGACGGTATAGCTGAAGACGAAGCGCTGCTCGTCAGGCGCAGACTCTTCGACGCGGAAATCCGGCGCCACGTCGACGCGGATCGCATGGTCGAGCGCTTCCGGGGTGGTCAGGGTCATGAGGCCTCTCCTCGCTCGGCCGCGGCCAGGTGGTTGGCGATACGCACGAACTCCTCGATGTTGAGTGTCTGGGGACGGCGTCCCGGGTCGATGTCCAATGATTCGAGGGTCGCGGCGTCAATCCGGCCCTTGAGATTGTTGCGCAGGGTCTTTCGCCGCTGGCCGAAGGCCTCGCGCACCAAAGAGAAGAGCAGCTCCTCGTCACTCGCCGGATGCGGCAAGGCCTGGTGGGGGGTTAAGCGGATGATGGCTGACTCCACCTTGGGGCGCGGCACGAAAGCCTCCGGCGGCACCGTGAACAGTGCGTCGACCCGGCAGTGGTACTGGGCCATCACCGAGAGCCGCCCCCAGTCGGGGCCACCTGGGACGGCGGCAAGGCGCTCGACCACTTCCTTCTGCAACATGAAGTGCATATCGGCCACGGCGTCCCCGGCCTCGAGGAGGTGCACAATCAACGGCGTGGAAATATTGTAGGGCAAATTGCCCACTACCCGCAGCGCAGCGCCCGCGCCCTTCAGGGCCCGGAAGTCCACCTTGAGGGCGTCGCCTTCGTGAATGACGAAACCGGGCTTGTCGAAGAACTGCACCCGTAGACCGGGAATCAGGTCGCGGTCGAGTTCGATCACCTCGAGATGGCCATCGGCCGCCTCGAGCAGCGGCTCGGTCAGCGCCCCCTGGCCAGGGCCGATCTCCACCAGCCGGTCGCCGGCACGGGGCCCGATGGCGCGCACGATGCGCGAGATGACGCCAGGGTCGCGCAGGAAGTTCTGGCCAAAGCGCTTTCGGGCCCGGTGAACCGGGGAGGGGGATGCCATTCAGGGTCGTCCTTGCTCAGGTTGAGCGTTGACGGCGACAATCTCGAGCGGCCTCGAGGCGCTGACGACTCATGACGCTGCGCCTTCCTGGCGTAGGTCTCGCTTCGGCCATCTCGGCGGCCAGGGCCACCGCGACCCGCAGGCTGCCGAGGTCGGCGCGCCCCGTGCCGGCCAGGTCGAGGGCGGTGCCGTGGTCCACCGAGGTGCGCACCAGCGGCAGCCCCAGGGTGATATTGGCGGCGCGTCCGAAGCCGGCATATTTCAGCACCGGCAGCCCCTGGTCATGATACATGGCCAGCACCGCATCGGCGCCCTCGAGGTGGCGCGGGGTGAACAGGGTATCGGCGGGCAGCGGGCCGTCGAGAACCAGCCCCTCGGCCCGCAGCTCCTCCAGGGCCGGAATGATGATATCCAGCTCCTCGCGGCCCAGGTGGCCCCCTTCTCCGGCGTGGGGATTGAGGCCGCAGACGGCGATGCGCGGTGCCATCACGCCGAACTGGCGCTGCAGGGCATCGTGGAGGATGCGCAGCAGGAGTTGGAGCCGGGGGGCGGTGATGGTGTCCGCCACCTCGCGTAGCGGCAGGTGTGTGGTGGCCAACGCCACCCTCAGGGCTGCTTCCCCTTGCCAGCCCTCCTCGCGGGCATGCAGGGCGCTGTCGGTGGCGAGCATCATTACCACCTCCTCCACTCCGCAGGCATCCCGAAGATACTCGGTGTGGCCGGTGAAGCCGGCATGGCCTGCATCGAGGATCACGCCCTTGTGCAGCGGGGCCGTGACCATGCCGGCGGCTCGGCCGGACCGGCAGGCGTCGATCGCCACATCCAGGGTCTCTAGTACATGGTCGGCATTGGCGGTGTCGAGCACACCGGGATGCGAGGGGGCCCGCAGCGCCACGGGCCAGACCGGCAACATCCCGCGGCGCGGTGCCGGAGGAGTCTCATCAGGCGCGAGCTCCCGAATATCCAACTGGCGGTCAAGCATGGCGGCGCGCTCGGCCAGCAGGGCCGGGTCACCCACTGCCACCACTCGAGCAGGAGGCGACACATCGGCCGCCAGCATTACCGCAAGTTCCGGCCCGATGCCTGCAGGCTCGCCGCAGGTCAAGGCCAGCACCGGGGCGTCGTCCAAGGCCATCAGCCCTCCGCGAGACGGTTGTCGACGAATGCCCGGCTGCGGATCTCCTGGATCCACTCCTCCATTTCGGCGTTGACCTTGCGCTGGAACAGGGCCTGGCGCGCCTGCTCGCGGCTGGCACCCTCCTGTTCCACGAAGCGATCCACCTCTCGCTCGGAGATGTTGACACGACTGGCGACCTGACGCTGCTGTAACTGGCGCATCATCAACTCACGGCGGACTTGGTCACGGACCACGGAGAGCGAGAGGCCATCGGCCTCGAGGGCGTCGGCGAACTGGTCCAGCGTCATGCCATTGTTCTCGGCGATGGCTCGCACCTGGCCGTTGAGTTCGGTGTCATCGATGCTCAGGTTGGCGTCACGAGCCAGCTGCAACTGAATCTCCTCGACGATCATGCGGTCCAGTACCTGCTCGCGCAGGACCCTGTCGCTGGGGGCTTCCTGCTGTTGGCGAGCGATCTGACTGCGCGTCTGGTCGACGCGCTCTTCGAGCTCGCTGTGCATGATGGCATCATCGTTGACCACCGCCACGATGCGATCCAGCATCTGGCGACCCGGCGTATGGGAATCCGTGAGGCCGGCATCCTGAGCCTGCCCTGCCAAGGGCAGGGCGGCCAGGCACAAGGCCAATGCCAGGGTGGCGATATGTCGACTGCGCATGTCTCTCTTTCCTCTCATCATTGTCGAATGTCTCAGAGCCGACCGAGGGCAGTGGCCCGATACCCCGGGATCGCCTCCTCGAAGTAGCCGTCGGCCTCGCCGCCGACACCACCTAGCCCCTTGAACACGAAGCGCAGGAAGACCCCCCGATCGGTGAGATCGTCCTCGATGGTGTTCGCAGTGTCGTTGTCGTCGATCCACTCGCGCCAAACCAGCTGCAGACCATAGCAGCAGTCATTCCACTGAACACCTGCCAACTGCTCCAGGGCACGGTCGTTGGTGTTGTCGTAGAGCAGCCGGCCAATCAGATCCAGGCGGCGGCTGGCCTTCCAGGCGAACGAGACGTCGTACTCTCCAAGGTTGTAATTGACCGCGTCCTCGTCCTCCTGGGCGGGGTCGAAGCCTTCGAGTTGCCAGCGGTAGCCGAAGTTCAGTACGTGGCCGGCATCGGCGCGATACTGCACGGCAAGCGAGGTGCTCTCGGTCTGTTCGAGGTGGTCGTCGTAGAGCCACTGCCACCGCGAGCGCCATTGGTCGGTGAGCCGCCAATCGACCCGGGTGACCAGCGGCGAGCGATCGCGCGTCGCCCGATAGTAGCTCTTGAAATTCGCGTAATCATCGCGCTCGGACTTGTCGGGATCGCCATCCATATCGATGGCGCGATCTTCCAGGTAGTAGGCTTGCCCTACTCCGACCGAGAGCCGCTCGCGACCGGTCGCATCGGCCAGCAGCTGCGACTCGAGGCCCAGCGAGACGCGATTGAGGTCACCCACGCGGTCGCTCCCGGAGAAGCGGTAGGGAGACCAGAGCTGGTTCCAGGAAAAGGCCTGTTCCGCGGTATCGAAGTCCGGGAACTCGGTCTGATCCCGGGCCGGCACATAGGAATAGTTGATGCGTGGCTCCAGGGTCTGGCGATAGCCGCGGCCGCCGAGCTCCAGCTCCCGTTCGAAGACCAGGCCCCCGTCGAGGGTGGCGACCGGCACGCTGCGGGTCAGTCCCTCGTCGCGTTCGGTCTCGCGCTCGCCGTAGTCGAGCTGGTAGGCGGTGGCGAGCCACGCGAGACGCGGCTCCAGGTGCCCCCAACTCTCCTCGAGGCGCCAGCCCGTGACCGGCGAGAGGTGCAACCGGGTGCCGTTGGCTGCCTCGCGAATGGGCACCTTCGTTTCGTCCACGTCACGCCAGAAGTGAGTGACATTGGAGCGCCACTGCTGGTAGAAGCCGCTCTCCTGAGCCCAGCGGGCATTGGCGGTCAGACTGGGCAGCCGATAGAAGGGCTTGTCGCGCTCGAGCAGCGGGTCGTCGAGCTTCTGGTAGCCCTGGGCCCTTGCCTGCAGCTGCCAGACGTCGCCGCGATGGTCGAGCTGGGCGAAGCGCGGCATGCTGGCGGTGCTGTCCTCGCCGAAGCCGCGCCCGAAGTCGTCGAAGTAGCGCCCGTCGCTTGCCGCCCCGTAACGCAGCCGGTAGCGGGTGCGTGCGTCGAAACGGCCCGCATGACGATAATCGAGGTACCAGCGGGCATCACCGCTCTCCAGCGCGGAGGTGTTGGAGGCCTCCTCTCCCGCCGCCTGGTCATCGACGATATAGGCCCCCTCGATCTGCCCCGCATCCTGCTTGAACAGGTAGCGGTACTCACCGCCCAGCAGCAGGCCGCGGTCGCTGATCCAGCGTGGCGTGAGGGTGGCGTCGTGGTTCGGGGCGATATTCCAGTAGAAGGGCTGGGAATAGTCCAGCGAGTCGCTGGAGAGGCCGATCGTCGGCCACAGGAAACCCGTCTGACGGCGTTCGTCCAGTGGGAAACGCACCCAGGGCCAATACAGCACCGGCACCTTGCCCACCTCCAGCCGGGCATGGGTCGCGGTTCCGACACCGCGCTCGCGGTCGAGCAGGATGTCACTGCCCACCAGACGCCAGAAGTCACTGCCCGGCTCGCACGTGGTGAAGCTCGCCTCGGTGAGGCGATAGCGGCCATCCTCGAGGCGGGCCAGGCGCACCGCATCGCCGCGCAGGCGCTGTTCATGGACCACGTAATGGGCCATGTCGATGCTGGCGGCATCGCTGGTCAGCGAGAGTTCGGCGGCGTCACCGCGCACCAGCAGGCCGCTGTCGCGCAGTGTCAGAGGGCCTTCGGCATAGGCGATCTCGCGACTGCCAGGGACGCGCACCCGCGGCGCCTCGAGCTGGGCATTGCCGCGGCGCAGAAGGACCTCCCCCCCGAGGGTCGTCTCGCCCTCTCTCCCGTAGTCGGCGAGGTCTGACTCGCTGGTGACCTTCCCGCCGGGAGGTGGCGGCAGCCGGTAATCCGGCATCACGTAGCGACCGCGACACAGCTCGCCGGCCGGGCGCGCATCACCCCAGGGCTGCCAGTCCAGCTGGTCGGCCGGCAGCGGTTCGGGCGGCGCCGCCAGCAGGGGCCCACTTGCCAGGCCGGTACAGGCCAGGCCTGCCAGGGCCGTCCATGTCCACGAGAATCGCTTGCCCATGCTCCACGATGTCCTTGGCGGGATGAATCGGTATTATACAGGCCGCATCCGGCCTGTCCTGCCGGCATGAGCCCTTGCCATCGCCGACACTGTCGGGAACTCAGCATGCGGGGCCTCCAGGGGGCCGTCAACCGCCCCCGCTTCTCACACAAGGAGCCAGACGACGATGCCAGAGGCCACCACCCCCAAGCGACAGGATCGCCTTCGCCAATGGGCCGCCCGCCGCCACGCGCTCCCCCCGTCCGCCATCAGGGTGCGGCTCGCGGCCGGCGACGCCAGCTTCCGACGCTACTTCCGCCTGCAGCTGCCCGACGGCACCACTCGCATTCTGATGGATGCCCCACCCGACCGGGAGGACAGCCGACCCTTCGTGGCCATCGCCGAAAAGTGGCGCTCGGTCGGCCTACCGGTGCCCGCCCTGCATGGCGTGGACCTGGCGGAGGGCTTCATCGAGCTCGACGATCTGGGCGATACCCCGCTTCAGGCGTGCTTCCAGGGCGATGATAACCCCGACACCCTGGCCTGGCACGAACGCGCCCTCGAGCTGATCCACGCGCTACAGAATCACGCCCCCGTCGAGGAGCTGGCCGCCTATGACGCCGCCCTGCTCGGCCGCGAGCTCGACCTCTTCCCCGACTGGTGCCTGGGGGAGTGGCTGGGCATGGCGCCTCCGCCAGGCTGGGAAGCACTGCGCGACTCTCTGATCGCCGAGGCTCTGGATCAACCAGTGGTCGCGGTGCATCGCGACTTCGACGCCATGAACCTGATGGTGTGCGGCGACGCTCTCCACCTGATCGACTTCCAGGACGCCGTGGCGGGACCGCTCAGCTATGATCTGATCTCTCTGCTGTGCGGCCGCTACTGCCGCTTCCCTCCGGCCCGCTTCGCCTCCTGGGTGGAGACCTTCCGGGTGCGCGCCATCGCCGATGGCCGGCTCCTCGCCGATGTTGATCCCGCGACCTTCCATCGCCAGGCACAGGCCATGGCCGCTCAGCGCTCGCTCAAGGTACTGGGCATCTTCTGCCGGCTGACCCTGCGCGACGCCCGCGAGGGCTACCTCGAGCGGCTACCGCACTTCCTCGGCCACCTGGAGGACAGTCTCGCCGACCTGCCCGACCACGCCAACATGCGTACCTGGCTCGCCGACACCTTCCGCCCGGCGCTAGCGGCGCGCCTGGAGGCCGGCATATGAAGGCGATGATCCTGGCCGCAGGACTCGGCACCCGCATGCGCCCCCTCACCGACCATTGCCCCAAGCCGCTGCTCGAGGTGGGGGGCAAACCGCTGATCGTCCACCACCTCGAACGTCTGAGGGCGAGCGGCATCACCGAGGTGGTGATCAACGTCAGCTACCGTGCGGAGCAGATCCTTGCGGCACTGGGTGACGGCAGCGGCTTCGGGATGCACATCGCCTGGAGCCGAGAGGCAACGCCGCTGGAGACCGGCGGCGGCATTCGCCAGGCGCTGCCGCTGCTCGGCGAGAGGCCCTTCCTCCTGGTCAACGGCGACATCTGGTGTGACCTGGACCCCGCCGGGCTTCCCGCGCTGGGCGACGACCTGGCCCGGCTGGTGCTGGTGGACAATCCCGACCACCACCCCCAGGGCGACTTCCACCTGGACGCCGAAGACCGAGTGCACGCCGAGGGCGAGCCACGCCTGACCTACGCCGGCATCAGCCTGCTGGACCCGGCGCTACTGGCCGATGAAGCGCCCGGCGCCTTCGCCCTGGCGCCGCTGCTCCGGCGCGCCATGGCAGAGGGACGCGTCGGCGGCCACCATTACCACGGCGCCTGGGTCGACGTAGGCACACCGCAACGCCTGGCCGAGCTCGATCGGCGACTGCGAGGCTGAGCATAGGAGCCGCAGCTGCTATGCTGGCTGCCTTCGCTTGATCACCCTAGTAGCAGCCTCCAGAGCGAGGGACGCCGGGGACAAGCCGCAGGGGAGGTCCTACGCCATGGACGGCGTCGGTAGCGTACAAGGATGTATTCACAGCGCCTCCCCGCAGGCTTGTCGACGGATCAGACCCGAGCAAGCTGCTTGAGAACCGAGTAAGGATGCCTGCATCATGAAAGCAAGCGTGAAATGGACTGACGGTCGTCAATTCGTCGCCGAGAGCGGTAGCGGCCACAGCGTGGTCATCGACGGCCCGCCCGACCATGGCGGCCGCAACACCGGCCCGCGCCCCATGGAGCTGTTGCTGATGGGCGTGGGCGGCTGCACCTCCTTCGACATCCTCAACATCCTCGAGAAGGCCCGCGCCGACGTCACCGATTGCGTGGCCAGCCTCGAGGCCGAGCGCGCCGACAGCGTGCCCAGCGTCTTTACCAAGATCCACGTGCACTTCACCGTGAGCGGCAAGGGCCTGAAGGAGAAGCAGGTGGCGCGCGCCGTGGAGCTCTCGGCCGAGAAGTACTGCAGCGCCTCCATCATGCTGGTCAAGGGTGGGGTCGAGATGACCCACTCCTTCACCATCGTCGAGGAGTAGCGCCTAGCGCTACTGAGCAGCTTGGCGCTAGGCGCTTGCAACTCGGCGCTTAGAGTCGATAGACGCTCTTGGTCATCACCTTCGACATCAGCTTCATGCCCAGCTTGACCGGGGCGGGGAAGCGGGCGCCACCGGCCTCCAGCGCCAGCTGGGCATGGTGGGCCTCGTCGATGGCCATCTGGCGCAGCACGGCCCGAGAGCGCTGATCAACCGGCGGCAGCTTGACCAGGTGATCTTCCAGGTGGTGGCCGACCTGCTCCTCGGTAGCAGCCACGAAGCCCAGACTGATCCGGTCACCCACGGCGCCGGCTGCGGCGCCAAGGCCGAAAGAGGCCGCATAGAACAGCGGGTTGAGCAAACTGGGCCGGTCATGCAATTCCTGCAGCCGCTCGTCGCACCAGGCCAGGTGGTCGACCTCCTCCTGGGCGGCCTGCTCCATCTGGCCCCGCACCTCCGGCAGATTGGCGGTGAATCCCTGGCCCTGATAGAGAGCCTGGGCACAGACCTCTCCGGTATGGTTGATGCGCATCAGTCCGGCAGCATGTCGCCGCTCTTCATCGCTCATCGGCGCATCATGGAGATCCGCGGTGGCCGGCGAGGGGCGCGAGGAAGCCGCCGCGTGGGGCACCAGGGTCCTCAACACGGTATCGAACTGGTGGATCAGGTTGTCGGTGCGGGAAAGGGTCATGGCATGCCTCTCGAGAATGCACCTGATACGTTGTACGCCCGATCGCGCTAGCCAGCCGGCCAGGTGAAGCGACGACCACCCATCAGGTGCATATGAATATGGAAGACGGTCTGGCCACCCTGGTCGTTGCAGTTCATTACCACCCGGTAGCCCTCCTCGGCAAAGCCCTTCTCCGCCGCCAGCTTCGCCGCGGTGTACTGCAGCCGGCCGACCAGCGCCAGATCGCCCTCCTCGATGTCGTTGAGGGTGGCGATATGCTGCTTGGGCACGATCAGCATATGGGTCGGCGCCTGGGGATTGATGTCATTGAAGGCCAGCACGTCTTCGTCCTCATAGACGATGTCGGCGGGAATCTCGCGCTCGATGATCTTGCAGAACAGACAATCCATGGGAATCATTCCTCTCGGTCGAGTCTCGGGTCAGCGAAAGCGCCGCTGGGCAAGCAGGTGGCGGACCAGCGGTCCCAGGATCAGTTCCATGGCCAGCGACAACCGCGACCCAGGCACCACCAGGGTATGCGGCCGGCTCATGAAGGAATCCTGGATCATCGCCAGCAGGTAGGGGAAGTCCACCGTGGCCGGGTCGCGAAAGCGGATCACCACGAAGGACTCGGCATCGATAGGGATGTCCTGCACCTCGAAGGGATTGGAAGTATCTACCGTGGGCACCCGCTGGAAATTGATATGGGTGCGCGAGAACTGCGGCTGAATATAGTGCACGTAGTCATTCATGCGACCCAGGATGGTATCGATCACCGCCTCCTGGGAGTAGCCGCGGTGACGCATGTCGCGATCGATCTTCTGGATCCATTCCAGATTCATGGTCGGCGCCACGCCCACCAGCAGATCCACATGGCGGGCGATATCGAGCTCGGCAGTGACCAGCCCTCCGTGCAGCCCCTCGTAGAACAACAAGTCCGTACCAAAGGGCAGCGGCTGCCACTCGGTGAAGGTGCCCACCTGGTAGCCGGCCTCGATCATCTGCTTGTCTTCGGCATGGATATAGTGGCGGTAGGAACCATTGCCGTGTTCACCGTACTCCTGGAATAGCACCTCGAGCCGGTCGAGCAGGTTGGCCTCCACGGCGAAATGGGAGAGCTCATCCTTGCGCTCGGGCTCGTCGAGGGAGATGCGCGCCAGTTCCTGCCGGGTGTAGCGGTGGAAGGCATCGCCGTCGACGAAGGCGGCGTGCACGGCCTCCCGGGCAAACATTCGCTCGAAGGTACGCCTCACCGTGGTGGTACCGGCGCCGGAGGAGCCGGTCAGGGCGATGATCGGATACTCCCGGGACATCAGTTCGCTCCTGCCAGGGCATCCCGCACACCGGCGGGGACCGCTACCGGTCGGCCGCTTTGCGGGTCGATCAGCATCAAGTTGATTCGCGCCGTGGCCACCGTCGTACCATCGGCCTCGCGCAGGATGCGATGGTAGACGCCGATGGCCTTGCGCCCCGGCTCGGGAATGGCCGTTTCCACCACCAGGGCATCGGGCCAACGCGTCTCGGCCTGGTATTGCACGGCGAGATCCGCTGCCACGCAGGGGTAGCCACCGAGGTCCCACTCGCGAAGGTCCCGCGAGGCGAGTGCGGCAACGCGGGCCTCGTGCAGCAGAGACACCAGCGAATCGTGGCCCAGGTGACGGCCGTAATTCATGTCGGTGATGCGCACCGTCAGCGGGTGACGGTGCACCACATCATCCGCGGGAAAGCTCAGTCTGACACGCTCCATCCTCGCTCCTGATCTTGTTGTGCCGCGACCGTGTGCCGTCAGGCATCAGCGCGCTCGCGGGCGATGGCTCGGTGGGCGATATCGCGTCGGTAGAGCATATCGGGCCAGGCGATCTCGGCCACGCCCCGGTAGGCCAGGTCCCGGGCCGACCCGACACCGTCGCCCAGGGCAGTGACGCAGAGCACCCGCCCCCCGGCGGTGACCACCCGGCCCTGGGCATCCTCGGCAGTGCCGGCATGGAAGACCTTGCAGCCGGTGGCCTCGGCAGCCTCCAGCCCCTCGATAACGTCGCCCTTGCGGTAGCTGCCCGGGTAGCCGCCGGCGGCCAGCACCACGCCCACCGCGGCCCGCGGGTCCCAGTCGCAGGCATGGCCGGCCAGTTCACCGCGGGCCCCGGCCAGGCACAGCTCGGCGAAATCTGACGCCAAGCGCAGCATGATCGGCTGGGTCTCCGGGTCGCCGAAGCGGCAGTTGAACTCGATCACCCTGGGATTGCCCTCGGCGTCGATCATCAGACCGGCATAAAGGAAGCCGGTGTAGGCATGCCCCTCCTCGGCCATGCCACGCACGGTGGGCCGGATGACCCGCGCCATGATGCGCTCGAAGACCTCGTCGGTGACCACCGGCGCCGGGGAGTAGGCGCCCATGCCGCCGGTATTGGGGCCAGTATCGCCGTCGCCGACCCGCTTGTGGTCCTGGCTGGTGGCCATGGGCAGGATCGTCTCGCCGTCTACCATGACGATGAAGCTCGCCTCCTCACCCTCGAGAAACTCCTCGATCACCACCCGGGCACCGGCATCGCCGAAGGCATTGGCCTCGAGCATATCGCGGACCGCTGTCTCGGCCTCATCGAAGGTCATGGCGACGATGACCCCCTTGCCGGCGGCCAGTCCATCGGCCTTGATCACGATGGGTGCGCCCTTCTCCTCCAGATACTCGAGGGCAGGCGGTACCGCGGTAAAAGTGCGGTAGTCGGCGGTGGGGATGGCGTGGCGTGCCAGGAAATCCTTGGAGAAGGCCTTTGAGCCCTCGAGCTGGGCCGCGCCGGCGCTCGGCCCGAAGATCGCCAGGCCCGCCTCGCGGAAGCGGTCGACCACACCCTCGACCAGCGGCGCCTCGGGGCCGACGATGGTCAGTGCCACATCCTGCTCCCGGGCGAAGGCCACCAGGCCTGCCAGGTCAGAAGCGCCGATAGCGACATTCTCGAGGCCTGGCTCCCGGGACGTTCCGGCATTGCCGGGAGCCACCAGAACGGTCTCCACCTGGGGGGACTGGGCGACCTTCCAGGCCAGGGCATGTTCGCGGCCACCGCCGCCGATGATCAGGACCTTCATCCGCTGTACTACCTCACAACCGTGCCAGAAACGTCGCGGCATTATGTCAGAAACTCGCCCGGCACGCCGCTCAGGGCTTGCCGCTGCCCTTGTCGTCGTCCGGAGAATCGGCCTGGTTGATGGTCTTCTGCCAGAACTTCATGTTCTCCTCGGCCAGTTCGCGCATGAACTCCATGGGCGTGTGCCGTATGGCCTGCTGCCACTGATCCTGCATTCTCTGCTGCTGTTCTAACATCAGCTTGGTGCCCTGCTCCAGGTAACGAGACAGAGGCAGTGGCTGAGCCATGTCATAGACGCGGATGAACTGGGCGAGCAAGTCGTTGGAGAACACCTGTGCATCGCCGTCAGCCTGTTCCTGCTCGATGATGATCGACAGCAGGATGGTGCGAGTCAGGTCCTCGCCGCTCTTGGCATCCTCCACGCGGAAGGGCACCTCGTCGAGGATCAGGCCACGCAGATCCTCGAGGGTCACGTAGCGGCTCTGTTCGGTATCATAGAGCCTGCGGTTGGCATACTTGCGAATCACGCGCACGGCGCTGCTCCTTGTTATACGAAGGGGCGGCTGCCCCTGTACGGCCATTGTGCACCGCGACACCATCCATGCAAGGCATAGCCGCCAACGCGAGGTCACATGAACCTGATTCTGCTGTCTCCCGATGATATCGAGAACGACCGCCTGGCCCGGATCCGCGACCCGCGGCGCCTCGCTCACCTGCGCGAGGTGCACAGTGCGCATCCCGGCGATAACCTGACGCTGGGCATCGAAGGGGGACGCCTGGGGCGCGGGGAGCTCCTGGCCTTGAACGACGAAGAGGCACTCTTCGACATCGCGGCCCTGGATCAGCTGCCACCGCCGGCACTGCCGGTGCACCTGGTGCTCGCCCTGCCCCGCCCGCGGATGCTGGCACGTAGCCTGGAGCACGTCACCGCGCTCGGCGTGAAACATATCACCCTGCTTAACACCCGCCGCGTGGAGAAGAGCTACTGGCAGTCGCCGGAGCTCGGCGAGGAGAAGATTCACCGTCACCTGGTGCTTGGCCTGGAACAGGCCCGCGATACCCGGCTGCCGCAGGTTACCCTGGCCAAGGGCTTTCGCCCCTTCGTCGAGGATCGACTGCCGGCGCTGCTGGCGGAGCGCCGGGGCCTGGTGGCCCACCCCGGCATGCCGAACGACTGCCCCCGCGGCCTCGACGAACCCGTACTGCTGCTGGTGGGGCCCGAGGGCGGCTTCATCCCCTGGGAAGTGGAACAGCTGCTGGCAGCAGGCTGCGAGGGCATCCACCTGGGCCCGCGCATCCTGCGGGTGGAGACGGCGGTGACGGCCCTGCTCGCACGGCTCTTCTGAGCCCGAGCCGAGAACCTAGTCGTCCTCGTCCGGATTGTGGGCAACAAAGGGAGCATCGTCGTCGCAATCGGGCTCATTGAGGAAAGTCTCGCGCACGTCGAGCAGCCCCAGGTGACCGATGGAGCGACGCCCGAGCAGCAGCGGGTAGTTCATCTCCTCGCGGTCGCGCAGGCTGAACTGCTCCTCATACACGGTGTCGCCCAGGCAGACATTCATCAGCACAACTGGTCGACGATCGGTGCCGCCGGCACCGCGCAGCCGAAGGTTGCGGTACAGTGGCAGCGTCATGCGCTCGGTGAAGGTCTCGCCGCTGGCTTCGTCCTTGAGCCTTAAGCGAAAGCTCACCCAATCCTCGCCATCCTGCTCAAAGCGCTCGATGTCGCGGGCGTCCAGCGACGAGGTCAGGGCACCACTGTCGAGCTTGGCCTTCACCTCGACCCCCCCGGGCTCCAGGGTCGCCTTCTCGACCCAGCCGAAGACCTTGGTGTCTTCCGAACTGGCAACGGCCGGGATGGCGACGCTCATCAGCAGGACGGCAAGCAATGACAGGCAGGATCGTGACAGGGGCATGGGCTCCTCGGCGTTCATGGGCTCAAGGCCGGAGGCGTTCGAGCAGTTTAAGGGTGGCAAAGCCATCCGGCGTAGTGCCGATAGCAGCCTGGAATTCACGCAGGCCTCGGCGGGTGTTGGGGCCCATGATTCCATCCGGCGCCCCCACCTCGAAACCACGCTGATTGAGCAGGCGCTGCATCTCGCGCACCTGGCTTCGGCTCAATGGCTGCTCCGCCCGGGGCCAGCTCTGCACCACACCCTCTCGGCCAGCAATCTCATCGGCCAGGGTGCCCACCGCCAGGGCGTAGCTGGTGGCGTTGTTGTAGCGCAAGATGGCACGGAAGTTAGGGCCCACCAGGAAAGCCGGGCCCTTGGCGCCACCGGGCACGATCACGGAGGACGCATCGAAGTCGGGCAGCGGCGCCCCGTCCAGGGTGCTCACGCCGCGTTCGTCCCAGTCGCGGCTGGGGCGACGCGTGGAAAGCTCGGTCTCGGCATAGTCGAAGTCGTCGGGGAGTCGCACCTCCACGCCCCAGGGCTGCCCTGCCTGCCAGCCGGCGCGGTCGAGATAATTGGCGGTGGAGGCCATCACGTCCGGGATGCTGCCCCAGATGTCACGCCGCCCGTCACCATCGCCGTCCACGGCATAGGCCTCGAAGCTCGAGGGAATGAACTGGGTGTGACCCATGGCACCGGCCCAGGAGCCCTGCATGCGCTCGGGGGAGATATCGCCCGCATCCAGGATACGCAGCGCCGCGAGAAGCTCGCCGCGGGCGAAATCGCGACGGCGGCCGTCGTAGGCCAAGGTGGCCAGGGCCTCGAGGGTCGAGAAGTTGCCGAAGTTGCTACCGTAGTTGCTCTCGATGCCCCAGATGGCAACGATCACTTCGGCGGGTACTCCGTAGCGCCGCTCCATTTCCCGAGCCGTGGCTCGATGTCGATCCAGGCGCTCTCGTCCGGTGGTCACCCGGTTCGCCGAGACGGCGCTGTCCAGGTACTGCCAGATCGGCCTCACGAACTCAGGCTGGGAGCGGTCGAACTCGATCACCCGAGGACGATAGCGCAGACCGTCGAGGGCTCGTGACAGCGTTGCCTCGCGTATGCCCTCTGCCCGCGCCTCGCGCCGAAAACCAGCCAGCCAGCTCGCGAAATCCGCCGGAGCTGCCGGCTCGTTGGCCACTGCCTCGGCCATGGCAACGGTCGTCTCGCCGGCGCCGGGTTCAGCTTCCTCGGCCACGCTAGCCTCGCTGGGGGGCGAGGCCTGACAGCCAGCCAGCAAAGCCAGCAGCAGGGGGGTGGTCAGCATCCGTCTCATCGTCGCTCCTGCAGGACGTTTCCATGATCCGCCGATCATCGCCCAGAACCGGACGCCAGGCCAGCCCGTTCAACCTCCCCAGAGCCGCCAGATCAACAGCGCATGGCAGGCCAGCACGGTCAGCGTGAGGCGCATACGCAAGGAGTGGTACCAGTCCGGCAACCCCGCTCTGCCATTCGCGGACAGCTCATGTAAGCGCACCAGCACGAAGCCGATGGCAAGCACCCAGGCACCGGTGAGGGGATGAAGCAGTAACGCCGGCCAGGCGATCAGACTCGGCGCCATACTCAGCAGCAGACGGACACGGAAGCCAGTGCTGCTCAGCGACTCCAGCGACATGGCAACGCCCCACTGCACGCCACCCAGAAACGACAGGATCACCGCGCTGTAGTACAGAAAGGCGTCGACGGCGACTACCTGCCAAACCACGGGGGCCAGCCAGGCCGATGCCGCGGTGGCGACGAAGGGAATCAGCCCGGCCAGGCCCAGCCACAGTGGCAGAAGAGGAATCGATCTTCGGCTCATGGGACCTCCCGGTGAACACATAAGGACGGTACCAGCCAGAGGGCCGCGTAGGCACCATCGGGATCGTATCTCTCGGCCTGGTCGTGGACGTCCAGGGCACGCGGACGGGTATCACGCCCCACCCCTGCCACGTAACGCCAGTTCCCCCAGTTGCTGGCGACGTCATAATCGATCAGGCAGTGCTCGAACCAGGCCGCACCGAGACGCCAGTCACCGCCGAGATCGCGCACCAGGTAGCTTGCCGCGTTCTGGCGCGCCCGGTTCGAAAGCCAGCCGGTAGCGGAGAGTTCGCACATGGCGGCATCCACGAAGGGAACGCCGGTACGGCCATCGCACCAGGCGCGAAAGCCCTCGCTGGGCGCCGGCAGCTCACGTTCACCGAACAGCGAAGCACCTTCCTGCCGCGCCGCCCAGTGGAAATAGTCACGCCACAGCAGCTCAAAGATCACCCAGTAGCTCGACTCGTTGGCCCCGTGCCTAGCCTCCCAGGCGCGCACCTCCTCGAGGACCTGGCGAGCCGACAGGCAGCCGTGAGCCAGCCAGGGCGAGAACCGCGTGGAAAAATCAGTACCCACGAGGCCGTTGCGGGTCTGCTTGTAGCGCGCCACGGCGCCGCTCTCCCACAGATAGTGATCGAGACGCGCCCATCCCGCCGCCTCACCGCCGGAAAAGGCAAAGCCGCCACGCTCATCCGGTGCCCAAACGGCCGCGCTACTACAGATCTTGCCCAGCGGCGGGAAGCCTCGCGGTGCATTGGCCGGCCAGCTGGGCAAGGTCACCGGCGCCGGAACCGCATCGGGGATCACCCAACGACGTTCCACCTTGCGCCGAAACGCCGAGAAACTGGGGGGAATGTCCTCCACGGCCATGGGCAGAGAGGCTTCGTCAAGCAGCGTACCGCTTTGATGGCATGTCAGGTTCACCTGACTACCCAGCCGCTCGGCCAACTGCACGCTGGCCTGCCACTCCTCCCAGCCCGCATCGGCGCGCACCCGCACTTCGTCGATGTCATGGGCCTCGGCCAGCTCAGCAACCGCCTCGACGGGGGAGCCGATACGCACCAGCAGGTCGCTGCCTCGCTTGAGCAGCTCGCCGCGCAGGGCGATCAGGCTTTCCCAGAGGAAGCGCAGACGCGCCGACCCTATGCGAGAGGCCTCTAGCCCTGGCAGAGGGTCGAGCCAGGCGTCATCCAGAACGAAGACACACAGCAACGACTCGGGTGGTGTGGAAAAGTGGAACAGGGGGTTGTCGGCCAGGCGCAGATCACTGCGCAGCCACACCAGCATTCGGCTCATCGCGATCTCTCCTGACGTCTAGCCTCACGGCGGCAGCGCTCGCTGCAGTGGCGAATCTCTTCCCAGCACCGCGTCCATTTGCGTCGCCAGACAAAGGAGCGTGCGCAGTGTGCGCAGACCTTGTGCGGAAGATGCGGCTTGCGATGCATGGAGGGAACCTCAAAAGTGGACAGAACGACTTAATAGTACAGTATTTGTACAATTAAATACCGTTCACTGCCACCCCCGGGGTTACAAACGACTGGGGCCGCTCCAAGGCGGCCCCCAATGCGAAGGATGTGATGGCGAGGCGTTATTCCCCATCGGGCTCCCGGCGTGCGTTGGCCTCGGTCTCCCGATGGCTCTTGAGCTGATGCGTGAGGGGGTCGTAATTGGGCTTGAGCTCGTCCTTCAGTGTGCCGCTCCACAGCCGGGCACCGACGAAATAGCCTGCGCGGCCGATCACATGGGCCGCCACTGGTGCGGTCATCATGATGAAGAGAATCACGCCGAAGGCCCGCGCCACCACCGCCACCTGGGCGAAGTGCAGGGCTACCGCCAGCATGATCAGGGTGGCCCCCAGGGTCGCGGCCTTGGTGGTGGCGTGCATGCGCGTCAGCAGATCGGGAAGGCGTACCACACCGAGGGCCGCCAGGAACATGAAGATCGACCCGGCCAGTATCAGCCCGCCCTTGAGCAACTCAATCATCCCGGGGCCCTCCGCGTTCCAGGAAGCGGGCGAAGCCGATAGCAGCCATGAACGCCATCAGCGCCATGACGATGGCCACGTCCAGCAGGCTCGGCACGTCGGTGGCAATGGCGACCACCCCGATAATGCCGACGAGGATCGACGAGAAGAGCTCCAGGGCCACTACCCGGTCCGGCAGGGTGGGGCCACGGTACAAACGCACGAAGGCCAGGCACAGGGCCAGGCTCATCACCGCCAGGCTCAGCAGGATGATGTTAGACACGTGGCCACCTCCTTTGATTAGTGAAACAGATCCAGCGCCCGGCGCTCCAGCTCCGCGAGGCTGCGCCTGAGCTCCGCTTCGTCATCCAGGAACATGGCATGGATGTAAAGCACGCGGCGATCGTCGGAGACATCCAGGCTCAGGGTGCCCGGGGTCAGCGAGATCAGATTGGCAACGAAGGCGATCTCGAACTCGGTGCTGGCCTTGAGGGGCATGGCGATCACGCCCGGCTTCATGTACCAGGGCGGGGTAACGATGTCGTAAGAGACCTTGAGGTTGGCCATTACCAGCTCCTTGAGGAAGAAGCCGACGAAGCGGATGAACCGCGGCAAGCGCTGGGCATGCCCGGCCAGGGCCGGTATCTGGGGCTGGATCAGCGCGAGCACCAGGTAGCCGAAGAGCAACCCAGCCAGCAGGTTGCGGCCGCTGAAGTCACCGGTGAGCACGATCCAGGCGAAGCCCAACAGCAGATTCCAGGCGGCACCGATCATGGCATCACCTCCCCTGCCTCGCCGAGCACGGCCTCGATGTAGCGTTCGGGCGCCAGCAGCTGGCCGGCCGAGGCCTCGGCCAGGGCATAGATGGGCTCCGCATTGAGGCCGATGAACAGGGTGCACAGCGCCAGGCCAACCACTGGCGCCGACATCAGCCACATCTCGCGCGGATTGAGTTCAGGATAGGGGTCGACGTCGCCCTCAGGCGGCGTCGACTTCCAGAACACCTCGGCCCAGATCTTGATCATAGAATAGAGGGTGAGCAGCCCCACCAGCAGGGCGATGAAGGTTATCCCGTAGGCCTCGGCCTCGATGCCGGCACGGATCACGATGAACTTGGCGAAGAAACCCGAAAGTGGCGGCATGCCGGCCAACGACAGTGCCGGAATAAGAAACAGCACGGCCAGCCAGGGGTGGCTGCGATAGAAGCCACCCAGCGACTTGAGCTGGTAGGTGCCGCGCAGCCGGTGGATGATGCCGCTGACCAGGAAGAGGTTCGTCTTCACGATGATGTGATGCATGATGTAGAAGACCCCACCGATGATCGCCAGAGGGGTGAACAGCGCCAGCCCCAGGATCATGTAACCGATCTGGCTAACGATGTGGAACGATAGGATGCGTCGGAACTCGAACTGCGCCGCCGCCCCCAGCACCCCGGAAAGCATGGTGAACCCCGCCCCCCACAGAAGGATCTCGTGGGTATAGCCCGGGCTCTGGTGAAAGATCAGCGTGAACACCCGGAACAGCGCGTAGACCCCGACCTTGGTCAACAGACCGGCGAACAGCGCCGAAACGGCCACCGGCGGGGTGTGATAGGAAGCCGGCAGCCAGAAGAACAGCGGGAAGGCCGCCGCCTTGATGCCGAAGGCGACCATGAACATCATCGCCAGGACATCGACCATGCCGTTGTCCTCAAGGGTCGCCAGGCGACGTGCGATATCGGCCATGTTGAGCGTGCCCACCATGCCGTAGAGCAGCCCCACCGCGACCAGGAAGATCACCGAGGAGACCAGGTTGAGGGTGACATACTTGATCGCACCTTCCATCTGCGCCTTCTCGCTACCCAGGATGAGCAGCGCGAAGGACGCCACCAGCATCACCTCGAACCACACGTAGAGGTTGAAGATGTCGCCGGTGAGAAAGGCCCCGGCAACTCCGGCCAGCAGCAGATGCATCAGCGGGAAGTAGCCATAGGCCTCGTGGCCGCGGCCCACCGTGGCCAGCGAGAAGAGCGCCACGGCGAAGCCGATGATGCCGGTAAGCACCACCATGATCGCCCCCAGCAGATCGGCCACCAGGCTGATGCCGAAGGGTGCCGGCCAGCCACCCATGTGCATCACCAGGATGCCGTCGCGGCTGACCGTCGTCAGCAGCCACAGGCTGGTCAGCAACAGGCCGGCGGTACCGGCCACGGCAAAGAACCGCTGCATGCTCCGGGAGCGCCAGAAGACCAGCGACACGGACCCCGCCAGCAGCGGGATGAGGATGGGCAGCGCGATCTGAGGATTCACGTGTCGGTATCCTTCATCTTGTCCAGGTCATCGGCACGCACGATCTCCCAGGCACGACGCACCAGCACCACGGCGAACGATAGCACGCCGAAGGCAATGACGATGGCGGTGAGCACCAGGGCCTGAGGTAGCGGGTCGGCCACCGCGCCCTCGGGCGCCGTCAGGCCCTGGGGGACCAGCGGTGGTGCGCCGCGCACCATGCCCGCCGTGACAAAGATCAGCAGGTTGGCGGCATTCGAGAGCAGCATCAGCCCGATCACCAGCTTGACGATGGAGCGGCGCAGCATCATGTAGATGGCGGCGGCAAACAGAATGCCGATCGTGATGGCCATCAAGGGTTCCATGGAGTCTCCTCAGCGTTCGTCGTCTTCCTGATCGGTCTTGACCAGGGCGGTTATCGCCGTGAGCACCGAACCCACCACCACCAGATAGACGCCGATGTCGAAGATCAGCGGCGTCGAGGCCTTGAAGTCGATGATCGGAACGGTCCACCACTGGGCCGTGAAGAAGGGCTCGCCGACCCACCAGCCCGGCAGTGTCGACAGCACCCCGAGCAGCAGCCCCATGGCGATCAGGTCATGGGGCGACACCTTGAGCATATCGTTGAGGGCGCGGCGCCCACAGGCAAACAGATAGAGCGCAAATCCCCCCGCCGCCACCAGTCCAGCGATGAATCCGCCCCCTGGTTCGTCGTGCCCGCGCAATAACAGGAACAGCGAGAAGAGCAGTTGCAGCGGAAGCAGCAGTCGCGCCGCGGCATTGAGAATCAGGGTGCCCGATCTAACCATCGTCGCTCTCCGACGGCGGTGCATGGTGCCTGGCATCATAGGCCTCGGCATGGAAGCGCAACATGGCATAGACCCCGATGGCCGCCAGCGCCAGCACGAACATCTCGCCCAGGGTATCCAGCGCCCGGAAATCGACCAGGATGACGTTGACGATGTTGTGGCCATGGCCCAGCGGCTGGCTGTTCTCCACCATGTAGTCCGAGATCCGCGGCAGCCGCTCGCCGGAAAGCACCGAGAGCATCAGCAGGGTGATCAGGCCGCCGGTGAGGCTCGCCACCGCGAGGTCGCGCAGCCGCTCGACGGGTGTGGAGAGGGTGGCGAAGCGCGGCAGGCGGAACAGCACCAGCACCAGCAGGATCACCGTCAGAGTCTCCACCAGCAATTGAGTGATCGCCAGGTCCGGGGCACTGAACAGCACGAAGGTCAGCGCGATGGAGAAACCCATGACGCCAAGCGCCGCCACCGCTGCCAGACGCGAGCGCATCACGCAGGCCGCCACGGCGCCGGCGACCATCAAGCCAGCGACCACGGCCTCGTGGAGATAGAGCGAGAGGGCGAAGTCGAGCTCGAGGGTATGCCGGAAGAAGAGCGCATGGCCGACCAGGCCCAACAGCACCAGCAGCGTCATTACCAGGTAGTTGCGGATATGGCCATTCTGCAGAATGCGGGTCTGCCAGCCGGCGACGGCCACCATGCCGGCCATCAGCGCCTCGTATCCGGCCTCCGGGCCGCGGGCCATGAGGGGTTCGAGGCGGGCCAGCCTTGCCCGCAGGCGATCCCAGTGACGGTAGGCCAGCAGGCCCAGCAGCAGGCTCGCCATGGACAGCAGCAAGGGCAGATTGATCCCGTGCCAGAGCGCCAGGTGTACTTCGCCTTGGCTCTCCCCGGTCCCCACCCCGATGCCGGCCACCGTAGCACCCACCAGGGGATCGAGCAGGCCCGGCGACAGACCGAACAACAGTGACAGAACAGCCAACAAGGCGGGCCCCACAAGCATGGCGTATGGCGCCTCATGGGCCGCCCTGGGGGTCTCGCGCGGAGCACCGAGGAAGGGGCGCAGGGCGACGATGGCTGCCACGGCCAGCGTCAGGAAGGCCGCAATGAAGGCGAGTAGCAGGATCAGGGGGCGCCAGGCATCGGCCGCGAGAACCGACTCGAGCATAAGCTCCTTGCCCACGAAACCGAGCAGGGGCGGCAACCCGGCCAGCGACAGGGCGGCGAGTCCAGCCACGGCGGCGGTAAGCGGCATCACGCGACGCAGCCCCCCCATGGCGGTGACGTCCTTGGTGCCGGTCTCGTGATCGAGGATGCCGGCCACCATGAACAGCGCCCCCTTGTAGAGCGAGTGGCCCAGCAGGAAGACCACGAAGGCGACGAGCGCCCCCTCGGTCCCGATTCCCAGCAGCATGATCAGGGTGCCCAGTGCCATCACCGTGGAGTAGGCCAGCAGCTTCTTGACGTTGGTGTGCTGTATCGCCAGAAAAGCGCCCGTCGCCATGGTCAATGCCCCCACCAGGGAGAGGGTGATCACCCAGCCGTCCGTGCCCCCCAGGGCAGGATGCAGGCGGGCAAGAAGGTAGACCCCGGCCTTGACCATGGTCGCCGAGTGCAGATAGGCGGAGACCGGCGTGGGTGCCGCCATGGCGTTGGGTAACCAGAAATGGAAGGGAAACTGTGCCGACTTGGTGAAGGCGCCTATCAGGATACAAACCATTAGCGGCGTGTAGAGCGCATGCTCGCGTAACGTCTCGCCGCGGCGGGTGAGCTCGGCCAGCGACCAGCTATCGCCGGCTACCGCCAGCATGGCGAAGCCGGCGAGCAGTGCCAGACCGCCCCCCGCAGTGACGAGCAACCCCTGAAGTGCCGCCTTGCGGGCGGCAAGATCGGTATGGTTAAAGCCGATAAGGAGGTAGGAAGTGATGCTGGTGAGCTCCCAGAACACGAAGAGCGTTACCAGATTGTCGGCCAGCACCAGGCCAAGCATCGACATCATGAAGGCGGTGATCACCACCAGAAAGCGCGGCAGGTCACGATGGCCACGCAGGTACTCACCCGAGTAAATCAGCACCAGGGTGCCGATCACCGTGATCAGCATGGCGAACAGCCAGGCGAGGCCGTCGATCAGGAAGGTCAGGGTGATATCAAGCCCCGGCACCCAGGCCCACTCAAGCAGCAGGACATCGCCGGAAGCGATTGCTGACCACTGGCCCACCAGCCAGGCTGCCAGAGCGGCGGGCAGCAGTGACATCACCAGCGGCGTCCGGGCCCCGAACCAGTGATGCAGCAGTGGCGCCATGCCCGCCACCACGAAGCCTCCCAACACGGCAAGCTGCATCGTGCACCCTCCCCTGTCGTGACGGGGTCCGCAGCACAGTCGCCGCCCCCACCAGGTAGAGCTGACAACTCTATAGAGACAAGGTGTTGAAAGGCAAGGAGGCGGCGAGCGCGGCCCCTTTGGGTTAGAGTGTGGGGGAGCCAAGCCATGGGGGCCGACCCGACCCAGGGACGGGGTGCGATCGCAGGTCGCTTGCATCATTCTGTCCCAGCGGCAACCGATGCCTTCCCGTTTCTGGACCCGCGCAGGAAGACCGATCGATGACACTGCTGTTGATAGCCCTGTTGCCCCTGCTGGGGGTACTGGTGCCCGCGTTCACCGAGGGACGCGGGCGACGTTTCTGCTCACTGGCCACCGCGGTACTGCCCGCGCTGGCACTGCTGATGATGCTCGGCCAGCTGCCCGCTCTGGCAGCCGGTGAGACGCTGCGCTTTGCCGTCGGCTGGGTGCCCACCCTGGGCCTGGACCTGGCCTTCCGGCTGGACGGCCTATCGGTGCTGTTCAACCTGCTGATCCTGGGGATTGGCCTGCTGATCCTGCTCTACGCACACTACTACCTGTCGCCGGAGGAGCCCTTCGGGCGCTTCTATGCCTACCTGATCCTTTTCATGGCCTCCATGGTCGGCATCGTGATGTCCGACAACCTGCTGCTGCTGTGGCTCTTCTGGGAACTCACCAGCATATCCTCCTTCCTGCTGATCGGCTTCTGGTCGCACCGCAGCGATGCCCGCAAGGGGGCACGTATGGCGCTGACCGTGACCGGCGCCGGCGGCCTGGCACTGCTCGCCGGCCTGCTGCTGCTGGGTGACATGGTCGGCAGTTACGACATGAACGTGGTGCTCGCCAGCGGCGATGCCATCCTCGCCGACCCACGCTATCCCATGATGCTGGTGCTGGTGTTGCTGGGCGCCTTCACCAAGTCGGCACAGTTCCCGTTCCAGTTCTGGCTGCCCCATGCCATGGCGGCACCCACGCCGGTCTCCGCCTACCTGCATTCGGCGACCATGGTCAAGGCCGGCATCTTCCTGATGGCGCGCCTTCACCCAGCCATTGCCGGCAGCGAGCTGTGGTCAGTGATCGTCTCCCTGGTCGGCATGGCCACCCTGCTCTACGGTGCCTGGTTCGCCCTGCTCAAGACCGACCTCAAGGGTATCCTGGCCTTCTCCACGGTCAGCCACCTGGGGCTGATCACCGTGCTGCTGGGGATCGGCACGCCCATGGCGGTGCTCGCGGCGCTCTTCCACATTCTCAACCACGCCACCTTCAAGGCGGCGCTGTTCATGAGTGCGGGCATCATCGACCACGAGACCGGCACCCGCGAGCTGGGCCGACTGGGCGGGCTGCGCCGCGCCATGCCGGTCACCGCGGTACTGACCAGCGTGGCGGGGGCGGCCATGGCCGGCGTGCCGCTGCTCAACGGTTTCCTCTCCAAGGAGATGTTCTTCACCGAGACGCTGACGACCCCGGTACTGGGCGGGCTGAGCTGGCTGATGCCGGTACTCGCCACCCTTGGCGGTATCCTCTCGGTAGCCTACTCGCTGCGCCTGGTGCACGCGGTCTTCTTCAAGCCGGCCAGCGCAGCTCCTCCCAAGTCGCCCCATGAGCCGCCATGGTTGATGCGTGCCCCGGTGGAGCTGCTGGTGGTGCTGTGCGTGGTCGTGGGCCTGGCCCCGGTGCTGGCGGAGAGCCTGCTGGGCCTGGCCCTGCAGGCGGTACTGGGCGAGGCGTTCGAATTCCACCTGGCGATATGGCACGGCGTCAACCTGCCGCTGTTGATGAGCCTGGTGGCGCTGGTCGCCGGCATTGCGACCTACTGGCGCCATCCCGACCTGCGCCGCTTCCTCAAGGGTTTTCGTCCGGTGGATGCCCGCCTGGTGTTCGAGGCCGCCGTGCAGCGGCTGGGGCGCAGCGCGGAGGCGGGTCTGGCCTGGTTCGACGGGGGCTCGCTGCAGCGCTACATGACCTGGCTGCTGCTCGCTGCCCTGTTGATGGGCGGCCTGGGCCTGGCACGCATGAGCGGGCTGGGCGGTGATCTGGAAAATCAGCCTCTCGATGGCGTCCTGCTGCTGGGGGCCGGGCTGCTGATCTTCGGCGGCATCGCCACGGCCGCCACACATCGCTTCCGCCTGATATCGCTGTTGATGCTCTCGGTGGTGGGGCTGGTGGTAGCCCTCACCTTCGCCCGCTTCTCTGCGCCCGACCTGGCACTGACTCAGCTCTCGGTAGAGGTGGTGACCATGATCCTGCTGATGCTGGCGCTGTTCTTCCTGCCCCAGAAGACACCTCGAGAGTCTTCGAATCGCCGCAGCCTGCGCGACGTGGTGCTGGCCGGCGCCCTGGGCATGGTAGTCGCCAGCCTCAACTATGCGGTGTTGACCCGTGACAATGCGCCTATCTCCGGATTCTTCCTGGAGAACAGCGTGCCCGGCGGCGGCGGCCACAATGTGGTCAACGTCATCCTGGTGGACTTCCGCGGCTTCGATACTCTGGGCGAGATCACCGTGCTGGCGCTTGCAGGTCTGGCGATCTTCAAGTTGCTCAACCGGCTGCGGCTGTTCATCCCGCATAGTGACGGCAAGGGTCGACTCTGGTCACCGGACCGCTATCCGGCGATCCTCACCTCCATCTCGATGGCACTGCTGCCGCTGGCCCTGCTGGTATCAGCTTTCATCTTCCTGCGCGGCCACAATCAGCCCGGCGGCGGCTTCATCGCCGGGCTGGTCACCGCCGTGGCACTGATCCTGCTCTACATGGCCCGCGGCGTGGACTGGGTCCAACAGCGCCTCGACTTCCCCTATCAACCGGTGGCGATCGCCGGGGTGGCCGTTGCCACCCTGACGGGCCTCGGCAGCTGGCTGTTCGGCCACCCCTTCCTGACCTCGGCCTTCGGTCACTTTCACCTGCCACTGGTCGGCGACTTCGAACTGGCCACCGCCATGCTCTTCGACCTGGGCGTCTATCTGGCCGTGGTGGGGGCCACGCTGATGATCCTCGCCAACCTGGGCAAGGTCACCACCCCCCACCGTCCGTCCAAGGAAGCCGCCGGCAGCATCGACACCGCTCCCACTTCGCGACCCGGCAAGGAGAAACGCTGATGGAAAGCCTCTACGCCATCACCACCGGCGTGCTGACCGCCTGCGGGCTCTACCTGGTCTTGCGCGGCCGCACTTTCCCGGTTGTGGTCGGCCTTACCCTGCTCTCCTATGCGGTCAACCTTTTCCTGTTCTCCATGGGCGGGCTGACCACCGACGGGGCTGCTATCCTCGACGGGCCATCGAACTATGCCGACCCGCTGCCCCAGGCACTGGTGCTCACCGCCATCGTGATCGGCTTCGCCATGACCGCCTTCGTGGTGATCCTGGCCATGCGTGCCCGCAGCGAAGCGGGCAACGACCATGTCGATGGCCGCCACCATGAAGACGGGGAGGAGCGCCCGTGATGCAGCATCTGATCGTCCTGCCCGTGGTGCTGCCGCTTGTCGCCGGCATCCTGCTGCTGTATCGCCGCCAGGGGGCTACCCGAGCCAAGCGCCTGATTGCGGTCATCGCCACGGCCCTGCTGGTGGTGGTCGGCATTGCCCTGGTGGCTCGTGCCACCAGCGGCGAGGTCACCTACTATGCCTTGGGCGACTGGCAGCCGCCCTTCGGCATCGCGCTGGTCCTCGATCGTCTCTCGGCGCTGATGGTGCTATTGACCGCGGTGCTCGCGCTAGGCGCTGTGGTATTCGCCTGTGCCGGCGACGACGAGCGCGGCAGCAACTTCCACGGCCTCTTCCAGTGGCAGCTGATGGGCATCAACGGCGCCTTCCTCACCGGTGACCTGTTCAACCTCTTCGTGTTCTTCGAGGTGCTGCTGCTGGCGTCTTACGCCCTGCTGATGCACGGCGGTGGCAAGGCGCGCATCCAGGCCGGCGTGTACTACGTGGTGCTCAACCTGGCCGGCTCCTCGCTGTTCCTGATCGCCGTGGGCGTGCTCTACGGCGCCACCGGCACCCTCAACATGGCCGACATGGCGGTACGCCTCGGCGAGCTGCCCGCCGAGCGGGCTGGCCTGGTGACCGCCGGTGGCTTGATGCTGCTGGTGGTGTTCGGTCTCAAGGCGGCGATCCTGCCGCTCTACTTCTGGCTACCGCGCGCCTATGCCGCTGCCCCGGCGCCTGTCGCGGCGCTGTTCGCCATCATGACCAAGGTCGGCATCTACGCCATCCTGCGAGTCTATTCGCTGGTCTTCGGCGAACACGCCGGGCCACTGGCGAACCTCGAGCAGGCCTGGGTATGGTGGCTGTCGCTGGGCACCCTGGTGGCAGCCGGGGCCGGCGTACTGGCCGCTCGGGACCTACGGCTACTGGTCGCCTACCTGGTGCTGGTCTCGGTGGGCACTCTGCTGGCCGGCATCGGGATAGGTTCGCCGGCCGCCGTCTCCGCCCTGCTCTACTACCTCGTGCACACGACCCTGATCACCGGCGGGCTCTTCCTGCTCGCCGAACTGATCGGCCTGCAACGTGGCAAGGCCGGTACCCGGCTGGTCAGGGGTCGCCCTCTGCACCAGGGCGGCTGGCTGGCCGGACTATTCTTCGTTGGTGCCGTGGCAGTGGCCGGTTTGCCACCACTGTCCGGGGCCATCGGCAAGGCCCTGCTGATGGCCTCGGCCGAGGGGATGCAGCGCGCCTGGCTGTGGCCGATCCTGCTGGGTACCGGCCTGTGCGCGCTGCTCGCCCTGTCACGGGCCGGCTCCACGCTGTTCTGGCGTAGCCAGGGGGAGCCGATGGGCATGCCTCTCCCGCGTCGCCAGTGGTTCGGGGTTGCCTGGCTGCTGGGCGCCTCACCGTTGCTGGTGGTCCTGGCCGGTCCGGTCAGCGACTACACCCAAGCCACCGCCGACCAGCTGGCCAATCCCCAGGTGGTGGTCAACGCCTTGCTGAACGATGCTGGAGGCACGCCATGATCAAGCCCCGTCCCTGGCTGCCGACCCCCTTGCTGTCGATCCTGCTGCTGGCGGTCTGGCTGTTGCTGGTACGCAGCACCGCCTTCGGCCAGTTCCTGCTGGGCGGTTTCCTGGCAGTGGTGATACCGCTGGCCACCCAACGCTTCTGGGATGCCCAACCCCATGTGGCCCGGCCCTGGCTGCTGCTGCGCTTCGTGGTGCGCGTGCTTGGCGACATCCTCATCGCCAACATCGAGGTGGCCTGGCTGATCGTCAATCCCTTTCGCCGGCTGCGGCCCCATTTCGTGGAATACCCACTGATGCTGGAGGATCGCTTCACCATCACCCTACTGGCCAACACCATCAGCCTGACGCCGGGCACAGTATCGGCCAACCTGCGCATGGACGGCCGGACGCTGCTGATCCACGCCCTGGACGTGGAGGATGAGGAAGCGCTGATCGCGCATATCCGCGAACGCTACGAGCGGCCGCTGAAGGAGATCTACGAATGCTAGACCTTGCCCTGTGGACCAGCATGGCCCTGGTGGTGGCGGCCTTGCTACTCAACGTCTATCGCCTGACCGTGGGGCCGGACATGCCGGACCGGATCCTGGCACTGGATACCATGTACGTGAATTCCATCGCGCTGATCGTGCTGATGGGTTTGTGGCTGAACACCAAGACCTACTTCGAGTCGGCGCTACTGATCGCCATGCTCGGTTTCATCAGTACCGTGGCGGTCTGCAAGTACCTGCTACGTGGCGACATCATCGAATAGGAGGCCCCATGACACTGTATGTGCTCCTCGAGGGCGTGATTGCCTTCCTGCTGATCGCCGGTGGCGCCTTCGCCTTCATCGGCTCACTCGGCATGGCCCACCTGCGCGACTTCTACATGCGCCTGCATGGCCCAACCAAGGCCACCACCCTGGGGATCGGCTGCATGCTGGTGGCCTCGATGCTCTATTTCTGGGTGATCGATGGCAAGCCCGACATCCAGGAGATGCTGATCACGCTATTCCTGTTCATCACCGCCCCGGTCAGCGCTCACCTGATGGCCAAGACCGGCCTCCACCTGCAGCTGCGCCATGAGGACAAGACCCGCGGCAACCCACCTGAGCTCCGCGACGAGGAGATCGGCGATAAGCCGGTGCCGCACCCGGATCGCGGCCACGGCTGACGAGACCTACACCCAGCCGCCCAGTTCGTTGTCGATGATCGAGAGCAGCGCGGCAATATGGTCATCGCGGTCATTCAGGCACGGGATGTAGGTGAAGGTCTCGCCCCCCGCCGCCAGGAAGCTCTCGCGGATCTCCTCCTCGATCTCCTCCAGGGTCTCCACGCAGTCGGAGGAGAAGGCCGGCGACACTACCGCGATGTGCTTCTTGCCCTGTCGGGCCAGCTCGGCAACATGTTCGACAGTGGCCGGCCCGACCCACTCCTCGGGGCCGAACTTGGACTGGAAGGCGGTCTGGATCGCCTCCTCCTCCCAGCCGAGCCGCTCGCGCAGCAGGCGCGTAGTCTTCTGGCACTGGCAGTGGTAGGGATCACCTTCCAGCAGATAGCGTTTGGGAACGCCATGGTAGGAGGCAACCAGGACCTCGGGCGGCGTCTCGGCGGCGTCATAGGCCTCGTGCACCGAACTGGCCAGGGCGTCGAGGTACTGCGGGTGTTCGAAATAGGCGGGCACGGTGCGAATCGCCGGCTGCCACTTGAGTTTCATCAGGGTGCGGAAGGCCTGGTCGTTGGCCGTGGCCGTGGTCGGTGAGGCGTACTGCGGATAGAGCGGGAAGAAGAGGATCCGCTCGCAGCCCGCGGCCTGCATTCGCTTCAGCACGCTGTCGGTAGAAGGATTGCCGTAGCGCATGCAGAAGTCCACCGCCACATCCTCCCCATGAGCCGCGTGCAAGCCATCGGCAATCTTGCGTGTCTGGTCACGTGTAGTCGTCAGCAGAGGGCTCTCGTTCCTCTCGGTGTTCCAGATGCCGCGATAGGCCTCGCCGGACTTGAAGGGGCGTCGCGAGAGGATGATCAGCTGCAGCAGCGGCTGCCATTTCCAGTCCGGGTAGTCGACCACCCGCTTGTCGGAGAGGAACTCGCTAAGGTAACGACGCATCGACCAGTAGTCGGTGGCATCCGGCGTGCCCAGATTGGCCAGTACCACGCCGACCTTCTTTCGCGGCATCGGCGGATGATCGGACGGGGCATGGGCCAGCCGTCCACTGCCCGGTGATTCCAGATCTCGGGACGCCTTGTCCGGGTTCGGGGGGGTCATGCGGCAACTCCTTATGATCGATGATGAAACTAGTTTATCAGCCCGCTCGTCCAGAGTGGGATGAAGTTGTACTATATGGATAATTTGTACAGCTTGAGAGAAAGATCATGTCCCGACCGCTTGTGCTGCTGCTCGGCGACCAACTGAGTCACGACATGGCCAGCCTGCGCGACCTGCCGGATGACGCGGTGATCGCCCTGTGCGAAGTGGCCGCCGAAGACACCTATGTACCGCACCATCCCCAGAAGATCGCCCTGATTCTCTCCGCCATGCGCCATTTTGCCGCCGAACTTCGCGACAGGGACCATCGGGTGCATTACAGCGCCCTGGACGACCCGGACAATGTCCAGTCGCTGGTCGGCGAGGCAGAGCGCCTGGCCGGCCTCTACGACTGCCAGGAGATTCGCGTGGTGCGCCCCGGCGAATGGCGGCTGTGGCAGGCGATGCGCGAGCGCCAGGACGCTGCCCTGCCCTGGCGCCTGATGGAAGATGAGCGCTTCTTCACCACACCTGAGGAGTTCGCCGCCTGGGCCAAGGGTCGTAAGGCGCCACGGATGGAGCACTTCTATCGGCTGATGCGAAAGCGGACAGGGCTGCTGATGGAAGATGACCAGCCGGCAGGTGGTCAGTGGAATTTCGACCATGACAACCGTGAGCCGCTGTCGACAGATACCCATCCACCTGCCCCGCCCCGTCACGGCCAGGACGAAACCACCAGGACCGTGCTGGCGCTAGTGGCGGAACATTTTGCCGAGCATTTCGGCAATCTGGAAAACTTTCATTGGCCGGTAACGCGCCGCCAGGCACTGATAGATCTGCGTCACTTCCTTGAGCATCTGCTCCCCGACTTCGGCCGTTTTCAGGACGCGATCAGTGACACCGACCCCTTCCTCTTCCATTCACGGCTCTCCGCGGCCCTCAACCTTGGCCTGCTCTCGCCTCGGGAGGTCTGCGAGGCGGTAGAGCGCGAATATCACGAGGGCCGCGCCCCGCTCAACTCGGTGGAGGGTTTCATTCGCCAGGTACTGGGCTGGCGAGAGTATGTGCGCGGCCTCTACTGGACGCGGATGCCCGACTACAAGCGTCGCAATGCCTTGGAGACGAGCCGTGGCCTTCCGGCCTTCTACTGGAGCGGTGACACCGACCTGCACTGCCTGAAGCGTGCCATCGAGATGACGCGCGACCATGCCTATGCCCACCATATCCAGCGGCTAATGGTCACCGGCAACTTCGCACTGCTCTGCGACGTGGCGCCCGAGGCACTGTGCGACTGGTACCTGGCCGTCTACGCCGATGCCTGCGAGTGGGTGGAGCTACCCAACACCCTCGGCATGGTGCTGCACGCCGATGGCGGACTGATGGGCTCCAAGCCCTACTGCGCATCGGGAAAGTACATCGATCGCATGTCGAACCACTGCCGGCACTGCCGCTTCAACCCGAAGCTAGTGACAGGGCCAGATGCTTGCCCCTTCAACAGCCTCTACTGGGCCTTCCTGGAGCGCCACGCCGATACCCTGAGCGGCAACCCGCGCATGAAGCTTATCTACGGCAGCCTACGGCGCATGAACGACGACAAGCGGGCGGCCATGCGCGAGCAGGCCGAGGCCTTCTTGGCGGAGCTCGAGACCGCGCCTGCCTACGGACAAGGCGAGCATCTGGCAGGCTACGACGCCGCTCAGGAGACGACACCATGACACGAGGCGATACCCTCGAGGCCCGCCCTCCAGTGACGCTCTATCACGATGGTCACTGCCCGCTCTGCCAGCGCGAGGTGACCTGGCTGGAGGGCCATCCGCGCCGCGCGCACGTCAGGCTGGTGGATATACAGGCACCAGACTTCGATGCCGCGTCGCTGGGCACGAGCTTTGAGGCGATGATGGGCCGGCTTCACGTGCAGGATGCGGAAGGTCGTTGGTACATCGGCATGGATGCCAGCCGCGCGCTCTATACGGTACTGGGCTATCGTCGGCTGGTATGGCTAAGCACCCTGCCGGGGATCACGGGTATGATGGATGCGGGATATCGGTGGTTTGCCCGCCGCCGCCTGCGCCTGGGGCGCTGGCTAAAACGGCGGCGGCAAGTAAGGGATAGGGGATAGGGTCAGAAGTCTAGCGGCATGCGCGAAGTCAGGGGATCCTGATAGTGGGTCTCGCGGCCGACAACTTCATCGTGGGGCACCTGCTGTACCAGATAGGCGCGGTGGATACCGGCGCGCTTGAGCTCCAGGTAGACGTCATCCAGCGCGCGAAACAGCACCGGCTTGCCCTGGCGAGTCAGCATATGGCGCTGTCCCTCGATGTCCTCCAGTTCGATCTGATAGAACCGGCTACCGGCATGGCCGATAACGCGGATCTCGAAGTTGTCGTGACGGGCCACGAAGGCCTTCAGTTCCTGAAATTCCATGGGTCCTTCCTCCTGCTCCTGTTGTCCGGATCGCCGATGTCGAGATAAAAGTTCGACCACAGCTTGACTGCAACCGATGACAGTACCGTGTCATCGACAATACCTGTTGTGACCTTGACCACTTCGTCAGGTTCCAGACTTACTGATATTCGGAGGGATCGATGGCCTTGCCCAGCGAGTTGCGGTCCACCCAGTTGCCGGCCTTGGTCTCCTTGTAGCGGAACACCACCCGGTCGCCAACCTGGACCGGCAACTCGGTATCCTCGGTCTGATAGCTGTAGGCCTCGCCGTCCACCACCAGGTGGTAGCGATAGAGATCGGGCATTCCCAGCCACTCCTTGAAGGGGCCTTCACGCTCCATCGACTGGAGCTCCCCTCGCCCTTCGAGCTTCGGGGTACGCCGGCGATTGCCGCGTCGGAATCCGCCTGCCATGCTGCCTCCTTCCTGTGTGATTCGAGGGGTCGGCATTATACGGGGCCGGTCCCGGGACTCAAGGGTGCGCCCTCACCCGCCGAAAGCCTCGCGGTAGCTGTCCGGGGCCAGGTCCTCGAAACGGGTATACTTTCCTATAAACGCCATGTGTACGGTGCCGATGGGGCCGTTCCGCTGCTTGCCGATGATCACCTCGGCCAACCCCTGGTTATCGGGATTATCCGGATTGTAGACCTCGTCACGATAGACGAAGCCGATGATGTCAGCATCCTGCTCGATGGCACCCGACTCGCGCAGGTCCGACATCACCGGACGCTTGTTGGGGCGCTGCTCCAGCGAGCGGTTGAGCTGGGAAAGCGCCAGCACCGGACAGCCGAACTCCTTGGCCAGTCCCTTGAGCGAGCGCGAGATCTCGGAGATCTCGCCGGTGCGGTTCTCGGAGAAGCCGGGAATCTGCATCAGCTGCAGGTAATCGATCATGATCAGCGACAGGTTGCCGTGTTCACGCACCACACGGCGAATCCGCGAGCGCATCTCGTTGGGCGACAACGCGGCGGTATCATCGATGAACAACTGCTTGTCCTTCAGCAGGTTGACTGCCGAGGTCAGGCGCGGCCAGTCCTCGTCCTCCAGCTGGCCGGTGCGCACTCGGGTCTGATCGATACGCCCCAGCGATGAAAGCATGCGCAGCATCAGTGAATCCGCGGGCATCTCCATGGAGAACACCATCACCGGCTTGTCGCTGGCGATCACCGCATGTTCGACCATGTTCATGGCGAAGGTGGTCTTGCCCATGGAGGGGCGGCCCGCGATGATCACCAGATCCGAGGGTTGCAGCCCCGATGTCATCTCGTCCAGGTCGCGGAAGCCGGTGGAGAGTCCGGTCATCTCGCCCTGCAGGTTGAAGAGCTCGTCGATGCGATCCACTGCCTTGGTCAAAAGCTCACTCATGCCGATCGCCCCCCCCGACTTGGGACGCTCCTCGCTGATCTGGAACACCAGCCGCTCGGCCTCGTCGACCAGCTCATCGGCGGGGCGCCCCTGGGGGGTGAAGGCGCCATCGGCGATCTGGCTGGCCGCACGGATCAGCTTGCGCAGAGTCGCGCGCTCGCGGACGATATCAGCATAGGCGCGGATATTGCTCGCGGACGGGGTGTTCCTGGCCAGCTCCGCCAGGTAGGCCAGGCCACCCACGGTATCGAGCTGGTCGCGCCCTTCCAGCGCCTCGGAGAGGGTTACCACGTCCAGCGGGCGTCCCGCCTCGGCCAGGCGGGCCATGACGTTGAAGATCAGCCGGTGCTCATAACGATAAAAGTCATCCGCCACCAAACGTTCGGCCACGTTGTCCCATGCCTGATTGTCGAGCATCAGACCACCGAGCACCGATTGTTCGGCCTCCAGCGAATGCGGCGGCACCTTGAGGGCGGCAGTTTCCCGGTCGAGGGTGAGGGGTTCGTTCATGGTGCACGGACCTTCAAGGAGAAAGGGGGCAGATTCATTCTACGCGAAGGCGCGCTACGACCCCATGCCCAGGCAGGACGACGGGGCCTGTTCATGACACGACGCACGACGCAAAAGGGGACGAGGATTCACTCCTCGCCCCCCTTTTCGATGCACGCCCACCAGGGCGTGCCGACACGCTGACCTTCTTATTCGGCCACGACCACCACACGGACGGTGGCATCGACTTCGGCATGCAGGTGCAGGACGATGTCGTACTCGCCGGTCTGGCGAATCGGGCCCTGCGGCATACGAACTTCGCTCTTCGCAACCTCGATCCCGGCGCTGGATATGGCCTCCGCCAGGTCACGCGGACCGATCGAACCGAACAGCTTGCCCTCGTCACCAGCCTTGGAGACCAGCGACAGTTCGATGTCGTTGAGCTGTTCGGCACGCGCCTCGGCGACCGCCTTGCGCTCGGCGGCCTGCGCCTCGAGCTCGGCACGCTGGGCCTGGAAGGCCTGGATGTTCTCCTTGCTGGCCGGCACGGCCAATCCATAAGGCACCAGGTAGTTGCGGCCATAGCCGGGCTTGACGGTGACCTGGTCACCCAGACCGCCCAGCTTGCCAATCTTGTCGAGCAGAATGACGTCCATTCTCGTAAACCTCTTGTCAGTGGCTGCGGGCCAGTCGTCCGCGGAAGTCCGCGAACGTGTCGATGAAGGCCACGAACAGCACGATGAGAATCATGGGCCAGGTGGTGATCAGCAGCACATAGAAGGCGACCAGCCACAGCCCGTTCATTCCCTTCAATCCGATAAAACCATGCACCAGCGCGACGCCGGCCACCAGCAGTGGCACCCAAGCCAACATGCCCAGGGCCGGAAGCCCCAGCACTGCCCCCAGCACACCAAGCGCTACCAACATGGCGAGTTCCCGGGGCGCCAGGCGCAGGCCATGGAACTCTTCACGGAACCCGCCCGGGTTGTAGAGCCCAGCCTGCCAGCCGCGCGCCAGGGCCAGGCAGGCCACAGCGGCGAGCAGCACGATCAGCCCGGTCACGCCACTGATCAACAGCCCGGCCAGCTGCTCGGTGTCCATGCCCTGGCGAGAGAGCTCGGAGAGCATCTCCGCGATGTCCGGTGAACCCTGTCGCAACTGCTCCAGAACGGGACCGGCCCCGCCCGGCGGCAGGAAGATGTCCAGCTGGATCATCACAGCCCCGGCCAGGGTGCCGGCAAGGAGCGCCTCGCTCCAGCGCAGACGTGAACGCAGCACTACCGCCATCAGCACGACCAGCAGAATACTGGCCAGCGGAATGACGTCTCCCTGGATCCACCACCAGCCGGCCGGTACGGCCGCAGCAATGATCACCGGCAGCGACGCCGCCATACCTTGCCGGAGCGTGGCCAGGGCCGCCACAGCGGCCCCCAGCCAGAATAGCCACGGAATCAAGGTGGCCACGGCCGCCCCAGCGGCGGCGTGGGGGGTGCCGCGCATCATCCAGCGGGCAACGGGCAACATCACGCGCGGGTGCTTTACTGGTGGCTGTCGGTGTAGGGCAGAAGCGCCAGGTAGCGTGCCCGCTTGATGGCGGAGGACAGCTGGCGCTGGTAACGGGCCTTGGTCCCGGTGATGCGGCTGGGAACGATCTTGCCGGTCTCGGTGATGTAGGCCTTGAGTGTGTCCAGATCCTTGTAATCGATCTGCTTCACGCCTTCAGCGGTGAAACGGCAGAACTTGCGGCGACGGAAAAAGCGTGCCATGGGAAGTCTCCTTCAGAGGTGCGATGGGGTGGCTCAGGCGGATTCGGATTCGGTGCTGCGCGGCTTCTCGTCGCGACGGACACGCTTCTCTTCCACCGGCTTCATCATCGGTGAGGCCTCGGTGACGGCTTCCTTGGCGCGAACCACCAGGCTGCGAATGATGGCGTCGTTGAAGCGGAAGATGTTCTCGATCTCGTCGAGGGTCTCGCCGCTGCACTCGACGTTCATCAGCACGTAGTGAGCCTTGTGGATCTTGTTGATCGGGTAGGCCATATGGCGACGGCCCCAATCTTCGAGGCGATGCACTGTGCCGCCATTTTCGGTGACAAGGCTGGTATAGCGCTCGACCATGGCCGGTACCTGCTCGCTCTGGTCCGGGTGGACCATGAAGACGATCTCGTAGTGACGCATGAAATCTCCTTGCGGTTTGGCAGCTTCCTCAGTGGCGATCTCGAATCGCTCAGGGGAAGCAAGGAGTGATTGTCAGAAGACAGAAAGGCCCTCTTGCAAGACGAGAGGGCGCAAGCATTTTAATGATATGCGGCCCGACTAGCAAGTCACAGAAGCGTTGCGCTGACGTGCCGCCTCGAACAGGCAGATACCGGTGGCCACCGAGACGTTGAGGCTGGAAACGCTGCCGGCCATGGGCAGCTTGACCAGGGAATCGCAGGCCTCGCGGGTGAGGCGACGCATTCCCTTGCCTTCGGCCCCCATCACCAGCGCCGCGGGGCCGGTGAAGTCGGCCTCGAAGAGGCTCGCCTCGGCCTCGCCGGCGGTGCCGGTGATCCAGACGCCGAGTTCCTTGAGCCTGGCCATGGCCCGGGCCAGGTTGGTGACCTGGTAGACCGGCATGCTCTCGGCGGCGCCGCAGGCCACCTTGCGCACCATAGCATTGAGCGGTGCCGCCTTGTCCTTGGGCACAATCACCCCGTGCACGCCCGCGGCATCGGCGCTTCGCAAGCAGGCACCGAAATTGTGCACGTCGGTGATGCCGTCGAGCACCAGCAGGAGCGGCGGCGGCGCATGGGGCCAGCCCTCCAGCCTCAACCACAGCGAGGTCTCGCCCTCGAAGGCGAGCGGCGTGGCAAAGGCGATGATGCCCTGGTGAGAGGCACCCTGGGCCAAGCGGTCGAGCTCGTCCCGAGGACGGGAGTGGAGGCGTGCGCCACCCTGGCGTGCCACCTCGGCCAACTCGGCCAGGCGCGTGCCGGCAGAGCCCTCCTGGACCCAGACTTCACGGGGCGCCTCGCCCCGGTCGAGCAGTGCCCGCACCGCATGCACGCCGAACACCGCCTCGAGCCCTCCAGGCGGTGCAGGTGCGCGAGGCGCCTTACCTCCGGCGTGTTTCTGGACCTTGCTTGCCTGCCCCGGCTTGGTGTCGTGCCGGGGCTTGCGACTTGCCGCCATCAGCTGCGTGCCTTCGAGCGACGCGGGCCACGACGACGCCTACCGCTCTTGCCCGACTTGTCGCCGGGCTTGCCACCCCCCGCCTCTGAGGGCTTGCTGCCACCGCCCTCGGCCGACTTGTTGCCACCGCGGCTCTTGCGCGGTTGGCGTTTGGGGCGTGGCTTGTCGTCGGCCAATTCGAAATCGATCTTGCGATCGTCCAGGTCGACGCGGGCCACCTGCACGGTGACACCGTCACCCAGGCGGTAGCTCATGCCGCTGCGCTCACCCTTGAGGCGATGCTTCTCGGGCTCGTAGTGGTAGTAGTCGGAGGGGAGCGAGGTGACATGCACCAACCCCTCCACGAACACCTCGTCGAGGCGCACGAAGATGCCGAACTGGGTCACCGACGCAATGCTGCCGTCGTAGACCTCGCCAAGCTTGTCGGACATGAACTCGCACTTGAGCCAGTCCTCCACGTCGCGGGTGGCATCGTCGGCACGCCGCTCGGTCATCGAGCAATGCTCGCCGAGCTCGAGCATCTGTTCGAAGGTGTAGGGGGCCCACTTGCTGGGGGGTTCCACACTGGCCCCCTCGGCACGCAGCACGGTATTGGTCTGGCGCGGACCACGAATCACCGAACGGATGGCGCGGTGGACCAGCAGGTCCGGATAACGCCGGATCGGCGAGGTGAAGTGCGCATAGGCCGGATACGCCAGGCCGAAATGGCCGTCGTTCTGCGGCGAATAGACCGCCCGACTCATGGAGCGCAACATCACCGTCTGGATGACGTCGGCATCATCGCGCCCCTTGATCGCCTCGGCCAGGTCGCGATAGTCCTGGGGGGTCGGGTCGTCGCCACCACCGAGCGACAGGCCCAGCTCGTTGAGAAACAGGCGTAGCTTGTCGAGACGTTCCGGCGAGGGCTTCTCATGGATGCGGTAGAGGGCCGGCAGGTCGTGCTTGTCGAGGAAGCGCGCCGTCGCCACGTTGGCCGCCAGCATGCACTCCTCGATGATCTTGTGGGCATCGTTGCGCGTGCGCGGGACGATCTTCTCGATCTTGCGCTCATCGTTGAAGACGATGGCCGTCTCAGTGGTCTCGAAGTCAATGGCCCCCCGCTCCACTCGGGCCTCCCGCAGCAATGTATACAGCGAGTGCAGATTCTTCAGCGACGGCACCAGTTCCCGGTACTGCTCGCGTAGGGCATCGCCCTCTTCACCCTGGTCATCGAGGATGGCCGACACCTTGTTGTAGGTGAGGCGCGCATGGGACTGGAACACCGCCTCGTAGAAACGATAGCGGCTGATCGCGCCACTCTGGGAGATGTTCATCTCGCAGACCAGCGCCAGCCGGTCGACGGCCGGGTTCAACGAGCAGAGCCCGTTGGAAAGCAGCTCCGGCAGCATCGGCACCACCTGGCCCGGGAAGTATACCGAGTTGCCGCGGGTAATCGCCTCCTGGTCCAGGGCACTGCCGGGACGCACGTAGTGTGAGACATCGGCGATGGCCACCAGCAGCTTCCAGCTGCCCGATTTGGTCTTCCAGGCACAGACGGCGTCGTCGAAATCCTTGGCGCTCTCGTCATCGATAGTCACCAGCGGAACGTCGCGCAGGTCGATGCGGTGAAGCTTGTCCTGCTCGGCTACCTCGGCGGACATGCCGGCGATCTGGTCGTGGACATCCGGCGGGAACTCGGCGGGAATCTCGTAGCTGCGGATGGCGATGTCGATCTCCATCCCGGGGTCCATGCGCTCGCCGAGCACCTCGACCACCTCACCCACCGGCTGCACCCGGGTCTCTGGCTGCTGGACGATCTTCGCCGAGATCACCTGGCCATCCTGGGCACCGCCACAGGCACTGTGGGGAATGATGACTTCCTGCGTAATGCGGGCGTTCTCGGGGATCAGCACCCCGAATTCCGGAGTATTCGCGCGGTATACCCCAACGATGGTCTGGGTGTTGCGCGCCAGCATCTCGACGATGGTGGCCTCGTCGCGACCCCGGCGATCACGGCCACTGACTCGCACCAGCACATGGTCGCCATGGAAGACGCGGCGCATCTGTCGCGGCGGCAGCACCAGGTCGGGCTTCTTGCCGTCATCACGCAGCAGGAAGCCGAAGCCATCGCGGTGCCCCAGCACCTTGCCCTTGATCAGGTCGAGCTTGTCGATCAGTGCGTAAGCGCCACGACGGTTGCGCAGCACCTGCCCATCGCGTTCCATCGCCGCCAGGCGCCGACGCACCGCTTCCTGGAGCTCCTCGTCCTCGAGGCCTAGCTGCTGGCTCATCGCTTCATGAGTGAGCGGCTTGCCGGCCTCCTCCAAACGGGCGAGCAGGTATTCACGGCTGGGAGCGGGCTTGTCGTACTTATGGGCTTCGCGTTTAGCGTGCGGATCGTCGCTGAGCGTCCAGTGGGTCATGCAGTAGGCATCCTTGGCGGCATCGGGAGCAGCGTGCTCGAAAGGGCGCGGGGACGACGTCCGGCGCGTGGCATCTGGCATTTCAGGTGTATTGTCATGTGTGCAGTATAGCGCCGGAGCCCGCATCACCCAACCGCGGCAGCGCAGGCTAAACAGGGAAGTCGACAAAAATCCGTCGCGCCGCAGCCAGATCCGCTTGCATCGGCGAACGAATCCGGTAGCATACGCCTCGCCTGCCCAGATGGCGGAATTGGTAGACGCGCTAGCTTCAGGTGCTAGTGTCCTTATGGACGTGGAGGTTCAAGTCCTCTTCTGGGCACCAACGGTATACCGTCGCACTCGAACGGGTACCAGGGAGTTTACTCCCACGCTCTTTGTCAGCTCGAATCGCTCGTGTTCGCCCAGGTGGCGGAATTGGTAGACGCGCTAGCTTCAGGTGCTAGTGTCCTTATGGACGTGGAGGTTCAAGTCCTCTCCTGGGCACCATCGCATACACGATGACCGCGAACACGACGACAGCATGATGCGCCCAGGTGGCGGAATTGGTAGACGCGCTAGCTTCAGGTGCTAGTATCCTTATGGATGTGGAGGTTCAAGTCCTCTCCTGGGCACCATTCGCGTCGTGCAGACGAGTCAACATTGCAGCCTCACAGGAAACCGCGAACATGGCGTCGCGGTTTTTTGTGTCCGCCGTTTAGAATCGGCCTGGCAACCTGGACACGGCCTCGAGCCCCCAGCCCGCGGTCTCTATCTCGGCCTCCAGTTCCACGGCAGCCGCTTCAGGGAGCTGCGGGAAGAAATCCAGGCCGGTAAGCGCCTCCACCTCATCGATGCTGACCAGGAAATCATCCAGCGGCTCGTCGCCCGTGACGCGCTGCGGCATGAGGAAGGCCAGGGCACGCGGCTCCTCACCCGGCACCACCAGGATCTTGTAGAAGGCCTCAGGCACCTCCACCAGGCCGACCCGGTTGAGCACATTGCTCCGGAACGGTGCCGGGAATACCGGGCCGGTGATCACCTGGAGGATACCTAAGCGTGGCACGAAGCGATCCATCACCACCTCTTCCAGGCGTTGCCATAGGCGCCGGTTGAGCTCGGGTCGCTGGGGCGACATATTGCTCATGTAGAAGGTGTCGAGCTGGGCATCGCGGCCATGGACCGCGGCGATCGCATAGTTGGGAGCGAGGTGCCCCCGGTCATAGCCGCTACCGAAGTAGCTATCCGGCGAGATCGGCCACAGGGTCCGCCAGTCGCGCTGGAACCCGGGGCGCGGCCCGGCGCTCGGGTCCTCGACCTCGTGCAGCAGATAGCTGACCCACAGCGCATTGACCCGCACGTCGGACCACCCCAACAGGAAGCCGTCGTTGCGCAGCACGCGATGAAAGCTCAGCGGGGAGAGCTCCTGCCAGGTAGTGACGCCCTGCCAGCTGAGTCCGTCGCGGAGTTCACGCTCCTGGAAATGCCAGAGCCCCGTAGCCACCACCACGAACAGTGCCGTGATGCCGAAGCGACGCACCCAGCGACGCCAGCGGCTGGCGATGCGCCTTCGTCTTGCTGCCATGCACGAACCTTCCCTGTCCCAACCTATTGAGAGCTGCGACTTCTCACCAGCCCAGGGAGAACATGGTCTCCAGATCGTGGCGGGAGTGGACCTGCATGGCATTGAGCGTCTCGGTGTCGCGAATGCCCTCGACGGCATTGAGCCGCCCGGTCACCAGCTCCGCCAGGCTCTCGAAATCACGGGTGCGCGCGATGGCCACCAGATCATAGCGGCCACAGGTGGAATAGACTTCGCTGATTCCCTCGATATCGGCCAACCGCTCGGCCACGGCCTTTACCTGGCCCTTCTCGGCATTGATCAGAATCACTGCGTTCTGCATCGGACGTCTCCCTGCTCCAGGCGCTTGCGCGCGTATCGTTCTACGGCCGACCCGGCGACCACAACAGCTGGCGCGAGTATAGCAGCGACATCGAGGGCGCTGAACCGAGGCGTCACTCCTGGCTGAGGCTCCCCTCCAGGACCAGCAGCCGGCGCTTGAGCTCAAGCCCGCCGCTGTAGCCTCCCATGCCGTCAGCGGCCACCAGGCGGTGGCAGGGAATCAGCAGCGGCAAGGGATTGGCGCCACTGGCCGCGCCGATGGCACGAGCGGCCCCTTCCCGACCCATTTGGCGGGCCAGCTGGCCATAGGTACGTGTCTCACCATAGGGAATCCTCAGCAGTGCCGACCACACTTGTCGCTGGAAGTCACTGCCCCCGGGGGCCAGGTCAAGGCTGAAGTGGCGCCTGCGGCCTGCGAAATAGCCGAGCAGCTGGTCACGCGCCTCACCAAGAGCTTCGTCGTCCCGGACCACCTCTCCCGGATCCGGCGTCTGCTCGGCCGCCAGCACTAACCTCTGCAGCCCGTCTGCGTCACCGCACAGCAGTATCTCGCCGATCGGCGAGGAAAATCGAGTGAACGCCATAGCCTACCTCCTTCTGGAACGGCAACGTTGCGGCGAAACGCCGCACACGCCTCGATCGGTTCGCGATGCCCCCATCAGTTTACTACTATAGGTAAAACGAACTCCGCAGGGATGCACCTGTCGGAAACAAGAAGTGGATTGACCACTCGCCAAGAAAAACGGGCATCGTGATTGCCCCACCGTGACCTCTAGACCCATAGTGATGACAAGGAGAGACCATGGCCGACCATAGCCGTCGTGATTTCATGCGCAACAGCCTGCTGGGCCTTGCCGCCCTACCCCTCGGTGCCGGCATCCTGTCGAAAAGTGCCTTCGCACAGGACCTGCCGCGGCTCGACCCGAGCGCCGACCAGGCCCAGGCCCTGAACTACGTCGAGAATGCCAGCGACGCCAGCGACCATCCGGCCTACGAGGAAGGCGAACGCTGCGACAACTGCATGTTCTACCAGGCCGATAGCCAAGGCTGTCAGCTCTTCCCGCAGAACAGCGTCGAACCCGGTGGCTGGTGCCAGTCCTGGACGGCCCAGGCCTGATCGACGCCAATTGGCCGAATGCAGGCTGGATAATACAAGACCCGCGCCATGGCGCGGGTCTTGTCGTTCGGACAGCATCAGTCGCGCCGTTCCTCCTCGGGTAAAGGCCAGTGATAACGGCGTGCCACCTCCTCACCCTGCACCGACTCCAGCCGCACCGGGAAGCCCCACAGCTGATAAAGGTGACGGATCACCGGGTAGACGCTACGCGCCAACGGGCGCCGGCTATCCTGGACGTGGCGCAGGGTCAGCGAACGATCGCCACGGATGTCCGCCGAGTAGACCTGGATATTGGGTTCACGTACCGCCAGGGCGTACTGGGTGGCGAGGGACTCGCGAATGCGCCGATAGCCGCGTTCATCATGTATCACCGCCACCTCCAGCATCTCCTCCTGGTCGTCGTCGACCACCATGAACAGCTTGAGGTCGCGAATCACCTTGGGCGACAGGTACTGCTGGATGAAGGATTCGTCCTTGAAGTTGCGCATGGCAAAATGCACGACTTCCAGCCAATCGCTTCCCGCGGTATCAGGGAACCACTCGCGATCCTCCTCGGTGGGCGCCTGACACATGCGCTTGATGTCGCTGAACATGGCGAAGCCCAGCGCGTAGGGGTTGATGCCACTGAAGTAGGGGCTGTCGAAGGCCGGCTGGTTGACCACCGCGGTATGTGACTGCAGGAACTCCAGTATCAGCCCTTCATCCACCAGGCCTTCATCGAAGAGCCGGTTCATCAGGGTGTAATGCCAGAAGGTCGCCCAGCCCTCGTTCATCACCTGGGTCTGACGCTGGGGATAGAAGTACTGGGCCATCTTGCGCACGATGCGCACCACCTCGCGCTGCCAGGGGGCTAGCAGGGGGGCATTCTTCTCGATGAAGTAGAGCAGGTTCTCCTGCGGCTCCGGGGGATAACGCCCGCCCTCGCGAAGGCCGAGCGGGTCCTCCTCGTCGTGGCCCCCTACCAGCACATCCGCCGGAGCCCGGCCGGGAATGGTCCGCCACAGCGTGTTGACCTGGGCCTGAAGATGCTCTTCGCGCTCCTTCTGCCGGCGCGCCTCCTCGGCAGCGGAAACAGGCGAGGGGCGCTTGTAGCGGTCGACGCCATAGTTCTGCAGGGCATGACAGGCGTCAAGCAGTTGCTCCACTGCGGCCACACCGTGGCGCTCCTCGCACTCGCTGATGTACTTCCGGGCGAATACGAGATAGTCGACGATGGACGAGGCATCCGTCCAGGTGCGGAACAGATAGTTGCCCTTGAAGAAGGAGTTGTGGCCATAGCAGGCGTGGGCCATGACCAGCACCTGCATCATCAGGGTGTTCTCCTCCATCAGGTAGGCGATGCAGGGGTCCGAGTTGATCACCAGTTCATAGGCCAGCCCCATCTGACCACGCCGATAGGCCTGCTCCACGGCCAGGAACTGCTTGCCGAAGGACCAGTGGTGGTAGCCCACCGGCATGCCCACGCTGGCGTAGGCATCCATCATCTGCTCGGTGGTGATGACCTCGATCTGATTGGGATAGGTATCCAGGCGATATTCATCCGCCAGGCGTGCGATCTCGTCCTCGAAGGCGTGGAGGATCTCGAAGCTCCAGTCGGAACCGGTAGCGATGGGCTTGCGTGGGGTCATGCTGCCTCCTCGGGCCGCCTGATCTGATGGTCAAGTGCTGGCAATGCGGCGCTTGAACAGCTCGCGAAAGACCGGATAGATGTCTCCCGCATCGACGATCTGGCGCATGGCGAATCGCTCGGCATATTCGGCTTCCACCCGCTCGTACTCCTCCCACAGCGCCTGGTGAGCGTGGGGGGTGATCTCCACGTAGGTGAAGTACTGCAGCCGTGGCATCAGCCGTTCGATGAGCAGGTCGCGACAGGTAATGGAATCGTCGTCCCAGTTGTCGCCATCCGAGGCCTGGGCCACATAGAGATTCCACTGCCCGGGGGGATAGCGAGCCTCGATTATCTCGTCGACCATCGTCAGGGCACTGGAAACGATGGTGCCGCCGGTCTCGCGGGAATAGAAGAACTCCTCCTCGTCGACCTCCTTGGCCGCGGTATGGTGGCGAACGAAGACCAGTTCGACCTTCTCGTAGTTACGCTCCAGGAAGAGATAGAGCAGCAGGAAAAAGCGCTTGGCGATGTCCTTGTGGGCCTGGGTCATGGATCCCGAAACGTCCATCACGCAAAACATCACCGCCTTGCTGGACGGCTGGGGCTGGTCGATAAGATTGTTGTAGCGCAGATCGTAAGTGTCGATGAAGGGTACTGCCTTGAGGCGCCTCTCCAGGCGCTCGATCTCCGCCTTGAGCTCGGCGATACGGGCGGGGTTGCGAAGCACCGGATCCTTGCGCTCCTCGTCGGTCAATGCCTGGGCGGCCTCGCGCAGCGCTCGGCGGATCGGCGCGCGCATGGCGATGCGTCGGGCCTGGGCCTCGCGCATGGAGCGCACGATGTTGATGCGCGCCGGCACGCCTTCCTTCGACACCCCGGCCCGCACCGGGCGCACCTCCTCGAGGTCCACCAGGGCCTTGCGTTCCAGATGCGGCAACTCCAGGCCGTCGAAGACGAAGTCGAGGAACTCCTCGCGACTCAGGGTAAAGGCGAACTCGTCCATGCCCTCGCCCTGGTTGGAAGCGCCACCCTCCCCGGCACCGTCGCCGCCACCCCCGCCGCCGGGACGGCGCAGCCGGTCCCCCTCGACAAACTCCTTGTTGCCCGGCGCGACGATGGCGCGCTTGCCCCCCGGGCCATGCTGGAAGACCGGCTCTGAGATATCCCGAGCAGGAATCGAGACCTTCTCGCCACGCTCCATGTCGGTGATCGAACGGCGATTCACCGCTTCCTCGACCGACCGCTTGATATGGGTGCGGTAACGATCGAGGAAGCGCTGGCGGTTGACCGCACTCTTGTGCTTGACATTGGCTCGGCGATCGATGAAATAGGTCATGTCGACCTCCTCGGCCTACTGCGACTTGCGAACCCGCAGGTACCACTCGGAGAGCAGGCGCACCTGCTTCTCGGTGTAGCCGCGATCGACCATGCGTGCCACGAAGTCCTCGTGCTTCTTCTGGTCCGCCGTCGAGGCCTTGGCGTTGAAGGAGATCACCGGGAGCAGCTCCTCGGTATTGGCGAACATCTTGTGCTCGATTACCCCCCGCAGCTTTTCGTAGGACTGCCAGCTGGGGTTCATCCCGTTGTTCTGAGCACGCGCCCGCAATACGAAGTTGACCACCTCGTGGCGGAAGTCCTTGGGGTTGGAGATGCCTGCCGGCTTCTCGATCTTCTCCAGCTCCTCGTTGAGAGCCTGACGGTCGAGGAACTCGCCGGTCTCGGGGTCCCGGTACTCCTGATCCTGGATCCAGAAGTCGGCGTAGGTGACGTAGCGGTCGAAGATGTTCTGGCCGTACTCGGAATAGGATTCGAGGTAGGCGGTCTGGATCTCCTTGCCGATGAAATCAACGTAGCGCGGAGCCAGGAACTCCTTGATGAAGCGCAGGTAGCGCTCGAAGGTCTCCCGAGGGAGCTGCTCCTGCTCCAGGCGCTGCTCGAGTACGTAGAGCAGGTGAACCGGGTTAGCCGCTACCTCGTGGTTATCGAAATTGAACACCTTGGAGAGGATCTTGAAGGCGAAGCGCGTCGAGAGCCCCTCCATGCCCTCGTCCACCCCGGCTGCGTCGCGATACTCCTGGATCGATTTGGCCTTGGGATCGGTGTCCTTGAGGTTCTCGCCGTCATAGACCCGCATCTTGGAGTAGATGCTCGAATTCTCTGGCTCCTTGAGCCGCGAGAGCACCGAGAACTGGGCCAGCATTCGCAGGGTATCCGGGGCACAGGGCGCCTCGGCCAACGAGGAATGCTCGAGGAGTTTCTTGTAGATGTTGATCTCTTCGGTAACGCGCAGGCAATAGGGCACCTTGACGATGTAGACCCGGTCGAGAAAGGCCTCGTTGTTGCGATTGTTGCGGAAGGTCTGCCATTCGCTTTCGTTGGAGTGGGCAAGCACCACGCCATCGAAGGGGATCGCGCCCATGCCCTCGGTGGGGTTGTAGTTGCCTTCCTGGGTCGCTGTCAGCAGCGGATGCAGCACCTTGATCGGCGCCTTGAACATCTCGACGAACTCCATCAGCCCCTGGTTGGCGCGGCACAACCCGCCGGAGAAGCTGTAGGCATCCGGGTCGTCCTGGGAATAGAGCTCGAGCTGGCGGATATCCACCTTGCCCACCAGCGATGAGATGTCCTGGTTGTTCTCGTCACCGGGCTCGGTCTTGGAGATGGCGATCTGGTTGAGCCGCGAGGGATAGAGACGCACCACCCGGAACTGAGAGATGTCGCCCCCGTATTCCTTGAGACGCTTGGCGGCCCAGGGCGACATCACGCTCTTGAGGTAGCGCTGGGGAATGTTGTACTCCTTCTCCAGCAGTTCGCCGTCTTCCTCCGGTGAGAACAGACCCAGCGGGGACTCGTAGACCGGTGAGTCCTTGATGGCGTAGAAGGGCACCTTTTCCATCAGCAGCTTGAGCCGCTCGGCCAAGGATGACTTGCCACCCCCCACCGGCCCCAGCAGGTAGAGAATCTGCTTGCGCTCCTCTAGCCCCTGGGCGGCATGACGGAAATAGGCGACGATCTGCTCGATCGCCTCCTCCATGCCGTAGAACTCGGCAAAGGCCGGATAGCGACGGATCACCTTGTTGGAAAAGATACGGGACAGCCGCGGATCCTTCGCGGTATCGATCACCTCAGGTTCTCCGATGGCCTCCAGCATCCGTTCGGCTGCCGTGGCATAGGCCACAGGCTCCTGGCGGCAGAGTTCCAGATACTCCTGCAGGCTCATCTCTTCCTGCTGGACGCGAGAGAAGCGGTTCTGCACATGATCGAAGATGCTCATCGATGCCTCCTGTATGCCCGGATCCCCGGCCACTCGACATGGCAATGACAGGCCGGGGTGGGGTCTCATCAGCGTAGACAGCATCAGCGGATAACGGCTTGCCTCACCAATCAACGCACCCGAGCCCTCACCTAGTAAGAGTTCGGCGGACGTCACTCGGTTCATAAGGAATTGCGAAGGATTAAACGGTGACACAACGCCGCCCCAACGGAGCAGGCTGGCGAGTGGTCAGCGCCAGATCGACGCAGGCGCCCAGCCAAGGACGTCAGAGCTCTGCAGCCACACGAGTTCCCTGTTCGATGGCCCGACGGGCATCCAGCTCAGCCGCCTCGTCGGCGCCGCCGATGACATGCACGGCCATGCCGGCCGCCTGAAGTGGAGCGAGCAGCTCCCGCACCGGCTCCTGGCCGGCACAGACCACGATGGTATCGACCTCGAGACAACAGGGTTCGCCGTCGATGCGGATATGCAACCCCTGGTCATCGATGCCGAGATACTCGCAGCCGACCAAGGTCTCGACCCCGCGATGCTTGAGCGAGGCCCGGTGTACCCAGCCGGTGGTTTTTCCAAGCCCCTTGCCGGGCTTGGTGGTCTTGCGCTGCAGCAGGGTGACCTGCCGAGGTGCCATAGGTCGCTGGGGCGCCTTGAGCCCACCACGATGCGTCACGCACAGGTCTACCCCCCACTCGTCGCACCAGGCGGTGATCGCCTGAGTGGTATGGCCAACGTGGGTCAGCAGCTCCGCCACATCGAAGCCGATGCCCCCTGCCCCGATAATCGCCACCCGCCTGCCGACCCGCTCGGGATGGGTGATCGCCGTCGGGTAGCCGATGACCTTCGGGTGGTCGATACCCGGCAACTCGAGCCGGCGCGGCCGCACCCCGGTGGCCAGCACCGCCACATCGAAATCGCGCAGGGCCTGCATGTCTGCCTCGGTCCCTAGCCGCAGCGTGACGCCCAGCCTGTCGAGCCTTGTTCGGTAGTAGCGCAGAGATTCCTCGAACTCCTCCTTGCCGGGTATCCGCCGCGCATGGTTGAACTGGCCACCCAGTTCGTTGCTACGCTCGAACAGGGTCACGGCATGGCCGCGCTCAGCAGCGGTGACCGCGGCCGCAAGGCCGGCGGGACCACCCCCTACCACCGCGATGGCCTTCGGTGCAGCGGCCGGGGCAACCACCAGCTCCGTCTCGTGACAGGCGCGCGGATTGACCAGACAGGAGGACACCCGCCCCTGGAAGATCTGGTCCAGGCACGCCTGGTTGCAGGCGATGCAGGTATTGATCTCCTCGCTGCGTCCTTCCGCCGCCTTGCTCACCCAGGCCGGATCGGCCAGGAAAGGGCGTGCCATGGAGACCATGTCGGCATGCCCCTCGGCGAGCACCCGCTCCGCCACGTCCGGCATGTTGATCCTGTTGGTGGTGATCAGAGGGACCGAGAGCTCGGCCCTCATCCGCCTGGTGACCTCGGTGAAGGCAGCCCGCGGCACGCTGGTGACGATGGTGGGGACGCGCGCCTCGTGCCAGCCGATGCCGGTATTGATCAGATCGGCGCCGGCGGCCTCGAGGGCGCGACCCAGGGTAACGACCTCCTCGAAGGTACTGCCTTCCTCCACCAGGTCGATCATCGACAGCCTGAAAATGAGCAGGAAATCGTCTCCCGCTGCCTCACGAATGCGCCTCACGATCTCTACCGGGAAGCGAATGCGATTCTCTAGACTGCCGCCCCAGGCATCACTGCGCCGGTTAGTACGGGGACAGATGAACTGGTTGATGAGATAGCCTTCCGACCCCATGACCTCGACGCCATCGTAGCCGGCCTCCCTGGCCAGTGTTGCGCAGCGCACGTAGGCCTCAATGCGCGGTTCGACCTCGTCACTGACGAGTTCGCGGGGTGTGAAGGGATTGATGGGCGCCTGAAGCGCCGAGGGCGCTACCAGCTCCGGCGTATAAGCGTAGCGCCCGGCATGCAGGATCTGCAGGCAGATGCGCCCGCCGGCCGCGTGAACGGTCTCGACCACACACCGATGATCCGCCACCTGCTCGGGCCGCTCGAGCGTCGCTGCCCCCTGGAAGACGGCGCCCTCGGGATGCGGCGCGATACCGCCGGTGACGATCAGCCCGACGCCTTCCCGAGCCCGCTCGGCGTAGAAGGCCGCCAGGCGCTCGAAACCGTCCGGGGCTTCCTCGAGGTTGGTGTGCATGGAGCCCATCAGCACACGGTTGGGCAGCGTCAGGTGGCCAACCTTCAGGGGTCGGAACAGTTGGGGATAAGCACTCACGGCAGGATCCTCACGGTCGGAACAGCGGGTTGTTCAAACAACTGTATGATAGTTGCGGCAGACGACGCAAAGGACCACGAACCCATGATAGCGGAGAGCACAACCGAAAAGCCTGGTAACCAACGAAACAACCCCGAGGCATGAAAGGCCTCGGGGTTGAAGAATTCGAGTGCAGATGGCGGACCGGACGGGACTCGAACCCGCGACCTCCGGCGTGACAGGCCGGCATTCTAACCGACTGAACTACCGGTCCGCGTGGTGGGTGATACCGGACTCGAACCAGTGACCCCCAGCATGTGAGGCTGGTGCTCTAACCAACTGAGCTAATCACCCACGCGTTACTGCAAACTTGCTGCTGTCGACTTCCATCATGGCGGACCGGACGGGACTCGAACCCGCGACCTCCGGCGTGACAGGCCGGCATTCTAACCAACTGAACTACCGGTCCGCAAGATGACCTGCGACTGGGAAGATGATGGCGGACCGGACGGGACTCGAACCCGCGACCTCCGGCGTGACAGGCCGGCATTCTAACCGACTGAACTACCGGTCCGCTGCTATCTTCCTTGCTGCTACATGATCGGGCATCACCGAAGCGATGGTGGGTGGTACAGGGTTCGAACCTGTGACCCCCAGCTTGTAAGGCTGGTGCTCTCCCAGCTGAGCTAACCACCCCCGGTCACGTGGCGCTGCATTCTACAGGGGCCCGGACCAATGTCAACGCTTTTCACATCCCCGCGAAGGCATGCCCGTGAGCAAAGAACCACTGCCCTTTCATCGACTTGCTCGCACCACCCGCATAATAGGAGTTTCAGGAGTTGACCATCATGAAGTCGGCGATTGCCGCCGCTCCCTCATCGATCAGCTGCGACTGAGTCCTGCCCGAGGCGAGACGCGGTTTCCATTCGTGGTCGCCGTCCTCGAGCCAGTGTAGCCGTGCCGTCACGGGGAGCTCATAACCCGCCACTTCATCGAGCGTCCCGAAGGGATCTCGACTGCCCTGTACCACCAGGCATGGACACTCCAGCAGCGGCCAATGGCTGAGCCGCAGGCGTTCGGGTTTACCGGGCGGATGGAAGGGGTATCCGCATAGCACCAGCCCGGGAGCACCGTCGCGAGCCGCCAGCAAACTGGCGACACGCCCGCCCATCGACTTACCCCCGAGCCAGGGTGGCGAAAGGTCGCGATGCGACATGCCGTCGCACCAGCGAGCCAGCTCATCGACCAGACGCTCGACCCTAGGCGGCGGTCGTCGTCGCCCCTCAGAACGCATCTGCTGCAGGTAAGCGAACTCGATGGCCAGTGTCTGGACACCCAACTCGGCCAGTGCACCACGCAACCGTTGCAGAAAGGTTGAATCCTGCCCCGCGCCGGCGCCATGGGCCAAAATCAGCCGTCCCACCCGACACTTTCCACGTACTTCCAGGGGACCGAGCCCCTCGATATTCAAACAGCCCGAATCACCATCCTGCAGCAATCGGTGCAGGGTATCGCGCCCTATAGAAGGTAAAACCCGACGAAAATACTCTGGCAATTTCAGCCTCTCCGCATTCATGAATCAACACATTGGAGTGTTCAGCTTGTCGCACGCCTGCGCTAGAATCATCGTTGGTTAAAGACCTGCATCATCCTGCGGAAGTAAACCGAGGCAGAGTGTCGCGGGACAACCCCCAAACCGCGTTCGATGGGAAACTGACATGAGCACAGCATTTGAACACCCGACCTACAACTACAAGGTAGTTCGGCAGTTCGCGATCATGACGGTGGTGTGGGGCATCGTGGGCATGCTCCTCGGTGTCATCATTGCCGCACAGCTGGTATGGCCGGAACTGAATCTAGGACTGCCGTGGACGAGCTTCGGCCGGCTGCGGCCCCTTCACACCAACGCCGTGATCTTCGCCTTTGGCGGCTCGGCGCTGTTCGCCACCTCCTACTACGTGGTGCAGCGGACCTGCCAGACCCGCTTGTTCGGCGACAAGCTGGCGGCCTTCACCTTCTGGGGCTGGCAGGCGGTGATCGTCTCCGCGGTGATCTCACTGCCGCTGGGCATGACGACCACCAAAGAGTATGCCGAGCTGGAGTGGCCGATCAATATCCTGATTGCAGTGGTATGGATCAGCTATGCCATCGTGTTCCTGATGACCCTCAAGCAACGCAAGACCTCCCACATCTATGTGGCCAACTGGTTCTTCGCTGCCTTCATCCTGACCGTGGCCGTGCTGCACATCGTCAACAACGCCGCCATCCCGGTCACTCCCATGTATTCCACCTCCATCTATGCCGGCACCATCGATGCCATGGTGCAGTGGTGGTACGGCCACAATGCGGTCGGTTTCTTCCTGACCGCTGGCTTCCTGGGGATGATGTACTACTTCGTGCCCAAGCAGGCCGAGCGCCCGGTCTACTCCTATCGCCTCTCCATCGTCCACTTCTGGGCGCTGATCATGGTCTACATGTGGGCCGGCCCGCACCACCTGCACTACACCGCGCTGCCCAACTGGGCCCAGTCGCTGGGCATGATCATGTCGATCATCCTGCTGGCACCCTCCTGGGGCGGCATGATCAACGGCATGATGACCCTGTCCGGGGCCTGGCATAAGCTGCGCACCGATCCGACCCTGCGCTTCCTGGTGGTGGCCCTCTCCTTCTACGGCATGTCCACCTTCGAGGGGCCGATGATGGCGGTGAAGACCGTCAATGCCCTCTCCCACTACACCGACTGGACCATCGGCCACGTGCATGCCGGCGCCCTGGGCTGGGTGGCAATGATCACCATCGGCTCCATGTACCACCTGATCCCGCGCCTGTTCGGCCGCACCGAGATGCACTCGGTGAACCTGATTGCGGTGCACTTCTGGCTTGCCACTATCGGCACCGTGCTGTACATCGCCTCCATGTGGGTCAACGGCATCCTGCAGGGGCTGATGTGGCGCGCCATCAACCCCGACGGCACCCTGATGTACACCTTCGTGGAATCCGTGGAGGCCAGTGGCCCCGGCTACATCGTACGCCTGATCGGCGGCCTGTGCTGGGTGGCAGGCATGTTGATCATGGCCTTCAATGTCTACATGACCGTGCGGCGCGGCGAAGGCGCCCGCCAGCCGATTCCGCAGACTGCCTGAGCTAACCGGGGAAACCGTCACCAATGAGACACGAGATCGTCGAAAAGAACGTCGGCCTGCTTGCCGTACTGATCCTGGTGGTGATCAGTTTCGGTGGCCTGGCCGAGGTCGTGCCGCTGTTCTTTCAGAAGCAGACGACCGAACCCGTCGAGGGGCTCGAGCCGCTCTCCGCACTGGAACTGGAAGGCCGAGGCATCTATCGCCGCGAGGGCTGCGTTGGCTGCCATTCGCAGATGGTCCGCCCTTTCCGTGCCGAGACCGAGCGCTACGGCCCCTATAGTGTCGCTGGCGAACAAGTCTACGAGCACAACTTCCTGTGGGGCTCCAAACGGACCGGGCCGGACCTGGCCCGCGTCGGCGGACGTTACAGCGACGACTGGCATCGCGCGCACATGTACAACCCGCGTGACGTGGTGCCCGAGTCGATCATGCCCGCCTATCCGTGGCTGTTCGAGAACACCCTGGATGGCGAGGACACGCCGAAGAAGATGCGTGCCCTGCGGGCCCTGGGCGTGCCCTATACCGACGAGCAGATCGAGAACGCTGGCAGCGAAGTGCGCGGCGAGCAGGAGATCACCGCACTGGTCGCCTATCTGCAACAGCTTGGCACCGTGCTCAAGAGCAACCGCTAATCATGGATACCGGAACCTTTCGCGGCATCATCACAGGCATCCTGATCATCGCCTTCATTGGGCTAACGCTGTGGGCCTACTCGAAGCGACGCAAGAAGGACTTCGACGAGGCGAAAAACCTGCCCTTCGCCGACGAGGATGATGCACCGGTGAACCGTGACACGAGCGCCTCGCGCGAGACCGATTCCCGTCAAGACAGGGGAGACAAGAACACATGAACTATTTATGGGGTGACTCCCTTTCTGGCTTCTGGAGTGCCTGGATCATCGTCATCACGCTGGGCTCCATCGGCATTGCCTTCTGGCTGCTTTACGCCAACCGCAAGACCGACAAGACCCCGGATGCCGAGGGCAACGTCGAAACCACCGGCCATGCCGCCGACGAGATCGAAGAGTACGACAATCCGCTGCCACGCTGGTGGTTGCAGTTGTATGTCGGCACCATCATCTTTTCGCTTGGCTATCTGCTGCTCTACCCCGGCCTCGGCAACTTCGCTGGCCTGCTGGGCTGGAGCCAGGAAAGCCAGTGGGAAGAGGAAGTGGCGCGTGCCGAGGAGCGCTTCGCGCCGATCTTCGCCCAGTACCAGGAGGTCCCGATCCCTGAGCTGGCCAAAGACGGCGAGGCCATGCAGGTCGCTGAGCGCATCTACCTCAACAACTGCGCGGTGTGTCACGGCTCTGGCGCGCGGGGCGGCTATGGCTTTCCCAACCTGACCGACGACGCCTGGCTGTATGGCGGCGCGCCGGAGAACATCGTCCAGACCCTCACCAACGGCCGCAACGGCCTGATGCCCTCCTGGCAGCAGCTGGGTAGCGAGAACATCGAGAACGTCACCCAGCACGTGCTGTCGTTGTCAGGCCTCGAGCACGATGCCGAGCGTGCCGAGAGTGGCGTGGCAACCTTCGCCTCAGTATGCGCGGCTTGCCATATGCCTGACGGTACCGGCAACCAGGCGCTCGGGGCACCCAACCTGACCGATGAGGCCTGGCTATACCAGGCACCGGGGCAAAGCGTGGCCGACTCCGTGCGTCAGACCCTGCGCAACGGCCGCAACGGCCACATGCCGGCCCAAGCTGCTTACATCGGCGAGGACAAGGTGCATCTAGTAGCTGCCTACGTGTACAGCCTGCGCTACGACAACTGAGCATATCGCCCACAACGAGAAAGGGTGCGGCCTCCGGTCGCACCCTTTCTCGTTGAGAGGCCACATCGATACAATGGGCGCACCATCAGAGGCCCCCTGATCGGCCCTGTCCCTCCTTGCCAGCCGTGAGCCTGCCATGAGCGAAAAGATCCCGACCCGCAATGTCACCCCGGATCCCGTGGAGCATCACAGGCCGCAGGAAGCGGTCACCCAGCACATGTACGCCAGCCGGCGGCATCTCTACGTGCGCGAGATCAAGGGTTTCTTTCAACGCCTACGCCGTGCGTCCAACTGGGCGCTGATGCTGACCTTCTTCCTGCTGCCCTGGGTGCCCTGGGGCGACCGACCGGCAATCTGGTTCGACCTCCCCGGCCGGGAATTTCACATCTTCTCGGCGACCTTCTACCCCCAGGAGTTCATGCTGCTCTCCTGGCTGCTGATCATCTGCGCCTTCGGCCTGTTCTTCATCACGGTGTTCGCCGGTCGCGTCTGGTGTGGCTATACCTGCCCGCAGAGCGTCTGGACCTTCCTTTTCATCTGGGTCGAGCACCGCCTGGAGGGGTCGCGCAACCGCCGCATCAAGCTCGACAAGCAGCCGATGACTACCGACAAGCTGAGACGCAAGTCGGCCAAGCACGCCATCTGGCTGTTGATCTCCCTGGCTACCGGGGTCACCTTCGTCGGCTACTTCACCCCTATCCGTGACTTGGTGGTAGAGCTACCCACCTTCGAAGCTCACGGCTGGTCCTACTTCTGGGTCGGCTTCTTCCTGGTCTTCACTTACCTCAATGCCGGCTGGCTGCGCGAGCAGGTGTGCATCTACATGTGCCCCTATGCGCGCTTCCAGTCGGTGATGTTCGATGCCGATACCCTGATCGTCTCCTATGACGCCAACCGCGGCGAGCCCCGCGGTCCCCGCAAGAAGAGTCTCAGCCATGCCGAGGCGCGTGCTGCCGGCCATGGCGATTGTATCGACTGCGACCTCTGCGTACAGGTCTGCCCCACCGGCATCGACATCCGTGACGGCCTGCAGTACGAGTGCATCACCTGCGCGGCCTGCATCGACGCCTGCGACAGCGTGATGGACAAGATGGGCTATCCCCGCGGCCTGATCCGCTACACCACCGAGAATGCCCTGGAGGGCAAGCCGACCCACATCCTGCGACCACGCCTGATGGGCTACCTGGCCGCCCTGGTGGTGATGATCGGTGTCTTCGCCTGGGCGGTGGCGGACCGCACGCCTCTGGGTTTCGACGTGGAACGTGATCGCAATCAGATGTTCCAGATGACCCGAGACGGCCGGATCAGCAACGTCTATACCCTGACTGTGCGCAACCTCGACAATCAGGCGCATGACTACCGGCTGGAGGCCTCCGGCCTTCCCGGCCTGACGCTGGATACCCATGAGGTCAGCGTGCCCGCCAGCGATTCGCGCCAACTGGTGATTCAGGCCAGCGTGCCTCCCGAGTCCATCGACCGGCCCAGCGCCGAGATCATCCTGCGGCTGGAAGCCCTTAATGCCGACATTGCCGTCGAACGCGACATCCGTTTCATAGGAGAGACCCGTTGATGAGCGCGGAACACGAGAGTATCCCGCCCTGGTACAAGCAGTTCTGGCCCTGGTTCCTGATTGGCCTGCTGGCCTCCTCGATCACCTTCAGCCTGATCTATCTGACGCTGTCGATCCGTTACTACGACGGCTCGGTGAGCGGTGACTACTACGAGCAGGGCCTGGCCATCAATGAGCAGTTGGCCAAGCAGGAGCACGCCCAGGCGCTGGGCCTCGAGGCGATCATGCGCGTCGACGACCGCACCGGTGACATCGTCGTCGACCTGCAGGGGGAGCGCCGTCCTGAACGCCTCCACCTGGCCCTGATCTTTCCCACCGACAGCGACCGTGACCGCTCGCTCACCCTGGAACATGTCCGGGAAGGTCGCTACGTGGGCATGGTCGACGAGCGGCTGAACTACCGCTGGTACCTGCAACTGCAGCCCGCCGAGGGTCAGAATGCCGAGTGGCGTCTCACCGGCGAGGCCCGCTTCCCAAGTGACGACGAGATCGCCCTAATTCCCGGGCTCTAAGGTTTGCCAACGAGACACCATGACCCAGAGTCCCCGGACGCCTGACATGACACCCGCCTGCTATCACTGTGGCAGCCGGGTGCCGGCGGCTGCACCCTGGTCGATCACCCTCGACGAAGAGCGCCACCCCCTCTGCTGCCCTGGCTGCGAAGCCGTGGCCCATGCCATCGTCGATGGCGGCCTGGCGAGCTACTACCGTTTTCGCACCGAGCTTCCCGAGCGGCCAGATGACCGCCAGGCGGCCAGGGCTGAAACCTGGGCGGTCTTCGATGACCCCGGGCTGCAGGCACGCTTCGTGCATCCCGGTGACGATGGAACGGTGCATGTCACCCTGGCTGTGGACGGCATCACCTGTGCGGCCTGCGCCTGGCTGATCGAGCACCGACTCAATGCTCTGGACGGAATCGCTACCAGCGCCGTCAACCTCTCACACCATCGCCTGCGGGTCAGTTGGGACCCCGAACGGGTCTCTCTGTCACGGATCCTGGCCGAAATGGCCGCCATCGGCTATCCGGCCCAGCCCTGGGAGCCCGATGCGGCCCAGCAGCGACTGCAGCACGAGGAACGCATGAACGTGCGCCGCCTGATCATCGCCGCCGTGGGCATGATGCAGGTGATGATGTTCTCCATCCCCATCTACGTATCCGGACCCGACGAAATCAGCGCCGACTTCCTCGCCCTCTTCCACTGGCTCTCCTTTGCCCTGGCAACCCCCGTGGTGCTCTTCTCGGCGCAGCCCTTCTTTCGCAACGCTCTGCGCGACCTGCAGACGCGGGTGCTGGGCATGGACGTGACGGTGTCACTGGCCATCGGCGGCGCCTACCTGGCCAGCGGCTATGCGGTAATCACTGGCCACGGCGACGTCTATTTCGACTCGGTGGCCATGTTCACCTTCTTCCTGCTCTTCGGCCGCTACGTGGAGGGGCGGGCCCGGCGCCGCAGCGGGCATAGTGGCAACGCCCTTGCCGGCGCCCTCCCCCTCTCGGCGATCCGCCTTACCGAAGCAGGCGAGGAGCGCATCCTTCCCGCCAGCGAGCTCACAGCCGGGGACAGGGTGCTGGTCAAGCCCGGCCATGGGGTGCCGGCCGACGGGGTGATCGAGTCCGGCGAGTCGAGCCTCGACGAGTCCATGCTCACCGGGGAGTACCTGCCGGTGACCCGCGGGATCGATGACCGCGTGACCGGCGGCAGCCAGAATATCGAGAGCCCATTGACGATACGCGTCACCCACGCCGGCGCCGATGCCCGGGTGGCCAGCATCGTCGACCTCACCGACCGCGCCTTCGCCAGCCGCCCCCGTATCGCCCAGCTGGCGGCGCGCATGGCCCACCACTTCGTTCTGCAGGTGCTGCTGATTTCCCTCGCGGTAGCCTTGGCCTGGTGGTTCATCGACCCGGACCGGATGCTATGGGTCACTCTCTCGGTGCTGGTGGTCACCTGCCCCTGCGCCCTGGCACTGGCCACGCCCACGGCCCTCACCGCCGGTCATGGCCGCCTGCACCGCCGCGGGGTGCTTATCACCCGCGCCGATGCCATGGAAACGCTGTCGCAGCTCGACCGTGTGATCTTCGACAAGACGGGCACCCTGACCAGCGGGGAAATGAGCCTCGTCGAGACTTGCACGATCGGCGACCCGGAGAACGCACTCGATGAAGACCGCGCACGCAGCGTGGCGGCCGCCCTGGAAGCCCAGTCGGAACACCCCATCGCGCGTGCCTTCCGCCCCTTCCGCGAGGCCACCGTCACCGCCGGCGATGTGCTCAGCCGACCCGGCCAGGGCTTGGAGGGCCGGATCGACGATCGTCGCTGGCGGCTCGGCAGGCCCGAGTTCGCCGCCCCCGAGGCGCCGCCGGCACTGCCTGGCGAAGGGCAGTGGCTACTGCTGACCGAGGAGGGCCAGCCGCGGGCCTGGTTCAGCCTCCACGATCGCCTCCGGGAGGATGCCCGAGAGACGGTCATGGCCCTGCAGGAACGGGGCCTGGCGGTGGAACTGCTTTCCGGCGACACCGCTGTCACGGTAGCGGACATGGCCCGGCGACTAGGGATCGATACCTGGCAGGCGGCAGCCACTCCCGAAGAAAAGCTGGCCCGCCTCCAGGCCCTGCAGGATGGCGGAGAGCGGGTGGCGATGGTCGGTGACGGCATCAACGACGTTCCGGTACTGGCCGGCGCCGACGTAGCCATCGCCATGAACGGCGCCACCGACCTGGCGCGTACGCGGGCCGACGCCATCTTGCTCAGCCCACGCCTGGGGCGTATCGTCGAGGCCATCGAGACCGGCCGAGCCACCCGGCGGATCATCCGCCAGAATCTGACCTGGTCGCTGGTCTACAACATCTCGGCACTGCCACTGGCAGCCATGGGATTCGTGCCGCCCTGGCTGGCGGCCATCGGTATGTCGGCCAGCTCCCTGGTCGTCGTCGGCAATGCCCTGCGCCTGACCCGCGACACTCCCTCACGGCAGGCCGAACGCGATGCCCCACGGTTGGTGAACGCATGAGCATCCTCTACCTGCTGATACCCCTCTCGCTGACCCTGTTGGGATTGGCCGTCTGGGCCTTCTTCTGGGCCGTCAAGCACGACCAGTTCGAGGACCTGGAGGGGCCCGCCTATCGCATCCTCTTCGACGAGGATGATAACGACCGCCCCAAGCAAGACCGGAAAGAAACCGAGCGCGACGCTCCCTCCGACGACGAGGAACGCCGCGACTGATGGACCCCACCGGCCTCGACCTTCCTCCGCTGGCCGCCGCCTTCGTCTTCGGCTTGCTCGGCGGCGCCCACTGCATCGGCATGTGCGGCGGCATCATGAGTGCCCTGACCTTTGCCGTTCCGCCCAGCATGCGCAACCCGGCACGCCTTTCCGGGCTGCTGCTGGGCTATAACCTGGGGCGGATCGCCAGCTACATGGTGGCCGGTGCTCTGGTGGCGGGACTCGGCACCCTGGTCGCCATCACGCCCCAGGTACGCCTGGCCCTCCAGGCCCTCGCCGCAGTTATGCTGATCCTGATGGCCCTCTATATCGCCGACTGGTGGAAGGGGCTACTGCGGATCGAGGCCCTGGGGCGCCGGCTCTGGAAGCACCTCGAGCCGCTGGGAAGGCGGCTGATGCCGGTGGTAAAGGTGCCCCAGGCGGTGGCTCTGGGAGCGGTCTGGGGGTGGCTGCCCTGCGGTCTGGTCTACTCCATGCTCGCCTGGAGCCTGGCGATTGCCGAGCCCTGGCGCGGCGCCGCCCTGATGGGCGCCTTCGGGCTTGGTACCCTACCGGCCCTGCTGGCCACGGGGCTTGCCGCTCGTCAGCTCGGTGCCCTGATTCGCCATCCGGCCACCCGAACGCTGGCCGCGCTGTCGATCATTGCCTTCGCTCTCTGGCAGCTGTGGGCGCTGCTGCCCCTCTCATCGGGTCACTGACCAAGAGGCGAATTTCGCTTCGTTTGACGCAGCTCAACGCGGCCCCTGGTGCTCACCGCTAGCATGAAGGCACGTTCAATCTCCGGAGTGCCGGTCATGACTGCTCGAGCAATCATCGACGACTATCCCCAGGGCACCGCCTTGATCCGCGATGCGGGGTTGCTGCGCCGATATGGCCTCGGGCCGCGCTATGTCAGCTACCCCGCCGCCGAAAGCCTCACGACAGGCTTTTCCGATACTGAACTCGCGTCTGCCCTGGCACGCAGCAACGCCAGCGAGCGGGACCTGTCACTCTATATGCACCTGCCCTTCTGCCGCCAAGACTGCCACCAATGTGCCAGTAGCCGGATCACCGTGAAGAACCCCCGCCGCGCCGAACCCTACATCTCGCGGCTCGACCGGGAAATGGTGCTGACTTCGCGGCACCTGGAAAGCAAGCGGGAAATTTCGCAACTCTACTGGGGCGGAACGCCGACCTTCCTGACCCTGAGTCAGATGAGCGACCTGATCGACCGGCTCGACGCACGCTTCGGCCTTTCGAGCTCACGCCAGCGGGACTACAGCATCAAGATCGATCCCCGGGAAGCTGATGTCTTTACCCTGCGCCATCTCCAGGCGCTGGGCTTCAACCGCCTGAGGCTATCGGTTCTGGAGCTGGACCCGCGGGTCCAACGCGCCATAAACCGCTACCAGCCCCAGGTGCTCACTGAACAGCTGATCGACGAGGCTCACCGGCTGGGCTTCCGCTCCCTGGGGCTGGAACTGATGCATGGCCTGCCCGGCCAGACTCGCGAGAGCTTTGCCGAAACCCTGGAGCAGGTGATCGCCATGGCCCCGGCCCGTTTGTCGTTGTTTCACTATGCGCACCAACCCGAGCGCTTCGCTGCTCAGCGCCGAATTCGGGCCGAGGATATACCGCAGGCCGATGAGCAACTCGCCATCCTCGACACCGCACTTTCGATGCTTGCCGACGCCGGCTACGCGCATATCGGCATGGAAGTCTTCGCCCGCCCCGAGGATCCACTGGCCACCGCTCAGGCCCAAGGCAAGCTGTCGCGCAACCTGGACGGCTACAGCGCATTGCCGCCATGCGACCATGTTGGCTTGGGCCTCGGGGCCCTCAGCCGACTGGGCGACTGCGTCACACGCAATCCCATGGCCCTCGGCGATTATGAGGCGCGCCTGGATGCCGGCCGACTTCCCGTGGAACGAGGCCAGCGACTGACCGACGATGACCATCTTCGGGCCCGCGCCATCGAGCGGCTGATGTGCGATATGTGCCTGGACCTGACCGCCCTCGGGAAGGAGTTCGGACTGGATGCCGACAGATACCTCAGCGATGCACTCGCCCGGCTGGCGCCAGCCGAGCGTGACGGCCTGGTGAGGCGACGTGAACAGCGTATCGAGGTCACGCCGACGGGGAGACTGCTGGTTCACCGCCTGGCCGCGGCCTTCGATGCTCGTGCCGCCTGACCTGAGGGGCAAATAGCAACTGGCATTCGCGCAAAGGGGTACCTCCTAAGAGATGCTTTGCCGGTAGACGACAATCCTCCATACTGTCGTTGAGTCATCATCGATGGAGGAGAGCATGCCCGACACCGCGACCGGCAGGCGACGTACACTGCTGAACGAGGCCCACTGCCAGACGTGCAGTTTGAGTTCGCTCTGCCTGCCACTGGCGCTCGAGGTTCAGGACATGGACCAGTTCGACGCCATCATCCGGCGTCGGGCGCCGCTGAAGAAGGGCGAATCGCTGTTTCGCCAGGGCAACCCCTTTACCAGTGTCTACGCGGTGCGCTCCGGCAGCCTCAAGCAGGTCACCACCGAGGGCAGCGGCGAGGACCAGTTGACCAACTTCTACCTGCCCAGCGAGCTGGTGGGCCTGGATGGTATCGACGAGGAACGCTATCCCGGCACGGTCGTGGCCCTGGAGACCACAACGGTATGCGAGATCCCCTTCGACCGTCTCGACTCCCTCTCCGAATCGCTGCCCGAACTTCGGGGGCAAATCTACCGCAGCATGAGCAAGGAGATGCGTGACGATCGCCGCATGATGCGCCTGCTCTCGCGCAAGACCGCCGACCAGCGCCTGGCCACCTTCTTTACCAGCCTCTCGGACCGCTTCCGCCGTCGCGGCTACTCCCCCTACAGCTTCCGGCTCTCCATGTCGCGGGCCGACATCGGCAACTATTTGGGGCTTGCCGTGGAGACTGTCAGCCGTATTCTGGGCCGTTTCCAGTCACAGGGACTGGTGGCCGTCTCGGGTCGCGAGGTGAATATCCTCGACCTGGAAACGCTCATCGAGGTGGCCGAGGAAGAGGGCACGCACTAAAGCTCGAAGCCAGCCTGAATCGAATCGCCCCCGTGACAAGGTCACGGGGGCGATTGTCTTGCCGATTACGGCTTAAAGCTTAAAGCTCCTGATGGATATCGATGCGGCTGGCCTGCCGCCGAGCCTGCTTCTCCTCGAGACCGGCGAAATCGAAGAGTTCGCGGTCGGCCAGCTGCGAGGGCGCCACCTTGGTGACCGCCTTGAACATGCTCTCGAGACGGCCGGGATGGGACTTCTCCCACTCGGCCAACATTTCCTTGACCACCTGGCGCTGCAGGTTGGGCTGGGAACCGCAGAGATTGCAGGGAATGATCGGGAAGTCCATCAGCCGGGCGAACTCGGCGATATCCGCCTCCCTACAGTAGGCCAGCGGACGGATGACCATGTTCCTGCCATCGTCGGAGAGTAACTTGGGCGGCATCGCCTTGAGGCTGCCGCCGAAGAACATGTTGAGAAACAGCGTTTCGAGGATATCCTCGCGGTGGTGTCCCAGAGCCACCTTGGTGGCTCCGATCTCTTCCGCGAAACCATAGAGCGAGCCCCGCCGAAGCCGCGAGCAGAGGGCACAGGTGGTCTTGCCCTCGGGCGTCTTCTCCTTGACCACCGAGTAGGTATCACGCTCGAGGATGTGGTATTCGACCCCGATGCCCTCCAGATAGTCGGGCAATACCTGCTCAGGAAAGCCAGGCTGCTTCTGATCGAGATTCACCGCCACCAGAGAGAACGTCACCGGGGCATTACGCTGCAGGTTGCGCAGAATCTCCAGCAGCGTATAGCTGTCCTTCCCCCCGGACAGACAGACCATCACCCGATCCCCCTCATGGATCATACCGTAGTCGATGATCGCATTACCCACCTGGCGACGCAGGCGCTTCTGCAGCTTGTTGAACTCGCGCTTGCCTCGAGCATCGAGACCCTCACGGGTCGATGCGGGCTCGGTGGGGGACGGGCCATCGGGTGCGGCGGTGTCACGGGGGTCGAACATCAGGGCGTCTTGCATGGTCTCGGGCACTGCCTGGGGGGCTTGAAATGACGGACACTATCCTACCACCCTCACCATAGCCAGGCGAAGCGCGCCCGATCAGCAGAAACGCGCCGCCAGCATGGGACCCCGCGCCAGGCGAAGGTGAATCAAGGCCGTGGTGACGGCGTCGCCCAGGGCAGTGTGGCGTCCCATGACCGGCACGCCCAGGTGCTCGGCTACCTGTTCGAAGCGCGGTCGGACATCCACCTCGGGATGGCTGAGGCGTAGCTGACGGCGATAGGTCTGTGCCACGTCGATGCCGGCGTTGGGCAGTTCGAAGCCGAAGAGAGGACGAAGTTGACGGTTGAGCATCGCCAGGTCGAAGTCCAGGCACCAGCCGACCAGCGGGCGATTACCGATGAAGTCCAGGAGTCGTGTCAGGGCCTCCTCGATATCCGTACCATCGGCCAGGTCGATGCCACGCAGGCCGTGGATGCGGATCGAATCGCCGGAGAGACTCGCCGGCCTTGCCAGGCGCAGATCCAGCGAATCGCTGGTCAGGACACGGTCGCCGCGGATACGCACCGCCGCCAGCGATACCAGTTCGGCGTGGCGGGTATCGAGCCCAGTGGTCTGGCACTTGATGGCAATCATCTCGTCCCCGGTATAGGGGGAAAAGAGCCAGCCATAGTCGCCGTGGACCTGTCGCCGGCGATCGGCGGCACGCCGCAATGCCCTGAGCATGGATGAACCTCCTGTTGTTGTCGTTCCCTGACCCGCTCGGGTCTCACGAGTACTCGAGGTGGAAGCGGTGCGACAGCCGCTGCTTGAAGTCCTTGACGATATGCAGCGCCTCACGCAGCAGATCCCGCTCCAGCGACGAGAGCTCCTGGACGACCACCCGATCGGTCTCCTCGCCCCGACCTTCCGGGTCGTCGAGGCGTTCGATCTGCTGGCGCAGGCGCAACTCGGTGAACAGCGAGAGCGCCTCCCCCAGGTCCTCGGCGAAACGCTCCTCCAGACGACCATCGGCCACCAGCGCCTCGAGCCTTTCCAGAGTGGAGGTCGCGGTGATGCGACGCTCCAATGCCAGGGTGCGCACCCCGTGGACGATGGGGAAGATGCCCCCCTTCTTGATGTCGACGCCGTGCTGCGGCTTCTTCAGAGAACCGAAAAGCGTCAGCGGTGTGGAGAAGCGCAGCGCTGTGCGCGCGAAGTAGGAGAGCAGGATCTCGTCACGGCTGCAGCGCTCGAAGAGCTCCTCGCGCAGCCGCTCGAGCAGGGCCGGATTGCCGGCCACGGCGTGGGAGTCGAGCATGATCGCCAGCCGCATCAGGCTATCGCCGTCACGACTCCCCGCCCATTGCGCGATGCGCCCGCGCCACTGAGTCTCGGTGCCAACCCACTCCGGGTTTGAGACCATGATGTTGCCCGGGCAAGGTGGATAGCCCAGCTCGATGAGCGTCTCGGTGAGGCGCTGCATCTGCTCGTGGCAGTCGGGCCACTCCAGATCGTCGGCGAGAATCAGGCCATTGTCCTGATCAGTCTTGAGAATCTGCTCGCCACGCCCTTCGCTGCCCATCACGATCAGGCAACTATCGGAGTGGTAACGCTCATCGATCAGAAAGCCCCAGGCCTTGTTCATGATGCGCCCATTGAGGGCCGCCAGCAGCCCCATGGCGAAACGCAGCTTGACGCCCTGGGCCATCAGCGCCTGCACCAGCTCCGGTGTACGGCGGCTGGCGGAGGCCAGCGCCTCCAGGCTGTTGGCCTGCTCCACCTGCAGGCTGACCACGTAACTGCGACTGGAGAAGTAGCTGAGCACGTCGGTCAACTCCACCACCCCTACCGGCGCGCCATCTTCCATCACCACCACTCGCTCCACCTTGAAGCGGGTCATCTGGACCAGGACTTCGAACAGGTACTGTCCCGGCGTTGCCGTAATCAGCTCAAAGTGGGCAACCGCCTGCACCGGTCTATCCTGGGCCAGCTCCTCGAGCACCAGAGCATTGAGCAGGTCGGTCTTGGTGACCATGCCCGGCCCGTCCTCGCCCTGCACCAACAGGCTGTCCGCATGGCTGTCGTTCAGGGTATGAACCGCCTCGGCAATGCTGGTCGTATCCTCGACGAGTAGCGGGTCACGCATGCATTCGCTGACTCGGGCGAGCATGAAGCCGGCCATGGTCACGCCGCCCTCGGCGCGGTGTTCGGTGAGCAGCCGCGTCTTCTGAGCCAGGCGCTGGCGGAAGAACTCGGAAAAGGGCGGATAGGCCTCGCAGAGCTGTTTGAACAATCCCTTTGGCAACAGGTAGCAGAGACTCTCCTGCTCGGCCCGGAAGCGGTAGCGACTCTTGCCATTGAGGATACTGATGGCCCCGAACAAGTCACCGGCGGTGTAGTGGCCAATACGTGACTGGGCGCCCGGCAACGTCGGGTCCAGCTCAGCGACTTCACCCTTGTGGATCAGGAAAACATATTCACCGGGCTGGCCAGCATCGAGGATGATCTCGTCACGATCGAAATAGGCCAGATCGATGCCGCTACGTACGCGCTCCCGGCCTTCGTCGTCCAGCAAGGTGAAAGGCGGCTGTGAAAGTTCAACATCGACCATAGGACTGCCCTCATAGCGCTGCGGTCATGACACCGCTGGCTTGGTTGCGCCTCGCCTCCAGCGAAAGTCCAAGATAGCAAAGTCGGGTTTCAGTGAATAACCTAGACAATCGTCCTATCCTGGCGATCTTAGACCATCGTCAAAGACAATCAGGAACCAAGGTTTAACTGCTCTGGAATTCGAGGCTATACCATCGTCCTATGCGCGCTCCCGTGGCGTCGAAACATTGGCCACAAGATAAGGTTAATATACTGATAAAAAAGAGTTTTTATAAAGGACCTTCCATCGGTATCTTTTCATGATACGAAAGTCTGGGATTTATTTTAGGCGTTTGCTGCCCACTATTGGCCGTGAGCCATGCAGGACAATCCCGCGTCGACATTGCACTTCGACTAGGGGCGGGCAACCTGATGACAGGCTGACCCAGCCTGCGCAGGCTAAGGCTGGCTCCGCCGACACGACTGTCCTGATGAGTAACCTAAACGCTCTGGGCAACTTCCCAACCTGAACAACTAGTGGAGAGCAACACTATGGCAGACGACAAAGCCAATGCCGCTGCTTACTGGAAGGCGAACGTACGCCTGATCACGGGGTGCCTGATCGTCTGGGCCCTGGTGTCCTACGGCTTCGCCATCCTCCTTCGCCCGCTGCTTGCCGGCATTCCCGTTGGCGGAACGGACCTGGGCTTCTGGTTCGCCCAGCAGGGTTCGATCCTCACTTTCATCGGCATCATCTTCTTCTACGCGTGGAAGATGAACCGGCTCGATAAACAGTTCGGACTCGGGGAGTAAGCCAGCATGAGTCAGTTTGCAATCAACCTGCTGTTCGTAGGGGCCTCCTTCGCCCTCTACATCGGCATCGCGATCTGGGCCCGCGCGGGCTCGACCAAGGACTTCTACGTCGCCGGCGGCGGCGTGCATCCGATCACCAACGGCATGGCCACCGCCGCCGACTGGATGTCCGCTGCCTCCTTCATCTCCATGGCCGGCCTTCTGGCCTCCGGGGGCTACGCCAACTCCACCTTCCTGATGGGCTGGACCGGCGGCTACGTGCTGCTGGCCATGCTGCTGGCGCCGTACCTGCGCAAGTTCGGCAAGTTCACGGTGCCCGACTTCATCGGTGACCGCTTCTACTCGCAACACCGCGCGCCTGGTCGCCGTGATCTGCCTGGTGGTCGCCTCAATCACCTACGTCATCGGCCAGATGACCGGTGCCGGCGTGGCCTTTTCCCGCTTCCTGGAAGTCTCCAACACCTGGGGCATCTGGATCGCGGCCTTCATCGTCTTCATCTACGCCGTACTCGGCGGCATGAAGGGCATCACCTACACCCAGGTGGCCCAGTACATCGTGCTGATCATCGCCTACACCATTCCGGCAGTGTTCATCGCGATACAGCTGACCGGCAACCCCATCCCGCAGATCGGGCATGTTCGCGCACCGCACGCCGAATGCGGTGTGCCAGCTGCTGGTCAACGCTCAACTGGACCAGTCGCTGATGGCTCGGCTTCGCCGACTACACTGCCGACGTCAGCAACAAGCTGAACATGGTGCTGTTCACCCTGTCGCTGATGGTCGGTACAGCCGGTCTTCCCCACGTCATCATCCGCTTCTTCACCGTGCCGAAGGTCGCCGATGCTCGCTGGTCGGCCGGCTGGGCCCTGGTGTTCATCGCCCTGCTCTACCTGACCGCCCCGGCCGTGGCGTCGATGGCTCGCCTGAACCTGATGACGACCGTCTATCCGCAAGCCGCCGGTCAAGTCGAAAACTATGACGACGCCATGACCAACCCTCTTGCCTACGAGGATCGGCCAGAGTGGATCAGGACCTGGGAGGAAACCGGCCTGATCACCTACACCGACAAGAACGACGACGGACGCATCCAGCTCTACAACGATGGTAATGAAGACTTCGCCGAGACCGCTGAAGCGCGTGGCTGGGAAGGCAGCGAACTGGACGTCAACAACGACATCCTGGTACTAGCCAACCCGGAGATCGCCGACCTGCCCCCCTGGGTCATCGGTCTGATCGCCGCCGGTGGTATCGCGGCTGCCCTGTCCACGGCGGCAGGCCTGCTGCTGGCTATCTCTTCGGCCATCAGCCATGACCTGATCAAGACCATGATCAACCCGAAGATCACCGAGAAGGGCGAAATGCTGGCGGCGCGGATCTCCATGGCGGGCGCCATCCTGCTGGCGACCTACCTGGGCCTGAATCCTCCGGGCTTCGCTGCGCAGACAGTAGCCCTGGCCTTCGGTATCGCCGGCGCCTCGCTGTTCCCGGCGCTGATGATGGGCATCTTCTCCAAGCGGGTGAACAACAAGGGCGCGGTTGCCGGCATGCTGACCGGTCTGATCGCCACCCTGCTCTATATCTTCACCTACCTGGGCTGGTTCTTCATTCCGGGAACCGAAATGCTGGCCAACACGCCGGACAACTGGATCCTGGGCATCTCGCCGCTCTCCTTCGGTGCAATCGGCGCAATGTTCAACTTCGCCGTGGCCTTCCTTGTCTCCAACGCGACCGAGGAGCCCCCGCAGGAGATCCAGGACCTGGTGGAAAGCGTCCGCTATCCGAAGGGTGCTGGTGTGGCAACCGGGCACTGAGCCATAATGGCCACCTGGCCCGGCTAGCCGGGCCAGTCAAACCACTACCGATCGGGCTTCCTCAGGGAAGCCCGATCGCTTTCTTTAAGGACGCATGAATCATGATATGGCACCTGATAGCAGCGATCTTCGCCGGCCTAGGTGCCGCAGGGGTCGGCCTGATCCTGCGGCTGGCCAGCGGCAAGCGACTGCCGCGCTGGTTCATCCCGGCGTGCGGTGGCCTGGGAATGCTCGGCTACCAAATCTACAACGAATACACTTGGTTCGAGCACAAACAGCAGCAGTTGCCCGAATCGGCAGAGGTAGTTTCCGTGGAGGAGGGCCAGATGTTCTTTCGTCCCTGGACCTTCGCTTTTCCCATGACCACCGCCTTCACCATCGTGGACCTCGACAATCTTTCAGTAAGCCGGGGAGATGACGGCCGCCTGGTCGAGTTCATTCTCTATCGCTTCGAGAAGGAGTACGTGGACCAGGTGAGCCACCAGGCCTACCTGATGAACTGCGCAACCCGGGAAATGCTGCCCCTGGAAGGGGAATCGCGGAGCCCCCGCACCGAACAGATGCGCCGCGTCAAGGATTCCAGCCCGCTCTACCGCGCCATTTGTACGGCAGACTGACCCGGCGCCCTTTGCTGCCCTGCCTAGAAGGGCGGCCTTAACCTAGAATGGGCGCATCCGGAAGGGAGAAAAGTGCATGTTCGCTGGCTGGTTGCTGATCGCCGTTTCACTGCTGTATATCAGCGTGCTGTTCGCCATCGCCTGGCGGGGCGATCGTCACGCCCGGGAGCATGGGGCAAGCCGACGTCGCCCGGTGATCTACAGCCTGGCGCTGGCCATCTACTGTACCTCCTGGACCTTCCACGGCGCCGTCGGCCAGGCAGCCACGGCGGGCTGGTCCTTCGCCAGCATCTTCGTCGGCCCCATACTCACCCTACTGCTGTTCTGGCCGGTACTGGCCAAGATGATCCGCGTCGCCAAGCACCAGAACGTTACTTCCATCGCCGACTTCATCGCCTCGCGCTACGGCAAGACCCAATCATTGGCGGCCTTCGCCAGCCTGGTGGCGCTGATCGGAACCCTGCCCTACATCGCCCTGCAGTTGAAGGCGGTTTCCACCTCCTTCAGTGTGATCACCGATGCCGGCGACATCACCCAGGCGCCGCTGTTTGGTGACACGGCTTTCTATGTGGCGATGGTGATGGCGGCTTTCGCCATTCTCTTCGGTACCCGTCACACCGACGCCACCGAGCATCACGAGGGCCTGATCCACGCCGTGGCCTTCGAGTCGCTGGTCAAGCTTATCGCCTTCCTGGCACTCGGAGCCTACGTTACCTGGGGCATGTTCGACGGCCTGAGCGACCTGCTGGGCCGCGCCGAGACCCAGCTAGAGCTTCAGCGACAGCTTGCCGACCAGGACTTCGGCCAGAGCTTCTGGGCCCAGACCCTGCTGGCCATGCTGGCCATCCTCTGCCTGCCCCGCCAGTTCCATGTGGCAGTGGTGGAGAACATCCACCGTGATGACGCCACCAAGGCCCGCTGGCTCTTCCCGCTCTACCTGCTGGCTTTCGCCTTCTTCGTCATTCCTATCGCGGCGGCCGGCCTGACCATCTTCGCCGGCAGCGGCATCGAGCCGGATACCTATGTGCTGGCGCTGCCCATGGCCGCAGGCAATGAATGGCTGACGCTGCTGACCTTCATCGGTGGCTTCTCGGCGGCTACCGGCATGGTCATCGTGGCCGCGGTGGCGGTCTCGATCATGATCTCCAACGAGATCGTCATCCCCGCCCTGTTCCGACTACGCTGGTTCGATACCAAGCCGCGCGACTACGGCCGGCTGGTGCTGCAGGCGCGGCGTGTCACCATTGCCGTGATCCTGGCCATGGCCTACGGCTTCTACCAGCTGATTGGCGAGTTCAGCTCGCTGGCCAACACCGGCATGCTCTCCTTTGCCGCCGCGGCCCAGTTCGCCCCGGCATTGATCGGCGGCCTCTACTGGAAGCGTGGCAACCGCCTGGGCGTGATCGTCGGCATGAATGCCGGCTTTGCCATCTGGGCCTACAGCCTTCTGATGCCCACCCTGATCGGTGCCGGCGTGCTGCCAGGGAGCTGGCTCGATGGTGGCCCGCTGAGCGTAGCCTGGCTGGCCCCCACCTCGCTATTCGGTCTCAACGTTGGCGACAGCTTCACCCATGGCGTAATGCTCTCCCTGGGCGTGAACCTCTTCTGCTATATCTTCGTCTCCCAGGTCACCGCCCAGCGGGTCGTCGAGCGCATCCAAGCCTCGCTGTTCGTGGACAGCGTCGAGACCCGCCAGACCTCGGTGAACCGACCCTGGACCGGCGCCACCACCGTGGGCGACCTCAAGGTGCTCTGCGAGCGCTTCCTAGGCGCCGGCCAGGTGAACCGCGCCTTCGAGGATTATTCCCGGCGCACTGGCACCCACCTGGAGGACAACACCCGGGCTTCCATCGATGTCATCCAGTTCACCGAGCGCTTCCTTGCCTCGGTCCTCGGCGCCTCCTCGGCACGGATCGTCGTCAATTCGGCCCTTCAGGGGCGCGGCATCGGCATCTCGGACGTGATTTCCATCGTCGACGAGGCCTCCCAGGTGCTGGAGTTCAACCGCGCCCTGCTGCAGGCCACCATCGAGAACATCAGCCAGGGCATCAGCGTGGTCGACCAGAATCTGCGTCTGGTGGTATGGAACCAGCGATACTTGGAGCTGTTCCGCTTCCCCGACCATCTGATCCGCGTCGGCGCCCCGATGGACAAGATCTTCCGCTACAACGCCCACAACGGCGAGTACGGCCCCGGCGATCCCGAGGAGCACGTGCGGCTGCTGATCGACAACATCCGCGAGGGCCACCCCCACCGCTACGTGCGCTACCGCCAGGACGGCAGCGTATTGGAGGTTCAGGGCAACCCCATGCCGGGGGGCGGCTTCGTCTACACCTACCAGGACATCACCCAGCAGAAGCGCATCGAGGAAGCGCTGATTCGCTCCGAGAACAACATCCGCATCTATACCGACAACGTGCCGGCGCTGATCGCCTATTTCGACAAGGAGTGCCGCTACCTCTTCACCAACCGCGCCTACGAGCAGGCCTTCGGCATCGATCGCAACGCAGTGATCGGCAAGCGTGTGGAAGAGGTAATGGACCCCCGCATGGCACGCGAACGGGCGCCATGGATCGAGCGCGCCCTGACCGGTGAGCGGGTCAATTTCGAGGTCTCGTTGCCCATCGGCGACGAACGACGCTATATGCTGGTCACCTATACCCCTCATTTCGGCGACAGCGGGTCGATACTGGGTTTCTTCGCTCTCTACCAGGACATCACCGAGCGACGCCTGGCCGAGATCGCTCTCGAGGAAACCAATGAAACCCTGGAAGAGCGGGTGCGCGAGCGCACCCAGGCCCTCTCCGAGGCCAACGCCGCCCTGCGCCAGGAGAACCGGGTGCGTGCCGAGGCCGAGCTCGCCCTGCGCCAGGCCAAGCAGCTGGCCGAAGATGCCAATGCCTCCAAGACGCGCTTCCTGGCAGCCGCCAGCCACGACCTGCTGCAGCCGCTCAATGCCGCAAGGTTGTTCACCTCGGCCCTCGCCCAGGAGATGGAAGCGGACGACATGAAGCGCACCATCGGCCATATCGACAACTCGCTGCAAGCCGCCGAGGAGCTGCTGAGCACGCTACTCGACATCTCGAAGCTGGATGCCGGTGCCCTCACCCCGCGACGCAGCCACTTCGCCTTGGCCGACATCATCCGCCCGCTGCGCGCCGAGTTCGAGGTGATGGCCGAGGAGCGTGGCCTGGACCTGGTGGTGGTGCCGACCCACCAGTGGGTCGATAGCGACCCCCAGATGCTGCGCCGGATCATCCAGAATTTCCTCTCCAACGCCATCCGCTACACTCAGGCAGGCCGGGTACTGCTCGGCTGCCGCCGCCATGGCGAACGCATCACCATCGAAGTATGGGACTCAGGCCCAGGGATCCCCGAAGCCAAGCAGCTCGAGATCTTCCAGGAGTTCCGTCGCCTCGATCAGGCCACGCGGCACAAGGAGAGCGAGAAGGGCCTGGGCCTCGGTCTGTCCATCGCCGACCGCATGGCCCGAGTGCTCGATCATCCCATCCGGGTACGTTCGAAGGAGAGCTTTGGCACCATGTTCTCCGTCAGCGTACCGGTGGTCGCACCCCGCACCGCAACACAGCAGGCCGAAGACGCCACGCCGAAGCGCGCCGGCAACAAGCTCGCCGACACCCGGATACTCTGCATCGACAACGAGTCGCTGATACTCGAGGGCATGAAGGCGATGCTCTCGGGCTGGGGCTGCGAAGTATTCACGGCTACCACCATCGGCGGCGCCAAATCGGTAATGCGCCACCTGGACGGCGCTCCGGACGCGATACTCGCGGACTACCACCTGGACAACGAGGTTACGGGGCTGATGGCCCTGGAGGCACTCGGCGAGCGGCTGGAGGGTGCAGTGCCCGGCATCGTGATCACTGCCGACCGTACCGAGGAAGTGGCCGAAGAGGTCAGACGCGCCGGCTATCAGCTACTGCTCAAGCCGGTGCGCCCCGCCGCCCTGCGCGCCCTGCTGACCCGCACCCTGCAGGCCAGCCGCGCAGCGCAGTAGTAACTGCAAGCTGCAAGCTGCAAGCTGCAAGCTGCAAGCTGCAAGCTGCAAGCTGCAAGCCAGTAAGGGTATGTGCTTACTGCAAAAACCCACCGGTCGGTGGGTTTTTGCGTTTCCTTGAAGCTTGCGTCTTGACGCTTGCTCCTTCGGGCGAAGCCAGACTCAGGATTCTACCTTCGGTGGCTCGACCTCGAGCTTCTGGGCGGCGATCACCGCCTGAGTGCGGGAATGCACGCCGAGCTTGCGAAGGATGGCGGTGACGTGGGCCTTGATGGTGGCCTCGGAGACGCTCAGCTCATAGGCAATCTGCTTGTTGAGCAGGCCCTCGGTGAGCATGTTGAGCACCCGAAACTGCTGAGGCGTCAGCGAAGCGATCGCCTCGGCAAACTTGGTCTCCTCCTCGTTGGACTCGCCCAGCGCCTCGGCCATCTCGGCCGGCAGCCAGACCTCGCCATCGAGGATCTCGCCCACCGCCTCGGCAATCAGCGCCAGAGACGAGGACTTGGGAATAAAGCCCGAGGCCCCGTAGTCGATGGCGCGGCGCACCACATAAGCCTCGTCGCTGCCGGAGACCACCGCCACCGGGATATCGGGTGTCTGGCCACGCAGCTGGATCAAGCCGGAGAAGCCGTGGGCACCCGGCATGTGCAGATCCAGCAGGATCAGGTCTGCGTCGGGATGCCGGGTGACCACCTCGGTGGTCGCTTCCATCGTGTCGGATTCGACGATCTCGGCCTGGGGCGCCAGCTGACGCAGCGCCTGGGTCAGAGCCGCTCGGAACAGCGGATGGTCATCGGCAACGATGAATTTCTGGGCAAAGGCCATGGATCTTCCTCCGGTTCCTCGAGCAGCGCACCGAAGCCGCCACGCTGGGCTCTACATTTGTCGCCTGTATGGTACCCCATGGCCAAGGCGATTCCCAAGGGCTCTCGAGTATCGTCGACACTGCGCCTGCCACCTACGAAAAAGCCGGCCCCGAGGGGCCGGCTTTTGACATGCCATGAGGCGACAGGCGATGGTCACCTGCCACTGAGTGGGCAGTGCCCTCAGCGGTTGACGCGATGCTCGATCAGCTCATCGACCACCGACGGATCCGCCAGGGTGCTGGTATCGCCCAGGCCATCACACTCGTTGGCAGCGATCTTGCGCAGAATCCGACGCATGATCTTGCCCGAGCGGGTCTTGGGCAGACCCTGCGCCCACTGGATGACGTCAGGCGAAGCGATCGGACCGATGTCCTTGCGAACCCACTGGGTCAGCTCCTTCTTGAGCTCGTCGCTTTCCTCGAAGCCATCGGCCAGAGTCACATAGATATAAATGCCCTGCCCCTTGATGTCATGGGGGAAGCCGACCACCGCCGCCTCTGCCACGGCCTCGTGGGCCACCAGTGAGGATTCGATCTCCGCGGTACCCATGCGGTGGCCGGAGACGTTGAGCACATCGTCGACGCGACCGGTGATCCAGTAGTAGCCGTCCTCGTCGCGACGGCAGCCGTCACCGGTAAAGTACACACCCTTGAACGCCGAGAAATAGGTCTGAACGAAGCGGTCGTGGTCACCCCAGATGGAGCGCGCCTGGCCCGGCCAGGAATCCAGGATCACCAGGTTACCCTCGGTGGCACCCTTGAGCTCATTGCCCTCATTGTCGACCAGCGCGGGCACAACGCCGAAGAACGGCAGGGTAGCGGAGCCCGGCTTGAGATCAGTGGCCCCGGGCAGCGGCGCGATCATGATGCCGCCGGTCTCGGTCTGCCACCAGGTATCGACGATGGGGCACTTCCCGTTACCGATCACCTGATGGAACCACTCCCACGCCTGGGGGTTGATGGGTTCGCCCACCGAACCGAGCACGCGCAGGCTGTCGCGCTTGCTGGAATCCATGACGTCGTCGCCATGGGCCATCAGGGCACGCACCGCGGTAGGCGCGGTATACAGAATGTTGACGTTGTGCTTGTCGACGATCTCGCCCATGCGGCCATGGGTCGGATAGCTGGGTACGCCTTCAAACATCAAGGTGGTGCCGCCATTGGCCAGCGGACCATAGACGATATAGCTGTGGCCGGTGACCCAGCCCACATCGGCGGTGCACCAGTAGACCTCGCCCTCCTGATAGTCGAAGACATACTGGTGGGTCATGGCGGCATGCAGCAGGTAGCCACCGGTGGTGTGCTTCAACCCCTTGGGCGCCCCGGTCGAACCGGAGGTGTAGAGGATGAACAGCGGATCCTCGGCCCCCATCTCCTCGGCCGGGCAATCGGTGGACTGCTTGGTGACGACGTCGTCGTACCAGACGTCGCGCCCGTCCTTCCAGTCGATCTCACCACCGGTGCGCTTGACCACCAGCACCTTCTCGCAGACATCGGTACCGTCGCGGGTCAGGGCGGCATCGACGTTGTCCTTCAGCGGCACTTGCTTGCCACCGCGCACGGACTCGTCGGCGGTGATAATCAGCTTGGACTTGGCCCCGATCACGCGTTGGGCCACTGCATCCGGGGAGAAGCCGCCGAATACTACCGAGTGCACGGCACCGATGCGGGCACAGGCCAGCATTGCCACGGTGGCCTCGGGAATCATCGGCATGTAGAGCGTGACGACATCACCTTTGCCAACGCCCAGTTCCTTGAGGCCGTTGGCCATCTGGCAGGTCTTCTCATAGAGCTCCCGGTAAGTGAGCGTCTTGTCATCCTTGGGATCATCGCCCTCCCAGATGATCGCCGGCTGGTCGCCGCGCGTCTCGAGGTGGCGGTCGAGGCAGTTGACGCTGGCATTGAGAGTACCGTCCTCGAACCAGCGGATATCCACGTTGTGCGAATCGAAGGAGGTATGCTTGATCTTGGTCGGCGCCTTGATCCAGTCGAGGCGCTTGGCCTGCTCACCCCAGAAACCCTTGGGGTCATCAACCGACTGCTTGTACATGGCCTCATAGGTGGCCTTGTCGGCGTGGGCCTTGGCGGCAAACTCTTCGCTTACGGGATAGACTTTCTGGTGTTCGGTCATGGATATGCCTCTGTCCAAAGGGGGTGGACACCCTCCAGGTGGATGTTGCCGACCACGTTATAGTTGGACGGGCCGGCCCCATAAAAGGGTGTTAACAGCATATACGTCAGCACGCGGCCTTCCCTTTAGACATTGGTAGCAACATTTTTTCTATAAATCACAATGACTTACAAGAAAATTCAGGAAGCGGTATAACCGCGATAGACCAAGGTCTGAGCGCAGTGCCGGCAACGGTACTCTCGCCCCCGCCGTGCCAGGGCATGCCGCCGAGCGGTAAAGCCATGTTCTTGGCAGCCGCAGCGATAGCGGTAAGGCGCCGGGCTCGCACGCTCGGTATCGAAACGATGAGTGGTCCGTGGCTCCACGCCGAAGAGGCGACGCATCACGGTCTGCCACTCGTGGCCATGGGGGCGCGCCTGGTGGCCATCCTCCAGGTGATGCACCAGCCAGTGGGCCATCTCGTGAGGCACCACCTCGACCAGAAAGGCGAGGCGGTTCTCCTCCAGGAGCAACGGATTGAAGCGCAGCCCGCCCCGTCCGAAGTGGGCCTGGCCGGCACACTTGCCCCGCAGATCAAGCCAGACCGTCGGTCGCGGCAAGGCGGTATGCAGTTCACAACACAGACAGTAGGCCGCTTCGACCCGCTCGAGAAGGGCAAGGCGAAGGGCGGCCCGGTCGAGCTCATCGAGTCGAGCGAGGTCGGGGGCGGGAAGCGCGGGTATCGTCATGGGATGATAGAATGGCGCCTTCGTGTCGAGGCGTAAAGCCTTCCCCCATGCCCACGTTTTCCCTGTGAGAGCCGTCATGTCCGATGCCGAAGCGCCCATCCCACAGCCGCTCCTCGAGGACGAGGAGCTCGACCTGCTCGACGACTTCCTCGACTCCGAACGGGTCGACGCCGACGCCCTTGACCTGATCGGCGCCCACGGCTTCCTGATGGCCCTGGCCGTGGCCCCGCGCGACATGCCTGCGGCGGCCTGGATCGCCGAACTGTTCCATGGTGAACCGACCTTCGCAGACGACGCCGAGCGCGAGATGATCCTGGGGCTACTCGAGCGACTCAGGCGCAACGCCATCGAGGTACTGGAGGCGGGCGGCCTACCGGAACTGCCCTTCGAGCTCGAGTTGGGCGACAGCGCCCCTGAGGAGACGCCGGTCGGCGACTGGTGCGCCGGCTTCATGGAAGGTGTCTTCCTCGATGAAGCCGCCTGGTTCACCGACGACGAGGAAGCCGCCGCTACCTTGCTGCTGCCCTTCATGCTGCTTTCCGGGCTGTTCGATGACGAACCCGACATGGCGGAGCTGTCCGGCGATACGACTCGGCTCGAAGGCCTCGTCACCCAGTTGCCGGAACTGGTGCTGGACCTCTATCTGCACTATCGCGTCCCCCCGGAAACGCCCAAGCCCAAGCCACGCCGCAAGCAGCCCGCCGGGCGGAGCAAGGGCAGCCGTAAGCCGTAAGCCGTAAGCGAGACTGTGGTTTTCTTACAGTTTAAAGCTGACAGCTTATAGCTCGCGGCGCAGCCGCGTCAGCGCAGCCGCGTCAGCATTCCGTCCAGGATCCCGTAGAGCCACTCGCGCAAGCGCTGCAAGCGTGGCCGCCGTGACCAGGCCACGGGGTCGATCTCACGACTCGACGCGAAATTGCGCTCGAACAGCCCAACGAGCTCGGTGGCGAAGCGGCGGTCTTCTACCTCCTGATTGGCTTCCAGGTTCCACTGCAGACTCCAGTGGTCGAAGTTGCACGAGCCAAGGCTGACCCAGTCATCGGCCAGCGAAAACTTGGCATGAATGAAGGTGGGCTGAAATTCGAAGATGCGCACCCCTGCCCGCAGCAGACGGCCATAGAAGCGCTGACCGGCATAGCGCACGCCGGGATGGTCATGGATCTCGCCCGGCAACAGCAGGCGCACGTCAACGCCGCGCCGCGCCGCCCGAGCCAGGCGCCTGCGCAGAGTAAAGGTGGGCGCAAAGTAGGGCGTACAGAGCCACAGCCGCTGAGAGGCCGTCGAAACCCGATGATGCAGCGAGTGACGAATCGCCTGATAGCGGTAACCCTGCCCCCAGACCACCCGACCCCGCATGCCGCGGAAACCCTCGCGGGGGCGTGTCGCGAGCTCCAGGCCCCGCACCAGCGAAGCCCTGCCGGGCCCGCGACTCATGGGGGAGTCCCAGAGCCGGCAGAACAGCCGCACCCAGTCGGCCACCACCGGCCCCTCGATGCGCATTGCCACCTCGTACCAGGCATCCAAAAACTCGTCCACGGCCCCGAAGCCCCCGGTGAAGGCCTCTGCACCATCGACCACCACCAGCTTGCGATGATCCCGGGTCAGGTTACGCACCAGCGACTGAACGCCCAAGGGATTGAAGAAGCGCAATGCCACTCCCCCCTCCTCGAGACGCTGGCGGTCGGCACTGGCCAGCCCCATGGCCCCATAGCCGTCGAGCAGCAGCAGTACCGACACACCACGCTCGACGGCGCGCAACAGCGACCCGATCAGTGCCGTGGCGAGCCGACCGGATTCCATCAGGTAGAGCTCGATAAGCACGGAGTGACGCGCTCGATCGACGGCCTCGAACATCGTAGGCAGGAAGAGGGCCGCCTCGGGAAGCAGTTCGAAATGGTTGCCGTCTCGCCACATACCGTGCATGGCATCGTCTCTGTCACATACCGTTACAGCATTGACGCATGTTTGCCGGTCCGGGAAAAGCCCGGACCCCTGACTATCGGCAATCGTGCCGCTATACTGACGCTTTGCACTCAGCAATGGCGACCTGATGGGCCTTGCACACATGCTGAGCGGCGCTTTGCGCGCGCCGCTAAAGCGACTGATGGCCCGCTGGGCCCAGATCCGACTGATCGAGCCCGACCCTGGCGCGTTCCCTCTGGAGCCAACGCTCCCGACTCTCTATGTACTGCCGCATCCGGCACTCTCCGACACCCTGCTGCTGGAATCGTTGACGCGACATCATGGTCTACCGCCGGCCGGCGGCCGTCGGACCATCGGCACGATCTCCCTGCCCGCCAGCCTGCCGCTACCCGGTCAAAGCCGCCGCCTTTGGCGCCGCACGCGACGACCGGAGGCGCCCTTCCTTTCGCTGATCGAGCAGTGCCGCCTGGACCCCGCCCGTGACGTTCAACTGGTGCCGGTGAGCATCTTCTGGGGGCGTGCCCCAGGCAAACGCTTCGGCTTTTGGCAACTGCTTGCAGCGGACAGCTGGCAGCTCACCGGACGACTTCGCCGTCTACTGTCGGTGATCATCAACGGCAAGGATGTGGAGGTCCATCTCGGCACCCCGCTCAGGCTCAGCGACCTCCTGGACGAGCGAGAGGCAAGCCTCACCAATCGCAAGGTCGCCAGGCTGCTGCGGGTGCACTTCCGACGCCTGCGCACCCGGGTGCTGGGGCCGGATCTCTCCCATCGGCGAACCCTGATCGAGGGCGTCGCGGCGAGTCCCGGGGTGCGCCGCATCATCCACGAAGTGGCGACCGCGGAGCAGCGCTCACCGGCGCGCCTCGAGGATCGGGCCCGCCGCTACGGCCGCGAGATCGCCTCGAACATGACCTACCCGGTGCTACGCTTCATGGCCGGCCTGCTGCGGCGTCTCTGGAACCGCCTCTACGACGGCGTGACAGTGAAGGGTCTGGAGCGGGTCAAAGACATCGCCGGCGACCACACCCTCGTCTACGTCCCCTGCCACCGCAGCCACATCGACTATCTACTGCTCTCCTACGTGCTTTATCGCGACGGATTGATGCCTCCGCACATCGCTGCCGGACGCAACCTCGACATGCCGTTGATCGGCCCGCTGCTGCGTCGCGGCGGCGCCTTCTTCATGCGCCGCAGCTTCCGCGACAACCGCCTTTATGCTGCGGTCTTCAACGAGTATCTGCACCGCCTTATCGCCCGCGGTCACCCGCTGGAGTACTTCATCGAGGGTGGACGTTCGCGCAGCGGCCGCATGCTGCCGGCCCGGCCGGGCATGCTGTCGATGACCCTGCGCTCCTACCTGCGCAACGCCAGTGGCGGTGGCCAAGCACTGGTGTTCATACCGGTCTACATCGGCTACGAGCGCATCCTCGAGAGTGGTAGCTACCAGCGTGAGCTGCATGGCGGCAGGAAGCGCAAGGAGAGTCCATGGGGACTGCTGCGGGTAATCGGCCAGCTCCGCCAGCCCTTCGGGCAGGTGACCGTCAACATCGGCGAGCCACTGTCATTGCGGGACTTCCTGGACCAGGAAGTACCCGGCTGGCAACAACGGCTCGACGACCCGCGCCCGCCCTGGCTCACCCGGGTCGTGCCCCGCCTGAGCGAGACCCTCTCGCGGTGCATCAACGCGGCGGCCGCTCTCAACCCAGTCAATCTGGTGGCCCTGGTCCTGCTGGCCACACCGCATCATGCCATCGAGGCCAGTCTGCTCAAGCGCCAGCTGGCGTTGCTTGTGACCCTGCAACAACGTCTCCCGGGAGGCCGCCATGCCAGCCTCCCGGACGGTACACCCGATGCCTGGCTCGAGCGGGTGCTCGCCCTGGAGATGGTCGAGCGCCGACCGCACCCGCTGGGCGACATCATCGTCGCCGACGAACGCCGGGCCGGCCAGCTGGGCTGGTATCGCAACAACGTGCTGCATCTCTTCGCGCTCGCCGGGCTCACCGCCTTCGCCTTCCGCCACCAGGCATGCCACGACCTGGATGACCTTGAGGCCCTGCTCTCCCCCGGCTGGCCGATCCTGACCCGAGAGCTGATGATTCCTGCTCCGGCTTCGCTGCGAGAGGACCTGGCCTCAATGCTCGACGTCCTGGTCGAAGCGGGGCTGCTGGAACATCACGCCGGCGGCTGGCGACGGCCTCGAGAGTCGCTGGAGGCCGGGGAGCAGTTGCGCATGCTGGGTGGCTTGATGCAGCCGTCGCTCGAGCGCGGCTACCTGCTGCTGTCGGTGCTTTTGAGCGAGCCTGCGGGGCACTTCAAGGCCGATGAGCTGACCGTACGTAGCCGCGAGTTCGCCGAGCGCTTGGCACTGCTCTCGGGGCTGGATGCACCGGAATTCTTCGATACCCGGCTGTTTTCAGGGCTGGTGGAGAGCCTGGAAGCTGAGGGATGGCTGTACACCGATGACGGCCGCCTGTTTTTCGACGACCGCCTGCGCGAGGCAGCCCAGCGGAGCCGGGCGCTGTTCGATCCGGCACTGCGCCATCGGCTGCAGCTAGTCAGTCGCACGGACGAAGAATGAAGTCAGGCATCCAGGCGGCGGTGGACGTAGAGGTCATAGCGGCTGGTCCTGTCCTCGATGACGTGACGGGGCCGCGGCCCCTCGATGGAGGGGGCCTTGCGGGGCCGCTTGACCACCACCCGATGGGAGGCTACGTCCAGTGCCGCCTCCAGCAGCCGCGGGGCATCCGGGTCATCCCCGGCCAGGGTGCGGAAGAGTCGCATCTCCTTCTTGACCAGCGCGGACTTGTCACGATGAGGGAACATGGGATCGAGGTGGACCACCTGGGGTGCTACCGCGCGGCTCGCCACCAGCGCCTCCAGCCCAAGGGCCGCATCGCCGTGGACGAGTGCCATGCGGGCGGCGATACCGCGAATCTCGGGATCGACACGTGCCCGGGCCAGGCCGTCCTCCAGTAACGCAAAGATTGCCGCGACCCGCTCGATCAGAAGCACCTCCGCCCCCAGGCTCGCCAGCACGAAGGCATCACGCCCGAGCCCCGCGGTGGCATCCACCACCGAGGGCGTGACGCCCTTGGCCAGGCCACAGGCGCGGGCGACCAGCTGACCACGGCCGCCGCCGAAGCGACGCCGATGAGCGGCACGCCCGGCGACGAAATCCACGGCCAGTGGATGACCATAGCGCTTCGGATCGCCGGCCAGCACCAAGCGGTCACCCTGGCGAACCAGCAGCAGCTCGGCCTCGCCCTCCACGGCCCGAGGCAGGCCGAGGCGCGCCGCCAGGGCCGGGTCCTCCACCCCCACCGGCACGGCAGGCCTCATCGGCTTTTCTGCCAGGCGACTCGGTCGCGCAGATAGACCGGCTGGGCAAGATGAGCTGGCTGGCCTCGTCCGGCCTCCAACTCGCGCATGGCCAGCAGGGCCATGTCGGCGGCATCGGCTTCAGGTTCGGTCAGGCAGAGCCCCATGCCGGCCTGCACATCGGCGGGCATCTGGTGCCACAGGGTCCATCCGGAGCCGATACCGATCCAGTCGTGGTCGTCATGGCCGGCGGGCAGACTCAGCCGTTCCGGCGGCATCACGACTTCCTCGGTCAGTGCCATGAGCCTGCCTTCATGGCACTGCCAGGCCGCCACGTAGATTTCGCCCATGCGCGCATCCAGCGCGGTGATCAGCCAGCGGTAATGGTGGCGACGATGGGCGCCGAGGGCCAGCGCCTCGAGGGTCGAAACGCCAACCAGCGGTCGGTCGAGGCCGAAGGCGAGCCCCTGGGCGACTCCAGCGGCAATGCGCAGGCCGGTAAAGGAGCCCGGCCCTCGGCCATAGGCCACGGCGTCCAGCGCAGAGGCCGGCAGACCGGCCTCTGCGAGCACCTCATCGACAATCGGCAGCAACCGCCGGGTGTGCTCCCGCGGGGTCAGGGCGAAGCGTGAGATCAGTTCGTCGTCGAGGCCTTCGCGGCGGCGCAGCAGGGCGGCGGAACAGGCGCTCGAGGAGGCATCCAGGGCCAGCAGGGTCGGCATGGGCAAGCGGTCACGGCGAGAAGTGTCGGAGCATTATACGTGCACCACCGCCAACGACGAAGGCCCGCGCATGGCGGGCCTTCGGTAACAAAGGGTGACAGTTGCTCAGCCTTCCAGCGCCTCGATCACCTGGGCAGTGATGTCGTCGATGCTGCCCACCCCTTCGACCCGATGATATTCCGGCGCCGCCTCGGGGTCTTCCTTTGCCCATTGCCGATAGTAGTCGACAAGCGGCGCCGTCTGCTCGTGGTAGACCGCCAGGCGGTTGCGCACGGTGGACTCGCGGTCGTCGTCGCGCTGGATCAACGCCTCGCCGGTGACGTCATCCTTGCCCTCTTCCTTGGGCGGCTGGTACTCGACGTGATAGACCCGGCCAGATCCCGGGTGCACACGCCGACCGGCCAGACGCTGGACGATCTCCTCGTCGTCCACGGCGATCTCCAGCACGTGATCGATCTTGACCTCGGCATCCTTCATGGCCTGAGCCTGGGGGATGGTGCGCGGGAAACCATCGAACAGGAAGCCGTTGGCGCAGTCGGGCTGGCTGATGCGCTCCTTGACGAGAGCAATGATGATGTCGTCGGACACCAGGCCCCCGCTGTTCATGATCTCCTTGACCTTGAGCCCCAGGTCGGTGCCTTCATTCACCGCGGCACGCAACATGTCGCCGGTTGAGATCTGCGGGATATCGAACCGCTCGCAGATGAACTGGGCCTGGGTGCCCTTGCCGGCACCGGGGGCGCCCAACAGGATCAAACGCATCTGACTGCTCCTTGAAATGTGACTCTCGTACACGAGGAAAGGGGTGATCCGAACGATAACCGTGCCGTCAGGCCCAGACAAGCGACGGAGCCACCAGCACGTCGTATAAATCAGAAAAAGTACAGCATATCAGACCATTGGGGCCGAATAGCACTTTGGTCTGCCCTGCGCGATAACGCCGATCAAGAACGACAACGGCGCCTTGAGGCGCCGTTGTACCACCCAGGGTGCCGTGCTACAGCAGCAGCCGACGGATATCCGTCAGCACCTGGCCCAGGAAGGCGGTGAAGCGCGCCGCATCGGCGCCGTTGACCGCCCGATGATCATAGGAGAGGCACAGCGGCATCATCAGCCGCGGCTGGAACGCCTGGCCATCCCACACCGGCTTGGTCTGCGCCTTGGAGATGCCAAGGATGGCCACCTCCGGGGCATTGACGATCGGCGTGAAGGCGGTGCCCCCGATGGAACCCAGGCTGGAGATGGTGAAGCAGCCACCCGTCATTTCCTCGCGCTTGAGCTTCTTCGACTGGGCCTTCTTGGCCAGCTCCATGGACTCCTTGGCCAGCTCGATCAGCGACTTCTGATCGGCATCGCGGATCACCGGCACCATCAGGCCATCCGGGCTGTCCACGGCAATACCGATGTGCACGTACTTCTTGTGAACCACCGTCTCGCCGTCACTCCTCAGGCTGACGTTGAACTGCGGGAACTTGCGCAGCGCAAAGGCACAGGCCTTGATCAGGAAGGGCAGCGGCGTGAGCTTGGCGCCCTGTGCCTCAGCCTCGGCCTTCATCGACTTGCGGAACGCCTCCAGTTCGGTGATGTCCGCCTCGTCGAACTGGGTGACATGGGGCAGGTTGACCCAGCTGCGATGCAGGTTGGTGGCGCCCATCTTCATCAGGCGGCCCATGGGTTTCTCTTCCACCTCGCCGAACTGACTGAAGTCCTGATCCGGGATCGGCGGAATACCGCTACCGCCTGCCGCCGGCGCCGCCGCGGCAGGTGCCTCAGCCTTGCCGGCCATTACCTGCTTGACGTAGGCATGGACGTCCTCCTTGAGGACGCGATCCTTCGGGCCACTGGGCTTGACCAGCCCCAAGTCGACACCCAACTCACGCGCCAGCATGCGCACCGCCGGGCCGGCGTGAACCAGCTTACCGTCGCGCGGCTTGTGAGCGGCCATCTGAGCCTCGGGGCTCGGCGAGCCGGCAGGCGTCGACGACTTGGGCTTCTCGGCCTTGGGCGCCTCGCTCGCCTTCTCCGTGGGCTGCTTGGTCGACGACTTGTCTCCGGCCACCGGAGTGCTGGCCACCGGAGTGCCGGCCACCGGAGTGCCGGCCACCTCGATATAGCCGATCAGGTCGCCCTCGGAGACGCTATCGCCCTCCTTGACGGTCAGTTCGACCAGCTTGCCCTTGTAGGGACTGGGGACGTCCATGGAGGCCTTGTCGGACTCCAGGGTGATCAGCGGATCCTCCTCATCGACCTCGTCACCAGCGCTGACGGCGATCTCGATGATCGGCACATTGGCAGAGCCTGAGAGGTCCGGCACACGAATCTCCTTGCGCTCGGGCTCGCCACTGCCGACGCCCTTCTCCTCGGCCGGTGCTTGATCCTGCGCGGTGCTGGCCTGAGGCGCCGGGGAACTCTCGGCAGCGGGCTCTGCGTCGCCGCCATCCTCATCGGCACTCGCGTTCACGATCTCCATGGTGCCGATCACGTCGCCCTCGGAGACGGTGTCACCCTCCTTGACGGTGAGAGAGACCAGCTTTCCGGCATGGGGGCTCGGAACGTCCATGGAGGCCTTGTCGGACTCCAGGGTGATCAGCGTATCCTCGGCGGCCACCTCGTCGCCCTCGGCCACCGCCACCTCGATGATCTCTACATCCGCTGAGCCGCCCAGGTCAGGAACCTTGACCTCCACGGTGCGCTTGCCACCGCCAGACTTGGCCGCGGGTTTCTGTTCGGTAGCTTTCTCCGGGCGCGGTTCAGACTGCTGCTGTGTCTCGGAGGCCTCACTCTTCTTCTCGGCTTCGCTTTCCTCCTCGGCCTCGCTTTCCTCCTCGGCCTCGCTTTCCTCCTCGGCCTCGCTTTCCTCCTCGGCCTCGCTTTCCTCCTCGGCCTCGCTTTCCTCTTCAGCGTCGCCGCCTCCCTCGGCTTCGATCTCGACGATATCGTCGCCCTCGGAGACGGTATCGCCCTCCTTGACCAGCACCTTGACCACCTTGCCGCCCTTCGGCGCCGGCACGTCCATGCTGGCCTTGTCGGACTCCAGCGTGATCAGGGTGTCCTCGGGAGCGATGACATCGCCCTCGGCCACCGCGATCTCGATGATTTCCACATCGGTATCGCCACCGATGTCCGGAACTTTGATGATTTCGCTACTCAAGGTCGCGCTCCTTCAAACTCTTGACGGGGGCGGGCCGCGTGGGCCCGCCATGCCACCGTTTCACTCGATCGGCGCCTTACACCTCAAGCGGGTTGGGCTTGGCCGGATCGATGCCGTATTTCTTGAGCGCCTCGCCGACGACCTTGCGATCCAGTTCGCCACGGTCGGCCAGCGCCTTGAGTGCGGCCACGGTCACGAAGCGGCGGTCGACCTCGAAGAAGGCGCGAAGCTTCTCGCGGGTATCGGAGCGACCGAAGCCGTCGGTTCCCAATACATGGTAGTTGGTCGGCACCCAGGCGCGGACCTGGTCGGCGAACAACTTCATGTAGTCGGTAGCAGCGATCGCCGGTCCCTTCCGGTCTTCCAGGCAGGCGGTAACGTGAGGCTTGCCCGGTTCGGCTTGGGGATTGATGAAGGCCTGGCGATCGATCTCCAGGGCCTCGCGGCGCAGCTCGTTGAAGCTGGTGACGCTCCAGATATCAGAGCCCACGCCCCACTCATCGGCCAGCATCTCGGCGGCAGCCTCGACCTCGCGAAGGATGGTGCCCGAGCCCATCAACTGCACATGACCCTTGTCGCCCGAGGTCTCGCGCAGCAGATACATGCCCTTGATGATGTCCTCCGCCGGCACCGTTTCGAGCTCGGGGTGCTCGTAGTTCTCGTTCATCACCGTCAGGTAGTAGAAGCAGTTTTCCTTGTCGGAGAACATGCGCTTCAGGCCGTCCTGGACGATGACCGCCACCTCATGGGCATAGGTGGGGTCGTAGCAGCGGCAGTTGGGGATGGTCGAGGCCAGGATATGCGAATGACCATCCTGATGCTGGAGACCTTCACCATTGAGCGTGGTCCGCCCGGCGGTGCCGCCGATCAGGAAGCCTCGCGCCTGCATGTCGCCGGCCGACCAGGCGAGATCGCCGATGCGCTGAAAGCCGAACATCGAGTAATACACATAAAAGGGCAGCAGCGTGATGTTGTTGTTGGAGTACGAGGTCGCCGCAGCGATCCACGCCGACATGGCACCGGCCTCGGTGATGCCCTCCTCGAGGATCTGACCCTTCTGATCCTCGCGATAGAACATGATCTGGCCCTTGTCGACCGGCTCGTATTTCTGCCCCTCTGAGGTGTAGATGCCTAGCTGGCGGAACATGCCCTCCATGCCGAAGGTACGTGCCTCGTCGGGAATGATCGGTACGACTCTGGGTCCCAGCTGCTTGTGCTTGACCAGGCCGTTCAGCACACGCACGAAGGCCATGGTGGTGGACACTTCACGGCCCTTGGAGCCGCCGGTCTGCGAGGCGAAGATCTTGTCATCCAGCGGCGGAATGTCCAGCGCCTCGAAGTCGCTGCGCCGACTCGGCACGTAGCCACCCAGCCGCTCGCGCTGGAGGTGCATGTACTTGAGCTCGGGAGAATCATCCTCGGGCTTGTAGTACGGCACTTCCTTGAGCTGCTCGTCATTCAACGGAATGCCGAAACGGTCGCGGAACGTCTTGAGCGCCTCGTACTCCATGGTCTTGACCTGGTGGGCCTCGTTGGCGGCCTCACCGTCGCCGCTACCCATGCCGTAGCCCTTGACGGTGTGCGCCAGAATCACGGTGGGGCGGCCGTTGGCATTCTGAGTCGCCTCGTGATAAGCCGCATATACCTTGAAGGGGTCATGGCCGCCCCGGTTGAGCTTCCAGATATCCTCGTCCGACAGGTCCTTGACCATCTCCTCGGTTTCGGGATACTTGCCGAAGAAACGCTCACGGGTGTAGGCGCCGCCGTTGGACTTGAAATTCTGGTACTCGCCATCGACGGTCTCGTCCATGACCTTCTGCAGGACGCCCTTCTTGTCCTTCTCGAACAGCGGGTCCCAGAGGCGGCCCCAGACGACCTTGAGAACGTTCCAGCCGGCACCGCGGAAGACCCCTTCGAGCTCATCCATGATGCGGCCGTTGCCGCGAACCGGGCCATCCAGACGCTGCAGGTTGCAGTTGATGACGAAGATAAGGTTGTCGAGCTTCTCGCGGCTGGCCAGATGAATGGCGCCCAGGGACTCCGGCTCGTCACATTCTCCATCGCCCATGAAGCACCAGATCTTGCGATCGTGCATGTTCTTGAGCTCACGGGCATCCAGATACTTCATCACGTGAGCCTGGTAGATGGCCTGAATCGGCCCGAGGCCCATGGATACGGTAGGGAACTGCCAGAAGTCCGGCATCAGCCAGGGGTGCGGATAGGACGAGAGGCCGTCGCCATCGACCTCCTGGCGGAACTTGTCCATCTGGTCTTCGGTGAGCCGGCCCAGCAGATAGGAACGCGCGTAGACGCCCGGCGCCACATGGCCCTGGATGTAGACCAGGTCGCCCTCGAAGTCGCCATTCGGGGCGCGGAAGAAGTGATTGAAGCCCACATCATAGAGAGTCGCCGCCGACATGAAGCTGGCGATGTGACCACCCAGCCCCGGGTTCGCGCGATTGTTGCGAATCACCTGGGCGATCGCGTTGTAACGGACCAGCGAACGAATCCGCCGCTCCATGAAGATATCCCCCGGCAGTGGCGCCTCCCGATGCACCGGGATGGAGTTGCGATGTGGGGTGGTCACCGAGAAGGGTACCTGCATGCCATCACGACGTACGCGGTCGACCAGGCGCGTCATCAGGTACCGGGCACGATCCTCGCCCTCGCGATCCAGGACCGACTCCAGGGAATCAAGCCATTCCGTGGTTTCGACCGGATCGAGATCTTCTCTTGTTTCCAGACTCATAGACGTCTCTCCGAATGACGGTAAGGGCTACAGCCCCCGAAGAGGGGCGAGTGGAGCTCATGTACGTTAATGGGGGCCGAACGCATCAGGCCTGTAGTTATTTTACAAGAAGTATGTAATGCCGCTGCCGTTGGCGCGAAGATACCGTAAACGCCGGCTTCTGCCAATTCAAGATAGAATGGAAAAATATTCCATATAAATATATTGCACCGCAGCACAGTAGATTAGGTGCCCCCTACCCATCGAAACCGACCCATCTCAGACAGTTGTAGCTAAACTACCGTATGAAGCGAGCGTGCCATTCGGCACGGTCATTCACACCTCTTTAGCATCCTTCAGGAACGTATTCTTTCTATTTCCTGGCGGAAATAGGCCCAGTCGAAGGCGGGGCCCGGGTCGTTCTTGCGCAGTGGCGCTACCCGGGCATGGCTGGTGATGCGTGTCTCGTCGAGGGACGGATAGGCACCGAGCAATGCTCGTGTGACGGCTGCGAGCACTCGGTACTGTGCTCCCGTATAGGGGCTGATCTCGTCGCCCTCCAACTCGATGCCCAAGGCAAAATCGTTCAATGCCCGGCGCTCGACCTCTCCGTCCCGCCACCGCGAGCGGCCGGCATGCCAGGCCCGCGCCTCGAAGGGCACGAACTGCACGCATTCGCCGCCCCGCCGGATCAGCAGATGGGCCGAAACGCGCAGGTCAGCGATGGCCGCGAAGAAGGGGTCTGCCTCGGGATCGAGCCGGTTAGTAAACAGCCGCTCGATATGCTCGCCCCCGAAGACACCGGGCGGCAGGCTGATGGCGTGCAGCAACAGCAGTGAAACCTCACCGGTGGGGCGCTCGTCCTGGTTGGGCGAGGGAACCCTGCGGGCTCCCTGTAGCCAGCCGTTGTCGATGCACATGGTTTTTCCCTGACGTCGATGCATGGGTTTCCCTATAATGACGGTCTCACGCTTTCCCGCACAGAGATGGACACGCCATGCATTACCAGGATGCCCTCGCCGAAGAGATCCGTGACAGTGCCGCCCGGCTGCTGGCCGAGGATGTCGGCCCCGGCGACATCACCGCTCAGCTGATTCCCGACAAGCAGATAACCTGGGCTCGGGTGATCACCCGGGAGGCAGCGGTGCTGTGCGGCGTGGCCTGGGTCGACGAACTGTACCGACGCCTCGATGCCCGAGTCGCGCTGCACTGGCAGGCCGCCGACGGCGACGCCCTCGCGCCAGGCCAGGCCTTCCTCGAGCTGGAGGGCCCTGCGCGAAGCCTGCTTACCGGGGAGCGAGCTGCGCTCAACCTGCTGCAGACCCTCTCCGCCACGGCAACCCGCACCCGTCGCTACGTGGACCTGCTCGAGGGGACCGGGGTGCGCATGCTGGATACTCGCAAGACGCTGCCTGGCCTGAGGCTCGCACAGAAATACGCGGTGACCTGCGGCGGCGGCCACAATCACCGCATCGGCCTCTATGATGCCTTCCTGATCAAGGAGAACCACATCGCCGCCTGCGGCGGCATCGCGGCCGCCGTGCGCGAAGCGCGCAGCATCGCCCGCGACCTGCCGGTGGAGGTGGAGGTGGAAACCTTCGAGGAGCTGGACCTGGCGCTCGCCGCCGGGGCCGACGTGATCATGCTCGACAACTTCAGCCTCGATGACATGCGGGAGGCAGTACGACGCACTGCCGGACGCGCCACCCTGGAGGCCTCGGGAAACGTCGATGAAGGCACCCTGCGCACCATCGCCGAGACCGGGGTGGACTGCATCTCCAGCGGCGCCCTGACCAAGGATATCCAGGCCATCGACCTGTCGATGCGTATCCTCGAACGAGAGGCCTGAACGACGCCCTCAGGTCTCGACCGCGACGAGCGCCTTCTCGAGGCGCTGCCGGTAGAGTCGCTCACCGCCGCGCTCTACCCAGTCCTCCCCCAGCGACGTCCAACCACGATGCACCAAGCCATCCACCAGCACGGCGCTGGCCATGATACTGACCCGGGTCACGCCATGCTCCAGCAGCAGGCGCTCGGCATGCACCAGCAGAGTCGAGCCGATCCCGCGCCGACCCAGCGACGGCCAGACATAGAGGGTCTCGATCCGCCCGCGGGGGATATCCAGTTCCAGGAACCCCACGCAGCGGCCTTCACAGTCGGCAACCAGGGTCGTATAGAGCGCCTGGCGCGCCGCCCAGGCACAACCATCCCGCGGCAGCACCATCGCCCATGCCTGGCGCTCGGCCAACGAGTAGTGTCCCGACGCGCCTTGCATCACGGCATGATGGAAGACCTCGGCCTGGTCGACGCCATCACGAGACCGTGCCTTGCGATAGACGATTCGCGGTCCACGACGCTGTCCGGACGGGGACTGCTCGGCCGTCTCGGAACCTTTTTCGATATCGGCAAGACCCATGCGAGATTTTCCTGAAATGATGACCCGAACCGCAGACTACCCAAGCCACGCCGCCGGGCCAAGCCCCGCGGCTGAACACCGTCAGGATATGCCATGAACGACCCGTCCGACGCCTTCCAACTGAGGACCATCGGCATCATCGAAAGCGACTTCCCGGACAAGTTCGGTATCCCCCGCCAACCCGGGCTGGCCACGGCGGCCCGAGCGACCCTGGTGATGGTCCCTCCCTTCACTGACCCCCTGGCGATGCGCGGCCTGGAAGCCTTCAGCCACCTCTGGCTGACCTTCGTCTTCCACCTCAGCCCGGAACCGCACGACCCAGCGGACTGGACCCCGCTGGTCCGCCCACCTCGCCTAGGCGGCAACTCTCGGATGGGGGTTTTCGCCAGCCGCAGCACCCACCGACCCAACCGTCTGGGGCTGTCGCTGGTGGAACTGGTCGACATCGACACCTCTCACGGAGTACGCCTGCGGCTTCGCGGCGTCGACCTGGTCGACGGCACCCCGGTGCTCGACATCAAGCCCTATCTGCCCTGGGTGGAATCCCGCCCCGAGGCCCTCGCCGGCTTCGCTCCTGAGCCGCCACCGACCCTTGCGGTCAGCCTCTCGCCCGAGGCCGAAGCCGTGCTGGCCGGGCGCTCCGACGGTGACACACTGCGCGAACTGATCCACCAGGTGCTAGCCCAAGACCCCCGCCCTGCCTACCGCAGGCGTGCTGAAAAGCGGATCTACGGCGTCAGGCTGCGCGATGTGGATGTGCGCTTTAAGGCGCTTCAGGAGCCAGCCGGCCCCACCACCCTAAGGGTGGTCGAGCTCGTTCAGACCAAAACCAAGACGTGAAAAGGGCCCCGCAGGGCCCTTCTCGCGACACGCCTGTGGCCTCAGTCGAAGTCGATGCCGATACGACGACCGACCTCCTCGTACGCCTCGATCACACCACCCAACCCCTGGCGAAAGCGGTCCTTGTCGAGCTTCTCGCGGGTCCTGGCGTCCCACAAGCGACAGCCGTCCGGGGAGAACTCGTCGCCCAGCACGATCTCGCCTTTGAACAGGCCGAACTCCAGCTTGTAATCCACCAGCAGCAGGCCACCGTCGGCAAACAGCTGCTTGAGCACCCCGTTGACCCGGAAGGTAAGCGCCTTCATCTCGGCCAGCTGTTCGGGGGTCGCCCAGCCGAAGGTCTCGGCCAGCGACTCGTTGATCATGGGGTCGTGCAGAGCATCATCCTTGAGGAACAGCTCGAAGGTGGGCGGATCGAGCGCCTGACCCTCTTTCACGCCAAGGCGCTTGACCAGGCCACCGGCGGCGATGTTGCGCACCACACACTCCACCGGGATCATCTCGAGTCGCTTCACCAGGCTCTCGGTGTCGGAGAGGCGCTGGTCGAAATGGGTGGGGATGCCCGCCGCCTGGAGCTTCTCCATGATGAAGGCATTGAAGCGATTATTGACCATCCCCTTGCGGGCCAACGACTCCATGCGCTCGCCATCGAAGGCGCTGGTGTCATCGCGGAAGGTCAGGATCAGGCGATCGGGGTCGTCGGTGGCATGGACCGACTTGGCCTTGCCGGCATAGAGTTCTTGGCGCTTTTCCATGGGGGCCTCCAGAGGCGCGGATAAGAGTCAGAATGGTCAGCCGAGGGTCTGCCACGCCACGCCAGCATCCTGAGCGGCGACCCTCAGCCGTGATTCATCGCCGTCGAGCAGCGGCACCAGAGCCTCCAGGGCCAGCTCGGGACGGTTGTTTTGGTCGGAGAGATGGGAACAGACGATACGCTGCAGGCGGTCGAGCCCCAGCCGCTGCAGCAGCCAGGCCGCCTGACCATTAGCCAGATGCCCCCAGTCACCGCCAACCCGACGCTTCAAGTTCGCGGGATAGGGTCCCTCGGCGAGCAAGCGCGGGTCGTGGTTGCACTCCAGCACAATGCCATCACAGCCGGCAAAGGCCTCGACCACATGCGCACTGGGATGCCCCAGGTCGGTCAAAAGCCCGAGACACCACTTACCGGCCACGATGCGAAACTGCACGGGCTCCCGGGCGTCGTGGGGCACGGTGACGGGATCGATGGTCAAGCCCTTGATTGCGAACTGGCTTTGAGGGGTGATCCAGTGGCGCTGGGGCAGCTCGCCGAGCCGACCCGACAGCCAGGTGCCCGGCGTCAGGTAGACCGGCACCCCATGACGCCGGGCCAAGGGGCCGACGCCCCGCACATGATCGCCATGCTCGTGGGTGACCAGCAGAGCATCGAGTTGGCGGGGATGCAGCCCCAGGCGGGCCAGGCGTCGTTCGGTCTCGCGCAGGGTGAAGCCACAGTCGACCAGAAGGTGCGTCTCGCCATCGCTGACCAGAGTGGCATTGCCCTTGCTGCCGCTGCCCAGTGAGGCAAAGGAGAGGCGCCCTTGCGCGCCCCGCACCATGCCACTCATCAGCGCAACAGACCCGCCACCCGCTCGAGAAGCTCGCGCTGGTCCTCGGTGGAGAGCGGCTCCTCGTCGGCACTCAGCGCCTTGAGCACGGTCTCCTCGGGTCCATACGCCTCCAGCACCAGGCGGACCTGCTGGGGAGAATCCCCCAAGTTCAGAGTGGCCAGCGAACGCAATAGGCCTCGCTGCCGTTCACTACGAGTCAGGTAGCTCACCAGGAAACTGCGCGACGCAGGATCACGCTGGAGCAACTCGCGACGTCCTTCGACGGCGAAGGCTAGCTCCAGCTGGTGGCTGAACTCGGACCAGAGACGGTCCGCCTCGAAGGGCAAGACGACCTGCCAGTCGTCGCCACGCTGCTCGAACCTCGCACGATCCTGGGTCTCGGAACGCTGCACGGCCAGCGAGGACGCGCTCGACGACATGCTGAGTGCCTCGAAGTGTCGTTCCAGCGCCGTCAAGCAGGACCCCTGGGGGGTCCCGCCCTGCTCACAGCGTATCTCGCTGTCGCCACTGCGCAGCGCCGGACGGACGCTGAACCTGGCCTGATCGGTATCCAGGATGCCGCGGCGGGAATCGCTGGCGGTGACGGTCAGGCCACGGCTGCGCACGAAACGCTCGAGCTCCGGCCAGACCGTTGCCGGTTCGGCGCCCACCACCAGCCAGCGCTCGTCGCCGATTGCGCGACGCTCGACATAGCCTCGCTCCATGCTGCCCCCGGGCGTTAGGGCCTGGGGAAGAGGTGCCTCCACGACGCCATTCTCGGCGGGGCGCGCACCGCCGACCTCGGGAACCGGCATGGCATCCCGGTAACGCTCGACTTTGCGGGCGTTTGGCAGCACCAGGGGCGCACTCTCCTCGGCCTCGTCATAGTCGAGGTTGCGGTCATGATAGTAGCCATCACGGGCACAGCCGGCCATGGCCAGGACGATGACCGCCACAAGCGGCATCCCTTTCAGCGCAGAGTTCATGCATCCACCTTGCCTAATGTTGTGCGGAGTGCGGTGTCGGGCACCGCTCAGTCGTCGATCAGGCCCGCCAGCTGCAGGGCCTCGCTGACGGTGGAGTGGTACTTCTCGGAGAGCCAGGTCAAGGGCAGCCGGATGCCAGGCTCTATGTGACCCATGCGATACAACGCCCACTTGACTGGAATCGGATTGGACTCGATTCCCAGGTTGGTATGCAGCGGCATCAGGCGTGTGTTGATCTGGTGAGCCCGATCAGCCCCTCCGGACACGGCAGCCGTGCAAAGCTCGTGCATGGCCCGCGGAGCCACGTTGGCGGTCACCGAGATGTCGCCATGGCCACCCATCAGCATGAAGTCGCAGGCGGTGGCGTCGTCTCCGGAATATAGCATGAAGCCGCTACCCTCGAGGCGCGCGATCAGGTCTTCGGCACGCTCCAGGTTGCCGGTGGCGTCCTTGAGCCCGATGATCTTGTCGACCTCGGCCAGGCGCAGCACGGTCTCGTTGTAGATGTCCGAGCAGGTGCGCCCCGGCACGTTATAGAGAATGACCGGCAGGTCACTACTCTCGGCGATGGCCTTGAAGTGCCGGTAGAGCCCTTCCTGCGTAGGCTTGTTGTAATAGGGCGCCACGGTCAGACAGCAGTCCGCACCGACCTCACTGGCATAACGGGCCAGTTCCACCGCCTCGGTGGTATTGTTGGAGCCGGTGCCGGCAATGACCGGGATCCGCCCGTTCACCTCCTCAACTACGGTACGGATGACATCGAAATGTTCGGCGAACGACATGGTGGTTGGCTCACCGGTGGTGCCGGCTGCCACGATCGCGTCGGTGCCGTTGTCGAGATGAAAGTGTACCAGGCGGCGCAAGGCCTCCCAGTCGATATCGCCGTTGACCTTCATCGGCGTCGCCAGCGCGACGATACTGCCAGTGATCATCCTCTCGATTCCTCTCGATTCGCCTGCATTCGCGGCCTCTCGGGCCTCGGGCAACACCCCGGAAGCTGCCCCGGTACCAGGGGCCAGATGGTACTCAGGCCTCGCGAGCCTGTACAGCCGCGACTTTACAGTTCGCCACGGGTTACGTGTAATCAGGGTTCATTCTCTCATCCACGACAGGAGCACAACCATGAGCGTCAGTCTCGGCGAGCCCGTACCGGACTTCACCGCCACTGCCACCGGCGATACCACCGTCACCCTCTCCGAGCTGAAAGGACAGCAGGTAGTGATCTTCTTCTACCCTAAGGCGAGTACCCCAGGATGCACCACCGAAGGCGGCGACTTCCGCGACCGCAAGGAGATCTTCGATGCCGCCAACACCCTGATCTTCGGCGTCTCTCGGGACGGCATCCGCGCCCAGGAGAACTTCAAGGCCAAGCAGGGCTTCAACTTTACGCTGATCTCCGACAAGGACGAATCAGTCTGCCGGCTGTTCGACGTCATCAAGCCAAAGAAGCTCTACGGCAAGGAGCACCTGGGGATCGAGCGCAGCACCTTCCTGATCGATGCCGACGGCAAGCTTGCCCGCGAGTGGCGCGGTGTCAAAGTCAAGGGCCATGCTCAGGAGGTGCTGGAAGCCGCCCAGGCACTGCACGACGGCTGAACGCTCTCACCGCTTTGCTTCACGCAAATGACCTTCCGCGCCTCGCCACGCTCACCGCTCGGCAGGCGTCTCGGTCGATTCCTGAAGGTGACGCTGTTTGATGCCCCGTGGCCAAGCGTAGACCAGCGCCTTGATCAGGGTCGCCAGGGGGATAGCGAAGAAGACCCCCCAGAAGCCCCAGATCCCGCCGAAGAAGAGGATCGCCAGGATGATCGATACCGGATGGATATTGACCGCCTCGGAGAACAGGATCGGCGACAGGACATTGCCGTCCAGCGCCTGCAGCACACCATAGGCAATCAGCACATAGACAAACTCATCCGTCAGGCCGAAGTGGAAACCGGCGACCGCCGCCACCGGCAGGGTGGTTACCGCCGCCCCGATATAGGGCACCAGCACCGACAGGCCCACCACCACAGACAGTAGCGCCGTGTAGGGAAGCCCGAAGTAGGTGAAGGTGAAGAAGGCCACGCTGCCGACGATGATGATCTCGATGACCTTGCCACGCACGTAGTTGGCGATCTGGTCGTCCATCTCCTCCCAGACGCGCGTCATCAGCTCGCGCCGCTGGGGCAGCAACGATGTCGTAAAGCCCACCAGAAGATCGCGATCCTTAAGCATGAACAACACCAGGATCGGCACCAGGATCAGGTAGACGATCAGTGTCAGTACGTTGCCCAGCGAGGCCAGTGACAAGGTCAGGGCCCGCTGGCCGAGTTGCGTCACCTCGCGGCCAGCTACGTCGATCCAGTTCTGCATCTGGTCGGGAGTAATCAGATTGGGGTAGCGCTCCTGGAGGTCGTCCAGTAACCGCTGACCGCTGGCAAACATGCGCGGCGCCTCCTGGACCAGACCCACCAGCTGGTTCCAGATCAGCGGCATCAGGATGAAGGCCAGCGCCAGCAGTATCCCGATGAAGGCGAGAAACACCACGAATACCGCCAGCAAGCGCGGCATCCTGCGCCGTTCCATCCAGCTCACCGGCCCCTGCAGCAGGAAGGCGACCACCAGCGCAGTGAGAAAAGGCGCCAGCATGCGTCCGAACAGGATCACAGCCGCAAACCCCAGCACCAGCACCACCAGCAGGATCACCGCCTCCTCATCCGAGAAATAGTGATCGATCCAACCCTTGAAGACCGACCTCAGCGTCATGAAGCCGGCTCCCCACCCTTGCGGATCCAGTAATGGTAGACGTCACCTCGCTCTTCCCTGGCTGGCATTTCGTGCACACTCTGGGCAACGAAGGTCTCGAAGTCGCGCCAGGAGCCCGCATCGGTGGCCATCACCTCCAGCAGTTGGCCAGGCACGAGGCGTGCCAGGGACTGCTTGGCCTTGAGCAGCGGCAAAGGGCAGGGAAGACCGCGGGCATCGAGCAGGTCATCGGGTTGCAGCGCCATGGTGTCTCCCGGGAAAATGCAGTCAGGACATGCCGGCCCATCAGGCCGCACGCAAGTTCCTGCGATTTAAAGGCACTTTGCAGGCCGAATCAATGTCAGAGCAGGTTAACTGCCACTGTTTTCGCCCCCTTGACGAGGACGGTCATGCTGCGTCGAACCGGATATTGTCTACCCGCCTGCGCCCTGAGCCTGGTACTCGTTCTGCCGTCCCAGGCCCAGTCCCCCGACCGCTACGAGGCACCCGGCCTGACCCGTAACCCGGCGACCACGTCCGGGGGTGATTACGGACTGCCCAGCCTGTCCGGCAGTGGCAGCCAGGCCATCAGTGGCGAGGAATACCGCCTGGGTCGCGCCTGGCTGCGCCAGTTTCGCGCCCGGGCCCCCGAATGGCAGGATGACATCGCCCAGGACTATGTGGAGTCACTGGTGGCCCGCCTGCTGCCTCACAGTGGTCTGGGAGACGCCCGAATCGCCGTTACCCTGGTAGAGAGCCGTCTGCTCAATGCCTTCGCAGTGCCCGGCGGGGTGATCGGCGTCAATGCCGGACTGTTTGCCTTCGCCGAACGTGAAGCCGAGCTGGCCTCGGTGATCGCCCACGAGCTCGGCCATCTTTCCCAGCGCCACTATGCTCGCGGCCAGGAACGCGCCGAACAGACTCAGATCCCGGCCATGGCGGCCATGCTCGCCGGGATGCTGATCGCTGCCGGGGGCGGCGGCGATGCCGGCATCGCCGCCGCCATGGGCTCACAGGCGGCCCTCATCCAGGACCAGCTGAGCTACTCGCGACGCTTCGAGCAGGAGGCCGACCGCGTTGGCCTGCAGGCCATGGCCGACGCCGGCTATGAACCGGACGCCATGGTGAAGATGTTCCGTGCCATGCAACGCATGGTGAGCCTGCAAGGGGGCACCCCCCCTGAATTTCTCCTCACTCACCCGGTAACCGAGTCACGCATCAGCGATACTCAGGCTCGCGCCGACCAGATCACCGTGACGGCACCACGCAGCACAGATCATCACTATCAGTTGGTGAGAGCCCGGGCGCTGCTGACGGTCCATGACCGCGACCCGCAGCAGGCCATCACTCGCCTGGCACAGGATCAGGCCCCGGAATCGGCCAAGCGCTACCTGGCCGCGCTGGTCGATGCCCGGGCCGGGCGCATCGACAGGGCTCTCGGCGAGCTTGACGCCCTGGCACGAACACTGCCCGACCTGGCCATGCTTCCTGCCTCGGCGGCCCAGGTCGCCTTCGAGGCCGGCCGCATCGACGAGGCCATCAACCGCAGCCGTCGCCAGCTACGGTTGATGCCGGATTATTCGCCGGCGAGCCGGCTATTGGGGGAGGCACTGTTGCAGCGCAACGCCGACGAGGCCTATCGCGTGCTGCGCGACCTGGCCGACGCCCGTCCCGAGGACCCGCAGGTGTTCACCCTGCTCGCCGAGGCCGCCGGTCGCAGCGGCCGCGAGGCCTGGGGCCACCTGGCCCGCGCCGAGCAGTTGCAGCTCACTGGCCATATCGACCGCGCCATCCGCCAGCTCGAGGTGGCGAAGGACGTAGCCGAAAGCGAAGGCGACAACGCCGCGTCCAGCCAAATCGAGCGGCGTCGTGAAGCTTTTATCGGTTACCGGGAGACGCTAGAGAAATTTCAATAGGCGCTATTAAGTCTGGAAGTTGAGCATTCGCTCCAGCGGCTTGAGGGCCGCCAGACGAAGCGCATCATCCACGAATATCTCGCCAGAACCATCTCGCAGGGTACCCGCCAGATTGTCCAGGGCGTTCATCGCCATCCAGGGACAATGAGCGCAGCTCTTGCAAGTCGCACCATTGCCGGCGGTAGGCGCCTCGAAGAGTGTCTTCTCCGGAACCGCCTGCTGCATCTTGAAGAAGATGCCGCGGTCGGTGGCGACGATCAGCTTGTCGTTGGGCAATTCCTTGGCGGCCTTGATCAGTTGGGAGGTGGACCCCGTCACGTCGGCCAGCTCGACCACCGAGGCCGGTGACTCCGGGTGCACCAGCACCGCGGCTTCGGGATAAAGCCCCTTGAGATCCTCGACCCCCTTGGCCTTGAACTCCTCGTGGACGATGCAGGCACCGTCCCAGAGCAACATGTCGGCACCGGTCTGTTTCTGGATGTAGCCACCCAGGTGTTTGTCGGGCGCCCAAAGGATCTTCTCGCCCCTGGCCTGGAGGTGCTCGATCACATCCACGGCGATCGAGGAAGTCACCACCCAGTCGGCCCGCGCCTTTACCGCCGCGGAGGTATTGGCATAGACCACCACGGTACGGTCGGGATGGGCATCACAGAAAGCGCTGAACTCATCGGCCGGACAGCCCACATCCAGCGAGCATGTCGCCTCCAGAGTGGGCATCAACACGCGCTTCTCCGGGGAGAGTATCTTGGCGGTCTCGCCCATGAAGCGCACGCCGGCCACTACGAGGGTGTCGGCCTCGTGGCGAGCTCCGAAACGGGCCATCTCCAGGGAATCAGCCACGCAACCGCCCGTCTCCTCGGCCAGCTGCTGGATGGCATCGTCGGTATAGTAATGCGCCACCAGCACGGCATTGTTGGCCTCGAGCAGATGCTTGATCTCCGCGATGCGCGCCTCGTCATCGGCGGGAATACGGGTGGGGCAATAGGTGCGTGCGAGCTGCTCGCGCAGATCTACACGGGAAGTCATGATTGTCATCGTGTCTACCACTGTGACCGGCAGGGGCTCCCCCTGCATTACACCAGGTGCCGCCGCTCATGCGCTCCGCAAGGGGGGCAACACACCAGAGGGTCAACCGCTGCGTCTCTCGCGATGGCCGACCCAACACCATTCTAGACCATATCGCCGAGGAAATGTTCGCCCTGCACCATCAAGACGGCTCATTGTCGTGACGTCCAGGTAGTCTTGACGCACAGTGCCGACTCACTTTCGATGCGCCGAACGGCTATGTGTGCTATGGCACCGACCCGGCAGCCCTCGTTACTTATCATTAAACACTCAACTGGCCGGCATATGCAGCATTGCGGAAAATCAGCATGACGAGATGCTGACGTCAACGCACTGACACTGACGAATGCCGCGAAATAGCGCCGAAACGGCATCCCATCTCACTCAGGAGCCTAGCCATTGGACCTGTTACGCATCATCGTCGCAATCCTCTTGCCGCCGCTCGGCGTCTTCCTGCAGGAAGGTATCGGCAAGCATTTCTGGATCAACATTCTTCTGACGCTACTCGGCTATATTCCGGGCATCGTTCACGCCGTGTGGATCATCGCCAGACGATGAACACGTCGAGGCCGCCAGCAGACGTACCGCAGCGCCGGGCCGCCGAAGCTCGCATGCGCGTTCACCGGCTCGCATCCAGTGATGGTGGAAGAATTGCGCAGGGCCCGGCCATGGCCATGCACAGCAGGCAAAGCGACCTGACAGTTTGGCAACGCGGGTCAGCGATCTTCCTGGGGCGGGCGAGGCGCCAGGCCCTGAATATCTTCGCGCAGCGCAGTCAGCTCGCGTCGAAGAGCCGCCAGCTCCCGGGCGCCCGCCAACTCGGCCTGATCATTTTCGGCGTCGCGGCCGACGAAGAAGGTCGCGAGTGTCGCCGTCACGTAACCGAATACGCCGAAGGCATACAGCGAGAGAAGGACGCACAGCAGGCGTCCCTCGAAGGTCACCGGCCAGTACTGCGAACCCATGGTGGTCATGATCATACCGGTCCACCACAGCGCCTCCCCATAGGTGTCCAAGCCGTCGGGCACGTCGCTCTCGAAGGCGAACATCCCGGCCGCACCAGCTAACGCAACCAACACCGTGAGGGCCAAAATATAGCCGAAACCGCGACGCTGCAGGCTCGCGCCGAGGGCGCGCATACCGCGATTGAGCGAACTGACGACGCGAAACAGACGCAACCCACGCCCCACACGCGCCACCCGTAACAACCGGACCACACGAAAGACCCGAAAGATCCGCAGCGCCGGCACCAGCAGCGAGAGAACGGTCAGCCAGTTACGTTTGAGGTATACCCGTTTGCCCGGGGCGAGCAAAAACTCCACGGCGAAGTCGAAAATGAATACGCCCCAGATGAGCGTTCCGACGATCTCGAACGACAAGCTCTCGCCCCAGACCAATTCTCCGACCAATAATGCCAGCCATACGAAAGCGAGGATCAGCATCGGCACTTCGAGCCAATTTCCCAGGCGTTGCAAAAGCTCATGGCGCTCTTTTTCCAACGCCTCCTCGACGGGGGCCTGGGGGACTTTCAAGGCTTGTGGGCCCTGCCGGTCGCCGGTGCTATCAGTACTCATCACGCCTCCTTGCGGGACGCGCCGCGTTGTGCAAAACGTTAGGAAAAAAGCAAGTTCGATATACGATAGAGCAGAAACACGCAATTATTATGTCCGCCAGCGCACAGACTGGAAGGCCCACCGAGACATAGGATCAACAGTATGGACGGCAAGGAAACCTCCTATACAGGAAGTTACCCTTCGCGTCACATGGATTGCGACGCCATCATGACATGAATCCCATCGCCATCCTGAAACTGGGAAATACACCACAGAGGATAATGACTTGAATAATATTGTGTATATTGTCGGTGCAATCGTCATCGTGCTGGTGGTGCTTTCCGTTCTCGGCCTTCGCTGAGACAAGCGAGGAGCGAGTCGAGAGACAAGACAGTACGGTGAGGCACCGAGGCGGCAGATAAAATGCCGCCTATCTTCATTGGAGACGCCCCGTGATGATTATCAAAGGATTCGTATTTCTTTTGCTCCTGTCCAGTCACATTGCGCTGGCCAACGCCGATTATGCCGGCGCCATGCGTAACTACGAGCGGCAGCAATACCGAGAAGCCATCCAGGAATTCCGCGAGCTCGCCCGCGGTGAGGACGCTGATGCCCAGTACATGCTGGGTCGCATGCACGAAGCCGGCAACGGCACCCCCCAGAATTTCGTCGAAGCGCATAAGTGGTACAACCTGGCGGCTTCACGAGGCCATCGCCATGCGGCTGAGGCGCGCAACGCGGTCGCGGAGCGAATGACCACACAGCAGATCGCCGAGGCGCAGCGGGCCGCGCGCGGCTGGCGACCGGAAACGGCATCTTCTTCACAATCGACACCGGCATCGACGCAGGCGACAACAGCATCGCGGCCCGCCATCGAGACCCTCTCCGATCGGCAAGGCGTGGCCGAGATTCAGCGCGAGCTCAATCGACTCGGCTATGACGCCGGCCCGGCAGATGGCCTCATGGGAAGCCGAACCCGCAGTGCGATACGCCAGTACCAGACCGACGCGGGTCTTGCCGTCAATGGCCATGCCACATCCGACCTGCTGAAGCGCCTGCGCCAGACGGAGCGACAGGAACAGGAAGTGGCGGCGCCCGCCCAGCCGCAACCCACAGCCTCGCCTCGGGTCGCCCTGCAGGACGATTTCAGCGACGGTGACTACCGCCGAAACCCGGCCTGGACAGTTCTCAGCGGGCGCTTCAGCGTCGATCGAGACGGTTTGCGCACTGTGGTCGAGATCCCGGACGAGAACGCCTCGACGACACCCAGCCTGCGCTCCGATCGGCCGGAGGACATCGGCCTGGCCATGTTGCAACTGATCCTCGAGCAGACGGGCAACGTGCAACCCGAGGCAGCGCCAACAGCCACGCAAATCCGCCAGGATCTTCGTCTCTTCTCCGATCCGTAACGCCTTCGAGATGGAACTTGAGCTAGCCTCCCGTCTGAAGGAAGGAAGCCTCGAAATGGGTGTCTTCCAGGGCAACCGTCCGGGCGGCGGATACCGGCTGGTCTATCACCCGAATTCAAATCCCGGCATGAGCCTGATGAGACTGACCAGCAACAGCAGCGAAGTGATCGCCAGCAGCAATGACTCCCTCAACCTCGAGGACGGCAGCTTCCACACCCTGGCCTGGACCCGCAACCAGAACGGCGACATGCGAATCAGCGTAGATGGCCGGCGCGTCATCCAGGCACGGGACACGAGCTTTCGTGAGCCCTTCCAGGGGTTCGTCCTCGCCAATCATGGCGGTGACTACAGCCTGGGCCGGATTCGCGTGGAGGACTGAAGATAAGGCAGGATCCACAGCGACATACCAGAAAGGACCCATCCGGGCCCTTTCTTATGCCGAAGGTTTCTTCACTACCTGCCGAGATCAGGTCCCGACCGGCATCGACTGCCATTGCGCTTTCAGGTAGCGGTCAACACCTTGTCATAGAGCGCACGATCGGCGTTATAGCATCCACAAGAAGTCTCGATCAAACCCTCCCGGTCAAGCACCTCGATTTCACCACGATGATAACGAATCAGACCCCGCGTCTGCATGGCGATCGCTGTCAGGGTGATGCCGGCCCGCCTGACCCCGAGCATCATGGCCAGGAATTCATGGGTCAGCTGCAGCCGGTCGGAACCAGCGCGGTCCTGGGTCATCAACAACCAGCGGGCCAGACGGGCCTCGACCCGATGGAAGTGGTTGCAGGCCGCCGACTGCGCCAGTTGATTCATCACGACATAAAGATAGCGGTCTAGCCGCTTCTGCAATGCAGGACTCTTGTGCAGCAGGCGCTGGAAGTTGGCTGCATCAATGCGCAGGGCTGTCCCCGCCCCCTGAACCAGGGCCAGCAGCGGCGCCTCCTCGATACCGAGCAACAGGGAGATGCCCATCATGCCCTCTCGACCCGCCATCGCGACTTCCAGCCGACTGTCGGGTTCGAGGATGACGATCAGTGAAATGAAGCTGTCGAGGGGAAAATAAACGTGGGTGACCGGCTCGCCTGGCTTGACCAACACCTCGCCGAACACCAGCTCCACGGGCTCGCAGGCGGCCATGAAGGCGTCTCGCTCGCCGACGGGAAGCTCGGCGAGCAATTGATTATCAACGGGAAGATATTGAATAGGCGACATATACCGCTCCGGTTGAAAGAACCTGGCAAACGGCACAATGAAGGATTAGCTCATTTCGATGTCGGCTGCAGATCAGGGACGTCGTCTATCCTGTGACGTCAGCTCGAAAGAGTAGCATTGAGTGAAACACGCGTCGGCGCGCTAACGAACATAGCTCGAGAATTACTCTCAGGCGTCTGGCCCTGCTCAAGCAAAAACGCCCTCGCTTCCTGAGAAGCGAGGGCGTTTGCATGACTGGTGGGTCGTGTAGGATTCGAACCTACGACCAATTGGTTAAAAGCCAACTGCTCTACCAACTGAGCTAACGACCCCGCACACGACGCTGGGCGCCACGTGTTCGGGTCCGGATGGTGGGTCGTGTAGGATTCGAACCTACGACCAATTGGTTAAAAGCCAACTGCTCTACCAACTGAGCTAACGACCCCTTCCGAACGGGAGCAGATACTACTGATCTACCCCCGTCGTGGCAAGCGCTTTTTGCCTTTGGTCGCAGCTCAGCGCCCGCGCTGGCCCTTGGGCGTACGCATGGCCTGCACCGGCCGGCGCTTGTGCTTGTCTCGGCTCCAGCGGTTCTTCTCGTCCGGGGTCAGCTCCGGCACCTTGCGCGCCTCGAGACCCGCCGTCGCCGCCAGATCATCGATCTCGTCCTGGGAAAGCTCCACCCACTCGCCGGCCTTGGTTCGCTTGTCGAGGAAGATGTTGCCATAACGCACCCGCTTGAGGCGGCTGACGGTTAGCCCCTGGGATTCCCACAGCCGACGCACCTCGCGGTTGCGGCCCTCCATGATCACCACATGAAACCAGGTGTTGATACCCTCGCCGCCGAACTCCTGGACGTCGGTGAAGCGCGCCGGGCCGTCCTCGAGCATCACGCCCTCGACCATGGCCTTCACCTGCTCCTTCTTCACCTCGCCCATCACGCGCACGGCATATTCACGCTCCACCTCGGTGGAGGGGTGCATCAGCTTGTTGGCCAATTCCCCGTCGGTGGTGAACAGCAGCAGGCCACTGGTGTTGATATCGAGGCGACCGATGGCGATCCAGCGCTCGCCCTTGAGTCGCGGCAGGCGATCGAAGACGGTGCGCCGCCCTTCCGGATCCTTGCGGGTGCAAAGCTCGCCTTCGGGCTTGTTGTACATGATCACCCGGCGCGGAACCTCCTCGGCACCGCGCAGGGTCACCGGGCGGTCGTCGAAGGCCACCCGGTCGCGCATCTCGATGCGGTCGCCCAGGGTCGCCACCTTGCCGTTGACCTTGACCCGGCCATCGGCGATGGCCGTTTCCATCTCGCGGCGCGAGCCCAGCCCGGCACGCGCCAGGACCTTCTGCAATTTTTCGGTGGTAATGCTCATCAATCGTCGTTCTCACTGGGTGTGGATTCCGTCCCCGGGACGGCGTCATCGGCGACGCGGTCCCGGGCACGTTCGGACAGGCGAGCCTCCAGATCGGCGAAGCTCAGCCCTGCCCGCTCGGACGCCTTCCCGGCGTGGTCATCATCGTCGGCCTTCCCGGCCGTCGTGTCGGTGGTCTGAGATTCCACCTCGCCGCCCGCCTCGGGCGACGCTTCATCTTCTGCCTCGCCTATCTCGGACGATTCGTCGACCCCCTCGTCCGCCTGGGCCAGCAGCTCCTGCTGGGGAGGCGGTGCCTGCTCTTCCAGAATTGGCTCCTCGAAGTGCTTGAGCTCGTGCATCGGCGGCAGCTCGTCGAGAGTCTTGAGACCGAAATTGTCGAGGAAGCTTCGCGTGGTGGCGAAAACCGCCGGACGCCCCGGCACGTCTCGGTGGCCCACCACGCGGATCCAGCCGCGATCAAGCAGGGTGCGCATGATCGAGCCGCTCACCGTGACGCCACGCACCTCCTCGATGTCACCCCTAGTCACCGGTTGGCGATAGGCGATCAGCGCCAGGGTCTCGAGCAGCGCCCGAGAGTATCGCTGGGGCCGCTCGTCCCACAACCGGGACACCCAGGGCGAGAGCCGCGGCCGGATGCGCAGCTGGTAACCCGAGGCGGTCTCGATCAGCTCCATGGCCCCCCGCTCGTGGCGGAGGCCCAGACGCTCCAGGGCCTCGCGCAGGTCGCGGCGCGGCGGGCGTTCGTGGTCGTCGAAAAGTCCCTCCAGGCGCTCCAGCCCCAGCGGCTCCCCGGCCGCGAGCAGCGCCGCCTCGAGGATATCGTCCAGGGTATCGGGATACTCCATGGCGGTCATGGCGGCTCGCCCCCCTCCGGATCATCCCGGGGATGGTCTTCGAAGGCGCTCTCGCCGCCCACCTCCTCGAGAAACGCCTCTTCGGGCCCCTCGTCCCGGCCGGCCCTGGCCCGTACATGGATCGGCGAGAGCGGAGCATTCTGCACGATCTCAATCATCGCCTCCTTGGCCAGCTCGAGGATCGCCATGAAGGTGACGATCACTCCGGCCCGACCCTCCTCGACGCTGAAAAGCGCCTCGAAGGCGGTATAGTGCTCGTGGTCGAGGCGCTCCATAATCGCCAGCATGCGCTCCCGGGTCGAGAGCCCCTCGCGGCTGATATGGTGGGCCTGATTGAGCTCGGCGCGGCGCAGGATGCCAGCCAGCGCCCCGAGCAGCTCATCGAGCCCCACGTCGGGGTGGATCACCCTTGCCTCCAGAGCCGGCAGTGCCGCCCGGGCCGGGAACCAGTCACGCCCCAGCCGCGGCAGCTCGGCCAGCGACTCGGCGGCGTGCTTGAGCCGCTCGTACTCCTGCAGCCGTCGGATCAGCTCGGCCCGCGGGTCCTCCTCCTCGTCATCTCCCCCCTCTTTCGGTGGACGCGGCAGCAGGGTACGCGACTTGATCTCGGCCAGCATGGCCGCCATCAGCAGGTACTCGCCGGCAAGCTCGATCTCCATGGCCTTCATCAGCTCCACGTACTCGATGTACTGGCGGGTGATGGCGGCCACGTCGATGGCCAGGATATCCAGGTTCTGGCGGCGGATCAGGTAGAGCAGCAGGTCCAGCGGCCCCTCGAAGGCCTCGAGAAATACGCGTAGCGCCTCCGGCGGGATATAGAGGTCCTCCGGCAGCTGGGTGATCGGCTCATCGAACAGCCGCCCCAGCACCTCGGCGTGGCCGGCCGCGGCATCGGTCTGTTCGGGGCTGGCGGTATCGGGGGTGGCGCTCACGCGGCGTGCCTCTCCGGGGACGCAGGATCAACGGCGCAGTCTAGCAAGAGCGCGGCTCAGGAGACAGCTCTGACGCCTTACTCCGCAGCCTCCGCGCGGCGATAGCGCCCGGTGTAGTCGAAGAGCTTCTCGCGCACCTGCCAGTAACGACCCACCTTACGACCCACCACGAAGTCCGGGTGGCGAAGGCGCCGACGCTCCGCGAGCACCTCCTCGGGGGTGGTAGGACTAAACGGCACGCCAGGGGCCCGCAGGTGGTCGCGCAGGAAGGCCGCAGCGAAGGCAGCACGCTGGGCTGGAGTCTCCAGCGCGAACCACTCGGAGAGCGTGGCACCATCCTCATCGTGATAGATCACCTTGAGGCGGGCCATGCCACGGCCGTTGACGGTGGCCTCGAGCTGCATGCCGGCGACCCGCAGCACCCGGGCGTCGCGCAGGCGCAGCGCCTCCTTGAGCTTGTCGTCGGCGTCCACCAGCAGCCTCGCGCAGCCGTGACAGCTCCGGGCAGCGATATCGTTCTCGGCGCCGCAATCGGGGCACACCTTGAAGCGAAACCGGAACGAACATTGCGTCATCGCTGACGTTGTCAGACTTGATTTCATGCTTTCAGCGCCGGTTCGGGCGCTATCGACAAGTCCCTGGCAGCGGCGGCCGAAGTGCTCGATAACCAACTCGCCGTCGCGACGTCCCCAGAAGAGGTTGGCGTGGCCGCAAGCCGGACATTCGACCTGCACCGGCTCGGCATCGCTGGCAGGCTTCGGCGATCCCACTTCCGGGGCGTAGAGATCCCAGGGGTTGCCGGCATAGTCGAGGACCAGACAGTCACGCTTGCCCGGCGAGAGACGCAGACCGCGGCCGACGATCTGCTGGTAGAGGCTTACCGACTCGGTGGGGCGCAGGATGGCGATAAGGTCCACATGGGGCGCATCGAAGCCGGTGGTGAGCACCGCCACGTTGACCAGGTACTTGAGCTCGCGCGCCTTGAAGGCGCTGATGAACCGTTCGCGTTCAGCGGAGGGCGTCTCTCCGGCGATCAGCGCCGCCCCACCCGCCGGCAGGTAGCCGAGGATCTCCTCCGCGTGGGCCACACTGGACGCGAAGAGCATCACACCCTGACGCTCTCGGGCTCGCTCGACCACCTCGGCGATGATCCCCGGGGTGGCGCGGTGCCCCGCCACCACGCGGTTAAGCTCCTCCTCGCGGAAGAGGCCACTGGACGCAGGGCGCAGTGCCGAGAAATCGTAACGCAGCTCTTGACCTTCCTTGAAAAGCGCGGCGTCGACCCGCACCGGTCTCGCCAGATAGCCCTGCTTGACCATCAGCCGCAGCGGCTGCTCGAAAACGCAGTTGCGAAAGAAGGCATCTTCTTCACCGCGCACCATGCCGTGATGGTGACGGTAGTAGATGAAGCCCTGGCCCAGCCGATAAGGGGTCGCCGTAAGGCCGAGGATCTTGAGGCGCGGATTGGCCGCACGCAGGCGATCGATCACCTGGCGGTAGCTGGAGTCTTCCGCTGGCGACACCCGATGGCACTCGTCGATCACCAGTAGAGTGAAATTTCCATCGCCAAAATGCTCCAGCCCGCGCACCACCGACTGCACCGAGCCAAACACCACCTGGCGGCCGGCTTCCTTCCGCCCCAGTCCGGCGCTGAAGATGTCGGCCTCGAGCCCGTAAGCCCGGTATTTGGCGTGGTTCTGCTCCACCAGTTCGCGCACATGGGCCAGCACCAACACCCGCCCCCGGGCCAGCCGCGCCAACTCGGCAATCACCAGCGACTTGCCGCTACCAGTAGGCAGCACCACTACCGCCGGATCAATGGAGCCGCGAAAATGCTCGACGACCCTGCGTACGGACTCCTGCTGGTAGGGGCGCAGGACCGGGGGCACGGAGCCAGAAGGCTCGGAAAACGGCCTGGCGGCCGTTTTCACGCCATGCCGGCCGGCAGGCATCAGCCCAGCCAGACCCGCGCGTTGCGGAACAGGCGCATCCAGGCACCGTCATGGGCCCACTCGGCGGGACGCCAGGAGTTGGTCACCGCACGCACCACCCGCTCGGGATGCGGCATCATGATGGTGACGCGCCCGTCGGGTGTGGTCAGGCCGGTAATGCCGGAGGGCGAACCATTGGGGTTGGCCGGATAGCGGGTGGTCACCTGGCCATGGTTGTCCAGGAAACGCAAGGCAACCTGGCTGCTGCCCTGAATGCTGCGCAGGTGGGCGCTGTCACGGAACTCGGCACGGCCTTCGCCGTGGGCCACGGCAATGGGCAGGCGCGAGCCCTCCATGCCGGCCAGCAGGATCGATGGGCTCTCCTCCACCTGCACCATTGAGACCCTGGCTTCGAACTGCTCAGACTCGTTGCGCACGAAGCGCGGCCAGGCCTCGGCGCCGGGAATCAACTCACGGAGCTGGGCGAGCATCTGGCAGCCGTTGCACACCCCCAGCGAGAAGCTGTCGTCGCGAGTGAAGAAGGCCGAGAATTGCTCACGAGCGCGCTCGTTGAACAGCACGGACTTGGCCCAGCCGCCACCGGCCCCCAGCACGTCGCCGTAGGAGAAGCCGCCGCAGGCCACCAGGCCCTTGAACTGTTGCAGGGAGATGCGCCCCTCGAGAATATCGCTCATGTGCACGTCCACGGCCTCGAAGCCTGCCCGGTCGAAGGCCCAGGCCATCTCCGACTGGCCGTTGACGCCCTGTTCGCGCAGCACCGCCACTGCGGGGCGGGCCTTGTTCAAGTAGGGCGCGCCGATATCCTCGTCGACATCGAAGGTCGGTTGGGCAGAGAGCCCGGGGTCGCGGCCATCGAGCAGGCCGTCGAACTCGCTCTTGGCGCAGTCGGCGTTATCACGCAACGCCTGCAGGCGGAAGCTGGTCTCGGCCCAGGTCCGCTCAGCCAGCAGCCGGGTGGTCTCCAGCAGCGGCTCCTCGAAGAGGGTCACCCGCACCTGGTCGTCGTAGCGCGGCCGGGCGATGACACCGCAGGTCTCGATGCCGGCAGCGGCGAACTGGGCCAGCACCGCTTCGGTGTCCTTGCGGTTCACCTGGATTACCGCGCCGAGCTCCTCGGCGAAGAGCGCGTTGAAGGCGTCGACGGGCTCGTCGCTCAGCCAGTCGAGCTTGATCTCGAGGCCCGTATGGGCTGCAAAGGCCATCTCCAGCAGAGTCACCAGCAGGCCACCGTCGCTGCGGTCATGGTAGGCCAGCAACTTACCCTCGGCGTTCAGCCCCTGGATTACCGCGAATAACGCCTTGAGATCCTCGGGATCATCCAGGTCCGGACACTCGTTGCCCACCTGGCCGTAGACCTGGGCCAGGGCCGAGCCACCCAGGCGGTTCTGTCCGCCGCCCAGGTCGATCAGCAACAGGTCGGATTCATCCTGCTCCAGGTTGATCTGCGGGGTCAGGGTCTTCATGGCATCGGTGACCGGCGCGAAACCGGTGATGGACAGCGACAGCGGCGAAGTGACGCTTTTCTCCTCCATCTCGCCCTGCCCTTGCTCCTCACCAGAGCCCTTCTCCTCCTGCCAGGCGGTACGCATGGACATTGAGTCCTTACCCACCGGGATGGCGATGCCCAGCGCCGGGCAGAGTTCCATGCCCACGGCGTGGACAGCGTCATACAAGGCCTGGTTCTCGCCCGGGTAGTCGGCGGCGCTCATCCAGTTGGCGGAGAGTTTGATGTCGGAGAGCTTGTCGATCGGCGCGGCGGCCAGGTTGGTGATCGCTTCGGCCACTGCCAGGCGGGCGCTGGCGGCCGGGTCGATCAGCGCTACTGGCGGGCGCTCGCCCATGGCCATGGCCTCGCCGGCATGGGTGTCGAAGCTTGCCGTGGTCACGGCGACGTCGGCCACCGGCACCTGCCAAGGGCCGACCATCTGGTCGCGGGCCACCTGGCCGGTGATGGAGCGGTCGCCGATGGTGATCAGGAAGCTCTTGGAGGCCACGGCGGGCAGGCGCAGCACGCGATCCATGGCCTCGCGCAGATCGAGGTTGTCGAGCATCACCCCGGACAGCGTATTGGCCCGGCGGTGGAATTCTCGGGTCATCTTTGGTGGCTTGCCGAACAGCACGCTCATCGGCAGGTCGACCGGCTGACTCTGGAAGTGGCCGTCTGTCACCGCCAGGTGGTGGGCCTCGGTAGCTTCGCCCACCACGGCGTGGGGGCAGCGCTCACGCCGGCACAGCGCCTCGAAGGTATCGAGGTCCTCCGCGGCCACCGCCAGCACATAGCGCTCCTGGGCCTCGTTGCACCAGATCTCCAGCGGGCTCATGCCCGGCTCGGCGTTGGGCACGGCACGCAAGTCGAACAGGCCGCCGCGATCGCCGTCCTTGACCAGCTCCGGCAGTGCGTTGGAGAGGCCGCCAGCCCCAACATCATGAACGAAGCGGATGGGGTTCTTCTCGCCCAGTGCCCAGCAGCGGTCGATGACCTCCTGGGCGCGACGCTCCATCTCGGGGTTGCCACGCTGCACCGAAGCGAAGTCCAGGTCGGCGCTGGAAGCCCCCGAGGCCATGGAGGAAGCCGCGCCGCCGCCCAGGCCGATCAGCATGGCCGGGCCGCCCATCACGATAAGCTTGCCGCCGACCGGGATCTCGCACTTCTGGACGTGGCCGTCGCGGATATTGCCATAGCCGCCGGCGAGCATGATCGGCTTGTGGTAGCCACGACGCTCGATGCCCTCGTGCCCCAGGGTGTCCTGCTCGTAGGTCCGAAAGACCCCGGCGAGGTTCGGGCGGCCGAACTCGTTGTTGAAGGCGGCACCGCCGATGGGGGCTTCGAGCATGATGTCCAGCGCCGACTGGATACGCTCGGGCTTGCCGTAGTCGAAGGCCTCCCAGGGCTGGACGAACTCGGGGATGCGCAGGTTGGAGACGGTGAAGCCAGTCAGACCCGCCTTGGGCTTGCCGCCAATGCCGGTAGCGCCCTCGTCGCGGATCTCGCCACCGGCGCCGGTAGCCGCCCCCGGGTGCGGCGCAATGGCGGTCGGGTGGTTGTGGGTCTCCACCTTCATCAGGATCTGGATCGGCTCCCGGGCGCTGCCATAGACGGCGCGCTCGCCCTCCTTGCCGGTGAGCGAGGCGGGAAAGAAGCGCGGTGCCTCACAGCCCCTGATCACTGCGGCGTTGTCGCTGTAGGCGGAGAGGATGTCCCCGGGGGAACACTCGTGGGTGTGCTTGATCATCCCGAACAGCGAGTGGCGCTGCGCTTCGCCGTCGACCACCCAGTCGGCATTGAAGATCTTGTGGCGGCAATGCTCGGAATTCGCCTGGGCGAACATCATCAGTTCGACGTCTGTGGGGTTGCGGCCCAGGTCGCGAAAGGCATCGACCAGGTAGTCGATCTCGTCCTCGGTCAACGCCAGTCCCAGCTCGGCGTTGGCGGTGGCCAGCGCCTCTCGGCCTCCCTCGAGTACGTCGACACTACCCAGCGGCGCCGGCTCGTGGTGAGCGAAGAGTTTGGCGGCGTCGGAGGCGTCGGCGAGTATGCTCTCGGTCATGCGGTCGTGTAGGACCGCCTTGATCTGCTCGAAGGCATCCTCGCTGAGGGTGCCGGCGACCTTCACCCGATAGGCAACGCCGCGCTCGATGCGCTGCACCCTGGCAAGCCCGCAGTTATGGGCGATATCGGTGGCCTTCGACGACCAAGGCGACTGAGTGCCGATACGCGGCACCACCAGGAACAGCTGGCCTTCAGCGCGGCCTTCTTCCTCGTGCGCCGGGCCGTAGTCGAGCAGTTGCTCGAGAAGGCGACGTTCGTCGTCCCCCAGGTCGCCGTCATGGTCGACGAAATGGACATGGTCGGCGTGCAGGGACTCGACCTCGGGAACGGATGCGCGCAGGGCGTCCAGCAGCTTGGCATGACGGAAAGCAGATAGGGCGGGCGCGCCTCGCAGTTCGAGCATATCCTGGAGCCTCTGAGACAGGGGAAATTCGGGGCCGCGGCCGGCGGCAACGAGGGCACATGATACTGGAAAGCGCCGAGCGCGAGAAATCGGCTCAGGTGACAGCCGCAAGCGAGCTGGTTAAGGTTAAGGGCCTTATCGCCGCTCATCGCTCCTATGCCCGCATTCGCGACCGACACTGCCCGGCGCCACTGGCGCGGGACTGTCCTCCTGTGCAGTGCCTTCCTGCTGGCGCTCTTACCCGGGCGTCCCGGCTCGTCCGAAGGCCCGCATCTGAGGGAGATACTGGCGCGCGATTTCATCAGCGTGCACACCCGCAACACTCCCACTACCTACTATGAGGGACGCCAGGGGCCCACCGGCTTCGAATACGAACTGATGCGGCGCTTCGCCAACCACCTGGGGGTCAGCCTGACCCTGAACGCCGACCATCACATCCAGGGGGTGCTGGACGCCGTGCGCGAGGAAGGCGACCTCGGCGCTGCCGCTCTGCCCCTGAACCCGATGCTGGAGGGTCTGCTCTTCAGCCGGCCAATCATGCTGCTGCAACCTCTGCTGGTCTATCGACGCGGCCTGCACCCGCCGGAAGCGATCGAGGAGCTCGAGGGACTGGAGATTGGCACCCTGCGCGGGTCCGGAACCGACCGGGTGCTTCGCGAACTGCAGGCCGAGCACCCCGGGCTGAGCTGGAAGGAATCGAGCGAATTGGAAGTGGCCGAGCTGCTTGGCCAGGTGGCTGAAGGCACCCTGGATGCCGCGGTGATCTTCGAACATCAGTTCCGGCTCAACCGGCTGTTCTTTCCCGAGGTCGAGGACGGTTTCACCCTCGGCAAGCCGCTTTCCCTGGCCTGGGCCTTCCCCGCCGGACGCGGCCTGGGGCTGGTCAATGCCGCCAACCGTTTTCTCGATGACCTGCGCCGCGAAGGCGAGCTCGATGCCCTGGTGGCCAACTATTTCGGCCATGACGACTACCTCGAGTATGTCGGAGCGCGCACTTTCATCCAACAAGCCCGCGAGCGCCTGCCGCGCTTCACAGAGCTGTTCCGCGAGGCAGCCCGCAACTCCGGCTTCGACTGGAAGCTGCTGGCCGCTGTTGGCTACCAGGAGTCGCACTGGGATCCCGAAGCCACCTCACCCACCGGGGTGCGCGGGCTGATGATGCTGACCAATGCCACTGCCGGCGATCTCGGCGTCGACAATCGCCTCGATCCCGCCCAGAGCATCCACGGCGGTGCCCGCTACCTTCGGGAATTAAAGAATCGACTGCCCGAGTCGATAACCGGAGAAGACCGGCTCTATATGGCCATGGCGGCCTACAACGTCGGCCTAGGCCATCTCTACGATGCACGCAAGATCACTGAACAGCGAGGCGGCGACCCTGACCGTTGGCGCGATGTCCGCGAGTCCCTGCCACTGCTCCAGGAGCGCGAGTGGCATAGCCAGACTCGCCATGGCTATGCTCGTGGTGGCGAACCGGTGATCTATGTGCGTAACATCCGCCGCTACTACGATATCCTGGCCTACCTTGACCGCAGCCAGGAGCAGTTTCACGAACTCAATGCCCGCCTGCCGGATGGAGTGGACAGCGATGTCTTTCAGCTTGTCCCTCCCAAGACTTGATCGAGCTGGACCGTGGTGAGCCGACCTTCCGCGAGTCCATCCCGCCAACGCGACCAATCAGCCCAATCGTCGACAGTTCATGAGGGTCCTGGAACGCCATGGCCAAACACGTCCGCTGAGCCTGCTGATCTGTGACATCGACCATTTCAAGCAGATCAACGACGCCTTCGGCCATCTGCAGGGCGACCACTACCTCAAGTGCATCGGAGAACTGGGAAGAGACATCATCGAATCGGTCGACGGAGTCTTCGCGCGCTATGAAGGCGATGAGGCGCTCTACGCGGCCAAGGCTGGAGGACGCAACAGGGTGATCGTCGCGCCGCCGCCCTCGCCATCGAAAGAGTCGTTACCCTGATGACGTCCCTTCGCGACGCGTCGCGAAGAATTCCCTGAGCAGGCGGGAGGCCCTGGATGCCAGAATGCCGCCCCGGACCTCGACATGGTGGTTGAACCAGGGCTGGGCGAAGAGATTGGCCTTCGACTCCACCATGCCGCTGCGCGGCTCGGCGGCGCCGTAGAACAGCCTCGCCAGGCGGGCATGGATGATCGCCCCGGTACACATCAGGCAGGGTTCCAGGGTCACGTAGAGAGTGCAGCCATCCAGCCGGTAGTTGCCGAGACGCTCGCCGGCATCGCGCAGGGCACGGATTTCGGCATGGGCGCTGGGGTCGTGTTCTCCTACCGGGGCATTGAAACCGGCGCCGACGATTTCGCCCGTGGCGTCCACCACCACGGCGCCCACCGGCACCTCACCGGCGGCGAGCCCCCGCCGGGCCAGGTCCAGCGCCCGGTGCATGTAGAACTCGTCACTGCGCAATTTCGTGAACTCCCGTAGACTGGATGGGATTTAAGACGATCGTATGATAGCGATGGCCGGCATACCATCGCCTCGGAGGAGAAAGATGAAGCCCGACGCCCTGAACGCCCTGGTGGAACTGCTCGGCCTAGAGGCCCTGGAAGAGAACCTGTTTCGTGGCAGCAGTCAGGACCTCGGCCTGCCCCAATTGTTCGGTGGCCAGGTACTGGGCCAGGCGCTCTCGGCGGCCAGTCAGACCGTCGATTCGGTGCGGCGGACCCACTCCCTGCATGGCTACTTTTTGCGCCCTGGTGACCCACATCGCCCGGTGGTTTACCAGGTTGATGCAGTGCGCGACGGCGGCAGCTTCTCTACCCGACGTGTCACGGCCATCCAGAAGGGGCGACCGATCTTCTTCTGCAGCGCCTCTTTCCACGGCGAGGAGCAAAGCATCGCCCACCAGCCTGCCATGCCCAAGGTCGACCCGCCCGAGACGTTGGAAAAGAGCGATAGCCGTCCCGAGCACTTCCCCGGCCATCCCATCGAATTCCTGCACCTCGGCAATGAGGCCGAAGCGGGCCGCCCGGCACGCAAACGTCTCTGGTTCCGGCTGGCCGGCGACCTGCCCGATGATCAGGCGCTGCATCGCTACCTGCTCGCCTACAGCACCGACTTCAACCTGCTGACCACCGCCCTGGTACCCCACGGCATCGACTTCCGAGATCCACAACTGCAGATCGCCAGCCTCGACCATGCCCTGTGGTTCCATCATGACGTCAGGGTCGACGACTGGCTGCTCTATGACATGGACAGCCCCTGGGCCGGCGGAGCACGGGGCTTCGCCCGCGGCAGCATCTACGACCGCCAGGGCCGGCTGGTCGCCTCCAGCGCCCAGGAAGGGCTGACCCGGCTACACCGCTGACGTCTGGCATCAGGCCGAAAGCGACGCTACCATGCCACGGTCGCCGCAATAGCTCAGTTGGTAGAGCAACGCACTCGTAATGCGTAGGTCGGAGGTTCGAATCCTCTTTGCGGCACCAGAATTCTTCGAAATTTCACACAGTTACCCCGAAAATAGCATAACGAAACAAGCAGCCTTCCAGAGCCTGACTCCAGACAGACTCCACTTACTAACCAAAACCAGCTACAACCAGCCTCTTTACGGGCTCTTCGTCATTGGGTGTGGAATTCGCCCCCTGAGCTGGGCCAGGGTATGGCCTCCACGACGACAAGAGGCATGGCATGGACGGCACCCAGATTCTGACCCTCGGCCTTGGCCTGGAAGCACCTTGGGTTCTAAGGATCAGCACCTTGATACCTCCGTGTCGCCGCTCGTCTAGATCTATATGTCGAGGCTGAGCGAGTAGCCTCTACCCCTGCCCCGCGTGAGGCAACACCTGCTCGGCTCACGACTTTGCCGACAGGACCTGGCGGCATCTGAACTTCTTCCAGCACCACTGCTATCTGCACGCCCGCGCGGCCCGCACCAAGTGCCCCGAGCATAGCGCCGAGCGCATCGAGGTGCCCTAGGCGCAGCCTGGCAGCGACTTCACCTTGCTGTTCGAGTAGGCGGCCATGTCGCTCGTCAAAGTGATGCCGGTGCTGTCCGTCTACCGGCAACTGGACATCTCTGACAAGCGCCTGTGGCGCAGCATGCACCACAACGTGGGCTGCATGATTGTCGAGTTGGAGCTGTCGCGCGAGACCGCTGTCGGCGTTGACGAATTATCCTCCCGGCGCTGCCAGCGCTACGTCACGGTGTTCCTCGACATGTGGCGTCAGCAGGAGCCGGTTACTCTCCGCCCCGGGCATGGCAAGGGCACCATCACGCCCTTCAGCGCCTTCCTGGCGGGGCAAAGCGGCGAACCGGACAACGTGATCGAGGTGGTCTGCGACATGTCTCAGACCTTCCCAGAGCAAGTCACCGAGAACCTCTCCAACGCCGAGGTGACGGTCGACTGGTTCCACATCGTTAAAAACTTCACCAAGGTGCTAGACGCGGTCCGCAGGAAAGATCACCGTGAGAAGGGGCATCTCAAAGCTCTCCGGTAGGCGGTCTTAAAGCGCCTGGATCACGGTAACCTAACGGCCAACCGGATCAGCGCCCTCCAGGAGATGGTAGCCGACCAAGGGTCACCGGCGATGCCTCTGCCATCAAGGAATGGTTGTGCTAGATCCAGAAGGCACCGAGGCAGCGTGAGACCCGGTGGCGCATCACGAACTGCCTCAAGGTCGTGGGAAGCCGTCACCGGCCAGGCATTGCTCAAGCCGATGGCGAAGGTCCTGAGCGAGCGCTGCGACGGCAGTACCGAGCAGGTGGAGAGGCGCTGGATCTCGGGCCTGGCCAACGCACGTCTGGAAGGTATAAACGGCTTGCTCCAAACGGCCCGATCACGCGCCACGTGGATACCGGAACGAGGCCAACCTCATCGCGATGATCTGCCTGTCCGGCAGTCCCCTAGGGCGCCTGCTCGATCAGGCAAAATCCACATGAAACATCAGTGGGATGACCTTCGCGAAAGGGTGCGGGCTCACACCCGACGAGCTTTTTCTAGCTGGCGCCCTCTACAAAAACCGGTTTCACGCCAAGCCATACTCAAGAGAGCATTGCAATCACGCCTATGGTCGTTGACAAAATTCATCAACGGGAGCGCTGCCCTTTCAGCCAGACCGTCACTTGCAATACAACTGCCTTTTCAATTTTCCCACTCACACACCCATACCAAAAGGTCAGCAAAATGGCTCAAAATAAAGGAAATATTTGATTTTCTATTCCTACCCCTACCCTACCCCTTCCCCCTAGACAAAACCCATAAAATAATTTTGTTAAAAGTCAGTAGGGATATAGTGACATACATTTATCTTTTACTTGTTCACTACCACCTTGAACCAGTGAGAATCATCAGACCCCGATATAACAATAGCGATATCTAAAATGTAGAATATATCTTTAATGACTCTATCAAAAAATTATCTATTACTATCATCCTAGGCATCTAAAACAAACTAGACAGCACGTATCCTTACTTGACATTATATATTAGATAACACTGAGATATAGTATAAGCTAATTATGATGGCACTATATATAACGCTAAAACCTACAGGTTTTAGATATTAAACAATTTACAATAAGAGAACATACAATCTTACTATTAGCCAAAAAAACAAAGCAAAATAAATCATGAAGCCCTGCACCAAGGCCAACTTGAACCAAATATCACTAATTGGCACAGGGCAATAAAAACCTTACAACAACTCAGCCTCCAAGCTCAACGAGAACCCAGTCTTATCTTTAAATCTCTTCTTCTCCCAATTCTCTTAAGGTCCGGCTTAACCTGCGCCGTCACCCCATCATGCTGGAGTAGAACAATATTATCTTTCAACTCCTCAATCATTACCCTCATAGCCTCCGACTCAGCACCCTGCAAAATATGCGACAGGATTTTCCGCTGAGGACTCGTGCATACAATTCCCTTTCCAGCATCATTCACCACGACACCGCCCTTCTTCCTGGTCCGCTTTCTGTAATACTCAACAACCCCCAACGTCGGCCCTGCCCTACTCAAATCTCAAGCAAGCCTTCCAGCACCGGGTGACCAGCCAACCTCTCCACCACATCCCTACCAAGCTTGGCCTCAATCGCATTCTTTTTGTCAGCGAAATGAAATCCCTGGAGCCTCGGCACGGCAAAACAGCGCCGTTAGATAGATACGAAATCAAAACAAATTTGGCATCATCGATCGTGATGCCGGCAACAACTCGTACGATCTCACTTCTAACCATTTGTTATTCAGGTAATAAGGAATGCTCGGGGTATCGATACCGATCCCGCCGGTGCGGCCGTCTAGAAAAGTATTGACCAGTGGCAACTCTCTATATCAACGTCGTGGCGTCCCTGTAAAGCTAACCGACGCACTTCGCCCACGCAACGCTGGAGATTGACATGCCCCATAGCATAAAGCCGTCCAGCTTTGCTTTCAGAATAAACCGTAGGAATGAACATACGCTCACTCTTACTTAGATTGGCTATTAACAACATAAAAAACGCTTGACGGTACGCCAACAGAACACGACTATATGACTTCTGATGACCGTAACACCGTTTGCTGCTCATCCCAGTGAGATTCCAACCATCCTAAATGTTCTGGGAATATAGTCCCCATTCAGCCAACGCTCTGACGCACCAAGCAGGTCCAGAGATTACTGTGAATTTATTTTCACAAGAGACGACATGACATTTCGAGGAAACCGGCATTTTGCCCCTGTCGCCGTCGTACTTCGAAACGCAGCGCCCTGGAGTACGGTAAGGAGAAGCCTGCTGCGTCGATCAGATCCGGTTACTCAATCATCATGCTTTGCGGCTAGCACTCGCGAGGAATTCGAGGAAAAAACCAGGGTTGCGACCTTGTAGCCGTGATCGGTCAGCTTCCAGCCAGATGCCCACTTCCCCTTAACCCCCTTCAGCTCTTTTTCAAACCATCCTAACGAGCCATTGATCTCATCGAATCGAGCCGCCGAACCGAATATAGCTTTTTTTGCTTTCCAATGTATGGGGGTCAGATCGTCCACAGATGTGATTTATGGGGAATGGCCTTAGCATACATCGCCCACATAAACGCAGGCTATCCCACGCTTCTCTCTTTCGAGAAGAGATGCAAAGCATGGGTATTGAGATAAATAGATATCCCAGAATTTTGGCCGAAAATGAAAAAAGCTGATGAGTGCCTGATGGGCTTTGGACTTTGTGTTGGTAGGCATTTTTTGAGGTGATTGTGTTCCATATGGTATCACAACAATCAAAACAATCACAACAATCACAACAAGAAACAGTCGTTTGAACGATCGCTGTACAACACATCAGCCTTGTGCAGAGCTGGGCAGAACCAACGCACGGTGTCGCAGGATCAGGTGCCCGCCATCGAGGAAATCCTTCCGCGCGCGACAGCTCGACATCTACAGCTTTGTCCATTAATGGACAGCGCACGGCCAGGCGGTCGGCTCAGGCATGGCCATCGCCAGTGATTCCTTCATGGAGTTTCACAACAGGCAGCCCGCCCCATCCTGCACATCAGCCTTGTCCAGCAATGGATATGACCAGAACCTGGAACAAGACCCGGTACCGGCGCAGATCCCTGACATCAGGTACACACTTTGTTTTCGCGTCTGCTCAGCAGCTCTACACCAACGGCCTTGTCCATTAATGGACAGAGCACCGTGCCAGCGGTCGGCTCAGGCTCGGCCATCGGCAGTGATTCACACGTGGAGCTTCCGACGGCAGCCCGCCCCGGCATGAATATCTACCTTGTGCATCAATGGACAGCGCATGGGCCAGGCGGCAGGCTCAGCATCACAATCGGCAGTGATTCCCTCGTGAAGTTACACGCCAGGCAGCACGGCCTAGCCTGCACATCAGCCTTGTCCATTAATGGACAAGGCCAGCCGCCAGTACCGGCGCAGATCCCTTCCTATATCAGTGCGGCAGATAGGCATCGAAGGCTTTGTCCATTAATGGACAGAGCGCGGGCCAGCTGGTCGGCTCAGGCATGGCCATCGGCAGTGATTCACACGTGGAGCTTCCGACGGCAGCCCGCCCCGGCATGGATATCTCCTTGTCCATTAATGGACAGAGCATGGCCACGCGGTCGGCTCAGGCATGGCCATCGAGAGTGGTTCCCTCGTGGAGTTACCCGCCAGGTAGCACGCCTAGCCTGCACATCAGCCTTGTCCATTAATGGACAAGGCCAGCCGCCGGTACCAGCGCAGATCCCTTCCTATATCAGCGCGGCAGATAGGCATCAAAGGCTTTGTCCATTAATGGACAAAATCAGCAGACAGAGCCGGACCTGCTCCCCACCATCGATTACACTCTGTGTTAACGCCCGTTCGCCCGCTCGGCATGGACGGTTTTGTCCATTATGGACAGAGCACGCGACGGCATCGACTCTGGCATGGCTATCGGCAGTGACACCTTCATGAATCCGCGCATCCAGCAGCACGCTACCATCTCGCACATCCGACTTGTCCATTAATGGACAGGAGACAGCACCCTGTGCCAGCGCATATCCCCACTGGTGGAGATATCCTGTATGGACGCGGCAACTCTTCAACATCGACGGTTTTGTCCATTAATGGACAGATCACGGAACGGCTTGATTGAGGAACGGCCATCGGCAGTGACACCTTCATGTATCCGCGCACCCATCAGTACGTCCCCATCCCGGATATCCGACTTGTCCATTAATGGACAAGGCCAGCAGAAAGAGCCGGTTCAGTTCCCCACCATCGGTGACACTCTGTGTCATCGCCCGTTCGCCAGCTCGGCATGGACGGTTTTGTCCATTAATGGACAGAGCACGGGCCGGAAACGACTCAGGCATGGCCATCGGCAGTAACATCTCTATGGATCCGCACGCACAGCAGCCCGCTCCCATCCCGCACATCCGACTTGTCCATTAGTGGACAAGGACAGCAGACAGAGCCGGACCAGATCCCGACATCGGGGACACTCTGTGTAATCGCTCGCTCGGAAGCTCGGGACTGTTTTGTCCCGTAATGAAAAAGCCTCCGAAAGGAATCGGATCAGCCATCGCCATCGCGAAGGACACCTTCGTGGAGGCACCTGCACAGCATTACGCCCCCACCCTAAACGTAACTCTTTTCCTGTATTGGACAGGGGTAGGCGCCTGGCGCCGGCGCAACCCAACGGCGGAAGGGATCCTTGTATGTGTTAGGCACCTCGTCGGCATCAACCATTTTGTCCATAAATGGACAACGCATCGATATCGGAGCAGCCATCGCCGGTGATACCTCCGGATAGCCACCGGCACAACAGCAGCCTACCGTCCAGAAAAGCTCGTGTTGTCCATTAATGGACAGAGACACCGACAGGTATCGGATCAGCCATCAGCCAGGGATACGTCCGAGTAGCCACAGGCACGGCAGCAGCCGACCATCCAGGAAAGTCAGTTTTTCCATTAATGGACAGAGCCACCGACTTGCACCGGATCAGCCAGCACCATCGGCCGTGGTACCTCCGGGTAGTCACCGGCACGGCAGCAGCCGCCCACTCAGAAAGCCAGGCTTTGTCCATTAATGGACAGGGACAGCACCCGGTGCCAGCGCAGATCCCCACTGGTGGGGATATTCTGTATGGACGCGGCAACTCTTTGACATCGACGGTTTTGTCCATTAATGGACAGAGCACGGGCTAGGCGTCGGCAGGGGCATTGCCACCGGCAGCGGCAATTTCGCGTAACTGCCACACGACAGCAGCCGCCCTCTCGAAAGGTAGGTTTGTCCATTAATGGACAGGGTCACTGACTGGCATCGGCTCAACCTTCGTCAGTGATACCTCCGGGTAGCCACCGGCACGGCAGCTGCCGACCATCCAGGAAAGTCAGATTTGTCCATTAATGGACAGAGCGACCGACTGGCATCGGCTCAACCTTCGTCAGTGATACCTCCCGCTAGCCACCGGCACGGCAGCAGCCGCCCTCTCGAAAGGCAGGTTTGTCCATTAATGGACAGAGCCACCGACAGGAATCGGATCAGCCCTCGCCCATGATACGTCCCGCTCAGCCACCGGCACGGCAGTAGCCGACCATCCAGGACGTCAGATTTGTCCATTAATGGACAGAGCCACCGACAGGAATCGGCTCAGCCCTCGCCCGTGATACGTCCGGGTAGACACCAGCTCGGCAGCAGCCGCCCTCTCGAAAGGTAGGTTTGTCCATTAATGGACAGAGCCACCGACTGCCATCGGCTCAACCTTCGTCAGTGATACCTCCGGGTAGCCACCGGCACGTCAGCTGCCGACCATCCAGGAAAGTCAGATTTGTCCATTAATGGACAGAGCGACCGACTGGCATCGGCTCAACCTTCGTCAGTGATACCTCCCGCTCGCCGCCGGCACCGGCAGCAGCCGCCCTCTCGAAAGGCAGGTTTGTCCATTAATGGGCAGAGCCACCGACAGGAATCGGATCAGCCCTCGCCCATGATACGTCCCGCTAGCCATCGGCACGGCAGTAGCCGACCATCCAGGAACGTCAGATTTGTCCATTAATGGACAGAGCCACCGACAGGAATCGGCTCAGCCCTCGCCCGTGATACGTCCGGATAGACACCAGCTCGGCAGCAGCCGCCCTCTCGAAAGGTAGGTTTGTCCATTAATGGACAGGGTCACTGACTGGCATCAGCTAAACCTTCCTCAGTGATACCTCCGGGTAGCCACCGGCACGACAGCAGCCGACTATCCAGGAAAGTCAGATTGTCCATTACTGGACAATGAACCGCCGAACGCGGATCAAGCATGGTCATCATAAGTAACAGCTTGGTCAAGACTACCCACACGGCAACACGACCACATTCTGAACATCACCCTTGTCCAGCGATGGACAAAGGTAAGCCGGCAGAACAGACACCTGCGTCAAGATCAACCTATGCCGGCACATCATCTCGGCATATTGTCTCCACTAGTTTTGTCCATTGCTGGACAGTACCAACGCACTGTCCAGCAGGATCAGGTACCCGCCACCGAGGACATATCGTGGCGGCTTAAAAGCCAGCCCAATGCCCTTATTCCATTAATGGACAAAGCCATCGTTTGATGCTGCATCAGGCCATTATCACCGATAGTTGACGATGGAGTGCTAAACGGCTCTCTCGACAAGTGAGAAAAATCCCTCAAAAACGGCAGTTGATATATGACCACATACCCAAAATAGACCACGAACTGGCATGCTCAAAAACATGAACAAACACCTACTTCGATTTATGATCAGAAAGACTTGCGTGTCTCTTGACTCACACCTATTATACATAACCTATAGATAGGAGATAAAAATGATGCTCAGCCAGGATGACAAAGAGACAAGAAAAGAGGAAGTATTACGCGAGCGCTACCAAAACAAGTTCCCACCTGATAGGTTGGAAGCCCCTCATTGAGCAGTTGCACGTACCGGAATTATCCATGCAAAACCCACTTGGGCAGTGGCAGATGAAGGCATAGATAAAAGATCTTGCATCGTAAAAGACTAGGAAGTCGTAGATGTCGTAGATGTCAACAAACCTATGCAGCTATTGTTTTCTGACCATGTTTATCAGACTACAAAGCTCGCTTCATGCGTGGTGGCTATGTCTGCACCAGCCTCATCATTCATTTCGATGAAGAAACTGGTTTGGTTCAAACCAGAAATTCACTTTACTGTCTGGAAGGTGACGGAAAAGAAGTCAATGCCACACTGCGAGAAGCCTACAACATGCGCTCTCTGGGACAGTCCCTGCACGTGCTGAGGAATGTAGAGGGCCAACTAGGGCCAGATGCATTTTTCACTGGGCCTGATGATGACTGAGAGGCACTGCCAAGTCCATGGCTTCGATCATGGCGTCATACTCCTGTCCTCCGCACTGGACATGGAGCCCGGGAGCCTACAGGCAACTAGGCTATCGACTCGTCTACAAATGAGTTTTCCCATCGCACATGGCAGAAAGGTCGAGCACGATATCGGCACCATACAAGATCCCACCGAGTAGTCAGGCATAACCTCTATGCTCAATGTGCTCAACATAGCTCAGCACGTCAGCCACCCTCCCCCGGGCGACCAACTGCTGGGCCGTGAGGTCCCCCAGCGCGGGAATTGGTGTCTGCCTATACCATCGATAAGCCTCTTTTCTAGAGCCCGCCCGGGCCTCGATACGCGAAAAAATGACTTCCTCATCTGCATCCTCGCCATGCAACTGGCCGATGCGACGATACAAGAACGCCAGGATCTCATCAGGATCGCGGATCTTATGCATTCGGGGAGGCCTGACGGGTGATCGGGGCCTTGGACGCTGACGTAGAACCCGGCGTCTGAGAATGCTGTCGTTACCGTGATGGTGTAGTGGTTTCCCTGTGCGTCCATTGTCCGGAGGAATGCCTCGCGGCTCCAGAGATCTAGGTCGACGCCCTCCTCCACAAAGTAACTTCTGCGAGATTCCAATGCGCGCAGAAGCCGTTTCTCCATCTGCCGCCGCATTCGCATAGACCAGTGGGGCATAGTCAGCTAGCCTTTATAGAGAAGATAACTCAATCACTTCTTTCGTGTAATCCAGTAAGCCGCAAAGGCAACCGCCACTGCGAGGATAAGCAAAGGTGAAGCAACCACAATCATTTCAAGGTGCTCATTCATACTCTACCTGCTCATGCGGCACAGCCGCGATGTGTTCATCAAGGCGAGGGTTCAAACTGTATCTTCGGTATCCTCGGACATTAATCAGTACCTATCATGCGGGAAGTACTTGCACGCCCTGACTCTCAACCCGTGTCCGATGAGCGACGAATTAGTGCCTGATGTCGACATTGATCAGCCCCTCACCTGCCTGCTTTGAGCGACGGGGCATGTACTCTTTGAGCAGCTCAAAATCCAGCTCTATTGTGGACACAGACTGCGTCACCATCATCTCGGCTTTCTACTATACTTGCTTGTACACAGTGTATACCCCGCCAGCAGTTACAACCAGGAGTTGCTATGAAAATTCAGCTTGCCCGGCAGGGTGATAATCTTAAGGTCGATATTGATGAGATCAGCATCATACGCGGTGGTTACCGTGGTCGATCGCTGAGCTTCACCATGAGGCGCTTAGCCCCTATAATTAATATTGACACGTTGTTTTGTGCCTCCAAAAACCTGGATGATGGTAAAACAGCTGTACTCGAAGTCACAGATCAAATGGTTCTAGAGAACAATATAGATAGAGCTATACGCGACACGATGAACAAAATACCCAAAGAGAAAAAGCGTAAATGGCTGAATGAGAGCATAGCGAAGTCATTCCCATGGTGAGTCAGGGTTGTATAAAAGCCAACCACTTTAGCTTGCTACTTTTTCAGTGGCGGCGGGATATGCTTTCCATTAGCATCTACTGCCACAACTCTCAGTATCCTCAGGGTCAACTCCGTAGCGGACGGGGCTTCCAGTCACTATATTTGGAAGACGTCCGGAATTTCTATCTTTTTCAAGAGTACTTCATATTTTGTCGGCATCAGTGGTTTTCAGACAAACACTTTTGGTCCCATGACCATAATCCTCCACATGGACTATAGCTACAAACGTAGCATAAAATATCACTTACTCATCCCATTTTCGCCCACTGCAGAGACCGTCATGAAGATTCACCGTCAACATCGATGATGACCTGTATCAGCAGGCCATGGCGCTATCTGACCCGCGAATTCAGAAGCCGGCAGATCTCATTCATGAAGCCATCAGGACCTGGATGTTCGAGTCCAAGCGGCACGAAGCCTGTCGGCCCTGGGTGGTAAGGCGCCAGACATGGCGGACATTCCGCGTCTAAAATAGGTGCTCAACACCGAAGAAACCCTGACAGCCTCGGGGTGTCTTTGGGTTCAAAATTTCTTCATAAGGACTCATCCTACTGAGACTCATCGCGACCTAACGCCATTAATTGTAGGTACCACACATGCGAGCAAGGATGGTGACTTCCCCACTAGGTGTTTGCTATCATCAATCATCGGCAACCCTCAAAAAGCTGTGGAATAAGGTTAGAGTGGGCATGAAGCCACCTCAGTGTGACCGAATACGCTTGAGAGCCACGCTTCCAGGGTCAATGGCGAAAGCGCAAAATCTGTTGATGTGGTTTGCGATCACCCACTAAGTTTAATGAAGAGAAATGAGAATAGGACACATGGCGTGCGTTGAAGTGATACAAAAAACGATGAAAGCAAGCAACCATCTGCCCCCTCCTCGATGTCGTACCATAGACGGTGACTTTTGATGAGCAAACATGTCTTCTCAGTTACGCACCCGGACAACCCTTCGGTGTAGCCGTTACCTTCAAGCATTTCGCGTCAACGATGCATGAAAGCACAACGGAGCGGGACTCGATACTGAATGCATTGACAGCAACCATTGCTCGCGCATTCAATGAGCTATCAACTTAGATGCTTCAGTGCATCCACGGAGCAGGGGCTAACACTGAAATATCGTCCCGACGTTATCCTGAAGCTCTTGACGGCTACCATTTTTATCACCGTGGTAGACGTGAGATGATGCAGCGATGGCATTATTCAATTGAAATGACAAAAACCAACAGGATAGTTCGACATGCCCGAATTCCGCGATTCCCGCTTTGGCATCCGCAATGCTTCGCTGATACTTGGGGTCACTGTTACCGAGCTTCGAGAGGCCATCCTCTCCGGAACCAAGATTCATGGCGTAATACCACCTAATCCATTGTTCAACGCCGGCCAGCGAAAATCTGAGATGATGTTCAAAGCAGGAGATATCTTGGATTGTGCTGAAGCCATACAAGCCCTCAAAACCAAAGGAGAAGCTGAATGACAGATCTGCAAGCCTTCGAAGAAGCGTTATTGTCATCACGGGATGATTTTGTCGAGAAGCACAATCGTTCAGTTCAACGCGCTCAGGAACAGTTTGGTAAGCGGCGTGTCTCAGCAAAGGAGATCAATCTTCCGCAACAAAATCCCAAGAAAGCTCCTCAAGAAACCAAAGATAAAACTTACACAGGCATCGCATATAAAACCGGTCACATCGTCAAACTTGTCGTAAGGAAAAAGCGAATGAGCTTGCTTGATGAGGTGTTCGAGTACCAGTCTTCAAAAATTTCTGAAACCTGGAAGCACGCATCGATGCAGAAAAAAGCCGCGAAAGCGGCAGGCTATCCGGATCATTTATGGCTATGTTCAATGTACTGGGAAAGCTGTGATGCATTTCAAACATGCAAACGACAGACACACGCCAAAGTTCACAATACGATGAACGACAAGCAAAAGGCCGAGTTGGATGACGCCATAGACCAGCTTGGAGCGCCAGGTCATGGTGGCTGGCGGTCGCGCTCTGCGATCAGCAAACACCAAGGCTCTGGGAGGCATGCGTGAGCCGAGGTTGCGCCCGCTTGTAAGCCGTGCGCGACGGCGAGCACCCCGATCTGGACTCAAGACTCGGGACTTCACGCTAGGATCTGGCCGATCTCCATCGAAGCGATCCCCTTTCTGCTTCGCTGGCCAGAATCATCGGACCTCGCACCAAGAATTAGAAGAGACCCAGGCAGATGCTCCTGCTGGCAAAAAGCTCAGTGAAGAATCTCTGCGCACTGTGCCTGCTATACGACGCTGTCTACGCCAGATGTTGATGCAGAGCATCTGAGGCCTTCAGCGACCCGATGCTTGCGCGCACCGTCAAGGTGCTGTGTTTACCATGCGGGCCGTGTGTGCCGGATGGAGCTGACCGAGCCACTGCTGCTCCGCGAGTGCCCCCAGAGTCGTAAAGGCCGCTATGCTGGAAGTGCGTATGGAAAGCATGTCCGGGTCGCAGCTTCAAGCTATGGGCAGAGCCAGACTGCGGGCACATTTCCAAATGGACGGTAAGGAACTTTCCGCTAAAGCTGGGTAGCTCTGCCCAATACGATCCCGGTGATATGGAATCTGTACCAAGCTTGTAGATGCAACTACCCTGCCCCGATCCTCAACCGCTGCTGCTTCATTGATGCCTAACGTTTGACGCCAAAAATCGATACGACGGTTGCCAGCTTTCTTGGGGGAAGTCAACCATCTTCACACAGGCCCTAGAAAGCGGAAACCCCACACCGCTGAGCGTATGTGGGGCTTCATGATCAAGCCCAGGCGGCTATCGCCGTGCTGCATCAGTCCTCGGAGTACGGACCAGCGCAGGGACTCGACGGGCTCGATCTGCCGTGCTCTTCCTTCCAGGCCTTGAGCGTCTTCTGGTTACCACGACGGGGCTCAACGACTTCGCCCGTGTTCGGGGTTCTTGTAAATCTTCAGCTTGCGCTTACGACGCTGAGTGGGACGCCTGAGGAGATCGATGCAGCACGATGTGGAGCCGAAATGTGCGGCGCATCCGCAGCACTCTTGCCGCATTCCTGCATCAGAGCCTCAAGCTGATTTTTGAACTCAATTTCGGCTTGGAGGCGCGGGTCCTCTTCCATTTTTTTAAAGCTTTTCCGCCAGCTCTTTCATTTGTTGTTCTTGCTGGGCGTATGTTGTCAGGAGGCTTGACATAGAATCGGTCTTCTAACGGGTGAATTTACATGCGGCATGATAATTAACGAGAAATAAGAAACGCAACGATATTCTTGCTTTCATCCCTTTTGTCGGAGGTACAGAAGAGATGGCGGTGCGCGCACGCGGCCGGAACTCACTTCAGCTAGGCCTGGGCCGCTATCGAATGACTCCTCTCAAGAGCCCGACCGTGGTTCACATTTACGCTGCCACTGCTAAGTACGTAAGGATAGTTAGACACAGTTCTTTTGTCCGATGCCGTGAATCCGACCAGTAAACCGGCTTGACGCCGTCCTGCCTGGGTAACGACCAGGGAGGTCTCTATTTTGGCGTCATAGGTTGTGGCAATGGGTTACGCTGAAACGGATATTTTCATCGATCTTCCTTTTCGTGATGCTCCTCTTCCCTTTCGCGGCGATGGCTGGAAGAAGTTGAGAACGCGGGTTGCGCTACGGAAATAAACCAGCAAAGTTAGCCCTGGACCGGCGTGCCGCACGAGGCGATAACAGCCGGGAGGGGTACGAGCGGGTAAAGAAGGACCCCGAATGACGATACAGGACTGCATGTTTCCCGCCACCGCCATGCCCGACAGGGACTGGTGGCATGCGCTATGGCCTGACCCTGACATGCGGCATCAAGGCCTTGCGCATCGAGCAGGGGATGAAGGTCGTTGATCTGGGCTGTGGCGATGGTTATTTCACCGCCGCCATCGCCCGCCAGGTAGGCGCTGGGCGCGTCATCGGTCTCGACCTCGACCCAGTCATGCTCGAGCAGGCGCAAGCTGCCTGCGAAGGGATGTCGAATTGCAGCTGGCTACTTGGGGACGCCATGGCGCTGAGCCGTCTGCTAGATGCATCGGTGGACTATGTGCTGATTGCCAACACTTTTCACGGCGTGCCGGACAAGACAGCCCTGGCACGGGAAGTCGCTAAGGCCCTGAAACCGAACGGCCGCTTTGCCATCGTCAATTGGCATCCCCTACCACGGGAACAGACGACTGTTCTTGGGCAGCCGCGAGGCCCCAAGACCGCAATGCGCATGTCTGTGGAACAAACCCGGACGGTGGTCGAGCCTGCCGGCTTCAGACTGGAGACGCTGGTTGAGCTACCACCCTACCACTACGGGGCTGTTTTCATCCGTGCCATCTGATCATCTGAGACACCACGATTAGCGTGGGTGACCTGCTAGACTGGATGCGAGCCTGCTTGCGCCACAGGCGCTGGCGGTACCGACGTCACCGAGGAGAGAAACATGGGATCCAAAGACGAGAGAGACGTAGAAAAAGGCTACCCGAAGGCCGACTTCGTGGCCAAGCTACGGCGACTGGCGGATGCCATCGAGAACGGCGAACGTTTCGATATTCAGATTGCCGGCGAGCGCATCTATGTCCCCGTCAGAGCAAAATTCACCATCGAACACGAACGATCAGATGATGAAGAAGAGATTGAATTTCAGATCAAATGGCAAAATGAATAGATTAGATCATCTGATGGGGATGTCGTACCTCGCTCAGCGATAGAAGTGCGACAAGGTCGGTAGCAGCTGGACAGTGGCTACCAGATTATAGAGCACATCGTTGTGCTCGTTCATTCGGTAGCCATGGCCAAGAAGGCCCCCGCAGGTTGGGCTATGTGAAGTGGATCTTCTAGGGCGGCCTGAATTTTTTAATAAGGTACTACTCACGGGAAGATAGCGGCCAGAGGCGAAGTTAAACTATTGATAATATAACGCCTGAAGAATGCACGCCCATAAAATTGAGGCGATGCGACAATGTAGTAGTCGTCGTCGTGCCTGGCCTTGTCAAAGTTTTCATAGGGTAACTCCGAACATCGGAGCAACCACCCAAGCCACAACAAGAACTAGAACGCCTGCAATGACAGCCTCCGCGATTTTGATTAGGGACATGCGGTTGTTCACGATTGGCTTTGTTTGTCCCTCGCTTCCAGAAGGTTCGGCTTCTGGTTTTTGGGAACACCTTGCTTGGCATCTTTTCGTCGTTTTTTGGCTTGAAACGGAGAACTTTCATTACTAACACTTGAATCCTTTTTGTCGTAATTTTCAATAATTGCACTGACTTCGTCGATTTTCTTTCGAGAATCAGTCGTCTTATAGGGTCATCCTCTATGACCTGCTCAGTCCTAAGTCTGGCGACTTCATTTTTCAGGAACTCGATTTTATCGGTCATGATGAACACTAATGCTGTCAGCACTCGCGATTATGTAGTGTAGGTGGAGCCGCAACGGAAAAGCCGTCGCTATGCCTGGCCTTGTTATGTGTTACGTATTCCTGATCCAGTCAAAGCACGCCTTGAAGTCGGGCATTTGTTGTTCGATCTTGGCCGCGCTCATGTCACGCAGCCGCTGTTCTTGTTCGATAATGGCGTCTTCACCCTTGTCGTCAGCCCCGGTCACTTGCTCGATACAACCTTGCGACCATGCCCAGACGCTGACCTGTTTCAGAGCGTCATGGCTGGCTTCGGCAATTGGCTTGCCTTCTTCATCCGCCGCAAAACAGGCCCAAACATCGGCAGCCAGCCAACCGGCTTGCTTGTCGGTCTGAGGCAGTCCGTTGCCGTTGAGTGTAAAGCCGTGGTCGGGTTGCAAGCGTGCCAGTATACGTCTGGCATCGGCCATATCCTCCGCGTCCCGGTCCAGTAGGCCACCCTTGCGGGCGTGGGTGTAGGCGAAGTCTAAATCAGCCACGGCGCAGGAGCGAATCCCCATGGCCGCTAGCACTGGCAGTGCCTTGGGAATGTCCGCGCAGGAACCCAAAGACACAAAGGCGATATGGTCCAGTTCCGGCGCCTGTCCGTAAAGGCGCTCGTAGGCCAGCGGCAGCAGGCGGCGATCCGTCTTACCCTCGCAGAGAACCACTCGTTCAGCGAAATAGATTTCAGCCAGGTTGCTAAGCTCAAACAAGGTGCGCGACTGGCTTTCCGCGCCTTGCGATGGCTTCGTTGACGGCTTGCTCGCAGGGGCTTACGGGCGGTGACGCCTTCGTCCGCGCTCTTGCTCACAATCACCGTATCGGTGGCATTGTCCCGGCTAAGCATCAGCGGCGAATGAGTGGAAAAGACGACTTGAAATCCTGCCTGAGCCAGGCTGGCCAGCGCCTGCCGCAACCGCCGCACGCCTTGGGGGTGGAGGTACAACTCAGGTTCGTCAATCAGTAGCAAGCGGCGCGAGGGCTGTCGCCGTTCGTCCCGCCGGGTCTCCGCAAGATAGCGAATCAGGGCCATCTGGATGGCCCGCTGAGCGCCAGTGCCCATCTGGTCAAACCGCCGCCGATCACCCGTACGTTTTGTCCGTGACATGCAGGTCACCGGCCTTGAAGAACTCCTTTACATCAAGTACCTGTAAATCAAGATCCAGCGCGAGACCGGGAAAAAGCGCTCTAGCGCACCGCTGGCATCGATATCAAACTGCTGCAAGTGGTCTGAACGATGATCGCCATCGGCAGTCAAGAGGTGACGGATAGTATCAAGGGCGGTGTTCAATTCCCGCACGAGCCTGAAGCAACGGCCCCATGATCTCATCGAGGAGGCTCTTTATCGTCGTGCCAGCCTTGGCCTTGCCTAAATCCTCGCCGATATCGTGCATAGCCTGCACAAGCAAAGGCTCCGGCAGCAAGGCAGAAACGGCTTGCGGGAGACCGGTAGGATAATCTCGCCAGTGTACCGGTTCACCATTCTCCGGCATTGCTCAATATCCCATACTTCCTTTCTCAGCGCTTTGGTGGTGGTTCCTGTTGCCGAGGGCTCGAATCCACAAGCGGCCATCACGGCAATAGGGAGTTATTGCTTTGCGATGTTTCTCTTCGGGAATTCGGCCGAGAACTTCATCATTAATGCCATCAATGCAAGCAACCACTTCGCACCGGCTGGTCCGGATCATGAAAATCCTTGACCGGAAGCGCAGCCGGCTTCAGCACCCAACTGAGCGCCTGAAGAATGGAAGACTTACCGGTGTTGTTCTGACCGACCAAAGGGGTGTACCCCTCCAACGGCAACGAAACATCTTTGCAAGCGCGAAAGTTTTTGATCCGGAGGTGGCTGAGGCGATGCATTTGGAGTCCTTCTATTACTTTTAGATATCAGCAGAGACAGTGTGGTGCGTTCATATAACGCCAAATCTAGGCCACCGCTTTAGCGGTCGGCTGAAGCGCCTTGTTGCCCGTTTTTCCGTGCTTGCTCAATTACTTCGATACCAAGGAGGTTTTTGAGAGGTAATAGCTTTTCTGGCAGCAAACCCTCGAGCGCCAGTATTACCCTCACATTCTGCGGCACTCCCTCAGCCAACTGCATTGCCTCTAGAACTGCTGTGTACTTCACGCATTGGAATAATCCACGGGTTATATCGATCTCCACCAGAGATTGATGATTTAACCTCAATTCCAATCAAATCTTTATTTTTTTTGAAATACACATCAAGATTGTCTCCAGAGGGCGAGCCCAAACTCAGTAGCACCTTCATGTGTGTTAGAACTTAGATTGACGGCAAGACCGGGATTTCGGGCATACAACACCCTTGAACTTTTTGTGGGCCTCACTCTCACCTTTGCCACCAAAACCCGATGCTTCGGCGAGTTGGTAGGAATAGTCTCTCTTCACAGGCTCAAGGCCCAGCTCTGACAACACTTCCCCCCAGTGGTTGAAGGAGAAAATGTGCTGTAACTCAGCCTCCACTAAAGCCCGCTGCTGCCTCCGACTGAGAGAGGTAAAGTCTTCTTTTTTTACGGAGAAACCAGCCAACACCCTCTCCAGGAAGACCCGCACTCCCTGCTCTACTACAAGGCATTGAATGGGCGGCACCTTTTCATTCCATGCCTTGGATAGGTTTTCAAGGGTACTTCCAATACTTCCCAAAACGTAGTTAAGGTTTCTTGGGTTTGGAATCCCAGCTTCCCGCGCAAGGTCAGAGTAATAAATGGGACTGCCAGCTTCAGCCTGGCGCACAAGGATCGGGAGCACCTCTCGAGCCCTTGTTTGATATAATTTATCGCCCGAAATCGGTTCTACAATCTTTGCCGTTTCCATACGAGTTCCTTCTTTGAATTTGGCTACCTGTTCAACAACGCATGAACGATCCAGCTGCCCCTTTCCGGAATGTCGGCTTAGGCTCGATAGCAGTCAAACCTTTCACGACTTCTAATACGCCAGAATCTAGCAGATCTCCTGCACTACCCGGCACTTTTCGGGTACCCGAGAACACCCCCAAAAACTGATGCTCCCCCAGCACTCCTACCTCCTGTATGTCCGCTGAAACCATGCCGCCACCACACTTGGGACATTTTCGCTGAGCATTAGGAATCAGACAGACGAAGCCTTGAGCCTGTGCCACGTGCTCTCGGTGGGTCTTACGTGTGGGGACTAGTCTCCCACTGTGGATTTTCGTGAAGGCCTCTTTCACCTCCGCCTCGGAGAAGAGAACGACTTCCTGAAACGACTTGATGTAAGTTACATACCCGCCGCCGCGTGTGACGTTGTTCGGCATCGTGGACTTTAGCTTCGCACTGCCAGTAAAAACCACTACCGAATCGAATGACTTCCGCAGGAACATCGAGGGCTTTTCTCCAAACTTTTTACATGCTTGTAGTTCTGCCGCAACGGATTCTGGAACCTGAATGACTTACGATAGATCTTTTGGGTCCATTGTGCCTGGTCCTTGTCACCAAAGATCCAACCTTTCATGTTCTTTGTCTCCACGACGAAGATCCCGAATCGGGACACAAAGATATGATCAATCTGCGTGGACCCGTCAGGGGTAGGTAACGTGACATTGTGGATCGGTTTATATGTCTCTGCTGGCAATCGAAACCTGGCAGCCGCCTTGACTAAGGCTTCTCCAACACAAGCCCTTGAACCAAGGAGACTTAACGAGACCTATCAGAAATGCTACAGGAATCAGCCACCACAATGGCCTCAAGACTTCATTTAAGAACAAAGAATTATCCAAAGATTCTATCTCACTGGAGAATCGTTGGCTCAGGCACCCTGTTGAGGTTGCCAGTTTTTTTAAAGGGCCCTGACTGTTACCGCTCTTGGTGCTCTAGCGCCTCATAGCGCACACATCCCTTCTTGCGGGCCTCTCTCGTCTGCCGATTGCTGAAGAACCAGTCTGTTGCACTCCCCTCTCGCCAACTCTAAGCGGGTGAGCTCGTCTGGCAGGGGCAACAAAAGCAATCGTAGGATTGAAGGAGTTGGACGCTGCGCAGTACATGTTCTTCTTCTTGTCATATCTCAATCCGCTTCCGCGACTCTCTCGAAGATAGCGACATGCATCGGCAAAGAATTCCTTTGCTGCCAAGGTGCACTTTGAGAACTCGGCCATTCTATCTTTCTTATCTGCACAGACTGATTCGTCTCGTATGCGCCACAACTGGTGCTGGAACGAAATGCGCTGATCGTTTTGATCAACAGTGACAGTTTTTGCCTCTGTGCCTAGGGACTCTTGCATGTGATCGCTTATAGCACTTGAAGTGCTATCCAATACCGCTGCGAACAGGGCTGAGATTGGGTCCATACGCTTTCTCGACTGGGATGCCTGACAGTTTATTTTAGAGCATGCCCGGAAATCGAATGAGCGCGCATTTTGCACCACGTAAAATTCTTTTTATGTTTCCAGATGCCCTAATAAATTTATGAGAATAGGCTAACGATCTTCATTCGGCCAAAAGCTGAGCTTCAAATAAAGTTAGTATCGCCCCACTACCGGGGGAATTGACCTTGAGCGGCTTCATTCAACGAATATAAATATATCGTGGCTCGCTTCGTTCTCAATATCTACCCATATTTGATAGCCGCGCATCGTACCATGTCTCATAACACTACCCAAAGGACGATGAGGCCTACAATAACGATGATGCAACCACGGAAAAGGGTTGCCCTGGTTTCTCATCAGATGACCTAGGGACTGGTGCATTGCGAGAGACCGAAGACCCTCTGGGCGAATTCTTGACGCTGGTTTTGAATCCAAACTCAGCATCAACTAAATCCGCAGCAGCTTTGTACCCAGCAGTTCTTTTGCTGCCGCCCTGCCGCGTGTATCCGTCACTATCAGTTCTTCTCTCCAAACCAAAGCAAAGTGCTTTCTGAATAGCGTTTGATGGACTGCATGGCCTTCGTGTCTGCTACAAGATTAGATGCCACTGAAGACAGGCGTGCATCGTCTGGGAAAGCAATTGAAGTGCATCGCGCCCCTGCGCGATCTTTCAGGACATTGAAAGCAAACCAAGCAGCCAGTTCTTGTTCACGGCCGGCGACCGACAACGCTGAAAAAATACGATCGTATAAGGAACGCTCACCTGTGTATCGAGTGGTTTCAATGCTGTAATCGTCAGCAAGTCTTATAAGCTGCGGCGAAGCTGTCGAATCCTCATCGACCTTGCAAGATATAAGATCGCTAATTTCATCTTTTGTAACGCCATCTGGAATCTTAATCCCTAAACCTTTGGCGTATGCGATCTGCCCTTCGGTCGGTGGGGCTGGCGGTAGTTTCTCGACCTCATCTACCGTAGTGTCGTCAGCCTCCGCCTTCGCCCGGGCTGAGATTTCATTTTTGGCTTTATAGGTTCGTGTTCTTGAACGACCTGAATCTTTTCCTTTGCCTCGGATTTTATATTTCGGCATTTCAGCCTCTCTTTTAATCGCCTAACATAAGATATACTGATTTCCCTTGCCAAAATGTAGGCTTCGGGGCGACAACTTATTAATATT
>NZ_JAXHNN010000015.1:0-223458 GCF_034520545.1 Halomonas sp.
TGGAACCGTTCTTCGGAACGCTCACAGGGTTGACACCGACAGCCGATCACGTAGAATACGCCTTCCTCGCAGGGCGCCGACGAGGCCGCCGCGTCCATTGATGCGGCCGAGCACGACGGCAACAGCGAGAGCTCCGCGCTTCATAAGAGCCCGGAGACGCTCTTTAACAATCGATCAGGTAATTCATGTGGGCGCTTGTCGGGATGTCGGTGACCAGTCACTGAAACATTCAAGGCAAGCGACTCGTCAAGGATCTTCGGATCCTAATTGAGAACGTTTGACCCTTGAGCCAAGTTTGGTGCTCTTAAGGCACTGTATGATTTTAAACTGAAGAGTTTGATCATGGCTCAGATTGAACGCTGGCGGCAGGCCTAACACATGCAAGTCGAGCGGAAACGATGGAGCTTGCTCCAGGCGTCGAGCGGCGGACGGGTGAGTAATGCATAGGAATCTGCCCGGTAGTGGGGGATAACCTGGGGAAACCCAGGCTAATACCGCATACGTCCTACGGGAGAAAGCAGGGGATCTTCGGACCTTGCGCTATCGGATGAGCCTATGTCGGATTAGCTAGTTGGTGAGGTAATGGCTCACCAAGGCGACGATCCGTAGCTGGTCTGAGAGGATGATCAGCCACATCGGGACTGAGACACGGCCCGAACTCCTACGGGAGGCAGCAGTGGGGAATATTGGACAATGGGGGCAACCCTGATCCAGCCATGCCGCGTGTGTGAAGAAGGCTTTCGGGTTGTAAAGCACTTTCAGTGAGGAAGAACGCCTTGGGGCCAATACCCCTGAGGAAGGACATCACTCACAGAAGAAGCACCGGCTAACTCCGTGCCAGCAGCCGCGGTAATACGGAGGGTGCAAGCGTTAATCGGAATTACTGGGCGTAAAGCGCGCGTAGGCGGCTTGATAAGCCGGTTGTGAAAGCCCCGGGCTCAACCTGGGAACGGCATCCGGAACTGTCAGGCTAGAGTGCAGGAGAGGAAGGTAGAATTCCCGGTGTAGCGGTGAAATGCGTAGAGATCGGGAGGAATACCAGTGGCGAAGGCGGCCTTCTGGACTGACACTGACGCTGAGGTGCGAAAGCGTGGGTAGCAAACAGGATTAGATACCCTGGTAGTCCACGCCGTAAACGATGTCGACTAGCCGTTGGGGTCCTAGAGACCTTTGTGGCGCAGTTAACGCGATAAGTCGACCGCCTGGGGAGTACGGCCGCAAGGTTAAAACTCAAATGAATTGACGGGGGCCCGCACAAGCGGTGGAGCATGTGGTTTAATTCGATGCAACGCGAAGAACCTTACCTACCCTTGACATCTGCAGAAGCCGGAAGAGATTCTGGTGTGCCTTCGGGAACTGCAAGACAGGTGCTGCATGGCTGTCGTCAGCTCGTGTTGTGAAATGTTGGGTTAAGTCCCGTAACGAGCGCAACCCTTGTCCTTATTTGCCAGCGGGTAATGCCGGGAACTCTAGGGAGACTGCCGGTGACAAACCGGAGGAAGGTGGGGACGACGTCAAGTCATCATGGCCCTTACGGGTAGGGCTACACACGTGCTACAATGGCCGGTACAAAGGGATGCGAAGCCGCGAGGTGGAGCGAATCCCGAAAAGCCGGTCTCAGTCCGGATCGGAGTCTGCAACTCGACTCCGTGAAGTCGGAATCGCTAGTAATCGTGAATCAGAATGTCACGGTGAATACGTTCCCGGGCCTTGTACACACCGCCCGTCACACCATGGGAGTGGACTGCACCAGAAGTGGTTAGCTTAACCTTCGGGAGAGCGATCACCACGGTGTGGTTCATGACTGGGGTGAAGTCGTAACAAGGTAGCCGTAGGGGAACCTGCGGCTGGATCACCTCCTTAAACGACCCGTCATCGCACCCGGCAAGTGTCCACAATGAATTACCTGATCGAACGAGCAAAGACTGTTTGGGTCTGTAGCTCAGTTGGTTAGAGCGCACCCCTGATAAGGGTGAGGTCGGCAGTTCAAGTCTGCCCAGACCCACCAAATTTGGGGCCATAGCTCAGCTGCGTTACGCCTGCCTTGCACGCAGGCTATCAGCGGTCGATCAAGCGCCTTGGCTCGACCATAATTCCAGATGTGTTGAGAAGGGGCCTTAGCTCAGCTGGGAGAGCGCCTGCCTTGCACGCAGGAGGTCAGCGGTTCGATCCCGCTAGGCTCCACCATTTATGGCAGGAGGTCAGCGAATCGAGCGAATCGTCGCACCGCCCGCTAGGCTCCACCATCCAACAGTCCACGACCTGATCGAGTCTGCAGTCACAGTCATCGTCACAGCTGTACGCTGTTCAGCTTCGAACAGTCTGCTCTTTAACAATGTGAATCATGCTGACAAGTTTCTTCCGAGAGGAAGAGACACGAGATACGTTTCAAGCGTATCCGGCAATTGTCGATCGTCATCGCGGACCAGACCTCTTGGGGTTATATGGTCAAGCGATGAAGCGCATACGGTGGATGCCTAGGCAGCCAGAGGCGATGAAAGACGTGGAAGCCTGCGATAAGGCTCGGCGAGGTGGCAAACAACCTGTGACCCGGGCATGTCTGAATGGGGAAACCCACCCACGGTAACGTGGGTATCCTGCACTGAATCCATAGGTGTCAGGAGGCGAACCGGGGGAACTGAAACATCTCAGTACCCCGAGGAAAAGAAATCAACCGAGATTCCCCCAGTAGCGGCGAGCGAACGGGGACCAGCCCTTAAGCGTGTGACTGATTAGGCGAATGGCCTGGGAAGGCCGGCCATAGCGGGTGATAGCCCCGTAGCCGAAAATCTGATCACGTGAAATCGAGTAGGTCGGGGCACGAGAAACCTTGACTGAAGACGGGGGGACCATCCTCCAAGGCTAAATACTCCTGGCTGACCGATAGTGAACCAGTACCGTGAGGGAAAGGCGAAAAGAACCCCGGAGAGGGGAGTGAAATAGATCCTGAAACCGTATGCGTACAAGCAGTCGGAGCATGCACTTGTCATGTGACCGCGTACCTTTTGTATAATGGGTCAGCGACTTATATTCCGTGGCGAGGTTAACCGAATAGGGGAGCCGTAGCGAAAGCGAGTCTTAACTGGGCGACCAGTCGCTGGATATAGACCCGAAACCGAGCGATCTATCCATGAGCAGGGTGAAGGTTGAGTAACATCAATTGGAGGCCCGAACCAGGATCTGTTGAAAAAGATTTGGATGACTTGTGGATCGGAGTGAAAGGCTAATCAAGCTCGGAGATAGCTGGTTCTCCTCGAAAGCTATTTAGGTAGCGCCTCACGTAGCACCGCCGGGGGTAGAGCACTGTTTCGGCTAGGGGGTCATCCCGACTTACCAACCCGAGGCAAACTCCGAATACCGGTGAGTGACGCGTGGGAGACACACAGCGGGTGCTAACGTCCGTTGTGAAAAGGGAAACAACCCAGACCGTCAGCTAAGGTCCCGAAATCCTGGTTAAGTGGGAAACGATGTGGGAAGGCTCAGACAGCTAGGAGGTTGGCTTAGAAGCAGCCATCCTTTAAAGAAAGCGTAATAGCTCACTAGTCGAGTCGGCCTGCGCGGAAGATGTAACGGGGCTCAAACCAGGTACCGAAGCTACGGGTTCATCCTCTGGATGAGCGGTAGAGGAGCGTCGTGTACGCCGATGAAGGTGGATCGAGAGGTCTGCTGGAGGTATCACGAGTGCGAATGCTGACATGAGTAACGACAAGGGGCGTGAAAAACGCCCCCGCCGGAAGACCAAGGGTTTCTGTTCGACGCTAATCGGAGCAGAGTGAGTCGGCCCCTAAGGCGAGGCCGAAAGGCGTAGTCGATGGGAAACGGGTCAATATTCCCGTACCTCACTGTATTGCGATGGGGGGACGAAGAAGGCTAGGTGAGCCAGGCGTTGGTAGTCCTGGTGAAAGTCAGTAGGCTGGGGATTCAGGCAAATCCGGTTCCCCAAGGCCGAGAGACGAGACGAACAGCACCACGGTCTGGAAGTCATCGATGCCACGCTTCCAGGAAAAGCCTCTAAGCTTCAGATACAGTGGGACCGTACCCCAAACCGACACAGGTGGTCAGGTAGAGAATACCCAGGCGCTTGAGAGAACTCGGGTGAAGGAACTAGGCAAAATGGTGCCGTAACTTCGGGAGAAGGCACGCCGGCGTAGGGTGACGGGCCTCGCGCCTCGAGCCTGAACCGGTCGAAGATACCAGGTGGCTGCAACTGTTTATTAAAAACACAGCACTCTGCTAACGCGCAAGCGGACGTATAGGGTGTGACGCCTGCCCGGTGCCGGAAGGTTAAGTGATGGTGTTAGCCGCAAGGCGAAGCTCTTGATCGAAGCCCCGGTAAACGGCGGCCGTAACTATAACGGTCCTAAGGTAGCGAAATTCCTTGTCGGGTAAGTTCCGACCTGCACGAATGGCGTAATGATGGCCACGCTGTCTCCACCCGAGACTCAGTGAAATTGAAATCGCCGTGAAGATGCGGTGTACCCGCGGCTAGACGGAAAGACCCCGTGAACCTTTACTATAGCTTCACACTGGACGCTGATGTTGCCTGTGTAGGATAGCTGGGAGGCTTTGAACCCGTGACGCCAGTTGCGGTGGAGCCATCCTTGAAATACCAGCCTGGCATCATTGGCGTTCTCACTCAGGTCCGTTATCCGGATCGAGGACAGTGTGTGGTGGGTAGTTTGACTGGGGCGGTCTCCTCCCAAAGCGTAACGGAGGAGCACGAAGGTACCCTCAGCACGGTTGGAAATCGTGCATTGAGTGCAAGAGCATAAGGGTGCTTAACTGCGAGACAGACACGTCGAGCAGGTACGAAAGTAGGTTCTAGTGATCCGGTGGTTCTGTATGGAAGGGCCATCGCTCAACGGATAAAAGGTACTCCGGGGATAACAGGCTGATACCGCCCAAGAGTTCACATCGACGGCGGTGTTTGGCACCTCGATGTCGGCTCATCACATCCTGGGGCTGAAGTCGGTCCCAAGGGTATGGCTGTTCGCCATTTAAAGTGGTACGCGAGCTGGGTTTAGAACGTCGTGAGACAGTTCGGTCCCTATCTGCCGTGGGCGTTGGATGTTTGAGAAGGGCTGCTCCTAGTACGAGAGGACCGGAGTGGACGCACCTCTGGTGTTCCGGTTGTCACGCCAGTGGCATTGCCGGGTAGCTATGTGCGGACGGGATAACCGCTGAAAGCATCTAAGCGGGAAGCCCCCTTCAAGATGAGACATCCCTGAGGCCTTGAGCCTCCTGAAGGGCCCAGCGAGACCAGCTGGTTGATAGGCCGGGTGTGGAAGCGCTGCAAGGCGTTGAGCTAACCGGTACTAATGGCCCGTGAGGCTTGACCATATAACACCCAAGCGGTCTGCCGATGGCGACCGACAGCCGGATACGACGAAACGTATCAGCTCAGCATGATTCACCGCTTTTCGCCTGACGACCATAGCGTGCGGGAACCACCTGATCCCTTGCCGAACTCAGCAGTGAAACCGCTCAGCGCCGATGGTAGTGTGGGGTCTCCCCATGCGAGAGTAGGTCATCGTCAGGCATTTATTCAGAAACCCCGGCCATTGGTCGGGGTTTTGTCGTTCCGGGGGTCTCCCCATGGAGAATAGCGGAGCGCCGCCCCCCGGACGCCCGGCGCAGCCATCGTCAGGCACCTATCCCGAAAAAACCCCGAGTTCACCAGAGCTCGGGGTTTTTTATTTGGTACTTCGCTTCCTCACGCGAAAACGCGATGATGCTTGTGCTTCAGGATCCCGGTTTCATCGCGCACGGCAGCGACTTTCTTTCAGCACTGGGACTTTCGTCGGTGGCGTTCCCGGGAGCTGGCCGCATCCGCTAGAATGTCACATTTCCCGTCAGGGGCATGAGCATGACCATCGGTGACCTGATTCGCCTGTTAAGTGATGGCGAGTTCCACTCTGGCGAGCAGCTGGGCGAACGGCTGGGTGTGTCGCGGGCCGCCGTGTGGAAGCAGTTGCGCAAGCTGGAGACCCTGGGCATCTCCATGGAAGCGGTGAAGGGTCAGGGGTATCGTCTGGTCGAGCGCCTGGAGCTGCTGGATGGTAGTGCCATCGTGGCCGGCCTTTCACCAGAAGCGCGTCCTCATCTGACGCGACTGTTCGTCGAGGAGAGCCTGCCGTCCAGCAACGCCTACCTGCGGGAGCGTTTCTCGCAGGAGGCGGGGCACGGGGAGGTCTGCCTGGTGGAACAGCAGAGTGAAGGGCGCGGACGCCGAGGACGCCCTTGGGTGACTCCTTGGGGACGTACCCTCATGCTCTCGATCGGCTGGCGAGTCGAGGCGGGAGTAACGTCCCTTGAGGGGTTGAGCCTGGCACTGGGTGTGGCCCTCGCCAGGGTGCTCGAACGGCATGGCGTCAGACCTCGCCTCAAGTGGCCCAATGATGTGTTGTTGGAGGCCGAGGACGGGACGCTCGGCAAGCTGGCGGGCATTCTGGTGGAAATCAGCGGTGATGCCGCGGGCCCTTGTGAGGTGGTGGTGGGGATGGGCATCAATGTTGACCTACCGGCGACATTCCGTGAGGGTATCGATCAGGCCGTCGCGGCGGTTCATGATCAGGCGCCGGGACTCTCTCGCAATGCATTGGCCATCGAGCTGCTGGACGAGCTGCTTCCCCTGCTGGCGGATTTCGAGCGGCAGGGCTTTTCTGCTTGGCGTAACGACTGGAATGCCCGACATGCCTACTCTGGCTGCGAGGTGGAGGTCCTGCAGCGGGGAGCCAGTGAGCCGGCGATTGCCGGGGATGTGGACGATGGTGGGAATCTCTGGGTGCATCAGCAGGGGCGTCCGGTGAGACTTGCCGGTGGCGAGATCAGCGTGCGGAGTCGCGCATGATCCTGGACCTCGATATCGGTAATACCCTGTCTAAATGGCGCCTAAAGGATGCTGACAGCAGTGAGATTCGCTCTCGCGGTGCGGTCTGGACCCGGGAGGAGTGGCGCCCGGGGGCGGATATCCCAGACCTAGACGTGGTCGAGGCGGTGCGCATCTCCAGCGTCGCGCGCAAGGCGGTGCTGGAGGAGACGGTGGGGCTGTTGCGCCGCCGCGTCGGTACCGTCCACGTGGCGCGCTCGACGGCCGAAGCCCTGGGGGTTACCAACGGCTACGAGGAGCCCGGTAAGCTTGGGGTCGATCGCTGGATGGGGGCCTTGGCGGGCTACCAGCTGGCCGGTGGCTGCTGTGCCGTGGACTGCGGAAGCGCCATCACTGTCGACTTCGTGTTACCTGGCGGTCGCCACCTGGGGGGGTATATCCTGCCCGGGTTGCGACTGATGAAGGAAAGCTTAAAGCTCGGCACTCGCAATGTGGCCATCGATCCAGACAGCGAGGCCGAAGAGCTGCTGGAGCCTGGAAGGCGTACCGTCGAGGCGGTCAATCACGGCATCTATATGGCGGCGGTGAGCGCAGTAAATCGCATCTACAGCGAGGTGTGTGACCAGCATGGCGTAGCGCTGCCGATGATGTTGACCGGTGGTGACGCCCGGGTAGTATCTCGGGGCATCCAGGTACCCCATACGATCTGGCCGGATATGGTTTACGGGGGTCTGGAGGCCTGCTTCCCGTTGACCGCAGCCGAGCGGTCGGGACGCATGTCCGGAGCGCCTCGAGTGCCTGCCCCGGTGGCCCTGGAAAAGATACGGGCCGCGCTTGCATTCTCGATGCTGCTTTGACACAATGCGCCGCGTTCCGGAGAGATGCGGAAGTAAAATCCGTTGCTCCCGATCAAGAGCCAAAGAAAACAGGTACTTGACACCGGAATGAGAAGCGGTAGAATATACCGCCAGTTGGAGGGGTTCCCGAGTGGCCAAAGGGAGCAGACTGTAAATCTGCCGCGAAAGCTTCGAAGGTTCGAATCCTTCCCCCTCCACCAGGTTCAGCTGCACCCGATGTATCGAGTGATAGCAAGCAAGAGTGGGTCGGCGGGCATAGTTCAATGGTAGAACCTCAGCCTTCCAAGCTGATGATGCGGGTTCGATCCCCGCTGCCCGCTCCAGGCACCAGGATATGATGCCGCAAAATTGCGCTCATGTAGCTCAGGGGTAGAGCACACCCTTGGTAAGGGTGAGGTCGACGGTTCAAATCCGTCCATGAGCTCCAATATCGAGAAGGCGAGCTAAGGCTCGCTTTTTCTCTTTCTGTTCCGTATAGAAGTCATGCGGGGTAGGGGTTGCCAATAAAAGCGGAGTTCGCTATCATTGCGCCCGCTGTCGTACAGGTCGCCTGCAAAGGGCGGTCGCATAAGCAGATACAGGCCAGTAGCTCAATTGGCAGAGCAGCGGTCTCCAAAACCGCAGGTTGGGGGTTCGATTCCCTCCTGGCCTGCCAGTCTTCCCCAGGCTGGCGATATCTCATATACTTTAATGTTTCGATTGCCGCACCCTGAGGAGTCTCGTTTTCATGAAGCATAACGCCGAGGTGCAGGAGTCGCGCCACGACGGGCTCAAGTGGGCGGTTGTCGTCACTCTGCTGGTCCTTGCCGTAGTCGGCAATACCTATTTCGCCGACCAGGCGCTTCTCTATCGTGTGCTCGGTGTCGTCGTGCTCAGTGTAGCGGCGGCGCTGGTGGCGCTGACGACGACCAAGGGTCGTGATCTGGTCGAACTCGCCAGGAGTGCGAAGAAGGAAATTCAGCGTGTTGTCTGGCCGACTCGGCCCGAGACCGTGCAGACCACTGCCATCGTGCTGGTGGCAGTACTGGTGGTCGGGTTGATGCTCTGGCTGATCGACACCCTCCTTGGCTGGGCGATGTCCGGCGTCATCGGTTAGGAGTTTTCATGTCCAAGCGTTGGTATGTCGTCCACGCCTACTCCGGCTTCGAGAAGCATGTCATGCGCTCGCTCATCGAGCGCGTGAAGATGTATGGCATGGAGGATCGCTTCGGCGAAATCCTGGTGCCGACCGAAGAAGTCGTCGAGGTGCGTGACGGCAAGCGTCGCAAGAGCGAGCGCAAGTTCTATCCCGGCTATGTGCTGGTCGAGATGGAGATGGATGACGAGACCTGGCACCTGGTGAACGAGACGCCGCGTGTCATGGGTTTCATCGGCGGCACCAAGGAGAAGCCGGCCCCGATTACCCGCAAGGAGGCAGATGCCATCCTCAGCCGGGTCAAGGATGGCACCGACAAGCCGAAGCCCAAGACGCTGTTCGAGCCAGGCCAATCGGTACGTGTTGTCGATGGTCCTTTTGCCGACTTCAACGGGGTCGTCGAGGAGGTCAACTATGACAAGAGCCGAGTGCAGGTCAGCGTGCTGATCTTCGGCCGCTCTACGCCCGTCGAGCTGGAGTTTGCTCAGGTCGAGAAGGAATAACCTTTCGACCCGACTGTTTCATGGCAGCCACCCGAGGGTGGCTGCGTAACCCGGGGAGCCGCAAGGCGCTACTACCCAACTGGAGTCCAACATGGCCAAGAAAGTACAGGCTTACATCAAGCTGCAGGTGGCAGCTGGCAAGGCCAATCCGAGTCCCCCCGTGGGCCCCGCGCTGGGTCAGCACGGTGTCAATATCATGGAGTTCTGCAAGTCGTTCAATGCCGCGACTCAGGACATCGAGCCGGGTCTGCCGACCCCCGTGGTCATTACCGTCTATTCCGACCGCAGCTTTACCTTCATCACCAAGACCCCGCCTGCCGCGGTCCTGCTGAAGAAGGCGGCCGGCATCAAGTCTGGCTCCGGCGAGCCGAACAAGACCAAGGTCGGCACCGTAACCCGCGAGCAGCTCGAAGAAATCGCTCAGACCAAGGAGCCGGATCTGACGGCTGCCGATCTCGACGCAGCGGTGCGTACCATTGCCGGTAGTGCCCGCAGCATGGGCCTGAACGTGGAGGGTCTCTGATCATGGCCAAGCTTACCAAGCGCGCACAGCAGATTCGCGAGAAGGTCGACGCCAACCGGACCTACTCTCTTGACGAGGCCGTGGCTCTGCTTTCTGAGCTGTCTACCGTCAATTTCAAGGAATCTCTGGACGTCGCCGTCAATCTGGGCGTCGATCCGCGGAAATCCGACCAGGTCGTGCGTGGTGCCACTGTCATGCCCAACGGTACCGGCAAGGATGTGCGTGTCGCGGTCTTCACCCAGGGTGCCAACGTCGACGCCGCCAAGGAAGCCGGTGCCGATATCGTCGGCATGGACGACTTGGCCGAGCAGGTCAAGAAGGGCCAGCTGGATTTCGACGTGGTCATCGCCTCGCCCGACGCCATGCGTGTCGTCGGCCAGCTGGGTCAGATCCTCGGTCCTCGCGGCCTGATGCCGAACCCCAAGGTCGGTACCGTGACCCCTGACGTGGCGACTGCCGTCAAGAACGCCAAGGCCGGCCAGGTTCGCTTCCGTACCGACAAGAACGGCATCATCCATACCACTCTTGGCAAGGTCGATTTCGATGCCACTGCCATCCAGGGCAACCTGGAGGCTCTGGTCGCCGACCTGAAAAAGCTCAAGCCGAGCACGTCCAAGGGTATTTATCTCAAGAAGGTCACCCTGTCCAGCACCATGGGCCCTGGGTTGACCATCGATCATTCCGCCCTGGCCTGATCGGGCGGCGATCGAGACGATTGCAAGAACTTTGCGGTCCCCGTGCCGGGCTATCTCGCCGGCGGGGCATCGTCAAAGACCGCAGGCGCCGCGCCTCTTGCGAGCGTGGCTTAATCTTCCCCCGGGAAGGCCTGCGCAGATGGTGTAGCCGCCAGATATCTGGTGAGCACCATCACCTAGGACTCCCGACCTCCGGTCGGGAGAGATGGTAACCACCGGAATCCTCTCGCGAGGTTCCGGCACGAAGGAGTGATCACTGTGCCACTAGCACTCGAAGGCAAGAAGGCAATCGTTGCCGAGGTCAGTGAAGCGGCCAAGGATGCTCTCTCCGTCGTAGTTGCCGACTCTCGCGGCGTCGCGGTTAGCGCGATGACCGACCTGCGCAAGCAGGCCCGCGAGAATGGCGTGCAGATCCGTGTTGTCCGCAACACCCTGGCACGCCGCGCCCTGTCTGGAACTCCCTGGGAGATTCTGGACGAGACCTTCTCCGGTCCGACCATGCTGGCCTTTTCCTACGAGCACCCGGGCGCTGCCGCCCGTCTGTTCAAGGAGTTTGGCAAGAGTCAGAAGGAGTTTGAGGTCAAGGCGCTGGCCTACGAAGGTGAGCTGATCCCGGCTGCCGACATCGACCGTTTGGCTAACCTGCCGACCTACGATGAGGCGATCGCCAAGCTGATGTCCGTCATGAAGGAAGCTTCTGCCGGCAAGCTGGTCCGTACCCTCGCTGCGCTGCGTGACCAGAAGCAGGAAGAGGCCGCCTGACCGGCGAACTCTTGCGCTCAGCCCGAATCGAACATTGAATCCCGAGCCATCGCGATGCCGAGGCTCCCGCAAAGTTAGGAATTTAGACAATGGCACTGACCAAAGAAGACATTATCAACGCCGTCGCCGACATGTCCGTCATGGAAGTGGCCGAGCTGATCGAGGCCATGGAAGAGAAGTTCGGTGTCTCTGCTGCCGCCGCTGTCGTGGCCGGCCCGGGTGGCGGTGAAGCCGCTGTCGAGGAAGAGCAGACCGAGTTCGACGTCGTGCTGACCGGCGCTGGCGACAAGAAGGTCAACGTGATCAAGGCGGTCCGCGAGATCACCGGCCTGGGACTCAAGGAAGCCAAGGGTGCCGTCGACGGTGCACCGGCGACTATCAAGGAAGGCCTGTCCAAGGACGACGCCGAAGAAGCAAAGAAAAAGCTGGAAGACGCCGGCGCGAGTGTGGAGCTCAAGTAACCCTTGTGCCCATGGCTTCACGCGCTGCGTAAGCTTCCACGGCTGGTGGCGGGACACCCGCTGCCGGCCTTTTTCTGTTGTCACTAGTCGGTCGCCCTTGGGCAACCGCTAGCCGAATTTCGACGGCGAGCTTCCTGGTGGAGGCTTGCCGTCAGCGCCTGACGGAGCCGCATCCGTCGGGTGGCGCCGACACGCATCGGTCACCCATGGTGAACAAGCTGGGGAATACAGATGGCTTACTCATACACTGAGAAAAAACGCATCCGCAAGGATTTTGGCAAACTGCCCCAAGTGATGGATGTGCCCTACCTGCTGGCCATCCAGCTTGATTCCTACTACGAGTTTCTCCAGCAGGATCGCTCACCCGAAGAACGTCTGGAAATCGGCCTGCACGCCGCCTTCAAGTCGGTCTTCCCGATCGCGAGCTTCTCCGGCAACGCTGCCCTGGAGTATGTCAGCTACCGTTTCGGTACTCCGGCCTTCGACGTCAAGGAGTGCCAACTGCGTGGCGTCACCTATTCGGCTCCCCTGCGCGTCAAGGTCCGCCTGATCATCTACGACAAGGATTCGTCCAACAAGGCGATCAAGGATATCAAGGAGCAGGAAGTCTACATGGGGGAAATCCCCCTGATGACCGAGAACGGTACCTTCGTCATCAATGGTACCGAGCGCGTCATCGTTTCCCAGCTGCACCGCTCGCCCGGCGTATTCTTCGACCACGACAAGGGCAAGAGCCACTCCTCGGGCAAGCTGCTCTATTCTGCCCGGGTTATTCCCTATCGCGGCTCCTGGCTCGACTTCGAGTTCGATCCCAAGGACAGCGTCTTCGTGCGCATCGACCGTCGCCGTAAGCTGCCGGCTACGGTACTGCTGCGTGCCCTGGGCATGAGTGCCGAGGAGATCCTCGATGAGTTCTTCGAGCTCAGTACCTTCCACGTCGAGAAGTCCGGCTTCTCGGTGGAGCTGGTGCCGTCGCGCCTGCGCGGCGAGACCGCCACCTTCGACATCAAGGACGGCGACGGTAACGTCATCGTCGAGGAAGGTCGCCGGATCACCCAGAAGCACATCCGCCAGCTGGAAAAGGCCGGTCTCGAGCGCCTCGACGTGCCGATGGACTACCTGTTCGGCAAGACCCTGGCCAAGGATCAGGTCGACCCGAACACCGGCGAGCTGATCTGCCCCTGCAATACCGAGGTCACTCCCGAGCTGCTAGAGAAGATTGGCCAGGCGGGCATCACCACCCTCGAGACGCTCTACACCAACGATCTCGACTGTGGCCCCTTCATCTCCGACACCCTCAAGCTGGATACCACCGGGTCCCGTCTCGAGGCGCTGGTCGAGATCTACCGCATGATGCGTCCCGGCGAGCCGCCCACCAAGGAGGCCGCCGAGACGCTGTTCAACAATCTGTTCTTCAGCGAGGATCGCTACGACCTGTCGGGCGTCGGTCGCATGAAGTTCAATCGCCGCCTGCGTCGCGACAGCGACACCGGCTCCGGCGTCCTCGACCAGCAGGACATCCTCGATGTGCTGCGCGAGATGATCGCGATCCGCAACGGCTTCGGTGATGTCGACGATATCGACCACCTGGGCAACCGCCGCATCCGCTGCGTCGGCGAGATGGCCGAGAACCAGTTCCGCGTGGGCCTGGTGCGCGTCGAGCGCGCGGTCAAGGAGCGCCTCTCCATGGCCGAGAGCGAAGGCCTGATGCCTCAGGACCTGATCAACGCCAAGCCGGTGGCGGCAGCGGTCAAGGAGTTCTTCGGTTCCAGCCAGCTCTCGCAGTTCATGGACCAGAACAACCCGCTCTCCGAGGTCACCCACAAGCGTCGTGTCTCCGCGCTCGGTCCGGGCGGCCTGACCCGTGAGCGGGCCGGCTTCGAGGTGCGCGACGTCCACGCCACCCACTACGGCCGCCTGTGTCCGATCGAGACGCCGGAAGGCCCCAACATCGGCCTGATCAACTCCCTGGCCACCTACAGCCACACCAACAGCTACGGTTTCCTCGAGACACCGTATCGCAAGGTCGTGGACGGCCAGGTGACCGACGACGTGGTCCACCTCTCGGCCATCGAGGAGGGTGACTTCGTTATCGCTCAGGCCTCTGCCACCGTGGACGAGTCGAACAAGCTGGTCGACGATCTGGTGCAGGTGCGCCACCGTGGCGAGACGACGTTCATGCGTCCCGAGCAGGTCACGCTGATGGACGTGTCTCCGCGCCAGGTGGTCTCCGTGGCCGCCGCGCTGATCCCCTTCCTCGAGCACGACGATGCCAACCGCGCTCTGATGGGTGCGAACATGCAGCGTCAGGCCGTGCCGACCCTGCGTGCCGACAAGCCGTTGGTGGGTACCGGCATGGAGCGCTTCGTGGCGCGCGATTCCGGCGTCTGCGAGGTGGCTCGCCGTGGCGGGGTGATCGACTCGGTCGATGCCAAGCGCATCGTGGTGCGGGTCAGCGAGGACGAGATCATCGGCGGTGAAGCCGGCGTCGATATCTACAACCTGACCAAGTACCTGCGTTCCAACCAGAACACCTGCATGAACCAGCGGCCGATCGTGCGCCCGGGTGACCAGGTGCGTCGCGGTGATATCCTGGCCGACGGACCCTCCGTCGACATGGGTGATCTGGCGCTGGGCCAGAACATGCGCATCGCCTTCATGCCCTGGAACGGCTACAACTTCGAGGACTCCATCCTGCTCTCGGAGCGGACGGTCCAGGAAGATCGTTTCACCACCATTCATATCCAGGAGCTGACCTGCGTCTCCCGTGATACCAAGCTGGGCTCGGAGGAGATCACCTCCGACATTCCTAACGTTGGCGAGTCGGCGCTGGGTAAGCTGGACGAGGCCGGGGTGGTCTATATCGGTGCCGAGGTTGGTGCCGGCGACATCCTGGTGGGCAAGGTGACGCCCAAGGGCGAGACCCAGCTGACGCCGGAAGAGAAGCTGCTGCGGGCGATCTTCGGCGAGAAGGCGTCCGACGTGAAGGACACCTCGCTGCGCGCTCCGACCGGCATGACCGGTACCGTCATCGACGTACAGGTTTTCACCCGCGACGGCGTGGAGAAGGACTCCCGGGCGCTCTCCATCGAGCAGATGCAGCTCGACGAGGTGCGAAAGGATCTCCAGGAAACCTACCGCATCGCCGAGGACGCCACCTTCGAGCGTCTCAAGCGAACTCTCTCCGGCCAGGTCGTCAACGGTGGCCCCAAGCTGAAGAAGGGCGATTTGCTTTCCGACAGCTACCTCGAGGAGCTGCCGCGTCAGCAGTGGTTCAAGCTGCGCCTGCATGACGAGACGCTCAACGAGCTGCTGGCCCAGGCCGACGAGCAACTGGAGAACCGTCGCAAGGAAATGGACGAGCGCTTCGAGGACAAGAAGCGCAAGCTCACTCAGGGCGACGACCTGGCACCGGGCGTCCTGAAAATCGTCAAGGTCTATCTGGCGATCAAGCGTCGCCTCCAGCCGGGCGACAAGATGGCCGGCCGTCACGGCAACAAGGGTGTCATCTCGGCGATCATGCCGATCGAAGACATGCCTTTCGATGACAATGGCGAGCCCATCGATGTGGTGCTCAACCCGTTGGGCGTGCCCTCGCGGATGAACGTGGGCCAGATCCTCGAGACCCACCTGGGCATGGCGGCGCGCGGCCTCGGGGTCAAGATCGAGGGGTTGCTTCGCGATGCCCGCGAGCAACAGGTGGCCGAGATCCGCGACTTCCTGGGGCAGGTCTACAACAGCACCCTGGGGACCCACGTCGAAGATATCGACTCGCTTTCCGATGAGGAGGTCATCGCGCTGGCGAAGAACCTCAAGGGCGGCGTACCCATGTCAACACCGGTGTTCGACGGCGCCCAGGAGAACGAGATCAAGCACCTGCTGCGACTGGCCGACTTGCCGGATTCGGGCCAGATGACGCTCTATGACGGTCGCACCGGCGATGCCTTCGATCGCTCCGTGACCGTGGGTTACATGTACATGCTCAAGCTCAACCACCTGGTGGATGACAAGATGCACGCGCGCTCCACCGGCTCCTACTCCCTGGTGACCCAGCAGCCGCTGGGCGGCAAGGCGCAGTTCGGTGGTCAGCGCTTCGGCGAGATGGAGGTCTGGGCCCTGGAAGCCTATGGCGCAGCCTACACCCTCCAGGAGATGCTCACCGTCAAGTCCGACGACGTGGAGGGGCGCACCAAGATGTACAAGAGCATCGTGGACGGCGATCACTCCATGCAGGCGGGCATGCCGGAATCCTTCAACGTGCTGGTGAAGGAAATCCGCTCGCTTGGCATCGATATCGAACTGGAAAGCTGAGGCTGCACCGCCTGCGCTTCACAGAATGACGGTCCGCGGGGGTGGCAACGCCCCCGCCCATGACAACTCCGCAACGGAGCCGACCCCATGAAAGATTTGGTGAAAGTCCTCAAATCGCAGTCTCAGTCCGAAGAGTTCGATGCGATCAAGATCACGCTGGCGTCGCCGGACATGATTCGTTCCTGGTCCTTCGGCGAGGTCAAGAAGCCGGAGACCATCAACTACCGCACCTTCAAGCCGGAGCGTGATGGCCTGTTCTGTGCCAAGATCTTCGGCCCGGTAAAGGATTACGAGTGCCTGTGCGGCAAGTACAAGCGCATGAAGCACCGCGGCATCATCTGCGAGAAGTGTGGCGTCGAGGTCACCAAGGCGGCGGTGCGCCGCGAGCGCATGGGCCACATCGAGCTGGCAAGCCCGGTCGCCCACATCTGGTTCCTCAAGTCGCTGCCGTCGCGCATCGGCATGTTCCTGGACATGACCCTGCGTGATATCGAGCGTGTGCTCTACTTCGAGAGCTTCATGGTCATCGATCCGGGCATGACCACCCTCGAGCGTGGCCAGCTACTCAACGACGAGCAGTATTTCGAGGCCCTCGAGGAGTTCGGTGACGACTTCGATGCCCGCATGGGCGCTGAGGCCGTTCAGGCGCTGCTCAAGGACATCGATCTGGGCGAGGAGATTGACCGCCTGCGCGAGGAGATCCCGCAGACCAACTCCGAGACCAAGATCAAGAAGCTTTCCAAGCGGCTCAAGCTGCTGGAGGCCTTCCAGGGTTCCGGCAATGATCCGGCGTGGATGGTCATGGAAGTGTTGCCGGTGCTGCCGCCGGACCTGCGCCCGCTGGTACCGCTGGACGGTGGCCGCTTCGCGACCTCGGATCTGAACGACCTCTACCGTCGCGTGATCAACCGCAACAATCGACTCAAGCGGCTGCTCGACCTCAATGCGCCGGACATCATCGTGCGCAACGAGAAGCGCATGCTGCAGGAGTCGGTGGATGCTCTGCTCGACAACGGTCGCCGCGGCCGGGCCATCACCGGGTCCAACAAGCGTCCGCTGAAGTCATTGGCCGACATGATCAAGGGCAAGCAGGGTCGCTTCCGCCAGAACCTGCTGGGCAAGCGCGTCGACTACTCCGGCCGTTCGGTGATCACCGTGGGCCCGACCCTGCGCCTGCACCAGTGTGGCCTGCCGAAGAAGATGGCGCTGGAGCTGTTCAAGCCGTTCATCTACTCCAAGCTGCAGAGCCTTGGCTACGCCTCCACCATCAAGGCCGCCAAGAAGATGGTCGAGCGTGAGACGGCGGAGGTGTGGGATATCCTTGCCGACGTCATCCGCGAGCACCCGGTACTGCTCAACCGCGCTCCGACCCTGCACCGCCTCGGCATCCAGGCCTTCGAGCCGCTGCTGATCGAGGGCAAGGCGATCCAGCTGCACCCCCTGGTATGCGCCGCCTACAACGCTGACTTCGACGGTGACCAGATGGCGGTTCACGTGCCGCTGACCCTGGAAGCACAGCTCGAGGCCCGTGCGCTGATGATGGCCACCAACAACGTGCTGTCACCGGCCAACGGCGAGCCGATCATCGTACCGTCTCAGGACGTGGTGCTGGGTCTTTACTACATGACCCGTGAGCGCATCAACGACAAGGGCGAGGGCATGGTGTTCTCCGGCCTTGACGAGGTTGAGCGCGCCTTCGGCACCCAGAGCGTGTCGATGCATGCCCGCGTCAAGGTGCGCCTCGACGAGATGGACATCGACGAGGAAACCGGCGAGAAGAGCCATCATCGCCGGATCTATAACACCACCGTAGGCCGCGCGCTGCTGTTCCGTATCCTGCCGGAGGGCGTGCCCTTCGAGCTGGTCGACCAGCCGATGAAGAAGAAGGCCATCTCGAAGCTGATCAACGAGGTCTATCGTCGCGCCGGTCTCAAGCCGACGGTGATCTTCGCCGACCAGCTGATGTACACGGGCTTCCGTCTGGCTACCTGGTCCGGCGCCTCCATCGGCGTCAACGACTTCGTCATCCCGGACGCCAAGGCCGAGATCGTCGACGCTGCCGAGGACGAGGTTAAAGAGATCGAGGACCAGTTCTCCTCCGGTCTCGTCACCGCCGGCGAGAAGTACAACAAGGTCATCGACATCTGGGCCCGGGCCAACGATCAGGTGGCCAAGGCGATGATGGCCGGGATCTCCAAGGAGACCGTGGTGAACCGCGAAGGCAAGGAGGTCGAGCAGGACTCCTTCAACAGCGTCTTCATCATGGCCGACTCCGGTGCCCGGGGTAGTGCCGCCCAGATCCGCCAGCTGGCGGGCATGCGCGGGCTGATGGCTAAGCCGGACGGCTCGATCATCGAGACCCCGATCGTGGCCAACTTCCGCGAGGGCCTCAATGTTCTCCAGTACTTCATCTCGACCCACGGGGCACGCAAGGGTCTGGCGGATACGGCACTCAAGACGGCCAACTCCGGTTACCTGACACGTCGCCTGGTCGATGTGGCCCAGGATATGGTGATCACCGAGCCGGATTGCGGCACCGAGCGCGGCTTGACGTTGCACCCCGTTATCGAGGGCGGCGATATCATCGTCTCCCTGGCCCAGCGCGTGCTGGGTCGTGTGGTTGCCCAGGACGTCATCGACCCGGCCAGCGACGACGTGCTGATCCCGCGCGGTACCCTGCTCGACGAGAAGTGGTGTGCCGAGCTCGACACCATGGGCGTCGACGAGATCGTGGTGCGCTCTACCATCTCCTGCCAGACGCCCCACGGCGTCTGCTCGTCCTGTTATGGCCGCGATCTGGCACGCGGTCACCAGGTCAACATCGGCGAGTCCGTGGGCGTCATCGCCGCCCAGTCGATCGGCGAGCCAGGCACCCAGCTGACCATGCGGACCTTCCACATCGGTGGCGCGGCCTCCCGGGCCTCCGCGGTGGACAGCGTTCAGGTCAAGCACGGCGGCAAGGTGCGCCTGCACAACATCAAGTACGTTGAGCGCAGCGATGGCAAGCTGGTGGTGGTGTCTCGCTCCAGTGCCCTGGCCGTGGCTGACGATCACGGCCGCGAGCGCGAATACTACAAGCTGCCCTACGGGGCGGAGCTGGACGTGCGCGACGGCGACAGCGTCGAGGCCGGCCAGGCCGTTGCCAAGTGGGACCCGCACACCCACCCGATCATTGCCGAGGGCGAAGGGCAGGTGCAGTACAGCGACCTCGACGAGGGCGTTACCATGCACCGCAGCGTCGACGAGATGACCGGTCTCTCCTCCATTGAGGTGATCGAGTCGGCGGCGCGCCCCATGGCCGGGCGCGACAAGCGACCGTTGGTCATGTTGACCGACGAAGCCGGCAATCCGGTCACCGTCTCCGGCTCCGACACACCGGTGCAATATCCGCTGCCCGGCAAGGCGATCATCACCGTCGACAATGGCTCGTACATCGGTGTCGGCGAGGTGGTGGCGCGTATTCCGGTGGAAGCCACCGGCAACAAGGACATCACCGGCGGCCTGCCGCGCGTCGCCGACCTGTTCGAGGCGCGCAAGCCGAAAGAGCCATCCATCCTCGCCGAGGTCAGTGGCGTGATCAGCTTCGGCAAGGAGACCAAGGGCAAGCGGCGCCTGACCATCACCCCGGAAGATGGTGATCCCTTCGAGATGCTGATCCCGAAGTGGCGTCAGATTGCCGTCTTCGAGGGCGAGTCAGTCGAGAAGGGTGAAGTGATCTCAGACGGACCGAGCAATCCGCACGATATCCTGCGGCTTCTGGGCATCTCAGAGTTGGCCAAGTACATCACCACCGAGGTGCAGGACGTCTACCGCCTGCAGGGCGTGGGCATCAACGACAAGCACATCGAGGTGATCGTGCGTCAGATGCTGCGCAAGGTGGAGATCACCGATGCCGGTGACAGCGACTTCATCACCGGCGATCAGGCCGAACTGGTCCGCGTGCTCGAGCAGAACGCGCGGCTGGAGAAAGAGGATAAGTTCCCGGCCAAGTACCAGCGGTTGCTGCTGGGGATCACCAAGGCCAGCCTGGCCACCGAGTCGTTCATCTCCGCGGCCTCCTTCCAGGAGACCACGCGGGTATTGACCGAAGCGGCGGTAACCGGCAAGCGCGACTATCTGCGTGGCCTGAAAGAGAACGTAGTGGTGGGACGCCTGATCCCGGCCGGCACCGGTCTGACCCACCACGCGGAGCGTCGCCGTAAGCGTGAAGACGCCGAGCGGCTGCTCCACCCGTCGGCCTACGATGTCGAGCAGGAGTTGGGCGCCCAGCTCACTGCGCTGGACTCGGACGACGACGAGATCTGACGCGCGTGTCCTAGCACTGCGCCTCCCCCGAGGCGCAGTGCTTGACGACGTGTCGTGTCAGCCATTAGAATGCGCAGCCTTTAACAGTGGGGCGGGTACGCCCGCACCCGTTGACCAAGGCAAGGCAACCCATTGGAGTCAGCTACACACCATGGCAACGATCAATCAGCTCGTGCGCAAGCCGCGTAAGCGCCAGGCCGCCAAGAGCGACGTGCCTGCGCTGCAGGCCTGCCCGCAGAAGCGCGGCGTCTGCACCCGCGTCTATACCACCACCCCGAAGAAGCCGAACTCTGCACTGCGCAAGGTGTGCCGCGTTCGTCTGACCAACGGCTACGAGGTCTCCTCGTATATCGGCGGTGAAGGCCACAACCTTCAGGAGCACTCTGTGGTCCTGATCCGCGGCGGCCGCGTCAAGGACCTTCCCGGCGTGCGCTATCACACCGTGCGTGGCGCCCTGGACACCTCCGGCGTGCAGAACCGCAAGCAGGGCCGTTCCAAGTACGGCACCAAGCGTCCCAAGGTCTGACCGGCCTCGGAGCGCAGCAGCTACACCATTTTGACCACGGTCTGATAAGAGTAAGGTCGAGCGCTGCCACTGGCAGGAGTCTCGGGTTTACCTGAAGGATCCTTTAATGAGGGCTTATCATGCCTAGAAGAAGAGTTGCGGCCAAGCGCGAGATCCTGCCGGATCCCAAGTTCGGAAGCGAGCGCCTGGCGAAGTTCATGAATCACCTGATGATCGGCGGCAAGAAGTCCGTAGCTGAGCGTATTGTCTATGGTGCGCTGGACAGGGTTGCCGAGCGTAGCAAGGAAGAGCCGCTGGAGATCTTCGACAAGGCGCTGGAAGCCATCCAGCCCATGGTCGAGGTCAAGTCCCGCCGTGTCGGCGGTGCGACTTATCAGGTGCCCGTGGAAGTTCGCCCCTCGCGCCGTCATGCGCTGGCCATGCGCTGGCTGGTTGATGCGGCCCGTCGTCGTGGCGAGAAGACCATGGTGCTGCGCCTCGCCGGCGAGATGCTCGATGCTGCTGAAGGTAAGGGCTCGGCCGTCAAGAAGCGGGAAGACGTGCATCGCATGGCAGAAGCCAACAAGGCCTTCTCTCACTATCGCTTCTAAGTGCACCGCTTCTGAGCGTAGCACTGTGCTACGCATCGCCAACCAACGGGGAGTTCCAACGTGGCTCGCAAGACTCCGCTAAAGCGCTACCGCAACATCGGCATCGTTGCGCACGTAGACGCCGGCAAGACCACCACGACCGAGCGTGTCCTGTTCTACACCGGCCTGTCTCACAAGGTCGGCGAGGTTCATGATGGTGCCGCCACCATGGACTGGATGGAGCAGGAACAGGAGCGTGGCATCACCATTACCTCCGCGGCGACCACCTGCTTCTGGCAGGGCATGGACAAGCAGTTCGATGAGCACCGCATCAACATCATCGACACCCCGGGGCACGTCGACTTCACCATCGAGGTGGAGCGTTCCTTGCGCGTGCTCGATGGTGCCGTCGTGGTGCTGTGCGGCTCGTCCGGTGTCCAGCCCCAGACGGAGACCGTCTGGCGCCAGGCCAACAAGTACGAAGTTCCGCGCATGGTGTTCGTCAACAAGATGGACCGTACCGGCGCCGACTTCTTCATGGTGGTCGACCAGCTCAAGTCGCGTCTCGGCGCCAACGCCGTGCCGATCCAGATCAACTGGGGCACCGAGGAAGAGTTCAAGGGCATCATCGACCTCATCCAGATGAAGGCCATCCTGTGGGATGAGGCCAACTTCGGTATGAACTACGAGCTGGTCGATATCCCTGCTGAGCTCCAGGAGACCGCCGAGAAGTTCCGCGAGGAGATGGTTGAGGCAGCCGCCGAAGCCTCCGAGGAGCTGATGGACAAGTACCTCGAGGAGGGTGAGCTCTCGGTCGAAGAGATCAAGGCCGGCTTGCGTCGTCGTACCCTGGACAACGAGATCGTGCTGGTCACCTGCGGCTCCGCGTTCAAGAACAAAGGCGTTCAGGCCGTATTGGACTGCGTCATCGAGTACATGCCGTCACCCACCGAGGTGAAGGCCATCGAAGGTGAGCTGGACGACAAGGATGGCACCATCGCCACCCGTGAGGCCGACGACAAGGCGCCCTTCTCCGCGCTGGCCTTCAAGATTGCCACCGACCCCTTCGTCGGCACCCTGACCTTCATTCGCGTCTATTCGGGCGTGCTGAAGTCGGGCGACAGCATCTACAACTCCGTGAAGGAGAAGAAGGAGCGTGTCGGCCGTATCGTTCAGATGCACGCCAACTCCCGCGAGGAGATCAAGGAAGTGCTGGCGGGCGACATCGCCGCCTGTATCGGCCTGAAGGATGTCACCACGGGTGATACCCTGTGCGACCTGAACGACAAGATCGTGCTGGAGCGCATGGAGTTTCCGGATCCGGTGATCTCCGTGGCCGTGGAGCCGAAGTCCAAGGCCGACCAGGAAAAGATGGGCGTGGCGCTTGGCAAGCTGGCCCAGGAAGATCCCTCCTTCCAGGTGCGCACCGATGAGGAGACGGGGCAGACGATCATCTCCGGCATGGGTGAGCTTCACCTCGACATCCTCGTCGACCGCATGCGTCGCGAGTTCAAGGTCGAGGCCAATATCGGCAAGCCGCAGGTGGCCTATCGCGAGACCATTCGCGCCAAGGTCGAGCAGGAAGGCAAGTTCGTTCGCCAGTCCGGCGGTCGCGGCCAGTACGGTCATGTGCACCTGCGCATCGAGCCGCTCACCGCAGAGGACAAGGGCGAAGACGAGGACATGCACTTCAAGTTCGCCTCGGAGATCGTTGGCGGCGTGGTTCCCAAGGAATACGTGCCGGCCGTCGAGAAAGGGGCCTACGAGCAGCTGCAGAACGGTGTCATCGCGGGCTACCCGATGATTGACGTCAAGGTCACGCTGTTCGACGGTTCCTACCATGACGTGGACTCGAACGAGACCGCGTTCAAGGTTGCCTCTTCCATGGCGGTCAAGGAAGGTGCCAAGAAGGCGAAGGCCGTGCTCCTCGAGCCGGTGATGAAGGTCGAAGTCGTCACCCCCGAGGATTTCATGGGCGACGTCATGGGCGACCTGAACCGCCGTCGTGGCCTTGTCCAGGGCATGGAAGACTCCTCCATGGGCAAGGTCATTCGCGCCACGGTCCCTCTGGCTGAGATGTTCGGTTACGCAACCGATCTGCGCTCTCAGACCCAGGGCCGCGCAAGCTACGTGATGGAGTTTGCGGATTACGAAGAGGCGCCGTCCAGCGTCGTTGAAGCCGTCATCAACCAGAACGGTTAACCGTTAGCTAACGTAAAGAGGTTATAGCAGTGGCTAAGGCAAAATTTGAACGTTCCAAACCGCACGTCAACGTAGGCACCATCGGTCATGTCGACCATGGCAAGACCACGCTGACTGCAGCTCTGACTCGCGTCTCCGCCGAAGTGTTCGGCGGTGACTGGAGCGAGTTCGACGCCATCGACAATGCGCCGGAAGAGCGTGAGCGCGGTATCACCATCGCGACCTCTCACGTCGAGTATCAGTCAGAGACGCGTCACTACGCGCACGTCGACTGCCCGGGGCACGCCGACTACGTCAAGAACATGATCACCGGTGCCGCCCAGATGGATGGCGCTATCCTGGTCTGTTCCGCCGCCGACGGCCCCATGCCGCAGACCCGCGAGCATATCCTGCTGTCGCGTCAGGTCGGCGTGCCGTACATCGTCGTGTTCCTAAACAAGGCCGACATGGTCGACGACGAGGAGCTGCTCGAGCTGGTCGAGATGGAAGTGCGCGAACTTCTCGACGAGTACGATTTCCCGGGTGACGACACTCCGATCGTCACCGGCTCCGCCCTGATGGCCCTGGAAGGCAAGGATGACAACGGCATGGGTACCACCGCCGTTGCCAACCTGATCAAGGCCCTCGACGAGTACATTCCGGAGCCGGAGCGTGCCATCGATCAGCCGTTCCTGATGCCGATCGAAGACGTGTTCTCCATTTCCGGTCGCGGCACCGTGGTTACCGGCCGCGTCGAGCGTGGCGTGGTCAAGGCCGGCGAGGAAGTCGAGATCGTCGGTATCAAGGACACCGTCAAGACCGTCGTGACCGGCGTCGAGATGTTCCGCAAGCTGCTTGACGAAGGTCGTGCCGGTGAGAACGTGGGCGCCCTGCTGCGCGGCACCAAGCGTGACGACGTCGAGCGTGGTCAGGTCCTGGCCAAGCCGGGCACCATCACCCCGCACACCACGTTCGAGGCCGAGGTGTACGTGCTGTCCAAGGACGAGGGTGGTCGTCACACGCCGTTCTTCAAGGGCTACCGTCCGCAGTTCTACTTCCGTACCACCGACATCACCGGTACTTGTGAACTGCCGGAGGGCGTCGAGATGGTCATGCCGGGCGACAACGTCAAGATGGTTGTCACCCTGATCGCCCCGATCGCCATGGATGACGGCCTGCGCTTCGCCATTCGTGAAGGCGGTCGTACCGTCGGCGCCGGCGTCGTGGCCAAGATCCTCAAGTAAGCGTTTCGCCGCTTGATCGATCCAAGGGGGCTCCATCAGGAGCCCCCTTTCTGCGCACCGGAAGCGAGTGTTTGACTCTCGTCTCCGGCGTGCCTATAATGCGCATCCTTTGAATGCGTGGGTTGACGGCTCGCGCCGTCAGAATCCATTGGAGTTAGGGCAAATGCAGAACCAGAAGATTCGCATTAGGTTGAAGGCTTTCGACCATCGCCTGATCGACCAGTCCGCCGCGGAGATCGTAGAAACCGCCAAGCGTACCGGCGCCCAGGTCCGTGGTCCGATTCCCCTGCCGACCAATCGCGAGCGTTATACCGTGCTGATCTCTCCGCACGTCAACAAGGACGCGCGCGACCAGTACGAGATTCGTACCCACAAGCGGGTGCTCGACATCGTCGAGCCCACCGAAAAGACCGTTGATGCCCTGATGAAGCTCGACCTCGCCGCCGGCGTGGACGTGCAGATCAAGCTCGACTGACACCACACTAGACACTCGCGGCCCAGCGCCTGGTCTGTCGACACGAAGGCAGCGCCAAGCAGCAGCCGCCACGCCGGGATGGCGTCATACAACGTGCTAGTGGAATGCTCTGGAAAGGGCAGCCATAGCGGGTGATAGCCCCGTACACTATAGGAGACTGAGAATGACTATCGGTTTAGTCGGTAGAAAGGCCGGGATGACCCGTGTCTTCACCGAAGACGGTGCATCCGTGCCCGTGACCGTTATCGAGGTTGAGCCCAACCGCGTGACGCGTGTGAAGTCTGTCGAGTCTGACGGCTACGCTGCGGTTCAGGTGACAACCGGCTCCCGCAAGGCCAAGCATCTGTCGAAAGCCCAAGCCGGGCAGTTCGCCAAGGCAGGTGTCGAGGCCGGTCGTTCACTGATGGAGTTCCGCCTTCCCGAAGGTGCAGAGGCTCCGGAAGTGGGCGGCGAGCTCACCGTATCCCTCTTTGAAGCTGGTCAGATGATCGACGTGACCGGCACCTCCAAGGGCAAGGGTTTCCAGGGCGCCGTAAAGCGCTGGAATTTCCGCACCCAGGACAATACCCACGGTAATTCCCTGTCGCATCGCGCGCCGGGCTCCATCGGCATGTGTCAGACTCCGGGCCGCGTGTTCAAGGGCAAGAAGATGGCCGGCCAGATGGGCAATGTTCGCTGCACCGTGCAGAGCCTGGAAGTCGTCCGTGTCGACGCCGAACGCAACCTGCTGCTGATCAAGGGCGCCGTACCTGGTGCTACCGGCAGTGATGTCATCGTGCGCAGCGCCGTCAAAGCAGGCTGAAGGGGAACTTACCGATGAATCTGAATCTTGCAGGTGCAGGCGCCGGTACTGTCGAAGTATCCGATGCCACCTTTGGCAAAGAATTCAACGAGGCTCTCGTACACCAGGTCGTCACCGCCTATCTGGCCGGTGGTCGTCAGGGTACTCGTGCGCAGAAGAACCGTTCCGATGTGCGCGGCGGCGGCAAGAAGCCGTGGCGCCAGAAGGGCACCGGACGTGCCCGTGCCGGAACCATCCGTTCGCCGATCTGGCGTGGCGGCGGTGTGACCTTCGCGGCCCGTCCGCAGGACCATTCCCAGAAGGTCAACCGCAAGATGTATCGTGCGGCCATGCGTTCCATTCTCTCCGAGCTGGTTCGCCAGGAGCGTCTGGTGGCGGTCGATGGTTTCGCCGTCGAGGCCCCCAAGACCAAGCAGCTGGTCGCCCAGCTCGAGGCGCTGGGCCTGGAGAAGGTGCTGATCGTCACCGAGGAACTCGACGAGAACCTGTACCTCGCCGCCCGTAACATCCCCAACGTGGATGTGGTGGACGTCGCCGCTGCCGATCCGGTGAGCCTGGTCGCCTTCGACAAGGTGCTGGTTACCGTCTCCGCCCTGCGTAAATTCGAGGAGAAGCTGGCATGAACCAGGAACGTCTATTCAAGGTTCTGCTCGGTCCGCACGTGACCGAGAAGGCCGCCATGGCCGCCGAGCGCAACCAGTACGTGTTCAAGGTGGCAGGCGACGCGACCAAGCCCGAGATCAAGGCCGCCGTGCAGGAGCTGCTCGGCAAGAAGGTCGACCGTGTTCAGGTGCTGAACATGAAGGGCAAGACCAAGCGCACTGCGCAGGGTCTGGGTCATCGCAAGGGTTATCGCAAGGCGTACGTGACACTGGCCGCCGGCGAAACGCTTGAAGACTTCTCTGGCGCCGAATAAGGGCAGGAGTACGGATCATGGCAATCGTCAAGACTAAACCCACATCCGCCGGTCGTCGCCACGTCGTCAAGATTGTTGGTGAAGAACTGTACAAGGGCCGCGCTTACGCGCCGTTGCTCGAGAAACAGTCCAAGTCCGGTGGTCGTAACAACTACGGTCGCATCACCACACGCCACGTGGGCGGTGGTCATCGACACCACTATCGTGTCGTTGACTTCAAGCGCACCAAGGATGGCATTCCGGCCGTCGTCGAGCGCCTGGAGCACGACCCGAACCGCAGCGCGCACATTGCTCTGCTCAAGTACGCTGACGGCGAGCGTCGCTACATCATTGCGCCCAAGGGTGTGAGTGCTGGTGACCGTCTCGAGTCGGGCGTCAACGCGCCCATCAAGAAGGGCAACGCGTTACCGCTGCGCAACATCCCGCTGGGTTCCACTGTGCACTGCATCGAGCTCAAGCCTGGCAAGGGTGCCCAGCTTGTTCGCAGCGCCGGTACCAGCGCCCAGTTGGTCGCCCGTGAAGGCAACTACGCCACCCTGCGTCTTCGCTCCGGCGAGATGCGCAAGGTGCTGGCCGAGTGCCGCGCGACTCTGGGAGAAGTGAGCAACTCAGAGCACAGCCTGCGTCAGCTTGGCAAGGCCGGTGCGAAGCGCTGGAGAGGTGTGCGCCCGACCGTTCGCGGTGTGGCCATGAACCCGGTGGATCACCCGCATGGCGGCGGCGAAGGCCGCAGCAGCGGCGGACGCCACCCGGTGTCTCCGTGGGGCATTCCCACCAAGGGCCACAAGACCCGCAAGAACAAGCGCACCGACAAGCTGATCATCCGTCGCCGCAAGGCCCGGAAATAAGATCCAACGCCAAGACATCAAGAGGTAACGGCTGTGCCACGTTCACTGAAGAAAGGTCCCTTTATTGACCTTCATCTATTGAAGAAGGTCGAGACTGCAGTGGAGAAGAGCGACCGTAAACCGATCAAGACCTGGTCGCGTCGCTCGATGATCCTGCCCAACATGGTCGGGCTCACCATTGCGGTCCACAACGGTCGCCAACACGTCCCGGTGCATGTCTCCGAGGAAATGGTTGGCCACAAGCTGGGCGAATTCGCTACTACCCGCCTTTATCGCGGTCATGTGGCGGACAAGAAAGCCAAACGGTAAGCCAGAGAGGATTGAGAGATGGAAGTCACAGCAAAGCTGCGTGGCGCTCGTTTATCCGCCCAGAAGGCCCGTTTGGTGGCTGACCAGGTGCGCGGTAAACCGGTCGCCGAGGCACTCGACCTGCTGACCTTCTCCCCGAAGAAGGCCGCGAAGCTGGTCAGGAAGGTGCTGCAGTCCGCCATCGCGAACGCGGAAGAAAACGACGGCATGGATATCGACGAGCTGCGTGTTTCGACCATCTGCGTCGATGAGGGCATGACGCTCAAGCGTATCCGTCCACGCGCCAAGGGGCGTGCGGATCGCATCCTGAAGCGCACTTGCCACATCACCGTCAAGGTAGCCGAGAAGTAGGAGTCGACCAGATGGGTCAGAAAGTCAATCCAACAGGCATTCGCCTGGGTATCGTCAAGGACCATACCTCGGTGTGGTATGCCGAGCGCGGTGCTTATGCCGACAAGCTGAATAGCGACCTCGAAGTACGTCGCTTTCTGGAAGAGCGCCTGAAGAATGCGTCCGTGAGTCGCATTCACATCGAGCGCCCGGCCAACAACGCCCGCATCACCATTCACACTGCCCGCCCGGGTATCGTGATCGGCAAGAAAGGCGAAGACGTTGACCGGCTGCGTCGTGACGTCACCGCGATGATGGGTGTGCCCGTGCACGTCAACATCGAGGAAGTCCGCAAGCCGGAGCTCGATGCCCAGCTCGTCGCGCAGAATATCGCCGGCCAGCTCGAGCGTCGTGTGATGTTCCGTCGTGCCATGAAGCGGTCCGTGCAGAACGCCATGCGCCTGGGCGCCGGTGGCATCAAGGTGATGCTTTCCGGCCGACTAGGCGGCGCGGAAATCGCCCGTACCGAATGGTACCGCGAAGGTCGCGTCCCGCTGCATACTCTGCGCGCGGACATCGACTACGCCACCTACGAGGCGCATACCACCTACGGCATCATCGGTGTCAAGGTCTGGGTCTTCAAAGGTGAAATCCTCGGGGGCATCGAGGAGGTCCGCGCCAAGGCGAAACAGCCGCAGGCCGCACCCTCCAAGAAGAAAGGTTCCAGGTAAGGGGAGAGCGAGTCGATGTTACAACCTAAGCGTATGAAGTTCCGCAAGATGCAGAAGGGCCGCAACCGTGGCCTGGCGCATCGCGGAAGCAAGGTGAGCTTCGGCGAGTATGGCCTCAAGGCCACTGGCCGGGGCCGTGTCACCGCCCGTCAGATCGAGGCTGGTCGTCGTGCGATCACGCGTCACGTCAAGCGTGGCGGCAAGATCTGGATCCGTGTCTTCCCGGACAAGCCGATTTCCAAGAAGCCGTTGGAAGTCCGTATGGGTAAGGGCAAGGGCTCCGTCGAGTACTGGGTCGCGCAGATCCAGCCGGGTCGGGTCTTGTACGAGATCGAGGGCGTTTCCGAGGAGCTGGCCCGTGAGGCATTCGCCCTGGCCGCCCAGAAGTTCCCGGTCTCCACCACCTTTGTGAAACGGACGGTGATGTGATGAAAGCCCAGGAAATTCGTGAGAAGTCAGCCGAGCAGCTCCAGGAGCAGCTCTTCGAACTCCTCCGCGAGCAGTTCAACCTGCGCATGCAGAAGGCCACCGGTCAGCTGAGCCAGACTCATCTGCTCAAGCAGGTTCGTCGGGACATTGCCCGCGTGAAGACTGTGCTCAACGAGAAGGCAGGTGACTGAGATGGCCGAAGAAAAGAATGCCCGTACGCTCACCGGCAAGGTGGTGAGCGACAAGATGGACAAGTCCATCGTTGTGATGATCGAGCGTCGTGAGCGCCACCCGATCTACGGAAAATACATGAAGCGCTCCACCAAGCTGCAAGCCCACGACGAGTCGAATCAGGCCAAGTCCGGCGACACGGTGTCCATTCAGGAATGCCGTCCGTTGTCGAAGAACAAGTCCTGGACCCTGGTCGAGGTCGTCGAACAGGCCAAGGGTTGATCGGCTTACGCCGGTCAAGTCAGTGCAGTCAGATTAGGTTTGGAGAAAACCGATGATTCAGACTCAGACAATGCTGGATGTCGCCGACAACAGCGGAGCGCGCCGGGTGCAATGCATCAAGGTGCTGGGCGGTTCCCACCGTCGCTACGCTCGTGTCGGTGACATCATCAAGGTCACGGTGAAGGAAGCCATTCCTCGTGGCAAGGTCAAGAAGGGCCAGGTCCTCAAGGCAGTGGTGGTTCGCACCCGTAGTGGCGTCCGTCGTAACGACGGTTCGCTGATCCGCTTCGATGGAAATGCGGCTGTGCTGTTGAACAACACCAACGATCAGCCGATCGGCACCCGTATCTTCGGGCCGGTGACGCGTGAGCTTCGCAACGAGAAGTTCATGAAGATCATTTCCTTGGCGCCTGAAGTGCTGTAAGGAGCGAGGCGGATATGCAAAAAATCAAACGTGACGACGAAGTCGTCGTCATCGCCGGCAAGGACAAGGGCAAGCGCGGCACCGTCAAGCGGGTTCTCGAAAACCGCTTCGTGGTGTCCGGTGTGAACATGATCAAGCGTCACACCAAGCCCAACCCGATGGCGGGCAATCAGGGCGGTATCGTCGAGCGCGAGGCATCGATTCACGCGTCCAACGTGGCCATCTTCAACCAGGAGACCGGCAAGGCGGATCGCGTCGGCTTCCAGGTGCAGGAAGACGGTACCAAGGTACGTATCTACAAGTCGACGCAGTCGCAGATCGACGCCTAACGCGAGTCGGATAGCAAAATGGCGAACTTGAAAGAACGTTATCAAAACGAGGTGGTGGCTCAGCTCCAAGAGCAGTTCAGCTACGCCAACGTGATGCAGATACCGCGGGTCACCAAGGTGACACTGAACATGGGTATCGGCGAGGCGACCAGCGACAAGAAGCTGATCGACAACGCTATCGGTGACCTGGAGAAGCTCTCCGGTCAGAAGCCGTTGGTGACCAAGGCACGCAAGTCCATCGCGGGCTTCAAGGTGCGCGAAGGCTGGCCGATCGGGATCAAGGTGACTCTGCGCTCCGAGCGCATGTGGGACTTCCTCGATCGCTTGGTGAATATCGCGATCCCCCGTGTTCGTGACTTCCGTGGTCTCAACCCGAAGTCCTTCGACGGTCGTGGCAACTACTCCATGGGGGTGCGTGAGCAGATCATCTTCCCGGAGATCGAATATGATAAGATCGACCGGATTCGTGGTCTGGATGTCACCATCACCACCACCGCCAAAACCGATGAAGAAGGTCGCGCGCTGCTTAGCGCGTTGAACTTCCCGTTCAAGAGATAAGGGTGGGATCATGGCAAAGAAAAGCATGGTAGAGCGCGAGCTCAAGCGCACCAAGATGGTGGCGAAGTATGCCGCCAAGCGTGCCGAGCTGAAGGCGGTCATCCAGGACGTCAATGCTTCTGACGAAGAGCGCTTCGACGCGCAGCTCAAGCTGCAGCAGTTGCCGCGCGACTCCAGCCCGGTGCGTCAGCGCAACCGCTGCCGCATCACTGGTCGTCCGCACGGTTACTACAACAAGTTCGGCCTCGGCCGCAACAAGCTGCGTGAAGCCGCCATGCGTGGCGACGTGCCCGGACTCAAGAAGTCCAGCTGGTAACGCCACGTAGAATCATCAGGAGCGCAACGTAAATGAGCATGCAAGACACTCTGGCGGATATGTTCACTCGTATCCGCAATGCGCAGATGGCCACCAAGGAGACGGTTTCCATGCCGTCCTCCAAGCTCAAGGTTGAGGTGGCCCGCGTGCTGAAGGAAGAGGGCTATATCAGCGACTTCGCCGTCAGCGAAACCGCCAAGCCCGAGCTGACCGTGACCCTCAAGTACTTCGAGGGCAAGCCGGTCATCGAGCACCTGCAGCGGGTTTCCAAGCCGTCCCTGCGCCAGTACAAGGGCAAGGCCGCGCTGCCGAAGGTCGCCGAAGGTCTGGGCGTTGCCATCGTCACCACCTCCAATGGAGTGATGACCGATCGTGCCGCGCGTCAGGCGGGTGTCGGTGGTGAAGTCATCTGCACCGTATTCTAGGAGTTTGGAATGTCCCGCGTAGCCAAATATCCGGTCAAATTGCCCGCAGGCGTCGAGGTAAAGCTCGACGGTGACCAGCTGTCCGTCAAGGGCAGCCAGGGAACCCTGACCCAGACTGTTCACCCCGACGTGGTGATCGGTCAGGAAGAGGGGCAGTTGACCTTCCAGCCGAGCGAGTCCGCCAAGAGCTGGGCAATGGTCGGTACCACCCGTGCCCTGGTACAGAACCTGGTCACCGGTGTCAGCGAGGGCTTTACCAGGAGCCTCGAAATCATCGGCGTCGGTTACCGTGCCCAGGCCAAGGGCAAGACGCTTAATCTTACACTGGGCTTCTCGCACCCGGTCGACTACACGCTGCCTGAAGGTGTTACGGCGGAAACGCCCAAGAACACCGTCATCGTGCTGAAAAGCGCGGACAAGCAGCAGCTCGGTCAGTGTGCTGCGGAAATCCGCGCCTTCCGTCCGCCTGAGCCCTACAAGGGCAAGGGTGTCCGGTACGCCGACGAGCAGGTGCGTCGCAAAGAAGCCAAGAAGAAGTAAGGCAGGGTTATGAACGCGAAGAAAGAATCTCGTCTCCGTCGTGCCCGCCGTGCTCGCGCCAAGATCCGCGAGCTGGGCGTGTATCGCCTGTGCGTCAACCGTACCCCACGCCACATCTATGCGCAGATCATCTCGCCGGATGGTGGCAAGGTCCTCGCCAGCGCTTCCACGCTGGATAAGGCCCTGCGTGAGGGTGCGACCGGCAATTCCGACGCCGCTACCAAGGTAGGCGAACTGATCGCCGAACGCGCCAAGCAGGCTGGCATCACCCAGGTGGCCTTCGATCGTGCCGGCTTCAAGTACCACGGTCGTGTGAAGGCCTTGGCCGACGCCGCTCGTGAAGGCGGCCTGGAATTCTAAAGGGTTTTACGATGGCGAAGAACGAACAGCAAAACGGCGATCTGCAGGAAAAGCTCGTGCAGATCAACCGTGTCGCCAAGGTGGTCAAGGGTGGCCGAATCTTCGGTTTCACCGCCCTGACCGTCGTGGGCGACGGTAACGGTCGTGTGGGTTTTGGTCGCGGCAAGGCACGTGAAGTGCCGGTGGCGATCCAGAAGGCCATGGACCAGGCGCGTCGCAACATGGTCAAGGTGAACCTCACCGGCGGCACTCTGCAGTACCCGGTCAAGGCCCGTCACGGCGCCTCCAAGGTGTACATGCAGCCTGCCTCCGAGGGTACCGGGATCATCGCCGGCGGCGCCATGCGCTCCGTGCTCGAACTGGCCGGCGTGCATAACGTCCTGGCCAAGTGCTACGGCTCCACCAACCCGGTGAACGTGGTGCGGGCGACCGTCAATGGTCTGGCCGCCCTGCAGTCGCCGGAAGACGTGGCCGCCAAGCGCGGTCTGCCTGTCGAAGCGATCACGGGGTAAGGTCAATGTCTGCAACGATCAAGGTTACCCAGACCCGCAGCACCATCGGCGTACTGGCCAAGCACAAGGCCAACATGAAGGGCCTCGGCCTGCGTCGCATCGGTCACACGGTTGAACTGGAAGACACCCCTGCCGTCCGCGGCATGATCCACAAGGTCAACTACCTTGTGCGTGTTGAGGGAGAGTAATCCATGAAACTCAATAGCCTGAGCCCGGCACCGGGTTCCAAGCACGCCGAAAAGCGCGTCGGCCGTGGCATCGGCTCTGGTCTGGGCAAGACCGGTGGCCGTGGCCACAAAGGTCTGAAGTCGCGCAGCGGCGGTAGCGTGAAGCCCGGTTTCGAGGGCGGCCAGATGCCGCTTCAGCGGCGTCTGCCCAAGTTTGGCTTCACGTCCGCGAAGTCTCTGGTTTCCGAGGAAGTCCGCCTGGCCGAGCTGGCACGGGTCGCGGGTGATGAAGTCACCCTGGGCACCCTCAAGGATGCCAACGTGCTGAAGGATGCCACCAAGCATGCCAAGGTGATCCTGTCCGGCGAACTGAACAAGGCGGTCACGGTCCGCGGTATCAAGGTCACCAAGGGTGCCCGCGCCGCGATCGAAGCCGCCGGCGGCAAGGTAGAGGACTAAATGGCCAAGTCAGGAAACATGCCGGCGATGGGCAGCGGTCTGAGTGAACTCTGGGCGCGCCTGCGCTTCGTGCTCCTCGCCATCGTGGTCTACCGTATCGGTGCCCACATCCCCGTTCCCGGTATCAATCCTGACCAGCTTGCTGCCTTGTTCAGGGAGCAGCAGGGCACCATCCTGGGCATGTTCAACATGTTCTCGGGTGGCGCCCTGGAGCGCATGAGTATCATGGCGCTGGGCATCATGCCCTACATCTCAGCGTCGATCATCATGCAGCTGATGACGGCGGTATCACCGCATCTCGAGCAGCTCAAGAAGGAAGGTGAGGCTGGCCGACGCAAGATAAGTCAGTACACGCGCTATGGCACCGTACTGCTGGCCTTGATTCAGGCAACCGGTATGTCGGTGGGCCTGGCCAGTCAGGGTATCGCCTACACGGCCGACTTCAGCTTCTACTTCACTGCTATCGTCAGCTTTGTGACCGGTGCGGTGTTCCTGATGTGGCTGGGCGAGCAGATCACCGAGAAGGGCATAGGCAACGGCATCTCGCTGCTGATATTTGCGGGTATCGTCGCCGGCCTTCCGGGTGCCGTGGGACAAGCGTTCGAGCTGGCCCGCAACGAGGGTGCTTGGAACGTTCTTCCGCTGTTGGCTCTCACCGTGCTGGGCGTTGCCACCGTGGCCTTCGTGGTGTTCATCGAGCGCGGTCAGCGTCGCATCACCGTGAACTATCCGCGTCGGCAGGTCGGCAACAAGATGTATGCCGGCCAGAGCAGCTACCTGCCGCTCAAGGTGAACATGGCGGGCGTGATTCCGGCGATCTTCGCCTCCAGCATCCTCCTGTTTCCCGCTTCGCTGGGACAGTGGGTCGGAGCCGGTGATGGCATGGAGTGGTTGCAGCGTGCATCCCAGGCGCTGGGTCCGGGACAGCCGCTGTACATCTTGCTTTTCGGCGCGGCGGTGATATTCTTCTGCTTCTTTTACACAGCGCTGGTCTTCAACCCCAAGGATGTCGCCGACAACCTCAAGAAGTCGGGGGCCTTCCTGCCGGGTATCCGTCCCGGCGAGCAGACGGCTCGCTATATCGACAAGGTCATGACGCGCCTGACCCTTTTCGGTGCCCTCTACATCACCGGGGTATCCTTGATGCCCCAGTTCCTGATTGTGGCCTGGAATGTGCCGTTCTTCTTCGGCGGCACCTCCTTGCTGATCGTGGTGGTGGTGACCATGGACTTCATGGCCCAGGTGCAGTCGCACCTCATGTCGAACCAGTACGAGTCGGTGATGAAGAAGTCCAACCTGAAAGGCTATGGTAGCGGCGGCATCATGCGCTGAAACACCGCTGACGACTTGGTGCGCCGCGATCGGATTTATCGGCTCGTGGCGCGAGCCAACTTTGGAGATGGAACATGAAAGTTCGAGCTTCCGTGAAGAAAATGTGCCGCAACTGCAAGATTATTCGACGTAATGGCGCCGTGCGCGTCATCTGCATCGAGCCGCGGCACAAGCAGCGCCAGGGTTGATCCCAGCGCTGCACTGAACCGGGTGCCGGCATGCCTCTTGTCCTCGAGCGAGGAAAGAGGTATGCTGTTGCGCCTTTTGTAGATGATTAATCGAGCAAGCCGCTCAAATTTCGGAGTAAGCTGATGGCCCGTATTGCAGGCGTCAATATCCCGGACAACAAGCATGCGGCGATCTCGCTGACCTATATCTTCGGGATTGGCCGTACGCGTGCGCAGGAAATCTGCGCTGCTACCGGCATCGCGCCGACCACAAAGGTCCAGGAACTGTCCAGTGAAGATCTGGACTCCCTGCGGTCTGAAGTCGGCAAGTACACCGTGGAAGGTGACCTGCGCCGTGATGTCACGCTTAATATCAAGCGTCTCATGGACCTGGGTTGCTATCGTGGTCTGCGTCATCGTCGTGGTCTTCCGCTGCGTGGTCAGCGTACCAAGACCAATGCGCGTACCCGCAAGGGCCCGCGCAAGCCGATCCGCAAATAACACGCACGTTCTGGCGTAAAGACAGGAAACGACATCAACATGGCTAACCCGCGTAGCAACCGTAAGAAGGTTAAAAAGCAGGTAGTGGATGCCATTGCGCATATCCACGCCTCTTTTAACAACACGATCATTACGATCACAGACCGCCAGGGCAACGCCCTTTCCTGGGCGACTGCCGGTGGTTCGGGTTTTCGTGGTTCTCGCAAGAGCACCCCGTTCGCTGCTCAAGTGGCAAGCGAGCGTGCAGCGACCGCTGCAGCCGAGTATGGTGTGAAAAACGTCGACGTGCTGGTCAAGGGCCCCGGTCCTGGCCGTGAATCCGCCGTGCGTGCTCTCAATGCCGCCGGCTTCCGCGTGCAGAGCATCACCGACGCGACGCCCATTCCCCATAATGGCTGCCGTCCGCCGAAGAAACGCCGCGTTTAAGGAGACAGATTCATGGCTCGTTACATTGGACCGAAGTGCAAACTGTCTCGTCGTGAGGGGACCGACCTCTTCCTCAAGAGCGGTATCACTCCCTTCGAGAAGAAGTGCAAATCCGAACAGATTCCGGGTGTGCACGGCCAGCGCCGTCAGCGTCTTTCCGACTACGGCTTGCAGCTTCGCGAGAAGCAGAAAGTACGTCGCATGTATGGCGTACTCGAGAAGCAGTTCCGCAACTACTACAAGGAAGCGGCCCGCCTGAAGGGCGCGACCGGCGAGTTGTTGTTGCAGCTTCTCGAATCCCGACTGGACAACGTCGTCTACCGCATGGGCTTCGGCTCCACGCGTTCCGAGGCGCGTCAGCTGGTCAGTCACAAGGCGATCTCTGTCAATGGCAAGACCGTCAACGTGGCGTCCTACCAGGTCAAGCCTGGCGACGTGGTCTCCGTACGTGAGAAGGCGAAGAACCAGGCGCGCATCCAGACTTCCCTGGCCATCGCTGCCAACCGCGGCGACGTGGTCTGGGTCGAGACCGATGCCAAGAAGATGGAAGGCACTTTCAAGGCCCTGCCCGAACGCGGTGACCTGTCTGCCGACATCAACGAAAACCTGATCGTCGAGCTGTACTCGAAGTAAGCGGCGCCCGACGCCATGCCACTCCCCGTTCGCGGGGAGTGGTCGAGAGTACCGACAATCCGTTTGGCAGCCTGAAAGGTGTTCATATGCAGCGTTCAGTGACAGAGTTTCTCCGTCCTCGCGACATCAAGGTCGAAGAGATCAGCGCACATCACGCGAAGATCGTGCTCGAACCCTTCGAGCGTGGCTTCGGCCATACGCTGGGGAATGCCCTGCGTCGTATCCTGCTCTCGTCGATGCCCGGCTGTGCCGTGGTTGAGGTCGAGATCGCCGGTGTCGAGCATGAGTACAGTGCGATCGAAGGCGTCCAGGAGGATGTCATCGAAATTCTCCTGAACCTCAAGGACGTGGCGCTCAGGATGCACAGCCGCGACGAGGCAGTGCTCTCGCTGAACAAGCAGGGGCCGGCCGTCGTGACTGCAGGGGACATCACGCTCGACCATGATGTCGAGATCGTCAACCCCGAGCATGTCATCGCCCACGTCAACGAGGGTTCCGAGCTGAAGATGCAGCTCAAGATCGCTCGTGGCCGCGGCTACGAGCCGGCGGACGTGCGAGGCGATGCCGACGACGAATCGCGTGCCATCGGTCGCCTGCAGCTGGATGCTACCTTCAGCCCCGTGCGTCGGGTTTCCTACAGCGTGGAGGCCGCGCGTGTCGAACAGCGCACCGACCTCGACAAGCTGATCATCGACCTGGAAACCGACGGTACTCTGGATCCAGAAGAGGCGATCCGTCGCAGCGCGACCATCCTGCAGGAGCAGCTGGCCGCCTTCGTCGATCTGGAAGCCGACAAGGAACAGGAAGTGGTGGAGGAAGAGGATCATATCGATCCGATTCTGCTGCGCCCCGTAGACGATCTCGAGTTGACCGTTCGCAGCGCCAACTGCCTCAAGGCCGAGAACATCTACTATATCGGGGATCTGATCCAGCGCACCGAGGTCGAGCTGTTGAAGACCCCGAATCTCGGCAAGAAGTCCCTGAATGAGATCAAGGACGTGTTGGCCGCCCGCGGGCTTTCCCTGGGCATGCGGCTGGAGAATTGGCCGCCGGCAAGCCTGAAGGACGACAAGGCCTCCGCGTGAGCCTCGACTCGAGTCCCAGTTTGGTAAGGAATCACAACCATGCGTCATCGTAAGAGTGGTCGTCACCTGAATCGCACCAGCTCGCACCGCCAGGCCATGTTCAAGAACATGTCCGTCTCGCTGGTCGAGCACGAAGTGATCAAGACAACCCTGCCCAAGGCCAAGGAACTGCGTCGCGTCATCGAGCCGCTGATCACCCTGGCCAAGCAGGACAGCGTCGCAAATCGTCGTCTGGCCTTCAGCCGTACCCGCTCGAAGGAAGCGGTCGGCAAGCTCTTCAATGAGCTGGGTCCGCGTTACGCCGAGCGTCCGGGCGGTTACGTCCGTATCCTCAAGTGCGGCTTCCGCACCGGCGACAACGCGCCCATGGCCTTCGTCGAACTGGTCGACCGTCCGGTCGTCGAGGAAGCCGTCGCCGAGGAGTGATCCTCGACCGGCCTTCCGCCAGTAGCACGCCAAACTGGCTCCTTTCGAGGGGCCGGTTTTTTTCATTGTAGGTTCTGCCTCGGCGACCTAAATCGCAGCTTCCCCGGCGCCAGGTCTACGCGGGGGCGCTGTGAACCCTTCCCTGGGCGCTACCGATGCCATCCCTGGCATAGGACCCCTGCTCTGACCTGTCCCCGGCGCTGCTCTCCATCTTGACGGCTTCTAGCGTAAAGCACTCGGCTCGCCGTCAGGCGGTGGTCTCCGGCTCTGCCTTGCTGGCCTTGGTCCGCTCGAGCAGGGGCTTGAGGAAGCGGCCGGTGTGCGACGCCTCGATGCGTGCCACCTGCTCGGGGGTGCCCTCGGCGATGATGCGTCCGCCGCCGGAGCCGCCCTCGGGGCCCAGATCGATCAGCCAGTCGGCGGTCTTGATGACGTCGAGATTGTGCTCGATCACCACGATGGTATTGCCGTGGTCGCGCAGGCGGTGCAGCACGCTGAGCAGCTGGCGAATATCCTCGAAATGCAGGCCGGTGGTCGGCTCATCGAGGATGTAGAGGGTCTTGCCGGTGTCCCGCTTGGCGAGCTCCCTGGCCAGCTTGACCCGCTGTGCTTCCCCGCCCGAGAGGGTGGTGGCGCTCTGGCCCAGGCGGATGTAGGAGAGCCCCACGTCGAGCAGGGTCTGCAGGCGCCGGGCGATGGCCGGTACCGGCGAGAAGAACGCCAGGGCCTCCTCCACGGTCATCTCGAGGACCTCATGGATGTTCTTGCCCTTGTAGGCGATCTCCAGGGTCTCGCGGTTGTAGCGCTTGCCCTTGCAGACGTCACAGGGCACATAGATGTCCGGCAGGAAATGCATCTCCACCTTGATCATGCCCTCGCCCTGGCACGCCTCGCAGCGTCCCCCCTTGACGTTGAAGGAGAAACGGCCCGGCTTGTAGCCCCGGGAGCGCGCCTCCTGGGTGCCGGCGAACAGTTCGCGGATGGGCGTGAAAATGCCGGTGTAGGTTGCCGGGTTGGAGCGCGGCGTGCGGCCGATGGGGCTCTGGTCGATGTCGATCACCTTGTCGAGGTGGTCGAGTCCCTCGATACGCTCATGGACCTCCGGCGTCAGGCTGGTGGCGCGGTTGAGCTCGCGGGCGGCTATGGGCATCAGGGTAGCGTTGATCAGCGTCGACTTGCCGGAGCCCGAGACGCCGGTGATGCACACGAACAGACCCAGCGGCAGCTCGAGAGTGACGTCTAGTAGGTTGTTGCCCCGGGCACCGGTCAGGCGCACCACCTTCTCAGGGTTGCCGGGGATGCGCCACGGCGGGATCTCGATGCGCCGTGAGCCAGCGAGGTACTGTCCGGTGAGTGACTCCGGCGTGGCGATGATCTCCTGCGGGGTCCCCTGGGCGACGATGCGCCCCCCATGGACCCCTGCGCCGGGGCCTATGTCCAGAACGTGGTCGGCGGCGCGGATGGCCTCCTCGTCGTGCTCGACCACGATCACGGTGTTGCCCAGGTCGCGCAGCCGCTCCAGCGTCTGCAGCAGGCGGTCGTTGTCGCGCTGGTGCAGGCCGATGGAGGGTTCGTCGAGGATGTACATCACGCCCACCAGGCCGGCGCCGATCTGGCTGGCCAGGCGAATGCGCTGGGCTTCACCGCCAGAAAGCGTTTCGGCGCTGCGCTCGAGGTTCAGGTAGTCGAGCCCCACATTGACCAGGAATTCCAGGCGGGCGTGGATCTCGTTGATGATCTTGACGGCGATTTCGCCCTTTCGCCCCGGCAGGCTGAGCTCCCCGAAGTAGCTCAGCGCCTCGCCGATGGGCAGGCGGACCAGCTGCGGCAGGGTGCGGTCGTCGATGTAGACATGGCGCGCCTCGCGGCGAAGCCGCGAGCCATGGCAGGTGGGGCAGGGCTGGACGGCGATGTGACGCGCCAGGTCCTCGCGCACCATGCTGGACTCGGTCTCGCGATAGCGGCGCTGCATGTTAGGGAGCACGCCCTCGAAGGGGTGCTCGCGGGTCACCTTGCGGCCCCGGTCGTTGACGTAGCTGAAGGCGATGTCGTCGTTGCCGCTGCCGTGGAGAATGATCTCTCGCTCATGGCGTGCCAGGTCCTGCCAGGGCGTTTCGAGGGTGAAGCGGTAGTGGTCGGCCACGGCCTGCAGCTGGTTGAAGTAGTAGACGCTGCGCCGGTCCCAGCCCTTGATCACCCCCTCGGCCAGCGACAGTTCCGGATGGCTGATCAGCTTGTCGGGGTCGAAGAACTGCTGCACGCCCAGGCCGTCGCAGGTCGGGCAGGCGCCGGCCGGGTTGTTGAAGGAGAACATGCGCGGCTCGAGCTCGGCGATAGAGTAGCCGCACACCGGACAGGCGAAGCGTGCCGAGAAGGGGATGTCCTCGTGCTCGCCGTCCATGAAATGGATCACGGCGGTGCCATCGGCCAGGTTGAGGGCCGTCTCGAAAGACTCCGCCAGTCGTTGCTGCAGTCCCTCGCGCACCTTGAGGCGGTCGACCACTACGCTGATGTCGTGCTTCTTGTTCTTGTCCAGCGGGGCGATGTCGTCGAGCTCCAGCACCTGGCCGTCGACCATGGCGCGCACGAAGCCATGGGCGCGCAGCTCGGCAAGCAGCTGCAGGTGTTCGCCCTTGCGTCCCTTGATCACCGGCGCCATCAGCATCAACTTGCTGCCTTCGGGCAGGGTCAGTACCTGGTCGACCATCTGCGAAACAGTCTGAGCCTCGAGGTCCTCGCCATGCTCCGGACAGCGTGGCGTGCCGGCGCGCGCGAACAGCAGCCGCAAGTAATCGTAGATCTCGGTGATGGTGCCCACGGTGGAGCGCGGGTTGTGGGAGGTCGATTTCTGCTCGATGGAGATCGCCGGGGAAAGGCCTTCGATATGATCGACGTCGGGTTTCTCCATCATCGACAGGAACTGGCGCGCGTAGGTGGAAAGCGACTCCACATAGCGGCGCTGACCCTCGGCGTAGAGAGTGTCGAAGGCCAGCGACGATTTCCCCGAGCCGGAAAGCCCGGTGACCACGATCAGCTTGTCGCGGGGCAGATCGACGTCGATGTTCTTCAGGTTGTGGGTGCGCGCACCTCTGACCAGAATTGTGTCCATTCCCACCTCGCCTGACGCGGCAAAAGGTCGATTATACGTGGCAGGCCGCATCGGCGGCAAAGCACGCGCCGCCATCGACTTTCCCTGCAGGCCGGCGAGCCGCTAGAATATGCGGTCCATCTCCGGACCCGACGGTCCGTCCACGGAAGTTCGAACCGCCATGCGAAAGGTTTCAGGACTGCTGTTAGTCACCGAGCGTCGCGCCATCACCGGGCTGGCGGGGCTCTATGCCACGCGTATGCTGGGCCTGTTCATGGTGCTGCCGGTGCTGGCCCTGTATGCCGATGACCTGAGAGGGTCGACGCCGCTGCTGGTCGGCCTGGCGCTGGGGATCTATGGTCTTACCCAGGCGGTGCTGCAGATCCCCTTTGGCCTGCTCTCCGATCGCCTGGGACGCAAGCCGGTGATCGCCGGGGGTCTGCTGCTGTTCCTGCTGGGCAGCGTGGTGGCCGCCGGTGCCGATTCCATCGGCGGGGTGATCCTGGGCCGTTGCCTGCAGGGCAGCGGCGCCGTGGCCGCGGCCATCATGGCGCTGCTCGCCGACCAGACTCGGGAACAGGTGCGCACCGCCGCCATGGCCACTATCGGGCTCTCCATCGGTGTCGCCTTCGCCGTGGCCATGGTGCTCGGCCCCTGGCTCGCTGCGAGCTTCGGCCTGGCCGGCGTCTTCTGGTTCACCGCAGCCCTGGCGGTGCTGGGCCTGGCGGTGCTGTGGAAGCTGGTGCCGCCGGCGCCGCGTCGGTTGCGCCACCGGGATGTGGGCATCGACCGCGATCAGCTGCGCGGCATCCTCGCGCGTGGCGACCTCTGGCGCCTGGATATCTCGATCTTTGCCCTTCACCTGGTGCTGATGGCGATCTTCGTCGCCGTGCCCTTCCGGCTGCTCGAGGCGGGCATCGCCGTCGAGCGTCATGGCCTCACCTATCTAAGCATCATGCTGTTGGCCTTCGTTGCCATGGTGCCGCTTGTGATCATCGCCGAGAAGCGCCGCCGCATGAAGGCGATGTGCCTCTCGGCCATTACCGGCATCACCCTGAGCCTGTTCGGGCTGGCCGGCCTGGGTGAAGGGGTCCCGGCGCTGTTTGGCTGGCTGCTACTATTCTTCATCGCCTTCAATCTGCTCGAGGCCACGTTGCCCTCGATGCTTAGCAAGCTGGCACCGGCCGGGGCCAAGGGCACCGCCATGGGCATCTATTCGACCAGCCAGTTCCTTGGCGCCTTTCTGGGTGGCGTGTTGGGGGGGGCTCTAGTGCAGCAGTGGGGGCTTTCCGCGGTCTTCATCGGCTGCGGTCTGGTGGGCCTGGCATGGCTGGCGGTAATGGCCGGCATGGCGCCTCCTCGCCATCTGACCAGCGAGGTGGTGGCGCTCGACGACAGCGAGCAGGATGATGCGCTGGATACCCTGATGGCACGTTTCGCCGAGGTGGCCGGGGTGGAGGACGTGCTGGTCGTTCCCGAAGAGCGCGTGGCCTACTTGAAGGTGGACCGTCAGCGCCTCGACGAACAGGCCCTGGCCCGCCTTACCGGTACCGGTTCCAGGAATCACCACAGCGGCGCCTGAGCCGCGTATGATCCTTACAACGTACTTCACGACAGCAAGGAGTCCCTCATGGCTCGCGGCATCAACAAGGTCATCCTCATCGGCAACCTCGGCCAGGATCCGGAGGTACGCTTCACGCCCTCCGGGACCGCCGTTGCCAACCTCAACCTGGCCACCACCGATACCTGGATGGACAAGCAGAGCGGCCAGCGCCAGGAGCGCACCGAATGGCACCGAATCGTGCTGTTCAACAAGACCGCCGAGATCGCTCAGCAATACCTCAAGAAGGGCAGCAAGGTCTATATCGAGGGCCGCCTTCAGACTCGCAAGTGGCAGGACCAGAACGGCCAGGACAAGTACAGCACCGAGATCGTCGCCAACGACATGCAGATGCTGGACTCCCGCGGCGGTGACGGCGGTGGCCAGTACGCAGGCCAACAGGGCGGCCAGTATGGCGGTCAGCACCAGCAGGGTGATCAGCAGCAGGGCGGCTACGGCAATGCTCCGCAACAGGGTGGCCAGCCCCAGCGTCCGGCCCCGCAGCCGGCTCCCCCGCAACAGGGTGGCGGCCAGCAGCAGGGCGGCAACTATGGTGCCCCGGATCCGGGCAGCTTCGACGATTTCGATGACGAGATCCCGTTTTAAGTAGGCACCATCCGAGGAGATGCCGTGAAGCTGCTGATTCTGGAGGCCGGGCACTGCCTGAGCCTGGCGCTGGCGCGCGAAGCCAACCGCCGCAGCGACACCGAGCTGATCATCGAGCCGGGCCTTACGGCCACGCCGCGGCTGCTTGAGGAGCTGCGCCCGGATGCGCTGGTGATCCCGCCGCTGCTGCGGCCGATCACAGCCGAGCCGGCCGCCGTCATGGCCCATGCCGAGGCGGTCGAGGCTTGCATGGAGGCCTGTCGCGAAGCGGAGATCCCGCTGGTGTGGTGCGTCTCCGATCAGCTCTACGAGGACGGCCTCGATGTGCCCATTGACGAGCACGTGATTCCCGAGCCCCGCGACGACAGCCTGAGACGGCTGATCCGTACCGGCGACCGAATCCGTGCGGAATACCCTCGGCACCTGATCGTGCGCCTGGGACCACTGTTCGCCCTGGAAGGTAGCCAAGCCTGGCTGGGCGAGCTGCTCGACACCCTGACGGATGGCGGCGAGGTGCGGGCCGAGTCCGACGTGATCTTCTGCCCCACCTCGGCGGATGCCGTGGCCATCGCGCTGGTCGGCATGCTCCAGCAGCAGCACTGCGGCGCCGAGTCCTGGGGCAGCTACCACCTGGCCGGTCCTGAGCCGGTGAGTGCCTATACCTTCGTCTCTATGGTCCGCACCCAGCTCGCTACTCGGCTCGAGGGGCGTGGCGAACAGGTTACACTGGGCAGCGTCAAGGCGCTGAGCCACCATCACGACCAGCCACTGCGTCGTGTGCTGAATTGCCGGCGGGTACTGGACGTGTTCGGCGTGCACCAGAAGCCCTGGCGCCTGGAGGTCGGGCGCATGCTGGATACCTGGTGCCTGGCCAGAGATGACGGCGAGGCGCAAGAGGAGTCGATGCCACGATGAACGTGATCCGCAGCCTGATCTTCTATGCCGGCTACTTCCTGGCCATGCTGGTCTGCGGCGTGCTTTTTCTGCCGCCGGCACCCTTCCTGCCGCTGCGCTCGCGTTATCGCCTGCTCAACCTCTATAACCATTTCATCATCGCCTGGTTTCGCCTGGTCTGCGGCGTGCGCTACGAGTTTCGCGGCCATGAACGATTGCCCGATGGTCCCTGCGTCATCCTCGCCAACCACCAGTCCGAATGGGAGACCGTCTATCTGCAGTTGCTGCACCCGCCGGTCTGCACGGTGCTAAAGCGTGAGCTACTGAACATCCCGATTTTCGGCTGGGCTCTGCGCTTGCTGCATCCCATTGCTGTGGATCGCAGCAAGCCCGCCCGGGCCATGAAGCAGGTGCTCACCCAGGGCAAGACTCGTCTCGAGGAGGGGCTTTCGGTGCTGATCTTCCCCGAGGGAACCCGGGTGGCGCCGGGAAGTCGGCAGCGCTACAACAAGAGCGGCGCGGTGATCGCTTGTCGCGCCGGGGTGCCCGTGGTGCCGGTGGCCCACAATGCCGGGGAACGCTGGCCGGGGCGCCACTGGGTCAAGCGTCCGGGGCGCTTGTCGCTGGAGGTTGGGGAGCCCATCGAGACCGTCGGTCGCACCTCCGAGGAGGTGTTGGCAGAGGCAGAGGCGTGGATCGAGGCTCGGCTGGCTGAGATATCCGAGGTGCCGCGCCCGGCACCTGCCGCACCGCCGGTCGAGAACCCCCTGGCCTGATACACCGCTCCCGCAACGCAAGAGGCGCCCCATCGGGCGCCTCTTGCGTTGCGGGAGCGGTCGCTACGGAGATCAGTCGCGGTATTTTTCCAGCACCAGACAGGCGTTAGTGCCGCCGAAGCCGAAGCTGTTGGAGAGGACTCGCTCGACCTTCACACCGTCGCGGCGCTGGGTAACGATATCGAAGCCGTCGGCCTGCTCGTCGAGGGTATCGACATTGGCGGAGGCGGCGATGAAGTCGTTCTCCATCATCAGCAGCGAATAGACTGCCTCCTGAACGCCGGTGGCCCCCAGAGAGTGGCCGGTCAGCGACTTGGTGGAGCTCATCGCCGGCGTGGAGTCGCCGAAGACCTCGCGGATCGCCTTGAGTTCAGCGACGTCGCCCACCGGCGTCGAGGTGCCATGGGTATTGATGTAGTCGATCTTGCCATCGACGGTGGCCATGGCCTGGCGCATGCAGCGCATTGCCCCCTCCCCGGAGGGCGCGACCATGTCGTGCCCGTCGGAGGTGGCGCCGTAGCCGGTTACCTCGGCATAGATCTTTGCACCGCGGGCCTTGGCGTGCTCGAGTTCTTCGAGCACCAGCATGCCGCCACCGCCGGCGATGACGAAGCCGTCGCGGGCCTGGTCATAGGGCCGCGAGGCCTTGTCGGGGGTATCGTTGTAGTGGGTCGAGAGCGCCCCCATGGCATCGAACAGGCAGGATAGGGTCCAGTGCTCCTCTTCGCCACCGCCGGCGAAGACCACGTCCTGTTTGCCCATCTGGATCTGCTCCACGCCACTGCCGATGCAGTGGGCCGAGGTGGCGCAGGCGGAGGAGATGGAATAGTTGACGCCCTTGATCTGGAACGGGGTCGCCAGGCAGGCCGAGACGGTACTGCCCATGGTGCGGGTGACCCGGTAGGGGCCCACGCGGCGCAGCCCCTTCTCGCGCATCACGTCGGCAGCCTCGACCTGATTGGCACTCGAGGCCCCGCCCGAGCCGGCGATCAGCCCGGTGCGCTCGCTGGAGACCATCTCCGGGGCGAGCCCCGAGTCCTCGATGGCCTGGGCCATGGAGACGTAGGCATAGGCCGCGGCATCGCCCATGAAGCGGCGCAGCTTGCGGTCGATCAAGGCATCCAGATCGATGTCGACACTGCCGGCCACCTGGCTACGGAAACCCCGCTCGGCATAATCTTCCTTGAACCGAATGCCAGAGCGCCCGTTCTTGAGCGCTTCCAGAACCTGTTGTGCGTCATTGCCAAGGCAGGACACGATGCCCAGGCCGGTGACTACCACTCGTCGCATGGGAGCCTCCTGTTCAGAAATTCGCGGTGGAGGTGAACAGGCCGACGCGCAGGTCGTTGGCCTGATAGATGTCGCGGCCGTCGACGCATACGGTGCCGTCGGCCATGCCCAGGATCAGGCGCCGGGTAATGATGCGCTTGATGTTGATGCGGTAGGTGACCTTCTGGGCGTCGGGCAGGATCTGGCCACTGAACTTGACCTCGCCACAGCCCAGGGCGCGGCCGCGACCCGGGTGGCCGAGCCAGCCCAGGTAGAAACCTACCAGCTGCCACATGGCATCCAGACCCAGGCAGCCGGGCATCACCGGATCTCCGGGAAAGTGGCAGTCGAAGAACCACAGGTCGGGTTTGATATCCAGCTCGGCGATCAGCTCGCCCTTGCCGTGATCCCCGCCTTCCTCGTGGATGTGCATGATGCGATCGAGCATCAGCATGTTGGGGGCGGGCAACTGGGCATTGCCCGGACCGAACAGCTCGCCGCGTGAGCAGGCCAGCAGTTCTTCGCGATCAAAGGAGTGTTGCTTGGTCACTGAATCGTTCCGAGAGTCGAGATTGTTGTGTGCCGAGAGCGGCCTGGGGCCGCCGGGCGGCTGTGCCTAGTCTACTGTCCACACAGGATGAATGCACGCCAACTGCGCTAGGGGCCTTGCCTTTCCCGACACCCTGGCCGGGACGATGCTGCCGCCACAGTCAGAATTCCCGTGGCGCATTGATGAGGTGACGGATGTGGGTTTGGAGGCGACGTGGCGGGAGCAGGCTTCAGCGGGCCTGATTGTTCAAGGCAAGGGAATTGCCCAGTCGCCAGCTTAAGGCAATGCAGATCAGCGCCCAGACGAGCGCTTCGGCGGGCAGCAGCCAGGGGGCAAGGTCGACGCCGGCGAGACGTGCGCCGCCGTAGTAGGAGAGTGGGCCGCTGGTGGCGCCGCCGAGCACGGCCAGCCAAGGGTATTGCCAGAGCCAGGCCAGCGAATGGTGAACCAGAGTGGCGAATAGTGGCCAGAGCAGCCATAGCCACATCGGCATCACGCCGAGAACCCGCGTCTCGTCAGCGAAGCCGAAGCCGCCGGCCAGCGCCATGCCACCATCGACCGCAAGCCCCAGCGCAGCGAAGCCGACCAGCCATCGCCACTCCCCGGAGCGCGCCAGCCAGGTCAGATGCAGGGCTATGATCACCGTGGTGGTCAGAAGGCCGATCCCCGAGCCGCCCAGCACGCAGGCGAACCAGCCGATCTGGAAGGCAGCCAGGTTGGTCAGCATCTTCACGGGGCTGTCGGTTCGGTTGGCCATCGCGAATCATACCGCGCCGGTAAGCGGGGCCGGCCGCGCGCCGGGCTTGGCCAGCAACAACTGGCAGGTACCGATGGTGCGCTCCAGGAAGCCGCCCTCGCAGTAGCAGAGGTAGTAGCGCCACATGCGAATGAAGCGCTCGTCGTAGCCGAGCCGACGCACGGTCTCCAGGTTGGACTCGAAGCGGTGGCGCCACTCGCGCAGGGTGCGGGCGTAGTGCAGGCCGATCTCGTCCAGGTCGATGATGTTGAGTGAGGTGTGTCGTGTCAGGCCGTCAAGGATGGCGTGGTGCGACGGCAGGAAGCCACCCGGGAAGATGTAGCGCTTGATGAAGTCCATCTCGCGCTTGGCGGCCTCGTAGCGCTGGTCGCGGATGGTGATCGCCTGCAGCATTGCCTGGCCATCATCGGTGAGCAGCCGGTCCAGGGTCGCCAGGTAGGTGCCCAGGTACTGGTGACCCACCGCCTCGATCATCTCCACCGAGATCAGCCGGTCGTACTGGCCCTCGAGTTCGCGGTAGTCGCTCTGGAGCAGGCTGATGCGTCCGCCCAGTCCTTCCTCCTCGATGCGCCGTGCCGTGAAGGCGTGCTGTTCCGCGGAGATGGTGGTGGTGGTCACGCGGCAGCCGCGGGTCTTCGCCGCATGGATGGCCAGCCCGCCCCAGCCGGTGCCGATCTCCAGCAGGTGGTGATGGGGCTGGACATCGAGCTTCTCGAGCATCAGGTCGAGCTTGTGGGTCGAGGCTTCTTCCAGGCTTGCCCCGGGGTACGGGAAGACCGCGCTGGAGTACATGCGATGGTCGTCGTCGAGGAAGGTGGCGAACAGCGCATTGCCGATATCGTAGTGGGCGGCGATGTTGCGCTTCGAACCGCGCAGGCTGTTGCGCTGCAGGCCGTAGAGGGCGCCGAGCAGCCAGCGGCCGAAGCGAGCCGTGCCGTTCTCGATCTCGCCGTTTACTCGCTCCAGGTTGGCGGCGAACAGCCGCACCAGTGACACCGGGTCATCGGCATCCCAGTCCCCCTCCATGTAGGCCTCGGCGGCGCCCACGGTTCCGCCCAGTGCCAGGCGCTTCCACGCCCGGCTATGACGTATCACCAGGGTGGCTCGCAGCGGCCCTCCCTGGCCCAACTGGTGGCGCTGGTGGCCGTCGATCAGGGTGATGTCGCCGCCCTCCAGGCGGTCGAGCTGGGCCAGTACCCGTGGCTTGAGCCAGCGGGTCAGTCGGTCGCCCTCGGGGGGCATGGGACGGGCGGTGGCGGAGCGAAGGGTATTCACGACGAACTCTCCTCACGGGAAGGGTGGTCCTGGCCGGGATGGTCATGGATGGGAATGCGTTTGAGCCAGAGGCGCAGCGCCTCGAAGTGGATGCCGGCGAGGGTCTTCAGGCTCATCCAGGGTTGGCGGGCCAGGGTGGTCAGCAGCACACCCCGGGTGGCTGGGCGGGCCTGCAGGCTCAGGGTGGCATCGAAGTGGCGCTTGCCATCCTTCCAGTTCTCCATGTGCATGGAGAGCGTCTCGCCGGGGGTGTCGAAGCGCCAGCGGTAGGTCATGTCCATGGGGTTGAAGGGCGAGACGTGCATGGCCTTGTCGAACTCGGCCACATGGCCATGGTGGCCGGGAGACACGGCGCAGGCATAGCGGGTGCGCTCCCCCCAGGGCGTGTTGCTTACCTCGCCGAGCACGGCGCGCAGTTCGCCGTGGGCATCGTAAGCGTAATAGAGCGACACCGGGTTGAAGCCAAGCCCCAGGGTGCGTAGTTGGGTCAGTACGCAGATGCGCCCGTCTGGGGCGCTGCCCAGCTGGCGTTCCAGCTCTTCGCGCACCGCCTGCTTGAGCGGGCGGTCGTGGGGAGCCAGATAGTCCTCGCGTCGAAAGCGGGCCAGAGCCGGGCGTCGGGCGCTGAAGCCGGGTATGCCATCGAACAGCTCGGGCAGCTCGTCGAGGTCGAGCCAGGCCATCCACAGGCCGTACTCGAAGGCGTGCGGTCGCGGCAGGAAACGGCGGTGGCGCAGGGTCCCACGATAGATGCGCGAGCGTGGCGAGCGGATCATGCCACTCGCTCCTCTGCGGCTGGTAACGGCATGGCCGGCCGGGCCTCGTGGCGGTCATCCTCGTCGCAGCCCAGCGAGCGAGCCACGCGCAGTGCGCTCCAGACACCGTCCTCGTGGAAGCCGTTGCGCCAATAAGCGCCGCAGTAGTGGGTGCGGTGCTCTGGCCCGGAGATCTCGGCATGACGGGCCTGGGCCGCCTGCCCGGCCAGGGTGAACTGGGGGTGGGCATAGGTGAAGCGACCCAGCACCTTGGCGGGGTCGATGGCGGCGCTGTCGTTGAGGGTCACGCAGAACGTATGCGGAGCACTGATGCGCTGCAGGATGTTCATGTCGTAGGTCACCGAGACCCGGGCAGCGTCGCCACGGCCATCGAGCCGGTAATTCCAGCTCGCCCAGGCACGCTGTCGGCGTGGCAGCAGGCGGGTGTCGGTGTGCAGCACCACTTCGTTGTCGGCATAGGGGAGCGCACCGAGTACCTGGCGTTCTGCGGCGCTCGGATCGTCGAGCATTGCCAGGGCTTGGTCGGCGTGGCAGGCCAGTACCACCTGGTCGAAGACCTCGATGCCGCTCGCGGTGCGCACCTCAACCCGGTCGGCATGGCGGCGAACGCCGCGCACCGGGGTGGCCAGATGGATGCGCTCGGCGTAAGGGGCTGTGAGGGCGGGGATATAGCTGCGTGAGCCGCCGACCAGGGTGCGCCACTGGGGGCGGTCGTTGATCGACAGCAGCCCGTGATGGCGAAAGAAGCGCACGAAGAACAGCAGCGGGAAATCACGCAAGTCGCGGATACTGGCGGACCAGATCGCCGCGCCCATGGGCAGCAGGTAGTGGTGCTGGAAATCGACACCGAAGCCGTTGGTGTCCAGCCAGGCACCCAGCGTCATGGCGGAGTCGAGCCGGCCGTCCTCGAGCGCTCGGGTCGCCTCGCGATTGAAGCGCAGGATGTCGCGTAGCAGGCGATGGAAGCCGGGCCGCAGCAAGTTACGCCGCTGGGCGAACAGGCTTCCCAGAGTGTGGCCGTTGTATTCGAAGTCCCGAGCCGTTTCGTGCACCGAGAAGCTCATCTCCGTGGGCTGGCTGGCCACGCCGAGTCGGGCCAGCAGGTGCTGGAAATGTGGGTAGGTCCAGTCGTTGAAGACGATAAAGCCCGTGTCGATCGCGTACTGTTCACCCTCAAGCTCGACGTCGACGGTGGCGGTATGCCCGCCCAGGCGGTCGGCGGCCTCGAACAGCGTCACCTCGTGGCGGCTCGACAGGTACCAGGCGGCCGCCATACCACCGATGCCGCTGCCGATCACGGCAATGCGTCGGGCGGCGCTCTGTTGGGCGCTAACGTGGGGAACGGCATGGCCCGGCGAATGAAGCGGAGTGAACGAGGCGGTCATGGGCGGGTCTCCGGTGCAGTGTCCTGGCGGGCCATTCGCAAGCCCAGGCGGTAGCGCAGACCGGGGGGCAAGATGCCTGCCAGCCGCACCAGCAGCGTAAAGCGTCGCGGGAAGTGGATATCCAGGCGGCGCTTGGCGAGGCCTCCTAGGATCGCCGTGGCGGCCTCGTCTACGCTTACGCGCATGGGCATGGCGAAGTCATTGCGGTCGGTTAGCGGGGTCTTGACGAAGCCTGGGTGGATCAGGCTCACGTCGATGCCTTCGGCGGCCAGGTCGAGGCGCAGCGATTCGAGGAAGTGGCTCAGCGCGGCCTTTGAGGCGCCATAGGCCTCGGACCGGGGCAGCGGCAGATAGGCGGCGGCGCTTGAGGTGGCGGCCAGTAGCGGTCGCCCACCCTCGGCGCGTGAGCGGCGCAGCAGGGGCAGGGCCGCTTCGATGCCGTATACGGCGCCGAAGAAGTTTGGGGCGAAGACGCGTTCGACGAGATCGACATCGAATTCGCGTGCGTCCAGATACTCGCAGGTGCCGGCATTGAGTATCACCAGGTCCAGGCCACCGAATGCCTCGCCCAGCCGCTCGCCGGCCTGGCGCACGGCCTGGCGGTCGGCCACGTCCAAGGGAAGCAACAGGGCGTTATCGCGACCGGCGGCGAGTTCGCGCAGCGCCGACCCGCTGCGTGCGCTGAGGGCCACTCGATGCCCCTCATCGAGCAGTCGTTCGGCCAGGGCGCGGCCGATGCCCGAGGTAGCCCCGGTCAACCAGATACGCTGAGTCTGTGTCGTCGCTGTCATCTGTCTTCCCCTCGCCGGTTCACGGCGCTTGCCGTTATGGCGTTTCTTGGCTCCATGTACGTCGTCGGTGGCGGTCTGGATTCACCCGGTGAGCTGCCTTTTTACCCATCTGACCGCAGGCCCCATTACCGGCAGTCGCTCGTAGAGCAGGTCACCGGCATCGAAGTAGTCGCGATGCCGCGTCACTCGGCCGTCTTCTGCAAAGATGAGGTGCGAGCACCCCTCGACTTCCACGACGCGACCGCCATCGAGGCGGGGGTGTACCAGGTGCATTGTCCAGGTGACGAATGCCGTGTCGTCCTTTTGTAGCGTTGTGTGGAAGACGAAGCGGCACGATGTCACGTTGTCGTACAGGGTGCTGAAGTAGTCTTCCAATGCCTCACGGCCCTTGATGTGGTGCAGCGGGTCGGTGAAGTCAACGTCGTCAGTGTATACCTCGTACAGCTTCTTTGTACAGGTTTTGTCTAGCTTATTAAAAAAGGCGCAGAACGCCTTCACGTCAGGTGACTGGCGCATGGCAAGAGCTCCGATATCAGTTGGCGATCAGTCCCTGTTGAGGGCCTTGAAGGCCTCCAGGGCGCGGGCCCGGGCGGCACGGTGGTCGACGATGGGGGCTGGATAGTCCACGTCACTCAACAGATCCCGCGGGGGGGCGTGGCGCGACTTGGCGGGCAGCTTGGCCAGTTCCGGCAGCCACTCGGCCAAGAAGCGGCCGTCAGGGTCGAAACGCGTCGATTGGGTCGTGGGGTTGAAGATGCGGAAGTAGGGCGAGGCATCGGTGCCGGTGGAGGCGGCCCACTGCCAGCCACCGTTGTTGGCGCAGAACTCGCCGTCCACCAGGTGGCGAAGAAAGAAGGCCTCGCCGCGGCGCCAGTCGATCAGCAGGTGCTTGCTGAGGAACATGGCGGTGACCATGCGCAGCCGGTTATGCATCCAGCCGGTGGCGGCGAGTTGGCGCATGGCGGCATCGACGATGGGGTAGCCGGTGCGTCCTTCGCACCAGGCGGCGAAGCCGGCCTCGTCGTTGCGCCAGGCAAGGGCCTCGGTGTGGCGTTGGAAGGCACGATGACGACATACCCGCGGGAAGCCAACGGCGACGTGACGATAGAACTCACGCCACACCAGTTCGTTGACCCAGGCGGTGAGTCCGGCGTCGCCTTCCGCCAGGGCGCCGTCGTTCTCGGCCATCACCGCCTGCAGGCACTGGCGATGGGAGATCATGCCCAGCGCCAGGTAAGGCGAGAGTTCGCTGGTGCCGCGGATCGCCGGGAAGTTGCGCTGCTCGGCATAGTGGCGGCCCCGAAAACGCAGGAAGCGCTCCAGGCGGTCGGCGGCGGGCCCTTCGCCGGCCGGCCACTGGCGGCCGTCGATGGGCATGTCGTCCATGTCGGGAAGTTCGGGCAACGGGTTGGAGGCGATGTCGAGTCGCGCTTGGGGCGGCGGTGTGTCATGCAGCGCAACTCGCTTCGCCGTCAGCTGGCGGTGCCAGGCCTTGGCGAAGGGGGTGAAGACGCCGTAGTAGTCGCCCTTGCCGGTGAGCAGCTCGCCGGGCGCGAAGGCCACGGCGTCATGATGGCCGGTGGCGGTAAGGCCCGCGTTCGCAAAGGCATCGATTACCGCGGCGTCGCGGGTCAGTTCGTCCACCGGGTATTCGCGGTTGAAGTGCAGGGCGGTCGCGCCGGTCTCCCGGGCAATGGCCAGCAGGGTTGCCGGGGCCTCGGCGAAGTCATCGATGTCACGGTGCACAAGCGGGATTTCTAGGCCATCCAGGCTGTCACGCAGGGCGGTCACGCCACGGCCCCAGAAGTCGAGCTTGTTGGCGCCGTGCCCGTGGCGCTTCCAGTGTGGGAGACTGCGCAGGAAGACGGCGATCACGGGGCCCTGGCGGGCGGCCGCACTCAGGGCGGTATTGTCGTGGGTGCGCAGGTCGCTACGAAACCAGACGATCACGGGACGGGTCATGGATGGCTCCGGTTCAGCGCACGGGAAGGCGGGCCTGGAGGTGCTCCATGGCCTCGCCCAGGTCATCGCCCAGCAGCTCCACCCGGGTTTCCTCCAGGTCGGCCTCGCGAATACGGGCCATGGGGCCGCAGGCCATCAGCGGTACCGCGAGCTGTTCGGCCAGGCGCGGCAGCTGGCGTCGCACCAGTTCCGCCTTTTCAGCCTTGCCGCTGGCCAGCAGCAGAGCCGCCGCCTGGAAACGCTCTACCGCCAATGGCAGTTCGCTGCAGGGCAGCGGGGCATCTAAGAGGTGCACCCGGTAGCCGCGGTCACTGGCGGCCAGCGCCGTGAGCAGCACCCACAGCGGGGCGGGGTCATCAGGCAGGGGCATGACCAGCAACGTCGGGCCCCTGCCCAACTGGTTGGCATGCAGCAGCCGTGTGCCGATGCGGGTCCGCAGAAAGGTCTCGAGGGTACGGCGCTGCAGGGCATCGCCGAGTTGCTCCCCCCAGCCCTCCTCGAGCTGGCGGACCACCGGTTGCCAGAGTTCGGCCAGGCAGGTGGGCACCGGGTAGAGCGCGAGCGACTGGTTGAATAACTCTTCCAGGCGGGTCAGATCCAGGGCCTGCACGGCGCTGACCAGCAGGCGACGCTGGCCCGGCCAGTCGCCGGCCGCCGGTGCCGGGATCTCCGCGGTTTCCGGCTGATCAAGCAATTCCCGAACCTGGCTGACCGGCACCCCGCGATTTAGCCACTGCAAGATGCGCTCGACGCGCTCTATGTCTTCGCGGGCATAAAGGCGGTGCCCCTTGGGGGTGCGCTGGGGTTTGATCAGGCCGTAGCGTCGCTCCCAGGCGCGCAGGGTAACGGAGTTCACCCCGGTCAGCCGAGAGACTTCGCGGATCGGGTAGAGCGGCGTGTCGGCCGGGCGCGTTGCCTGGTCATTCATGAGCGCGCCGACTCCCTTGCCTGCTCGGCGAAGTGGTCGAAGGGAGCTCGACAGTTCGGATAGCGGTAGCCGTGGGCGAGCAGGATCAGGGCGTTGGGCATGGAAGTCTCCAGTCGCGATGGGTCAGGGGGTGTCGGCCGCCAGGGCCTTGCCGAGGTGATGGCCGGAGAGCCAGGCATCTTCGACCCGTGGCCCGCGCCAGCCGTCGCCGCAGAGTGCCAGGCCCGTGGACGAGCGCTGGTAGTCGAGGTTGACGGCCTCGCCTGCGGCAAAGACATCCGGCTGGGCGTAGCGCCAGAGGTGGGCGCCCAGGTCGCTGGGCTCGGGCAGGGTGGCACCACTCGGGAGATGCTCGCGGAAGGCCTCGAGCAGTTGGCGGGCCACGGCCTCGGCGTCGAGCGTCAGGTGGGCCTCGCTCCACTCGAGCCTTGCCAGCAGGCTGAGGCTTTCGCCTTGCCCGTGTCGGCCGGGCTTGTGGTCGTTGCGGGTGACGAAGCGCAGAAGGTCGGCGGTCGGTGTCCGGTCAGGGCCGGGATCCAGACGCACCGCCTGCCAATCGTCGTCGACTCCCGGCAGGGACGGCAAGGGGGCGTCGAAGCATGCCCAGGCGGTCCAGCACGGGCGCTGGATCACCGCCTCGCAGGCCTCCGCCATGGCCGGCTCATGGTCGACCAGCAGTTCCGCGGCCTGTGGCGTGGGTATGGCGATCACTACACGCGCGAAGGGGCCATGGCGCTGCTGATGCTGGTCCAGTAGCCACCACCCGTCTTCTCGAGAATCGAGGTGTTCGATACGTGTGGCGGTGACGATGTCGAGTCCCTCGGCCAGTCGGCGGGGCACGGCACTCATGCTCGGGATGCCGATGAAACGTTCTACATCGTCCCGGTGACGCTGCCAGCCCGTCTCGGCCACTTGCCACAGGGCCTCGGGCCAGGTGGCGACATGGCCAGCATCCTGCCAGTCGGTCACCCGGCGACCGAAGGCCGGGTCGCGCACGCTGAAGAATTGGGCGCCAAGATCGACCACGGCGGCCGGCAGACGCCGGCTGGACATTCGGCCTCCAGGGGCTCGGCCCTTGTCGAACAGGCGCACAGGCAGGTCGGCAGATCGCAGGGCCTGGCCGCAGGCGAGGCCGGCAATACCTGCGCCGATGATGGCGGTGGAATCGTGAGGCTGGGGCATGGTCATCTCGTGCAGTCAACGACGTTGATGGCTAGACTAGCAGAAGTGTACAACGGCTGTATAACTCACGGTGGCTTGTCTTAATGGCATGGGGAGGGATTCTGGATGCGAGTGCTGATCACGGGCGGCAGCGGTTTTGTCGGGCAGCGGCTCTGCCGGCGACTGAAGGAGGCTGGGCATCGCCTGCTGGTGGTGTCGCGGGAGCCGGAGCAGGTGCGCGATCGCCTGCCTGAAGGTAGCGACATTCGCCGTTCGGTGCTGGACTTTGTCGATACGCCGCCGGACGCCATCGTCAATTTGGCTGGCGAGCCGATCGCCGCTAAACGCTGGAGTGACGACCAGAAGAAGCGCCTGATCGATTCCCGGGTCAACATCACCCGGGATCTGGTAACGCTCTGCGAACAGCTTCAGTCCAGCCAAGGTCGCACACCTCAAGTTATGGTGTCGGCGTCAGCCATGGGCTACTACGGTGACCAGGGCGAGCACGAGGTCACCGAAGAGACACCGCCCCATGACGAATTCGCGCACCGTCTCTGCAAGCGCTGGGAGGATACCGCCCGGAAGGTTGAGGACTACGGCGTTCGCGTGGCTCTGCTGCGCATTGGCTTGGTGCTGGATGTTGGCGGCGGCAGCCTGGAGAAGATGTTGCCGCCCTTCAAGATGGGGCTAGGCGGCCGTTTCGGCGACGGCAAGCAGTTCATGCCCTGGGTCCACCGTGAGGATCTGGTCAGGGCTATTATCTTCCTGCTAGAGCGCGACGACCTGGAGGGGCCCTTCAACGGCAGCGCGCCCCACCCGGTCACCAACGCCGAGTTCAGCCGCACCCTGGCGAAGCAGCTGGGGCGCCCGGCGATCTTCCCGGTGCCGGCCATCGTGCTTGAGACCGCCTTCGGCGAAATGTCGCGGCTGCTGCTCACCGGGGCCGATATGCGCCCGGCCCGATTGCTCGAGGCCGGCTTCGAGTTCAAGTTCGAGACCCTGGAGGCTGCCCTGGCAGACATCCTGGGCTAGCGTGTTTCATCGCTCACGGTCACAATCACCCGCACCGCGTCGAGGCGCAGTCGTGTGCCCTCGATGGCCGCGTCCAGGGCGGCACGTTCGGCACGCAGTGCCTCCAACTCGTCGGCGCGTACCGCCGGGTTGAGACGTGAGAGCGCCTCGAGGCGGCTGAGCTCGGCATCCAGATCGGCCCGCATGCGTCCCTGAGCGGCTTCCACGATGCTGGGCAGTTCCCGCTCGGCCTCCGCCTCGGCCCCGTCGAGCAGCTCGCGCAGCTGCTCGTGGCGGCTCTTGATCAGATCTCGGGCCACTGCCTTCTTGACCTTCTGCACCGCTTTGGAGAGGCCGGTAAAGGAGATCTTGGCGGTCAGGTTGGCGCCGGATTCATCGAGCAGCACTCGCACCGCGGTGGGCGGCAGGAAGCGGTTGAGGTGCAGGTGCTTCGGTGCCGGGCAGTGGGTGCGGAAGACCAGCTCGACCATCAGCCGGCCGGCGGGAATCGCCGGGTGCTTGAGCAGGGCCAGGGCAGTGTTGCCCATGGGCCCGTCGAGAATACGCCCCATCATCTCGCGCAGCAGCGGGTGCTCCCAGGAGAGGCGCTGGACATCGTCCCGGGCGAGTGCCCGGGCGCGGGAGAAGGTGGCCGAGAAGCCCTCCTCGCCCTTCACCAGGCCCGGCAGGCCGTCTAGCATCTGCGGGCTCGGCTGCAGGTGCAGGATGTCGCCGCCCAGCTCCTGGCTGTCGACGCCGAAGATATCCAGCGCCTGGTCCAGGTAGCGGGCCAGGGCCTTGTCGGCGTCGAGCTCGCGGATCGCTTCGATCACCGTATCGGCGCGTTCATGGCGGCAGGCGTTGAGCTCCAGCAGGCGATTGCGGCCGGCGTCGCGCTCGGCCAGTCGCGCCTCGAAAAGCGCCCGGGTCTCGCCGATCACCTCCTCGAGGCTCTCGTCGTCGAGCAAGCTGTCGGCCAGGGTATCGCCGAAAGCGGCGTAGATCTCGCTGCCCAGGCCATGAGGCGCGCTGAAGGCGTCCATGCCCTGATGGTACCAGCGCAGCAGCTTCTCGCCGGGGCTGTCGGTGAACACCGGCACATGTAGCTCGATGGCGTGGCGCTGGCCGATGCGGTCGAGCCGGCCGATGCGCTGCTCCAGCTGGTCGGGGTGCAGCGGCAGATCGAACATCACCAGGTGGCGGCAGAACTGGAAGTTGCGCCCTTCGGAGCCGATCTCCGAGCAGACCAGCACCTGACAACCCTCCTCCGGGTCGGCGAAGGCCGCCGCGGCGCGGTCGCGTTCCACCAGCGAGAGCCCTTCGTGGAAGACCGGAGCCTGGTAGCCGCCGAGGACCCGCAGCCCCTCGGCCAGGCCCAGGGCGGTCTGGCGGTCATGGGCGATCACCAGCACCTTGTCGTCGGCGAAGCCGCCCTCGGTGTCGTCGGCGAGTCGCTCCAGCAGCCAGGTCACCCGCGGATCGAACTGCCACCAGGGTTCGGTGTTGAGCGGGTCGTCGGTCAGCGCCCGGTACATGGCATCCGGGTAAATCAGCACCTCCGGATGGTCGAGGCCGGTCTCGATCAGCAGCTCGTCCAGGTAGTCCTCGTCGTGGGCCAGGCGGCGCAGCACTCGGCGATAGGAGGAGGGCGCCTCGAGCGCAGCGATGTGCAGGTGGCGCTCCGGGAAGCCACCCACGTGGCGGCGACTGTTGCGAAACATCACCCGGCCGGTGCCGTGGCGGTCCAGCAGCTGGTCGCGCAGCTGATCGCGGGCGGCGGCGTGCTGGTCGTCGCCGCGCTCGGGGTCGGCCAGGGTATCGAGCAGGGCCAGACTGTCGCGCTCGACGATCACCGCGGCGACCCGTCGGCGATCGGCGTCTTCTCCCGGCAGGCGTTCCAGGGCGTCGATCGCCCCGGCCACTTCAACGTAGTGCTGCTCCTCCTCGCGGAAGGCTTCGAGGCTGTGGTAGCGGTCCGGGTCGAGCAGACGCAGCCGCGCGAAGTGGCTGGTGAGGCCCATCTGCTCCGGGGTGGCAGTGAGCAGCAGGATGCCGGGCACCTGGGCGGCGAGGCGTCCTACACAGTCATAGCCGGGGCCGCTTTGCTCCGGGCTCCAGTCAAGGTGGTGGGCCTCGTCGACGATCAGCAGGTCCCAGTCGCAGGCCAGTGCCTGATGTTGGCGGTGGGGGTTGGCGAATAGCCAGTCCTGGCTGGCCAGCACCAGCTGGCCGGTGTCGAAGGGGTTGGCATCGCCGTGGGCCTGGCTCTGCTGCTCGTCGAGCAAGGTGACCTCGAGAGCGAAGCGGCGCAGCAGTTCCACCAGCCACTGGTGGGTCAGGCTCGCCGGCACCAGGATCAGTGCTCGCTCGGCGCGACCGGTGAGCAGCAGGCGATGCAGGATAAGGCCCGCCTCTATGGTCTTGCCCAGCCCTACCTCATCGGCCAGCAGTACCCGCGGCGCGTGGCGGCGGGCCACCTCGTCGGCGATGTAGAGCTGGTGGGGTATCAGGTCGATGCGCGGGCCGGCCAGGCCGAGCGCCGGGTTCTGCTCGATGCGGTGGAAGTGGTGCAGGGTGCGAAAGCGCAGATCGAACCAGTCGTTGCGGTCGACCTGACCGGTGAGCAGGCGGTCGCGGGCCTGGTCGAACTGCATGGTGTCGGCGAGCCGCGCCTCGGGCATCTCGCAGAGCTCGCCGGCGTCGTCCTCGCCAATATAGACGATCAGGCCGCCGACCTCCTTGCTGTCGTCGACGGTCATCTGCCAGCCCTCGGCGGACTGGATGCGGTCGCCGCTGCCGAAGGCCACCCGGGTCAGGGGGGCGTTGCGACTGCTGTAGGTGCGGGTTTCCTGGCTGGCGCCGAAGAGCACGGTGACGCTACGGGCATCGCTATTGAGAATGGTGCCCAGGCCGAGTTCGGCCTCGCCGTCGCTGATCCAGCGCTGGCCGGGAGAGAAATCGCTCATGGTGCCTCGAGGATGCTTGAGATCGTTTCGGTGCCGCTGACCACACCCGGCCCGGCGGCAGCAGGGCGCGATATCTTACAGCAAAGCCCGCCGCGGCTTAAGCATCGGTGATGACCTCTGCGATGATCAGCGATCCTCCAGCCACGTCGAGAGCTGGGCACGAGTAAGTTCCCCCACGTGCTGCTCTAGGGCGCGCCCCTCACCGTCGAACAGCAGGGTGGTGGGCAGACCCGGGGACTCGGCCAGCACCATCAGCCGCTGGCGCGGGTCGAGCAGGGCATGGCCGAAGTCGAGGCCCTGCTCGTCGAGGTAGCGCACCACCTGCAGCAGCTCCTCGCCCTGGTTGACGATCACCACGGTAACCCCCTCGCGGGCATCGGCCTCGGCCAGCAGCGGCATCTCGCGGAGACAGGGCGGGCACCAGGTGGCCCAGAGATTGACCACCACCCGCTCGTCGGACAGCGATTGCAGGTTCACCTCCTCGCCCTCGAGGTTCTCCAGGGCGAGGTCGGGCAGCTCGCGCAGCGCCATGCCGCCGCCGAACGGGGCCAGGGTGACCAGCGTCAGCCAGAGCAGCGAGGCGCCCAGCGCCAGGCCCATGCCGCCCAGCATCGCCCCCAGCCGATCGCGCAGCGACCAGGCGGTCCAGCCCAGTGCGGCCAGCAGGCCCCAGAGGCCATGGTAGCCGGGCTGCCAGAGCTTGAGGATGTCCAGCGGCGCTTCGGCATAGGCACCCAGGTTCATCAGCACATGCCCCAGGCGGGCGCCGATTAGCCAGGCCAGCAGCAGACCGTTGAACCAGCGCGTATGGCGGCCCCGCGGGAGGCCGAGCAGGAAGGCGCTGGCCGCCAGCAGGAACAGGGCGGCGAAAAAGGCATAGAGGCGGGGTAGCGCGATCAGGACGGGCCCCAGGGCGATGGCATCCATGTCGTGACGGTGACTCCGAGAGGTCGGCGGCGGGCGCCGCAGCGGTTACACTGAGCGCATTCGTTTCGCCAAGCCTACTGCCGGCGGGCAGGGCTGTCATCCAGCGGGAGCACTCATGGCACGACCGGCCTTCGATACCCTGCGCGCCCTGGCGATCGCCAGCCAAGCAACGGGTTTCATCCTGATCATCACCCTGGAGACCCTGATGGGCGATGCCGCGCGTCCCTGGCAGGGCTGGACCCTGGCGGCCATGGTGCTGGCCGCACTGTGGCTTGCTCTGGTGCGGCTCTACCGGCGTAACAGGGCGCGCAAGGCTATGGCCAGGCGCCTGGCTGACGACGATGATGGGAGCTGACCTCCTAATGCGCGCACAACAAGTTGACACGCGTCGCGCGCCACGCCTTGCACGACTCGAGAGCCTGCCGGGGCTGGAGCGCTGACGCCATACGCTGACCGTGTATGCTGGAAAATAACCGACGACATGGAGAACAGGGAGCGGAGCCATGACCGACTCGACGCCCGAGGATGCCTCGGAGGCATCGCCGTCACGCCTGGTACGCTTAAAGGTTCCGCTGGGGCTGGCCCTGGGACCGTTGGCCTTCCTGCTGTTGGCGCTGATGGAGGCACCGGCTGATATGCCGCCAGCGGCCTGGCAGGTGGTGGCGCTGACCGCCTGGATGGCGATCTGGTGGGTGCTGGAGCCGGTGCCTATCGCGGTCACCGCGCTGCTGCCGGTGGCCGTGCTGCCGCTCATGGGCGTGGCACCCATCGACCAGGTGGCGGCGCCCTACGCCAATCCGCTGATCTTTCTCTTCCTCGGCGGCTTCCTGCTGGCCGAGGCAATCCAGCGCTGGAGCCTACATCGGCGCATCGCCATGTTGGTGCTACGCCTCTCCGGGCTACGCCCGGACCGGCTGGTGGGCGGCTTCATGGTTGCCACGGCGGGGCTGAGCATGTGGGTCAGCAATACCGCCACCGCGGCGTTGATGGTGCCTATCGGTATCTCGGTACTCGCCATGCTGGAGCGAGAGGGTGGCGAGGGCGCCAGCCATAACATGGCCCTGACCCTGCTGCTGGGGATCGCCCTGGCTGCCAATATCGGCGGCATGGGCACCCTGATCGGTACGCCGCCTAATGCGCTGTTGGCGGGCTTCATGGCTGATAACTACGACATCAAGATCGGCTTCGCCCAATGGATGCTGGTGGCCGTGCCTCCCGCCCTTTTGCTTCTGGTGCTGGCCTGGTGGCTGCTGACTCGCTGGATCTACCCGGTGAGCCACAACGAGTTGCCCGGCGTGGCGCAGATGCTCCGAGAACAGACCCAGGACCTGGGGCGCATGAGCCCTCCCGAGCAGCGAGTGGCGGCGGTCTTCGCCCTTGTTGCCCTGGCCTGGGTCACCCGGCCGCTGCTGGAGGCCTGGCTGCAGGTGCCGCTCAGTGATGCCGGCATCGCCGTAATCGGGGCCCTGCTGCTGTTCGTGGTGCCGGCTCGCTGGCGCCAGCGCCAGTTTCTGATGGACTGGGACAGCGCTCGTCAGCTGCCCTGGGGGGTGCTGGTGCTGGTTGGAGGCGGGCTCAGCCTGGGCACGGCGATTGAAGGAAGTGGCCTTGCTGCGGCGGTGGCCGAGGGGCTGGGGGCCTTCGGCGCCTGGCCGACCTGGGGCATGGTGGCGATGGTCGTGGTCGTAGTGATGCTGATGAGCCATGTAACCAGCAACACGGCCACTGCCGCAGCGATCCTGCCGTTGACCGCTGCACTGACCGTGAGCCTGGGGGCCAGCCCGCTGTTGCTTTCGGTCCCGGTGGCTATGGCGGCGAGTTGCGCCTTCATGCTGCCGGTGGCGACTCCGCCCAATGCCGTGGTGTTCGGCAGCGGTCGGCTGAGCGTGGCCGAGATGATGCGCGCTGGGGCACTGGTGGGGCTGGCTGCGATCCTTGTCATCACTCTGGTGGTGTTTGTCCTGGCTATGCCGGTGCTGGGATTCGGCTGGAGTGCTTGACCCAAAACAATGCTGGATCGTCATCAGCGTCTAGGCTTAAGTCAGGAGGGGTGCCGTGGGGTATCCCGACATATCACCAAAAAGGGCAGCTATCATGTACCAGTCAATCCTTGTTCCCGTCGACGGTTCCAGCCATGCCGAGCAGGCGCTACAGGTAGCCGCTCAGCTGGCGAGGGGGACATCAGCCACCCTGCACTTGATGACCGTAGCCGAGTTCCCGCCGGACAACCTCGGTCTGTTCACCGGCGGTACTCCCGAACCCTTCACCGAGGAGGAGCGCGAGAAGCTGGCGGCCGGGATGAAGGAGGAGGCCCACAAGACGATCGACAAGGCGCGAGCAGCGGTCGACCTCGCCGACATCGAAGTCAAGGAGGTGGTCCGTCAGGGCCGCGAGGCGGAATTGATCGTTAAGGAGGCCGAGGCGCTCGGTGTCGATGCCATCGTCATGGGCAGCCGCGGCGTCAGCGACGTGCGCGGCATGGTGTTCGGCAGCGTCTCCCACAAGGTCAGTCATACTGCTGGCTGTTCGGTCATCACCGTGACGTGACGAGGGGTCTCCTTCTGGTGTGTTTTTCGCGCCCGTGTCGCTCTCCTGCAGCGACCGGGCTTGGTACCTTACTCCCGTGGCGGTGAGGGGTAGACATAGTGGTCGCGGCGCCCGGAACTGTGTGCCTGCTCCTGGTTCAAGCCCCTGATCAACCCCCAACCCATCAGTACCAACGCCAGCGAGAAGGGTAGCCCCATGGCCACAGCAGCAGTCTGAAGGGGATTGAGTGCCGCGGTGGCGTCGCCGGCGACGGCCCAGCCAGCAGCCAGCAGCACCGCGGCGATCACGCCCTCCAGTACCGCCCAGAACAGGCGTTGTGCCTTTTTGGGGTGCGGGTCGCCGCCATTGGTCAGCATGTCCACCACCAAGGAGCCAGAATCCGACGAGGTGGCAAAGAACAGCGAGATCACCAGGATCGCCAGCAGGGATGCCAGGGTGCCCAGCACGGGCCAGATGGGCAACTGGTTGAGCAGGATGAACATGGCGTCGTTGGTGCCGGCATTCACCAGGGGATTTTCCGGGTCATTCAGGATTCGCTCCAGAGCACTGCCCCCGAAAATGGCGAACCAGACGATGGAAGCGCCGACTGGTGCCATCAGCGTGCCGCCGATGAAGGAACGGATAGTGCGACCCCGGGAGACGCGCGCGATGAAGATGCCGACAAAGGGCGACCAGGAGATCCACCAGCCCCAGTAGAAGAGCGTCCAGTTACCTAGCCATTCCGATCCTGCTGGCGAGAAGGAATACATCTGGAAGCTGTTCTCCGGCAGATGCTGGAGGTAGTGGCCAGTGCTGTTGACCATCAACTCGAGGATAAAGATCGTCGGCCCGGCCACAAACACGAAGACGGCCAGCAGGCTCGCCAGGTACATGTTGAGCACCGACAGTCGGCGGATGCCGGCGTCGAGGCCCAGCATGACCGAGGTGACCGCGACAGCAGTGATCAGACCGATGATGATGACCTGAGAGGTCGCCCCGATCTCCACGCCGAAGACCTCGTTGAGACCGGCATTGATTTGCGTGGCACCGAGTCCCAGTGAGGTCGCCAGCCCGAAGAGGGTGCCGAAGACGGCCAAGATGTCGATGAGGTGTCCCACGGGACCGTAGATGTGCTTGCCGATCAATGGGTATAGCGCCGCGGCTGGGCGCATGGGGAGGCCCTTGCGGAAGCAGAAGTAACCCAGTGACAGACCGACGACGATGTAGATGGCCCAGGGGTGCAGGCCCCAATGGAAGATAGTGATCTCCATGGACTCTAGAGCGGCCTGACTGGTGCCTCCCTCGCCGATGGGAGGATTATTGAGGTGGAAGACAGGCTCGGCGACGCCGAAGAACACCAGGCCGATGCCCATGCCGGCGGTAAACAGCATCGAAAACCACGAGAGGGTAGACCACTCGGGGCGACTGTCGTCGGGCCCCAGGCGAATTCGCCCCCAGCGGCTGCACATCAGCACCAGTACCAGGACCAGAAAGCCGCTGGCGCTCAACATGTACCACCAGCCGAAGACCTGGGTGATCCAGTTGTTTATATCGGTGGCGATGGTGCCGAGATGAGAAGGCGCCGTCACACCCCAGCTGACGAAGGCCAGCGCCAGGATCGCCGAGAAGAAAAAGACCGGCAGATTGGTATGTTTGCGTAGGTAGTCGCGCATCGCGACACCTCCTAAGCCATTGGTTGTATTAAATAGTGTAGGGCACACTCGCGCGGTAACGCCCGTCATGCAGAGGTCTCTCCCGGAATCAAGAGCGGTGACCGAATGCTGGCGTACGGTCGGAACCCTGCCGTATGTCGCCTGGAACACAACCAACGTAAAACGGCCACTTGCTGCTATGAGCTAAGTGGCCGTTTTTACTATGTTTCTGGTCGGAGTAGCAGGATTAGAACCTACGACCTCTGCCTCCCGAAGGCGTTTAAACCATATTTCAGAAGAAACTAAAAGAAACAATAAGCGCTTATTATATCAATAAAATCAACGTACTATAGATTAAGTCTTGTGTGCTGCTTGTTGCCTGTTTTTGCCTATTATAGCCTGTACTTGCTACCTATTTGCTACCTAGAAAAAGGAGCCAGGCATGGTGGGCAATGGCAACCTGAAGCTGACAACCAAGGCGTTGGAGCAGCTTTCCAAGGCGCCACCGGGTGATAACGTCTTTGACACCGAGCTACCTGGTTTTCATGTGCGGCCCGGTAAGCGCGGTTTAACCTTTCGGCTCTACTACCGCACCAAGACCGGCCGGCAGCGTATCCTGACGCTCGGCCGCTACGGCACCCTGACGGCCGCCCAGGCCCGCAAGAATGCCACCGAGGCGCTTGCCATCGTTGCGCAAGGCGGCGATCCGCGTGCAGTGCTGGAGGAGGCCAAGGCCGAGGAGGAGCGACAGCAGCAGCAGACAGTCGGCGCCTACTTGGATGGCCCCTATGCCGTGGCTCAGCGGCGAAAGAAAGATGGTGATGCCACCTTGCGCCGCATCAAGCATGCGTTCGAGGGCTGGCTAAACAAACCCATGAGCGAGATCACTCGCGCCGATCTTGAGCGCTGGCAGGGTGAGCGTGAGGCCAAGGGCGAGGCATACACCACCAGTAAACGCCACCTCGGCGCGCTCAAGACGATGCTGGCGCATGCTGCCGATCGCAAAGTGATACCCACCAACCCTCTGGTGCGCCTCAACCTGCAACGCCCGGCTATGAGCGAAGAGGAAATGGCCGAGCAGGCGTCAAAGCGTCGCTACCTGGAGGCCGATGAGGTCGAAGCGCTGTTTACCGGCCTGGATGCGTACCAAGACGCCAAGCGCGATCAGCGTCGCAGCAGCCGCGCCCACGGCAAGGCGTATCTTCCCGACCTGGATAGCGTCGTCTATGTCGATCACGTCGCCCCCTGGATTTTGATGATGTACTACACGGGCTTCCGGCCGGGCGACCTGTTCGGCCTACGCTGGGAGCACGTCAATCCGGACTTCAGCACCGTCCGCAAGGTGATTGAGAAGACGGCGCACCACCACCACGAGCCAATGACATTTCCTCTGTCTACTGCCGCTGTGGATGTGCTCAAGGCATGGCATCGGCAGCAGGGCGAACCAAAGACCGGGCTGGTATTCCCATCAGGGCGCAACGGTAAGCGTATGAGCGGGACCGCGATGCAGAAGCCATGGGCGAGCGTGCGCAAGCTGGCCGGCCTGCCCGATGACCTGGTGCTCTACACTCTGAGGCACAACTTCGCGTCTCAGCTTGTCATGGCCGGAATCGACCTGCTGACCGTCAGTAAGCTCATGGCGCACTCGGACATCCAGACGACCATCCAACACTATGCCCACCTGCGACCGGATCACTCGCGCGATGCTGTCGAGGCTTTCGCCAAGGCGGTGCCCAGGGCGCCTGCCTAGGAGGAGGTTGTCAACCACAAGGCGCCAGCGATCCGCATGGCCAACACCGAGTAACCGAATTGGCCGGCTAGGGCCGTACACCCGAAAGCGCGGAGACTCCATCGTGCCCGCCGGCCAGCCTTGCATGGAGTGAGCGCGAGGAGTGGCGTAATGGCACTGACACCGCAACATGTGACTCAATTGTTGAACTTCGACGAGGTTGCTTACCTTCTGGAGGGCCTTGACCCTGAAAAGGTTGAGGAGTGCTTATACTCTGCTGAAGATCTTGCGCGTATTCCGAAATGGCAGCGTGTCATGGCAGACGCAATACAAGATGGCAGCTTGCAGGTGGACAAAGGAGTGTGCGTCATCTTAAGCAAAAGCATGTCAAGCGCAGCTGAGCAAACTCGTGTCTGGCCGGAGGACCTTGCGAGCCTGGACTTTTACGACCCGAGACGGCATGACTTAGTGGCTTGGTTTCGTCGTAAGGATGTGTATTGCTGGTTGAAGTCAAGCGGTGGGACGGATGAAGACATACCTGAGGCGTTGCGCGTCATGCCTGACCTTCCCCAGCCAGCTGAGCCGGGTCAAGGCCAGTCCACCGAAGGCGAGGAGCTGCGAGCCCTTGAGGCGTTTGGCCTGCTGGTGGAGGTGTATGTCGGGCAACGCGGTCCCGACTACCACTATGGTACGCGGCCAAAGGCATCTCGCATTGTCAAAGATATGCTGGCTGCCGTACCCGATGATGTGACCAACATGGGCGACCGTAAGCTGAAAGAGCATGTTGGTGCGGCTATTAAGGCATGGGAGGCCAAGAAACGCCGCTAGTCTGCAATTTGCATTTTGCACCTGCACCACGGCCGCCATGTCCGTTGCCACCATTGAAGCGTCATTCAGCAACAAAGGACGCCTTCAATGACAAGCAAGACTACAGATCCTAGCGACATCTTGGCGAACGCCCTCTCCCGCTACCGTGACGGCCTCGATCCGGCGCTGATCGAGCTGCCAGAGCAGGCCGTCTTCCCTGGTCTGATCCCGGCTCAACCCACCACGGCGCGTAAGGCACGATGCACTGGCACTCTGCTGGGTCGTCCGGCCCCCTGTTTCGTGAAGCGCGGCCATGCCGTGCGCTATCGCTTGAAAGACGTGCTGGACTGGCTGGCCGCTGGCGACGCCTACGGCAGCACGGCCGAGGCCAACGTGGCTGGGAGGGCATTGGTATGAAAACCATCAACCTGACGATTAACGGCGCCAACGCTAGCGACCTAGCACACCACCTCCGGGTTATGGCTTTGCGCATCGAGACCGGGGTAGCCACGCTGCCGCCTGGCACAGAAATTCCCGTGCATATCAATAATGAACAGGTGGGTGTGATCACTGCGGGTAACCGTCCTAGCTTTGAGGACGGTATCAAACTGGCCTACGCAATAAACAAAGAGGTGCATGATGAAAATATCAGGAAGCTGGACCAAGCCCACGAGGGGCTAGAAGCGCTGGTGAAAGCATTGCGCGTTCGTAAATCACCTCCCGCCCAGCATCAGGGTTTGCTGACGGCTATTGATATTGTTGGCGCTGGCCTTCGCGAGCATTCCGACTCACTGAGGGAGATGTTAGAGAAAAACGCCAACGATGCTTGAGCTTTTCTACCTGCTGGCCGGCGCTTGGCGCCGGCTCACTGGCCAAATTGGACGCCGTAGACGTGAGGAGGATGGCATGACCACCAAAACGCACAAGGCCCGGACCCCTGAGAAGGACCGGACCTATACCGAAGCGCCGCCGAAAGCGCCCCCCAAGCATTGCAGTATCGAGGCCGCGCTGGCGGATTCACTGGCTCAGCATGGCGTGACTCTGACGCCCAGCGCGTCAGGGCGCTTCGAGAGATTCGACGCGCCCGACAAGGCCAAGCGCAACGCTAACGGCTGGTTTCGCATCCATAGCCCCCAGGCGACGAGCTTTGGCTTTTGGCAACGGGACGTTACCGAGGTGGTGACGCAGCACAGCTACACCGACACCCTTGATACGTTCAATGATGCCTGCAAGGAAAAGAACCCCCACCCCTCATCTGGCATTTCCTGTGTGGCCCATGTGTCCCAATCCAGCAATGACGAAGGCTCGAGACGGGACATCACCAGGGTCGAGCAGGCAGCGATCCCTGAGCGTTGCGCACGATTGCCGGGGGCTTGGGAATCAACTGAACGCAGAGCCATTCAAGAAGCACGAGGGAGGGTGTGATGACGGCTCACTTACGTAATACGAAGGGCCGCCATAATGGCGTCCCACATGATGCCTTAGACGCCTATAACGGGCTGGATTCTTTTGGCAATGTATTGGCGGAGAGTCCAGTGTTGGATGCCACCCCAGCTAATATGCCCCCCTTCGGCTTCGCTAGCGCTGGGGATATGGTGGCCCACCTGAAGCCGGTAGCCTGGCTGGTGCGGGGATTCATGGAAGCCGATTCCCTGGCGCTGGTGTTTGGTGAGCCTGGACACGGGAAGTCATTCCTGGCCCTGGATTGGGCCGCCAGTGTAGCGACCGGCACCGATTGGCATGGACACCCCACCCGAAGGGGCGCCGTGTTCGTGGTGGCGGGGGAAGGCCATAACGGAATAGCCCGCCGCCTGAAGGCGTGGGAACTGGCCAGGGGCGTGGCCCTGAAGGGCGCGCCGTTGTTCGTGTCCCATGCCGCCGCCAGCCTGGCCGATTGGGAAAGCGCCCGGGAAGTCGTGGCCGCCGTGGAAGCCCGCGCCAAGGCTACCGGCCAGGCGCCTGCCCTTATCGTGGTGGATACCCTGTCTCGGAACCTTGGCCCCGCCGATGAGAACAGCAGCGCCGATATGGCTGCGTTCGTGCGCCACCTGGACGCCATGCGCCAGCATTGGCAGGCGACCGTCTGCGTGGTGCATCACAGCGGCAAGGATAGCGCCAAGGGCGCCAGGGGAAGCACCGTGCTGAAGGGCGCCGTGGATGCAGAATACCGCGTGGCCAAGGATGACGCGGGCGTTGTCTGCCTGGAAGCCACCAAGATGAAGGATGCCGACCTGCCAGCGCTTCAAGCCTTCAAGCTGGAAGGCGTGAAGCTGCCCCTGGTGGACGATGAAGGCGGGGACGTATGGGGTGCCGCCCTGGACCCAGTTCCTGACTACCAACCCGCCGCCAGGTGGAAGGCAGGGCAGGGGAAGAACCAGGCCAAGGCACTGGCCGCCTTGCGGGCCTTGTACGATGACCACCGCGACCGGCTGGCGCGTCGGGACGATGATCCGGAAACCGCCAAGGTGCTGATTGACGATTGGCGAGATGAAGTGGCCGCCCAACGCATCGACCGCAAGCGCTTTTATGACGCAAAGCAAGGGCTGGAACGCGGGGGGTGGGTGCGTCTGGTGCCGCCCTATGTGGAGTTGATGAAATGAAAGCGCGTCCGGTTTATGTCCGGTTTGCGTCCGATTCTGTCACGTCCTGTCCGTGTCCGTCCGTCCGCTTTTCTATAAGCGGGCGGACGGCTATTTCGGACGGAAGCTGCCAAGGTCAACCCCGCCCTGGCCAGGGGGCAAGCATATGCCGATCTGTCCACCCTCTCTGTTGCCGAGTGCTTCGAGTATCTGGGTAGCACACAGGCGCAGGGCGCCAGCAGGCTGAGACGCTGGTGCCACTAGCATCCATCCAGGATGAGGCACTCGGCAGCCTCAGCCAGGCCCGCGTGGATCTTGACGTAGTGCCTCCCTGGTCCAATCTCAAGAAGGCGACTTTTGCCCAGTTGGATGATGGTGCCGGTACCGATGTCGATGTCCTGCTTTCTGAGGTCGATGGGGAGCTGGGCACACGCGAGGACCTTTTGAACGATGACAGCAGAAGACGTGGCTACCTGTGCTGTTTGTTTCCGCAGGGGCAATCGCTACCACCGGTCGCCAGCTATGTGCTGACCCGCCTCCTGCCCCTGGCTAATGGCTATTCGGGCTGTGCGTATTCCGGCGAACGTGACCGGTCATTCCGGCGATCGTGACCGATTTGCTCACCGCTCTCTCGCTGGCTCTGGTTTTGTAAGCTGACCGGTCACGATGGGTCAACTGCTTCCGCCGACGGGGCGGTTTTTTTTCTCATCGATTCTCCTCTGAGTGTCAGGCGGTGGGCGCTGTGCAGCAGCCGGTCGAGGATGGCGTCGGCCACCGTCGCCGCCCCGATGTAGTCGTGCCAGTGCTCGATGGGCAGCTGGCTGGCGATCAGTGTCGAACACCGACCGTGCCGGTCCTCGATCACCTCCATCAGATCCTGGCGCTGCGGGGCGGTCATCTTCTGCATCCCCCAGTCGTCGAGGATCAACAGGTCGGTCTTCTGCAGCTGCCCCATCAGCCGGGCGTAGGAGCCGTCACCCTGGGCGATGCGCAGCTGCTCGAACAGGCGCGGCACCCGCAGGTAGCGCACCGAGTAGCCCTGGCGGCAGGCCTGGTTGCCCAGCGCGCAGGCCAGCCAGGTCTTGCCGCACCCGGTGGGGCCGGTGAGGCACAGGTTGAGGGCTTGGCCGATCCACTCGCCGGTGGCCAACGGCGCCATGCGGCCGCGCTCCAGGCCGCGGGGGTGGCGGTAGTCGATGTCCTCGACGCAGGCCGTGACGCGCAGCTTGGCGGCCTTCAGTAGTCGGTCGAGGCGGCGGTTGTCACGGTGCAGCACCTCGCGGTCGAGCAGCATGCCCAGGCGATCCTCGAACGGCAGGTCGTAGGTGTCCGGCTGGGTGAGCTGGTGGGCCAGGGCATCATGCATGCCGGTCAGCTTGAGGTGGCGCAGGGTGTCGAGCAGGGGCTGGGTCATCATCGGTCGTTTCCTCGGGTCAGTGGTAGTACTCGGCACCGCGCACGTTGGTGTGGGGCGGCAGGTCGTCGAGCGCCTCAGGGAGCGTCAGCATCGGCTGCTGATCCAGCCCCTGCTTGAGGATCGAGGCGATGCTGGCGTAGCGGGTGGTGGGGATCGCCAGCGCATGGGCACAGGCCTGCTCCAGGCGGACCTTGCCGTAGCGCCGGCTGAGCTGCAGCAGGCCCAGGCAGGCGCGGTAGCCATGCTCGGGATGGGGGCGATCCTGGAGCTGTCGCTGGGTCATTTCCCGCGTGGCGACGCCGATGTCCTTCGCCCACGCCAGGAAGCGGCTCGGCGACCAGTCGCGATGGGCCTGGTGGCGCTTGGGCATGTGCTCGGCCAGGGTCGAGAAGCGCCCCGGCGCGTGGCGCGGGTGCGCCGCCACCCGGTGGCCCTTGTGGAACACCTCGACCACGGTGTGGGTCAGGCGAACCTCCAGCACCTGGCCCACCAGGCTGTGGGGCACGCTGTAGAGGCGCTTGTCGATGTCGAGGTGATAGTCGATGCCGGGCTTGGCCTTGCGCCACTCGGCGTACTCGTAGGGCGTCTCCGGCAGGGGGCGCAGCACCGGCCGGTCGATGGCTTCGAACAGGTCGCGCCGGCTCTCCTCGCGCCCCTGGAAGGGCCGCCGGTTGAGGTCCTCCAGCAGCTCGCGGATGGCCTGGTTCAGCATGGTCAGCGTGAAGAAGGTGTGGTGGCGCAGGCGTGCCAGGATCCAGCGCTCCACCAGCAGCACGCCGGCCTCCGCCTTGGCCTTGTCCTTGGGCTTGTAGGGCCGCGCCGGCAGCACCGCGACCTGGTAGTGCTGCGCCATCTCGGCATAGGTGGTGTTGAGCTGGCTCTCGTAGCGGCACGCCCGCGTCACAGCGCTTTTCAGGTTGTCGGGGACCAGCATCTCGGGGACCCCGCCAAGAAACTGGAAGGCGCGCTGATGGGAGGCGATCCAGTCGGGCAGCGACTGGCTCCAGGTCGCCTCGGCGTAGGTGTAGCTGGACGCGCCCAGCACGGCGACGAACACCTGGGCGCTTCGCATCTCGCCGGTGGCCTGGTTGATAATCGGCACGGTCGGGCCGCAGTAGTCGATGAACAGCTTCTCGCCGGCGCGGTGGACCTGGCGCATGCTGCGCCGCTGGCGGTCACGCCAGGCGCGGTAATGATCGCAGAACCGACTATAGCGGTACGCCGTGTCGCCATGGACCTCGACGTACTCCGCCCACAGCAGCTGCAGGGTCACGCCCTTGCGCTTGAGTGCCTGGTGGATCTGAAAGTAGTCCGGTGGCGAGAAGCGTACCGGCGTCGTCTTGGCCGGGAACAGCCGCGCCTCCAGCGCCGCCTCGTCGGTGCCGTCGGGCAGCGGCCAGGTGATGCCCGCGACCTGGGCCAGGCTGACGTACTTGCTGACCACGCCCTTGGAGAGGCCGCAGGCCCGCGCAATCTTCTCGTGGCTGAGGCCGGCGTCGTACTTGAGGCGCAACACCTCGGTGATGGTTCGCATGGGAATCCTCGGTGCTGGCATGTCCCCTCCAGGGGCAAAGGCAAAAGGAGGGGTATGCCGTAAAAGTCCGAATTATTCCAGCGAGTTAGGTGAGATTCCGGGAACGTGACCGATGATTCCGGCATCGTGACCGCGGATTCCGGGAAAGCGGCCGAAATCGGTCACGATGAAACGGAATGGCCGGTCACGTTGGCCTGGAATGGTCGGTCACGAACGATTGGAACGGGCGGTCACGATGGCGCGGAATACGCAGGCTGATCCGCTCTGATCTTGACCTCGCACGCTTTCTTTGCCTGACGTAACATGGCCCACTATGGTGAGGAGGTGTTCATACTAGCGTTAGTTCATTATCAATCAATGGGTTAGCGACCACCTCCGCAGGAACGCAGGGGACAACATGATCAAGGATGCAGCAACGTTGGCCGAGCTTCGTGTGCTCGTCGGCTACCTGGGGGAGCAGTCTCCCGCCTGGTGGGGCTCCCACTTCTTCGGTTCGTCGGCCATGGCCTTTCTCATGCCTGTCTTCGGACGCTCTGCCCACCAGGCCCAGTATCAGGGGGTTCTGGAAGCCGCTCGGCGTATCCATGATGAGCACATCGGGGTGGGGCGCACCCTCCATCTCTTCCATATGCCCGAGCATTATGAGCAGGGGGCGGCGCAGCTGATTGCCGACCGTGAGCGGGGTGAGGCGCTCTTTGCCCATACCGACTCCCCTGAACGCGCTCAGGCACGCCTAGAGGCACTTTCCAGCAGCCAGCAGGCCGAGGAGGGACCGGTGCTCGTCGGCGACTTCAACGGCTCGCTCGACTCGCAACTGGCCGCCATGGCGGGCCTCTATCTCGATGCACACCGACGCGGTATCCAGTGCTACCCCTACCTGCGGGAGGCGCAGTGAGCCAAACGCGCCTCTATACCACTCAGCTGCAGGCCGGCCTTGGCCTGGTGGAAGAGACCCAGCGGCTCTTCGAGCTCTATGAGCCTGGCATGCGCTCCCCGCAGCTGTTTGCCAAGGCGCTCGAATCGGGGCAGTTTCCGCTGGTCTCGGCTCGCCGCTTGGACAATATCGTCCGCGAGTGCTTCGCCCCTCGTTACCTTCGCCACCCCGGGGTGGCAGAAGCCTTGAAGCGCTTGCTGCCTCAGCTCGAGCGCGATGAGCGCCTGCAGGTCATGCTGCTGCACACCGCCCGCGCCAATACCATCCTGGCCGACTTCATTCGTGAGGTGTTCTGGCCGCGCTATAGTTCGGGCCGCGACAGCGTCAATCGCGATGACGCCCTGCAGTTTGTCTTTGAGGCAGTGGGTGAAGGTAAAACCCAGAAGCCCTGGTCGCCCAGCACCATCAGCCGGGTTGCCGGTTATCTGCTGAGTACCTGTGCGGACTTTGGCCTGATCGAAGCGCGTCGGAGCGGTGCCCGGCGCCTCTATTCGGTTCGTCTTGCCAGCCGTGTGGCGGCCTATCTGGCTTATGACCTCAAGTTCCAGGGACTGGGCGACAACCAGGTGCTCAATCATCCCGATTGGCAGCTCTTCGGGCTGGAGCGCTCAGATGTGCGCGAGCAGTTCAAGCGGCTATCGCTAGATGGACACCTGATCATGCAGGCCGCCGGTGATGTCGCGCACATCAGCTGGCAATACACGAATAGGCAGGAGGTGGTCGATGTCCTCACTGGATACTGATTTCAACGAGCTGATGGAGCGGGTGCGCCATGGCCGTGAGTTCGGTCATGCCAGCTTCGAGCCGATCTTCTACCTGGTGTTTCGGCCCGAGCAGATCCTGGCGGTGAAACGCCATCTGCAGGCCTGGCAGAGCCGGCTGCGCAACGAAGGGTGGGACGTCCATACCTTCTCCATCGCCGAGGCGGTCGAGGAGATTCTCACCCAGGCCAAAATGCGCAAGATTTGGCTCGCTGCTGATCAGCGCAACCCCCACGACTGGAAGAAGACCAACACCTCCCTGGCCAACGCAGTCGCCAACGGCGCGCTTCAGGAACGCCTGGAGGCCAGGCTCTCAGAGCTCGAGGGACAGCCGGGCAGCATTCTGCTGGTGACGGATCTCGAGGCGCTGCATCCCTATATGCGCATCGGAGTCATCGAGGGGCAGCTTCAGGGGCGCTTCCACGTTCCCACAGTATTTCTTTATCCAGGCGTGCGCACGGGAAAGACGCGCCTCAAGTTCCTCGGCTTTTACCCGGAAGATGGCAACTATCGCTCGGTTCACGTCGGCGGCTAAGGAAGGAGTGACTCATGGAAATCAAACAGCTATTCGACCCGAGCCGCGATATCTACCGCAGCATCGAGAAGGTGATCGCCTATGGCGTCTCGCATGAGGACCGCCTGCGCAAGGAAATCGCCGAGTACGTGGTCACCGACGCCATCGATGAGCAGTTCAACCAGCTGCTAACCAAGATGCAGGCCGCCATGGAGGCCGGCGGCGAGAACGAGGTCGGGGTATGGGTCTCGGGCTTCTACGGATCGGGCAAAAGCTCCTTTACCAAGTACCTGGGCCTTGCCTTCGACGACAGCGTGACCATCGATGGCGCCCCATTCCGTCAGCATCTGCAGGACCGCCTGAAGAACACCACCACGCGCCAGCTGTTGAGCACCGTGTCCAAACGCTTCCCCGCCGCCGTGCTGATGCTGGATCTGGCCACCGAACAGGTCAGTGGGGCCACTATGGAAGAGGTCTCCAGCGTCCTCTACTACAAGGTACTGCAGTGGGCCGGATACTCCCGCAACCTCAAAGTGGCCGCCCTGGAGCGTCGCCTGAAGCATGAGGGCCGCTACGAGGAGTTCCTGCGCCATTTCGAGGAGAAGACCGGCGGTGAGGCCTGGAGCGACTACCGCAACGATGAGCTGGTGGTCGACAGCCTGATCCCGGAGATCGCCCACGATCTCTATCCCACCCTGTTCACCTCCCCGGGCTCGTTCAACACGGCGACCAGCGAGGTGATCCGCTTCGAGAACGATCGCGTCCAGGAGATGCTCGATATCGTGCGCGAGCACTCCGGCAAGGAGTATGTGATCTTCATAGTGGACGAGGTGGGCCAGTATGTCGGTGCTCGACAGTCGCTGATTCTCAACCTCGACGGTCTGGCCAAGAACATCAAGGCTCTAGGTAACGGAAAGGTGTGGCTGATCGGGACTGCTCAGCAGACCCTGACCGAGGACGACCCCCGCGCCTCGCTGAACGCACCGGAGCTTTTCAGGCTCAAGGACCGCTTCCCCATCGGCATCGACCTGGAAGCGGATGACATCAAGGAGATCTGCTACACGCGCCTGCTCGGCAAGTCGCCGGAGGGCGCCCAGCGGCTTGGCGAGCTGTTCGATCAGCACGGCCAGGCTCTGCGCCACAACACCAAGCTTGAGGATGCCCGCGCCTACGGGGCGGACTTCGACCGCCAGACTTTCATCGATCTCTACCCCTTCCTGCCCGCCCACTTCGATATCCTGCTCCACCTGCTTGGCGCCCTGGCCCGCTCGACCGGTGGCATCGGGCTGCGCTCTGCCATCAAGGTGATCCAGGATATCCTGATCGAAGGTGAGGGCAAGCGGGTGCCCGTGGCTCAGCAGCCGGTGGGCTGGCTGGCCAATACGGTGACCCTCTACGACGCCCTGGAGAAGGACATCGAGCGCGGCTTCTCCAACTGGCAAAAGGCGGTTAACACCGTCACCAAGATTCGCTACAAGGATGAGGAAATCCAACAGCGGGTGGCCAAGACGGTGGCGGTGCTGCAGATCCTCGGCAACCTGCCGATCACCCGGCGCAATGTGGCCAGCCTGATTCACTCCGATGTGGCCAGCGGCAACCAGGTGGAGGAGATCAATGCTGCCATCGAGGCGTTGATCACCGATCCCATCGTACCCTTCGGCGAGCAGGATGGCTTCCTGTGCTTCTTCAGCGAGAAGCTCAACGACATCGAGCAGGAGCGCAGCCAGATCCCGCTGCGCGGCAACGAGCTCAAGCGCATCCTTAACAGGGCGCTAGAAGAGGTGTTCTCGCCGGTGCCCAGCGTTCAGCTGCACGGCTCTCTCTCGGTACAGAGCGGCTTGAAAACTCAGGGCCCCGAGGGGCTTCCCATCTCGCTGGCTGGTGACCGGCATCCGATCCAAACCGTGGTCGAGCTGGTGGAGCCCACCGACTATGAGGCGGCTCGTTCCCGGCTGCAGGATGAGTCTCGTGTGAAGACCAACGAAAACGTGATCTACCTGGTGGGCCGCAAATCACCCGAGCTCGACGATCTCATCGCCGATATCTACCGCTGCCAGGAGGTCGATCTCAAGTTCCGCCACGACCCCGACCAGGAGGTGCGCGACTACTGCCGTGCCCAGGTGGATCGGGCCCGGCGTCTGGGCGCCGACCTGCAGCGCCTGCTCAAGCGCAGTCTGCAGGGCGGGTCGTTCATCTTCCGGGGTCAGGCCAACGCCGTGGACAGCCTGGCCGCTGAACTGGGCGAGGCGGCACGCAAGCAGCTTGCGGCGGTAGCCGGTCAGGTGTTTAGCCGCTATGGCGAGGCGCCGGAGCGGGTGCAGAGCGACCTGGCCGAGCGCTTCCTCAAGGTAGGCAACTTGAGCGGCATCACCTCGAAGCTCGATCCGCTAGGCCTGGTGGTTCAGCAGGGTGGGCAGACCAGCATCAACGTCGATCACCGTGCCCTGGTCAGCATTCGCGATCACATCGACCGTGTCGGCATGGTGGAGGGCAAGAGCCTGGCCAACCGCTTCAGCGATGCCCCTTATGGCTGGTCACAGGACACCCTACGCTATCTGGTGGCGGCCATGCTGCTCGGCGGGGTGATCAAGCTGAAGGTCTCCGGCCGCGAGGTCAGCGTCAATGGCCAGCAGGCCATCGACGCCCTCAAGAGCAACAATGCCTTCAAGAATGTCGGCGTTTCCCTGCGGGAGGACCGCCCCTCCAGGGAAATGCTGGCGCTGGCCGCCGAGCGTTTGACCGAGCTCAGTGGCGATATGGTGGTGCCGCTCGAGGATACCATTAGCAAGGCCGCCACCAAGCTCTTTCCTGAGCTGCAGCAGCGCTATGCCTCGTTGGCCGGCCGGCTTCAGATGCTGGGGATGGCCGGCGCTGACCGCCTGGAGGCCATGAGCCGGGATCTGGCCGATATTCAGCTCACCGACGGTTCCGACGTGCCGCAGCGGCTGGGGCGTGAGGAATCCTCGCTATTCAATAACCTGGTCTGGGCCGGTGAGGTCAAGAAGGCACTGGAACAGGGGCTGGAAGCCACCCTGAAGGAGCTGCGCTCCCTGGCGCAGATGATCGAGGGCCTGCCCTCCAGTGGTGTTCCCGGCGAGCTCAAGGCAGAACTGGCCGAGGTGCTGCAGGATCTCAACGTCCGCCTGGCAACCGAGGAGGCCTACCGCAGCAGTTCGGACTTCAATACTCGGCTGACCGAGATGCGCGGCAAGGTGGGTGCTGCCGCCGAGCGCATGCAACAGGCTCAGCAGCAGCGCCTGCGCCAGGCCGAGCAGGAGCTCAAGCGGGTGCCCGAGTGGCCCGAGCTGACCAACCAGGAACAGCAGGAGCTGCTGGGTCGCCTGGACGAGTTGCTGCTGGAAGTAGAACTCGATATTCAAGGCCTGCGTGCCCTGGTCAATCGCGACTATGAGCTGCAGGGCGAGGTCGCCTCTCTCAAGGACCGCATCGAGCGGGTCGGGCGGGAGCGCCAGCAGGAGCGCATCCTCGAAGAGCAAAAGGAGCTCGAGGAAGAGAGCGAGGCGGGGTGCCAGGAGAAGAAGAAGGTGCTCAGCCGCCACTTCAAAGCACGCCCACGTATTACCTCACTGGAAGAGTTGGATGCCATGATTCGCGAGCTGCAGAAACTGCGTGGCGAGCTGGAATACGCCCATGCCTTCGAGCTCGACCTGGCCCTCGGCGAGGCCCCAGCACACAGCGGCAAGGAGTAAGCCATGGCCTTCGATCAAGCCACCCGCAACCGGCTGCAGAAGCTGGTCAGCGATAGCCGCAAGCGGCTGACCGAGGAGTTCACACTGCAACTGCAGCAGGATTACGGACTCGACCCCAGAACGGGGGAGGTGACCGAGCTCGAGCGCCTGACCCATCTCAGCGACCGAGAGCGCCATACCGCGGCCTTGCTGCGCGAAACCCTGGCTCACTATCTCGCTGGCGAGAGTGAGACCAAGGCCCAGCGTCAGGCGGCCATAGAACGCATCATCCGTGAGCAGGCCTTTACCGTGCTCAACCGCCTGGCGGCGCTGCTGATGATGGAGGCGCGCGGCCTGCTGCGGGAGTCGGTTAGTCAGGGCACCCAGTCCCAGGCCTTCGAGCTCTATCGCCATCTGGCGGGCACAGCGCTGGGCGAGACCGGCGAGGCCTACGAGACCTTCCTGTTTAGCCTGTTCGACGAGTTTGCCATTGACCTGCCGGCGCTGTTCGACCGCTTCGCCCCCCAGGGGCGGCTGTTCCCCCGGGAGACGGCGCTCAATGCGCTGCTCGAGCTGCTCAACGATCACGAGATCGAGCCGCTGTGGGCCCTGGATGAAACCATTGGCTGGATCTACCAGTACTTCAACAGCCAGGAAGAGCGCAAGGCGATGCGCAAGGCCAGCCAGGCCCCGCGCAACAGCCGCGAGCTGGCGGTGCGCAACCAGTTCTTCACCCCGCGCTATGTGGTGGAGTTCCTGGTGGACAATACCCTGGGCCGGCAGTGGTTCAACGCCACCGGCGGCACCACGCCGCTGCGCGATAGCTGCCAGTACCTGCTGGTCAAGCCGGACGAGGAGCCCGAGGCCGGCATCAAGCTGCGCGACCCGCGCACCCTCAAGCTGCTGGACCCAGCCTGTGGGTCCATGCACTTCGGGCTCTACGCCTTCGATCTCTTCCTGCAGATCTATCGCGACGCCTGGCAGTGGGAGCAGCAGCACGGCCCCGGCGCGCTGGATGTCTCCACCCAGCCGGAGGCCGGCCTCGAACCGCTCTGCCACACCTACGCCGATGAAGCGGCCTACTTGCGCGACGTACCGCGGCTGATCATCGAGCACAACATCTACGGGGTGGAGATCGACCCCCGCGCCGCCCAGATCGCCTCGTTGGCGCTGTGGCTGCGGGCCCAGCGCGCCTGGCACGAGGCCGATGTGAAGGCCCAGCAGCGCCCGGACGTGGGACAGGGCAATGTGATTGCCGCCGTGGCACCGCCCGCCGAGAAAGCGCTGCGAGAGGCCTTCATGGCCCGCTTGGATAGCCGGGACGCCGAGCTCTTCGAGAAGACATTGCAGATGCTCAAGGGGCTGCCCGAACTCGGCGTGCTGCTGCGCGCCGAGAAGGAGCTCCTCGCGCTGATCCGTCAGGTCTATGTGGGCAAGGGGAGCGACCTCTTCGCCGCGCAAGAGCAGGAGACCTGGCAGAAGGCCGAAGAGCGCCTGCGTCGGGCCCTGCTGGAGTTCTCCGATGAAGCCGGCGCCACCTACCAGAGCCGCCTTTTCAGCCAGGATGCGCTGCAGGGGCTGCGGATGATTGACCTCTGCCGGGTAGTCTTCGATGTGGTGGTGATGAATCCGCCCTTTGGTGCGCTGAGTGCAGGCGTCAAGACCAAGCTGGGCAAGGAATACCCCAATAGCAAGAATGATCTGTTGGCCATTTTCGTGGAGCGCGGCGTGGAAGTTATACGAAAAGGTGGGCGTCTGGGTGCGATTACTTCACGGACCTGCTTCTTCCTATCAAGCTACCGTAACTGGCGTGAACAGGTGGTTCTTGGAATCGCACGTCCCGAGGTTATGGCCGATCTAGGTTATGGGGTAATGGACGATGCCATGGTTGAAGCCGCGGCCTATGTTTTGGAGAAATCCAAATGACCAATTTTTTGCGTTTGTTGAGCGAGAGCAGCAAAGCGGCGCCATTGGCCGAGGTATGCGCTTGCCTGCGCGATGGGCGGCCCGACTCGCGGATATACACTGTAGCACCCGAGGCCTTCGATGCTGTCCCGGGCAAGCCCTTTGCCTACTGGGTGAGTGATGAAATCCGGGAAAATTTCAAGCGATTTGACCGCTTTGAGCGCAACGGTCGCTTTGTTAAACATGGGCTAACTACTGGTGATGACGAGCGATTCGTACGAGCATGGTGGGAAGTTGTAAGTGCTGAACAATGGTTACCTTTCGCGAAAGGCGGCAATCACTCGCCTTACTATGTGGATCAAAGTCTTCTACTTAAGTGGCTGAGTGGAGGCGCAGAGCTTCGTGCTGGCTATCAAACCAAATCGATACTTGGAACTCGCTTAGATGGTTGCGATTACTTCGGGCGGCTAGGGTTGACTTGGCCACTGCGCTCACGAAGCTTTTCACCTCAGGTGCTCGAACGTGGAAGTAGTTTTTCGGCTCGTGGCTATTGCGCGTTCCTCCCAGAGGGGACGGAGTTATCTGCGCTGGCTTTGTTCAACAGTAAAGCCTTTGATTACCTTTTTAAGGTAGCTCTTGGTCGATTCGGATATCCTGAATTCATTGTAGGTATATTGCAATTGGTCCCGTGGCCATTGATCGAAGATGAGCAATCAAAACGCTTAGCTAGTTTAGCCATAAAAGCTTGGTCGCTGAATCGGACTCTGGATACAGTTGTAGAGGTTACTCACGCGTTTCTCATACCACAAGTGTTGCGCTATCGGCTTGGCGATTACAATCCAGCGGCCATTGAAGCAAAGATTTCGGACATTCAGGACGAGATTGATAATATTGCTTTTGATTTATATGGCTTCTCAGAAGAAGATCGCCAAGCTGCTCTGGGAAATATTGACCCAGCGAGCGACTTTGAAGAAGTCAGCGACGATGAAGAACAGAAAGAAGAGGCACCACCCCTGGACGCGCTGCTCTCCTGGGCAGCCGGTGTCACGTTTGGCCGCTTCGACTGGCGCCTGGCTACAGGCGAACGCGAAGCTCCACCCGAGCCGGACCCCTTCGATCCGCTACCGGCCAAGAGCCCGGGGATGCTCCCCGATGGTGCCGAGCCCTACCATCGCCATGCCAGTATTCTTGTCGATGATCAGGGCCATAAGCACGACCTGCCGCGATTGATGGCCGATGTGCTGGAGACCGTCGATGTTCAGGTGGATGAGGACCTGCGCCGCTGGCTGCGCCGCGACTTCTTCAAGTACCACTTGCAGCAGTACTCCAAGAGCCGCCGCAAGGCACCGATCTACTGGCCGATGGCGACGGCTTCGGGCAGTTACACTCTGTGGCTGTACTACCCGGACCTGACCGACCAGACCCTTTTCACCGCGGTCAACGACTTCGTCGAGCCCAAGCTCAAGCAGGTCGACAGCGAACTGGCCAATCTGTGTGCTGCCGGTGCCAATCGAAGCCGTGAGGATGAGAAGCGCCTGGAGGAGCTAAGCGACTTCCGCGACGAGTTGGCCGATCTGCGCGATACGCTGCTCGAGATCGCCCCCAGCTACAAACCCAACCACGACGACGGCGTGCAGATCACCGCAGCACCGCTATGGCGGCTGTTCCGCCATCGCCCCTGGCAGAACGTGCTCAAAGAGACCTGGGAGAAGCTGGAGCAGGGTGATTATGACTGGGCCCACCTGGCCATGGCCTACTGGCCCGACCGTGTGCGTGAGAAATGCGTCACCGACAAGTCGCTGGCCATCGCCCACGATCTCGAACACCTCTACGTCGAACCCGAGCCGGCGCCCAAGAAGACGCGCGGCCGCAAGAAAAGCACAGGGAGTAGTGAATGAACCCGGACTTCGCCGATGCTGCCGAGCGCCATTGGGATGACGCCCATTGTCTGTTTCAAGATGATCGTTTCGCCAACGCGGATCATCTGTTGGGTCTGTCGGCCGAGTGTTCGTTGAAGGCGATTATGCTGGGCTTGGGAATGCAACTGAATGAGACTACCGGTGCGCCGGTAGAACGAAAGTACCGAGTACATATCGACAAGCTCTGGGACGAGTTTCAGACATTCGCGACAAATCGTGATGGGGCACGATATGCTGCCATTTTGAGGAATGATTGGGCTCCCTTCGATGACTGGAGCGTCAATGACCGCTATGCAAGCCGTAGTGATATTCGGCAAGAGAGAGTATGGGTCCATAACTCTGGGGCTGGTTATGCTCGAATATGCTTGCAGACGGCCTGGTTGGATGGAGTGCTGTGATGAATAACCAAAAAGAAACGGTGCTCTTTCACAACGCTCTGCAGCGAGCTGAGGAGCTGACCCTTCGCTGGCGCAACAAACTGCCTGATGAGATCACCCTGGTTCGCGACTTGCGAGGGCGCATTCGTCCAGTACTGAGGGGTCGCCGCGACCAGATCGATACGACCGCGCTGGATGGTTACAGCCGGGCGCTGTCCGAGTCGTTGGGTCGCTATGGATTCCCGCCACAGCGTGCGCTGCTGTTCGAGGATGAGCTGGCCGAGCCCGATGCGGTCCTGGCGGAAAGACGACAACTCGGTGACGAGCCAGAGAGTGAGGGCCTTTACCTGCTGGATCGCCAGGTGATCGGCCAGGACTGGATGCGCGACTCGCTGGCGCGAATCACCACCAATCCTCGCGTGACCTTCTATGGCATCAAGGGCGGCGTGGGCCGCTCCACTGCCCTGGTCAACTGGGCGTGGCATCTGGCCGAGCAGGGCAAACGGGTGCTGGTGTTCGACCTCGATCTGGAATCGCCGGGTGTCAGCAGCACCTTGTTGCCGGAGCAACATCGACCTGACTTCGGGATCGTTGACTGGTTTGTGGAAGATGGCGTGGGTCAGGCGGATATCATCGAGCCCGAGCTGGTGGGCATAAGCCCACTGGCCCAAGAGCTGGCCGGCGAGGTGATGGTGGTGCCAGCCTACGGCAGTAAGACAGGGGGCTATTTACCCAAGCTGGCGCGCTGCTATGCCGAGTTCAGTGGCAGCCAGCCTATGTCCTGGGCTGAACGCCTCAATCGTCTGGTCGAGGTGCTGGAACGGCACCACGCGCCGGACCTGGTGATTCTCGATAGTCGCGCCGGCCTCCACGATATCGCCGCGGTACTGGTCACTCGCATGGACGCCGATACCCTGCTGTTCGGGATCGATTCGACTCAGACCTGGGCGGGGTATCGGATGCTGTTCGAGCACTGGAACCGTCACCCCAACGTGGAGGCCTTCCGTCACAGATTACAGGTGGTGGCCAGTCTGGTGCCCGAGACTGGACGTGATGAGTATCTACGTCGGTTTCGGGAGCATGCCTGGGACGTCTTTCGTGACCAGCTCTACGACCAGGCCGAGCCAGATGACCTGGAGGCGTTCTCCTTCGACCTTCACGATGAGGCCGCGCCGCACGCTCCCTGGCCGATCTTCTGGCATCGCGCGCTCCAGGAGTTCGATCCCGCCAAGGGCGGCATCGATGCCCGTACCGCACAGGAGTCTCTCGGTCGCTTCATGGAGGCCGTCGATCAATGGGTGATAGCCGCCATCGGTGAGGAGAGGACATGAGCGAATACCGTTTTCCCCAGGCGCTGCGAGAAGCGCTGCGCTCGGCGCTACCAGTCGATACTTCTCTGCACGGCGAGGCTCCGCAGGCCGAGTATCTCTACCTGCCTGCCGTTCATGCTAAGGCACTGACTCCCAATAATATGCTGGTGCAGGGCATTCGTGGCTCCGGCAAGAGCTTCTGGTGTGCCGCTCTGCAGAGTGCCGATCTGCGCAGTTTGCTGGGTAAAGCCGCAGGCCTGCCAGCGGAGTGTGTGGTCACCACCGGCTTCAGCGAAAAGCCCGCCGGCAACCTTTTTCCCGGCAAGCACACTCTGAGCAAGCTGTTGGATGATCGCCATGAGGCGTGGCGTATCTGGCAGGCGGTGATCTTCCAGCAGGTAATGGGAGAACAGGCGCCTGTTGAGTTCGCCGCGCTCAGCGATTGGGCCGCACGAATCGAATGGCTGTCACACCACCCCGAACAGATCGACCAGGTCCTGTATGAATGCGACCAACGATTGCAACGGCAGGGCGCCATGCATCTAGTACTCTTCGATGCCCTGGATCGCAGCGCCGACGACTGGCACAAGATGAACGGTTTATTGCGTGGCCTGTTGCAGATGATCTTGGAGTTCCGCCCCTACCGAGCCATCCGTCTTAAGGTATTCGTGCGACCCGATCAGTTGGAAGATGCCGCAGTCAGAAGCTTCCCAGATGCCTCCAAGGTGATGGCACAGAAGGTGACGCTGGAATGGCTGCGCCGGGATCTGTACGGCTTGCTGTGGCAGTACTTGGCCAATGCCGAACAGGGTGGCAAGCTGTTCCGCGAAGGTGCGGTGGAGTGCGCGCCGGGCATCATCTGGCAACAGGAAAGCGGTGCCTGGCGTGTGCCGGAGCCGATGCGTTTCGAGGAAAGCGTGCAGCGGCAAGTTTTTCATGCCCTTACCGGCCCCTGGATGGGGCGCGACAAGCGTCGAGGGCTGCCTTACTCCTGGCTACCTAATCATCTGGCGGACTCGCGCAGTGAGGTGAGTCCGCGCAGTTTTCTGGCCGCTTTGCGCCAAGCTGCCGAAGATCCCCCCCGTGTACAGCAGGAGATGGTACTGCATTTCGAGAGCATCAAGCGTGGCGTGCAGGAGGCCTCCAGGATTCGCGTACAGGAGATTGAGGAGGACTACCCCTGGATACGTACTCTGCTCGTACCCCTTGAGGACATGTCCTTGCCGGTCGAGATCAAAGATATCCAAGCGAAATGGCAAGCGGCTGGCGCCTTGGATGCGCTGCAACAGGGTATCGATGCCAAGACCGTACGATTGCCACCGCTTCATATCGAAGAAGGTCCGGTAGGAGTGCTCGATGATCTGATAGCGCTAGGCCTGATGGAGCGGCTGAAGGATGGGAGGATCAACATGCCGGATGTCTATCGTGTCGGTTATGGACTTAGGCGCAAGGGCGGGGTTAGACCAGTCCGGACTTAAGACAAAGTTTTCTTAGATTTGAATAGTGAGGACGCATGCAGAGAAGCAGGGGGCAAGTGAACGGTCAGAGTTTTGGTGCCGAACTGATGACGCTACCAGAAATCTTCCAGGATCATTTCTTTGTGGTTCCAGACTACCAGCGCAGTTATGCCTGGGGAGAAAAACAAGTGGGTGACCTCCTCGAGGATCTTAGTCACTTGCTGGAAAGCCGTTCTGGTGTGCGTCACTACACTGGCACGATGGTACTGTCGAGGCCAGAAGATCAGCCAGATACCTTCTATGTGGTTGACGGCCAGCAGAGGTTGACGACTCTTGTTATTTTGTTGAGAGAACTTTGCGATCGGTGGGAAGAACGTTGTGATCATCTGCTAGAGAGTTTTATCTACCGAGGCAGCATTGGTAACCAACGGTTGGTGTTCACCCTGAACCAAGATACACATGCTTTCTATGAAAAATACATTATAAACAAGCAGCGACTTGATGAATCTGATATTACTGTCAGTGGCCACAAGAGATTGCTTAGGGCAAAAAAATTGATTGCGGGGTGGCTAGACGAACATATTGTCGATACTGAGTCAGCCAAGAGAGTTTATAATGCGGTATCCGAGCGACTTGGATTTATAGTCTATGCACCGGAAGAAACATCTGAAACTGGTATCATGTTTGAGGTAATTAATAATCGGGGCAAAGAGCTTAGTGAGCTTGAGAAGGTCAAAAATTACCTTATCTACTGTAGTGTTAAGCTTGGTGCGAGAAAATTGCGGAATGATATAGATCAGAACTGGTCAAATATCCTTCATAATCTGACACAGGCAAAGAAGACTTCCCCCGGAGAAGAAAGCGCTTTTCTACGCTACTGCTTGGTTGTACATTATCAGGTTAATAAGACAGATAGTCAGTATGGCTATGACACGATAAAAAAACGCCTTTCAATTGGACGGCATTTGGGTAAAAAGAAAGAACAAGAAGCGCTGATAAGAAAGATAGAAAAGTTTGTTGGATTTCTTGAAATGGCGTCGCGATGGTATGTCAAGCTTTATGCCAAGGATCATCGCGGTCTTATCAGCGGGGTGCGTAGGCAGCTCGACCGTATTCGCGCCCAAGCCCGTCAAGCATCTATTATGCCGATTTTTATTGCTCTTGTCGTCAAGCTTGGTGATGATCAGGAAAAATTGTCTCGCTTGCTGGAGCTCGTCGAGAAACTTAACTTTCGCGTATATTTAGCGCGGGACATTATGAGTCGAAATGATAGTGGGCAGGCATATCTATATAATTGTGCTTCAGGCTATTATCATGGCAAGCTGCTCGCTGGGTTTTCAGAAGAAGAGAGAATATTAGGTAAGTCTTTCATCGGTAGTGAAGAAGATGCGCTTGAGTACCGTTTGGTGGAATTTTCTCTCGGTAACTCGCCAGATCACCTGTTTGAAGAGTCTTTAGTGCTATCCCAAGATGAAAATTTTGACTTCTTTAAATGGGGGTCTCTGCGCTATTTTCTTATGAGCTATGAGGAGTATCTCCAGGAAAATAAAACAATACCTATCGATAAGATTTTGTTGACCAGGAAAGAAGGGCTCAGCAGTGACTACCTTTCCGTCGAGCACCTTTGGGCAAGGCGAAACCGTGTCGATGAAGGACATAATGATCGATATAAAGACTGGTATCAGCGCAGGCGTTTGGGAAATTTTGTGCTGTTAGAGCTTCGGTTGAATATTCAAGGGCGTAATGATGATATTGAAGATAAAGTGGAGCATTATTTGAATGGTGATAATAAGGAGCCGCCAACTGATTTATTCCATGTTAGGAAAGCGGCGCGAGATATAAAGAAAGTCCTCAAGGATTATGAAGGTAGAAAGCGGACAAAGAATTTTTATTACGACCTGTATGATGGCATCAATGAGCTGCAAGAGAGTCGCTATAGGAAGTTTGCACTGAAACGCTGGTCCCTTAGTGAGTTTCTTGGCAGCAGAAAAGTCACACGCCAGCTTTCCATGGAGATGGCATGAGTATTGAGGCCTACATCCAGGAGCAGGTGCTGGCGGAGCGACTGCGCCAGCACTTGGTCGTGGTGGTCTATGATCCCGAGCGTCTCTATCGCCGCCTATGCCAGGGGCTGGCTACGGAGCGGCGGGCAGTGGTGGATGCCACCGAGAGCAGCATCGAGAGCCGCGAGCAGGCGCTGCGCGGGCTCCAGGCCCTCGGGCGGGGTGAGCTGGAAGGGTTGCTGGTGTACGTGCCGGTCACGGCGCCGTTGGATGATGAGCACAAGCAAGTCGACCCCTTTGCGCCCTATGTCGCCTGTGGCGCGATGTTCCCCGATGGAGATGGCGACAGCTACCAAACCCTGTGCTTGAAGGCCAAGCCGGAGCATGGCGATGAGATCCGCCAGCTATTCGCCAATGACCCGAACCCCGAATTTGCGGTGATCGATGCTGTGGGTGGCGGTGTCGGCTGGCCCAACCTGCGTGCGCAGCTGGGGGCTGAGTCGAGTCGCGACATCCTGCTCTGCCTGCTGGCGCCCAGCGCCAGCCAGCGGGAAGCCCTGAAGGCCAGCGACGCCTGGGTGAGTGAGGCGCGAGACCTGTTCCAGCGCTCCTTGGGCCTGACGCTGCGCACCCGGGGCAAGACCTTGTCCTCCATCGGAGAAGAGCTTTGGCGCTTCGTGCTGTTCAGTGAGTTTGCTTTTGACCTGCCCGAGAGTCTGCCCGATGCACTTGCCGATATGCCCCGGGCGCCCGAGAGTGCTCGGCCGATCGTCGAGGTGCTTTGTGAGGCGCTGCGTAACGACCGGCGTACCCAGGATCTCTATATCGAGAAGGCCGAGGCGATCGAGCGGGACCTGGAGTTGCCCCGTTATTGTGAGGGCCTTAGTGATCTGGGCGTGCTCGACACCTTTCCGTTCGAGGAGCGCACCTTCCTGGCCCAGGCTGTGGCGGCCTTCGAGCAGAATGACCTCGATGGGGTGCGGCGCATCCTCTCACAGCACGAGCGCTCGGTCTGGTCCGCCAAGGGTGAAAGCCGCGCCAAGTGGTATCTGGTGGAGACGGCGGCAGCGCTGGCCCAGTGCTGTGAGGACCTTGAGCAGCAGCTGCCCGACCATACCGATAGCCTTGAGCCGCTCGTGCAGTTCTACGTGGGCAGGCTGCGGGAGATGGATCGTCTGCATCGAGAGTTCGAGCAGGCGGTCAGCGAGTATGAGTGGCAGGACACCCTGCGCGAGATGAGTGGCCTGATGCAGCGGGCCCGCAAGCACTATGACAAATTGGCCGATGCCACGCAGGGTAGCTTCATGCGACTGGTCGGCAAGACTGGATGGCCGCTGCCCGGCATGTTGGCCAATGGGCAGGTGTTTGATCGCCTGGTCGCCCCGGGGCTTAAGCAAAACGGCCACCGGGTGGCGTACTTCATGGTGGATGCCCTGCGCTATGAGCTCGGCGTGGCGCTGGAGAAGCAGTTGGCCGAGGACGGTGTCATCGAGATGCAGCCTGCGCTGGCGCAGCTGCCCAGCATTACCCCGGTGGGGATGGCTAGCCTACTGCCAGGGGCTGCCGACCTGCTCACCTTGGAGAAGGGCGAGAAAGACTTGACGCCCCTGCTGGAGGGTAAGCCGGTGGGCAACGTGCCCCAGCGCATGGAGGCGTTCCGCCGCCGCTATGGGCAGCGCTTTGCCGAGATGCGTCTCGAGGACTTTGTACGTAACAAGGCGCCTGAGGTCGCCGAGGAGACAGACCTGCTGGTGTTGCGCTCGGTGGAGATCGATAGCCACTTCGAGAATCACCCTGAGACGGCACCCGCCGAGATAACCAATGCGTTGAAGCGCATCCGTATGGCAGTGCATCGCCTGATCGAGTTTGGCTTCCATGAGGTGGTGATCGCGACCGATCACGGCTTCGTGATGAATACCCATGCCGATGCCGGCGATATCGCGACCAAGCCCCACGGCGACTGGCTGATGGTGCATGATCGCTGTGCCCTGGGAGATGGCTCCGCCGATGCCCACCACCTGGTGATGGAGGCCCAGCGGCTTGGGATACGCGGTAATGCGTCGAGACTGGCGGCGCCGTTGAGCCTGGTGCCTTACCGTGCCGGCCTTGATTACTTCCATGGGGGGCTGTCGCTGCAGGAGTGTGTGCTTCCGGTGATTCGCATGCAGATCAAGGGGCGCGAGCAGCCGAGTGTGACCCGGGCGAGCGTGATGATCGGCTACAAGAACGGAGCGACTCGCATCACCACCCGGGTGCCGGTCATCGACGTGGCCGTGGAGGCCGCAGACATGTTCTCCAGCGAGGGCAGCTACGAAATTCTGCTGGAGGCACAGGACAAGAAGGGCAACGTGGTGGGTGAGGCGCGCACCGGTGGCCCGGTGAACCCGGCCACCGGGACCCTGGCGCTGCAGGCGGGCGAGTCGGTTAAGGTGACTTTGAAGATGCAGATGGAGTTCGAGGGCAAGTTCAGTGTGAAGGCCCTCGATCCTCGGACCCATACTGTTTACAGCAAGATTGATCTCGAAACGGACTATGCGGTGTAAGCCATGAGCCAGTTTGATCAGGATAAGCTCGACCAGCAGCTGACCTCGCTCTTCGATGGCAAGGTGGTGCGCAAGGACCTTTTGCACCGCATCAAGAAGGGCACCAACGTCCCCACTTTTGTGCTCGAGTTCTTGCTGGCGCGCTACTGCGCCAGCGACGAGCCCGAGGAGATCCAGGCCGGAATGGAGGCAGTGCTGGACACCCTCAACGACAACTACGTGCGGCCCAATGAGGCCAACGCAGCCCAGTCCCGGGTGGCCACCAAGGGTAAGCACCGCTTCATCGACAAGGTCCACGTCAACTACGTGGAGAAGGACCGTCGCCACTGGGCCGCCCTCGAGAACTTCGATTCCCGCCGCGTGGCGATCAGCGAGAAGTTCTATCGGGATAACGAGCGCTTGCTGCAGGGTGGGCTGTGGGCCGAGGTGACCATCGCCTACAACGAGATCGAGGACGACGACTACGCCTTCTTTGTCGAGGACCTGCGCCCGATACAGCTGAGCCGCTTCGATTTCGACCGCTACTGTGAGGGCCGAGGGGCCTTCAGCCGTGACGACTGGCTGGATGTGATCCTGCGTTCGGTGGGCCTGGAGCCCAGCAAACTCTCCAAGCGGGTGAAGTTCCACTTCATCGCCCGTCTGGCGCCACTGATCGAGCCCAACTTCAACTTCATCGAGTTGGGTCCGCGGGGCACCGGTAAGTCGTACTTCTACAGTGAGTTCTCACCCTACTCGACGCTCATCAGTGGCGGGCAGGCAACCAAGGCGACGCTGTTTTACAACGTGCAGCGCCGCAAGATCGGCTTGGTCGGGTTCTGGGACACCGTGGCCTTCGATGAGGTGGGGGGCATTAAGATCAAGGACCCTGACACCATCCAGATCATGAAGGACTTCTTGGCCAACGGCCGCTTTTCCCGCGGCGTCGAGGTGATCGCCGAGGCCTCCATGACCTTCGTGGGCAACCTGGACCTCTCCGTGGAGCAGATCGTCAACTCCGAGGTGTACGACCTCTTCCAGCCGCTACCCAAGGAGTTCGATCTGGCCGTGCAGGACCGCTTCGCCTGCTACCTACCCGGCTGGGAGATGCCCAAGAACAGCAGCGAGTTCCTGACCGGCAACTACGGCTTCATCACCGACTACCTGGCGGAGGCCTTCCACTACCAGTTCAAGCAGACCAACCGCTATGAAGAGGTCTCCAGCCGAGTGAAGCTGGGTGACGCCGTGGAGGGGAGAGACGAGAAGGGCATCAAGAAGACGCTGTGCGCCTTCCTGAAGATCCTCCACCCCAACGGCAAGCCGACCGATGAGGAGTTCGAGGAGTACGTGGCCTATGCGGTCGAGAGCCGCCGTCGAATCAAGGAGCAGATGAACAAGCGCAAGACCGATGACGAGTTCTCGCGCATCAATCTCTCCTACTTCAATGCCTCTGGTAAGGAAGTGGTGGTCTATTGCCCGGAATCCAAGACTGCCAATGCCACCCAGGAACCGAGTCGGCGCAATATCCATGCGGGGGACGAAGAGGTTGAGTCCAAGGCTGCCCTGTCTACCCTTCCCAGTGCTGAAGCAGAGTTGAAGCCAGAGGCGTTGGCGCCTGCGGCTGAGGCCGTGCCTGATGCGGCGGCAGCCGAGCCAAAGGAGCAGCACTTCACGATCCATTATGGAGATACCGGCAATAGCTATGAGTCGCTGTTGCTCCCGTACCTTCAGAGAGCCAAGCTGGTGGAGATCGACGATCCCTACATCAGGGCTAACCATCAGGTGCACAACTTCGTGCGCTTCTGTGAAGCAGTGATCAAGTCGCCGACGGTACGCAAGATCGTGCTGACCACCAGCTATGACCAGGACACCGACCTACAGGGTCTCAATGATCGGTTCGAGGAGCTCAAGCAGAGTCTGCTGGAGCTGGATATCGAGCTGAAGATTCTGATCAACGAGAACCTGCATGATCGTGAGATTCGCATCGACAACGGTTGGGTGATCAAGATTGGCCGTGGTCTCGACTTCTACCAGAAGCCAGATCTGTGGTTCGGGGTAGGGGCGCATGACCTCTCCATGCGCCGTTGCCTGGAGACGAAGGTGGATATTTTTCAGGCCTAGATTTATTGAATAATGGCAGGTCTTTAGACCACGCGTGAGAGGTGGAGGCTCAGAGCCGGTCGGCGTCGTGATTTACCTTCCAGAGCTGATTCGATTGTGTGGCGAATAACGCAACGCCACCACAAAAACGCAACGGAACGCAACGGCTAAGTAGCCGGTCATGCAACACGATCATTACTGCACTAGCCCGGTGTATCGCCAAGAACATCCACGACCGCATGCTGCTGGTGCTGGATGATGCCAGCCTCGAGGCGTGGCTGAATCCTGACCTGGTGGAGCGCGACGCCTTTCGTGCCGCCGTGCATCACCTGAAGGCTGAGGACTTGACGGCGTCGACACGTGTCAATCGCTCGGATCAGGAGGGGGCCAGCCTGTTGGAGCCTTTGGCGACGTAGCGCAGCCGTTGTTCCATGCAGCGCCCGCAGGCTCGGCAGGTGACGCGGTAGCGCCCAATCGGCAGCATCGTCGCCTCGAAGTGTTGCCATCTCCTGCCGCCGCGCCCGCGGATTTCAGTCTGCCCACAGGGGCAGCTCATGATCCAGGTGCCATCGGGGGCAGGGATCATATCGATCTCATGCACGATTGCTCTCCCACCGTTTCAGAAAACCGTAGCCTGGCTGACACATTCTCGCCGTAGGCCATCACCGACAGCAGCTGTGCGCCCTCGGAGACCCTGAGCCTCGCGATGTGAGACATCGCTTACACCGCAACGCTGAGATGTCGTCTGGTTCCCAAGCATGTGGTGGATCACAGTGAGGCCTTGGTGAGCCTCATTCAGCGTGTCGACGCACCTTCTTCAGGATGAGCGCCATGGATGGCATCGCCCAGGGATGGGCCCCACATCACACTTCGCCTCGGTTTCGGCCGGGGCGACATCGTTCCAGGCCTTGCAGACGGCTGGGAGCCTCTGGATACTGTTTATATATACAGTTAAAAAGAGGTTCGCCCATGTCGTCCATCCACCAGACCACCGCGGCGGTAATCGGTCCCGCCCAGGCCTTTACTCTCCAGCATCACCAGCCCTTGCTGGGCTGCCGCGTCAGGGCAGGCTTCCCCAGCCCCGCCGACGATCATCTCGACACCGATATCGACCTGCATGCTCACGTGGTGAAGCGACCTGCAGCGACCTTCTTCGTGCGGGCCGAGGGCGACTCCATGCTGGGTGATGGGATACACCACGGCGACCTGATGGTGGTGGATCGCAGCCTGGAGGCATTACCGGACAGGGCTATCGTCATCGCCGTGGATGGCGAGCTGACCGTCAAGCGCCTGGAACGGGTCGGACAGCGCACCTACCTGACCGCCAGCAACCCACGTTTCCGGCCGATCCCGCTGGACGGCCGCGAGGCCCATGTGTGGGGCGTGGTAACCCATGTCGTCCATGCGCTGCCGGGTGCGTCGGCATGATCGCGCTGGTCGACTGCAACAACTTCTACGTCAGCTGCGAGCGGGTCTTCGATCCTCGATTGGAGGGGCGGTCTGTGGGTGTGCTCTCCAACAACGACGGCTGTGTGGTCGCCCGCAGCAACGAGCTCAAGGCCCTGGGTGTGGAGATGGGCGCCGCCATGCACCTGCTACCGTCCGAGATTCGTCGCCAGGTCATACTGCTCTCCAGCAACTACGCGCTCTACGGCGACATGAGCCAGCGGGTGACCCGCACGCTCGGTGAGTTCTCGCCTCATGTAGAGGTCTACTCTATCGACGAGAGCTTCGTCGGCTTCCAGGGCTTCGATCCTGCCACCCTGGAGGCGCGCGGTGATCGGCTGCGTCATACCGTCCGTCAGTGGACAGGCATCCCGGTATCGGTGGGCTTCGCCCCGACCCGGGTGCTCGCCAAGGTGGCCAACCGGGCGGCCAAGAAGATCCCGGCCTACGAGGGTGTGTGCAAGCTCGAGGCTGACTGCCCCGCCACCCGTGCGCTCCTCCGGCAGCTGCCTGTGACCGAGCTGTGGGGAGTGGCGAGGCGTACCGGCGAACGCCTGGCACTCATGAATATCAACTCTGCCTGGGAGCTTCGTGAGGCAGACCCCAAGCGCATTCGAAAGGCCTTCTCGGTGGTGATGGAGCGGATCGTCTGGGAACTGCGTGGCCACACCGCCATCGAGCTGGACGACATGACCGCGCCGAAGAAGCAGATCATGGTGTCGCGAAGCTTCGGGCGAATGACCAGCAATCCCGACGACCTGCGCGAGGCTATTAGACAGCACGCCGCCAGGGCAGGGGAGAAGCTGCGCCGCCAGGGCAGCGTCACCAGCGCGGTGATGGTGTTCGTCAATACCAACCGCTTTCAGCTCGACCAGCCCCAGTATCGCAACAGCGTCGTGGTGCCGCTGATCCGTCCCACCGACGACTCCCGCGACATCGTCCAGGCCGCCACCCACGGACTGCAGGCGATCTTCTTGGAGGGCTACCGATACCAGAAGGTCGGCGTGATGCTGCTCGACCTCAGCGCCGACGCCAACCGCCAGCTCTCCCTGGCCGACACCCCGCTGAGCGAAGTCGACCGGCAGCGCAGTCAGCGGCTCATGGCTACCGTCGACAAGCTTAACCGCGAGCTGGGACGAGACACCGTCAGGCTGGGTTTACCGAGACAGGGCAATGCCTGGGCGCTACGCTGTGAGCGGCGGACGCCGAGGTACACGACGCGGTGGGAGGAACTGGTGAGGGTGAGGGGATGAGGGGCTGAATGCCAGCAATCGACCCAAAGCTGACATGCGGGAAAAGCTGCAGGCACGTTCATTGGGGATATGCAGCATGCACGATATTTTGTGTAGCGGGGGAATCGTCGATAACGGAGATTGAATTTTGATTCGCGATGAGTATTCAATTGAAACAAGGGCTGCGGAGATTTTCGATCACCGTACGAAAGAGTACTTTCGTGAAGTGGTCAGTTCCTATCAGCAAGGAAATTGGCGCTCAGCAACTGTCATGCTTTGGTCAGTAGCTGTTTGCGACATCATATACAAGCTTCAGTATCTCCGGGATATATCAGGGGACGAAATTGGGAAGGAAATACTAGATGAAATAGAGCGACTTCAAGAAGCTAATGCCAGATCGTCCGAATGGGAAGGGCGTTTAATTGATGAGATTGAGGAGCGCACGCGACTTCTCGATTTGGCAGACTTGGACCATCTTAAGTACTTGCAGAGACAACGCCATTTGGCAGCGCACCCCGTCCTTTCTGGGAATTCAGAGCTGCATCAACCGAACAAGGACTCAGTCCGTGCGCTAATTCGCAATACCTTAGATGGATTGCTCACTAAACCTCCAATATACACAAATCGAGTCTTTAATGCCCTTGTTGAAGACCTTGCAGAATCTAAAAGCGTACTTGTAACTGACGAAAAGCTCAGATCATATATTGAGAGCAAATACTTATCCAGAGCGGATCTGAAGTTGGAAATAGGCCTTATCCGATCGCTATGGAAGCTCGTATTTCGATTGCAGAATGATGATTGTGACGCACATAGGGAAATAAACTATCGTGCTATCAAGCTCTTAGTGGGCCGCAACCCATCAGACGTGCGTGACGCGGTGGCAAGTGAGTCAGATTACTATAGCCACATCGCTCAAGAGGGGGAGCCGGCGAGGCTTTTAATTCGGCTGTTATCCCAGCATCCATCGCTCTATGACTGCCTAAATGATGCGGCAAAGGTCATAGTTGAGCATGTTGCGGAAATAGATGCCGACGCAAGAATATTTGCGTGGTTCCTAAACGGATCCCTACAAGACCATTCGGAAAAACTCATAGAGTGGATCGGGTCTGACGAGCATCCGGGACTGTCAAACGAGGTTGTTGTATCCCTCCAGAATATAAGCGATTCGGCGGAATGGAAAAAGCAAGTCTATGCTATCTTTAACTCGTACTATGGGGGTAGTTGGTCGTACGATGAGGCAGATGAAAGGTTCAGTGTGGCGATTTCTCCGTTCCTATCGAAATATGACGCGAAGGATATAGAGGACCTTTTATCCATGATTGATGGAAATAGCCAAACCTATGATAGGCGGGGTGCGCGTCGGGACCATGGATTCGTGAGGGACCGCTGCAATGAGCTTGGGGTGAACTTCGATGTGTACCGAAATTTCTCACGCTCCGTCGCTCGCTAACAATGCCATACAACTGACGCTCGTCCCTCGCGCGGCTGATTTCAAGCGTTATGCCCCTCTGGCTACAAAGGAGTAGTTATAAATGCAGTTTATTCACACTGACCTTGGACAAAGGAAAAGAGGGGATATAGTAGAGGTGACCCTTACCAGTGGCGCTAATGTCCGGCTGATGGATGGCAGCAACTTTAATAGCTACAAGAGAGGGCGTCGCCATAGTTATACAGGAGGATTGGCTAAAAAGACCCCAGTAAGGCTGCAGATTCCATCAACAGGACATTGGCATGTTGCCGTTGATATGCAGGGGCTAAGAGGTAGCACTAAAGCGTCGGTTCGTGTTTTGCCTGGAGTGTTACCGGAAATACAAGAACGGCCATTAAGCGAGGTCCCAGGCCTCGTTAGAGACAATGTTCCCCCGCCCACCGAGACAAGTGGTGAAACGCATGATGTTTTCATTTCTCATGCATCAGAAGACAAAGATGACTTTGTCCGTCCCTTAGCGAACGCTTTAGTGGCCGAAGGTTTAAACGTATGGTTTGACGAAATGACACTTCGAATCGGTGACAGTCTTAGGCAAAAAATTGACAAGGGATTAGCAAATAGTCGCGTCGGCCTAGTGGTCTTATCCCCTGAATTTATTAACAAGGGTTGGACGAATTACGAGCTGGATGGGATTGTCACGCGCACAGTGTCAAGTGAACAGATACTTCTCCCGATATGGCACAACATAACTAAGCAGCAGGTTGTGGACTTCAGTCCATCATTGGCTGATAAAGTGGCCCGAAGTACTGCTACCCACACGATAGAAGAGATTGCTTATGAAATAGCAGAGCTAATCAGATCAAAGGCATGACCAGTGCAGTCAAGGGGCGCGCCTGACGTCGCGCCACTGCTGCAAACGTTATCCTGAATCCGTGAAGTCGGCGCTGACACTTTCCCTATCACTGCCAGTCGGCATTTTTTGACCATCCACCCCGCCACGATCGACCACCGCGAGCCTGTCATAACCGAAAATTGCCGTCTTGGCCGGCGCTGACGGCCCCTTTTGTTATGCATTTCTACCCGTCGGGCACGATAGACTTGGCGATCGCGTGTCGCTTGGAAGTGCCTGTGGATAGCGTGCCTTCGGCCGGTGGTCAACATGGCGAACCTCGCGGGTACCGCAGGCGAGCCCGCAGGGTGGTCAGCACCGTCATGCGCCCGATGTCCTGCCCGAAGTCGAGGATGATCTGGCGGGCCTTGTGGCTCACCACGGCGGCACGATGGACCAGTTCCTGCAGCACGGTGCGCAGCCGGCGCCGCTTGGCCGGGTGGCGCACCGGGCTCAGCTCACCGGTCATGCCCAGCTGCCCCATCAGGCGCAAGATGTTGTAGGCCAGCTGGGCGAGATGCAGGATCAGATCGTTGGTGGCGAACTTGCCCGAGGGCAGCCGCTCCAGGTCGAGATCGGTCTTGATCTCGCTGTGGAACTGCTCGTGGGTGGCATGCGCCTGGTAGCGCTTGATCACCGCCTCCGGCGCCTCGTCCAGGCTGGTCCACCAGCCCTCCAGCTCATAGTCGGGTTCGAGCAGCAGTTGGCCATCGTGATCGGCGGTGCGCTCCACCAGACGCATCACGCGCTTGACCACGTATTCGACCTTGGCCTCGTCGCGGATCGAGACGGTCTGGGTCCACAGCGCTTGGCGCTTGCCAGGGCGCAGTTCTTCCCAATAATCCGCCGCCACTGCAAGCCAGGTGTCCCGATCGGCCTTGGCCGAGTCGCGTGGGTTCCATTTGACGAGATAGTCCAGCTGGCGGCCCGCCTCGGCAAAGGCCTGCCGCTGCCGTTCAAGCAGTGCCACGTGGGCCTGGCTGTCGAAACCGCTGTCCTCGCGCAGCAGGATCGGTTGCTCGGTCAGGCCCTGGGCACGGGGCAGCACCCGCGCCAGGAAGGCGTTGCTCTCCTTCATGGTGTGCTGCTTACCAGGACGCAGCTCCAGACCCAGACACCAGCCTTCGTTGCCCAGATAGGCGGCGATCGGGGTGTAGCCGTCAACTTTCTGGTAGGTCCGCGAGACGCCTTCTTTCTTGGAGTTGCTGTTGTCCATGACGAAGGTGTCGATGTCCAGGCACACATACCCCTCGTGGGCAGTGATGGGCGCCTCGACCAGCGACAGCAGGGTGGTGGACAGGGCCGGAAGCTGAGCCTGTAGACCACAGACGGCGGGTTTCTCCATGCGCTGACGTAGCGTCGCGGCGCTCGGCACCTTGTGAATATCCAGCAATTGCCGGAAGGGTTTATCACGGCGGAAATTCTCGATGGCGTCAAAGTCGCTCATGCCCAGGCAAAGCAGGCCCAAGTAGCTCTTGAGCACGTCGCTATTGGGTATGCCCAGGGTGGTGGGCAGGTGCGCATCGAGGCTATCGACGCCGGCGATCTCGAGGCACTGGCCGATGATCGACAGCCCGGCATGGCTGGTGAGAGTGCGGCGACTGGCGCGAAACGTGACGTTGGGCATGGGACGGTCCGGGTGAACGGCGATATCGGCTATATTGCCATGCACATCAGCGAGTTAGAAGCGTTTTAGGGTGCCGGTCTCACGGATTCAGGGTTATATCAGCTTTGACCGATCGTCCGCTCCTGGCCGAAATTGTCTATTCAGTTGAAAGCTCTCTTTTTCAGATACGATGATCCCAGCGCAGCCTAGCCGCGCTGGGATCATCCTTCCTCCTTTTCAGGCTTCAGTCCTGACCAGCCACTCTTCTACGGTCTCAGCGCCGTGCTCATCCTTCCACGCCTTCAGGGTCTTCTGGTTGCCGCCGCGGGTCTCGACCACTTCGCCGGTGTTGGGATTCTTGTAGATCTTCAGCTTGCGCTTTGCGCGGCCCGCGCCCTTGGCCGTGCTGGAGCCCTGGCCAGCCTTCTGCGTGGGGTCCAGCAGCTTGATGACATCGGCGGCTGATTTGTCGAACTCACGCATCAGTGTCTCTAGGTGGTTCTTGAAATCCAGCTCGGTCTTGAGCCGCTCGTCGTTCTTCAGTCTGTCCAGCTCATCCTGAAGCTGCTCGATCTGTTGTTCTTTCTGCAAGTAGGTATTGAGAATTGACATGGTTGGCTTTGCCTCTGATGAATATCGAAGACAATTATGAGGGTGGAGCATAAGTGATTCAATAAGTAGCCGGATATTTTTCAGGCAGCCTGACCGATAGCGACTTGATCAAGTCTTCCTGTTTACTGCATATCTTGATGTCAATGCCATGCCGTACCATCAGAAACGAAGTAGGGTGATGTCGGTGGCAGTTGCTATCCGCTACCACACGACTCGTTGTCCTCATCAGAGCGTCGCTGGTCCGCTTTGACCTTATCGCGTCGCGGCTTCTCCCCGAGCAACTGAACGTTCTGGTGGCGCAAGCGTGCAATGCGTAAACGCCCAACTCCTTTGGCATCGTTCTCGGTCTCGGGTGCATTTATGTCGTCGTTACCCATGAGGTTTTTTCTATTTTCGGGTTGCATCGCGCTGATTGTCCCTCAGTGCGAGACGGAGCTGCCTGGCGATGGCGTACCAGTTGTTGATGGCGTCATCCGGTGACCTGCCTGAGACGGCGAGCCGGATGACGGGCTCGTCGAATACCGGCGGGGTGCAGAAGCCGACTCGGCGGTTGACCTGCTGATAGATTCGGCACAGGCATTGCTTATCCTCACGCGACTTGCGCTTAGGGTGTGTCTTCCCTCGCCGCTGGAGCGGCCAGTCGACCTCATAGGGCTCCATCGGCAGTACGTTCTCGGCGAACAACTCATAGATCAGCAAGATGCCATGCCAGCGCCCCTCGACCAGGGTGGCGATGATCTCTTGCGCATCGTGGCGCTCCCAGAAGAGGAACATCCCGCGGTCCACCCCGTGGCCCTCGGACAGTCCGAAGTGGTTATGGAACCGGGCGGGCAGCGGGTGCCAACGTTCTGGCGCGCCAGGCAATAGCTCCCGCACGATGGGGATCGAGAAATCGAGCCGCTCCAGGGTGGCCCGGATGTCGTCATTCGTCACCCACCACTGCTGCCGGGACTTGAGGAACAGCTCGATGAGTCCATCGGTAATGGCCTGCAGGTTCTTGCAGGGCGGGTCGGACATCCAGGCGACCAGGTCAGCAGGATCCAGCACCTCCATCGGGGCTTCCGCATCCACGGCCAGCAGCGTCCATACGCCGAAGTCGGGGGATCGGCCCAGGAAAAAGTCATAATCCATGCACAGCTCCTGTATCGCCGGATCTTTGCCCATCGCCAAGCTGGGGCGAACGTTTTCGACACTGTCGGTCAGAACCATGCACTCGTAGCGGTCATCCTCGGTGCGGATAATATCGGCGCTCAGCATCGTCACCTCCCTGGGTCATGACCCGCACGCCACCCAGAGCGGCGGGCCGCTCCGTCAGTAGCGCTTGTCCCACCACGCGGCCATCTCGTCGGATAGCCCCTGCGAGCTGCGAGATTCCATCAGGAACCGGCTCAGGCGCTGCTGATCCGGCGGTGGTCGACGGGTCACGCCTGCCGCTTCCTTCAGCTCGCGGAGCCGCGGCGTCTGCTCCCAGGGCAGGGCGATGTCCTCGCGGCCAACGTGACCGAAGGCAGCGGTGTCGTAGTAGCGCAGTGTCTGGAGCGAGAGGTCATTGAGGATCCCGGTCACCGAGAGGTCGAAGGTCTCGCGCACGGCACGCTCCAGGATCTCGTCGGGCACCTTGCCGGTGCCGTGGCTATCCACCAGCAGCGAGACGGGATCGGGTCGCCCGATGACATAGGCCAGTTGGATCGTGACGCGCCGAGCCAGTCCCGCGGCCACCAGATGCTTGGCGACCCAGCGCGCGGCATAGGCGCCGGAGCGATCCACCTTGGTGGGGTCCTTGCCGGAGAAGGCGCCCCCGCCATGCGGACAGCGCCCGCCATAGGTGTCAACGATGATCTTGCGCCCGGTCAGGCCGGCATCGGCCTGCGGACCGCCGATCTCGAAACGACCGGCGGGGTTGATCAGATAGCGGATCGTCACGCTGCGCAGCCCCTCGGGAATCACCGGTTCGATCAGCTCGCGGATCACCGCCTGTTCGATGGTCTCACTGGACACGGACTCGTCGTGTTGGGTCGAGAGCACCACGGTTTCCACCGCGACCGGCTCATCGCCCCGGTAGCGCACTGTCACCTGGGCCTTGGCGTCCGGGCGCAGCCAGGGCAGGGCACGGCTCTTGCGCAGCTGGCGATGCCTCAGCATCAGCTGGTGGGCGAGATGGATCGGCAGGGGCATCAGGGTCTCGGTCTCGTCGCAGGCATAACCGACCATCAGCCCTTGGTCGCCGGCCCCGACCTCGCCACCGTCCCGTGCGACGCCACCAGCGATCTGAGCCGACTGGCGATTGACCAGCACTTGGATCTCGCACCCCTCGGGGTCGATGCCGGGGAAGGCCGCGCTGTAGCCGGTATCGCGCAGAACGCGGCGAGTGAGGCTCGGAATCTCCTCCAAGACCTGCGCGTGGCGCTGACTCGACGACATGCCCAGCTCGCCGGCCACCACCACTTGGTGGGGCGTCACCAGAGTCTCGCAGGCGACCCGGGCCTCTGGTTCGATCTCCCGGCAGCGGTCCAGGATGGCATCCGAGATGCGGTCGGCCAGCTTGTCCGGGTGTCCCTCTGAAACCGACTCTGAGGTAAAGAGGTAAGTGCGGCTCATGAGCGGGCCTCCTTGCGCTGCTTGGCCAGCGCTTCCAGTTCGGCGGTCTCGCCCTTCACCCGGCAGTACCCGCAGCCGAACTGATCCGAGCTGCTACTGATCATCAGTCGGTGGCGCTTTCCAGGGCAGTCGGCGTACCAGGCGGAAGGCGACTTGCCGGCTGGTTCGGGCCGCAGACCCAGCTGGCGGGCCAGCACCAGGATCGGCGCCTGGGACTGCGCCTCCGCCTCCTCCAGATTGCGCTCAATCTCGGCCTCCAGCTCCCCGACGATGCGGCAATGAGCGGCTTCTGTGATCAGCGGGCCCTCGAGGAAACCATCGGGCCAGACATGGCCTTGGCGGGCGGCGGTCAGCGCGCGAAACAGGAGCTCTGCCCCCGTGGCGCGGGACCCCTGGCTGCCGGCCCAAGCCACGCGACCCTGTTGGTAGGCCTTGGCCAGCTGCTCCTCCCGCGGCTTGCCGGGGGCGCCATGAGTCAGTCCCGCTGCCCACAGCTCATCCTGGTCGGCGTACCGGCGGAAGAACAGCGCCTCGGGGATCACGTCAACGACGCCCAGATGGATCTCCTGCAGGCAGGCAATCTCGGCATCGTCGGGCACGCTGACGCGGTTCTCGGGCTGCTTGAGCCAGACATCCAGCTCGAGGTCGTGGGGTTGCGCATTGATGTGGGTCATGTGAACTCCTTGTTCCCCCCATGGGATCGGTCGGCAAGCGCCGACTCGGGGGAAAGGGGAGTCACGGCGCCGCTTTAGCTGCATTTCTATCCCGCCCGCAAGTTGGTGCTTAAATCGGCGGCAGCCCGGTAGCCGGGCAACAAAAAACCCGCTCAGCAGGTGCTAAAGCGGGCCTCTTGGCATCGCTTTAGCTGCATTTGTAGAGCGCCCGCAAGCTGAGACTCAAATCGGCGCTGATCGGAAGATACTGACGGGGTCTGTGCTGTGTCAACCTATACCCTGGTAGCGTATTGCACTTCGGCACAGCATGATCATGCTGGAAATGCCACCTCGTGCACGTCAGCGCCGCCGCGATACATCGGCACTGTTGCCACAACGTCAGAAGGAGCCCGTTCATGTCGGACCGCGTGATCCTCACCACTTCCTCGCACCTCGAGGGCTACCGTGTCACCGAGCACATCGACATCGTGTCAGCCGAGTGCGTGTTCGGGATGAACATCCTCAAAGACATGTTCGCCGGCTTCCGCGACTTCTTCGGCGGCCGCAACAAGTCCTCCCAAGATGCGCTTCGCGACGCCAGGGTGGCCTGTCTGGACGAGCTGCGGCGAGAGGCGGGAGAGATGGGAGCCAACGCCGTGATCGGCATCGACCTCGACTACAGCGAGATCTCCGGCGGCGGGAAGTCGATGCTGTTTCTGGTGGCCACCGGCACGGCCGTGAAGGTCGCCAAGGTCTGAGCCATTGTTGATGCGCTGGGCAATCCCCACGCCCTCGCGACTGTCGCCATACGCGGGACTGCATACAAAACGCGGGAATTCAGGCGCCCGTGATTCGGGAGACATCCATAATCATCTCGCGAAGCGCCACCGCAGCCGTGGAGAGCGCATGCCGTCGGCGTTGGACGATACCGAGTGGGCGGCTTACGTCGGGTGACATCAGTGGGCGATAGTCGATGCCGTGGGTGGCGATCTGCCGGAAGCTGAGCTTAGGTAGTACGCTAATTCCCACGCCGGCCGCCACCATCCTTCCCACGGTGGCGATCTGGCTGGCATCGCAAATGATATCGAGTGGCTGACCCACTTCGGCCATGATCCTGTCGATATCCTGCCGCGAGCTGGAGAGTCGGTTGATGCCTATGAAAGGGTGGCCGGCCAGCTGGTGCCAGGTGATCTGCGGTCGTTCAAGCAGCGGGTGGCCTAGCGGACAGACCGCCACGTAGCGGTCCTCCAACACCGGCTCGAAGGCGAGGTCATCGGAATCGAAGGGCGGCACCGATAGCCCCAGGTCAGCGCGCCCTTCACGCACCATCATGTTCACCTGCTCGGCCAGCACGTCGTGCAGGGCGAAGTTGATGCGCGGATGTCGGGCGTGAAACGCGGCGATCACGCCCGGCAGCAAGCCGGCGGCGAGGGTGGGCAGCGCGGCGATCGTGACCTTGCCACGCTTCTTCGAGAACAGCTCGTCGAGATCCTCGAAGGCTTCGGTCCAGTCATGCAGCAGGCGGATCGCCACCGGCAGAAAGGCTTCGCCCTCCGGCGTAAGGGTGAGCTGGCGCGTGCTGCGCGAGAACAGTGCGCCGCCCACCGTCTCTTCCAGTTTGCGCAGGGCAATCGAGATGGCCGGTTGGGAGAGGTGGATGCGCTCGCTGGCCTCGGCCAGGCTGCGCGACTGTGCCACCGCGACGAAGGCGCCGAGCTGTCGGATGCTGGGGTTCATTTAGAAAGTAAAACAGATTTTAAAAACAATTCAATGTACAAAATTGAGGGCGGCGACCACCCTGCATTGAGTGGCGCTCTGTCGACGCACTGTCCTGAAGCGCCGCCGTGTGGATCGTGCACCGTCACGAGACGCTGTTTCACACCATGATTCGTTACAACAACAAGCCCGCTACCGGGCCAGGAGCCAACCACCATGAAAACGCTGCTCACCGCCGTGGCCGCCAGTGCCACGCTTCTCGCCGCCGCTTCCGCCACTGCTCAGGAGCGCCTGCTGATCGGCTCGACCTCCAGCTCGTCGAGCCACTATGGCTACTTCGTGGCGGTCAATCAGATCATCAACAGCGAGCTCGAAGGCGTCAGCTCCTCAGTCGCGGAGACCGGGGCCACCGTCGATAACCTGCGCCGGCTCAGCCGCGACCAGATGGACATGGGGTTGGTGACGACCAACACCGGCTATCACGCCTACGCCGGCCAGGGCGATTTCGCGGAACGTCCGGTAGATACGCGCCTGCTATGGGTCTACACCGTGGCACCTCAGAACGTCGTCATGCGTGAGGATGCCGGGATTGAGAGCATGCAGGAGCTGGATGGGGTGCGCCTCAATCCGGGCATCACCGGCTCGGCTACCGAGAGCACCACCGAGGCGGTAATGAAGACGCTGGGGATCACTCCTGACTACGTTCGCGGCTCTACCACCGATGTGGTCGATTCCATCAAGGATGGGCGCATCGCCGGTTACGTGAAGTCCGGCGTGGGTAATCGTCTGGACGGTTCGACCATGGACATCGCCACCTTCACGCCGATTAATGTGCTGTCACTCACTGACGAGCAGGCCGATACCTTGCGCAGCTAGATGCCCGATATCGCGGTCGTGGACATTCCCGAGGGCGCAGCCGACGGCATCCCGGCCTTCACCACCTGGGCCTTCGGCGTGGCCGTTCATGCTCATCCGGACATGGACGAAGAGACCGCCTACCAGATCACCAAGGCGGTGATGGAAAATCTCGAGCCCCAGGCCAATGCCTTCTCCGCGATCAAGGATGCCGACCTTGCGCAGATGACCCTCGATGTCGGTACTGTACCGCTGCATGCCGGCGCCGCACGCTACTTCGAAGAGCAGGGCATGGACATCCCTGATGCCCTGCAGCCTGTCGAATAACGGCCGTCGAAGGAGTTTTCCGTGCGCGAGCATCTGACACGGGGGCTGGCCCTCACGCTGGGTGGGCTGATTCTGTATACCGCCGCCACCGGACCCTTCGATAGCCTGATCCAGCGCAGCATCTTTCTTGCGCTGGTGATCCTGCTGGGGCTGACAGTCTATCCGCTGGGGGTCGGTACGCGTTGGCGTCCACTGGGTGTGGCTTTCGATCTCGCCCTGGCGGTGGGGGCGGTGCTCGCCTGCGGCTACGTGGCGATGAACTCAGAGCGCATCCTGGTGGAGCTACCCTGGGCATCGACTCGCGACATGGTCTTCACCGGGGTGCTGCTGGTGGCGATCCTCGAGCTGTCGCGGCGTGCCATCGGCCTGATCTTTCCGTTTCTGGTGGTCGCCGGCTTGGCCTATGCCTGGTTCGGCGCTGCCATACCTGGCCCGCTGGGGCACCGCGGCTTCGATCTGGCCTACATCACCGAGACCATCTACCTGGGTGATCTCGGGGTGTGGGGCATGCTGGTGGGCGTGGCTGCAACCACCATCGCCGCCTTCGTGCTGTTCGGCAGCCTGCTGCTTCACACCGGTGGCGGTCAGACCTTCATGGACCTGGCGCTGCGCATTAGCGGCCGTTCCCCGGGTGGGGCCGCCAAGGTGGCCACGGTCGCCTCGGGGCTGTTCGGCATGGTCAGCGGCAGCGCGGTGGCCAACGTGGCCACCACCGGCAACTTCACCATTCCCATGATGAAGCGCCTCGACTACCCGCGGCCTTTCGCCGCCGCCGTGGAGGCCGTGGCCTCGACGGGCGGGCAGATCGCGCCGCCGATTCTCGGCGCGGCGGCCTTCATCATGGCCGAGATCCTCGGCGAGAGTTACCTGCGCATCGCGCTGGCGGCGCTACTACCGGCGATCCTGTTCTACCTGGGCGTGTTCCTGACCATCCACTTGGTCGCGCAGCGGCGCAACCTGCGTGTCGTGCCTGCCGATGAGCTGCCCGGCTGGCACGAGGTGCTGCGCCCCGAACGCATCGTGCCGATCCTCGCGGCGCTAGGCGGTCTCTTCTTCGGCGTACTCAACGGCCGCTCGATCCAGCTCTCGGCCTTCTACGGCATCATGATGACGGTGCTCACCTTCGTGCCCTTTGCCCTGCTGGTACGGACGCCGGTACAGGAGATCCTCGGCAAGCTGCTGTCGGGATTGATGGATGCCGGCAGAGGCATGGTGATCATCGGCGTGTTGCTGGCCGGGGCGCAGATTCTGGTGGCAATGATCGGCATGACCGGTATCGGCGTGACGCTCGCCAGCCTGATCGTCAACGTCGGTGGCGAGTCGCTGTTCCTGGTGGCGGGAATCGTGGGTGGCGTGTGCCTGATCCTGGGCATGGGCATTCCCACCACCGCCGCCTATGTGCTTGTGGCCTCGGTGCTGGCGCCGGCGCTGACCACCATCGGCGTGGAGCCGCTGATCGCGCATCTCTTCGTTTTCTATTTCGCCACCCTCTCGGTGATCACCCCGCCGGTGTGCGTGGCGGTATTTGTCGCCTCGGGCATCGCCGGTACCAACTGGTTACCGGCGGCGGGTGAGGCCGTGCGCCTGGCGGCGGCGATCTACGTCATTCCCTTCCTGCTGCTGATCTATCCAGCGCTGGCCGGCTTCAGCGGAGCGTTCGATATCGCGCTGGCGATCTGTCAGGGGGTAGTCTTCGTGATCGCCTTCGCCTCGCTCATGTCGCGGGTGGCGATAACCGGCAATCGAGCACTGGATATCATCGGTCTGATCGTGGTGATCGGCCTGGCACTGACGCCAGGCTGGCTGACGACGGTGGCGGCGCTGCTGGCGATGGCGGGCATGTATGCCGTGCATCGGCGCCGGCCGGTATCCATCGGCAACACCGCGCGAGATGTTCCGGTCAAGGAGACAAACCCATGACCTTCCTGCTGGGCAGCGGTGCCGGCTTCTCCGGCGACCGCACCGACGCAGCAATTCCCGTTGTGGCTGAACTGATCCGCCGCGGCCAGCCCGCCGCGCTGCTCTTCGAGACACTGGGGGAGCGAACCCTGGCTGCCGCCCATCGGGCGCGGCATGATGATCCCGACGCCGGCTTCGAGCCGCTGCTCGACGAATTGCTGGAGCCCGTGCTCGACGACTGCTTGGCCAACGACATCGCCATCCTTGGCAACTTCGGTGCCGCCAACCCGGCAGGAGCCTGCGAACGAGTCAAGGCTCTTGCCGAGCGGGCGGGGCGGGCCGATATTCGCATCGGTCACGTACAGGGCGACGACATCCGCTCGCGACTCTCGCGTATCGATCTGCAGCGCTGGGAGGGGGAGAGCGGCGAGATGCCCGGCGAGGAGGCGCTGATCTCGGCCAACGTCTACCTTGGCGCCGCGCCCCTGGTCGAGGCACTGGCCCAAGGCGCCGAGGTGGTGGTGACCGGTCGGGTGGCCGACCCGTCGCTGTTCCTGGCCCCGCTGATGCACCACTTCGGCTGGGCCTGGGATGACTGGGACCGCCTGGCGGCGGGCACGATGGCAGGGCATCTGGGCGAGTGCGGGTCCCAGGTGAGCGGCGGCTACTTCGCCGACCCGGGGCTCAAGGACGTGCCTGACCTGGCCACGGTGGGTTATCCGATCATCGAGGTGGAGGAAGATGGCAGCCTGGTGGTGACAAAGCCGCCCGGCACCGGGGGCTGCGTGACCGAGCGTACGGTGAAGGAGCAACTGCTCTACGAGGTCCACGATCCGAGCGGCTATCTGACGCCGGATGTGGTCGTGGATCTCTCCGATGCCCGGGTTGTCCAGATCGGCCCCGATCGGGTCGCGGTCAGCGGCATTCGCGGCAGGCCGGCGCCCGAGCGGCTCAAGACCACCGTGTGCTACGCGGGTGGTTGGCAGGGAGAAGCGGAGATCTCTTACGCCGGCCCCAATGCGTTCGGCAGAGCGCGACTGGCGGCCGAGGTGCTGCGCGAAAGGCTCACCTTCCGTGCGCCCCCCGAGTTGCGCTCGCGTCTCGACATCATCGGTCACGCCAGCGTCTTCGACAGCGATACCGGCGATCTTCAGCGTCACACAGTGGGGCAGGAGAACGGCGACTACCGGCTGCGGCTCGCCGTGGGGCACCCAGAGAGACGCTGGGTGGAGCGCGCCACTCAGGAACTGCTGGCACTCTACTGCGCTGGCCCGGCCGGCGGGGGAGGGGTGCGCCGTCAGTTCCAGCGGCGGATCTGTACGGCTTCCTACCTGGTCAAGCGCAGCGACGTCGAGGCCTTCGCCACCTTGTACGATACCTCGCAGAACGACGACAGGAGCTACGGCCATGGCGCCCAATGATGATGTGAACGTCATGTCGCTGCACCGCCTTGCGCACGCCCGCGCCGGCGACAAGGGCGAGCGGCTCAACTTGGCGCTGTTCGCCTATGATCCCCGCCACTACGACACTCTGCTCGCTCAGGTCACCGAAGCGCGTGTTCAGGCGCTGTTTGCCCACCGTGGTGTCAGTCGGGTGCGGCGCTATCCTCTGCCCGGCCTTGCCGGCATGAACCTGGTGCTCGACGATGTGCTTCAGGGCGGGGTCAACGGAGCGTTGAACCTGGACGGCCACGGCAAGACGCTCTCCTTTCTGTTGCTCGGCATGGAGATCGCCATGCCGGCGACACATCGGGAGTGAATGGGACTGGTTCGATAGGCTGGGATTTGGGTGATCTTGCCCAGCATTAGTGGATATCTCTTCATGGCGGGCTGAGACCGTCTTGAACATCACCACGTGGTTTCTCCTCCAGGCCAACCACGGCCCTGAGCGCCCCGGGTGGCACGTCGCTGGTGTGGTGCCAGCCCCCATTCCGCCCCCGGCTGACGCCGGCGGCTGCGACGGTGCCCTCCGTCCCGTGGTTGCGGTACCCTGACGCCATCGCCTCCACCGTCACGAGCCGTGCATGTCCCAATCCACCTATCACCACTACCCCAGCTTCACCCGCCGCTACGTCCGATCGGTACTCAAGTACATGGGGCTACCAAAGAAGCCCAAGGTCGAGGCGGAGCTATTTGGGGAGATCCTGCAGGACCAGGAAGTCGCGCTGTCGATCAACGGCGAGATTTCCATGTTGGAATGGCACCATGGCCGCGAGGGCAGGGTGGTGGTCCCAGAGCCGACGTTGTCCACCTGGCTGCAGACGGTGCAGCTGAGCAAGGTGCAGGGCGACGCGTGGGACTGCAAGTATCGCCGACGGAACGCGCCGGTGCGAAGTCGGTCTCGCCAGTGGCTTCGTCGAGTGTCGGCTGGCCGGAAACGCGCAGCAAGCCATTGATCAGCGCACAGGATTTCCCAGCGGTGGCGGCCTCCAGGCGACCCAGCTTGGCAATCACGCGTTGGTGCGGCCTTCCTCCTCCATCGAGGTAGGACTCGACGAGCTTCACGTAGCGACGAGGGTCGGATGTAGTGACTTTGACGAAAATACCCACCTCTATAGACCGCCTACGTCATTTACAGCAGGGCGCCAAGAAAAAATGTTAGTACAGCAAATTCGATAACGATGCGCTAATTCACTGAATTCTCAAACCAAAGCTCGCTTTCAGACCAAAATCCGGCTCGGAATGTCGAATTCGGAGCGGCGAATAGGTTTCTGTACTATGATTCAACTTTATTGGAGGGAGATTAGTTATGATTAGTTTGGTTATCATCGCTATTATTTTCTTTTTTCCTTTAGCAGGTTATGCTAATGAACCTATAAAGCGTTTTTGCGAGACAGAGATCGGAGGAATCCAAGTTCGTTTTGTTGGTCAGCGTGGAGATCTGATCGAAGTGCATGACACTGTCAATCGAAAGCATTATCGTGCTTACCAGGAGTCTCGTGCCGATATGGACGGCGCAAAGGGGGAGTTGGGCTGCGGTGATGTGTTTTCTGGTGGAAACCTAATTGTTATTCGGACGGGTCGAAAAAATGATTATGTTCAGATTTACGGCGTTTCACGCAACGAGCGTGGAATAGTTTCGCTATATCAGTATCGGTGGAAACCCTTGGATCATACCATCGATGTGACGGTATCATCACTGAGCGTAGCAAGGTTGAGGAATGGCCGAAAACGCAACAGATTTTACACGGTTTGCTGGGATGTTGGGAGCAGATCTTTTATGCACTCAGTTGCCGCCAATCAATTTACTGGTGGGCATCTAAAATGCAATAAATCAATTCCTCGTAATCAAGTTAGGCACTTGGAACTTTCAAATATTTCTCAAGACTTGCCGGCCCCGCCACCTCCGATCCCTGAGCAACCGGCACCCCAGATAACTGGCTACAGGTTGTTTTGCCAAAGTGGGACAGGGACTGGGAACATTGAGTACTGGGGGCGTGGTTTTTCTTGCGATACCGCTTTGAACGACGCTAGAAATGAGATTTCGCGACAGGGTGGTTGCTTACAAATAGGTTCAAACTATTTGGAGATTCGTCGAGAAAAACTAAACACCTCGGTATGCCGTTAATGCCTATGGCTGGTCAATAACGTTAGTATTGGTCTCTGAAATGGGTGCGAAGAAGAAATTCTAGGCTGGCGGCTTGGCACTGGAAGTCTACGCCAAGTGCTTAAGAAACTGCCGCCGGGTCAGAGCACTCTTCAATAGCTTTGCACTTGGAACTTGAGACCGCCATGCCTGTCAGCCTGGCTTATTCGTGCGCCAGGAAAAGCCTGGTCACTTGGAAATCGGCTGTGAGCAGCCGAGGAAATTGTGTTTGGAGTCTTGTGGGTAGCCAATCCCACCCAGTCAAGGTGCAGGGCGACGCCTGGTCGTGGCCCTGAGAGTTCAGCACCCTGTCCTTCCCAACCGGGCAGACGTTCCACGGCCACCCCGTCGACGGGGCCCTGGTCGTTTGGGTGGACTCCACCACGCTACCCGGCCGCTATGAAGCCTTCCTTAGCGCCCACGACAGCTCGCACGGTGTAGACATGGCGGGGCTGGGCGAGCTGTAGCTGATCGTTGCCATCCACAACCAGCTCAATGACAAGCCGAGCCTGAATCCGACCATGCTTCGCGGTGCCTTCAAGCCCTCGCAGATCAGCGACTTCATCAATCGCGAGGCCATCGGGCATGCCGGCCGCCGCGCCTCTGGCCGACGAGGAGGGCATGATACTGCGTGAGGTGGTTCCGCTACCTGCTGTCGCTCGGCATGTATCTCTCACCTATCCTGAGGCACAGTCGAGCGGTATACCGGCGTAGATGAATAACAAGCACCCCGAGGGAAGGAGGGGTGTACCCTTCGCCCAGATCGGCGTCGACCGTGAGGACCGCAAGCTAAAGCTGGCCATGACCGCCCATCACCCGATGTCGCCCTACTGGCGGCAGCTGAGCGATGCACTCTACTACCGCGGCAAGTGGGCCAATCATCGCCCTGGCAGCAGTTATGTGCTGGTCAACGGCTATGAGGTCGGGGTAGGGGAAACTGTTAGGGTGAGGGCAGCAGTTATTCGATGAATCCAGGGAGGATAGGTACAGACATGGAACAGGTTTTGCAGCAGCTATCGCGCACCGATGTGATTCGCACTATCGATGCGAACGGCACGCGCATACCGCCTGGCGAGTGCTTCTCATGCCTTTACCGGGGTCGCCGCTTCGACCCCAAGCAGCTGGTCGCGGAGGCGCTGTTGTACACCAAACAGCACCGCGTTGACCCTGAGGAGCTTGAGCAGGCGCTCTACGAGCCCTTTGTGGAGGCGCTCAAGGAGCGGGAATTTTCGGTGGTCAGCAATTCCCGCCAGCTCGGGGACACCAGTCTGACAGTGATGATCTACGAGGTGAAAAAGCCGCGCCTTGTGCAGGAGAACTTCAAGCGCCTGTTTTCAGCCAATCAGAACCGTTTCTACTGGAACCGTGACAAATTCTCGCGGCTGCGCCAAGGCGCCCCGGTGTTTGTGGTCAATAACAGCGCTTCCCGTGTGTTTTTTGGCTACGTTCAGGACACCCTGATTCGCGCTGAATTCGAAGAGGAGAGCAATGTAAGCCGCTTCACCCATCAGGGCGAGACGTTCGAGGTCAGTGGCGAGTATCGTGAGTTTGTTTGTATCGAGGTCAAGTCGTTACAGTACCCGCCGCCAGGCTGGCAGTGGAAGACCTTTGGTAGTGGTGAGCACTCATACATTTCTGGCCCTGAAGTAGGTGCAGCCGCGGCAAGAAACAACCTTGAGCGCGTTAATTTGCTACTCGAGGTCTTCGCACGAGAGGAAGAGATTACTCTACAGCTGCAGACTTGCTACCAGGCGCTGCGCAGCCACGTGGTGGATGACGACGAGCCCGAGCAGCAGACCGAGCCCCGTGTCTGGTACGTGATGCAGGGTAAGACATTCACACCCGAGCAGGGCCTGGCCTACCTCTGGGCACCGCTGGAGGGGAAGGGCGGGCGCTCTTTCAATCACTGGAAGGCCGTCGGCGACGTTAAACCTGGCGACATCATCGTCCACCACGCCGCAGGTGGGGTTCAAGCCCTCTCACGGGCGAGCTCTATGCCGTTCGTGGCCCAGCAATCAGATGACGTCGATAATGAGTGGCGCGGTGATGGATACCGAGTCGAGCTTGAGGTGCTGGTTCACTTGAACGAGCCGGTGTCTCTGGATGTCATCCGGCAGAAGAAGCTCCAGCTGCAGAAAGCCCTTGCCGGTGTCCGTGGGCCTTACAACCGCGACGGCACAGGAAATCAGGGCTATCTGTTTGAGTTCACTTGGGAGGCGCTGGCCATTTTGTTGAACGGGCACTCTCTGGCGCTGCCCGAAGAGATTCAGCGCTGGTTGCCCGCTCTCGATGAGCTTGAAGACCACATTGAGGCCCAGCTCGCCGACGATATTCTTCCTGAGGAAGACCAGGAGCGTCGCCTGCCGGTCGGGATCACCCAAGCCCCGGCCAAGGAGTGGCTGCCCCGGGTGAAGGCCTACATGGCCAGCCAGGGTTTTCACTACTCACTGGCGGAGGTGGCCAACTTCTACCTTTGCATGCGCACCAAGCCGCTGGCGATGCTGGCGGGGATCTCGGGTACCGGCAAGACCCAGCTGGTGCGAAAGTTCGCCAAGGCCATCGGATATGGCGACCCCGACCACTGCGTCCTGATCGCTGTGCGCCCCGACTGGGCCGACAGCTCGGATCTTATCGGCTATGCCAATATCCAGGGCAAGTTCGAAACAAAGCCGCTACTAGATGTGATGGCACGGGCCATCGAGCACCCTGACGAGCTTTACTTCGTCATCCTGGACGAGATGAACCTGGCCCGGGTCGAGCACTACTTCTCGGAGTTCCTGAGCTTTATCGAGACGCGTGAGCGCGACACCGACGATGTCATCGTTACCGAGCCGCTGATCAGCCGCGCCGACGTGAATGGTGGCCACCCGGTGTATCTGCCGCAGAACCTGATGGTAGTGGGCACGGTGAACATGGACGAGACCACGCACGCCTTCAGTCGCAAGGTGCTCGACCGCGCCAATGCCATCGAGATGAACGACATCGACCTGGCCTGGGTGAATTCGGAAAATAACGTGACGCCGGTTAGCGGGGTCTATGCCGATGCGCTGAAAGCGCCGTTTCTCAACTCCATCGACCTGACCGACAAGCACAAGCGGGAGTTGGCCGCCCCAATGGCCTTCCTGATGCGGGTCAACGCCATCCTCGAACCTGCCGGGTTGCACTTTGCCTACCGTGTGCGCGACGAAGTGGCGTTCTACCTGACCCTACACAGTGAGGAGTCGCTGGAGAGCCTGGAGGGCTTCGGTGCCGACGCAGCCATGGACTTCCAGCTGATGCAGAAGGTGCTGCCGCGCATTCAGGGCAGCTCGCTGAGCATGCTCAAGGTGCTGATACGCCTGCTGGGCCTGCTGGCCGATAAACCGCTCGATGATGAAGCCGAATACAGCAGCATCGAGAAAGAGGTGAGTCCGCAGGGCAGTCGCTACCCCCGAAGTGTCAAGAAGCTGCTGTTCATGCTGCAGCGCTTCCATGACGACGGCTTTACCTCCTACTGGCTATGATCTGATATGACGGCGCTTTGTTTCGATCATCCTGACGGCACCATCTGCCACCTCTCGGTTAGCGAGGTGGCATTGCCGCGGGTGATCGAGGCCCAGCGGCACCAGGCTCAGCGGGCGCGTTTCAAGGAACACGGCCTGCAGCTCAACCGTGAGGAGTCGGAGCTGGTAGGCCCGCTGGATGCACCGCTGTTCTTCGAGTGGCAACAACAGGAGTGGTTGTTCGAGCCAGGGGAGGAGAGTCGCTTCGAGCCGCCCCTGGCGCTCTACGTCAATGGCGCGCCCCAGAATCGGGTCAAGTCTCGGTTGCTGCATGGCCAGGTCCGGCTGATGGGCTCCATTAACCTGGAGAACAGCGTGGGGCTGACCCGCTTCGAGGTGCGTGATGCCAGGGGCAAGGTGCTGTTTGCCCTGGATAGCGAGGTGTTCCCCCAGAAGCTGGACTACAAGGACGACTTCCCGGCCATGTTGGATGAGATCACCGAGATCCTCTATTCATTGGCCTTCGATGCGTTCACCAAGACATTCGCCTCCACGCGGCCGCGTTCCACCTATCACCAGCTCACTTCTGAGTGGCTCAACCTGTTCAAGGCGCTTTACCGCAGCCTGGAGCAGAGCCTGGACACGCTGCTGCGCTCGCCCAAGTCGGAGCTACGCAAGGAGTCCCAGGACAAGCCGATACACCGGGTAAAACGCGCTACACCCCAGGCGATCAAGGCGGCGACCCAGCGCCCCGATCGTTACTGCCGCGGGGGCGGCCTTGAAGTGGCTGCGGGTGTGCGGCTCTCGCATCTGAAGGAACAGCACAAGCGGATCAGCTACGACACCCAGGAGAACCGCTTTGTGGCCTGGGCAATCAAAGACATCCTGCGCCAAATTCAGCGCGCCGTACGCCATCTTTCTGACCAGCTCGGGCTCAACAGCCAGCGAGTCCAACTGGAGGTGGACGCACTGGAACGTAGTAAGTCACATCTGAGGCGTCGCCTGCGAGGCCCGGTGTTGGGCGAGGTGGGGGCCTTTAATCACCAGATGTTTTTCTCTACCGCACTCACCATGGCGCCGGGGTATAAGGAGTTCTACCACCGATTTCTGCTGCTGCGGAAAGGCCTGACCATGGCCGAGCACCCGCTGTTTAAGATGGACTACAAGGACATCGCCACCATCTACGAATACTGGTGCTTCCTGAAGACCGTCAGGCTGTTGCGCGAGAACCCCAAGTACGACCTGGCCAGCAACGACATCGTCAAGCTGGAGCACCATCGCTTCAAGGTGAACCTGAAGAAGGGCAAGCGTTCTGCTGTTAACTTCGTGCAGCGCGGTACCGGTGATGATATCTCGATCTACTTCAACCGCTTGTTCCCGCGTGAGCCCTTTACTTACACCTTCGATCAGCGCCCTGATCAGTTTATCGAGTTCTCCCGTAAAGGCTTCGGCAAGGATGGGGACAAGAAGTCCTTCAAGGTGGTCATGGATGCCAAGTACCGCTTTGACCGCGAGTCGAGTGGTTACCCATTGGCCTCCACGCCTTATGGGCCGCCGCTGGATACCATCGCTCAGCTGCACCGCTATCGAGACGCCATCCTTTGGGAGCAGGGCCAGGATGAGTCGGTCAAGGTCGCCAACAAGAGCATCGGCGGGGTGATCCTGTTCCCCTACCCGGAAGACGAGGAGGACTTCATTCCTCATCCGTTCTACCAGAGCATCCAGAAGGTGAACATCGGTGCCATCCCGCTCCAGCCGGGCAGGTCGAGGAAAAACACCCTGTTCCGACAGTACCTGGACAGCCTCTTCGAGCAGCCGGGGGAGGTGATTACGGAGTCGCTCTATCACTACGACAACCGGGTCTATCAGCAGCGTCGGCAGTCCAGTAAGGATCTCGTGATGGTGGGGCTGATACCCTCTCGGCAGCGAGAGGCACGGCTGCAGTACCACTTCGATCATCAGGTCTACTATACCCAGCGCCCGGCCTCGTCGCGCTACCCGCTGCATGAGGTCAAGGCAGTGGCCCTCTACGACCAATCCAGCCGTTTCATTATCGGCTGGGCCGATGTGGTCGATGTCGAGATGCTGCTAGGTGGTGAGCTCAAGGAAACCGGCACTACCTGGGCACCCAGCAGGCCCGATCAGCCATACTACGTCTATCGGTTGGGGCCCATCCAGCGCGTCAGCATGCGCTCTGGCGGCCAGATGAAAGGCAATCGTACGGGGCGCTATTTCATCACTCGGCTGGGCCTGGAGGTGGCGCTTGAGGAGCAGGAGCCACAGCTGCAGTTCATCAGCAGCTGGGAAAAATTCATCGAATGGAAGACCCTGAAGACACGCTACCCGGTAGTACGTGTTCAGCGGCAACGGTTCATTGATCCACTTACTGGTCAACCAGAGAGTGAACTCGAATTCATCGCAGAAGCATACGCGGAGTAGAAGATAGCCATGCCAGTCAACATGGTCGACGACGAGTTCATGGTCTGCACCGACTGCCTGATGATCATCGCCAACGATGACGCCAGCGGGCTGGACTATTCGCTGGGTGAGGAGGAGGGCGCAGCCCGGGAGCAGGAGATCCGGAAGGCCATCGCCGTGATCCAACGGGAGGAGGGTCAGATCGCCGTCGGGGATGGCGACCGGTACGTCGAATTCTCCTCGCGTCCCTGCGCCTGCTGTGGCATCCGCTTGGCAGGGCCGCGTCACCACTTCGTGATCCTGGGGAGCGACCGGGAGCGCTGAGCTCCCGGCGCCGTCAGGTTACTTGCCAGCCATGCTCTTGGCGGCGTCGTACTCGGCGTCTAGGCCGGACTGGGTGTCCAGCGAGGGGTCGATGCTCTTCAGGCCGACGTGCATCATCGACAGCAGCTGCAGGCCGGAGAAGTCACCGTCGAGGGACTTCAGAGTGTAGCGCTTGTCGGGGTCGTTGATGGAGAGCCCACTCTCGCCGAGCTTGGCGATCTCGAACACTACCTGGGCCAGCTCTTGCTGCTCCATGTTCGCGAAGGTCTCGAAGGCGCCGGTCATGTACATCACCGCGTCCATGCGCAGGCCACCTTCGGCCTTCTCCTTCATGGCGCCCTGGGCCAGCCGGCTGATCGCCTTCTTGGCCTCGATGGCGATGGGGGAGTTCGGCTCCAGGTCGATGATGCGCTTGTAATTCCCGATGGCCTGCTCGTGGTTCTGCGGCCCGATCTCCTCCAGGCTCAGTGCCAGGCCGTACAGCGTGGCGACATCCTGAGGATTGGCCGCCAAGGCCCGCTCGAAGAACGGCTTGGCGTCCTGATGCTTGCCGCGCTTGGCGAGCAGAGCGGCCAGGTTCCGGTTGATCCAGAGGTCGTCGGGGAGCCGCTTGGCGGCGTCACGCAGAACACTCTCGGCCTTGTCCAGCTGGCCGAGCTTGATATAGGAGAAGCCCAGAGCCGCATGCGCATGAGCATAGCTTGGTTCCTCTTTGACGCATGCCTGCAGGGGCGCGATGGACTCGGTGACCCGATCCATCTCAGACAGGCAGACCCCGTAGTTGTAGAGGATTTCGGGATCGTCAGTCATCTCGGCCATGACTTCGAGAGCAGGCAGCGCCTCTTCGAGGTAGCGATGCTCAAGCAGGCCGAGGATGTACTGCTTCGGCTCAACGCCCTCTTGCGGCACCGCGACGCCGAGGACATGCCCATTCTGGATAACGAACGCCCCAGTGTAGCCTTTGGCCGCGTACTGGAGAGTGAGCCTCTGCAGGACGGCATCCTCGAAGCCCGGGTCATCGCGCGGCGGCAGCCCATCAAGATTGATTTCGTCGAGGCTGCGCTTGAAAATCTCGGGGGCTTGCGGCATTGCGTCACCTACGGGCGTTGGATGTCAAAGCGCCAATGGTACCAAGGAATGACGTCTTGTTTGGAGAATGAGGTATTCCCGTATTGGTCAGCAACCGTGACAGAGCCGGGTGGTTCCGGACCGGGATACCCCGAGTGTCAGCTACCTTGTAAGCTTTCGTCGGGCACCGATGGTTAGCCCTGGCGCCCCATCCTGTCTTTTGTCACGCTACCAGACAGGGCCTTTTGAAAATGTTCAGCTTTTGCTCTCAGCGGATACGCTTTGGGCCAGTTTGCCTTGCAAGGAGATTTAGCGGATGAAACAGCGACTCATCCGGGCTATCACTGGCCTTTGTCTCACGGCTTCACTGACCTGGCTCGATGGCGGATTCCTTGTGTCTACCGAGCGTGGCTTGGCATTTCATCCCTCGATGGTAGCCCATGCGAGTGCTGAGGCCGTTATTCGGGCCGAGCTGTCACGTTTGCTACGCGATCCGGAATTCCAGACTCGGGCCATCCGTCAGATGGAAGTGCCGCCCGGTCAGGAAGCTGTCTATCTCGAGCATATGGAAAAGGCGTGGGGCAATGATGCGGTGATGTCCGTCTTCCTCGACGATCTCCTTCAGCTCATCGAGGTGATGCAGCTGGATGACCGCGAGGCTCGGCGCAACCTGACACGCAACTTCGCTTCGGCATGGTTCCAGGAGAAATCGTTCAATGGAGTCCGCAGGCTGAAAAGTGAGGAGCAGCGCGAATTCTTTCGCTTTGCTCTCCTGCTGACGAAAGTGGTCTCGACAGAGCATTGTGCCGCCATAGCGCGAGAGGAGCTATCGGCTCCCGAGCTAGCCCGTGTGGAGATTCAGGGGTTCAGTGTCCTTCCGACAGCCACCCTCCGCGCCTACCTGGGGATTCTACGCAAAGCATTGATTGCTGAAGTCACCGAACACCCTCCCGTCCCTACGCTGGGGCCCTCCGAACGCATGGTGGTGGAGGAGACCATAGGCGCTCAGCTGTTCGCAGCTCTGGGAAACCACCCTAACGGCGAGCGGTTGGCCTTGGGCCTGGATAATCAGGCCTATCTCTCCGACGCGGAACTCTGCGAGCTGAACACGATGATTCTCGATCTCGCGGTGGAAGAGCGGGGGCAGATTGGGGAGTGGGTGATTCGCTACATGTTGCTCTAGCCAGCGCGCGCCTGTTGATACGCCCGTGGCGGGGCACGGATCGGGGCACGTGTCGGTGGACTTTGTGTTGAATACCGCCCAGGCCTCCCTTATCAACGTGTTCGCAGGACATTGAGACCGCCGTCGTTATGTGTTTGTCAGCGGGCTATATGGTTGATGCCGGCGGTATGTCTGTCGGTTTGGGGGCAAACTGGCCATGACCGAGATAGGAAAGGAAGTTTATGCCGCTTGCTGCATTGCTTGAACGTGTTTCACTCACTTTCCGTAGGCAGTCGGTGCCGGCCCATTCGGGGGTTGTGACCTTTGATCTCGGCCCCGCAACGGGTTATCCACTCAAGCTCCATCTGTCGACATGGCAGTCAGACGAGCCATTTCGGTGGGAGAGTGAGGCTGATTCCGTCACGATTGCCAGCGGCGCTTTTCTTGAGCCGCCGGGTATCGCCTGGGAGTTGTTGCTGGCCACTGAGGGCGAGGCGTTGCTGCAGGGCATGCCTGTGTCGGTGCGCAAGGTCATCGCCTCAGCCCCTTTTCTGGGGGTGGAGCTGGCCCAGGTGTGCGGGCAACTTCAGGCTGCCAGAGACTTGGCTTCGACTTCGCCGCTGCTGCTGATCCTGCTCGTCGACCGAGCCAGTGCCACCGGCATGCCGCAGGCTGATTTCGCCGAGTGGCTGACGCAGAAACAGGCAGTGCTCTGTGCCGCAGTAGACTTACCGGCCAGCAAGGCCACGGCCAAGTTACTCAGTCGGTGTACCTTGCGACCCATGATTCGTCGTGAACTGCTCGAGCTCAAGCGTTGCCTGAACACTCCTCAAGGTACGGCGCTGCTGCGGCACCATGCTCCGCTATGCCTGGAGCACTTTATTTTCCTGTCGCATTATGAGGGTACTTACTGGCCGGGCCTATTACCGGTCGTCGATGGTATTCTGGAGAACCAGCGATCGCAGCCGGGACAGTCGGTCTGGCTTCACCGCCAGCTGGCCGATATCGAGGGGATGCTTGGCGATGATCGGCAGGCGCTGCGCCGGGTTATGAGTCTGGAGGCGTTCCAGAGGCTTCATGATCGTCTCCTGGATCACTTCAACGACCAGATCAATCAGGTCGGCAGAGCCAAGCTGGCATCCGAGCTGCGAGTTCAGTATGGCGGTTACCCGCCAGCTCCCATCCCCGGCCATGAAGATATTTTGCCCATCACCTCATGGGAAGCTCTATTGCAGGAAGGGCAGAGGATGGGCCACTGCGTCGGCTCATACCACAAGTCAGTGGCAGCCGGCCGAGTGGCCATATATCACCTGAGGGCTCCCGAGGCGGTCACGATTGCAATTTCCCCCCAGGCCGATGGCTGGGTGCTCAGAGAAGCCAAGGCGCGCTTCAATGAAATGCCGACAGGGGATGCGATGCGCCGTATCGGACAATGGATGGATCAACTGACCGATACATAGAGTGCCCTGATACCATCCTCGCTAACCGGCTAAAAATGGCCTTATGGAATGCTGGTGGCCTAATTAGGAGAGATGGTGACTAGCCAGGGTCAAAAAATCTCCCATATATACTATGTTAAGGGTGTGTCCGCCTGGCGGATTTCATTAAGCATTTCTCTGTAATCGTCAATGAGCATCGACAGTTGGAAAATCATTCGATCTAACTCAACTGCTTTCCCATAAAGGTAGGCGAACTCGCAAGGGATGCGTGATTTTACAGCTTCGTCCAGATTTTCGCCGTGAGGGTTGAAAATTTTACCAAAAGGACCTGAATTATCTATTACAAGAATCTCATAGTTAACGTTGGAGTCTGCCTGTTGATACGGGTGATGGCTCCTTAGAATAGTTTTTGTAAAGCCTAATTGTATTTTTCTTTTTAATAAATTATAATCAAGGCCAATCAAATTGGCAGACATTTCTTCCTTGAAGTTTTGGATGCGTCTTGCCACTTCAAATATCCTATCTTCCAAAATAGCTAGTTCGATTATCCCATTTCTTTCCAAAAGTGTGCTCTGCCTAGAAAGTGGGTGGTACCAACTGTTTAGATGGTTGATCAAGCGGTCAAAGAATTTACTACTTACCCCCCAGAAACGGATGAACTCACTCTTTTCAGCAAGTCCTTCAGCACCATCTTCTTTGTATTTTTCAAATAATTCTTCCCTGAGTGTTTTAGCCTTGAAATTAAGCCATGAGGGTGAGGATTGCTGTAGCTGATGCCGATGCCTTTTTGATAGACGGTAATAAAAGGCTAGATTTATGTCAATATCTTTTATTCCATCTAAAAAAGACACAGCCTTGTTATATTCTACGCGTTTAATTTCATGAGTTATATATTTTTCAGGGTGTAGGAAGTTCATCGCGTGATGGAAGGCCCTTCTTAAATTAGGCGTAATTGCGGCATAAGAGGGTGCCGCTTGATCCGATAATAAATCCCTACATCTGGTTTGCAGGTTGTGAATGGTTGCCACCTCGACCTCAATGCCGCTTTCCTGTGCTAAAACCTCGATAGACTTTGTTTGTGGAGGGGGTGCAGAAGTATCGCAGATGAAGAGAACGGTCAGGTGGTTTATTTTTTTATAGCCCTCTTTGTTCTTGCGTTTAGCCTCGGCTGTTCTGCTAAGCGAATCTTTAACTTTATGATTATTGGGAGGCTGGGAGGTTATCTGATAAGCAATCTTTCCCGAGGCGTCAAGTAAATCAATGCCTGCTGAGAAACTCCCATATCTGTCGTTCATGTTGTATAGGTTATACCCATATAAATGATTCAGAATTCCTATATAAAAATACTCTGCATGCTTGGCTTTATCAGTCAGTCCTCTAGCATTGGAACTTCTGATGGATTCACCATGGTTTTTCAGTATATCGCAAAGAGCGTCAGCGTATTCCGCCATAGTCATCCCTATAAAATCATGGTGAGAACGTTGCATGCTCATCCTTTTAGTTTGTCTTTATAAATTTGATCAGGTATAAGAGGAAACTTTCTGACTCCCCCTGCTCGCAGATTGCACAATAATATACTGATATGGTGACCAGAAGGCAACAGACGAGACGGGAGCTTTGGTAGGAATGGCCATCCGTTGGTAGTCTCCGGTCAAAACATATCGGTAGAACAAGAGTGTGGAGTTTTTCATGCTTACTAATGTCGACTATAAACCAGGAAAGAAAAATTTCCGATTGAAAAAAAGAGGAAGCGTGCGACCAGCAACTGTGCTAATGCCGTGATGAATTACACGGATTGCGCCCCCCCCGGCTCGTTCCTAGCCCGGGGGCCGGGCTGCTCCGGGCTTCGGCCCTTCGGGCTGGCTGCGCCACCCTGCGCATCCCTGGCGCTCTTGCGCTCCGCGCGCTGACGGCTTTGCCTGTTCGTTCCACACACGCTCCACCCCGGCGGGGCCGGCTCGTGCCTCGCCCGCCCCTCAACCCCACCGTGCCGGCTGACGCCCGCACGGCCTGGCTCGGCCAGCGCTTCGCGCACGCCTCACCGAAACCTTCGCTCCGGCGCAAGCTCGTTCCTCGCACGCGCCTGGGCTGATCCACAACCCTATCACTGTCGGGCGCAAGCGCCTGCTTGTCTGTTTCCCCGGCTGCCCGCGGCGAAAACCCAAGACCCGCTTCGCCTGCGAGGCATCCGGGGGCCGGTCCGCCTACCCCCGCGTCCGGCCCCCGGTGGGGGCAGCGTGGGTGCTCCGCTCCGGCCGTTGGGTATGGGCGCAGCGCATGGCGCGCCGGGGCAGCAATCCTGCTCCGGCCTGTGTGTGCATTCCGGTCGTTTCGCGCGCCCAGGCCGTGGCTGCCTGGTGGTTGCTGCATCGCCAGGGCTGGCAATGCTGGCCACGGCCGGGCAAGCGCACTGGGGCGCCGGCCGAGCTCAAGGTGGTCATTCCGCCGGGCTGGTCGTTGGCCCAGGTGCGCAGGGTACTGGTATGGCTGGCCCCGTAGCCTTCATCGGCGGGCGGCGGTTGTTGCCGAGCGCCGCCGCCCACGTCCAGGCGCTGGCCGCGCAGCTCAACGGCCGGGGTTTCACCTTGATCACCGGGTATTGCACCGGTGCCGATCAGGCCGTCATCGAAGCGGCTCTGGCCGGTCGTGTTCCGGTGGCGGCCTTGCAGGTCATGGCGGCCTTCAGCCCGGGCGGGCAGGGCGCCTGCCCGGTGTCGGCCCTCGCCCAGGTCGAGTCCTTTGCCGCCCAGGGCGGCACTGTGTCCTGGTGGGCGGGTGGCGGCCCCGGCATCTCCCTTCGGCAGCGCCTCCGCGGCCGCGCCCATGCCGAGAGCATCGGCCTGAGAGTTCATCGGGCACACAGCTGGCTGGAACGAGCAGAGCAATGACGATGAGGATGGCCGCTTCATCTTCCTGTGGATCGCCTTCAATGCCGCCTACGACAACGATATCGAAGAGCGACGCATCTTCGAGGCGCGCCGACTCGGTGGCTTTCTCGCACGTCTGGATTCACTGGACGACCAGAGCCGCCTTTACGTACTGGTCTGGAACCGCTACCCGGAAGCCATCCGGCTTCTGCTGGACAATCACTTCGTCTTTCAGCCCTTCTTGGATCACCAGAACAACCTGACCGGCAGTGAGGACTGGGAAGACCGCTTCGCCAGTGCCAAGCGTGTGGCCCATGCGTCGCTGGCAAAGCAGGATACCGGAACGGTGCCGAGCATCGTCTTCCAGCGGCTCTATACCCTGCGCAACCAGCTAATCCACGGCAGTGCGATCTGGAACAGCTCGGTGAAACGCGATCAGATCCGGGACACCAACGGCATGCTCGGTGACATTGTGCCGTCCATCATCGAGATCCTGCTGGACAACGCCTGAACTCACAGGGATGACGCTTGCAACGTGGTTAGTTATTCGATCACAGTTACATGTCACTCCACTCACCCCAATCGGGAAGTTCACATCGCTTCATCAAGGCACTAACAAGATAACTCCACCTCGTCACAAATCTTTCAGTTGAGCTTCGACGTCCACAGCCAATTCGGGCGCGAGTTGTCGAAGCTCAAGCTGTCGGTCTCGCAAAATGTTCGGGGACCCATCCAGATCAACCATGGCACAACATTCCTCCAGTGCCCGGAATAGCTGGTCGACGGTTCGGACTTGGCCTATATACCCTCTATTTTGTCGCCCCATCTCGTCCTCGATGTAGCTCCAGACTGCAAGGTCCCCACTTCGATATCGTCCCAAGAAAACATATGAACACCAAGATGATAGCATCGTAAACTGCTCGCCTTGGGTCAGGAGGAGCTGCTTTTTCGGTCGGTTCGGCATGTCGTTCCAGTCTCCTTCGTTGTCACGGCCTTCGCTGATTAACTCTAATGCTCGCATTGAAAGTTTTCCAAATAAGAGGTAGAGCGATGATACATCACTTTTTCCAATTATTAAGTTATAATGGAGATATTGCCATCCGAGAGGATCGCCTCATGACAAGCAAGCCATTACCACCTAAGCAGGACCGATTTGTCGAAGAGTATCTCCTTGACCTGAACGCTACCCAGGCGGCCATCCGGGCCGGTTACAGTTCTAAGACGGCCTATCGCACTGGCGCCGATCTCCTCAAGAAACCTCAGATCCACCAATTGATAGATCAGTACAAAATGGAGCGTAGCCAGCGGGTTCAGATGGATGCCAGTCGCGTCCTTGAGCGCCTGACTGAGATTGACGCGATGGATGTCGCCGACATTCTTGATGATGACGGCCGCCTGTTACCAATAAAGCAATGGCCCAGTGTTTGGCGGCGATATGTCACCTCGGTCGACGTCAGTGAGCTGGCGGAAGGAGTTGGTGATGAGCGCCAAGTCATTGGCTTTCTCAAGAAGATCAGGTGGCCTGATAAGTTGAAGAATTTGGAGATGATCGGGCGGCACGTTTCTGTCCAAGCATGGAAGGAGCAGCGGGAGTTTTCTGGCGAGCTGCAGCTGACCCATGAAGAGGCCCTGGATCAGCTGAGTTGAATGCTCTGGCCAGGCATGGGGCATGATCCCCGGCCTGGCTTCTCATCGACTGGCTCTAGAGCATCACTCGCCACGCTGGTGCCCCAATGTCTGGTTCGGGGGTGGGGCGTTCAGCACTCGAGCCAAACTGTACTGAAGCCTGAAGCTGATCTGGCTTTGCCATGCCCTCAAGCCTGTCCGAAGGGATCGTCAGTTATGTCTGTGACCTTCAAAGGGTTTCTGCGCCACGCCTGAGCAGGTCTCGGCACGGCAGGAGTTCGGAAGCTTTGGCTGGATGTGCTTCTGGGGGAGAGGAGGAAGAGGCCTCCCCACGTTGCTTCCTGTTTCCGATGCTTGCTACCTATTTGCTACCTAAAATCTCGGCAATGAAAAACGGCCACCGCTCTGATGAGCTAAGTGGCCGTTTTTACTGGAATTTTTGGTCGGAGTAGCAGGATTCGAACCTACGACCTCTGCCTCCCGAAGGCAGCGCTCTACCAAGCTGAGCTATACTCCGATTCTTTCTCGTGTCGTGCCTTTGACAACCGACGTGGCGTATTATACGCAAGCCTTGCCGCCATGCAAGCCTCTGAGCGGCTTTACGTGGCTCAGGTCTGCCGGTCGACGGCTGTGCGGGCGAGCTGGGCCATGCTGTCGCGGAAGGGACTTTCGGGTAGGGCGTCGAGCTGTGCCAGGGCCTTGTCGGCCATCTCTTCTGCGCGGGCCCGGGTGTAGTCCAGAGCGCCCGTGTCGTGCACGATTGCCAGTACCTCGTCCAGGTGCTCGAGGCCACCCTTGCGGATGGCCTGGCGGATCAGGTCTCGCTGCTCGGTAGTGCCGGCGGCCATGGCCTGGATCAGCGGCAGGGTTGGCTTGCCCTCGGCCAGGTCGTCGCCCACGTTCTTGCCCATGGCCTCGGCGTCGCCTTCATAGTCGAGCAGGTCATCGATCAGCTGGAAAGCGAGACCCAGGTAGCGGCCGTAGTGCTGCATTGCCGTTTCCTGCTCCAGGCTGGCATCGGCGAGGATAGCGCCGCTGTGGGAGGCGGCCTCGAAGAGCATGGCGGTCTTGCCCTGGATGGTCTCGAAGTAGGCTTTCTCATCGGTGTCAGGATTGCCCACGTTGGTGAGCTGCTGCACTTCGCCCTCGGCGATGGTGCAGGTGGCCCGCGAGAGCACATCCATGATGCGCATGGAACCCACTTCTACCATCATCTGGAAGGAGCGCGAGTAGAGGAAGTCGCCCACCAGTACCGAGGGGGCGTTGCCCCAGGCATCGTTGGCCGTGGCCTTGCCGCGGCGCATGTGAGACTCGTCGACTACGTCGTCATGCAGCAGCGTCGAGGTGTGCATGAACTCGATCAGGGTGGCCAGAGTGATGTGCCGTTCGCCCTGGTAGCCCAGCGAGCGCGCCGCCAGCAGCACCAGCAGCGGACGCAGCCGCTTGCCGCCGCTCTCGATGATATACTGGCCGATAGTTTCCACCAGCGGGATGCGCGAGGCGAGCTGGGCCATGATCGTGCGGTTCACGGCGAGGAAGTCATCGGCGACCGGGGCATGGAGCTGCGACGCGAGAGCGGGGCTGGATGACTGTGGCGGTGCGGCGTTGGCTGGCATGGAGGCGGTTTCGACGAGTAATGGGTGCCGGGGCGAGAGGCGCCCCTTCTGGCTTCGGGTTGCCGGTCATGCTATGGGCCCCCCATGGGGGCGTCAAGCTGGAGCTGGTGGGCCTTCGGCCGGGTTGGCCGCATCGCTTTCGGAGCCTGGTTCACGGGTTGTACGGTCGTTCTCCCGCGGTTATAATCCGCGACCCACTCATCATGCTCCCTGTCAGATGGCTGCCGGAAGGGGCGCCACTCGCAGCAGGTCGATGAAGAGCCAATACCCGATGAGTCCTGGAGAGAAAAGCATGTACGCAGTTATCAAGAGCGGTGGCAAGCAGTACCGCGTTCAGGAAGGCCAGACGCTTAAGCTCGAGAAGCTGGAAGTGCCGACCGGCGACACCATCGAGTTCGACGAGGTCCTGCTGGTGGGTAACGACGAGGACGTCACCGTTGGCGCCCCGCTGGTTGATGGTGCCAAGGTGGCCGCCGAGGTCGTCTCCCATGGCCGTGGTGACAAGATCACCATCATCAAGTTCCGTCGTCGTAAGCACTCCATGAAGCGTCAGGGCCACCGTCAGTGGTTCACTGAAGTCAAGATCACCGGGATCTCCGCGTAAGCGGCTGCTCCCCTGAACGAGCGAGGACTTTGCAATGGCTCATAAGAAGGCAGCGGGCTCTACCCGTAACGGTCGCGACAGCGAATCCAAACGCCTAGGCGTCAAGCTGTTTGGCGGTCAGGTCGTCAACCCCGGCAACATCATCGTGCGTCAGCGTGGCACCAAGTTCCATGCCGGCACCGGCGTTGGAATCGGCAAGGACCACACGCTGTTCGCGCTGGACGAGGGTGTGGTCAAGTTCGAGACCAAGGGTCCGAAGAACCGCAAGTTCGTCAGTATCGTCTCTGCCTGAGACCCCTGATGCTTGCAGCGAGAAGGCCCCGCCCAGGCGGGGCCTTCTTGTACTTATATGATGGCGGCGGGGCGGCATGGGCCGTCAGGAGAGTAAGAGATGCAGTTCGTCGACGAAGCCTCGATCATCGTGGAAGCCGGCAAGGGCGGTAACGGCTGCCTGAGCTTCCGCCGCGAGAAGTACGTGCCCAAGGGTGGCCCTGACGGCGGCGATGGTGGTCATGGCGGTACCGTCTACCTGATCGGTGACGATGCCCTCAATACCCTCATCGATTTCAAGTACCAGCGCTTCTACAAGGCGCAGAACGGCCAGCCCGGTATGGGGCGGCAGATGAGCGGGCGCGCCGGCGACGACCTGCACGTCAAGGTGCCGGTGGGCACCACGGTGATCGACGAGGACACCCTCGAGGTGATTGCTGATGTCACCGAGATTGGTCAGGTCGTGCCGGTTGCCCAGGGCGGACGCCGGGGGCTTGGCAACATTCACTTCAAGTCCTCCACCAACCGGGCGCCGCGGCGAACCACGCCGGGCACCGAGGGTGAGCGCCGCAACCTGCGCTTCGAGATGAAGGTGATGGCCGACGTCGGCCTGCTGGGTCAGCCCAATGCCGGCAAGTCGACATTGATCCGCGCCGTCTCGGCGGCCAAGCCCAAGGTGGCCAACTATCCGTTCACGACCCTGGTGCCCAACCTGGGCGTGGTGAAGCTTGGCCTGCACGAGCATTTCGTGATGGCCGACGTGCCCGGCCTGATCGAGGGCGCCTCCGATGGCGCCGGCCTGGGGCTGCGCTTCCTCAAGCACCTGACCCGCACCCGGCTGCTGTTCCATGTGGTGGATGTGGCACCCTTCGACGAGTCCGATCCCGTAGAGGCCGCCGAGGCGATCATTCATGAGCTCGGTGAGTTCTCGCCGGCGCTGGCCGAGCTGCCGCGCTGGTTGGTGCTCAACAAGCTCGACCTGCTGCCGGCCGATGAGCGCGAGGCAGTAGTCGACGAGATCGTCCGTCGGCTTGGCTGGGAGGGGCCGGTATTCCGCATTTCGGCGATTTCCAGCGACGGCACCGAGGCCCTGGTGCAGGCCGCCCATCGCTGGCTTACCGAACAGCGACGCCTCGAGAACGAGGATGAAGAGGCCGCCGAGCGTGCCCGCGAGATGCGGGCGCGCATGGAGGACGAGGCGGTGGCGCGCACCGAAGCCCGCCTGGGTCGCAAGCGCAAGCGTGACGACGAGGATGACGACGATTTCGATGATGACGATTACGACGTCGAGATCGAATATGCGCCGTGATGAAGTAGACTGATGATAAGTGGATCGGATGGGAGGTGCCGCATGAGCGCGCTATTGAGTCGAATCACGATCGACCCTGCCCAGTGTGGGGGCAGACCCTGCATTCGCGGCATGCGTATTCGAGTCGTGGATGTGCTCGACCTTCTGGCTCTGGGGCTGAGTAGCCACGAGGTAATAGAAGAGCTCCCTGATCTTGAGCCTGAGGACATCCTAGCGGTTTTGCTGTATGCGGCACGTCGTCTCGACCATCCAGTGCTGGCCGCATGATCCTTTGGGTTGATGCTCAGCTTTCCCCGCATCTTGCCCCTTGGATTACCGAACAATTGGGGGTAGAGGCTTATTCGGCTCGCTGGCTCGGATACCGCGACGCGTCAGATGAAGTGATATTTACCGCTGCCAGGCAGTCCGATGTCGTAGTGCTTACCAAGGATCGGGATTTTCCTGATCTCCTGGAGAGGTATGGTCCTCCGCCGAAAGTAATCTGGGTGACCATGGGTAATACGACCAATGCCCGGTTGCGTGAGGTTCTCCAGCGTCTTCTCCCCGCGGCACTTGAGCTAGTGATCAAGGGTGAGTCTCTGGTGGAGCTGAGCGATCGCTACTAGTTAGTCTCCCCACGTAACTTCAGGAATCAAGATGACGGAAGGGGTTGTAAATCCCGGCCGCGAGGCTCTGGTTGGTGCCCGCCGGGTGGTGGTGAAGATCGGCAGCGCGCTGCTGACCAATGACGGCCGCGCGCTGGACGAGGTGGCCATCGGCGGCTGGGTGGATCAGATCGCCGAACTGCATCACCGGGGCATCGAAGTGGTGCTGGTCTCCTCCGGTGCGGTGGCCGCCGGCATGGCGCGCCTGGGCTGGCAGGTCCGGCCCTCGGCGGTCCACGAGCTCCAGGCCGCAGCAGCGGTGGGCCAGAACGGCCTCACCGAGTGCTATGAGGGCCACTTCGCCCGTCACGGCCTGCTCACCGCCCAGGTACTACTCACTCACGACGACCTCTCCAACCGCAAGCGCTACCTCAATGCCCGCTCGGCACTCCGCACCCTGGTCGCCCTGGGAGTGGTGCCGGTGGTCAACGAGAACGACACTGTGGTCACTGACGAGATCCGCTTCGGCGACAACGACACCCTGGGCGCCTTGGTGGCCAATCTGCTTGAGGCCGATGCCCTGGTGATCCTCACCGACCAGGAGGGGTTGTTCGATGCTGACCCGCGCGGAAACCCTGACGCGCGTCTGATTGCCGAGGGGCGTGCCGACGATCCGAGCCTGGTCGCGGTGGCCGGCGGCGGCGGCGTGCTCGGTCGCGGTGGTATGGCCACCAAGGTGCGGGCAGCCCAGCTGGCGGCCCGTTCCGGCGCGGTCACGGTGATCGCCAGCGGTCGTCAGCCGGCGGTGCTCGGCCGCCTGGCCGAGGGTGAGCGGCTGGGCACTCTGCTGCTCCCCGAGCAGGCACCCATGGCGGCGCGCAAGCGCTGGCTGGCGGGGCAGCTGCAGGTGCGTGGCACCCTGACCCTGGATGCCGGCGCGGTGAGGGTGCTCAAGAGCAGCGGGTCCAGCCTGCTGGCGGTGGGAGTGACCGCGGTCAGTGGTCAGTTCCGCCGCGGCGACATGGTGCTCTGTGTCGACGAGCAGGGGCGTCGCGTGGCCAAGGGACTGGTCAACTACGGCGCCGACGAGGCCCGCCTGCTGGTTGGCAAGCCCAGCCACCAGATCGAGGCCATCCTCGGCTACATGGAATCGCCGGAGCTGATCCACCGCGACAACCTGGTGGTGCTCTAGCACCGTCGCAGGAACTATGGCAAGCACGGGGTTGGCGTGATAGGATGCGCCATCCTCTCAGATACGGCCCCTGAGCGACTGCGTCGAAACAGCGCAGCCGGCAACATGGCCAAGCCGGTGGGGATTTTTTATTTCCCTGCTGGATCAAACAGTTATCAAGCGTCGCCCATAGATGGCGACCACAACTTTCTCCAAGGAGACAGTCAGTGGCGAACAGCAAGCAAGCCCGCAAGCGTGCCCGTCAGGCAGAAGGTCGTCGTGTCCTGAAGGCGAGCCAGCGCAGCATGGTCCGCACCTACATCAAGAACGTCGTCAAGGCCATCAACGGCGGTGACCACGCCCAGGCCATGGACGCCTTCAAGCAGGCGCAGCCGGTCATCGACCGTATCGCCGACAAGGACGTGCTCTCCAAGAAGAAGGCCGCGCGCCTGAAGAGCCGCCTGAACAAGCGCATCAAGGCACTCGCGGCGTAAGCCAGCCGAGCGCCCGCAAAAAAACCGGCTGCGGCCGGTTTTTTTGTGCCCGCGATTCTTGCCGAGTGCCCATCGAGGGTGCCGAACGAGGAAGAGACGGTGACGGATCACGAACAGCCGCCCGAGCCCCGGGACGATGAACCCCAGACACCAGATGGTCCGCTTCGTCCGCCGGCCGTAAATAGCCATGACCGCGTGGTGGCGCCCAAGGCGGGTGGCCTGATGCGTTCCGGCCTGGTGGTCAGCATGATGACCATGCTCTCGCGGGTGATGGGGCTGGCGCGTGACGTGGTGATCGCCACCCTGTTCGGTGCCGGTGACGGGGCGGACGCTTTCTTTGTCGCCTTCAAGATTCCCAACTTCCTGCGCCGTCTGTTCGCCGAGGGGGCCTTCAACCAGGCCTTCGTGCCGGTGTTGTCGGAATATGCCACCCGGGGCAGCAAGCGCGAGGTGAAGGAGCTGCTCGATGCGGTAGCCGGCAGCCTGACGGCGGTGCTGGCGCTGATCACGGCGCTGGCCATGCTGGCCTCGCCCTGGCTGGTGTGGGTCTTCGCCCCCGGCTTTGGCCGCGACCCGGAAAAGCTGGCGCTGACCGCCGATATGCTGCGGCTCACCTTTCCCTATCTGCTGCTGATCTCGCTCACCGCCTTCGCCGGCAGTACGCTCAACACCTGGAACCGCTTTGCCGTGCCGGCCTTCACCCCGGTGCTGCTCAACCTGTCGCTGATCGCTGCAGCGGTCCTGCTTACGCCGCTGTTCGAGGAACCGGCCATGGCGCTGGCCTGGGGCGTGCTGATCGCCGGCGGTGCCCAGTTGGCCTTCCAGGTACCCTTCCTGGCGAGGCTGGGGTTGTTGCCGCGGCCGTGGCCCGACTTCGCCCACAGCGGCGTGCGGCGCATCCTGCGGCTGATGGCACCGGCGCTGTTCGGCGTCTCGGTCTCGCAGATCAACTTGCTGCTCGACACCGTGCTGGCCTCGTTGCTGGCGGCGGGCAGCGTCTCCTGGCTCTACTACTCGGATCGCCTGGTGGAGCTGCCGCTGGGCGTGTTCGGCATCGCCATCGGCACGGTGATCCTGCCGGCGCTCTCCAGGCGCCATGCCGAGCAGTCCGGCGAGCATTTCGCCGCCATGCTCGACTGGGCGATCCGTACCGTTCTGCTGCTGGGGCTTCCGGCGGCCCTGGCCCTGGCCGTGTTGGCCGAGCCGTTGCTGATCGCGCTGTTCCACTACGGCGCCATGACCGAGCACGACATCGCCATGGCGGCGATGAGCCTCAGGGCCTATGCGTTCGGGTTGGTGGCCTTCATGCTGATCAAGGTACTGGCACCGGGCTTCTTCGCTCGCCAGAACACCGTCACGCCGGTGAAGGTGGGCATCATCGCCATGGTTGCCAACATGGTCTTCAACCTGATCCTGGTCTGGTCCCTGGCCCATGCCGGCCTGGCACTGGCCACGGCGCTCTCGGCCTTCCTCAACGCCGGCCTGCTGGGCTGGCTGCTGCGCCGGGAGGGCGTGCTGGTCTTCCAGCCCGGCTGGGGGCGCTACGCGGTGCAGCTGCTTGGTGGTTGCACGGTGATGGGGGTGGGTCTGGCCTGGCTGGCCCCCGAGTGGCAGGCCTGGCTCGATTGGAGCGTCTGGGTTCGCGCTGGCTGGCTGGCGGTGCTGGTGGCGGCCGGGGTGGCGGTCTACTTCGCCTGGCTGGCGGCCTTCGGGGTGCGCCTTCGGCATTTCCGGATGAAGGGGTGAAGGCATACCCACTAATCGCCGTGCAAGCACAGCTCCAACAAGAAATGCAAAGACCAAGTCGGCCCGGCTGTCAAGGGGCCGGCTCTCCGGTATAATCGCACCTTTTATGACCAATTCCCCGGCAAGCGGAGCCCTGGCAACGCCATGCGAGTGATTCGAGGACTGCACAACCTGCGTGACGAGGATCGCGGCTGCGTGGCCACCATCGGCAACTTCGATGGCGTGCACCGCGGGCATCGGGCGATCCTCGACCAGTGCCGCGAGCATGCCGCTCGGCTCGGCCTGCCGGTGACCGTGGTGGTCTTCGAGCCACAGCCGCGGGAGTTCTTTGCCGGCGACCAGGCACCGCCGCGGCTGAACCGGTTGCGCGACAAGGTGGCGCTGCTCGGCGAGTGCGGGGTCGACCGTGTTCTCTGCCTGCCCTTCAACGATGCCCTGCGCAGCCTGACCGCCCTGGAATTCATCGAGCAAGTGCTGGTGGACGGCCTGGGCGTGCGTCACCTGGTGGTGGGCGACGACTTCCGCTTCGGTTGCGATCGCCGCGGCGATTTTCACCTGCTCACCGAGGTGGGCGTGACACACGGCTTCGGCGTCGAACACACTCGCACCTTCACCATCGACGGCGAACGGGTTTCCAGCACCCGGGTGCGCACCTTGCTGGACAGCGGCAATTTCGCTGCCGCGGCGCGCCTGCTGGGTCGCGTCTACCGGCTGGGCGGCCGGGTGGTGCCCGACCGCCAGCTCGGCCGCACCATCGGCGTGCCCACCGCCAACCTGCCGCAACCGGCCCTGTCGCTGGCCCTGCAGGGTGTCTATGCGGTGGTCACCGAGCTCCCCGATGGGCGCTACCTGCCCGGTGTGGCCAATATCGGCTGGCGTCCCACGGTGGGCAGCGAGCGGCCGGTACTCGAGGTGCATCTCTTCGACTTCGACGGTGACCTCTACGGCGAGCGCCTGACGGTGTTCCCCTGCGCCAAGCTGCGCGGCGAGGTCAAGTTCGCCCACTTCGACGAGCTCAAGACCCAGATTCGTGCCGACCAGGCGCGCGCCCGGGAATACTTTTTACAACACCCCGCTGCTGGTGCCGTTCTACAGCACCCCGCTGCCGGTGCTCACTTTCTAGAGCACCCCGCTGCCGGTGCTTGTTCCGCCACACACCCCGACGCGACGGCTACCGCGGGCGACGGCAGCGATGATTCTCTTCCTCTGGCATCGGCGCCGCTGGCGCGCGAGGCCGTGACTTCCGATTCCTCGGCGGGCTCACCCGCCGACCACGACGACGGCTGACCCCCAGGATATGAGCGACTACAAGCACACTCTGAACCTGCCAGAAACCGACTTCCCCATGCGCGGCATGCTCCCGAAAAAGGAACCTGCCCGGGTGGCGCAGTGGAAGGAGATGGACCTTTACCATCGCCTGCGCGAGGAGCGCCAGGGCAGGGAGCTGTTCGTGCTGCACGACGGCCCTCCCTACGCCAACGGCAGCATCCACATCGGTCACGCCGTCAACAAGATCCTCAAGGACATCATCGTCAAGTCGAAGAACCTGGCCGGCTTCGATGCCCCCTACGTGCCCGGCTGGGACTGCCACGGCCTGCCCATCGAGCACAAGGTGGAGACCACCCACGGCAAGCACCTCGAGCCCGGCAAGGCCCGCGAGCTGTGCCGCGAGTACGCCGCCGAGCAGATTCATGGCCAGCTCGCCGACTTCGTGCGCCTGGGCGTGATCGGCGACTGGGACAACCCCTACCGCTCCATGGACTACGCCAACGAGGCCGGCGAGATCCGCGCCCTGGCCGACATGGTCGAGGCGGGCTATGTCTTCAAGGGGCTGAAACCCGTCAACTGGTGCTTCGACTGCGGCTCGGCGCTGGCCGAGGCCGAGGTGGAGTACCAGGACAAGAAGTCCGACGCCATCGACGTGGCCTTCCCGGCGGAAGACGCCGGCCGCCTGGCTGCCGCCTTCGGCCTCGAAACACTGGCCAAGCCTGCCGCCATCGTGATCTGGACGACCACGCCCTGGACCATCCCCGCCAACCAGGCGCTCAACATGCACCCCGAGTTCACCTATGCCCTGGTGGATACCGGCGAGCGGCTGCTGGTGCTCGCCGAGGAACTGGTGGAGTCGTGCCTCGAGCGCTTCGGGCTGGAAGGCGAGATCGTCGCCACTGCCACCGGCGAACGCTTCGACGGACTCGAATTTCGGCACCCTTTTTATGACCGTCTGTCGCCGGTCTACCTGGCCGATTATGTCGAGGTCGAGGTCGGCAGCACCGGCATCGTTCACTCGGCACCGGCCTACGGCGTCGACGACTTCGTCACCTGCCGCGAGCACGGCATGACCTTCGACGAGATCGAGAGCCCGGTACAGAGTAATGGCGTCTATGTGGATGATCTGCCGTTCTTCGGCGGCCAGATGATCTGGAAGGCCAACCTGCAGATCGTCGCCAAGCTCGACGAGGTGAGCGCGCTGATGGCCCATCAGACCATCACCCACAGCTACATGCACTGCTGGCGCCACAAGACACCGGTGATCTACCGCGCCACCGCCCAGTGGTTCGTGGGCATGGACCTCGAGGGCCGCGACGGCAAGACCCTGCGTGAGCGGGCCCTCGCCGGTATCGAGGCGACCACCTTCACGCCGGCCTGGGGCCAGGCGCGCCTGCACAGCATGATCGCCAACCGCCCGGACTGGTGCATCTCGCGCCAGCGCAACTGGGGCGTGCCGATTCCCTTCTTCCTGCACAAGGCGACCGGTGAGCTGCACCCGCGCACCGTGGAGCTGATGGAGCAGGCCGCCCGGCGCGTGGAGCAGGAGGGCATCGATGCCTGGTTCCGCCTCGATCCCGCGGAGCTACTGGGCGAGGAGGCCGCGGACTACGACAAGGTCACCGACACCCTGGATGTCTGGTTCGACTCCGGCACCACCCATCGCCACGTGCTGCGCGGCTCGCACCCCCACGGCCACGAGAACGGCCCGCGTGCCGATCTCTACCTGGAAGGCTCCGACCAGCACCGCGGCTGGTTCCACTCCTCGCTGCTGACCGGCTGCGCCATCGACGGCCATCCGCCGTATCGCGGCCTGCTCACCCACGGCTTCACCGTGGACGCCCATGGCCGCAAGATGTCCAAGTCGGTGGGCAACGTGGTGGCGCCCCAGGAGGTAATGGACAAGCTCGGCGCCGACATCCTGCGCCTGTGGGTGGCCTCCACCGACTACGGCGGTGAGATGGCGGTCTCCGATGAGATCCTCAAGCGCACCGCCGACGTCTACCGGCGCATCCGCAACACCTCGCGCTTTTTGCTGGCCAACCTCAACGGCTTCGAGCCGGAACGCGATGCCGTGCCGTTCAAGGACATGCTGGCGCTGGATCAGTGGGTGGTGGACCGTGCCGCCCAGCTGCAGGCGCGCATCGAGACGGCCTATGAAGAGTACCGCTTTCTCGATGTCTACCAGCAGGTGCACGGCTTCTGTGCTCGCGAACTGGGCGGCTTCTATCTGGACGTGATCAAGGATCGCCAGTACACCACCCAGGCCGACTCCGTGGCACGCCGCAGCGCCCAGACCGCGCTTTATCAGGTGGTGGAGGCGCTGGTGCGCTGGGTGGCGCCGATTCTCTCGTTCACCGCGGAGGAGATCTTCGAAAATATCCCGGGCAAGCGCGGCGAGAGCGTGCTGCTGGCCGAGTACTACACGGCGCTCGATACGCTGGCGGACGACGCCGCCATGGGCCGCGACTTCTGGGAGCAGGTGCTCGAGGTCAAGCAGGCCGTGAACAAGTGCCTGGAGGATGCCCGCAACGCCAAGACCATCAAGGGCAGCCTGGCCGCCGAGGTCACCCTCTATGTGGACGACGCCCTGCGCGCCACGCTCGCCAAGCTGGGCGACGAGCTGCGCTTCGTGATGCTCACCAGCGAGGTGCGCCTGGCGCCGCTCGGCCAGGGTGAGGACGCGGAGGCCACCGAGCTTGAGGGGTTGAAGGTGGCCGTGGTCGAGAGCCCCAACAACAAGTGCGAGCGCTGCTGGCACCACCGCGACGACGTGGGCACCCACCCCGCGCATCCGGACCTCTGCGGGCGCTGCATCGGCAATCTTCCGGACGGCCCCGGCGAAACGCGGCAGTTTGCCTGAGGGCCCCTGGAGGATATGTCGATGTCCGAAGGACGCGAGGCGAGCATGAGCGACAGCCGGAAAGAGCACCACGAGGTGGCGCCCATGCATCGCCCGCTGCGCTGGCTGTGGCTGGCGCTGGCGGTGGTCGTGCTGGACCTGGCCACCAAGTATCTGGCCAGCGGGCTGCTCGACTACGCTCGGCCGGTGGAAGTGCTGCCGTTCTTCAACCTGACGCTGCTGCACAACACCGGCGCGGCCTTCAGCTTCCTGGCCGGCCACCCCGGCTGGCAGCGCTGGTTCTTCGCGACCATCGCCGTAGGCGCGAGCATCGGCCTGACGGTGTGGATGCGTCGCCTCAAGGCCGACGAGACGCTGCTGGCCGTGTCGCTGGCGCTGATCATCGGCGGGGCGCTTGGCAACCTCTACGACCGGCTGGTGCACGGCTATGTGGTGGACTTCCTCTCCTTCCATGCGGCCGGCTGGTACTACCCGGCCTTCAACGTGGCGGACATCGGCATCACCCTGGGGGCAATTGGCCTGATCTGGGAATCGCTGTTCGGCGAGAAGCGCCGAGCGCGCCGCCGTGGCTGAGGAACCCGCACGCCGTTCGGCCGTCCAAGCAGCCATTATCTTCGCGAATTTTATGCACGCTTCGAGAGACACGCCATGAGCAACCAGGAATCCCAGGGCCTTCGCATCGACGAGGGCATGGAAGTGACACTGCACTTCACCCTCAGCCTGGAAGACGGCACCGTGGTGGATTCCACCCGTGACAAGCAGGCCGCCACCTTCCAGGTGGGCGATGGCAACCTGCCGCCCGGCTTCGAGCATCCCCTCAAGGGGCTGGCGAGCGGCGAGACCGGCAGCTTCGAGATCAGCCCCGAACACGCCTTCGGCCAGCACAACCCGCAGAACATCCAGCTGCTCAAGCGTGACGACTTCGAGGGAGAGGAGCCGGAGGTGGGCATGGTGATGTCTTTCGCCGATGCCGCCGGTGGCGAGCTGCCCGGCGTGATCAAGCACATCGAGGGCGAGCAGGTGGAAGTGGACTTCAACCACCCCCTGGCGGGGCGTACCCTGACCTTCGAAGTCGAGGTCATCGATGTGAAACCCGCCACCACCCATTGAGGTGGCCGCATGAACGAAGAAGAAACGGCCGGCAAGAGCGATTTCGATTCCCCTTGGAAGGAGGCGCTGGAATACTATTTCCCGCAGTTCCTTGAGCTGCTGTTGCCCGAGATGCATCGCGAGATCGACTGGCATCGCCCGCATGAGTTTCTCGACAAGGAACTCCAGCAGGTGGTGCGCGACAGCGATGCCGGGCGGCGCCATGCCGACAAGCTGGTCAAGGTGTTCACCCTGGATGGCAGCGAGACCTGGGTGCTCATCCACGTCGAGGTGCAGGGCAAGGCCGATCGCCGTTTCAATGCCCGGATGTACCGCTATTACTACCGGCTTCAGGATAAGTACCCCTATCAGCGCCTCGCCAGTGTGGCGATCCTGACCGACGAGGCAAACCATCAAGCCATCGGTTACCATGAGCAGCAGCTCTGGCAGACCCGGTTGACCTTCAGCTTCCCGGTGGTGGAGCTGCAGCATGTGGGGCGGGATCGTCAGTCATTGGAGAACAGTGCCAACCCCTTTGCTGTCATAGTATTGGCGCAGCTGGAGGCGCACCGGACCAAGGGCAATGATCAGGACCGGCTGGTCACCAAGTTCAGCCTGATGAAGCGCCTGTATCAGCATGGCTTTACGCGGGTTGAAGTATTGGAGCTGTTGCGTTTGATCGACTGGATGCTGGCCTTGCCGCCGGCGTTGGAGGAGAAGCTGGAAGCCCAGATGGCTCGCTTCGAGGAGGAAATACAGATGTCATATGTCACATCGTTTGAACGCATCGCCGAAAAGCGCGGCAACCAAGGCGGGCGCGTAGAGCTGCTGTTCAAGCTGCTGACGCTGAAATTCGGTGAGCTGCCGAGTGACATAGAAGCAAGGTTGGCGCGAGCTGAAGTGGACGAGATTGATCGATGGGCTGAGCGTGTCCTGACTGCCAATAGCTTGGACGAAATTTTCGACTGACGCATCAAGGCAATTCCATGCAACCCAACACCATGCAAATCAGGCTGGCCAACCCGCGCGGCTTCTGCGCCGGCGTCGACCGCGCCATCGATATCGTCAACGGCGCGCTGGATGCGTTCGGCCCGCCGATCTATGTCCGCCACGAGGTGGTTCACAATCGCTTCGTGGTCGACAGCCTGCGCGAGCGCGGAGCAGTGTTCGTCGAGGAGCTCGAGGAAGTGCCCGACGACGTCATCGTGATCTTCTCGGCCCACGGCGTCTCGCGTGCCGTGCAGGCCGAAGCCGAGCGTCGCGGCCTCAAGGTGTTCGATGCCACCTGCCCGCTGGTCACCAAGGTGCACCTGGAGGTACTGCGCTACGCTCGCCGGGGCCAGGAGTGCATCCTGATCGGCCATGAAGGCCATCCCGAGGTGGAAGGCACCATGGGGCGCTACGATACCGCCCAAGGTGGGCAGATCTATCTGGTCGAGGACGAGGAAGACGTGGCCAACCTTGAGGTGAAGGACCCGAGCCAGCTGGCCTTTGTTACCCAGACGACGCTCTCGATGGATGACACCGCCCGAGTGATCGACGCCCTGCGCGCCAAGTTTCCCGAGATCCAGGGCCCGCGCAAGGACGACATCTGCTACGCCACCCAGAACCGCCAGGACGCCGTACGCGAGCTGGCGGACGGTGCCGACCTGGTGCTGGTGGTGGGCAGCCCCAACAGCTCCAACTCCAACCGGCTGCGCGAGCTCTCCGAGCGTATCGGCACCCCGGCCTACCTGGTCGACAGCGAGGAACAGGTCGACCCGGCGTGGCTGGAAGGCGTCAGCGTCATCGGCATCACCGCCGGCGCCAGTGCCCCCGAGGTACTGGTCAAGGGCGTGATCGAACGGCTGCAGGCACTGGGCGCCACCGCCCCCGAGGAAATCGCCGGCCGCGAAGAGACCATCACCTTCTCGATGCCGAAGGAGCTGCGCGAAAGGGTGATTGCCAGCGATTAGGAGCGAGGTACGGCGCTAAGCCAGCTTTTGCCAGTGGGTGACATCTTGAATTTCAGCCAAATCCTCCTGCTCCGCTTGTTGCGTCTTATAAAGGTCCCATCTGACTTGCAGATTGAGCCAAAAATCAGCAGAGACACCAAAAAAACGCGCCAACCTCAGCGCTGTACTTGGCGTGATACCACGCTTTTGATTAACCAACTCATTAACCCGCTGGTAAGGAACATGAATAGCATCAGCCAGTTCACGCTGTGTGATATTCATGGGGCGCAGAAACTCTTCTACCAGCATTTCGCCGGGATGTATCGGCTGCCTATGGGTAGGGATGCGGATCATATTTCACCTCTAGTGGTAGGGTGCCGGATGATTGATCGGCCGCTTGCAGCTGAGCGCCACGGTGCCCGAGGTGAGACTATCACCTTCTCGATGCCGAAGGAGCTGCGCGAGCGCGTCATCGCCAGCGAGTAGCACAGTTATTGTAGGAGCGCTGCTTGCAGCGCGATCCATCGCGTAGCGATGGCGATGCCTGCCGGCGGCATGTTTCTAAAGAGGCCGTAGGCTCGGTAAGCGCCAGCGCACCGGGCGCAAGGATGGCAGCAGCTGAACCGGTGGGCGCGCTCGGTCCGGCGTCCCGGCTTGCAGCGCGATCCATCGCGCAGCGATGGCGATGCTGACCCCTTGCACCGAACCATCCGTTCGCCTCAGCCGCCCGCCCGGCGCCGCCCAGGCAGGATTCATGCTACGATGTAAGCAGTCGCTAACCCCGATGGCATGGCATTTTTGGTTATGCACCCTATCGGAATGCCGCCGCTTGATACATACTGAAACAAATGCCTTGACTCACAGGGAGACGCATCGCGTGACCCCCAAGCGCAAAGGATCCAGGCCTCACGGCCCGACAGGCAGCACCCGGCATAGCGCCGGCTTCACGCTCATCGAACTGATGATTGCGGTAGCTATTATCGGCATTCTGGCATCGATTGCGTATCCGAGTTATCAGAATTATGTGAAGAACGCTCGTGTGAGCGATGGGCAAGCCAAGTTAATGGACCTCGCCGGGCAGCTGGAGCGGTGTTTTACAAACGAATATTCGTACGAAAACTGTGTCAGCCTGCCTACGGACTCAGAAGATGGCTATTATCGGATCACCGGCTCGACGACCGCTTCTACTTATACCTTGACCGCCACTCATACGGGCAATCAGGTAAAAGATGCCTGCAAAACGATGACCATTAGTCAGACCGGTCAAACGACACCCGACTCGGGATGCTGGTGAGGCGATGCGAAATCATGGTTTTACGTTAATCGAGCTATTGGTCACTATCGCCGTAATGGTTATCATGGCAACCATCGCTGTTCCTAGTTTTCAGAGCATGATGGCTTCTAGTCGTGTGGCGTCCGACTACAACCAAGTGCTGTCCGGTCTTAACTACGCGAGAAGCGAGGCCGTCAAGAAGCGAAGTGACGTGACCTTTACTGTGACTCAGGAAGAACCATGGATATACCAGGTATCGGATGATGATGGTGTACTTCGACAGCGCAGCGCTAAAGACAGTCGGACCTCGTTGTCCGAAGACTTTTCTGTGAAGTTTGGCCCTCTTGGCAAGCCGACAGGTCCTTGTTCAAGTGGGTGTGATTTAACGCTGGGAAACAAGTATTCGGGAGTGAGTGATCGTACCATCAACATAAGCGTCATGGGGCGAGTCGGAGGAGGTTCTTGATGCACAATGAGACTTTGCGCCAACGCGGCTTTACATTGATCGAGGCGTTGGTGGCCTTGCTGGTGCTATCTATCGGACTGCTAGGTGTGGCGGCCATGCAGCTCGAGGCGATGCAGGGCGCGCACGCTGCTTATCAGCGTTCCATTGCTTCCCTGGCGGCGCAGGATGCGCAGGAGAGGCTGTGGGCACAGTTGGCTATAAATTCGCAGGGCTCCAGCAGTATAATATGTCTTACGGCTGCCCAAGTTGATGTTATTGAAAGTGATTGGGAGGGTGTTTGGTCGACTTATTTACCTGGGCTTGATGAGTCGCCTATTGATATTGCCAATATTGGCAATTGTGAGTTTGGCATAACCGTTTCGTGGGCAGAGGCCCGGCTTGAAGATCAAGACGAAGGCTCTACATCTTTCAGCTACTCCGTTAGATTGCCCGGGGAGTGATGATGATGAAGCGTAACAGTGGTTTCTCCCTTGTCGAGCTGATGGTGGCATTGGTGATTGGCCTGATCATCATTCTGGGTGCCGGCCAGCTCTTTCTGACGGTTTTTCAGACCAATCGCCAGGTCGAGACGCTTAGCGAAAAACAGGCGGCGGTAAATTTTGCGGTTGAGACTTTACTGAGAGACGTGCGACGTGCCAATTCAGGTACGATAGACTGGGCTGATAACGAGTTATCTTTAACGGTTCCTAATCGTGGCGATGTTATTACTGGCTGTGATCCCGGTGATGATGTTGAGAAAGTTTACTCTTTAGATGGACAAAGCCTGCGCGTTGCTCAGAAGTGTAATGGACCACTAGGTATCCCACAGCCTATAGTTTCTGCTCTGGATTCAGATGGTCCAAAAGGTGGGTTCGAGGTCGATGATTCAGAATCTGCGGATGGTATATTTATTGTCTACCTTGATTTGGTTGCAACCGATAGCAGCGGTGATTCGGACGAATTGGTTTTTTATGCTGTAAATCGCACTGCTGCGGTTGGTGGTGGTACAGGCGGTGGTGATACCGGTGGCGGCGATGGCACCGATGGCACCGATGGCACCGATGGCACCGATGGCACCGATGGCACCGATGGCACCGATGGCACCGATGGCACCGATGGCACCGATGGCACCGATGGCACCGATGGCACTGATGGCACTGATGGCACTGATGGCACTGATGGCACTGATGGCACTGATGGCACTGATGGCGGAGATAATGGCGAACCAGTGAATGACTGTACATGCACACGAAAAGGCAATAGCGGTAATTTCGGTGGTGAAGGCGTGACAGGCTGCGATGACGATTGCTGTGATCTAGCCTTGGATGAGGGTGAGGGCTGTAGTGGTAATGGTTGTCATTTCTCTTTCCCGACTGCCAAATACTGCCCAGTCGAGTAATATGACTTTTGTACTAAAGATTGGGGGGGGGTTATGAAAACTCAAAAAGGCGCTGCGCTAATAGTCGTTCTTTCGCTGCTGACCATCTCGCTGATGGTCGGGCTGTCGAGCATGCAATCCTCACAGATCGATGAAAGGTTGGCGGGGAATTATAAGGCGGCATCACAGGCGCAGATGGGTGCTGAAGAAGCAGCCTCTGCTGGCTGGGAAAGTGTTAAAGATGCATCTTGGGAAAAGCTTTCTGACTTGACTGAATTTGGTTTGGATAGTCTGAGTTGGAAAGAGTTGAAAGATGGGCAGAGTGGTTTATGTGAGTTACCCGTAAGTTGCTACTACCGGTATGTTGACGATGGTGGTGATATGTATATAGTTGCAATGGGCGCTGTTGATGATGGGAATGTTGCGGTAAGTGAGCCTGTTTTTGTTGAGGTCGCGGGCTCCGGTTTAAAGATACCTTTTCTCAAAAATGCATATAATGTGATTGATGGGTATAAGAAAGATAACTGGAGTGCCAATGATCAAGCTCAAGAATGGAGTGACCTTATTGTCGATACCCCAAATTTATTTGAAGAGGATGTGCCCGCTACACCTAGTCAGTTTCTTTCTTTCGTAGATTCCGTGAAGCGTGCTGCCGAGTCGGGGAAGCATGATAATATATTTTATTTTGATGAGGATCCTGGGAAAATATCTGGCAATGACGGTCTTGTTGTGATTAATGGGGATTTTAAATGGGCGGGGAAGAATAATTTTAAAGGGCTCTTGATCGTGCTGGGGGAGAGTTTTGAATACAAAGGTGCTGGGCAGCCTGGCCTTATGGATGGGGCTGTTTTACATGTTCCTACAAGCTCAGGCTGCCGGACGAGTGAGGGCTCTGAATGTAAGTTTACCATTCCTAAAGTTAATGTTTCCGGTGGTGTTGGCGGGTTTAGGTACAACGAAAAAGTAATAGACGATTTGAGGGATTCTTTAGGCGGTGTTGAAGGAGCATTAGAAATACGCTCTTGGTGACCTTTCCCTTTTTGGTTTGTCGTCTACGGGGCACGGGCAATGCGGGCAATGATGGACAGACCCGCATTGTCTCCCCTAAAAATCACTCTTCCGGAGTTTGAATCAGGGATAGACCCTAATTTTCCTCTCTTCCAATATCCACAGCCTGCGTCAAAAACCCCGAGTATCAGAAAGCCAGAGCTGATCGTAGTGTCCGCCAATGGCAAAAATATAAATGGATCTATCGTCGAACCGGTAAATCAGCCTGTCCGTCTGTGAGATACGTTTTGACCACAAGCCGGATAAGTTGTGCTTTAGTAGCTCGGGGTTGCCGATGCCAGTGGATGGGTCTTCCGAGCGAGTAATAGAGACGGACCTGCATTGTCTCCCTAAAAATCACTCTTTCGAATCCTCATCCACCGGCCCCCAGGTGCCATCTTCCCGCCAGCCTTTACCGGTACTCTGTTTGCGCCGGTCCTGCACTTCCTTGATGGTCGCCTCTATGTCGTGTAGCGGGTCTTCCAGGGCATTGACGGGGCGGAACACCACCTCGCCCGGCGGTGCCTTGTCGCGATTGACATGCTCGCCGATGCCCGAGACATCTTCCGTGCTGATCAGCGCCGGGGCGGTCGGCATGGGATTTTCCTGCGTGACCAGGCGGCCTTCATAAGCCCAGCAACGCTGCGGTACCTGGGAGACCGCCCAGCTGCGCCCCTGCCACTCCGCGATGCGGCCGTTTTCCAGCAGCTTGAGATGTGCCAGCGGCACCACCGCGGCAAGAAGCCGGGTATTGAGCACGATGCCCGCGTCGCCCATTCGCACCCCGCCGTGGTACTGCCCGACCTCGAGCGCTTCCTTCACGCGCCTGGGCTTCTCATTCGTCGCCAGCACCCCTTGGCCACAAAGGTGCAGGACTTCCTCGTCGATCTGCTTGATCACCCAGACCTTAATCGGCGATTTCTTGAAAAGTTTGCTTATCATCTGTGGAGGTGGTCGCCTTGACGCCGAAGCACGAGAATGCGCTTGCGCGCATCGGAGTGAATAGTTTGTAAGGGTACGTAACAGGCGTGGCAATAGCAAATGCCTTTCGTCGGAATGATAGGCCTTGTTGCTATCACGAACTCTGCCATCTAGCCCTGGCTTTACGGCTCAGGGATGGCGTGGGGAGCATATCAGGTAGGGCTCTCGGCCGTTCAGCACTCGGGGCGGTCGGGGTCGACGCGAACGCGCCCGACATTGTTGACGATGACGCTAGCGCCTTCTTCCCGCCGTCCGCACAGCCGAAAGGTGCCGTTATGCCCGCCAGAACGTCCCAATGCCTTGTAGCGAACCGGGCGGTTATCGTTTCGGTAGGTGAGGGCTGGCAGCCGGCTCTCGCCGAAGGTGCGCAGCAACGCATCGCCCGGCTCACCGCGACCTTCGAAGATGGCCAATGTGGCCCGCCAGGCCTCGCCGGCGGCATTGTTGGAAATCTGGCACTGGGTCATATCGGTAGTGGGGCAGAGGGTCACGGTAGTTCGGCGGGTAACGGCCGCACTGCGGGTCTTGGCCAGCGCCGACTTCAGCCGCATCACCTCGGCGGCGACTTCATTCCGGGCGCTGAGCTGCTGAAAGTTCGGAATGCCGACAGTGACCATGATGGCCAGCACGGCAATGGCGACGATCAGCTCGATCAGCGTAAAGCCGTGCTGCCGAGCAGCAAGAGAGGAACGAACAGCAGGGCGCATGATGCCCTCCCGGCGGTTGGCCTGTTCGATGGTGTCTCTTTTCAGGCTAGCCGGACGCTACCAAGCCGCTGTAAGCCATCGCCTACAGCGGCTGTACGCCATTACGGCAGAAGGGTGGCGAGATTGTCCTCGGTCAGGAGGGCAGCACAGAGGAAGGGGCTAATCGGGTACAACCCCACGTGTCATTGCAAAATTCCGGAATCAGGGCAGGTTATAGCCATGGTTGTTATGCTGAGGGTGCCCAATGCTATGGCAATGCAAGGAGAGTCAGTATGCGTAATATTATCTACCTCATCGGACTGGTCGTCGTCATATGGTTCATTCTTTCCTTTCTGGGCGTGATCTGATGCGGATTTGGTGAGATCCGCTGAAAGAGGAAATGATGGATAGACCCTCATTTCCTCAGAAATCAAGCAATTAGAAAGCAATCAGGGACAGGCCCTCATTAACAGGGAGAGTAACCGGTAGGTGGGGTAGTCGAGCATCATCCCGCCCTTGCCGTGCTTCAGTCGTCCTTCTCCTGCGTCTGCTGTTCGTTCTTGCCCTCTTTTTCCTCTTCTTTCTGTTCGGCAAGGTACTTGTCGCGGTGGTCGCTGGAGCAGAACCAGTCGCCGCGTTCGCGTAGGGCATCGTCCTCGGGCAGGTGCACCTGGCACCAGCTGCAGCGGACCATGGGGTTGCCCTGGTCGTTACCCTCCTGCTGGGGGCCCTCGCGGTCCAGTTTCCATTCGCGGTACATGCCGTATAGCTTCAGGCCGGCGATGAATATCACGGCGAAGATGATCAGGCGAATCAGCAACAGGTTCATTCCTTGTGGAGCTCCCAGGTGGGGGTGGCCGGCTTTGCCACTCGACCGCCCTTGCGGGACAATGGCGGATATCCATCGATTCTCGAGAGATTTTCTAGCCCATGCAAGACCTGACCCTGGTGATGGCTCAGATCGACCCGCTGGTCGGCGACATTCCCGGCAATGCCGAGCTGGCCATCGAGACCGTGCGCGAGGCACGCATCGAGCATGGCGCCGATGTCGTGGTGCTGCCCGAGCTCTTCCTCACCGGCTACCCGCCGGAGGATCTGCTGCTGCGCCCCTCCATGGAAACCCGCCTGCGCCACGCCCGGGCCCACATGGCCGAGAAGATGGTGCGCGACGTCATGGTCATCGTCGGCTACCCGGGACGGCGCGAAGGGCACAACTGGAACCTGGCCGGGGTGCTCTATAACGGTGAATGGCTCGATGAGTACGCCAAGCAGGCGCTGCCCAACTACCAGGTGTTCGACGAGCAACGCTATTTCACCAGTGGCAACCAGCCGCTGGTGGTAGAGCACAAGGGGGCGAAGATCGGCATCCTGATCTGCGAGGACATCTGGAGCGAGAAGCCTGTCCGCCAGGCCCGCGACGCCGGCGCCCAGATCCTGGTCACCCTGAATGCCTCGCCCTTCCACCAGGACAAGCCCGCCGAGCGCCTCGCGCTGCTCAAGGAGCGCGCCCGCGAGGTAGCGCTGCCCATCGTCTACGTCAACCAGATCGGCGGCCAGGATGAGCTGGTCTTCGACGGCGGCTCGGCCTGCGTTGACGCCAAAGGCGAGCTGATGGTGCAGGCGCCTCACTGGGCGGTGGGCCTGATGCCGGTGCAGTTCGTGCGCGATACGCACCACTGGGTGCCCCAGCCGGGCGAGACCGAGCCCGATGTGGAGCCGGAGGATAACCTCTACTGCGCCCTGGTCACCGGCCTGCGCGACTACGTCAACAAGAGCGGCTTCAAGGGGGTGGTGCTGGGGCTCTCCGGCGGGATTGATTCGGCGCTGTCGCTGGCCATCGCCGTGGATGCCCTGGGCCCGCAGCGCGTCCATGCGGTGATGATGCCCTATCACTACACGGCGGACATCTCCAAGCAGGACGCCGCCGAGCAGGCTGAGATGCTGGGCGTGAGTTACGAGGTGCTGCCCATCGAGCCGATGGTCGAGGCCTTTATGACGACCCTGGCCGAGAGCTTCGCCGGTACCGAACGCGACACCACCGAGGAGAACCTGCAGTCGCGCTGCCGCGGCGTGCTGCTGATGGCGATCTCCAACAAGAAGGGCCTGATGGTGCTGACCACAGGCAACAAGAGCGAGATGGCGGTGGGCTACGCTACCCTCTACGGCGACATGGTGGGCGGCTACAACGCCATCAAGGACGTCTACAAGACCTGGGTCTACCGTCTGGCGCGCTGGCGCAACACCCAGTCGTCGGCGATCCCAGAGCGGGTCATCGAGCGGCCGCCGACCGCTGAGCTCGCCCCGGACCAGCAGGACAGCGACTCCCTGCCCGGCTATGACGTGCTCGATGCCATTCTGGTGCGCTACATCGAGGGCGACATGAGTGCCGAGGCGATCATCGAGGCGGGCTTCGAGCGCGAGGACGTCTACAAGGTGGTCAAGCTGGTGGATCGCTGCGAGTACAAGCGGCGCCAGGCGCCGGTGGGCGTGCGCGTCACTCGCCGCGGCTTCGGCCGCGATCGCCGCTATCCCATCGTCAATGCCTGGCAGCCGGGGGAGTAGGCGCGCCAAGCACCGAGCCTTGAGCCAATAGCAGTGCCATCGTCTTTCGGGCGGTGGCATTGCTGTTTCTAGTGGGTGCTTTGCGCGGCAGGTTACCGAGTCGACGGGTCCTTCAGGTCGTGGGCGAGGCTGGTGAAGACGAGTGAAAGCACCAGGTGTTGCGCCCGGCGTTCTTGGCGGTGTACATCGCCGAGTCGGCGGCACGAAGCAGGCTCTTTCCCTCGCTGCCGTCTGTCGGGTAGAGGGCGATGCCGACCGAGACACCGATGGTCACCGTCGTGCCATCGATGGTGAAGGGGGTTGTCAGCGCCTCGACCACGTTGGAGGCAACCTTCGCGGCGCTATCGGCGCTGTGAATGGGGCTCAGCACGATCACGAACTCGTCGCCACCCAGCCGAGCCAGCATGTCCTCGGCACGTAAGTTGGCTTCCAGGCGCTCGCTGACGGCCTGCAACAGGGTGTCTCCTGCCTGGTGGCCGAGTGTATCGTTGATTTCCTTGAAGTGATCCAGGTCCAGGAAGAGTACCGCCAGCTGCCTGTCAGCGAGGCGCACCATTTGAATGGCCCGCTCCAGCTGTTGCTCCAGGTGTGCCCGGTTGGGCAGTCCGGTGAGCTCATCGTGCAGTGCCTGATGGCGCACCACTTCTTCCGCGGCCTTCTGTTCGGTGACGTCGTTGAAGATGTGGATATGGCGCAGCACCTTGCCCTGAGTATCGCGCACGGCACTGATGGTCTGCAGTGCTACCAGTACGTTCCCGTTGGCGCAGCGGTAGCGGACTTCTCCTTGCCAGGTGCCGTCTCTTTCGAGCGTTCGCTTGCCCTCATTGAGCCGTTCTGCGCTGTCGGCCTGCCAGGCCAGCAGCTTGGTCAGCGGTCGTCCGACCAGGGCCTGATGAGAGTAGCCAAGCTGATCGCTGAAGGAAGGGTTGGCATCGATGATCTTGTGGTCTGGATCGGTGATGGCGATCGCCTCGTGAGCGTTACGAAACACGCTGGCGGCCTGACGCAGCTCTCGCTCTGAACCCTCTAACTGTTGAGCTTGCCTGTTCACTCGGGCCAGCAGGGGGGACAAGGCACGATTGACGACCCAAGTGCCTGCCAGGGCCATCAGCAGGATGGCCAGCGCCGGCCACAGCAGCAGTTGCAGGGCTTCGTTGCGAAACTGTCGTGAGGGCACTTCCACCAGCAGCTGCCAGCCCTGTTCGCCCAAGGGTGTCTCGAAGGTGACACTAAGCGTGGCTTCGCTATCTTCCACCGAATTGACGCTGTGTATGATCGGCCCTTCCGGTCCCAGCGCCAGCTCCTGCTGACTGCCGTTGGCACGCAGCCGCATCCTGGCGTCTTCACCGAAGCGCCCGGTATCAGCCAACAAAGCCAACAGCGGCTCGGCGTGGAAGAAGACGATATCCCGACCGATGTGTTCCCCTGCCGGCGTGACGATCGGCGAGCAGCTCTGCACCAGTACCTCACCGTTGTCCAGCAGGTCGAGGCGGCAGGGATAGCCCTCCTGTGGGTCTTGTGATGGCGGGACGTCAACCGGGACCTTGCCGATTTGCGAGATCCGCTCGCCGTCGGGGCCCTGTCGGAGCACGCCGGCCATGTCCGGCGCCTGAGCCATGGCGTCGGCCAGACGCGGCGTGGTGAACGCCGTGAGCGCTTCCCGCGAGATGTCACCGCGGGCATAGGCGGCGAGGCGGCGGCGAATCTCCGTGCGGCCGGTAAGCTGGCGGGTAATATCCTGATAGCGCTTGAACTGATAGTGGAGAGCCTCCGCCTGGGCTTCGGCGCTGAGCTGACTGATGTGCTCGATGCTGCTGTGCGCAGCATGGTAAAAGGGCAATGCGGTGATCAATCCGGCCAGCAGGGCGGTGGTCAGGATGCCCAGCGCGGTTAGCGACCGGATGCGCAGATGTAGACGACGGATGTAGCGCGTCGAGGGCGAGGGGAGATCTGTCGGCATGAGCTTGGGTCGGCATCGGCCAGTGGTCTGGGTATTCGACCATTCGAATTTCTATAAGGGTACTCTGTTGGGTGCTTGCCGGGCACCGGCGGGCTTCAACGAAGCGCCCCGCCGTGCTGGCGGGGCGGTGGTGTGGGGCGGGCGTCAGGCCGAGAGGCCGTCGGCCTTGACGTGCTCCGGGCGGAAGGTGCGGCCGCGCAGGCGTTCGTGATTCGGGGCGTTGTCGATCAGCACCTGTAGGGTCTCGCGGGCGCGGTCGCGCATATCGAGGCCCAGGTAGCCCTCTACCATCACCGCCAGGGCATCATGGGTGGCTTGGGTCTGCGGATATTGCTCAATCACCCAGCGGCCGCGCTCCACGGCGGCCAGGTAGGCCCCCTTGCGCAGGTAGAAGTCGGCCACGTGCAGTTCATGGCGGGCCAGCACGTTGCGCAGGTAGACGATACGCTGCTGGGCGTCCGGGGCGTATTGGCTGTTCGGAAAGCGCTGGATCAGCTCGCGGAAGTCTGCGTAGGCATCGCGAGTGGCGCCCAGGTCACGCTTGGAGATGTCGATCAGCCGCAGCCGCTCCAGGCTGAAGCGTCCCGCCTGCCAGGCGGCCAGGCCGCGCATGTAGTAGGCGTAGTCTACCTGGGGATGGTCCGGATGCAGGCGGATGAAGCGGCTGGCGGCGGCGCGGGCGCCTTCCCAGTCGTCGGTCTCGTAGTAGGCGTAGATCAGTTCCAGCTGCGCCTGCTCGGCATGCTCGCCGAAGGGGAAGCGGGTGTCGATGGCCTCGAGCCGGTTGATGGCGGTGGTGTAATGGCTATTCTCCAGGGCCTCGCGACCCTCCTCGTAGAGCTGTCGCTCGGCGACGCCGGAGAGCTCGTCTTCCTGGGAATCGCTGCTGGCGCAACCGGCTAGCACAATTCCGGCCAGCAGCAGGGAGGCCAGGCGAGCGGGGGAGGTGATAACGCGCATCGTGATCCTCGTGTCTAACAACCCGGATGGCCGTGATAGAATCGGCCGATATCTGCCCACTATAAAGCACCTTGCAGCGAAACGCAGTCATCGCTCCCGGTGCGCCAAGAGTCCTGTTCCGACCCATGTCCCAGACCCTCGATGCACAGCACCGCGTTCCCGAACGCATGGCAGGCCTGCGCCTTGACCAGGCCGCCGCCGAACTCTTCGCCGATTTTTCCCGCGAGCGGCTCAAGGCCTGGATCAAGAACGGGGCCCTGACCATGGATGGCCTGCCGGCCAGGCCGAAGGACAAGGTCTACGGCGGTGAGGCCCTGGCGCTGGCCGCCGAGCTCGAGGACGATACCCGCTTCGAGGCCGAAGACATTCCCCTGACGGTGGTGTACGAGGATGCCGAGGTGCTGGTGATCGACAAGCCACCGGGCCTGGTGGTGCACCCTGCCGCCGGAAACCCCGACGGCACTCTGCTCAATGCCCTGCTGCACCATGACCCGCAGCTGACGGCCATCCCCCGGGCGGGCATCGTGCATCGCCTGGACAAGGACACCAGCGGGCTGATGGTGGTGGCCAGAACCTTGACCGCCCAGACCGCTCTGGTCGAGCAATTGCAGGCGCGTAGCGTGTCCCGGGAGTACGATGCCGTGGTGGTGGGCGTGATGACGTCCGGCGGCACTGTGGATGCTCCCATCGGCCGCCACCCGCGCGACCGCAAGCGCCAGGCGGTGAACGCCTCGGGCAAGCCGGCGGTGACCCACTACCGGGTGGTGGAGCGCTTCCGTGCCCATACCCATGTGCGCTGTCGGCTCGAGACCGGCCGTACCCACCAGATTCGCGTGCACCTGGCTCATGCGCGCTATCCGTTGATCGGCGACCCGGTCTATGGCGGGCGCCTGAAGCTGCCGGGCGGCGCCGGCGAGACGCTCAAGGAGATCCTGCGCGAGTTCCCGCGCCAGGCGCTGCATGCCCGCAAGCTGGTCTTCGTGCATCCGGCCAGCGGCGAGCGCATGGCCTTCCGTGCGCCGTTGCCGGATGACCTGCTGATGCTGCTCGACTACCTGCGCGAAGACCGCGAGACCATGCGCTGAGGACCCCGTGATGAGCGATACCTTCGACCTGCGCCCCACTCCGATCCTGCCCGACTGGCCGGCGCCGGAGAGCGTGGGCGCCTTCGTCACCACCCGCGAGACCGGCCCCAGCCAGGGCCCTTTCGCCGCCTTCAATCCCGGCGAGAACTTGGGTGACAACCCCGCCCATGTGGCGCTGTGCCGCCGGCAGCTGGAAAAGGAGGTGGGCGACGGCCGCCCGCTGCTGTGGCTCGACCAGGTGCACGGTGCCCGTGTGCAGCAGGGCTACTCCCATTCCCGGCCCGAGGCGGACGCCGCCGTGGCCATGAATCGCGATTATGCCTGCGTGGTGCTCACCGCTGACTGCCTGCCGGTGTTTCTCTGCGATCGTCGCGGCGAGCGGGTGGCGGTGGCCCATGCCGGTTGGCGTGGGCTGGCCGGTGGCGTGATCGAGGCCAGCGTCGGGGCGATGGGCCGGCCGCCGGAAGCGCTGATGGCCTGGCTGGGCCCGGCGATCTCCAACGCCCAGTTCGAGGTGGGCCCCGAGGTGCAGCAGGCTTTCGTCGGGGTGCACCCGGAAGCCGAGGCCGCCTTCGATCCCAGCCCCTACCGGCTTGGCCACTACATGGGCGACCTCTACAAGCTGGCCCGCCTGCGCCTCGAGCGCCTTGGCGTTTCCCATATCAGCGGCGGCCACTTCTGCACCGCCTGCGAGCCACGTTTCTATTCCTACCGCCGTGATGACGGCGTCACCGGCCGCATGGCCAGCGTGATCTGGTTGCGCTGACGTGATCGCTTGATGCATATCAATCCTCGCGCCCTTTCCCTGGCTGATCACTTGAAAGCCGCCCACCGTGACTCCATTGATACCGTCAAGACACATTGATAGGGCCAAACGGCGCGTCTGACCGCGCCGTCATCCCGATGGAGGAACGATTCATGCGATTCGACAAGTTCACTGCCAAGCTGCAGACCGCCGTGGCGGATGCCCAGTCGCTGGCGGTGGGCCGCGGCCACAATCAGCTGGAGCCGGGCCACCTGCTGCTGGCGCTGCTGGATGCCACCGACACCGGCGTCAAGGCGCTGGTACAGAAGGCCGGCGGCGATGCCGCGCGGCTGCGCGATGGCCTGACGGGCCACCTCGAAGACCTGCCCAAGGTCGCCAATTTCGACGGCGAGGTGCAGCCCTCCCGCGATCTGATCAAGCTGTTCAACCTCACGGACCGTGAGGCGCAGAAGCGCGGCGACCAGTATATCGCCAGCGAACTGGTGTTGCTGGCCGCCCTGGAGATGGGCCACGCCGTCAGCAAGTTGCTCAAGCAGGTCGGGGTGACCCGCCAGTCGCTGGAAACCGCCGTCGAGAGCGTGCGGGGTGGCGAGAAGGTCGACGACCCCAACGCCGAGGATCAGCGCGAGGCGCTGGACAAGTACACCCTGGATCTCAACGAGCGGGCGGCCAGCGGCAAGATCGACCCGGTGATCGGCCGTGACGATGAGATCCGCCGCACCATCCAGGTGCTGCAGCGGCGCACCAAGAACAATCCGGTGCTGATCGGCGAACCGGGCGTGGGCAAGACCGCCATCGTCGAGGGCTTGGCCCAGCGCATCGTCGATGGCGAGGTGCCCGAGGGCCTCAAGGACAAGCGCGTGCTGTCGCTGGACATGGGCGCCCTGCTGGCCGGGGCCAAGTTCCGCGGCGAGTTCGAGGAGCGCTTGAAGTCGGTGCTCAAGGAGCTGGCCCAGGAGGAGGGCCGGGTGATCCTGTTCATCGATGAGCTGCACACCATGGTCGGCGCCGGCAAGGCCGAGGGCTCCATGGATGCCGGCAACATGCTGAAGCCGGCGCTGGCGCGTGGCGAGCTGCACTGCGTGGGCGCCACCACCCTGGACGAGTACCGCAAGTACATCGAGAAGGACGCCGCCCTGGAGCGCCGTTTCCAGAAGGTGTTGGTGGACGAGCCCTCCGAGGAGGACACCGTGGCGATCCTGCGCGGTCTCAAGGAGCGCTACGAGGTACACCATAAGGTCGACATCACCGACGGCGCGATCATCGCCGCGGCCAAGCTTTCGACCCGTTACATCACCGACCGCCAGCTGCCCGACAAGGCGATCGACCTGATCGACGAGGCCTCCTCGCGCATCCGCATGGAGCTCGACTCCAAGCCCGAGGAGATGGATCGCCTCGACCGCCGGCTGATCCAGCTGAAGATGGAGCGCGAGCACCTAAAGAAGGAGACCGACGAGGCCTCGAAGAAGCGTCTCGAGGGCCTGCAGGAGCAGATCGATGACCTGGAACGCGAGTACGCCGACCTCGACGAGATCTGGAAGGCCGAGAAGGCCAGCATCCAGGGCGCAGGACAGTTCAAGGAAGATCTCGAGCGCGCGCGCATCGAGCTTGAACAGGCGCGCCGCCAGGGCGACCTGGGGCGAATGTCCGAGATTCAGTACGGGGTGATCCCCGATCTGGAGAAGAAGATCGCCGAGGCCAGCGAGGCCGAGGCCGACACCTCGAGCCACAAGCTGCTGCGCTCCAACGTCACCGAGGAGGAGATCGCCGAGGTGGTCTCGCGCTGGACCGGCATCCCGGTGGCCAAGATGCTCGAGGGCGAGCGCGACAAGCTGCTGCGCATGGAAGAGGCGCTGCACGAGCGGGTGATCGGCCAGGATGAGGCGGTGACCGCCGTGGCCAACGCCGTGCGCCGTTCGCGCGCCGGCCTGGCCGATCCCAACCGGCCCAATGGCTCCTTCCTGTTCCTCGGTCCGACCGGTGTAGGCAAGACGGAGCTCTGCAAGTCGCTGGCCAACTTCCTCTTCGACACCGAGGAGGCGATGGTGCGCATCGACATGTCGGAGTTCATGGAGAAGCACTCCGTGGCACGCCTGATCGGTGCGCCTCCCGGCTACGTCGGCTACGAGGAGGGCGGTTACCTGACCGAGGCAGTGCGCCGCAAGCCCTACTCGGTGCTGCTGCTCGACGAGGTGGAGAAGGCCCACGCCGACGTCTTCAACATCCTGCTGCAGGTGCTGGAGGACGGACGCCTCACCGATGGCCAGGGTCGCACCGTGGACTTCCGCAACACGGTGATCGTGATGACCTCCAACATGGGCTCGGACATCATCCAGCGCATGGGCGGCGACGACTCGGACTATGAGCAGATGAAGGAGATGGTGATGGCGGTAGTCGGCGATCACTTCCGCCCGGAGCTGATCAACCGCATCGACGAGGTGGTGGTCTTCCACGCTCTGGGTAAGGCGCAGATCCAGTCCATCGCCGAGATCCAGCTCGACCGCCTGCGTGCCCGGCTCGCCGAGCACGATCTGCGCCTCGAGATCAGCGAGGCGGCGCTGGCCCTGCTGGCCGAAGCGGGCTTCGATCCGGTGTACGGTGCCCGCCCGCTCAAGCGGGCGATCCAGAGCCGTATCGAGAACCCGTTGGCCCAGGACCTGCTGGCTGGGAAATTCTCGCCGGACGACGTCATCCATGTGGAGGCGGAAGGCGACCGGCTGGTGTTCCAGAGCTGAGGTTCCAGAGCTGAGGTCGGCCGCGTGTCGTGCGCCATCAAGGCAGCGTCACACCGAGCCAACACGTGTTTCCTTGCCGCCCGGTCGCACGGGCGGCAAGGCGCTATACTCCTATCCAGGTTGCGTCCTGTAACCCCTTGCCCGCCCTCCTCGTGAGTGGTCGGGCTTTTTTTGTGGTTAATTGTGACGCCCAGCATGACTCAATTGCCTTGCCGGATGGCCCAGCATGGGCTACCCATGCCGTTTCTGCGGTTGACACTTTCGCGGTGCTAATGGAATCTTGAGCCTTCCTGATACGGGCGCGGACTCCAGCGGGCAATCCCCCATCACCGCGCGAAGGGTGGGCCGAGCGCCTCTACCCGCCGAAGGACTACCGGAATACGGCTAACCGCCGCTTCCGGCCAACGCCCCCGACGCGGTGAACTGCCGCAATGAGAGTGCAGGCCCCAACAGGGCCACTAGCCAGGGTTTGGCATCAGGTGCCGGCACGGCCGGCAGCGGCATACCGCCGCACTCGACTTCGTGTCCACAGGGTGGGCGCGGATCGCACTCGAGACCTCCAGGGGAGATACATCAGTGGAACTGCTTTCCGGCGCAGACATGATCGCCCGCTTCCTCCAGGATGAGGGCGTCGAATATATCTATGGGTATCCCGGTGGGGCGGCGCTGCACATCTACGATGCGCTGTTTCGCCAGGACAAGGTCAAGCACATTCTGGTGCGCCATGAACAGGCGGCTACCCACGCTGCCGACGGCTACGCACGGGCCTCTGGCAAGCCGGGCACGGTGCTGGTGACTTCCGGCCCCGGGGCGACCAATGCCGTCACCGGCATCGCCACCGCCTACATGGACTCGATTCCCATGGTGGTGCTGTGTGGCCAGGTAATGAGCCACCTGATCGGCGATGATGCCTTCCAGGAGACCGACATCGTCGGGGTGACTCGGCCGATCGTGAAGCACAGCTTTGCGATCCGGCATCCGACCGAGATTCCCGAAGTCCTCAAGAAGGCCTATTACCTGGCCGCGACCGGGCGCCCCGGGCCGGTGGTGGTCGACATTCCCAAGGATATGACCGCCCCCACCGAGCGCCACGAGTACGTCTACCCGAAAAAGGTGAAGATGCGCTCGTACAACCCGGTTACCCGCGGACACACCGGCCAGATCAAGAAGGCCGTGGAGTTGATGCTCAAGGCCCGGCGTCCGGTCTTCTATACTGGCGGCGGCGTGGTTACCGGCAAGGCCAGCGAGGGGCTGACCGATCTGGTCCGGCGGCTGGGCTATCCCATCACCACCACCCTGATGGGCATTGGTTCCTACCCGCAGAGCGACCACCAGTGCCTGGGTTGGCTGGGCATGCACGGCTCCTATGAGTCGAACATGGCCATGCACCATGCCGATCTGATCGTCGCGATTGGCGCGCGCTTCGACGACCGCGTCACCAATAACACGTCGAAGTTCTGCCCTACCGCCAAGATCATTCATGTGGACATCGACCCGAGCTCGGTCTCCAAGACGGTGCGCGCGGACGTGCCCATCGTCGGTCCGGCGGGCAGCGTGATCAACGAAATGATCAGCATGGTGCAGGGCAAGGAGATCGCCAATCCCGAGGCCCTGGCCGATTGGTGGAAGCAGATCGACGGCTGGCGCGAGGAGCGCCGCGACAAGCTCTATGAGCCTTCACGGCCCGGCGAGGCGATAAAGCCTCAGGAGGTGATCGAGGCGTTGTGCAGGGTGACCCGCGGCGAGGCCTACGTGACCACCGACGTGGGTCAGCACCAGATGTTCGCGGCCCAGTACTACAAGTTCGACAAGCCCAATCGCTTCATCACCTCCGGTGGGCTTGGCACCATGGGCTTCGGCTTTCCGGCGGCCATGGGCATCAAGCACAACTTCCCGGAGGAGCAGGTGATCTGCATCACCGGCGAGGGCAGCTTCCAGATGATGATGCAGGAGCTGTCGACCTGTAAGCAGTTCGGTGGCGGCGTGAAGATCATCAATCTCAACAACGGCTCGCTGGGTATGGTGCGCCAATGGCAGGACCTCAACTACAAGTCCCGCCATGCGCACTCCTACATGGAATCGTTGCCCGACTTCCAGCAGTTGATCGGAGCATATGGCTTCACCGCGCTGCGGGTGGAGACACTGGCGGATCTCGAGCCGGCACTGGAGCGCACCTTTGCCGACACGCACGAGCTGGTGTTTCTCGATGTTCTCGTCGACCCGCACGAGCACGTCTATCCGATGCAGGTGCCCTTGGGCTCCATGCGTGACATGCTGCTTTCCAAGACGGAGCGGACCTGATGCGCCATATCATCTCGATTCTGATGGAAAACGAACCGGGCGCCCTGTCACGCGTGGTGGGGCTGTTCTCACAGCGCAACTTCAACATCGAAACGCTGAACGTGGCGCCCACCGAGGACCCGAGCCTGTCGCGGCTGACCGTGACCACCGTGGGGGACGACCGGGTGATCGAGCAGATCACCAAGCACCTCAACAAGCTGATCGACGTGGTCAAGCTGGTAGACCTGACCGAGGGCAACCACATCGAGCGCGAGCTGATGATGGTCAAGGTCAAGGCGCTGGGCGCGGCCCGCGACGAGGTCAAGCGCACCGTGGATATCTTCCGAGCTCAGATCGTCGACGTGACGCCGAGCCTTTATACGGTGCAGATCACCGGCGACGCCGGCAAGCTGGATGCCTTCCTGCAGGCCATGGCGCCGGTGGGCATCCTCGAGGTGGCGCGTACCGGGGTCTGCGGGCATTGCGCGGGGAGATAAAGTGTTGTCTCTATAAGCGAGACAAGCATCTGCCAGAATGCAAAGGCCGTCCTCCGGGGCGGCCTTCGTGATTCGCGGCTCAGCGTTCCACAACCTCGTCCCATAGCGCGCGGATCAGCGGGCTCTTCAGGCGGCGCTCGAGCACGCAGAGCCCGACGTCGTAATGGGGCAGTTCCGGCTTGACCGGCAGGACCCTGACTCGCTCCGCCAGGGGGCTGGTATCGAGTACGATACGCGGCACCACGCCGACGCCGAATCCCAGCCCTACCATGCTGACGATGGCCTCATGGCCGGCCACCTGGGCATAGATCCGCGGCGCCACGCCCAGTGCCGAAACCAGGTGTCGCTGTACTGCGCGCGACAGGCCGGCCTCGGAGAGGATCATCGGCACCTCGCGCCACTGCTCGGCGGAGGGTGACTGCGGGCGTGGTGGGAATCCACTCATGGACCTCGTGAGGGGCGATGAACACCAGTGGCGAGCGGGTCAGCGACTTGAAGGCCAGGGCGTCGGGGGCCTGACGCGGCCGCGGGGTGATCGCCATGTCCTCGTTGCCGGCCAGCACTCGGGGCAGGGACTGGCCGGAGTCGCCGGTATGCAGCTTGAGCTCGATGCCGGGGTGATGGGTGCGGAACTCGCTGAGCAGGTCGTAGAGGAAGCTGTAGCTGGCGGTCACCGAGCAGTAGATGCTGATCTCGCCGGTGAGGTGCGCGCCTCGCGCATCAGTGACTGGCGCAGCCGTTCCCACTCCTCCGAGCGTGTCCCGTGCATAGGCCTGGAAGCTGTGGCCCTGGCGGGTCAGCGCCACATGGCGATTGTCACGCTCGAAGAGCCTTACGCCCAGGCTCTCCTCGAGCTGGCGAATCGTGCGCGAGAGCGTCGAGGGACTGACGTGGCAGGCCTCGCTTGCGCGACCGAAGTGGAGGGTCTCTGCCAGGGCGAGGAAGTGCTTGAGGGGGCGCATGTCCATGGGGCCAGTATTGCATAAACCGGCACATGACATTGCAAATATCGCGTTTTACGCAACGCGAGAGCTGACGTAAGGTGATGCCATCGGCTGCAACGAATCTTCTGCATCAAATCCGGCGCCGCGATAGGCGGCGCGGTCGGCCATCAGTGCTGACCTCGTTCCCACTCTTCCGCTTCAGGAGCACTAAATATGCGCGTTTATTACGACAAGGATTGCGACCTCTCCCTCATCCAGGGCAAGAAGGTGGCCATCGTGGGTTACGGTTCTCAGGGCCATGCTCACGCCAACAACCTCAAGGAGTCCGGTGTCGACGTCACCGTCGCCCTGCGTGAAGGCTCCTCCTCCGCGGCCAAGGCCGAGGCCGCCGGCCTCAAGGTTGCTTCCGTCGAGGAAGCCAGCCGCAACGCCGACGTGGTGATGATGCTGGCGCCTGACGAGAACCAGAAGGCGATCTACGAGAATCAGATCGCGCCGAACCTGGCCCAGGGCGCCACCCTGGCCTTCGCCCACGGCTTCAACATCCACTACAACCAGATCGAGCCGCGTGAGGATCTGGACGTGGTGATGATCGCACCCAAGGCGCCGGGCCATACCGTGCGTTCCGAGTTCGTGCGCGGCGGCGGCATCCCGGACCTGATCGCCATTCACCACGATGCCACCGGCAACGCCAAGGAGCTGTCGCTCTCCTACGCGGCGGCCATCGGCGGCGGTCGCAGCGGCATCATCGAGACCACCTTCAAGGACGAGACCGAGACCGACCTGTTCGGCGAGCAGGCCGTGCTCTGCGGCGGTGCCGTCGAGCTGGTCAAGGCTGGTTTCGAGACGTTGACCGAAGCGGGCTACGAGCCGGAGATGGCCTACTTCGAGTGCCTGCACGAGCTCAAGCTGATCGTCGACCTGATGTATGAAGGCGGCATCGCCAACATGAACTACTCCATCTCCAATAACGCGGAATATGGTGAGTACGTGACTGGCACCGAGGTCATCAACGAGCAGTCTCGCGCCGCGATGCGCAACGCGCTCAAGCGCATCCAGACCGGCGAGTACGCCAAGATGTTCATCAATGAGGGCAACAGCAACTATCCCTCGATGACCGCGCGTCGTCGCCTGAACGCCGAGCATCCGATCGAGCAGGTTGGTGAGAAGCTGCGGGGCATGATGCCGTGGATCGCGGCCAACCAGCTGGTCGACAAGTCGAAGAACTGATCCCCGCGATCCGTTCCGACTGATGCGAGGGCGCGGATTTCCGCGCCCTCGCTGCGTTCAGGGTGCCCGCTTGATGGCACTGCCGTGAGTCCTCGGTCGCTCTGTGTGTAGAATGGGGCGATACCCAAGCCGATGGAAGAGACACATGAGTCGGGATTCGCACCACAGCGAGCAAGAGCCGGACCAGCATAATGACGAGGATCTGGCGAGCACCTTCATGCGCGAATCGGAGGTCATCGAGGAAGCCGAAGAGGGTGGCCAGAAGATACGTCGCAAGGGGGTCTATCTGCTGCCGAACCTGTTCACCACGTCCGCGCTGTTCTCCGGTTTCTTTGCCATGGTGGCCGCCGTGAACGGGGATTTCACCACGGCCTCCATCGCCATCTTCATTGCCATGGTGCTGGATGGTCTGGACGGCCGTGTGGCCCGCCTGACCAACACCCAGAGCGACTTTGGCGCCGAGTATGACAGCCTCTCCGACATGCTCTCCTTCGGTGTGGCCCCGGGGCTGGTGGCCTTCATCTGGATCCTGCAGGACATCGGCAAGACCGGCTGGGTCGTCGCCTTCCTCTACGTAGCCTGCGCCGCACTGCGGTTGGCGCGTTTCAACGTGCAGGTCGGCAGCGTCGACAAGAAGTGGTTCATTGGTCTGCCGAGCCCCTCGGCGGCCGCCCTGGTCGCGGCCAGTGTTTGGACCTTCCACAGCTTCGATGCCGATGCCTTTGGCTACAAGCTGCTGATGCTGTTCGTGGTGGGCGTCGCGGGGGTGCTCATGGTCAGCAACATCCGCTACTACAGCTTCAAGGACGTCGACCTCAAGGGACCGGTACCTTTCGTCTTCCTGTTGGCCGTCGTGCTCGGCTTCGTGGTTATCTCCATCGAGCCCTCTGTGATGCTGCTGCTACTATTCGGCGCCTACGTGGGCTCCGGGCCGGTAATGGCGTTGACCCGCAAGCTCAAGCGCTCGCCATCCACCAGCTGAACCTGATCCCGGTTATGCACCCTGGATTCAAAGAATAAACGCTCGCCTTAAGCGGGCGTTGTCATCACCGTGACATTTTTCTTCCTGAAGCCCTTGCGCGCTCCCGGAGGAATCCGTAGAGTACGCATCCGCTGCCAGCGACGTGAAGACGTTGCAGGCGGTTCGGCCGCCATCTCGATGGCACGTCGCTCACCTGGAACCGTTCTTCGGAACGCTTCACAGGGTTGACACCGACAGCCGATCACGTAGAATACGCCTTCCTCGCAGGGCGCCGACGAGGCCGCCGCTTCCATTGATGCGGCCGAGCACGACGGCAACAGCGAGAGCTCCGCGCTTCATAAGAGCCCGGAGACGCTCTTTAACAATCGATCAGGTAATTCATGTGGGCGCTTGTCGGGATGTCGGTGACCAGTCACTGAAACATTCAAGGCAAGCGACTCGTCAAGGATCTTCGGATCCGAATTGAGAACGTTTGACCCTTGAGCCAAGTTTGGTGCTCTTAAAGCACCTATGATTTTAAACTGAAGAGTTTGATCATGGCTCAGATTGAACGCTGGCGGCAGGCCTAACACATGCAAGTCGAGCGGAAACGATGGAGCTTGCTCCAGGCGTCGAGCGGCGGACGGGTGAGTAATGCATAGGAATCTGCCCGGTAGTGGGGGATAACCTGGGGAAACCCAGGCTAATACCGCATACGTCCTACGGGAGAAAGCAGGGGCTCTTCGGACCTTGCGCTATCGGATGAGCCTATGTCGGATTAGCTAGTTGGTGAGGTAACGGCTCACCAAGGCGACGATCCGTAGCTGGTCTGAGAGGATGATCAGCCACATCGGGACTGAGACACGGCCCGAACTCCTACGGGAGGCAGCAGTGGGGAATATTGGACAATGGGGGCAACCCTGATCCAGCCATGCCGCGTGTGTGAAGAAGGCCCTCGGGTTGTAAAGCACTTTCAGTGAGGAAGAACGCCTATCGGTTAATACCCGGTAGGAAAGACATCACTCGCAGAAGAAGCACCGGCTAACTCCGTGCCAGCAGCCGCGGTAATACGGAGGGTGCAAGCGTTAATCGGAATTACTGGGCGTAAAGCGCGCGTAGGTGGCTTGATAAGCCGGTTGTGAAAGCCCCGGGCTCAACCTGGGAACGGCATCCGGAACTGTCAGGCTAGAGTGCAGGAGAGGAAGGTAGAATTCCCGGTGTAGCGGTGAAATGCGTAGAGATCGGGAGGAATACCAGTGGCGAAGGCGGCCTTCTGGACTGACACTGACACTGAGGTGCGAAAGCGTGGGTAGCAAACAGGATTAGATACCCTGGTAGTCCACGCCGTAAACGATGTCGACCAGCCGTTGGGTGCCTTGAGCACTTTGTGGCGAAGTTAACGCGATAAGTCGACCGCCTGGGGAGTACGGCCGCAAGGTTAAAACTCAAATGAATTGACGGGGGCCCGCACAAGCGGTGGAGCATGTGGTTTAATTCGATGCAACGCGAAGAACCTTACCTACCCTTGACATCCTGCGAAGCCGGAAGAGATTCCGGGTGTGCCTTCGGGAGCGCAGAGACAGGTGCTGCATGGCTGTCGTCAGCTCGTGTTGTGAAATGTTGGGTTAAGTCCCGTAACGAGCGCAACCCTTGTCCTTATTTGCCAGCGAGTAAGGTCGGGAACTCTCGAGGAGACTGCCGGTGACAAACCGGAGGAAGGTGGGGACGACGTCAAGTCATCATGGCCCTTACGGGTAGGGCTACACACGTGCTACAATGGCCGGTACAAAGGGCTGCGAGCTCGCGAGAGTCAGCGAATCCCTTAAAGCCGGTCTCAGTCCGGATCGGAGTCTGCAACTCGACTCCGTGAAGTCGGAATCGCTAGTAATCGTGAATCAGAATGTCACGGTGAATACGTTCCCGGGCCTTGTACACACCGCCCGTCACACCATGGGAGTGGACTGCACCAGAAGTGGTTAGCCTAACGCAAGAGGGCGATCACCACGGTGTGGTTCATGACTGGGGTGAAGTCGTAACAAGGTAGCCGTAGGGGAACCTGCGGCTGGATCACCTCCTTAAACGACGCGTCCCGGCACCCGGCAAGTGTCCACAATGAATTACCTGATCGAACGAGCAAAAGACTGTTTGGGTCAACGACCCAGTGGTTGGCAGCCGGGTCTGTAGCTCAGTTGGTTAGAGCGCACCCCTGATAAGGGTGAGGTCGGCAGTTCAAGTCTGCCAGACCCCACCAAATTTGAGTGGCACGTCGTTGCTCAGCTCGTGCAGAGCGCCTACGCGTCTGCAGCAGAAGGTCAGCGCGTTCGATCTAACTCCGGAGTCCACCAGTGTTCGATGGATAGCGCGGCCATAGCTCAGCTGGGAGAGCGCCTGCCCTTGCACGCAGGAGGTCACGCCGGTTCGACGCCCGACTTGGCGGTCCACCAGCTAGGCTCCACCAGACTTCGCAGCTGTAAGCTGATTCAGCGATAAGCTGTGAGTAAGCACAAGCCACAACAGTCGTTGATAAGCGTAAGCCTAGCTAGCACTGAGAAGGCTTTCTGCCTCAAGCTGGTCCTGCTTACAGCTTCCGCTGGAGCAGTCTAATGCTCTTTAACAATGTGAATCATGCTGACAACGTTTCTTCCAAGAGGAAGAGTACTCGTGATACGTTTCAAGCGTATCCGGCAATTGTCGATCGTCATCGCGGACCAGACCTCTTGGGGTTATATGGTCAAGCGATGAAGCGCATACGGTGGATGCCTCAGGCAGCCAGAGGCGATGAAAGACGTGGAAGCCTGCGATAAGGCTCGGCGAGGTGGCAAACAACCTGTGACCCGGGCATTTCTGAATGGGGAAACCCACCCACCATAAGATGGGTATCCTGCACTGAATCCATAGGTGTAGGAGGCGAACCAGGGGAACTGAAACATCTAAGTACCCTGAGGAAAAGAAATCAACCGAGATTCCCCTAGTAGCGGCGAGCGAACGGGGACCAGCCCTTAAGCGTGTGACTGATTAGGCGAACATGCTGGGAAGCGTGGCCGTAGCGGGTGATAGCCCCGTAGCCGAAAATCTGATCACGTGAAATCGAGTAGGTCGGGGCACGAGAAACCTTGACTGAAGACGGGGGGACCATCCTCCAAGGCTAAATACTCCTGGCTGACCGATAGTGAACCAGTACCGTGAGGGAAAGGCGAAAAGAACCCCGGAGAGGGGAGTGAAATAGATCCTGAAACCGTATGCGTACAAGCAGTGGGAGCATGCACTTGTTCATGTGACCGCGTACCTTTTGTATAATGGGTCAGCGACTTATTTTCAGTGGCGAGGTTAACCGATTAGGGGAGGCGTAGCGAAAGCGAGTCTTAACTGGGCGACCAGTCGCTGGAAATAGACCCGAAACCGGGCGATCTATCCATGAGCAGGTTGAAGGTTGAGTAACATCAACTGGAGGACCCGAACCAGGATCTGTTGAAAAAGATTTGGATGACTTGTGGATCGGAGTGAAAGGCTAATCAAGCCCGGAGATAGCTGGTTCTCCTCGAAAGCTATTTAGGTAGCGCCTCACGTAGCACCGCCGGGGGTAGAGCACTGTTTCGGCTAGGGGGTCATCCCGACTTACCAACCCGAGGCAAACTCCGAATACCGGTGAGTGACGCGTGGGAGACACACAGCGGGTGCTAACGTCCGTTGTGAAAAGGGAAACAACCCAGACCGTCAGCTAAGGTCCCGAAATCCTGGTTAAGTGGGAAACGATGTGGGAAGGCTCAGACAGCTAGGAGGTTGGCTTAGAAGCAGCCATCCTTTAAAGAAAGCGTAATAGCTCACTAGTCGAGTCGGCCTGCGCGGAAGATGTAACGGGGCTCAAACCAGGTACCGAAGCTACGGGTTCATCCTCTGGATGAGCGGTAGAGGAGCGTCGTGTACGCCGATGAAGGTGGATCGAGAGGTCTGCTGGAGGTATCACGAGTGCGAATGCTGACATGAGTAACGACAAGGGGCGTGAAAAACGCCCCCGCCGGAAGACCAAGGGTTTCTGTTCGACGCTAATCGGAGCAGAGTGAGTCGGCCCCTAAGGCGAGGCCGAAAGGCGTAGTCGATGGGAAACGGGTCAATATTCCCGTACCGGCCATGATTGCGATGGGGGGACGAAGAAGGCTAGGTGAGCCAGGCGTTGGTAGTCCTGGTGAAAGTCAGTAGGCTGAGGGTTCAGGTAAATCCGGACCCTCAAGGCCGAGAGACGAGACGAACTGACCACGGTCAGGAAGTCATCGATGCCACGCTTCCAGGAAAAGCCTCTAAGCTTCAGATACAGTGGGACCGTACCCCAAACCGACACAGGTGGTCAGGTAGAGAATACCCAGGCGCTTGAGAGAACTCGGGTGAAGGAACTAGGCAAAATGGTGCCGTAACTTCGGGAGAAGGCACGCCGGCGTAGTGTGAAAGGCCTCGCGCCTGGAGCATGAACCGGTCGAAGATACCAGGTGGCTGCAACTGTTTATTAAAAACACAGCACTCTGCTAACGCGTAAGCGGACGTATAGGGTGTGACGCCTGCCCGGTGCCGGAAGGTTAAGTGATGGTGTTAGCCGCAAGGCGAAGCTCTTGATCGAAGCCCCGGTAAACGGCGGCCGTAACTATAACGGTCCTAAGGTAGCGAAATTCCTTGTCGGGTAAGTTCCGACCTGCACGAATGGCGTAATGATGGCCACGCTGTCTCCACCCGAGACTCAGTGAAATTGAAATCGCCAGTGAAGATGCTGTGTACCCGCGGCTAGACGGAAAGACCCCGTGAACCTTTACTATAGCTTCACACTGGACGCTGATGTTGCCTGTGTAGGATAGCTGGGAGGCTTGGAAACCCGGACGCCAGTTCGGGTGGAGCCAACCTTGAAATACCAGCCTGGCATCATTGGCGTTCTAACTCAGATCCGTGATCCGGATCGAGGACCGTGTGTGGTGGGTAGTTTGACTGGGGCGGTCTCCTCCCAAAGCGTAACGGAGGAGCACGAAGGTACCCTCAGCACGGTCGGACATCGTGCAATGAGTGCAAGAGCATAAGGGTGCTTAACTGCGAGACAGACACGTCGAGCAGGTGCGAAAGCAGGTTCTAGTGATCCGGTGGTTCTGTATGGAAGGGCCATCGCTCAACGGATAAAAGGTACTCCGGGGATAACAGGCTGATACCGCCCAAGAGTTCACATCGACGGCGGTGTTTGGCACCTCGATGTCGGCTCATCACATCCTGGGGCTGAAGTCGGTCCCAAGGGTATGGCTGTTCGCCATTTAAAGTGGTACGCGAGCTGGGTTTAGAACGTCGTGAGACAGTTCGGTCCCTATCTGCCGTGGGCGTTGGATGTTTGAGAAGGGCTGCTCCTAGTACGAGAGGACCGGAGTGGACGCACCTCTGGTGTTCCGGTTGTCACGCCAGTGGCATTGCCGGGTAGCTATGTGCGGACGGGATAACCGCTGAAAGCATCTAAGCGGGAAGCCCCCTTCAAGATGAGACATCCCCGAGGCCTCGAGCCTCCTGAAGGGCCCAGCGAGACCAGCTGGTTGATAGGCCGGGTGTGGAAGCGCTGCAAGGCGTTGAGCTAACCGGTACTAATGGCCCGTGAGGCTTGACCATATAACACCCAAGCGGTCTGCCGATGGCGACCGACAGCCGGATACGACGAAACGTATCAGCTCAGCATGATTCACCGCTTTTCGCCTGACGACCATAGCGTGCGGGAACCACCTGATCCCTTGCCGAACTCAGCAGTGAAACCGCTCAGCGCCGATGGTAGTGTGGGGTCTCCCCATGCGAGAGTAGGTCATCGTCAGGCACCTATCCCGAGAAACCCCCGAGTTCGAAAGAGCTCGGGGTTTTTCATGTCTGGTACCTGTACCGTTACCCGATGTTCCAATCCGAAGTGGAAAGTTCGGCTGGTAACGTCTATGGTTTTCTGGACGTCTCAGAAGGAGATGAGCATGAAGAACGTAACGATGCGCAAGATAGGTCTTGCCCTGCTGATTGCTATGCTGGGCGCTGGTCTGGCGGCCTGTGAGGAAGAGCAGGGGCCGGCGGAGCAGGCAGGCGAGAATATCGACGAGTCCATGGAAAAAATGGGCGAAGGCATGGAGGAAATGGGCGACGAGATAGAAAAAGCAGCCGAGGACGCCCAGAACTGATTCCCCGTCTCCGCTGGCGGATAAAGCAATGAAGAGGCCGGGCATATTGCCCGGCCTCTTGTGTATTAGCCTATCCGTTCGTGGCGGCGTCAGGCACCGGGGTTCTGCTCGATCCCCTGCAGGTACCAGGGGGCGCCGTCGCGCAGCTGGCGAGTCAGATGCCAGGTCTCGTTGAACTCGTTCTCCTCGCCGTTCTCGGCGATGATGCCGTGGAAGATCACCGTAGCCTCAGCCTCCTGGCCCACCTCGCGGATGTCGCCGAGTTCGGCGAACAGCCGCACGACCTCGGTGCGATTATTGGCGGGCTGTCGGTCCCGCTCTTCACGCAGCAGATTGTAGAGCTCCGGCGTCACGTACTCCTGAATGCCGGCGAAATCGTTGTTGTCCCAGGCGCGCTGCAGAGTCATGAAATGCTCCTTGGCGCTGCCGAGGAAGCGTTCCCGGTCGAACCACTCTGGCTCCGAAACGAAGGCGGTGCCGCTGCTCAACGGTGCTTGCTCGGCCTGGAAGTGCTGGGGCCCTGTGGGGGCATCCGACTGGCCCGCGCCTCCAGCCATGACCGGCCGTCGCCGGGCGAACAGCCTAAAGAGCAGGAAGGCGACGCCAGCGACCAGCAAGATATCCATCAGACGCAGTTCATCGAAGGCACCACCGAAGAAGAGCGCAGCGAACAGGCCGCCCGCGAGCAGGCCGCCGAACATGCCGCGCATCCGCGAGCCGGGTCGCGTCTGAGCGGCGCGGCTGCCGGTAGCCTGGTTCTGGGTCGCCGCGGGCTGCTGCACCGTGCGGGATTGGCTGCCGAAGGTCTTGCCGCCACCCATGCGGCGAGCATCGGCGTGGTCCACGGCCAGGCCGAAGCCCAGCACGCCGACCACGAGCATGACGAAAAGGTGACGCATCAGGAGGTTCTCCATCGGGAAGGGGGATGACAAAGGCTCGGAAGCCTCCATTCTAGCGGCTATGCTGGGCAGTCACGACTATTAAAGAGGGGAGGCCGTCCTATGCGCCTGACGCGAGAGAAAAGCCTGTTGTTGATCGTCGACTTGCAGGCCGGCCTGCTGCCTGTCATTGAACACGGTGACCAGGCAGTGACCGAGGCCACTTGGATGAGCGGCATGGCCGGCGAGCTCGATGTGCCTGTGTGGGTTACCGAACAATATCCTGAAGGACTCGGTGGCAGTGAACCGCGCCTGCTCGAGGCGTTGCCGGCGCATCGCCTCTGGCACAAGGTTCACTTCGATGCCCATGCCGAGCCGGCTTTCGCCGAGGCCATGGCCGTCGGTGATCGCCACCAGGTGGTGCTGTGTGGCACCGAGGCCCATATCTGCGTGATGCAGACCGGCCTCGGCCTGCTCGAGGCGGGCTATGAGGTCTACTGGCTGGTGGAGGCCTGCGCCAGCCGACGGGCTGACGAGGCGCGGTTGGCCAAGGAGCGGATGGTGCAGGCCGGGGCGGTGCCGGTGAGTGCCGACATGGTCGCCTACGAGTGGTTGCATCGCTGCGACGACGCGCGCTTCAAACAGGCCCATCGTCACTTTCTCAAGGGACGCTCGGCGCGCCCGCTGATTTTTTCCGGCTAGGAGGCTCTCACACGGCCCCCTCGGCGCGGGTGAAGACCAGGGTATCGCCCTCCGAGAGGGCGGCGTTGAAGGCGTAGCCCGCCACGTCGAAGTCCTTGAGGTCCTCGGGGTCGTCCAGGCGCTCACGGATGATCCAGGCGGCCATCAGGCCGCGGGCCTTCTTGGCGTAGAAGCTGATGATCTTCAGCTTGCCGTTCTTCTCGTCCTTGAACACCGGCGTGATCACCCGCGAGGTGAGCGCCGTGGTGTCGATCGCCTTGAAGTACTCGTTGGAAGCCAGGTTGACCAGCACCGAGCTGCCGCTGTTCGCCACGGCGCGCTCGAGCTCTGCGGTGAGGGTTTGCTTCCAGAAGGCGTAGAGATCCTTGCCTGCGGGATTCTCCAGCTTGGTCCCCATCTCCAGGCGGTAGGGCTGGATCAGGTCCAGCGGGCGCAGCAGGCCGTATAGGCCGGAGAGAATGCGCAGATGCTCCTGGGCGAAGGCGTTGTCCTCGTCGCTGAAGGTATCGGCCTCGAGCCCCGTGTAGACATCCCCCTGGAAGGCCTGGGCGGCGGGTTTGGCGTTGTCGGGCGTGAAGGGGGTGTGCCACTCGGCGAAGCGTGCGGCATTGAGCCCGGCCAGCTTGTCGCTGATGCCCATCAGCTCGCTTAGCCGCTGGGGAGAGTAGTCGCGCAGGATCTCGATCAGCTCACGGCTGCGATCGAGATGATCCGGCTGGGTATGCAGGCTCGTGGTGGCCGGGGTCTCGAAATCCAGCGTCTTGGCGGGCGAGATCACGCTCAGCATGGGGCTCTCCTGTACCTGAAGGGGATGGCCTGTTGGCAGTTCTGCCAGTATATCAAGCGCCCTGGGGGCGATGGGCTATCGGGGTAATAGCCCATCGCTGCGGCACTCTTCGTCTAGAGATCAGGGTGCGGGGTTGGGGATGCGCTGATGAACGGCCTCGATGGCTTCCAGCACCTCGGCGTCGAGGCGCAGTGACTCGCTGGCCAGATTGCTCTCCAGCTGCTCCAGGGAAGTGGCGCCGATGATGTTGCTGGTCAGAAAGGGGCGTGAGTTGACGTAGGCCAGGGCCATCTGGGCCGGGTCCAGGCCATGATCGCGTGCGATCTGCACATAGTCGGCTGTCGCCGCCTGGGCCAGCGGGTTGGTATAGCGCTGGAAGCGCTCGAACAGGGTCAACCGGGCACCGGGCGGTCGGGCGCCATCCAGGTACTTGCCGGAAAGCATACCGAAGGCCAGCGGCGAGTACGCCAGCAGCCCCACCCGCTCGCGGTGGGCGATCTCGGCCAGCCCCACCTCGAAGGTGCGGTTGAGCAGACTGTAAGGGTTCTGGATGCTGGCGACCCTCGGCAGGCCCAGGCTGTCGGCCAGGTGAAGAGCGCGCATCACACCCCAGGGCGTGTCGTTGGAGAGCCCGACGGCGCGAATCTTGCCGGCATCCACCAGCTCCTTGAGCGCCGATAGCGTCTCCTCCAGTGGCGTGGCATCTTCTTCAGGGTCGTGCACATAGCCTAGCTTGCCGAAGAAATTGCCCTTCCGGTCTGGCCAGTGCAGCTGGTAGAGGTCTACATAGTCGGTCTGCAGCCGGGTGAGGCTGTCATCGACCGCCTGGTGGAGGTGCTCGCGGGTCAGCCGCGGGCCGCCGCGGATATACTCAAGACCGGGGCCAGCGGCCTTGGTGGCGATGATCACGTCATCGCGGCTGCCGCGGCGCTTCAGCCAGCTGCCGATATAGGCCTCGGTGCGACCCTGGGTATCGGCCTCGGGAGGGACCGGATACATTTCGGCGGTGTCGATGAAGTCGATGCCGAAGGCCACGGCACGGTCGAGCTGCTCGTGGGCATCAACCTCGCTGTTCTGCTCGCCGAAGGTCATGGTGCCGAGGCACAGGCGGCTGACCTCGATGCCGGTATCGCCTAGTGGTCGCGTCTGCATTCGTCACTCCTGGCGGGGCTGCTGAGTAGGCTTGAGCCGGCATGGTAGACGGGCCCGAGCAGCGCAGCAAATCCCGGGGTTGAGTCACTGTCGGGGCGCGCGTATGCTTGCCACCCCGTTGCCCCGGCGGAGTCCGCAGGGCCACCGTTTCCGCAGGAAGTGATACCGGCCACAGGATGTCGCCGATACCAGTTCCGCACCAATGGACGCAGGATTGTCGATATGTCTGAGGCATCCTCATTGTTCACCCGGCTCGAGTACCGGCTTGCACAGCAACTCTTCCATACTCGTTGGCTGCCTCGCTCGCCGCGAACTCAGCGCTTGACCATGCATCTTTTCCAGCGCTGTGCCGATGCCGGACATCGGGCGGCACTGTCGCAGTATGGTCATATGCTCTTTCACCGCGGCGCCACTCCCCAGGACAAGGCCCGGGGCGCGCGCTACGTGCTGGAGGCGGCCCATGCCGGGGATGCCAAGGCCCAGTACCAGGCCGGCCAGATTCGTGAGCACGGCTGTGCCCAGTATCCGCGCCGCGAGGATCACGCCGTGACCTGGTATGCGCGTGCCGGTGAGGCGGGCCATGCCCTGGCGGCGACCCGCCTGTCCCGCGCCTACCGCAATGGCGATCTCGGGCTGCCGGTGGATACCGAGAAGGCCGGGTACTGGCAGGCCCTGGCCGATCATCTGGTGGGATTGGCCGGCTCGCTTGACTCGGATTTGACGGGCTCCGGTTCTCCGGGCTCTGATTCACTGGGCTCTGATTCACTGGACAGGGCCGAAGGCGAAACGCAACACTAGGGACCTGTCGACCTTGACGCTGATCGAGCTGCCTCTATCGAAACGATCGGTCAAATTCGACTAGTCCCTAGCCTTCCATTGCCATCGGCCATCTCGACCAAGGACTCTCCCGCCCGTGACGCTACCCACACTGCTGGATATCGAGGCGTCCGGCTTCGGGCGCGGTAGCTACCCTATCGAGGTCGGCCTGGCCCGCGCCGATGGGAGTACCTGTGCCTTTCTCATCCAGCCGCTGGAGGAGTGGACGCATTGGGATCCCAAGGCCGAACTGCTGCACGGCATCAGTCGCGGGCGGCTGCAGCGCGAAGGCTATCCGGTGCGCCAAGTGGCCTGCTGGCTCAATGATGAACTGGGAGAGGTCGGCATCGCCTACAGTGACAGCTGGGGCTACGATAACACCTGGCTGTCGCTGCTTTTTCACCATGCCGGCATGCTGCCGGCCTTTCGCCTCGAGGCGCTGCGCATCCTGCTCAGCGAGGCGCAGCAAGCCCTGTGGAGCCAGACCAAGGAAGCCATCATCCGCCAGCAGGGCATCCATCGGCATCGGGCCGGCGACGATGCCCGCCTGCTACAGCTGACCTACCAGCACACCCTTGGCGTCTGACAACCGGCCCATCTCTCGCCGCTGAGCGGCGAGAGGGCTTCCCTGGCAACAGCGATAACCCGCTATCAACGAGCGTGATCAAGCCGTTCGGCACGGCGCCGCGGTGGGCTAGCTTTGCGCGGCCAGACGGCTCTCCAGCGCATCCAGCAGCTCGGCGGGCTCCGTGGCATCGATCAGCTCGGCCCGGGTGCGGCCATTGAGGAAGCCGTGCTGCACGGTGTTGTCGAGAAAGGCCAGCAGCGGGGCGTAGAAGCCGGCGGTATCGAGTACGCCGATGGGCTTGTCGTGCAGGCCCAGGTAGTGCCAGGTCCAGGCCTCGAAGAACTCTTCCAGGGTGCCGATGCCGCCGGGTAGCACGATGAAGGCATCGGCGTGGGCGGCCATGCTTGCCTTGCGCTCGTGCATGTTGCAAACCCGCACCAATTCGCTCAGACCGTGGTGGGCCTGCTCGCGCTCGACCAGATGGTCGGGCATCACCCCGATGGCCTCGCCGCCGGCCGCCATCACGGCATCCGCGAGGGTACCCATCAGGCCGACGCGGGCGCCGCCGTATACCAGGCCGTGGCCGCGTTGGGCCAGCATGGTGCCGAGCTGGCGCGCGGCCTCGAGGAATTGCGGGTCATGGCCCTCCCGGGACCCCAGATAGACGCAGAATCTCGACATGCTCTCCTCCTTGGCAAGAACTTATGCTAACGGCCACGCCGGGGCTCGAAAGCCCGAGTCAGCGCAGGCAGTCGGCTATCCCGTAGGTCGCGTCGAGCCATTGCCCGATGACGTTCTCGCCGCAGAGGTGGTGGGCATACTGGGTATGCAGGCAGCGCACCTGGTCGCGGTTGGTGATGCCGCCGATACCACGCTCGGTGAGCACGCCTTCATAACCCAGCCGATTGACCTCGGCCTTCTGTGCCTCGCTCATGAAGGCCCAGCGGGCGGCCACGTAGGCGTCGTGGCAACGGTGGTAGGCGGCCAGGAAGTCAGGGTCCTGCTGCAGGCGGCTCTCCAGCTGCTTGATCACCCCGGCGGCCTCTAGGTGCGAGATCTCGACCTTTAGGCGTTCGGAGCAGAGCCAGTAGAGCGTCGGGAAGGGCCTGCCATCGACGATGGGCGCCATGCGCAGCACCAGCGGGGTGCCATCACCGTCGGTGGCGGCCAGGGCCTCGATACCGCGGGGGGCGCGGCCGAGTTGCTCGGTGATGATGGCCAGCTGCCGCGCATCAGGTTCCAGGTCAGTGCGGATCACCATCGTCGTTGTCCCGTATGAACTTGTTCGAGTTCCCCACGGCGAGGAAGAAGGCGCGGTTGAGCTGCTCGGGGGTGGGCACATAGCGCCACTCCCGCTCGCAATACTCGCCGGCCCGCGCCATCAGCACATCGTAGAGGCGATTGAACGGCGCATCATAATCGTAGGGGTCGGCGCCGAACAAGCGGATGTGTGGATAGTCGGCGAAGCGCTCGATGAAGTAGCGCTTCAGGTCGGCTTCGACGGCGCGATGCCGGGGGGTGTCGTCCGGGTCCAGCCAGAGGGTGTAGCGGATGGCCATGGGGACTCCCGTCGGTGGATGGCGGTCTAGTTGTGACACCCTTGGCCAAGGATCGGCTCGTGGGTGGCTTTGAGATGGCTTTGGAGTGGCTTTGGAATGGTTCAGCGCCGTGCCAGGGGGGCGCAGCGAGCTCCGGTCAGCCTTGCCAGGTCGTCCGGTGCCAGGCTGATCTCCAACCCGCGGCGACCGCCGCTGACGTGAAGGGTCGCGAGCTGCTCGGCGCTGGCGTCGAGGAAGACGGGCAGACGCTTGCGCTGGCCTAGCGGGCTGATGCCCCCGACCACATAGCCGGTGGCCCGCTCGGCATCGGCGGGATCGGCCAGGGTGGCCTTGCGGCCCCCGGCCGCTCGAGCCAGGGCCTTGAGGTCGAGCTGGGTCGAAACCGGCACGATGGCCATCACCAGGCGCCCGTCGTCGAACCTGGCGAGCAGGGTCTTGAACACCTCATCAGGCGAGAGCCCCAGCGCTCGTGCGGCCTCTTCGCCATAGGCCGGGCTGCGCGGGTCATGCTCATACTCGACCAGGGTGAACGCGACACCTGCCTTCTCAAGGACCTTCACCGCCGGGGTCATGCGTCTGCCGGCTCCGCCTGAAGGTGGGCCTTGAGAGCCTCGCGCAGCTCACCCTCGATGGGGACGGCCTTCTTGGCCTGGTGGTCGAAGTGGACCATTACGACATGGCCAAGGTTGGTCAGCTGTCCGTCCTGGCGCGCTTCCTGGCTCACCGTGAAGGAGCTGTTGCCGAGCCGCGAGAGATAGGTGCGGATCTCGATATCGCGGCCGTACTGCAGCTCGGCCCGATAGTCGACCTCCATGCGCGCCATGATCAGGCGCCACTTGCGAGGGTCCAGATCTGGCGTGAACAGCCTGAAGAGGTCGTTGCGAGCCAGTTCGAACCAGGCCGGCAGACGGGTGTTGTTGACGTGGCCCAGGGCATCGGTGTCGTAGAAGGCGGGTTCGATGGTGCGGGTGAACATCGGGGGAGGTCCTCTGATTTATTGTGAGCCTGATAGCTTTGCCCCGAGCAAGCGCTCGGTCAAGTCCTGGCATGTGCCTGGTAAGGCCATTGCAGTTAGTACTATCGCTCGAAGCTTATCCCCGGCGCCTCTGGCTATGCCTATTGGCGATAGCCCCGCCGTGCTCGTGCGGCCAGACGAGCGGCCCGCCAGGCCAGCAGGCGGGTCCAGGCCAGCAGCCAGGCGGTGGCGACGGCGAAGCCAATCAGGGTGCCAAGCACCAGCCCCAGGCTGTCATAGGTCAGCGAAACGCACAGGGCATACCAGAGCAGCGCACCGAGCCCGGCCGGGTAGTGTTTGATCACCGTGGCTACCGGGGCGGCGCCGTGGGTCAGATGCAGGATCACCAGGAAGGGATACATGGTCACCGGGAAGGCGGCCATCACACCGGCCCAGGCGGCCGGCATCACGTGGGCGAGACCGGTGATCAGGAAGATGATGCCGGCGGCCAGCGCGGCGCGCAGGCCCAGCGCCCCCCAGCTGAAGCCGCCGCGGGCGCCGGTCGCGGTTTCCGGCACACGACGATAGAGCCGGATGAATACGATGATCGCCACCAGGGTGGTCAGGGTGCCGGTCAGGCGTGTGAACTCCACCTGGGTCAGCAGCAGGCTCACCGCCAGCCAGGCGGCAAACCCGCCCGCAGTGCCGGCGAGCACGCCGGGCAGGCCGTCGCGGCGGGCGCAGAGCAGGTAGCCGCCCCCCAGCGCCAGGGTGGCGGTGAAGCCGGCCAGGGTGTGCACGGCACTCTGGGTGGCGAACGCCGGTGAGATCTCCAGGCCGATGAAGAACAGCGCGATGGCGGTGCCCAGCGGGTAGCCGGCGAGCAGGCCGGCCACGCGGGTGCTGACACGCTCGGCGATCACCGAGAGACCGAGTACCACGCCGATCGATACCAGCAGCTTGGCCAGCTGCCAACTCAGGGGAACTTCCATGCTGCTTTCCTTATCCTTGAACGGGCTTGTCGAGCCTTCTGTGGGAGCGCGGCTCGCCTCCCCGAATGGCGCCGACAGGCGCCCCGAAGCCTGGCAACTACACCAGCCGCAGCCCCTTGAGGTCGGTCCAGGCGGCCCTCAGGGCGGCGTCCAGCGGCTCGCGCAGGTGCTCGGGCAGCGCCTGCTCGGCGGCCTCCAGGTCCTCGAAGTCGCGGTTGCGCAGCCAACAGTAGGCCCAGGCACAGGCTTCGTCGTCATCGGCCGGCGTTGGTCGGGCAGGCATCTGCGACAGCAGGAAAGTGGCGGTGCGGGCTGCCCAGAGGGGCGGTTCCTCGCCGTCGGGACGGCTCCAGTCAACGAGGGTGGCCCCCGACGGCGTGGTCTCGGGGCGGCCGACTCGCGTCACCCTGGCGGTCTCGGCGAGCAGCAGTGCCAGGCGGTCTTCATCCCCCTGACCGAGCGTCAGCCACTGACCCACCAGCGCGGGCAGACCGCGGCGTACCTTGGCATAGAAGCTGTCTTGGGGCATGGTCTCGTTCATCTTGCTGGCCTTCTGGGATCGGGAACTGCACATGGAATTCGATTTTGCCACGCCCGTCGAGCGTCGCCACCCCTCGGGCGGCGACTGGCCCTCGCAGAAATGGCATCGCTACGACGATGACGTGCTGCCGCTGTGGGTCGCCGACATGGACTTCGCTTCGCCCCCTGCGGTCATCGAGGCCCTGCAGGCACGGGTCATGCATGGTGTCTTCGGCTACGGCAGGATACCTGATTCGCTGCGCGAGACCCTCTGCGCCTGGAGCGCCGAGCACTACGGCTGGGCCATCGAGCCTGGCTGGCAGCTATGGTTGCCGGGGGTGGTGCCGGCGCTGCACATGGCGAGCCTGGCGCTGACCGAGCCCGGCGACGGCGTGCTGACGGTGACGCCCATCTACCCCCCTTTCCTCAAGGTGGCCGAGCGCACCGGGCGGCGGCCCCAGCAGGCGGCCATGCAAGCCCCGGCGGCGCCCGGCGAACCGTGGCGACTCGATCTTGATGCCCTGGAGGCGGCGATCACATCCGAGACCCGCCTGCTGCTCTGGTGCCAGCCGCACAACCCCACCGGGCGGGTGTGGACGCGCGAGGAGCTGGCAGGGCTTGCCGAGCTGGTCGAGCGCCACGATCTCTACGTGGTCTCCGACGAGCTGCACTGCGACCTGCTGCTCGACCAAGGCGCCCGCCATGTGCCGCTGGCGGTTGAATTTCCCGAGCTGGTCTCGCGCACCCTGACCCTCTGGGCGCCCTCCAAGACCTTCAACCTGGCGGGGCTGACCACCGCCTGCGCGGTGATTCCCGACCCCGACCTGCGGCGCCGCTTTGCCCGGGGCATCAAGGGGCTGACCCCCGACGGCAACGTGCTGGGACTGGTCGCCGCCGAGGCCGCTCATGCTCATGGCGAGCCGTGGCGGCAGGCACTGCTGGCCGTGTTGCGCGGTCATCGCCAGACGCTGGTCGAGCGGGTAGCCAACTGGCCCGGCGTTGCCATGAGCCCGCCCGAATCCACCTACCTGGCCTGGTTGGATCTGCGCCACGCGCGAGCGCTCGAAGGCCTGGTGGGGTCGCCGCAGCAGCTGCTGCTCGAACGCTCTGGCGTCGCGCTCTCCGACGGGGCCGATTTCGGCTGGCCGGGCTTCGCCCGCCTCAATTTCGGCACCACCGCCACCCAGCTGGACGCCGCGCTGGCCAGGTTGGACGGTGTGCTCAGGGGTTGAAACAGACACGGCCGCCTCATCAGGCGGCCGTGCAAGGTCATCTAGACAATCGGCAGTTCAGTAAAGCAACGCGAAGAGCTTGCGGCGGTAGGCGACCGTCAGCGGGTGGTCGGCGCCAAGTGCATCGAACACCTGCAACAGTGTGCGGCGGGCGGCATCCTCGCCGTACGCGCGGTCGTGCTTCATCAGTGCCAGCAGGGCATCCAGGCCGGCCTCGTAATGGCCGTCGGCTACTTGTCGCAGGGCGCGCTTGTACTGGGCCTCGCTGTCGTCGCGGCCTTCCAGGGCGGCCAGCTCCTCCGCGGAGGGGGCCTGCTCGCCAAACTCAATGCTGGCGCGCACGCCGCGGGCCGGGGCGGCGTCGCGCTCCTCCGGCGGGAGGTTGTCCAGCAGGTCGCGGGCCTGTTCGGCCTGACCCTCGGCCACCAGGGCGCGGGCCAGCTCCACCTGATAGGGGGTATGCTGGGGATACTGCTGCACCAGCTCTTGGTAGATTTGCCGTGCAGTGGCGGCGTCGCCTGCGGCCAGCGCCTCGGCGGCCTGGTCTTCGGGGGTCGCCGGGGCCTCTTCCGGCGCCGGGAAGTAACGCCCCAGCCACTCGCGCACCTGCTTCTCCGGCAGGGCATCCTGGAAGTGGTCGACCAGGCCGCCCTGGCTGATCAGCTTGACGTCCGGCACCGAACGCACACCGAGCTGACCGGCGATATCCTGGTTCTCGTCAATATTGAGCTTGGCGAGGATGAAGGTGCCCTGATACTCCCGGGCCAGCTTCTCGAGGATCGGCGTCAGGGTCTTGCTGGGCTCGCTGGAGGGAGACCAGCAGGCGAGCAGGACCGGCACCTGCATCGAGGTCTCGAGCAGCTGCTGGATGTTGCTGGTATCGGCGTCGATGATCATCTCGGCGTTCTGGCCACCGGGAGATGAGGCGTCGGCATTCTCGCCGGCGGTTAGGTCGCCGGTGAGCGGCTCACCGGTGCGGGGATCGACGATGGGCATGATCGCTAGCCTTGCATAAATATGGATTTGCTCAGTAGATGTGGGTGATCGCCCGCAACTTCAAGGGGATCCGGCCTCTGCTGCGAGGAATACTGCGTGTGACCTCATCGATGGCGGTGGCCCTGCTGCTAGCCGGGGTGACAGGCGGGTTCTGCGTCACCGTCTTGCTGGGCGGCCTGCTGGGCATGGCCCTCGCCATCAAGGGGAGAGGGGAAGGTAGCGGGGACCGCTGACGCGCACACGACAGGGAACCGATGACCCTCCTGGGGTTGTGGAGAGCCGAGCCCGACGAGCTACCAGAAGGGGTTACCGCAGGCATGAGAAAGGCCAGAACCGGTTTGCTCTGGCCTCTCTCGAATTTGGTAGCGGGGACCGGATTTGAACCGATGACCTTCGGGTTATGAGCCCGACGAGCTACCAGACTGCTCCACCCCGCATCAACGTGGGGCGTATTCTACAAGGTATACGCCTTTGGTCAAGGATTGATTTCAAACGCTCGTCCCGATGGCTCTCTCTGGTCCATAATCCCCCTACTGTCACCGAGGTGACAGGCAAATGAACAAGACTGGTGATGGCCGGCCTGACGCCACGCCACACGTCATGCATATCAGGGAGGTAATCAATGACAACACAAGCACCCGTCGCTTGGGTCACCGGTGGTACTGGTGGCATCGGCTCCGCGATCTGCCGCACGCTCGCCAAAGAAGGTTATATGGTGGTTGCCGGCTACAATAACCCGGACAAGGCCAAGAAGTGGCTGGAAACCCAGAAGTCCGAGGGTTTCGATAACATCGACATCGCCGGGATCGACCTGGTCGACTTTGATGCCTGCTTGAAAGGGGTCAAGGAGATCGAGGAGAAGCATGGTCCCGTGAGCGTTCTGGTCAATTGTGCCGGGATCACACGAGACGGCACCCTGAAGAAGATGACGTCGGATCAGTGGCACGAGGTCATCGATACCAACCTCAACAGCGTTTTCAACACCTGCCGTAGTGTGATCGAGGGCATGCTCGAGAAGGGCTATGGCCGGATCATCAACATCTCATCTATCAATGGCCGCAAGGGTCAGTTCGGCCAGGTCAACTATGCTGCCGCCAAGGCGGGCATGCATGGCCTGACCATGTCGCTGGCTCAGGAGACCGCCACCAAGGGCATTACCGTGAACACGGTGTCTCCCGGCTACATCGCCACTGACATGATCATGAACATTCCCGAGAAGGTGCGTGAGGCCATTCGCGAGACCATCCCGGTCAAGCGTTACGGGACGCCCGAAGAGATCGGTCGTCTGGTGACATTCCTCGCCGACCAGGAGTCGGGTTTCATCACCGGCGCCAACATCGACATCAATGGTGGGCAGTTCATGGGCTGATCGTCCCACCCCCGCACGCCTTCTGCCGCCTGTGATCCCGGTGGCAGACACGACAACGCGAGGCGAGAGCCTCGCGTTGTCGTGTCTGGGGACAGTGTTCGGGCTCAGGGCGGAGGCAGCTCGGCAAGACTCTCGAGCATGCGGTCGAGTTCACCCACTTCACGCTCCCAGAGTTTCTCGGGCATCGGACCGTTGGCCAGTAGATCGGCCAGTATCTGATGGAGCTCTTCGGCACGGGAGGTCTGCTGGCCCAGATTTTCGTTGAGGCGTTCGACCTGGATCGCCAGGCGAAGCGGCTCGTCACGCCGGTTGGCGCGACCACCGGCCAGCAGTGACAGATGGGCCCGCAGGCGTACCAGTCGCTCCTCTACGCCATCATCTGCGCCGGACTGGCGAGCGGTATTTCGACGATCATGGGCCCGGCGCAGTGCACTCGGCAGGGCCAGGTCGTCTGGTACGGCGACCTTCTCCACGGGGCCGCCGGCCAGGCACCGGGCGTCTGCCTGCAAGTGGGCATTGAGCAGGGGGCGGATGGCCTGCCAGCGCTCAGCTTCCTCGGCCAGCGACAGGCGGGCCAGGCGCTCGCGACGGGCCCGCACGATACCCGTCCAGCGACGGCGCATGCCTTCGCTGCGCCGTCCCGAGGGCAGGGGCTCCAGTGCACTGGCCTCGCGGACGGCTTCATCCAGCACGTCAGCCTCGCGGCTGTCTGTCGGGTGCCAGCTGTCCAACCGGTCGATCAGCGCCTGCATGGCATCCAGTCGGGCCCGGTTGCGCTGGGCCTGGTCATCCCGGGCGGCCTCCCGGCTAGCGAAGATATCGTCGCACAGCGTACGGAACTCCCGCCAAAGGGCCTGTTCCTCGCCCTTGGGGGCGCGGCCCAGCTCGCGCCAGCGGCGTTGTAGCGTCTTGGCCTGGTCGGCCCGCTTGGTCGCGGGCATGTCCCGAGCCAGCAGCTCGCGGGTCTGCTCGATCAGGTCTCGCTTGGCCTCGGCGATCTCCCGGGCACGCCGGTCGATGAGGGCCTGGAGGTCATGACGGATGCGCCCGAAGCGTCGTCCGACGGACTCGGCCTGCTCGCGGGGCACGGGGGCGAAGCGGCGCCATTGCTCTCGCGAGCGGTCACGAATCTCGCGCAGCGCATCGGGGTCGGCCTCATGGTCGGGCTGCTCGAGCAGTGTCTCGAGTTGCTCGCATAGCGACTCGCGTGCCTCCAGGTTTCGCTGGCGCTCGGCCTGCTGTCGTTCCCGCCAGGGGGCGAGGCGTTCGTGAATTCGGTCGGAGGCGGCGCGGAAGCGGGTGGACTGTTCCCGGTTGGCGGCCGCATCGCCCAGGGCCTTCCACTCCTTGACCAGTTGACGATGGCGGCGGTCGAGCTCGACCTCGGTCGGGGCTGAGTCGTCAGCCAGCTCCTCGATGGCAATGCACAGCTGGTCGCGCTTGGGGCCGGCGACGAAGCCGCGCCAGTCACGGAGTTCAGCGAGCCTTGCGGCGAGGTGCTTGAGGCGCGCCTGGTGGGGTTGCCGCGGTGCCTGGGGCAACTGTTCGGCCTGCTGGCGCAGGTGTTGATAAAGCTTGCTGGCACCCTTGAAGGCGCCGCTATCCAGCAGGCGTTCGAGTTCGTCGAGCTCTTCGACGAACCGCGAAAGCCGGGCGTCCAAGCCGCTGTCTTCCCGAGTGTTGTCGGCGGTGAGGCGCTCACGGGCACGTTGCAGAAGCGGCGCCGGTGCCAGGCCCTGTGGCCAGCCACAGGCCGCCACCAGCGCCTCGAGGCGTTCGTCATCGCCGTCGGCCAGGGCCTGCTCGATCGCGTCGGCGCGCTCGTCCAGCCGTACCCGAGCCTGGGCGATGCTCTCGTAGGCGGCGAGCGCATGGTCATAGCGCTCGCGCAGTACCTCGTCGGCCAGGTGATGGTCGGAGAGTGCCTGCCAGCGAGTGGCCAGCAGGCGCTTCTGGGCGCGCAGGCTGGCGATGTCCTGGTCGGTGAGCCGGTCTCCTTGCTGCAGGCCCTCGAGACTCTCTTCCAGCGCCTCGATCAGCGATTCCCGGGCCTGGTCAGCGTCCTCGCGCTGACGGTCCGCCGCATCCCGGGCATGTTCCTGGGCATCGTGGTCGCTGATGACTTTGCGGCAGTGCAGGCAGGCCTCCTGGTAGCGATGCTCCTGCTGTGCGTTCGGAAGGTCCTCGAGCTTGGACCATTCGCGCATCAGGTGGCGGAAACGACCGGCATAAAGCGGCTCCCAGGGGCTTCTGGCGTGTTGCTCGAGCTTCTCGAGCAGAGCCTCACGGCGCTCTCGGGCGGACGCCAGGGAAGCGGCGTCCGCCCGCAGCCGGTTGAGGCGTTCGCGTGCCTTGCGAGCCACCTGGCGGTCACGCCGCGCCTCGTGGGCGAGTCGGTAGAGCCCTGCCTCGCTCTCGACCCGAGCGGCGGCGGCATGACGCACGGCGGCGATGCCGTTGTCGCAGGCCTGGCGTATCAGGTCCTCTTCCGCCTCTAGGCGAGCCAGAGCGGCGAAGCGCAGCTGCTGGTTGTCGCCCTGCAGGGCCAGCTCATTGAGCAGCTCAGGGTCTTCGATCCGCTCCACCAAGGTGGTGCGTGTCGCCAGATCATGCTGGCCGCGGCGGCCAGCGAGCAGGGCTACCAGCTGTTGCCGCAATTCCGGAGTGGCGTCGCCTTCCTGGTACAGCGTCAGCAGGCGCTCGGGGTCCTCCAGGTGGGTCAGGGCGGCTTCGCGCACCCCGGCGTCCGGATCGAGGGCGAGCTGCTCGAGGGCACGGTGCTGCTCATCAAGGAGAGGGTCGAGGCGGGCCACTGCCTGGCGGCGGACCTCGGGATCCGGGTGTTTCCAGCGCGGGGCGAACAGGCGACGAAGGAGTCCAGACATGGGGCATCCTGACAATGGGAACGCGCCCCGGTGGGGCGCAGGAAGATCATTATTGTTGGCGGCGAAGGCGTGGGGACCGATCCGTGAGTATCTAAGCACGTGCTGCGCCTGCAGAAAAGTCCACCAGCGAGCAGCTGTGGCCGTCCGGAGACACTGACAATGACCTCCGCATGGCCGTATGATCGGTTGCAGGGGCGCAGCCACTCGCTTAGCTTTGTGGCTATACCCCGATCATCACCCGACGTGGAGTTCGGCAATGAGTCTCAAAGTGGACAGGGACAGCATGGCATTCACCTTCAAGGGGGGGATGCTGCCGATGACGGTCATGGAGCTGACCAGCGCCGATCCCGAGCGCATCCGTGAACAGCTTGCCGGCAAGCTCAGCCAGTCTCCGGCCTTCTTCCAGCATACCCCGGTCGTTCTCAACGTCGAGAAGCTCGATGAGCCGCATCTGGCCCTGGAGCGCATCTGTGCGGTATGCCGGGCTCACAAGCTGCTGCCTGTGGCGGTGCGCGGTGGTCCGGACCCGGTCAAGCAGTCGGCATGGGCCCTGGGGCTGGGCTGGTTCCCGCCCCAGGAGGTTTCCCGCCCGCGTCCCCTGGAGAGTGTCGCCGGTGAGGGCGACGCCGACGACGAGATCGCAGAGTCGTTAGAACCTTCAGAGCCGCCGGGGGAGATCGTGGCGCCTGACGCGCTGCCTGGCACCACGGCGGGTGGTCGAATCTACCGCGGTACAGTGCGCTCCGGCCAGCAGGTGACCGCTCCCGAGGGCGACCTGGTGGTGGTGGGGTCGGTCAATGCCGGCGCCGAAGTGCTCGCCGCCGGCAGCGTGCATGTCTACGGTGCTCTTCGCGGTCGTGCCCTGGCCGGGATCCATGGCGATGCCCAGGCCGGTATCTTCTGTCGTGAGCTGCATGCCGAGCTGCTCTCGGTTGCCGGCAATTACAAGCGTCTCGAGGATGTCGATCTGCGACTATTGGGCACCCCAGTGCAGGTCCGTCTGAGCGACGATCAATTGGGTATCACGCCATTGAGCTGATGCCGATTTGGCATGGCAAAAGCGAGTTCACCACCATTCCCTTTCATCATCACAAGACAGGATGCGACACTTGGCCAAGATCATCGTTGTGACCTCCGGCAAGGGTGGGGTCGGCAAGACAACCAGCGCAGCTGCCATCGCCACAGGGCTGGCGCTGCGTGGCAAGAAGACCGTGGTCATCGACTTCGACGTGGGGCTGCGTAACCTCGACCTGATCATGGGCTGTGAGCGCCGTGTGGTCTACGACCTGGTCAACGTGATCCAGGGCGAGGCGGGTTTGAATCAGGCGTTGATCCGCGACAAGCGGGTCGACAACCTGCATATCCTGCCGGCCTCCCAGACCCGCGACAAGGATGCCCTGACCCTGGAAGGCGTCGAGAAGGTGCTCGATACCCTGAACAAGGATTTCGACTTCATCATCTGCGACTCTCCGGCAGGCATCGAGCGCGGCGCCCAGTTGGCCATGTACTTCGCCGACGCGGCGATCGTGGTCACTAATCCCGAGGTCTCTTCGGTGCGCGATTCCGACCGCATCCTCGGTTTGCTGGCCTCCAAGACCCGCCGCGCAGAACGTGGCGAGGATCCGATTCAGGAGCACCTGCTGATCACCCGCTACAACCCGAGTCGTGTCGACCTGGGCGACATGCTCAACCTGGAAGACATCCGCGAGATTCTGGCCATTGATCTCCTCGGCCTGATCCCGGAGTCGGAAGCCGTGTTGCGGGCGTCCAACCAGGGGGTGCCGGTCACCCACGACGATGACAGCGACGCCGGTCAGGCGTATGCCGACACCGTGGCCCGCCTGCTGGGCGAGGAGGTGCCTCTGCGCTTCCACGAGTACCAGAAGAAGGGCCTGTTGAGCCGCATGTTTGGAGGAGTCCGCCGGTGAAGTTGCTCGAATTCCTGAAGCGCGAGCGCAAGAAGTCCGCGTCGGTCGCCAAGGAGCGGCTACAGATCATCGTGGCCCATCAGCGTACCCAGCGAGGGCAGCCGGATTACATGCCGCTGCTGGAGAAGGAACTGCTGGAAGTGATCCGCCGCTACGTGCAGATCGATGACGATGCGGTCAATATCACCCTCGACAGCGAGGACAACTGCTCGGTGCTGGAGCTCAATGTGACCCTGCCCAAGTCCTGAACGGACAGCCCTGAGCGTCTGCGAAGACAGCCCAGAGCGTCTAGGAAGATAGCTCCGGGTCCGGGTAGATAATCCTGCTGAGTCTGGCAAGAGTTTGGCGGCTGAGTCGAACATGGGCCTGTGCTAGGCTGGAGGCCGTGAATTCACGCCTTTCGGAGAGCTCCCGCCCATGGCGCAGTCCCCCGCCCCGCAGTCCTTCCTGTGGCATGACTACGAAACCTTCGGCGCCGATCCGCGTCGTGATCGGCCCTCCCAATTCGCGGCCATACGCACCGACGCCGACCTCAACGAGATCGGTGAACCTCTCGAGCTCTTCTGCAAGCCGTCCGATGACTTCCTGCCCCACCCTCAGGCCTGCCTGATCACCGGCATCACGCCTCAGCAGGCCCGCCGCCATGGCCTGCCAGAGGCGGAGTTCGCCGGCGTGGTCGAAGCGGTCATGAGCGAGCCGGGCACCTGCGCCCTGGGCTACAATAATCTGCGCTTCGACGACGAGGTGAGCCGTCATCTCTTCTACCGCAACTTGCTCGACCCTTATGCCCGGGAGTGGCAGAACGGCAACTCGCGCTGGGACCTCATCGACGTGGTGCGTGCCTTCCATGCCCTGCGCCCCGAGGGCATCGAGTGGCCGACGCGCGACGATGGTGCGCCGAGCTTCAAGCTGGAACACCTGACGGCCGCCAACGGCATCGCCCATGTGGGGGCCCACGACGCCCTGGCCGATGTCCGCGCTACCATCGCCCTGGCGAGGCTACTGCGCGAGCGCAACGGCAAGCTCTTCGACTACCTGCTGGGGCTGCGCGGCAAGCGGGCCGTCGCCCGGCAGCTGGACCTGCGCGGGTGCAAGCCGGTGCTGCACATCTCGCGGCGCTACCCGGCGAGTCGTGGTTGTAGTGCCCTGGTGATGCCGCTGGCCGAGCATCCCTCCAACCCCAATGGAGTCATCGTCTTCGATCTCTCCATGGACCCGGCCCCGCTGCTGGAGCTCACCCCGGAGCAGATCCGCGAGCGAGTCTTTGTCAGTAACGATGACCTGGCGGAGGGGGCCGAGCGCATTCCACTGAAAGTGATCCACCTCAACAAGTGTCCGGTGCTGTTTCCGACCAGTGCCCTCAAGGATGTGGAGGGGCCGCACAAGGGAGAGTATGGTGCGATCGTCGAACGCCTGGGGCTGGACCTGGCCGCCTGCCGGGAGCACTGGAAGCTGCTGTCGAGTCGCCCTGAGGTCGCCGCTCGGGTTGCCGAGGTCTTCGCCGCACCGCATCCCGAGCCACCGCACGATCCGGACCTGATGCTCTATGCCGGGGGGTTCTTCTCGCCAGCGGATCGCCAGCAGATGCAGCAGGTGCGCGAGACCGACCCCTGGGATCTGGTGGGCGCACGCTTCGCCTTTCAGGACCCGCGTCTCGAGGAGATGCTGTTCCGCTACCGGGCCCGCAGCTATCCGGAGACGCTGGAGAGCGAGGAGCAGGCACGCTGGGAGGTCTTCCGCTGGGAGCGCATGAACGATCCGGCCGTTGCCGGCATGACGCTCAAGGGATTCGCTCGGGAAATTGAGCGGCTCAATGGCGTCTCGTTGTCCGACCGTGACCGGCAGATTCTCGAGGAGCTGGTGATGCACGTTGAGGCGATCATGCCACCTCAGGCCTTCGACGCTTGAGAGCCGAGGGGCGCGAGGCTGAATCGGTCATGGGGCTAATCCGGCGGCAGGCCCCGGAGCGCCGGACCGTCGAGGAGGCGCTGTGAACCCCTCCCTGGGCGCTACCGACGCCATCCTTGGCGTAGGACCTCCTCTTCGGCCTGCCCCCGGCGCCCCTTACTCCTTATCTCTCACTCCTCAGGCAGCGGTTCCAGCTGACGGCTCAGGGCGAGTACGTCACTGGGTTCGTCACCCGGGTCGAAGTTGACTCGTGCCACGGCGTCCTCGCGAAGCGCCGGCCAACTTTCCTGCAGTTCCTTGGCGGTCACGGTCAGGGCCCGCTCGGCGAGGCGGCGATGGCGGTCGAAATCGGTGTCACCATAGGCGAGTGCGCGCCACAGGCGGTTGGTGCGCCCGGAAAGGCTGGTGTCGCGCTGCATCAACTGGTCGTGCACGGCCTGGCGGTAAGTGGCCAGGTCGTCATCGTCGAGCGCTGCGAGTCGCTCGGCGAAGTCGTCCAGGAAGACATCGATGCGGGCCTGGATTGCCTCGCTTTGCGTGTCGGGGGACTGCACCAGCAGGCTGATTCCGGGGGCATCGAGCATCGGCGAGTAGCCGGCGTTGACCACGTAGCCGAGCTGTTCCTCGGTGCGTAGCCGCTGGTAGAAAGGCGTCTCCAGCAGTTGGCCCAGCACCGCCAGGCGTGCCTGGCTGTCGAGCGAGCGGTCCGGCCCCTGAAGGTAGCGCAGCACCAGTGACTCCTCCCGGGTGGTGGCCGGGGTCAGTGTCGGCAGGTCGTTCGCCTGTAGAGGGACGAGATCCGGGATCTTGTCGGCTGCGAGGGATGGAGAGAGCGCCTCGGCGACCAGCCGGGCCTCACGTTCGGCGAGGGCGGCGTCGAGGTTGCCCACGGCCATGGCCTCCAGACGTAGCTCGGCCAGGAAGCGCTCGCGAAACTCGCGCAGGGCCTCGACGTCGAGTTCCCGGCTCGCCTCGAGCAGGGCCTGGGTAGGCCACTGGGGGCGTACCAGGGCCTCGGACAGGGTGCGGTGGGCCTGCCGGTAGAGGGCATCCTGGGGGGCGTTGCGCCATTCGCGCTGCAGGCGATAGTTCACCCGGTCGAAGCTTGCCGCCTCGATTTCGCCCTCCTGCAGCTGGGCGAGCACCCGGGCGATCAGTCGATCCTGGCGGTCCCGCCAGCCGGAGAATGACAGGGTGATGCCTCGGGCGTGGGCATAAGCCTCGACATCATGGCCGGCCAGGCGTGCCGGGTAGAGGGTCTCGTTGAGGCTATCGCCGAGCCAGCCGGCGAGCAGGCGTGACAGGGCTGCCTCGCGAGCCTTCTGACCGGCGGCGGGGTGCTGCAGGCTGAGGCGCCACTCCACCTTGGGGGTGGTAAAGGTGGCATCCGCCTTGTGCCAGAAGGTGAAGCCCGTTTCGTCGAGCCGCTTCTCCGGGACCTCATCGTGGCGGTCGAGCAGTTCGAAGTCCTCGGCGATGTAGGGGTTGGGCTCGGGCAGTGCGAGGCCCGCCAGTGGCTCAGCCTTACTGCTCGCTTCGACCTCGCGCCACGGCGCATCGAACCAGGGTGAGATCATATCGCCTTCGACCTCCGGACCGCTGTAGAGCCGCAGCAGCCTGTCGGAACCCAGGCCGTCGAGCCAGCGGAAGATCTGGTCGCGGTCGTAATCCTCCATCAGGTAGGGCGCAACATTGACGTCTTCCAGCGGATAGCGAGACAGGTTCATGGCCAGCCGCATGGCATCGCTTTGCGGGGAGCCGTGTTGCTGGAAGCGGAACTGCTGGTCAGCCAGGCGCGCCTGCTCCTCGTAGCGCCAATCTGCCAGGCCGTCGTTCCGGATCTGTTCGATCTTCGCGAACAGGCTGGCCTGGATGCGGTCGAGGTGCTCGGCGCCGTCCGGGGTCAGACTGATGTCCACCGTGAACAGGGCATGGCGGCCATCACCGCGGGTGACGCCGGCGGAGAGGCCGTCGGCCCAGCCAGCCTCGCGCAGCACCGCGAGCAGGCTGCCCTCGCCCTCGTGACCGAGCAGGTTAGCCAGGTAGTCGGCTGGCTTGTGGCGGTAGGCCTGCTGGGGGTCGGGCACCGGGAAAAGGAAGCTGATCCGCTGGCTGTCGCGCACCGACTGCATCTCGGCCGCGCGGGGTAGTGTCTGCTCGTTCACCAACGGCGTCTCGATGACCGGGCGGGAGAGGCCCCGGGCGGGTATCTCGGCGAAACGCTCGGTGATCATGTCTTCCAGCTCATCGAGGGGCTGGGGAGCCACCACCGCCAGGTGCATCACGTTGGCTCCGTAATGGTCCTCGTAGAAGGCGATCACACGTTCGCGCAGGCTCGGTTCACCTTCGGGGCGGTCGGCCAGTGTCTCGCGGCTGCCCACCGAGAAGCCGGTGGTGGGGTGCTCGGGATTGAGCAGCTGGTCGAGGACGTCCGAGGTGCGTCGCCCGTCGTCGCGGATGCGGGCTTGGTACTCGGAGTGCACCACGTTGCGCTCGCTCTCGAGGCGGTCGGCGTTGAATAGCGGGGCAACGAAGAAGCGGCTGAAGCGGTCCAGGGCGCCGGGCAGGGCGTCGGGCTCGATGTCGAAGAAGTAGTTGGTGTCGTGGGGAGCGGTGAAGGCATTGTGGCCACCGCCGTGGCGCGACAGATAGGCCTGGTAGGCATCCGACTCGGGATACTCGTCGGTGCCCAGGAACAGCATGTGTTCGAGGAAGTGGGCCAGGCCGGCCAGGTCCTCCGGGTCCTGGGCGCTGCCCACACCGACGTTGAGCGAGGCGGCGGCGCGGTCAGCCTCGTCATCACTGACCAGCAGCACGCTCAGGCCGTTGTCCAGGGTCAGGGCCCGGTAGTCGCGGTCGTCGTGCGGGCTCACCCGTGGCGAGACGACCTCATCGACGGCCTCTGCCGGCGCGGGTGCCTCTGCCCAGGCCGCCTGGCTGGTCATCAGGGCCACGGCCATGGCGAACCAGGCGAGCAGTCGGACCGATTGGTGCAAGGGGACAGACAAGGGCTGTGTCATCATCACTCCTGTGGGACGGGGTGGCGCAGCATGGGCCCGGTGGGGTGGGCGCAGGCCGGATCCTGGTTGGCCGGGTCATTCACTCGTCTTGATACCGGGAAAGCGCCCAAGAGTTCCCTCGGCGCGGGTGTGAGCAGCGCCTGTGCTTCGGCCAGCGGTGTCTGCGGGTCGAGCCAGCGTCGGGCATTCTCGGGGGCAATCACCGCCGGCAGGCGGTCGGTGAGCGGGAGGAGCAGCCCCTCCGTAGGCACTGTGATCAGCGCCATGGAGTCATTGTATTCGCTCAGGGTGGTATGGAAGCGGCACCAGAGCCCCGCCAGCAGCAGCGGCCCTCGGTCGGCCCGAGTCACCAGGAAGGGCTGCTTGAAGCGCGGCTCCTGCTTCCACACATAGACGCCGCTGGCCGGCACCAGGCAGCGGCGAGCGCCGAAGGCCTCGCGAAACATGGGGCGGGTCGTGAGCGCCTCGGCCCGGGCGCAGTGGGGCGCGTGGTCGAGCACTTTCAGCCAGGGGGGCGTGAGTCCCCAGAAGGCGTTCGCCAGGCGCGGCCGGCCCCCTTCCAGGCGGACGATCGACAGGGGGCGCCGTGGGGCCAGGTTGGGGCCGGTGATCAGTATGGTCTCGGCGACCAGCTCGGGCAGCACGTGCTCGAGCTCGAGGGGGGCGATGTACAGTCGGCCGGCCATGGGATCTCCGCAGTGGTGGAGCGCCAGGGTAACCAAGTCGACATGGTGTGGGAAGCGCCGAGCAGGCGGCGATGCTGTCAACAGCTTGCATCGCCATCCGTGTGGGATATTCTGTCGAAAACAGTGTTCGATGAGAGTATCCTTGGCCGCCCATCCCGCGATGCCAGTCACTACCTTGCGAGGAACTCGATGGCCCGTCCCAGACAGCATGCTCCCGAGGCACTCCATGCCCAGGTCATGGCCGCATGCGATGCCTGGCTGCAGGAGCACCCGGCCCACATGCTGTCGCTGCGTGCCCTTGCCCGGGAGGTCGGCTGTGCGCCGAGTACCCTGCTCAAGCTCTACGGCAGCTTTGGCAACCTGTTGCAGCACGTCAACATCGAGACACTGGCGCGCTTGCGCGGGGAGATCGAACCACTGCTCGCCGATGTTGCTCCCGAGGAGCGGCTCAAGGCATTGGCCAGGGCCTACTGGCAGTTCGCCCGTCAGGATGCCTATCGTTGGCAGCTACTGTTCGACTACCCCCTGGCCCAGGAAGGGGAGCTGGACCAGCGCCAGAACGAGATGATCGAGGGCCTCTTCCTGCGCGTGGAGGCAACCCTCAAGGAGTATCAGCCTGCGCTGGACGACCTCGAAGCGCGGCGGCTGAGCCGCACCCTATGGGGTAGTGTCCATGGCCTGGTCCAACTGGGGCTCAACGAACGTCTCGGGCACTGGCAAGGCGAGCCGCTCGAGGTGCGCGAACTGCTCGATCAGCTGCTCTCGACCATCCTGGCCGGCCTCCGGCAGCCGCCTGGCGTGGCATGATGGCCCCCTGGCTATGGGGTGTCACGGGCCTGGCAGTGGTAGCGGGGAGCTGGCGAGTGGCCAGCTCGCCCAGGCCCTGCCTGCGCTGGCTGGTCTTCATGCTGGTCCACATCGTCTATCGTTTGCGTTTCCGCGGTCGACACCAGATTCCACCGACTGGTCCGGCCATCGTCGTCTGCAATCATGTCAGCTTCATGGATGCGCTGGTGGTGGGCGGGGCAAGCCCCAGGCCGCTGCGCTTCCTGATGGACAAGCCGATCTTCGATTCGCCCTGGCTCAACTGGCTGTTCCGCCTGGTGGGTGCCATTCCCGTGGACGCCGACCGTCGTGATCCGGGCAGTGTGCGTCATGCGCTGACCGAGGTCAGCCGTGCGCTGCGCCAGGGTGAGGTGGTGATGGTGTTCCCCGAGGGCCGTTTGAGCCCGGATGGCGAGGTGCATCCCTTTCGTCGCGGTCTCGAACTGATACTGGCGCGAGACGCGGTGCCGGTGGTGCCCGCTGGGATTGCTGGCCTCTGGGGGTCCTGGACCTCTAATTATGGCGGTAAGGCGCTGACCAAACCGCCCCGGCGTTTCCGGGCGCGTGTGGCACTGATCTTCGGTGAGCTTATTCCGCCCGCCGAGGCAAATCGGCACAACGTAGAGGCCCGGGTGCGCGCGATCAAGGTCGAGGCCGACAGTTGGATCGACAGCGGACAGAAGTAGGGATCAGCCGCGGCGCGCGGGGCGACGAACCGGCTGCCAGCAGCGTGCCGCAGTGATCAGGTTGTCGCGAACCTCGAGGATCTCCATGCGCACGTTGCCGATCTGCAGGCAGGCCGGGCCGTCGGGGAAGGACTCAAGGTGTTCGAGGATCACGCCATTGAGAGTCTTGGGGCCATCCGTGGGCAGCTGCCAGCCCAACGCTTTGTTGACGTCGCGGATGTTGGCGGTGCCATCGATCACATGGCTGCCGTCCTCCTGAGGGTGAATCTCCTGATTCAGGCCCGCCACGTCGGTGGTGAACTCGCCGACGATCTCTTCGAGGATGTCTTCCAGGGTGACCAGTCCCTCCACGTCACCGTACTCGTCCACCACGATGCCGATGCGCCGCTTCTGTTTCTGGAAATTGAGCAGTTGGGTGTGCAGAGGGGTCGACTCGGGGATGAAGTAGGGCTCGCGGGCCTCCTGGACGATGGCGGCCTTGGTCACTTCTCCGCGGGACAGGAAGCGCGCGGCATTACGCAGGTGGAGCATGCCGATGATGTTGTTGATGTCGCCCTTGTAGACCGGTACTCGGGTGTGCTGGCTGGTACGTATGCGGGCTAGGATCTCTTCCAGGTCGTCATCCAGATCGAGGCCCATCACTTCGTGGCGCGGCACCATGATGTCGTTCACGGTGACGTTCTCGAGGTCGAGGATCGACAGCAGCATCGCCTGGTGGCGGTGCGGGATCAGAGTGCCGGCCTCGTGGACCACGGTGCGCAGCTCGTCGCGGGTCAGGTTGTCGGCCCCTCCGTCGATGTTCCTTACTCCCAGCAGGTGAAGCAGACCGTTGGAAATCGCGTTGACCAGCCATACCAGCGGATAGAGCAGCTTGAGCAGCGGCTCGAGCACCAGCGAGGCGGGGTAGGCGATGCGCTCCGGCCTGATTGCCGCATAGGTCTTGGGGCCCACCTCGGCGAAGATAAGGATCACAATGGTGAGGATCAGCGGGGCGATGGCCGGGCCGGAGACTTCGCCGAAGAAATGAATGGCGAGCACCGTGGCAATCGCCGCGGCCAGGTTGTTGACCAGATTGTTGCCGATCAGGATCACGCCGATCAGCCGGTCGGGCCGGGCTAGCAAGCGCATTACCCGCTGAGCGGGGCGTTCACCGCTGTTCGCCTGATGGCTCAGGCGGTAGCGGTTGATCGACATCATCCCGGTCTCGGAACTGGAAAAGAAGGCAGAAAGACAGACGAGTAGGAACAGCAGGCCGAACAGCAGTCCCAGCGGGAAGTCGTCACTCAAGTCGAAGGGTCCTCACAGGCGTATCAGGCTCGAGTTGTAGGGGGTCAATCACCCGGTGTCAAGGCGCTTGCCGGGGTCAGCCGCGGTCGAGCAGTATCTCCAGTACGAACTTGCTGCCGAAATAGGCCAACAGCAGCACCAGGCAGCCGCCCAGCGTCCAGCGGACCGCACGCATGCCCCGCCAGCCCAGTCGATGGTGGCTGAACAGCAGGGTGGCAAAGATCACCCAGGCGGCCAAGGAAAGGATCGACTTGTGGGCCAGGTGCTGGGCGAACATGTTGTCGAGGAACAGGAAGCCACTGACGATCGACAGGGTCAGCAGGATCATGCCGGCCCAGATCAACTCAAAGAGTATTCGCTCCATGGTGGTCAGTGGCGGCAGGGACTGGACCACGCCACGGATGTGGTGGTGACGCAGGGCCTGATTCTGGATGCCGAGCAGCACCGCCTGGATGGCGGCGATGGCCAGCAGCGCGAAGGCCAGCGCGGAACTCAGGGCGTGCAGGGCGATCCCCGGGGTCATGCCGGCCCCGCGCTCAGGGCTCGGCAGGCCGACGGCCAGCAGCAGGGTCAGGCCGGCCAGCGGCAACAGGCCGGTGGCGACATTGAGGACGGGCTTGATGAGGCTGACTGCCAGCAATACAAGCACGGCCAGGCCGCTGGCCAGCACTGCGCTGGTGGAGAGTCCGGGTAGCAGGGAGTTGCCCCGGGCCAGCAGGGTGGCGGCCAGAGGCAGGTGGCAGAGCAGGCCGAGCAGGCCCAGGCTGCGAACCAGCATGGCGCGTGGCGGCACCCGGCGGAGAAGGGTCAGCCCCTGCCAGGAGGCGGCTCCCAGATAGAAGATGAAGGCCATGACGGCAAGTGATAGCGGCTGCATCGATCGCTGTCCGTGCGCCTGCGCCAGCGCCTGGTAGTATTGAATGGTGTTGTCACTATACCGAATCCGCTGGGCCACGCACAGCGCGGCAGCGTGTCGCGCCGAGGCGCGAATGCCCGCCATGCATGGAGACTGGCGGCCACAGGGCGTATAATTTTCGACCATTGCAGGGAGCTCTCGGCCGATACCGGCTCGGCTCCCCGGCCATTGTCAGTGGAGAGGCCCGATGTTCCAGAACCTAAGCGAGCGCCTGTCCCAGACGCTCAAGTCGATCAAGGGTCAGGCGCGCCTGACCGAGGACAACGTCAAGGATACCCTGCGCGAGGTGCGCCGGGCGCTGCTCGAGGCCGACGTGGCCCTGCCGGTGGTCAAGGCGTTCATCGACCGCGTACGCGAGCGCGCCGTTGGCCAGGAGGTCTCCCAGAGCCTCTCCCCGGGTCAGCAGTTCGTCAAGATCGTCCAGCAGGAGCTCGAGGCGATCATGGGCGAGGCCAACGAGGGTCTGACCCTCAAGAGCGCCCCCGCCGTGGTGCTGATGGCGGGTCTGCAGGGCGCGGGCAAGACCACCTCGGTGGCCAAGCTGGCGCGTTACCTGCTCGAGCGAGAGAAGAAAAAGGTGCTGGTGGTTTCCGCCGACGTCTATCGGCCGGCGGCCATCGATCAACTGGAGACCCTGGCCCGCGAGGTCGAGGTTGACTTCTTCCCGTCGCGCTCCGATCAGAAGCCCGTCGATATCGCCAAGGCGGCCATCAAGCACGCAAAGATCCAGTTTCATGACGTGGTGATCGTCGACACAGCCGGTCGCCTGGCCATCGACGAGGCGATGATGGCCGAGATTCAGGCGCTGCATAAGGTCGTGGTGCCCGACGAAACGCTGTTCGTCGTCGATGCCATGACCGGCCAGGATGCTGCCAATACCGCCAAGGCCTTCCACGAAGCGCTGCCACTGACCGGGGTAATTCTCACCAAGGCCGATGGTGACGCCCGCGGTGGGGCGGCGCTCTCGGTGCGCCACATTACCGGCAAGCCGATCAAGTTCATGGGGGTGGGCGAGAAGGTCGATGCCCTTGAGCCCTTCCATCCGGACCGCGTGGCCTCGCGTATTCTCGGCATGGGTGACGTACTGTCGCTGATCGAGGAGGCCGAGCGCACCGTCGACAAGAACAAGGCCGAACAGCTGGCCAAGAAGGTCAAGAAGGGCCAGGGCTTCGACCTCGAGGACTTTCGCGACCAGCTCCAGCAGCTCAAGAAGATGGGCGGCATGGGCGGCCTGATGGGCAAGCTGCCGGGCATGGGCCAGATGGCCGAGATGGCCCAGGGCCCGGGCCCCGAGAAGGAGATGGGCAAGCTGGAGGCGCTGATCAACTCCATGACTCCCCAGGAACGCCGCAAGCCCGAGATCATCAACGGTTCGCGCAAGCGGCGCATCGCTGCTGGCGCTGGCCTGCAGGTGCCGGACCTCAATCGCCTGCTCAAGCAGCACAAGCAGATGCAGAAGATGATGAAGAAGGCGGGGCAGAAAGGCGGCATGCAGAAGATGATGCGCGGCATGTCCGGCATGATGGGTGGTGGAGGTCCGGGTGGCCCCGGTGGCATGGGTGGTCCCGGCGGCATGGGTGGCCCTGGCGGTATGCCCCGGCGCTGAGCCAGCCTGCCGCGGGCGGCTCCCGCAAAAAGGTTTCCAAGTCGTGGGGTTTTCCGTAGAATGTTGCCTCCTCACTGGCAGGACCGCGATTGACGCGGCCATCGTCGTGACCGAATGACCCGAAGCCGGGCCGTCGGCCTGCTTCCCGTGACAGATCGTCGAGGGGCCAGCAGGGTTCGGCACCTCGGCCGAAACATCCGCAACTTCAACCGAAGGATAATCAACGCATGGTTACCATTCGTCTGGCACGTGGTGGCGCCAAGAAGCGTCCCTTCTACCATCTCGCCGTGACCGATTCTCGCAAGTCCCGCGACGGCCGTTTCATCGAGCGCCTGGGCTTCTTCAATCCTGTGGCCCGTGGCCAGGAAGAGCGCCTGCGCATCGACCTGGAGCGCATCAGCCACTGGCAGAGCCAGGGTGCCCAGCTCTCCGATCGCGTCGCCGAGCTGGTCAAGGAAGCCCGCAAGCAGGCCTGAAGGGCCTGACTTGTCTGCCGTAATGGTCCAGGGGTCGTCGATGAGCGAACAGGCGCAAGCTCAGCCTGACGACGATCATGTGGTGCTGGGCAAGTTGACCAGTCCCCACGGCGTAAAGGGCTGGTTGAAAGTGTATTCGTACACCAGCCCCATGGACGGCATCCTCGACTATGCATCCTGGATGCTGCGCCAGGGGTCGTCGCTGACCCGGGCGAGCCTCGTGCAGGGGCGTCGCCACGGCAAGGGGCTGGTGGTCCAGCTCCATGGTGTCGATAGCCGCGAGGCGGCCGAAGCGCTGGCCGGCGCGGATATCCTGCTGCCCAAGGCAGAACTGCCCGAGCTCGACGCTGATGAGTACTACTGGCATCAGTTGGAGGGGCTTCGGGTAGTGACCCGCGAGGGGCTGGCGCTGGGGCGGGTCGGCTACCTGTTCGAGACCGGCGCCAACGACGTCATGGTGGTCAAGGGCGAGGCCGATGAGGGCATCGAAGCCCGCGAACGGTTGTTGCCCTACCTGCCCGGCGAGGTGGTGCTGGAGGTGGATCTCGAGACCGGCGTGATGACCGTCGACTGGGACCCCGAATTTTGATGTCCGGCTCGACCCCGGCAGGATCGGCGATGTGGATCGGCGTGGTGTCGCTGTTCCCCGAGATGTTCGAGGCGATCACTCGCCATGGCGTCACGGGCAGGGCGGTTGACAAGGGGCGCATTGCGATCGAGTTCTGGAATCCCCGGGATTTCGCCACCGATCGCCATCGCACCGTGGACGATCGCCCCTATGGCGGTGGCCCGGGGATGCTGATGAAGGTCGATACCCTGCGCTCGGCTATCCACGCTGCCCGTGAACGGGCCGAGGTGGCCACCGGGGAACGGCCGAGAGTCATCTACCTGTCGCCTCAGGGTCGCCGCCTGGACCAGCCGGGCGTGCAGGAACTGGCGTCGGGCCCGCCCCTGGTGGTAGTGGCCGGACGCTATGAAGGCATCGATGAGCGGGTGGTCGAAGCCGACATCGATGAGGAGTGGTCGATCGGAGACTATGTGCTCAGCGGCGGCGAGCTGCCGGCCATGGTGCTGATCGACGCGGCGGCAAGGCTGGTGCCCGGTGTGCTGGGCCATCAGGACTCCGCGGTCGAGGACTCCTTCAACGACGGATTGCTGGACTGTCCGCACTACACGCGTCCGGAAGAAGTCGACGGGCGGCGGGTGCCGGATGTCCTGCTCAGCGGCCATCATGGTGCCATCCGGCGCTGGCGGCTCAAGCAGTCCCTGGGGCGGACCTGGCTCAGGCGTCCCGACCTGCTGGAAGGCAGGGCGTTGAGTGCCGAGCAGCACGAGCTGCTCGAGGAGTTCATCGAGGATTACGCGCTGTCCGGCAGGTAGGGCAGCGCGGAGGTGCAGGACGCCACGACCCCTGAGTGGGCGGCGGACCTGTGTCACCAACGGCATTCCCGCGCTCTCGAGCTCGATTCGAGCGCCGGGATCACGATTCGCCGGCGACACAAGCCGACCGGCGCATCAGGTTATCAAGGAGTCAATGTCATGAGCAGCAAGAACAAGGTGATCCAGGCGCTCGAGAGCGAGCAGATGAGCAAGGAAATCCCGGTCTTCGCCCCCGGCGATACCGTGGTCGTCCAGGTCAAGGTCAAGGAAGGTGCCCGTGAGCGCCTCCAGGCCTTCGAAGGCGTCGTCATCGGCAAGCGCAACCGCGGCCTGAACTCGGCTTTCACCGTGCGCAAGATCTCCCACGGTGTCGGCGTCGAGCGGACCTTCCAGACCTACAGCCCGCTTGTCGACTCTATCGCGGTCAAGCGTCGCGGTGACGTTCGTCAGGCCAAGCTGTACTACCTCCGTGAGCGCAGCGGTCGTTCTGCCCGCATCAAGGAAAAGCTGGCCTGAGGCGAGCGCCTCCGCCGGCCCGTGGTGCCGGGCCTCAGGCCTCGCACCCCTTGCGAAACCCCGTCACCGCTGCCGCGGGGCGGGGTTTCGTTCTGCTGGGGCATGTCCGGGAGCCGTATGGAAACCACCATGGATGCGGGTATGCTGGTCGACGCCTTCCTCGACGGCCTGTGGCTGGAGCGGGGTGCAAGCGACAATACTCTGGCTGCCTACCGCCATGACCTGACCGCCTGGCAGGCGCACCTCGAGAGCGTCGACCAACGATTGCTGGCACCGGCCGGCACGGCGTTGCCGGCCTGGCTCGACAAGCGTCGCGAAGCCGGTTACAGCCTGCGCAGCAACGCCCGTTTGCTCTCCAGCCTGCGCGGGTTCTACCGTTGGGCGCTGGCTGAGGGGGTCGTCGACCACGACCCGCTGGCCGAGGTGAGGCTACCCCGGGTACGTCCCTCGCTTCCCGATACTCTTGAGGAGTCAGAAGTGGAGCGATTACTCGCGGCTCCGGACCTTTCCACCGATCTGGGTCAGCGCGACCGGGCGATGCTCGAGGTCCTCTACGGGGCCGGGCTGCGGGTCAGCGAACTGGTCGGGCTGACTACCGATGCCGTCAATCTGCGCCAGGGCGTGGTCCGTGTGCGTGGCAAGGGTGACAAGGACCGCCTGGTGCCACTTGGCGAGGAGGCCGTGGTGTGGCTGACGCGCTACCTGCGAGGTGCTCGCGGTGCACTGATGGCCGACATTACCCGGCCGGCGCTGTTTCCCGGACGCAGCGACCGCTGCCTGACGCGTCAGGCCTTCTGGCACCGCATCAAGGCCCATGCGCGCACCGCCGGCATCGACCGACCGCTGTCCCCTCACACTCTGCGCCACGCTTTCGCCACCCATCTGTTGAATCATGGGGCCAACCTGCGTGTCGTACAGCTGCTGCTTGGTCACAGCGATCTTTCGACCACGCAGATCTATACCCATGTGGCGCAGGTGCGACTGGAAGCCCTGCATGCCGACCATCATCCTCGAGGCTGAAACATGAGACGATCGATCCTTACCTTGGGCGGCGGACTGTTCGCCGCCTCCCTGGCACTGATACCTGTCGCACACGCCGATCCGGCCGAGCAGCTGGCCGAGACACTCACGGTCAATGGCCAGTCCATGCCCGTGGAGCGCGTGCGCGAAACACCTCTAGAGGGCTTCTTCGAGGTCAGTCTGGAGAGCGGTGAGACCTTCTACAGCAACGCCGAGGGCAGCCACTTCCTCGTCGGCGACCTTTACGAGAACGGCGAGGGCGGCCTGGTCAACCTCACCGAGCAGGGGCGCAACGCTGAGCGCAGCGAACGTCTCGCCGCGGTGCCGGAGAGCGAGCGGGTTGTCTTCCGCGGTACCGGCGAGCCTCGCGCCACGCTCGTGGTCTTCACCGACACCACCTGCCCCTACTGCCGGCAGCTCCATGACGAGGTGCCGCGCCTCAACGAGCGGGGCATCGAGGTACACTACCTTGCCTTCCCGCGCAGCGGTCTGGGTTCACCGGGGGGTCGCGAGCTGCAGCAGGTGTGGTGCGCCGACAATCCGTCCGAGGCCATGTCCGCGGCCAAGCGCGAGGAAGCGCTGTCGAATGCCGCCGACTGCGACAATCCGGTCGAGGAACAGTATCATCTGGGCATGGAGTTGGGTGTCCAGGGTACGCCGGCGATCGTGCTGCCCGACGGCCGCCTGGTGCCCGGGTATGTGCCGGCGGAACGCCTGGCCGCCATGCTCGGCCTTAACGAGTGAAGACCGACGTCGATGAACGCCGGCATAACGGGCCCGGACGGGCCCGATCAACGCTAAGACACACGCCAGAACGAGGGGAATGACATTGAAACCGGTGAGAGTGGGAATCTGTGGCCTGGGGACCGTCGGTGGCGGAACCTTCAACGTGCTGACACGCAATGCCGATGATATCGCCCGGCGGGCGGGGCGCCCGATCGTCATCGAGCAGGTGGCCTTCCGCAGCCTCAATCCCGAATGTGACATCACCGGCATAAAGACCACTTCCGACGTCTTCGAGCTGGCCACCAACCCCGACATCGACGTGCTGGTCGAACTGATCGGCGGCTACGATGTGGCCCGCGAGCTGGTACTCACCGCCATCGAGAACGGCAAGCACGTGGTCACCGCCAACAAGGCGCTGATCGCCGTACATGGCAACGAGATCTTCAAGGCCGCCCACGAGAAGGGCGTGATCGTAGCCTTCGAGGCGGCGGTGGCCGGCGGTATACCGGTGATCAAGTCGCTGCGCGAGGGTCTGGGCGCCAACCGTATCGAGTGGGTGGCCGGCATCATCAACGGCACCGGCAACTACATCCTGACCCACATGCGTGAAGAGGGGCGTGCCTTCGAGGACGTGCTCGCCGAGGCCCAGGCGCTGGGTTATGCCGAGGCAGACCCAACCTTCGATGTCGAGGGTATCGATGCCGCCCACAAGCTGACGATACTGGCCTCCATCGCTTACGGCGTGCCACTGCAGTTCGACAAGGCTTACACCGAGGGCATCTCGCGCATCACTGCCGAGGATGTGGAGCAGGCCGACAACCTGGGCTACATCATCAAGCACCTGGGCATCTCCAAACGCACCGAGGCAGGGCTCGAGCTGCGCGTGCATCCTACCTTGATTCCCAAGGAGCGGCTGCTGGCCAGCGTCTATGGTGTCAAGAACGCCATCGCCATCATGGGCGATGCCGTGGGGCCGACCCTCTACTACGGCGCCGGTGCCGGTGCAGAGCCCACCGCCTCAGCAGTGGTCGCCGATCTGCTGGACGTGGCACGCGACATCACCACCGATCACCACTATCGGGTCCCCTATCTGGCCTTCAGCGGGATCGGCGAGCAGGAGAGCGACCTGCCGATCATGCCCATGGAAGACATCGTCACCGCCTACTACCTGAGGTTGCTGGCGGTGGACCGCCCCGGGGTGCTGGCGCGGGTAGCGACGATTCTCTCCGAACAGGGCATCTCCATCGAGGCCTTGATCCAGAAGGAGGCCAAGGAGGGAGAACTGGTGCCGATCATCCTGCTGACCCACTGTACCCGCGAGAAGCAGATGAACGAGGCGATGCGCCTGATCGAGTCGCTGGCCGATATCGCCGGCCCGGTCACCCGCATCCGGGTGGAAAGTCTCGACGAGCAGGAGTGAGCCATGCGCTATATCAGCACCCGTGGGCAGGCGCCTGCGCTCTCCTTCGAGGAGGTCGTGCTCACCGGCATGGCCAACGATGGTGGCCTCTATGTGCCGGAGGAAGTCCCGACGCTTTCCCATGAAGATCTGGCCGATATGGTCGGGCTGTCGTACGCCGAGATCGCCTTCCGGGTCATGAAGCCCTACGTCAACGGCGAAATCGACGACGCGACCTTCCGGGGCATCGTCGAGGAGGCCTATGCCACCTTCAGTCACGACGCCGTGGTGCCGCTCAACCAGCTCGATGCGAACCACTTCCTGCTCGAACTGTTCCATGGCCCGACGCTGGCGTTCAAGGACGTGGCCCTGCAACTGCTCGGCCGCATCCTCGACCACTTCCTGGAGAAGCGCGGCGAGCGAGCCGTCATCATGGGGGCGACTTCGGGTGATACCGGCTCGGCGGCCATCGAGGGCTGCCGGCACTGCGACAACCTCGACATTTTCATTCTGCACCCCTACCAGCGGGTCTCGGAGGTGCAGCGCCGCCAGATGACCACGGTGCTGGCCAACAACGTCTTCAATGTCGCCATCGAGGGCAACTTCGATGACGCCCAGGCCATGGTCAAGGCGAGCTTCGCCGACCAGGGCTTCCTGAACGGCACTCGGCTGGTGGCGGTGAACTCCATCAACTGGGCGCGCATCATGGCGCAGATCGTCTATTACGTTGCCTCGGCTGTGGCACTGGGTGGACCGCACCGCCAGGTGAGCTTCTGCGTGCCGTCGGCCAACTTCGGCAACGTCTTCGCCGGCTACATGGCCAAGCGCATGGGACTGCCGGTCAAGCAGTTCATCATCGCCACCAATGCGAACGATATCCTGCACCGCACTCTGACCGACAACGATTTTTCCAAGCAGGAGCTGGTCGCCACGCTCGCCCCCTCCATGGACATCGTGGTGTCGTCCAATTTCGAGCGTCTGCTGTTCGAGGCCTACGAGCGCGATGGGGCGGCGGTCAATGCCCTGCTCGAGCGCTTCCAAGCAGAACCGACGGCTCTGGCTGAAGCGCCGCTAGCCAGGCTGCGCGAGTCCTTCGCCAGCCACAGCGTGGACGACGCCACTATTCTGGAGGTGATTCGCGAAGCGCATCACCGTACCCAGGAGGTTCTCGACCCGCACACCGCCACCGGCTACCGTGCGGCCGAGCAGGAGCGGGCCGATGCCGCGACGCCGGTGATCACCCTGGCCACGGCCCACCCGGCCAAGTTCGCCGACGCGGTGGTCAAGGCCGGCTTCCCTGGCGTCCCGCTGCCGCCGCACATGGACGACCTGCTGGAGCGCGAGGAGCGCTACACCGTGTTGCCTGCGGAGCTCTCTGCCGTGCAGCAGTTCGTGGCCGAGAACCGGCGCTGAAGCTGAAAGCTAGAAGCGAAAAGCTGGAAGCGAGAGGTAGCGAGGGGCGCCGGGGACAGGCCTGGAGGGGGTCCTATGCCATGGATGGCATCGGTAGCGCCCAGGGAGGGGGTCACAGCGCCCCCGAACAGGCCTGTCGCCGGGTCAGCCCCGAGCGGGCATCAGGCGTCAGCGGCGCTTAGGCCTCATGAAGCCTGTCCCCGGCGCCCCTCGTTAGGCACAGCGGCAATGCACCGACGTGCCGATGAATACGAATCACAGGAGCCGGGCTTGGACGCTTTCAGCGACCCCATAGATCTCCATCAGCGCCTGAGGCCGCAGATCCTGCCGCGGCCCCGCGACGCCGACCTCTACGCCCGCGCCCAGCGCGAAGGGCTCTCCGAACTCCAGGCCCGGGTGCTGGCTGGGCGGCTTGCCGGCTATCAGGGCGAACTGGCGCCGCTGGTTTCTCCCAGCCTGCGCCATCTGGCCCACCCCGAGAGGCTCGCGGACGCCCGGCGTGCGGCCGAACGCATCGCCCAGGCGGTGGTGGACGGCGAGCACATCGGCATCCTCACCGACTACGACGTGGACGGCATCACCTCCCACGTGGTGATCCGGCGCACACTGGTCGAGCTCTTCGGCGTACCCGAGGCGCACCTGCACAGCCTGATCGGCCACCGGATTCACGACGGTTACGGCATCAGCCTGCCGCTGGTGGAGCGCACCCTGGCGCTCTCGCCGCGCCCGAGCCTGGTGATCACCGCCGACTGCGGAAGCTCCGATGAGCCGCGCATCGCCCGTCTACAGGCCGCCGGCATCGAGGTGGTGGTCAGCGACCACCACGCCCTGCCGCTGGAGGGACCGCCGGCCTCGGCCTACGCCGTGGTCAACCCCACCCGCGACGACTGCAGCTACCCTGACGCGACCATCGCCGGTTGCATGGTCGCATGGCTGATGATGTCGTTGGCCCGGCAGGTGCTGATCGAGTGGGGTGTACTGCCCGAGGCCACACCCAAGCTCTCGCCCTGGCTCTCCTATGTGGCGCTGGGCACGGTGGCCGACTGCGTCTCGCTGGGCGGCAGCGCGGCCAACCGAGCGGTGGTGACCCACGGCCTGGCGCTGATCAACCGCATGGAAGCCGCCTGCTGGCGGGCCATGGCCGAGCGGCTGGGGGCCGACAGCGTGCCCTTCGACGCCGAGACTCTGGCCTTTCAGATGGGGCCCCGGATCAACGCCCGTTCACGCCTCGACGATCCCTATGCGGCACTGCACTACATGCTCGCGGCGGACGACGCCACGGCGGCGCGACATCTGGAGACGCTGGATCAGGACAACCAGTCGCGCAAGGCAATCGAGGCCGACATGGCCGAGGAGGCCAAGGCTCTGGCCCTGCCGGCCCTGACCGCCGACGAGCCCGCCATCGTTGTCTTCCTGGAAGACGGCCATCCGGGCGTGCAGGGCATCGTCGCCTCCCGGCTGGTGCAGGCCTTCGGACGGCCGGCTCTGGTACTGACCCCAGCAGCGGCGCCCGGCATGCTCACCGGCTCCGGTCGCTCCATCGAGGGGCTGCACCTGCGCGACGCCCTGCAGCGGACCTTCGAGCTGGCGCCCGAGGCGCTTCCACGCTTCGGTGGCCACCGCGGCGCCGCGGGCGTGGGGGTGCCCCGCGAGCACTTGGCGACATTCCGTGCAGCATTCCTGCAGGCGGTGGGCGAGCAGCTGGGCGAGACGGAGCTTTGTCCGCGGATCTTCACCGACGGCGAACTAGCGCCCCATCAGCTCGGTCTTGCCACCCTAGACGAGCTCGAGCGGCTGGGGCCCTATGGCCGCGAGTTCGATGCCCCGCTGTTCCAGGGCGAGTTTCTGGTCGAGGCCCTGCGTCCGGTGGGGGCCGACGGTAGCCACCTGATGCTGGAGCTTTCCACCGGGGCGGTGAGCCTGAAGGCCATCTGGTTCCGTGCCCTGTCGCCCGGCGAGAGTCCGGCCTTTGGCGTCGGCGATGCGTTGCGCTGCGCCTTCAAGCTCAATCGCAATCGCTGGCGAGGCCGCGAGACGCTCCAGCTGATGGTCGAGCACGCCGAAGCCGTCAAGGGTTGAGGTGATGGGCGGCCGCCGCTAGGCGCGCCCACCTAGGCGGCCCCCCAGAACCACCAGGCGATCAAGGCGATCAGTGCCAGGCCGGCGAGATTGACGATCCAACTCATGATGCGTCCTCCTTTTTCTGGTGGTTCCCCGTGTCATCTCCGCCGGTTTCGCTGGAAGGGCGGAACAGGCGCAGTCGATTCGCGTTGCTCACCACGGTGATCGAGGAAAGCGACATGGCGACCCCGGCGATTATCGGTGAGAGCAGCGTGCCGGTCACGGGGTAGAGCACCCCAGCGGCGATGGGAATGCCCAGGGTGTTGTAGCCGAAGGCGCCGACCAGGTTCTGCTTGATGTTGCGCAAGGTGGCTCGGCTGATCTCGATGGCGGCGGCCACGCCGTGCAGCGAGCCGCGTACCAGGGTAATACCGGCGCTCTCGATGGCCACGTCCGTCCCCTGGCCGATGGCGAAGCCTACCTCGGCGCGGGCCAGTGCCGGGGCATCGTTGATGCCGTCGCCGACCATGCCCACGATTTCCCCCTCACGCTGCAGCCGTTCGATCTCGGCATGCTTGTCCTCGGGCAGCAGGCCGGCGCGGAAGTCGTCGATGCCGACTTCCCGAGCGATGGCGCCGGCGGTATGGGCGTTGTCGCCGGTGAGCATCACCACCTTGAGGCCATCGGCCTGCAGGCGCTTCACGGCGGCGATGGTGTCATGGCGCAAGGGGTCGCTGATGCCGAACAGCGCGGCCAGCTGGCCGTCCACCGACAGATAGACCACGGTGCGCGCCTTTTCCTCCAGTTCGGAAGCCATCTCGCGGCCGCTGGCCAGGTCGATGTCGGCTTCTTCCAATAGCCGGGCATTGCCCAGCAGCAGCGCCTTGCCGTCGGCCGTGGTCGCCTTGACCCCGCCGCCGGTGACGGTGTCGAAGTCTCGAATCTCACCGGGTTCGGCCTGTCGTTCTTCCGCGTGCGCCATCAAGGCGGCCGCCAGTGGGTGTTCGGAACCGCGCTCCAGGGCCGCCACCAGACCCAGCACCTGCCGCTCGTCCCCCTCGAGCACCTCCGATTCCGTCACTTCCGGCTTGCCTTCGGTCAGGGTGCCGGTCTTGTCCACCACCAGGGTCGTCAGCTTGCTGGCGGTCTGCAAGGCATCGCCGCTGCGCACCAGCACCCCGTGCTCGGCTGCCTTGCCCACGCCGATCATGGTGGAGATCGGTGTGGCCAGACCCAGGGCGCAGGGGCAGGCGATGATCAGTACCGTGGTGGCGGTGACCAGCATGTGGATCACCCGTGGCTCGGCACCGAAGTTGAACCAGGCCAGCGCGGTAATCACCGCGATGATCATCACCGAGGGTACGAAGACGCTCGATACCTGATCGGCCAGTTGTCCGATGGGGGGGCGCGAGTTCTGGGCGCTGGCCACCTGCTCGGTAATCTGGCCCAGTCGGGTGTCGGCACCCACGCGGGTGGCGCGGTAGACCAGCGAGCCCTTGCCGTTGACCGTGCCGGCGCTCACCTCGTCGCCCTCGCCCTTGGTCACGGGCAGGGGCTCGCCGGTGAGCATGGACTCGTCGATATGGCTCTGCCCCTCGGTCACCTCGCCGTCCACCGGCAGGCGCTCGCCGGGGCGCACGCGAATGTGATCGCCCTCGCGGACCTCATCGATCTCGATTTCGCGCTCCTCGCCATTGCGGATCACCCGCGCGGTGCGGCTCTGCAGGTCGAGCAGTCGCTTTAGGGCATCGCTGGTCCGGCCTCGCGCCCGCAGCTCGAGGGCATTGCCCAGCAGCACCAGGCCGATGACCATCGCCGAGGCCTCGAAGTAGATACCCCGGGCCACCTCGGGCAGCCAGGGACCGAAGGCCACTACCGCCATGGAGTAGACCCAGGCGGTGCCGGTGCCCATGGCGATCAGGGTGTCCATGTTCGCCTGGTGGTGCTTGAGGTTCTTCCAGGCATTGACGAAGAAGTGGCGGCCCGGGAAAACCATTATCGCCAGCGTCAACAGGCCGATCACCAGCCAATAGAGCCGGCCGGCACCGACTGGGTGGGGGTGGAAGAAGAACATGCTGGCCATCAGCGGCACGGCCAGGACCAGCGACCAGGCGCTGCCCTTCAGGCGCCGACGGTACTCCCGCTCGTCGCGCTCGGCGCGGGCCTGTTCGGCCTCGCGCATGTCGACGATGGGCTCGGCATCGTAGCCTACGTCCTGCACGGCCTCGATCAGGGCGTCCGTGTCGGCGCGGCCGCGCACCTGGGCGGTATGCGTGCCGAAGTTGACCTCTGCGCCGACAACGCCCGGCGTGCGCTCCAGGGCTTGCTGCACGCTCTTCACACAGCTTGCACAGGTCATGCCGCTGATCGAGAGTCGCTGGGCGGTGGCGCGTACGTCTGACTCTTCCGTCTGGGAATCCCTGCTCTGGTGAGCGACCTTGTCGTGCGTTTCCTCGGAGGATGACGCTTCGGGCTTCGGCTCGGAGGATGACTCGCGCTCTGATTCGGCAGCTTCCGTGGATTCAGCGGGAGGGTAGCCGGCCTGTTCCAGCAGCTGGTCCAGGGTCTCGCCTCCCAGGGCGGTGTTAATCGTCAGGCGCTTCTCATTCGGGAAACCGGCCACTTCGGCGTCCTGGTCCTCGGCCTGGATCGCCTTACGCATCCTACCGACGCAACCCTGACAGCTCATGCCCGGCACGCGGCGCTCATGATGTTGTCGGCCGGCTGTCGGATAGCCCGCATTGGCCAGCGCCTTATCCAGGTCGACATCGGCGAGGGTCGTGATGACCTCGAGGCGTTTTTCGGACGGCGTGCCGGTGATCTCGGCTTGCGGGTCTTCGGCCTGGATGGCCTGTCGCATCTTGGCCACGCAGCCCTGGCAGCTCATGCCGGGGACCTGGCGTTCCAGGGTCTGTCTGGCGTTCATCGGGCCTCCTCATTGGTCTCATGGTCGGCATCGAGCGGTTCGGGAAAGTTCTCGATCAGGCGGCAGATGCTGTGGCCGTCCGGGGTGCCGTCGGGCATCCCGTCCCAGGCGGCCAGGGCCTGTTCCATGCGCGAGGCCAGGGATTCCAGCTCGCGGATCTGCTCACGGATCTGCGGCAGTCGGTTTGCCAGCAGGTCGCGCACCATGGGGCAGGGCGAATCGCCATGATCGGCGTGGTCGAGAATGTTGCGGATCTCGGCTACGCCGAATCCCAGGGTGCGGGCCCGCTGGATGAAGCGCAGCCGGTCCAGGTCCGCCTGCCCGAACAGCTGATAGCCGTTCTCGGGATGGCGCTCAGGATGTAGGAGTCCCTCGCGGGTGTAGTGGCGCACGGTCTCGGCGGTGACGCCGGCCAGGCGTGCCAGTTCGCTGACCTTCATGGCAGGGTTCCTTGGTATGTCGTGTCGCAAGTGTAAAACCTTTGGGTAACCCATAGGTCAAGGGTTGATGCCACTCCGCCTCCCGTGGTGAATATATGGTGACTAAGTCGATGAAAGTTCGATGAATGAAACGAGTGTGCAACCAAAGTATTAGGATTTTTTGGTTTAAAACGGCCGTTTGTGCTTGATCCCGGAGGCAGGATTCGCAAACACTGCGGGTATGCCAAAGAGCAACGACAAGTTCCCAGCATTACCTACCCGAAAGGATGACGAGCCCATGCATAACAAGTTCAACAAGCTCTCCCTCGCCGTGGCGCTTGCCTCCACGGCGTTGATCGCCAGCCAGGTGTCTGCTTCCGGCTTCCAGGTCCGCGAGCAGAGCGCGAAGACGCTGTCCAACGCACTCTCCAATGCCGCCGCCGGTGCCGAGGATGCCAGCTTCATGGCCTACAATCCGGCCGCCATCGGTAATATCGACGGTAATCAGGTCGTTGGCGGGGTGGCCTATATCGACGCCAAGTTCGATTTGCAGGAGGCCGAGGCCAACAGCCTGGGAGGCGTGGTCGATTATGATCGGGGAGGCTCTCGGCAAGGGGGCGAGTCGGCTGTGGTGCCAAGCTTTGCTGCCAAGACCCAGCTCAACGAGCGGTTCGACCTGGGTCTGACCATCAATGCGCCCTATGGTCTCTCGACCAAATATGAGAAGGAGTGGATCGGCCGCTACCACGCCATCGAGACGGAGCTTGCCACCATCGACTTCCAACCGACCCTCAACTATCGGGCGTCCGATCGCCTCAACCTGGCCGTTGGTCTTCGTGCCCAGTATGCGGATGCGACCCTCTCGAATGCCATAGACTTCGGAAGCGCGGCAGCCAGGATGGGCAATCCTCTGGCTACCCCGGGACAAAACGATGTCATCGGTGAGGTGACGGGCGATGACTGGGGCTATGGCTACACGCTCGGGGCACTTTTTCAGGTCGACAACCGGACTCGCCTGGGGATCGGCTATCGTTCGGAAATCGACCTGACCCTCGATGGAGAACTCGACGTCAGAGGCACGGACCCCGTTTCGGAAGGCGCCATTGACGCAGGCCTGGTCAGTGGAACCGGTGGTAAGGCGGAGCTGACCACGCCGGCCAACCTGAATCTGGGTATCCATCACCAGTTGACCGATCGACTGGCGTTGATGGCCAATGCCGAGTGGACCGAGTGGAGCAGCTTCGACGAACTGGTGGTCGTGTTCGATGATGGTCGCGATCCGAGTCGAACCGAGGAAAACTGGAACGATACCTGGGCCTTCTCGGTAGGCGCGAATTATGCGCTGTCCCCGCAGTGGCTGCTGCGTGCCGGCCTGGGCCTGGACGAGAGCCCGGTGCCGAGTGCCGAATACCGCACTCCGCGGGTGCCGGATGCCGATCGCCAATGGGCGACCCTCGGTGCCACCTGGATGCCCAGTCCGGAGCTCGGCATCACCGCTGGTTACATGCACGTCTTCGCCGATGATGGCGATATCGATCAGCGAGCGACGCCGACCAACGAGAATGCGAGCAAGGGCAACCTCTCGGGGACCTACGAGGTCGCTGCTGACGTCTTCGCCCTCTCGGTGGACTACCGCTTCTGACCACCATCCACGCGCCTGACCTCGGGACCCGGCTTCGGCCGGGTTTCGTTGTTTAGAGCCCCAGCGCGCGGTGGATGCGGCAGGGCGGCAGTTTCGCTACAATAGGCGTCTTTTCCGTGCCGCCGGGGCCCTGGCGTCGAGCCAGGCCCCGGCGGCCATCGTTCCATCACAGACTCGGATGAGCCCCATGTTGGAAACCAACCCGATTCACCATCTCATCAAGGACCTGTCCGAGCGGACAGACGTCCTGAGGGGGTATCTTTGACTATGCCGAAAAGAAGGATCGGCTAGAGGAAGTCACCCGCGAGCTTGAGGACCCGAACGTCTGGAACGATCCGGACCACGCTCAGAAGCTTGGCAAGGAACGAGCAACGCTCGAGGCGATCGTGTCCACCATCGACGACCTCGAGCAGGGCCTCGGCGACAGCCGTGACCTGCTCGAACTCGCGGAGGGGGAGGACGACGAAGGTACCGTCGACGAGGTTCAGAAGGAGATCGAAGGGCTTCAGGCCAGCCTCGAGAAGCTCGAGTTCCGGCGCATGTTCTCCGGCGAGATGGACGAGAACAACGCCTATCTCGACATCCAGGCCGGATCCGGCGGCACCGAGGCCCAGGACTGGGCCAACATGCTGCTGCGCATGTACCTGCGTTGGGCCGAGCACCACGGCTTCAAGGCCGAGATCATCGAGGTTTCTGCCGGTGAGGTGGCGGGCATCAAGTCGGCCACCTTGCACATTCAGGGTGATTACGCCTTCGGCTGGTTGCGGACCGAGACCGGCGTGCATCGTCTGGTGCGCAAAAGCCCCTTCGACTCCGGTGGCCGCCGGCATACGTCCTTTGCTTCGGTGTTCCTGTCGCCGGAAGTGGATGACAGCTTCGAGGTCGAGATCAACCCCTCGGACCTGCGCACCGATACCTACCGCTCCAGCGGGGCCGGTGGGCAGCACGTCAACACCACGGATTCCGCCGTGCGTATCACCCACGAGCCTACCGGGATCGTGGTGGCTTGCCAGAGCCAGCGCAGCCAGCACGCCAACCGCGACTTCGCCATGAAGCAGCTCAAGGCGAAGCTGTGGGAGCTGGAGATGCAGAAGCGCACCGCAGCCAAGCAGGAGGCCGAGGAGTCCAAATCTGATATCGGCTGGGGCAGCCAGATTCGCTCCTACGTGCTGGATGACCAGCGCATCAAGGATCTGCGTACCGGCGTACAATCAAGCAACTGCGACAAGGTGCTGGACGGGGATCTGGACCAGTTTATCGTCGCCAGCCTCAAGCAAGGGCTGTAGCCCCGAGCTTCCATCCACGGGCGTACGAAGCCGCGCATGGCCGTGCCAGCCACTGGCTCACTCGAACGGTAGCAAAATGGCCAACGAGAGCCCTTCATCGGATAGCCCGCAGAATGACGAGAACCGCCTGATCGCCGAGCGTCGTGCCAAGCTGGCCGCCCGCCGTGAGCGTGCCGTCGAGACCGGCGAAAGCGCCTTTCCCAACGATTTTCGCCGTGACAGCCTGGCGGCTGGTTTGCTCGATGAGCTCGGCGGCCGCGAGAAGGCCGATCTGGAGGCGCTGGACCGTCAGGCCGCCGTATCGGGGCGCATCATGCGCAAGCGTGGGCCCTTCATCGTCATTCAGGATCCCTCTGGCACGATCCAGCTCTATGTCGACAAGAAGGGGCTGCCGGCCGAGGTGCTGGAGGACGTCAAGGGCTGGGACATCGGCGACATCGTGGCGGCCCGCGGGCCGGTGCACAAGTCGGGCAAGGGCGACCTCTACGTGATGATGGTGGAGGCGAAGCTGCTCACCAAGAGCCTGCGCCCGCTGCCCGACAAGTTCCACGGCCTCACCGACATGGAGGCGCGCTATCGCCAGCGCTACGTCGACCTGATCATGAACCCCGATTCGCGCAAGGTGTTCGAGACCCGCGCCGGGGTGATCAGCGCCATGCGACGCTTCTTCGAGGACCGCGGCTTCATGGAGGTGGAGACCCCCATGCTGCAGCCGATTCCCGGCGGCGCCACGGCGCGCCCCTTCGTCACCCACCACAATGCGCTGGACATCGACATGTACCTGCGCATCGCGCCGGAGCTCTACCTCAAGCGATTGGTGGTGGGCGGCTTTGAACGGGTCTTCGAGATCAACCGCAACTTCCGCAACGAAGGCCTCTCCACGCGCCACAACCCCGAATTCACCATGATCGAGTTCTATCAGGCCCATGCGGACCACAACGACCTGATGGATCTCACCGAGGAGATGCTGCGCAGCGTGACCCGCAAGGTGCTGGGCACCACCACGGTGGTAAATACCGTGCGCAGCGGCGAAGACGAGGTGCTCGAGACCTTCGAGTACGACTTCGGCCAGCCGCTGCGGCGGATCACGGTGTTCGATGCCATCCTCGAGTTCAACCCGGAGATCCATGCCGAGGCCCTGGCCGACGAGTCCGCCGCGCGCCAGATCGCCGAGCGCCTGGACATCGACGTCAAGGACGGCTGGGGGCTGGGCAAGGTCCAGATCGAGATCTTCGAGAAGACCGTGGAGCATCGCCTCAATCAGCCCACCTTCATCACCGAGTACCCCACCGAGGTGAGCCCGCTGGCGCGGCGCAAGGACGCCAATCCCTTCGTCACCGAGCGCTTCGAGTTCTTCGTCGGTGGCCGCGAGATCGCCAACGGCTTCTCGGAGCTCAACGACGCCGAGGACCAGGCCGAACGCTTCCGCGCCCAGGCCGCCGAGAAGGAAGCCGGCGACCTGGAGGCAATGTACTACGACGCCGATTACGTGCGGGCGCTGGAGGTCGGCCTGCCACCCACCGCCGGCGAGGGCATCGGCATCGACCGGCTGGTGATGCTGTTCACCGACAGCGCCTCCATCCGCGATGTGCTGCTCTTTCCGGCCATGCGCCCAGAAGTTGATTGATAGGTGGTGAGTTGAGGGGCGCCGGGGGTAGGTCGAAGAGGAGGTCCTACGCCAGGGATGGCGTCGGTAGCGCCCAGGGAAGGGTTTACAGCGCCTCCTCGTAGACCTTCCGCCGGATCAGCCCCGTCCCGGTGTCTCTATGATGGGAAGTGTTGGTAACCGGGGCGGCCAGCACCCATAATGGTCGTCGTTTCGACGTCGAGGAGACCGTGATGAAACTGCTCAACCGCTCCGCCCTGAGCGTCAGGCCGACCCGGCATTTCGTGGACTGGATCAATGCGCTCGAACCCACGATGGAGGGCGATGACCTGACCCTGGCCGACGTCGAGCGCGAAAGCACCGTCTACCTGATCCCGGAGATGGATACGCCCGAGGCCCTGGAGGCCTTCGTGCACGAGCGCTACCTCGAAATCCTCGAGACCGAACTGCGGGCCTGGGAAGAAGACGAGCGCCAGTGGCCGGAGGCCCTGGACTGGGCGCTTTTCCAGCGCTTCCTGCAGGTCGAGCACAGCTATCTGGCCATCGACCTCGACAATGAGGCGGCGCTGGAGATCTCCGAGGTGGATGACGCCCTCCTCCTGGAGACGGATCAGGACTGACCTTACCCGCCTGGCATCGAACAGGGGAAACCGGCTTCGGCCGGTTTCCTCGTTAAGGACCCCGCAACGAGGGAAGCAAGATGAGTCGACTCTTCGCGACCCGCCCTGGCGACGATGGCCTGCCGGGCCCCGAGCGGCGCCTGGCGGTGCTGGCGCTGGTCCTCGGCACCCTGATGGCGGTGGTCGACACCACCATGGTCAATATCGCGCTGCCTTCCATCGCGACCGACCTCGGGGTCTCCGCCTCCCGCGTGGTCTGGGTCACCAACCTCTTCCAGGTCGTCTGTGCCGCCTTCCTGCTGGTCTTTGCCGCCCTCAGCGAACTGGTCAGTCGTCGGCGACTTTATGTCGCCGGGTTGGCGCTGTTCACCCTGGCTGCCCTGGGTAGCGCCCTGTCGCCGAACCTGGAGACCCTGCTGCTGTTCCGGGCCCTGCAGGGCCTGGGTGCTGCGGCGACGCTCTCCATCGGCCCGTCGCTCTACCGCTCGATCTTTCCCTCGCGTCTGCTCGGCAGCGCCCTGGGGCTCTCCGCCCTGGTGGTGGCCGGTGGCTACGCCGCCGGGCCGACCCTCGGTGGACTGGTGCTCTCCGTGGCTGACTGGTCCTGGCTGTTCGCCCTGCATGTGCCGCTGGGGATCTGCTCCTTCTGGCTGGCCTGGCGGGCTTTGCCTCGCGAGGCGGGGCGGCGCGATGGCTTCGACTGGCGCGGGGCGCTGTGCTCGGTGGCCATGCTGGCCGGGCTCTTTCTCGGCCTGGACGGCCTTGGCCACGGGGCCCCAGCCTGGCAGGTACTCGCCTGGCTGACACTGAGCCTGCTCAGTGCCGTACTCTTCCTGCAGCGCCAGCGCCGAGCCCGCCACCCGCTGCTGCCGCTCTCGCTGTTTGCCGAGCGACGCTTCACGCTGGCGGTCTCGGCCTCGGGGCTCGCCTTCGTCGGCCAGGGCCTGGCCTTCGTGGCGCTCTCGTTCCTTTACCAGCAGGAGATGGGCTTCACGCCGCTGGAAACGGCCTGGATGTTCACGCCCTGGCCGCTGGCGATCATGATCGTGGGTCCACTGGCCGGGCAACTGGCCGACCGGATCAACCCCAGCCTGCTCTCCAGTAGCGGTCTGGTGATGCTGCTGCTGGGCCTGGCCGCCCTGGCCGGGCTCGATGCCGAGGCCGGCGTGGTGGATAGCCTGTGGCGCACGGGGCTTTGCGGGCTGGGCTTCGGGCTTTTCCAGCCGCCCAACAACCGCGAGATGATGGCCAGTGTGCCCCGCGAGCGCAGTGCCAGCGCCTCCGGCGTGATGAGCACGACCCGCACGGTGGGCCAATCGCTGGGCGTCGCCCTGGTGGGGGCCTTCCTGGCCGCCGGGGCGCCGGTGCAGGCGACCCTCTGGGCGGGCGCGGGGGCCTGTGTGCTGTCGCTCGCGGCGAGCCTGGGGCGGGTGTCGCTGGCTGGGCGGGCCCAGCGCGAGGCGCGCCGTACCGAGCCGCTGCGGGCGTCGTCGGACCCGGACTGAAGGCGTACAATGGATCCATCACTCACACAGCATCGGAACCTCGACATGAGCACCCAGGCCACCATCGAAGACAAGCTCAGGGCCCTCGAGCCCGCCTTCCTGGCCGTGGAGAACGAGAGCCACCGGCATAACGTGCCGCCGAACTCCGAGACCCACTTCAAGGTTACCCTGGTCGCCTCGCGCTTCGAGGGGCTGATGCCGGTCAAGCGGCACCAGCAGGTCTATGCGTTGCTCGCCGATGAGCTTGCCGGCCCCGTCCACGCCCTGGCGCTCCATCTCTTCACGCCCCAGGAGTGGGAAGCCAGCGGCCGCTCCCGTCCCGACTCCCCCGACTGCCGGGGCGGCAGTCAGTCGTGACCCCGGAGCCGCAGCGCCTGCAGTACCTGGAGGCCATGGGCCTGACGGCCTGGGTCTCCCGCTATCGCCTGCCCAATGCCCTGGCCACGCCGGCCTGTGAGTGGGAGGCCGCCGCGCTGGTGGCCGAGGGGCGCCGCGCCCCGGGGGAGCGGCTGCATGCGCTGCTCGACGAGGCCGCCGAGGCGCAGACCGCCGCCCCGCGACCGGCCCCCGCCGAGCCCGAACCGCGTCACCGTCCCGCGGCCGGCAAGGCTCGCGCGCTGCTCGGCGACCTGGTGCTCCCCGACGAGCAGGACGCCACGCTCGAGGCGCAACGCCCGGGTCCCGAGCGTCACGGCGGGGAGGCGCTGCGCTTCACCCTGCAGGTGGCCTGCCTGGATGGCCGCTGGCTGATCTTGCTGCCCGGGGAGGTGCCGCCCGGCAGCGTGGAGCTACGCCTGCTGCGCCACCTGCTGCAGGCCGCCGGTGTGGTGCCCGAACAGATGCCGGCCTTCGAGGCCTTCCGCTGGCCCCAGGTGGAAGGGCTGCCGGTGGAGGCGCCGCTGGAGGAGGCTCGCGAGGGCCTACAGGCCTTCCTTGCCGGTCGACAGCGGCGCGGATGGGTACCGGAACGGCTGCTGGTGTTCGGGGAGGACAAGACCCTCGACGAGCTGCTGACCCTCGCCGATGGTCACTGCCCGCTGTTGGCGCTGCCGGCCTGGCAGGGACCTGCGCTTGGCGAGCTGGCCGGCAGTGCCGAGGCCAAGCGCGCCCTCTGGCCGCGGATAGCCGGCTGGGGAGATGCCTGGCAGGCGGGCCGTGAGCCCGGCTGAGGCGGTGCGGCGGCTGGGCCCCGACGACCTGGCGATGCTTTCGGCCCTGGAGCAGGCCGCCAGCCCTGACCCCTGGACGCAAGGCCAGCTGCAGGCGGCGCTGGCCGACCCCGACACCCGGGTGTTCGGCATCGAGGACGAGGCGTGCCTGGTCGGTCATGCGGTGGTGGTGCGGCTGCCCTTCGATGCGGAGTTGCAGGCGATTCTGGTGGCGGAGGAAGCGCGTCGCCGAGGGCTGGCGGGGCGGCTGCTGACGGCGGTGGTCGACCAGGCATGTACCTGGCGAAGTGAGCGATTGCTGCTGGAGGTAAGGGCGGGCAACGAGCAGGCCCTTGGCCTGTATCGGCGTGCGGGGTTCGGTGAGGACGGCCGGCGCCGCGGTTACTACTCCAGCGGCGAAGTAGGCCGGCGAGAGGACGCGTTGCTGATGTCGCTCCCGCTGGCCTGATGTCGCCTCAGCTGCTGGTCGTCGTCTCGACCTCGTCGAATTTCCCCAGCAGCGCGGAGAGCCGGCGCTCCCACTCCTCGCGCTCCTGTTTCAGGCGAGCGTTTTCCTCGCGTAGCTCCTCGGCTTCCATTCTCATCAACTCCAGGGCCTCGACGGCGCTGGTGACTTTCTGTTCGAGCTGGTTGAAGAGTTCGTTACTCATCCTGTTCTCCTGGCGACATCCTGCGGGTGGGGCGTGCCCGTTGGCTTCCTTCAGCGCGCAGCGTAACGCCGCGGTCGGGGCTCAGCAAGCGTCACCGTCCGACTACCCCGAGCAAGGCGGATGCCGGCGGTAGAGCCGCCCGGTGCTGTCACCGGCACGCACCTCGCGGTGGAGTTGCCAACTGGTGGGTACTTCGGGCTCGAGCGCCGACTCGGTTTCCACATAGACGAGAGCGTCCTCGGCGAGCCAGCCTGCCTCAAGAGTCTTGCAGCAGGTCTCGGCGAGTTCCTGGCGGAAGGGTGGGTCGAGGAATACCAGCGAGAAGGGGGTGGGAGCGTAAGAGAGGAACGCCAGCACATCGGTGGTGACCAGGCGTCCGCGTTCGGTGGCTCCCAGCGTCTCGAGGTTGTCGGCAAGCTGACGTGCCACTCGAGGGTCACGCTCGACGAACACCGCCTGCCGGGCGCCCCGCGAGAGGGCTTCCAGGCCGAGCGCCCCGGTGCCTGCGAAGAGGTCGAGAACTCGCGCGCCGGGCGTGGCGCTGGCTAGCCAGTTGAACAGCGTCTCGCGCACCCGGTCGGGGGTGGGGCGCAGCCCCGGGTGGTCGAGCACCGGCAACTGACGGCGCCGGTACTCGCCCCCGATCAGGCGCAGCCGTCCGGGGTTCCGGCGGCCGGCGTTCCGGCGGCCGGCGCCCTGGGGTGCGTTGGCGGCCGGCTTGCCGGGCTTGCTGGAAGGGGAGCGGCGTCGTGTCATGGGGGCGGATTGTACCCGCCGGCTTGTCCACAGTCATGGTGCGCGATGGTAGGATGAGACGATTCGTTCATCCGTGAGGCGTGATCCCCCCATGTTCGGTATTTTCAAGCGCAAGAAGCAGCAGGACGGGCAGCAGACGACACCGGAACAGGAGGCCGAGCGCCAGTCGGAAGAGCGAGCGGCAGACGACACCACCGAGTCCGCGCCGGCGACGGAAGCTCCTGACGAGGTCGAGGAATCCGCATCCGGCAGTCAGCCGGCGAAGTCGCCCGAGCCGGCCCGGGACGAGGCTCCCGAACCCGAACCGGCGCCCCGGAAGCCGGCCGTCGACACTACGCCTGCCCCCGAGCCTTCACGATCCAAGGCGGCCCTGCAGGAGAAGCCCGTGGCCGACAAGAAGGGCTGGTTCTCTCGCATCCGTGCCGGGCTTGGCAAGACGCGTGCCAACCTCACCGATGGCTTGGCCGACCTCTTCATGGGCCGCAAGCAGATCGACGACGACCTCATGGAAGAGCTCGAGACCCAGCTGCTGATGGCGGACGTGGGCATCGAGGCTACCACCGAGATCATCGACCGGCTCACCGAGCGGGTCTCACGCAAGGAGCTCAAGGAGCCCCAGGCGCTCTACCGGGCCCTGCAGGAGGAGCTCGCGACGATGCTCGAGCCGGTCGCTCAACCGCTGGCGCTGCCGCCGAAGGGCGAGGGGCCCTTCGTGATTCTGGTGGTGGGCGTCAACGGCGTGGGCAAGACCACCACCATCGGCAAGCTGACTCAGCGCTTCCAGCGCGAGGGGCGCAGCGTGATGCTGGCTGCCGGTGATACCTTCCGGGCGGCGGCGGTGGAGCAGCTCAAGGTGTGGGGCGAGCGCAACGACGTGCCGGTGATCGCCCAGCACACCGGGGCCGATAGCGCTTCGGTGATCTTCGATGCCGTGTCGGCCGCCAAGGCGCGGGGCGTCGACGTACTGATCGCCGATACCGCCGGCCGCCTGCACAACAAGGCTCATTTGATGGAGGAGCTCAAGAAGGTTCGTCGGGTGATGGGCAAGGTCGACGATAGCGCCCCCCATGAGGTGATGCTGGTGCTCGATGCCGGGACCGGCCAGAACGCCCTCGCTCAGGCCTCGACCTTCAACGAGGCGGTGCCGGTCACCGGCATCACCCTGACCAAGCTCGATGGCACGGCCAAGGGGGGCATCATCTTCGCCCTGGCCCGCCAGCTCGGCACGCCCATCCGCTTCATCGGCGTCGGCGAATCCCTGGATGACCTGCGTCCTTTCGTGGCCGGTGAGTTCGTCGATGCCCTGTTCGACCGTGAGCCGGTGTCGGCCGAGTCATGATCGCCTTCGAGCACGTCGGTAAGCGCTACGGGGGGCGCTTCGAGGCGCTCGCCAATATCGATTTCCGAGTGCGGCGTGGCGAGATGGTCTTCCTCACCGGCCATTCCGGTGCAGGCAAGAGTTCGCTGCTGCGCCTGATCATGCGTCTGGAGCGACCCAGCCGCGGCCGGGTGCGGGTGGCGGGCCATGACATCGACCGCCTGCACCACAGCCAGATTCCCTTCTACCGTCGCCAGATCGGAGTGGTCTTCCAGGACCACCAGCTGCTCTTCGATCGCTCGATCTTCCACAACGTTGCCTTGCCATTGGAGATCCAGGGGGTCGAGCACCGTGAGGCGGCGCGGCGGGTGAGGGCATCGCTGGACAAGGTGGGGCTGCTGCACCGCGAGGCCGCATTGCCCATCGAGCTTTCCGGCGGAGAGCAACAGCGGGTCGGCATTGCCCGGGCGGTGGTCAACAAGCCAGCGCTGCTGCTTGCCGACGAGCCTACCGGCAACCTTGATCCCCAGCTTTCCGCTGACATCATGACGCTGTTCGAGGACTTCAACCGCATCGGTACTACCGTGATGGTCGCCAGCCACGATCTGGCGCTGATCGCTCGGCTGCGTCATCGCACCCTGCGGCTCCATGATGGCCGTCTGGTGGCCGACGAGGAGGTCGCATGAGCCGCGAATCCCCCCCTTCACCCCGGGGGGCGCACACACACCGGCCGACAAGCGGCGTCCGCTGGCGGGCCTGGGCGCGCCACCACCGCACCATGGCCGTCGACAGTGGCCGGCGCCTGCTGCGCCGGCCACTGGGCAGCCTGCTGACGATGCTGGCCATTGCCATCGCCCTGGTGCTGCCCGCAGGGCTCTGGCTGACACTGGACAGCGCACGTCTGCTCGATGCCGAGCTGGAGGAGAGCGCGACCCTCACCGCCTACCTTGAGATCGGGATCGAAGAGGGCGAGGCCGGGCGTATCGAGGAAGCGCTGGCCGCCCAGGAGGGGGTGGCCGGTACCCGGTTGATCACCGCCGCCGAGGGCATGGCCGAGTTCCAGCAGGCGTTGGGCCTCCGCGATGCCCTGACGCGACTCGAGAGCAACCCCCTGCCGGCCAGTGTCGTGGTGCGCCCCGCGGACCCTGATCCCGAGGCCGTGCGAAAGCTCGCCGAGACACTCGAGGGCATCCCCGGGGTCGATGAGGTGCGCCTGGATCTCGCCTGGCTGGAGCGCTTGCGCCACCTCGCCGAGCTGGGCCAGCGGTTTACCCTGGCCCTGGGTGTGCTGTTCGGGCTGGGGGTGCTGCTGGTGGTGGGCAATACCATCCGGCTCGCCGTGGAGAATCGCCGCCAGGAAATCGAGGTGGTGACGCTGATCGGTGCCACCCATGCCTTCGTGCGTCGTCCCTTTCTTTACAGCGGGGCCTGGTTCGGGCTGGGCGGCGGCCTGCTGGCCTGGGGCCTGTTGACGCTGGGCAGCGACTGGCTCTCGGCACCGGTCTCGGCCCTGGCGGCGAGCTATGGGGCCAGTTTCCACCTGCCGCGGCTGGGCCCCGAGGGGTCTACAATATTGCTCGGTTGTAGTACACTACTTGGCTGGCTAGGTGCCTGGATAGCCGTGAATCGGCACTTGGCTGAGATCCGGCCTCGCTGAGGCGAGCGCCGGCCGGAATCCACCGCGTGTCGGGCATCAGGACCGGAACTTTCGTCGATTATCGCCGTCCTAGTCGACAGTCATTTAAGCGAACATTATTTACTGCATTGCGACAGCATCGGGCGTGATACGCACAGCGACATATGTTGGGCTTCTAAGGAGACGACCGTGTCACTATGAACACCAGTCTTCTGCCGGTGGGTCAACTCTCCCCGGGTCATGACCTGAACGGTTACATCCAGGCGGTCAATGGTATCCCCATGCTGACCGTCGACGAGGAGCGCGAGCTGGCCTTTCGCCTGCACGACGAGGGTGACCTCGAAGCGGCGCGCCGGCTGGTGCTTTCGCATCTGCGTTTCGTCGTCTATATCGCCCGCAGCTATTCCGGCTACGGTCTGCCCCAGGCCGACCTCATTCAGGAAGGCAACGTTGGCCTGATGAAGGCCGTTAAGCGCTTTGATCCCAACCAGGGGGTGCGGCTCGTCTCCTTCGCCGTGCACTGGATCAAGGCCGAGATCCACGAGTTCGTGCTGCGCAACTGGCGAATCGTCAAGATCGCCACCACCAAGGCTCAACGAAAGCTGTTCTTCAACCTGCGGGGTGCCAAGAAGCGCCTGGCCTGGCTGAACAGCGACGAGGTCGAGGCCATCGCCAAGGATCTCGACGTCAAGCCCGAGGTGGTGCGCGAGATGGAAGGTCGCCTGTCGGCTCACGATGCCGGCTTTGATGCCTCGCCCGGGGAGGACGACGAGTCCGCCTATCAGGCGCCGGTGCACTTCCTCGACGACAGCAGCGCTGATCCGGCCACCCAGCTCTGGAGGACGGCCGACTGGGAAGCAGGTCACGAACAACGGCCTGCAGCTGGCCCTGGACGAGCTCGACGAGCGTTCGCGGGACATCCTGCAGCGTCGTTGGCTGGGGGATGACAAGGCCACCCTGCACGAGCTGGCCGACGTTTACGGCGTCTCCGCCGAGCGTATCCGCCAGCTCGAGAAGAACGCCATGAAGAAGATCCGCCAGCAGATCGGCGGCGCCCTGGCGGCCTGATCGCCGGTAGCGCCAAGCCACAAGCGCCGAGCCACAAGCGCCGAGCCACAAGCGCCGAGCCACAAGCGCCGAGCCACAAGCGCCGAGCCACAAGCGCCGAGCCACAAGCGCCGAGCCACAAGCGCCGAGCGAGAAGCGCCGAGC
>NZ_JAXHNN010000016.1:0-226462 GCF_034520545.1 Halomonas sp.
AATATCTCAGCTTCCATTTTCGGCTTTTTTGGCATCCCCGCTAGCTTCAGTATCGATCTAACATAGCGTCGGGTAAAACTTGGATAGTGCCTATAAGTACCCATGCTTGCACCTCCCTTGTCTGTAATTTTCATGATTATTAATTAAGAAAATCAATTTTAAAATCTAGATCTTAACTTTTTTTTAGAGGTACCGTGTGTCTGAATCTCATAGGAAAACGTTGTACAGCCCTCGAAAGGTTAAGGGGTGCTCTTTTTCATTAAGAAATTTTAAATATTATCGAGAAGGTTTTCTTTAATGAGGTCAAAATCTCTATCAAGACGGTTCATATTTATCTCGAATATTTTGTATAAATTCAAATCGGAATTCCAGTCTTTTCAAGAATTTCATCATATGCTTCACCTAGCCGTCGCATTATTCCATAGATTTTTTGCTTCTTAATTGCAAGCTTATTGTATTGATAATCTTTGATAAGCTTGCGCATTTCGCTTATCATATCTCGTATGCTGTCACCATCAGATCGATACTCATCAATTATAATTCTGAATTTTTCTTTTTGCTCGAGCAGCTCTTTTTCTTTTCTTTGATTCTCCAAGAACAGCTCACTAACCTCAACTTCTTTTCTTTTTAGCTTCTTATTTTTCATTCGATATTCAGAAATCAGTGCTTCTTTATTTTTGATTTCCGCTACTAGATCAAAGCACGCTTTTCAATGGTTCTTATTGCTAAGTCAATGTCATTGTCTTCAGCTTCCATCTAATTTCCATTACCTCTCCTTCCACAGGAGCCATGCGAGCGCAGAAATTAATGGCTTTGTTCTTTGATACGGCTGTATTTTTCACAATCCATAACTTTTCCCATGCATCCCATTTTGCTGTCTTAAACACCTCTTTAAAGTCATTTTTTAGAGCAAATGGAATTTTTGCTTTAATGTTTTTTCATCTGGTGACAAAGAAAAAATCATGTGATCTGTGCTTGCTATTAGTCGTTCCTACTCCGGTGGATTGAGTGAACCATTCCTGGTTCACGTGGAAGATAATATAGCAACTATATGAACGGATTAAAAGTATGGAGAAATTTTCAATTTATGAGTCACACCCAGAAGACATGTAATTCCACCGGGACCTCAAAAACCATACTCAAAAGAAAATTGTCGTCAAGCTACCTCCATCACCTACCAGTAACTACCATGAGAGACCTGAAGGAATCAGCAGTCTTCTTCGCCTGTCTAGCTTGCCGACAAAGTCACTTTTCCACCAAATTTCCCGGAGAAAGAAGCAAGGACAAGGCTCCACCTTTTTCGCCAACATCATTTTGTAAAAAAGACGTAACGTGGAGGTGCAGGTATTGAGGCAACTGCGACATCGGCCTCCTCTCTCAGGGTTGTGCCTGAAAAAATGATTTTGAGCCCACAAGCACCCTCCTCCGGCTCCAAAATCATTTTGTGAAGGCGAACTGCCCCATGGCCACAGGTCCTTGGGCACCATCCTCATCGACCTTGTCTGGTCGTACCTGAAGAAAATGATTTTGCGCAGCACAACCACCCTCCACGTAAAATCATTTTTCTTACGGGCTCTGGGGCTCTGGGGCTCTGGGGCTCTGGGGCTCTGGGGCTCTGGGGCTCTGGGGCTCTGGGGCTCTGGGGCTCTGGGGCTCTGGGGCTCTGGGGCTCTGGGGCTCTGGGGCATCAGTGTGAGGGCCGGTCCCACATCAGATGCCAGACAATTCGTAATCCAAGCAGGCTCTCTGCCGCCGCCTCGATCAGGACCATGGGCAACATAAGCCAAAATAAGGCCAAATTTTGGATTCATGCCTCATATATTCCCTAAGGCATCACCAGAAACCAAGGAAATAAAAAGATAGATAATCAGAACGGTTACGAATCATTTCTTCATGTCTCCTTTAATTATTCCTCATCCTGGCTTGACCTATTATGAATTCCCGGAATATCATATAAACACAACGAGCCAGGCAACATCGAATTAGAAGCAGGGGCATACGCTTCTTCCATCTTCCCCGCTCATGTTGTGTGGTGATGTACTCACATACTTGCGCCATGGTATTCATCAAGCCAGCAGCCACGTACCGGAAGCACGGATGCCGACCACCCTCCTTCGAGAGGATTGTTCACCGCCCTGTGGGCGGCTTAGAGAGGAAAAGTAGTAGAAATAATGTCCGATCGTTTACCGCCCTGTGGGCGGCTTGGAAAGAAAATGTGGTCGAAATGGATGTCCGACCGTATACCGCCCTGTGAGGTTGAAAGAAGATGTGGTAGAAATGATGTCCGACTGTTACCGCCCTGTGGGCGGCTTTGAAGGGAGTGCTGATAGAAATGATGTCCGACTGTTTACCGCCCTGTGGGCGGCTTTGAAGGAGGATGTGATAGAAATGATATCCGACTGTTCACCGCCCCATGGGCGGCTTAGAGTGAAAGTCGTCGAAATGATGTCCGATAGTTACCGCCCTGTGGGCGGCTTTGAAAGAAAACGTGGTCGAAATGGATGTCCGACCGTATACCGCCCTGTGGGCGGCTTTGAAAGAAGTTGTGGTAGAAATGATGTCCGACTGTTCACCGCCCCTGGGGCGGCTTCGTGATCGAGCCACGACCCGGTGCGCAAAATGCTGCCACCCTCCTCCGAGGTGTTGCCCGCAACGTTTTAGGGTTTCGGGACGCGGCCGCGGACACCGTGACCCAAGGTCACGGTGCTCCGCACCAAGGTGGTTGATACAAAGGCAGTTTGTTGCTCGGTTCTCCCCACGCTAGCGGTTCGGGGGTCCATAGCACTGCCACCAGCTCCCTGGGGACCACGTTGACGCAATAGGGCAAATCAGGTGAAGCACACGGCAAGGACGCAGTAATCCATAATGCGAACCACTGATTCACCGCCTAATGGCGGTTTTTTCTTTTGAACACAAAATCACTTTTTTGAAGCGCTTGAGAGGCCAGCTGATGAATTGCCACTCCCTTATCAAAGAAAGTGATCTTCTCCATCTCTTCATAGAACGATTGATAGGGCGAATAAATGCCAGCAATCTCTTTCTCACTTTCTTTACCATTCCAAAACTCTTTCAATCAGATACTCGATAACTCGTATAAATATCTTAGGCTTTGCGAACACTGAATTGTTGACTAAGAGCATGGCTTCATCATACCATGTAATTACTAACTTTGCGACGAACTATGAAAGCTTGAAGACATTATCCAGGAACGAATCAGAAGAGTATCTTGATACCATTGGCCATGACAGCCTCTCCGGACTTTGATGAACCCGAGGCCAAAAAACTTATTTTTCGGTTGGCCTTTGCAGAATTTAGAGAGCTTGAGTATATCGATGCTAGAGATTCCTCACTGCCTCTACAAGGCTTTGATTGATCTGATTAGAGCACGACAAGGCGAAGAAATATCGTTCCGGAAAAAGCATATGTTTGATTGACCACCCATTTTCCACAGCATTAGGCCAATGGTGGGTTGTCGTTGCTCTCTTTCGCTGTTAGCCGTAGATGTAGCTTTCCATCTGGCCCTCGTCTCGATAGGTGGGCTACCCAGCTTGAGATCGACCAGCAGAGGCTGAAGGTTCTCGATCAGCCCCGCTCGAGGTCGGCCTCCAGATAGCGTTCACTGGGAAGATTCAGAAAGTCGAGCAGGTATGGGTTCCGCAAGAAGTGCTTGGGGGCATACTCAGCCAGCGCCTCAGCGCGCTCCTGTGTCATCCTGCTGCACAGCTGCCCGGTCGTGGCTACTGAGCAGCCGCTCGTAATAGAGCTTGCTGGTCTGTCGCTCCAGGGCCCGAGCGCTCCATATCTGCTCGATGGTTTCCTGCTGGTACCAGAGCCGCGCATCTTCACTCTCCACCAGCAACAGGACCGGTAGTGCGTTCAGCTCAATTCGAGACGCAGTGAGTCTCGAATAGGGAAACGCGCTGCTGGAGCTGCCGCTTCCCGTTAGCCACACGCGCCTCTCCGCGCTGCTCGACCTCGACTAGAAGGCACCAGTTAAGTCTCCACACCGTACCGTTGACGTCCTGCCCCGCCTCCTGGCGTGCCGACTCGACCAGATGTCGGATCTCCGCCACCGACTGCGGACTCACTCCTGCCCTTAAGCTGGACTAGTAGCTACACAAGAGCCATCACCGCCTGCCGTCACAGCCACGCAGCAGAGAAAATTCTCTACGTAAACGAAAGATCTTGCAATCATTACTAATGTAGGGTATGGTTTTCGTCGTTGGTTAAGCACGAGAGCGTAATTCTCGGCTTAGCAACCTATTATTAATTTTTTTTAAGAAGCAAGGGGCTGGGTCTGCTGTACCCACTATGCCCTCCCGGAAGATCTCCACCGGGACGCTCGTTGAATTGATGCCATCGCAATCAGGCATCGTTAGAAATTAACTCATCCACCAACTGCCACATGCCAACAAGATAGGAGCCTTTCTCATTTGGCATGACAGTACAGCCTTGGCAAAGCTACACAACACAACGAGCAAAGGAGATCGCTCATGCATCCGTCACAGCAAGCGGAGGCAGCACACCCTCGTCTCTCATTCTGTAGCGACGACAAATCCCCGTGCTTTTTTTACTGGGGATGCCTCGAACGATGCCCTATTCGGGATATATAGCGACCTGCACTGTTCGCGGGAGCGGGTTCTACTGCTGCTGTACGCAAATCCCGGACTACTCCTGACGCAAGATGAGGAATCTCAACTGATTGCTCTCGACATGGAGTACCGTCGCGTCCACCTCATTCTTGAGCGCATCGCCTCTGGTCGTCAGGATCAGGTGCATGTCACCGCTATTCGCTGCCTAATGAAGCGTCAAAATGTGACTAGGCAAGAGGACCTTCAAGGTCCACTCCCTGAAGCTGTAGCCGATAAGCAACTACGGCTGTATTGCCGTTCTGTCGTGTTGGTCGCCGCCATCGAATTCATTATTGGCGATCTCACAGCCCACCTGGTTAATTTACGATAAGACCAAGCTGGGCAAACAGCACAGAAGACAACAAGTGGCTGCTCATGTAGAACAGCCATAGTAGCGCTATCATGCTTCAGAGCACTCTCATGGCACAAATGATTACCTTGCTCGACCTGCGGATCATCTCGTACATCACCAAAGATGACGACCTCAACGGCGCACAAATTGATATCTGCATGGTCTTATCTCAAGGCGCTAAAGCTTTGTATGAATTTATGAGGAATGATGACCACACCGGGTTGTCCCCCTATACTGAGAAACAGTTTAAGGCGGCATTTGATAGAATTCGCGTAGCAAACTGGCCTCAGCTAACACCCGCTGCTTTTAAATATGCCGTGGGAAGGGACCGGATCATGCTGCCGCATGAGGTTTCCGTAGAGCAGCGCGTTCGCATTGCCGGATGCTGGATCGTACAAGAAAGAAATATTGCTGCGATGCAAGGTGTCGAGGAGGCCCTTCGTCGTGGAGATCCAATTAAAAACTTAACCGAGATGAGTGAGGAGACTGCTTTAACACTCCCCTCAAAAGATGCAACCAGGTCTTGTTCAATACCATCGGTGACGGAGGCATCTAAAATCTTTGATGTCGAACCCTCGGCTATCAAAGCTTCCTGGAAGAGCCCCATCCTGCCATAGAGACATTTTCAAAGTACCTTGAGCTAATGTCGAATTCTGAGTTTTGACACAAGCCCTCAATCGGTGATTATTCCCTTTCCTGAAAAACGCTTTGAAGCCTAGTCCGTCATTGCGTACATAGCATTGAGCCCTTGGTGTAGATTACTAGATCAGGGGCATCTATCGACGCACTGCCAGCGCGGTATGGCCGTGTGGGTAATGTGTGATAGTAGCTGCCTGATCAATCGGGTCAGGCACGGTACGTCAAAGCCAAAGAGGTTTCGGACGCCTCATCGAGATCACAAAATTTCGGTTTACTGATTTTTTTTTCAAATCAGACTTGCCGACCTCTTGAATCACACTATATTAACTCCACAACCCAACTGGAGACTCAACTATGAATACCCATCTGATCAGGCGGTTCGTTGAGACTAGTGCACTTCATCAGACCAACCGGATAAGTGAGCATGCTGCTATTGTCGCCGGGGTAAAGAATGCCGGAGGAACAAGACAGCACCCTTCCCTGGAGACCTATATCGACATCGCAGTACAGCATCCAATGGGCTATTGTAGCCGGTTCGGTATCCAATCAGCGATTATGGAGGATCGAATGCCGGCTTACCTCCTCGATGATGTACAAGTCAGAGAGTCCATTGATTTTCTGGTGATGGCTGGGCTGATAGCCAATTCAGACCATGCTGCAAATATGATCAGGCTCACGGCCGATGATACGATCAAGCAGGCCCTGAAGCTCATCTACACACCGAGCTAACCTTGAAGGCAAGGATGAGGCACTAGGGGCATGGATGCCCCACCCTAAGAGTATTAATTAATAATGCTCTTGCAGGAATTGATGAAGGCCAAGCGACGCTTGGCCTTTCCACGGCCGAAAAGTGATTTTCATCATGGTCTGCATAGAAGAAAGCCGTGTCGGAGAAGAATGAGTGACGATCGTCCCATTATCGGTACTCCCACCACACTATCTCACGCCAGGAGCGTTGATCATATCTGATCAAAATCACTTTTTGAGACACAGGCTTCCTGCTTACCACCTGAGAAGCTTGGCCTAATCGGTAATGAATAAAATGCTGGGAACCACCTTCTGGTGGTGATGCTCGACCATGCCCTGAAAAAACTGATTTTAGCCGAAAAAAGGATGGTTGATTGAGGAAACCATGAACCTAATCAATAAAGTAAGGCCGTCAAGAAAATAAATTAAAAATGTATGAAGTGCTTGACTACAACTGGATAGATTCCATATATTAGTACGCAGCTAGACAACGAATGAGGAGCCCACATGTCAGCAAACAACGAACGCCGTCCCCTTAAGCCAATTTAACGTAAGAATGTTAATAGACACTGAAGGATGGTCGGAGGTATGGGATACGGAGGTGCCAGGATTTCATGTGCGGAAAACGTCAAAATCTGCTTCGTATCGTTTATCCTACCGTCATCCAATTACGCACAAGCGCCATACCCTGACTCTCGGTCGAGCAGATCAAATCGCCTTCCGAGATGCGAAAGAAGCAGCAGTTCTGACAGTATCTCAACTTGCCAAGCAGGCGTTGGACCATAAAATCGAGGCAGTACATAACCAGTGTACAGCAGCTCTCCAGAATTCTTGAGCAGGTATCGCTGACTCATTCCGATCCAACCATGGGCCATGCAAAGTGGCCCATAACAGACGGATTAAATCCCCTTACTTACTCAAACTCCTTCATTGCAAAAGGGCGAAGCGCTTGATAGGTAATAACTTTCATATTGTTTACCCGATCACGTCCAAACTGAATATCGTCCATTACCCTCTTCCATCTGGGCCTCGCCGCAATACTCAAGCGGGCTTGCTGAGCTGCTAACCGAATTGCATACTCAAGCGCATGCACCGCCACATCATCCCCAGCTGCCCCTTGACGCATTAGATCCCAGCAAAACGTAACATTGCACTCGTATCTGATATGCGCCTTGCTGAGCAAATCAAGTGCATCACATAAACTACGAAACTTCATTGAAACAATAATGAAGTGTTCAGAAAACTTATCCTCTGAGATTATTCATTTATAAATACCATTTTTTTCATTATTTTACATATATCTATAGGTATGTCATCTGGAATTATCTTGATAAATAACAAACAGGGGTTTGGCTGACAGCTCTACCGAGCGTTAGCGAGAGTAGTGCGTCAGCCGCACAAGGAGGAATCCCTCGGCGAGCGACAGCGAGACCGGGAGGATGACGAGTGGTGCCGGGGTTAGGGGTAAGCGGGTACCATACTCCCCACGATATTCTGAATGGCGGGAGCGCAGCGACCAAAATGAAGCATTAACGTGGGAGTATGGGGAGGGGATTAGCTTTAGGAAGCTTTTATTGAAAAAGATCGAGTGAGCGCAGCGAGTCGAGATTGTGTCAATAAAAGATGACGACAAGCTACGAGATTCGCAAGCGAGCCCAAGCGAGTCTTGCTCGAATCGAAGCCCGACCCGCGATCTGGAGGGACCTGAGCACCGCTTGTAGCGCGTGGTTTTGCGCTACATAAGGAAGCGAAGGTGCCGAGAGGTCGCCCCGCCGCGAGCGCTCTGGCGAGGACACCGCAGACCTCAAGAGCGAAGGTGCCAGCTTGTCGCATTATGCGAGTGCGATATGCTTCAGGGTTCGCACTCACAGAGAGCGGAGATAGGTAGACATCGCAGTACCGAAGAGCGAGAAAAAACAGTCACCATGCGGGGTTGACAATGTATATGGCAAGAACTGAATTTGTCGGGTCAGATCTGACCCACGCTGGGCCAGGACTGGACCACCCTGGGTCAGGTCTGGACCACCCTCGGTCAGGTCTGGACCACCCTGGGTCAGGTCTGGACCACCCTGGGCCACATCTGGACCATCTACTTCAGGCAAGGTATCAGTTCGCGTGTACCAGGGACGATGCCTGTCCTACCCTGTTCGGGAAAGTCCACCAAACGGCTTGCGGCGTCACTGAAGAGCGTGTCCATCGACAAAAAATAGCGGCTTTGGGATTGCGCTCATGAAAATACTCCCATATCGCCATGCGATCAGCGACCGCCTCAGGCGTCCAGACCACCCTCATGCTTGCCTCTCACCCCGTGTGCGTAAAGCGGAGAACTGGTCTTCCACTTCAGCGTTGCTCACGCCCTCACCCGCTTGGAGCGAGCGGCGCGCGATATCGACCTTGCCGCGCAGAAACGCTTCGTACTCGCGCAGCTCCCGCTGACGCTGCACGTAGTCGCGCATCAGCTCACGGACAACCTGAGACGCTGGGCGGTGTGCCGCATCGGCTTCAGCAAGAAACTCGTCGCGCGGCTCTGGTTCAAGCTTCATTGTAAAAACAGCGTGCTTTGCAATGACAGCCACCTCCTGAACGATAGTATGAACGAAGTATATGCCTTGTTAGTACCGATAGCAGCGACCACGCTCAAAAAAACCGTTTGTGAGATTCTCAAAGACGCCACCGGTGCGTCCTTCACGCCTTATTGATAAAAGTTAATAACTGCGCACTGCTTAAACCATATAATAAAATATTCACGATGCAAACAAGTGTGAAAAAAATTCGATTGATTTGTATATAAGCATTGATCCTTTGGGGTAGTGGTTATATAATGAGAAAAATAAAGGATAAAGAAATGAAAACATTTAAAGAATTCAAAGAGCTAGAGAAAAACCTACCTGTTAAAAAAAACGGTCAATACGGGCGTCGTGCCTTAAACATGCTAGACCGTGCCGGTTATGCTTATATCGAGCTTTATTCTGGATCAGCCTCCGCGCTACACGATCAAGGCGATTATTTTAGAGTTTGTGGGTTTTTAAATGCAGGTAATGATTTTGCGCGGGAAGATGATGTCCATAAAGTTGTTAAAGTATTAATTGAGCACATTAACGAGCGTGGCGACAATATAGATAGCTACTAAAAAATAATCAGCCCTACCCCCGGCTGTTGGGGCAAGACAAAAACCACAAAAAAAAAGGGCAAGAAAAATGAATATCAATAAATTTAAGAAGATAGTTAAAGAATTACCGAAGAAAAAAAGGCGATTACGGAGTTAAGGCGCTAAGGAATCTATAAAAAGAGGGTGTTGCGTTTATCGATAACTATAGCAAAAAACACATATTTAAGGACATGGAAAGATAGACAATGGATTTTTAGCGCAATAACAAGGGCGCCGAAGGGACAGTATGAAGTCCATGAAGTTACTGAGATGATCTGGAACATCTGGAAAGTCAATCAGAAATAAGGGTGAACGATGAGGAGTTTACGTTTCTCAATAGCCCAGAGCTACACGAGGACCTAGAAGCGCCGATGAGCGTGCACGACTGAATCACCCCCGCCCTTTCCTTCCCCGCTGGCCTATGCTAATGGGGTTCTTTGTTCATCGAATCCCCCGTAAAATGATCCTTTCGCTAACTTTCTTGCTGGACCTCTCATATGACCGACTTCCGCGACTCTCGAATGGGCATCCGTAACGCCTCTCCGACGCTCGGCGTGAGGGTTACAGAGCTACGCGAAGCGATTCCAGGCTGAAAGCACTGTTCGCGGGGTAGCGCCTCCTCGGCCCTGGTACAGAGCGGAACAGCGAAAATCGGAAATGATGTTCCGCGCTGGAGAAGTAATGGATTTCGCCGAATGCTATTAAGAACCGTGGATGAGGATCCGCCTGGCTCGCCATGACGATGGCCTTGAGATACGCATTCAACGAGAAGCGCTCCACCATCCTGGCGAGCACTACCGGCGCCCTCGCCTCTTTACGACTCGATCCTGGGCGAAGCATCTTCACCAAACGGCGGAAAGCAGACGCTTCCAGCTCCGACACCAGCTGCACGTAATGACGGGTTGGCTCAAGCGTGGCTGATCATGCCGACATAGTGCTTGAGAAAGCGAGGCCCCTTAGGGACGGTGCGCAACGGCCACGGCGGACGCTTCAATAAGCCCTTCAAAAGTAAAATGCTTTTGTTGTTTTTCTTTGACTATGCCATACTAGGACTTACAAAGCCCCTAGAATAGAATCAAGACATTTGCCAGGGAGAAAGGTCATGAGCAAGATAAGCGTAGCAGTGGGTCATCTCAACACGCCGTATGGCAATGTCGTCACGGAAGAAGATTTTAAAGCTGTCTAAGAGCGGGTACGTTGAAAATAGACTCTCCTACCCTAACACCTTCCGCCACTCTAGCATCATCAGTCCAACAGATTACCGAAAATACCCCTAAATTTAATGATCATGTGCATGCATGAAGCTAGGAGCTGACGTCCGAGGTCTGTCAATCGGTTTTATCTCGAAACGCTGGAAAGGCAGGTGCGTACAGATCAAAAAATGGGAAGCGCACAGTTGCCCATTTTCTATAAGTGCTGTTAGAAACAAAAAAATATGTAGCGAATTTTAAATTAAAATATCAAAAGGCAATCGAGATAACCTAGTAAAGAAAACCAGTAAGACGCCAAGTAAGGATTATAAAATTTAAACTTTATTTATTTACCTTGTGAGTCATTGTTTAAAGTTAATTATAAGAGTAAGTAGAAGGATTAAAGATAATGCTAATACAACAAAAGGCGGGCGGCATATTTGATTTGCACACTAGAAGATTTTTACAGATTTAGAACACAGGACGGGTTTCACGATGGACGAGATCTGGCGAGGCTATCGGGCAACTTCTCACCGCAGGATTCGATCAGTCTTTTAGCCTGAAAGGGAGGGCGTTAATTTACGTGCCGCGAAAGCGCTTTATATAATGGAGAGGAATAAGGACAACCGGAAGATGAAAAAAAGGCGCTGAGGCTTGCTAATAGTGCACTTAAGAAAGCGAGGGGTAACTGACGCAGTTCTCTCGCTATGAAAATCGGGATTAGCCGGTCTTTCCTTGACTGAAGATTACCTCCAAGAAGGGCTTTGCGAACGAAGACGAAGCCTGGAGTCCAAGTCCGTTACACAATAGAACGAAAGGTCTTTTTAACTGCAACTGGCGAACCCTTTATTGACTTTATAGGGTTACATTATTCAGACTCAAAGCTTGATGTGGCAGAATAAAGATATACTGATGATAAAACCATGCGTCACACTGGAATTCAATTAGATCAAGCTCTTCAAGACATAACAATAAATTGAGCCAGGATCACAAACAAAAGACATTCTTAAAGAGAGCTGCCTATTATTCATACTTCAGGTGACGCGTCAGCTTTTTTAAACAAAGCCATCCTCGCAAACACGGCAAGCATCAAGACCAAAAAAGAACGCAAGAGTATGCTCGCCGAGCATCACGAACTAATCATGTTTGCCACGTTGAATCCACCGCTTACAGCAAGTCCAGATGGCACTCTTGGAGGCAGAAAGCTTGCACGGGCTTCTGACGAATCCACGTATGTCAAGGCTACCAGCAGCTAGTCCAGTATATGGTGATGAGATCCGTGCGATCGACAATCCTGCCCCAGTCTCTGAGCGCTCTCACAACACCAAGAAAAGCCGGCGCCTGGTCAAAGTCACTGACGAGGTGCTTAGGACCATGGTAACGGATCGGGAAGAGAAAGAGGATCAAGACTCTTTGGATTTAATTACTTCGGTAGGCTTTTAGGCATTCGACCGCAGTAAAGCTCAATCCCTTGAAATCATTAGCGCTGACGATGATAACGGGATCACTGTAAAAATCATGGGGAGTAAAAAGACCCTTCTCGGCAAGAAACAGAAAACGAAAGCCAGGGGATTAGACAGGGTTTTGACAGTTTCATACGACGAGTCGCTATACAAAGCACTACAGCGATCCAAGAATCTGGACCAGCTACGCATCAAGGCGGCTCAGATGCGTATTCATAGAGCTTCAAGGAGGATTTACGAAACAAAGGGTAAACACTTCTGCTTGTACAGCCTCCGATACACGTTTGGCTCGAATCTCAAGCGACTGCTCTATAAGACTGACGGAGGAAGAGTGATCACAGCCGCTATCATGGGGCATAAAAATACAAGCTCGATCTCAAGCTATGGTCACTACCGATCGGGCTCAGTGGGTGCTGACATCTCCACAGGTAGATGATGCGACTATTAAGAAAGTCAGGGATAACATAGGTGAGAGATTTGGCAAGGAAGGCCAGAATTTCGACATTGGCTCTTCAATTCGCAATAGGGAATACATCAAGACAGAGCCTGAATTCTCATGCAAGTATCTAGTCAAATTTTTCCTGAAATGCTCTATCTTCTGACATTTAATATTTCTGGAGGAGAGTGTCCAACTAGATTTCCTCCCATGAATAGAAGCGCTATACAGATGGATATCCAATCTGTATAACGCTTTTATATCTTTCGATCTCAACCAAATCACACAAGGTTATTTCCTAGTGCTTTTCCTGGTTGCTTAACTTATAACAAGCTGGCAGAATGTGTGAGATGTATTCTTGAATGTTTCAACATCCGACAACCACTCTATGACATCGGACAGCCTATAAAATACACTCCTCCCCAATTTTACGTACTTAGGTGTAGGCTTCCTGAAGAGATTTCCTGTATATCTACTCTTCCTTGCAGTAGTAGGCTGAGCAGGTATCAGTTGGGGAATACTTGATGTTCTTTAAGAAGGATCGTACTAAGCGGCTGCCCTAATCTATCTTTCCCAAGATATCTGAACTGAGCGTGCTGCGGTCGATAATTTCATTTTGATTCATGTTGGTACTTCATTCGTAAAGTCATATTCACATGATCGTTTGAAAATGTCAACACCCAGCTACAGACATTTTTCATCCTAGCCTATCACCAGCTACAGCAGAGACCATTTCAGCCATCATTAACGCGAAAATATCCAGCATGGCCACGACATAGCCCCCACCTGCGTCGTCGTGACACGAAGGCTTGCTAGGATCTAATCCTTTGTCCCTCACGCCTTCAAAAACACAGGCGCGGGCAGGATGAGGGGTGACTACCCTGCTGTTAATGGCCAAGTAAACTGACCCAGTACTGGCCAACGCTTTTGACCCACCCCCGAGGTGGCAGCGCTGCCACCATCCACCTACCGTGTCGGCTCAGCCAAGGGTCGGGACGGAGACGTGAAGGACTGGGGAATGATTCACAAGATCAAAGCATTACATGACGACGGACAGGGCCTGTCCATCCGTGCCATCGGCCAGGAACTGGGCATCTCGCGCAACACCGTGCGCAAGTACCTGCGTCAGGACGTGGCCGCCATCGAGGCGGCACAGGCGAACCGGGCGCGCGAGAAGAAGCTCGATGCTCACCGCGACTACCTCGCCTACCTGCTGCGCACCTTCCCGCGACTGAGCAGCGTCAAGGTGGCCCGCAAGCTGCGCGAGAAGGTCGGTGAGCTGGACGTGTCGGAGCGCACCCTGCGCCGCTACGTCCAGCAGATGAAGGCCACCATTGCCAGCCGCCAGCGCCGCTACTACGAGCCGGTGCTGGACATGGTGCCTGGCGTGCAGTGCCAGGTGGATCCCGGCGAACTGCGCGAGGTCGAGATCGGCGGCGAGCTGCGCACGCTGTACTTCGTGGTCTTCGTGCTTTCGTACTCGCGCCTGTCCTACGTCGGCGTCAGTCTGACGCCGCTCGACACCACCACCTTCATCCGCCTGCACGACGAGGCCTTCCGCTACTTCGGCGGCCTGCCCGAGGAGTGCGTCTACGACCAGACCAAGATGGTGGTGATCAGCGAGCAGTTCCGCGAGCTGGAGGTCAATCAGCGCTTCCACGAGTACGCCGCCACCGCCGGCTTCCGGATCCACGCCTGCTGTGGCTACGACCCGGAGAGCAAGGGCAAGGTCGAGGCCGGCGTGAAGTACGCCAAGCAGGACGCCTTCTATGGCGAGACATTCCGGGACGAGGGTGACCTGCGGGGTCATGTGCAGCAGTGGCTCGACGAGGTCGCCAACGTGCGCACCCACGGCACCACCGGCCGGCAGCCAAGGGCGCACTTCGAGGCCGAGGAGCAGGCGCATCTGCGCCCCTACCTGACGCCAGCCTGCGTGACACGAGGCGCCGACGACCTGGCCCCGCGTCAGGTCGACAAGACCGGCCTGATCGCCTGGAAGGCCAACAGGTACTCGGTGCCGATGGCCTACCAGCAGGGCCGCGTGGGTGCCCGGGAGCAGGACGACCGCCTGGTGATCCATGACCTGGAGAGCGGCGAGGTGATCGCCACTCACGCCCTGGACCTGGGCAAGGGCCACACGCTGCGCAACAAAGATCATTACCGCGATCACCGCCAGAAGGAGGCCGACCTGGAGCAGGCCATCGCCGCCTGCCTTGGCGAGCCGCTGGGCCGCAAGCTCTGTGCCCGCCTGCGCGAGAGCATGCCGCGCCACTACAAGGACCAGCTACGGGGCGCCAAAAAGCTGCTGGAGGCCGAGACGGAGCTGGACCTGGCCTTGATCGGCGACTGGGTCACCCGCGAGCGACTCACCGCCGGTGGTCTCAAGGAGCGCCTGGCGGCCGCTCGGCTGGCCAGGGCGCGGGGACGCGAGCGCGATGAAGACACCCCGGCCAACCCCGGTACGCCGCCTGATCTGCGTCAGTACGCCCAACTTGGCCGCTCCAGCGGCCAACAGGAGTTCCCGGCCAGTGGCCAATGCCTTGTCCTTGCAACGCAGCTCACGCTCCAACGAGCGGAGTTTCTTCTGTTCCGCCTTGCGAGCTTCTCTGCTGCTTCTCCTGTTTGACCGCATCGGCGTTGGCGTTCAAACAGGCCACGCGCCAGTCCTTCACCTACTACTCCGGGTTGAGACCATGCTCACGGCTGTAGGCACTGAACTCCCCCACGTTCATCGGAGCAGACTCCAGGACGATGCGGAATTTCTCCTAGCTGGACCGGTCGGGCGTGGCGGATCGTGATGGCTAAAACCTGTCCTCGTGCTCTGGCCTGTTTCTGCCAACTGTAGAGGGCTGCCGCCTAGATGCCTTTCTGCTCAGCCACTTCCGGGAAGGGCAGGTTCATAGGAGGCGCCATCTTCTTGGGGTTGGCCTCCTTACGCCTGGGGAAGTAACGCATGTGCGTCACCTATCGAACAGGGCAGCTGAAAACAACGTTGGCAGATAGGGACTGTGTCATCGTGAATATTTATCACAAAAATCTTGCACCGCCTTTTCTGCATGATCAATAATTAAGTGAGAATATGAGTTTATAGTCGTAGTTATATTCAAGTGCCCCATCAGCCTTGAGACTGTGAAAAGATCCACATTATTCTTTATCAACTGGCTTGCAAAATTATGCCGAAGCGAGTACAAATGCAAGCTTCCTTCAACACCTCCTAGCGTTTTTATAGTCTTCCAAGGCGTCCTCATTGCCGTTCTAGATAACCGCTTTCCTTCATTGACAGGTGATGGAAAACAAGTCCTGACCTAGGCTTACCAGACTGTTCCCACCAAGCTCAAGAACTTCTTTAAGCCTGTAGAGATAGGAAATTTCATTGGTGATGAGCGATGCCTTCTTATCTTCTCCACTACTTTTCTGATGTTTGATTCCTCCCAGTCTATATGCTCCCACTTCAACCCATAGATATCACCATTTCTAAATCCTGTATAGAACATGGTAAGGATCCATGGCTTAACGTGGTCCACAAACTCATAGAATCAAGATCTAGAAGATGCTTTTTCCCATGATATATACTCCTTCCTCTTCTGTCCTTCTTTTCGATATAGTTCTGAATTCCATTCAATATGCACTTCACTTCCTCGTCATCAAGGACCCTCCTTTCAGCGCTCATTTCTTCATCGTCAATATCGAGCGGCTTTTTTAGCTTAACCAGCTTGAGCGGATTATCTTTTATTATTTTCAATTTTTCAGCGTAATTCAGTGCTGCCTGTAGCGATGCATACCTCCTTTCCCACCCCCCAAAACTTGAAGGCCTACGGCCTTTTGGCTCTTCTTGGCGCGCCCAGGCGCTTAGCTCGTTCTCCTTTTTGCTTCTCCAGTTATCCACATCTTGCTCACAGAGAGAGTGCATTGGCTTATCTAGCCAGTCACTAAACTCTTTTTTGAGAGAGTCAATATCATTGTCGCCCTCTATGTCATATTTTTTATGAGACCTATACTTCTCTTCCAAGAAGTGGGAAAAGGTTATATCTTTATTTTTCTCCTTTTCAGCCTCAGCCCTAGGGTCTTTCTTCTCGTACCTCCTTTTAACCGCCAGCTTACCAGCTTCCGCTCTAGCTGCATCAACTGTCATCTCCCCATACAAACCTATCGTTACGGTTCTTTTTTTATATTTCCTCTTGCCGTTTTTAATTTCAGCCACAGGAGAATTATACACATAACGAAACACAATGCTTCTAGAGGTTCTTTTAATCCCAAACCCTGCCACTTCAGTATCCCAAGCGAAATCTCCCACATCCATAACTTTAGAAAGAGAATTAACCTCACCCTTTGTTAACTTATGAACTCCGTGAGACTTCACCGGCTTGTTTTTCTTTTTTTTCTTACCATTAACCCCCGGGCTGGGCTCCGGGCTGGTTTCCGGGCTGGTTTCCGGGCTGGCTTCCGGGCTGGTTTCCGGGCTGGCTTCCGGGCTGGTTTCCGGGCTGGCTTCCGGGCTGGCTTCCGGGCTGGCTTCCGGGCTGGCTTCCGGGCTGGCTTCCGGGCTGGCTTCCGGGCTGGCTTCCGGGCTGGCTTCCGGGCTGGCTTCCGGGCTGGCTTCCGGGCTGGCTTCCGGGCTGGCTATTGTGGCTACTGGCATCTTCCTGACTCGATCTCAGACTCCAACATTCATCGTCCCTGGCAATCATACAACGCCCCCGGACACATCACAACACGATACAGACCCGTTTTATCTTATTTTTTGATGATTTGACGTAGCCAGCCGTAGGTTGTGAGCACCCGATTTTCGGGTTATCATGCACTCGTAATGCGTAGGTCGGAGGTTCGACTCCTCTTTGCGGCACCAGAAACATATTGGAAAACGGCCACTTGGCGCATCATCGCGGCAGCCGTTTTTCGTTGCTCGGCTGCTAGGTAGCAAATAGGTAGCAGCCAGCGGAATCAGGCGGGGGCAGTTAGCAGACGGCAACCAGTCGGCAATGAAGCGAACCGCACCTACGTCACAATGCAATCGGCCCGGCTGGCGCTGATGGGGATTCACCCGGCGTGGGGCCAAGACCAAGCTGAACCAAGGCGTCCGTCAGCCGCAGCGGCGGGCATGCAGTTCAGGTGTTAATTTTCGTCTCCGTCTTCCTCCTCCTCCTCGGGAGGAAGCTCAAAGCTCTGCTGATCTGGCAACGGCGTGATGCTCGCCACTGATTTGGTCGATCCTCTCCACCAGGGCGGCGGCACGATCAGCGGCACGCTCTATTACTTCTCCGGTCTCAGGGTCTGTTAAATCGACCGGATCGGCATCACGCATGAATTGCACAAGGACGTTCGTGTAGATGACGGCTCGCATCTATCCCCTCTGATCCAATATCGACTCGTGAGGAGCTTCATTGCTGTGCCACAAAATGCCCCCCACGCCCCGCATGCGTTCGATAGCCGTCTTGAGTGACGCCTTTTCCAGGGGCTCATAGGAGCTGATATGCATTTTCTTCAATCGCCAACCACCTGTCTGGCGACGCTCCCATTCCCCCTTGCCGTGAATTCGCACCTGCTTGAAGAGCAGGGGTGCCAGCCGGGCAGCGGTGTCGATATCCGTTTCGCAGTTTAGGGTCTCACCATTGGCCCCTTCGAGCCGTACGGGTACGGTGTCATCCTTGCCGCCGATGGTGTACAGCCTTCCCTGCACGCTGCCAGTCTTGAATATCACCATCGGTTTTTGCTCTCTGGATATTCTGGGGAACTCAAAAATACGGGCTCCTTCAGATGTCAGCACCCCGGATGCGTGATCTTCCTCCATGAGTTCGGCCAGTCGCTGGTATGCCTTTTTCGCGGCTTGGAGCCCAGACCATGCGCTATCTCTCTGACTCGATGGAGCACCTCGGCATGGTGGTCGTCATCTACACGCACATTCAGCTTTGCCGAGCCCTCGCTGACAGACTCAAAATGCAAGCGCCCGCCCTTCCCGTAGAGTTCAGAGAGCTCGCACAGGTAATCAGCCAGGCGTTTCATGGAGAGATCCGCCGGCTTGATACCGTCTAGCTGAAGAGTGAGCGTTTTCATGGATGAATTATAGTCAATGCAGGTGATGCATGGATAGGCACCTTAGTCGAACGACTCCTACCAGAACACCCGGCCGACGATCGTAAGGTCTGAAAGGCCTGCCTGGTGAAAGACCTACCCAGGGTGTATTCCCTTTCGTGCTGCCCGCGTTGGCGCCCTGAGCCCCGGAGTGAAGGCCTCATCAGACAATAGGCACGAGCCTCCGCCTTGAAGCGCAGACAGATAGGGTGGTCATGGTCCGGATCGTCCGGACACCATTAGCCTTCTGATTTCTCTGACCATGACGCCCCTGCCCTGATTGGCAATCCCCGGGACCTGAGAACATACTGATAAGAAGTAGTACAGGCTACCCTCGACATGGACGCTGAAGAGCATGCGGATTCAACAATCATGCTGTCAGGAATGGCATTGGATAAGAATAAATAGCAATGCGACGCTGGCGAGCTTTGCCCTGGTTACCGCCTCCCTGACCACCATTGCGAACACCCACGAGCCCACCCGCCTTTTCGGTACCGAGACCCTCGGCGACCTACCGAGCCTGGTCGACGAGACGCCCAATGACCGGATAGCCCGATCATGAAACTCGTGCGCCTCTCCGTGGTCAGCATCACCGCTTGCGTGATAGGCCTTGTCGCCCTGGTCCTGGTAGGTTTGCACAGCATGGGCGAAATGCAGGAAAAACAGGCGGAGATCAAGGCCCTGATGGATCTCCACCATCGCATCGGGGAGTTCTCGGTGGCAAGCGATGCCCTGCTTGTCAATCACGCCGACCCGGCGCGCCTGGAGAGCTATCGTGCCGAGGCCACATCCTTGAAGCATACCTTGGCAGAGCTTGCGGAGGTCCATCCCGACGCTCGTCGCGCCATCCACCACATCGACTTCCTGGTCGGCACCCTTGCAACCGTCTATTCGCAACCCACCCGGCTCCGGGAGGAAAGCGACACCCAACGCCAGGCAGACAGTCCCCTGCTCCTGCCCTTGCGTAGCCAGGTCATCATGAATCAGGTTGCCGGCTATGGCATCGAACTGGACACCGCACTTCGGGAGGTGACGAGTCAGCGCCAGACGATGATCGCCCGTGATGCCAACTGGATTGCCAGTGGCTTCGCCACCGCCGCGGGGCTCTTCGGGGCCCTTTGCGTCGTCGCCTTCGGGCTGATGTATCGGCGAATCCACGGCCCCCTGCGGTCCCTTTACCACGCCACCCGGCGGGTGGAGGCCGGGGAGCCCGATGTCCGCGTCCCGGTTTCGGGGTCGGATGAATTCGCCGACCTGTCGCGCACCTTCAACCGCATGCTCGACCGCCAGGACGGCATGCTGGAGACCCTCTCCGGGGCCCTGGCCACGCGCCGCGCGCTGATCGACGCCCTGCCCGCCCATATCGCCCTGCTCGACGGCGACGGCAAGATCCTCGACGTCAACGACCAATGGCGGCACTTCGGCACAAACAATGACTCTCGAGATACCACCTTCGGCGTCGGCAGCAACTACCTTAGCGTTTGTCGCGCTGCCAACGGCGACTGCGCCGAGGAAGCGCTTGAAGCGGCCGAAGGATTGAAGGCCGTGCTGGCTGGCCACCAGGCCTCCTTCGCCCTCGAGTATCCCTGCCACTCCCCGGACCAGCCCCGCTGGTTTCGCATGATGGCCAGCCGGCTGATGCCGGGCCAGGAAGCCCAGGGCTTCCTGGGCGCCGTGGTGATGCATGTGGACATCACCGAGCGCAAGCTGGCGGAGCGCGAGCTCAAGCGCCTGGCGTACCGGGATCCGCTGACCGGCCTCGCCAATCGCCTGGGCTTCATGGAGGCCTTTTCACGCCACATTGCCCAGCACGGCTGGAACCCGGCGGCCCTCATCGTCTTGCTGGATATCCGCGAGATGCGCAACCTCAACGATGCCTATGGTTATGACACCGGCGACCACCTGCTAATCGAATTGGCGCGTCGCCTCGAAAATGGCCTCGGCAAGGACATCCTCATCGGGCGCATCAGCGGCGACCAGTTTATCCTCTTCCTGCCCGATGACGGGAGTTCACACCCCCGCGAGCGTCTCGATCACCTTGACGACCTCTTCCATACGCCCCTACAGGTAAAAGACTTCATCATCGAGATCGCGGCTCGCGGCGGCTATACCTTGCTCGGCGACAACGAACGCGGCGCCGAAATTCTGCTGCACGAAGTGGAGATCGCCCTGCACGAGACTCGCCTACGCGACAACGGTGAGTTCTATCGCTACAACCGAGAGATGGATCGACTCGCCCAACGGCGCATTGACCTTACCCGCGACCTTCGCCAAGCCCTAGAGGATGACCAGTTCGAATTGCACTACCAGCCCAAGGTGAATCTCGCCACCGGTGAGGTAATCGGCTGCGAGGCGCTGATCCGCTGGAATCATCCCCAACGCGGGATGCAGATGCCCGGCCAGTTCATCGGCGTGGCGGAACAGAGCCAGCTGATCGGCCCGATCGGTGACTGGGTGCTCCTCCAGGCCTGTCGCCACCTCCGCGAGTGGCAGGAGGCCGGACTCGATTTGGTCCAGGTCTCGGTGAACGTCTCGGTGGATCAGTTCCGCCTGGGTGACTTCACAGAGAAGGTGCGTGAGGCCCTCGAGACCCATGACATCGACCCGTCGTCCCTGACCCTGGAGATCACCGAGAGCGTGTTCAGCGAGGAATCCGTGCAACTGCGACAGCAGATCAACGACCTGCATGCGCTGGGGGTACGGCTCTCCATGGATGACTTCGGCACCGGCTATTCGTCGCTGCTCTACCTCCAGCAATACCCCTTCGACGAGATCAAGATCGACATGGGCTTCGTGCGCAAGATCCTCGACGAGCCTCTCAACCGCAACATCGTGTCGATGATCCTGGGCATCAGCCAGGTGCTGGGCGCCGATACCGTGGCGGAAGGCGTGGAGACTCCCGCCGTGCGTGATGCGCTGCTCGAGTTGGGCTGCCGCATCGGCCAGGGTTACTATTACAGCATGCCCCTGGAAGTGGAGGACTTTCGCTGGTTGTTGGAAAAACAATCCCGTCTGCCTCTGGAACTACGCCCTTCCCCCGGGGTGTCATGAGGTGGCACCGGAAGATAGCGGAACCCCGCCACAAGGAAACGCAATGAACGACACCGAAACAACAGCGGAGTACGGGCTCGTCAAGCGAGCCACCGGCATTCGCGATCTGGATACCGTCACCCACGGCGGCTTGCCGGCCGGGGGCGTGACCCTGGTGATCGGCGAGCCGGGCTGTGGCAAGACCATCCTCGGCCTGCAGATCCTCGCCAGCGCCCTGGCAATGGGGGAAGGCGGCGTCTTCATGAGCTTCGAGGAATCCCGCGATCAGATGCTGCGCAACGCCGACGCCTTCCGCTGGGGACGGAGCCTGCGCGAGTCGGCGCGCTGCGAGATCATCGACGGCCAGTCGATGAAGGAGGCGGAATTCTCCGGGGCCTTCGATATCGAAGGGCTGCTCGCCGTGCTGGATCACTGCGCCAGGCGCGTGGAAGGCACCTGGATCATCCTCGACGGCATCGACCAATTGCTGCGCCGCCAAGCCGACAGCCAGATGGCCATCGACCAGATCGTCCAACTCAATGACTGGAGCATCGCCCAGGGGTATAGCCTGCTGCTGACCGGTAAGCACACGGGCAATGAGAGTTTCCAGCCGGATCACCTCGCCGGCATCGAATTCATGATGAACACCATCCTGGTGCTGTCGAGCGGCCTGGTGGACAAGCGCCTCAACCGACGCTTCCGCATCGCCAAGTACCGGGGCACGCGTCACAACCCCGATGAACTAGCCATGCTGATCGACGACGATGGCATTCGTCTGCCCTATGCCGAGCCCTTCATCGCCGAGGCGGTGCCGGCCGCCGGCGAACGTCTCAGTACCGGCATCGAGCGCCTCGACAAGATACTCGATGGCGGCGTCTATCGCGGCTCGATCACCCTGGTCTCCGGCCAACCCGGCACCTCCAAGACAACGCTCGGAGCGGCCTTCGTCGCGGCCGCCGCCGGGCGAGGCGAGCGGGCCCTGCTGATCAGCTTCGACGAGTTCGCGCCCCAGATCGTGCGCAATGTCGCCACCCTGGGCATCGACCTGCAATCGCCCATCGACAGCGGCCTGCTGAGAGTCGTCGCCCGCGCCAGCTGGAATGCCATGGTCGAGGAACACTACCTGGCCCTGCTGAACCTGATGGATGAATTCCGGCCCGACTGCCTGGTGATCGACCCGGCCTCGGCCCTGCTCAAGGCGTCCGGTGCCGAGAGCGCCTTCCTCGCCCTGGAGCGCCTGCTAGCCGCGACACGCACCCGGGGCATCACCACCATGCTGACCTCGCTGTCCGAGGCCGATGACCCCTTCGGCGAAGCCAGCCTGAGCCATGCCTCGACCCTGGCCGATACCTGGATCGTGCTGCGCTACCAGATCAACGGCGGCGAGCGCAATCGCTCGCTGTCGGTGGCCAAGTCACGCGGGACGGGACACTCCAACCAGGTCCGCGAGATGCTGCTTTCCGCCGATGGCGTCGACCTCGCCGACGTCTACCCCTTCGGCAGCGAGGTCCTGATGGGCACCGCGCGCGTCCAGAAGGAAAGCGAGGAAGCCGCCCTGCGACAGCGCCTGGTCAAGGAACGCCTTCGCCAGAGGCAACGGCTGGAACGGGAGATCGACAAGACCCGTACCCTTATCCAGCAGGGGCAGGAGGAACTTGAACGCCTGCAGGAGGAACTGGTAGCCGAGCATGACGACCAAACGGACATCGATCGCGGAACGGACCGTCACCAGGACGATATACTGCGACGTCGCAATCCCGGCGAGGGAGGGCAGGACCGATGAACAGCCCGCTCGCCGACGATACCCACCCGGAGCGTACCGCTCTAATCTTGTTTGTTACCGGAGAGGCGCCCCGCTCGCAGCGGGCCCACCTCAACCTCGCGGCCGCCCTCGAAGCCGCCGGTATCGGTGACACCCCGGCTCGCGAGGTCGACCTGCTACGTGATCCGCAGCAGGCCATCACCTTCGGCATCTTCGCCACCCCCGCCCTGATGCACATCGATGCCTCGGGAGAGCGCCGAGTGCTCTATGGAGACCTCTCCGATGAACACCGCCTGAACGACTTTCTCTCGGCGCTCTGACGGCACTGCGGAAAATACCCATGCCGATGAAAAGGCTCAGCCGATCTTGACCCACTTCGGTCTTTTCGGCCAAGCCAGGCCTCAGGACTTGCCGGCAGTGAAACCGCCATCGACCATCAGGTGGGCACCGGTGACGAAGCTGGCCTCATCGCTGGCCAGAAACAGAAAAGCGTTAGCCACCTCCTCCGGGCGGCCCAGACGACCCAGGGGATGCAGGCTGATAAGCCCCTGCAGCATCTCGTCATCCAGCGCCTCTAGCAGCGGGGTGTCGATATACCCCGGGCCGATGGCATTCACTCGCACGCCCTTCGGCGCCGCCTCGATGGCCAGCGTGCGTGTCAGATTGACCACTCCGCCCTTGGCCGCCGTATAGGCGGCGGTCTGCGACTGGCCGAACACGCCGAGGATGGAGGCGCAGTTGACGATGCTGCCACCACCCTGCTCGTACATCACTCTCAAGGCCGCCCGGGCCACACGAAAGACGCCGTTGAGGTTGATATCGATAACCCTGAGATAGTCTTCATCGCTCAGCTCATCGGTGGGACAGATGCCACCGATCCCGGCATTGTTGAACACCGCCTCCACGCTGCCCAGCTCCGCAACGGTCTCCTCGAACAGGCGGTCGACCTGGGCTGTATCGGTAACGTCGCACGCCATGAACAGGCAGCGGCCGTCGTACCGTCCATCGAGTTCAGCGGCCCTTGCTTGACCGTCGCTGTCCTCGAGGTCGGCGATGACCACGCTGGCGCCCTCCTGCAGGCAGCGCTCCACGCTGGCCAGGCCGATGCCGCTGGCGCCGCCGGTGACGATGACGTTCTTGCCCTTGATGCGCATGGGTCTTCCCCTGTCGATGACCTTCCGGCGCGACGAATAACCGCGCCTTTGCGCCTCCAGTGTAGTCAATCACCTCGCCGCGGAAACCCCGCACCGCCGCAGCTTCCGATACTTTTTCAGCGTGTCTTGACCCGCATCAACTCATCCCAGCGAGTGGTATAGCGCGAGGTGCGCCGCTCGCAGCGCAGCGCCCAGGCGGTTCCCTGGCGAGGCAGGCCGAAGCGCACGGTGTCGCGACCCATCTCGCGATTGAGCCGGTCCACCGTCGCCATCAGCCGCTGGCTGCGCCCGCGCGCCGCCTCGCTGCGTGGCGCCAGCAGCGAGAGCTGGTGGCGGTCGGCCTCCACCAGGTCGAGCAGCATCACCCCGCACTTCTGGTAGCGCACCCCTTCGAGGAAAATCGCCGCAAGCCCCTTGCCTGCAGCCTCGAGCAGCTCGCGGCTGTCGTCGCTGGGGGCCGGCAACGGTACCACCACGCTGTTGCGGTACTGGCGCTCGCCGGCCAGGTGCGGGTTGGTGCGCAGGAAGACCATCAGCGCTCGCGCCTGGCTGCCCTGGCCACGCAGCTTCTCGGCGGCCCGGGCAGCGTGCTGGCGCACGGCCTCCTGCAGGTCGGCGAACGCGTCTGTCAGCCGCCCGAAGGAGCGCGAGACCATGATGCGCTGGCGTGGCTCATTGATGTCATCGAGCACGATGGCCGGGCGGCCGCGCAGCTCCCAGACGATACGCTCCAGCACTACCGAGAAATGGCGCCGGACCTGCTTGGGATCGGCCTGGCGCAGCTGCCAGGCGGTGTGGATGTCCATCAGCGCCAGCCGTTCGGCGGTGCGCCGCGCCACGCCCCACAGCTCGGTCACCGGCAGCCCCCTGAGCAGTGCTCGGGTGGCGGTCCCGTCGGCCTCCAGCAGGCAGACACCCTCGTAGGCAGGCATCTTCTTGGCCGCCCGGTTGGCCACCTTGGCCAGCACCCGAGTCGGCGCCAGCCCCACGCAGACCGGGATGCCGGTGTCGCGGCGTACCGTCTCGCGCAGCCGCTGGGCATGCGCCTCCAGGCGGCTCAGGGCGAAGCCGGAAAAGCCCACGAAGCTCTCATCGATGGAGTAGGCCTCCACATCCGGCGAGAATTCGGCCAGCACCAAGTTGACCCGCCGGCTCATGTCGCCATAGAGCGCATAGTTGCTCGAGAGCAGCACTGCCTGGCGGCGAATGGCCGGTGGCAGCAGATGCATCGGCGCGCCCATCGCCACGCCCAACGCCTTGAGCTCGTTGGAACGCGCCACCACACAGCCATCGTTGTTGGAGAGCACGCCGACCGGGCGTCCCTCCAGGCGCGGATCGAAGACCCGCTCGCAGCTGACGTAGAAGTTGTTGCAGTCGACCAGGGCGATCACGGCTCGCCCCCCGGCAATGCATGGATCACATGGGTGACCACGCCCCATACCTCGCATTCACGGCCCGCCAGGGGGATCGGCGCGAAGCGCGGGTTGCTGGCCACCAGGAAGGTCCGTTCACCGCGGCGCTCCAGGCGCTTCACGGTGGGCTCACCATCCACGGCGATCACCACCACCCGCCCGGGCAGCGGCTCCAGGCTCCGATCCACCACCAGCAGGTCGCCATGGTGGATGCCATCACCGAGCATGGAGTCGCCCTCGGCCCGTACGAAGTAGGTGGCGGCCGGGCGGCGCACCACATGGGCGTGCAGGTCGATCTCCACATCCAGGTGGTCGTCGGCGGGGCTCGGGAAGCCCGCCCGCACCCGGCAGCCCATCAGTGGCTGGGCCGTATCGCCGGGGAGCAGCACGGCACGGCCGATCACCCGGGCGGTGGTGGATATCGGCAATATCATGGGCCTCTCCATCAAAAACTGTATATATAGACAGTATTCGACACTTCTCCCCTGCCTGGCAAGCCCTGCCGGTACACCACGACGCGTGCTACCGTGAAGGAGCGAAAACAAATAACCATTACAAAGAACGATCACCAGGACGTCCGCCATGCCCCATCCCCTGCTCTCTCGTCAGCCCTTCACCGAAAAGGGCAAGGTGGTCTCCGCCCGTGAGGCCGTGAATCTGATCCGTGACGGCGACGCCCTGGCGACCGGCGGCTTCGTCGGCATCGGCTTCGCCGAGGGGCTAGCGGTGGCGCTGGAGGCGCGTTTCCTGGAGACCGGCGAGCCCTGCGACCTGACCCTGATGTATGCCGCCGGCCAGGGCGACGGCAAGACCCGCGGGCTCAATCATTTCGGCCATGAAGGGCTGGTCGCCAAGGTGATAGGCGGGCACTGGGGCCTGGTGCCTACCCTGCAGAAACTCGCCATCGAGGGGCGTATCCAGGCCTGGAACCTGCCCCAGGGAGTGATCTCGCACCTCTTCCGCGACATCGCCGCCGGCAAGCCTGGCACCCTCACCCGGGTGGGGCTGGGTACCTTCGTCGACCCGCGCCTGGGCGGCGGCAGGATCAACGACGTCACCCTCGAGGAGCGCGTGTCGCTGCTGCCCGTCGACGGCCAGGAGTACCTCTTCTATCGCGCGCTGCCGCTGCAGGTGGCGCTGCTGCGCGGCACCACCGCCGACACCCTGGGCAACGTCAGCATGGAGCGCGAGGCCCTGACCCTGGAGGCACTGGCCATCGCCACGGCGGTACGCAACTCCGGGGGCGTGGTGATCGTGCAGGTGGAACGGCTGGCCGAACACGGTACCCTGCACCCCAAGGACGTGAAGATTCCCGGCATCCTGGTCGACTGCGTGGTGGTCTGCGAGGACCCAACCCATCACTGGCAGACCTTCCGCACCGCCTACAACCCGGCCTATTCCGGTGAGATCCGCGCGCCCATGGCAACGCCCGAGCCGCTGCCGCTCTCGGCGCGCAAGATCATCGCTCGGCGTGCGGCCTTCGAGCTCAAGCCCAACAGCGTGGTCAACCTGGGGATCGGCATGCCCGAGGGGGTCGGCGCGGTGGCAAGCGAAGAGCGCCTGCTCGAGCACCTGACCCTGACCGCCGAACCCGGGGTGATCGGCGGCCTGCCGGCCGGCGGGCTCGACTTCGGCGCGGCGCTGAACACCCAGGCGATCATCGACCAGCCGGCCCAGTTCGATTTCTACGACGGCGGCGGGCTCGATATTGCCTTCCTGGGCATGGCCCAGGTCGATGCCGCGGGCCACGTCAACGTCTCACGCTTCGGCCCGCGGCTGGCCGGCGCCGGCGGCTTCATCAACATCAGCCAGAACGCCCGCAAGGTGGTGTTCATGGGTACCTTCGTGGCCACCAAGGAGGCGCTCGCTATCGTCGATGGACGGCTCGAGTCGCCCCCGAGCGGCCAGGGCAAGTTCGTCGAAGAGGTGGAACACCGCACCTTCAGTGGAACCCTGGCAGCCGCGGACGGCAAACCGGTCTGCTATGTCACCGAGCGGGCAGTGTTCGAACTCACCCCGGAGGGGCTCACTCTCACCGAGATCGCCCCGGGGGTCGATCTGGAGCGCGACATCCTGGCGCTGATGGCCTTCACCCCGCGGATGCCCGAGCCGCCCCGCACCATGGACGCGCGCATCTTCCGCGAGGCGCCTATGGGGCTCGCCGACGAACTGCTCGACCAGCCGCTGGCGCAGCGCTTCAGTCTCGACGAGAGCGAGGACGTGCTCTTCATCAACTTCGAGCACATGCGGGTCGCCTCCCGGGCAGACATCGACGCCATCGAGCGGGAGGTCGAGCGCCGCCTCGCCCCGCTGGGTCGCCGGGTCCAGGCCGTCGTCAACTACGACCATTTCCGCATCGACGACGCCCTGCTCGCTCCCTACACCGAGATGGTGCGCGGCCTCGAGCAGCGCTTCTACAGCCGGGTGACCCGCTACACCACCAGCAGCTTCATGCGCCGCAAGCTCGGCCACGCCCTGGAGGCGCGCGCCGTCTCGCCCCATATCTACGAGAGCGCCGAAGAGGCCCGCCGACACCTCAAGGCGTGATCTCGGGAGGGCTCGGCGCTGAACCGCAGGTTCGCGCTGTGGCGATGCAGGGCCAGGCGAGGCATTACATCGCCACTTCCGCTGGTTTCACGAGCCGATCGAACACGCCGTAGGCAAGTTGCATGACCTCGTGGTGGCTACCGGCGCTGAACGCGATGATGTCGGCTTCGGCCAGATGCGGCGATACGAAGACCTCCAGGTCGAAGAGGTTGCCGAAGGGGGGCATGGCGCCGGGCTCGCAGTCGGGGAAACGCTCGCTGAACGCGCTCTCCTTGGCCAGTTCGACGGATTGGGCGCCGAGAGACTGGGCCAATCGCTGCAGGTCGACCCGATCGGAGGCCGGCAGCACCGCCAGCGCAAGGCGACCGTCGACGTTGACCATCACGTTCTTGGCGAAGTGGCGGCCGGGCACATGGGCTGCCTCGGCAACCTCCTGGGCGGTATAGGCCGGGGAATGCTGCTGTATGAAGTATTTTACGCCATTCTCGTCGAGAAACTGCGTGACGCGTTTCATAGCCATGGGAATCCTCCTCCCGTGTGTCGTTCAAGGATCTGTCGACAAGTCTCGTTCAGCCGCTTTCCCAACAGCCTGGCACACCCGGCCATCTTTCACACGACGGCCATGAGGCTCGCCACTCACGTATCCAGCGGCAGCTCATCTACCGGCATCGGCCAGCCGAACAGGTAACCCTGGAATGCCCGGCAGCCGTGAGCCATCAGCCAAGCCTGCTGGGCCTCGGTCTCGACGCCCTCGGCAATCACATCCAACTGCAGGCTATGCGAAAGAGTGATGATGCTGGCGACGATGGCCGCACTCGCCTCGTCCTCGTGCAGGTCGTGCACGAAGGATTGGTCGATCTTGAGCTGGTCCAGGGGCAGGCGCCTGAGGTAGGAGAGTGAGGAGTAGCCGGTGCCGAAGTCGTCCAGGGAAAAGGTCACGTCGTGCTCCCTGAGGAGCCGCATGATCTCGCGGGCCTCGTCACGATCATCGACGAACAGGTTCTCGGTCACCTCGAGCTTGAGCTTCTCGGGGCGGGCACCGGTGAGCTCCAGGGTGGTCAGCACCCGCGCGACGAAATCGGTCTCGCGGAACTGCTGGGGGCTGACGTTCACCGCGACAGTGAGATCGGCCGTAGCGGGATCCTTGGCCCAGGCCGCCAGCTGCCGACAGGCGGTCTCCAGCACCCAACCGCCGATGGGCACGATCAGTCGGTTCTCCTCGGCCAAGGGAATGAACTCGCCCGGTGAAACCAGGCCTCGCTCCGGATGCTCCCAGCGCAGCAACGCCTCGACCCCGATCATGTGTCGGTCGGCATCCACCTGGGGCTGGTAGTAAAGCAGGAACTCGTTGTTGGCCAACGCTTGGCGCAGACCCGCCTCGAGCCGGGAACGCGCATGAAGCTGTTCCTGCATGGCCGGATCGAAGAAGCGCAGAGTATCGCGCCCGGCCTGCTTGGCCTGGAAGAGGGCCATATCGGCCTGCTGGAGGATCTCGTCAAGGGTCGTGCCATGATCGCGGTAGAGAGTGATGCCGATGCTGCCGGTCATCGTCACCGAGCTCCCGGCCAGGCTGCTCGGCACCCTTAGCGCCCCGAGCAGCTTGTAAGCGATGCGCTCGACGACAGCCGCCACTCGCTGTGTATTGCGGCCCAGGTCGTGGAACAGCACCGCAAACTCGTCACCGTCCAGCCGAGCCAAGGTGTCACTCGCGCGGAGTGACTCGCCCAGTCGGCTGGCAACCTGCTGCAGCAGCTGGTCGCCGGCGTGATACCCCAGGGTGTCGTTGACCTGCTTGAAGTTATCCAGGTCGAGATAGAGCAGTGCGCCAAACTGGCTGCTGCGAAAGCTGTCCTTGAGCGCACCCTCCAGGCGGTCCAGCATCAGCCGGCGATTGGGCAAGCCGGTCAGGGGATCATAGAAGGCGAGCTGATGGATCTCTGCCTCGGCGGCCTTGTGCTGAGAGATATCGCTGAAGGTAGCCACATAGTGAGTCAGCTCGCCTGCCTTGTCATGCACCGCACTGATGGTCAGCCATTCGGGGAACACCTCGCCGTTCCTGCGCCGGTTCCATATCTCGCCCTGCCAGCTGCCTTTCTCCTTGACGCACGCCCAGAGATGACTATAGAAGGCCTCGTCATGATGGCCAGAACTGAGCAGGCTGGGGTTGCGACCCAGCACCTCGGCCTCGGAATAGCCGGTAATACGAGTGAAGGTGTCGTTGACCTTGAGGATCCTGGCCTGGTCATCGGTGATGACCATGCCCATGTGCGTCTCGAAGGCGGTGGCGGCGATGCGCAGCTGGGCCTCGGTAGCACGGAACTGGGTCACCTCACGCACGACGGCCAGCACACCGCTATAGCCGTCGCCCTCCTCGACCAGCGGACTGATGATGGCCTGGAAGTCACGGGGCACGCCGGCCAGGGTGACGCGATACTCCGTTTCCACCGGTTCACCGGTGACCTGCAGCTCGGCCAGAGCCTCATCGAACCGCCGTACCACTGCTACGGGCAGGACTTCACTGTAGTGGCGCTGCAACAACGCCTCGGGTTCCTCGAGCAGCTGGTCTCGGTCCACGGCATGAACATAGACGAAGCGGCCCTGGGCATCGAACACGAAGATCATGTCCTGGATCGAGCTGACGAGGGCCCGCAGCTGCGCCTCGCGGTCCTGAACCGTCCGACGGACCTGCTCACGCTCCACCAGGCGCCGGCTCAGCTCGCTCTCCAGCCGCAGCCGACCCAGGTAGTGGCGCAGCAGCCACCAGCCCAGTGCCGCCACCACCAGAAAGATGCCGACCAGCAGCCAGAGCCGCTGCCACCAGCCGGCGAGCAGGACCTCGAGTTCCTCGCCCACTACCACTAGCAAGGGCAGATTCGCTACGCGCTGCATGGCATAGAGTCGCTCACTGCCGTCCAGCGGCGAGGCCGTGCGCAGGGTCGTAGATGCCTCGCCACTGTCGAGGAAGGCTCGTGTCAGCGGCTCGCTGAAGGGGGTGCCGAGCACGCCCATGGCGCCACCCTCATCGAATGCTGGCCGGCGGGTGATCAACCGCATCTCGGTGTCTGCGATGGCGATGCTCTCGCCGCGGGTCATACCCAGCCGCGCCAGTGATTCGCCGAAGATCGCTGGATTGAGCCGCACCACGGCCAGGCCACGGAACTTGCCATCCGGCCCCAGCAGGCGGAGAGCATGGACGAGATGGTAGGTCTGCCTGAACGGAGACCAGTAGAGCGGTGTCACCAGGGATTCGAGGCTGGGATCTTCCAGGAAGGCGAGATAGAACTCCCGGCTGCTGACGTTGTAGTCAGGCGGCCACCAGGGCGCGGATGAGGCAATGACACTGCCAGCTGCATCGACCAGGCTCAACTCATCGATGAAGGCGAGACGATCACGCTGACCAGCCAACAGGGCCTCGAAATCGCTAGGGGTGACCGCAAGCCTCCCCCCTCCCTGCTGCTGAGGGGCATCGAGCAGCTGCGACAGCCCTCCCAGAGCATGCTCGCTCACGGCAAAGGTAGTGGCCACCCATTCGGCCACCAGGTCGCTGCGAGCGCTGGCACGCTCCCGGCCCACCTCGAGGTCACGCCGATGCTGGTCCCGCAGGATACCGGCAAACATCAGGAGCAGAATCAGCAGAGCCAGCACGTAGAGGGCGATGGCGCGACGACGTATATCCCGATGACGCCTCTCGGGCAACGCCTCGGAGGGAAACGACTCGCCACTCATGTCATGGGAAATCCTTGCGTTGGATCCAGAGTCAGAAGATATCAGCCTGACCCAGCAATGTATCCGGGCCAATGACGGGACGCCTTTCTATATAAGCCATTGAAGCAGACGTCGCCTCGGGCCACCATGAAAGAGTTCACCGATCACTAGACGGCGCCAGGAAGCCCTGCCCATGGATGATGTCGCCAGCCAATTCCTCGCTGCCAACGATTCCGCCATTCGGCTGGGCGTGGCGCTGCTGCTGGGTGCGCTGATCGGTATCGAGCGCGGCTGGACGGCTCGGGAGCAGAAATCCGGCGAGCGCGTCGCCGGTATCCGTACCCACGCACTCGTCGGGCTGCTCGGTGGTATTGCCGCGCTGCTCTCGGAAACCGTCAGCGAGTGGGCCTTCCCGCTGATCTTCGTGACCGTGGCCGGCATCAGCCTGGTGGCCTGGCGTGCGAAGCTGGCCGAGCAGCATGACTACAGCATCACCGGCCTGGTAGGCCTGCTGCTGACCTTCTGCTTCGGCGCCGTGGCCGTATCGATCGACTTGGCCCTGGCCGCCGCTGGCGCGGTGATCACCGCGGTGATACTGGACAACAAACACGAGATCCACGGCCTGTTGAACAAGCTGCAGGCTCATGAGCTCGATGCCGGGCTCAAGCTGCTTCTGATCACGGTGGTGATGCTGCCGCTGCTCCCTGATCGCGGCATGGGGCCCGGCGAGGCGCTCAACCCCTACGAGATCTGGTGGATGGTGGTACTGATCGCCTCGATCTCTTTCGTCGGCTACTTCGCCATGCGCCTGGGTGGCGCCGAAAAGGGCATCCTGTTTACCGGTCTATTCGCCGGACTCTCCTCCTCCACGGCGCTGACCCTGCACTTCGCGCGGGTATCACGCCAGAGCAGTGACCTCGAGGCCATGCTGGCCGCCGGCATCCTGCTGGCCTGCGGTACCATGTTCCCGCGCATCCTGATCTACACCGCGCTGATCAGTCCCGGCCTGCTGCCAACGCTGCTGCTTCCGGTCACCGTCATGGGGGCGATGCTCTACCTGCCCGCGCTGTATCTCTGGCACCACCACCGCAAGACCCTTCAGGTCGACAGTCCGACCCCCATCCAGAACCCGCTGGAACTGCGCACGGCTCTGCTGTTCGGCGGCCTGCTGACCGCGATCATGCTGCTCGGCGAGTGGCTGCGTGGATGGCTGGGCGAAGCCGGCATCTATCTGCTGGCAGCCTCATCGGGGGTAGCCGACGTCGATGCCATTACCCTGTCGCTGACCCGCATGTCGCTGGAGGACATCGATACCTCCACCGCCGTGCTGGGCATCGTGATCGCTGCCGCCGTCAACAATCTCTTCAAGTCAGGGCTGGCCACCCTCCTGGGCACCAGGCAACTCGGCAAGCGAGTGGCCGTGCCAATGATTGCTTCCATGGTGACGGGGCTAGGGATCGCCCTGGCGGTGTGATCCGTCGGCACGCTTAGGGGAGCTTCGACAACAGCTCCTCCACAAAGCGCGGCCCGAGCCCCGGCTCGAGCAGCAGCATGAACGCCACGCCCCAGGCACCGCCCCAAAGGTGAGCGCTGTGATTGATCTTGCTCCCCCCACGGTGGCTGGCGTGAAACGAATAGGCTACGTAGACGATCGCAAAGACGATCGCAGGTACCGGCACGAAGAAGACAAAGAGCAGCGACCAGGGCTGCAGGAGAATGTAAGCGAACAGCATCGCCGCCACCGCTCCCGACGCCCCAAGGCTACGGTACTGGCTGTCGCCACGATGGTGAAGATGGCTGGGCAGGATGGCAACGAGAATGCCCGACAGGTAGAAGAGCAGAAAGCCCAAGGCACCGATGCGTGGCGTCAAAACCTGCTCCATGACCCTGCCGAAGAAGTAGAAGGTGATCATGTTGAAGAGCAGGTGGGCTCCGTCGGCATGGATGAAACCATGCGTGAGCAGCCGCCACCACTGTCCCTTGGCCACGCCCGGTGGCCAGTAGATCAGCGACGCGAGAAGGGACGGCGACCGCCAGGCCGCCAAGGACACGATGACGGTGAGAGCGATGAGGGAGAGCGTGATCATGGGCTCCTGGATAACGAGATCCTTTCAGGTGGAAGGCTGTGGTGAAGTGACATGAAAAAAGACACCTCCAGCGGACGCCCGGTCAGCTGGAGGCAGCACAAGTGTTACGCAGCGTCTTGCCTGATTGAGCGGCTTAGTCCTCGTAAGGCGCCGAGCGGGTGTCATTCGGCTCGTGGCGCTTGAGGATCTCCTCTGCCTCAGGCTGCGACGAGTCGGGAACGATCACCTTGACTTCGCCGGCCTCCTTGTCGAGATACAACTTCTCCCGGGGAAAGCCCTTGGAAATCAGCTCATCGTATGCGTTGACGGCCTTCATGGCATCGTCGTAGGTAGCTGTCACTGTTTGCGTCATGCGTTCCTCCAAGGTGATGGTCGATACAGAAAGAGCCCGATCGGCCCTGTCATGGAACCTCTGCAAGCTACGCTTGCCGTCATCGGTCTCCTAATATATAGATGTTCGTGCGCAGAATGCCATCAGACCAGCGTCCTGCTTGATCCTCGTCATGTCCAGGTTTGCCTTGCCAATTCATGCTGCAGGAGAAACGTCATCGAGTGCAAATCAGGAGAAAGCTCGGGCCAACACGCTGTTAAACGAAGGACGTCGCGACATAAGGCTCACAGGCGACCCTCCACATAGCGCTTGAGCGCCAAGGCATCGTGTATGGCGTGAGCCGCCTCGTCATTATTGAAGTAGGCATGGACGCCGTGACCGTCCTTGAGCAGATCGGCCAGCCGATCCGCCTCGGCGGTCAGGAACTGGTGCGTATAACAGCCGGCATGGCGATCGCCGTGATAGCGCAGGTAGGTCCAGTCCGTCGTCAGCTCGCGCGGATGGTTATCCAGCATGTCGTGGATGCAGAGGGCCGCACCGTGCTCACGGAGCACGCTGAAGATCTCCTCATTGAGCCAGCTCGGATCGCGCACCTCGACAACCCAGCGGAAGCGGCCCGGCGCCTCCGCCAGGAAGGCGTCGAGACGGTCCGGTCTCGGCTTCCATTTCGGCGGCAGCTGCACCAGCACCGGTCCGAGATGCCCCTCGAGGCGAGCGGCAAGGTCGAGAAAGGGGGGGATGCTCTGCCCGGGGTCCTTGAGCCGCTTGATGTGGCTGCCGTAACGGCTGAACTTGAGGGCATACTCGAACGATGACGGCGCGTCCTCCCGCCAGCCGTCGACGGTATCTGCACGGGGCAGATGGTAGAAGGTGGCGTTGATCTCCACCGTATCGAAGCAGTCGGCATAGTAGTCGAACCACGCCTTCTGCGGCAGGTCGGCGGGATAGAAACGTTCCTTCCAGTGTGGGTACTGGTAACCGGACGTGCCTATCCTCAGGCGCCCCCTGCGATTCGGCTCCCGGCGTGCTGAGCTGGCCATGGTTCACCTCGCGTCTCTGACGGCGTTCTCAGCCCAGGTCAGGGTTTCCCTGGGGGCGTGGTGCACCTCAGAGGCGCTCATGCAGCTGCCAATCATTGTCGGTGAGCGGCTGCCCACCGTCGGGGGTGACCCGAACGGTATCGCTGAGGCCGATGCCCCACTGCCCCGGCAGTCGCAGGCAGAGAGGCAGATGGAAGACCATGTCGGCAGAGAACTCGCGATGCTGGCCACGAGCGATGTAGCCGGTACCCTCGACCCAGCTCGGCGGGAACTGTGCCCCTACCGCATAGCCGAAGACTCCCGAGAAAAACACGCGCTCGGCGTGAGGCGCCAGCACGGCCTCGGCAGCACGGGCAGCATCGTCGAAGGTTCGGCCGGGCCGCATGGAGGCTATCAACGCCTCGAACATCTCGCGACAGACATCGCGCAGCGCCTGCATCTCGGTGCTGGCCCGGCCAGCCACGGCGGTGCGCATCATTGGCGCGGTATAGCGGTGAAAGGCCGAGCCGAACTCCAGGAACACCGGCTCATCCGCGGCGATTGCATGGCGCTTGTGGTTGACGTGGATGACGCTGATGCGCCGGCCGGTGGTAACGATGGGCTGCAGGCTCATGAACTCGCTGCCTGCCGCCAGCAGCGCCCGGCTGCCCTCCGCCGCAACGTCGTTGTCGGTCACGCCGGGCGCGATGACCTCGATGGCCGCCCGCAGCCCAGCGGACGTGATGCGCGCGCTCTCGCTGAGGCAGTCGAGCTCCGCGGGCGTCTTGACGATGCGGATGCGGTCGAGCAGTTCACCGCCATCGTCGCGAAAGCGTCCGCTGCCAAGGCGTGCCTGCAGTTCGCGAATGACCCCGTGGCGCAGGCCGGCCCCGAAGACATCCAGCCCGATGGCAGGGAAGGGGGCGAGGATCTCCGCCAGCGGCGATATCACCTCCTCAATGCCTTCCCAGCGATAGCCCAGAATCTCATCCACCTTGGCGGTGACCACGGCCGGGCCGGTCTCGATAGAGGGCACCTGCAGCACCAGCCGGTCGGCCGAAACGACCAGACAGGTGTACACCGAGACCTCGAAGGTGTGATAGCCAGTCAAGTAGAAGATGTCGGCAGGATCGGTCAGCAGCAGTGCATCGAACCCGACGGCCTGCATGGCCTGTCGCACCCGGCGCCGACGCGCCGCGAACTCCTCGGGGGCAAAGGGCAACTCGCTCTCGGCGAGACAATCGGCCAGCGCATGGCGGTAGGCATGATGATCCATCGAATGACGCTCCAGCGTGAATAAGTCTTCCTGGCAGTGTAGCCATGACGACTGCCAGGTCCTGCATGAATGACGACAAAATATCCCTGTTCGCCTCCGCCCCGGTTTCGTAGAATCCAGCCTCGTATTTCAACGCCACAGGACAGTGCAATGGGCAGGGCCTTCCAGAACCGCAAGGAATCCATGGCCAAGACGGCCGACGCCAAGACCAAGGTCTACAGCAAGTACGGCCGCGAGATCTATGTCTGCGCCAAGCAGGGCGGCACCGACCCCTCGGGCAATCTCTCCCTGCGCGGTTTGATCGAACGCGCCAAGAAGGACCAGGTACCCAGCCATGTGATCGACAAGGCGCTCGACAAGGCCAGCGGCGTGGGCGGCGAGGACTTCTCTCCCGCCCGCTACGAGGGCTTCGGGCCGGGCAACTGCATGGTCATCGTGGAGTGTCTGACCGACAACCCGAACCGCACCTTCGGCGACGTGCGCGCCTGCTTCAACAAGGCCAAGAGCAAGCTCGGCACCCCGGGCAGCGTCAGCCACATGTTCGACCACTGCGCCATCCTCGCCTTCCCGGGGAATGACGAGGACGCCACCCTCGAGGCGCTGATGGAGGCCGATGTGGACGTCACCGACATCGAGAGCGAGGAGGGCCATATCACCGTCTTCGCGCCCCATACCGAATACGCCAAGGCCAAGCAGGCGCTGATCGACGCCTTCGGTGAGCTCGACTTCGAAATCGACGAGATCCAGTTCGTGCCTCAGACCACGACCTCGATCGAAGGTGACGACGTAGCGATGTTCGAGAAGCTGCTCGATACCCTCAACGACCTGGACGACGTGCAGAACGTCTTCCACAGCGCCGAGCTGCCCGAGTGATCCATGGCCCTGTCGCTCAGCCGGCGGCCACCACCAGCCGCAGCCAGAGCCACAGGGCCACGGCCAGCGAATAGAGCGCCGTCAGACCCAACAACGCATTGAGCGCCGCGCCGTCGCGGCGCTGCATCTCGCGTATCAGTCCCAGCGCCGCCAGGCCGATCAATCCCCAGGTCCCCCAGGCCCAACCCGGCAGCGCCAACGGCACCGTGACCGCCAGCGGTCCCAGCATCATGAGTGCGAAAAACCGACGGGTCGCCACCGCCCCCCAGCGTACCGCCAGGGTCAACTTGCCGGCCCGGGCATCGGTATGGCGGTCGCGCAGGTTATTGACCACCAGGATGGCGGCCACCGGCATGCCCACCAGCACGCCGGCCGCCACCGCCTCGAGCATGATCGGGCTCTGCTGGGCCAGCAGACTGCCGAGCACTGCCACCGGGCCGAAGAAGCACCACACCGCCACCTCCCCCAGCCCCCGGTTGGCGTAGGGGCACCGCCCGCCGCTGTAGCCGAGCACGCCGAGCAGTGCCAGGCCCCCCAGCACCCACAGCAGCCAGTGGCCAAACAGCACCAGCCAGAGCCCCGTTACTACGGCAACACCCAGGGTCACGGCGAGGCCAGCGCGCAGCTCAGTGGCCCTGAGCCAGCCCGCCTGCAAGGCGCGAGTGGGGCCCAGGCGGTCGGGCTGGTCAACGCCAGAGAGGCCATCGAAGAGGTCATTGGCCAGGTTCACCGCCAACTGCAGCGCGAGCGCGCAGAGCAGGCAGAGGACGGCAGTCAGCCAGTTGAAGTGTCCGGGCATCACCAGCCCCTGGCCAAGCAGCACCGGCCCGACCGCCGCCGGCAGCGTGCGCGGGCGTAGCGTCTGAACCCAGATGGTTACCTTGTGGCTCACCGCCACGGACATTGTCTTCCTCCCTGAAAGCGCTATCTGTCTTCGCAGCAACGCATGACATGGGGCATACTCTGTGGCGTATCCCATGTCCCTGCAAGGAGAAAGGATGTCCGCAGCCTGGTTGTCCCAGGTGGCCCTGCCTTGGGTGTTGGCCAGCGTGATGATGGCCATGGGGCTCAGCCTGATCGGGGCCGACTTCGCTCGCACCTGGCACCACCCTCGGCGCGTCCTGCTCGGCATCGGCCTGCAGATGCTGGCACTGCCGCTGCTCGCCTGGGGGCTGGTTCTGCTGCTTCCCCTGCCGCCGCTGGCAGCGGCCGGCCTGCTGCTGGTGGCCCTGGTACCGGGCGGGGCCACCTCCAACATGTTCAGCTACCTGGTTCAGGGCGACCTGGCCCTGTCGGTCACCCTGACCGCCATCGCTGCCGTGCTGGCTCCCTTCACCCTCCCACTGGTCATGGGCTGGAACCTCGAGCTGTTGGGCCTCACTTCCGGCGGTCTCGCGCTGCCCTACTGGCACACCGTCGGCCAGCTGCTGCTGGTCACCCTCCTGCCGGTGCTGGCCGGCATGCTGCTGCGTCGGGCCCTGCCGGCCACCTGGCACGAACGTATACTGCCCGGCGTGAAGGGATTCACGGGGGTGGCGATGGTCTCGGTAGTGGTGGCGCTCTTCATCAGCCACGTCGAGCGACTGCCGGCCCTGATAAGCATCGAGACTCTCGCCGTGCTGCTCCTTTGCCTGCTGAGCATGTTGCTGGGACACGGAGTCGCCCGGAGGCTGCATCTGCCTCACGATAGCGCACGCGCCATCACCGTTGAGGTGGGCGTGCAGAACGCCGGCGTAGCAATGATGGTGGCTTTCGTATTGCTGCAGCAACCGGCCATCGGCCTGGTGCCGCTGCTCTACGGCCTGCTGATGAACGTGCCGGTATTCGTGTGGATGTTTGCCTGCCTGTGGCGCGATCGCCACCCGGCACCCGCGGTCGCCGAGAGGCGCTGACCGCGGTGCCTGACGGCCGGCAGTCCTACTCCACCGTTACGGTGATGGCGTCGGAAGCCACAGGCGGGTCGAAGCTGACATGGCTGGCATCCATGAACAGCAGCTGAAGCGTATGTTCGCCGGGCTCGAGTTCCAGGGTAGTTTCGGTCTGGCCGCCGCCGAAGTGACGCATCGCCTCGTTGGCCGGCAGGGGCTGGTCGAGGTCGACCTCGTTCAGCGGCTTGTCCACCAGCAGGTGGTGGTGGCGGGTAGCCCCCGCCTGGATGCCGGCAGGCGCCACGCCCATGCCAGTGAGACCCATGCGCACGGTCAGCGGGCTCTCGACGGTAGCGCCGTCCTCAGGTGAGATGAAGTAGACCTCGGTACCCTGCGGAGCCGAGGAGCGTTCTATCTGGGCCAGAGCCGGACCGGCCAGCAGCATGCTGCCCGCCAGGGCCACGCCCGTAATCCACTTGTTCATTGCCGTCTCCTTACCGATTACCCGGGTGTCGCCCGCGGCGGGCGACACTCGCCTACAGCGTAGTCGAGCCGGACCGGGACCGTGCACGACTAGGCGCGGGGTCGCGGCTGGGTACTGCCGAGAAGGTCACGATCGCATCGGCCTCCAGGGTTTCTTGCTCCTCCAGGGCCGAGGCCAGGGTGTCCAGATCATCCCGATGCGCTTCGAGAAGCTCACGGCCGTGCGCTTCGAGTTCGGCTCAACAGCCGTTTTATCTCCTCGTCGACCAGCCCCGCCATGGCTTCGCTGTGTTCGCGAGACTGAGCCATCTCCTTGCCCAGGAAGACATGCTCCTGGCTCTCGGGCGAACATCACCGGCCCGATGCGTTCACTCATCCCCCAGCGTGCCACCATGCGCCGTGCCAGCTGCGTGGCCTGCTCGAGTTCTTTCTCGGCGCCGCTGGACACCTCCCCGAAGACCGGATGGATTCCGCCAGGCGACCACCGAACATCACGGTGATGCGGTCCCGCAGATAGGCTTCGCCATGGTTGTAGCGCTCCTCGTCGGGCACCTGCGCGGTCACGCCCAAGGCGCGGCCGCGTGGCAGCACCGTGACCTTCTCGAGGGGGTCGGCCTTGGGCAGCAGGTAGGCGAGCAGCGCATGGCCAGACTCGTGATAGCCACGATATGACCTCGCTGCGGAGAAGCCGACGTCCTTGGCCTCACCCAGCAGCAGGCGGTCGCGGCCGCCGAGAAACAGGCCCAGTCCACCTCCTTCTGGTCGTTGACGACCCGCCTGCAGGGCGGCTTCGTTGGCCAGGTTGGCCAGGTCCGCCCCGAGAAGCCGATCGTGATCTCGGCCAGTCGCTCGAAATCGACGTCATCGGCCAATGGCATGTCGCGAGTATGGACACGCAGAATATCGCGGCGCGCCTCGCGATGCGGATTCTCCAGAGTCACCTTGCGATCGAAGCGACCCGGCCGCAGCAGTGCCGAGTCGAGCACGTCGGGCCGGTTGGTGGCGGCCAGGACGACGACGGGCTCATCCGCCTGGAACCCATCCATCTCGGAGAGAATCTGGTTGAGCGTCTGCTCTCGCTCATCATGACCGCCACCCATGCCGGCGCCTCGGGAGCGACCGATGGAATCCAGCTCAGTCGATGAAGATCACCGCCGGCGACTGCTCCTTGGCCTGCTTGAAGAGATCGCGGACACGCGATGCCCCCACGCCCACGAACATCTCGATGAACTCCGAGCCACTGATGCTGAAGAACGGCACGGCGGCTTCACCCGCTACCGCCTTGGCCATCAGCGTCTTGCCCGTCCCGGGAGGCCCCATCATCAGGATGCCGCGAGGAATCTTGGCGCCCAGCGCCTGGAAACGCGCCGGCTCCCTGAGAAACTCGACCACCTCGAGAACTTCGCGTTTCGCGTTCTCCGAGCCTGCCACGTCGTCCAGGCGCACCTGGCTCTTCACTGCTCACCTGGCGGGCACTGGACTTGCCCATGTTGAACAGTCCTCCACCCGACATGGCACGCTGCTGCATGCGATTCCAGAACCGAACAGCAGGCCCAGCATCAGGGATCCACGGCAGAGCACCGACGAGAACGCGTTGCCACCAGGGCGGGTCAATGGGCTCGGCGTCTATACGTACGCCGTTCGACTGCAGACGCTCGAGCAGGCGCTCGCCCTCGACATTCGGGGCGCGTAGCCTCGAAGCCCTCCTCGGTCTCGTCCGAGCTCCTCGTGCCTCACGCCCGATGTCGCTGAAGGTCCCTTCCACCGACTGGCCGCGCAGCGTGACCGACGTCGACATGCCCCTGCTCGACGGCCGTCGGGAATTCGGAATAGGTGAGCTCGACCTGCTGGTGACGCTGCGCCGAATCAGGTGATAGTGGAACAGCAGCACGATGACCAGGGCGATGCAGATGAAGGACAACCACTGCCGACGAGAGGGCTGAGCTTCTTCGGGATCCCAGAGAGGCGAACGCTTGGTTTTGTTGCGCTGCTGGTCGGATGAGGCGTCATTATCGTATCGGGGCATGGTGAGCTCAGCGATGGGGGCAGACCGCTTAACATGCCGATCCCCACCATGGATTACAAGGCCGGGGGCGGGCCTCAACGCTCGCGGTCGAGTTTCCCGCCACTCCTCGGCGGCTTCCTCTACGCCGGGCTCCTGATCGCGGGAGAGTGAGGCGCGGCGCTCGGCTTCCTCCTCGCGCACGTCGTCGATCACGGTCATCAGCTCGTTCACGTCCACGGTAGTCGGTGTCGTGCTGGAAACAGCCGGTCAGCTGGATGCCCGGGTGCAGTTCACCGGCCTCGTAGAGCGCCCAGATCTCCTTGCCGTAATCGGTGGCCAGCAGTTCCGGGGCGAAGCGGCCGAAGTAGCGACGCATGTTGTCGACGTCGCGCTCGAGCATTCGTCTCGCGCGCTGTTGTTGCCGGCGGCCTCGACCGCCTGGGGCAGGTCGATGATCACCGGGCCCATCGGCGGCGAGCAGCACGTTGAACTCGGACAGATCGCCATGGATCAGGCCGGCACACAGCATGCGCACCACGTCATCGATCACCTTGGCGTAATAGTGCCCGGGCCTCGTCGGCCGTCAGGGTCACGTCGTCCAGCCGCGGCGCGGTCAGGCCTTCGGCATCGGTGATCAGCTCCATCAGCAGCACGCCGTCGACGAAGCCATCAGGCTTGGGCACCCGCACGTCCGGCCGCGGCCAGCCGATAGAGGGCGTCGACCTCGGCGTTGAGCCAGGCCTGCTCCTGCTCCTTCTGGCCGTAGCGGGTCTTCTTGGCCATCGCCCGGGACGCGGCGGCTGTTGCGCTCCTTGCGTCCCTCCTGGTACTGCACGGCCTGCTTGAAACTGCGCTGCTTGGCCTCCTTGAAGACCTTGGCACAGCGCCGCTCGCCGTGGGAGCGCACGACGTACACCTGGGCTTCCTTGCCGCTCATCAGTTGGCTCTCGACCGCGTCGATCAGGCCGTCGTCGACCAGCGGTTGTAATCTCTTGGGTATCTTCATGTCACCACGTTGGCATAGAACCCTGCCGCCGGTGATTCCGCGGGCGTATCACGTTGTTTTCCGGTCAGCGGCTGATGCGGCGGGCACGAAAGTTGCGCCCCTTGAGCTTGCCGCTGCCCAACTGGTCGAGGGCCGCGTCGGCGACATCGCGTCGCACGGCCACATAGGCACTGTTGGCGAGCACCTTGATCTTGCCTACCTGCTCCCCGGCAATCCCGCCTTCGCCCGTCAGGGCGCCGAGGATGTCGCCGGGGCGCAGCTTCTGCTTCTTGCCGCCGCCGAGCTGCAGCGTCGCCATGGCGGGGCGAAGAGGCTGGCGCTCCAGCACCGCGCGGGGAGGCAGCGGCTCGGTCTCCAGAGTCTCTCCGAGGAGCTCGGCGAGCTTTGCCAGCCGGTAGTCCTCCTGCTCGCTAAGCAGGGTACAGGCCACTCCGGAACCGCCGGCCCGGCCGGTACGCCCGACACGGTGGACATGCACTTCAAGCTCGCGGGCGATGCGGTAGTTGAACACCGCATCCAGGGCATCGATGTCCAGCCCGCGCGCGGCCACGTCGGTGGCCACCAGGATCGAGGCGCTGCCGTTGGCGAACAGCACCAGCAGGCGATCACGGTCCCGCTGCTCGAGATCACCATGCAGCGCCAGGGCACTGAAGCCCGCCGTCATTCAGGGCCTCTGCCACTTCGTCGGTCTCGCGCTTGGTATTGCAGAACACCACGCTGGAGGCGGGACGCAAGTGCAACAGCAGGCGGCGCAGCGCCTCGAAACGGGCCGTCTCGTCCGCCACCCGGTAGAAGTGCTGGCGGATGGTGGTCGCATCATGGGACTCGGCCACCTCCACGGTGACCGGCTCACGCATCATGCCGCTCGGCGATGGGCCGGATGCCCTCGGCATAGGTGGCGCTGAACAGCAGCATCTGGCGGCTCGCCGGGGTCTCGGCGATGATCGCCTCCATGGCCGCCTGGAACCCCATGTCGAGCATGCGATCGGCCTCGTCCAGCACCAGGATCTCGAGCGCCCCCAGCGCCAGCGAGCCCTTGCGCAGGTGCTCCTCTACCCGCCCCGGCGTGCCGACGACGATATGCGCCCCGTGCTCCAGCGACGCCAGCTGCGGCCCCAGCGGGGCACCTCCGCACAGGGTCAGCACCTTGACGTTGGGCAGGCTGCGCGCCAGGCGGCGAATCTCGCCGGCCACCTGGTCCGCCAGCTCGCGGGTCGGGCAGAGCACCAGCCCCTGCACCCGGAAGTCCGCCACCGACAGCCGTGACAGCAGTGCCAGGCCGAAGGCGGCGGTCTTGCCCGAGCCGGTCTTCGCCCGGGCAATCACGTCGCGGCCAGCCAGCATGGGCGGCAGGTCTCTCGGCCTGAATCGGCGTCATGGCGTGATAACCCAGCGAGGCGAGGTTGCTCGAGCAATTCCGGCGCCAGCGACAGCGTGGCGAAATCGGGAGAGGAATCAGACACGTGATAGACCTGCAAGGGAAGGCGGGCACCGGGACAGCGCGCGACGACGGCGGACGCCATCGGGCCGGGGCCGTGGGAGCGATAATGGGAAGACGCGCGCAGGAGAGCAGAAAGTGCCGCGTATCACCCCGACCCGATGATGCTGTCACGGACTTCTGCAAGTCCCGTCTCCACCTGGCCACGATCGATGTCCCCCTACTACGGCCCTCTTCGATAGCTGGTGAAGGGCGAGGCCGGTGTGGCCGCGAGTATGCGCAGCATGCGCCGTTTCATCGACGGCCGATCGTCCAGTACCAGCGACGATCACCTCGTGGGGAGTGGCGAGAGGATCATGTGCCTGGCGATTCCCATGCAGATCACCCGCATGGACGGCGAGACGGCGGCGCGCGGCCTCCCGTGGCATCGAGCGCCGACATCGACCTGATGCTGGTCCAGGACCAGGACCTCGCCGTGGGCGACTTCGTCATCGTGCATGTCGGCTACGCCCTCCAGCGACTGGACGCCGAGGAGGCCCTGGCGACCTGGCGACTGCTCGACGAGATGGACGACGCCACCCCCGCAGAGACGGGCGACGGAGGCCAGATGCATGCATGAACTGAGCCTCTGCCGCTCGCTGGTCCGCCAGGCCGGCCTCGGCGGGGTCGCCTTCGCCGAGCACGGCGCGCGCGCGCATTCGTCGCGTCTGCCTCCGCATCGGGCCGCTCTCCGGGTAGTCGAGGCCGCGCTGATGCACGAGGCCTTTCCGCTCGGCCAGCGGCCATACGCGCCGCCGAGGGCGCGCGGCTGGAGATGACGACCCTGGCCGGTCCGGGTGCACTGCCCGCGCTGCGCTCAGGAGGCCGAGGCCAGCGTCAATGACCTGGCCTGCCCCCTCTGTGGCCATCGGCAGACCCGGCTGACCGGCGGCGACGAGCTCCTGCTGGTCAGCGTCGACCTCGCCGCTACCCTTCTCCCCCGACCGGATAACAGGAGCCTCCATCGTGTGCCAGACCTGCGGCTGCGCCTTCCCCGACCACCTGCAGCACGCCTCGACCGAGCACGACGTCCACACCGTGGAGGTGCTCGAGGGGTTGCAGGCCGACATACGTCGCTGGTCGCGCGCCACAACCGCGAGCACTTCGACCGCGCCGGGCTGCTGGTCGTCAACCTGATGTCCTCGCCCGGCGCCGGCAAGACCAGCCTGCTGGAGGCCACCATCGAGGCGCTGGGCGTCACGCTGCCGCCTGGCGGTGATCGAGGGCGACCTGGAAACCGAGAACGACGCCCGGCGCATTCGTGCCAGGGGCGTGCCTCGCCGTCCAGATCACCACCGGCAGCGCCTGCCACCTGGATGCCTCCATGGTGCCATCGCGCGGCCCATGCGCTGCCGCTGGACGAGCTGGACATCCTGTTCATCGAGAATGTCGGCAACCTGGTCTGCCCCGCGAGCTTCGACCTGGGCCAGCATGCCAATGTCACCCTGCTCTCGACCCCGGAGGGCGACGACAAGCCGCTCAAGTACCCGGTCATGTTCCGCGCCAGCGACCTGGTGTCTGGTCACCAGACCGACCTGCTCGCCGGTCCTCGACGACTTCGACGTCGAGGCGGTGGCGGCGCGCATGCACCGGGTCGCCTCCAGCGCCCCGGTGATGGCGCTTGAGCGGCAAGTCGGGCCCGCTCGATGCCCGGCTCGCGTGGCTCGAGGCCGGCCTCGCCGAGCGGCGCCGACCGGCCTTCCGCCTGGCCCCGCTCGGCTGGCGAGAGCCTGGCTGCACCCGCCCCCACGGCGCTGCCTGACCCATGATGTCCCCGTCTCCCGGCGAGTGGCTGGACCCGGATACGCGCCCTGCCCCGGCCCCCGTCGGGCCAGCTGCGGATCATGAACGTCTGCGGCGGCCACCTGAGCGCACCATCACCCAGGCCGGCCTGCGCAAGGTGCTGCCCGACTACCTGGAGCTGATCCCCGGGCCGGGCTGCCCGGTGCTGCGTCTGCCCGAGGAGGACATCCATGCCGCGGTGGCGCTGAGCCTCGCGGACGGCGTCATCGTCGCCACCTTCGGCGACATGGTGCGGGTGCCCTGCAATGCGCCTCGGCGGGAGCCCCGCTCCCTGCAGGCGGCCCGCACCCTCGGCGGCCGGGTGGTCCCGGTCGCCTCCCCCGGCGAGGTGCTGGCGCTGGCCCGCCGGCATCCCGGACCAGCGGGTGGTCTTCTTCGCCGCCGGCTTCGAGACGACCACGGCGCCGATCGCCGCCCTCTTCTCGCGGACGGACCTGCCGGACAACCTGCTGCTGCTGCTCAGCGCCCGCCAGACCTGGCCAGCCATCGCCCACCTGCTCGAGGACGGCACCGCGGGCTTCGATGCGCTGATCGCCCCGGGGCATGTGGCCACCATCATGGGCGCCGAGCAGTGGCGCTTCGTGGCCGAGACGCACGGGTTGCCCACCGCGGTGGCCGGCTTCACCCCCGGCCTGATCCTGGCGGGCCTGCATGCGGTGCTGCTGCAGGCGCTCGCTACCGGTCCCCGCGGCTCGACAACGCCTACCCGCAGTGTGTCACCGCCAGCGGCAACCGCCGGGCACAGGCGCTGATGGCCTCGCGGTTCGAGGTCAGCGACGCCGAGTGGCGCGGCATCGGCTCGCTTCCCGACTCAGGTTATGCCTGCACGGACGCCCTCGCCCACCGCGACGCCCGCCGGCAGTTTCCCGAGGTGTTCGAGGCCGCCTATGCCCGCCGCGGCGAGATGCCGCCCGGCTGCGACTGCGCCGAGGTGGTGCTGGGCGAATCCGACCGCCAGAGTGCCGGCTCTATGGCAGCGCCTGCCGGCCGGACAGCCCCGTGGGCCCCTGCATGGTCTCCGAGGAAGGGGCCTGCCGGATCTGGTGGAGCCACGGCGTCCGCTCGGCCCAGGGCCCGTCCACCCGGCGGATCGCCGCCACCTCGGTCGACGCTGCGCCTGGTAGACGGCCCCGGTCGAGCCAACGCCCGGGCTGGAAGCGCGACGCTGGCGGCTGGCCGGGGTCGTCCAGGGCGTGGGCTTTCGCCCCTTCGTCCAGCGCCTGGCCAGCCGGCTGGCGCTGGCCGGCCAGGTGCGCAACCATGGCGGCGAGGTGGTGATCGAGGCCCAGGGAGCGCCGACCGGCTGGCGACGTTCGAGCGCGCCCTGCTCATTGATGCCCCGCGGCTGGCGCGTCCGCGCCTCGCCTGTCGCGAGACGATCGCGGCGAGGCTGAGCTCTTCGTTCATGCCCCAGCCCTTCGTGATCCAGCCAAGCGATGACGAGGACGAACAGGCGGGCCCGGTCCACCTGCCGCTGGATACCCCGGTCTGCCCGGCCTGTCTGGCGGAGCTGCACGACCCGCAGGACCGCCACTACCGCTACCCCTTCACCCACGTGCGACCAGTGCGGCCCGCGCTACAGCGTGATCGAAAGGCTGCCCTACGATCGTGCGCGCACCAGCCTCAAGGCCTTCCCGCTCTGCCCTGCCTGCCGGCGGGAATACGAGGACCCGGAGAACCGGCGCTTCCATGCCCAGTCGATCGGCTGCCCGCAGTGCGGGCCCCGGCTGAAGTTCAAACAGGGCTTCGTGCAGGGCGAGCGGACGCTGCCGGTCCTACGGGAGGCACGCTGGATGCCGCCATCGCGGCGCTGGCCGATGGCCGGATCGTGGCCGTCAAGGGGGTCGGCGGCTACCACCTGATGGCCGATGCCGGCCGACCGGCATCGGTTTCAACCCTGCGCGAGCGCAAGCACCGGCCGCACAAGCCGCTCGCCGTGATGTTTCCCTGGCGGGGCGAGGATGGCCTGGACGCCGTTCGCGAGCACGCCCGGCTCGAGCCGCTGGCCGCCGAGGCCCTGCGCGCCGACGAGCGTCCGGTCGTGCTGCTCCCCCTGCGGGCCGATCACGGCCTCGCGGAGGGGATTGCCCCGGGCTCGATGAGGTCGGCGCCCTGCTGCCCTATGCGCCGCTGCATCACCTGTTGCTGGAGGCCCTGGGGCGCCCGCTGGTCGCCACCTCGGCCAACCTCGCCGGCGAGCCCATCGTCACCGACCCCGCCGTGGCCGAGCAGCGCCTCGCCCGGATCGCCGACGCCTTCCTGCATCATGACCGGCCCATCCTGCAGGGCGTCGACGACGGCGTCCGGCGGCCCATCGCCGGCCGGGCGCGCCCCCTGCGCCTGGGGCGAGGCGCCGCCCCCCTGGAGCTCGAGCTGCCCTGGCCCCTGTCCTGTCAAGAGTCCCGGGCCGTGCTCGCGGTGGGCGCGCACCAGAAGGCCACGGCTTGCCTCGCCTGGGAGGCGCGACTGGTGCTGTCGCCACATATCGGCGACCTTTCGAGCCTTGGCGCCCAGCAGGCCTTCGAGCGCCAGGTCGCGACCCTGTCGCGGCTCTATGGCGTGCGTCCGGAGCGGATCCTCCACGATGCCCACCCGGGCTACCACGGCACCCGCTGGGCCCGCGACAGCGGCCTGCCCTGCCGCGAGGTCGCCCACCACCACGCCCATGCCGCCGCCCTGTGCGGGGAACATGGCCGCTTCCGGGAGCCGACCCTGGTGTTCACCTGGGACGGCACCGGGCTGGGCCCGGACGGCACCCTGTGGGGCGGCGAGGCCCTGCTCGGCCGACCCGGTCGCTGGCAGCGCCACGCCTCCTTCGCGCCCTTTGACCTGCCCGGCGGCGAGGCGGCCATCCGGGAACCCTGGCGCCTGGCCGTCACCCTGGCCTGGCAGAGCGGGCTCGCGACACCGCAGGCCCCCGCGACCGACGACGAGCTGGCGCTGCTGCGGGGAGGCTGGGAGCAACGCCTCAACGCCCCGTCATGCTCCGCCGTGGGGCGGCTCTTCGATGCCGCCGCGGCCCTGCTGCTGCCGATTCGCCGGATCAGCCACGAGGCCGAGGCCGCCATGCGGCTGGAAGCCCTCGCCGACGGCGACGGTTGTGCCCTGGACCTGCCTCACCAACGCGACCCAAGCGGGGTGCTACGCTGTGACTGGCGTCCGCTGATCCGCCACCTCCACGACACGCGGCTCGCCCCTTGCCGGCGCGCTGCGGACTTCCATGCCACCCTGGTCCAGGTGCTTCGCTGGCAGGCCAACGCGGCCCGCGACGCGAGCGGGGTGGATACCCTCGGCCTGACCGGGGGCGTGTTCCAGAACCGGCGGCTGACCGAGGCGGCCGTGAAGGCCCTGGAACGCGACGGCTTCACGGTGCTGCTGCACCAGCGGCTGCCCTGCAACGACGCCGCCATCAGCGTCGGCCAGGTCATGGAGACCCTGGCGCGTCACGACTGGCCAGGCATGAGGAGAAGTGAGTGACACAGCCTGCACGGGACACGGCCACCATCACGCTGGCCCACGGCAACGGCGGGCGCCTCATGCGCCAGCTGATCGAGTCGGTCTTCGTCCGCCACCTGGGCAACCCCTGGCTGGCCCCGCTGTCCGATGCCGCCGTGCTGCCCGCCGCCACGGAGGAGGACCAGGAGCTGGTCTTCACCAGCGACGGCGTCACCGTGCAGCCGCTGTTCTTCGCCGGGGGCGACATCGGCAGCCTCGCCGTGCACGGCACCGTCAACGACCTCGCCGTCGCCGGCGCCATGCCGCGCTACCTGAGCGTCAACGCCTTCCTGGAGGAGGGGTTGGCGCTGGAGCAGCTCGAGCGGATCGTCGAAAGCCTCGCCGCCGCAGCCCGGGCCTGCGACGTCCAGGTGGTGGCCGGCGATACCAAGGTGCTGCCGCGCGGCCTGTGTGGCGGGCTCTACTTCGGGGTCTCCGGGATCGGCATGCGCCCGCGCGGCCTGGCCCTCGGCCTCGACGCCATTCGCCCCGGCGATGCGGTGCTGGTCAGCGGGCCGGTGGGGGACCATGGCATTGCCGTGATGCTGGCCCGCGAGGAGTTCGGCCTGAGCGGCACGCTGGCCTCCGACAGCGCCAGCGTGGTGCCCCTGACCCAGGCACTGCTGGAGATGCCCGGCCTGCGCTTCATGCGCGACCCGACCCGCGGCGGCCTGGCAACCGTGCTCCACGAGGTCATCCATGCCACGGGCCAGGGGGTGACCCTCGAGGAGGCGCGGCTGCCGATCCGCGGCAGCGTGCGCAGCGCCTGCGACATGCTCGGCTATGACCCCCTCTATATCGCCTGCGAGGGACGGGTGGTGGCCATCGTGGCCGAGGACCAGGCCGACGAGGCCCTGCACCGCTGGCAGTCGCTGCCGCAGGGGCGAGGGGCGCAGCGGATCGGCACGCTCGACCCGCACCACGACCGGCTGCTGCTGGTCAACGAGTGGGGCGGCGAGCGCCTCCTGCTGGAGCTCGAGGACGACCCGCTGCCGCGCATCTGCTGAGGCCCGGCGACGTCGGCGCGCCGGCCACCTGACGACCTTTGAACGGGACATGGCACCATGAAGGTACAGCACTTCCTGACAAGAGAACGCCTCCAGTCACTCCTCGACCGGCTGGTGGAGGCGGGCTATGAGGTCATCGGGCCCCGGGTGCGCGATCATGCCATCCTCTTCGAGCCCCTCTCGCGGGTGGAGCAGCTCCCCCTGGGGATCACCGACGAGCAGGCCCCCGGCCACTACCGGCTCGAGCGCACCGACACCGGACGCGTCTTCGACTGGGCCACGGGCCCCCAGGCGATCAAGCCACTGACCTTTGCCCCTCGCGAGACCCTGTGGCGAAGCGAGCGACAGCCCGACGGCCGGCTGGTGTTCCGCGAGCAGCCTCCCGAAGCCCAGCCAACGGCGGTCATCGGCGTACGCGCCTGCGACCTCGCGGCGCTGGCGATCCATGACCGCCATTTCCTGCATGACGCCCACCCGGACCCGCACTACCGCGAGCGACGCCAGAATCTCTTCCTGGTCGCCGTCAACTGCATGCGCTCCGCCGCCACCTGCTTCTGCACCGCCACCGGAGACGGCCCCAGGTCCAGCACGGCTACGACATGGCCCTCTCCGAGCTCGACGACGGCTTCGTGGTGGAGGCCCACACCCAGGAGGGTCAGGCCATCCTCGACACCCTGGAGACGACCCTGGCCAGCCATGACCAGCTCGAGCAGGTGGAGGCCGGGATCGAGCGGGCCATCCGCCAGCAGGCGCGCAGTCTGCCTGACGGCTCGGTGCCGGAGATGCTGCAGGCGGCCGTCGACCATCCACACTGGCAGAGCCTCAACGACCGCTGCCTGACCTGTGGCAACTGCACCGCGGTCTGCCCCACCTGCTTCTGCCAGACCCACGTCGACGAACTCTCCCTGGACGGGAAGACTTCCGAGCACGGCCGGCAGTGGGGCAGCTGTTTCGACCCCGACCACAGCTACATCCATGGCACCATCATCCGGGCCGAGCGGCCCCAGCGCTATCGCCAGTGGCTGACCCACAAGTTCGGCACCTGGGTGGAGCAGTACGGCCGCAGCGGCTGCGTGGGCTGCGGCCGCTGCATCGCCTGGTGCCCGGTGGGCATCGACGTGATCGAGGAGCTGGCCGCGCTGTCCATGGCGCCCGACGACGCGCCTCCCAAGGCGCCCGGGAGCGCGTCCCCCTCTCGACCCACCGATAGGGAGGACACACCATGACCAGCGCGCTGGTGCCCTTCGAGGCTGAGGTCGTCGGCTGCAGGGACGAGACCCCGGACATGTTCAGCCTGCAGCTGCGCTTCACCGACCCCGAGGTGCAGGCCGCCTATCGCTTCGCCATGGGCCAGTTCAACATGCTCTGCCTGCCGGGCATGGGCGAGGTGCCGATCTCCATTGTCTCCGACCCCGACGAGCGGGAGATGGTCGACCACACCATCCGCAAGGTCGGCTCGGTCACCCGCAACCTGGGGCGGCTCGAGGTCGGCGACCGCCTCGGCCTGCGCGGCCCCTACGGCCGCGGCTGGCCCACGGAGGAGGCCGAGGGTACCGACCTGGTGATCGTCACCGGGGGGCTGGGCTGCGCCCCGTCGGTCTCACTGATCGAGTACGTGCTGCACCGGCGCGGACGCTACGGCCGCATGCACATCATCCAGGGGGTCAAGCATCTCCAACGACCTGATCTGGCGTGATCGCTACGACGCCTGGCGCCGGCACCCGGACGTCGAGGTCTACCTGACCGCCGACACCGGCGATACCTTCTGGCCCTGGCATGTTGGTCCGGTGACCCAGTTCTTCGACCGCATCGACTTCGACCCGACGCGCTGCTCGGTCTTCATCTGCGGTCCCGAGGGCATGATGCGGGCGGTGATCAAGACGATGCGCCAGCGCGAGGTGCCGGAAGAGCGGATCTGGCTCAGCATGGAGCGCAACATGCACTGCGCCATCGGCTCCTGCGGCCGCTGCCAGCTGGGCCCCAAGTTCGTGTGCCGCGACGGCCCAGTCTTCACCTGCCGGGAGCTGGCGCCCTACCTGTCGCACAGGGGAGTCTGACCATGACCACCGCGACCCGCCGCGCACGCATCGCCGTGCACAAGTTCAGCTCCTGCGACGGCTGCCAGCTGGCCTTTCTCAACCTGGGCGAGCCCCTGCTGACCCTGGCCGAGACCGTCGACATCCTGCATTTCGCCGAGGCCGGTCCGATCGACGACGAAGCCGAGGTCGACATCGCCTTCGTCGAGGGCAGTGTGGCCACCTCCCAGGATGCCGTGCGCCTGCGCGGCATCCGTCAGCGCAGTCGCTACCTGGTCACCATCGGCGCCTGCGCCACCGCCGGCGGCATCCAGGCGCTGCGCAACCTCCACGACGCCGACGCGTGGGTGTCCGGGGTCTATGCCCAGCCCGAGCATATCGACCTGCTCGCCGACTCGACCCCGATTGCCGAGAGCGTCAAGGTCGACCTGGAACTCTGGGGCTGCCCGGTCAGCGGCGAACAGGTGCTCGGCGCCACCAAGGCGCTGCTGGCCGGCCACCTGCCCCGGGTCGACCACAGCGCGGTGTGCATGGAGTGCAAGCGCCAGCAGGCGGTGTGCGTGATGGTCGCCCAAGGCCGGCCCTGCATGGGCCCGGTCACCAGCACCGGCTGCGGGGCGATCTGCCCCCGCTGGCAGCGGGACTGCTACGCCTGCTACGGGCCCGCCGTGCAGGCCAACGTCTCGGCACTGGCCACCCACCTGGCCGATACCGGCATGCCGGCCGACGAGGTCGCCCGGCGCCTGCTGTTCATCAACGGCCATGCCGAGCCGTTCCGGAGTCGAAGGCCTGGACCGGCAGGCACGGGTCATCAAGCGTCAGGGCAGAGAGGAGGAGCAGGGATGAGTCACGACACGCGAACCGGCGAGATCCATGTGCCCATCCTGGCACGGGTCGAGGGCGAGGGCGCCCTGGATATCCGCATCGAGGCCGGCCGCATCGAGGCGTTGACGCTGCGCATCTTCGAACCGCCCCGGCTGTTCGAGAAGCTGCTCGAGGGGCGCAGCACCCAGGACGTGATCGACAGTGTGGCCCGCATCTGCGGCATCTGCCCCGTGGCCTACCAGATGAGTGCGGTGACGGCGATCGAGTCGATCCTCGGCGTCACGCCGAGCCCCTGGGTGGAGGCGATGCGCCGGGTGATGTACTGCGGCGAATGGCTGCAGAGCCACAGCCTGCACATCCACCTGCTGGCCGCCCCCGACTTCCTCGGCTACGACAGCGCCCCGGCGATGGCCAGGGACTACCCGGAAGAGGTGCGCCGCGGCCTGCGGCTCCAGGGGCTCGGCAACGAGATCATCCGGCACCTTCGGCGGCCGCTCGGTGCACCCGGTCGGCATCTGCCCGGGCGGCTTCTTCCGCGCCCCGGATGCCGGCGACCATGCAGGCCCTGCGTCAGCGCCTGGCGGCAGGCCTCGAGGAGGCCCGCGCGCTGATCGCCTGGACAGCGGGACTGCCGCTTCCCGAGGACGACCAGGCCTTCGTCTCGGTCTCGCTGCGCCATGACCACGACTACCCCATCACCGCGGGGCGGATCGTCTCCGACCAGGGGCTCGACATCGACCCGGCCGACTTCGAGCAGCACTTCACGCGAGTTCCAGGTCCCCCACTCGACCGCGCTGCACGCCCAGCTCGACGGCCACCCCGATCTGGTCGGCGCCGCTGGCCCGGCTCAACAACAACCTCGACCGACTGCCCGCCGACCTGCGACAGCTGCTCGACGACGGCGGCGTGCACTTCCCCAGCCGCAACATGTTCCACAGCATCGTCGCCCGGGCGGTGGAGATGCATGTCGCCCTGGGCGAGGCGCTGCGCCTCACCGAGGACTACGACCCCGCCGCCGAGCCCCATGTCGAGGCGCCCGCCCGGGCCGGGGTCGGCGTCGGCTGCACCGAGGCCCCCCGCGGCATCCTCTGGCATCGCTATGCGCTCGACGGTGAGGCCCGGGTCGTCGAGGCCCGGATCGTCCCCCCGACCAGCCAGAACCAGGCGCGGATGGAGGAGGACCTCGCGGCGAGCCTGACGCGCTTCGGCCTGGAGCGCGACGACGACGCCCTGCGACTGCACGGCGAGATGGTGATCCGCAACTACGACCCTTGCATCTCCTGCGCCACCCACTTCCTGGACTTCAATGTCTTGCGAAAATGTCTTGCGAAAATAAGCCACGCGGAATGACCCGGGCGCGACCGGGGCGGGCCTGGCCGGGCAGGACGGGGCCGACGACCTGCCGAGGGGCCATGCCTACCTCTTCGGGCTCGGCTCGCCCCATGGCGGGGACCGGCTGGGCTGGCTCGCTGCGGAGTGGCTGGGCGAGGCGCTGGGCGAGCGCGATGACATCACTGTCGCGCGACTCGACCAGCCCGTCGACCTCTTCCTCCACACGGTGACACCACGCGACCGCCTGCTGCTGGTCGATGCCATGCAGGGCCAGGGACCGCCCGGCACCCTCAAGGTCTTCACTCCCGGGGAGCTCCCCCCGGCTGCCGCGCGGCTGTCATCACACGGGCTCGACCTGACGGGCACCCTGGCGCTGGTCGAAGCCCTGGGGCTCTTCCGGGCGGGCATCCGGATCATCGGCATCGAGATGCCTGACCCCGACATGACGGCACCCAAGCTCGACGAGGCGCAGGCCCGACAACTGCACGCGACGGTCCTTGGCTGGCTCGATGCCGGTTAGTCGCCGACCCGTCAGCAGCGACCCTCAGGGGCGTCGGCCGACCGGCATCGCCTCCCGGCCCTCGCCCTAGAGCCGGCCCAGGGGCAGTGGCCCGTGCTCCTTGACGGTCTGGATGGCGAAGTTGCTGCGGATGTCGCTGACGCCTGGCAGGCGCAGCAGGGTCCCGGTCAGGAAGCGTTCATAGGCTGACAGGTCCGGCACTACTACCTGCAGCAGGAAATCCGACTCGCCCGATACCAGGTGGGCGGAGACCACCTCCGGCAGTGCGATGACCGCCTCGCGGAAGGCATTGGCCTCAACCTCGTGGTGGCGCTCCACCTTGATGCCGACGAAGACGGTGAGGCCGAGGCCCACCCCGCCGCGGTCCAGCTCGGCGTGATAGCCGCGGATCAGCCCCGCCGCCTCCAGCTGGCGCACCCGGCGCAGGCAGGGCGAGGGCGAGAGGCTCACCTCCTCGGCCAGCTGCACGTTGGTGAGCCGCGCATCGCGCTGCAGCGCCGCCAGGATGCGACGGTCGATGGCATCCAGCCGATAGCTTGGCATGAACCTTCACCTCTTCATCTTTCATTGGTATCTTCTGCCAACTGTAGCCGTTTTTCTGGCCGACTTCGCAAGGACCTGCCGGCGTCCCCGGGGCTAGACTGGCAGCGTTCCAGACGGATGTGTCACGACGGCGGGAGGCGAGCCCATGGAGCTGTGGCTGTTCATCGGTGCCCTGGCGGCGATCTACCTGCTGCCCGGCCCCGACATGATCCTGGTGCTGCAGACCGGCAGCCAGCAGGGGCACTCCCGGGCGTTGGCCACCGCGGCCGGCCTTGCCGTGGCGCGCGGCCTCCACGTGGCCCTGGCGGCCCTGGGGCTGGCCACGCTGTTCGCCACCGCGCCCTGGACCTTCGATGCGGTCCGCTATGCGGGGGGCGCCTACCTGGCCTGGATCGGCCTGCAGCTGCTGCGCTCCCCGGGCGCCACGGCCGAGATCGACGCGAGTCGGGTGGGCATCCTCGCCGCCGGTCACCGGCGCGCCTGGCGCCGTGGCCTGCTCACCAACCTGCTCAACCCCAAGTCGCTGCTGTTCTGCTCGGTGCTGCTGCCGCAGTTCGTGGATCCCGGCGAGGGACCCGTGCTGCTGCAGTTCGCCCTGCTGGGCGGCCTGCTGGTGGGCATCGGCCTGCTGTTCGATGCCGGCTACGCCACCCTGGGGGCTGCGCTGCAGCGCTGGTTTGCCGGCAGCCCCCTGAGGGCGCGTCTCCAGCGCTGGACCTTCGGCTCGCTGATGATCGGCTTCGCCCTGCGCCTGGCCGCCTGAGGGGCCGGCGGCCTTGTCCTGCGTCAAGACGCCACCGTTGTGTTCCGGCGACCCATCCCCACCCTGTGCCATAGTGCAACTATGCACATCGACGCATGTATATCGACAAGAGGACAGCCCGATGCAGGAACGTGAGGTCGATATCGCCATCATCGGCGCCGGCAGCGCCGGCCTGAGTGCCTGGCACGCCGCCCGTAAACACAGCGACAGCGTGCTGCTGATCGAGGGCGGGGCCTATGGCACTACCTGTGCCCGGGTCGGCTGCATGCCCTCGAAGCTGCTGATCGCCGCCGCCGAATCCGCCCACCACGCCCGCGATGCCGGCGGCTTCGGTGTAAAAACCGGCCCGGTCGAGGTGGATGGCCGCGCCGTCATGGAGCGCGTCCGGCGCGAACGCGATGGCTTCGTGGGGAGAGTGTTGAAGACGGTGGAGCGCCTGGGCGAGGCCAACCGCCTCGAGGGCCACGCGCGCTTCGACGACCCGCGCACCCTGATCGTCGGCGATCATACCCGGGTGACGGCACGTAACATCGTCATCGCCACCGGCTCGCGGGGCACCTGGCCGGGCTTCTTCGAGACGGCCGGCGACCGGCTGGTGGTCAACGACGATGTCTTCGAGTGGGACGACCTGCCCGAGTCGGTCGCCGTGTTCGGCCCCGGCGTGATCGGCCTGGAACTCGGCCAGGCGCTGCATCGGCTGGGCGTGCGCCTGCGGGTCTTCGGCGTGGGCGGCGCGCTAGGGCCCTTTCAGGACGAGGCCGTGAGGGACTACGCCGACCGCACCTTCAACGAGGCGTTCTACGTCGACCCCGATGCCAAGGTGGAGAGCATCGAGCGCGACGGCGACGCCGTGGTGATCACCTTCCTCGAGCGCGATACCGGCAAGCGCCTCACCGAGCGCTTCGACTACCTGCTCGCGGCCACCGGCCGGCGCCCCAACCTCGACCGGCTCGACCTGGAGAAGGCCGGCCTGGATGTCGACGACAAGGGCGTGCCCCACTACAACCGCTTCACCCTGCAGTGCCGCAATGCCGACGACAGCCCCAGCCACATCTTCATCGCCGGCGATGCCAACCAGGAGCTGCCGCTGCTGCACGTGGCCAATACCGAGGGACGCATCGCCGGCGACAACGCCGGGCGCTACCCGGAGCTTCGCGCCGGCACCCGCAACGTGCCACTGGCCGTGGTCTTCACCGACCCGCAGATGGCCACCATCGGCGCCAGCCGCGCCGACCTGGAAGCCCAGTACGGTGGCTGCGACTGCATCGCCACCGGCGAGGCCTCCTTCGAGGACCAGGGGCGCGCCGTGGTGATGCGCCAGAATCGCGGCCTGATGCGCCTCTACGCCGAGCACGGCTCGGGCCAGTTCCTGGGCGCCGAGCTGTTCGGTCCGCGGGTGGAGCACATGGCGCACCTGCTGGCCTGGATGCTGGAGCAGAAGCTCAGCGTCAGCCGTATTCTCGAGATGCCCTTCTACCACCCGGTGCTCGAGGAGGGCCTGCGCGGCGCCCTGCGCGACCTCAATGCCAACCTGCAGCAGGGCCCGGCCATCACCGAGCGTTGCATGGAGTGCGGGCCCGGAGACTGAGCATGAGGCGTCATCCCATCACGGTCCTTCTCACTTCGGGCCTTCTCGCCTCGGCTCTGCTTGCCGTTGCCCTGCTGTCGGCGTCACCCGCCGCCGCGGCATCCACCGAGGCCCCGGCGCCGCGCCCCACCATCGGCCTCGCGCTGGGCTCGGGCGGCGCCAACGGCCTGGCACACATCGCCATCCTTAAGGTCTTTGATGACCTCGGGATCGTGCCCGACCGTATCGTCGGATCCAGCATCGGCGCGGTCATCGGCGGGCTATATGCCGCAGGACTCTCGGCAGGGGAGATCCGGGACATCTTCGACGACGTGGCGGGCTCGCCACTGGATGCCCTCTCGGGGCTGGCCGAGTCGGAGGTGGAGCTGTCGGCACTGGTGCCGTTCGGGAGCGACGATGCCGGGCTCCTCGACTCGGCCGGCTTCCTGCACTTCCTGGCCAGCCATACCGAGGTTCGCACCTTCGACGCGCTGCGCATCCCGCTCGAGGTGGTAGCCACCGACTACTGGTCGGGAGAGAGCGTGACCCTCGACGAGGGCCCGCTGTTCCCGGCCATCGAGGCCAGCATGGCGGTACCGGGGCTCTTCATGCCCGTCCATCGCGGCGAGCAGCTGCTGATCGATGGCGGCATCTCCAACCCCCTGCCCTTCGACCTGCTGCGTGGTGATGTCGACCTGATCATCGCGGTGGACGTCTCGGGCAGTCGCCAACTTGAAGATGGCCAGGAGATCGGCGTGACCGACATGCTTTTCAACAGTTTCAAGATCATGCAACAGGCAATCATTCGACTGTCGCTGCAGCAACGTCCACCGGACCTCTACTTACGCCCGGAAACCCAAGGGGTGCGCCTGCTGCACTTCAACCGCATCGACGAGATCCTGCACCAGACCGAGCCCACCGCCGAGAGGCTGCGTGATCTTCTCGAGGACACGGTGGCACCGCGGGCCGCCCCCTCTCCCTGACGGCACACGGCCCACCTTCCCCGACAGCTACACTGTGCTCAGTTTGGCCAGGAGCGCATCATGCACCCATCTATTCCTTCCCTGTCACGCCGCCGGCTGCTAGGCGGCCTGCTCGCCTCGGCGGCTGTCGTGGCGCTACCCTCTCTCGGCGCCTCGGCGCGGGCGGCCGAGCCACTGACCCGCGCGTTGCCCGGCACCGGCGAGACATTACCCCGGGTCGGCCTGGGCAGTTGGATCACCTTCAACGTCGGCGATGACCCGTTACTGCTCGAGGAGTGCACCGCGGTCATGGCGGCCTTCTTTGCTGAAGGCGGCCGACTGATCGACTCCTCGCCGATGTATGGCTCGTCACAGGCAACGATCGGCCACGCCCTGAAGCGCCTCGAGGCTGTCGACCGCGTCTATGCCGCCGACAAGGTCTGGACCTCGAACCCCGCAGAAGGACCGGCACAGATCGAGGCCTCCCGCCAGGAGTGGGGCGTTCCGCGCTTCGACATGCTGCAGGTCCACAACCTGCTGGGCTGGGAGGGCCACCTCGAGACACTGATGGCGATGAAGGAGGCCGGCGACGTGCGCCACCTGGGCATCACCACCTCACACGGACGACGCCATGAGGAGGTCGAGCGCATCATGCGCCGCGCCCCCTTGGACAGCGTCCAGCTCACCTACAACATCGTCGATCGCGAGGCCGAGAGTCGCCTGCTGCCCCTCGCCCGGGAGCGCGGCATCGGCGTGATTGCCAACCGCCCCTTCCAACAGAAGCGCCTGATCCGTCGCCTGGAAGGCAAACCGCTGCCGCCCTGGGCCGCCGAGATCGGCGCCACTACCTGGGCGCAGTTCATCCTCAAGTTCATCATCTCCCACCCGGCGATCACCTGCGCCATCCCCGCCACCACCCGCGTCGAGCATGTCCGCGAGAACCTCGCCGCCGCCCGCGAGCCACTGCCCGACGACACCATGCGCCGCCGCATGGCCGACCACGTGCGAGGGCTGTAGAACATGGGCAGCGCATGGTGGAGCTATCGCCCTGAGGACCTGCTGATGTTCTCGCCGCGGGTCTATGCGCGGCTGTTCGAGCTGCACAACCAGGCGCTGTGGCCCGCCCAGCTGCTCGCCCTGGCGCTGGGTGGCATGGCACTGGTCGTCCTGCTCCGCCCCGATCCGCGGGCAACACGCCTGGTCGTCGCCATGCTGGCCGTGGCCTGGGTCTTCGTGGCCTGGGCCTTCCTGTGGCAACGCTATGCCCCTATTCACTTGGGCATCGCCTATATCGTTCCGCTTTTCGGCCTCCAGGCGCTACTGCTGATCGTCCTTGGCAACCTCCGTGGCGGGCTGTGCCTGCCAGGTCACTGGAGCATGCGGCGGTGTATCGGCATAGGGCTGTTCGTTTATGCCCTGGCCCTACATCCGCTCGTTGCCGTGGCGACAGGTCGAGGCCTGGCGGGCGCCGAGGTCATCGGCCTCACCCCCGACCCGCTGGCCATGGCCACCCTGGGCGTGGTGGCCATGGCCGAGCCCGCCCGCCGCGTCTGGCCGTTGCTGGTCATTCCCGCGCTCTGGTGCCTGCTGAGCTGGCTGACCCTCGATACCCTCGGCGAGCGGAGTGCCTGGCTGCCCCTGCTGGCCGTCGTCGCGGCCCTGGTAGCGAGATTCTGGCCGACGCGCACAGCCTTGCGTTGACTCGCCGCTCAAGGGCAAGGCGATAGCCTGGTAAGCTGAATCTACAAGCCCCCGTTTCACTCCTCCGATCAGGATACCCCTCTCATGTCCCGATCCCGTCCGTTTATCGTCAGTCTGCTGTTGCTGGTGTCGCTTGCCCTCCTCCAGGGCTGTGAGCCGTCCGAGCCTCCTGTCCCAAAGGTTGCCCAGGTCGAGCCGCCCAAGCCGGGCGAGACGCTGAAGGTGGCCACCCGCAACGCGGCCACCACCTACTACCTGGACCGGGAAGAGACCCCGGCCGGGCCTGAACACGACCTGGTAGAGAGCTTCGCCGAAGCCAATGGCTGGGAAGTGGAATGGATACTGCAGGACTCCATCGCCGAGGTGCTGCAGGCCCTGGAGGCTGGCGATGTCCACCTGGCCGCCGCCGGGCTGACCCATCTTCCCTCCAGGGACGAGCGCTTCAGCCGCGGCCCCGGCCATACCGACATCGTCGAGCAACTGGTCTGTCATCGCGACATGCGTCCCCTGCCCCGGCAGATCGAGGAGATTGCGGACGTCGAGATCCGGGTCACCGCAGGTTCCAGCTATTCGGAGAGACTCCTGTCACTGGTCAACGACCATACCGGCATTCGTTTCGAGGAGGATCCGCGCACTACCGAGATCCTCCTCGCCAGGGTGGCCGAAAGGACACTGGAGTGCACCGTGGCCGATTCCAATATCGTCCAGGTGGTGCGCCGACATTTTCCCCACCTGGAAGTCGCCATGAACCTGACCAGCGGCGCCAGGCTGGGCTGGTATCTGGCCAAGGGGCATGACGAACTCGCGGCGCGCGCTCATGACTGGATGGAAGGCCCCCAGGGCGAGGAGACCCTCGATACGGTGGAGCACCGCTACTATGACTATATCGACGACTTCGACTTCGTCGACCTGCGAGCCCTCAACGAGCGGATCGACGAACGCCTGCCCGATTATCTCGATCTCTTCCTCCAGGCCGAAGAAGAGACCGGCATGTCCGCCGACCTGCTCGCGGCACTCTCCTACCAGGAGTCGCACTGGGACCCTCGGGCCGTCTCGCCTACCGGGGTACGCGGCATCATGATGCTCACCCAGAACACGGCAAAGTCCCTGGGGGTCGACAACCGCCTGGATCCTGCCTCCGCCATCGACGGTGGCGCGCGGTATCTGGCCGACCGTCATGAACGGCTGCCCGAGGAGATTCCCGAGCCGGATCGCACCTACCTGGCCCTGGCCAGCTACAACATCGGGCGCGGTCACGTGCTAGATGCCCGTGAACTCGCCCGGGAGCTGGGCAAGAACCCCGACTCCTGGGCAGACATGGAAGAGGTGCTCCCGCTCAAGGCCGACAAGCGTTATTACCCTCAGACCCGTTACGGCTATGCACGGGGCTACGAGCCGGTGCACTACGTCCAGCGGATACGTAACTATCAGGACGTGATCGGTGCCGCAGTGGAAGTATTGTCGCCCGACGGAGAATGAGCGCAGCGGCCTCGCCGCCCTCTCCTCCGCAAGGGTCGTCAGATTGTGAGGCCGGCTCCGGCGGCCAGCATAGCGACGCCCGGTTATGGAACGGCTGACCGAGGTGTTGAGCGAGGTCAAGCTTAGCTAACCCGCTGATTTTCAGTCGTCGATAGTGATCGAGGAAGGCTCAGCAGACGTCTCGCAAAAAAATTCTTGCTGCGCTGCAACAAAAGCGCCTATGGTGGTAGTGCAATCCCCCTGAGGAGGGCAACCGCAATGACTACCCCACAAGCGCAGTGCCAACCGTTCGATTCCTACGTGCTGCAGTGCTGGGCACACCAGGCTCAGTTGCAACGAGCCGCCTCCGAGGCCTTCGCCGCCTACCTTGACTGAAGAATCTCACTGACGTGCCGGATGCACTGGCCCGATGGTCGAAAGCCTGTATGATGATTGTGCAACATCTTCAGATACGGAGCAGAAAAGACGATCGATCATTCTTTCAAGCCAGCACGGAGGTTCTCATGAAGGTCTATAAACCGGAATGGCAGTGCACGTTTAGCGTAAACGAGGGCGTGGAAGAATCGGCCAGCTGGAAGGCGCGAATCGCCTGGTACTTACGGGAATTCGCCGACAAGCTGGACGTTGGTGGAAGAACGATCAAGATTGACTGCAACGTCACCCCCGAAGTGAGCCGTGAGGACGTCGACACCTGCCTGGAGAAGGGCTTTGCCCTGACCCAGAGCCTGCTCACCCAGCTCGCCCATCAGGCCGCCTGCGAAGACGTCATGCGTGATGCCAAGGCAGAGCTGTTCGAGGAAGCGCCTCAGCGTTGAGGCCGTGACCGTACCTGCAAGTGCAGTCACCACACCCCATTCGGCCCCGAGCCGAATGGGGTGTTTTCGTTTCTACCGTTTCATAGATCTGCCGCCCAGCTGGTCCGCGCGAGTTCGATGACCCGCGCCACCTCCCCTTCCGGAATCGCCTGGGTATCGCCGAGCTCCAGCGGATCGTAGTGGAATACATAGGCTCGCGAGGCGAATTCAGCGAAAGGCAGGGAGGCCTCTCCATGGCGCTCGCCGTTGCCCTGGGTCGCACAGTGAATCCCCTGGCCCCAATCCTGACCGCTGTCGTTGTTGGGGTTGAAGAAATAGACGCGCATCTCGCCGTCCGAATCCAGCGCCACCCGCAGGATGGTGATCGCATGCCGACCCACCAGGCGTGCGGCACTGTCGGTGACGGCGATCCCCGCCGGCTGCGGGTGTATCACCGGCAGGTTGCCGTTGTAGTAGGGGTGATAGCAGGCGTAGAAGTCACGAAGGAAGCCCGCGTGATCCTCGATCTTGCCCGTCTGCACATCGACCACCACACGAAATTCGTGACCCACCCACCAGCCATAGAATTCGGGATTGATCCAGCGGTGCAGGTCGTCATCACGCTCGCCGCACAAGCGGCCCATCTCCATGTAGATGCGGTCGAGATGCGGCACCAGCAGCAGTGACACAGGGTCCACGTCCAGCGGCGGCTCCTTGGCGAGACCCGCCTCCAGCCCTCGGGACGAGACACTCTCGCCTTCGAACCGCTGGAGGATCTCGTCGTCGCGAGCGGCCCAGGCAACGAGCTGCAGGAGGTAATCGGCGTCATTGTCGGCCCACATGGAAATCCCGATCACCGACTGGCAGGTGGGGTTGTTGCCCTGCCCCACGCCCAGTGGCTGCCCCAGCAGGCTCAGTACCCCCGCTAGCAGGAAGACCCGGGGAGGCTGGGCATCGCCGAAGACGGCGGCCAGCTTGGTCGAAGTCTCGACGGAGAGCTTCAGCGTGATCTGGCGCCACAACCCCGAGGCGACGGGGTGCGAGAAGAGGGCACCGCGTTCGAGCAGCATGGCCAGGCCATAGACCGACTGGCTGGTTTCCGGAAACACCGCCTCGTCGATCAGGGCATGCACCAACTGGCTGTAGCACTGCAGCACATCGATGCCGGTCATGCTCAGCCCCAGGGCGGCGGGGATGAGGTCATCACGCCGACGGCGCAGATGGCGCAGGAAGAGGGGATGGTAGGGCGACACCAGGCCGGTCTCGTGCATCGCCCGAGCGAAATCCGCCGCCTCCTCGGCCAGGGTGGCGTCGTCCATGGTACCCAGGCGCCGGTCATAGACCGCCAGCCCGGGATCCTCGCGACACCCCTTGGTGGGGCCGAACAGGGCAGTTACCAGGCGCGCCGCACTGTGCATGCCGTCGGTATCGATCTCGGGGTCGAACAGGCAGCGGGCGATCTGGCTGATCATCTCCTTGATGCTGTCCGTCTGGACCGGGCGCTGGGCCAGCAGGCGCTGGACCTCGCCCACCAGGCTCTCGAGAATGCTCTCGTAGCCCATTCGATCCAGCAGATACTGGTAGAGGGCTTGGACGATGGCGCCCAGGTCCTCGGGACGTTCGCGGTCGGCTTCGGTCATCTGGCCGGAGAGCAGGTCCAGGTTCAACGCCATCACCTGGGTGAGGAAATTCATCGCCTGCTCGGCGGCGATACCGGGGTGGAAGTAATCGCCCACCGCCACGGCAAGCAGGCGGATCTCGCTCAAGGCCTCGATGACGGTATAGCCCGGATCGCCCTGCCTAAGTGTGCGGACGGCCAGGGCGGGCTGAAGGATGGCGGGTTGTCCCCAATCGCTGTTGACAAAGACCCCCGAAGTCTCGATCGCGACCACCCGGGTATAGAGGGCGTCCAGTCCCCCCGGGGTGGCCATCAGCTTCCTGGCTGCTTCAAGCACCTCGGCCCTGGATGGCCGGGACTCCTGCTGGCGGGCCAGCACGAAACGCGCCAGTGCCGCATCGAACTGCTCGGCCAGAGGACGGATATCCTCGGCGGGGTTATAGATATTCATGACGCCATGGTTCCTTGACTCTCGACTCATCGGTTCGGCCCGTTTCGGCGCCTCTTGCCTGCTAGATACGCTCTTCCATTCGACTGGAGAAGGCGTAGCCAAGCACACGGATAGCTGATGATACCCCGGCCAGGCCTGACAACACGCAACAGATGAAGATGATCGAACATTCCGGCCCTGCGCAGGAGCGCAGGCTGTCATGAAGGTATACAAACCTGAATGGCAGTGCACCTTTTAGCGTAAGCCCGCGACCTCGGTCAGGAATGCCTCGATACCTGCCAGGTAGACCGTCTCGCTCTCCAGGAAGCCGGTATTGTGACTGCCGCCAATCATCAGCAACCTCTTGGGCTCGGGTGCCGCCTCATGGACCGCCTCGCCCTCGGCGAAAGGGATGATATCGTCATCCCGGCTGTGGATGACCAGTACCGGCGCCTCGCTCTGTGCAACGTAGGCGGCGGTGTCGTAATTGAAGCGCGACAGCCAGCGGGCCGGCAGGATGGGATAGAGCCGCTGGGCCAGATCGGGAACAGAGCGGAACGGCGACTCCAGGATCAGCGCCGCGGGGCGTGCCTCGCCCTTGAGCTCGCGCGCCAGATTCGCCGCTACGGCCGCTCCCAGCGAACGACCGAACACCACGATCTCATCAGGCGCGAGGCCAGCCGTCTCGCGCAACCAGCGCCAACCGGACCGGGCATCGAGCGCCGTGCCAGCCTCGGAGGGGCTACCCTCGCTTTTCCCATAGCCTCGGTAGTCGAGGATCAGCACCGAGAGCCCCAGGCGGTGGAACTGTTCGATCGAGTCCAGACGGTGGGAGATGTTGCCGGCATTGCCATGCAGGAACAGCAAGCTGCCCCGTGTCGCCTGAGCCGGCACCCACCAGGCATCCAGGTGCAGGTCATCGCTGGTTCGCAGGGTAACCGGCTCATATTCCAGGCCGCGATCCTGGGGAGTCACAAGATACTCGTCACCGCCTACATGCGGCTGATAGAGCAACTGGCCCTGAAAGGCGCAGGCCACCATCACCAGCAAGGCGTAGGCCAGCAGCAGCCAAAGGAGCAGACGCAACAGGGGATGGAGATCACTCATCGGCATTCTCGAGATCCGAGGTTCATCCACTACCCTGGTCCAACCACGGCCACCGTGAGTATCGAAGGAACATCAACTATTGATTCAAAAAAGGCTCATGCGTTTCATCACGCCGTCGCGCTTGATCAGCCAGTGATAGAGGGCACCGGCAATATGCAGCAGCACCAGCCCCAGGATCGTCCATCCCAGGCGGCCATGCCATAGGAACAACTGCTCCGAGAGCGCCTCGTTCTCGCCGATCAGCCCCGGCAGATTCCAGTGAAGGAACTGCACTGGAAAGCCGCCGCTAGCAGTGGCCGTCCAGCCGAGCATCGGCATGACCAGCAGTGCGAGATAGAGCAGGTGGTGGACGCTTGTGCTCACTATCCGCTGGAACGGATGCAGCGGTGGCTCATGGAGCGGCACCACGAAGAGCAGCCGAGTGATCACCCGCGCTATCATCAGGCAGAGTATCAGCACCCCGAAGGACTTGTGCGCGGTATAGAGCAGGTCGGTCAAGGCGTCACCGAGCCTCTCAACGGCGCTCTCGTAGCCGAGGAAGCCCAGGGTGAGGCCGCTGGCCAGCGAAAACAGCAGCACCAACGCGACCAGCCAGTGCAGCACGCGGTGGGGATAGGCATAACGATCAGGATCATCCATGGCGCTCTCACATCCGGAAATGACGAGTCATTGCTTCATCCTAGATGATCCCGGCGTTGACGGGGTGTCGGTGCTCTCACTGCCGGACCATCGTTAGCGCCTTAGCGCTCTGCTCTTGCTGGCCATCCTTGCCGTACCGGCGACTCGGTGGGCTCTCCGCCCCGTTACCATTGGCCAGTGCGCTGCCCCCTGCGCTGGCAACCTGTCGGATTTACTACGGATCTGTTGCAAAACCCGCGCTTTCAGCCAATTTCATTCGATCTGATTCGTCAACTAGCGCGCTATTCGCCTCATCAGATCGATAACCTTGTCTCGAAATCCGTCTATTCCGCAACGACCGGTCAAGCCCGACAGGCTGCTAGAATGGACGGATTTCGCGTCACCTTAAGGAACGACAGCATGCAATCACGCTACTTCATCATCAACGACTTCCCCCAAGGCACGCCCGAACGCGAGCTGTTCGAGCTGCACGAAGCCGAGCTTTCTAACCTCGCCGAGGGCGAAGTACGAATCCGCAACACCTGGCTGTCGGTGGATCCCTATATGCGCGGCCGGATGAGCGGCGTGAAGACCTACATCGACCCCTTCGTCATCGGCGAGCCGCTGGAAGGCGCCGCGGTGGGCGAGGTGATCGAATCGCGGGACTCCCGCCTGGCCGTAGGCGACAAGGTCCGACATATGGCCGGCTGGCGGGACATCGCCCAGCTGCCGGGCGACCAGGTCGAAGCGCTGCCGAGCATCGAAGTACCGGAGCAGGCCTACCTCGGCGTGCTCGGCATGCCGGGCATGACCGCCTGGACGGGCCTGAACCGGATCGCCGAGATGCGCGACGGCGACAACGTGCTGGTCAGCGCCGCCAGCGGCGCGGTAGGTTCGCTGGCCGTGCAGCTGGCCAAGGCCAAGGGCGGCACCGTGGTGGGCATCGCCGGGGCGTCCGAGAAACTCGAGTGGCTGGAATCCCATGGCATCAAGGCGGTGAGCTACCGCGACAGAGATGCCCAGCAGCTAACCGAAGCGCTCGAGGCAGCCTGCCCGGAGGGCTTCGACGTCTACTACGAGAACGTCGGTAGCGTCTGCCTGGAAGCGGCCCTCAACACCCTGCGTACTGGAGGGCGCATCGCCGTGTGCGGCATGATCGCCCGCTACAACGCTGAGGGGCCGGCACCGGGGCCGAGCAACCTGGCCATGCTGCTGATCAAGCGCCTGCGCATGCAGGGCTTCATCATCTTCGATCACTGGGCCGACTATCCGCGCTTCCTGGAAGAGGTCGGGCCGCAGGTCGCCAAGGGCGAGATCGACTACGCGGAGACCGTCGAGGAAGGCCTCGAGCGCACGCCAGACGCCTTCCTGGCCCTCTTCGAGGGCGCCAATACCGGCAAGATGCTGGTGCGGCTCTGAACGACATCTGGCTGATGGGTCAGCGCTGACCCATCAGCGCTCCGCCGAGTCATCCCGCTCGTCTTTCTCGGATACCCCGGACACCTCGGATACCGACGAAGTGACCGTGCTGATCAGTTGAGGCACGAAGCGTTCCGAGAAGCCCGCCACGAACGACCAGAACAGCAGCTTGGCCAGATCCGGTCCTGTGCTCGGGTAGGTTTCTTGGAAGATGTGCAGCATGAAATCCTCGCCCTCCTCGACATCGTCCTGGGTAGGGAACGAGAAAGCGGGAAAGAGATCCCCCGAGACGATGCCGGAGAGGAACACCAGGTAGAGCACCAGGGCGAACACCCCGCCGAAGATGGGCACCAGCAGGATCTGGAACCAGGAGGCATTCAACAAGGCGAGCTCTTCGTCCGCGACCTTGTTCAAGCGTTGCTGAATGCTGACGAATCCCCCGATGATGCCGCACAGGGGCACCGCCCAGGTCACCAGAAACCGCTGGTCGAAGAAGAAGGTCAGCGCGAAGATCCCTCCCAGCACGGCAACGGCCAACGTTGTCATGACGATCAGGCGCTTGGTGATGGCATGGATATGCCGGATGCGCTGCATGATGAGGCCTCCGAACCGCGCTCCCTCCCTTGACGATAGTCGACATGCCCAGGCTCCACCATGCGGAGGGGTACCCATTCGCTACCCTCACGAACCGCTCGCGGCGGGTGACAGAGTTTCCGTGATGCGAGGGATCCGTGGGCTGGCACCACTTCCTTACAACAGGGTGTGACCGGACCCCTTCTCTCAGCCGCGCGGGTCCAGCACGCCCGCATACCGAACTCCGCTCAGCAGGGCCATCTCGCGCTGCCAGGTGGCCAGGTCCTCGCGGTTGAACTTGTCCAGACGGTCGTGACCACAGGCCCGCGCCATGACCTGCATCAGCGAGACAGAGGCCTCGAGGAAGCTCTGCAGCTGCTGCGCGGATTTGTCGACGTTCAGCCGCTGGCGCAGGTCTTCCCGCTGGGTGGCGACGCCGGCAGGGCAATTGTTGGTGTTGCAGATCCGAGCGGCCACGCAGCCGATCGACTGGATGGCGCTGTTGGCGATGGCGATGCCGTCCGCCCCCAGGGCCATGGCCTTGACGAAATCACTCGGCACACGCAGCCCGCCGGTGACGATCAAGGTGACCCGGCCACTGGCCCCCTGCTCATCCAGATGGCGACGGGCGCGAGCCAGGGCCGGAATGGTGGGCACGCTGATATGATCGCGGAAGAATTCCGGGGCCGCCCCGGTGGCCCCACCACGGCCGTCGAGGATGAAGTAGTCGGCACCGGCATCGAGGGCGAACTGGATATCCCGCTCGATGTGATTGGCGCTGAGCTTGAAACCCACCGGGATGCCGCCGGTCACCTCGCGCACCCGGTCGGCGAAGTGCCGGAAGTCCTGCACCGAGTGCAGGTCCTCGAAGGTGGGAGGCGAGGTTGCGGGTTCACCTTCCGGGATGCCGCGCACCTGGGATATCTTGCCGGTGTTCTTGTTGCCCGGCAGATGGCCGCCGGTGCCGGTCTTGGCGCCCTGTCCGCCCTTGAAGTGGAAGGCCTGGACCTTCTGGAGCAGCTCTTCCCGGTAGCCGAACTGGGCGCTGGCCAACTCGTAGAAGTAGCGGGAATTTTCCTGCTGCTCCTCCGGCAGCATGCCGCCTTCCCCGGAGCAGATCCCGGTACCGGCCAGCTCGGCGCCGCGGGCCAGGGCGATCTTGGCCTCCTCGGAGAGCGCACCGAAACTCATGTCCGAGACGAACAGCGGCATGCTCAGGGTCAGGGGTTTCCTGGCCTCGGGGCCGATGACCAGCTCGGTGGCGACCTCGGCATCCTCCATCAAGGGCTGGGTCGCCAGTTGGGCGGTCATGATCTGCAGATCGTCCCAGTGCGGCAGGGTGTGGCGCGGCACCCCCATGGCGGTGATCGGCCCATGAGGCCCCATGTTCCTCAAGCCTTCGCGGGCCAGCTTATGGATGAAGGCCACCGTGGGTTCCTCCCGGGTAGCTTCGGCCTCCGGGGCCTTGTCGGAGGCATCCTTGGCTTCCGGGCCCTCGTCAGCCGCGTCTTTCGCCTCGGCGGGCGCCTCCTTGCCTACCTGGTCATCGTCGAACATCTGGTGGGTACCGTCGCAGAAGGGCGCATCGGCGGTGTGCTTGCACTGGCAGAGCACGGCCTCACCGTCCTGTTCAGCCACAAAGCTCTTGGGTGTAATGCCAGTGCCGGCGTGGGAGCCATCGCAGAATGGCTGGTCGGCGGAGCGCCCGCACATGCAGAAGGCGTATTCCTCGCCCTTGGTCAGGGTCACCTTGGTGGGCTTGTTGTCGGCGATAACGGGCTGGCTCATGGGGACTCGCTCCTGGTCAGTTTGGCGCCGGCAACCCCGGCGCAACGGTGTGCCATGGGCCTCCTTTCGCCACTTGGCGGCGCGAGACCCTCAACCCTGCTGACACATCTCACGAATTCCATGTTGACACAGCGGGCGCCGTGGCGCCCTCGCGGGCCATCAACCTTACGACTGTAGCCATGATGCGGCGAGGAAGATGACGACCAAAGTCGGGTTACCAAAGTCTGCAATTGAAGACGGCTGATGTAAGGGCCGTTAGATGGTAAAATTACACCTCTGTAACAAAGAGAATCCGCACTGGATTGACCAGAGACGGCGGATACTGCGGCAACCTCCAAGATCCTGCCTCTCATGACCTCCTTCCATAACGTTCCCCAGTCGGCTATCCGCAGCCACATGCCCCTTCTCGATCGGCTCCAGACCCCGGTCTGGATCTTCGATATCGAGCTGGGGCGAATTCACTATGCCAACGCTGCCGCCTTGAGACTCTGGGAGGCCGAAACGCCGCAGGAACTCTACGCCCGAGACTTCTTATCGACGATGAGCCAGGCGACACGGCGGCGCCTGACGGATTATCTCCCGCGCCTGGCAAAGGGGGAGATCATCGATGAACACTGGAGTTTCTACCCCGGCGACCAGGCCATCTCGTTGCACTGTCGCTGCAGCCATTACGCCATGAATGATGGACGCACCGGCATGCTGGTAGAGGGGCTCGAAAGCGAGTTATCCCTGGATACGCCCAGCTTGCGCGCCCTGGAGGCCCTGAGGCACACCCCCATGATGGTCTCGGTGTTCGACGGGCTAGGCCGCCTGCTGGTGCGCAATCCAGCCGCCCTCGAGGCACGTCGAGACCTTCTCACCTTCGAGGCTTGCTTCACGGATCACGACTTCGCCGGGCAGATCCTCCAGCAGCTGAAGAGCGAGCCGAGATGCTCGCTGGATACGATCATGCGGGTCAGCGACAGCGAGCGCTGGCACCATGTCGACCTGTGCCGTGCCACCGACCCCAAGACGGGCCTGCCGATGATCGTGATGGGCGAGTTCGACATCACGCCACGCAAGACGCTGGAGATCGAGCAACTCGTCTCCAAGCGTCAGCTGGAAGTGGTCATCGAGGGCCTCGATGCGGGCCTGCTTCTCGAGGACGAGAATCGCCAGGTCATCATGGTCAACCAGGCCTTCTGCGACCTGTTCGGCCTCGAAGTGCCTCCCGAGCAGCTCGTGGGCATGGACTGCCGGGAGGCCGCCCAGTCCACCAAGGGCCATTTCGCTGAGCCGGAAGGTTTCGTGACGCGAATCGATGAGCTCCTCGCGACAAGGCGCAAGCAGACCCACGACCTACTGGCCATGGCGGATGGCCGCTTCCTGGAGCGCTCCTACACGCCCCTGTTCGTTGCCGAGGAATACCATGGCCACCTCTGGATATACCGCGACATCACCCGACAGAGACGGCAGGAGGCCGACTGGGTCCGCAAGGCCAGCACCGACCCCTTGACCGGGCTGGCCAATCGGCGCTCCTTCGAGGAGTCCGCCAAGAGAGTCGCCAGCGCGGTAAAGGAGGAGGGACTTCAGGCTGCCCTATTGATGATCGATATCGATCGCTTCAAGGCCATCAACGATACCCTGGGTCACGCCGAGGGCGATAAGGGCCTGCGGCTGCTGGCAGACACCCTGCGAGACAACCTGCGCGACAGCGACCTACCCTGTCGCACCGGCGGGGAAGAATTCATGGTGATCATGCCCGGCATGAACCACGAAGAAGCCCAGGCCATCGCCTGGCGCCTGCTTCGACAGATCGCCGAGGCCACCATCGAGGCAGAGGAGCTGCCCTTTCACTTCACGGTGAGCATCGGCGTCACCGGCTTCAATCCGCTCGATGCAAGCATCGAGACCGTCACCCAGCGGGCCGACGCCGCCATGTACCAGGCCAAGCACGAAGGCAGAAACCGCGTGGCGGTGCGCTGATAACGACTTTCAGGCAAGTTCTCAATCATTGATGATAGCGATAGTTCGGATTAATTGGGGGTTGTTCTTGGCGGATGGTAATTTGCTAAACCGTTCCTCCAAGAGGTTCCTTCGCGCCGATGAAAAATCCTGAGCAGGCACGCCTTTTCGCACTTCAGCAACTCAATCTCCTCGACACTTCGCCTAGCGATAGCTTCGATCGCATCACCCGCATGGCCAGCCAGCTGTTCGACCTGCCGGTCGCCGCGGTTTCGCTGACCGACGCCAATCGCCAGTGGTTCAAGTCGAGAGTGGGGGTCGATCACTGTGAGATACCCCGGGAGAAGGCGCCCTGTGCCGCTGTTTCCGAAGGTTCGAAGGTGGTGATCATTCCCGACATGCTGGCCTCGAACTGGTACCGGGACAGCCACCTGGCCAACACGGGCATCCGTTTCTATGCCGGTGCGCCGCTGACGACTCGAGAAGGCCAAACCCTGGGCGCCATGTGTGTCCTGGGGACAGAGCCGCGCGAGGTCACCGAGCAGGAGAAGGAGACACTCGTCGATCTCGCCGCCATGGTCATGTCGCAGATCGAACTGCAGCATGCCTTCGGAAGGGTCGATTCTCTGACCGGTCTGGCGAATCGCGGCCAGTTCGAAGAGGACCTCCAGGACCTGGCCCTCGATGCCCCCGGCGAGCGACGAGTCGCCCTCTATACCGAGATAGTCGAAGCGAGTCAGCTGAGCGACCTGCATCGCAACATGGGACCCGCCTTCCTGGACGAGCTGATCCGGGTATCCGCGCAGTGTCTTCAGGAAGCCACCGGCGGCGAATCGAAGCTCTATCATCTTGGCGGCTGTCAATTCGTCCACCTGGTATCGGTCGAAAACGACGCCGGCTTGGTCGAACATGCCTTGCGCCTGCGTGAGGACCTGATGGCACTCGAGTCGGCCCGTGAGGTGCCAGTGCTGGTGCGACCCGTCGTGGGCATTGCCCCCTTCCGGCTGGGGGAAATGACGGCCTCCGACATCCTGCGTAGTGCCCATGCGGCAAGCCTCGACGCACGTCAAATGAACAAGGGGGCAGGCAGCTATTCCACAGCGCTGGACGAGCGTTTCCAGCGTCGCATCATGCTGCTCTCCGATGTGGAACGGGCCCTCGAGAGCGACAACGAGTTCTATCTGGTCTTCCAGCCCCGCGTATCCGTAGCAACCGGAATCTGTCAGGGGGCCGAGGCCCTGCTGCGCTGGAAGCATCCGGTTCTGGGCGAGGTCTCACCGGCGGAATTCATTCCGCTGATCGAAAACACCCCCATGGCTCGCTCGTTGACGGCCTGGGTGGTCCATCGTGCGATCCAGCAGGCGGCCCTCTGGCACCGGCAGGGCAGAAAACTACGGATATCGATCAATGTGTCGGCGACCAATCTTGAGGAAGCCGATTTCGCCCAACGCGTGCTCGCCGAGCTCCGCCGGGCAAGCTTACCTACCGACGCCATCGAACTGGAGGTAACCGAGAGCGCCTTGTTAGGCAAGGGTCAGGCAGCGGTTTCCCAGCTCAATGCCCTGATCGAAGCGGGTATCCTGATCGCCATCGACGATTTCGGCACCGGCTACAGCAGCCTCTCCTACCTGCACGAGCTTCCGGCGAATATCGTCAAGATTGATCGGGGCTTCATCACCCACCTGGGCGAGGACGCGCGTACCCAGACATTGGTTGCATCGATGATCAGCATGGCCCATGACCTGGGTTACAGCGTCGTTGCCGAGGGCGTGGAAAGCGAAGCCGCCCTCGCCTACCTGGGCCAACTGGGCTGCAACGAAGTGCAGGGCTATCTGCTCGCTAAACCGCTCCTGCCCGACGCCTTCGAAACCTGGATTGGCAGTGTGGGCGTGGCAAAAGTCGGCTGATCATTTCCCTCCCCGTTTGTCGAGCGTTCGATCTGGCCGCAACGCAACGGGGCGTAACGTCCCCGTAGCAAATATCGGCGCCCAGGACGCGCTATATCAGGCGTGGCCCTTTTCACCCGTAACCTTGTCCTCGGTACGCAGCTCGAAGTCGCTGGCGTCATGGCGCTCATGGAGCTGCATCTCAGGCTCGCCGAAGGTGCGGTTGACCATGCGCCCGCGCTGCACAGCGTCACGACCATCGATCTCGCGGGCCCAGCGCTGCACGTTCTTGTACTCCTGCACCTGAAGGAACTCACCGGCGTCGTAGAGCCGTTCCAGGGCCAACTGGCCGTACCACGGCCAGGTGGCGATATCGGCGATGGTGTAGGTATCGCCCGCCAGATAGCGCGTCTCGGCCAGGCGGCGATCGAGCACATCGAGTTGGCGCTTGGCCTCCATGGCGTAGCGGTCGATGGGGTACTCCAGCTTCTCCGGCGCGTAGGCGTAGAAGTGGCCGAAGCCGCCGCCCAGGAAGGGTGCGCTGCCCATCTGCCAGAACAGCCAGTTCAGTGTCTCGGTGCGCCCGGCCGGATCATCCGGCAGGAACTCGTCGAATTTCTCCGCCAGGTAGAGCAGGATCGCGCCCGACTCGAAGACCCGGATCGCCTCGGGTGTGCTGCGATCGACCATCGCCGGAATCTTAGAGTTGGGGTTGATCTCGACGAAGCCACTCCCGAACTGGTCACCTTCGCCGATGCGGATCAGCCAGGCATCGTACTCGGCGCCCTCGTGGCCACGGGCCAGCAGCTCCTCGAACATCACCGTGGCCTTCACGCCGTTGGGCGTACCCATGGAGTAGAGCTGGAAGGGATGCTTGCCAACCGGCAATTCCTTTTCGTGGGTGGGGCCGGCGATCGGGCGGTTGATGCTGGAGAAGGTGCCGCCGCTGGCCTTCTCCCAGGTCCACACTCTCGGCGGAACGTACGCGTTATCCTGGCTCATGAAATCTCCTGAATGGCGGGTGAAGGGATGATCGCCCGCTGCGACGGGCGCAGCGGGCGAAGAACCGATACCTCCGACGATAACCCTTCAAGCCTTCATCCGCGAGTTCGCCGGCTATAACTCCCGTAAACGCGGCCTAGGCTCTCAGACCGGGCCGCAGCAGGCCTTGAACTTGCGCCCGCTGCCACAGGGGCAGGGAACGTTGCGGCCGGGCTTGAGGCGCTGGATGACGGGATCGCCGTCGAGATAGAACCACTGCCCATCCTCGCGCACGAAGCGCGAGTGCTCCTCCAGCACCGCCCAGCGCCGGCCCTCGCGAAAGGTCGCGCGAAAATGCACCCGGCCTCGATCACCTTCCTCCCCGCTCTCGAGCACTTCGAGACGCTTCCAGGTGGTTGCGGGGTCCGCCTCCAGCGTCGCCGGGCGGGTGCTCGGATGCCAGGTGGCCAGCAGATAGTCGGGAAGGTCGAGCACGAAGGCGCTGTAGCGCGAGCGCATCAGCGCCTCGGGGCTCGGCGCCGGCTCGCCGGCGTGATGACGGCCGCAACACTGGGTCAGTGGCAGGCCACTGCCGCAGGGGCAGGCCTTACGGTCGTGTGTCATGGGTAAACCTTCACTTCGGTAACGACGAGCGGCATGGTACATCACGTCACCGTTTGTCCTGTTACCCTCCGGGATGTTGCCAGTTCTGCAGGAGTGCGGCCGAGTTGGGCGAGGCCTTGACGAGGGCCTGACCGCCGTTAGCGTCTCACTCGCTGCGTTCCGTGCCGATCAGGCACCGCGCTTTTCGCAACCAATTCAATGCCATGCTCAGCCAAGCCAGGTATTCCCTTCATCATTGATGGGAAAATAAGGATTATGCGCCACCTCCCGGAGATAGCCGCCGGGATCAGAAAATTAGCCAGAGTAGCCGTCCCACTCCGCTGTGCGGGCCGGCTTGATGATCCGCCCGCCGGCACTCGGCTGAAATGCCGTTCAATCTGATCCTAGAAACTAGGCGTTGATGGTTGCCAGGGGCAAGGCAGACCGGGCCCGCTTCACGGAATCCCCCCTATCTATTTCTCAGCTTTACAGCGAATTACCGATCGGTAACTTTACAAACGACTCGGGCTGAATACGCAATAAAATTACCGTTCGGTAATTAATTCATTGCGGATCGCCAATTCCGCACCTAGGATTACCAAACGGTACTTACTGTGAGGTTTGCAATGCCGACACACGACAGCCCTATTCTGGCCCACTCTGCCGTTCCCATTCGCCACAGCGAAGACCTCGGCAAGCTGGTGCGCCAGCTGCGCGCCGAGCAGGATCTGTTACAGACCGACCTCGCCGGGCTAGCCGGCACCGGAAATCGCTTCATTGTCGATCTGGAGCGGGGCAAGCCGACCCTGCAACTGCAGAAGGTGCTGGACGTTCTGGATCTGATGGGGCTCGAAGTCGTCGTGCGGCGCAAGGGTGGCAGACGCCATGGCGAGTGACGATACCCTGGAGGTCTACCATGGCGATCACTACGTTGGTCGCCTATACGACGCCCACCCGCTGCGCTTCGAGTATGCGCCAGCGTGGGTGGAACACCCCGATGCGGTTAGCCTCTCACCCTTACTCCCCTTCGAGCAGCAGGTTCACGTTGGCGATGAGGTACTGGCCTACTTCGAGAACCTGCTACCGGAAGGCGACCTGCGTCATCACCTGGAGCTTCGCCACCACACCACAACCGTTTTCGGGCTGCTGAAGGCCATCGGCGGTGATACGGCCAGTGGCTTCACCCTGCTGCCACCGGGGGAGTCACTGGCTCCGCCGACCTATCGGTCCATCAGTTGGGAAGCCCTGGCGACACACCTGCGAAACAGGGAGCGGGGCCCCCTGCTCTCCGAGGAAGCCCGCATCTCGCTGGCCGGTGCTCAGGACAAGTTGCTGTTGATGGTGCAGGAGGACGGAAGCCCCGCCATACCGGAAGGCTCGGCGCCTTCCAGCCATATTCTCAAGCCGGACATTCAAGGCCTGAGAGGAGTATGGGCCACCGCCATCAACGAGACCTTCTGCATGCGGCTCGCCGCCGAACTCGGACTCGAGGTCGCCGAAGCCCACTACCAGCCGGATACCCTTGCCTGTCTGGTACGCCGCTATGACCGCGTTGCCGACGAATACGGAAGGCTGCGACGCCTGCACCAGCTCGACTTCTGTCAGCTCGCCGGTACTCCCTCGCAAATCAAGTATGAAAGCGATGGTGGCCCCGGCCTGGCACGCTGTCGCGAACTCTTGCAACTTGCCGGCGCGCCAGCCAAGGACTTACGGCGACTCATCGGCTGGCTCTTCTTTAATCTATTGATCGGCAATCACGACAGCCACGCCAAGAACCTGGCCATCCTCTACACCGACGACGGCCCCCGGTTGGCACCGTTCTACGACCTGATGAGCACGACGCTCTACAGCGGGCTTTCGCGGCACTTCGCGTTTCGCATCGCCGGCGAGAATCGCCCCGGCAGCATCGAGCGTTCACACCTCGAAGCGCTGGCCCGCTGGATGCGGTTCCAGCCAGGCTACTTCCTGCGCCAGGGGGTCGAACTCGCTGAATGCATGCCGGCAGCTATCGACAGCACCCTCGCCTCTCTGGGTACCGAGGCCCACCAGGGCACGGAGCAGACGCTGTTGGAGAGGCTGCAACAACGACTGCTGAGCAACTGCAGAAAGATGCCTGAGCGGTGGACGGCGAGTAGATGAGGGGCTGTCCCTCATCCCCCGCTCGGAACGCTCAGCCAAGCCAGGTGTTTCCCTCGGCATCGATAGGAAAACCGGGGTTATGGGCCACTTCCCAGAGGTGACCATCCGGGTCGGCGAAATAACCGGAATACCCGCCCCACTCCGCCCTGCTGGCGGGCTTCACGATCCGACCGCCGGCGCGCTCCGCCTCGCTTAGCACCGCGTCGACCTCGGTTTCGCTCGACACATTGGGCGCCAGGGTAATGCCGGCGAAGCTGCTTCTCGCCTCCGTCACGCTTGCAGCACCGAAACCGGTCCAGCCCGAACCAGTCCTTCTCAGGCACGCAGCTCCATTGCGACCTTCCTGGATCTAGAAAATTTAGTAAATTTATTTTGAAATTTACTAAATGTCAATCTAGACTAAAATCCGTACCTATCTTATTGATCGGCAGAAAGGATGATAGCGATGGATAGTGAAGCACTCGTAAAACTTGCCTTGGGCAACTTGAAATGTAGCCAGAAAGACCTGGCCTCTCGCCTCGACATATCGCCGGCCCAAATCACGAAATGGAAAAAGGGCGAACACATGTCCCTAACAATGCAGGATAGACTTAAGAAACTTGCAGATATCGATGAATTAGACCCAGCTTTCGTTCTCTGGTCTGGCTCAAAAGAAAACAGCTTGAAATGGAAAAAACTCATCCATTATCTGGCAGAGCTAGCTCACGAGGGAGCGGAGACAGGTTATTACACCCGCCCTCTGGAAGACGAAGAGGAAACTCTTTGCTGGAGCACATTCCACACACTACAACAAATGGGAGTCTCGATACCTAAAATCTTTCCCAAAGAGCTTGATATTGATTACAACAACCTGGAAGACGAAGAACTTCAAGCACTTCTCGAGACCCCTTACTCGTCACTCATTTATGGTATCTACACGTCACTCAACAGCGTTTACGGCTTTTACGCCGCATACATTAATGACTTGATCTATGATGATCATCTTGACTTATTCGACCCAACAGGATGTGAAATAGAAGCATGCTTGCTTTCCCTTGCCGCCTGCAAGATCGAAGTCGACGATGGTATTGCACCAAACTTCAAAAATTTCAGGCATCAGATTTTATCTGACTACGGAAAGTGGATAAATATCGTTAAAGAAAAAGCCTTCCGAGCTGGTGTGCCGCTGAAAGCCGAGCTTCTCGAGATGGTCTACAAATCTACTGATGAGCTAGATCATGAGGCCGAAGCAGAGAGCCTTGGAGTCAATTCTTCGCGGCTTCACCCCGACATATACATGAATGAACTATTGGTAGGAATGAGAGTCATCCATCAGGTCCTGCCAGCCATAATGAAAAAACTTGAAATAGATAAAGAGTTTGAGTTAGATCCATCAGACTTCAGAGTCAGGTAGAAAAAACAATCAAGCAGCACCACCCGCCCAAATAAGTCTGCCCATGAAGGGCAGGCTTATTCAACAGAAACTTATCGTTCAAAGAGCAAGGCAGTTATTGAGATCACCTAGCCTCACTCCCACTCGATCGTCGCTGGCGGCTTGCTGCTCACATCGTAGGTCACGCGGGAGACGCCGGTGATCTCGTTGATGATGCGGTTGGAGACCTTCTCCAGCAGCTCATAGGGCAGGTGGGCCCAGCGGGCGGTCATGAAGTCGATGGTCTCCACCGCGCGCAGGGCGATGACCCACTCGTAGCGGCGGGCGTCGCCGACCACGCCGACCGAGCGCACCGGCAGGAAGACGGCGAAGGCCTGGCTGGTCTTGTGGTACCAGTCCGCCTTGTGCAGCTCCTCGATGAAGATGGCGTCGGCCTCGCGCAGGATGTCGGCGTACTCCTTCTTCACCTCGCCGAGGATGCGCACGCCCAGTCCCGGCCCCGGGAAGGGGTGGCGGTAGACCATGTCGTAGGGCAGGCCAAGCTCGACACCGAGCTTGCGTACCTCGTCCTTGAACAGCTCACGCAGCGGCTCGACGAGCTTGAGCTTCATGGTCTCGGGCAGGCCGCCGACGTTGTGGTGTGACTTGATCACGTGAGCCTTGCCGGTCTTGCTGGCGGCGGACTCGATCACGTCCGGGTAGATGGTGCCCTGAGCGAGGAAGTCCACGCCTTCGATCTTGCTCGCCTCGTCATCGAACACCTCGATGAAGGTGTTGCCGATGATCTTGCGCTTGGCCTCGGGGTCGGCCGCATCCTGGAGCCGAGAGAGGAACAGCTCCTCGGCATCCACGCGGATCACCTTCACGCCCATGTGGCGGGCGAAGGTCTCCATCACCTGCTCGCCCTCGGCCTTGCGCAAGAGGCCGTTGTCGACGAAGACGCAGGTCAGCTGGTCGCCGATCGCCTTGTGCAAGAGCGCCGCTACCACCGAGGAGTCCACGCCGCCGGAGAGGCCGAGCAGCACGTGGCGCTCGCCCACCTGCTCGCGCACCCGCTCGATCTGGTCCTCGATGATCTGGGCCGGTGTCCAGAGGCGCTCGGCGCCACAGATCTCCAGCACGAAATGCTCGAGAATGCGCAGGCCCTGCAGGGTGTGGGTCACCTCGGGGTGGAACTGCACGCCAAAGAAGCGTTTTTCCTCCCAGGCCATGGCGGCGATGGGGCAGCTCGGGGTGGAGGCGGTGACGGTAAACTCGGCCGGCACGCGGGCGACCTTGTCGCCATGGCTCATCCACACATCGAGCAGGTTCCGGCCAGTTTCGTGGTCGATATGGTCCGAGATGTTGCGGAACAGCGCAGTCTCCTCATCGATGCGGATCTGGGCGTAGCCGAACTCGTGAACGTGGGAGCCTTCGACGGCGCCGCCAAGCTGCTCGGCCATGGTCTGCATGCCGTAGCAGATGCCCAGCACCGGCAGACCCAGTTCGAACACGCACTGTGGGGCGCGGGGCGAATCCAGCTCGGTGACGGATTCCGGGCCGCCGGCGAGGATGATGCCGTTGGGCGCGTACTCGCGAATCTCGGCCTCGGTGATGTCGAAGGCGCGAACCTCGGAGTAGACGCCGATCTCGCGCACCCGGCGGGCGATCAGCTGGGTGTACTGGGAGCCGAAGTCGAGGATCAGGATCTTGTGGGCGTGAATGTCGGTCATCTGGCCTTTCCTTTGAGAGGCGAACGGCCCGGAAACACGAAAGCTGGAAGCGGCGCGGCCACTTCCAGCTTCAAGCTTCCGGCGTCAAGCTGGGGTCAACCCGCGCGGTAGTTGGGGGCTTCCTTGGTGATCTGCACGTCGTGCACGTGGGACTCGTTGAAGCCGGCCCCGGTGATCTGCACGAACTGCGGCTTGGTGCGCATCTCCTGGATGTCGCGGCAGCCGGTGTAGCCCATGGAGGCGCGCAGGCCGCCCATCAGCTGGTGGACGATGGCGCTCATCATGCCCTTGTAGGGCACCCGGCCTTCGATGCCTTCCGGCACCAGCTTCTCGGCACCCTCGCTCTTGTCCTGGAAGTAGCGGTCGGCGCTGCCCTGCTTCTGGGACATGGCGCCCATGGAACCCATCCCGCGGTAGGCCTTGTAGGTGCGGCCCTGGTAGAGCTCGATCTCGCCCGGCGCCTCCTCGGTGCCGGCCAGCAGGCCACCGACCATCACGGTGCTGGCACCTGCGGCGATGGCCTTGGCCAGATCGCCGGAGAAGCGCACGCCGCCATCGGCGATCAGCGGGATGTCGTAGGGCACCAGCGCCGCGGCCACGTTGGAAACGGCGGTGATCTGCGGCACGCCCACGCCGGCAACAATGCGGGTGGTGCAGATGGAGCCGGGGCCGATGCCCACCTTGACGGCGTCGGCACCGGCCTCGGCCAGCGCCTTGGCCGCTTCCGCCGTGGCGATGTTGCCGCCGATCACCTGGATCTGCGGGAAGTGCTCCTTCACCCAGCGCACCCGGTCGATCACGCCCTGGGAGTGGCCGTGGGCGGTATCGACCACCACCGCGTCGACGCCGGCCTCGGCCAGGGCGGCGATGCGGTCGGGGGTCTCGGGGCCGGTGCCCACGGCGGCGCCGACCAGCAGGCGACCGTCGGCATCCTTGGCGGCATAGGGGAAGGTGCGGGCCTTCTCGATGTCCTGGAAGGTGACCAGGCCACGCAGGCGGAAGGCATCATCCACCACCAGCATCTTCTCGATGCGGTGCTCCTGCATCTTGCCCTTGATGACGGAGAGATCGGTGCCCACCGGCACGGTGACGAGCTTCTCGCCGGGGGTCATGATGTCGGCCACGCTGTCGCCGTGGTTGGGCTGGAAGCGCATGTCGCGCTGGGTCACCAGGCCCACCAGCGTCTCGCCCTCTACCACCGGGAAGCCGGAGAAGCCGTGCTCCTCGGCCATCGCCAGCAGGTCCGCCAGCTTGGCCTTGGGCCCCACGGTGACGGGATCCTTGACGATCACGCTCTCGTGCTTCTTGACCTTGCGCACCTCGGCCGCCTGGTGGGCAATGGTCATGCTCTTGTGGATGATGCCGATGCCGCCTTCCTGGGCCATGGCGATGGCCAGTCGCGCCTCGGTGACGGTGTCCATGGCCGCGGAGAGCAGCGGGATGTTCAGGAAGAGGTCGCGGGTCACGCGGGTCCTGAGGCTGACGTCGTTGGGCAGGACATCGGAATACCCTGGCAGGAGTAATACGTCATCAAACGTCAGGGCTTCTTGGGCCATACGTAGCATATGCGGCAACACCCAGTGAACTGGTGGAAGGGAGTAAAATTAATCCCCCATTATAGCGACCCTGCCCGGGGGCCGGCAATGCGAGTCACAGGCATCGGGTTCCCGCAGCCCCCGGGCGCTGCCACCGGGACCGCGGCACATGCTAGGATATTGGCCTCCACTCCCAGCGATGACCGCACCATGCTCCGCCCCGAGGACGCCCCGCTTTCCGTCAGCGAGCTCAACCGCCACGCCCGCCAGGCGCTGGAGCAGGATGTCGGCGAGGTGTGGGTGGAGGGCGAGCTCTCCGGGGTGTCGCGGCCGGGCTCGGGGCACATCTACTTCACCCTCAAGGACGACCGGGCCCAGCTGCGCTGCGCGCTGTTCCGCACCCGGGCGCGCTTCATGGCCGCCCCCATGCGCGACGGCGACCGGGTCAAGGTGCGCGGCCAGGTGTCGCTGTTCGAGCCCCGCGGCGACTACCAGCTGATCGTCGAGGCGGTGCAGGCGGCGGGCGAAGGCGAGCTGCTGGCGGCCTTCGAGCGGCTGAAGGCCCGGCTAGCCGACGAGGGTGTGTTCGCCAATGCGCGCGCCCTGCCCTATCCGCCGCGCCACCTGCTGGTGCTCTCGTCCCCCACCGGGGCGGCAATCCGCGATGTGCTGGCGGTGCTCGCGGCGCGCTGGCCGCTGGTGCAGGTAACGCTGATCCCGGTGCCGGTGCAGGGTCGCGAGGCCGCCCCGGCGCTGATCTCGGCCCTGGGCCTGCTCAACCGCCAGCAGGCGCTGGACCCGGCCCACGACGCCATCCTGATCACCCGTGGCGGTGGCAGCCTGGAGGATCTCTGGGCCTTCAACAACGAGCATCTGGCCCGGGCGATCTTCCACTCGCCCCTGCCGGTAATTTCGGCGGTGGGCCACGAGGTGGATGTCACCCTGGCCGACTTCGCCGCCGACCTGCGCGCCCCAACGCCTTCCGCCGCCGCCGAGCAACTGGTGCCCGACCGCCGCGAGCGGCTCCACCGCCTCGAGCGGTTGGCCGAGCGGCTCTCCAGGGCCCTGCGCGCGCGCCTGGAGACCGAGGCCCAGCGGCTGGACCACCTACGAGCCCGGTTGCGCCATCCCGGCGAAGTGTTGGCCGCGCGCCGCCGGCAGCTGACCGAGCTGGAAGGACGCCTGCGGCGGGCCATGGGGGCCAGGCTCGCCGGCGAACGTCGTCATGAGCAACACCTGCGCCAGCGCCTCGCCCTGCGCTCGCCGGGCTGGCTGGTGGAACAGGCCGATCAACGGCTCACGCGAGCACGCGGACGGCTCCACCAGGCCATGCCGCGAGAGCTAGCCCACCATCACGAGCGGCTGGGGGGGCTGGTGCGCGAGCTTCAGGCCGTGAGCCCGCTGGCGGTGCTGGGGCGAGGCTATGCCATTCTCGAGGACGAACAGGGTCAGGTCGTCCGGCGGGCAAGCGACGTTGCGCCCGGCCAGGCGCTCGAGGCGCGCCTGGGCGAAGGGCGGCTCGTCCTGCGGGTACGCGACAGCAATGGCGAGTGAGACCGACATGGGTGCGACAGTCCGCCCCTTGGCGACCTTCGCCGCTGGTTGATATGGTGTAGACGTATAACGTTAGGCTATGAAGAAATAAGAACGCGCTACCGGGCCGTTGTCCAGAGCGCCGCCAGGCCCGACAATGTCGGTACGCTCAAGAAAGAAAGCTTTCACTGCCTGCATGTCATAACGCGTGCCGGCAGCTTCAACCACACGAACGATAGGGAGTTGCACCATGTCACTACGCATCAATGATGTCGTACCCGATTTCGAGGCCGAAACCAGCCAGGGTCCGATCCGCTTCCACGAGTGGATCGGCGACAGCTGGGCCATCCTCTTCTCGCACCCCAAGGACTTCACCCCGGTCTGCACCACCGAGTTCGGCGCCGTCGCCAAGCTCAGCGAGGAGTGGAAAAAGCGCGACACCAAGGTGATCGGCGTTTCGGTGGACGGTGTCGAGGACCACAAGAAGTGGATCAATGACATCTCCAGCTTCGCCAGCTGCGAAGTCGGCTTCCCGATCATCGCCGACGAGGACCTCAAGGTTGCCAAGCAGTTCGACATGCTGCCGGCCGATGCCTACCTGCCGGACGGCCGCACTCCGGCCGATAGCGCCACCGTGCGTTCGGTGTTCATCATCGGTCCGGACAAGCAGCTCAAGCTCTCCATGACCTACCCGATGAACGTGGGCCGTAACTTCGCCGAGGTGCTGCGCGCCCTGGACGCCCTGCAGACCGCCAATGGCAAGGGCGTGGCCACGCCGGCCGACTGGAACGTCGGTGAGGACGTGATCATCCCGCCGACGGTCTCCAACGAGGACGCCAAGGCGAAGTTCGGCGAATACGAGACCATCTTCCCCTACCTGCGCCGGACCAAGCTGCCCAAGTAAGCTGGCGGCTCAGCTCACGCCACCTAGACCCCCTGCTCCGGCAGGGGGTCTTGCCTGGTACCTCGCAATCGTGCCCCCGGTGAGGAGGGCTTAGTGGTGCTCAGCCTGGCGGGCGGCCGGCTTGAAGGCGCCGGGCTCGAGTTCATGGCGGGCCAGCAGCTTGTAGAAGTCGGTGCGGTTGCGCCCGGCGATGCGCGCCGCCTGGGTGACGTTGCCCTCGGTGATCTTGAGCACCTTGACCAGGTAGCGGCGCTCGAAGCCGGCCCGGGCGTCGTTGAAGGTCGGCAGGGCGCTATCCTCGGCAGTCAGCGCCTGGGCCACCAGCCCTTCGGGAATCATCGGCGAGGTGGTCAGGGCTACACACTGCTCCACCACGTTGACCAGCTGTCGCACGTTGCCGGGCCAGGCCGAGGTGGCCAGCAGGTTGAGCGCCTCCGGCGAGAAGCCCTTGACGAAGGGCTTGTGCCGGGCAGCAGCCTGGGCCACCAGGTGCTTGGCCAGCAGCGGTACGTCCTCGGCGCGCTCCCTGAGCGCCGGCAGCCGAAGGTTCACCACGTTGAGGCGGTAGTAGAGATCCTCGCGGAACTCCCCCTCGTGCATGGCGCGGTCCAGGTCGCGATGCGTCGCCGAGATGATGCGCACGTCGATGGGGATCGAGGTGGTGGAACCGAGCGGGCGAATCTGGCGCTCCTGCAGGGCGCGAAGCAGCTTGACCTGCAGTGTCAGCGGCATGTCGCCGATCTCGTCGAGAAACAGGCTGCCACCGTCGGCCGCCTGGAAGAGGCCGCGGTGCTCGCTCACTGCCCCGGTGAAGGCACCCCGAGCGTGGCCGAACAGCTCGCTCTCCAGCAGCTGCTCGGGCAGCGCGCCGCAGTTGATCGCCACGAAGGGCTTGTCGGCCCGCGGGCTGGCCTTGTGGATGGCGCCGGCCAGCAGCTCCTTGCCAGAACCCGAGGCGCCGGTGATCAGCACGCTGACATCCGCGGCAGCCACCATGCGGGCCTGCTCGAGGATGCGCTCCATCTCCGGGCTGCGGGTGATGATCGCTTCCCGCCAGTGGTCGTTGCCCTGCAGGCCGGAGCCGGAGGTCTGGGCCAGGGCATCGTCGATAGCGGCGAAGAGCTCGTCGCGATCCACCGGCTTGGTGAGGAAGCCGAACACCCCCTGGCGGGTGGCGCTAACGGCATCGGGAATCGAACCGTGGGCGGTGAGGATGATCACCGGCAGGCCCGGTACCCGGCGCTGGAGTTCCTGGAACAGCGCCAGTCCGTCCATCTCGTCCATACGCAGATCCGACAGCACCAGGTCGGGACGAGCGACTTCCAGCCGCTTGAGGGCCTCGCGGCCGCTCTCGGCAGTGGTGACACGATAGCCCCGGCTCTCGAGCCGCATGCCCAGCAGTTTCAACAGGCTGACGTCGTCATCCACCAGCAGGATGTGTGCGCCGTGCTCACCGGCGTTGGGCAGGCGTCCAGTCCGCTTCATGTCGTCTCTCCCGATTCATTCATTCTGCTGTCGCAGGTTGATGCTCTGTTCGATAGCGGTGAGCTGCTCGAGCTTCTCGGCCAGGGCCTCGAGTTCCTCGGTGAGGGCCGCATTCTCCTCCACCGCGGCCTGGTGCTCGCCCCGGCTCTCGGCCAGTTGACCGGCCAGGCGGCGACGCCCCTCCAGCTCGTTGAGCCAGTAACGCAGCAGCGGCTGCAGGTCTGACGGTGCAGCGTGCAGATCGGCCTTGTAGAGCTCCGAGGCACGGTTCCACTGCCGCCGATCGCCCCAGGCGAGCAGCATGGCACGCGCCAGGCGCCGCTCGGCACTCTCACCGCCGAGGCGTGTCAAGGTGGCCTCTCGCCACACCCGGTCGCCGCGCTGGGAAGCCAGGCCGAAGGCCACCCAGTCGTGAAGCAGGCAAGGCGCATTGTCGAAATCCGGTAGCTCGGCATGGCACAACGCCGATCCATTGGAGGGGCTCTGTGGGGATGACGGCCCAGAGGGCAACTGCAGCTGCTCGGGCAGATACTGACAGCCGGCCAGCAAGGCCGTGGCCAGGCAAAGGAGCCAGGGGCGCGCAGTCATGGGGTATCATTCCTTGAGTGGTCGCCCGCCATGGCGAGCATCGGATGTTTGTGGTCCTGCTCGGTTGCTGGAACCCGCCGCGGCAGGGTCAGGCGAAAGCACACTGCCAGCCGGGCATCGTCGACGAGCTCCAGGCTGCCGCGCTGGAGCCGGGCACAGTCGGCGGCTACCGAGAGGCCGATGCCGGAGCCCTTGAGCGGCCCCTTGCGGCGAACGCTGCCCTGGAAGAAGGCTTCGAAGAGCCGCTCGCGATCCTCCTCGTCGATCGGCGCGCCACTGTTGGCGACCTCGATCACCAGCCGGTCACGCAGCGGCCGGGCACGGATCTCCAGCACGCCACCGTCTTCGCCATAGGCGATGGCATTGGAGATCAGGTTGTCGAGGATCCGAACCGTGGCGGTGCGATCGAGCTCCCAGGCCAGGGGGCCATCGAAGCAGTTGACCCGCATCTCCTTGCTGTCGAGGGCCAGGCGATGCTTGGCCAAAACTTCCTTGACCATGGTGGCGACATCCTGCTGCTCGATATCCAACTGGCGGTCATGCTGAAACAGATTGTAGTCAAGCAGCTGCTCGATCAGCCGCTGCAAGTCGCGGCCGCTGGCATCGATCAGCTCGAGAATCTCGCGCTGGCGCGGCGTGACCTCGCCGGCCACGCCGTCGGCGAGCAGCGACGAGCCCTCGCGTACGCTGGCCAGCGGTGTCTTGAGCTCGTGGGACATATGGCGCAGAAACTGTTGTTTCTGGGCCTCCAGCTCCTCGAGCCGCGAGGCTAACCAGTCCAGCCGCTCATCAAGGGCGACCAGCTCCGCCGGGCCCTTGAGGGGCCGTGGCTTCTGTCTCGTATCGCCCCCCACGCTGCCGATGCCCAGGATGCGACGCTCGAGCTGGCGAATGGGGTGGATGATCAGGCGAGTGAACAACAGCATCAACACCAGGCTCGCCGAGACCAGCGCCGCGGTCTGCCACCACAGGCGGACCTGCACGGCCTCGGCTCGAGCACGGATCCCCTCGATGCGCGCGTCGATACGCCGGTTGGTGGCGCGGCGCATCGCCTCGGTATGCTGAGCGAAGGGAAGGAAGTCGGCGAGCCGCGCGGTGAACGCCTCGAGAGGCAGCTCGGGCAGTTCGGCGAGGCGGTCGAGCCGCTCCTCCAACGCCGCCACATCGGGATCATCGGGCAGCAGCTGACGCTGCTGAGCCAGTAACTCACGGAACTCCTCGAGACGGTCGTCGAATATCTCCAGCAGACTCTCCTGCTCGACCACGGCATACTGGCGGGCAGCGCGCTCCATCTCCAGCGCCAGGGCACCCAGCGAACGGGCACGCCGGGTCTCTTCCACCGCCTGGCGGGCACTGACATCGGCCAGGCGTGACAGCTCGGAGATGGCCTGGCCGGCCTGGATCATCAGCACGGCCAGCGGCAACATCACTACCAGGAAGGCCAGCAGCACCAGCTGCAACAGCGAGCGCGGCCGCCAGCGACGCGTAACGGCTGAGGTCATGAACAGCGTTCTTTGCTGAAGACTAACGGGAAACACCATCATCCAATCCCAAGGATACCAGAGTTCTTCCGAGCGCCCCGCGGCCAATCGGCGCCAACCCGCAGTAACGATCCGCAAGAGAAAAAAAGGGCCGGCAGAGCCGGCCCAATACGCAGGGAACTGAAGGGTCTGAACATTCGACCAATCGACGGCCTGGTCCGTCCATTGCCCGAATGTCCATGGGCCGGAAAGGCCCCGAAGCCATGAGGCGCCATCTGCCACCAGGGGCTGGTCATCCTCATGCGAGTGGCGAACCAACGCGTGGCACGCCGCCCTGCTCCGCTCCTGGCACCACCGCCGCGACCGGGGCCGACGACGATGCTGCGCAATTCGATCCCCCTACCGGGGGAGAGGCATCCCTGCCAGGGGCATCCTTGCCCTCTCGATACCGATCCTTGCCTGACGGCGGTACCGTCTCATCGCAACCTCAAAGTACACATCGCTTGGAGCAGACACTGGTCGACTCGGGGAGCGGGAACACAGGGCAGTGATGGCCCGACTCCCTTCGGCGACCGGGAAACGGTTCGAGCCGTATGAACCGTTTCCCCTTGCTCATTCTGACTGTTGCCAACGGCGTGCCAGAAATCGCATTAAACAATTAAAATCAGAAGTTTATGACAATAATAAAGCAGCGTGGGCCGGAGGAAGCCAGCTAAAGGGTGACGAGGGAGAGCATGAGGGTGATTTTTCGTCGCTATCTGGAGACGCTTTCCGGGAATTTCTGAAGGATCTCTTTATTTTCACATGGTTAAATAGTCTCCGGATGGCGACGCCAGTAATCTCGTCGACGCATCCCGACGACAGCGCGCCCTTCAGGCCATGGGCTTGACCAGCACCTTGGACTTGCGCGCGTGGCTGTAGGTGTCGCGACGCAGGGGCGGCAAAGTCTCGATATCGGCCAGGCGAAAGCCGTGCTCGAAGAACCAGTGGGTCGTATGGGTGGTCAGGGCGAACAGGGCCGTGAGCTCCAGACGGCGGGCTCGGCGCTCGATTTCGGCGAGCAGCAGCTCCCCGCGGGCTCCTCCACGGTAGTCGTCATGGACTGCGACGCAGGCCAGCTCTCCCATCGTGGCTTCACCGAAGGTATGCAGGGCGGCACAGCCGATGATCATGCCGTCACGCTCGATCACCAGGTAGTCGTCGATCTCGTACTCCAGCCGTTCCCGGGAGCGTGGCACCAGCATGCCGCGCTGCTCCAACGGCTCGAGAAGTTCGATCAGGCCGCCGATATCGCCGAGCTCCGCCGCTCGCAGCTGTTCGTAGCGATGCTCGGTAATCATGGTGCCCACCCCGTCGCGGGTGAACAGCTCGCCGAGCAGGGCGTCATGGTCGTGCCAGGAGAGCAGGTGGGTGCGGGCCACGCCATACCGTGCGGCGACACAGGCCGCGCCGATGTGCCGGGCGAGTTCGCTGGAGGGATCAACCTGCTGAAGCAGCGGCTCGGCCTCGCTGGGGGTCAGCTGTCGCTGCAGCTGGCCGCTGCGGTCGAACAGCCCGCTGGCCTCACCGAGCAGGATCAGCTTGTCGGCGCCGAGCGCCGTGGCGGCGTGACGAGCGACCTCGGCGGCGTCCAGGTCGAAGACCTCGCCAGTGCTGGAGAAGCCCAGCGGCGGCAGAACCACCAGCGAACCGCGCTCGAGCAGACCTACGATGGCTTCTGACCGCACCCGACGCACCTCGCCACTGTGGTCGAAGTCGACGCCTTCGCGCACGCCCAGCGGCTTGGCCATCACCAGGTTGCCGGAGACCACCGTCATCTCGATGCCGTGCAGCGGCGTGTTGGGGAGCCCCGGGGAGAGCCGTGCCTCCAGCCATAGCCGCTGCTCGGCGGCGATACGCTCGACCCAGGACATGATCGACTCGTTGGCCACCCAGCGCCCCTGATGATGACTGGGCACGATACCCGCCTCGTCCAGCGCCTGCTGCACCTGAGGCCGGATACCGAACACCACCACCAGCCGCACGCCCAGGGTGTGCAGTAGCGCCAGATCCTGGATCAGCTGCTCCCCTCGCCCGCTGGCCATGGCCTCGCCCTCGATCAGGATGACGAAGGTGCGGCCGCGATGGGCATTGATGTAAGGGGAGGAATTGCGAAACCAGTCCACGAAGGGGAAACGATTATCCAAGGCCGCACTCCGGCAGCAGGTGAACGAAGGGGAGTCGGCTTCACTATATCAGAGCGACAAAAACGGCGGCACCAGTCAGTTGCAAGCTACAGCATGGAATCAGCCGCGGAACAAGAAACCCCGAGGGCCTCGGCCTTCGGGGTTCCTTGTAGCTCGGCGCTTGTCGCTTGGCGCTTAACCAAACATGCCCTTGAAGGTGAAGAAAAACAGAATCGCGAGGCCGGCGCCGGCCGGCAGGGTGATCAGCCACGACATGATGATGGTGCCGATGACCCGGAGGTTGAGCGCCGCCATACCGCGGGCCAGGCCCACGCCCAGCACAGCCCCCACCAGGGTATGGGTGGTGGAGATCGGCAGGCCGGTACCCGAGGCCAGCACAACGGTGGTGGCAGCGGACAGGGTCGCGGCGAAGCCACGGCTCGGGGTGAGCTCGGTGATGCCGGTGCCCACGGTGGCGATCACCTTGTGGCCGTAGGTGACCAGGCCGACGACGATGCCACTGCCACCCAGCACCAGCACCCACCACGGCACCAGGGCCGCGCCTTCCACATCACCGCCACTCTGGACCACGCTGATCACCGCCGCCAGGGGCCCCACGGCGTTGGCCACGTCGTTGGAGCCGTGGGCGAAGGCCATGGCGCAGGCAGTAAAGATCATCAGCACGCCGAAGACCTGCTCGACGCTGCCGAAGCCGAACTGGTCGGTCTTGCGCTTGACCCGGCTGACCTGGCGCTCGCGCAGGACGCCCAGGATCAAACAGAGGGCACCGAAGATCACGGCCACCACGAAGCTGGCACCGAAGCCGAGATCCAGGCCGACGTGTTTGAGCCCCTTGGTCAGGGTCACCATGGCGACGATGAAGCCGACCAGGAAGACATAGATGGGCACGTAGCGCTTGGCCGCGGCGAAGGGGTCGCGAGCCTCGAAGATCAGGTGCTGCACCGACTTGAAGATCATGAAGGCGATGGAGCCGGCAAGCAGCGGCGAGACGAGCCAGCTGGCGGCGATCTTGCCCACCGCCCCCCAATCCACCGCGCCCGCGCCCAGGCCGGCCGCAGCGAAGCCGACGATGGCGCCGACGATGGAGTGGGTGGTGGAAACCGGCCAGCCCTTGGCTGAGGCGATCAGCAGCCAGGTACCGGCAGCGAGCAGCGCTGCCAGCATGCCGTAGACCAGCAACTGAGGATCATCCTGCAACAGCTCGGGGTCGATGATGCCCTTGCGGATGGTGTCGGTTACCTCGCCGCCGGCCAGCCAGGCGCCGAGGAACTCGAAGATCACGGCGATGATGATCGCCTGCTTGATGGTGATGGCCCGGGAGCCCACCGAGGTGCCCATGGCGTTGGCCACATCGTTGGCCCCGACGCCCCAGGCCATGAAGAAGCCGAAGAGACAGGCGAGAATGATGAAGATCTCACCGTGTTGCGCGATGATCGACATAGGGAGGGTTCCCTTGTTGCGGTCTGATGAAGGAGGTCAACACGACACGGCCCCGGGATCACCGGGGCCGTTGGTTTCAGTTGGCCGTCATGATCTGCAGGCGGCTGCCGACGCGCTCGGCGCGGTCGGAGAGCTCGCCCACCCAGTCGATGATCTTGTAGAGGAACATCACATCGACGGGGGGCAGGCGATCCTCAAGCTCGAAGAGCTGTCGGCGAATGGTCACCTGCTGGCCGTCGGCCTGCTGCTCGAGTACATGCAGCTCGCGAATCATTTTCTGCATCACGTCGGAAACGTTGCGACCGAAACCGGACTCCAGCAAGTCCTTCAGCTCCTCCAGGGCATGGCGCGCCTGAGCTACGCAGGCCACCGCGGTGCGCATGTAGTCGCGCATCGGCTGAGCCAGTTCCTGGGGCACCTGCATCCGCCGGCCGAGCATGATGCCGGTGATGTCGCGGACCTTGTTGGCGATCTTGTCCTGGACGCTGATCAGGTCGAGCAGGTCGGAGCGCGACACCGGCAGGAACATGGTGTTGGGCAGATTGAGACGCAGATCGGTCTTGAGTTCGTCGGCCTCGTGCTCGAGACGCGTGATGGTATCGCGATGCTGGGCGGCGGTGTCCCAATCGCCGACGAGGGAGGCCTCGAAGAAGGGCAGCAGCTCGTCGGCGCACTCGTTGGCCTTGACGATGTGGGCCAGCAGCGGATGGAATGGCGAGCGACCGAACATCGCGGAGAAGGGATTGGATGTCACCATGGGGCATCTGTGAACCTGGAAAATGGCGGCGTCAGTATAGTGACTGACACCACCACCGTCATGAAAAAATCATCCAATATTCATCAAACCGAGGTAGCGCCCCGATGGCGAACGAGATCGAGCTCAAACTGGCCCTGGGGGCCGAGGCGCCCGAAGCGCTGCGCAGCCACCCCCGCTTGGCCGGCCTGGCCCCGACACTCACGCGCTTGGGCAATACCTACTACGACACCCCCGAAGGCGACCTGGAGCGGGCGCGCATGGCGCTGCGCCTACGCCGAGCCGGCGACCGCCTGCTGCAGACCCTCAAGACCCGCGGCCAGGGGGGCGGCGGTCTTTCGACCCGCGGTGAGTGGGAGTGGGAGGTGCCGGGCCCGGGGCTCGATCTCTCGGGGCTGGCCACCCTGCCGCCCATGGCCGAACGCGACCCGGTCCTGCTCGAGCGACTGGAGCCGCGCTTCGCCACCGATTTCGTGCGCGAGGCTTGGTGGCTGGAGGAGGAGGGCATGACCCTCGAGGTTGCGCTGGACCTAGGCGAAATCCGCGCGGGCGGGAATGCAGTGCCCATCCGCGAACTGGAGTTGGAGCTCAAGGCAGGCGAGCCCGTCGCGCTATGGTCGCTGGCCGAAGAGTTGGCCGATACGATTCCCATGCGCCCCTCGGACACCAGCAAGGCGGCCCGCGGCGGGGCGCTGCTCGGCGGTAGCTGGACGATGCCCGAGGGCAGCGGCCCCGCGGCCTGGCTGCATCACGCCAGCATGGCGCTGGATGCCCTGGCCGATACCGGTCAGGGCGCCTGGCGGGACGAGGCGCGCCGGGCATTCCAACGCCTGGCTGAAACGGGCGATGATGCCCTCGACGATGAGGCACTGCACGACGACGCCCGAGCCCTCGCCGAGGCGCTGGGCACCGAGAACTGGCTGACCCCGGCCTTCGGCCGCCGGATGCTGCGACTGGCCCGGCGGATGCCCGGCGGCGTCGACCTGGCCTGACAGGCCTCGGCCACCACAAGGACGACCCCTGTGAACCACACTCACAAGCCCGCCAGCGAAGGCCTGCGCACCCGGCTCTTTCAGATCATCTTCGAATCAGATACTCCGATGGCCAAGGGCTTCGATATCGCCCTGATCATCGCCATACTCGGCAGTGTGCTGGTGATCATGCTCGACAGCGTGCCCGCCTACCATGCCGAATACGGCAGCATTTTCTACTGGATGGAGTGGGGTTTCACCCTCACCTTCACTGTCGAACTGATCGTACGCCTCTACTGCCTGGAAAAGCCTCTGATCTACCTGCGCAGTTTCTACGGCATCGTCGATCTGCTGGCGATCCTGCCGACCTGGCTGGCACTGGTGCTTCCCGGCAGCCAGTCGCTGGTCGTGATTCGTCTGCTGCGCACCCTGCGCATCTTTCGCATACTGCGCCTCATGCAATTCGTCGGGGAATCACGACTTCTGGTGGACGCCCTCAAGCGCAGTAGCCACCAGATATTCCTGTTCCTGTTCACCGTCTGCATGCTGGTGACCATCTTCGCCGCGTTCGTCTACTTGATCGAGCCTGAGGAAGCCGGCTTTACCAGCATCCCCACAGCGATCTACTGGGCCATCGTCACCCTCACCACCGTGGGCTACGGCGATATCGTGCCGGTGACCCCGCTGGGCCAGGCGATCTCGGTGATGGTGATGCTGATCGGCTACTCGATCATTGCGGTGCCTACCGGGGTCTTTTCCGCCGAGGTGATCCGCTCGATTCGCGCCGATCGCTACTCCGACGAGGCCTGCCCGGGCTGCGGCCACGACCGCCATGAACAACGCGCCAAATACTGCCTGCTGTGCGGTACCTGGCTGGATGAAGAGACCCCCGACCCTCGCCTGAGCGAAAAGGAGCAGGAGGCCTGGTGGCGCGAGCATGGTGGCGATGAGAAAGACAATGAGAACAATACGCCGCCGACCCGCTGAGCCGACGGCGAACAGGAGGGAATCAGACCTGGAAGGGCGAGACGTCGCCGCGGCCCTCGCGGAGGATCTTCGGCGGCAGATCACGTAGATCGATCACGCTGGTGGCGTCGAGATGGCAGGCGCCGCCATCGATCACCAGATCGAGGTGCGCGCCGAAGCGCTCGCGAATCTCCTCGGCATCGGTCATCGGCAGCTCCTCCCCGACCGGGATCAGGGTGACACTCATCAGCGGCTCGCCCAGGTTGGCGAGTAGTGCCCTGGTGATGGCATGGTCCGGCACGCGCACGCCGATGGAGCGACGCTTGGGATGAAGCAGCAGCCGCGGTACTTCGGTAGTGGCATCCAGGATGAACGTATAGGCCCCCGGCGTGTGGGCCTTGAGCAGGCGGAAAACGTCGTTGTCCACCTTGGCATAAGTGCCGATCTCGGAGAGATCGGAGCAGACCAGGGTAAAATTGTGCTTGTCGTCCAGTGAGCGCAGCCACTTGATCTTCTCGATGGCCTTCTTGTCGCCCAGGTGACAGCCCAGCGCATAACCGGAATCCGTCGGGTAGGCGACCACGCCGCCATCGCGGATGATCTGGGTCGCCTGGTCGATGAGACGCTTCTGGGGGTTGTCCGGGTGGATCTGGAAGAACTGGCTCATGCAAGCTCCCTGTTGAGTGGCAAGTAGAGGTATCTGTCACTATAGCGCGTCGCGATACAGTGTCCCGACCTCAAGCGGCGTTCGCGGCAGCGATGCCGGCAAGGCGCGGGTGGGTCCACACCGGCGGCGTGGCGGTACGCGGCACCGGACTCATGCTGCCCGGCGCCAGATGGCCGCCGGGGAAGTGGAAATCGCTGCCCACCGAGCCATAGAGGTCACGCTCCTGCAGTTGGCGCGCCAGATCGCGGGTCACGTCGGGATTCTGGAAGCCGCTGACCAGCTCGGCGGCCTGGCCACCGGCGGCGGCGAAATCGTCCAGCAGCAGGCCGCGCTTGCGCCGGGTCAGGCCGTGGCGCAGCGGATGGGCCAGCACCGCGACCCCGCCGGCATCGAGGATCCAGGCCACTACCGCGGAAAGGAAAGGCCAGTGGGCCTTGATGTCACCTACCTTGCCGTTGCCCAGGTGCTTCTTGAAGGCGGTGCCGATATCGGGCACCAGCCCCGCCGCGACCAGCGCCCGTGCGAAGTCCGGGCGGCCCAGCGGTCGCGCTGATCCGGCCTGCTCTCGGGCCCGTGCCAGGGCGTCGCTGAGGCCGACCTTCTCGAGCCGCTCGGCGATGCGCCACGAGCGCTGCTCGCGCGCCTCGGCCTGGGCCGCCAGGCCCGGCACCAGCGCGCCACGAGGGCCATCGGGCAGCAACCCCACCACATGGATGTTGATGCCGCGCCATTGAGTGGAAAGCTCGGTAGCGGGGATCAGCTGGATTCCCTCACGGCTCGCGGCTGCCTGCGCCTCGGCGATGCCGTGCATGGTGTCGTGGTCGGTGAGCGCCATGTGGCTCAACCCCCGAGAACGGCACAGCGCCACCACCTCGGCCGGCGGCAGGGCGCCGTCGGAGGCAGTGGAGTGCATGTGCAGGTCGATGGTGAGGGGGTCGCCCTCGAAGCGCACGGGGAGTGCTGACATAGGCATGACGCAGGCAAGTGACTTTGTCAGAATATCCTTCCATGGTGCTTGCCCGACCGGTGACGGTCAATGACAAGCATCAGTCGCACTCGCGGCGCGAGCCGCCCATCACCGAGGAAGACCCCACATGCTCTACGCCATCATCAGTGAAGATGTAGACAACAGCCTGGAGCGGCGACTGGTCGCTCGTCCCGACCATCTGGCCCGCCTCGAGGCACTGCGCGACGAGGGCCGCCTGGTGTTGGCCGGCCCTCATCCCGCCATCGACAGCAATGACCCGGGCGATGCCGGTTTCTCCGGCAGCCTAGTAGTCGCTGAGTTCGAGGACCTGGAAAGTGCCCAGGCCTGGGCCGATGCCGATCCCTTCATGATCTCCGGCGTCTATGCCAAGGTGACGGTGAAGCCCTTCAAGAGGGTTCTCCCCTAACCCACAGCGGTTTTCCCACAGCTGCTGTGGACAAGTCTGTTGAAACGCGGCGGACGCCTTCCGCCAGGACGGTCAGCAGGCCGCCGTAACCAGATCGATCAATTTCTGACCAGTCCGCCCCATCGCCCGGAGCCCCGCCTTGACCGCTGCCCCCGATGCCCTGCCTCCGCTCTCCGGCCTGGAGAGCGCCCGCCTGGAGTGGCGCCGGGAGGAAGGCGGCGAGGAGGCACCCCACTCCACGGCCTTCGACGATGTCTACTTCTCGCGCCATGACGGCAGGGCCGAGTCCGAGCATGTCTTCCTCGCCGCCAACCGGCTGCCCGAGCGATTCGCCGGATGGCAGGCGTCGCGCCCCTTCGTGATCGGCGAAACCGGGTTCGGCACAGGGCTCAACATGCTCTGTGCCTGGGCCTGCTTCGAGGCTCATGCCCCGCCGGCCGCCCGACTCCACCTGGTCTCCACCGAGAAGTTCCCGCTGCAGCGCGACGACCTGGCCCGGGCGCTGTCTGCCTGGCCGGACCTGGCCGACCGGGCCGCGCGTCTTGTCGCTCAATGGCCCGAGGCGGTGACCGGCGTGCATCGATTGTGGCTCGACGCTCGCGTCACCCTGGACCTGCATCTCGGCGACGCCGCCGAGCGCCTGGCACTGCTCGACGGTCGTGTGGACGCCTGGTTCCTCGATGGCTTCGCCCCCGCGAAGAACCCCGAGATGTGGCAGCCCGAACTGTTCGAGGCGATGGCGGTTCGCTCGCGCCCCGGAGCGACCCTGGCCACCTTCACCTGCGCCGGGGTGGTCAAGCGTGGACTCGCCGCCGCCGGCTTTCGATGGCGCAAGGTGCCGGGCGTCGGGCGCAAGCGCGAGATGCTGGCCGGCGAGATCCCCGAGCCAGCCACGGATCGCCGCCGCGAGAGCACTCCCTGGTTTTCGCCCCCGACCCCGAGGCCAGCACGGCATGTGGCGGTGATCGGCGCCGGTCTCGCCGGTGCCACCACCGCCGCCGCCCTGGCACGACGCGGCGTGAGAGTCACCCTGATCGACCGCGAGGGGCCCGGCAGCGGCGGGTCCGGCAACACCCAGGGCGCGCTCTACGTCAAGCTCGCCGCCGACACCAACCCCCAGAGCCGGGTCTACCTCGCCGGCCTGCTGCATAGCCGACGCTGGCTCGAGGCCCTCGATCCACGACACGAACTGTGGCGACCCTGCGGTGTACTGCAGTTGGCCATGAGCGAGAAGGAGCAGGCCCGCCAGGCACGCTTCCTGGCCCATCACCCCCTGCCGGGAAGCGTGGTAAGGGGCATGACAGCGGACGAGGCCGCCCGGCTGGCCGGTACGCCAATCGACCACGACGGGCTGGAATACCCACAGGCGGGCTGGGTGCGACCGGCCGCCCTCTGCACCCGGCTCGCCGACACGTCAGGGGTGAGTTTTCGTCAAGCGGAAGTGATGAACATGACACCGGAAGAGGACGGCTGGTCGCTGGCGCTGGCCGAGGGCGGTCGCCTGTCGGCCGATCAGGTTGTTGTGGCCAATGCGACGCTGGCCAACCGCTTCGCGCAGACGGAGCGGCTCCCCCTGCAGCCGGTGCGCGGCCAGATCAGCCGTCTCGCCTTGCCCCAGGGCGCGCCCGAGCTCGAGCGGGTCATCTGCGCGGGCGGCTATGTGTCACCGGCGCTGGACGGCGTGCTCACCTTCGGCGCCAGCTTCGTGCCTCGCGACACGGACACCGAAATTCGCGACGCCGACCACGCGGCTAACCTGGCGGAACTCGAGGCTACCCTGCCCGCCTTCGTGGCCGCCCTGCGGAAGGCGGGAGCCCGGCTCGAGCCGGATCACCTGGAAGGACGAGCCGCGCTACGCGCCGCCAGCCCCGACAAGTCGCCCTATGCCGGCCCGGTACCCGATGCCGAGGCCTGGCAGCGCGACTATGCGGAACTGGCCAAGGACGCCACCCGCATACCCGACACGCCCGGCCGCCACCACGGGGGGCTATGGATCAGCACCGCCCACGGCTCGCGTGGCCTGGCCAGCGCGCCGCTCTGCGCGGAGCTCATCGCCTCCATGATCTGCGACGAACCGCTCCCCCTGGAGGAGCCGCTGGTGGACCACCTGCACCCGGGCCGAAGAATTATCCGCGACCTGATACAAGGGAAGCATAAATCAGCAACAGCGAGAGGCGACGGGAACAGCTCGTAGAGGGGGTCTTACGCCAGGGGTGAGGAGCACTGCTCCGAACGGGCTGGCCATGGATGGCCAGCACCGGACCTGCAAGCGGAGCGGGATGCGAGAGCGCAGCAGGGCGCCGGTCGCGCCCAGGGACGGGTTCACAGCGCCCCCTCGCAGGGCTGTTGCCGAATCAGCCTCGAGCGTTAGCCAGGTTCTACCCCTCTTCCTCGTCATCGGCTAGGTCACGGCCGAAGGCGCGCCACTGGGCCAGGGTCATCACCTCGGTGCTCTCGGTCTGCAGATCATGGGCGATCAGCAACTCGCCGCGCTCAAGCTGGGTCTTCAACTGGGCGACCCAGCCACGCATGCCATCAGAGGTATCGGTGGTGTCGTAGCCCTGGCGAGTGACGAAGGCCTCCAGCAGGGCATCCAGGGTCTCGCCCGGCAGCATCCGGTGAGGCACCTCGATAAAGCGATCGCCATTCATGAATCCGTCTCTCCCTTTTCCCACTTGCCCAGCCGCTCGAGCAAGGTCGCCTCGTCGATCACCTCGACCCCCATCTGCTCGGCCTTCTCCAGCTTGCTGCCGGCGGCCTCGCCGGCCACCACGCAGGCGGTCTTGCGGGAGACGCTGCCGGCGACCTTGGCCCCCAGGGCCTGGAGTCGCGCCTTGCCCTCGTCGCGGGTCATGCTCTCCAGGGTGCCGGTGAGTACCCAGCTCTGGCCAGCCAGCGGCTGAGGGCGCTCGCTGACCTCCTCCTCGGCCCAGCTAAGCCCGCAGGCGATCAGGTCGTCGATGGTCTCGCGGTTGTGGGGCTGGCGAAAGAAGGTATGCACGTGGGCGGCAACGATGGGCCCCACGTCTTCTACGGCCTCCAGCGTCTGGATATCAGCCTCCATCAGCGCCTCCAGGCGACCAAAATGGCGCGCCAGATTGGCGGCCGTGGCCTCCCCCACCTCACGGATGCCCAGGGCGAAGATGAAGCGTGCCAGGGTGGTCTGCTTGGCCTTGTCCAACGCCGCCACCAAGTTCTCGGAGGACTTCTTGCCCATACGCGGCAGCTCGGCGAGTCGATCGACTTCCAGGCGGAAGAGGTCCGCCGGAGTACGGACCCAGTCTCGCTCGACCAACTGGTCGATCAGCTTCTCGCCCAGGCCATCGATATCCAGCGCCCGCCGCGAAGAGAGATGCTTCAGGGCCTCCTTGCGCTGGGCGGGACAATAGAGCCCCCCGGAGCAGCGCGCCACCACCTCGCCCTCCAGGTGCTCGATATCCGAGCCACAGGCTGGGCAGTGCTCGGGAAACTCGATCGCGCGTGCATCGGCAGGGCGATACTCATCCAGCACTCTGATCACCTGGGGAATGACGTCGCCGGCCCGACGAATCGCCACGGTATCACCGATCATCACGCCGAGTCGTTGGATCTCGTCGGCGTTATGCAGGGTGGCATTGGCGACGGTGACACCGGCCACCGAGACCGGCTCGAGCCGGGCCACCGGGGTGATCGTCCCGGTGCGGCCGACCTGGAATTCCACATCGTTGAGCCGGGTGGTCTCCTCCTGGGCGGGAAACTTGAAGGCAATGGCCCAACGCGGAGCGCGTGCCACGAAGCCGAGTTCGCGCTGCAGGCGCAGATTGTCGATCTTGATCACTACGCCGTCGATGTCATAGCCCAGAGCATCGCGCTTCTCGCCGAGCCGCCGGCAGTAGTCGATGACTCCCTCGGCCCCCTCGACCACCGCCAACTCCCGGCTGGTGCGAAAACCGTAGTTCCCGAGCCGGGCCATCAGCTGGCTGTGGCTGGCGTCGCCCTGCTCCGGCTCGATGCGCGCCACCTGGTAGGCGCTGAACTCCAGCGGGCGCGTCGCGGTGATCTGGGGATCGAGCTGACGCAGGCTGCCGGCGGCGGCGTTGCGCGGGTTGGCAAACACCTTGCCTTCAGACTCGCGCGCCCGCTCGTTCAAGGCCTCGAAGCCCTGATGGCTCATGATCACCTCGCCGCGCACCTCCAGCAGATCGGGAAAGTCGTTGCCGCGCAGCTTCAGCGGGATGGAGCGCAGGGTACGCAGGTTGGAGGTGATGCCTTCGCCGGTGCGGCCGTCGCCGCGAGTGGCGCCACTGACCAGCATGCCCTGCTCGAAGACCAGCGATACGGCGGCGCCATCGAGTTTGGGCTCGCAGCAGAAAGCCAGCGGCTCACCATGCGCCTCCAGGCGGTCGGCGACACGCCTGACGAAGGCCTTGATCTCCTCCTCGCTGAAGGCGTTGTCCAGGGACAGCATGGGTACCGCATGCTCGACCTCGGGAAAGCCGGCATCCGGCGCGGCCCCTACCCGCTGAGTCGGGGAGTCGGGGGTCACCAGATCGGGATAGGCGTCCTCGAGCTCCTGCAGGCGGCGAAGGCGGCGATCATAGTCGGCGTCGGTGAGCCGAGGCTCATCGAGGACATAGTAACGGTAGTTGGCATCGTCGAGCTCGGCACGCAGGTGCGTCACCTCGTCGAGGATCTTCGGATCGGGCTGGGTCATCGAATCGGTATACTCGGTCCATGGCGAAAGCTCGATGTCTGCTTGATTGCCTAGCTTATCCAAGCAACAACCCCCGTGGAGCTGGCTCACGGGGGTTGTCGTCAAGCTTACGGCTTCAAGCTCGCAGCTTACCGCTTATGATCAATTCACCTGATAGCGGTTGAGGCGATTGCGGCGCTCGAACTCCTGGACGCGCTGGCGGGCGAATTCCACGGTCTGGGCGGTCATCACGCTCTGGTTCTCGTCCTTCAGCTCGCCGCCGAGGTGGCGAACGATAACCATGGCGGTCTCGACCATCGCCTCGAAGGCGGCAGAGGTATCACTGGCGCCGGGCAGCGGCATCAACAGGGTGATGCCCTCGGTCTGGAAGTCGTCCATGGCCTCGATGGGAAAGGTTCCGGGCTTGACCACGTTAACCATGGAAAACTGCAGACGGCTTTCGGGGTCTTCGGTCTCGAAGCGATGGAAAATGCCCATGTCGCGTCCGTAACGCAGGCCGCAGGCCAGCATCAGATCGAGCAGTGCCGTTCCGGAAAAACCCTCCTCGTCACGAGCCAACACGCTGATGACGATGATCTCGTCCGCCTGGCTCAGGGTCTCGCGGGCATGCTTGGCACTGACATCATGGCGCAGGGCCCTCTCCAGCACAGGATGGGTGCGCACAACATCGTCACGCGAGGGCATAACGTCCATCGAAGCATCGTCCATCGCGGACTCGTCGGCCGCATCCACCTCCTCTGACACCCGCTCCCTTGATGCCACCGCCTCAGCTTCGCGGCGACGTTCTTCAGCCTCCCGGAGGACGGCCTTCTCGTCCTCGGCCTGCTGGCGACGCGCCGTCTCGCGGGCGGCCTTCTCGGCACGTTCCTGCTCGCGGCGAGTCTTCTCGCTGCGCTTGTGCTCACGCCGCTCGGTTAGGGACTTCTGCAGCGAGGCCCCGAAGCGCTGCATGGAGGAGCCTACTCGCTTCGAGCCACTCTTCAGGGAGTCACCCATGCCTTCCAGGTCTACCAGGCGGTAGTGCTCCTCGTCGGCGTAGGTATCGTGATCCTCGGGATCGGCCGCCAGCGGCTGGGCATTCTGCGGCGCGGCACCAGCATCCGTAGCCGATGCGTCGAGACCTTCCAGGCTGGAGAGACCGGGCTCGCGGCGATCGTCGGTATCGATCTGCGCTCCGATCGGACCTTGCTCCGCCGCCGAATCTCGGGAGGCGGGAGCGTGACCAGTGCGTTGGGGCTCGGGGGTAGCTTCGCGGTGCGCCTTGACCTCCGACTCGGCATTCACTGGCCGGACGGTCTCCCGCGCCGCGGCGGAGCGAGCGACGCTCGGCCGTTCACCGTCACTGCCCGACTGCCGATTGCCGACAGCCGGCTCCGAGTCTTCGGCATTACGTCGAAACTCCGCCAGCACCCGCGAGGGGCCAGGATGTTCCTGACGCTGCAACTTGGGCTTGGGTTGAACCCCCCGGTCTTCCGCCGGCCTGACGACCCGCGCCCCTCCGTTGGGCAACTCCCAGTTGATTTCAGCCGCGCGAACCGCCTCTTCGGGGTCCTCGACCGGTCCCGGGGTGTCGTACCCGGCCTGGTCGAGGCGCGGAACACGGCGCTGGCGCTGCAGACGACGCACGCCGTCGATGACGATCAGCGTCACCAGCGCCAGCCCTAGTATGATCAGCCACTCTCTTAGTTCCATGGGTCGTCATGCCTTTTGCTAAGGCGCCATGCCTGATGGTTGTCCGTCAACAGCATAGCGCGATTGCCAAAAAAAGGGCCACTTTTTTATTTGTCAAGTTCGGCATTTTACTGCCGCAACCCGACCGGGCCCTTCGCAATCGCCCTTCAGGTTCCCCGTGCTTCCGTGCAATGCAGTATTCATTATCACCCTTGTTAACCCGTTTTCCGTTTACGTTCAAGCCCGTCAAGCCTCGGCCAGGGCCGCAGCCTCCTCGACACCGACCGACACCAGGCGAGACACCCCGGGTTCCTGCATGGTCACACCCATCAAACGTTCCGACGCCTCCATGGCGATCTTGTTGTGGGTGATATAGATGAACTGAACGGTCTCGGACATCTCCTTCACAAGCTTCGCATAGCGCCCCACATTGGCATCATCCAGCGGGGCATCGACCTCGTCGAGCATGCAGAAGGGAGCCGGATTGAGCTGGAAGATGGCAAATACCATCGACAAGGCGGTGAGGGCCTTTTCTCCACCGGAGAGCAGGTGAATGGTGCTGTTCTTCTTGCCGGGAGGGCGCGCCATGATGGCCACCCCGGTTTCCAATAAATCCTCGCCGGTGAGGGTCAACCACGCGGTTCCTCCGCCGAATATCCGCGGAAAAAGTGCCTGCAGACCAGCATTGACACGTTCGAAGGTGTCGCGGAATCGTGTCCGGGTTTCCTGATCGATACGCCGGATGGCCCGGTCCAGGGTCTCCAGCGCCTCGCTGAGCTCGGCGTGCTGGGCCTCGAGGTAGTCGCGCCGCTCGGCCTGCTGGTCATACTCCTCGATGGCCGCCAGATTGATGGCCCCCAGCCGGCGAATCCGCTCACCGACCTCCTCCAGACGGGTCTGCCAGGCGGACTCGGTGGCATTGGGATCGAGGGAATCCGCCAGGCTCGCGGCATCGTGGTTCAGCTCGGCGAGCTGCTCGTCATGGGCCTCGGCCTTCAGGGACAGGGCCTGGACCTGCATGCGCGACTCCTGGAGGCGCTCTCGAATGCCCTCCAGGCTACGCTCGTGGCCCTGGCGGGCCTGCTCGTCCTCGCGCAGCCGCTCGACCAGTTCCGCGGCACGGTCGCGGGTCTCGTTGAGTACCCGCTCCTCGCGTTCGCGCCGATCCAGCAGCTCATCGAGCTGTTCACGACGCTCCTCGTCGGGTTCATGGAGCCCTTCACGCGCCTCCTCGAGTTCGGCACAGCGCAGTACCAGGCGCTCTCGCGCCTCACCGGTACGACCCAACTGTTCAGCCAGACCGCTGCGTTCGGTAGCGGTACGCTCCTGCTCCAGGGCCAGGCGCTGGGCCTGCTCGACCAGGGGGCGCTGCCGCGCTCGCAGGGCAGCCAGTGTCTCGCGGGCCTCGCGACGCTCCCGCTCGAGACGCTCGCGGGTCTCGGCCCCCTCCTCGAGCCGAGCCATCGCCGCCTGCCACTGCTCGCGTGACTCCTCGAGGGCCAGCAGCGCCTCCTCGCGGGATTCGGCCAGACCTTCGAGCTCCTCGGCGAGTTCGGCTGCGCGACCCTCCAGGTGTTCGAGGCGGCTGGCCAGCCCGCTCTCCTGCACGGCCAACTGCTGGCGCTGCTGGTCGAGCTCGCGCTCCTCGAGTCGCGCCTGCTCCAGGGCCGACTCGGCCTGCTCGACGCGCGCCGCGGCCTCCTCGAGATGATGCTCCTGGTCGGCGAGACGGGCCTCCACGCCGGCCAGTTCATCGCGCACCTCCGCTTCGCGGCGACGGCTGACCAGCAGGGCATCCGGGCCGGTGCCAACACCACGATGGCGCACCCAGCCGGCTCCCAACCAGAGGCCATCGGGGGTGATCAGGCTCTCGCCGGACCCCAGATGCTCGCGGGCCGACCAGGCCGCCTCGCGATCATCGACGCAGCGAATACTGGCCAGCCACTGGCCGGCCGCCCCGGCACCGCGGACCTTGGCTGACAGGCTGTCGGCCGGGGCAGACAACTCGTCGGCCACGAGCAGGCGGAGTTCGGCGGCCGGTGGCGAGGCCAGGGCCTCTCGGGCGCTGGGCAGTGGCGCCAGTCGGGCCCGCAGCCAGGGCGCTAGCACCCAGGAGACCACCTCCTCCCAGCCTGGCTCCACCTCAAGGGCCTCGCCGAGACGAGGATGATCACCCAGGCCGTGCTCGGCCAGGTGCGCATCCAGCGCCTCGTCGTGATCGGCCAGGGCCGCCTCGATCAATGCTTCCAGCGAGGCAAGTTCACCCTGCAAGGTGCTGCGCCGCTGGCGGTCGGCCTCGCGCCCCGCCTCGGCCTCACGCACTTGCTCCCGGGCGCCGTCGCGGCTGGCCTGATGTTCGACGCGACGCGCTTCGATCTCGACGAGACGTTCCTCGAGCTCGGCATGACGTTCGGCCATTTCACGACGCTGTTCGCCCAGGCCGGCGATATCGGGCAGATCCTCGTGCTGCTGGCGGCGGCGACGCCCGTCGGTAGCCAATTGCTCGAGTCGAGTCTCCAGGTCGCGCAACCTGTCCTGGGCGCGCTCTGCCTCACGGCTCTGTTCCTGCCAGCGCTCGCCGAAGCTCTCCCAGGCGGCATCGGCCTCCTCGACACGAGGCTCGGCCTCTTCCAGAGCGGCCTCCAACTCGGCAAGCTGTTCTGCCACTTCCTCCTGCTCCGGCCCCAGAGTCTCGAGGCGCTCATCGAGGCGGGCAAGACGGTCGTCGTCGTCTTCGCCGCGGCGGGCGAGTTCGGCGAGTTCGCGTTTTGCGGCCTCGAGGTCGCGGGCCAGTTGCTGGTCCCGGGAACGGGTGTGTTCCAGGTCCTGCTCCAGGCGAGCGATGGCGGTAGTGGTCTCGAAGAAGCTCGCTTGACGGCCGTCGAGCTCTGAGGCCAAGCGGTCATGCTCGGCACGCGCCTCCTCCAGGCGACTCTCTGACTGGCGCAGGCCCAGCACCTCGCGCTCCACGGCGGTCTCGAGCTCGCGGACGCGACTCTCCTCCTCGGTCTGGCTCGCCCGCAGGGCACGACCGCGCAGCAGCGCCAGCTCGCCCTTGAGGCGATGCTCCTCCTGCTTGAGCGTCTGGTAGCGACGCGCCGCTTCGGCCTGGCGCTTGAGGCGCTCGAGCTGCTTGTCGAGCTCCTCGCGGATGTCCTCGAGGCGCTCCAGGTTCTCCTGGGTGCGCCGCATGCGGTTCTCGGTCTCGCGGCGTCGTTCCTTGTACTTGGAGATACCGGCGGCCTCCTCGAGGGTCGAGCGCAGCTCCTCGGGGCGCGCCTCGATCAGCCGCGAGATCATGCCCTGACCGATGATGGCGTAGGAACGCGGGCCCAGACCGGTACCCAGGAAGAGGTCGGCGATGTCGCGGCGACGGCACTTCTGGCCGTTGAAGAAGTAGCTGGACTGGGCGTCCCGGGTGACCTGTCGCTTGACGGCAATCTCGGCATACTGGGCGTAGGCGCCGCCCATGGCGCCATCACGATTGTCGAAATGCAGCTCGATGGAGGCCAGTCCCACCGGCTTACGACCGGTGGAGCCGTTGAAGATGACGTCGGTCATCGACTCGCCGCGCAGGGTCTTGGCCGACGACTCACCCATGACCCAGCGCACCGCGTCAATGATGTTGGACTTGCCGCAGCCGTTGGGCCCCACGATGGCGGTCATGTTGCCGTCGAAAGGCACGCTGACAGGGTCGACGAAGGACTTGAACCCAACCAGACGGATCGACGTGAGGCGCATCGGGTTACTCGACGACCCGGTCGATCACCACCTCGACGGGCTCGCCATCGATGTCGCCCACCGTCGCCCCCTCGAGGGTGCCGAACAGGTCGCCGGGCTGGGGCGCAGCCTGGCCACTCTCCGAGACACGCACCATCAGCCGCGCACGATCCACCTGGGATATCCGTGCCTGAGGGGACATGGAACGCGAGTCGTCGAGCACCACGGTGGTCGGCAGCTCGCTCAGGCGAGCCTGGGCCACGGCCAGCGGCGGCAGCTCCCCCTCGAGGTCCCGGGCCACCACGAAGACGGTGGCATCTGCATCGAGCCGACCGGCGAGATCGCCATCCAGGCGAACCCTGACGGCGATGCCCGGCCCCTCGGCGATGTCCGGCTCGGCCTCACCCGGGTCGAGCCCCAGACGCTGCTGGGCAACGCGGATGCCCTGGCGCAGGGCATCGGCGGTGTTCGGATCGTCCATGCCGGCGATGGCTCGGCGCCAGCGATCGATGGCAACCTCGTAGTCGCCGTTATCGAAGGCATTGATACCCAGCATGCCGAGCACCGTGGGTTGGCTGGAATCCATCGCCAGCACCTCGTCGACCAGCGACTGGACCTCGTCGGTCATCTCGCGACCGGCGGCGAAGTAGCGGATCTGGGCCAGCTCGGCCAGCAGCCAGGGCTGGCGCCCCTCGAGCTCGATCAACCGTTCCAGGGCGCTGGTGGCCTCGGCGACCCGGCCACTGTCACGGTAGAGTGGGAAAAGCGCTCGCCAGACGTTGGGATTGTCGGGCTGGCGGTCAGCCTGATCCTCCAGTCGCTCCACCAGAACCGGCAGCGACGCCTCGGGATCGTTCATCACCTGCTGCTGGACCATATAGAGGGTGAGGTCCCCCTCGGCCCCCTCCTGAAGATACCAGACAATGCTGGCCAGCACGACGACCACCATCACCACCGGCACCGCCAGCTTGCCGGATGCGGCCGACTTCAGCGGCCCACGCTCAAGGTGCTCGGTATCCTCGAGCAGGCTGCGTTCGAGTTCGAGGCGATCCTCCTCGAAGCGTGCCGAATCGATGTCACCACGCTCCCTGGCGGCCTCCAGCGAGGCAAGCCGGCGGCGGTAGATGGCGAGGTTCTGTTCGGTCGTACGGTCGTTGGCCTCGAAGTCGCGCTGGGCGGCACGCACGGAGTCGGCGCGCCGCAGGGGGGCCACCAGCAGCCACAGGGCCGGCAGCAGCAGGACGGCAAGAGCGATCCAGAGCAGGGTCATTCTGTTTTCTCGCGTTTGATCAGTTCATCCAGACGCGCCCGCTCCTCGGTGCTCAGGTCGCGAGCCGAGGTACGCCGACGAGCACGCACCATGAGGACCACCACCAGGGCACCCAGCAGCACCAGGCCGACAGGGAGCCCCCACAGCAATAGGGTGCGTCCCTCGAGGCGCGGGTTGTAAAGCACATAGTCACCGAAGCGGCTGACCATGAAGTCGAGGATCTCCTTGTCGGAACGGCCATCCTGCAACTGGGTATAGACGCGTTCGCGCATATCGCCGGCGATGGGCGACTCGGAGTCGTCGATAGCCTGATTCTCGCACTTGGGGCAGCGCAGGGTCGCAGTGAGATCTCGGTAACGCTGCTCGGTCACCGGGTCATCGAACTTGCGCACCTCCACCGCCGCCTGGCCCAGAACGGGCCACAGCAGGAAGACGAATAGCAGCAGTCGGGTGATCAGCGCCATTTTTCCACCTCCGGGAGTATCGTCTCGCGTACATCCTCCGGCCGGATATAGCCGGTGTGGTGATAGCGAATGATGCCGTCGCGATCGACCAGAAAGGTCTCCGGGGCACCGTAGACGCCCAGATCGAAGCCCAGGCTGCCCTCGGGGTCGAAGATGTTGACCTCGAAGGGGTCTCCGAATTCGGCGAGAAACTCGCGCCCCTTCTCGCGGGTGTCCTTGTAGTCGACCCCCACCAGACGCACACCGCCGTCGGCAAGGTCGAGTAATTGGGGCATCTCCTGCTTACAGGTCGGGCACCATTCGCCCCAGACGTTAACCAGGGTGACTTCTCCCTCGAACAGCGAGGCATCCACCGTCCTTTCGGGGTCCTCGAGGGTGGTCAGCTCGAAGGCTGGGAACTCACGAGCCATCAGCGCCGAGTCGCGGTCGAAGGGGTTGATCGACAATCCCATGTAGAGGAAGGCACCGAGCACCAGGAAACCGACCAGCGGCAGCAGCAGCAGCAGGCGACGCTTCATATGGTGGCCTCCCGAGGCCTGGCGACCAGGGCACGCTCGGGGTCACGGGCCGTCACCACGCGACGGTAGCGCCGATCGGCCACGGCCAGCACGCCACCGGCGGCCATCAGCAGAGCACCCAGCCACAGCCAGCGTACGAAGGGCTTGTGCTGGAAGCGCATGGCCCAGCTGCCGTCCTCCAGGTCCTCGCCCATGGCCACGTAGAGATCACGGAACAGGCCGGGGTGCAGCGCGACCTGGGTCATCGGCATGCCGCGGGCGAGGTAAAGGCGCTTCTCGGGAGTCATGGTGAAAGTGCGCTGGCTGTCGCCGCGGCGCACCTCGATCTCGGCCGTATCCGCCAGGTAGTTCGGCCCGCGACGGCTGGCGAGTTCGGTCATGGTGAAGGTGTAGCCGGCCACCTCGGCGCTGTCGCCCACGCCCATGCGCACGTTGCGCTCGATGGCGTAGTTGGAGACGACGGTGACACCGATGATGGTCACCGCGATACCCAGGTGGCCGAGGATCATGCCCCAGTACGCCAGCGAGAGGCGTTTGATGCCGGCCAGGCGACCGGCGGAGTGACGGGACTTGGCCCAGAGGTCACGCGCCATGGGCAGCACGATCCACAGCGCCACCAGCACCCCCAGGCTCACCTTGAGGTTCCACTCCCCGCGATAGAGTAGCGGTGCAATGACACCGATCACCAGGGCCAGCAGGCCGGCGAGCCAGCTGCGCTGGAAGAGGTCGCGGGCCGAAGTATGCTTCCAGCGCGACAGCGGACCCAGCCCCATGAACAGGCACAGCACCACGGTCAGCGGCACGAAGAGTGCATTGAAATAGGGCGGGCCCACGCTGATCTTGCCCAGGTTCAGGGCATCGAGCAGCAATGGATAGACCGTGCCCAGCAGCACCGTGACCGTGATGATTATCAACAAGATGTTGTTGATCAACAGCAGGGCGTCACGCGACAGCCAGCTGAAGCTCACCTGGTGTCTGACCCGCGGCGCGCGCAGCGCGAACAGCAGCAGCGAAAGCCCCACGGTGATGCCCAACAGCACCAGGATGAAGAGCCCGCGGGAGGGATCATTGGCGAAGGCATGCACCGAGGTGAGCACGCCCGAGCGCACCAGGAAGGTGCCCATCAGCGACAGCGAGAAGGTGGAGATCGCCAGCAGCACTGTCCAGCTCTTGAAGGCGCCACGTTTCTCGGTCACCGCCAGGGAGTGGATCAACGCCGTGCCAGCTAGCCAGGGCAGCAGCGAGGCGTTCTCGACCGGGTCCCAGAACCACCAGCCTCCCCAGCCCAGCTCGTAGTAGGCCCACCAGCTGCCCAGGGCGATGCCCACGGTGAGAAAGGCCCAGGCGATGTTGGTCCAGGGCCGCGCCCAGCGGGTCCAGGCCGCATCCAGGCGCCCGCCCAGCAGCGCGGCGATGGCGAAGGCGAAGACCACCGAGAAGCCCACATAGCCCATGTAGAGCATCGGCGGGTGGACGATCAGGCCGAAGTCCTGCAGCAGCGGATTGAGGTCGGCACCGTCCTGGGGAACATTAGGCAGCAAGCGTTCGAAGGGATTGGAGGTAACCAGCACGAAGGCCAGGAAGCCGACGCTGACCAGCCCCATCACGCCCATCACTCGGGCCAGCATGTCACGCGGCAACTCCCGCGAGAAGCGGCTCACCGCAAAGCTCCAGGCGGCCAGGATCAGGCTCCACAACAGCACCGAACCCTCATGGTTGCCCCACACGGCGCTGGCCTTGTAGTACCAGGGCAGCATCGAGTTGGAGTTGTTGGCCACGTTGGCCACGCTGAAGTCATCGAGCAGGTAGCTGGCGGTCAGGCAGGCGTAGGCGATGGCCAGGAAGAGGAACTGGCCGGTGGCCATTGGGCGCGCGTAGGCCATCCACAGCGGGCGGCGTGTGGCCGCCCCGGCGAGTGGCATCACCCCCTGGACCAGTGCCATCAGCAGGGCAATGATCAGGGCGTAGTGGCCGATCTCGGGGATCATCAGGGTCTGCATGGGCACTCCGCTCAGTTGGTTCGGCCGTCGCCGCTGTATTCCGCCTTGGCGTCCATCTTCTTGCCCACCTCGGCGGCCTTGGCCTGGTAGTCCTCCGGTGCGTAGCCTGCCTCCTCCAGGGCCTGGGCCACCTCGGGGGGCATGTAGTTCTCGTCATGACGCGCCAGCACCTGGTCGGCACGCAGCCAGCCTGCCTGCTGGAGCTCGCCGACCACCACCACGCCCTGCCCCTCGCGGAACAGGTCGGGCAGGATGCCGCTGTAGCGGACCTCGAGCTCGTCGACATAGTCGGTGACGGTGAACGATACCTCGAGGCTCTCCTTGTCGCGATCCACCGAGCCCGCCTTGACCATGCCGCCGGCGCGGATCTGGCGCTCCAGCGGAGCATCTCCGGCGGCGATCTGCACCGGACTGAAGAACAGGTTGATGTTGCTGCGCAGGGCGTAAAGGGTCAGGCCCACGGCGATGGCCGCCAGCGAGACCAGCCCCAGGATCACGAACAGTTTCTGCTTGCGTTTAGCTCTCACGGGCGTGGCCCTCTTGATGTGAAACCGGAGTCGTCGCAGCTCCCGATGCGCCCTGATGCTGCTCGCGACGCACGCGTCGGCGAAGGTCGCGCAGCAGCGCTCGGCGCTCGAAACGGGCATGGAGCACCACGCCCAGCAACAGCAGCGCAGTGACGCCCCAGGACGCCCAGACGTAGGCACCATGGCCGCCCATGGTCAGGAAGGCCGACAGGGAATCGAACGCCATCAGTTCACCTCCCCGGCCAGCTTACGCACCCACTGCTTGCTCGATTCACGACGCAGAATCTCGCTGCGGGTGCGCATCAGGGTCAGCGCGATGAAGAAAGAGTAGAAACCCAGCACCATGATCAGCAGTGGCGCCCACATCTCCATGGGCATGGCCGGACGCGAGGTGACGCTGAAGGTGGCCGGCTGGTGGAGGGTGTACCACCAGTCCACCGAGTACTTGATGATGGGGATGTTGATCACGCCGACCATGGCCAGCACCGAGGCGGCCCGAGAGGCGCTGTCACGGCTGGAGAAGGCGCCACGCAGAGCGATGACACCGAAGTAGAGGAAAAGCAGGATGAGCATCGAGGTGAGACGGGCATCCCACATCCACCAGGTGCCCCAGGTGGGAACACCCCATACCGCGCCGGAGAACAGTGCCACGAAGGTCATGGCGGCGCCCAGCGGGGCCATCATCGCCGCGGCCATGTCGGCGACCTTGATCTTCCAGACCATGAAGATGAAGCCGGCCACCGCCATGCTGACGAAGATTGACTGGGCCAGGAAAGCCGCCGGCACGTGCACGTAGATGATGCGGAAGCTGTTGCCCTGCTGGTAGTCCGCGGGGGCGAAGGCCAGCCCCCAGGCGCTGCCGACCAGGATCAGCACCGCCGCCGCCACCCAGAACCAGGGCTGCAGCCGCGCGCTGATGGCGTAGAACCACTTGGGTGACCCGAGCTTGTGTATGAAGGCCCACATGCCGATTGTCGTCCTCAACCGTTGATACTGATGCGCAGTGACGCCGCGATCGCCCAGGGGGCGAGGCTCAGCGCCACTGCAAGGAGCGCACCCAGGATGGCAAGGTGCGCCGAAACGCCATCGCCGTGGATGGCTGCCTGTACGGCCCCGGCACCGAAGATCAGCACCGGGATATAAAGCGGCAACACCAGCAGCGAAAGCAGCACGCCGCCTCGCGAGAGCCCCACGGTCAATGCCGCCCCGATGGCACCGATCAGGCTCAGGCTGGCACTGCCCAGCGCCAGCGACAGTGCCAGCACCGCATAGCTGCCCGTCGGCAGCGACAGCATGATACCCAGCAGCGGTGCCATCAGCGCCAGCGGCAGGCCAGTGAGCAGCCAGTGTACCGCCACCTTGGCCAGCACCAGCGCCGGCAGCGGCTGGGGCGAGAGCAGCAGTTGCTCCAGGGAGCCGTCGTCGAAGTCGCTGCGAAACAGGCTATCCAGGGACAGCAGCGCCGCGAGCAAGGCCGCCACCCACAGCAGACCAGGCGCGATGATGGCCAGCAGTTCCGGATCCGGCGAGATGCCGATCGGGAACAGGGTGATCACCAGGGCGAAGAACACCAGCGGGTTGAGCACCTCGCTGCGCCGGCGCATCAGCAGCACCAGGTCACGTTTCAGCGTCGCACGGATTGCGACCCCGGCACCGCCCTCGGGTTCCCGGAACAAGGGCATGTCATTCGGCTCTTGCGCCAGGCGCGACTCAAAGTCCGGCATCATCCCCTCCCTGACCCAGCCGGATGCGCCGCAGCGCCGGCGAGTCGGCCAACTCGTGGTGGGTGGTGACCAGCACGCAGCCACCGCGTCGGGCATGGGCCGCCAGGCGCGTCTCGAGATCTGCCACGCCGTCACGGTCGATGGCGGTGAAGGGCTCGTCGAGCACCCAGAGCGGACGCGGGATCAGTTCCAGCCGGGCCAGGGCCACCCGGCGCTGCTGGCCGGCGGAGAGTTGGCCGGCGGGCAGATCCTCGAAACCGACGAGTCCCACAGCCGCAAGCGCCGAGAACCGGGCGGCCACGTCATCAGGCTCACCCGCAAGGGCCTGATACCAGGCAAGATTCTCCAGTGGCGTCAGTGCCGCCTTGACCCCCGGCGCATGGCCCAGATAGAGCAGGTTGGCCAGAAAGTCCTGGCGGGAACGCCGCATGGGATGATCGTTCCAGTAGAGCTCTCCCTGGAAGTCGGCCAACTGCCCGGAAAGGATCTTCAGCAGGGTGGTCTTGCCGCTGCCGTTGGGACCTTCCACGCGCACGATCTCACCGGCGTGGATATCCAGATCCAGATCTCGAAACAGCCAACGATCGTCCCGCTCACAGGCCAGCTTTCGGGCTTGTAGACGCAGGCTCAAGGCACTCTCCGGGATGGGATATTTCGCCGGAAACTCTACACGGAAAGGGCTCTGGCTACCAGCCGCGGAGGCTGCGTCAGCCGGTCACACTTGCCCTGGATCAAGCCTTGCGTGGACAACGCTCCCTTGCCAGATTCCGGGCCGCTGCTATGCTCGTGAAATACTGTATGTATCAACAGCTTCCGATGACAGGGGAGACATCGCATGCCCAACGTCACACCGCAGTACCTGGAGCGCCGTCCCAACCTTCCGCTGGCCCGGGCCTGGGAGGCCATCGACACCGACGACCTGACCGAGATCCCGCTGCTCGGCCGTGTCTCGGCGGGGATGCCCATCGAAGCCTGCCCCGAGGCCGGCAGCGTCCAGGTACCCACGTGCATGGTGAGACGCAATACCTATGCCCTGCGAGTACGCGGCGACTCGATGATCGATTGCAACATCTTCGACGGGGATGTGATTATCATCGAACGCCGCGAGAGCGCCGAGAATGGCGAGACCGCCGTGGTGATGATCAACGACCAGGAGGTCACCCTGAAGAAGCTCTACATCGAAAAATCGGGCGTACGCCTGCAGCCGGCCAACGAGCGCATGGCGCCCATCTATCTGCGCAACGACGACATCCAGGTGATCGGCCTGGTAATGGGCGTGGTGCGCCAGACGGAGCTGGCCGCCTGATGCGTTATGCCGTTCCCGATGTTTCACCGGGGTGCTGGCAGGAGAGCGAACTGGTAGTAGAAAAGAGCCGCTTCATCACCTGGCTCTTCCATGCGCCGGACACGGCCGCCTTTGAGGCCATGCTGGCCAAGGCGCGCCGCACCCACCCCAACGCCAGCCACCACTGCAGCGCCTTCATCGCCGGCCCGCCCAACGAGCAGAGCGCCATCGGCTTCTCCGACGACGGCGAGCCCGGTGGCACCGCCGGGCGTCCCATGTTTCAGGTGCTGGAGGGTGCCGACCTCGGCCAGGTCGGCTGTGTGGTCACGCGCTATTTCGGCGGTACCAAGCTAGGCACCGGTGGCCTGGCTCGCGCCTACTCGAGGGCCGTTATCCTGGCCCTGGAGACCCTGCCGCGACGCACCGTGGTGGAACGCATCCCGCTGCGCGTGCGGGTCGATTTCGCCGGCGAAGCCGAGGCCCGCGCCTGGCTGGCCGAGCAGAATGTGCCGGTCGAGCAGGCAGACTACGGCGCCGATGGCGTGCTGATCACGGCGGGTTGGCCCCGCGATGTCCCCACCGATCTGACCGTCCTCGAGACGCGCCTGCGAGGGCGGATGTCAAGGCTGGACGATTGACGCCCACCGCGACGGCGAACGGCGCTCGAAGGCGCCTTACCCCAAGTATTTGATCATTACCCCGGCGGCCACCGCCGAGCCGATCACCCCGGCCACATTGGGCCCCATGGCATGCATCAGCAGGAAGTTGTGGGGGTTGGACTCCAACCCCACCTTGTTGGCCACCCGCGCCGCCATGGGCACTGCCGAGACACCGGCAGCACCGATCAGCGGATTGATCGGCATCTTGCTCATCACGTTCATCAGCTTGGCCATCAATACCCCGGCGGCGGTGCCGATGCCGAAGGCGACGATGCCCAGCCCCAGGATTCCCAGAGTCTCCATGGCCAGGAAGCTGTCGGCCATCAGCTTGGAGCCCACCGAGAGGCCGAGGAAGATGGTCACGATGTTGATCAGCGAATTCTGAGCGGTGTCCGAGAGGCGCTCCACCACGCCACACTCACGCATCAGGTTGCCAAAGCAGAACATCCCCAGCAGTGGCGCGGCATCCGGCAGGAAGAAGGCTACCAGCAACAGGATCGCGATCGGGAAGACGACCTTCTCGAGCTTAGACACCGGGCGCAGCTGGGTCATGGTGATCTCGCGCTCCCGCTTCGAGGTCAGCAGCTTCATGATCGGCGGCTGAATCAGCGGTACCAGCGCCATGTAGGCATAGGCAGCCACGGCAATGGCGCCCAGCAGCTCCGGGGCCAGCACGCTCGACACATAGATCGAGGTAGGGCCGTCGGCACCGCCGATGATGCCAATGGCGGCGGCCTGGTTGAGCGAGAAGTCCATCACGCCCAACGCCGAGAGGCCCACGGCGCCGAACAGGGTGGCAAAGATGCCGAACTGCGCTGCCGCCCCCAAAAACAGCGTTCGAGGATTGGCCAGCAGTGGGCCGAAGTCGGTCATTGCGCCAACGCCCATGAAGATCACCAGCGGGGCGATGCCCGAGGCGATGGCCACCGTGTAGAAGCTGTAGAGCATACCGTCGCCATAGCCGACGCTGACCGCCACGTCGCGGGCGGCACGCAGCGCATCCGGCGCCGCTCCGTCCTTGACCAGGCCCTTGAGGGTCTCGCGCCACGCCTCGGCACCGGACAGCGGGTCCAGGCTAGCGCCGAGAACAGCGGCGATTTGCTGAAGCACGGCGGGCTTGGCCATCTCGATGGCCTGTTCCAGCGCCGACAGCGCCAGGCCCGCCTCGGGTATGTTGGCCAGGATGCCGCCGAAGCCTATCGGCACCAGCAGCAACGGCTCGAACTTCTTGCGGATTGCCAGGTAGAGCAACACCAGCCCCACCAGGATCATCACGGCCTGGCCCAGATTCAGGTTGTAGAGCCCCGAGCCATGCCAGAGTGTCAGCAGTTTCTCCATGAGGGGACCCTTAGAGCTCGATCAGGACGTCACCGACGGCGACGCTGTCGCCCTCGCTGACCTTGACGGCGGAGACGGTGCCGGCGCTGGCGGCGCGCACCTCGGTCTCCATCTTCATCGCCTCGAGGATGATCACCACATCCCCGTCCTCGACGCTGTCGCCCTCGCGCACGTTGACCTTGAAGATGTTGCCGGCCAGCGGCGCGGTGATCGCCTCGCCGGATGGTTCGGCGGGCTCGCTAGCGGCTGACGACGGCTTGGCGGCAGATGGCTTCTGCTCCTTGATATCGCCGACCTCGCCTCCCTCGGCGACCTCGACCACGTACTGCTTACCATTGACCTTGACGGTGTAGGTCTCGGGGCCAGAAGGCGCCGTGTCCTGAGCCACCACGGCCTTGGCGTCGGCTTCTCCCTTCGGTGACGAAGCCGGCAGGTTGGCGCTGGTATCGGGTGTCTCTTTCCCTGGGAGCTGGGGCGCGGGCTCGAAGGCATCCGGGTTATCGCGGTTCTTGAGAAACTTCAGACCGATCTGGGGGAAGAGCGCATAGGTCAGTACGTCGTCGATCTCGCGCTCACCCTCGGCCAGGCGGATGTTCTCGGCCTTGGCCTTCTCCTTGAGCTCGGCGGTCAGCCGCTCCATCTCGGGGCTGAGGTTGTCGGCCGGGCGGCAGGTGATCGGCTCATCGCCTTCCAGCACGCGGGCCTGCAGTTCCTTATTGAACGGTGCCGGGGCGACGCCGTATTCGCCCTTGAGCAGCGCCTGGACCTCCTTGGAGATCGACTTGTAGCGCTCTCCCATCATCACGTTCATCACCGCCTGGGTGCCGACGATCTGCGAGGTTGGGGTGACCAGCGGGATAAAGCCCAGATCTTCCCGTACCTTGGGGATTTCTTTCAGCACATCGTCGAGCTTATCGCCGGCGCCCTGCTCCTTGAGCTGGCCTTCCATGTTGGTGAGCATGCCGCCCGGCACCTGGGCGATCAGGATGCGTGAGTCGATACCCCTGAGCGAGCCCTCGAAGGCGGCGTACTTCTTGCGCACCTCGCGGAAGTAGGCGGCGATCTCCTCGAGCAGTTCGAGGTCCAGACCGGTGTCGCGCTCGGTGCCCTGGAGAATGGCCACCACCGACTCGGTGGGGCTGTGGCCATAGGTCATGGACATCGAGGAGATGGCGGTATCGACGTTGTCGATGCCCGCCTCGGCGGCCTTGAGGGCGGTAGCCGTGGACATGCCGGTAGTGGCGTGGCACTGCATGTGGATGGGGATATCCACGGCGGCCTTGAGCTTGGTGACCAGTTCATAGGCATCGTAGGGCTTGAGCAGGCCGGCCATGTCCTTGATCGCCAGGGAGTCGGCGCCCATGGAAGCGATGGTCTTGCCGAGCTCGACCCAGCCGTCCAGGGTATGTACCGGGCTCACGGTATAGGAGAGCGTGCCCTGGGCATGGCCCTCGACCTTGCGTACCGCCTGGATGGCCCGCTCGAGGTTGCGCGGATCGTTCATGGCATCGAACACGCGGAAGACATCGACGCCGTTGGTCCTGGCCCGCTCGACGAACTTGTCCACCACGTCATCCGCGTAGTGACGGTAGCCGAGCAGGTTCTGGCCGCGCAGCAGCATCTGCTGGGGGGTATTGGGCATGGCCGCCTTCAACGCCCGTATCCGCTCCCACGGATCCTCGCCGAGATAGCGGATACAGGCGTCGAAGGTAGCCCCGCCCCAGGACTCCAGCGACCAGAAGCCGACGCGGTCGAGCTTCTCGGCAATAGGCAGCATGTCATCGAGGCGCATGCGGGTGGCGAACAGCGACTGGTGGGCATCGCGCAGGACAACATCGGTGATGCCAAGCGGGCGTGTCTTGTCAGTCATGATCGTGACCTTGTGGTGGTGAATGGCAAGGGGAATGGCGTTAGGGGAGGCTCAGCGGCGATGGCTACGGCGATAGCGATGCACCGCAGCGCTGATGGCGACCATCACCTCATCGTCCTGGCTCGCCGGCGCGCCGGCACGAGGCCGGGCCGGCGCCTGGGGCGCGACGGGCTCGGGGAAGAAGCGACCGATGGCCTTGGACATCAAGGTAGTGACGATCACGAGCACGGTAAGAAAAACAAAAACAAAGCCCATGCCCACGCCCATCAAGGCAAGTCCCTCATTGAGCAGCTGCGTGTCCTGCATGCGAATTCTCCTGCTTCTTGTGCACAATTAGCCTTTATGTCACGAGAAAATCCGGCTTGCGCATTTTTTAAGATGCTATAACCTGCCACATCCTCGACAGATTACAATGGCGTCATGGTGGAAGTCAGCGTTGTTAATTTACTACATAAAGGGCGCATTGGCCTAGCGCCCATGGAAGGGGTCATTGACGCGGTGACCCGCGACCTCCTGACCCGCTCCCCCGGTTTCGATTGGGTGGTGACGGAGTTCGTGCGCGTGGTGGACGCCCGCCTGCCGCCACGCGTATTCCATCGGCACTGCCCGGAACTGGCCCGCCCCGGCGTCACCACGCCGAGTGGCGTTCCCGTGCAGCTGCAAATACTCGGCTCTGACCCCGACACCCTCGCGGCCAATGCTCGCCAGGCCCTGCGCCTCGGTGCCACCGGACTGGATCTCAATTTCGGCTGTCCGGCCAAGCTGGTCAACCGTCACGATGGCGGCGCATCGCTGCTGCGCGACCCAAGAAGGGTCCACGCCGCCGTGTCGGCGGTATCCCGCGCCGTAGGCGACGAGATCCCGGTGACGGCCAAGATCCGCCTGGGCTTCTCCAATCGCCGCCTGGCCCTGGCCTGCGCTCTGGCCACACAGGATGCCGGCGCCCAACGGTTGGTAGTCCACGGCCGTACCCGCGACGAGGGCTATCGCCCGCCTGCCCACTGGGAATGGATCGGGCGCATCCATCAACGCCTCTCCATCCCGGTGGTCGCCAATGGCGATATCTGGACCCTCGAGGACTACTGGAAGGCCCGCACCCTCTCCGGGTGCCGAGACGTGATGCTCGGCCGCGGCGCCCTGGCCGACCCCTGGCTGGCCAGCCGCATCCGTCACTGGCAGGCGACAGGGGAGCGCTTGCCCGAGACGCCCTGGCAAATTCGAGCAGGAATCCTTGCCGAATTTGCTGCATTGCAGCGTAGCACACTTCCGGAGCGCGTCGTCACTCCCCTCATCAAGCAGTGGCTAAATCACATGCGCCAGCGCGACGATGAGGCAGATCGCCGTTTCCAGTCTGTGAAACGTCTTCGCGACCTGGACGCCCTGCTTGATGGCCTCGAGGCCCCTGCCACCCCCGCCCGTCCTTCTACCTATCCTAGCGACGACCTGCGGGCCGAGATGATGGCCTGACGTCGAACCACCTCAAGAAAACAGGCGCACCATAAAAAAGAGGCGCACGTCGCATGGCGACGGCGCCTCAAACGATCGCAGGACCGGCACGCGAGGAACGCCGACCCGGCTAGCAGAACGCTGGACCTCGGTATCACGGGAAAACCCGGTATAGCAGGCCTGGAAAACAGAAGACCCGCCCTCGCTGTGAGGACGGGTCAATATCTGGCGCGCCCGGGAGGATTCGAACCTCCGACCACCTGATTCGTAGTCAGGTACTCTATCCAGCTGAGCTACGGGCGCGTAGGGCAATGAACGGAATCATCGCTGGAATGCGTCAGGCGCAATGCCAATCACATTCGAAATCAAGATGGCGCGCCCGGGAGGATTCGAACCTCCGACCACCTGATTCGTAGTCAGGTACTCTATCCAGCTGAGCTACGGGCGCTTGATCTTGGCGTGGCGACAATGGCGGAGAGGGAGGGATTCGAACCCTCGAAGAGGCTATAAACCCCTTACTCCCTTAGCAGGGGAGCGCCTTCAGCCACTCGGCCACCTCTCCTCATCGACACGGTGCGTATCCTACCGTTTTAGAAAGCCATCGTCCAGAGACCCCGAGGGATTTTTCGACATGGCCGAGCGCCGGCTCTTCCGCTTCGATTGCCCGCGCTAGTCATCGCTCTCGAGACCGGAGTCGGCCTTCTCGCGCTGAATGCGCTGGTAGATCTCCTCACGATGCACGGCGACATCCTTGGGGGCATTGACACCGATGCGGACCTGATTGCCCTTGACGCCAAGGACGGTCACGGTGATGTCATCACCGATCATCAGGGTTTCACCGACTCGGCGGGTCAGGATGAGCATGACTGATCTCCTTCTCAGACTTATGGCTACGGGATGCTCGCCGGCAGAAACGACGAAAGGGCATTGTGCGACAACTCATCGTCCCTGACCAATGGCACCGACCCACGACACACCCGCACCCCACGGAAAGTAAGCCTTGTGGTACGGGTGTCGCGGACTTCCCTACAAGCGTAGAAGGTGTCGTCGACCCGAGGGAGCCTTATTCGGCCTCAATATCGCTCTTGTCGAGACCAAAGGCCTTGTGCAGCGACTTGACCGCCAGTTCCATGTGCTTTTCGTCGATCACCACGGAGATCTTGATCTCCGAGGTGGAAACCATGCGAATATTGATATTCTCGTCCGCCAGCACACGGAAGAACTTCGAAGCCACACCGGCATGAGAGCGCATGCCTACCCCCACCAGCGAGACCTTAGCGATGTTGTCGTCTCCGCGCAGCTCGCCGCCTCCCAGGTCGGGAATCACCTGCTCCTTGAGGATCTTCATGGTCTGCTTGTAGTCGCCCTTGGCCACCGTAAAGGTGAAGTCCGTGTAGTCACCGGCCGGCGCCACGTTCTGGACGATCATGTCGATCTCGATGTTGGCATCGGCTATCGGCCCCAGGATGCGCGAGGCGACACCCGGCACGTCGGGCGTGTTGAGCAGAGTCAACTTGGCTTCGTTGTCGGTGAAGGCAATGCCGGAAATCAGCGGTTCTTCCATGGAATCCTCGTCTTTATCGGAGTCTGCAATGATCAGGGTGCCGGGACCGCCCTCGAAGCTGGACAGTACGCGCAGCGGGACATTGTACTTACCGGCGAATTCGACGGCACGAATCTGCAGGACCTTGGAGCCCAGGCTCGCCAGTTCCAGCATCTCCTCGACGGTGATGGTGTCGAGGCGCTGTGCCTTGGAACAGACCCGAGGGTCGGTCGTGTAGACACCGTCGACATCGGTATAGATCTGACACTCGTCGGCCTTCAGTGCCGCCGCCAGCGCCACTCCGGTGGTATCGGAGCCACCGCGACCGAGGGTGGTGATGTTGCCTTCCTCGTCGACGCCCTGGAAGCCGGCAACCACCACCACCTGACCTTCGTCCAGGTCGGCCTGCAGTTCATCGGTCTCGATGCGCTGGATGCGTGCCTTGGTGTGGGCGCTGTCGGTCTGGATGCCCACCTGGGAGCCGGTATAGGAGGTCGCCGGCACCCCCAGCTTGTGAAGGGCCATGGCCAGCAACGAAATGGTCACCTGTTCGCCGGTGGAGACCAGCATGTCCATCTCGCGCGGCGTCGGTTCGTCGTTGATCTCGTTGGCCATGCCGATCAGGCGGTTTGTCTCGCCACTCATGGCGGAAACCACGACGACGATCTGATGGCCGTCGTCGCGAAAGCCCTTGACCTTCTCGGCCACGGCCTTGATGCGCTCCACGGAGCCCACCGAGGTGCCGCCGAATTTCTGTACATATAGTGCCATATGCCGATTTCCCTCGTGCGTCGAGTGCGGATAGCGCTCAGATGAGTGAAAGGTGAGTAGAGATGACGAGGGCCGGGGCTTCACTGCCGCCGGCCCGGCAAGTCCTTACTGGAGTCGCTCCTCGACCCAGGCCGGAACGCTTTCCAGCGCGCCCGGCAGCGCCGTTACGTCGCTGCCGCCGGCCTGGGCCATGTCGGGCCGGCCACCGCCCTTGCCGCCGACCTGGGCCGCCACGTGGTTGACCAGCTCGCCGGCCTTGACCCTGTCAGTCAGATCCTCGGTGACGCCGGCGATCAGACTGACCTTACCGGCGTCGGCCACGCCCAGTACCACGATGCCGGAGCCGAGCTTGTTCTTGAGCTGGTCGAGTAGGCCACGCAGCTCCTTTCCGGCCACGCCTTCGAGGCGCTTGGCCAGCACCTTGACGCCCTTGATCTCGCGGGCGTCGTTGACCATGTCATTGCCGGCGGCGCTGGCCAGCTTGGCCTTGAGGCGCTCGAGCTCCTTCTCCAGAGTACGGTTGCGCTCGAGCAGTGACTCGACCCGCTCCTCGGCCTGCTCCGGCTTGGCCTTGAGGTGCTCGCCGATGCGATTGAGGCGAGCCCCTTGCTCGCGGAACCAGGCCAGTGCCCCCTCGCCGGTGATTGCTTCGATACGGCGCACACCGGAGGCGACGCCCGCTTCGCTAACGATATGGAAGCAGCCGATGTCGCCGCTACGCGCCACGTGGGTGCCGCCACACAGCTCGATGGAGAAGTCGTCGGCACCGATGGTCAGCACCCGCACATTGTCGGCATACTTGGCCTCGAACAGCGCCGCGGCGCCCTTGGCTTTTGCCTCGTCGAGGCTCATTTGCTGGATCAGGGTCGGGGCGTTGGCCAGAATCTGCTCGTTGACCAGTCGCTCCACCTCGTCCAATTGCTGCGGCGTCATGGGCTCGAAGTGGCTGAAATCGAAGCGCAGCCGCTCGGGCGTTACCAGCGAGCCCTTCTGCTGCACGTGGTCACCCAGAACCATTCGTAGCGCCTTGTGCATCAGGTGCGTCGCAGAGTGGTTGCGCACCGTAGCGGCGCGCAAGCTGGCGTCGACCCGCGGGTGGACCTCGGCGCCCACCGCCAGCTCTCCCTCGAGAAGCACGCCATGGTGCAGGTGGTGGTCACCCTGCTTCTGAGTATCGGCAACCAGAAAACGGCCTCCTTCGAGTTCCAGGTAGCCGGTATCGCCCACCTGACCACCGGACTCGCCATAGAAGGGCGTACGGTCCAATACCACGACGCCGCGCTGTTCCGGTTCGAGCCGCACCAGGGGATTGCCCTCCCGGTCGACCAGTGCGGTGACGGTAGCACTGTCCTCGAGCCGTTCATGGCCGGTGAAGGCGGTCTCGCCCTCGAGGTCCAGCGCCGCACCGTAGTCGGCACCGAACTGGCTGGCTGCCCGGGCCCGCTCGCGCTGGGACTCCAGCTCACGCTCGAAGCCAGCCTCGTCGAGGCTGACGCCGCGCTCCCGGCAGACGTCGGCGGTCAGATCATAAGGGAAGCCATAGGTGTCATAGAGCTTGAAGACCGTCTCGCCCGCAACGGTGTCGCCTTCGAGTCCGGCCAATGCCTCCTCGAGCAGTCCCATGCCGTGCTCCAGCGTGCGAGCGAACTGCTCCTCCTCCTTGAGCAGGACACGCTCGATCTGGTGACGCGCCTCACGCAGTTCCGGAAAGGCCTCGCCCATCTCGACGTCCAGCGCGCCTACCAGCTTGTGGAAGAAGTTGCCGCGGGCACCCAGCTTGTGGCCGTGGCGGATGGCACGACGGATGATCCGGCGCAGCACGTAGCCGCGCCCCTCGTTGGAGGGCAGCACCCCGTCGGCGATCAGGAAAGCGCAGGAGCGGATATGGTCGGCGATCACCCGCAGCGATGGCGTGGCGGTATCGGCATGGCCGGTGGCGCGGGCCGCAGCTTCGAGCAGGTTCTGGAAGAGGTCGATCTCGTAGTTGGAATGCACGCCCTGCATCACCGCGGCGATGCGCTCCAGGCCCATGCCGGTGTCGATGGAGGGCTTGGGCAGCGGATTGAGGGTCCCGGCCGCGTCGCGGTCGAACTGCATGAACACCAGGTTCCAGATCTCGATGTAGCGATCGCCGTCCTCTTCCGGGCTGCCGGGAGGCCCGCCCCATACCTCGGGGCCATGATCGAAGAATATCTCGGAGCTGGGCCCGCACGGACCGGTGTCGCCCATCTGCCAGAAGTTGTCCTCGTCGAGCTTCGAGAAGCGCTCCGGGTCGATACCCATCTCGTCCTTCCAGATCTGCTCGGCCTCATCGTCGCTGACGTGCACGGTGACCCACAGCTTCTCTTTGGGCAGGCCCAGGGTCTCGGTGAGGAAGGTCCATGCGAAGCGGATGGCATCGCGCTTGAAGTAGTCGCCGAAGCTGAAGTTGCCCAGCATCTCGAAGAAGGTGTGATGGCGGGCGGTATAGCCGACGTTATCGAGGTCGTTGTGCTTGCCGCCGGCGCGCACGCAGCGTTGGGACGAGGCGGCCCGCACGTAAGGGCGCGGATCACGGCCCAGGAAGACGTCCTTGAACGGCACCATGCCCGCGTTAGTGAACAGCAGGGTGGGGTCATTACCCGGCACCAGGGAGCTGGAGGGTACGACGGTGTGACCGTGCTCCTCGAAATAACTCAGGAAGGCCTGTCTGATGTCTGCGCTTTTCATGGGGTATCCGTGGCGATAAGCATGGTGACCCGGTGGGCAGGCAGTAGGTCGGCGGGCGGCGTGTCGACGCCGGAATCGGCTCGCCACTGCGCCACAGGAGTGCCACCCGGGGCATTCGCAAAGGGAGGTATTATAGCGCAGTCGTCAAGGGACTAAAGGGGGCGGCCTGTCACCGGATCAGCCCCGGGTGACCATACGGAACGTCAAGCTTCGTCCCAGGCGTGTTTCAGGGCGTGACGCACCTGGTCGAAGTCGAAGCCGCGTTGGGCAAGGAAGCGCTCGCGGCGGGCGCGCTCACGAGGGGTATCGCCGGGCCCCGTGAAGCGCCGCGAGAGCGCCTCGCAGGCCAGGGCGAACCAGTCGCCCTCACCGGCCCGCTCGGCTTCATCGAAGGCGTAATGAATCTCCTCCCGGTCGAGGCCTCGCCGTTCCAGTTCTACCCGGATCTTTAGCGGCCCCTGGCCTCGCAGGAGGCGTGAACGCAGGAAGCTCTCGGCAAAACGGGTATCGGACTGCAATCCCTGCTCGGCCAGCGCGTCAAGGCACTCGGTGATGCCGTCCGACGGGTGTCCCTGGGCCGCCAGGCGCTCAGCCAGTTCCCGGCGCGAGTGCTCCCGCCGGGCCAGCAGGCGGATGGCAGCGTCGCGCGGCGACGATTCACCACTGCTGGAGGGTTGTCCCGGCATGACTTACGCCTGGTCGTCGTCGCGGCCGACCTCAGTGGTGACCGCCTCATCGGCGACCTCTTCCTTCTTGGGCTCCACCGGGGCGAGCAACTGGGCGCGGATCTGACTCTCGATCTCCTCCATCACCGCCGGGTTGTCCTCGAGGAACTGGGCGGCATTGGCCTTGCCCTGGCCGATCTTGTTGCCCTGATAGCTGTACCAGGCGCCCGCCTTGTCGATCAGCTTGCACTGCACGCCCAGATCGACCACCTCCCCGGCGTGGTAGATCCCCTTGCCGTAGAGAATCTGGAACTCCGCCTGACGAAACGGCGGCGCGACCTTGTTCTTGACCACCTTGACCCGGGTCTCGTTGCCGGTAACCTCGTCACCCTGCTTGACGGAGCCGGTACGGCGGATATCCAGGCGCACGCTGGCGTAGAACTTGAGCGCGTTGCCGCCAGTGGTGGTCTCGGGACTGCCGAACATCACGCCGATCTTCATGCGGATCTGGTTGATGAAGACCACCATGCAGTTGGCGTTCTTGATATTACCGGCGATCTTGCGCAGTGCCTGGGACATCAGGCGTGCCTGCAGGCCCACGTGGGAGTCGCCCATCTCGCCCTCGATCTCGGCCCGCGGCGTCAGCGCCGCCACCGAGTCGATGATGATCACGTCGACGCCGCCGGAGCGCACCAGCATGTCGCATATCTCGAGGGCCTGCTCACCGGTATCCGGTTGCGACACCAGCAAATCATCGAGATTGACGCCGAGTTTCTCGGCGTAGCTCGGATCCAGGGCATGCTCGGCATCGATGAAGGCGCAGGTCTTGCCCTGCTTCTGGGCCTGGGCGATCACCGACAGGGTCAGGGTCGTCTTGCCCGAGGACTCGGGACCGAAGATCTCGACCACCCGACCCAGTGGCAGGCCACCGATACCCAAGGCGATATCCAGGCCCAGCGAGCCAGTGGAGACCGAGGGCATTACCACGCGTGGAGCGTCGCCCAGGCGCATCACGGTGCCCTTGCCGAACTGACGGTCGATCTGGGAAAGGGCGGCGTCGAGCGCCTTGCTGCGGTTTTCGTCCTTAGCCATGAAGGAACTCCTGAAAGGTAGCGAATGAAGGTAACGATGGCCGGCAACCACTGTATGACTGCACAGTAGTATGGCGAAAAAAACCCTACTCGACCAGCGCTGCGACCACGCCGGTGCGACCTGATAGAGGTCAGCGTGGCTCCAGACGCCGCACCAGGCCGATCAGCGCCTCGCGCACCGCCTGCTCGCGTACGGCGGCACGATCGCCGTCGTAATGGTGGCATGCCGACTCGGCCCGCTCGGCATCACCCCACGCCAGCCAGACGGTCCCCACCGGTTTGTCGGCGCTGCCGCCGGCGGGACCGGCCACACCGCTGATCGCTACGCCGAGCCCGGCACCGCTGTCGCGGCAGGCGCCAGCCACCATCGCCTCGACGACCGTGCGGCTCACCGCCCCATGCTCGGCCAGCAGCGCCTCGGGCACGCCCAGAAGCCGGGTCTTGGCGCCGTTGGCATAGGTCACGTAGCCAGTCTCGAACCAGTCGGAGCTGCCAGGCACGGCAGTGATGGCGCTGGCCACTCCGCCCCCGGTGCAGGACTCCGCCGTGGTGACCGTGATGTCATGCTCGCGGCAGCGATGCCCCAGCCGCTCGACAAGGGCCGTGAGATCGAGATCGATCAGGCGGGAGACACGGGTGGACATGGTTTGGCTCCTGAACATTCGTACCGACCGACCCGACGTCGGCCGCGCGTGCGCGGTGACTTTTCCGTACAATAACGGCTTTGTCAGCGACATGCATGGCGCATCCGACGCCAGCCATCCGCCATTCGTCAGAGCAGGAATTCGATGTCACAGGCCAGTGCCCAGCATACCCCCATGATGAGCCAGTACCTGAAGATCAAGCGCGAGCACCCCGAGGTGCTGCTCTTCTATCGCATGGGCGACTTCTACGAGCTGTTCTTCGATGATGCCCGACGCGCCGCCGCCCTGCTCGACATCACCCTGACCCAGCGCGGCCAGTCCGCGGGCCAGCCGATTCCCATGGCCGGCGTGCCCTACCACAGCGCCGAGGGCTATCTGGCACGCCTGGTGGCCGCCGGCGAGTCGGTGGCGATCTGCGAGCAGATCGGCGACCCGGCCACCAGCAAGGGACCGGTGGAGCGCCGCGTGGTGCGCATCGTCACCCCCGGCACCTTGTACGACGAGGCATTGCTGGATGCCCGCCGCGACAACCTGCTGGTCGCAGTGGCCCCGCTCGGCGAGCGCTGGGGGCTGGCCTGGCTGGAACTCTCCAGCGGCCGTTTCAATGTGCTGGAGGTCGAGGGCGAGAGCGAGATGCTCGCCGAACTGCAGCGCCTCGACCCCGCCGAGCTGCTGGTGGCGGATAGCCTGGCCCTGCCGACCGCCCTGGAGGGGCGTCGCGGCCTGCGTCGCCAGAGCGACTGGCTGTTCGACCTGGAGAGCGCGACGCGCACCCTGTGCGACCAGTTCCAGGTCCAGGACCTGCGCGGCTTCGGCTGCGCACACCTGGAGGCCGCCATCATCGCCGCCGGGGTGCTGATCGACTATGCCCGGGACACTCAGCGCACAGCACTGCCCCATGTCACCGCCATAGGCGTGGAGAGCCGTGACGATGCCTTGGTGATCGATGCCGCCAGCCGCCGCAACCTGGAGATCGACGTGAACCTCGGCGGCAGCGCCGACAATACCCTGGCCAGCGTGCTTGACACCACCGCCACGGCAATGGGCTCACGGCTGCTCAAGCGTTGGCTCAATCGTCCGCTGCGCGACCGCGCTCAGGTCGAGGGCCGCCAGGCGGCGGTGGCGCTACTGCTTGACGACGAGGGCTTCGCCCCTCTACGCGAGTCGCTCAAGGCAATCGGCGATGTGGAAAGGATCCTGGCCCGGGTGGCCCTCTACAGCGCGCGACCGCGCGACCTGGCCCGTCTACGCGACGCACTGGTCGCCCTGCCCGACCTCCAGGCCGACCTCCAGGCTTACGGAGAGGGCAGCGCGCTTGACGAGCTCCGGCGCCATATCCATCCCTTCCCGGCGCTGGCCGAGACCCTGACCCGCGCCCTGGTGGAGAATCCACCGGTGGTGATCCGCGACGGCGGGGTGATCGCCGAGGACTTCGACGCCGAACTCGACGAGCATCGGGGTCTCGCCGAGCATGCCGGCGACTACCTGATTCGCCTGGAGACCCGGGAGCGCGAGCGCACCGGGCTACCCGGCCTCAAGGTGGGCTACAACCGGGTCCACGGCTACTACATCGAGATCCCCCGGGCCCAGGCTCGGGATGCCCCGGCCGACTATATTCGTCGCCAGACCCTGAAGAACGCCGAACGCTTCATCATCCCCGAGCTCAAGGAGTTCGAGGACAAGGCCCTGTCGGCGAAGTCCCGCGCGCTGGCCCGGGAGAAGCTGCTCTACGATGGCCTGCTGGACACCCTGAATGCGGAACTCGCCAGGCTGCAGGGTACCGGGCGGGCACTGGCTGCGCTGGACGTGCTGTGCAGCTTCGCCGAGCGCGCCCGTGCCCTGGACTTCGTGCGCCCGGCACTGTCCCAGTCGCCGGGCATCGACATACGCGGCGGCCGTCACCCGGTGGTCCAACAGGTCACCGAGACGCCCTTCGTGCCCAACGATCTGGTGCTGGACGATACGCGACGCATGCTGGTCATCACCGGCCCCAACATGGGCGGCAAATCCACCTACATGCGCCAGGCGGCGCTGATCGTGCTGCTCGCCCACACCGGCAGCTTCGTGCCGGCGGACACCGCCGCCATCGGGCCTGTGGACCGTATCTTCACGCGTATCGGCTCCTCGGACGATCTGGCCGGCGGGCGCTCCACCTTCATGGTGGAAATGACCGAGACCGCCAGCATCCTGCACAATGCCACCGACCAGAGCCTGGTGCTGATGGACGAGATCGGTCGCGGTACCAGCACCTTCGATGGCCTGTCGCTGGCCTGGGCCAGCGCCGAGCACCTGACCCGCATCCGCGCCTTCACGCTGTTCGCCACCCACTACTTCGAGATGACAGCGCTGGCCGAACAGGCCGAGGGGGCGGCCAACGTGCACCTGACGGCCGCAGAGCATCGCGACGGTATCGTCTTCATGCACCGGGTGGAGGACGGCCCGGCCAGCCAGAGCTACGGTCTGCAGGTCGCCCAGCTCGCCGGCGTTCCCCAGGGCGTGATTGCACGTGCCAAGGAGAAGCTCGCCACCCTGGAGCAGCAGGAGATCGACCAGGGTAGCCGGCTGCCTGGCGTCGCGGCGGACGCAGGAGAACCCCGACAGGCCGACCTCTTCGCCAGCACGCCCCATCCACTGGTCGAGCAGCTGGAGAGCCTAGACCCTGACGAGCTGTCGCCCCGCCAGGCACTGGAACTGCTCTACCGCTGGAAGAAGACCCTGTGAATGGCCGACAATGGCGCCGAGACCCGCTTGCGAGGCTACCCTCGCCACGACTAGAATAGCCCGATCAAACTTCATGCATTATAAGAGAAGTTTTTCTTATAACTGAATACGGATCATCTACTACCGGCCGCGCCCTGCCACGGCCAGAGAATGGGAGACTGGCATGACATTCGTCGTCACCGAGAACTGCATCAAGTGCAAGTACACCGACTGTGTCGAGGTCTGCCCGGTGGACTGTTTCTACGAAGGCCCTAACTTCCTGGTGATCCATCCCGACGAGTGTATCGACTGCGCCCTGTGCGAGCCGGAGTGCCCCGCCGAGGCGATTTTCGCAGAAGATGAGATACCCGAGGGTCAGGAGCAGTTTCTAGAGATCAACGCCGAGTTGGCCGAAGAGTGGCCCAATATCAGTGAGAAGCAAGACCCGCCGGAAGATGCCGAGGAGTGGGACGGCAAGCCAGGCAAGCTGAAGCTGCTCGAGCGCTGAAGCGCTGCCATAGTCACAGTCACAGCCACAGCCAAAGACGACGACGCCAGATGTCTCATGACATCCGGCGTCGTCGTCTCTGCCCTGAGCGAAGAAGGAAAACACTCGGCAAAAGGCGACCCGCAGGCCGCCCGCTCCCAGCCAATCCTCGAGCGGTTCCCTCCACCCGACTCCCGTGATGTCTTCCCTGCCCGGGAACGGCTTCCTGCCGCACCGAGCGCATCACTTCACGCATCCCGTTGCATCCTGCCGGAAGAGCATCCCCGCTCTCCCACATCCCAGGTAAAGTGTGACCATGGCCGCATTGCCGCACAACCCCGCCCGAGAGGCGTCAGGCATGCTGATGACAGCCTTCTTCCTCAACAAATAAAAAACAAAAACCATTTAAAATCAACAATTTAAAAAATGTCGACCCCGTCAAGAGTCGACCCTGTCCGACGCGGAAATAGCGAATCTCCCCGCCATCATGTACGTGATCTCCTACAAAAGATCACGCACAAGGCAACACCGTTCTCTTACTGACCCTTGATCGCGGCGCGTCCCGGATAGGTCACCTGACCGTCCAGGGCTTGCTCGATCACCAGCAGGCGGTTGTACTTGGCGACGCGGTCGGAGCGGCTCAGCGAGCCGGTCTTGATCTGGCCGGCGCAGGTACCCACGGCGAGGTCGGCGATGGTGGTGTCCTCGGTCTCGCCGGAGCGGTGGGAAATCACCGCGGTGAAGCCGGCATCCTGGGCCATGCGAATCGCCTCCAGAGTCTCGGAAAGCGAGCCGATCTGGTTGAACTTGATCAGGATGGAATTGCCGATCTGCTCGTCGATGCCGCGCTTGAGAATCTTCGTATTGGTGACGAAGAGGTCGTCTCCGACCAGCTGGACCTTGTCGCCCAACCGCTCGGTCAATGCCTTCCAGCCATCCCAGTCGGACTCATCCATGCCGTCCTCGATAGAGACGATCGGGAACTGATCGCACAGCTCGGCCAGATAATCGACGAAGCCGGCAGCGTCGAACGCCTTGCCCTCGCCGGAAAGGTCATACTTGCCGTCCCGGTAGAACTCGGAGGAGGCACAGTCCAGCGCCAGGGTCACATCGTCGCCCAGCGTATAGCCGGCGTCCGCCACTGCCTGCTGGATCACCGACAGGGCTTCGGCATTGGAGTCGAGGTTCGGCGCAAAGCCGCCCTCGTCACCCACCGAGGTGGCCAGGCCCTTGGCGCCAAGCACCTTCTTCAGGGCATGGAATATCTCGGCGCCCATGCGCAGGCCTTCACGGAAGGACGGCGCTCCCACCGGCTGGATCATGAACTCCTGGATGTCGACGTTGTTGTCGGCATGCTCGCCGCCGTTGAGGATATTCATCATCGGCACCGGCATCAGGTACTGTCCAGGCTGGCCATAGAGCTCGGCGATATGGGCGTAGAGCGGCATGCCCTTGGCATTGGCTGCGGCCTTGGCCGCTGCCAGCGATACTGCCAGGATGGCGTTGGCGCCAAGCGATGCCTTATTGTCGGTGCCATCCAGCACCAGCATGGCATCGTCCAGCCCGCGCTGGTCACGAGCATCCATGCCCAGCAAGCGCTCACGGATGGTCGTGTTAACGGCCTCCACGGCCTTCAGCACACCCTTGCCCAGGTAGCGGCTCTTGTCGCCATCACGCAGTTCCAGCGCCTCGCGGGAACCGGTGGAAGCGCCACTGGGCGCACAGGCAACGCCAATAGCACCACTTTCCAGGCGCACCTCGGCCTGGACGGTGGGATTGCCGCGTGAATCGAGTACCTCGAGGGCGTGAAGTTCGACGATCTTGGTCATGTCAATGGATCCTTCTTGTTGGTGTAAGCGTCGTGACGTCTCGGCATGAGTCTCATGAACGGTCAGGATATCTCGAGGGGAGCAAACCCCTTGACCAGGTCATCGAGGGCCTTGACCTGGGCCAGGAAGGGTTCCAGACGGTCGAGTGGCAAGGCGCAGGGGCCGTCGCAGAGCGCCGAATCGGGATCGGGATGTGCCTCCAGAAAGATCCCTGCCAATCCCACGGCAACCCCCGCCCTGGCCAGTTCGGCCACCTGAGCGCGACGCCCATCGGCACTGTCGGCACGACCCCCGGGGCGTTGCAACGAATGCGTGACATCGAAAAACAGGGGATAGCCCGTCTGCTTCATGTCACCAAAACCGAGCATATCAACAACCAAATTATTATACCCGAAGCTGGATCCACGTTCACAAAGCAACAATTTTTCGTTGCCGGCTTCCTGACACTTGCGGATGATATGACGCATCTCCTGGGGCGCCAGGAACTGCGGCTTCTTGATATTGATCACCGCCCCGGTCGCGGCCATGGCCACCACCAGGTCCGTCTGGCGCGCCAGGAAGGCCGGCAGCTGGATGATATCGGCGACCTCGGCCACCGGTTCGGCCTGCCAGGGCTCGTGGACGTCGGTGATGATCGGCACGTTGAAGCGCGCCTTCACCTCGGCCAGGATCTCCAGCCCCTTCTCCAGGCCAGGGCCGCGGAAGGAGTGGATGGAGCTGCGATTGGCCTTGTCGAAGCTCGCCTTGAAGACGTAGGGCATGCCCAGCCGGCTCGTCACCGCCTCATAAGCCTGGGCGACCTCGAGGGCCAGCTCGCGGGATTCCAGCACGTTCATGCCGCCCAGCAGCATCAGCGGCAAAGAATTGCCGGCCTTAAGGCCGGCAATTGATATATGACGCTCTGGGGTAGGACGCTCTGGGGCAGACTCGGTCATGACAGACATGGGCCTCACTCCTGGTGGGAGGACTGCGCGCGAACACGTGCCGCCTTGTGCTCCAGCGCCGCATTGACGAAACCGGTGAACAGCGGATGGCCGTCACGCGGCGTAGAGGTGAACTCCGGGTGGAACTGGCAGGCAACATACCAGGGGTGATCCGACAGCTCGACCATCTCCACCAGGGAGTTATCGACGCTCTTTCCGGAGACCACCAGGCCAGCCTGCTCGAGTTCGTCGATAAACTGGTTGTTCACCTCGAAACGATGGCGGTGGCGCTCGACGATCTCGTCGCTACCGTAAACGGCACGCGCCCTGCTGCCGGCCTTGAGCTGGCAGACCTGGCCGCCCAGCCGCATGGTGCCACCAAGGTCGGAGGCCGCGTCGCGTAGCTCGATCTTGCCTTCGGGGCTGAGCCACTCGGTGATCAGGCCGACCACCGGATGCTGGGTGTCGTGGGTGAACTCGGTGGAGTTGGCATCCTCCCAGCCGGCTCTATTCCGCGCGAATTCGATGACCGCCACCTGCATACCCAGGCAGATGCCGAGATAGGGAATGCCGTTCTCGCGGGCGAAACGGGCCGTGGCGATCTTGCCTTCCACGCCGCGCTCGCCGAAGCCGCCGGGCACCAGGATGGCATCCTTGCCGGCCAGGCGCTCGGCACCGTGGCGCTCGATGTCCTCGGAGTCGATATAATCGACGTTGACCTTGATGCGGGTCTGGATGCCGGCGTGGATCAGCGCCTCGTTGAGGGACTTGTAGGCATCGAGCAGTTCCATGTACTTGCCGACCATGGCGATATTGATCGATTTGAGCGGGTTGAGCTTGGCGTCTAGCACATGAACCCACTCGCCCAGATCGGCTTCTTTAGCTTCCAGGCGCAGCTTCTCGCAGGCGATATCGGCGAGGCCCTGCTCATTGAGCATCAACGGGATGCGATAGATGGTGTCGGCGTCCTGCAGCGGGATAACGGCACGCTCTTCCACGTTGGTGAACAGCGCAATCTTGCGCCGCTCGGTCTCCTCCAACTCCACCTCGCTGCGGCAGATCAGGATATCGGGCTGGATACCGATGGAGCGTAGCTCCTTGACGCTGTGCTGAGTCGGCTTGGTCTTGGTCTCGCCGGCGGTCTTGATGTAGGGCACCAGGGTCAGGTGCATGAAAATCGCCCGGCTCGCCCCCAGCTCGCTCCTGATCTGGCGAATCGACTCCAGGAAGGGCAGCGACTCGATGTCGCCCACGGTGCCGCCGATCTCGACCAGTGCCACGTCGAAGCCCTCGCCGCCAGCATAGACGCGGCGCTTGATCTCGTCGGTGATGTGCGGGATCACCTGCACGGTGCCGCCCAGGTAGTCGCCGCGGCGCTCCTTGCGAAGCACGTACTCGTAGACGCGTCCGGTGGTGAAGTTGTTGGCCTGGGTCATCTTGGTGCGGATGAAGCGCTCGTAGTGGCCGAGGTCCAGGTCGGTCTCGGCACCATCCTCCGTGACGAACACCTCGCCATGCTGGAAGGGGCTCATGGTACCCGGATCCACATTGATGTAGGGATCGAGCTTGAGCATGGTGACCCTGAGGCCGCGCGCCTCGAGAATCGCCGCCAGCGAGGCCGACGCGATGCCTTTGCCGAGAGAGGACACAACGCCGCCGGTCACGAAGATATATCGTGTCATGGAAAACCTGTCGAAACGTGATCGGTAGGCACGGCAGGAAGCCACGCCAGGATGGGACGACAGACTAGCAGAATACGACCAAAGGCTCAATTTCAGCGCCCAGCGCCGCAGCCTGAAGCCGCGGCTTTCCCGGCGACAGGTCTACGAGGGGGCGCTGTGAATACCTCCCTGTACGCTACCGATGCCATCCATGGCATAGGACCCCCTCTACGACCTGTCCCCGGCGCCGCTAACCATTGAAGGTGCCGCTTCGAGCTTCGAGCTTCGAGCTTCGAGCAGGATAGTAGCGCCTCCCTGCTAGAGGCCCGAAGCCCGTTGCCCGCTGCTTACACCCCCAGATAGTCGAGGATGCCTTCCCCGGCCTGGCGGCCTTCATAGATGGCGGTGACCACCAGATCGGAGCCGCGCACCATGTCGCCGCCGGCGAAGATCTTCTCGTTGGTGGTCTGGAAGGCATGAGTGCCACCCTCTTCCGGCGCCGTGACCCGGCCACGCTCATCGACCTCGATACCCACGGTCTCGAACCAGGGGGCCGGGTTCGGCTGGAAGCCGAAGGCCACTACGACGGCATCGGCAGAGATGATCTCCTCGGAGCCTGGCACTACTTCCGGGCGCTGCCGGCCATTCTCGTCAGGCTCGCCCAGGCGGGTGCGCACTACCTTGACGCCCTCGACCTTGCCTTCGCCGACCACCGCGACCGGCTGGCGGTTGAACAGGAACTCCACCCCCTCCTCGCGGGCGTTGGCCACCTCGCGCTTGGAGCCTGGCATGTTCTCCTCGTCACGGCGATAGGCGCAGGTCACGCTGGTGGCGCCCTGGCGAATGGCCGTGCGGTTGCAGTCCATGGCGGTATCGCCGCCACCCAGCACCACCACGCGCTGCCCCTTCAATGAGGTGAAATCGCGGGGATCCTTCTCGAAGCCCAGGCAGTGGTTGACGTTGGCGATCAGGTAGTCGAGGGCCTTGTAGACGCCGGGCAGGTCCTCGCCGGGGAAGCCGCCCTCCATATACTTGTAGGTGCCCATGCCCAGGAAGACGGCATCGTACTCCTCGAGCAAACTGTCGAACTCGATGTCCTTGCCTATCTCGACACCGAGGCGGAACTCCATGCCCATTTCCTCGAAGACGGCACGACGGCGCTCCATCACGGTCTTGTCGAGCTTGAACTCGGGGATACCGAAGGTCAGCAGCCCACCGATCTCCGGATACTTGTCGAATACCACCGGCGTGACGCCATTACGTATCAGGATATCGGCGCAGCCCAGCCCCGCCGGACCGGCGCCGATCACCGCCACCTTGCGGCCGGTCGGGGTGACGCGGGACAGGTCCGGGCGCCAGCCCATGGCGAAGGCGGTGTCAGTGATGTACTTCTCCACCGAGCCGATCGTCACCGCACCGAAACCGTCGTTGAGCGTGCAATCGCCTTCACAGAGACGGTCCTGGGGACAGACCCGCCCGCACACTTCAGGCAGCGAGTTGGTGCGGTGACACAGCTCCACCGCCTCAAGGATGTTGCCCTCGCTGACCAGCTGCAGCCAGTTGGGAATGTAGTTGTGGACCGGACACTTCCACTCGCAGTAGGGGTTTCCGCAATGCAGGCAGCGGTGCGCCTGGCTGGCTGCCTCCTGGGGCTTGAAGGGCTCGTAGATCTCGGCGAACTCCCTGGCTCGGGTGCGCGCCTCCTTCTTCTGCGGGTCCTGGCGACCCACGTCGATAAACTGGAAATCGTTGCTCAAGCGGTTAGCCATGGTCTCTGCTCCTGATGTCTGCGTGGCGATATCGTCGTCTCGGCATTCACGTATTCCGGCTGACGCCGCCTCTTATTCCGGCTGACGCCGGGATTGGGCCAGCAGGCTACCCAGGCTCGCGGCCTTGGGCTTCACCAGCCAGAAGTGACGGACGAAGTCGCTGAAGTCCTCGAGAATTTCGCGGCCGCGCGCTGAGTTGGTCTCGGCCACATACTCCTCGATGACCTCCCGCAGATGACGCCGATAGGCCTCCATGACCTCGGTGTTCACCCGGTGGATCTCCACCAGTTCATGGTTGTACTTGTCGACGAAGGTGCGGTCCTCGTCGAGCACGTAGGCAAAGCCGCCGGTCATGCCCGCACCGAAGTTGACGCCCACCTCGCCGAGCACGCAGATCATGCCGCCAGTCATGTACTCGCAGCAGTGATCGCCGGCACCCTCGATCACCGCATGGGCGCCGGAGTTGCGCACACCGAAGCGCTCGCCGGCGGTGCCGGCGGCGAACAGCTTGCCGCCGGTGGCGCCATACAGGCAGGTATTGCCGACGATGGCGGTCCGGTGGCTCTCGAAGGCGCTGCCGGCCGGCGGCACGATCACCACCTTGCCGCCATTCATGCTCTTGCCGACATAGTCGTTGGCATCGCCCTCCAGGTAGAGGTTGAGGCCGCGAGCATTCCACACACCGAAGCTCTGACCGGCAACCCCGGTGAAGCGGGCAGTGACCGGCGCATCCTCGAGCCCCGCCTCGCCGTAGCGCTTGGCGATGGCCCCGGAGATCAGCGCACCGACGCTGCGGTCGCAGTTGGTGATGGTGAAGGTGAACTCACCACCGCTCTTATGTTCGATCGCCTCCCGGAGGGCGGCCAGCACCTCCTGGTTCTTGGCCCCGGGGTCGTGAGGCGCGTTGCGGCTGACCGCGCAGAACTGCGGCGCATCCGCCGGCACGAAGTCGTTGCCCAGCAGGCCCGACAGGTCGAGTTTGCGCTGGGAGGCCGTGACACCCTCCAGCACCTCCAGCAGGTCGGTGCGGCCGATCAGGTCGGTGAGCTGGCGCACGCCCAGCAGGGCCATCAGTTCCCGCACCTCCTCGGCGATGAAGCGGAAGTAGTGCTTGACCATGTCCACGGTGCCGCGGAAGTGCTCGTCGCGCAGGTACTGCATCTGGGTGGCCACGCCGGTGGCGCAGTTGTTGAGATGGCAGATACGCAAGTACTTGCAACCCAATGCCACCATGGGCGCGGTACCAAAGCCGAAGCTCTCGGCACCGAGAATCGCCGCCTTGACCACGTCCAGGCCGGTCTTCAGGCCACCGTCGGTCTGCAGGCGGATCTTGTCGCGCAGGCCGTTGATGCGCAGCGCCTGATGCACCTCGGGCAGGCCCAGTTCCCAGGGGCTGCCGGCGTGCTTGATCGAGGTCAGCGGGCTGGCCGCGGTGCCGCCATCGTAGCCGGAGACGGTGATCAGGTCGGCGTAGGCCTTGGCCACGCCGGTGGCGATGGTACCGATGCCGGGCTCGGAGACCAGCTTCACCGACACCTGGGCATCGGGATTGACCTGCTTGAGGTCGAAGATCAGCTGCGCCAGGTCCTCGATGGAGTAGATGTCGTGGTGCGGCGGCGGCGAGATCAACGTCACGCCGGGCACCGAGTAGCGCAGCCGGGCGATCAGCTCGTTGACCTTGCCACCAGGCAGCTGGCCGCCCTCGCCGGGCTTGGCGCCCTGGGCCACCTTGATCTGCAGCACCTCGGCGTTGACCAGGTAGGCCGGCGTCACGCCGAAGCGTCCGGAGGCGATCTGCTTGATCTTCGAGGAGCGGATGGTGCCGTAGCGGGCCGGGTCCTCGCCCCCCTCGCCGGAGTTGGAGCGTCCGCCGGCTTCGTTCATGGCCTGGGCCAGGGCCTCGTGAGCCTCGGGCGACAGCGCACCCAGCGACATGCCGGCGCTGTCGAAGCGCGGCAGCAGGTCCTCGACCGCCTCGATCTCCTCCATGGGCAGCGGCTCGGCGGCGGGCCTGAGTTTCAGCAGGTCGCGCAGGGTGGCCGGTGAGCGCTCGTTGACCAGTCGGGCGAACTTCTTCCACTTGGTGTAATCACCCTGCTGAACCGCCTCCTGCAGGGACATGACCACGTCGGGGTTGTAGGCATGGTACTCGTGGCCGTGGACGTACTTCATCAGGCCGCCCTGGGAAACGCCCTTGCGCGGCGTCCAGGCCTCGCGCCCCAGCAGTTCCTGCTGTAGCTGCAGTTCGCTGAAGCCGGTGCCCTCGATGCGTGACGCCATGCCGGTAAAGCAGAGGTCCATCACCTCAGAAGAGAGGCCCACCGCCTCGAACAGCTGGGAGCCGCGATAGGAGGCCAGGGTCGAGATGCCCATCTTGGAAAGGATCTTGAACAGTCCCTTCTGCAGCCCCTTGCGGTAGTTCTCGCGGGCGTCGGCCGGGTTGCCGACCAGCTCGCCGGTGTGGTGCATGTCGGCCATGACCTGATAGGCCAGCCAGGGGAACACCGCCGTGGCGCCGACGCCGAACAGCACCGCCATCTGATGAGCGTCGCGGGCATAACCGGTTTCCACCACGATGTTACAACGCGGGCGCAGGGCCAGGCGTCCCAGGTGGTGGTGTACAGCGCCCACGGCCAGCGCCGCATGGATAGGCACCATACCCTTGCCCAGCTCGGCATCGCTGAGCACCAGGATCACCTTGCCATCGTTGACCGCCTGCTCGGCCTGTCGGCAGAGCTCATGGATCGCCCCCTTGAGACCCATCTCCTGGGAATCATAGCCCAGCGACAGGATACGGCTGGTGAAGGCCGGATCCTCCTGATTCACCAGGGCGGCGAACTTGCGGGGTGAGAGGATCGGCGTGGTCAGGATGATGCGATGGGCATGCTCGGGTGTCGCCTTGAAGACGTTGAGTTCGGCGCCGATGCAGGTCTCCAGCGACATCACGATCGCCTCGCGCAGCGGATCGATGGCCGGGTTGGTGACCTGGGCGAACTTCTGGCGGAAATAGTCGGTGAGCAGCCGCTGCTTGCCCGAGAGCACTGCCATGGGGGTGTCGTCGCCCATGGAGCCCACCGCCTCCTGGCCGCTCTCGGCCAGCGGCCGCAGCACCTGATCGCGCTCCTCGAAACTGACCTGGAACATCTTCTGCTGGGTGCGCAGGGCCTCAGGGTCCATGTTGTGGAAGCTGGCGAGCTCGGTCAGCGCCGACTCCAGGTATTGGGCCTCCTGCTTCAGCCAGCGCTTGTAGGGATAGGCGGACTTGAGGCGCTCGTCGATGTCCGGAGTGTGCAGCACCTCGCCGGTCTGGGTGTCCACGGCCAGTATCTGGCCCGGGCCAACACGCCCCTTGGCCACCACGTCTTCGGGCTTGTAGCCGTAAGTGCCGATCTCCGAGGCCAGGGTGATGTAGCCGTTGCGGGTGATCACCCAGCGAGCCGGTCGAAGGCCGTTGCGGTCGAGCATGCAGATCGCCTGGCGGCCATCGGTCATCACCACCCCGGCGGGGCCATCCCAGGGCTCCATATGCATGGAGTTGTATTCGTAGAAGGCACGCAGGTCGCCGTCCATCAGCTCCACGTTCTGCCAGGCCGGCGGCACCATCATGCGTACCGCGCGGTGCAGCTCCATGCCGCCGGTGAGCAGCACCTCGAGCATGTTGTCCATGCTCGAGGAGTCCGACCCGGTGGTGTTGACGATCTCGTCGAGTCCGGTGATCTCGGGCAGCCGCTTGCTGACGAAGTTCTCCTTGCGCGAGTTGGCCCAACCCCGGTTGGCTTCCACCGTGTTGATCTCGCCGTTGTGGGCCAGCAGGCGAAACGGCTGGGCCAGTGGCCAGCGTGGCGCGGTGTTGGTAGAGAAGCGCTGGTGGAAGACGCAGATCGCGGTCTCCAGGCGCTCGTCGCCCAGATCGGGATAGAAGGCCGGCAGGTCCACCGGCATCATCAGTCCCTTGTAGGAAACCACCTCGCGGGAGAGCGAGCAGACATAGAAGTCCTGGTCGTCACGCAGCGTCTCCTCGGCGCGGCGGCGGGCCATGAAAAGATTCACATCGAACTGGGCGACATCGCCCCCCTCCGGCTCGACGAACAGCTGGCGGATTCGCGGCAGGCAGTCCAGGGCCATGGGCCCGCAGACGCTGGCATCCACCGGCACGTCGCGCCAGCCCACCACACGCAGACCACGCGCCCCGAGTTCGACTTCCAGGGTCTCGCGGCCGCGGGCTTCCCGGGCGTCGTCGTCAGGGAGGAATACCACGCCCACGGCGAAGTACTCACCAAGCTCCACACCAAGAGATTCCTTGGCGACGTCGCGCATAAAGGCATCCGGCATCTGCAGCAGTAACCCGCAACCATCGCCGGTCTTGCCATCGGCCGCGATACCGCCACGGTGGGTCATGCAGGTCAGCGACTCGATGGCGGTCTTGAGCAGGTCGTGGCTGGCCTGGCCTTCCATGTGGGCGATCAGGCCGAACCCGCAGTTGTCGCGGAACTCGCCGGGCTGATGAAGACCTCTGTTCATGGGCGTGCCTCGGGTTAAAGGGTTTTTTTGGCAGTCATTACGTGGCATCATATTCGGTTTTCTTTTTCATGCTGCCCCCGAAACGGCCACACGACTGCTCGACAAAAGGCCAGCCAGCATAGCCAGAGCCGTACCCACCGCGCAATATTCCGCTCCAGGTTCTCTACGAAAAACCATCGACAAATCCGCCACTTGCACCGACATTTAGCCAGAAAACCCCGGTAACTCAATGGCTTGCAAGAACCATTGGCGAGCCCTCGACACACTGGACAAAGCGTTAGACTTTAGCCTAGTTGTTGATCATTCCCCCATGCCGATCCAGCATACGCCATGCAGATACTTGTCCCGACGCGACGACGCCCGCACAAGGGCGGGCGTCGTCTGGCCAGGCACAGAGGCCAACGGAAGAGCAGACTGTTTTCAGCGCCGAGGGAAATTCTCGAGAAGGTCGATCAAGGTCTCGGCCGGAGTCTCATCATGGATGCAGGCACCGCCAAGGGTGCGTAACAGGATCAGGCGCAGGCGGCTGTCGAGGTTCTTCTTGTCGAGGCGCATGATGGTGAGAAAGTCCTCCACCGACATGTCGGCCGGGGCCGCCAGGGGCAGGCCCGCAGCTTCGATGATCGCCCGGATGCGCGCCACCTCCTTGTCGCTCAACCAGCCAAGCCGGCAGGAAAGCTCGGCCGCCATCAACATGCCGGCGCCCACGGCCTCGCCATGCAGCCAGTTGCCGTAGCCCTGATGGGCCTCGATGGCGTGGCCAAAGGTATGGCCCAGGTTGAGCAACGCCCGCACGCCCTGCTCCGTTTCGTCCTCGGCAACGATCTCTGCCTTGAGGGTACAGCTGCGCTCGATTGCCCGAGTCAGGGCGGCGGCATCGAGGCCTCGCAGCGCATCCATCTCGGCTTCCAGCCGGGCCAGGAAGTCGGCATCGCGGATCAGCCCGTACTTGATCACCTCGGCGAGCCCCGCCGAGAGCTCCCGTGGCGGCAGCGTCGCCAGGGTGTCGGTATCGATCAGCACCGCTCGCGGCTGCCAGAAGGCACCGATCATATTCTTGCCGCGCGGGTGGTTCACCCCCGTCTTGCCGCCCACCGAGGAGTCGACCTGAGCGAGCAAGGTGGTCGGCACCTGCACGAAGGCCACTCCACGCTGATAACAGGCTGCAGCGAAGCCGACCATGTCGCCGATCACCCCGCCACCCAGGGCAATGAGGGTGCAGCGACGATTGAAACCGGCCGCCAGCAGGGCATCCCAGACCCGCTCGACACTGGCGACTATCTTGGTGGCCTCGCCGTCAGGCAGGACCAGTTCGCGAACCTCGAGGTCGGCAGCGAGCCCCTGCCTGAGGCGCTCGAGATAGAGTGGCGCCACCGTCTCGTTGGTAACCACCATGACCTGGCGCCCGGCCAGATACGGGGAAAGCCATTGAGGATCGCCGAGCAGACCGGGGCCAATGTGGATGGGATAGCTGCGCTCGCCCAGCGCCACCTCTAAGGTGCGCGGGCCCTTCGAGGAGTCGCTCATGGGCTCAGGCCTTGCATTGCAGGGGATCGACCAGGCGCGTGACGCGCCGCACGATCTCGTTGACCACGGCACGCGGGCCGCGCCGGTCGGTGCGCACCACCACATCGGCCGTGGCCCGATAAAGGGGGTCACGTAGCGCAAACATCTCGCGCAGCAGCTGCTCGCGGTCGCCACGCTGCAGCAGCGGCCGGTTGCGGTCCTTGGCAGTGCGCCGAAGTTGCTGCTCCACGGTGGTGAGCAGATAGATGACGGTACCGCTCTCGCGCAGCACCCGGCGATTCTCCTCGCGCAGCACAGCACCGCCACCGGTGGCAATGACCACACCCTCGTGGCGGGTCAGCTCGCGGATCATCTGGGTCTCGCGGTCACGAAAGCCTGTCTCGCCCTCGACGTCGAAGATCCAGGGGATGTCGGCGCCGCAACGCGCCTGGATCTGGTGGTCGCTGTCGTAGAACGCGCGTGACAGTTCGGCCGCCAGAAGGCGGCCGATGGTACTCTTGCCGGCCCCCATGGGACCGATCAGTATCAGGTTGGGTAATTCCTGCATCAGCGAATGGCCAGGTTATCGTCCAGTATTCGGGGCGTAATGAATACCAGCAACTCTACCTTATCATTGGTGTTCTCGGTATAGCGGAAGAGGTTGCCGATCACCGGCAGGTCGCCGAAGAAGGGAGTCTTTAGCAAGCTCTGGACCTCCTCGGTGGTCAGGATACCGCCCAGGACCACGGTCTCGCCGTTGTCGACAAGCACCTGGGTCTTTATCTCATTGGTGTCGATGGAGGGCACGCCGTTAAAAAGCTGCCCCACCGTGTTATTGGTGATATCCAGGTCCATGATAATGCGGTTGTCCGGGGTGATCTGCGGCGTCACCTCCAGCAAAAGCACCGCCTTTTTGAATTGAACTTCAGTGCCTTGGTCGGAAACCGTCTCAAAGGGAATCTCGGTACCCTGCTCGATCGTCGCCATTTTCTGATTGGCGGTGATCACCCGCGGCTGGGAAATGGTCTGACTCTTGCCCTCGCTCTCCAGGGCGCGAAGCTCCAGATCAAGCAGGATATCGCCGGAGAGATAGCCGAAAGCAAAGCTCGACAAAGATTGATTAGGGTTTCCCAAATCAACTGTCAAACCTCCGCGCTGGAAGACGTTATCTTCATACTCGATTATCCCTTCTTCGTCGGGAAGGGGAACGCCGTCAGAGTAGCGCCTACCTTCTTGGGAGAAAGACCGACCAATAGAAGCACCACCTGCTCGAAACCCATCACCTGTGCGGTTGCTGGAAAGCCCCCAGTTGACACCTAGCTCGCGGGTGGCACTATCCCGGGCAATAACAATTCGTGCCTCGATCTGAACCTGGCGCACCGCCACATCGAGCGTGTCGAAGGTTGCCAGGATGGAGTCGATGTTTTCGGCGGTATCCTGGATCAACAGGGTATTGGTACGGGCATCGACGGCCACCTTGCCCCGTTCCGAGAGCAGGCCGAAGCCCTCTTCGCCGCGCAGCAGGCGGGCCATTTCCTCGGCCTTGGCATACTTCATCTGGACATACTCGGACTCCAGCGGCGCCAGGGTCTCGAGCTGCTCGCGAGCCTGAAGCTCGATCTGCTCCCGCTGGGCAAGTTCCGAGGCCGGCGCCACCACGATGACGTTGCCATCCTGACGGCTGGCCAGGCCGTGACTCTTGAGCACCAGGTCCAGGGCCTGGTCCCAGGGCACGTCCTGCAGATTGAGGGTGACGCGGCCGGTCACGCTGTCGCTGGCCACCAGATTGAGGCCGGTGAAGTCGGCGATGATCGCCAATACCGAACGCACTTCGATGTCCTGGAAGTTCAAGGTGATGCGCTCACCGGTATAGGGGAATTGCTCACGAGTGCGCTGCTCGCGCTCCTCCCGGGTGACCGGCTGGGCCTCGATGGTCAACTGGCGGCCGCTCTGGGTGGAGAGCATGGCGAAGTCGCCACTGCCCTCGATGTCCAGAGTCACGCCATTGCGTCCCACCCGCGGGGTAACGCGCCGCAGCGGTGTGCCGAAGTCACTGACGTCGTAGACCTGGTCCAGGGAGGCCGGCAACTCGACGCCGCGCAGTTCGGCAATGATGCGGTTGCGGCCGCTCTCGCGGACCCGGGCATCCACCCCGGTGCGGTCGAAGGTGACGACCAGTCGCCCTGCCCCAGCGTCGCCACGTCGAAAGTCGATATCCTGAATGCTCGGCTCGCCGTACGATGACGAGGTATCTCGGCTCGGGCTGGCCGAGACGGCGGCGGTCGAGGGTGCCGCAGTTGAGGAAGTCGTCGCCGAGGCGGTCGTGGCCGCCGGCGACTGGCCGGCCCCGCCACCGATGGAGAGGCGCAGGCGGTCGCCCTGCTGACGGGTGTCATAAGGCAAGGGCCCCTCGAGCTCGAAGACCAGGCGCGTGCGCGAGCCGGCCTCCAGGGCCGTGACCCGCTCGACCCCGCCGATGCCGAGCTCCTCACGGCGGCGCTCGAGGGCGCTGTCGGTCTCCATCAGGTCGATGGTCAGCCGGGCCGGATCGTCTAGGCGATAGCCGCGCACCTCGGGAACCGGGCCACGGAAATCGAGATCCACTTCCAGTGCGCCGTCGCTTCCCTGGCGGAAATCCAGATCGGTGAGGGTGGAAGCCGCCGTAGCGGCCGTGGAGACCGCCAGCAGTACCACGAGTGCGAGACCACGTATTATCGGTTGCATTGTTCCCTTCCCCTTGCACGCCTCTGCCACCTAATGCCAGGTGGCATGGTATAAACTGTTCTATTCGCCCTCACCGAGGGCAATCTGCCTGGTGCGCTCCTGCCAGGCGTTTCCCTCGAGTACGGTCTCCACCAGAACCAGCGAGCTATCCGTGATGCTCACGATGCGCCCATGGTCCAGCCCCATATAATTGCCAATCCTGACTCGATGAACCTTGCCGTCAGGCGCACGCACGAGCGCTGATGGCTCGCCGCCAACCGTCAATATTCCGACCAACTCCAACTCGGAAAGGTCGTAGGCCTCTAGCGGCTCACGGGGACGATCCGGTGGCGGTGCAAGTTCACCAGCCTGAGGCACTTCACGCTGATCCTGCATACGCCGGGGCAAGAAGGGACTCCTGTTATCACTCCCGGAATACGCCACCCGGTCAACCTGCGGAATTTCCGGAAGCTCTACCCGAGGCACCTCCCCGGGATCCGTTCGAGCCTCGGCCAGCTCACGCTCGAGATTCCTCAGCTCAGGATCAGCGCAGGCCGTCAGTAGTCCCATGCCGAAAGCGAGGAGCACATGGCATCCGTTCGTTCTTGTCACGGTGCCTCCTCCTCTTCTCCCGACTGGCGGTAACTGTAGGTGCGGGCAAGCATGGATAGCTGCAGTTGCTCGCCGCCAGCATCTTCCATAGGCTCGAGCGTCAGGTCATGCTGGGTGACGATGCGCGGCAGGCTGGCGACATTTGCCAAGAACTCCGCAATCCGGTGATAGCCGCCCCGCACCCGGATATCGAATGGCTGCTCGACATAGAATTCCTGAGAGACGGGGCTGCGCAGGCGAATGAATTCGATGGAAAGTTGATTGCTGATAGCCGCTTCACTGATGTTATCGATCAGCGAAGGCACCTCGGCACCCGTCGGCAGCATATCTCTGAGCGTGTTCATGCGCTCCTCGAGGATGGCCATTTCTTCGCGCATGACTTCCAGATGTGCCGCCTGCGCCGCCTTGCTCTGGTAGTCCCTGATCAGACGAGCCTCCTCTGTCCTGGCCTGACCCAGCTCCTCGAGCTTAGGTGCGGCCAGGTACCAGTATGTGCCGGCGAGGGTCAGGCCCAAGACCAGCACGCAGCAGATCAACTGAAGCAGGAAGGGCCAGCCGCCGGACTCCTTGATGTCCAGCTCACCCCAGTCCATGTCGCGCAGTCGACGAACTTCCGTGGACAGATTCATGGCGTCTCCGAGCCTTCTCTATCGGGCATCTGCTGGTTCACGCTGAGGTTGAAGCGACGCATCTCGTCGTCGGCAGTCTCGACTTCGGAAAGCACTGGCTCACTCAGAGACGGGGCCGCATCCAGCGTTCGCAACTGATCAGACACCTGCCGGTTGTTCTCAGCCACACCCGACATCCGCAGGCTATTCCCCTGACGGTTAAGCTGCGTGTAATGCACGCCGTCAACGAGGCTGGTTACCAGGTCATTGAAGACATGAACCGTCAAGCCTCTTCCCGCTTGAAGCTCCGTGAAGACCCGTACCTGAGCCTCCATGGTCTGTCGAATCTCTTCCAGTTCACTGATCTCACGGATAGCGGAATCCAGTTGCTTGCTTTCGGCCTCGACGAACCGGTTGCGCTCCTGCTGAGCACTCAACCGCTGATCGAGATACCAGGTCATGCCAAAACCGCCGCCGAGACCGATCAGCGCCATCAGCGCCAACGCCATGAAGAACCGCTTGCTGCGCCGGGCACGCTCTTCCTCTCGCCAGGGGAGCAGGTTGATCTCGATGGTCATTTGCCTACCCTCATCGCCAGGCCGCAGGCCGTGACCATGGCCGGAGCATCACCGGCCAGGGTCGGGACGTCGATGCGGGGATTCACCTTCATGCGCCGGAAGGGATTGGCGATCACCACCTCCATGCCGCTCTCCTCGGCCAGGCGTTCCGCCAGGCCCGGCAGCACGCTGGTGCCGCCGGCCAGGATCATCCGCCGAACCTCCTGCTTTCGTCCGGCGGTGTAATAGAGTTGCAGCGAGCGTCCCACCTGCTGGACCAGGGTATCCAGGAAGGGATCGAGTACGCTGCGCTGGTAATCATCCGGCAGGCCACCACGCTTCTTGGCCAGGCCCGCCTCCTCGAGCGTCAGCCCGTAGCGATTGCGAATCTCGTCGGTCAGCTGGCGGCCACCGAATACCGTATCGCGGCTGTAGGTGACACGACCCTCGCGCAGCACGTGGAAGGCGTTCATGGTGGCACCGATATCCACCAGAGCCACGCACTCTTGATCCTCACTGGTGGGGGGCAACTGGTGGCGAAGCTCCTGGAAGGCGCGCTCCATGGCGAAGGTCTCGACATCAACGGCCGCCGGGGTGAGCCCCGCCTGCAGCACGGCCTCCGTCAACTGGTTGACATCCTGCTGGCGGCAGGCCACCAGCAGAACATCCTGCTGGTCGCCATAGCGCGAGTTAAGGCCCAGCCGCTGAAAGTCGAAGGCGACCTCGCTGAACGGAAACGGAATATGCTTGTCTGATTCGAGCTGGATGCGCGCCTCGATCTCGTCGTCGTCGAGAGAGGCGGGCAAGGTGAGGGTCTTGGTGATAGCGGCACTGGCAGGGACAGCCACGGCGGCATTGCGCGACCCAGGCTTGGCATGCTCAACAGCACGCTTGAGAGCGTCCACGACGGCCGGCATGTCGCGTATCCGCCGCTCGATAACTGCACCTTCGCGCAGTGGCCGCACGGCGTAGCTTTCGACCTGGTAGTGGTTACCAGCGCGCTTGAGTTCGATGACCTTGACGGTAGCCGAGGTGATATCGACACCAACCAGTCCCTTGCCGGATGCTCTCAGTCGCATCTTGCGTCATGCCCCTGCCTGATCCATGCGGCGTGCCGCTCATTATGATTATCCACCCCGAATCGGGGGAAATACATTAAATGCATCATACCCAACCGATGATCGAAGGTTACATGATATTTCGGTTTCTCACACGAATGAGGGTGTCGCTTAGCATCAACGCTGGTGACCGCCCCCTCGGCTTCCTATAATGGCGACCGCAAGGGAAGGCCATATCATCGCCACCACTACGTCCCGTTCCCAGCATGGATACCGCGTTTTCATGAAGTTACTCAGAACCCTGATCATTTCCGTTCTCTGGCTGCTGGTCTCGCTGTCCACCGCGGGGATTCTGGGCGTGGTGGGTGCCGCGCTCTATTTCGCCCCAGGGCTGCCCGATGTTCGCCAGCTGCAGGGCTTCGAGCTGCAGACACCGCTGCGCATCTTCACGCGCGACGGCAAGCTGATCGGCGAGTTCGGTGAAGAGCGCCGCACCCCGGTGGAGTATCACGAGATTCCCGAGGAACTCATTGGCGCCTTGTTGGCCGCCGAGGATGCCACCTTCTTCGACCACCGCGGCGTCGACCCCAAGGGTCTGGCCCGCGCCGCAACGGAACTGGTGGCCAGCGGTGGCGATATCCAGTCCGGCGGCTCGACCATCACCATGCAGGTGGCACGCAACTATCTGCTCACCCTGGACCAAACCTTCACCCGCAAGATCCGCGAGATCCTGCTGGCGCTGCAGATGGAGCAGATATTATCTAAGGAGGAAATCCTCGAGCTCTACGTCAACAAGATCTATCTCGGCAACCGCGCCTATGGCATCGCCGCCGCCGCGGAGGTCTACTACGACCGTCCACTGGCCGAGCTGACCCTGGCCGAGAAGGCTATGATCGCCGGCCTGCCCAAGGCGCCTTCTGCCTTCAACCCGTTGGCCAATGCCGAACGCGCCCTGATCCGCCGTAACTGGATCCTGTTCCGCATGCGCAAGCTGGAGATGATCGACCAGGTAGCCTACGACGCCGCCGTTCAGGCCCCGGTCACCGCACGGCGCCACCTGGCTCGGCTCGAGGTGGAGGCCGATTACGTTTCTGAAATGGCCCGCCAGTTCGCCGTGGAGCGTTATAGCGACCGGGCCTATACCGGCGGCTATCGCATCCATACCACCCTCGACAGCGAGCTGCAGCCGCTGGCCGGCCAGGCCCTGGCCGGTGGCTTGATCGAGTATGACACCCGTCACGGTTGGCGCGGCCCGGAGCAAACCGACATCCCGCGCAGCCTGGTAGAGGCTCAGGAACGCACCGACCGAGAAGGGCTCGAAGAGGAGCTCGCCGAGTCACCGGAAATCATGCAGACCGCCCGGCGTGCCGCCGAGCGCAGCCAGACCGAAGTCGAGGGCATCGAGGGCGACGTCAGTAACTGGCTGCAGGTGCTCGAACGCACCCCCGCTTATGGCCCCCTGCAGTCGGCCATCGTGGTTGAAAGCGAAGGCCGCGAAATGCAGGTGCTGGCACCCGGCGGCGAACTGCATACCCTCGACTGGGCCGGCCTGGAGTGGGCGCGCGCCTATCGCAGTGCTCAGAGCCGGGGTGCCGCTCCAGGCGCGGCGAACGAGATCGCCAGCCGCGGCGACCTGGTGCGCATCCTGCAGCGTGAGAACGGCAGTTGGCGCCTCTCACAGCGCCCCGACGCCGAAGGCTCGCTGGTAGCGATGGATCCAGACACCGGCGCCATCCTGGCTCTCCAGGGCGGGTTCGACTTCGATGCCAGCAAGTTCAATCGCGCCACTCAGGCCCGCCGCCAGTCCGGCTCGATCTTCAAGCCCTTCATCTACCTGGCGGCGCTGAACAGCGGCGAGATGAACCCGGCCAGCGTGGTCAACGATGCTCCCGTGGTGATACAGGACGGCAGCAACGAACTGTGGCGCCCGGTGAACTCCAGCGGCGACTTCCTCGGCCCGATCCGGCTGCGGGATGCCTTGGCGCGCTCACGCAACCTGGTGACCATCCGCGTGCTGCAGTCCCTCGGGCTGGAACGTACCATCGACTTCCTTCAGGGCTTCGGCTTCGCCAGCGACCAGCTGCCTCGCGGCCTCTCGCTGGCGCTGGGCAGCGCCAGCCTGACCCCGCTAGAGATGACCAACGCCTATGCGGTACTGGCCAACGGCGGCTTCAAGGTGTCGCCCTGGTTCATCGATAGGGTGACCCGCGTCGACGACACCACCGTAGTCGACGAGGCCACTCCGCGCGTCGCCTGCCGTGAGTGCCCCACCGACCAGGAAACGGTCGAACTCGACGGTGAGACCTATGAGATCGCCCCCCGGGTGGCTGACCCCGCCGCCGTCTATATCCTGCGCGACATGCTGCGCGATGTCGTCGAGCGTGGCACCGCCCGCAAGGCCCTGGAACTCAACCGCGGCGATATCGTCGGCAAGACCGGCACCACCAACGACCAACGGGATGCCTGGTTCGCCGGTTTCAACAGCGACCTGGTGTCCACTGCCTGGGTGGGGAAAGACGACAATACGCCTACAGCCGAATACGGCGCCCAGGCCGCCCTGCCGATCTGGATGGATTTCATGGGCCAGGCCCTGGAGGGGCAGCCTGAGCGCTGGCCCGAGCGGCCGGAGGGCGTGGTCACCGAGCGAGTCGACCCCGACACCGGTCGCCTGCTGAGCGCTGGCCAGGGTGGCGGCATCGAGGAGTTGTTCATGGCCAACCACCTGCCCGACGTTCAGCCCCGTCGCGTCGAGCGCGAGGTCGAGCGCCAGAGCGGCTCACAGGGTACTGGCGCCTACGAGGCTATCTTCTAGAAATCCGCATCCGCGCGAGGCGCCAATTCCTCGCCTGCCATGTACGAAAACGCCGACCCCGAGGGCCGGCGCTTGTCATGGGCAGGAAAGCCGCCGGGACTCAACTACCGTAGACGTCAGCCACGGTCTTCAGCGGGTAGTGAGGTGGGTATGGCTTGCGCGCAACTCCCGAATCCACCGCGGCCTGGGCCACCGCCGAGGAGATGCAATCGAGCAGTCGGATGTCCACAGGGGTGGGGATGATGTATTTCGGCCCGAAATGCATCTCGTCCATTTCGTAAGCCTCGAGCACCTCCTTCGGCACAGGTTCACGGGCGAGGTCCTTGAGGGCATGGACGGCGGCGACCTTCATCTCCTCGTTGATGCGGGTAGCACGCACGTCGAGCGCCCCGCGAAAGATGAAGGGAAAGCCCAGCACATTGTTGACCTGGTTGGGATAATCGGAGCGGCCGGTGGCCATGATGACATCCGGACGCACCTCCCGAGCCAGATCGGGATGGATTTCCGGATCCGGATTGGTGCAGGCGAAGACCACCGGATTGGGGGCCATGCTACGGATATGGTCGGCGCTCATCAGTCCCGGCCCGGAGAGACCGACGAAGACGTCAGCCCCCTCAATGGCATCGCTCAGGGTGCGTTTGTCGGTCTCCACGGCGAACATCGCCTTGTACTGGTTCAGATCCTCACGACCGCTATGAATCACGCCCTTGCGGTCGAGCATCACGATGTTCTCGGGATGCGCACCGCAGGAAACCAGCAGCTTCATGCAGGCGATGGCTGCGGCGCCGGCCCCTAGGCAGACGATACGCGCACTGTCCAGCGACTTGCCGGCGATATCCAGGGCATTGAGCATGCCCGCGGCAGTGACGATGGCCGTGCCGTGCTGATCATCATGAAACACCGGGATGCTGCACTGCTCGATCAGCGCCTGCTCGATCTCGAAGCACTCCGGGGCCTTGATGTCCTCGAGGTTGATGCCGCCCCAGGTGTCGGCGATGCGCGCCACGGTGTCGATAAAGGCCTGCGGGCTCTCGGCATTGACTTCGACATCCACCGAATTGATACCGGCGAAGCGTTTGAACAGCACTCCCTTGCCTTCCATCACCGGCTTGCTGGCCAGCGGCCCCAGGTTGCCGAGCCCCAGGATGGCACTGCCGTCGGAGATGACGGCTACCAGGTTGCCCTTGCCGGTATAGAGGTAAGCGTTCTCCGGATCATTGGCAATCTCGCGAACCGGCTCCGCCACGCCCGGGCTGTAGGCCAAGGAGAGATCTCGAGCGGTGGCGGTGGGCTTGGTGACTTCCACCGACAACTTTCCGGGAATCGGTTTCGCGTGGTAATCCAGCGCCGCCTGCTTCTTCGCGTCAGTCATGCTGATAAGGGTCCGGTAACACAATGGGAGGGCGACTAGCGTATACAAAAAGCCTTCTGCGCTCAACTCACCTTACATCACCCCTGTTGTACGCTCGTTTGAAGACGTTGCCGGATATTTACCGGCATTTATAGCCAACTCCTCCAGACATAACGCTTTTCCTGTCGCGGTGACCAGCGGGGCCACCGGCAGCCGGGCAAAAGAAACCCGCCACGATGGGCGGGTTTCTCGATGGCGCGGTGTGCCGGGCGGCTCAGCGCTTGATGGCAGCACCGAAGCGCTTGTTGAAGCGCTCGACGCGACCGCCGGTGGTCGCCTGCTTCTGCTTGCCGGTATAGAAGGGGTGGCACTGAGAGCAGACGTCCAGAGAGAAGTCGTGATCCGCGGTGGTGCCGACCTCGAAGGAGGCGCCGCAGGAACAGGTCGCATTGACCGTCTTGTAATCCGGATGGATACCTTGTTTCATCTTGAGCCTCGTGAAGCTGTATGCCGCCACCTGATCTTCTGCCAGGCACCGCATACGGGTTGTCTGTAGATGCGAGCCGGTTGCCGCCACGCACTCTTCCACGCACTCGGAGTGTTCGCAGCGGCGAAGCATTCTAGCAGAGCCGACGCCGGAGGCCAATTGCCCGATTCCCCCTGCTCACCCGTGCCACGCGTATTGGGCGTTGCCGTACCCTCGCCGTTGCGCCGACTGTTCGACTACCGCCCCTGCCGCGAAGTGCCCCCGGGTGGCTGGCAGCCCGGCCTGCGGGTGACGGTGCCCTTCGGCCGACGCGAGGTGGTCGGCGTGGTGGTGGAGTGCCGCAACGAAAGCGAGCTGCCGCTCTCGAGCCTCAGGCCGGTGGCGGGCTGCCTCGACGACGCCCCGCTGCCAGCCGACTGGCTGTGGCTGTGCCGCTTCGCCGCCCGCTACTACCAGCATGCCCTCGGCGACACCCTGCACCAGGCCCTGCCGGGGCTGCTGCGCCAGGGCCGGGCACTCGAGGCCCGCACCCGCGAGCGCTGGTGCGTGACCACGACCGGCCGCGAGGACGCCCCGCCGAGCCTGGACCGGGCCCCCCGCCAGGCGGAGCTGCTGACCATGCTGCGCCAGCACCCCCACGGGCTAGTCAGCCAGGCGATCCTCGCTCAGTCGTTCAGCCGCGACCAGCTGCGCGCCCTGGCCGACAAGGGGCTGGTGTCCCGTCACGAGGAACCCCTGGCCGCCTCGCCCACGGCCGAGGGCGAGGCACGGCTTGCCGAACCCGCCCTGCCTCTCAACCGCGAGCAGGCCGTGGCGCTGGCCGCCGTTCACGAGCGGCTCGACGGCTTCCACCCCTGCCTGCTGCATGGCGTTACCGGCAGCGGCAAGACCGAGGTCTACCTGCAGCTCATCGAGGCGGTCATCGGCCGCCACCGCCAGGCGCTGGTGCTGGTCCCCGAGATCGGCCTGACGCCCCAGACCCTCGCCCGCTTCCGCCGTCGCTTCCGGGCGCCGGTGGTGGCCCTGCACTCGGGGCTCACCGACCACGAGCGCCTCGATGCCTGGGAAGCCGCCGCCAGCGGCCGGGCCCCCATCGTGCTGGGTACCCGCTCGGCCATTTTTACTCCCCTTGCCCGGCCCGGCGTCATCATCGTCGACGAGGAGCACGACGGCTCCTACAAGCAGCAGGACGGCCTGCGCTACCATGCCCGCGACCTGGCCGTGGCTCGCGCCCACCACCACCGCATCCCGCTGCTGCTGGGCAGCGCCACCCCTTCGCTGGAGTCCCTGCAGCGGGCGCTGCACGGCGACTATCGCCACCTGCGCCTGACCCGCCGGGCCACCCGCCATGCCCCGGCGCGACTGGAGCTCGTCGACCTGCGCGGCCGTCGGCGTCAGGGCGGGCTGATCCCGCCGGTGATCGAGACGGTGCGCGAGACCCTGGCCGCCGGCCACCAGGTGCTGGTCTTCATCAATCGACGCGGCTTCGCCCCCACCCTGGCCTGCCACGCCTGCGGCTGGATGGCCGAGTGCGATCACTGTGATGCCCGCATGACCCTGCACCGGCAGCCGCCGCTGCTGGCCTGCCACCACTGCGACCGTCGCCGCGCCCTCCCCGACGCCTGCCCCGAGTGCGGCAGCGTCGACCTGCGCCCCCTGGGCAGCGGTACCGAGCGCACCGAGGAGACCCTGGCGTCGCTGTTCCCCGAGGTGCCGGTACACCGTATCGATCGCGACAGCACTCGGCGCCGCGACGCCCTCGAGCAGATGCTCGCCGAGGTTCGCCGCGGCGAACCCTGCCTGCTGGTGGGCACCCAGATGCTGGCCAAGGGCCACCACCTTCCCCATGTCACCCTGGTGGTGGTAGTCAATGCCGACGCCGGGCTCTATGCCAGCGACTTCCGGGCACTGGAGCACAGCGCCCAGCTGCTCGAGCAGGTGGCAGGCCGCGCCGGCCGCGCTGCCCATCCCGGTCGGGTACTGGTGCAGACCCTGCACACCGACGACCCGCACCTGCGACTGCTGGCCGAGAGCGGGTACGATGCCCTCGCCAGCCAGCTGCTGGAAGAGCGTCGAGCCGCTCGGCTGCCGCCCTTTCGCTTCCTCGCCCTGCTGCGCCTCGAGGCGCCCCGCGAGGCGGCCGTGGTAGCCCTGGGGGGCCTTGCCGCCGAAACCATGCGCCAGCGGATCGGCGAGCGGGGCCTCGAGGTCGACTGCTTGGGGCCGGTTCCGGCTCCCATGGAACGGCGCCAGAACCGCTATCACCTGCAGCTCATGCTGGCCGCCGACCGTCGCAGCCAGCTCCACGAGGCCGGCGCCTGGCTGGTCGCCTGGCTCGAAGGTCGTCCCGAGGCGCGACGGGTGCGCTGGTCGCTGGACATCGACCCGCAGACCCTAGCCTGAGCCCACACCTTTAAAGCCCGGCGCCGATTGCCGATAATGGCGCCCCAGACTCGCCCAGCGGTCGCCCCGCACCGCCCAGGCCAAAGGACACCGGACATTTCCATGAAAGAGACCATCATCGCGCTACTCGAGGACGCCCTGGATAACCTCCGGCAGCAAGGCGTGTTGCCCACCGATATCGCACCGACCATCAAGGTCGACCCGACCCGCGACAAGGCCCATGGCGACTATGCCACCAACCTGGCGCTGATGCTGGCCAAGCCGGTCGGCCGCAAGCCTCGCGAACTGGCCGAGGCGCTGGTCGCGGCACTGCCGACAAGCGATGCCGTGCAGAAGGTCGAGATCGCCGGTCCCGGCTTCGTCAACTTTTTTGCCGCTACCGATGCCGCGGCTCAGGTGGTGCGCCAGGTGCTCGAGGCCGGAGATGCCTACGGCCGCAACCTCTCCGGCCGAGGCCGCCAGGTGCAGGTGGAGTTCGTGTCCGCCAATCCCACCGGGCCGCTGCACGTCGGCCATGGCCGCGGAGCGGCAATCGGTGACTGCATCTGCCGCCTGCTCGAGGCCACCGGCCACGAAGTGACTCGCGAGTTCTACTACAACGATGCCGGTGCCCAGATCAGCAACCTGACGCGCTCGGTGCAGGCGCGGGTCCAGGGCATCGACCCCGGCGACCCGGGCTGGCCGGAGGATGGCTACCGCGGGGGCTATATCATCGACGTGGCCAACGCCTATCTGGCTGAGGAGACGGTGCATGCCGATGACCGCCACGTCACGGCAGCAGGCGACCCGCACGATCTCGACGCCATACGCGATTTTGCCGTGGCCTACCTGCGCCGCGAACAGGACCTCGACCTCAAGGCCTTCGGCGTGACGTTCGACGTCTACTTCCTGGAGTCCTCGCTCTATGAACAAGGCAAGGTAGAGGCCACCGCCGCGCGACTGATCGAGAAGGGCCATACCTTTGAACAGGACGGCGCCCTGTGGCTGCGTACCACCGACTTCGGCGACGACAAGGACCGGGTGATGCGCAAGAGCGACGGCCACTACACCTACTTCCTGCCCGATGTCGCCTACCATCTGGACAAGTGGCAGCGCGGCTTCGAGACGGTGATCAACGAGCAAGGCGCCGACCACCACTCCACCGTGACCCGGGTGCGCGCCGGCCTGCAGGCTCTCGAGGCCGGTATCCCCCAAGGGTGGCCCGACTACGTGCTGCACCAGATGGTGATGGTCACCCGCTCCGGCGTCGAGGTGAAGCTCTCCAAGCGGGCCGGCAGCTACGTCACAGTGCGCGACTTGATCGACGAAGTGGGCCGCGATGCCACTCGCTTCTTCCTGGCCGCGCGTCGCGCCGACTCCCAGCTCACCTTCGACATCGACCTGGCCCGCTCGCAGTCCAACGACAACCCGGTCTACTACGTGCAGTACGCACACGCCCGGATATGCAGTGTCATGCGCAAGGCCGAGTCCGATGACCTGGCCTTCGACCCTGGCCTGGCCATGGACAGCCTGGCCTTGCTCGAGGCCGACCAGGAGAAGGCGCTGCTCAACCGCCTGGCCCGCTATCCCGAGGTCGTCCAGCACGCTGCCGCTGCCCACGAGCCCCAGCAGATCGCCCAGTACCTGCTCGATCTCGCCGCCGACTTCCATACCTGCTACAACGCGGTCAAAGTGATGGTCGACGATGACGCCTTGCGCAACGCCCGGCTGGCGCTGGGGCTGGCTACGCGCCAGGTGCTGCGCAACGGCCTCGAGCTGATGGGTGTCGGCGCGCCCGAGGAGATGTAAGCCATGGCCAGCAGCCGAAAACCGGCACCCCGCAAGCGTGGTGCCACCAGCAGCCCGCGGCGCCGCACCGCCCCACCCCCACGCCGCAGCATTCCGGGCTGGCTATGGGGTCTGGTCGGTCTGGTGGCAGGCTTCCTGCTGTCCCAGCACCAGCACGGCATCGCCCCTTGGCAGGAGGGTAGCGACTCGCCACTGGCCACGGTGTTGACCAAACCCGGGGAGCAACAGGAATCCGGAGAAAGTGAGCCTGCCACCCCGGAGGAGCCGACGATGCCGACCTTCGAGTTCTACACCCTGCTGCCGGAATCCGAGGTGATCGCCCCCGGGGGCAAGGTGCCGGCCTCCACGGCCACCCCGCCGGAGCGCCCCGCGACGGCCGATACAGCGACCCGCGAAGATCCCATTGCCCAGGTGATCGCCGCCAACCTGGACGCCGACACCACTGGGCAGGATGACCGCCAGGACACGCAGGCGACGAACGAACCAACGACCGATGCCCGCTTCGTGCTCCAGGCCGCCTCTTTTCGCGAGGCGGGCGATGCCAGCAAGCTGGCGGACCGGCTGCGCGATTTCGGCCTGCTCGCCAAGATCAGCGAGGTCAAGGCCGGCGGCGGCGACACCTGGCATCGGGTCCAGGTCGGCCCCTACAGCGACCGCCGCGAGCTCAACCGCGCCCAGGACCTGATGGTCACCCAGGGCATCGAGCCGCTACTGATCCAGCTGCAGAACTGACTCGCTCAACAAAGCGAGAAGAACGCGACCAAGGTTGAATTCCTCGCCTCCCGCCCGCAACTCACCTACGAGTTCATCCACGGCGCCGCGAGCATGCCCACGGCGCCGCCAGTCATCGGGAGCCCTTTGCTCCCCCAAGGAGTCCCCTCCATGACCACGATCGTTTCCGTGCGCCGCGGTGACCAGGTGGCGCTGGCCGGTGACGGCCAGGTCTCGCTGGGCAATACCGTGATGAAGGGCAACGCCAGCAAGGTCCGCCGCCTCTATCGCGGCGAGGTTCTGGCCGGCTTCGCCGGCGGCACCGCCGATGCCTTCACCCTTTTCGAACGCTTCGAGGCACAGCTGGACAAGTATCAGGGCAACCTGGTCAAGGCCGCCGTGGAGCTGGCCAAGGACTGGCGCACCGACCGCGCCCTGCGCCGCCTCGAGGCGCTGCTCGCCGTGGCCAACAAGGACGCCTCGCTGATCATTACCGGCAATGGCGACGTGGTGGAGCCTGAAGGCGGCATCATCGCCATCGGCTCCGGCGGCAACTATGCCTTGGCCGCAGCCCGTGCCCTGCTTGAGAACACCGATCTCGGTGCCCGCGAGATCACCGAGAAGTCCCTGACCATCGCCGGTGACATCTGCGTGTTCACCAACCACAACGTCACCCTGGAAGAGCTCTGACCATGACTCGGATGACCCCCCGCGAGATCGTCCACGCCCTGGACCAGTACATCATCGGCCAGCAGGATGCCAAGCGCGCCGTGGCCGTCGCCCTTCGCAACCGCTGGCGTCGCATGCAGCTCGACGGCGAGCTGCGCCAGGAGGTGACGCCCAAGAACATTCTGATGATCGGCCCCACCGGCGTGGGCAAGACCGAGATCGCGCGCCGCCTGGCCAAGCTGGCCGGCGCCCCCTTCATCAAGGTGGAGGCCACCAAGTTCACCGAGGTGGGCTATGTGGGCCGCGACGTCGAGTCGATCATCCGCGACCTGACCGAGGCCGCCATCAAGCTGGTTCGCGAGCAGGCCAAGGAAGAAGTGGGACACCGTGCGGAGGATGCCGCTGAGGAGCGCATCCTCGACGCCCTGCTACCGCCGCCCCGCGGCCAGGAAGACGAGCCTCGCCAGGATAGCTCGACTCGCCAGATTTTCCGCAAGAAGCTGCGCGAGGGGCAGCTAGACGACAAGGAAATCGACATCGAGATTTCCCAGCAGGGCCCCAACGTCGACATCATGAGTCCGCCGGGCATGGAGGAGATGACCAGCCAGTTACAGAATTTGTTCTCCGGCATGGGCAAACAGAAGACCGAGACCCGCCGGGTAGCGGTGAAGGATGCCTTCGGCCTGCTGCGTGACGAGGAGGCCAGCAAGCTGGTCAACGAGGACGACATCAAGAGCCGTGCCATCGAGGCGGTGGAACAGAACGGCATCGTCTTCCTCGACGAGATCGACAAGGTCTGCAAGGGCAGCGGCCAGTCCAGCGGTGGCGAGGTCTCCCGCGAGGGCGTGCAGCGCGACCTGCTGCCGCTGATCGAAGGCTCCACGGTTTCCACCAAGCACGGCATGGTACGCACCGACCACATCCTGTTCGTCGCTTCCGGTGCATTTCACCTGTCGCGTCCCTCGGACCTGATCCCTGAACTGCAAGGTCGCCTGCCGATCCGCGTCGAGCTGAATGCCCTGACACCGGAAGATTTCAAGCGCATCCTCACCGAGCCCTCCGCGGCGCTGACCAAGCAATATCAGGCGCTGCTCGCCACCGAGGGCCTCGAGATCGCCTTCACCGAGGATGGCATCGCGCGCATCGCCGAGATCGCCTGGAAGGTCAACGAGGGAACCGAGAACATCGGCGCCCGCCGCCTGCACACCGTAATGGAGCGCCTGCTCGAAGAGGCCTCGTACCTGGGAGGCGACTTCGGCAGTCCGCTGTCGATCGATGCCGCCTATGTCGACTCCCAGCTCGGCGAGCTGGCGATGGACGAGGACCTGTCGCGGTATATTCTCTAGGAGCCGGCTCATGACAGCCCCGATTCCCACCAAGGTGCATTACCACAAGCACGACCGTGAGCTCGAGCTCACCTACCAAGGCGGCGAGAGCTATCGGCTGCCGGTGGAGTACCTGAGGGTCTTCTCGCCCTCCGCAGAGGTGCGCGGCCATGGCCCCGATACCGCCACCCTGCAGGTGGGCAAGAAGCATGTCGGCCTGAAAGACATCACCCAGGCCGGCCGCTACGCCCTCAAGCTGCACTTCGACGACGGCCACGACAGCGGGCTCTTCAGCTGGGACTACCTCTACGATTTGATCGAGAAGCGCGAGGTCAACTGGGCCGACTACCTGCGCCGGCTGGAAGAGGCCGGCGCCTCCCGAGAGCCGCTTGGCATCGAGATCAAGCAGCTGTAGGGGCGGCGTCAAGACAATCGCTATCGGGGGAGGCTACAATGGCGGCCATTGCGAGGCCGCCAGGCCTCCCCCACTACAGCGATTCGGGAGCCCACTGCATGAGCGCCAGTGACAAGCACACCACCCACTTCGGCTATCAGGAAGTCCCGGTCGAAGAGAAGGCCTCGCGCGTGGCCCATGTCTTCGATTCGGTAGCGGCCCGCTATGACCTGATGAACGACCTGATGTCGATGGGTATACACCGCCTGTGGAAGCGGCTCACCATCGAGCGCTCCGGCGTGCGGCCAGGCCATAGCGTGCTGGACATCGCCGGCGGCACCGGCGACCTGACGGCCAAGTTCTCGCGCATGGTAGGTCCCCGAGGACGCGTGGTACTGGCCGACATCAACGAATCCATGCTGAGAGTCGGTCGCGACAAGCTGCTCGACAGCGGCATTGGCGGTAATGTCGAATACGTGCAGGCCAACGCCGAATGCCTGCCCTTTCCCGACAACGCTTTCGACTGCATCACCATCGCCTTCGGCCTGCGCAACGTCACCGACAAGGACGCCGCGCTGCGCTCCATGACCCGAACGCTCAAGCCGGGCGGTCGCCTGCTGGTGCTGGAGTTCTCCAAACCAGGCAACCCGCTGTTCTCCAAGGCCTATGACGAATACTCCTTCCGCCTGCTGCCAAGGATCGGCGAACTGGTGGCGAGCGACGCCGACAGCTACCGCTATCTGGCCGAGTCGATCCGCATGCACCCCGACCAGGAAACCCTCAAGGCGATGATGGAGGCTGCTGGACTGGAGCGAGTCGAGTACACCAATCTGACCGGGGGCATCGTCGCCCTGCACCGCGGCATCAAGCTGTGAGGGCATGATGGAGTTGTCTTCCACCCTGCTGCTGGCCGGCCTGGAGCGCACCCTGAACGCCCTGCTCGCCAGAGATCCGGCGGCGCCGTCGCGTCTGGCCCGGCTGGCCGGCCAGCGCATTCTGTTGCGCTTGGAGCAACCCGACCTGGCGCTGGCCATCCACTTCCATCCGGCCGGTCTCGATCTGATCCGCCCCGACGACACCGCCGAAGAGGCCTTTGACGCGGTGGTCGAAGTTGACGCCGAGACGCTCGGCGAGCTGCTGGGCGGTGCCTCGGTCGAGCGCCTGATGTTCCAGGGAAAGCTCGCCGTGCGAGGTCGCACCCACCTGCTGGAAGCAACGCGCGATCTGCTGCTCGACCTCGACCTGGACTGGGAGGCGGAGCTGGCCCGCTGGCTCGGCGACATCCCGGCCCATAGCCTGGCCGAGGGGCTACGCAGCCTCTCCCGCTGGGGCCTGCGCACCCGCCAGGAGTTCTGCGCCGACGTCAGCGAATATGTCTTCGAGGAAGCACGGCTGCTGCCGGGGCGTCACCAGCTCGAGGCGTTGCGCGACCAACTGACCGAGATGGAAATCGCCACCGACCGCCTTGACGCGCGCCTGGCCAGGCTCCGACGCCGCTTGACCGAGCCGGAGAAGACGCCATGATCCTCAGGCCCATGCGCATTCTTTGGGTGGTCACCCGCTATCGGCTCGACACTATGCTGCCCTTAGCCCGCATGCCCTGGTGGCTGCGCAGCCTGTTCATCCTTTCACCGCTGCGCCTGGTACCGATCGGCAAACGCCCTCGCGGCGTGCGCTTGCGCCTGGCGCTGGAGGAACTGGGGCCGATCTTCGTCAAGTTCGGCCAGATGCTCTCGACCCGGCGCGACCTTCTCCCCGAAGACATCGCCGACGAACTGAAAAGGCTTCAGGACCAGGTGCCGCCCTTCCCCGCTCATCAGGCCAAGGCGCTGGTGGAGGAGGAGCTGGCGATGTCGCTGGAAAATGCCTTCGCCAGCTTCGAGCCCGAACCACTGGCGTCGGCCTCCGTCGCCCAGGTGCATGCCGCCTGGCTGCACGGGGGAGAGGCCGTGGTGGTCAAGATCATCCGCCCGGGGATCGACCGAGTGATGCGCCAGGACATGGCGCTGCTGTACCGCTTCGCCAGCGTGCTGGCGCGAATTCCCGAGGCCCGCCGACTGCGCCCGGTGGAAGTCGTCCGCGACTACGAGTCAACGCTGTTCGACGAGCTCGACCTGACCAAGGAAGCGGCCAACACCTCTCAGTTGAAGCGCAATTTCAAGAATTCGCCGCTGCTCTACGTACCGGCCATCTACTGGGCACTCACGCACCGTCGCGTGATGGTACAGGAGCGCATCTACGGGGTTCCGGTGGCCGATACCGCGGCACTGCTCGCCCAGGGCACAAACCTCAAGAAGCTGGCCGAGCGCGGCGTGGAACTCTTCTTTACCCAGGTATTCCGCGACAACTTCTTCCACGCCGATATGCACCCGGGCAACATCTTCGTCTCCTTCGAACATCCCAATGACCCGCAGTACATCGCCATCGACTGCGGCATCGTCGGCAGCCTGACCCGCGAAGACCAGGACTACCTGGCACGCAACCTGCTGGCCTTCTTTCATCAGGACTACTATGAAGTGGCGGCACTGCACATCGAGTCCGGCTGGGTAGGCGAGGGAACCCGAGCCAACGAGTTCGCCGCGGCGATCCGCACCGTGTGCGAGCCGATCCTCGAGAAGCCGCTCAAGGACATCTCCTTCGGCCAGGTGCTGCTGGGCCTGTTCCAGACCGCTCGACGCTTCAACATGGAGGTGCAGCCGCAGCTGGTGCTGCTACAGAAGACGCTGCTCAACATCGAAGGGCTGGGCCGCCAGCTCTATCCCGACCTGGACCTGTGGAGCACCGCCAAGCCCTTCCTGGAGCGCTGGATGAAGGAGCGGGCCGGAGTCAGCGGTCTCTGGGAATCGCTCAAGCGACAGGCTCCGGAGCTCTCACACCAGTTGCCCGAGCTACCGGTGCTCGCCTACCAGGCCCTGAACCGTGCCGAGCTCGAACACCGCCAACGGCGCCATCAATCCGACGCCATGAACGGTATTTTCCAACAGCTTAGCCAGCGGGGCAGGAGCCAGCGGCGGCTGCGCCTGGGCCTGCTGCTGCTGGCCGCAGCGCTGGCCTGGCAGCCGTTGACCGAGTGGGCCGCGGACCAGACCTGGCCGGTGCTGGCCGCCGCCGCCCTCGGCGTACTGTTGTTGGCCTGGCACTGATTAGCCCTTGACCTTTTCTTCCACAGCTACGGGATCTTCCCCATGAGCGACATTCTCGATCAACTTCATGCCGTACTCGAAGAACGCCGCCGAGCGGAGCCCCAGAACTCCTACGTGGCGGCCTTGCATCACAAGGGACTGAACAAGATACTCGAGAAGGTTGGCGAGGAAGCCACCGAGACCTTGCTGGCTGCCAAGGACGCCGAGCACGGCGACGAGTGGGCTCGCCAAGCGTTGGTCGCCGAAACGGCCGACCTGTGGTTTCATAGCCTGGTAATGCTCTCGCACCTGGGCCTCGACCATCACCTGGTCCTGGATGAGCTGGCCCGACGCTTCGGCGTCTCGGGACACGACGAAAAGGCCGCGCGGCAATCATAGCGTCAACTGGCCCTTCCGGGACCTCCCGGAGCCCCAACCTGAGGAAGCAACTATGTTAGGTGGTATCAGTATCTGGCAGCTGCTGATCGTTCTCGGCATCATCATCCTGATCTTCGGTACCAAGAAGCTGCGCAACGTCGGCGGCGACCTGGGCGGTGCCGTGAAGGGCTTCAAGAAGGCCATGCACGAGGAAGAGAAGGAAAAAGACGAGGACGAGAAGACGGACGACCCCAAAGCCCGCGTAAGCCATGACGAGGAGCTCAACACCTACGACGTCAAGGCCGAGCAGAAGGCCCAGGACCAGGAAGAGCGTCAGGAAGAGCGCAAGTAACCCGCCATGTTCGATATGGGCTTTCTCGAACTGATGCTCATCGGCGTGGTGGGCCTGCTGGTGCTGGGTCCCGAGCGCCTGCCAAAGGCGGCACGCACCCTGGGACTGTGGATCGGCAAGATCAAGCGCACTGTTTCCGGCATGCAGCGCGAGATCAGTTCTCAGCTCGAGGCCGAGGAGTTGCGCCAGAAACTCGACGAGCAGCAGAAGAAGCTCGACGAGGGCGTAAAGCAGGTCAAGCGCGGTGTGGAGAGCATCGCCGAGGAAGACGACGTCAAGCGCCCGTCGACCTCGGCGGATGACAATGCTAGTGAGGCACCGCCAGCCCCTCCCGAGAAACGACTCGACGACGCCCTCGCCAGAGCCCGCACGGGCAGCGAGGGCGATGATCGCCAGCGCCCCGCCGATGCCTCAACTGCCGACAAGGATTCTGCCCCCCGATGAGCAAGACCGGTGATCCCCAGGAGCAGAACCAGGCCCCGCTGATCGAGCATCTCATCGAGCTGCGCTCGCGGCTGATGCGCGCTGTGATCGCGATCCTGGTGATCTTCCTGGGCCTCTATCCTTTTGCCAACGACATCTACTCGTTCGTCGCCCAGCCGCTGATGGCACTGCTCCCGGAAGGCTCGCAGATGATCGCCACCGAGGTGGCCTCGCCCTTCCTCGCGCCCTTCAAGCTCACACTGGTGGTAGCGGTATTTGCCGCCATTCCCTATGTGCTGCACCAGGCCTGGGCCTTCGTGGCCCCGGGCCTCTATGACAACGAGAAGGCGCTGGCGCTTCCGATCCTGGCCTCCAGCATCGCGCTGTTCTATGGCGGTGCTGCCTTCGCCTACTATGTCGTCTTCCCGCTGTTGTTCCAGTTCTTCACCCAGACCGGGCCTGCGGACGTCGCGGTGATGACCGACATCAACCAATACCTGAACTTCGTCCTCAAGCTGTTCTTCGCCTTCGGGGTGGCCTTCGAGATTCCGATCGCGACTTTCCTGCTGATCCTCTCGGGCGCCACCACGGTGGAGAGCCTGTCGAAGAAGCGTCCCTATGTGGTGCTGGCCTGTTTCGTCATCGGCATGCTGCTCACCCCACCTGACATTGTCTCCCAGAGCCTGCTGGCGATACCGATGTATCTGCTCTACGAGGTTGGACTGCTGTTCGGTCGCCTGGTACGTCGCAAGCGGGAAAAGGATGAGGAGGACGACTTCTAAGCTGAAAGCTTAAAGCTGTAAGCCATAAGAAACCCCCAGGGCTCAATGTCTGGGGGTTTCACTTCCAGATTACAGCTTACCGCTCCCGGCGCAGCCGGTGCGCCGGACCGTCGGGTCAGAGATCCATCATCTCATCGACGCGGTCGACCAGCTTGAAGATGCCGGTGGCAGCCTCGCTGATGCGCGTGGCAAGCATGTAGGCCGGGGTGGTTACCACGCGGTTCTCGTAATCAACCACGATGTCCTCGACCCCGCAACTGCGGTGAAGGCCGCCCATGGCACTTATCAGACCGGTGACCCCCGGATCATGCCCCACGGTCACGGCGATGCCGGGTGCGAGAAGGCGCGGCACCAGCACCGGGCTGATGCACATCAGGCCGATAGGCTTGCGCGCCTCATGAAAGCCGGACAGCGCCTCGGTAAGCGCGTCGAGCACCTGCATGCCATCGCCCGCCTCGGCGAAGTTCGAGAGGTTCTTGGCGACACCGAAGCCGCCGGGAAGGATGACCGCATCGAAGTCATCGGCCTCGAGTTCGTCGAGGGGCGATATCTCGCCGCGAGCCAGGCGTGCCGACTCCGTCAGCACGTTGCGACGCTCACCCTCGACCACCTTACCGTGACGATGATCGACGACATGATGCTGCTCGATGTCGGGGGCGAAGCAGCGATAACCCAGACCAAGCTGGTCGAGGCGCAGCAGGGTCAGAGTGGTCTCGTAGATCTCGGCGCCGTCCTGCACTCCGCATCCCGAGAGGATGACCGCCACCTGTTTGCTCATGCCTTTCTCCTTGAGGGTAGGCGCCCGGCGAAGCCAGGCCCTGAAATCCGGAAGCCTTCACTTTAGAGAGTCGGCCCGGGTGCGACAAGGCGCAGCTTTCGACACTGGACGACACTGATATACTCGAGACATCCGAGCTTCGCTGTCATCAATCCGTCACCCTGCATCGCCACAATGACGGGACGGCTGTCCCGCCCCCTACCCGGAGAGACGCCTTGAGCTTCATGACCACACGCCAGTTCCCTGCCTCACGTCTGCGCCGCATGCGTCGCGACGACTTCTCGCGCCGCCTGATGCGTGAGCACACCCTGACGGCGGCCGACCTGATCTGGCCGGTATTCGTGCTAGAGGGCGAGGGCCAGCGCGAGGCGGTGCCCTCCATGCCGGGCGTGGAACGGCTTTCCCTCGACCTGCTGATCGAGGAGGCCCGGGAGGCTTTTGCGCTCGGCATTCCGGCCATCGCCCTCTTCCCGGTGGTGGGAACGGCGTTGAAGAGCGAACTGGCCGAGGAGGCCTACAACGCCTCGGGTCTCGTCCAGCGCAGCGTACGTGCCCTCAAGGAGGCGATCCCCGGGCTCGGCATCATCACCGACGTGGCGCTGGACCCCTACACCAGCCACGGACAGGACGGCATCCTCGACGAGGCGGGCTACGTCCACAATGACCGCACCGTGGAGACGCTGCTCAAGCAGGCACTCTCCCACGCCGAGGCCGGTGCCGATGTGGTGGCCCCCTCGGACATGATGGACGGGCGCATCGGCTCGATCCGCCATGTGCTGGAGCAGGAGCGGCTGGTCAACACCCGGATCATGGCCTACAGCGCCAAGTACGCCTCCCGCTACTATGGCCCCTTCCGCGACGCAGTGGGCTCCGCCGGCAACCTGGGCAAGGCCGACAAGACCACTTACCAGATGGACCCGGGGAACGGCGACGAGGCCCTTCACGAGGTGGCCCTGGACCTGTCCGAGGGGGCCGATATGGTGATGATCAAGCCCGGCATGCCCTACCTGGACGTGGTGCGTCGGGTGAAGGACGAGCTCAAGGTGCCCACCTTCGCCTACCAGGTGAGCGGCGAGTATGCCATGCACATGGCCGCCTTCGAAAACGGCTGGCTGGAGGCGGACGCGGTCATCCTCGAGTCGCTGCTGTGCTTCAAGCGCGCCGGAGCCGACGGCGTGCTGACCTACTTCGCCAAGCGAGCGGCCAGGCTGCTTGCGACGACATAGACGACGGAAGGGGCAGCCCCCTTCCGCCCGACGACAGGGAAATCCCATGGAAGAGACACGCGGCCCCGACCGGCAAATCGACATGCCCACGCCTGCGCGGGGCGTCGAGCCTCCCGCTCCGCGGCTGAACCAGACCCGCACCGGGATCAAGCCCAAGGCGCTGCCGGACCCTGAGGCGGACCTGACCGACCCCGGCCTCTACTTCAACCGTGAGCTCTCCCATCTGCAGTTCAACGTCAGGGTCCTGGAGCAGGCCCTGGACGAGGCCCATCCGTTGCTCAACCGACTGATGTTCCTGCTGATCTTCTCGTCGAACATGGACGAGTTCTTCGAGATCCGCGTGGCCGGCCTCAAGAATCAGATCCTGCTCGGCGACGACTCCACCGGTGCCGACGGTCGTTCACCCCGCTCGGTCCTGGCCGAGATCGCCCAGATCGCTCATGCCCAGGTGGCACGCCAGTACCAGATCCTCAACGAGGTCCTGATCCCCGCTCTGGAGGCACAGCGGCTGCGCTTCCGCCGCCGAGGCGACTGGACCGAGGCCCAGCGCGCCTGGGTGCGCAACTACTTCGAAACCGAGATCATGCCGGTGATCAGCCCCATCGGCCTGGACCCATCCCATCCCTTCCCTCGCCTGGTCAACAAGAGCCTCAATTTCATCGTCCAGCTGGAGGGCAAGGACGCCTTCGGCCGCGAGGGTGGGCTGGCCATCCTGCCGGCACCGCGCTCGCTGCCACGGGTGATCGCCTTGCCCGAGGCGCTCTGCGAGGCGGGCTTCAGCGAGTACATTTTTCTCTCCTCGATGATCCACGCCCATGCCGAAGAGGTATTTCCCGGCATGTCGGTCCTGGGCTGCTACCAGTTCCGACTGACCCGCAACGCCGACCTTTCCGTGGACCCCGAGGAGGTTTCCGACCTCGCCTCGGCACTGCGCGGCGAGCTGCTGTCACGGCGCTACGGTAGCGGAGTCCGGCTGGAGGTAGCCGACAACTGCCCCGACGAGCTGACCGAGTTCCTGCTCAGGCAGTTTCAGCTCGAGGAGACAGACCTCTTCCGGGTCAACGGCCCGGTGAACCTGACGCGCATGATGTCGGTGCTGGGCGACGTAGAGCGCCCCGAGCTGCTCTATCGTCCCTTCATTCCCGGCTTGCCCAAGTCACTGCGCAAGGCCGACAGCGTGCTGGCCGCGATCACCGATGGCGATATCCTGCTTTACCACCCCTTCCAGTCCTTCTCTCCGGTGGAGGAGATGCTCGGCGAGGCCGCCCGGGATCCGGACGTGCTGGCCATCAAACAGACCCTCTACCGCACCGGCGCCGACTCACCCATCGTCAACGCCCTGGTCGAGGCCGCCGGTAACGGCAAGGAGGTCACGGTAGTCATCGAGCTGCGGGCACGCTTCGACGAAGCCGACAACCTCGCCCTGGCCTCGCGTCTGCAGGAAGCCGGGGCCATCGTCATCTACGGGGTGATGGCCTACAAGACTCACGCCAAGATGATGCACATCGTGCGTCGTGAACGGGGCAAGTTGCGTCACTATGCCCATCTGGGCACCGGCAACTACCACTCACGGACCGCCAAGCTCTACACCGACTACAGCCTGCTCACCGCCGACCCCGTGCTGTGCGCCGACGTGCACAAGGTCTTCCAGCAGCTCACGGGCATGGGCCGGGCCCGACATATCGAGCAGCTGCTGCACGCCCCCTTCACCCTGCACGAGCAGATGGTGGCCAAGATCGACCGAGAGGCAGAGCATGCCCGGAAGGGCAAGCGCGCCCACCTGATCGTCAAGTGCAACTCGCTCACCGAGCCCAAGCTGATCCAGGCCCTCTACCGTGCCTCCCGTGCTGGGGTGGAATGCGACCTGATCATCCGCGGCATGTGCTGCCTGCGCCCGGGCATTCCCGGCATCTCGGAAAACATCCGAGTGCGCTCGATCATCGGCCGCTTCCTGGAGCATACCCGGGTATTCCATTTCCACAACGACGGCCAGCCCGAAATCTGGGGGTCCAGCGCCGACTTCATGGCGCGCAACATGTTCCATCGAGTGGAGACCTGCTTTCCGCTGCTTGACAAGAAGCTGGCTGCCCGGGTCCGCAAGGATCTCGAGACCTACCTGGTGGATAACTGCCAGAGCTGGCTACTGCGCAGCGACGGCATCTACGTCAAGCAGCAGCCCGGCGACGCGGCCCCGATCAGCGCCCAGGAGACCCTGCTCTTCGCCTATGCAGCCAGGGCGTGACTCAGCCCTTGCGGAACGCATCGAGGTCGTGAGGATCAAGCCCGGATACCTGCTCGGGCAGGCCGCGCTCGCGGCGGGCGGCTCGCACCACCTCGCGTTCGGCGAGCAGTTCCGCATCGTCGTCGAGGGTGCGGCCGTTGAGCTCAGCGAGCTGGGCCATGCCCTGATGGTAGAAGGCGAGCACCCCCAGCGCCGTGTCGTTGCCCTCCGCCATGCCGCGGCGTAGCGCCGGCAGATAGCCGCTGACCCGTGAGAGATGGTGCTTGAGCTGCCAGACATAGCGCATCTCGGTCATCCAGGGACGCTCGCGCAGCACCGCAAAGACCAGGCTGGTCGCGACCAACCCCAGCAGCACGCCCAGCACGTTGAGCCAGAAGCCGCCGCCGAAGGCGACCTGCAGCAACTGAGCGAACACCAGACCGAACACGATCAGTTGGCCAGCCATGGCCAGGCTGATCAGCTTGGCCTTGCGGCGATAGGTTTCGGGATCGTGGTCTTCGAACTTGAACGACATGGAGGCTCCGGGCGGCGATTCAGGAATGGAGCATTATCCTGACAACGCCATCCGGGGTACAGAACTAGCGAAGACGCTCCGCGGCCGTCAGCAGCAGATGCTCGGTAGTCTCCCAGCCGATGCAGGCGTCGGTGACCGAGACCCCATGGCGCAGCCGACCCGGTTCCAGCGGCTGTTTGCCTTCGTGGAGATGGCTCTCCAGCATCAAGCCCGCCAACGCCGTCTCGCCGGCCTGACGCTGGGCCAGCACGTCGAGCAGCACCTCGCTCTGGCGACGGTGATCCTTGCGCGCATTGGCGTGGCTGCAGTCGACCATCAGCCGAGGCGACAGGCCCACCTCCTCCAGGGCGTGGCGCGCTGCATGGACATGGGAGGCCTGGTAGTTGGGCTCGCCGTGGCCGCCACGCAATACCAGCTGGGTATGGGGATTGCCTGTCGTTTCGCGCACCGTCGGGCGCCCTTCTTCATCCAGCCCGAAGTGGCTATGCGGATGCGCCGCGGAGCGCATGGCATCCAGCGCCACGCCAATGTCGCCGCCAGTGGCGTTCTTGAAGCCTACCGCCGCATCGAGACCGCTGGCCACCTCGCGGTGCAGCTGCGACTCGGTGGTACGGGCCCCGATCGCCACCCAGGAGAGCAGGTCCTCCAGATAGGGCGCCAGCATTGGTTGCAGGAGTTCGGTAGCCACCGGCAATCCCAGCTCGGCCACCTCGCGCATCAGCTGGCGAGATACCTTGAGACCACGAGCCATGTCGCCGCTGCCGTCGAGGTCCGGGTCGTAGGCCAGCCCCTTCCAGCCCACGGTGGTGCGCGGCTTCTCAACATAGACGCGCATTACCAACAGCAGCCGATCTTCCACTCGGGAGGCCAACGTCGCCAGGCGATGGGCGTATTCCAGGGCCGCCTCGGGATCGTGGATGGAGCAGGGGCCGACCACCACCAGCAGGCGATCGTCGTGGCCGGCGAGGATATTGCGCACGGACTGGCGCTGGGCCTCGATGCGGCGCGCCAAGGTCGGGGAGACGGGCAACTCGCGGCGCAATTCGCCGGGGGTGGGCAGCGGCCGGATCGAGTCAGGAGTAGAGTGCATGGTCTCGGTCAGGGCGGCGGCGGCAAGGGAAGCATTCATGGCGTCATCAACTCCGGATAGCGGACGTACATCGTGTTTGTCGAGTGCCAACGATTTCGCTACGGCCGGGCGTGGCGGAGTGAGCCGACCGCAGCTCGCTAAATCGCCAATAGCCGTAATAGCTCGCGAAGCTCCGAGTCAGGCGGATGGCGATGGACGCGGTCATGGTCTCTCTCCTTGCTGTCATCTGTGTGGTCGGGTGCCGGGAAACGCAAAACCCCCGGGCGGGGCTGCCGTCCGGGGGTTCTAACGGAGGCGGCCCTGGTGAGGAGAGCCTCCGGCGATGTCGCGTCTTGCGCTCAGGACATGGCCGTGGGCACCCCGTCAATAAACCAGTAGCCAAACCAGTGACCGCGCATGTCGACACGCACGGCACCGATGCAGGCGGCGCGGCAAGTGGACGTTGCATGGTCGATCATGGTCATGGGTCACTCCTGAAGTATCAGCTCATCCTGCCGCATTGCGGCATGGCTGGCAAGGGCCGTTCGTTCAGCCGGCGAACAGCTGATACACGCCGATGGTAGCCGGCAGAGCACTCATGGCCACCAGCACCACCAGGCCCAACACCACGGACAGCAGACCGCTGCCGTCCTTGAAGTTCGTGTCGTGTCCCGCCATGTGTCACTCCTCCGGATTGCGTCAGGTTAATAAGGCATTCTAGCGAAAATGGCAGCGTCCGACACGCCCCCGATGGTCGCAGGCTCAACGCAGGTGGCGCCCGCCATCCACCGGCAGGGTCACGCCGGTGACGTAGCGGTTGTCGAGCAGGTAGCGCAGGCTCTGATAGATCACCCCGGGGCCGGGAATCATCTCCATCACCGACTTGGCGCGGGCCTTCTCGGCGTAGGCCTCATCGTCGCCCTCGTTAAGCATGATCATTGCCGGGGCGATGGCATTGACCTGGATCGCCGGGGCGTACATGGCGGCAAACGACAGCGTCAGGTTGTCCAGCCCCGCCTTGCTGGCAGCGTAGGCGGCATGCTTCCTGGAGCCCTTCTGCACCACATAGTCGGTCAGGTGCACGATGTCGCGCTGGGGCTCGCTGCACTTCTCGAGCAGCTCACGGGCATGAAGGTTGATCAGGTAGGGCGCCAGCATGTGAATGCGAAACAACCGCTCGAAATTCGCTCCTGCCTCGGTGCCGCTGGAGTCCGGCGCCCAGGCACTGGCGTTGTGGACGATCGCACGTAGCGACCTCGTCTCTTTCTTAAGCCGCTCGAGAAAGTCCATGATGCCCGCCTCCGTCGCGAAATCGGCAGGCAGAGTGATGATGCCTCGCTCACGCAGTGTGGCCAGCTCGGGGCGCTCGCGACGATAGGTGATAATCACCGGGTGGCCGTCGTCGACCAGGCGCTCGGCACAATGACGCCCCAGCCTCTGGGCACCACCGGTGATCAGGATCGGCGAGGCACTCAAGACCGCTCCTTCCGCACCAGGCTGCCCGCAGTAGGCACGATGGGGTCGCGCGGCGCATAGGCGAAGACATCCGAGAAGACCCGCGAGGGCATCAGCCCCAGCGAGGCGAGCACGTCGACGCAGGCATAGACCATGCCCGGTGAACCGGAAACGTAGACATCATGCCCCGAGACATCCTCCAGGGTCGTCGCCAAAGCCTGATCGATACGGCCGCGATGGTCGATGACTCGTTCCCCTGCCACCGCTTCCTCGGGCTCGAGCTCGGTCACGGCGTGGAAGCGGACATTGGCATGCCCTTCCGCCCATGCCCGGGGCAGGCGCTCCAGGTAGAGGTCCCGACGCTCGCGTGCCGCCCACCAGAGATCGATCTCTCGCGCCGGGTCATCATGCAGCGCCGCCTCGACGATCGCCTTCATCTGGGCAAAGCCGGTACCGGCAGCGATCAGCAACAAGGGGCGCGTGCTGTCCGGGTCGAGTAGGCAGTCGCCGCCGGGCAGGCGCAGGGTCAGACGCTCGGCCACCTGGAGCAGCTCGCGCAGCCGGGCGGAGTTGTCTCGCTCCGGCCAGTGCTGGATGTGCAGTTCGATGGTGCCATCGCCGGCATGGGCATTGGCGATGGAAAACGGCACCCAGAGGCCCTCATCAAGCTTCAGTTCCAGGTACTGGCCGGGATCATGGGCCACGGCTTCAGGCCGGCCCTCCAACTGGACACGGAAGACGTCCGGGGTGAGGTCCTCGACCTCGGTGACCAGGCAGGTCAGGATCCTTGGCGTCATGAAAGCCTCATGAAGTTGTCAAAGTGTCGTGTTGTCAGGGAATGCAATGCCCAGCTCGTTCCAGCGCTCGCTGACGCGGGCCTTGATGGCCTGGTCCATGACGATGGGCGTGCCCCACTCGCGATCAGTCTCGCCGGGCCACTTGCTGGTAGCGTCCAGGCCCATCTTGGAACCCAGGCCGGCCACGGGCGAGGCAAAGTCCAGGTAATCGATAGGGGTGTTCTCCACCATCACGGTATCCCGGGCCGGGTCCATACGCGTGGTGATGGCCCAGATCACGTCCTTCCAGTCCCGAGCACAGACGTCATCATCGAGCACCACCACGAACTTGGTGTACATGAACTGGCGCAGGAAGCTCCACACCCCCATCATCACCCGCTTGGCGTGGCCCGGGTACTGCTTCTTCATGGTCACCACCGCCATGCGGTAGGAACAGCCCTCTGGCGGCAGATAGAAGTCGAGGATCTCGGGAAACTGGCGGCGCAGGATGGGTACGAACACCTCATTGAGGGCGAGTCCCAGAATCGCCGGCTCGTCAGGCGGTCGCCCGGTATAGGTTGAGTGGTAGATAGCCTTCTCGCGCATGGTCATGCGCGTCACCGTGAATACCGGGAACTGATCGACCTCGTTGTAGTAGCCGGTATGGTCGCCGTAGGGGCCCTCCGGCGCAGTGTCATCGGGGTAAATGAAGCCCTCAAGGATGATCTCCGCCGACGCGGGGACCTCCAGATCGGCATGGCCACACTTGACCAACTCGGTGCGCGAGCCACGCAAGAGGCCGGCGAAAGCATACTCGGAGAGGCTGTCGGGAACCGGCGTCACGGCCCCCAGTATGGTGGCCGGATCGGCGCCCAGCGCCACCGCCACCGGAAAGGGCTCGCCGGGGTGGGCCTGCTGAAACTCCTGGAAATCCAGGGCACCACCGCGGTGGGAGAGCCAGCGCATGATCAACCGGTTGCGGCCGAGCTTCTGCTGACGATAGATCCCCAGGTTCTGGCGTTTTTTGTGGGGGCCCTTGGTGATCACCAGCGGCCAGGTGACCAGCGGCGCGACGTCACCCGGCCAGCAGTGCTGAATCGGCAGGCGGTCGAGGTCGACCTCCTCGCCCTCGTAGACGAGCGCCTGCACCGGCGCCGAGCGCACCGTCTTGGGGCCCATGCTCATCACCTGCTTGAAGATGGGCAGCTTGCTCCAGGCGTCGCGGAACCCCTTGGGCGGTTCGGGCTCCTTGAGGAAGGCCAGCAGTTCGCCTACCTCGCGCAGCGCGGCCACTGAATCCTGGCCCATGCCCATGGCGACGCGCTTGGGCGTGCCGAAAAGATTGCCCAGCAGGGGCATCTTGTGTCCCTTGACGTTCTCGAACAGTAGCGCTGGGCCGCCGGCGCGCAGGGTGCGGTCGCAGATCTCGGTGATCTCGAGGTAGGGATCGACCTCGGCGGTGACGCGTACCAGCTCGCCCTCGGCCTCGAGCATCGCGATGAACTCGCGCAGGTCCTTGTATTTCATGAGGCGAAGTTCCCATTATTACGAACGACGAAAGGGGCAGAATAGCATCTGCCCCTTTGCGGTGCCGCGACGCCGTACTTACCGACGCTTCATGGCCTCGAAGAACTCGAGATTCGTCTTGGTATCCTTCAGGCGGTCAATCAAGAACTCGGTGGCAGCGGTGTCTTCCATGGGATTGAGCAGCTTGCGCAGGATCCACATGCGCTGCATTTCCTCCTCGGAGGCGAGCAGGTCCTCGCGGCGGGTGCCACTGCGGCGAATGTTGATCGCCGGATAGACGCGCTTCTCGGCCAGCTTGCGGTCCAGGTGCGCCTCCATGTTGCCGGTACCCTTGAACTCCTCGAAGATCACCTCGTCCATCTTCGAGCCGGTATCCACCAGGGCCGTGGCGATGATGGTCAAGCTACCGCCCTCCTCGATGTTGCGTGCCGCACCGAAGAAACGCTTGGGCTTCTCCAGGGCATGGGCGTCAACACCACCGGTGAGCACCTTGCCGGAGCTCGGCACCACGGTATTGTAGGCCCGTGCCAGGCGAGTGATGGAGTCGAGCAGGATCACCACGTCCTTCTTGTGCTCCACCAGACGCTTGGCTTTCTCGATCACCATCTCGGCGACCTGCACGTGACGGGCCGGTGGCTCATCGAAGGTCGAGGCGACCACCTCGCCGCGCACGGTGCGCGACATCTCGGTCACTTCCTCCGGACGCTCGTCGATCAGCAGCACGATCAGATGGCAGTCCGGATCGTTGCGGGTGATGGAGGTGGCAATATTCTGCAGCATCAATGTCTTGCCCGCCTTGGGCGGGGAGACGAGCAGGCCGCGCTGACCCTTGCCGATGGGCGCCACCAGGTCGATGATCCGCGAGGTCAGGTCCTCGGTGGAGCCATTGCCGATCTCCATGCGCAGACGCTCATCGGGAAACAGCGGCGTGAGGTTCTCGAACAGGATCTTCGACTTGGCATTCTCCGGCTTGTCGAAGTTGATCTCGCTGACCTTGAGCAGCGCGAAGTAGCGCTCTCCTTCCTTCGGCGGGCGAATCTTGCCGGAGATGGAATCGCCCTTGCGCAAATTGAAGCGGCGGATCTGGGAGGGCGAGACGTAGATGTCGTCGGGGCCGGCCAGATAGGAGCTATCGGCGCTGCGCAGGAAGCCGAATCCATCCTGCAGAATCTCCAGCACACCATCGCCGAAAATCGGCTCGCCGCTCTTGGCATGCTTCTTAAGGATGGCAAAGATGATGTCCTGCTTGCGAGAACGTGCCAGGTTATCGATGCCCATCTCGCGGGCGATCTCCAGGAGCTCCGGCACTGGCTTTTGCTTGAGTTCGGTAAGATTCATCGGTGTGTTCAGAATTCGCTCGTGGAAGCCGGGCGGCAGTGCGCCGTGAGGAAAGACAGGAGGCGAGACGATGACGCCCTGTGGATGCGTTCAGAGCCCGGACAGGCTACCTCTCGTCAAGCTGCATCGTATGGCCATGGACGGGCGACCGCACTGAGGGGTTGCCGGGCCGATATCGGAAGCGAGGAAGCAGGTTCGTTTTCGCCTGACCTGCGGTTCCGGGCCAGGTGGCCGGGATCGCGGGCTGAAGCAGTGGGCTGTCTGACGACTTGGAAACTGACCGCGACGGGATCGCCGTTAAACGGTCGGGAAGCATTCGGAACAGGCGAACAGCCCGATACTAGTCAAGGCGGCGGGCGAACGCAAGCCCTTCGGTTCGCTACAATTGACACGACCGGGAGTGCCGCGCACCCTTGCCTCTGACCGATCCCAAGGAACTGCCATGACATCGCCACAGGACCCGGCGCCCTCCGCTGCCACCCCACTTCCGGCTGCCGTGCCCGGCGACCCCATCCGGCTCGCCGCCATCGATCTTGGCTCCAACAGCTTCCACCTGCTGGTGGCCAACTATCAGGACGACCGCCTGCAGGTGGTCGCTCGGCTCGGCGAGAAGGTCCAGCTGGCCGCCGGACTGGACGAGGACGGCCACCTCGGCGAAGAGGCCATGCAGCGCGCCCTCGACTGCCTGGCCCGCTTTGCCCCCTTCCTCGTAGATATCACCCCAGGTCACCTGCGGGTGGTGGGCACCAACGCACTTCGTGACGCCACCAACAGCCAGACGCTGATCGAGCGCGCCGAGGCCCTGCTCGGCCACCGTATCGAGATCATCGCCGGCCGCGAGGAAGCCCGCCTGATCTATCTGGGCGCGGCCCACGCCCTGGCCGAGGACGGCCGCCGGCTGATCGTCGACATCGGCGGTGGTTCCACGGAGTTCATCATCGGCGAGCGCTTCGAACCCCTGGCACTGGAGAGCCTGCGCATGGGCTGCGTGACCTTCACCCGCCGCTTCTTCGAGGGAGGCGAGATCAACGAGAAGCGCATGCGCAAGGCAGAGCTTGCTGCCCTCTCGGAGCTGGCCAATATCCAGCGCCCCTACCAGCGCCTGGGCTGGACCGACCCGGTGGGCTCCAGCGGCACCATCAAGGCGGCGGCCGCGGTGATTGCGGCCGCCGGGGATGCTCCCGAGGGGGTGATAACGCGCACCGGCCTGGCCACCCTGCGCAAGCGCCTCATCAAGTGCCGCAAGCTCGACAAGGTGGCCATGGAGGGGCTCAATGCCGACCGCTCGCGGGTCTTTCCGGCCGGGGTGGCGATCCTCGGTGCCATCTTCGAGGCCTTCGAGCTGGAGCAGATGCGCTATGCCGATGGCGCCCTTCGCGAAGGGGTTCTCTACGACATGGTGGGACGCAACAGTCCCGAAGACTCGCGCCTGAAGACCCTCGACAACCTGGCCCGCAATTACCAGGTGGATGGCCGCCAGGCCGAGAACGTGGCGACGACCGCTGGCGCCCTGCTCGACCAGGTCCGCGACGCCTGGAGCCTCGATGATGACCAGGCGCGCTTCCTCGACTGGGGCAGCCGGCTGCATGAGATCGGCTTGGCCATCTCCCACAGCCAGTTCCATCGCCACGGCGCCTATCTACTGGAGTATTCCGACCTGGCTGGCTTCTCGCGGCCGGAACAACGCCTGCTGGCCTTCCTGGTGCGCGCCCACCGCCGCAAGTTCCCGGTCAAGGAGTGGCAGGCCCTGCCCGGGGCGGAGCGACACCCTCACGCCCGGTTGGCCCGGTTGCTGCGTCTGGCGGTCATCCTCAACCACTCGCGCCCCGAACAGCCCCCCGCCGTGCCGCTGCTCGAGGCCAATGGCGAAACGCTGACGCTGATGCTCACCGGCGAGGATACCCCGGCGCTGCTCCTAAACGACCTTGAGCAGGAAGTGGCCTATCAGCAGACCGCGGGCTTCACTCTGGTGATTCGCGGTGGCTGACCCACCCCTCGGCGATCGCCAGCCACGCCTCTTTCACGGGGTCAATCATCGCCACCGGGGTATCTCCTTCCCTAACCACCAGCAGCCGCCCGCGTTCCCAGGGCGGCACCCCAAGTTCCTGCAGCAGCCGCTTGAGATCGCGCCGGCCACGGCCAGGCAGCCGTAGCCGTTCGCCCCCCTGCCGCGGTCCCACCTTGAGGCGGACCGACGCACCATCGACCCGGCCCAGCGAGACCCGCGCCTCCCCCAGCGGTGTGGCCAGGGAAGAGCAGCCATCCCATTCGGCCTGCCAGTCGGCCGGCAGCGGCTCGGGGGGCGTCAACAGATAGAGATGCCTTCGCCAGACCCTGGCCTCCGCATCGGGCCAGGCCACTCGCACCTCGGCATCCTCCCCGGCACCGAGCTGAGCCAATAGCGTCTCGAGCCGTCGTGCCGGCGGAAGCGGCAGACACAGCCGCTCGCAGCAGTGACGCACCAGCGAGCGCCGGCGAGCGTCTGATAGCCCGGCCAGCCCGTCGAGCATCAGCCGTGCCGGGTTGCCACCCAGGCGCTCGAGGTCCAGTTCGGCCAGTTGCGCCAGCAGGGTGTCGGCCTCACCGGCCAGCGCTGCGCTGCGGGAAAGGGCCTCGCCGATGTGAGGCCAGCGAGATGCCAACAGGGGCATCACGGCGTGACGCAGGAAGTTACGATCGAGCGTCTCGTCGTCGTTGGAGGGATCCTCCACCCAGGTCAGGCCCTGCTGTTCCGCCTCGGCCTCTAGAGTCGAGCGTGCGATATCGAGAAGCGGACGCTCGAGCCATCGATTCTGCCAGTCGCGGCACGCCGTCATCCCGGCCAGGCCGCGCACCCCGCTGCCGCGCAGAGCGGCCAGCAGGAAGGTCTCTGCCTGGTCATTCAGGTGCTGGGCCAGCCAAAGGGTCTCCCCCGGCGACACTCGCCGCGCAAAGACGCTGTAGCGTGCCTCTCGCGCCGCCCCTTCTAACCCCTGCCCGGCGGCCAGATCGACGGAAATCCGCTCGACATGGAGTGGTACGCCGAATCGCGAACACAGCCGCCGGCAGTGACGCTCGAAGTCGTCGGCGGCGGGCTGCAGGCCGTGATGAACGTGCAGGGCCCGCAGCGGGCGGGGATGACGGTGGGCGGACGCAGCCGCCAGGGTCAGCAGAAGCGAGGAGTCCAGGCCTCCGGAAAGGGCCACCCAGACACTGCGCCCCGGCGGAGTGTCTGCCAGGGCACGATCGATCAAACGCTGAAGGGACATGGCCGCGTGCGGAACGTCCCCTTAGAGAGGGGCCCCGTAGCTCATCAGACGTTCATAGCGCCGCTCCAGCATGCGCTCGGTGTCCATCGTTTCCAGGCGGTCGAGGCTAGCCAACAGTGACGCCTTGACTCGCTCGGCGGTGATCAAGGGGTGGCGATGGGCACCGCCCAGGGGCTCAGGAATCAGGGTATCGACCAACCCCAGCTCCTTGAGGCGCTCGGCGGTGATACCCATGGCCTGAGCCGCATCCGAGGCCTTTTCGGCACTCTTCCAGAGGATGGAGGCGCAGCCCTCTGGGGAGATCACCGAGTAGGTGGAATATTGCAGCATGGCCAGTTCGTCGCAGACGCCGATGGCCAGCGCCCCGCCGGAGCCACCCTCGCCGACCACGGTGGCGACGATGGGGGTACGCAGGCGCGACATCACTGCCAGATTGTAGGCGATAGCTTCGGACTGGCCGCGCTCCTCGGCATCGATACCCGGATACGCCCCCGGGGTGTCGATGAAGGTGAGCACCGGCATGCGGAAGCGCTCGGCCATCTCCATCAGACGGCACGCCTTGCGGTAACCCTCGGGGCGCGGCATGCCGAAGTTGCGGCGCACCTTCTCGTGGACATCGCGGCCCTTCTGATGGCCGATCACCATCACCGGCCGGTCATCCAGGCGCGCCACGCCGCCGACGATGGCGGCATCGTCAGCGAACTTGCGATCGCCATGGAGCTCGTCGAAGTCGCTGAAGACGTGCCCCAGGTAGTCGAGGGTGTAGGGTCGCTGAGGATGGCGCGAAAGCTTGGAAACCTGCCAGGGGGTCAAGTCCTTGAAGATCGACTCGGTAAGCTTGCGGCTCTTCTCCTCGAGCCGGCCTATCTCGTCGCTGAGGTTAACCTGGCTGTCGTTGCCAACCAGCCGCAGCTCCTCGATCTTGGCCTGGAGTTCGGCGATGGGCTGTTCGAAGTCGAGATAGTTCGGATTCATTGGCCGGGTGCCTTGTCATGTTTCACCGCCCTGCCCGTCGAGGCCAGGCGCGGCACGAAAAGTGAAGTCGCTGGCATTATCGCACCCTTGACGCCCGGCGCAAGGCAGCACCTCAGCGGTACTTGAGCCGGACACCGTCCTGGCCCTGCACCTCGCGCAGGCCGGTGAGCAGTTCATCGCTGGGCGTGACGCGCCACTCCTCGGCGAGTTCCAGCCAGCCCGAGGCCTCGGCGTTGCTGTAGCGCAAACGCACCGGCAGGCCCTCACCGTCACAGAAGGGGGCGAGGCTCGCGCGCAGCGAGTCCACCAGCCGCCCGTTGAGGCGAGCAGCATCGAGAGAGAGCTCCACCGCCTGACCGAAGCGACTGCGCGCCTCGACCATCGGCGTGACCTCTTTGCCGCGAAGACGCAGACCGCCAGAGTAGTCGTCGCTGGATACCTCGCCCTCCACGATCATCACCTGGTCGGCTTCGAGACGACCGCGCAGTTGGTCGTAGAGCTCACCGAACAACGACGCCTCGATACGCCCGGTGCGATCGTCAAGGGTAATGAAGGCCATGGTATCGCCACGCTTGGACTTCATGGTCCGCACGCCAACCACCAGGCCCGCCACCCGCTGGGGTTCGCGGGAGGGCTTCAGGTCGCTGATGCGGGTGGAAACGAAGCGCTCCAGCTCCTTCTCGTACTCGTCGATGGGATGACCGGTGAGGTAGAGCCCCAGGGTGTCCTTCTCGCCGGCGAGGCGCTCCTTGTCGCTCCACTCGCGGGCCTGGTGATAGCTGGCATAGGCATCGGTGGCCGACTCATCGACGAAGGCCTCGCCGAACATGTCCATCATCCCCAGGTTCTGGTTGGTCTGATTCTGCGCGGCGGCGCGGATCGCGTCGTCCAGGGCGGCGCTGAGTACCGCGCGGCTCGGCCCCAGGGTATCCAGGGCACCGGAACGGATCAACGCCTCCAGGGTGCGCTTGTTCATGCGCTTGGGATCGACCCGGCGACAGAAATCGAACAGGTCCTCGAAGGGACCCTCCGCCTCGCGCGCCTCGACGATGGCGCCGATCGGACCCTCGCCAACCCCGCGAATCGCTCCCAGGCCATAGACGACCCGCGCCTGGTCATCGACGGTAAACTTGTAGCCACCGACATTGACGTCGGGCGGGGTCACTGTGAGTGAGAGGTGACGACACTCCTCGATCAGCGGCACCACCTTGTCGAGGTTGTCCATCTCGGTGGACATCACCGCCGCCATGAAGGGACCCGGGTAATGTGCCTTGAGCCAGGCCGTCTGGTAGGAGACCAGCGCATAGGCGGCCGAGTGCGACTTGTTGAAGCCGTAACCGGCGAATTTTTCCACCAGATCGAAGATGTTGCCGGCAAGCTCCGCATCGATGCCGTTGGCCTCGCAGCCCTCAAGGAAACCGGCGCGTTGCTTGGCCATCTCCTCGGGCTTCTTCTTGCCCATGGCACGGCGCAGCATGTCGGCCTGGCCCAGCGAATAGCCCGCCATCACCTGGGCGATCTGCATCACCTGCTCCTGGTAGAGGATGATGCCGTAGGTGGGGGCGAGTACGGGCTCGAGCAACTCATGCTGGTAGTCCGGGTGGGGATAGGAGATCTCCGCCCGGCCATGCTTGCGGTTGATGAAATCGTCGACCATGCCCGACTGCAGGGGGCCCGGGCGGAACAGCGCCACCAGGGCGATCATGTCCTCCAGGGAGTCGGGCAGCAGGCGCTTGATCAGCTCCTTCATGCCGCGCGACTCGAGCTGAAAGACCGCGGTTGTCTCGGCCTTCTTGAGCATCTCGAAGGTCGGCACGTCATCCAGCGGGATGGTGTCGATGTCCAGTGCCCCCTGGCCCTCCGTAGCGCGCACCTTGTCGACCATCTCCAGCGCCCAGTCGATGATGGTCAGGGTGCGCAGGCCGAGGAAGTCGAACTTGACCAGCCCCGCCTCCTCGATGTCGTTCTTGTCGAACTGCACCATCAGGCCGTTGCCGTCCTCGTCGCAGAGCAGCGGCGAGAAATCGGTGAGCTTGGTCGGCGCGATCACCACGCCGCCGGCGTGCTTGCCGGTGCCGCGGGTGATGCCCTCGAGCTTCAGCGCCATCTCCCAGATCTCGGCCGCCTCCTCGTCGGCCTCGAGGAACTCCTTGAGGGCCGGCTCGGCCTCGAGGGCCTTGGCCAGGGTCATGCCCACCTCGAAGGGGATCAGCTTGGAAAGCTTGTCGCCCAGCGAATAGGGCTTGCCCTGGGCGCGTGCCACATCGCGTACCACCGCCTTGGCGGCCATGGTGCCGAAGGTGACGATCTGCGACACCGCGTCACGGCCATAGCGGTCAGCGACGTAGTCGATCACCCGGTCGCGCTTCTCCATGCAGAAGTCGACGTCGAAGTCGGGCATCGAGACCCGCTCGGGGTTGAGGAAGCGCTCGAACAGCAGGTCGTAGCCGATGGGGTCGAGATCAGTGATCTTCTGAGCGTAGGCCACCAGCGAGCCGGCCCCCGAGCCACGCCCCGGCCCCACCGGGACGTCGTTGTCCTTGGCCCACTGGATGAAGTCCATCACGATCAGGAAGTAGCCGGGGAAGCCCATCTGGATGATGATGTCGAGCTCGAAGTCGAGCCGCTTGCGATAGCGGGCATCGATCTCGGCATACTCTGTCGCTTCGCGCGGATAGCGATCGGTCGGAAAGAGGACGTCCAGACGTTCGGTGAGTCCATCGTGGGAGATCTTGCGGAAGTAGTCGTCCTGGGTCATGCCTTCGGGAATCGTGAATTCCGGCAGGAAGATCTCGCCCAGGCGCACTTCCACGTTGCAGCGCGCGGCGATCATCACACTGTTTTCCAGCGCCTCGGGAATGTCGGCGAACAGCTCCGCCATCTCCGCGGGGCTCTTGAGGTACTGCTCCTCGGTGTAGCGCCGCTCGCGGCGCTTGTCGTCCAACGCCTTGCCCTCGCCGATGGCCACCCGGGTCTCGTGGGCCCAGAAGTCGTCGCGGGCCAGGAAGCGCACGTCGTTGGTGGCCACCACCGGGGTGCCGGTCTCGACGGCCAGATCCACCGAGAGGTGCACGCACTCCTCCTCCAGCGGCCGGCCGGTGCGGGTCAGTTCCAGGTAAAAGCGCCCCGGAAAGGCGGAGTTCCACTCCTCGAGCAGGGCACGGGCCTCGTCGTGATGATCGCTGAGCAGGTGGCGGCCGACCTCCCCCTCCCGACCTCCAGACAGGGCGATCAGTCCCGCGCTCTGCTCGAGCACCCAGGCCTTGTCCAGCAGCGCCTGGCCTTGACGCTGGCCATGCAGCCAGCCTCGCGAGATCAGCTCGGTGAGGTTGCGGTAGCCCGTCTCGTCCATGGCCAGCAGCGTCAAGCGATAGGGATGCCCCTCGTCATGGGGGTTGGCCAGCCAGAGGTCGCAGCCGATGATCGGCTTGAGCCCCGCCCCCTGGGCGCCCTTGTAGAACTTGACCAGCCCGAATAGGTTGGCCTCGTCGGTCAGCGTCAGGGCCGGCAGGCCCTGATCCACGGCGGCCTGGACCAGCGGTTTGAGACGCACCAGGCCGTCGACCAGGGAGAACTCGCTGTGAACGCGAAGATGAACGAAGGGCGTGGTCATAAGGGGCTCGGGATTGATGAATCAGAACAGTGCCAGCTGGCGCTTGACCGGGCCGAAGGAGCGACGATGATCGGGCAGCGGGCCCAAGCGCGCCAGGGCGGCCAGGTGCTCGCGAGTCGGGTAGCCCTTGTGGCGGGCGAAACCGTAGTCGGGATGCCGGGCATCGAGGGCCACCATGCCCGCGTCACGGGCGACCTTGGCCAGTATCGAGGCGGCGGCGATGGCCGGGTGGCGGGCATCGCCCTTGACCACCGCCTGACCGGGAATATGATGCCCGGGCAGCCGATTTCCGTCCACCAGCAGGTACTCCGCCGCCGGCACCAGGGCATCGATGGCACGACGCATGGCGAGGTGAGTAGCATGGTAGATATTGAGCGCATCTACCTCGGCGGCCGACGCCTCAGCCACGGCAAGGGCCAGCGCCCGTTCGCGGATCTCCAGCGCCAGGGCCTCACGACGCCGGGCGGTGAGCACCTTGGAATCGGCAAGGCCCGCAATAGGCCGTGCCGGATCGAGAATCACCGCAGCGGCGACCACCGGGCCGACGAGAGGACCGCGACCTACCTCGTCAACGCCGGCGAGACAGTCACCGACATAGTCGATCACCAGCGGCGACAGCTCGCGGCTCCCTCTCCCTCGCGCGCACTCCTTGACCGTCACGGCGACACCTCAGCGGGCAGCTCGGGCGCCACGCTCGCCGGCAGGGGATCTCCCGCCACCAGCGCCTCAATGGCCTCCGCAGCGCGGCGGCTGGCATCGCGCTGCAGGCCAGCATGTATCCCGGCGAAGCGTGCCTCAAGGGCCTCCCGCCCCGCCTCATCGTCGAGCATGGCACTCAAGTGCTCGGCGATGGCCTCGGGCGTGGCCGCGTCCTGGATCAACTCCGGCACCAGGGCCTCGCGAGCGATCAGATTGGGAAGCGAGATCCATTCGGTCTTCACCAGTCGCTTGGCCAGCCAATGGGTCATGGGCGCCATCCTGTAGGCGACCAGCATGGCACGGTGACAGAGCATCGCTTCCAGGGCTGCGGTGCCCGACGCGAGCAGCACGGCATCGCTTGCCACCATGGCCTCGCGAGCCTGGCCATCGACCAGGGTCAGTCGATCTTGCAGGGCGGGACGTTCGGCCAGAAGCGCTTCCAGCTCGGTGCGGCGTTCGGGCGTGGCGGCCGGGATCACCACCCGCAGGCCCGGTCGCGCGGTACACAGCCGTTCCGCGGCAATCAGGAAAGTGGTGCCCAAGAAGCGAATCTCATTGGCCCGTGAGCCGGGGAGCATGGCCAGAATCTGGCCATTCAACGGAAGCCCCAACTCCGCACGCGCGGATGTCCGATCGTTGTCGAGAGGCAGCTCGTCGGCCAACGGGTGACCGACAAACGCCACCGGTACCCGGTGATGACGATAAAATGCCGCCTCGAAGGGCAGGAAGGTGAGCATGGCGTCAACTGAACGGGCGATACCCTTCACCCGACCCTGGCGCCAGGCCCAGACGGAGGGGCTCACGTAGTGGGCGGTGGTCAGGCCCGCTTCGCGCAGCTGGCGCTCCAGCCCGAGGTTGAAGTCCGGGGCATCGATGCCGACCATGATGTCGGGCTGCCAGGACAGGGCATCGCGCCTGAGCTCGCGACGGACGCGGACCAGTCCGGGCAGGTGCCGGATCACCTCGACCAGGCCCATCACCGATAGGGTCTCCAGGGGGAAACGGCTGTCGATCCCCTCGGCGATCATGCGCGAGCCCCCGATACCGCGGAACTCGACTCCCGGATGACGCGCCTTCAGCGCCCGCATCAGGCCAGCTCCGAGGAGATCGCCGGAGAGCTCGCCCGCGACCAGATAGACGCGACGGACCGTCATGGCGTCGCCATGCTCAGCGGATGATGCCGCGGGTCGAGACCTCAATGGAGGCAGCAAAGGCCTCGGTCTCGGGCAGCGCGAAGCGCTCGCGGATCTGGACCAGGGCCTGCTCGGTGGTGAGGCCCTGGCGGTAGACCAGCTTGTAGGCCTCGCCCAGCGCACGGATGGCCTCCTTCGAGAAACCGCGGCGCTTTAGCCCCACCAGGTTGAGGCCGTGGACCTGAGCCGGGTTGCCGTTGATCATCACATAGGCCGGAGTGTCCTTGGTGATGATCGAGCCACCGCCGGCCATGGCATGATCGCCGAAATGGCAGAACTGATGGATAGCCGATAGCCCCCCGAGGATGACGAAGTCCCCCAAGTGCACATGACCGGCGAGCGTCACCTGGTTAGCCAGGATGCAGTCGTTGCCGATCACGCAGTCATGGCCGACGTGAACGTAGGCCATGATGAGGTTACGCGAACCGATAGTGGTCTCACCACGGTCCTGGGCGGTACCGCGGTGCAGGGTGGCCCCTTCGCGAATGACGTTGTCGTCCCCCATCACCAGGCGGGTCGGCTCCCCTGCGTACTTCTTGTCCTGGCAGTCCTCGCCTACCGAGGCGAACTGGAAGATACGGGTGCGCGCGCCCAGCACGGTGGGCCCCTTGAGCACGACATGGGGGCCAATGCGACTACCAGGACCGACCTCGACATCGGGCCCGATCACCGTGAAAGGCCCGACCTCGACATCGTCAGCCAGGCACGCAGTGGGGTCGATGAGGGCGGTAGGGTGTATCAAGCGACCTTCCTCTCGGCACAGGTGATATCAGCCTCGCAAATCAGCTCGCCGTCCACCGTGGCTCGGCAGGCAAATTTCCAGATGCCTCGCTTGGTGCGCTCAACCCGAGCCTCCAGCACCAGCTGGTCGCCGGGCATCACCGGACGCTTGAAGCGCACGTTGTCACTGGCCACCAGGTAATAGACATAGCCGTCGGCCGGCAGCTTGTTGACGGTCTTGAAGCCGAGAATGCCGCAGGCCTGGGCCAGCGCCTCGATCACCAGCACGCCGGGCATGATCGGATGATGCGGAAAGTGGCCGTTGAAGAAGGGCTCATTGATGCTGACATTCTTGTAGGCAACGATGGATTCGCCAAGGGTGATCTCCGTCACCCGATCCACCAGCAGAAAGGGATAGCGGTGGGGCAGATACTCACGAATCTCGTTGATGTCCATTACCATCGTAACAACCTCTGAAATGACAGGATGCCCTTCCTCGGAGGGGCATGGCCGGCAGCAGGGACCGGCGAAAACAGGCAGTGGATTATACCGCCCTGCGACACGCCCTCAACCGCTGCGACCGGCCTTCTCGAGCCGTGCCAGCCGCTTGGCGATGTCATCGAGCTGCTTGAAACGCACCGCGTTGCGGCGCCACTGGGCATTATCCATGGCACCGGTACCCGACGAGTAGATCCCCGGCTCGAGGATCGAGTTGGTCACCAGGCTCATACCGGTGACCTGGACGCCATCTGCGATGGTCAGGTGGCCGGAGAGCCCCACGCCGCCTCCCAGCATGCAGTGCCGACCCACGCGAGTGGAACCGGCAATGCCCACACAGCCGGCCAAAGCGCTGTGATCGCCGATCTGCACGTTATGAGCGATCTGCACCTGGCTGTCGATCTTGACGTCATCACCGATCAGGGTGTCACCGAGTGCCCCGCGATCGATACTCGAGCAACTACCCACTTCGACATCGTCGCCCAGCACCACGCCACCCAGCTGAGCGATCTTGTGCCAGCGTGCCCCGTCGTGGGCGAAACCGAAGCCATCACCGCCGATCACGCAGCCGCTATGCAGGAGTGCCCTGGCCCCGATCACCACGCCATGGCAAACGGTCACATTGGCATGCAGGCGCGACCCGGGGCCGATACGCGAGTCTGCACCAACGACACAACCCGGACCGATGACCACCTCGTCACCCAACTCGACTCCCGATTCGATCACCGCCTGGGGCCCGATGGCCACCTCCCGACCCAGGCGAACGTCGTCGGCGACCACCGCCGTGGGGTGGATACCGGCAGGGGTGCGTCCGGCGAGGGGATCGAAGAGCCGCGACAACCCAGCATAGCCGAGGTAAGGATTATCCATCTCCAGGCGCGCCACCGGGCAGCTCTCGGCATGGCCGGGTGCCAAAAGCACCGCGGCGGCGCGGGTCTCCGGGAGGTCCTTGAGGTAGGCGCGATTGGCGAGGAAGGCCACCTGATCCGGCTCGGCATCCCTGAGCGTGGCCAAGCCGCTCACCCGTTTTTCGCCGTCACCCTCGAGGCGGGCTCCAAGTCGCTCGGCGATCTCGGCAAGTGTGAGGGTTCGGGCGTCTTGGTTCATGGGAACTCGCTGTGGTGGCTCGGCCGGCTCAGTAGAGGGTGTTGAGGATCTCGGTGACTTCCCCCGTCAGGTTCTGCAGATCCCGTTCGGAATGCAGCACGCCGTTCGGCTCCACCAGTACCTCGACCCCGTGGCGGTCGATGACCTGCTGGACGGCCTGATCCAGCTTGGGCTCGGCCTGCTGAAGGAACTGTTGCTCGGACTGCTGGCGCGCCTGGCCGATCTCCTGGCGCAGCTGCTCGAAGCGTTGCCCCTTGCGCTGAAACTCCTGCATGGAGGTACGCCGCTCGGTCTCGGTCATGTTCTCGCCCTGCTGCTGAAGACGCTGTTGCATCTGCTGAAGCTCCTGGCCCAGGGACTCCGCCTCCTGCTGCTGTTCGAAGAGACGGTTGCGCAACTCGTTCATGGAACGCTGAGCGGCGTCGGTCTCCATCAACGCAGCGCGCCAGTCGAGCAAGGCCACCTCGTCGGCCTGAGCCGGCAGGTTGACGGCGGCCAACAAGCCGAAGCATAGGAAGGCGGAAAGCTTGCGCATGGTGGGGACTCCTCGATAGGGGCCGGATCAGAAGGTCTGACCCAGCGAGAACTGGAAGAACTGGGTATCGTCACCCTCTTCGTCGTTGAGCGCTTCGGCGACGCTGAACGTCAGCGGCCCCACCGGGGTCAGCCAGGATAGACCGATCCCTGCGCTGTAGCGCAACTCGCCGAGGTCCACACCGGACTCGCACGAAGAGATGAACCCGTCAGGCACGTCGTAGCAGTCGGTTAGGAAGGTGTTGCCGGCATCCAGGAAAAGCGATGCCTGCAAGGAACGCTGGTCCTCGATGAAGGGCATGGGGAAGAGCACCTCGGCGCTGCCTTCCACCAGCACGTTGCCGCCCAGGGTACGGTCATTACCGCCATTGCGCTCGGTGGTGGCCGGCCCCAGGGTATTGCCGGTGAAACCGCGGACAGACCCGAGACCGCCGGAGAAGAAGTTCTCGTAGAACGGATAGGGGTCGTTGCCGACGGTGTCGGCATAACCCAGCTCACCGCTGAACTTCAGCCCCCAGGTCTGCTCCTCGTTGAAGGGGACGATCTGACGGGCCCGGGCGCGCAGCTTGTAATACTCGGCATCGCTCCCTGGCACGGCGGTCTCCAGCGACAGGCGCTGGTAGTTGCCGGCAGTGGGCATGATGCCGCGGTTGAGGTTGTTGCGGGTCCAGCTGGCTGTCAGCTTCAGGCTCTGGGCGTCATTCCCCTGATCCTGCTCGTACTGGATGATCTCGGCCGGCGTGTCGCGGTAGGTCTTGATGGATAGGTCCTCGGCCGCGGCTCCGAAATTAAGGCGAGTCAGCTCGTTGATCGGATAGCCGAAGTTGATGCCCCCACCGAAGGCGTCGGTGGAGTAGGTCGAGATATCGGAGTCCTCGTAGTCGGTCTCGCGATAAAAGAGATTATAGCCGCGCGAGATGCCGTCCAAGGTCCAGTAGGGGTCGGTGAAGCCGAAGTTGAGGCTGGTGTAGGTATCGCTTCGCTGGGCACCCAGGTTGACCCGGTTGCCGGTACCCAGAAAGTTGTTCTGGGACAGTGAGGCACCATAGATCACCCCGGCGCTCTGGGAGAAGCCAATGCTCGCCGAGATCGAACCCGAAGGTTGCTCCTCTACCGTATAGGTGACATCCAGCTGGTCGGGCTCACCGGCCACCGGACGCGTTTCCACGTCGACCTGCTTGAAGAAGCCCAATCGCTCCAGGCGCTGACGCGACTGACTGATCGACTCGGTGGAAGCTGGCGCCCCCTCCATCTGGACCATCTCGCGCCGCAGCACCTCATCCTGAGTGGTGGTATTGCCGGTGAACTCGATGCGCCGCACGTAGGCCCGGCGACCCGGCTCGACACGGAAGGTCAGATCCACGGTGTCCCCGGAAGCGGCAATCTCGGGAATCCCGTCCACGTTGGCGAAGGCAAAGCCCTCGGCACCCAGACGCGAGCGCAAGGCCTCCGCGGAGGCAGTGACATCGCTACGCGAGAAGATCTCACCGGTTTCTACTTCCAGCAGCTCACGAGCCTCGCGCTCGGCGATCCTCAGCTCGCCGGCAAAACGGATGTCACCCAGGCGATACTGTCGGCCCTCGTCGATGTTCACGGTAACAAAAATCCGCGATTTGTCGGGGCTGATCGAGACTTGGGAGGACTCGATGTTGAAGTTCACGTAGCCGCGATCCAGATAAAAGGAGCGCAGCCGCTCCAGATCACCGGACAGAGCCTCGCGGGAGTACTCGTCGCTGGAGAACCAGCCGAAGAACCAGCCCGGCTTGTCGTCGAGCTCGAACACATCGCGCAGCTCGTCATCCTCGAAGTCACGGTTTCCGACGATATTGATCTGACGGATCTTGGCTACCGCCCCTTCGTCGATATCGATATTGACCTGGACCTGCCCCTCGCCGACCTCCTCGACGGAAGTGTCGATCCGCGCACTGTAGCGACCTTGGGACTGATAGACCCCCTCCAACTCGCGCTGGATCTCCTCGAGGGTAGAGAGCTGCAGCACCTGGCCCTCGTTCAGCCCGGCCTGCTTGAGGCCATTACGTAGATCTTCGTCAGCGATCTGCTTGTTGCCTTCGATATTGAGTCGCGCGATGTTCGGGCGCTCGACCACCTGAATGATCAGAACATCCCCCTCGCGGGCCAGCCGGACGTCCTCGAAGAGACCCGTAGCGAAGAGCTCCCGGGCCGCCTCGGCAAGCTCGCGCTCGTCGACCCGATCGGGAGCGCTGACAGGAAAGGCATTGAACACGGAAGCGGGAGAAACCCGCTGCAGCCCCTCAACCCTGATGTCGGAAACGTCGAAAGGTTCCGCCTGTGCCGCCTGGGCACCTACGAGCAGCAGCGCCGCCAGTCCGATGGTCTTGATTTTCATGCAGTCGATTCGCTCGCGTTGATCTGCCGTCCTGTCTAGACAGGCACCTTATACATTTGTACTGGCCACTGACAAGCCAGCGCCCGGCTACCAGAGTCGCATGAGGTCGAAATAGAGCGCCATAAGCATCAAGGTACCGACTAGCGCCAGACCGATACGCAGGCCTACGGCCTGGGCCTGATCGGACACCGGGCGACCGCGTACCACCTCGACCAGATAATAGAGTAGATGGCCACCGTCGAGCACCGGAATCGGCAGCAGGTTGAGCACGCCCAGGCTGATGGACAGATACGCCAGGAAGCTGACGAAGCTCTCGAGTCCGGAGCGCGCCGACTCGCCGGCAATACGCGCGATGGTGATGGGGCCGGAGAGATTCGACGGCGAAATGAGGCCCACCACCATCTTGCGGATGGCCCCCAGGGTCAGCACCGTCATCTCGCCGGTGCGTGACAGCGACTGACCCACCGCGGCCACCGGCCCATAACGGATCTCGCGACGGTACTCCTCGGGCCATTCGACGGGCTCGACGCCGGCACCGATATAGCCAATGACCACACCCTCCTCCAGTTCGTTGCGGCCGGGGGTCATCGTAACCGAGAGACGCTCGCCGTCGCGTCGCACGGTGAGATCCAGAGGCTCGCCGGGGCTGGCGCGGACGCGATCGACGAAGGCCATCCAGTCCGTCACCGGTTCACCATTAACCGCGACGACCTCGTCACCCACCTGCAGGCCTGCTTCGGCCGCCGCCTCGCCCTCGATCAGCTGGCCCAGCACCGCGGGAATTTCCGGCTGCCAGGGCGTCAGTCCCAGGCTCGGCAGTGGCCGGGGAGGATCCTGACGCACCAGCCAATCTTGCACCGGCAAACGATAGGTCCTGGGGTCGGCTGTCGCCTCGTCGCGGGCCTGTACCTCCAGTTCTCCGCTGGCACCGATGGCCGCGACCAGCTTGAGGTTGATCTCGTCCCAGGAGCGTACCGCCTCGCCCCGAACCGCGGTGATCTCCTGACCGGCCTCGAGCCCGCCACGGCTGGCGGGCGAGTCCGGCGCCACGCTGCCGATCACCGGCGCCACCGCGGTGGTGCCGGCAACGAAGAGGGCCCAATAAGCCACGATGGCCAGCAGGAAGTTCGCCAGGGGCCCGGCAGCAACGACGGCGATACGCTGCCAGACCGTCTTGTTATTGAAGGCCTGCTGTCGCTCGGCAGGGTCAACCGGGCCTTCGCGCTCGTCGAGCATCTTGACGTAGCCCCCCAGCGGGATCGCGGCCACCACGAATTCGGTACCATGACGATCACGGCGCGACCACAGCGGCTTGCCGAAGCCCACGGAAAAACGCAGCACCTTCACGCCGCAGCGCCGGGCCACCCAGAAGTGACCGAACTCATGGAAGGTGATCAACAGGCCGAGCACCACGATCACGGCCAGCACGTTCTGGATCAAGCCCAAGTCAGTCTCCTTGCAGTCAACAGCGTCGAGGCGCGCGCATCATTGCCGCGCCAGCCAGGCGTGAGCCGCGCGCCGGGCGAGAGCATCGGCCTCGAGGATGGTCTCGAGGTCTTCGGCCGGCGACACAGAGCGCTCATCGCGCACCCGGGCCACCAGCTCGCCGATGCCGGTAAAGCCGAGACGGCCGGCCAGGAAGGCCTCCACCGCCACCTCGTTGGCGGCATTGAGTACCGCCGGCGCTGTGCCACCCGCGTCCATGGCCTCCCGGGCCAGACGCAGGCAGGGAAAGGCCATCTCGTCGGCAGGCTCGAAGTCGAGCCGCGCGACCCGGAAGAGGTCAAGGGTCTCTACCCCGGCATCGATGCGCTCCGGCCAGGCCAGCCCATAGGCGATGGGAGTGCGCATGTCCGGATTGCCCAACTGGGCAATCACCGAGCCGTCGCTGTAGGCCGCCATGGAGTGAATCACGCTCTGGGGGTGCACCACCACCTGGATCTGGTCGGGACGGGCATCGAAGAGCCAGCATGCTTCGATCAGCTCGAGTCCCTTGTTCATCAGGGTGGCACTATCCACCGAGATCTTGCGCCCCATGGACCAGTTGGGGTGGGCGCAGGCCTGATCCGGGGTCACGCTGATCAGATCGTCCCGCGACCAGCCGCGAAAGGGGCCACCGGAGGCAGTCAACAGCAGTTGCGTCACGCCGTGGCGTACCAGGCCACCACGATGGTCGATGGGTAGACACTGGTAGATGGCATTATGTTCGGAATCGATCGGCAGGAGGGTGGCGCCGTGACGCGCCACGGCGTCCATGAACAGCGCCCCGGACATCACCAGGGCCTCCTTGTTGGCCAGCAGGACCCGTTTGCCAGCCTTCACTGCAGCCAGCGTCGGCAGGAGGCCCGCGGCACCGACGATGGCCGACATCACAGTGTTCACCTCACGGGCCTCGGCCACCTCAACCAGCGCCTCACGACCGGCCCGCACCTCGGTGGCGAGCCCCGCCTCGGCCAGCTGCCCACGCAGCCAGGCGGCGTCCTCCTCGGCATCGAGCACCGCCACCGCCGGCCGATGGCGCCGGCACTGGTCCAGCATCGCTTCCCGGGAGCGGTGGGCGGTCAGGGCATGTACCCGGTAGCGCTCCGGGTGACGGCCGAGCACGTCCAGGGTGCTGGTGCCGATGGAGCCGGTGGCGCCCAGAACGGTCACACGCTCCAGGGTCACAGCAGGCCCCCGGACAGCAGGGCGAACAGTGGTACCGCGGCGGTCAGGCTGTCGACCCGGTCGAGCACTCCACCATGCCCGGGTAGCAGCTGGCTGGAGTCTTTGATGCCGCGATGGCGCTTGAGCATGCTCTCGAGCAGGTCGCCCAGTACCGAGGCCAGCGTCACCGACGCCGTCGCCAGCAGCAGAATCAGTCCACCGGTGACGCCGAGACCCTGCCAGGTAGCGAAGCCGATCGCCAACAGCGCGGTGACGGCCAGCCCACCAGCCACCCCCTCCCACGTCTTGCCGGGGCTCACACTGGGGGCCAACTTGTGACGGCCGAGGGCTCGGCCGACGAAGTAGGCGCCGATGTCGGCACCCCACACCAGCAGCAGCACGAAAAGCAGCCAAAGGGCACCGCCCTCGCGAAGAACACTGAAGCCCACCCAGGTCGGCAGCAGCACCCAGAGCCCCATGGCCAGGCGCATGCCGGTCGACTGCCACTGCACGAGGCGCGCAGGATAACTCGTCACCCAGTAGAGGTTGACCAGCCAGCCCAGCGCACCCAGCCACAGCAGCCAGGTCGACAGCCCGGCGCCGGTCACCCAGCACAGTGCCAACAGCAAGGCGAGGCCCACCACCAGAAGCAGGCGAGGACCCGGCGCGGTGATACCGGCAAGGTTGGCCCATTCCCAGGCGGCGAGCAGCACGATGACGGCGGTGAACAGACGGAACCCTTCACCCTCCAGGCCGAACAGGCCGAACAGGGCCAGCGGGATCAACCAGGCCGCGGTGATGATCCGTTGTCTAAGCACCCTGTGCCTCGATCTGTTCGTCGGTCATGCCGAAGCGTCGCTGCCGACCCTGAAAGTCAGCCAGCGCGCGGTCAAAGGCCGCGCCATCGAAGTCGGGCCACAGCACGGGGGTGAAATGGAGCTCGGCATAGGCCATCTGCCAGAGCAGGAAGTTGGAGATGCGCTGCTCACCGCTGGTGCGGATGCAGAAGTCCACCGGGGCATCGCCGGACAGGCTCACCTCCTCGTCGAGGGCCAGCTCGTCGATCATCTCGGGGTCGAGCTCGCCGGCGGCGACCCGCTCAGCCAGCCGCCGGGCGGCACCGGCGATATCCCAGCGCCCCCCATAGTTGGCCGCGATCACCAGGTGCAGGCCGGTATTGTCACGCGTCAGCGCCTCGGCACTGGCGATATGCTTCTGGATCGAGGTGGAGAAGCCGCTGCGGTCACCGATCACCGACAGGCGAATGCCGTGCCGGTGGAGTTTCTTGACCTCACGACGAAGCGCCAGGAGGAAGAGCTCCATCAGCGCATTGACCTCGCTAGCAGGCCGCTTCCAGTTCTCGCTGGAGAAGGCGAACAGCGTGAGAGTCTCGATGCCCCGCTCGGCGGCGCGACGAATGACGGCGCGCACCGCCTCCACGCCGGCATGGTGGCCACGCACGCCGGACAGACCGCGCGCCTTCGCCCAGCGATTGTTGCCGTCCATGATGATGGCCACGTGGCGCGGCAATGGCGCCTCGCCGGAAACGGGTCCATCGTCGGTAGTGGCCCCGGAACGGGGAGACTGCGGTGACGTCATGATGTCTCGCATGGCGGGTAAAAAGCATGAAAGCCGGCGAACCACGGACGCTTCACCGCGGTTCGCCGTGAGGCGATCCATCGCCGGCCGCGCCGTTCGCCGGCGCCGCCTGCCGTCCTCAAACCTGCATCAGGTCGTGTTCCTTGGACTCCAGCGCCTTGTCGATCTCGGCGACGATGCTGTCGGTAAGCTTCTGGATGGCTTCCTCGGCCTGGTGCTGCTCGTCCTCGGTGATCTCCTTCTCCTTGAGCAGCGACTTGAGATCACCGTTGGCATCGCGGCGCACGCTACGCACCGCCACCCGAGCATGCTCAGCCTCTTGGCGAGCCTGCTTGATGTAGCCCTTGCGCGTCTCCTCGGTAAGCATCGGCATGGGCACGCGAATCACGTTGCCGGCACTCGCCGGGTTGAGGCCGAGATCGGACGTCATGATGGCCTTCTCGATCTTCGGTACCATCTGCTGCTCCCAGGGCACCACGCTCAAGGTCCTGGCGTCCTCGGTGTTGATCGAGGCCACCTGATTGAGCGGCACCTGGCTGCCATAGTAATCCACGGTCACCGCATCCAGGATGCTGGAATGCGCCCGACCGGTACGGATCTTGTTGAAGTTCTGGTGAAGGGCCTCGAGGCTCTTCTTCATGCGACTCTGCGCATCCTTCTTGATGTCATCGATCACTGTCTCACCCTCTGTCAATCAGCGTGCCTTCCTTGCCACCCACCACCAGGTTCAGCAGGGCACCCGGCTTGTTCATGTTGAACACCCGCACTGGCATGTCATGGTCCCGCACCAGGCAGATGGCGGTCAAATCCATCACCCCGAGCTTCTGGTCGAGCGCATCATCATAGGACAGCTGCTCGTACTTGACCGCTTCGGGATGCTTGACCGGGTCCTTGTCGTAGACACCATCGACCTTGGTGGCCTTGACCACCACGTCGGCGTCGATCTCGATGCCGCGCAGGCAGGCCGCAGAGTCCGTGGTGAAGAAAGGATTGCCGGTGCCGGCCGAGAACAGCACCACGTCCCCGGACGTCAGGTAGCGGATGGCGGTTCGGCGATCATAATGCTCCACCACGCCACTCATCGGAATCGCCGACATCACACGCGAGCGGATGTTGGAACGCTCCAGGGCATCGCGCATGGCCAGAGCATTCATCACCGTGGCCAGCATGCCCATGTGGTCGCCGGTGACCCGATCCATGCCCGCCTCGTGCAGGGCCGCCCCGCGGAAGAGGTTGCCGCCGCCGACGACGATGCCGACCTGGACGCCGATCCCCACCAGTTGGCCAATTTCCAGCGCCAGGCGATCCAGCACCTTGGGGTCGATGCCGAAGTCGGCATCGCCGGTCAAGGCCTCGCCGGAGAGCTTGAGCAGGATACGCTTGTACTTGGACACTTCGGCGCGGGTCTTCTCGGGCTTGCTGGAGGCAGGGTGATCAGCACTGGTCATGGGGTATCTCCCGATTCTCGACGCTTGGGAACGGATGGATGACCGGACTCACCGGCCGGATACGCGAAGGCGTGCGCTCGCGCGCACGCCATCTTCACACTGGAACCTGAGACCTCAGCTGCGCTTGGCCTGTTCCATCACTTCCGCGGCGAAGTCGACCTCTGCCTTCTCGATGCCCTCGCCCACCTCGAAGCGGGTGAAACCGACCACTTCGCCGCCGGCCGCCTTGACGAACTCGGCCACGGTCTGGTCCGGGTTCTTGACGAAAGGCTGTTCGGTCAGGCTGTTCTCTGCCAGATACTTCTTGAGGCGGCCCTGCACCATCTTCTCGGCAATCTGCTCGGGCTTGCCGGCCATGTCGGGCTGGGCGAGGATGATCGCCTTCTCGGCATCCAACTGCGCCTGCGGCATGTCCTCGGGAAGCGCCACGGTCGGGTTGATGGCCGCCACGTGCATGGCGACATCCTTGGCCACTTCGGTGTTGCCGCCCTTGAGCACGGTGAGCACGCCGATGCGGCCGCCATGGACGTATTCGCCCACCACGCCGCCTTCCGGTGCCTCGACCACGGCACAGCGACGCACGCCGATGTTCTCGCCGATCTTCTGTACCAGCTGCTCGCGAGCCGTCTCCAGCGCACCTTCCATCACCGCGGCCACGTCTTCGCTCTTGGCGGCGAAGAAGGCATCGGCGATCTTGTCGGCGAAAGCCGTGAAGTTCTCGTCGCGGGCGACGAAGTCGGTCTCGGAATTGATCTCGACCACGACACCGAAGGAGCTGTCGTCGGCGACGCGGGTCACCACGGCGCCTTCGGCGGCCGTGCGACCGGCCTTCTTGGCGGCCTTGAGCCCGGAGCTCTTGCGCAGGTTCTCGATGGCGACTTCGATGTCACCACCCGTTTCGGTGAGTGCCTTCTTGCACTCCATCATGCCGAGCCCGGTACGCTCGCGCAGTTCCTTCACCTGGGAGGCGCTGATAGCTGCCATGGGTATCACCTCTGAATGTCTCGGGAAGTGGGCCGGACCCTCGCAGCGGAGAATCCGGTGAATTCGTATAAAAAAGGGGGCCACGGCCCCCTTCTCGTCTAACCGGCATCGATGGCAACGGTGTGACAGGCCATCCACAGCCGCCGATCAGACGGACCGCGATCACTCGGCGGCGCTGTCGCTTTCCTGAGCAGCGGCCTCTTCGATCACCTCGACGAACTCGTCGGGACGACCTTCCTTGGCACGGGCACAGGCATCAGCGATGGCCTTGACGTAGATCTGAATGGCACGGATGGAGTCATCGTTGCCCGGGATCACGTAGTCGACGCCGTCGGGATCGGAGTTGGTATCCACCACGCCGATGACCGGGATACCCAGCTTGTTCGCCTCGTTGATGGCGATACGCTCATGGTCCACGTCGATCACGAACAGCGCATCGGGCAAGCCGCCCATTTCCTTGATACCACCCACGGACCGCTCGAGCTTGTCCTGCTCGCGGGTCGCCATCAGCACTTCTTTCTTGGTCAGCTTCTCGAAGGTGCCATCTTCGTGCATGGCCTCGAGTTCGCGCAGACGCTTGATGGAGACGCGGATGGTCTTGTAGTTGGTCAGCATGCCGCCGAGCCAGCGGTGGTTGACGAACGGCTGGCTGACGCGATTGGCCTCTTCCTTGATGATCTTGCTCGCGCTGCGCTTGGTGCCGACGAACAGGATCTTGTTGTTGGCCGCCGCCATCTTCTCGACCACATCGATGGCCTCGTTGAGGGCCGGCAGGGTGTGCTCGAGGTTGATGATGTGGATCTTGTTACGGGCGCCGAAAATGAACTTGCTCATCTTCGGGTTCCAGTACTTGGTCTGGTGGCCGAAGTGAGCGCCTGCTTTGAGCAGGTCACGCATATTGACGTGTGCCATGGATGACTCCTGGAAAATCGGGTTAGGCCTCCACGCACCCCATGGATCCGACCGTCGGAGCAACCCGACAGCACCCGGGACCATGTGACGGTGCATGTGTGATTTCAAGGCGTTGCATTGATTGATCGCACTTCTCGCTCATCGCTGAGGTGCCGAAGGATCGACAAGGCTCCGCGATTGCAGGAAAGCGCGCAGCTTTATACCATGGATGGCTTCCGAGATGAAGTCGTCCGATGCTCAAGCCCACCCTTGCCCGGGCGACACCACCCCTGATTCGAGATTCCATGAACGTACCCATCAAGACGCCCGACGAGATCGATAAGATGCGCGAAGCGGGACGCCAGGCCGCCAGCGTGTTCGAGATGCTCATCCCCCATGTTACGGCCGGCGTGAGCACCGGCGAGCTGGACCGGCTGTGCCACGACTATATTGTCGACGAGCTGGGCTCCACCCCGGCGCCGCTCGATTATCACGGCTTTCCCAAGTCGATCTGCACCTCGATCAACCACGTGGTCTGCCATGGCATTCCGGATGACGCCAAGAAACTCAAGAAGGGCGACATCATGAACATCGACATTACCGTGAAGACTGCCGACGGCTACCACGGCGATACCAGCATGATGTTCATCATTGGCGAGACCATCCAGGGCGAGCGCCTCTGCCGGGTCACTCAAGAATGCCTGTACCGCAGCATCGCCCTGGTGCGCCCGGGCGTGCACCTCTCCACGCTTGCCCGCGCCATCCAGGAACACGCCGAGGCCAATGGCTATTCGGTGGTGCGCGACTTCTGCGGGCACGGCATCGGCGCCGGCTTCCACGAGGATCCGCAGATCCTGCACTACGACGGCTATGCCCCCGAGGCCGACATCCCCCTCCAGGAGGGCATGTGCTTCACCATCGAGCCGATGATCAATGTGGGCGATCATCGCACCAAGGTGCTGCGCGACGGCTGGACCGCGGTGACCAAGGACAGGAGTCTGACCGCCCAGTGGGAGCACACCCTGCTGGTCACCGCGACGGGAGTGGAGGTACTCACCGCGCGTAGTGACGAAGACCTTTCCCTCCTCGACCGCTGAGTCGACTGCCATGCTCCTGCACCACTACCGCTTCGATCCCGACGAAAGTCTCTTCGATATCGAAGCCTTTCGTGCCGAGCTCGCCGGCGAACGCTCACCGATCGCACCCTTCAAGGCCGCGCTGCGCAGTATCCAGGCCCGCCTGGACGAGCGTTTCCGCGCCGGTGCCGACATCCGTGACCTGGTGCACGGCCGGGCGTGGTGCCTGGACCGCCTGCTGGCCATCGCCTGGGAACAACACGACTGGCCCGACGAGGGTGTCGGATTGCTCGCTGTGGGCGGCTACGGCCGAGGCGAGCTGCATCCCCATTCCGACATCGACCTGCTGCTGCTGCTCGAGCACGATGACGACACACCGTATCGCGAACCCCTCACAGCCTTTATCACTTTCCTGTGGGACATCGGCCTGGAGATTGGCCACAGCGTGCGCTCACTCGCCGATTGCGAGCGAGAGGCCGTGGCCGACGTGACGGTGATCACCAATCTGCTCGAGACGCGTACTCTGGCCGGGCCCGAACGCCTGCGCGAGGCGATGCAGTCGCGCCTGTCCACCGACCAACTGTGGCCGGCGGATCGCTTCTTCGAGGCCAAGTGGCAGGAACAGATCAGCCGCCACTACCGCTACAACAACTCCGAGTACCACCTCGAGCCCAATATCAAGAGCTCGCCGGGGGGGCTGCGTGACATCCAGATGATCGGCTGGGTGGCCAAGCGCCACTTCGGCACCCAGCGCTTCGAGGACCTCGTCGCCGGCGGCTTCATGAACGATCCCGAGCTGCGCATCCTCAGCCAGGGCGAGGCCTTCCTGTGGCAGGTGCGCTATGCCCTGCACATGCTGACCGACCGAGCGGAGGACCGCCTGCTGTTCGACCACCAGCGCACCATCGCCGAGCTTTTCGGCTACCGCGACACGCCGGAGCGCCTGGCCGTCGAGCAATTCATGAAGCGTTACTATCGCCATGTCACGGCGTTGGCCGGGCTCAACGACATGCTGCTGCAACACTTCGACGAGGCGATCCTGCACGACGGCGAGGCACTCACCACCACTACCCTCAACGAGCGATTCGAGATCAAGGGAGGCTATATCCAGGCGCGCTCGCGCCATGTCTTCCGCCGGCGTCCCTCGGCGCTGCTCGAGCTCTTCCTGCTGATGGCCGAGCACCCGGAGATCGAAGGAGTGCGCGCCGACACCATCCGCCTGATCCGCGACCACCGCCACATGATCGACGACCTCTATCGCGACGACTTGCGTCACCAGAGTCTGTTCATGGCGCTGCTGCGCTCCGGCGGCAATGTGGCCCGCCAACTGCGACGCATGAACCGCTATGGCGTGCTCGGCAAATACCTGCCCGAATTCGGTCAGGCGGTGGGGCTGATGCAGCATGACCTCTTCCACATCTATACGGTGGATGCCCATACGCTGCGCCTGCTCAAATGCATCCACAGTTTCCGCAAGCCAGAGGCAAAGGAGGAGTTCCCGGTCGCCGCCACCCTGATCCATCAACTGCCCAAGCTGGAGCTGCTGTGGATCGCCGGTCTTTATCACGACATCGGCAAGGGACGCGGCGGCGACCACTCGACCCTTGGTGCCCGGGATGCCGAGGCCTTCTGTGAGCGCCATGGACTCTCCAGCCGCGACACTCGCCTGGTCAGCTGGCTGGTGGAGCACCACCTGATGATGTCCATGGTGGCCCAGAAACGCGACATCACCGACCCCGATGTGATCGCCGATTTCGCGCGCCTGGTGGGCGACGAGACCCGGCTGGATTACCTCTACGTGCTGACGGTTGCCGACATCAATGCCACCAACCCGACCCTGTGGAACGGCTGGCGAGCCTCGCTGCTGCGCCAGTTGCATGGCGAGGCCAAGCGCGCCCTGCGACGCGGGCTCGAGAATCCCCTGGAGCGCGACGACTGGGTGCAGGAGACGCGCAGCGAAGCCCACTCCCTGCTGGCCACGGTAGGCGCCGACATGAACCTGGTAGACCGGCTCTGGGAGTCGCTGGGCGAGGACTACTTCCTGCAGTACGCCCCCAGCGAGATCGTCTGGCAGACCCAGGGCATCCTGAACCATGGCGACAGCCAGCTGCCGCTGATCCTGATCAACGCCCCCACCGACGACATGGCCGAGGGCGGCACCAAGGTCTTCATCCACACCCTCTCGGTGGACGACCTCTTTGCCGCCACCGCCGCCGCCATGGACCAGCTGGGGCTATCGATCCACGACGCCCGCATCGCCACCTCCAGCAACGACTGGACGCTGAACACCTTCATCGTGCTGGACGACCATGGCCAGGCGATCCGCGACCGCGAGCGCATCGAGGAGATTCGCCGGCACCTGGTAGAGGAACTCGATGACCCAGACGACTACCCGCAGATCGTCACGCGCCACACACCGCGCCAGCTCAAGCATTTCCGCGTGCCCACCGAGGTCAGCATCGAACAGGATCCGGCCAATGACCGCACCCTCCTCGAGCTGGTCGCACCCGACCGCCCCGGCCTGCTGGCCCGGGTAGGACGCATCTTCATGGAGCAGGACATCGCGCTGTCGGCGGCCAAGATCGCGACCCTGGGCGAGCGGGTCGAGGACGTCTTCTTCATCACCGACAAGGCCGGCGCGCCGCTCACCGACCCGGAACGCCAGCAGCGCCTGCGCGAGCGCCTCATCGAGGTCCTTGCCATTCCCGGCTGACGCTGGGCGCGGGTCGCCGTTTGAGGCCGCCCCGGGGGTTCCCTATAATCGACGCCCTGCCCGCCGACGGCATGCGGGCCAACACCGATAACGACGCCGGACTCTTCTCTCTGTCCGAGGCGCACCTGGACACCCATGAACCCCGACCTCGACGCCCTAAAGCCCTACCCCTTCGAGAAGCTCGCCGCCCTCAAGGCCGGCGTGACACCGCCTGCTGGGCTGACACCTATCCCGCTGACCATCGGCGAGCCGCAGCACGCCCCCTTTGCCGCCGCCCTGAACACCCTGCATCGCCACCAGGAAGACTTCGCCCGCTACCCGACCATCGCCGGCAGCGCGGAGCTGCGTGGCGCCATCGCCGGCTGGGCGACGCGACGCTTCGGGCTGACTGGGCTCGATGCCGACCACCAGGTGCTGCCGGTGAACGGCACCCGGGAGGCGATCTTCGCTTTCGTTCAGGCGGCGCTGGATCGTACTCGCACGGCGAAGGTAGCGATGCCCAACCCCTTCTACCAGATCTACGAGGGTGCCACTCTGCTGGCCGGCGGACAGCCGCTCTACCTGGATGGCACCGCCGAGAGCGGCTTTCGACCGGACCTGGGCAGCGTGCCCGCCGAGACCTGGCGCGACGTCCAACTGGTATTCCTCTGCTCGCCGGGCAACCCCACCGGGGCAGTGACGCCACTGGCTGAATTCGAGACGCTTATCGCCCTGGCGGATGAACACGATTTCCTGATCGCCTCGGACGAGTGCTACTCGGAGCTCTACCTGGACGAGGCCGCCCCGCCGCCGGGGCTGCTCGAGGCCTGTGCTCGCCTCGGCCGCCACGACTATCGGCGCTGCCTGGTGTTCCATTCGCTCTCCAAGCGCTCCAACCTGCCGGGGCTGCGCTCCGGGTTCGTTGCCGGCGATGCACAGCTGATCGCCCCGTTCAAGCGCTACCGCACCTACCATGGCTGCGCCATGTCGCTACCCGTTCAGCAGGCATCAATCACCGCCTGGAACGACGAGACGCATGTGCGCGCCAATCGGGACGCCTATCGCGAGAAATTCGCCGCGGTCACCGAGGTCCTCGCCCCGGTATTGGACTTCCCCGCCCCCCAGGCCAGCTTCTACCTTTGGCCAGCGGTGCCCGGCGGGGATGACGAGGCCTTCACCCGATCGCTCTACGCCGCGGAGAACGTCAGCGTGCTGCCCGGCAGCTACATGGGGCGGGACGGCAACAACGGAATCAACCCCGGCAGCGGCCGGCTGCGCTTGGCGCTGGTCGCCGAGGTCGAGGCCACCGTAGAGGCCGCCAGGCGAATCCGCCGCTTTATCGAGAGGAGTTCCCGATGCTGACGCTCTACGTGATCAAGAACTGCGACACCTGCCGCAAGGCGCGCAAGGTCCTGGAGGACAAGGGCATTTCCTTCCAGGTCCATGACCTGCGCGAGGACGGGCTCTCGGCGCCGCTGCTGGAACACATCCTGCACCGCGTGCCGGTCATGGAGATGCTGAACAAGCGCAGCACCACCTGGCGTCAGCTCGACAAGGAAACGAAGGCCGACATCGACGCCAACAAGGCCCGCGAGCTGATGCTGGCCCACCCTACCCTGCTCAGGCGCCCGGTGCTCGATACCGGCGACGAGATCCTCGTCGGCTACCGCGACGGCGACTACGACTCACTCTAGGGCCTCCCCTGGCCCTCCTCCACGCTTCCATAGGACACCACCCCCATGCTGAGCTTTGCACTCGGAATCGGCACCCAAAATACCCAGGGCGACTGGCTGGAGATCTACTACCCGGCCCCACTGCTCGATCCTGACCCCAGCCTGGTGGCCGCCGCCGCCAAGATACTCGACGCCCCCGACGGCAATGCCGCGGTCAGTTTCCTGCCCGAGCATTGCAGCGAGCTGGCCGGCGCGCTGAAGGCCGCCGGCCACGAGGAACAGGCCGAACTGGCCGAGACCCTGGCCGCGAGCCGGCGCCCGCTGGTAGCCATGTTCCTGGACGTGGACACCCCGCCCCAGAGCGCACCGGAGGTCTACCTCAAGCTGCACCTGCTCTCTCATCGCCTGGTCAAGCCCCACGGGCTCGAGCTCACCGGCATGTTCGGTCTGCTGCGTAACATCGCCTGGACCAGCGAAGGGGCGATCGACATCGAGGAGCTACCAGCCCGTCGCCTCAAGGCGCGCCTGGAGGGACGCCCGCTCTCGGTGGACTGCGTCGACAAGTTCCCGAAGATGACCGATTACGTGGTACCCGGCGGCGTGCGCATCGGTGACACCGCCCGGGTGCGACTGGGCGCCTACCTCGGCGAGGGCACCACGGTGATGCACGAGGGCTTCGTCAATTTCAATGCCGGTACCGAGGGACCGGGCATGATCGAGGGCCGCATCTCCGCCGGCGTGATGGTCGGCAAGGGCTCGGACCTCGGCGGCGGCTGCTCCACCATGGGCACTCTCTCCGGCGGCGGCAACATCGTCATCAAGGTGGGCGAGGGCTGCCTGATCGGCGCCAATGCCGGTGTCGGCATTCCGCTGGGTGACCGCTGCACCATAGAGGCCGGCCTCTACCTCACCGCCGGCGCCAAGGTCACCCTGCTCGATGACCAGGGCCAGGAGGTCGAAACCGTAGCCGCCCGCGAACTGGCCGACCAGAACGACTTGCTGCTGCGCCGCAACTCGCAGAACGGACGCATCGAGTGCCTCACCAACAAGAGCGCCATCGCGCTCAACGAGGCACTGCATGCCAACAATTGAGCCGCCAGCGCTCTCCCCGACCCTGGCGCTCGCCTTCGAGCTGATCCGGCGCCCCTCGGTGACACCGGATGACCTGGGCTGCCAGGAGCTGATGATCGAGCGACTCGAGGCGCTAGGCTTCCGGGTCGAGCGTCTGCCCTTCGGCGACGTGGAGAACTTCTGGGCGACCCGTGGCCACCATGGGCCGCTGCTGGCCTTCGCCGGCCACACCGATGTGGTGCCCAGCGGCCCCCAACCCCGCTGGGACTTCCCGCCCTTCGAGCCGTGCATCGATGGGGCAGGCATGCTGCGAGGCAGAGGTGCCGCTGACATGAAGGGCAGCCTGGCGGCTATGGTCACTGCGGTGGAACGCTTCGTGACGGCACACCCGGACCATCACGGACGCATCGGCTTCCTCATCACCTCCGACGAGGAGGGGCCGGCGGTCGACGGCACCCGGGCCGTGGTCGAGCACCTTCGAGAGACCCACGACCGTCTCGACTACTGCATTGTCGGCGAGCCCTCCTCCACCAACCGGCTGGGTGACGTGATCAAGAACGGTCGACGCGGCTCGCTGGGCGGAGTACTGCATATCCGAGGCATTCAGGGCCATGTGGCCTACCCGCACCTGGCGCGCAACCCCATTCACCAGGCGCTGCCGGCGCTGGACGCCCTGGCGCGGGAACACTGGGACACCGGCAACGCCTTTTTCCCCGCCACCAGCTTCCAGGTCTCCAATATCCGTTCGGGGACCGGCGCCACCAACGTGATCCCCGGCGAGGTCGAGGTGGTGTTCAACCTGCGTTTCTCCACCGAGGTGACCCACGAGCAGATCCAGCAACGCACCGAGGCGTTGCTGGAGGCCCATGGCCTCGACTATCACCTGGACTGGACGCTCAACGGCGAGCCCTTCCTCACTGCCGAGGGCGAACTGGTGGAGGCCGCCGTCAATGGCGTCGAGGACGCCCTGGGGCACCGCCCTGAGCTATCCACCGCCGGCGGCACGTCTGACGGGCGCTTCATTGCTACCCTGGGCAGCCAGGTGGTCGAGCTCGGCCCCTGCAATGCCACCATCCACCAAGTCAACGAGCGGGTACTGGCCTCGGACCTCGATGACCTCAGCCGAGTCTACGAGGCGATCCTTGCCAGACTCTTCGTCAACGGCACGGCCCAGCTCTGAGGCGCCCATGCAATCCTATCCTGATATCGAGATCTACCTGGCGCACTGTGACATCTCGCGTGTGGATGCCTGGCTCCAGCAGGCCATCGCCGCCGAGCCTCTGTCGCCACTGGGCAAGCGCAAGTGGCACACCCTCGGCCTCGCCGCAGCCGACGAAATACCGGTGCTGGTGGTGGAGAAGGCCGCTGACGGCTTCACCAGCCTGTGGTTCGACAGCCCCGCGACGCCCTGGGCGACCGACACGGAGTGTGCCCGGGAAGCCGCCGCCCGGCTAGGCTGCGAGGTGCGCTGTTCGCTGGGTGGCTGGCAGCCCGGCGACGACCCGGACCGCTTCCTCCAGGTGTTGCCCGACGGCAGCGAGCAGCCGATCGTCTGGCCCGACTCGGGTCAGTAGCCCTGAAACGCCATCGCCCCGCGACGGCGGGGCGATGAACGCTAGAAATGCGGGAAAACGCGCCGAGCGAAGATCAGACAAGGCGGAAGGTCGTCGAGAAAGCGGAGTTTACAAGCTGCTAAATGAGCATCTCGAGACGACCTTCCAACGCAGTAAGATCGAGCGCAGGCCGTTTTTCAGGTGATGACGGTGACGTCGTCGGCTTGAAGCCCCCGCTCATTCTGTATGACGTGATAGCGAACCTTCTGGCCCTCGGCCAGGGTACGATGCCCTCGCCCGCGTATGGCACGGAAGTGCACGAAGACATCCTCGCCATCGTCACGGGTGATGAAACCGTATCCCTTGTTGACGTTGAACCACTTGACCTCACCGATCTCGCGATCATCGTCCTCGACCTCGGCCAGGTTGACCAGCTGGGGCGTAAGGGCGTTGACCGCCAGGGTTGCGACCAGCAGTACGAGAAAGATGGCGGTGACGGCGGCGAAATAGACCATGGCCACGCCGCCAACCTGGAGGCTGGAAAACAGCTCACGGGACAGTGCGCCGCCGGTAAGGTGGACGAACAAGGCAATCAGCAGCGGGGCCGGCGCGGCCAGCAGCAGGCTGATGAGACTGCAACGAAACACGACCTTTCGATTCATGGACCTGTAAAACTCTCTTGTCGGGGTGAAAGGAAGGAACAAACCATCATGGAGATGCCACGATGAACGGCGACACTCAGCAGGATGATTTTACCATGAGCACCGATTCGACGCCTGCAGAGCTGGCAATGCGCCTGGAGGCGCTGGAGAGCCGAATTGCCTACCAGGAGCACTGGCTCGACATCCTCGACGTGGCCGTGGCCGGCCAGGAGAAGCGGCTGTCACACCTCGAGCGGCTCAACGCGCTGATGCAGGAGAGACTGCGCGACCAGCAGCGAGCGCTGCAGGAGAACGACACGACGACGCCCGGCCCTGAGGACGAGGTGCCGCCGCACTACTGACCCAAGCTTCAAGGGGGCAAGGGGGCAAGGGGGCAAGGGGGCAAGGGAATGTTGGCGGCGCCACCCGGGCAACTGCCCTACAGTCTGAGCGCTTGTCGCTGGCTTACAACTCGTCCAGATAGCGCTCGGCGTCCAGCGCTGCCATGCAGCCGGTACCGGCGGAGGTGACGGCCTGGCGGTAGACATGGTCCATTACATCACCGGCGGCGAAAACACCCGGCACGCTGGTCGCTGTGGCGTTACCCCCGAGACCCGACTTGACCTTGATATAGCCGCCTGCCATCTCGAGCTGACTCTCGAAGATGCCGGTATTGGGGCTGTGACCGATAGCGATGAACAGTCCCGGAGCGGTAATTTCCTTCGTGCTGCCATCCTCGGTGGACGTGAGGCGCACACCGGTCACGCCGCTATTGTCGCCCAGCACCTCGTCCAGAGTCTGATTCCACTCCAGCACAACGTTGCCGTTCTCGGCTTTCTCGAACAGCTTGTCCTGAAGAATCTTCTCGGCGCGCAGGCTGTCCCGACGGTGCACCAGGGTTACCTTGGAGGCGATATTGGAGAGATAGAGCGCCTCCTCGACGGCGGTATTGCCGCCACCCACCACGACCACCTCCTGCTTGCGGTAGAAGAAGCCGTCACAAGTCGCACAGGCCGAGACCCCCTGCCCCATGAATTTCTGCTCCGACTCGAGGCCCAGATAGCGAGCACTCGCACCGGTGGCGATGATCAAAGCGTCACAGGTGTAGGCGCCGTTGTCGCCCTTCAGCATGAAAGGGCGCTCGCGCAAGTCCACCTCATGAACATGATCGAACAACACCTCGGTGTCGAAGCGCTCGGCGTGGCGCTTCATCCGCTCCATCAGATCGGGGCCCTGTACGCCGGCATCGTCTCCCGGCCAGTTGTCCACATCGGTGGTGGTCGTCAGCTGGCCACCCGCCTGGATGCCGGTGATCAGCAGCGGCTTCAGGTTGGCACGGGCAGCGTAGACGGCCGCGGTATAGCCGGCGGGGCCGGAACCCAGGATGATCAAGCGTTCGTGACGCGCATCACTCATTGAGGACCTCTTAATGGATCGGGGTGAATCGTTCGGGCGACGCCCGGCGGGAAGCCTACAGCACTTCGTCGTCACGCCCCAGGGCGACCCGGAAGGCGCTCTCGTCCTCCAGGTCGATCTCGATCCGAACCTGAATCGGCGCACAACAGATGTGGCAGTCCTCCCAGGTGACCTGACTGCCCTGGGTGGTATCGACCAGCAGATCGAAGGGCGCATCGCAGTAAGGGCAGTGCACACGACGCGACGTCAGCTGTTCCTCATGCATCCGGTTTTCTCGACCCCTGATACCGTGTTGCAGCAATATGAGGGGATGAGGCCGGCATTTCAAGGGAGCCCAAACGGCATCCGCTCCAGGCGACGCTTGAAAAGGACATCTATCATGACCATGTAACCAAGACGGTGCCAGGATGGTGCCCTCACTCCCCGCGATGCGAAAGGAGAACAGACAGCATGAGCAACGACTCCACACCGGATACCCTGCAGACGTTGGACGTCGGCGGTACGACCTATCACTTTCACAGCCTGGAGAAGGCAGCCGACGCGCTGGGCAACATCGACCGTCTCCCCAAGACCTTGAAGATACTGCTGGAAAACCAGCTGCGCTTCGCCGATGACGAGAGCGTCGCCCGTGAGGACATGCAGGCGCTTGTCGACTGGCAGCAGCAAGGCCACTCTGACCGCGAAATCGGCTATCGCCCGGCGCGGGTGCTGATGCAGGACTTCACCGGCGTGCCCGGGGTCGTAGACCTGGCTTCCATGCGCGCCGCGGTAAAATCCCTCGGCGAGGATCCGGCCCGCATAAACCCGCTGTCGCCGGTGGACCTGGTCATCGACCACTCGGTGATGGTCGACAAGTTCGGAAACCCCTCGGCGTTCAAGGACAACGTGGCCATCGAAATGGACCGCAACCGCGAGCGCTACGAATTCCTGCGCTGGGGTCAGGACGCCTTCGACAACTTCCGCGTTGTACCGCCGGGCACCGGCATCTGCCACCAGGTCAATCTCGAATACCTTGGTAAGACCGTCTGGACGAAAGAGCAGGACGGCAGAACGCTGGCCTACCCGGACACCCTGGTGGGAACCGACTCCCACACCACCATGATCAACGGCCTCGGCATACTGGGCTGGGGCGTCGGGGGGATCGAGGCCGAAGCCGCCATGCTCGGTCAGCCGGTCTCCATGCTGATTCCCGAGGTGGTGGGCTTCAAGCTTACCGGCAAGTTGCGCGAAGGCATCACCGCCACCGACCTCGTGCTGACGGTCACCGAGATGCTGCGCAAGAAGGGCGTGGTGGGCAAGTTCGTCGAGTTCTACGGCGATGGCCTCAAGGATCTGCCGGTAGCCGACCGCGCCACCATCGCCAACATGGCCCCGGAATACGGCGCCACCTGCGGCTTCTTCCCGGTAGACGACGAAACACTGACCTACTTGCGCCTGACCGGCCGCGAGGATGACCAGATCGCGCTGGTAGAGGCCTACAGCAAGGCCCAGGGCCTGTGGCGCGAGCCCGCCGACGAGCCGATCTTCAGTGATACCCTGGCGCTGGACATGACCGAGGTCGAGGCCAGCCTGGCCGGACCCAAGCGGCCGCAGGATCGCGTTGCCCTCCAGGACATGAAGTCGACCTTCGCCAAGCTGTTGAACGAAAACGGCGAAAAGCTTCCCGAGACCGACAAGGGCCGCCTGTTTTCCGAAGGCGGCCAGACTGCCGTGGGCGTCGAGGAGAGCTACGAGCACCACGACAGCCAGGAGGTGGAGTTCAAGGGCGAGGCCTTCAAGCTCAACCCGGGGGCGGTGGTGATTGCCGCCATCACCTCCTGCACCAATACCTCCAACCCCAGCGTGATGATGGCGGCCGGACTGCTGGCCCGAAAGGCCCGCGAGAAGGGGCTGACCACCAAGCCGTGGGTGAAGACCTCCCTGGCTCCTGGCTCCAAGGTGGTGACGGATTATCTCGAGGCCGGCGGCGTAAACGACGACCTCGACGCTCTGGGCTTCAACCTGGTGGGCTACGGCTGCACCACCTGCATCGGCAACTCCGGGCCGCTGCCGGAACCCATCGAGCAAGGCATCGAGGATGGCGACCTCACCGTGGCCTCGGTGCTATCGGGCAACCGCAACTTCGAGGGGCGCATTCACCCCTTGATCAAGACCAACTGGCTGGCCTCGCCGCCGCTGGTGGTAGCCTATGCCCTCGCGGGCAACGTCCAACTCGACCTGACCCGTGACCCGCTGGGCACGGACTCCCACGACAACCCCGTCTACCTCAAGGACATCTGGCCCAGCCAGGCAGAGATCGCCGAGGCCGTGGAAAAGGTCAACACCGAGATGTTCCGCAAGGAGTATGCGGAGGTGTTCGATGGAGACGAGACCTGGAAGTTGCTTGATGTACCCGAAAGCCAGGTTTACCAATGGTCGAAGGATTCCACCTACATCCAGCACCCACCCTTCTTCGAAGGTATGGGCCGTGAGCCGGAGGCCATCGAGGACGTCAAGGGCGCCCATATTCTCGCCTTGCTCGGCGACTCGGTAACCACCGACCATATCTCGCCGGCCGGTGCCATCAAGCCCGATAGCCCCGCCGGGCGTTATCTGCAGGAGCGGGGCATCAAACCGGTGGACTTCAACTCCTATGGTTCACGGCGCGGCAATCATGAGGTGATGATGCGCGGCACCTTCGCCAACGTGCGTATCAAGAACGAGATGCTCGATGGCGTGATCGGTGGCGAGACCCGTCACGTACCCTCAGGCGAGCAGATGGCGATCTACGATGCTGCCATGAAGTATCAGGAGGAGGGTACGCCGCTGGTGGTGATCGCCGGCAAGGAGTACGGCACCGGCTCCAGCCGCGACTGGGCCGCAAAGGGTACCCGCCTGCTCGGCGTGCGAGCGGTGCTGGCCGAGTCCTATGAGCGCATCCACCGTTCCAACCTGATCGGCATGGGCGTGGTCCCGCTTCAGTTCCCGGAAGGCGAGAGCCGCACATCCCTGGGCCTGACCGGTGAGGAGCAGGTGTCCATCGAAGGGCTCAGTGAGCTCACCCCGGGCGGCACGGTCAAGGTAACCATCGCCTCCGACAAGGGCGAGAAGAAGCTCGAGACGCTGTGCCGCATCGACACCGCCAACGAGCTGGAGTACTACCGCCACGGCGGCATCCTCCACTACGTGCTGCGCAGGATGATCGGTTCGGCCTGACAGAACCGCACCGGAGTGTATGGAAGTGCTCCTGACGTAGGCCCGGTAAGCGCCAGCGCACCGGGCAGACTCCGCCGGATGCGCCTTCGGCTTATGCGGCCTGAACGAAACATTTCGTAAACCACCGCGAGAAAAAGGCCCCGCCGGTTATCCGGCGGGGCCTTCTTGTTACGGGCTGCGAGCCGCGGGCAGGATATTACCCCTGCCCTGCTACTCGTGGCTGGTCGCTCGACGCCTAGAACGAGCGGCGGCGATAGCGCCGATACTCCGGCGACCAGCAGCTGCGCTCAATGGCCTCGCGCAGCTTGATGCCGTTGGTCTTCAGTGCCACGCCCTCGCCCTGGGCCTGGGCGGCCACGTCGAAGGCGATCGCCTTGGAGAGTTCGCGGATATGGGAGAGCGGCGGGAGCAGCGCGCCCTCCCCTTGCTTGACCAGCGGCGCCTCACGAGCCAGCGCCCGGGACGAGGCCATCAGCATGGCATCGGTGACACGCTTTGCCGCTGAAGCCACCACACCCAGGCCGATACCCGGAAAAATGTAGGCGTTGTTGCACTGGGCGATGGGAATGCTGCGGCCTCCATACTCCACCGGCGGGAAGGGGCTGCCAGTGGCCACCAGGGCCGCGCCATCGGTCCAGCGGATGACGTCCTCCGGCACCGCCTCGGCGCGGGAAGTGGGGTTGGAGAGCGGCATGATCAGCGGCATCGCACAGCCGGCGTGCATCGCGCGCACCACCTCCTCGGTGAAGATACCCGGCATACCGCAGACTCCGATCAGCACCGTGGGCTCGACCCGCCGCATCACCTCGAGCAACGCCTGGCCGTCCCAGCCGGCCACCATCTCGGGGTCGTGGGCCAGGCGGCCCTGGAAGTCGCGAAGCCAAGCCTGCTCTGAGGTCACCAGCCCCTCGCGGTCGACCATGTAGATACGCGAACGCGCCTCTCTTTCCGTCAGGCCCTCCGCCTGCATGGCCACCACCACCTGCTCCGCGATGCCGCAACCGGCTGAACCCGCCCCGACGAACACCACTCGCTGTTGACCGATACCCTGGTCACGGGCCTGGCAGGCCGCCATCAGGGTCCCCACTACCACCGAGGCCGTTCCCTGGACGTCGTCATTGAAGCAGCAGAGCTCGTTGCGATAGCGATCGAGCAGCGGTAAGGCATTGGCCTGTGCAAAGTCCTCGAACTGCAGTAGCGCGCCCGGCCAGCGACGCTTCACCGCGGCGATGAACTCCGCCATGAAGGCATCGTACTCCTCCTGGGAGACCCGCCGGTGGCGCCACCCCATGTACATGGGGTCGTCGAGAAGCGCCTGGTTATTGGTGCCCACGTCGAGCATGATCGGCTGAGTGTAGGCCGGGCTGATACCGCCGCAGGCGGTGTAGAGCGCCAACTTGCCGATGGGGATGCCCATGCCGCCGATGCCCTGGTCGCCGAGCCCCAGGATACGTTCACCGTCGGTGACCACGATCACCTTGACCTTGTCCTTGGTGGAGCTGCGCAGGATGTCATCCATGTGGTCACGGTCGGGGTAGGCGATGAACAGCCCTCGGTGGTTGCGGTAGATGTTGGAGAACTCCTCGCACGCCTTGCCAACCGTGGGGGTGTAGATGATCGGCAGCATCTCCTGGAGGTGCTCCTTGACCAGCCGGTAGTAGAGGGTCTCGTTGTCATCCTGGATGGCACGCAGATAGATGTGCTTGTCCAGGTCGTTCTGGCATTGGCTGTACTGTCGATAGGCCCGTTCCACCTGCTCCTCGATGGTCTCCACATTCTGGGGCAACAGGCCGATCAGGTTGAACTCCAAGCGTTCTTCGCGGGTGAAAGCACTACCCTTGTTGAGCAGCGGCATCTCGAGCAGCGGCGGGCCGGCATAGGGGATGTAGAGGGGACGCTTCTGGTCGGTGGTCATCTCTCGCCTCGATACGGTGACTGGAACGGGCCGTTGGCGCTCTGTCGACGCCTTGCCATCAACTCTAGCACGCCGCAAAAAAACGACGCCCCGGACTGGAGCCGAGGCGTCAACGCTGCTGGCGGGCACGTGGCTCAGCAGCCTTTCGCCACGGCACGACGAACCGGCTTCCCCTCGAAGAAGAAGGGACGCAGTTTCACCCCGAGCATGTTTCCGGCAAAGGCTGCCACCAGCCACACCCAGCCATGCAGGCTGCCGGAGGCAATGCCGCTGAAGTAGGCACCGATGTTGCAGCCAAAGGCCAGGCGGGCCCCGTAACCGAGCATCAGGCCGCCTATTATCGCCGCCAGCACCGACCTGGTCGGAATACGGAAGTTGGGGGCGAACTTGCCGGCTAGAGACGCCGCAAGCAGCGCCCCGAGCAGGATACCGATGTTCATCACGCTGGTGATGTCGCGCCAGAGGGTAGCCTCCAGGGCAGCCGCATTCCACGATGACTGCCAGTAGCCCCACCGGCTGACATCGCCGCCGAGAGCCTCGAAGCCCTTGGCACCCCAGAGTGCGAAGGCCGAGGTGATGCCCCAGGGACGACCGGCCAGTGCCAGGGTGGCGAAATTGAGCAGGGCCAGCCCGACGGCCCCTGCCAGCAATGGCCAGGGGCCGGTCACCCAGCGGCGGTTGCCGACATCGACCGCCGGAACCCGCTCCAGCTCACCGTGACGTCGTTTCTCCATGACCACGGTGAAGGCGGCGATGGCGGCGAAGAGCACCAGGCTGATGGCAATCCCGCCCCCGGTACCGGCGGTCTTGACCAGCGACACCGGCTGGAAGGCGGGCAGGCCCTGCCACCAGGTGAAGTGGGCGGTACCGATCACCGAGCCGACGATGAAGAACAGCAAGGTGATCACCATGCGAGCATTGCCGCCGCCGGCAGTGAACAGGGTTCCGGAGGCGCAGCCGCCGCCGAGCTGCATGCCGAGGCCGAACAGGAAGGCACCGACCACCACCGAGATGCCGATGGGTGCCACGAAGCCGTAGACTGACTGGCCGAAAAGGCTGCCCGCCCCCAGCGCCGGGAAGAACAGCAGAACCGCGATGGCCAGCATCACCATCTGGGCACGCAGACCACGGCCACGCCGCTCGGTGATGAAGACGCGCCAGGCGGCGGTGAAGCCGAAGGCGGCATGATAGAGCACCATGCCCAGCAGGCCACCCACCACCATCAGCACGCCGAGGCGAGCGCCGAAGGCGGCGCCCACAACCAGGGCGCCCAGCAGCAGAGCGCCGGCCGCCACGGCAGAGACGGAAAGTCTGGAACGTTGCGTCAGGGCGAGTTCACTCATGGCGGACTCTCTTCGTTGTCAGGGACGAGGCGATCAGCAAGCATAATAACGATCTTCTTGAAGCACACAAAAGCATTTAAATACAACTTTATATGCTATTAAAGAATAAACCGCTCATGCTCCCTGATGGTCCTTTCGTCGTCCGCCAGCGAGCCCGCTTACATCGGCTGCCTCAGATAAAGCGCCCAAGCCCCGCCGCCTGGCGCAGGCGGTCCATGAAGGGGGCGGCCTCGGCACGGGCCCGCTCGGCCCCCTTGATCAGCACCTGCTCGATGTGCCCGGGATCCTCCATCAGCGCCTGGTATCGGCTGCGCGGCTCGCGCAGCTGCTCGTTGAGCAGTTCGAAGACGCGGTTCTTGACCTCGCCCCAGCCAATACCATTTTCATACTCGGCGCGCATGGCCTCGGTCTCGGCGGCCGTGGCAAAGGCCGAGTAGATCTGGAAGAGGGTGCAGGTCGCCGGGTCCTTGGGCTCGCCGGGCTCCAGGGAGTTGGTCTTGATCTTGCGCACCAGTTTCAGCAGTTTCTTCTCGGAGACGAACAGCGGGATGGTGTTGTTGTAGCTCTTGGACATCTTGCGGCCATCCAGGCCGCCCAGGACCTCCACCCGCTCGTCTACCACGGCATCGGGCAGGGTGAAGTACTGCCCCTTGTAGAGGTGGTTGAAGCGTCCGGCGATATCGCGAGCCATCTCGATGTGCTGGATCTGGTCGCGACCCACCGGCACCTTGTTGGCGTTGAACATCAGGATGTCGGCGGCCATCAGCACCGGGTAGCCGAACAACCCCATGGTGATGCCCTTGTCCGGATCCTGGTTGCCGGCGGCCTCGTTCTCGGCCACCGCCGCCTTGTAGGCATGGGCACGGTTCATCAGCCCCTTGGCGCAGACGCAGGAGAGCAGCCAGGTCAGCTCGGGGATTTCGGGGACATCCGACTGGCGATAGAAGATGGCGTTGTCGGTATCCAGACCCAGCGCCAGCCAGGTGGCGGCGATTTCCAGGCGCGACTCCTGCACCCGGCGCGGATCCTGGCACTTGATCAGCGCATGCAGGTCGGCCAGGAAATAGTAGGACTGGACGTTCGGGTCCTGGCTCGCGGTGATGGCGGGCTTGATCGCCCCCACGTAGTTGCCCAGATGGGGGGTGCCGGTGGTGGTGATGCCGGTGAGAACCCGGGTCTTCTCGGAAGCTGCACTCATGGGGTAAGCGGACTCTGCTGTCGGAAATGGCCGCTATGGTAACGCGAGGCCCCGATCAAGGCGACCGGGACGACCTGGGTGACCACCGCGACCAAGGACCTAATCCGCGGCTTTTCCGGCGATAGGCCTCCGAGGAGGCGCTGTGAACCCCTCCCTGGGCGCTACCGACGCCATCCCTGGCGTAGGACCTCCTCTACGGACTACCCCCGGCGCCGCTCGCCTCGGCGGCACCCTGCCGGGTATCAGTCCAATAGCTTGCTTGGCGCGACATACTCGAGCCCAAAAGACTCGGCCACAGCCTTGTAGGTCACCTGGCCGTCATGGACGTTTAGGCCGGCGGCGAAGTGGTCATCGTCGGCCAGCGCCTGCTGCCAGCCCTTGTCGGCCAGAGCGATCACGAACGGCAGGGTGGCGTTGGTCAGTGCCTGGGTGGAGGTGCGCGCCACGGCGCCCGGCATGTTGGCCACACAGTAGTGAACGACCCCGTCGACGATGTAGGTCGGGTCGGTGTGGGTAGTGGCCCTGCTGGTCTCGAAGCAGCCGCCCTGATCGATGGCGACATCTACCAGCACACTGCCGGGCTTCATCTCGGCGAGCATCTCCCGGGTGATCAGCTTGGGCGCGGCGGCCCCCGGAATCAGCACGGCGCCGACGATCAGGTCACACTCGCGCACCGCCTCATCGATGGCATCTGCGGTGGAAAACACGGTCTTCATGCGGCCCTGGTAGCGGTCATCGAGGGTCTCGAGGCGCGGAATCGACTTGTCGAGCACCGTCACCTCGGCGCCCAGGCCCAGCGCCATGCGGGCTGCATTCTCGCCTACCACGCCGCCGCCGATCACGGCTACCCTGGCCGGCGCTACCCCTGGCACCCCGGGCAGCAGCACGCCAGAGCCGCCCTGGGCCTTCTCCAGGCTGTGGGCGCCCGCCTGGATGGCCATGCGCCCGGCCACGGTGCTCATCGGCGCCAGCAGCGGCAGGCCGCCCTGGCGGTCGGTGATGGTCTCGTAGGCAATGCAGGTTGCGCCACTCGCCATCAGGCCGCGGGTGAGCTTCTCTTCGGCGGCCAGATGCAGGTAGGTGAAGAGCGTCTGGCCGGCCTTGAGACACGCAACCTCCTCGGCCTGCGGCTCCTTGACCTTCAGGATCAGCTCGGCGCCGTCCCAGACCTTGGCCACGTCGGCCTCGAGACGCGCCCCGGCGGCTTCAAAGGCGGCATCCGCAAAACCGGCACCTTCGCCGGCGCCTGCCTGAACCGTGACCGTATGACCGCGGCCAACCAGTTCCCTGGCTCCGGTAGGGGTCAGGGCGACACGGTACTCGTGGTTCTTGATTTCCTTGGGCACGGCAATCTGCATGGCTCCTCCTGGGGACTGTCACTGGGCAGGTTTCCTGCCCATTACAGCACAGCAAGGCCATTCACATAGAATCGAGATGAGAAAACAGAAGAAATTGTCGCTTAAACCGCTCTCCACCGATATTTTTCTTTTCAGGGCGGAAGGTAAGCAAAAATTCAGGGGGTGTCCGCAACCGCAACTTCGCCGTAGATCCTGCGGTACTCTTCTGGCAGGCGACGCGGGCGGCCGCTGGAAAGCTCGATGCAGGCGAAACGGGTGCGCGCGCGAAGCAGGGTGCGTCCATCGGAAGGACGGATCAGCTGGAAGCGGCGAGTCAGGGTCAGGCGGCCTTCAACGTCGATGATCCAGGTGGCCAGCCGGAGCCGATCCCCCTCGAAGGCCGGCGCCAGATAGTCCAGCTCGTGGCGATGTACCGCCATGCCGCGATCCAGTTCACGGTAACGCGAAAGGGAAAGGCCCAGCGACTCGGAGTGAGCCCAGCTGACCTGCTCGATCCACCGCAGGTACTCGGCGTTGTTGGCGTGGTCGTACTCGTCGATGGCCGAGGGAGCGACGACGATCTCGATGACAAAAGGCTTGGGCAAGTCCCATTCCATATCACCACTCCTTTTGGCACAAGGGACGGTCCGTACCGCAGTTCCAGCAGGTATCGAAGACACCCTCTAGGTGCTCCCCGCAGCCAGGACAGGTCCATGCCGGGCGCTCGCTCGTTCCTTCCAGGGTCTGGTGGATAAGGGCCTCGGCCCGTTCGTGGTTGTGTGGCGCCACCCATACCTCCGGCTCACACTCCCCTAACGGCAGCTCACCGGCGCCACCCCCCCGGGTCATATTGCGCAATTCCGCGGGAATGCCGGCCGCGGTCAGCACATTGTGCACGTGGCTGACCAGCAGCGCATTGGAGTGGGCAAAGGCACGAATGTAGCCAGGGAACATCGGGAATCAGTCCCGAAAGACCCGGACGCCCAACGCCTTCAGGTAGGAGGTCTCGGGAATCGCCGGATGGATCGGATGGTCCGCCCCCTGGTGGCCCTGGAAGAGGATCTGGCCCTGGCGATCCTGGTGACGCACCGCCCCGCGCACCACGTCCACCAGACGCTCCGGGGCCAAGTGCATGGAACAGGACGCCGAGAGCAGCAGGCCGTCACGCCCCAGCAGGCGCATCGCCTCGCGGTTGAGCTTGCCGTAGGCTCGCTCACCGTTGGGAATGTCCTTACGCTTGCGAATGAAGGCCGGCGGGTCGAGGATCACCACGTCGAACTCCTCCCCCTCGGCCTTGAGGGCCGCCAGGACCTCGAAGGCATCGCCCTCGCCCACCGACACCTGCTCATGCAACCCGTTCAGGGCAGCATTTTCGGCGACCCGTTCCAGTGCCGGACCGGAGGCATCCACGCAGAGCACGTCGCGTGCGCCATTGGCTGCGGCCTGCACGCCCCAGCCGCCCACGTAGCTGAACAGGTCCAGTACCCGCTTGCCGGCCACCAGACCATTGAGCCAGGCGCGGTTGGCGCGATGGTCGAAGAACCAGCCGGTCTTCTGGCCGTCGAGCACGGGAGCAGCGAACTTCACGCCGTTCTCCTCCAGCAGCACCTGGTCGGGCAACTCGCCCTTCACGACCTCGATGCCAGCCTCCAGGCCTTCCTGGCGGCGCCCGCTGGTGTCGTTGCGCAGCACTACCGCCGACGGCGACATCACCTTGTCCAGGGCGTCGAGCAGTTCGGGCAATACCGCCTGCATGCCGGCGGTATTGAGCTGCACGACCAGCACGTCGCCGAAGCGGTCGATGACCAGCCCTGGCAGCAGGTCGCCTTCGCCGTGCACCAGGCGGTAAAAGGGCTTGTCGAAGAGGCGTTGGCGTAGCGCCAGCGCCTGGTTGAGACGGTGCACCAGCAGCGAGCGATCGAGTCCCTGCGCAGGATCACGCGAGACCATCCGCGCACAGATCAGCGAGTGCGGATTGACATAGGCGACCCCCATGGCCTTGCCATTGGCGGCCTCGACCACCACCTGCGCGCCGGGCTCGATCTCCTTGATCGGCGTGGCCTGGATGTCGATCTCGTTGGAATAGAGCCAAAGATGGCCGGCCTTGAGGCGACGGTCGGCGTTCTTCTTGAGGCGCAGTGAACGAAGTGCGGTCATGGGAGTATCTCGTGGGAAGGGGAGAGAAGCGTCGGCGGCGCAGCGCCGTCGTCAGGTCTGGCAGTGGCCGCAGAACACACTGGCTCGCTGGCCCAGGGTCACCAGGCGCAACTCGGCGCCGCAGCGTCGGCAGGGTTGGCCGTCGCGGCCATAGACGTTGAGCCGCTGCTTGAAGTAGCCGGGCTCACCGGTGCCGCCGACGAAGTCGCGCAGGGTGGTGCCACCCTGAGTGATGGCGGCGGCCAGCACCTCGCGCACCGCCGCAGCGAGCCGATCGAAGCGCTCCCGGGAGATACGTCCGGCGGCGCGACGCGGATCGATGCCGGCCAGAAACAAGGCTTCGGCGGCATAGATGTTGCCCACCCCTACCACCACGGCGTTGTCCATAAGGAAGGGCTTCACGGCCAGGCGGCGCCCGCGGGAACGTGCGAAGAGGCGTTCACCATCGAAGCTCTCGGAGAGCGGCTCCGGACCCAGCCGGGCCAGGCGAACATCCTGTTCCACACTGCCCGCCAGCCAGTCGACGAAGCCGAAACGACGCGGATCGTGGTAGCGCAGGATGGCGCCGTCATCGAGCACCAGATCAAGATGGTCGTGCTTCTTGGGCAGCTCACCCAATCGGGCAACGCGCAGGCTACCGGACATGCCCAGATGCCAGAGCAGCGTGCCGCCGTCCTCACCCGCCCCTGGCCAGGAGAGCGGCAGCAGCAGGTACTTGGCTCGCCGGGCGAGCTCGCCGATGCGCGCTCCGATCAGCCGCTCGACGAGGTCCGCCGGCACCGGCACGCGCAAGCTAGCCTGTCGCACGATCACCTCGACGATCTCGCGACCTTCCACGTGGGGAGCAATGCCGCGGCGGGTAGTCTCGACTTCGGGCAACTCGGGCATGGTTAGGTCCGGCGGGACAGCGATACGCAAGAACCCGACCATCGGGCCGGGTTCAAGCTGACAGGCTCGTGCCTGCGGTGGAAGCGACCAAGGACTACTTGATCTTGCCTTCCTTGTACATCACGTGCTTGCGGACGACCGGGTCGAACATCTTCTTTTCGAGCTTATCCGGCGTGTTCCGCTTGTTCTTGTCGGTGGTGTAGAAGTGACCGGTACCGGCACTGGATAACATTCTGATCTTGTCGCGCATGACGGTTATCTCCCGTGATAAATCGCTTAAACGGCTTCGCCGCGCTTGCGGATGTCGCCTAGAACGGCCTCGATGCCCTTCTTGTCGATGACGCGCATACCCTTGGAGGAGACGCGCAGCTTTACGAAGCGCTTCTCGGACTCCACCCAGAAACGGTGGGAATGCAGGTTCGGCACGAAACGACGACGCGTCTTGCGCTGGGAGTGTGAAACGTTGTTACCAGTCACCGGGCGCTTGCCGGTAACCTGACATACTTTGGACATGAGAGCCTCCAACCGCTTGGCCAGGTGTTTAGACCTGAGTGTTCAAAACCTGTCGGGCAAACCGGGGACGACCCCGTTGTCATTTGACCCAAGGGAATTCAAAGGGTGAACTTTATACCAGAGACCACCGCATTCGGCAAGCGGCGCGACGCATTATAACCACCCCCGCTCTGCGAAGGAGACCACCTCGCCGTCGCCCACCACGAAGTGGTCCAGCACGCGGACCTCGAACAGCCCCAGCGCCTCGCGCAGCCGCTCGGTGATTCGCCGGTCGGCGTCGCTGGGCTCGGCCACGCCGGAAGGATGGTTATGGGCGAAGATGATGGCGCCGGCGCCCAGCTCCAGGGCACGGCGGGCCACCTCGCGGGGATAGACCGAGGCGCTGTCCAGGGTGCCGCGAAACAACGACTCGTAGCGGATCACGCGGTGCTGGCTGTCGAGGAAGAGCGCCGCAAATTCCTCGTGGCCCAGATGGCGCAGCCGAGCGGCGAGATAGGCGCGCACCAGCGTTGGCGAAGTCAGCGCATCGCCCCGGCTGAGCTGGCTGGCAAGATGCCGCCGCGACAGCTCTAGGGTGGCCTGGAGCTGAGCATACTTGGCCATGCCCATGCCACGTTCGGCGCAGAAGCGTGCCTGGTCGGCCTCCAGCAGCTGGCGAAGCCCGCCGAAGGCCGACAGAAGGTCCCGAGCCAGGTCTACCGCCGAGCGCCCCTCCACGCCGACACGCAGGAAAATCGCCAGCAGTTCGGCATCGGAGAGCGCCTCTACCCCCAGCGCCAGCAACTTCTCCCGGGGGCGCTCCCCCTCCGGCCAGTCCCGAATCGACATCCCCGCCTCCCTGCCTGTCGCCCTGACTGACAGTGTAGTCGGCCCGGCGGCTACGCAAGGTGCAGCGCCGATGGTAAGGTAGACGCCTGACCATCTTTCCGGGGTCTCACCCATGTCTTCGCTTTCCGGACAGCGCCTGCTGCTCGGCATCAGTGCCGGCATCGCCGCCTACAAGAGCGCCCAGCTCGCCCGCCTGCTCACACAGGCAGGGGCCGAGGTGCGCGTGGTGATGACCGAAGGCGCCCAGGCCTTCATCACGCCACTGACGCTCCAGGCGCTGACCGGAGAAGCAGTGCGCACTTCGCTGCTCGATCCCGACGCCGAGGCTGGCATGGGGCATATCGAGCTGGCCCGCTGGGCCGACACCATCCTGATCGCCCCGGCCACCGCCGACCTGATGGCGCGCCTCGCCCAGGGCCTGGCAGACGACCTGCTGACCACCCTGTGCCTGGCCAGCGAGGCCGACAAGGTGATGGCCCCGGCCATGAACCAGGCCATGTGGCGCCATCCGGCCACGCAGCGCAACGCGCGCCAGCTGGCCGAGGACGGCTGGCAACTGCTGGGGCCCGACAGCGGCGACCAGGCCTGCGGCGACGTGGGACCGGGCCGCATGCTCGAGCCCGAAACGATCCTGGTGGCGCTGCTCTCCACGGCGCCCGATGCCGCGCCCGCCATAGCGTTGGAAGCCGCATACTCCGGGGCATCTCACGACACATCGGTCAGCCAGAACGCAGCAGGGGAGGCCGACGGCCTGACCGTCACCATCACCGCCGGCCCGACCCGGGAGCCGCTGGATCCGGTGCGCTACCTCTCCAACCATAGCTCCGGCAAGATGGGCTTCGCGCTGGCCGCTGCCGCCGCCTCGCTAGGGGCCCGGGTGTGGCTGATCAGTGGCCCCGTCGCGCTACCGACACCGGACGGCGTCGAGCGGACCGACGTGGAGTCGGCGCTGGAGATGCACGAGGTCGCCCAACGGCTGGCCGCCGACAGCGATATCTTCATCGGCTGCGCCGCCGTCGCCGACTACCGGGCCGAATCGGCCGCCGAGCACAAGATCAAGAAGGTCGAGGGTGAGGAGAGTCTCACCCTGCGCCTGGTGAAGAATCCCGACATCATCGCCGGGGTCGCCGCCCTCCCTCGAGCGCAGCGACCGTTAGTGGTGGGGTTCGCCGCCGAGACCCGGGACCTGGAGGCCTACGCCAGGGACAAACTGACCCGCAAGGGGCTCGACATGATCGTTGCCAACGATGTTTCCCGGGCCGGACTCGGCTTCGGCAGCGACGACAACGCCGCCATGCTGCTGTGGCGGGAAGGTGATGGAGAAGGCAGCGAAAACCTCGCCCTCCAGCCCAAGTCGCAGCTCGCCCTGGCGGTGATGCGCCGTGCCCTGTCCTGCCTGCCGCCTCGTCACACCCCCTGACACCGAATACCCGAGGATCCCCGATGTCTGCCGTCCCCGATCGTCCGCACCTCGCCGTCCGGTTACTCGACGAGCGCATGCGTGACTTCATGCCCCACTACGCCACCGAAGGCTCGGCCGGCATGGACCTGCGCGCCCTGCTCGACGCTCCTCTGAGCCTGGCGCCCGGGCAGTGCGAGCTGGTGCGCACGGGACTTGCCATCCACATCGCCGACCCGGGGCTTGCCGGTATGATCCTGCCCCGCTCGGGCCTGGGCCACAAGCATGGCATCGTGCTCGGCAACCTGGTGGGGCTGATCGATTCCGACTACCAGGGGGAACTGATGATCTCCACATGGAACCGTGGCAACGCCCCCTTCACCATTGAACCCTTCGAGAGGCTGGCACAGTACGTGCTCGTTCCTGTGGTGCATGCCGAGCTGGAAGTCGTCGAGGACTTCGGTACCAGCCACCGGGGCACCGGCCAGCGTGGCACCGGCGGGTTCGGCAGTTCCGGCCGGCATTGACGCCCGGCGACAGCACCGAGCCACACAACATTTCATATAGGACGGACCCCATGACCCAAGCAGCGAGCCAGGCAGTCCCCGCCTCCATCTTCCGCGCCTACGATATCCGCGGCATCGTCGACGACACCCTGACCGAGGCGAACGTCGAGCAGATCGGTCGCGCCGTCGGCAGCGAGGCCCGCGCGCGCGGCGAATCCACCGTGGTCGTCGCCCGCGACGGTCGGCTCTCCGGCCCGCGCCTGCTGGCGGCCCTGACCCGCGGCCTGATAGCGTCGGGGTGCGACGTCGTTGATATCGGCATGGTCCCGACACCGGTGCTCTACTTTGCCACTCACGTGCTCGAGGGCACGGCCTCGGGCGTGATGGTCACCGGCAGCCACAATCCGCCGGATTACAACGGCTTCAAGATCGTGCTCGGCGGCGAGACGCTCTCCGGTGATGCCATCACCGCCCTGCATGCCCGTATCGCGGAGGGTGAGCTGGCCTCGGGCCAGGGCGGCGTGAGTGAGCAGGACCTCCGCGAAGCCTACTTGGAGCGTATCCTCGGCGACGTGGCACTGGCCCGCCCGCTCAAGGCGGTGGTGGACTGCGGCAACGGCGTGGCCGGCGAGTTGGGCCCAGAGCTGGTCGAGAAACTCGGCGCCGAGACACTCCCGCTTTTCGCCGAGATCGACGGCACTTTCCCCAACCACCACCCGGACCCGGGCAAGCCCGAGAACCTCCAGGACCTGATCCGCACCGTGCAGGAAACAGGCGCGGACATCGGCCTCGCCTTCGACGGCGACGGCGACCGCCTCGGCGTGATCACGCCGAGTGGAACGCTGATCTACCCCGACCACCTGCTGATGGCTTTTGCCGAGGACATGCTGTCCCGCAACGCCGGCGCCAGGGTGATCTTCGACGTCAAGTGCACCGGCAACCTGACCCGCGTGATCGAGGAAGCCGGCGGAACACCGGAGATGTGGCGTACCGGCCATTCGCTGATCAAGGCGCGCATGAAGGAAACTGGCGCCCTGCTGGCCGGCGAAATGAGCGGCCACATCTTCTTCCAGGAACGCTGGTATGGCTTCGACGACGGCCTCTACGCCGCCGCCCGTCTGCTGGAAATCCTGTCGAAGCAGACTGACGATGCCGACACCTTCTTCGCCCGCTACCCCCAGGACGTCGGCACGCCGGAGATCAACATCACGGTGACCGACGAGACCAAGTTCGCCTTGGTGGACCGCCTGGCCCGGGAGGGCGACTTCGGCGAGGAGGGCATCAAGACCACCCTCGACGGCATTCGTGTCGACTACCCGGATGGCTGGGGCCTGTGTCGCGCCTCCAATACCACGCCGGTGCTGGTGCTGCGCTTCGAGGGCAAGGACGCCGCCGCCCTGGCGCGCATCCGCGACCGCTTCGCCGACGCCCTCACCCAGGTGT
>NZ_JAXHNN010000017.1:0-24621 GCF_034520545.1 Halomonas sp.
GCCGCTGCGGAAGGAGCTGAAACAGTGTTGTTCTTCGCCTGAATCCAATCCAGGTCCTTGCTGAAATCGTCACCATGCTATTCGTCCCACCACTGAACCCTTGCCAGGTCTGGAACTGTTCGAGGATGGCCCGGCAGCGCTTCTGTAAGAGGTCCTGGGCGCTCGATAGTGGGAACTGAGGCTCGACAGGGCCCTGAGGTCGAAGAAAGCCCTGGCGGTATCGTGAACCATTAGCTGGAAACACCCCCACGGGCGTGGGGACGACTCCCAGAACAACGTCACCGCTGTCCAAGCAACAGAAACACCCCCACGGGCGTGGGGACGACCGCTTCGATGTAGTCCATGATCCTCAGATAGCGGAAACACCCCCACGGGCGTGGGGACGACGCTCGCAAGGACGGCAGCATGACTGTCACCAGGGAAACACCCCCACGGGCGTGGGGACGACCCCGTCGAGCAGGTGGGCGAGAAGGCCCAGAAGGAAACACCCCCACGGGCGTGGGGACGACCCGCTGACCAAGGACTCCAGCGACGAGCTCATGGAAACACCCCCACGGGCGTGGGGACGACCCTCACAGAAACGAGCCTCGGAGAGCATCGGTGGAAACACCCCCACGGGCGTGGGGACGACACCAGCGGACTGGAAACCAATCGCATGGGCCGGGAAACACCCCCACGGGCGTGGGGACGACTGACCCTGATCGCTGGTAACCTTTCCCCCCGTAGAAACACCCCCACGGGCGTGGGGACGACTGAAGGTGTCAAGCATGAACAAAGCCTCAGACAGAAACACCCCCACGGGCGTGGGGACGACTAACGTTTGCTGTCAGTGCTCTAGAGAAAAGTAGAAACACCCCCACGGGCGTGGGGACGACTCCCTCTTCGGCTCCGGCGAGGCCGGACTCATGGAAACACCCCCACGGGCGTGGGGACGACTCACCGTTACCAAGCAATCGCAATACTCCTTCGGAAACACCCCCACGGGCGTGGGGACGACTAATCATTATCCTTTTGAAGTTTTCGTCTTCAGGAAACACCCCCACGGGCGTGGGGACGACTTACGTCAAAAGGTACGTCCTATCTCTACCGCAGAAACACCCCCACGGGCGTGGGGACGACTAATCATTATCCTTTTGAAGTTTTCGTCTTCAGGAAACACCCCCACGGGCGTGGGGACGACGCACCCAGGCCAGTGGTGTCGCTGCTAAACCGAGAAACACCCCCACGGGCGTGGGGACGACTCCATGAATCGGGCCAATGCGGTTGTTGATGAAGAAACACCCCCACGGGCGTGGGGACGACTGGCGCTGTGAACGGTCAAGCGATCCTTGACGGGAAACACCCCCACGGGCGTGGGGACGACTCCGGCTCGTCACGCTGCATGAACTTGGCGACGGAAACACCCCCACGGGCGTGGGGACGACGACATGGCCGCATCGCGGATCTACCGCCGCCGAGAAACACCCCCACGGGCGTGGGGACGACGGGTAAGTGCCGAAGCCTCATCATCACCCGATGGAAACACCCCCACGGGCGTGGGGACGACAGCCCATGGAGTCGGTACGGCTGGATAAATGGAAACACCCCCACGGGCGTGGGGACGACCACAACCGGCTCACGTTCGGAACTCAGGAGGGGAAACACCCCCACGGGCGTGGGGACGACCTCTCGAACTGCGTGAACACCTCGGTGATGGCGGAAACACCCCCACGGGCGTGGGGACGACCGCAGCGGGACAGGGCACGCGCATGCGTTCCTCGAAACACCCCCACGGGCGTGGGGACGACGGTCACACCGCTGCCGATAGCGATGGCGTCGAGGAAACACCCCCACGGGCGTGGGGACGACGTACCTTCCTGGCCTCGCTGAACGGTCAGCGTGGAAACACCCCCACGGGCGTGGGGACGACTCAATGTCGCGGGCGGTTTTCGCGCTACAGGCGGAAACACCCCCACGGGCGTGGGGACGACTAGTTGACGACGCATATGCCGCTTTCGGGCAGGGAAACACCCCCACGGGCGTGGGGACGACGGAACAGGCACGACCTACGATGTGAAAGTAGTAGAAACACCCCCACGGGCGTGGGGACGACACCAGTATCTTGTTAAAGAACGGGTACTTCAATACCAGATGCGGTAGCTATTGGCTTTGTAGATTTTCAATGACCAGTTGCAACCCACTGAGCGTGACAAAGGTCTTTCGCGTGGGGCCGATGGTGCGGATCTCATAGCCAGGTGGCTGTGGCAGAGAGCGGAAGAGCATCACCCCGGACTCGGCAGGGCAGTGCGTCATCAAGTACTCCATAACGGTTTTCGCTACCGAGTCCTTGATCCCCGAAACAAAGACGTTTGGTCGTGGTTCGACAAACCACAGCTTCATCCGACCACGCACGGCAGGCGGCAAGTCATTGGCGACGACGACGAGCATTTGGCTCTCCTATCAGTTCGGTGATGTCAGACTGCACCTGGCTAAGAAGGTCCATGGCGATCACTCGCCGCCTGAATTCGGAGGAGACTTGATGCTTGTCATATCGGCCCGCCATCTCCCTCGTCATGTAGAAGGCAAGGTCGATACTGAGATGCTCTTTATAGAGGTCAGCAAGATCATAGACCATCGGCAGCGGGCTCCCGGAGTGGATAAACCCGATATGCGGGGAGTACCCCATGCTGTGTAAAGCCGAGCACAGGATGCCGTAGAGAGCAGCGTTGGTAGCTGTCAGAATTCGATTGACGGTATCGCTCAACTCGAATTTGCCCGGCGTGAATTGCCGACCTTTCCAGCCCACTTGATAATGCTCAGCTTTTTCCTGGTACATCGCCCTAACCCGATGTCCCTCCATGCCCATCATGACCTTCAAACTCTTGTCCTTAAGGTCAGCCTCCGGGAAACGCCGCTGAAACATGGCTCGGGCCACCTCCAGCGATTTATGCTTGTCGGAAGCCAGGAGGACCTGGTGCTTGAGATTACGGGTGTCGGCAGTCGTCACGAAACCGGCAGCGTAGAACAGCAGGCTATCTTCCCCCACCCAGCTGACCGCGCAGTTGGCGGCTGCGGCAGTTTTGATCGCATCATGCGTCACCGTCGTTCCTGGCCCAAGCAACAAGGTGTTCAGGGTAGCGACCGGCAATGGTATGACCTGTCCCTCGGAGTCAATCCATTTGACGCTGCTGTCGTCAATCTCCAAGCGTCCCCGCTCTAGATAGACAAAGGGATATTTATCCTTGACCTGGGGCAGCGACTCCCGGGTGACCTTGACGAAAAGCCTTTCCCCCTTGGCCATGATCAGTCCTGCCAATCCTGGACAGTCACCCGCCGATCTCGATAGCGCTTATCGGTACCGAACTGCAGGGGTACGTCGTTAAGGGTGATAACCTCTCCCTCGTGTTCTCCCTCCAGCACCCGAAAGTTGAAAGCCCGCTTCTTGGCCTCGGCCAGCTCTCGGGCATGCTCAAGGGATGCCTCGGCCGAGGCGAACTGGCCCTGGAAGATAAACTCGGTGGGCGCGCAGTGCTTGCGGCCAAGGTAGAGGTCCCAGACCGGTGCCACCAGCGCCTGGACGATGTTTTCAGCAAGGTCGGCCGGGACATCAAGAACCACGGCGAACGCCATGTCCTGCAGCGCGTAGCGGTAGGTCATCTTGGTGCCGGCACCCACCGCCTTCTTGCCCTCGGCCGTCTTGGGCACCATCAGGCTCTGCCAGGGATCTTCGGTGTCATAGCCGCTGCCAACCATGTGGAAGTCCCTGAGCAGCGGCGGTCTGGGCTGGGGCTTGCCCTCATGACCGGTAGGAACGTAGGCCTCGACATGCATATCACCCGTCGCCAGTCGAGCGAGTAGGTCGCGTTGCTCGCCGCCGGCACCCAGGGCGCAGCAGATTAGGCCCAGCACCCCGGAACGGGTTGGGAAATCGAGCGTGTCGCGACGCCCGAAGCGGGAGTCGTGCCCCCAGGCTTGTAGCGGGGCCTCCAGCCACAGCAATAAATACGTATCACTCATGGTCACCTCAGGCCGCCTGATCGACGAGGCTGTCCACGTGGCCCTGCAAGGCGGCACTCAAGTCATCCAAGCTGAAGGCCTCGTCATCGCCCCAGCGGTAGTCGCCCTGCTTGCCGAACAGCGAGCCGACCATTGCCTCCTTCTTGTCGAGGTAGTCATCCAAAGCGGCCTTGCTCGGGGCCAGGTAGCCGTCTCCCTGGGCCTTGATCGGGGCCTCAAAGGGGACCTGCAGGCGCTGACCACGCCGGACCAGCACTCGCGCATAGTCCCATGGGCTGGCGCCCGACATGGTGGATTGACGGGCATCGGGGATGGCCACGAACAGCGCCTTGGTGAAGGCATCGATCGCTGCCTTGAGTTGGTCGGCCTCCAGGCTCTGCGCCAGTTGCCCCAGGTCCAGGCTGATATAGCGGTAGTAGGTCGCCGCGTTGAACTCGAGGCTGCCCATGTGCGAGGAGCCAGGCTCACTGGCGTGGTCATCCAGGGCGGTAAAGAACTCCACTTCGTTGTTGACCTTGTGGGTCGAGATAGCATGGGAGAAGGCGCTCGCGGCCTCGACGTTGAGCTCCGGCGCCTTGGCGACCATGCGCCCGAACAAGGCGATGTCGAGGGCGTCCATGGCCGGGTTCATCACCTTCTTGGCGATCTTGAACAGCTCCTTGTCCTTGATCTTTCCGGCATCGAACGCCTGCTCGGCAGCGTGGTCCGCGAAGGCCTGTGCCTCGCTGTCGATGATGAACAGCAGGGTGTCGTCCGTCAGGCTGTCGGCCATCACCTTGCCGCAGGCCTCGGCGGCCTCCTCGTCGGCGCCCCTCTCCCGACAGGCCTCGGCCAGCAACGCTGTCACCTTCTTGGTGCGGGTCCCCATGGGAACCCCCAACTCGCGCAGGGCCAGCCTCACCTGGCGCTTCCAGCACTGAGAGCTAACCCGGGCGCGCGTGACCCCGCCGATGCGCGCCGTCTTGGGCGCGCCGACGTCATCCCGGTTGAGACAGGAGACCGGGAAGGACTGCAGGATATGGAATTCGATACGGGTGTTTTGAAATAATTGGGTCATGAGACAACATCCTTATCTGGGTCGGGTAATGGCTTATTCCGCGAAGGCGCCGAAGGGGCTGTCGAGGACAGGGACGATCTGCAATAGGCCACAGCCGAAGGCTCGCCCACGGCCGATACCGCGAGCGAAGCTCTCACGGAAACGCGGCGCATCCGTGACTTCCAGGGCACCTCGCAGATGGGCCTTGGCCACGGTGATGGTCTGGTCCTGCTTGCCCTTGAACTGCTGGACATCAACGCGCCCCACCTCGAGCGTGGAGGGCAGAGCCCGGAACCCCCAACTGGGCTCGCAGCGCTCAAGGAACCACTCGGCAATGGCCTCGCGCCCTTTCACCGGCAGACGCTTGCCAGTGGCGTTCTCGCGGCGGGTGGGATTGATCGCCACCTGGAACTGGTAGCGAGGGTGGTCTAGGAAGCCCGCCGGGATAGGCTTGCACTGAACGTCACCGAGGTGCTCATCCTCAGCCAGGATGCCATCGGCCGGCTGTCGGTCGGAGAGCATCATCACCTGTCGCCCCAGGCGGTTGCCTCCCTTGTCGGCATAGACGATCCCGCTAGGGGTATGACCTTGCTTGTCGGGCTCACTGCGCAGGTCATCAAAGAGGCTGTAGACGACCCGATGCAGCGAGTAGGGATCGGTGATCTTGAGTGCCTGGATGGCGTGCCGATCGAGATGCAGGACACTGGCAAAGAGCGTGGGTTGACTCATGCGCTCGTCTCCTCCTCCGAGGTCGGCTCCACGGCTTCGGTGCCACGCTGAGGGCGATAGAAGTCCTGTGCCCAGCGGGCCCGGGTGCGCTCTCCCGAGCGATCAAACCACAACAGCTCTTCCAGAAGCCGGGCGTAGTCGAGCACCGGCCCCTGTTTGGAGTGGATCAGCGTCAGCACGGGGCGTATCACCCTACAAAGCTCTTCGACCTCCTCGCAGGCCAGCAGACGCCGCAAACGCGCCTTCGCGGGTGAACTCTCGACACCTCCGTCGTAGCACCTGGCCAGGGCCGTGCCCAGTGTAAGGCGGCCATTACGCTCGGCCTTGGCCCGGGTCATGGCCGCTGCCACCGTGGCGTAGGGGAGACGCTGAGAAGGCCACTCCAGTTCGACGCCGAATTGGGCCAGCACCTCCCAGCTCTGGTATTCCGTGGCAGGGTTGTCGGCCCGGCGAAGTCGCGCGGCCAGGCCCTTGTCGTGCTGGATCCGTTCCAGAAGGTAACTAACGAAGCGTTCAGTCCTCCTGGGACTCGCTGGCTTGTTTTGTTCCATCATGCCTCCTGGGTCTCAAGGGGTGTCTGATCGGTCGAGGCGAGATAGGCGCCGGGCTGGGGCTGGCGCCGAGCCCAGGCCTCGAGCTGGCGGGCGGTCTCGCGCGGCGCACACTGATCGAAGCAGTTGGCGACGTGGCCGAAGAAACGCCGACGCAGTGCTCTTCGCGCAACAGCATCTGCCTCGCTGGCGCAGTGTGCGGTCAGAGCGGAAAAGTCCCGCTCGCAGAGCTGCCAGTAAAGGTGGCCGGCGTTGGCGGCCTGGGCGGCCGCCATGTCGGGTGTCGCTTTTAGGTCACGGTAATAGTCCCGCACACAGGCATAGAGCATCTTGCTGAGCTGCTCGAGGCCGTCCATCTCGCGCTTGAGGTTATCGAGCCAACCGGAACCGAGGTCCCTGCCCTCCAACCAGACCCTGGACTCGAGGAAGTCATCGGCCTGCTTGACCGACTGGTCGCCGGCGTTGACGCTGACCTTAAGACCCCCAGTCCAGATACACAGCGGCTCACCAAGGTCACGCATGCGACTGACGCCTTGTTGTAGCCCCAGGCTCTCGAAACCAGAGCTTCGGCTGAGTGAGAGGAAATCGAGAAAGGCAGGCAGTTCGCGCCACGGCTTGCGGTCGAGGTTCACGTACTTGACCTTGATGTCCTTGCCGCTCTGATCGAGCAGCAGGGATGGCTCGTACCAGCCATCCTTGACCCCCGGGTAGCTGATCCCGTCCATGTAGTGGATGCCGCCCTCTTGGAGCAGGACGAATCGCGACAAGGCCACCAGGCAGCTCTGATAACTGCGTTTCAGGGCCTCGGCCCGGGCATCTTCTTCATGGATCGGCATGGCCTCCCAGACGGGCCGGCCTACGCCGTCGGGCCAGCGGTTGGCGGCAGAAATGCCCTCCCGGGTCATCAGGTTCACCCAGATATCACGGCGCAGGTCGCCGGTCGTCACCATACAATGCAGTTGCCCAATAAAACCTCCAAGGCTCGGGCCGGCCGGCGCGCTGTGGCGGTTGCCCAGTGGTCGACCCGCGAGGCTCGTCAGGTCGCCCTCGACGCGCTTGCCGGCGAAGGCGAAGTTCATCAGGGTCACCAGGAAGACCGCCTGATCCGCAGCGTCCATGGGCTTTTCGAACAGGGTGTGCGACAACAGGGTGTTGTTGGCCGAGGGCAGGTCCGGGTAAAAGCCTGCCCCCAGCGAGCGCGGCCTCCCCGAGGTAATGGCCTCTTCCCGCTTGCCCTTGGTATTGGCGGTCTGGAGCCTGCGCTCGGTCCTCTCGGCAAGACAGTCCAGCACCGCCGGCATCTGCAAGAAGGGTCGTTCGCCATGCAGGTAGAAGCGGCCATGCCACTCCTCCAGGTAGTCCAGGCAGCGCGATGACAGCCCTTCCACCCCCAGGTCGACCCATTCGGCCTCGTCATCGGGCGTGCAGGCCGCCTGAGCGATGGACAGTAGCAGCTTGGTCACCGCCAGCTTCTGAATCGGGTTGCCACCCAGCGCCCGCAGGTCGGCTCGGGAGAAGACATCCCGCAGGCTGGCTCGGCCTTCGTCAGCCACCGGAATCCAGGGCTCGTCGATCAGGTTGAAGTGGTTCTCCATACATTCAGTCCTTGTCGCGGATGGCCTGGAAGCCCAGGTCGTCTCGGTAGGCTAGCCGGTATTTCCCGTGGGCAGGTTCACCACCGAGCCCTGTCAGCAGTCCTGCGTCGTCCACCAGGGCCACCCTCAGCAGGGCCTCGTCGTCCTCGGGACGGCCCAGGTAGAAGCAGTGATGGAAGCCATACTGGCGAAGTGTGCCGAGAGCGGTCGTGCTCGGGGCATGATAAATCCTGATTAGCAATGAAGCTCAGCCGACCGAATCACCCGCTGGGGCCGCGGCTTGCAGCGTACCGCGGCGATGAGCAGCCGGGTCGGCAGCTCCCTGAGGTCGAAGCGGCGGTTGAAGCGATAGCTGAACGCGGCCAGATAGCGCGCCGCATATTTCTGAAAACCGAAGGCATGGTACGCCCCTGAGAGGCTGGTCTTGAGATTACCGAGGACGGTATTGATCCAGTGAAACTCGGGCACGTCCTGGGGTTTGCGTCCCGCGATGACGGTGGGCTGATGCGTACAGTCGACGCTGGTGACGGCACCGAAGCAGGCCAGGCCATCGGAGTAGACCGTGCTGCCAGGTCGCAGCGTCGTCTTGGCCCACTCGGCGATCGCCTCACGGCTGAAGGCCGCCACGGGGGTGAGCCTGACGTAGCGCGGATGGCCCGCTTCGTTGAGCGAGACGGCGGCCACGAAAGGCACCTTGTTCTCCGATCCGCGCCCGGCCTTGCCGCCGCGGCGTTCGCCGCCCAGGTAGGCATCGTCGACCTGGACCGGACCGTCGAGGACGTAGCGCGCCTCGCGCTCCGCCATCGCCTCCATCACCTTGTGGTGGATGAGCCAGGCTGTCGGGTAGCTCACCCCGAGGTCACGCTTGAGGGCCAGCGACGACAGCCCGGTCTTGGCCTGGCTGATGAGGTGGATCGCCAGGAACCAGGTGGTCAGCGGCAGCTTGGTGCCCTGCATCAGGGTGCCGGCGATCAGCGAGGTCTGGTGACGGCAGGCACGGCACTGGTACAGCGTATGGTGCCGCCGGCGCACCCGGGAACAGGACGTGCCTTCGCAGCGCGGGCAGCGAAAGCCGTCCGGCCAGCGCGTCTGCTCCAACACCGCCGTACACTGCGCTTCGGTCCCATAGCGCTCGAAAAACTCGGGCATCGACAGGCCGGGCTGAAACTGGATGGGGTTCATGGCCATGACGTCATCCTCCGCCTGAAAGCTATATACATGTACAGTATGGTTTTGTCGTCATCAGGGCAAACCGGGCTGACGATCATTGCTAATCAGGTGATAAATTGGTACACGGACCTGTTGTCGGGTTAGGTCAGCACTGAGGCAACGCCACTGCGGCCTGGTCAGCATGTGGCGATCCCAGGGCAGCCAGTGCTGTTCGCCGTCCAGCAGCACCAACCGGGTGGCCCTGCGTCCGGCATCCGGCCTAACCTCGCGGAGCAACAGGACCTCTACCGAGTCGATGTCGCTGTAGCGGGTGCCGGCCTTGTGTTCCGGTAGGGTCTTGCCACCTTGGGCCAGGGCCCCGCGTGCCAGCTGCTCCATGGCGCGTCGTCCCGTTCGCCGACGGTTGCCCTCTTGAAGCTCTCGGTACCAGCGCGCCATGTCGCCGACCTCGTCCCGGCCAGCGTAAGTGGCATCGATCATGGGGCGGATGTCATCCGGAAGCGTGACCGCCTCTCGTCCCTGCCACACCTCGAGGCTGCGACACAGCACATAGGGGTGGTAGACGGCCGCCGTGACGCCGAACGCCTTGTCAGGCTGGGTGATGGCCGGCGCCAGCTCGGGCGCCAGCAGCCAGGCCTCTTGGCGGCTTCCCGCGGGCCTGGGCGTGTCCTCGTGGCGCCACAACCTCCCCAGTCGCTGGAGGAGCATATCGGTCGGACAGAAGCGGCTGATGAGGAAGTCGGCATCGATGTCCAACGACTGCTCCAGAACCTGTGTGCCGACCAGCAGCCGCCCGGTGCGGGTACGCTTTTCCCATGCCTGGTTGCCGTAGAGGGTCACCCAGATATCCTCCCGAGCGGCGCGGTGTTGCGGGGTGAAGCGAGAGTGAAGCAGCCCGACCTCAACCTCCAACTCCGCCGACCTCGCGGCCAGGACCCGAAAGCGCTCCTGGGCCTCGCCCACGGTATTCTCGATCCAGAGTACCTGCTGTCCGCCTTCTGCCCTCGCCAGGGCCTCCTCGACCGCCGTCTCTTCTCGATCCGTCAGGGTCACGTCGACCGATCTCGCGGGAGGACTCGGCAACTCGACCTCGACAGGGTCTCCTGCGGTCGGACACGCGGTAATCAGGGGATAATGGTCCTTTGCGACCTCGATCCCCAGCAACTGCTGTCGACGCTCCCGGGCCAGGGTCGCCGTCAATATGATGACCGTGCACCCGGCCTCCCTCAGGAAGTCGATCAGCGCGTCCAGCAGTGTCCCGGTATAGGCATCGTAGGTATGCACCTCGTCCAGGATGACGACCTTGCCGGCTAAGCCGAAGGCCCGGACGAAACCATGTTTGACGTTCATGACCGCCATCAGTGCCTGGTCCAGGGTGCCCACGGCGAAAGGGGCCAGCAGCCCTCGCTTTGCCTGGTTGAACCAGGCACCACCGGGGCGGCCCTCCTCGCCCATTTCGGTCTCGACGAGCCAGGCATGCCCATGCAGCAACAGCCCCTGGCGAGGGTCGCCAGAGGGCAGGATCGCGTCCAGAAAGGCGTTGAAGCGGGTATAGATCCGGTTGGACGTCAGTTGGGTGGGGAGCGCGAAATAGATACCGCTGGCCTCTCCTTGGGCCAGCTGCTGGTAGGCAACGTAGAGCGCAGCCTCGGTCTTGCCCAGGCCCATAGGGGCTTCGAGCAAGAAAACACCGGGACGATTGGCTACCTCGGCGAGCTTTGCCTGGGCTGCATTGGGATAAAACGGGAAGATGTCCTCGAAGGCCAAGTCAGGCGTGACCGTGACCGGAAGAAATCCCGCATCCTCGATGGCCTGACTGACGCGAGGTTTCCAGTCGGCGGCAGGGTCCTCGAAGAACTGGCCCGAGCCGATCCAGTCAGCCACTGTGGTCAGTCCCGCCAGCACACGCGCCTGGGTCGGGGTCAGCGCCTCGGGCCATTCACTCTGCAGGGCGCCCTTGAGCGCCTCTACCAGGCGCTCACGCTCCTGCTGCCAAGGCGGACCACCAAATCGGTCATCATTGGCCCGCTTGTCGGCCACCGGTGGCGAGTAGCCGTGATGCTGCCCCAGGACCTCGGGGATCCGGGCGGGCACTTTCATGGCCTGAACGGCCACCTGGCTAACACCGGCATGGCCTCCCCACTGACGCTCTAGCCCCGGGTCGACATTCGCCAGTGACGGGTGTGAGTGAGTTCCACGCCCCGCAGCGCGGTAGAGCTTCTCCACAAAGGTGGGGCTGACCTTGCCGATGTCGTGGCACGCGGCCACTAGTTCGGCACCGTCAGGAAAGAGTTGGACTTTCAGGGAGGTCGCATAGCGGCTCGAGAGGACCCTCGCCACCTCGCCCACGATCTGGCAATGGTTGAACACACCACGACCGAAGGTGACATCGCCGGTGTCGGTCACGAACGTCTTGGCGGAGCACTGCTCATAGGGAACGGTGGGTACCGAGGCTGACTTGGCTCTCGTCGGTGATCGCCGCATGCAGAAGAACCCCACTCTCTGGACCAGGACTGTGAGCCTCGGGTATTAAGCCAGTGAGAAGCAGGGAGGCAATCAAGTCAACACGACTTACATCGGCTGTTAGTTATCTCCTACATCCAAAGACGAAATCCAGGTCCAAGCTTGGACTTGGGTGTCGTCGGAAGTTTTCGGCCTTAGGTCGTCTCGTAGCTCGCGGCACCCTGAACCTCGAGGGAGCGGTGACCGCCATGGATGGCGTTTTCGCCTTGACCTATTACTCATCGACCGATGCGCAACATGTCTCAGGCCTTCTTGAGCGGCGTTGCCGAGAACCTCCCCAATGCCGAGTTGACGGTCGACAGGTTCCGCATCGGCAGACCTTCACCAAGGCGCTGGACGAGGTCCGCAAGAAAGAGCGCCGTGAGAAGAGGCACCCCAAAGCTTTCCGGTGGGCGGTCTTTAAGAGGCTGGATAAAGTCAACCTGACTGCCAAGCAGGTCGCCGCCCTCCAGGAGCCGGTGGCCGATCACGCGCACGCGGCTACCGTAATGAGGCTAACTCCATCGCGATGATCTACATGATTGGCAGCCCCGTGGGGCGCCTGCTGGATCAGGCCAAATCCACATGGTGTGACGAAGAACCCTTTTCCCCCGGGTCGGCACTTGCCGACCGATTCCAGGGGGAACAAGGAGTTTACATGCACTACCTTCATCAGCCACCCCCCGACCTCGGGCTGGATGTCTGGCTCAAGCAGCCCGAGAACCGCCCCGATGATGCCGAGCTTGCCTGCCGGTAGGAAATCAACCTGAGCGTCGTTGACGTCATCCCCGAGGCGCTGTTTTTCCGCCGACATGTTGGCCGGAGATGCCCAGCGCTAAGGCCAGGTAACGGAGCAACTTCAGACCTGAACCTGAGGACCGGTGAACACCTTCCCATAACGCCCGATTAGCCCCCTGGGACCAAGCATGCTCAGGCTGACCATTGGCGTCGCCGTCCTTGATAAACCCTCGGCGATAGCCTTCTCGTGCTGCTCCAGGCTGAGCAGGCTGATGCGCCTGGGCGTGTAGTGCTCACCCAACTCGAGCAGCAGGAACTGGGTCCAGCCGAGCTTGCCTCGGGTCGCTCCGTCCAGATGCCAGCGAACCACAGTTGCTCGCCGTCGCGGCGGGTCAGGTAGTGGGGCTACCTGCAACCTTCCATCACTACCCACTCGTACCAGCCGTTTGCCGGCACCAGGCATCGGTGATGGGCGAAGGCCCCCTTGAAGTAGTTCGAAGTGGCCACTTTCTCGGCGGTGGCGTTGATCGGCTCGGGGGCACCCTCATTGGCTCAGTGGGGCTTGAAGCTCCACCACACCTCATCGAGCACCAGGGGTGAAGCGTCGTCACGCCTTATGACCGCGGGAATCCAGGTGCCAGGGGCGACGTTGTAGCGAGGCTGCCAGGAGGCGGCAGGAGGTGAGATGCGCAGTGCGCGAGCGAGGAAAGTGAGATCGCGGCGATGGCGATCCCGGCCGTAGCTGCGGACTAGATTGAGGCCCGTCCGGTACGCGTTTGGTCATTCCAGTGACTGTGGCCCGCGGCGGATGCTGATGTCGTCCCACAGCACGCGAGCCCCGCTGCCGTAGCGCGTGGAGCCTTGTACCTCTCCGAGGATGACATGACGAAATTCGGTTTGGAAGGTGACACCGTTAATCGTGCCGTCGTGGAAGATGGCACCCTGTTCGTTCCGGATTGTCCAGGTGAGACGGCGATCACGGGCGTCATAGCGGATGTCGAAATCATGGGCGCCGTAGGGGGCCGGGATCGTCGGTGACAGGTCACGAGGGTTGCGGTCCTGCTCGGTGACCGCGACCAGCCGCCACTTGCGAAAGGTCGCGTCTGACCAGGAAACGTTGACGACTAGCGCGGCCGGGTTGGGTCGCTCGTACTGGTCCGCGTATTCGCCGTTCCACAGCCGGAGGCTTGGGTATTCGCCCCAGCTGAGCGCCTCGGGCCGCGCCCGGAAGGTCAGGCGAAAGCTCTCGTCGGGGCCGACAGGAGCGAAGGCTGGGCTGCGCCCGACCGCGTACCAGACCGGGTCAACGTCATGGGTTTCGGTCACATAGGCGCCGGTCTGCGGATCGCGGCTCAGCTGCGTGCGCGGGTCGGCCGAGCGCGAGATCAACGCCTCCCACCCGGTCGCCTCCCCAAAATCCTCGGTAAAGACCACGTCACCGGCCAGCACGTCCGCGCCGGTGGGGGACTGCTGCGTCAGGGCGGCGGTCCACAGCCGCGCCTGCATCCGCGCCCGGTCCGCGACCAGGCGGCGGTAGCGCGCTTCCAGATCCCCCGCGGCCGTGTCGCGCTCCGCCATGGTCAGGCCCAGGGCCTTTCCCAGGCCGGCCATACTGAGCGGTTGGTCGAAACGGTCGGTCCAGAGCAGAGTGTAGGTCGCGGCGTTGGCCTCGGCCGTCAGCCGCGCCTGGAAGGCGCCAAGGCGCATTGCGTCGATGTCGTCAGGAGCGATATCCCTCAGCCCCGATGCGTGGCCCTCGCCCAGTATCCGAAGCGGCGACAGGATTTCGGCCGCGAGATTGTGCATCGCCGCGATGGACACGGTGCGCGCCGTGAAGTCATTGAGGCTGACGCCGAGTTGCATCACCTCGCGCGCAACCATCGCCGCGCCGCCCGATGCGACGGTGCCGAGCATGAAGCCGGCCATCGTCGCCCCGTTCTGGCGAAACGCCGCGCTGCCGGCTGCCGCCATCCGGCGCAGCCGGCCTTCGCTCAACGTTGTGAGGCGGTTCCGCGCCTCGGCCACGCCACGCACCATGGCCGGGTCATACCCGGGCTTGGCCCGCAGCACCGCCTCGAGATCGGCCAGCGCACCGGCGATGCGGGCGTCGAGCACGGCCTCGGCCAGGAAGCGACTGCGGTCGAGGGACGTGTCGAAATCGCTCGTCAGGTCGGCGGCAAGGGACAGTACGCCAAATGTACGCGCCCCTTTGCCGAGCGCCGAGGTCCCCAACCGCCGCGAAGCGGCCGCCTGAGCGGCGCTGACACTTTCGCCAGCACGGCGGGCGGCTTCGGCAGCCTCGATGGCACGGATATCCGAGACGACATGCGCCACCATGCCGGCTGCGTCGGATACCTGCCCCGAGGCGCCGGCAAAGGAGGACAGCATGTCCGGGCCCGCCACCCCCTCGACCACCCCCGGCTCCAGCCTGCCCAGCTCTTCCGCGGCGATGGCCGACAGCACGGCCTCGGCATAGACCCGCGCACGGGTCTCGGTGTCTGAAAGCATACCGGACATCGTCTCGCTGCTCAGCAACGACCCAGCCCCGGCCAAACCGGCCAGGGCCTTGGGGACCATGAAGAGCTCCCCATCCGAAAGGTCGAGCGCGCGCACTTCGTCGCCCGAGAAAGGCGCACGCAACTGCCCGCAACAGGTCACCTCCGCCTGCTGCGCCGGCGCCGCAACCGGCGAGACGGCCATGGCCACCGCCACCGCAGAGCGCGAGAGCAGGCCTGCCAGTGTGGAATGCGTCATTCAAGAACCTCCCGTCAAAACCCACGTCATTGGTAGTCGCCGCGTTGCCTGACCGTCTATCGCCCGCTCTATCCGCGATCCGACGTCACCGACGTCGCGTTGCGGTGCTGGGCACTGGCTTCATTGCGCCACTTGTAGACGGTGCCCAGCGAGAGCCCTTCCTGCTCCGCGCTCGCTTGCAGGGTCAGTTTGTGAGGAGGCAGCAACTTGGTCACCACGGCTTCTCGGCGTTCCTCGGAGTAACGAGGCATGAACGTCTCCTTTCACCCCCTGGTCGGTTTATAAGAACAGGTTATCAGAGGATAGGACACGTATCGTGAGGGACCTCAGTGGGCACCGTCTCGTCCTGGACATTGACGGCCTGCCGATCGAGGACTATGGACACCAGGGCGGCTCGGCGTTTCATGGTCTTTACGGTGCACGCGTCACCTCGTCGCTGGTCGCCTCGCTGGCCGAGGCCGGCGCCCCCGAGTTCGACAGTTAGAGGCGTAACGTATTGATTCGCCTGAAAACGCCTTTTCAAAATTGGCACTACAAGCGTGATGCGGCAGGTGCCGGCAGGCCAATCGCGTCGAAAAGGTCGCGTTGTTCAGGCTTCAATTTGGTCAGGCCGCTCGCCGTCTCACGACGGTGAAGCAGGACCTGGTGGAATTGGATCTTGCGGGCAATCTCCAGTGCCCGTGTCGGTGAAAGCTTCTGATCGCTGGCCTTCAGGCGCATCCGCAGCACCCGGTAAAGTACCAGAGCGAGGAAGTAGATCAGTGCATGGGCGCGGATGCGCTCCGGCAGCCGGTGATAGACCGGCGCGATCTCGATGTCGCTCTTCAGTACCCGGAATCCACGTTCGATGTCGGCCAGTGCCCGATAGCGCTCGACGATCTGTTCAGGCTGGTGGTCGGCCATGTTGGTGACCAGCAGCAGTTTGCCATCCATCATCCTGGCGCGTTCCAGCGCCCGCTGATCTAGCAGATAGGTGAAGGTCTCCGCCGTGAGGTCGACCTTGAGGATATGGCCGAGGTGAGCGTCGGAGACGGCCTTGTAGAACCTCGCGGTGACCCCGCCGTCGGAGAGCTTTCTGCCACGGTAGCGCCGCCCGGCATCCTGGTTGTCCAGCTTTTCGAACCACTGGCGCGCATCGGCCTGTAGCGCCTCGATTTTCTGATCGCGTGCCGCCGTCTGCACCTTGGACACCTCTGGCCGATGCGCCACGATCAGCCGATGCCCCTGCCAGGCCATCTCGCCGTAGGCTTCGCGATCGGCGTCCTGGCAGTGCGTCTGATGAAACCCCTTCAATAGGTCGTCGAACTCGCCGTAACGGCGGCCCGGCACCGCCAGGATGAATTCCAGGGGACGACCCTCGAGTCGCACGGCGGACAGGGCTTCCAGGTTGTCCAGGGAGAGCAGGCCACGGTCGGCGACCAGCACCACACGCCGCACCTTGAAGCGCTTTGTCACGGTCTCGATGGTCGGCAGCAACGTCTTGGTTTCTGCGATGTTGCCATCGAAGACCTCATGATGAATGGGCAGGCCTTCCGCCGTCTGCACGACACCGAGCATGAATTGGCGGCCGATGCCGCCCTCCTTCGAAGGCCCGTAATGGCGGACATCACCCTCGAGCGAAGTACTTCCTTCCGCCCGAATGGTGGTGAGATCGTAGAAGACGATCGACAGCTCTTGATCGATCAACGGCTTAAGCTGCTGAGCCAGCACGTCATTGAGCGCTTCGCTGCAGTCCGACAGGGTGTCCATGGTGCGTAGCAAATGCTGATGAGTGATCGAGGCCGTGTCGACATCGGGAACCAGCACATCGTCCAGCCAGCGCAGCACACCGAGCTTGGATTCGGGGTCGCAGAGGCGGTTGAACACCATGACCCGCAGCAGCCGTTCGGCATCGAACTGTCGCTTGTTGCGCATCACCCGCCGGAAGGCGTCATCCAATCCGAGCTCTTTCCAGAGCGAGGTCAACAGCCAGGTATCGCCAACCGAGCGCGCCGGCGCGAAATCGGTCTCGCCGGTGCCTTCGTCGAGCGTGGGCTGACCAGAAACACGCAACAGACCATTGATCAGCGCGCTGGATTCCCCGGCGGTGACGGCCTCAAGGCGTCCCAGCGTCGCGATCACGCGTTGCCGCGGCTTGCCGGCCTCGTCGCGGAAGGACTCGACGAGTTTCACGTAGCGGCGCGGGCCGGATGTAGTGACTTTGACGAACATGTCATCACCATAATCCTAAAATATCAATGATGGCAAACCACAGAGAGCAAAACGTGTCACTACAAAGAATTCGGCAGAAATCCGCTAAGTCACTGAATCCTCAGACCGTAGGTACCGATTTCAGGCCAAAATCGGGGTGGAAGTGTCGAACTCGGGGGCGCCGATGCGGATGGCCAACTCGACTTCTACGGGCTGCAGACCCTGATCTGCCGCGAGATGGTCGAGTCGGGCGAGGTGCTGCTGCGTCGCCGCCTGCGCCGCGACTCGGACGGGCTGCCGGTGCCGCTGCAATTGCAGGTGCTGGAAGCCGACCTGCTCGACGCCACCAGAACCGGCGCGCTCCGTGTCATGCGCGTCGGCCTGCAAAGCCGCCCCGTTCCCGCGGGTCCCGCGTGCGAGAACGCCCATGTCTACGAGAAGCAGCGCACGCAGGCGCCGGCTTGCCGTGGGGCGTGCAGGTCATCCGCGTCCTGCGCGATCTTGGCGATAACGAGGTGGCCGATATCGTCCGCAAGAAGACCAAGGCCAGCGTCAATGCCACCGTCTTCGGCGACGAGGAGGTGCAGCAGGGCATCGCGCCCGCGGTGGTCGACGCCGATGGCAAACTATGCGAGCCAACCGAATATTATCTTAATTATCTCCACTCGCAGTAAGTTTCTCTCCAGTATATGGGTCATAACTGTAGCTAGTAGGAAAGTATTTCTGACTGCTATCGGACCACATCATTGGCCCCATGCTGGTGAATGCAATTCTAGCGATGGATTGGTCGCCTCTGGTCGGGTCAAACCGAATCCAGCGAGTCTCTTCCGTAAACTGATCTTCGACGTAAACCTTAATATCTTCCCCAATCCAGAGGTGCCTGAGTCGAGCAGTGTTGCCGTTCTTAAGTGTTACCAGGACCTCGTCCGCTCTATCACCATGTTTGAAGCTCAAGAACTCAAATGATGCAATCTTGTTCTTTTCGATAAATGTATCGCTTCCGTCAAATAGGTGGAGTTCGATAAATTCATCATCATTAGTTATATCTGATGTTCCCGTATTGCCAATTCTTAGTGCGTTGTAAGTCGTTCCATCTTGAAGAGTTACTGTTCCCTGGTACACCATTTCGGCGTGCGCCGCAGTTGACAGGATCGCTACTGCTCCCGCTGCTAAGATATTTTTCATCGAGTCCTCCCGTGCGTATTCGATTTGATATTGCCTCCGGCAGAGGTCTCGCGCAACCCCAACGCGTTGCTGGGCAAGATTGCGGCCACGAACGTCAGGATCGACGAACTCAACCTCGTGCTCGACAGCGACCCTCGCCGCGTCACCAAGACCGGCAGCGCGCATTCCGGTGCGCCGGGTGCCGATCCGGCAACCGACCCCACGGCCTATCCAGCAACCGCCGCCGGCGCCCAACAGGACTAACCCACATGGACATGTTCTGGTCAAGTCGAGCGTTGATTTCTCCCGATCCCCGGATAGAGAGCCACAGAACCGCGCGGCCCCGGTCACCGGAGGGTTTCCCGCCTGAATGACACCGTCAACGGGCTTAATGACGAGGCGACCAAGGCCATTATGGCGCTGCACGGCCCCCTGACCTGATGCACGGCCGTCAGTCGCGCACAAGCGACCGGCGATCCCGGGTGCCAGGATCGCGACCTCCCTGCTCAAGACCGCCTGATGCCTGGCCACTGGTAGGGCGATCTCATCATTGGCGCCAACAATCGCTCCGCCGTCGGTACGCTGGTGGAGCGGACCACACGGTTAGTGATCCTGGCGAAAGTGGACGGCACCACGGCTACGACGGCAGCCGTCGGCTTCAGTGACAAGCTCAATGAAGTGCCGCGAGCCCTGCGCCTGTCCATGACGTACGACCAGGGCAGAGAGATGATGAAGCATGCCGAGATTACTCAGAAGACCGGAACGGTGATCTATTTCGCTGATCCGCATAGCTCATGGCAGCGGGGCTCCAACGAGAACACCAACGAGCTGTTGCGGCAGTATCTGCCAAAGGGCACGGATCTGTCGGTCTACAGTCAGGAAGAGCTCGATGAGATTGCCGATTCACTGAACACTCGGCCTTGATCCAGTCGAGTCAGGTGATCGGCCCTTGGGCTTCGATACGCTGCTGGAGGAGCGCCAGCACTCGCTCGCGCCCATAGGTGGCCAGCTCGTCGTCGATCAGGGCGGCCGACTTGGCTCGGGATAGCCGGCCCATCGGCAGCATGGCCAGCCAGATCGTCCTGGTCAGCTCGTTGTCGATGTCGTGAAGTGGCGCCCCGGCGAAGTCGAACCGCAGGTGCTCCAGCAGGAGGCCAATGTCAGCCTCGGGCGAGGACGGCTCCGAGTCGTTGGCTGCATTCTCCACCTCCTGCTGGACCCTACCCTTGGTATTTGCCAGGGAACTCAGGGTGCCGGGGGAACCGCAGCCACTTGTCGTCGCCGTAGCAGATCACGAAGACTCATTGGGCGATCTCCTGGGGCAAAACGGCATAGAGACGTTGCGTGTTGCTCTGAACGCGCTTGTTGACTGAACGCTTGCCGCTCTCCTTCTCATAGAGCCAGCCGGCTGCATCTAGTGCGGCGCTGACTGTCTTGACGTCGAAGCCCTTGACGGCTTCCTGCAAAGCGGCGCTGTAGAAGTAAAAGACGCGGCCGTCCTGGGTGTCAGACCAGAACCCGGCGCGGTCATTGGTACGCCTGGGGTCGCTGCCATCTGAGTGCATGGGAGCGAAGCGGGCCTCGCCGTGGCGCTGGATGAACTCGTTTACGCCATTGAGGATCGCGGCATCTTCCGGTGGCAGACTGCCGCGCTCGGCCTTCCACAGCGCGAAGCAGGTGCTCACTGCCTCCAGCGCCTCACCCTCCTGCCAGCCGGTGATACCCGCCTCGGTGGCCAGCTCGCCGGCCATGGCCAGCAGACCGAAAGCGCCAGCAGCGCGACTGGCCACACCATCGGTCTCGGCGCAGAAGGCGGGGTCTTGCATCAGGTCACGGTAGATTCCGGGTAGGTCATGACCGCACCGCAGCAAGTAGTTGATGAAGGCCATGCCGGCGTGGCCGAAGTGCTCCGCCGTCGCGGTCTTGATCGCGTTGGCGAAGTCGCTTGGGGCTATGCCGTGCGGATCATCGAAAGCGCCGTGACGGCGCCCGGTGGCGGGGATATCGAGGAGTCGCGCATCCTGTCCCGCCTTGGTTGTCTTGCCGGCCTCGCTCAAGTGAGAAGCCAGGGTGCGCTCGCCGCTGGACAGCATCATCAGCCGCCAGCGTTGAGCGTCACGGATACCTCCCGTGCGAGCCGCCCGCTGCTTGCCGACGCCATTGGCCACCATGTACACCATGCTGCCGACCTCGAAGGGGCTGGCCTGGCTCAGCTCGTCGAGCACCATGCAGGTGTCGTTCTGGCTGGCGGCCAATGCCTCGATACCGTTGCCAGTGGCACTCCAGGGTCGAAGGAACTGCGGGCTTCCCCAGACACTTGCCGCCGCTTGCAGCCCGGTGGTCTTGCCCTTGCTGGAGGCGCCACGCAGATTGAAGCCGAGTCCACCTGCCGCCTGCTGCTTCGCCGGCCAGATCAGCGGCCCCGCCAGTGCCACGCACAAGCAGGTAACCAAAATTGGGTTGCCCTGGGCGCGACCGGCAACCTCCCGCCTCCAGCCGTCCAAGCTGCCGCTAGTCTCGAAGTAGCTGGCGCGCATCGCCTCGGCACTGAAGCTGTAATCCTGATTGCCTAGCGTCCGGTGGGGCAGCACAAAGGCGCGGACGTTGTCGTGCCAGCCGGTGGTGGTGGCGGCGACGATGCGAGCCTTCGGGGTGCTCTCCATGATGAACTCGGCCAGCTTGGTTCGGTGTTTCAGGCTATGGGTGTGCCCCATGTCCAGAAGCTCGCGGCGCAGATCGGTCCCGCCCTCGCTGAGCAGGCGCATGGGCAAGATGCGCTTGCAGGTCTGCCCCTCGGCATTGACGAAGCGCAGTTGCCGACCAAAGTTGCCGCCGTGCTCATCGCGGCTGATTGCTGTCACCTCGATGGGGTCGGCAATGCGCACGTCCACATTGACCAACTCGCCGCCCTGCAGCTTGGTACCGTGCCACCACAGGCCGGCAGGGCGCCGCTTGCCATCCTCCAGCACAAAGCTGGCGTAGTGGGTGGCGAAGCTGGGTCGCTTCTCCTTGGCAGGTAGTGGCTCCTCCTGGCGCTCGTCGATCTCCTCGCTCAGGCGGTGACGGCTGGTTCCCTTAGTTATCTGAGAGTCACTCGCTGAGGGAGCAAGGTAGGTGTCATCTAACCCACTGTTTTGCCATGTATTATCCTCAACCATTCCCTGTGCCCCCTCGGTTCCCTCTCTTTCTTCAAGGGTATCAGCTTTACTTTTAATATGAGCACTATCGGATGTACCCAAGGTGTCGGTCAGCCCGCTATTGATGGTGGCAAACTGATAGTGAATATTCGCGACATTAGGTGTCGGCGCCTGCCCTCTGGCGAGGGAGGGCGTCTTAGTTTCTGAGTTCTGCATGGATCACTGCTCCTTCGCCTCACGGCGATGGTCATGATTGACGGGGTGGGTAGCTAATGTTTCCAGTTGCCGGACGATGGACTCGATAATTGCGCAGATGCGGTCGAGTTGCTCTTGTCCCCGGGCTTTCGTGGCGTTGTGGCGGCACATTGACTGCGGGAAGTCATCGCTGGTGATGTCAGGATTGTGATACCCCCTACTGTCATCCTCGACCAAAGTGGCCACAGAGACTTTTGACGGAAGAGCTTTTCGGAGTCGCTGTGCGACCGGCGGCAGGTTCCCGCGATTGGGGACTATCACGACAGGTAGCCCAGTTGTCTTGTGGGCGGCAACACATTCAGAGCACTGAGCACCCACGAGCACCTGGCCGGATGCCGACAACTTCTCGATAAGTGGGATGGTGCTGAAATCATCCTTCCCATTGGGGGGTATCTTATTCAGGGCGGAGCCGGCCCCGACCTCGGCGTATTCGAGGCTAATCTGCCCATCCACGAAGTAGAGCGGATTGATGAGGGTGGCACCGGTCATGCTCAGGGGGGCCTTGCCGATCCCCCTGGCCAACAAATAGGCGCGATCAGGAATAGAGAGATGGGCTTCAGAATTCAGGCAGGGATCTTGCCCATGACTGCTGGTCTGGAAAGGCCCAGTGGGATATTGATCAATCATTTCTACCTCCAGTCATCTCCGACGGTGGTTTGTTTTCTGGCGATGTGGATGGATCACACCGGCAACGTTCATGCTGTAATAGCTCGCGCGAGTGCCGCACGCACTGCAGCATTAGCGACCTTCCTCAATGGCCTTGGGCTGCAGGCAAACTCCTCTGCTATTGATTCACGGAGGCTAGGACTAACGCCCGGGGTGGCCAGCAACTCCAAAGTGCGGCGCAAGCGCGCGCGACGGCACCAGAACGTGGTCAGGTGGTAGTAGGCCGGCTGGCTAAAGGGTCCACCATCACCGAAGTTCACAACATATTGTCCATGTCCGTGCCAATGACAGACTTTGATCTCCCACTCGGCCAGACGAAGAGCTTGGGAGACATGCTGAATCCGGCAAAGAGGTACAAAGCTCATCACTTCACCTCCTGCTGGCTGTTGTGGGTTCCCTTGTGGTTGGCCTCAATGCGCTGTTGGATCCAAGTGTCGATCTGGGCTTCGACCCAGGCGACAGCTCGTGGAGAAATCTGAATCGGTGGTGGAAAGTCACCAGCGTTGATAAGCCTGTGGAGGGTGGAATTGGAGATACCGCAGCGATTTAGAACATCGGGGCGGCGGAGGAGGCGCTGCTGGTTACGCTCGATGGCCTCGTTGATAATGTCTGCCATTTCTCGGTTCCTCTCGGAATGGAGTGTCTATATCCCTTATGGGACGTGATGACATGGCGCATCCTACATGGCGAAATGCGTGTTGCGCTTACTTCATGCGTTTTTTGGTATTGCTCCTCCATCCGCCTATTCGCGCCCACCTTGCCACGGTGTCTACGCTGACGTGCACACCGCGCCCAGCAAGTCGATCCTGCACTATTTGAGGCAGGCCATGTTCTGCACGGCCCGCCCGGATCAGCTCGTCCCATATCTGCTTGGCTTCGGCCATTCGCTCAGCGGCTTCAAACCTCTTGCTCTCGGCATTTATCTGCCCTCCTTGCCGACGCTTTATCTGGGCCTGGTAATCGCGAATATGTACTGCTGCGTTTTCACGCATGGTCTTTTTACCCGGCTTTGTCAGCCGCCCGTAAAGGTAGCCAAGCAAGAGGGCGAAATAGACTTCCCGGTGACCATAAAGTTGTTTTTGAGCGGGCTTTTCATCCAGCATCTCTGCCATGGCAGCGGCCAGCACCATCTCAGAGTGCATGTCCGGTTCATCTTCGGAGTCGATCTGCTTTTGCAGCCTGTCCAGCTCACTGCGCATCAACCCCAACATGTCAGCCACGCTGGTCAGCTTGCCGTCTGCCGTTAGTAGCTCCAGGTGCTCAGCCCATTGATGTGGTTGAGCCTCGGGCATCGCACTTCCCAGCAAGCCACCACGCCGCTTCAGCACGCTGTCAGGCAGGATAAAGGGCGTGCGTGAATCGTCCGTCATAGCGCTACTCCTCGCGCACTCCAGAAAGGGATGGCTGGTGGACATGGTGGAGTGGTCATGCTTTCGGGTGATAGGCCCTAGCCAGCCAACCGAGGCGACGCTTGCCGCGTTAACGGCTCAGTCGTCGTCGAGGGAAAGCTGCTGCACATGGATACCCATGGCGGTGGCCAGCTTCTTCAGCGTGCTGTGGCGCAGGTTGGCGCCGGGGCGCTCCCACTGGGCGATCTGGGCCTGGGAAAGCTCCAGCTGGTTCGCAAGATCGGTCTGGGTCATGTCCAGGTACTCGCGCCAGCAGCGGACCAGCGGCACATCGTCTATCAGATGGCGGCTGACGATTTCATGGGGGAGCGTCAGGGCATCGGCCTCGCCGGCCCGCTCCACCAACTCGGTGAACTGCTCCAGGGGCACAATGGCGAAGCGGCGGCCCGCCTCTTCGCTGATACGGTAATCAATAGGTGCGCTCATCGCGTTTCTTCACCTCCTCGATGGACACCACGCGCAGCCCGGTTTCTACGTCGAACAGCACGCGGTAGCGGCCCACACGGAGCCGGTAGTGGTGCTGGTGGCGCTTCAGCGGCTTGATGTCCTTGGTCGCAACGCAGCCAGGCCAGTCCTCCAGCTCACCCACGCTTTCAATGATCCGGTTGCGGTCGGGCTTGGGTATCTTGCTGGCCTGCTTGGTGGCTTTCAGCGTCCACTGCACTTGATAGGTCATAAGTTTCTATAAGTTTAAGAGGGCGGGCGAAAATCGGCAAGGGCGTCATTGAA
>NZ_JAXHNN010000018.1:0-24738 GCF_034520545.1 Halomonas sp.
TAGAATCCAGATCGGGAAAGTGGACGTGTCTCTGGCCTCGCCCGGCCGCCGTCTTGGTGGACTGGCGAGAGGGCGCAGATAATGGCTTCCCCAGAGGCTGGTCGCAAGAGGTTTTCGCGTAGAGTCTGCGACAAAAGTGGTAAGCACAACACTCCTATCGGCAGAAAGGACGTCAGAAGAAGGCCTCGGATTCAATGGTGACTGGATGCAAGGGCGGGCAGGGCTGCTCGTGCAGTCGGTGACGATGGTCAGCGGCTGTGCGAATCCTGTGACGGAAGCGGCTACAGACAGAACCTAACGATCGCCGTATGAGGAGTCGCCCACGCCCAACACCGCTCTGTCAGGGACGGTGCTCTACTTCCCTTTCGCCAGCCAGGCGGCCCGAAGCAGGCACTGCTCGGGTGTCATCAGTCTGAAGTAGAAATAATTCGGTATCATTTTACCACAGACAGCTTCGCTACCAAGTGGTGGCGGCAAGAGAGGAGACGTTATGCCCTGTTACGCTATCGACGGAGTCCGACCCGTTGTGGACCCCAGCGCCTTTGTGCACCCCTCCGCCGTGCTGATTGGCGAGCTGTCATTGTCGGCCCGGTGTGATGTCGGCCCGGTGGCCTCTTTGCGTGGCGATTTTGGTCCGATACGCCTGGAGGGCGGGGTCAACGTGCAGGACAATTGTACCCTTCACGGTTTTCCAGGGGTGGCCACCGTGGTCGAAGAGGATGGCCATATCGGCCATGGTGCGATTCTGCACTGCCTGTCGGATACAGCGGGGAACATTGGTGGGCATGAACGCCGTGGTCATGGACGGGGCCCTCATCGGCGAGGAGAGCCTGACGTCCGCCTTGAGCTTCGTCGAGGCCGGCCTGGAGGTACCTCGGCGTAGCCTGGTTGCCGGTGTGCCCTGCCACGGCGTGCGCCAGGTCTGCGATCAGGAGTATGCCCGGAAGACCTCGGGCACTCGCCACTACCATCGGCCCAGGTTTCAGCCGCCACCATGGTGGAGTGTCAGCCGCTCAATGAGCCGGAAGCAGAGCGTGAAGGAACCGAATTCGGGCGCACGCGACCGCTCCACGAAACCAAGGCCGATAACGCGTGACGGCTTGACCCGCCGGTCCGGAAAAGGAAATAGCGATCGTGAGTATCACCAACGATTACCTGGCCCTGGTCGAACGCATTGCCGACGCGCCGCTCGTTGCCCCGGTGCGCGAGGTGTTTGTGCCGCCCTTGCGGGATCGTCCGGACCCGAGTGCTGAATTCGGTGCCGTCGTGTTGGAGGATGGCAGTGTGGGCTGATGTTCGTGCAACTGGGTGATACCCAGCAGACATTGGTTCCCCATCAGCATGCTCAGGAAGGGGCCGGGGCTGACCCGGCGGCATTGGCGCAGGCCTTCGCCGGTGATGAACCCGGCCAAGGCCTGGCGCTGGGTGCGATCAATGCCATTGGCCAGCACCTCCTGCTTCGCTCGGGGTATGAACCAGATTTCACCACCAACTCCCTTGCCCTGTTCGAGCCCCAGCCCGGTGAGCGTATCGGTATGGTGGGTACTTTCCGCCGCTCTGCCAGCGACTGGCAGCGCAAGGCGTGCCACTGACGGTACTCGAACTCGAAACAGGAACTGGTGCACCGGGAAGAGCATTTGAGGTCTGGACCTCGGCCAGGCTGCGAGCCTGCGACCGAATTCTGTGCACCAGCACGGTGATCCTGAACGACACTGTGGATGCCGTGCTCGCTCACTGCCGGCACGCTACGCAGTTCGCCCTCATCGGTCCTACCGCTGGGTTTTTGCCCGACCGCTGTTCGCGCGCGGTGTCACCGTGGTGGGAGGGACTCGGGTGGTGGGATACGGAAGGCTTTCTGCAGCGCTGCCGGCAGGGGGAGAAGTGGGGGCCGACGACGCGCAAGTACTGCCTCTACCCGCACATTACCCCGGTATGGAAGCCCTGCTAGAGGAGACCCGCAGCCGGCTGCGCTCGGGAATCTGATTCAGCTCTCGACAGGGATTGTCTGGATGATGGCGGTGGCATTGTCATTCGGGCGACTTCCGGGTAATAGCACATGAAGCCGGTCCGGCACTGCGGCTCCGACGGCCGCAGGTTGCGCGCCAGGTGGCGGACCTCGGCGTCGGGCCGGCCGGAACGGGCCGCGTCCAGGATCCGGTGGACCATGCCGGCGCTGGCCAGCTTGCGCGCCGTGGACCTTCCCGGCCGGCAATCTTCACCGCCGTAATGTCGCCGGCCAGCAGGCGCGGCAGGGCGCACAGGCCATGCGGGCCGTACGGCATGCCTTCCTGGGTGATGGTGAAGCCGCAGGAGAAGCGGTGCCAGAGCCATTTGCGGTACTCGGCCTCGTTCGCCTTCAACGCCGCCTGTGCCCCCGGGCCGATGGAGCGGCCGTCGCGACGGCGGTAGGTGTACCGGTAGCTGTCCAGGCATATAGGTCCCCCCATGTGAGCGGGCAGATGAAGGGTGTGGCAGCTGCCTTCTTCGTAGACGCAGCCGTCGTTCAGGATAAAGGCCTCGATCTCCATTTCCGGCTCGGCAGCGGCGATGTGGGCGGCTTCTGCCAGAGTCACATCTCGCGGCAGGATCAGTCGCCGGGCACCCAGCTCCCGGCAGAACGCGGCGGCTTCGGTATTGCGGCAGGTGGCTACCGAACTGACGTGAAGGCGCACACCCGGCAGGGCGTCTGACAAGGCCGCCACCAGACCCAGGTCGCTAACGATCAGCGCATTCCCGCCCAGCTGTAAAAAGCGCTCGGCCAGGGTCATGGCCGCCTCCACCTGGTCACCGCGGTACTGTTGTGCATTCATGACCAGTGAGAGGCTGGCGCTGCCGGCATGGGTGAGGCGAATCGCCTCGTCCAGTTCGTCGAAGCTGGTCAGGTTCGCCGGTGGGACGACGGTCGGCATTGGCCATGCCGAAACCGTGCCGCCACTCCCGGGGCTGGACGCCGCAATAGAGCTCATTGGCGCGCGGCCGGCCAGGGTCTCGGCCTCGTCGACACGGCTGATCGGTGCCACGATCTTCATAATGGTGCTCCCGGTACGATCAGTCGCTCGATCCCGCCACTCGCGGTGACCTCCATCACGACCTTCAGCATCTCGTCGGTATAGCGGCTGAACACGGTGTTGCCCACGTGCCGGGTCTGCTGGCGATCCTCGGTATCGGGCCGCTGCATGCTGGTGGTGTAGGTCAGGCACTCCTTGCGGCACGGGGCGGCCGACGGCAAACCGCTGCGTGCCCGGAAGGGCCAGGAAGCCAATCCGGCACATGCGACCCTTGGCCACGAAGGCTTAGGGCAGGTGCACGCCCTTGGGCAGCGGCAGGTCGGCGAAGGCATCAACGTCCGGAAAGAGGGGGACATCCATCTCCAGGCGTTGCACGCCAAGTCGTCGCCACACCGCCTGCATGGAGGGGGAGTCGAAGCCGTAGCCGCACTGCGGCGCCCACTCCGCTCCCGGCAGGCGCGGGTCCTTGACCATGCGGCAGAGGATGCGCCCGGCGGCGCGACGCAGCGTCGGGTATTGCCTGGCGATCAAGCGGCCCACGCCCCAGTCATTGACCACCACCTCAGTCCCCTCCGGCAGCTGTTGCAGCAGGGCAGGCAGCATGTCCAGCACCTGTGGGGCGGCGACTGGAGTCAGCAGCACGGGCCGCAAGCCATGGGCGTCGGCACGGTGCAGGGCACGCCGCAGCATGTGTCGGGGAGGGCAGCAGGTGTTCCACAGAACTCGCTGCCAAGTATAGCGTGAGTGGGTCGACACCGTCCCAGCCAGCGGGCCAGGAACGCGATCCTCGACCAGGGCGTGTCAGTGCTCGGCACGCTCATCCCGGCCGGCATCAACCCAGTCCAGCACGGGCGGGCTGAGAGCCGAGACCGCGAGCTCCACGGGTTGCAAGGTTGCCGTCATGGCGCTGTCGAGCTCTCCCCTGTGCCGGTCGCCGTGCACTGCGCCGCCGATTCCCGGCGGCGCAGCGGACGCTTCTGGAGCTGTCGTTATTTCGCCGGCAGGTTGATATTGACCAGCTGCGGCAGCGTGTATTCCAGCAGTCCTTCCACGCCGAATTCCACGCCGAAACCGGACATCTTGCAACCGCCGAACGGGCAGTGGGGCAGCACCTCTGCATGGCCGTTGATCCAGACCGTACCGCGCTCCAGTTGGTCCGCCACCCTACGCGCCTCCTCCAGGTCGCTCGACCAGACTGAACCGCCCAAGCCGGTCTCGCTGCCGTTGGCGCGGGTGATGGCATCCGCGACATCAGTGTAGCGGATGATCGGGAGCGCCGGACCGAACTGCTCCTCATCCACCAGCCGGGTGCCATCACTGATCTGGGCGACGATGGTGGGCGGATAGAAATAGCCCTTGCCCGGCAGCGGTTCACCGCCGGCCAGCACCTGCGCCCCCTGGGCACGGGCGTCGTCCACCAGTTCGCACACCAACTGGTACTGGTCGCGGTTCTGGATCGGGCCGAAGGTGACGTCCGCTTCCATACCGTCGCCTACCTTCTGGGCGCGGGCGAGCTTGGCCAGTTCGTTGCTCAGCGAGTGCGTAGAGGGAGTCGTGCACGTAGAGCCGCTTCAGGGCCGCGCAGGTCTGCCCCATGTTGAGGAAGGCGGTCTGGAAAATGCTCTCGGCAATCGCCTCGACCGGGGCATCCGGCAGCACGATGGCGGCGTCGTTGCCACCGAGTTCCAGGGTCAGCCGCTTCAGGTTGCTGGCGGCATTGCGCATGATGTCCTGGCCGGTGCGGGATAGAGCCGGTGAATACCATCTTATGGATGCCGGCATGGTCGGACATCTGGCACCAGAGCGCCGCCGCCGGCCACCACATTGGCCACGCCATGGGGTAGCACCTCGTTCATCAGCTCTACCAGGCGGATGGTGCTGAGCGGCGTGTTCGGAGAAGGCTTGCTGATAACGGTGTTACCGGCACGCAGCGCCGGCATCAGGTGCCATACGGCGATCATCAGCGGCCAGTTCCACGGCGTGATCGAGCCCACTACGCCGATCGGTCGGCGCTGCAGTTCAATACTCTTGGTGTCGCTCTCCTCGATCGCTTGACAGGACCTCCAGCTCGGCCGTGTAGCGTGTCCAGCTGATGGCAGCCTCCACTTCCATCTGGGCCAGCGGCATGGGTTTGCCCTGTCGAACCACCAGCTCGGCGAGTTCCGGCGCATTGGCCTCGATGCGCTCAGCGATGGCGTGAAGGGCCGCCTGGCGCTCTTGGTCGCTACTGTCCGCCACTGCTGGAACGCCCGCTGTGCTGCACTCACGGCCTGATCGAGCTGCTCCGCCGACGCAGACGGACAGTCGGCATAGAGGGCCTCGGTGGCCGGATTCGGCGCCGGAAAGGTGCCGCGTTCCCGCTACCGCCGCGCCGTCGATAATCAGAGAAAACTGTCTACTCATGGCGTCTCTTCCTCGAGGTGTGTGATGGATGTTCAGAACGGAACGATGAGCAGCAGATGCGCGTAGAGACTGGTGCTGGCGCCGCCGATCTGTGAGCCCCCTCCTTCACACTATGCTCGGGATCATAGGCGCCCACCAACGGCGACAGGATCAAGACTGTCGTGACGGCCCATTCCGCGAGACGTTCAACTCCCTGGCATCTAGGGTATCGGTACCGCTGGCGGTATCACTTGAAGTCAGAAGTAGCCGGCACCAACCATCAGCCTTCCGTCGGAAAAGCTTAGAGACGCAGATGATGCACATCCGTATCGGGATTGAAGGGGCCCGCGAAGTTGCCCGCCACCTCACCCTGGAACCAGGTGCCATAACCCCGCGTGAAGCCGAAGAACAGCGGGTCAAACGTCTCATCGAAAGTGGAAGCGGTAGGCCAGGCTCGGCTTCACGGCGCATCCGCGAAGGTCCAGCCGACCTCCAGGTACCAGGCATTGGCGTCGTCCGGCGTATTCTGGCCATGACGCTGATCGACGAGTTCGCCGGAGAGGAAGAGATCTTCCACGCCGGCATTGCCCTGCCAGCGAAGGCTCCAGGTTTCCTGGCCGTCGCGGTGATCCATGCCGGCCTCTTCATCAATGTCCAGGCCTTCCAGGTACATCAGCCCCAGGGTGCCGGTATCACGCACGTACTCCAGATTGATACCGGCCAACTCCATCTCTCCCTGAGCAGCATCGTCCGAGTCCAGCCAGAAGAGATCGGAGCGCACGCCCTGATCGCCGCCGAGACGCAATCCCGCGGTGCGGTCGAAGGCCTTGCGCGCCGCAAGCCAGATGCCCGCCGCGATCTGTAGTCGGTGCCCACCGCCTCATCCAGGGCGTCGCCAAAGTTGAGCGCATCACCGGCGATCAGGAAACCGTCTCCTAACACCACCTTGCCGCCCCACCGAGAAGTCGATGCCGTTTTCGCCGAGGGCCGGCATGCCGGAGCGCCAGCCAAGATAGGCATCCTCGAGGTTGAGCCGACGTTCGTCACCGGACGTATCCCGGCATCGCCGTCTCCGAAGGTGCCGGAAGCCAGCGCACTGACTCTGCCGTACAAAGTGCCTTCCGCACCGGTGCGCAGCGAACCGGAAAGCCCGAGGTCGATGAAGCCTTCCTGCCAAGTGGAGCTTTCCTCATCCTTTAGCCCCGGTACGCCCAAGGGGCTGTAGTTTTCTTCGCTATGAAACAGGCCGAACATGGCGAGGCCATCCAGGTGCAGCTCATTGCCGTTGTCACTATGAAGCTCCATGGCGGCTGTCGGTGCGGCGGCGAGCGTCACTGCCAGACCCGCCATGGAATACAGGCATGGAATCGCATGGGCACGGTTTCCCCTGAGTTGGTGAAGTTAAGTACGGGCAGACGGGTGACTGCACGCAGCTTGGCTCTGACTCTAGGGAGCGGGTGTAAACCAGCTTTGTGCAGGATGTGCGAAATTGTGTGAGGTTGTAATCAACTGCACTCAACGTGGCTTGCGGAGGCGGCATCGACGCTCGGCAGCGCGGTGGTCGTGCAGGACAGCCAGGCTGCGCTCGATGAGCCGTTGCAGGTGGCCAGTGCCTCCGACGATCGAGCCCCTGCTCAAGCTTCCCGGCAGCGTTGTGCAGCGGCCTGGAGGCCGAAGTTGGCACAGGTGCCAGCCAGACGGTGCAGGGCCTTCTATGGCGACGAACCCCTGCTCCGTGAAGCTCAGCGCGTTCATGGCCAGGTTGAGCAGTGTCTGGCTCAACGCCCGCCGGTCACCGCAGACGCGCTCCGGCAGCTCTGGATCATGCTCCACGCTGAGCGTCAGCCCAGCGCTCCTCGCGATCGAGGCCAGCATGGGCTGAATGTCGTCCGGCATCCGCCAGGCGAGAAGTCGCTTTGCTCAAGCGGCATCTGGCCGGCTTCGATCTTGGCCAGGTCGAGTACATCGTTGAGGATCGACAGCAGGGTTCGGCCCGACTTGTCGATGGCCAGGGCCTGTTCCCGCTGTTCGAGTGTCAGGGCGAGCGCAACAGCAGCTGCGCCATTCCCAGGACCCCGTTCAAGGGGATGCGGATTGCATACGATGATGGCCAGGAACCGGCTTTTCGCTTCGCTCGCCGCTTCCGCCTTCTCCCGGGCCAACTCCGCCTGCTTCTTCGCCTTGCGCTCGCCGATATCGGTGACCGACCCCTCACACTGAGCGCAGCCGCCCCCTCGTCCCGCACTCGTAGCGCCGAAATGGCAACGGCAACGGCCTCGCAATCCGGCGCAGCCAACTGCATTCGAAGTTCACCACCCGCCCATGGTGATGCAGTGCCCTGAAGAAACTGCTGCCGCACCTCGTCGCTGGCCGACTGGCGCAGCTCATGCACCACGCTGGATTTTTCGATGCCGGTGTAGCTGCTCACCAGCACCAGGGCCTGATCCCCGGCGGCGCAGGCATCATGGCGTGCGATGAGCTGCTCGAGCAGCCGGTCCCGGCCATACAGCTCCTGCGGGAGCTGAAACGCGGACCGAGACATCCTGTTCTGGCAAGCGTAAATTCGGCCACGCGACCGTTCCGTCTCCTCTCCTGCAGGCAGCGCTTCAGGTCTTGGGCGATACCTCTCGGCGGACTGCATAGCGGTGGGCGGCACCCTTGGCCAACAGCTTGGGCGCCAGCCGCAGACCGATCTCCGGCAGCGTGCGGTTGAGGCGGTGTGCCGGAACCGGATCGCGTCCGATGTGGCAGCTGCACGAGTTCCAGGTAATCATGAGTGACGAAAGGCGGCCGCCCGGTGAGCCCTTCATACAGGGTGGCGCCGAGCCCGTAGTAATCGGTGCGGTAGTCGATCCCGCGATTGATCCGACCAGTCTGCTACAGCGCCATGCACGGTAGGCTGCCCGGGCCCAGCCCGGGGGCGTGCAGGTGGCCGCCTCACGGTTCAACCGCATGCTATGGGAGAAGTCGATCAGTATCGGGAGCTGGTCACCGGGGACAACCAGGAGGTGGTCCGGATTGACCTGATTGTGCGTGACCCGGGCCTGATGCAGCTGCTCCCCAGGAAGTCGACAGGTACCGATCGCGATCCTCAGCCACTCCTGCCAGTCCAGTTCACCACCCTGGATGTAGCTGCGCAGCGGCCATCCGTGGTGATCCGCAAACACGATCGCCGGGCCGCATTCCGTTTCGATGAAGTCCAGTGCCCGGGGAACTCCGGCAACTCTCCAGTGCGCGCAGCACCGCGTATTCGTGCTCCAGGCGCGCACGGCATCCTCGCTGCAGTGACGGCGCTGCAGCGCCTGATGACGACCGGCCCATCCCGGCTGATGGTGCAGACCTGGCCTTGGTGCAGGCGCGTTCGGGTACGCCTGCCGGTATCTGAAACGATCGGCATGTCCCTATCCCAGTTTGCCGGCAAAGATATAGCCAACACCATGGGCGGTGAGAATGAGGCTTGGGTCGGAGGGACTATCGCGGAGTTTGCGTCGCAGGCGCCCCACCAGCACATCTACCGAACGATCGTTCGGGGTCCATCTCGGTCGTGGATGGCATCCATGAGCTGATCACGCGCTCAGTACCTGCCCGGAATGGCGGATCATGGCCTGCAGCAGCTTGAATCCCCCTGGGGCAAGCGCTCCTGCCAGCCATCGGGTGCCAGGAGCAGCCGCTTATGGGTGTCCAGCATCCAGCCCTCGAAGCGACAGCAGCCGTCCGGCACGGAGTCGCGGACCCGGCTGCGAGCCCCCATGATCCGCGGGTCAGCAGGTTCTTGGCACGTACCAGCAGTTCCCGAGGGTGGAAGGGCTTGGTGACGTGATCGTCGGCGCCCAGTTCCAGGCCGACGATGCGATCGATCTCGTCGCCCTTGGCAGTGACCAGGATGATGCCGATATCGGACAGCGCCCGCAGTTCCCGAGTCAGGGTCAGTCCGTCCTTGCCGGGCAGCCGGATATCCAGCAGTACCAGGTCGATGTCTTCCTGTTCGATACGGGACAGCACTTCGTCGCCCTGATCAGCCTGGCTGATGCTATAGCCTTCATTCTCAAAATGGCTGACCAGTAGCGAACTCGAGGCCGGATCGTCCTCCACGATCAGGGATATGGGGAGAAATACTGAGCAGATGATGCTATAGCCATAATGTCACACCCTAGCCCGGATATTGCACCGGGCATGAAAAAAGCGGCTGAAAATCGGTTATGATTCAAGGGCCTAATCCGGAATCACGACCAGCGCCATGACGAAATGTACCATGCCCACCGCCGCCTTTCCACGCTGCAAAGGCCGTCAGATCGTCGCCAGCTTCGATGGCGGTGATGTCACCTCCGACGGCGGTATCCTGCTGTTGCGTCAGCTCGATCGTGAGATGGGACTGATACGCGCCATCGCTCGCCGGCTGAGCGATGAGCGTGATCCTCAGCGCTGCCTGCACCGCACGGACACCCTGGTCCGCCAGCGCGTCTTCGGCCTGGCGCTGGGCTACGAGGATCTCAACGATCATCACGCGCTGCGCCATGACATCGCGCTGCAAACCGCTGTCGACACCGAGGGGGTGCTGGCCAGCCAGTCGACCCTGTGTCGTTTCGAGCAGCAGGCCGACCGGGACTGGGCGGTCGCCATCCATGAGGAGATGGTCGAGCAGTTCATCCGTTCGTTCCGCAAGCCGCCCAAGAAGCCGCTCTACCTCGACTTCGATGCGACCGACGACCGCGTGCATGGCCAGCAGCTGGGGCGGCACTTCAACGGCTACTACGACCACTACATCTTCCTGCCGCTGTTCGTGTTCTGTGGTGACCAGCTGCTGGTCAGCTACCTGCGCCCGGCCTCGCGGGATGCCGCTTACCACGCCGGCGCCATCCTCGCCCTGCTGGTCCGGCGGCTGCGCCAGGAATGGCCTGACGTGAAGATCGTATTCCGCGGCGACAGCGGCTTCTGTCGCCCACTGATCTTCAGCTGGTGCGACCGCCACGGCGTCGATTACATCATCGGCCTCGCTGGCAACAAGCGCCTGGCCAAGCTGGCCCTGGACATCGACTACGAATCGGCGATCCGCTTCGAGGCGACCTGGGAGAAGCAGCGCGTGTTCGGCTTCATCGAGTACGCCGCCGATAGCTGGAAGAAGCGCCGACGAAAGGTGATCGTCAAATCCGAGACCACGCGGCGCGGCTTCAACACCCGCTATGTGGTCACCAACCTGCGGGGTTGCAGCGCCGAATGGCTCTACGACAACCGCTACTGTGCCCGGGGCGAGATGGAGAACCGCATCAAGGAGCAGCAGTTCCTGTTCTCCGACCGCACCAGCTGCCACGAGTGGTGGCCCAACCAGTACCGGCTGCTGCTCTCGGGGCTGGCCTACCTGCTGCTGGAACGGCTGCGTCGGCTTTACCTCAGGGGCACCGCCTTCGCCCAGGCACAGGTCAACACCATACGCCTGAAGCTGCTGAAGATCGGCGCCGTCATCACCCGCAATACCCGCTCCATCCGGCTGATGCTGAGCAGCCAATACCCGGAACAAGACCTCTTCCTGAAGCTGGCTAACAAACTGGTGCCCGGATAACCCCGCGGCGTGCTGTCCCCGGCACAGAAAACACATGGGGGTAGGGGGAGGTGCGCCCTGAGCCCAGGAAATTGATCAAAAACTAGCCAATTTCAGGCCCTGAGTGCCATCACGCCCACCGAACCTGAAACCTGGACGCTTCTGGCCAGCCCGGTGCAATATCCGGGCTAGGCATGACCTACGTGATGATCAACGGCAACATTGATCTCTCGGTAGGCGCCGTCCTGGGGCTGGCGGCATCATTGTCGGTCGGTCTTCAGGACTATGGCATCACCATCGCGGTCATCGCCGCTCTGGCATCGGGCCTCGTGTTGGGCGCCATCAATGGCCTGATCGTCTGGAAGACCGGCGTCAACGCCTTCATCGTGACCCTGGGGGCCATGATCGGTATCCGTGGCCTCATCTTCGTCTACACCGAAGAGCAGTCCTTCTACGCCACCAATTTCGCCTTCGCCGACTTCGGGGTCGCCTCGATCGGGCCGTTTCCCGTGCTCGCCATCATCTTCCTCATCTGCACCCTGGTGATGCATCTGGTGCTGAAGAAGACCGGCCATGGGCGCAATACCTTCGCCGTGGGCGGCAACCCCGAGGCCGCCCTGGATGCGGGTATCCGCATCGGTCGTCACATGATGATCAACTTCATGATCGTGGGGTTCTTCGCGGCCCTGGCCGGCGTGATGCTCGCGACCCAGATGGGCGCCGCCACGCCGAACCTGGGTCGTGACTACGAGCTCTGGACCATCACGGCGGTGGTGCTCGGCGGCACCAAGCTGGCAGGCGGATTCGGCAGCATCACCGGCACCCTGGGCGGCGTGCTGGCCATCGGGATCCTGCGTAACGGCATGAACCTGATGCAGGTGCCGGCCTTCTACGTGCTGGTCATTCTCGGGGTCATCCTGATCTCGGTGCTGATCATCGATCAGCGGCTCAATGTCCATGCCAGCAAGGGAGTCAGCATATGAGCACTGCAGCCATGAATCACAACGCCGGTCGCGGTGCGGATTCCCCGAGCCCGGTACTGTCGTTGATCGACATCACCAAGAAGTTTCCCGGTGTGGTGGCCCTGAACAAGGTCAGCTTCGACGTCAGGGCGGGTGAGGTCCATGCCCTGCTGGGCGAGAACGGCGCCGGTAAGTCCACCCTGATGAAGGTGCTGGCCGGCAAGCACCAGCCCAACGGGGGCCAGATCATCCTGGCGGGAGAGGAGAAGTCCTTCGAGAACCCCAAGCAGGCCAAGAAGAGCGGCATCGTGCTGATCCACCAGGAGCAGTCGCTGGTCCCCGAGATGTCGGTGGCGGAGAACATCTTTCTCGGCAGCCTGCCGCTGAAATGGGGCAACCGCGTCGACTGGAAGAAGCTGCACGGAGACAGCACCGAGATACTCAATCGCCTCAAGTGCACCTTCAGCTCCCGCGACATGGTGAGCAACCTCTCCATTGCCAAGAAGCAGATGGTGGAGATCGCCCGAGCCCTGGTCTTCACACCGCGGATCGTGGTCTTCGACGAGCCGACGGCATCACTGACCGACCACGAGAAACCGGTGCTCTACGACATCATCCACAACCTGCAGGAGCAGGGGGTGGGCATCGTCTACATCTCGCACCGCATGGACGAGATCTTCCACCTCTCCCAGCGCATCTCGGTTCTGCGTGACGGCGAGTACAACGGGACCCTGAATACGGCCGAGACCAGCGAGGACGAAGTCACCAAGCTGATGATCGGCAGGACCCTCGAACTCGATCACGCCAGCAAGCCGAAGGATTTCGGCGAGAACATGCTCGAGTTGCGCAACCTCACGGTCAAGGGGGTCTTCGAGGACGTCAGCTTCAACGTGCGCAAGGGCGAGATCGTCGGCATGTACGGTCTGGTCGGCGCAGGCCGCTCCGAAGTCGCCGAGACAATCTTCGGGCTGCGTCAGCCATCGGCCGGCGAGATCCTGCTCGACGGCAAGGTCGAGACGATCTGTTCCACCCACGATGCGGTGGTCGAGGGGATCGCGCTGGTGCCTGAGGATCGCAAGGACCAGGGCCTGATCCTCGGCATGAACTGTCGCGACAACATGACCCTCTCGGCGCTTGGCAGTGTCTCCTCCATGGGCTTCATGAAGACCAGGGAAGAGAAGGTCGTCTACGACAAGTACCAGCAGGCGATGAAGATCAAGACGCCCAGCTGGCGCCAGAAGGTCGGCAACCTCAGCGGCGGCAACCAGCAGAAGATCGTCATCGGCAAGTGGCTGCACACCCACCCCAAGCTGCTGATCCTCGACGAGCCGACCCGCGGCATCGACGTGGGCTCCAAGGCCGAGATCCATGCGCTGATCAAGGAGTTGGCCATCACGGGCTATGCGGTTCTGGTGATCTCGTCGGAAATGCCCGAGGTGCTGGGTGTCAGCAACCGCATCATCGCGATGTATGACGGCCGGGTGACGGCGGAATTCGACGGCGATGCGGTATCCGAGGACAAGCTGGTTCAGGCCATCACCGGGCAGTACGTCACGGAAACCAGCGGGCCTTCCCGCTCGGCCTCGGCCTGATGTGTCCATGCGACCCGCGACTCAGCTTCCCACGCAATCAAGAGGACACCACCATGATGCCCTTCATCTATAACGGCCTGCCGTCACGCGTCATCTTCGGCCAGGGAACTCTGAACCGACTCGCCGACGAGGTCCGTGAGCTGGGCTGCCACCGTGCAGTCGTCCTGGCAACTCCCCAGCAGGAAGGCCAGGCCCGCGAGGTGCTCGCCCAGTTGGGCGCGCTCGGGGCTGGCCTCTTCGCCGAGGCCAGGATGCACACCCCCGTGGAGGTCACCGACGCGGCGATGCGCCATGTCGAGGAAATCGAGGCGGACTGCACCGTGGCGATCGGGGGCGGCTCCACTATCGGGCTCGGCAAGGCCATCGCCCTTCGCGCCGGCCTGCCCCAGGTGGCGATCCCCACGACCTATGCCGGCTCCGAGATGACGCCGATCCTCGGGGAAACCAAAGGCGGCCTCAAGACGACCCAGCGCACCCTCGAGGTACTGCCTGAGACGGTCATCTATGACGTCGACCTGACGCTGGGTCTGCCGGTCGGCATGTCCGGGACCAGCGGCATCAATGCCATCGCCCATGCGGTGGAGGCGCTCTACGCCAAGGACCGCAACCCGGTGGTCTCGCTGATGGCCGAGGAGGGCATCGCCGCCCTGGCGCGAAGCCTTCCGGTGATCGCCGAGAATCCCGCCGACCAGGACGCGCGTTCGGATGCCCTCTATGGTGCCTGGCTATGTGGTGCCTGCCTCGGCTCCGTCGGGATGTCGCTGCATCACAAGCTCTGCCACACCCTGGGTGGCTCCTTCGACCTGCCCCATGCCGAGACCCATACCATCGTGCTGCCCCACGCCGTGGCCTACAACGCCGAGGCGGCGCCGGAGGCAATGGCACGCATCGCCCGGGCGCTGGGCGCGGGCGATGCGGCCGGCGGACTTTATGACCTGGCGCGCGCCGTGGGCGCCCCCCTGGCCCTGCGCAACATAGGCCTGCAGGAGAGCGATATCGACCGGGCGACCGAGATTGCCACTAGCAATCCCTACTGGAACCCGCGCGAGATCGAGGCCGACGGCATCCATCGCCTGTTGAGCGATGCCCATGCCGGCCGTCGCCCGACGTCAAGGGAGGTTCCTGACGCATGAAGACTCTGCTGACCAATGCCACCGTGGTGACCATGGACCCCGAGATCGGCGATCTGGCCGACGGCCAGGTGCTGGTGGAAGACGATCGTATCCTGGAAGTTGGGCATGACCTGCCGTCCGAAGGGGCCGAAGTGGTCGATTGCCGGGGCGGCATCCTGATCCCCGGGCTGGTCAATGCTCATATGCATACCTGGCAGACGGGGCTGCGCGGCGTCGCCGCCAACTGGACGCTGCTCGAATACTTCGGCCATGTGCATCGCGGCCTGGCGACCCTGTTCACCCCGGATGACATCCACATCGCCACCCGTATGGGCGCGCTCAACCAGCTCAACTGCGGTACCACTACCCTGGGTGACTGGTGCCACAACAACCCCACGCCCGAGCATACCGATGCGGCCATTCGTGGGCTCAAGGAATCCGGTATCCGGGCGCTGTTCTTCCATGGTTCCCCCAAGCCGGACCCCAAGCCGGGCCAGCCGCACTTCAGCGAGATCCCCCATCCGCGCAGCGAGGTCGAGCGTCTGCTCGCCGGCTCGCTGGGCGACCGCGAGGGACGCGTGACCCTGGGGCTGGCGATCCTCGGGCCGCATTACTCCACCCTCGAGGTCAGCCTGCACGATTTCCAACTGGCCAAGGAGTTCGGCCTGGTGGCCTCGATGCACCAGGGCGGCGGCGAGGCCGTCAGCCCCGGTGGCTGGGATGTGATCGAGGAGCAGGGGCTGCTGGGGCCGGACATCAACATCGTGCATGGGCAGAGCCTGGACGACGGCCAGCTGGCCCGCTTCTGCGATCAGGGCGTGACCTTCTCTATCGCCCCGGAGAACGAGATGACCCAGGGGCACGGTTTCCCGATCACCGGCCACGTTCGCCGACACGGCGGTGTCGTCTCCCTGGGAGTTGATCTCGAATCGGTCATCTCCGGTGACATGTTCTGCGTCGCCCGCATGGCACTGGGCATGCAGCGCTCGCTTGACAACGATGCCTCGCGACGCGAGCAGGGCACGATACCCGACACCTCGACCATCCGCACCCGCGAGGCGCTTCAGTGGATCACCGTCGATGGGGCGAGGGCCTTGGGCCTCGAGGGGCGCATCGGCAGCCTGACGCCGGGCAAGCAGGCCGACATCGTACTGCTGGACAGCGGCCTGCTGAACATGCAACCGGTCAACGACCCGGTATCGGCCGTGGTCATGCAGGCGAGTCTTGCCAACGTCGACAGCGTCATGGTGGCGGGGGAATTCCACAAGCGACACGGCAAGCTGCTGGGGGACGTCGAGGAGGGGATCAGCCACCTGGCAGCCTCCGGTCACCGCATCAATGCCGAGCTTCAGTCACGGCAAAAAGAGGGGGCGTCACAATGACCACCATCACCACCAAGGTAGCCTGGATTGGCCTGGGCAAGCTGGGTTTGCCCATGGCGACGCGGATCGCCGCGGCCGGCTACCCCGTCCAGGGATTCGACCTGAGCACTGAGCGGATGGCGCTGGCCGAGCAGGCCGGCATCACCGCACATGAGGACCTGTCCTCCGCCGTCGAGGACTGCCGCCTGGTCTTCGTCTCGATTCCCGATGACAAGGCGCTGCTGGGCCTGACGCTGAAAACAGGCCACCTGTTGGCGAAGCTGGCGTCGGGCACCGTGCTGGTCGAGACCAGCACCGTCAGCATCGAGGCCTCCGCCAGGGTGGCCGCAGCCGCCGAGGAGCGGGGCATTGCCTATCTGCGCAGCCCGGTGTCGGGCAATCCGGTTGCCGCCGAGTCCGGGACCCTGTCGGCAATGGTCTCCGGCCCGCGCGAGGCACTGGATGAGGCCGTGCCGGTGATGAACACCTTCACCAAGGCCCAGTACTGGCTCGGTGACGACGAGCAGGCTCGCTACGCCAAGCTGGCCATCAACCTGATGATCGCGGTGAGCGCCGGGATGATGGGCGAGGCCCTGGCGATGGCCCGCAAGGGCAACATCGGCTGGGAAGCGATGCTGGACCTGATGGCCGACAGTGCCGTGGGCTCGCCGATGGTCAAGTACAAGACCCAGCCGCTGAAGGACCGTGACTTCACCTCCACCTTCTCGGCCGCCCAGATGGCCAAGGACCTGGACCTGATCCTCGGCTGTGCCCACGGAGACGGTGTCGCCGTGCCCCTGGCCGCCCAGATGCGCGAGGCCTACAGCTCCCTGATCGGCACGGGGCACGGTGGGGATGACTACATCGCCACGATTCACCACACCGAGCGCCTCTCCGGGCTGCCGGCCATCGAGAGGAAATGACCCCATGCGAAACCTGAATGCAGAGAACATCACGGACGCCGTGATCAATGAGTTCTCCGGTTGTCAGGATGAGCGATTGAAAACGATCCTGAACAGCCTGGTGACCCACTTGCATGCCTTCCTGCGCGAGGTGAAGCCCTCCGAGGATGAGTGGACGCAGGCCATCGACTTCCTGACCCGCACCGGCCAGATGTGCGACGATCAGCGCCAGGAGTTCATCCTGCTCTCCGACACCCTGGGCGTGACCATGCTGGTCGACGCCATCAATCATCAGACCTCGGACCCCATGGTGTCGGAAAGCACGGTGCTGGGGCCTTTCTACGTGGCCGATCCTCCTCAGGTAGCCCAGGGCGAGTCCATCGACTGGAACGTCGAGGGCGAACCCTTCTTCGTGGAGGGCCAGGTGCATGACGAGCACGGCAAGCCGTTGGCCAATGTCGTTGTCGATGTCTGGCAATCGGACAGCGAAGGGTTCTACGACGTCCAGAAGGAGCTCGAGAGTGCCTCACTGCGGGCCAGGTTCACCACTGACGACCAGGGGCGCTATGCCTTCTGGACGGTGACCCCCTCACCCTATCCGATCCCCACTGACGGCCCGGTCGGCAAGATGCTGGAAGTCACCGGGCGACATCCCTACCGGCCCGCGCACGTGCATTTCATGTTGATGGCCGAGGGCTACGAGACCCTGGTGACCCAGGTCTTCGCCGAGGACGACCCCTATCTCGATTCCGATGCCGTCTTCGGCGTAAAGGATTCCCTGGTCAGGGAGTATGAATTGCTGCCGCCGGGAAAGGCACCGGATGGCCGGTTGATGGACGTTCCCTTCCGCCATCTGAAATACGACTTCGGCCTGAAGGCGAGCCGCTAGTCGCAACGCAAGACGAAACCATCCAGAAAACCACCCTGCAAGAGGAAAGTGACATGCCTATTATCGATCAGAACGCAGTCGAAACCCTGTTCACCGAAGCGCGTACCCACAATGTCTGGCAGGACAAGGATGTCAGCGAGGAGACGTTGCGTGAACTCCATCAGTTGATGCATTTCGGTCCGACCTCCATGAACTGCCAGCCGCTGCGGGTGCTCTTCCTCAAGAGTCAGGAAGCCAAGGAGCGACTCAAGCCGGCGCTTATGCCGGGCAACCAGGAGAAGACGATGAAATCCCCAGTTGTCGCTATCTTGGGATACGACACTGAATTCTATAAGCACCTTCCGCGGATGTTTTCCCACAACAAGGATGCGATTTCACTTTATGAGGGCAAGACCGAATTCATTAACACCACGGCCTTCCGAAACAGCTCCATCCAGGGGGGCTATTTCATCCTGGCAGCCCGCGCGGTGGGGCTGGATTGCGGACCGATGTCCGGCTTCAACAATGCAGCGGTGGATGAGGAGTTCTTCCCCGATGGCCAGGTGAAGAGCAACTTCCTCTGTAACCTGGGCTATGGCGATGCCTCCGCGCTGTTCCCGCGCCAGGATCGGTTCGAGTTCGATGAGGTCTGCCAGGTCCTCTGACAGGGCTGAGAAGCTGCCGCCCAGGAGCTCTGCGGCGGCAGCTGGTCATTGCAGGTTCCTTCGATCTGGGCCGTGTTTGCACGGCCCGTTTTTTATTCCCTCCTGGGAAGCAGGGGCGTCATATGGTGTATGACTGGCAGTTCATCGTATTGATCATCATTGCCGTGCTTATTACGGGCATCTCGAAATCGGGCTTCGCCGGTGGTGTCGGGGTCGTGGCGGTGCCGCTGATCTCGCTGAAGGCCAGCCCGGCCTTCGCCGTGGCCGTCATGCTGCCGCTGCTGATCGTCATGGACGTCTTCAGCCTCAAGGCCTGGTGGCGCCACCATGTGGGGTCCGTTCTGTGGCTGATGTTTCCTCCGGCGGTGCTGGGCGTGGCGGTCGGCTACCTGACCTATGGCCGCTTCGATGAGGCCCTGCTGAAGGTGCTGCTGGGGGTGTTCTCGATCCTGTTCGCTCTGTGGGGACTGCTAAAGCCCTTCCGCGGCCGCGTCATGCCGGTTTGGGTCGGTGGGCTGAGTGGTGGTATCGCCGGCTTCACCAGCTTCATCGCCCATGCCGGGGGGCCGCCACTCAACTTCTACCTGTTGCAGCGTCGGCTCACCAGGGAGCAGTTCCTCGCCACCGCAGTGGTCTTCCTGGCCGCTACCAACCTGGTCAAACTGGTGCCCTACGGTCTGCTCGGCCTGCTGAATGTCGCAAACCTTACCATCGCGCTGCTGCTGATCCCGGTGGCCTGGCTGGGAGTGCGCCTGGGGCTGGTCATTCAGGAGCGGCTGAGCGGTGAGCTCTTCTTCCGTGTCATCTTGATCCTGCTGATCCTGTTGGGCGTTCGGCTGATCGTCGACGGTTGGGGGTAGTCACGTTGGCGTCGCGTTTGCTGCCAGGTGACAGGCGGCGCTATCTTGGTGCACTAAATCCTCCTTTCCCTGAGGCGGCCATGAACGAACGCCCCGACGAGCGCCATCCGGAGGGTCCCTATGAGAGTCTGTCCCCGTGGCCGGTGCCGAAGCTCTCCAATACAGAGCTCTCGCGATTCATCGACTTTATCGAGAAGTTCGAGGAAGAGACCGAGCACTCACTCTCCCTGAGCCACGGTTACCGAGAGATGCGGATGATGCTCCATCTCATGCGCAACCATCTGGCCGGCCGACTTACGACACCCACGTCACTCGCGGATGCGTCCGGGCTCTCCTATGGCACCGCCAAGCGTGGGATCGAGAGCATCATCAATCGCGGGTTGATCCTTTCACGCCCCAGGACGAAGTCGGGAAAGACAGTATCGCTGCATCCCTCGACCATGATGATCGACGAGTGGGAGGCCTATGCGCACCGGATAAAGGGCCTCCTGGGACCCCTGTTCGGCGTGGATCCGTCCTCGGATTCCGGTCGACGCATCTTCCTTGACAAGGCCGCGACGGATCACGTGATCTCACCGCCGGCGGTGCTTTCGGCACGGCTCGAACTGAAGGGCGGGTTGCGTGGACTCATCCACGCCGATCCCACCTTCATGGCGATGCATAATCTGAAGCAGCAGCTGGAATCCATCTTCGGCCTCGAGATCCACAACTCTGCCCGGTCGATCGACGACCTGCTCGAGGCGATACTTATCAATGCCCGGCGCTCAACTTCCCGCTATGACCTCATAGCCTGCGATCTCCCCTGGTTCGGCGAGCTGGCGTCGAAGGGGATTGTGCAGCCCCTCGACCACTTCATTCATCGCGATTCACACGACCTTTCTGACTTCCATTCGGTTGCCGTTCAGAGCACGCGATACGCCGGACAGCAATACGGTATTCCCCTGCAGACTACCCCGGAGCTGCTCTGTTATCGGAAGGACATTCTCGAGCAGGCACAGCTCGAGCCTCCGACGACGACCGAGGAGCTGGTTAACGTGGCCAGGCGGTTGCATGATCCCGTCAGGGGGCGGTATGGCATCGCCTGGAATGCCGCGCGAGGGACGCCGCTGGGCCATACCTTCAGTTTCCTGATGGCGAAGTTCGGTCAGCCAATCATTAATCTTCGCCGCTGCGAGGATGGCTATGACTTCCAGCAGACGTCCGGGGAACAACTCCGACCGATGTTCCAGACGTATGCGGCCTACCGTGCCTGCGAATATATGCTGGATATTCTCAAATACTCACCCCCCAACATCCTCAACATGGCATGGTATGAGCGAGCCCAGTCCTATGCCGCCGGCGAGGCCTGCATGGCCTACAATTATACGATGCTTGCTCCTCTTTTCGAGCTTAACAAGGGCTCGCCGGCCTGGGGAAAGACCGGTTACCTCCCGCATCCGATCGGCAACCATGGTCGCCCGATCACGCCGATCGGAGGCTATGCCCTGGCCATTCCAGCCAACCTTTCGGAGGAACGGATCGAGAGTGCCTGGACGGCCCTGCGTCACCTGACCTCGGCCAACATGTCCAAGCTCTATATCCTCAATGGGAGCCTGACGACTCCGCGCTTCAGCGTCAGCCAGGACCCGGAGGTCTCGGCGCTGTCGCCGCTGATCAAGATCGTGGATGACATGGCGAGTAGGGAGATCCTGCAGGCCTGGCCGCGTCCCCCGGTGCCGGGCATCACGGATGTGATCAGTATTGCCGGACACGAGATCTTCGAGGTGCTGGACGGGCGGCGATCGATCAAGAAGGCCCTGTCCATGGCGCAGGACAGGGCCGATCGGGTGATGCGAGACAGAGGGTTCTACTGAGCCACCAGGCGGGGTGCCGGTGGCATCACTGCATGATCATGCCGCCGTCTATCATCAGCAGCTGACCGGTCATGTAGTCCGATTCCGGGCTGGCCAGGAAGGAGGCGGTTCCGACCACATCCTCCGGATATGAATAACGTTTCATGAGAATCATCTTCTCGGCGAGTTCGTCCATCGACTGGCCCTGCTTGTCGAACTTGCCGATGCTGACCAGGTCCTTGTCGAGCTGCTCCCACAGCTCGGTACGCACGACGCCGGGGCCATAGCCATTGACGGTGATGTTGTGGTCGACCAGCGCCTTGGCACCGCCGTTGATCATGGCTAGTACGGCATGCTTGCTGCAGGCGTAGGGCACCACATCATCGAAGGCCTGGCGCGACAGGATGGAGCCGACATTGAGGATCTTGTAGGGGCCATTCTCCTTGCCCTGCTCGATCATCTGCTTGGCGGCTTCCTGCATGCCGATCAGGCAACCCAGGGCATTCACATCCATGATCTGATGCCAGTTCTCCTCGGTGATGTCGAGGAACATCAATGGCTTGTTGATGCCGGCGTTGTTGACCATGACGTTGAGGCTGCCGAAGGCATCGACGGTGGCCTTCACGGCGGCCTTCATCTGGTCGCGTTCCGTGACGTTCAACTTCACGGCGATGGCCTTGCCGCCATCCCTGTCGTTGATGCGCTTGACGACGTCTTCGCATCCCTCGATGTTCAGATCCGCCACGCAGACATTGGCACCTTGCTCGGCATAGTGTTCGGCAACAGCCGCGCCCATGCCGCGCGCTGCACCGGTAATCAGGCAGTTCTTTCCTTCGAGTCGAGTCTTGTCCATGGTGTCACCTCGGAAATCTTGTTGTGGGTTCTCCATGTCACCGACGATCTAAAGACCGCTTCTGCTGGCGCATGAATATTGGGCTACAAGGCGTCATGTCGCGCGTTAATCCACGCGAACGAAACGTTGTGTGTCCTTGCTGACGCGTATTGTCTTAAGGCCCAGCTGGCAATGACAGTTGCCTCTAAGGCCAATCTGACCAGATTGGATGTTTCCGAGGGTGCTGCGTCCTGCGTAGGCGGTAGAACGAGATGCTGATCGATGGGATGAGTGTCGGCCTGTTGAGGCGAGGCCGTGGCAGCGCCCGAGAGGGGGGATGGCCGTTGGCGAGGTGGCAGTCTTCTGACCGCGGCGTTTCCGGTTTAGCCGCTGGCTCAGCTCACGCTGGCGCGGATCTGTCGAGCCTTGTCCTGCAGCAGGGGCAGGTATTGGTGCATCAAGGTGTCGAAGTCGACCCGAGCGGCATTGGTACTGATGTTGATCGCGCCTAGCAGCTTGCCGTTGGCATCGAAGGCCGGCACGGCCACCGAGCGCAACCCGGAGTCGAGCTCCTGGTCGGCGATGGCGTAGCCCTGCTGGCGCACCTCGAGGATGCAGCGCCTGAGTTCGGCCTTGTCGGTGATGGTCTTGTCGGTATGCGGCTCGAGGACCACCCGCGCCAGGAAGGCGTCGAGCTCGGCATCCGGCAGCTGGGCCAGCAGCACCCGCCCCATGGAAGTGTGGGCCGCGGGCAGGCGCGTTCCCACCGAGAGGGTGATGGCCATCAGCCGGTGGCGCGATGAGGAGCGCGCCACATAGGTGACGTCGTCGCCGTCCAGCACGCCAAGCGACGAGGACTCGCCACACTCGGTGGTGATGTCCTCGAGAATCTGCTGAATCACGCTGCGGTAGTCGTTGGCGGAGAGAAACGCATAGCCGAGGTTCAGCACCTTGGGGGCCAGCTCGAAGTGGCGGTGCTGCTTGCGGACATAGCCCAGCGCATGCAGGGTCAACAGGAAGCGTCGCGCCCGCGCACGGTTCATGCCGGTGCGCGCCGCCACCTCGCTGAGCGTCATGCGCGGGTGGGCCTCGTCGAAGGCCAGGATGACCTCGAGGCCACTGGCCAAGGCGGTGACGAAGTCGCGATCATCTGGCGTCAACGCCTCTTCTTTATCTCCCTGAGACATTTCTGCACTTCCCTGAAAGCCTTGCGTCAGTGAATCTTATCACAAGGCCGCACTGCGGACATTCGTTCGCGATGCGGCTGTTTTTGCGTATAAAGCCCACTCAGGATTTGACGGGGGGAGGAAAGGAGAATAAATTGTTCGTGATGCAAATCTAAGTTCGCGATGCGAACTTTTTTTAATCATGAAACGAGGTCGTCTTCATGGCTGAGTTCCTGAGCCAGCTTCCTGGCGTGAGCCGCGAGGACGTGATTGAGGCCCCCGGCTGGGAGATTCGCTTCGCCGGGGAACTCGAGAGCACCCGGAGCCCAGTGAGAAGGAGCTCGAGGCCCTGCGCGAGCTGAAGGGCAGAACCGAACGCCAGCACGTCGGCCTCCGTGCTCGGCACCGCGCTTGAGACGCATCCATAATCTGCTAACGAGCCCTTAGGCATAACGCGAGGTTCCCATGTCAAATCCCTGTATTATCTGCGTCGCCATCACCGGCAGCCTCCCACGCAAGGAAAACAACCCGGCGGTGCCGATCACCATCGAGGAACAGATCGAGAGCACCCAGGCGGCCTTCGAGGCCGGGGCGACTATCGCCCACTGCCATGTCCGCAACGAAGATCAGACCCCGACCTCGGATCCCGAGAAGTTTGGCCGCCTGCTGGAAGGACTGCGCAAGCACTGCCCGGGGATGATCGTCCAGCTTTCCACCGGCGGCCGTTCCGGTGCCGAGCGTGAGCGCGGCGGCATGCTGCCGCTGAAGCCCGACATGGCCAGCCTGTCGGTGGGGTCCAACAACTTTCCCACGCGCGTCTACGAGAATTCCCCCGACCTGGTAGAGTGGCTCGCCGCAGAGATGCTGACCCATGACATCAAACCCGAGATCGAGGCCTTCGACCTGTCGCATATCCATCAGGCGGTGAACCTGATGAAGCAGGGCAAGATCAAGGCGCCGCTCTACGTCCAGTTCGTGATGGGCGTCAAGAACGCCATGCCGGTCGACAAGCCGACCTTCGACTTCTACATCGAGACCCTCGAGCGCCTGGCGCCGGGCTCCCAGTGGTGCGGGGCCGGCGTCGGCGCCACCCAGCTGGTCCTCAACGAGTGGTCGATCGCCGCCGGTGGCCACACTCGCACGGGCCTCGAGGACAACGTCCGCTGGGACAAGGAAAGCCTGGCACCCTCGAATGCCGCTCTGGTCGAGCGGGTGGCAAAGCTGTGCGAGAAATACGAGCGTCCGGTGGCCAGCTGGCAACAGGCTCGCCAGATCCTGGGGCTTGAGGCCTTCTGAATGCCCGCCGAGGAAGAAGCGTTTGCCTTTCCTTAACGAGGTTGTCCCACCGGATCTTAGTGTTCATTGGGGGCGAATACTCTCTCTACCGTCGAACTCAGTAGTTAGCTATATGAGTCCACCGCGGTGAGAGAGATGCAGCTCGGCTGTATGGGGCCAGATCCGTTTATCGGCTGCGTAAGCTGGATCGCTTCATTGTGCTAGGCGCTGACCAATAACCGTGCTGGGTCCGGCCGACATCGCGCGGTGTGCCTGCAGCATGCTTTCAATATCAGGAAGACCCGCCCTAATGGCGGGTCTGGTCGTTGCATTAGCCGTCAGGGGCGGTTGGAATCCTTGCGTTTCTGGTCCCTGACATCACCCT
>NZ_JAXHNN010000019.1:0-27193 GCF_034520545.1 Halomonas sp.
AGTACGCATCCGCTGCTGGCGACGGGCAACGTTGCCGGCGGTGATAAGTGGCAGAAGTCGTTGTTTCTGTATGAGGTTTTTCAGGCTGGATGTCGAAATTCCTGCTTGACGGAAACGCCGAATTCGGTAGAATACGCCACGCGTTACAGAGGCCCGCCAGGGGCTCTATCGGCCGCCATCTCGATGGCACGTCGCTCACCTGGAACCGTTCTTCGGAACGCTTACAGGGTTGACACCGACAGCCGATCACGTAGAATACGCCTTCCTCGCAGGGCGCCGACGAGGCCGCCGCGTCCATTGATGCGGCCGAGCACGACGGCAACAGCGAGAGCTCCGCGCTTCATGTGAGCCCGGAGACGCTCTTTAACAATCGATCAGGTAATTCATGTGGGCGCTTGTCGGGATGTCGGTGACCAGTCACTGAAACATTCAAGGCAAGCGACTCGTCAAGGATCTTCGGATCCTAATTGAGAACGTTTGACCCTTGAGCCAAGTTTGGTGCTCTTAAGGCACTTATGATTTTAAACTGAAGAGTTTGATCATGGCTCAGATTGAACGCTGGCGGCAGGCCTAACACATGCAAGTCGAGCGGAAACGATGGAGCTTGCTCCAGGCGTCGAGCGGCGGACGGGTGAGTAATGCATAGGAATCTGCCCGGTAGTGGGGGATAACCTGGGGAAACCCAGGCTAATACCGCATACGTCCTACGGGAGAAAGCAGGGGATCTTCGGACCTTGCGCTATCGGATGAGCCTATGTCGGATTAGCTAGTTGGTGAGGTAACGGCTCACCAAGGCGACGATCCGTAGCTGGTCTGAGAGGATGATCAGCCACATCGGGACTGAGACACGGCCCGAACTCCTACGGGAGGCAGCAGTGGGGAATATTGGACAATGGGGGCAACCCTGATCCAGCCATGCCGCGTGTGTGAAGAAGGCCTTCGGGTTGTAAAGCACTTTCAGTGAGGAAGAACGCCTTGGGGCCAATACCCGCAAGGAAGGACATCACTCACAGAAGAAGCACCGGCTAACTCCGTGCCAGCAGCCGCGGTAATACGGAGGGTGCGAGCGTTAATCGGAATTACTGGGCGTAAAGCGCGCGTAGGCGGCGTGATAAGCCGGTTGTGAAAGCCCCGGGCTCAACCTGGGAACGGCATCCGGAACTGTCAGGCTAGAGTGCAGGAGAGGAAGGTAGAATTCCCGGTGTAGCGGTGAAATGCGTAGAGATCGGGAGGAATACCAGTGGCGAAGGCGGCCTTCTGGACTGACACTGACGCTGAGGTGCGAAAGCGTGGGTAGCAAACAGGATTAGATACCCTGGTAGTCCACGCCGTAAACGATGTCGACTAGCCGTTGGGGTCCTAGAGACCTTTGTGGCGCAGTTAACGCGATAAGTCGACCGCCTGGGGAGTACGGCCGCAAGGTTAAAACTCAAATGAATTGACGGGGGCCCGCACAAGCGGTGGAGCATGTGGTTTAATTCGATGCAACGCGAAGAACCTTACCTACCCTTGACATCCTGCAGAAGCCGGAAGAGATTCTGGTGTGCCTTCGGGAACCGAGTGACAGGTGCTGCATGGCTGTCGTCAGCTCGTGTTGTGAAATGTTGGGTTAAGTCCCGTAACGAGCGCAACCCTTGTCCCTATTTGCCAGCGATTCGGTCGGGAACTCTAGGGAGACTGCCGGTGACAAACCGGAGGAAGGTGGGGACGACGTCAAGTCATCATGGCCCTTACGGGTAGGGCTACACACGTGCTACAATGGCCGGTACAAAGGGATGCGAAGCCGCGAGGTGGAGCGAATCCCGAAAAGCCGGTCTCAGTCCGGATCGGAGTCTGCAACTCGACTCCGTGAAGTCGGAATCGCTAGTAATCGTGAATCAGAATGTCACGGTGAATACGTTCCCGGGCCTTGTACACACCGCCCGTCACACCATGGGAGTGGACTGCACCAGAAGTGGTTAGCTTAACCTTCGGGAGAGCGATCACCACGGTGTGGTTCATGACTGGGGTGAAGTCGTAACAAGGTAGCCGTAGGGGAACCTGCGGCTGGATCACCTCCTTAAACGACCAGTCCCGGCACCCGGCAAGTGTCCACAATGAATTACCTGATCGAACGAGCAAGACTGTTTGGGTATAGGCCCAGCGTGACCAATGGGTCTGTAGCTCAGTTGGTTAGAGCGCACCCCTGATAAGGGTGAGGTCGGCAGTTCAAGTCTGCCCAGACCCACCATTCTCCGTACGGCCGGAACGCTCAGCTGGCAGAGCGCCTGCCGTCTGCACGCAGGAAGGTCAGCGGTTCGATCCCAGCTTGGCTCCACCATCTTCCTTGGAAGCGCGGAGCTCAGCTGGAGAGCGCCTGCCCTTGCACGCAGGAGGTCACGCGGTCGGTCGCGCACGACTCATCGATCCTAGCTAGGCTGCGCCAGCACTGCCAGCTGCAAGCGGTCAGCGGTTCGATCCCGCTAGGCTTCACCATCCAACAGTCGACTGTTAAGCGTAAGCCTTAAGCTAGGCGCTGAAAACATTATCTGCCGTCAGTCAGGTATTGCTTACAGCTTCCAGCTTAAAGCTTCCAGCTTTAAATGCTCTTTAACAATGTGAATCATGCTGACAAGTTTCTTCCGAGAGGAAGAGACACGAGATACGTTTCAAGCGTATCCGGCAATTGTCGATCGTCATCGCGGACCAGACCTCTTGGGGTTATATGGTCAAGCGATGAAGCGCATACGGTGGATGCCTAGGCAGCCAGAGGCGATGAAAGACGTGGAAGCCTGCGATAAGGCTCGGCGAGGTGGCAAACGACCTGTGACCCGGGCATGTCTGAATGGGGAAACCCACCCACGGTAACGTGGGTATCCTGCACTGAATCCATAGGTGTCAGGAGGCGAACCGGGGGAACTGAAACATCTCAGTACCCCGAGGAAAAGAAATCAACCGAGATTCCCCCAGTAGCGGCGAGCGAACGGGGAGCAGCCCTTAAGCAGGTGACTGATTAGGCGAATGAGCTGGGAAGCTCAACGAAACAGGGTGATAGTCCCGTAGCCGAAAATCTGATCACTGTGAAATCGAGTAGGTCGGGGCACGAGAAACCTTGACTGAAGACGGGGGGACCATCCTCCAAGGCTAAATACTCCTGGCTGACCGATAGTGAACCAGTACCGTGAGGGAAAGGCGAAAAGAACCCCGGAGAGGGGAGTGAAATAGATCCTGAAACCGTATGCGTACAAGCAGTGGGAGCATGCACGTCATGTGACCGCGTACCTTTTGTATAATGGGTCAGCGACTTATTTTCAGTGGCGAGCTTAACCGATTAGGGGAGGCGTAGCGAAAGCGAGTCTTAACTGGGCGACCAGTCGCTGGAAATAGACCCGAAACCGGGCGATCTATCCATGAGCAGGTTGAAGGTTGAGTAACATCAACTGGAGGACCGAACCAGGATCTGTTGAAAAAGATTTGGATGACTTGTGGATCGGAGTGAAAGGCTAATCAAGCCCGGAGATAGCTGGTTCTCCTCGAAAGCTATTTAGGTAGCGCCTCACGTAGCACCGCCGGGGGTAGAGCACTGTTTCGGCTAGGGGGTCATCCCGACTTACCAACCCGAGGCAAACTCCGAATACCGGTGAGTGACGCGTGGGAGACACACAGCGGGTGCTAACGTCCGTTGTGAAAAGGGAAACAACCCAGACCGTCAGCTAAGGTCCCGAAATCCTGGTTAAGTGGGAAACGATGTGGGAAGGCTCAGACAGCTAGGAGGTTGGCTTAGAAGCAGCCATCCTTTAAAGAAAGCGTAATAGCTCACTAGTCGAGTCGGCCTGCGCGGAAGATGTAACGGGGCTCAAACCAGGTACCGAAGCTACGGGTTCATCCTCTGGATGAGCGGTAGAGGAGCGTCGTGTACGCCGATGAAGGTGGATCGAGAGGTCTGCTGGAGGTATCACGAGTGCGAATGCTGACATGAGTAACGACAAGGGGCGTGAAAAACGCCCCCGCCGGAAGACCAAGGGTTTCTGTTCGACGCTAATCGGAGCAGAGTGAGTCGGCCCCTAAGGCGAGGCCGAAAGGCGTAGTCGATGGGAAACGGGTCAATATTCCCGTACCTCACTGTATTGCGATGGGGGGACGAAGAAGGCTAGGTGAGCCAGGCGTTGGTAGTCCTGGTGAAAGTCAGTAGGCTGGGGAATCAGGCAAATCCGGTTCCCCCAGGCCGAGAGACGAGACGAACAGCCCACGGGCTGGAAGTCATCGATGCCACGCTTCCAGGAAAAGCCTCTAAGCTTCAGATACAGTGGGACCGTACCCCAAACCGACACAGGTGGTCAGGTAGAGAATACCCAGGCGCTTGAGAGAACTCGGGTGAAGGAACTAGGCAAAATGGTGCCGTAACTTCGGGAGAAGGCACGCCGGACGTAGGGTGACGGGCCTCGCGCCTCGAGCCTGAACCGGTCGAAGATACCAGGTGGCTGCAACTGTTTATTAAAAACACAGCACTCTGCAAACGCGCAAGCGGACGTATAGGGTGTGACGCCTGCCCGGTGCCGGAAGGTTAAGTGATGGTGTTAGCGCAAGCGAAGCTCCTGATCGAAGCCCCGGTAAACGGCGGCCGTAACTATAACGGTCCTAAGGTAGCGAAATTCCTTGTCGGGTAAGTTCCGACCTGCACGAATGGCGTAATGATGGCCACGCTGTCTCCACCCGAGACTCAGTGAAATTGAAATCGCAGTGAAGATGCTGTGTACCCGCGGCTAGACGGAAAGACCCCGTGAACCTTTACTATAGCTTCACACTGGACGCTGATGTTGCCTGTGTAGGATAGCTGGGAGGCTTGGAAACCCGGACGCCAGTTCGGGTGGAGCCAACCTTGAAATACCAGCCTGGCATCATTGGCGTTCTAACTCAGATCCGTGATCCGGATCGAGGACCGTGTGTGGTGGGTAGTTTGACTGGGGCGGTCTCCTCCCAAAGCGTAACGGAGGAGCACGAAGGTACCCTCAGCACGGTTGGAAATCGTGCATTGAGTGCAAGAGCATAAGGGTGCTTAACTGCGAGACAGACACGTCGAGCAGGTACGAAAGTAGGTTCTAGTGATCCGGTGGTTCTGTATGGAAGGGCCATCGCTCAACGGATAAAAGGTACTCCGGGGATAACAGGCTGATACCGCCCAAGAGTTCACATCGACGGCGGTGTTTGGCACCTCGATGTCGGCTCATCACATCCTGGGGCTGAAGTCGGTCCCAAGGGTATGGCTGTTCGCCATTTAAAGTGGTACGCGAGCTGGGTTTAGAACGTCGTGAGACAGTTCGGTCCCTATCTGCCGTGGGCGTTGGATGTTTGAGAAGGGCTGCTCCTAGTACGAGAGGACCGGAGTGGACGCACCTCTGGTGTTCCGGTTGTCACGCCAGTGGCATTGCCGGGTAGCTATGTGCGGACGGGATAACCGCTGAAAGCATCTAAGCGGGAAGCCCCCTTCAAGATGAGACATCCCCGAGGCCTCGAGCCTCCTGAAGGGCCCAGCGAGACCAGCTGGTTGATAGGCCGGGTGTGGAAGCGCTGCAAGGCGTTGAGCTAACCGGTACTAATGGCCCGTGAGGCTTGACCATATAACACCCAAGCGGTCTGCCGATGGCGACCGACAGCCGGATACGACGAAACGTATCAGCTCAGCATGATTCACCGCTTTTCGCCTGACGACCATAGCGTGCGGGAACCACCTGATCCCTTGCCGAACTCAGCAGTGAAACCGCTCAGCGCCGATGGTAGTGTGGGGTCTCCCCATGCGAGAGTAGGTCATCGTCAGGCACCTATCCCGAGAAAACCCCGAGTTCGAAAGAGCTCGGGGTTTTTTCATGGGCGGCCCATGAAAGTGGCAGCTGTTATCATGGCGTTACGAATCACAACCGGAGATCGTTCGTGACGTTGACCACGCCGGCCCTGCTCTTTCCGGCCATCTCGCTGCTGTTGCTGGCCTATACCAACCGTTTCCTGGTACTCGCGCAGTTGATCCGCAAGCTGGCGGACGAGGAACGCGATCTTCATCAGCCCGGCACCGCGCGACAGATCGTGTTGCTGCGTCGGCGTATCTCCCTGACCAAGCGCATGCAGGTAGCGGGTGTGCTGAGTTTCCTGCTCTGTACACTGTCGATGTTCGCGCTCTTCCTGTCGCTGGAACTGCTGGGCATGCTGCTCTTCGGAGTGAGCCTGGTGACCCTGTCCATTTCGCTGATCTACTCGCTCTGGGAGGTGACCATTTCTACCAATGCGCTCAATGTCCAGTTGCAGGATATCGAGGACCTGCGCAATCGCACGCTCCCGGATGCGTCCGAGGAGACTGGCCGATGACGGTTCCCGGTGAGCTGTTGCTCTATTGTCGTTCGGGGTTCGAGCCGGATCTGGCGGCAGAGCTCGCGGACAAGGTCATGGCCCTGGGCTGGCATGGAGAAACCGACGTCAGCCCAGACGCCGGTTTCGTGCGCTTCATTGTTGCGGGCGATGCGCCAGCCAATGCGCTGCATCGGGCATTGCCGCTGTCCAGCCTGGTATTTGCCCGACAGAGCCTGCTCGCCCTACCGCCGCTCTTGCTCCCCCGCGAGGATCGCTTGACACCCATCATCGAGCAGGTCGTGGCGAGTGGTTGGAGCTTCGAGTCGGTGTGGCAGGAAACACCGGATACCAACGACGCCAAGGCCCTCGCTGGCCTGATCAAGGCACTCAAGCGGCCGCTGGAGTCGCTGCTCAAGAAACGGGGCGCCCTGCGGCGCAAGGCCGGCGGCCGCCGTCTTCACCTGCTATGGAGTGACGGAGATCGCGTCCAACTGGGCATGAGCTTTCCCGGCAATCGCAGTGAACTCCCTGGAGGAATTCGCCGGCTGCGCTTTCCTCACCGCGCGCCGAGTCGTTCCACCCTCAAGCTGGAGGAGGCCTGGCACGAATTTATCCCGCGAGATGATTGGGACGAACGGCTGGGGGAGGGCATGCAAGCAGCCGACCTTGGCGCCGCTCCCGGTGGCTGGACCTGGCAGCTGGTGCAGCGCGGCATGCATGTCTATGCCATCGATAACGGCCCCATGGACAAGGGACTGATGGCCACGGGGCTGGTGGAGCATCTGCGCGAGGACGGCTTCGTCTGGGAGCCACCCTGCCGGCTCGACTGGCTGGTTTGCGATATCGTCGACAAGCCATCGCGCGTGATGTCGATGGTCCAGCGCTGGCTGGTGCGGCGCTGGTGCCGGGAGGCGGTGTTCAACCTGAAGTTGCCCATGAAGCGCCGCTGGCAGGAAGTCTCCCGCTGCCTTTCGGGCCTTGAGTCGGCACTCGCCGAGGCCGGCGTACGAGCCAAGGTGGCGTGTCGCCACCTCTACCATGATCGAGAGGAGGTGACGGTACATGTGCGGATCCTGAACTGATCCGGACGGACCCGCGCGGTCAATGGGACGTCGGTTCGTAGATGCGGATACGCTCCTCCTCGGTCAGCAGTGGCAGTAGACTCTGCATGACTCGGGCGCGTGTCTCGCTTTGGTACCATTCCTTCCAGGCGCGCATGTCGCGCCACTTGGTGATCATCAGACGTCGATCGCTGTGGCCAAGCTCGACGAGACTCTCGCCGCCGATGAAGCCACGCGCGCCGAGAGAATGGCGCATGGCCTCCCGGGCGGCCGCCTCGTATTCTTCCTCCAGGCCGGGCATGATACGACGTTCGATAATGATCTTGATCATCCGTTACTCCCTTATTTTTCTTTCCCCCAACGAGGTCATAGATGGTTGATTCCGCGGATTCCCTGCCGGTCTGTGATGCGCAGCTCGATACCACCGGGCTTTATTGTCCCGAACCGATCATGCTGATGCACAACAAGGTGCGTGACATGCACACGGGGGAGGTGCTCAAGGTAATCGCCAGCGACCCAGCCACGACGAGAGACATCCCCAAGTTCTGCAGTTTCCTCGGGCATGAGCTCCTGCGTCAGCAGGAAGACGACGGCAGTTACCTCTATTTTATCCGTCTCGGCTGAGTCGCGACCAGCCTGTCATCGGGTTGATGTGTCAACGTCACTGTCGGGCATGACCATCAGGGCCAACGCTTCCAGGGTGGTGGGATCCTCGTGCCGAATGCGGTTGGCGATCTGCCGCTGGAAGAAGTAGACCACCCGGTGGCGGCTGTGGCCGGGATAGAGGCAGGGATCGCTGGGCAGGATTGGAGTGGTCTCGATGAGACAATCGTCGGCGAGTAGCGCCTCCACCGTGCCATCGCTGTAGAGACGCCAGCCGAAGACCTGCTTAAGCTGCCAGGGAGCATCGTCCTCATCCATGCACAGGGCATGGGTTCCCTGGGTCTCGGGCAGCTGCTGGATCAGTGTAGTCTCGTCGGTCTCTTCGTAATCGAAGTAGGCGGCGGCGTGCTCCAGCTCCAGCACCTTGTGCTCGGGTGCCTCCTCGAAGAGTTCCTCGGTTTCCGGGTCACGATAGCCGATGAAGTGTCCGTGCTCGGCGTCATCCAGGCGATGGCAGGGCGTCAAAGCCTCCATCCAGGGCACCAGGCCAACGACCTCGCCATTTTCCTGGAGTCCCCAGGCCAGCAGTGGCATGCCGTACAGGGTGTCGGCATCCGAAGCGAGCCGATAGACCATCTCCAGATTGTCCAGCTCGGGTGAAAGACGAACCAACCGGCGTCGGGCCAGTTGACGTTTGCGCATGGCCTCGAGATCGATGACCCGGGCGGAGCGGGGTGACTGCGGGATTCCCATGATGTCCCTCCAAGTGCTGCGTGGTCACGACTTCGGCCTGGTAGGCAGCGCACTGCGTCACTGTTACTTCATCAATAGCACAGAGTGATTGCCGAGGTTAAGTCCCGGTGGCTCATCGGCAGTGACGAGCAAGGCGATTGCGCAGTGCAGCGTGGCGATCGAGGCTCGCCGTGAAGGCCGGCAGGGGAGCCTCGGGGTCGGTGAGCGACAGCCAGCGTCGACGATAGTCGACTACCGCCGGTGGGGGCGCCACATGCACCTCGAGGAGGGCGTCGATGGCCCCGAGCCAGTGCCGGGCGGCGCGTTCGAGGTCGTTCAGCCATGTCATCAGCCGGGTCGCCTCGGACGAGTCTGCCAGGCGCTCGGGCGCTCCGCGACAGGCTTTACCGTCCTCGTGTTGCAGAACTCCTTCGATCAGTGTCGAAGCCTCGGCAAGTCGCTGCTTGGCCAGCAGCAGGGTGCGCAGCAGTTCGGCAGAGAACGGGCGCTCCTGCAGGGTCTTGAGGTGCCCTTCCAGGGTGGCCGAATCGGGAACCCAGGCCCTGTCGAACTGGTGCAAGGTTGCCTCGCGCAAGTAGCCCAGGGCGGTACTGCGCGGCTCGACCTCGTCGAAGTCATCGGGAGAGAGGGGAGAGCTCGCTCGGGAGAAGTTCTTGACCCACTCCTCGGAAGCGAACAGAGCGTTCCAGCTGACCTGCGGTAGCTGATCGGTCTTGGTCTCGGTCAGGTGAGCCAGACGTTCACGACTGTCATCGGAGAGGGACTCCGGTACGTCGCCGTTCCAGCAGCCGCTCAGCCTGCGCCACAGTTGGAGCTCGTACAGCCAGCGTTGGCTGGGGGCCGCCACCTTGCCGAGCTGGTTGTTACGCCCCGCCACCAGGTTGGCGATATGACACTTGCGCAACGCATAGATATCGAGCATGCCCTCCCGGGTCTCGGCAATCTCGAACAGCCGCTGGTCGCGTTCGGGGAAGGCCGCGATGTTGTCCGGAGTTGAGCGCGGTGGCGCCTCGAGCGAGAGTGTCTCGGCGAGGCGGAGCTGGTAGCCGCGCAGCAGGGTCTCGCTGTCTCCCTCGCCGCAGCCGACCAGCAGCAGTAACAGCATCCCTGCCAGCCCCCGAACTCCGTGGCGGCAGGCTGTACGGCCGAAGTCACTCGGCAGGAATTTCGATCTGTCCATGGGTCGTCGCCTTGCTGATGCGCCTGAGCCGCTCCCCCAGCAGCAGCGCTGCGATGGTCAGGCCGCCAACCAGGCCGATCCAGTAACCGTGCACGCCCATCGGGTCGATCCACCCGAACAGACCTTGCGCTCCCAGCCAGTGACCGCCGCCCAGCCCCACCAGCCAATAAGCCAGCAGGGTGATCAGCATGATGATCCGAGTGTCCTTGTAACCGCGCAAGGCCCCGGCCAGATTGACCTGCAGGGAGTCGGATACCTGGAAGATCATCGCCAGCCCGACCAGCGTCAAGGTCAAGCGCTGCACCTCACTGTCATGAGTATAAAGCCCGATCACCGGCTCGGCAGTAATCCACAGCAACAAACTGTTGAGCCCCGCCACGGCCAGTGCCACCAGGATGCCGTTCCAGGCCACCAGCCGAGCGTCATCGTGGCGGCCCTGGCCCAGGGTGTTGCCCACGCGCACGGTCAGCGCCATCCCCAGGGAGAGCGGCAGCATGAAGAGTATCGAGGTGTAGTTGAGGGCCACCTGGTGGGCTGCAACGGTCACCTCGCCGAGGCTGGCGATGAACAGCGCGATCAAGGTGAACAGCGTCACCTCGACGAAGATCGCCACGCCGATGGGAACGCCCACATGAAGCAGCTCGAGAATCAGCGGCCAACGCGGGAGCGTCGGAGAGTGCCAGAGCGCGATATCGCCGTAGGCCCGAGAGCGGCGGGTGTAGGCAATCATCGCCAGGCACATCACCCACATGGAGAGCGCCGTGGCAATGCCGCAGCCAAGCGCTCCCAGGGCGGGCAGGCCTTGCAGGATATCGGGTAACCCCTCGCCGAACAGTCCCGTCAGCCCTTCGCCACCGTAGATCAGTATGAAATTGCTGGGGATGTTGACGCCGAGTCCGATCACGCTGATCCACAGCGACGGGCGAGTATGGTTCATGCCGTCCGAGAAGGCGCGTAGCGCCTGAAAAAGAGCCACCCCGGGCATGCCGAACGCCACGGCGGCCAGATAAGCAGCGGCGCGCCTGGCGACCTCCTCCGGCACCGCCATCAGGCGAAAGATCGGCATGACCGCACTCCACATCAGCACCGCGGCGGCCACTCCCAGGGCCAGGGCGATCCATAGCGCCTGATGCACGCTGGGACGAATCCCCGCCGTGCGGCCACCCCCCAGCAATTGCGCGACAATCGGCGTCAGCCCCATCAGGGTGCCGGTCATGAACAGCATCAGCGGCATCCACAGGCTGGAGCCCACCGAGACCGCCGCCAGGTCGGTGGCGCTGAGTCGTCCGGTCATCATCACGTCGGCGACGCTCATGCCGGCCTGGGCCAGCTGGGCCCCGCAGATGGGCAGTGCCAGGCGCAGCAGCGGCCGCGTTTCCTTGCGGCTGGTGGCCAGCAGGCGTGAGGAGAACGAGGCCAAGGCAAGAAGCTCCATGCGTATCGAGGTGAAGGCGGTATCGCCGGTAACGTGGCCAACGCCGGCAGGCCGCCCAGTGTATCAGGGGGCAGTGATTTTCGCTGTGTCCGGCCTTGCCCCTATAATGGCGCCCTTTATGCCTACTGGAGCCTGCGTGAGCCACCGACTCGAGGATGTGATGGCCTTGTTCGACGGCCTTTTCCTGCCCCGCTACCGGACCCGTCTGGTGCGCGGCGGCGATGAACCGCTCTACCTGCCGGCGGACGAGGCCTCTCCCTGTCATCGGGTGATCTTCGCCCGCGGCTTCTATGCCAGCGCCCTGCATGAAGTCAGCCACTGGTGCATTGCCGGCGCCCGTCGGCGTGAGTTCGAGGACTACGGCTACTGGTACCTGCCCGACGGCCGCGATGCCGGCCAGCAGCGCGACTTCGAGGCGGTGGAGGTGGCGCCTCAGGCGCTGGAGCTGCTCTTCTCTCGGGCCTGCGACCGGCCCTTCCGGGTCAGCATCGATAACCTGGGCGAGGTGGAGGTCGACCGCGAGGGCTTCCAGGCGCGAGTCGAGGCGCGCGCCGAACGCTACTTGCGTGAGGGCCTGCCGGGCCGGGCGGCGGCTTTCCGGCAGGCGCTGGTGGCCTTCTACCAGGAGGGTGCCAGCCTCGAGCAGGCCGTGGCGGCCGGGCAATGTTGGCTCGAGTCGGCAGGTTCGCGGCCCCACGAGGCGATCGACTAGGCTGAAGGGCATTGTCCAGCCGACCGGAGACCGACCGTGGCCGAATCCCTGCCCCAGGAACGCCGCTTCCTTGCCGCCCTGAATGACGACAGCTGGCCCGAGCTGGAACACCAGCGCTCCCTCGAGTCAGCCGGGCTCGACCCTGAGGCGCTCGTCGAGCTCTTCGAGTCTCAACTGACCAGCCGTCAGCTCGATCTCCACGCCCGGCGGCTCCAGGCGCAGTTTGGTCCGCACCGGGTGATCGATACGCTGCTCGACGAGCAGAGCATCCTGGGACTGGGCATCGGGCTGGCGCAGAGCGGCCTGGTGCCCATCCTCGAGATCCAGTTTCTCGCCTACCTCCACAACGCCGAGGATCAACTGCGCGGCGAGGCCGCCACGCTGAGCTTCTTCTCCGATGGCCAGTACACCAACCCGATGGTGGTGCGTATCGCCGGGCTCGGCTACCAGAAGGGTTTCGGCGGCCACTTCCACAACGACAATGCCATTGCCGTGCTGCGCGATATTCCCGGGCTGCTGGTGGCTTGCCCGTCAAACGGGGCCGAGGCGGTGGGGCTGCTGCAGGAGGCGGTTCGCCTGGCCGACGAGGAGCAGCGCGTTGTGGTGCTCCTCGAGCCCATCGCACGTTACCATGCCCGTGACCTGCTGGAGGAGGGGGATGATCGCGGATGCTGCGTTGATCCTGGGCCGGACTACCGCCTGCCAGTGGGTGAGCTCGGCCAATGGGGAGAGGGACGCGACCTGGCCATCGTCAGCTACGGTAACGGGGTCCACCTGTCACGGCAGGCGGCTGTCCGCCTTGAGGAAAAGGGCATCGCGCTGCGCCTCATCGACCTGCGCTGGCTGACGGCTATCGATCACGATGCGCTCCATCGTCGGGTAAGCGACTGTTCGGGCATCCTGGTGGTGGACGAATGCCGGCGGTCGGGCTCGCCTAGTGAGGAGCTGATCACCGGCCTGGTCGAGCGCGGCGTGGCGGGTGAGCGCCTGGCACGGCTGACCGCCGAGGACAGTTTCATTGCCCTGGGGCCGGCCGCCACGGTCACGCTGCCCTCGGTGGCGGGCATCGTCGAGCGGGCCCTGGCGCTGCTGGGGCGGTCGGGGGCGTAGTTGCCACGGGGCCCGCTCAGTCGTCGGCGTCGTCGCCGTCCAGCAGACGGCCATCGAAGGGGGTGGCCTCGGGGGGCGTGACGCCGGGGGCGAGGCGCTGGTGGAGATTGAGCATCACCGCCACCTCGTGCTCGGGGCGTAGTGGCTCGAGTCCCAGTTCACCGAACAGCTCGCCCCGGGCTCGGGCCCAGTTGCCGGGCTCGAGCTCATCGTAGAGGCTCTCCGCCGGGGCCAGTTCGACGAAGGGGTCGAGGCCGTAGGTGTCGAACAGCTGCGAGATCGCCGCCTCATCGTCACTCACGCCGGCCGTATAGAGCGTCGCGCTGAAATGGTCATTCTCGAGCTCGCGGATGACGTCCAGGGGGCTCACTCCCATGCTGTTGAGTTCCTCCAGGCTGTACTCGCCCAGCGAAACCATCTCGTTATCCAGCCAGTCGTCGTCCGGCTGGATCAGGGTATGCTTGACCCGCCCGTCGGGCAGCGTCCAGGCGATGGCCAGCGGCAAGCCGCCGTCCTCGCCGGTCTCGACGGCGATGAAGCCGGGAATCTCGTTGCTCTCGGGGCCGGCCATGTCAGGACTCCTCATGTTGGTTGGCGTGGCGTGTCTCGCCCGCCGGCAGGCGGAAGAAGGCGAGCGCGGTCGCGGTGGTGGCAGGGGCCAGCTCGGCCTCGTCCATGCCCCGCCAGTGGGCTATCTCCCGCACGATCCAGGGCAGCAGCGCCGGTTCGTGGCGTCTGCCCTTGAGTTTGGCAGGTAAATTGCGAGGCAGCAGGTACGGGCAGTCGGTTTCCACCATCAGCCGGTCCAGGGGGATCTCGCCGACCAGTTCGCGCAGGTGGTGGCCGCGACGCTCGTCGCACAGCCAGCCGGTCAGGCCGATGTGCAGGTCCAGGTCCCGGTAGCCGTAGAGGGTCTCGCGGTCGGCGGTGAAGCAGTGGATTACCGCATCGGCGATATCGTCGCGCCAGGCGTGCAGCATCTCGCGCATGCGTCGCCCGGCGTCCCGTTCATGGATAAAAAGCGGCTTGCCGCTCTCCGCCGCCAGGCCTAGCTGGGCCTCGAAGGCGCGCTCCTGCTCGGTGGGGGTGGAAAAGTTTCGGTTGAAGTCCAGGCCGCACTCGCCCACCGCCACCACCTCGGGCTGGCGGTGCAGGTCGCGCATCGCCTGCGCCAGTGCCGGATCCCACTGGCTGGCGTCATGGGGGTGCACCCCGGCTGTGGCGAAGAGTCCCGGGTGGCGACGCGCCAGTTCCACGGCCTGTTCGGCGTGCTCGCGGTCGGTGCCGGTGAGGATCAGGGTGGTGACGTTGGCTGCCCGGGCGCGGGTCAGCACCGCCGGCAGGTCCCGGGCGAAACTCTCGTGGGTCAGGTTGGCGCCGATGTCCACCAGCGGGGCGGGCGAGGTGAAGCGCAGGGCCTCGGGCAGGACGTCGTCGAAGGTGTCGGTCGGGGCAGCCAAGGCGGAACTCCTTCAGGAAACAGGCGCGCATTGTACCCGTCGCCACGCCGGGCCGGCCATGCGTTACACTAGCGCCCTCAATGAATGAAGAGGTGAGCGCGTGACCCTGCTACGTCTGGAACAGCTGCAACTGGCCTACGGTAACCAGGTACTGCTCGACGGTGCCGACCTGGTGCTGGAAAAGGGCGAGCGCCTCGCCCTGGTGGGGCGCAACGGCACCGGCAAGTCGACCCTGCTCAAGCTGGTGGCCGGCGAGATCCAGGCCGACGGCGGCAACATCTGGCGGGCGCCGGGATTGAAGATCGGCGTGCTTGCCCAGGAGCTGCCGGATGCCACTGGCCAGACCATCTTCGACGTGGTCGCCCAGGGCCTCCCCGAGGCCGGTGAACTGCTCTCCGAGTATCACCACCTGATCCACGACGAGGACCCGGACATGCGCCGCATGGCCGAGCTGCAGACGCGGATCGAGGCGATCGACGGCTGGTCCTTCCACCAGCGCATCGACGTGGTGCTGACCCGGCTCGGGCTGCCTGCCGACGCCGAGATGGCGGCGCTCTCCGGTGGCTGGCGGCGCCGCGTGGCGCTGGCCCGGGCGCTGGTCGCCGAGCCGGACCTGCTGCTGCTGGACGAGCCCACCAACCACCTGGACCTCGACACCATCGCCTGGCTGGAAGAGCAGCTGCTGGACTTCAATGGCGCCGTGCTCTTCATCACCCACGACCGGGCCTTCCTCTCGAAGCTCGCCACGGCGATCCTCGAACTCGACCGCGGGCGCCTGGGCCGCTACCCCGGGGATTATGCCGCCTACCAGGAGCAGAAGAACCACGAGCTGGAAGTCGAGGCTCGTGAACACGCCGAGTTCGACAAGAAGCTCGCTCAGGAGGAGGCCTGGATCCGCCAGGGCATCAAGGCGCGGCGCACCCGCAACGAGGGCCGGGTGAGGGCGCTGGAGCAGCTGCGCCGGGAGCGCAGCGAGCGTCGCGAACGCCAGGGCAAGGCCTCGCTCGCCGTCGACAGTGGCGGGCGCAGCGGCAAGCGGGTGGTGAGCCTCGAGCACGTCACCCAGCGCTTCGGCGAAGAGGTGGTGATCGACGACCTGACCCTGGAGATTCAGCGCGGCGACCGCATCGGTTTCATCGGCCGCAACGGTGCCGGCAAGACGACGCTGCTCAAGATCCTGCTCGGAGAGCTCGAGCCGACCGAAGGCAAGGTGCAGTTCGGGACCAAGCTGCAGGTCGCCTACTTCGACCAGCTGCGTGCCGGGCTGGAGCCGGAGAAGAGCGTCTACGACAACGTGGCTCAGGGCAGCGATCGCATCGCCGTGGGCGGTCGCGACCGTCATGTGATGAGCTACCTGCAGGACTTCCTGTTCACCCCCGAGCGGGTGCGCCAACCGGTCAAGGCGCTCTCGGGCGGGGAGTCCAACCGCCTGCTGCTGGCCAAGCTGTTCACTCAGCCGGCCAATGTCCTGGTGCTGGACGAGCCGACCAACGATCTCGACGTCGAGACCCTGGAACTGCTCGAGGAATTGCTGCTCAACTTCGATGGCACCCTGCTGCTGGTCTCCCACGATCGTGCCTTCATGGACAACGTGGTGACCAGCGTACTGGCCTTCGAGGGTCAGGGTCGGGTACGCGAATACGTGGGCGGCTACAGCGACTGGGTGCGCCAGGGGGGTCGGCTGCCGCCGGCGCCCTGGGAAGGGGCGGCGCGCCAGCATGTCGAACCCACGGCCCCGGTGGCGAGCGACGCTCCGGCATCGACCAAGGCAGGTGCTACCCCCGCGAGCCGGCCGGCCAAGCTCTCCTACAAGCTGCAGCGGGAGCTCGACGGCCTGCCGGGCGAGATAGAACGTCTCGAGGAGGAGGTGGCCGCCTACGAGGCTCAGGTGGGCGATCCGGGGTTTTATCAGCAGGATGCCGATACCGTCTCGGCGACCCTGCAGTCGCTGAACGATACCCAGGCCACGCTGGAAGCGGCCATGGAGCGGTGGATGGAGCTCGAGGCGATGGCCGCCGGCGAGTGACAACGCGGCGATTCAGTGGCGTTTCGCTGGCGTCGGGTCTGAAACCCCAAGGGCGCCTTTTGGGCGCCCTTGGGGAGGAGTAAGGCGCGACTCGTTACTCTTCAGTCTCCTCGCCCTTGGCGCCCACCCGCACGGCCAGCACGTCGCACCGAGCACCGTGCAGCACGCCGGTGGAGGTGGAGCCGAGCAGCAGGGCGAACCCATGGCGTCCGTGGGAGCCGACCACGATCAGGTCCACGTCTTGCTCCTCGGCGAAGCGGTGGATTTCGGTGTCGGGCATGCCCACCACCACGTGCTGGTTCTCGCTGGGCACATGGGTGTCGGCGATCTCGGCCAGGCGCTGTTTGGCATGTTCGTCGAGCTGGTCCTGGATGCTGGTGAGGTCCATGGGGATATCGCCGCCGTAGGCGAAGCCCAGCGGCTCCAGGGTGTGCATGATGGATAGCTTGGCCATGGTTGCGGTCGGCGATCTGCATCGCCCGCTCCAGCACCTTGTAGGAGTCCTTGGTCAGGTCGACGGCGACCAGGACATGACGATATTCGTTGCTCATGGTGTGACTCTCCGTACAGCGTCCAGCGTGTTGGGGACGCTTCCACTCTAGGATGCCTCGCATGACAAGACAACGAATTGCATCAAGATTCACGAGGAGAACGGCATGGCCTGGGTGATCATTTTTATCGCGGTGATGCTGGTGATTTCACCGGTGCTCTGGCTCAAGCCGAACCCTCGCCAGAAGCGGGTGGCGCAGATGCGCACGGCCATGAGCCGGGCAGGCGTCACCGTCAAGCTGGACAAGCCACCGTTTCACGAAGCCAGGGGGGTCATGCCCCACTACCGCTGGCCCTATCCGCCCCAGCAGCCAGGGCCTGATTTCACGCTGGTGCGAGACGTCGAGGCAGGCCCGGCGCTGAAGCCGTTTCGACATGGCTGGTACTGGCGCTTCGAACCGCTGCGACCGTTGCCAGAAGCGGCCGAAGCACCGCTCGAGGCTTTACTGACGCGCCTGCCCCTGGATGCCAAGGTGCTGGAATCGAACAGGGCGGCTCTCGGTCTCTGGTGGTGGGAGTCACAGGATGCCGAGCGCTTTTCCAGCTACCTGGAGGATTTCGCGGCCCTGCGCGATGCCCTGGCCGGGCATCCCGATCAGCCGGGGAAGGAGCGGCCCCTGGACGGGCCGCGCGGCTGAAGATTATGACTCTACGTCTTCGCAGGCCTGGATCGCCAGGCCGTTCTCCTCGATTCGCGACAGCAGGCTCGCCAGCTGCTCGACCTCTGCGTCGTCGAGACCTGCCAGCATCTCGCCGCGCGCCTGGCTGACTACCGCGTCGATCTGTTCCAGCAGCGGCGTGGCCTCGGGGGTCAAGAATATTCGTTTGGTGCGGCGGTCCTTATCGCAGCCGCGCCGCTCGACCAGTCCCTGCTCGGCGAGCTGGTCCAGGGTGCGAACCAGGGAGGGGGCCTCGACGCCGATGACACGGGCCAGGTCGCATTGAGGCTGGCCATCACCGAGGCGCCAGAGGTGATAGAGGGTAATCCAGCGGGTCTGGGTCAGGCCCAGCGGCGCCAGGCGCCGGTCGATGACGGCGCGCCACAGGCGTGGCACGCGGGAAAGCTGGAAGCCGATGTTCTGGTGCATGGGTCTGTGCATCCGGGAGAAGCCTCCTGGGATTGTCTGAACCGTCCGCGTGGAATGCAAGCAGGCTTATCATTGCATCCCCTCGGCCTTGCCCGCCTCATCTTCGGTCTCTTTGATCTCCTCGGCCTCCTCGGTCTCGCCATCCTTTCCGGCTGTCTCGTCGGAGGCCGATTCGGGCCGAGGCAGCAGTTGACGGATGTCCAGGCCGGGAATGCCCGAGGGGCGCTCGATCGTGCCGTCGGCCAGGGTGGCCGCCTGAGCGTCGTTACTCACTGTGAAGCGCAGTATTCCGATCTGCTGGCCGCTATCGGTCATCACGTCGATGCGCCATTCGCCTGGCGTGTCCTCGGGAAAGTTCTGCTTGTGGCTCCAGGATCGGTAACCGGCTTCGCGTCCTCCCTGGATCTCCAGCGGGATGCGGTCGACTTCTTCACCGTCCTGTCGCCACACATGTACAACGTCCTCACGCAGGCCGCGGGGGGCATGGATTGCCGTGAAGGCATAAAGCCCCTCGCTGGTCAGCGCGGACGGGGTCAGGCGCGTGCTGCCGATGGGGGTTCTGGCCTGGGTATCGAAGCCCGGAGAGAGGGCGCTGCCCGAGATCCACAGGCTGGCCGGTGGCACCCAGGCGCGACCCACCCAGGCCACTCCGGCCAGCAGTGGCAGCAGCGCCAACATCGCCAGCCAGCGTGAGGGGGTCATCGGCCGTAGCAGGTGCATCAGGCTCGGTAGGCTGAAAAGCGCCATGGCACCGATGGCCAGCAGCAGGCTCTGGCCGGTGGTCAGGTGCAGCAGGGTCGGCAAGGTGACCAGCACCACCAGGAACACGCACTGCGCATGGAAGGCGAAGTAGAGCCAGCGCTGCCGTTCGGCCAGCCGGTAATAGAGCGGGTCGAGGATCGACAGCAGCGCCATGGCCATGATCAGCAGGGTGAAGAGCGCCTGGCCGCTGTGCCATACCGTGGTGGCGAGCAGAAAGGGCAGGGTGAAGAACAGCGTCTCCTGGTGGATCAGTTGGGCGATGAAGGTGGTCACACCACGCGGCAGGGCCGGGTAGCCACGCCGGGCCAGTAATCGGCCGATCAGGCTCTCGGAAAGCAGCAGCACCCAGGCCAGCAACATGCCCAGTGCCAGCATCGCGCCCAGCCACTGCTGGCGTTCCACCAGGAAGAAGCTTCCCAGGCCGGCGGCCAGGGCCATCGGTGGCCACAGCCAGCTCCAGGGCCGCACGAGCTCCACCAGCCGTTCGATGCGAGCCTGCCAGGCGCTGAGGCGCGGCGATTGCTTGCCGACGGCAGCTGTCGCGGAGGGCTGGGGCGAATCCGTCGAGGGTTCTCGGTTCATCCGTCGAGTCTAACAGCCGGGGTCCCGTTGGGGTGAGTGGCCCTGGACGTGCCATGCTGTTGGCAGGGCTTGACGTTCGGTCTCGGCTGCACCAAGCTGACAAAAATCAAACGGCCGTATGAATTCCTGCATGGAGGTTCCTGGATGATCTATCAAGGCAATGCCATCACGGTGGCTCGTGGTCTCAAGGACGGGAGCGATGCCATTGCCACGCTCACCTTCGATCTGAAGGACGAGTCCGTCAACAAACTCTCCAGCGCCGTTGTCGCGGAGCTTGGGGAGGCCGTCTCGGCCATCCGGGCCGAAAGTGGTCTCGAGGGCCTGATGATCTGCAGCGCCAAGGAAGCGTTCATCGTCGGCGCCGACATCACCGAGTTCCAAGCTATGTTCGAGCAGGGAGCGGAGCAGATCGAGAACTTTCTCGAGCGGGTGCATGGCATCTTCAATGCCATAGAGGATCTGCCGTTCCCCACCGTCACCGCCATCAATGGCCTGGCCCTCGGTGGGGGCTGCGAGATCACCCTGGCCACGGACTTTCGCGTCATGGCCGAGTCAGCGAAGATCGGCCTGCCCGAGACCAAGCTGGGCATCCTGCCGGGCTGGGGTGGCTGCGTGCGACTGCCGCGACTCATCGGTGCCGACAACGCCATCGAGTGGATCGCCGGTGGCACCGAGAACCGCGCCGACGCTGCACTCAGCATGGGGGCGGTGGATGCCGTGGTGCCTGGCGAGCAGCTGGAAGCCGCGGCGAACGACATCCTGGCCCGCGCTCAGGCGGGCGAACTCGATTACCAGGCCCGCCGCGCAGAGAAGACAGGCCCCTTGGGCCTCGGGCCTATCGAGCAGATGATGGCCTTCGAGACCGCCAAGGGCTATGTGGCCGGTAAGGCGGGTCCGCACTACCCGGCACCCATCGAGGCCATCAAGGTCATTCAGAAGGGCGCCGGCGAGTCGAGAGCCCGTGCTCAGGCCATCGAAGCCAAGGCCTTCGCCAAGCTGGCGCTCTCCGATGTCGCCTTCAATCTGGTTGGCCTGTTCATGAACGACCAGGTGGTCAAGAAGAAGGGGGGTCAGTACGAGAAGCAGGCGCGGCCCGTCAAGCAGGCGGCGGTGCTGGGTGCCGGCATCATGGGGGGCGGCATCGCCTACCAGAGCGCCTCCAAGGACACGCCGATCCTGATGAAGGACATCAAGGCAGAAGCCGTCGAGCTTGGCCTGAAGGAGGCCGCAAGCTGTTCGCCAAGCAGGTCGAGCGCGGGCAAGATGCTCCACCGAGCAGATGGCCGAGGTGCTCGCCAACATCCGCCCGACGCTCTCCTACGGCGACTTCGAGCGATGTCGACCTGGTGGTCGAGGCGGTGGTCGAGAACCCGAAGGTCAAGCAGGCAGGTGCTGGCCGAAGTCGAAGAGGCGGTCGGCGATGACAGCCATCCTCACCTCCAACACCTCCACCATCTCCATCACCCGCCTGGCCGAGGCGCTGAAGAAGCCGGAGAACTTCTGCGGCATGCACTTCTTCAACCCGGTGCACCGCATGCCGCTGGTGGAGGTGATCCGCGGCGAAAAGACCGGTGATGCCGCCGTGGCGGCCACCGTGGCCTACGCCCGCGCCATGGGCAAGACGCCCATCGTGGTCAACGATTGCCCCGGCTTTCTGGTCAACCGTGTGCTGTTCCCCTACTTCGGCGGCTTCAGCTTCCTGCTGGACGCGACGGCGCCGACTTCCAGCAGATCGACAAGGTCATGGAGAAATTCGGCTGGCCCATGGGCCCGGCCTACCTCTCCGACGTGGTGGGCATCGACACCGGCGTGCACGCCGGCGAGGTGATGGCCGAAGGCTTCCCCGACCGCATGGCGCGGGATGGCAAAACCGCCATTCAGGTGATGTTCGACAACGACCGTCTACGGGCAGAAGAACGGCGTGGGCTTCTACAAGTACGAGGAAGACAAGAAGGGCAAGCCGAAGAAGGTCAGTCGACGACGACGACCTACGCAGCTGGTCAAGCCGAGGTGGTCAAGGAGCAGAAGGAGTTCTCGGACGACGACATCATCGCCCGCATGATGGTGCCGCTGTGTCTGGAAGCCGTGCGCTGCCTGGAAGACGGTATCGTCGGCAGCCCGGCCGAGGCCGACATGGCGCTGATCTACGGCATCGGCTTCCCGCCGTTCCGAGGCGGCGCGCTGCGCTACATCGATGCCATGGGCGTCGAGGCCTTCGTCGAGCTGGCCGAGGGCCTGGCCGAGGAACTCGGCCCGCTCTACGCGCCCACCGATAAGCTGCGCGAGATGGCCAGGCCGGCGAGCGATTCTACTCCGCGAGCCAAGGGCTAGCCACCATCAACGGTCAGACGTTCAGGCATGATTCAGAGTACGATGAGCTTGAATCCGAGAGACGTCGTGGTGGTCGACTGCGCCCGTACCGCCATGGCCAAGGCCAAGGACGGCGCCTTCCGCCACGTGCGCGCCGAGAACCTCTCCGCCGCCGTGATGCAGGCGCTGCTCGACCGCAACCCAGGGCTCGACCCGACCGAGATCGACGACGTGATCTGGGGCTGCGTGCAACCAGACCCTGGAGCAGGGCATGCAACATCGCCCGCAATGCCGCGATCGCTTGACCGGCATGCCCCCACAGCGTGCCGGCCCAGACGGTCAACCGCCTGTGCGGCTCGTCGATGAGTGCGCTGCATATCGCCGCCGCCAACATCCGGGCCGGCATGGGTGAGTTCTATATCGTCGGCGGCGTGGAGCACATGGAGCACGTGGGCATGACCCACGGCGTCGACGTCAACCCCGCGGCCAGCAAGCACGTGGCCAAGGCCGCCATGATGATGGGGCTGACCGCCGAGCTGCTAGGCAAGATGCACGGCATCTCGCGCCAGGATCAGGACGCCTTCGGCGTGCGGTCGCATCAGCGTGCCCAGGCGGCGATGGAGAACGGCGGCTTCGACCGACGAGATCGTCGGCATCGAAGGCCATGACGCCAACGGCTTCCGAGTCCAGGTCGACCGCGACGAGGTAATTCGTGCTGATGCCAGCCTGGAGACATGGCCGAGCCTCAAGCCGGTCTTCGATCCCACGCGGTGGCACCGTGACCGCCGGCACATCCTCGGCGCTCTCGTGACGGCGCCTGCGCGCATGGCTGGTGATGAGCTGCGGAGCGTGCCAGGGCACTGGGCCTCGAGCCCATCGCCAAGGTGCGCGCCACTGGCGTGGCCGGCTGCGATGCCTCCATCATGGGCTACGGCCCGGTGCCGGCCTCGAAGAAGGCGCTGAAGACGGCAGGCCTGACCACCGACGACATCCAGACGCGTGGAGCTGAACGAGGCCTTCGCCGCCCAGTCGCTGCCGGTGCTGAAGGACCTGGGCCTGCTGGATGACATGGACGAGAAGGTCAACCTGCACGGCGGTGCCATTGCGCTGGGTCACCCATTGGGCTGCTCCGGTGCGCGCATCATCACTACCCTGCTCAACGTGATGCAGGAGCGTGATACCACCCTGGGCCTGGCGACCATGTGCATTGGCATGGGGCAGGGCGTGGCCACGGTTTTTGAACGCCTCAAGTAACACGCTCGGTTTATCATCCTCGCGGTAATAAGCAGAACGGCACCCCTCGGGGTGCCGTTCTGCGTTGCACGCGCGGTGTTCAGTCAAGCACTGTCGCGCCGCGCGCGGCCAGGCGGCGCTGCTCGTTGCGTTCGTGCACCATGCCTTCCGCCTCGATCCATCCCTGTTCGCGGTAGTAGCGCAGCGCGCCCTCATGGAGGGGGGCGCTGAGCCCGTCACGGATCATCGTCTGGGCCGTCAGTTGGCCGAGGGCCGGATGAGTCGCCTTGAAGCGCAAGAAATCAGCGAAGACGCTCGCGACCAGCTGGTAGACCAGGTCGGGATCGGTGTCTGCCGTGGCGACCAGGGTAGCCTTGACCCCGAAGGTGCGCACCGCCGGCTGGTCCGGGCCGTAGAGCCCACCGGGAATCGAGGCTCGCGTGAAATAGGGGTAAGCGTTCACCAGCAGGTCGACGAACTCGCCCTGCACGTCGACGATTGCGGCATTGCACAGCCGGATGGCCTGGGCCACCGAGGCATTGGGGTGGCCCACGGTGTAGACCATGGCATCGATGTTGCCGTGGCAGAGCTCCATAGACTGCTGGTCGACCGGCAGGTCATGAATCAGACGGAAGTCACTGCGGCTCCAGCCTCGGGCATCCATCAACCTCAGCATGGTGCCGCGTTGCCCGGAGCCCGGATTGCCGATGTTAACCGAGCGTTGCTGCAGGTCGTTGAAGCTCTGGATTCCGGAGTCGCGGCGCACCACCAGGGTGAAAGGTTCGCTGTGCAGCGAGAACACCGAGCGAAGGCCTTCGTCTGGCCCATCCTTGCGGAATCCCTCGATGCCCTGGGTGGCATAGTGCTGAAGGTCCGACTGGACAATGGCCAGCTTCATTTCGCCACTTCGCAGGGCCCGCAGGTTGGCACTGGAGCCGTTACTTGGCTGGGCCCGGCAGGGCGTCTCGACAACTCTGCACAGCGCGCGACCGACCACATGGTAGACGCCGGAGGGGCTGGCAGTAGCAATGACGAGCGGGTCGTCAGCCTGGGCCGACAATGGGTTCCAGAGGAACAGGCTGGCCACTCCGACGGCTAGCAGCCTTGCGGTTGGTTTCATGACTCACCTCGCATCAGTGAGTCGACCAGAGGCATACCAGAACCAAGGAGAGACTGGAGGGAAGCCGAAGGTGGGAAGACTTCACATCATTTCTGGCCGACAGTTTGAATTTTTGTGTTCTTTTTGACGTTGTCGTGTCGTCGCGCGATCAATCGATGCGGCATCGAGACAGACCGAGCATGCTTGCGCATACACGGCCACTCTTGAGGTATAGCAGGTGCTCGAGAGCCGGAAGGAGCTATCAAAAGAATACCTGATTACGCATAAGGCTCAGCCATCTTCAGGAACCGATATGGCATCGGCGGGGTTCTCGCCGCCACCGTGAGAAAGCGCGGAATCATGGCCTTGAGGTCATAGCGCCGATTGAAGCGGTACTCGAACTCGGCCAGGTAGCGCGGCGCATGCTGCCCGCGGATCGCATGGTAGGTGCCGGTAATGGCGTTCTTGACGTTGCCCAGCACAGTGTTGACCCAGAGAAACGCCGGGATCTGGACGCTGGCCCGGCCACTGCCGGTAATGATGCGCTCGTGGGTGTAGACCGGTGACGCGAAGGCTCGGAAGCAACCCAGGCCATCGCTGAACACTTGGCTGCCGGGCGCGATGGCCAACTGGGCATAGCGCTGTATCTCGTCGTGAGTGAAACCGCTGACGCGACGTAGCTGAATACGCTGAGGATGACCCTCGTCATCGGTCTGCACCGCGGCGACGAAGGGGAACTTGTGTTCGGCACCGCGTCCTCGCTTTCCCGGCCGCTCGCCGCCCAGGTAGGCATCATCGATCTCGATGCGTCCGCTCAGCGTCTCGCCCTGGTTACGCTCCATCATGACCTGCAGGACCTTGTGCTTGAGCTTCCAGGCGGTGTTGTAGCTGACCCCGAGCTCGCGGGACAACTGCAAGGCCGAGATGCCGTTCTTGCGCTGAGTCAGCAGATACATGGCCAGGAACCAGGTGGTGAGCGGCAGATGGGTGGCATGGAAGATGGTGCCGGCGGTGAGCGAGGTCTGATGATGGCAGCGATGACACTGGTAGAGACCCCGCGACAGCCGGCAGCCCGTGGTGTTGCCACAGTCGGGGCACACGAACCCCTCGGGCCAGCGATGCTGGAAGAGAGCCGCCTGGCACTGTTCTTCCGTGCCGTACTGCTCGAGAAACGCCGGCAGTGACAGGCCGGCCTGAAACTGGATCGGATTGCGTGCCATGACATCGCCTCCTCTACTGGATATAACCGGCTATGTTGGTATCTGCTGTTGGCGTACTCTAAAAATACTGTATAAACTACTGTATATCCAGTTTCTCCTGGAGTACGCCATGAAACGTGCAGACCTCAAAGCCCTCGAGCAGACGCTGGCTCGCCTTCCTGTAGATCTCAAAAAATACCTTTCCAATCAGCTGATTGGGCAAATTAATTCCCAAGCTGACGCGCTGCTTGAGACCGCTAACCCCCACCATCCCTGTCCCCACTGCGGCAATGAGCACCCCGCCAAATGGGGGCGTGCCAGTGGTTTGCAGCGGTATCGGTGCCGGAACCCTGTGTGTCGCAAGACGTTCAATGCCCTCACGGGCACCCCGCTGGCCAAGCTGCACCACCGTGACAAGTGGTTCAACTACCTGCGCTGCATGCGAGACAGCCTGACGTTACGCGTCTCGGCGGTACGAGTAGGGATCGATTTGAAGACGGCCTTCCGCTGGCGTCATCGCTTTCTAAAAGAGAGCGCCCGTGCCAACGCCAACGCCTTGTCCGGCATCATTGAGGTGGACGAGACCTTCTTTGTTGAGTCCTGTAAGGGCAAAGCGCCACCTCACGCACCGCGAGCCCCGGAAACGCGGACGCCAAAGTAATAAAAACAAAAAAGCGGATAAAATTCCGGTGGTTATCGTTCGTGATCGCAATGGCCATGTCAGTGACCTGGTGGATCCAGCGCTCCAGAAATCTACTGTCCATGCCTTTCTGGCGCCGATCATCGACCGCGACTCGATTCTATGTTCGGACGGGCACAGCTGGTACAAGACCTTCTCTGCTGAGCATGGTATTGCCCACCATCGACTGATCACACTCGATAACCAGCGAGTAATCGGCAAGGAATACCACATTCAGAACGTAAACAGTTATATCAGCCGACTGAAGAGCTGGATGAAGCGTTTTAATGGGGTGGGCACCGCGTACTTACCCAATTACCTAGCATGGCGGCGTCTGTTTGAAACCGCGCCTTCTTCAGCGGAGGCATGGCTTCGCGCGGCGATCGGTGCTGACCAACAACAGATACCAACATAGCCATATAACCTCAGCAGAGGACAGGCTGGCGGAATGGTGGTCGCGATCAACATGAGTAATCAGGGGATTGTCTTTTATGGGCCGTCCCTTAGCAGAGGTATGGTCGTTTTCTTACATACGCCGACCGCCCTCCAGCAGGCCCTGGAGGGGCGTTGGTGGCTGTAGGCGGCCACTTCCTCCTCGTCCTCGATCTCCAGCTCGAGGTGGAAGCGAGCCGGCCCCGTCAGGTTGACCAGGGCGTCCAGGCTGAACTTGTTGATGCGGCCGCTCAGCAGGTCGTTGAGGCGGGGCTGGGTGATGCCCAGGCGGCGCGCGGCCTCCTTCTGAGTGATGCTCCACTCCGGACACGGCCGGCGATCCTCGCCATGAGCTCGGAGCGCAGGCGCATGTTCAGCGCCTCCTCGGGAGTGTCCTCGATGGCGTCCCACACGCTGCTCGTAATACTCGATGGCCATGATCTGGCACGTCGCTCGGTGGTGGCCGGGCTCAGGGCAGCTCCTTGTAGCGCTGCTTGCCCAGGTCGAACCGTCCTTCTTGGCGGTCTTCTGGGTCTTCTTCTGGAAGCAGTGGAGCGCGAATACCGCGTCGCCCCGATTGGCCACGTAGAAGACCCGAAAGG
>NZ_JAXHNN010000020.1:0-2881 GCF_034520545.1 Halomonas sp.
GGTGATGGAGGCCGGTAAAGGGATGTCCCGATAACCCCTAAGGTCGGCTAGAAGGCCGCTCTCAGGGTCATAATTGATGCGGTGTGCAACATGCCCGGCCGATGGCGAACGGCCATCGTCGAAGTAGACGTTCAGGTGTCGGAGGAATCCTCGGAGTCCGAGTCCTTCTCTCTCTCCTCGTTTTCGGCCTCGGCAGGACGGCGCGCCATCACCGTGATCTCGACATGGGCAGAGCCGTAGAGGCGGGGTGACTGGGTGCAGGTGCGCGCCGGATAGCATCTCGAGTCGAAGAACTCCGCATAGGCGGCGTCCATGTCGCGGATCAGCTCGAGGTTGGTGATGTGCACGTCGACGCGCACCACGTCGGACATGCCGCAACCGGCGGAGACCAGCATGCGCTGGATGCTTCGCATCACCAGGCGGGTCTCCTCCGCTATGTTGCCAAGAATGGTTTCGCCGCCCTGGATATCCTCGGCAGTCAGCCCCGATAGAAAGACGTAGTCGTCGTCGATCACCATATGGCTGCCGGGAAAGAGCGGGATGGGCAGGGTGGCATCGTTGTGGTATTTCGGCATGGGGGTTCCCTGTCTGAGGTGCTGACACTTCCTGAGTCTAGCTGGTGTCAGAGCCATCGCCTCAACGCGCCGGCTTCCAGGAGGCTGTGCCCCTCGCCGCCGGTGTGGTATTGCTGTTTACCGATCCTTTTCCCGCCCAGGAGGCCCCATGGCGCCCGCATCAGACTTCGTACCCGCCCATGCCGACTACCGAACCGAGGTGGAACGCATTCTCAAGGCATCACCCTTCATCCGGGCGCTGGGCCTCGAGTCTGACGAGATCGCTCCTGGGCTATGTGTGACGCGCCTCGCAGTGCGCGAGGACCACCAGCAGCAGGACGGCTTCGTGCATGCCGGCGTGCAGGCCTCCATCGCCGACCACACCGCCGGCGCCGCGGGCGCCACGCTGATCCCCGAGGGAGCGATCGTGCTTACCGCCGAATTCAGGATCAGCCTGCTACGCTCGGCCAGCGGGCCGGATTTGCGCTGCGTGGGACGGGTGCTGAAGCCCGGACGAACCTTGAGCGTCGTTGAATCCGAGGTCTTCGGCGGCCCGGGCGCCGAGACGCTGGTGGCCAAGGCCTCGGTGACCCTGGCCGTGGTCAAGCCGCGCTGATGGCCGACGAGCGAAAGTGCGAGATACGTCCTGCCGCGACTCTTGCCCTGGTGCGCGACAGCGACGAGGGGCTGGAGGTCTTGCTGCTGCAGCGCACCTGGCAGGCGGCCTTCCTGCCCGGCTACTTCGTGTTTCCCGGTGGGGCTGTGGACCCGCAGGACCCGGATGTTCGAGCCTTTGCCTCTGGCCGCGATGATGCCGCCATCAGCCAGACCCTGAGCCTCGACGAGGGGGGAGCCGATTACATGATTGCGGCCCTGCGCGAGTGCTTCGAGGAGGCGGGCCTGCTGCTGGCCGTGGATGGCCAGGGGCACCTGCCGTCAGCGGACCATCCGGTGCTGAGCGAGGGGCGCGAGTCCCTGCGGCGCGAGGAAACGAGCTTCCGCGCGCTGTGCGAGCGCTACGGCCTCGGGCTGCCGCTGGACTGGCTGGCCTACCTGGGGCACTGGGTCACGCCCCGTGGCGCACCGCGGCGCTTCGATACGCGCTTCTTCGTGGCCCTGGCGCCTTCGAACCAGCAGGCGTCGCATGACGGCAGCGAGACCATCGATCATCTCTGGCGCACACCCGCCCGGGTGCTTTCGGACCACCGCCAGGGCCGTCTTTCGCTGGGCTATCCTACCCTGCGCACCCTGCGTCTGCTCGCCGACTTCTCCACCGCCGAGGCGCTGCTGCGCTACGCCCATGCCAACCCGCCGACCCACCATCCAAGCCGCCCCTGGCCGGCCCGGAAGGGCGGGGCCGCCTGGCAGGTGGAGCCGGATGCCCCGGCCTATGCGGAGGTGCGCCGCCTGGACCCGCAACGGCAGGGCACGGCCAGCGCTGAGATCGAGCCCGGCAGGGCGGTCGAACTGGCGCCGGGGGTGAGCCGGGTGACCGCGCCCAATCCGGGGGCGATGACCGGCCCCGGCACCAACAGCTACCTGCTGGGCGACGGCGACGATCATCTGGTGATCGACCCTGGCCCCGAGCAGCCGGCGCATCTGCAACGCTTGCTTGAACTGGCCGGCGGAAGGATTTCCCGGGTGCTGGTGACCCACACCCATATCGACCACTCGCCTGGAGCGGCCTGGCTCAAGGCGCGCACCGGCGCTCGGCTGGTGGGTCTGCCGCCTCCGCTCGGTGCCAGCCAGGACGCCGGTTTCGTGCCGGACGACCGGCCCCGCCACGGCGAGCGTCTCGCAACGCCTGCGGGCATGCTGAAGGTACTGCATACGCCCGGGCACGCCTCCAACCACCTCTGCTACCTGCTGGAGCCTGCGCGGCTGCTGTTCGCCGGTGATCAGGTGATGCAGGGTTCCACGGTGGTGATCAACCCGCCGGACGGCGACATGGCCGCCTATGTGGCTGCCTTGCACGCCCTCGGAGATGAACCCTTCGACACCATCGCCCCGGGCCACGGTTTCCTGATCGGCGAAGGCCACGCCGCCATCGACTTCCTGGTCACCCATCGCCTGGCCCGGGAACACAAGGTGCTCCGGGCCCTGGCGCGCCATGGGCCGGCGAGCCTGGAGGCGCTGACACGCCACGCCTACGATGACGTGCCCGAGGGCAAGCTGGGGGTGGCGGCGCGCTCGGCGCTGGCCCATCTGCTCAAGCTCGGAGGGAGAGGGCGCGTCGAGCAGCAGGCGGGGCAGTGGGTCTCCCGGGAGTTCTGAGAGCCGCTGACGCTCGGGCGGCCGTCTGGCCTACGTGTCGGGTCTCGGATGAC